>NZ_JAVDXA010000001.1:0-2108681 GCF_031457695.1 Dyadobacter sp. BE31
CTAAAAGAAGAAGGTGCCGCCTCGCTATATGGTGAAAGCCATTAACTGTCAGTCGCTTATGTGACATCCACATAGTTGTGCAACAGCCACGACCGTAAAATCGAACATAAGTAAAAAACTACTTGGGAACACTAACCTTGGTCAGCGCCAATGACCGCTATGCGGCGGCATCAGGAAGACAGGTTTTGACACGCACCTTGACCTCGAGGTTTGCAGACAGATATAGCACCGGCGAGTTAGAGCACCTTGTCGGAAAAAAATGAAATCCTACCGACATAATTTGGCTCATTAGGTATGGCTAAAAAATGTTCGTTTACAGGTACAGCGGCTCCTGACCGAAAAGGCATCGAAATCAAATGAAAAGTTTGTATCCGAAACTTATCTACTTTATGAATGTACCGTATATCGCATTTAGTAAGTAACAGATACAAAACAGCACCAACGTCATGCGAGTAGGATACGCACTGGTCAGCGCCCAGGAACAGGCATTAGGTTCACAAACGGATGCATTACGACAGGCCGGTTGCGAGCGGATCTTTGAAGATAAAATATCCGGCATGAAGGCTAACAAGCCCGAATTTGAAGCAATGATGGGATTTTTGCGTAAGGGGGACACGATCGTCATCCGGAAACTGGACCGGCTTGGGCGCTCGACACGCGGGCTGATAGAGCTGGTCTAAGACCTAGCCTGTAAAGGGATTCACCTGGTGTCGCTCAATGATCCCATCGATACGACTTCGCCGGGCGGCCTATTGGTATTCCAAATATTTTGCGCGCTTGCTGAACATGAACGAAATGTCATTGTTCAGCGGACAAGAGCCGGATTGGAATCAGCCAGGGCCCGGGGACGGAAAGGTGGGCGGCCGAAAGGATTAGCTGTAAAATACCAGAAGATGGCCCCCTCGGTAAAAAATCTCTATGAATTAGGACAACAGTCGACAACCGAGATCATGAACTCATTTCAGATTGGCAGCCGGCCGACCTTTTATAAGATACTCCGATATGCCGGAGTGATCATCAAGCCAGTTGACCGTTCTACCCGTAAAGAGCAAAATCCTTAGCGTAGCGACGCCCGGCGTAATTCTCTGCCCGTTTGCTAAAAGAACTCTAAAATCAATATAAATAAGAATGGCTGGGGAATTGAGAAATAGTGAGAGTCGTGCCACTTTTGTATCGACCAAGATGCAAAATGATGACCAAACAGTGGATCCCACTGACCGCCCCTCAATGGGGCTGCAATTTCGCCTTTTTTTGACCTTAAACGCAAACGCCGACATAATTTACGACATGTCGTCAACGCAATTTTATGGTTATTACGCTCTACCTGTAGCCAAGCGGCGGGTGGTTGAACGGAGCATTAGTTGGACCAATTATTTCAGGCGCATTGTCAAGGATTACGAACATACCGTAACTTCTTCTGTCAACTGGCTCTATTTAGCTAATATTCAAATCATGATTCAGCGAATACCTGAATCATGCTAAACATAATTCCCCAGCATTCTAAAAGAACCACATTCACAAAAGTACCTGAAACGCTGTTCCAGGTACTAAATACTACAATCTAACTATTAATCTAGATATTTTTAGATTAATGACTTTGGGCACTGTAATGACGGACACAGAATGCGTCTTTCAATCCTTTATTTAAAGGATTGAGGCAGAAATCCTAAGGCTATAATGGGTATTTTGTGAAACTTTTCACAGGCTATACCACTGATCAAGGTAAGAGTTTGAAGTCATAACCTATTGGGGTAGTCTTGCAAGGTTCGATACAAGAAGAAATCAGCAAGTAACGAGTTACTGAGATTATAACCAAGTATGGTTCTGAGGTTAATAACTATGAACAATACTATTTCGACGTCCATTATTTCGGGATTTATTCCACCCTTAACATCCGAGCCTTCTAGAAATTCAACTTCGAGGCATATCTGGTTTATGAAAGTGTTTTCGTCATCGAATTTCCCGTCTCTCATAGAAAGAGAGTCGTTCATAATTTCATTTAGCAGTCTTTGACTCTCCTTATACCTTTGTTCAAATATATCGGGAATGTTCCCCGTTCTGCTTTGCTCTTTGATATTTTTAATTAATCCCATTCTAAATTTATCACTTTTCAGGGACAGGAGCAGTATAATCTGTATAGCAAGCCAAAACAGATTTTCAAGAGAGAAATCTGTTTTGGCTAATTGTTTTAACAAAGTCATTGATACTTTTTCCCACACTGACAAATATACACCGGAAGAAGTGTAAGGCGCTTTCGGCAAAAACAGGTGGATACCAAAATGTACACTATTGTTGTTAAAATTGGCAAACATCGGGAGGAATCTTGATTGTCTTACAATCCTAGACGGGGTATTAGAGAAGAATAACGAGGCATTATCCTTGATTTTTGATAATATTTCGCTTAACTGCCGTTTTTCATTGCTAAAAATGGTGACGTGAATGCCATCTCCTCGGTCCGTGCTAAAGTGAACTATGTACCCGAAACCTTCGTATCGTTCATAACTACAAAGGATAGGGAAAAGCACCTTTTCTATTAATACCGGCCAAGCTTCTTCGGCATAAAACAAGGAGGCATTGGCTGCTATTCTTTTGGCACTACGCTCAACTATCATACAAAAATGGGCTCGTTACTGAAATTTCTAAATACTTCACCTTCACCAAATACCCCGCCGTTAACACTAGCAGCTTTGCTTTTTTTGTTGCCTAGTAACTTTTCCTTGTTGATTAACGCTGAAACAATGATAATGAACCTGTTTTTCATTTCTTCATCATTGATTAGAAAGTAATTGTCTAAATTAATCTTCCTGCGCGAATGTGCATCGTTAAATTTATCGGATTCGTTGTCCGGATTAATAGTTATCGCATTGTCAACTGCCATCCATGCCCCAGATTCCCAGCTATTTTCCAGCGAGAATTCCCTTGTTATCGCCCCTCTGAAAGCAGTGCTTACAGATTGGGATCGCGTATACCTGTTGTCTACGATTGTTCCATGTTTGTAGGTATTGTCTTTAAACAGGCATAGGACCTTTGTCCTGCAATAAGAAACGTGGGAGATATATAGATGGGCAAGATTGGAAGCAAGCTTGTGGTTCGATGTTCTTTCCTCATCGGTATGCGTAATAGCCATTAAGTACTTGGAATCCCTAAGAACTACACGTTTTCTACCGAGTAACTCGAGCCTGCTGCAAAGGTCGAAGTCATCATGACCATAGTTGCTCATATACTCGTCAAATCCTTCGATAGCCATAAAATCGCTCTTTCTTAGGGCGACACGCCCTAAGACGTCTACCGGGTTAATGCTTTTACCCTTCGCGATGGAAGTAATAAAGGATTCCTGGTTTTTGTTGAAGACTGAGTTCACATACTTCGCATATCCCGGACCTGTGTAATTGTCTGCGTCAACAAGGCAGATAATTTCATTGTCTGCCAACTTTATAGCCATATTTTTTGAATGAGCCATATCAAATGCCTTCGCGTGGGGGTATTTATAATACACCAATCGCCCGCTGTCAAGATGGTTGTGGAGATGCGTTCGTACCCAATCTTCTAATTGATCGTTTGAATTATAATCGAGCAGCACGAGCTGCAATCTTTTATATCCGGCGTTGTCATCTATATTTCTGGGTAGCGTCTCTCTTAAATGATATAACCTGTTCATTGATACCGTACAGATCGATATACTCCGCTCTTCCGTCTTATCCATTTCCTTGCTATATGTCGAAATTTTGAAAACTAATGCTATCTTAATTTGTACTTGAAACCAACTGCGGGCATCTTAATTTTAACAAATTCCAAGTCTTACCTACGATACAGATAATCCAGCCAAGCAGAGTTTTAATGAGGTTATCTCTGAATGGTAAAAGCGGTTACCAGCCGCTCCAACAGCCGTCTGTCCTCTGTGATCACCTCGGCAGTGCCACTCATCCCGTTGCGATAGCTAAGCTTGCGCTTATATACCGTATGTAAATTATTAGGTAACTCGATATACCCCCAATACATGCTGTCCTTCCCAGGGACCAGGGACAACTGTTCCAGTCTGCCTTCGACAAATCCAAACTCGCGATAAGGGAAGCCATCCAACTTTATAAGTACCTTTTGGCCGTTGTGTAATTTTCCTACATTGACCTGAGGGACTTTGACAATTCCCTGCAGTTTGCCTGTTAACGGCTCAACAGTCATCAGTTCCTGCCCTGAGGTAACGGGTTGATGTTCCTGCCAGGGCGCTGAGAAAGATATTTTCCCGTTAACGGGAGCCCTAAGTATAAATTTCCGCTTCCACCCGTCCAAATGGCTTGATAGGGTTTCAAGGGCTTGCAGGAAAGAGGCTTTTCGCTCACTGACAGCATTGTCCAGTTCGAGAATTTCTTTCTGCTTCGCCGTTTGGGCCGAGCCATTCTGGATGATTTGGGCTGCAATGTTTTTTGTTGGTAAGCCACGTGAAAGTACCTTGGAATTTTCCTTTTTGAACTCCAGCGTGGATATTACCTTACCATGGTACAGTTTCTCCTGTACCTGAAATTCGTCTTTTGCCAGCTCGTAATCCTTTCCCTGTATTTCTAATTGCTCTTTTAAATTTTGTTCCATCTTTTTCAGATCGGCCAGGTCCTGTATAAGAAGAAGCTTCTTTTTTTGAAGAAAGCCTTCACCCAAAACAGTGCTTAGTTCCGTAAGTTGTCTACTGAATGTTTCAAAATTTTCTTGAACCTCTCCCAGATTCTTAAAGTTATCGACTCGCAAATTGCTTATAGATGCAAGAGCGCCAGCCCTAGCCCTACGTTTAATTTCATTAAGGGTCCTTTCTAAAAGAATGATTTCGCTATAGTCAGCTAAACTCTCTAAGTAGGCGATGTGCTGTCCTTCCTTGACGATTGCGCCATTAAAGAGCAACAGCCTTTCCAATCTGCCGTCTATATTTGCTATGACGGCCCTGGGCGGGCTGGCCGCTGTCAATGTAAAGGGTGTTGTCACTATGTCCGGATAACGAATTAGCCAGACTCCAATACCAAGGAGTACCAGAAGGCCAAAGGAAACGGTAATACCCCAGCTAACCAGCCACGATGGCGGGCTGCTGATGATTTCATGGACCTCTTCGCTATGGCCCTCATGAAAGGCCCTGACCGGTTCCGCATTTTGAATCATCCTGTGTTCTGTTTAATGAGTATATGATAATTCACCAGGCAAATCCTGCCGGTTCCTAAGTACCCAATTCTAATTGATTACTTACTAACTCAAAATACTTTCCCTTTTTGTCAATCAGTTGGGCATGTGTTCCGATTTCTACGATTTCCCCTTTCTCCAACACTACAATTTGGTTGGCATGCTTAACAGTGCTTAATCTGTGCGCGACTACCACAACTGTCCGTCCTTTAAAGAACTCTTCCAGATTTTTTATAATGATAGCTTCATTATTTGCATCCAGGGAATTGGTGGCCTCATCAAATAACAGAAGTTGCGGATTTTTATATACCGATCGTGCAATCAGGATACGCTGCTTTTGTCCCTGGCTAATACCACTCCCCTCAGCTCCGATCCTTGTGTGATATCCTAACGGCAGGGATTCAATAAATTGGTGAATATTAGCTACGTTTGCTGCATGATAAAGCCGGTCCTGGTCAATCACTTCATCATTTACGGCGATATTTCTTGCTATACTGTCCGAAAATAGAAATCCTTCTTGCATAACAACCCCGCACTGCTGCCGCCACGCCCTGTGTGAGATGTGCTTCAGGTCAAGTTCAGTCCCTATCGGAGAACTTTGATCTGCGAGTGTGCTGTTGTCGATAACAAAATCTTTCTGTTTTACTGTTGTACCTAATGAGATCGAGCCGCTTTGTATTTCATAAAAGCGCAGAAGCAATTTTAGTAAGGTCGTTTTACCGCTTCCGCTCGTACCAACGATAGCCGTTGTCTTTCCATGGGGAATGGTAAGATTAACATTGCGTAGCACCGGGTCATTTCCGGCACCCGGGTAGGTATAACTGAGATTTGATATCCTGATATCGAGGTTTGCGTCCCATTCCTTGCGTTTTGCTTCGGAAGCAGGTTCTTCGTCGGGAAGGCTGTGTACTTCATTCAGACGTTCGAGGCTTATTTGTGCGTCCTGCATATGTTGCAAAAAAGTTATCATTTGTTCAATCGGCGCATTGAACTGGCCTAAAATGTATTGAATGGACATCATCGCACCTAAGGTTATCTGGCCATCCAGAACACCCTTCGCTGCAAGGAATGTAATAGCGATATTTTTGCTTTGATTAATAAGAAGCGCCCCCGCTTGCTGGTACTGAGAGAAGGCCAGGCTTTTAACATTCCATTTGAACAGGCTAGCCTGCGTGCGTTCCCATTCCCATCTTTTTTGTGTCTCTGCACCGGATAACTTGATGTCCTGCATTCCATGTATCAGCTGTACAATCTGGCTCTGGTTGCGGGATGATACAGCAAAACGTTTAGTATCCAGTACCCGCCGCTGTTTTAAAAACAATATAACCCAAACTCCATAAAGTACGGAAAACCCGATTGCTACAAGGAAAATGGACAGATGATAATAGGCCAAAACAAGGCCAAATACGAATAGATTAACAAAGGAAAATAGTACGCCTAGTGTTTGATTCGTTAAGAAAGCCTCAATTCTTTGATGATCGCCTATTCTTTGCATGATGTCGCCAAACTTTTTGACATCAAAGAAAGATACCGGAAGCCTCATCAACTTTGAAAGGAATTCGGAAAGAATGGTAAGGTTGAGCCTGGTACTTATGTGCAACAATATCCAACTTCGCAGGAAATCAACTGTTGCAGATCCAAAGAGAAGGGCAAACTGCGCAATTAATATAATGTAGATGAATGATAGATTCTGTGTATTGATCCCGACATCAACGACTGACTGGGTAAGAAATGGGAATAATAAAGACAGCATACTGCCAACCACCATCCCTAACGCCAGTTGCAGTACAAGCCGTTTGTACCGCCATATGAAGCCAAAAAGTTGTTTGAACTGTAGCCCTGTCTCTTCTTCGCCTTCCTCTGTATCAAATCGGGCAGTCGGTTCAAGAAGTAATGCCAGGCCTTCGCTGCTTCCTTTTTTTTGGTTGGAAAGCCAGAGTTTTTCGAATTCATCGAGCGTATATGTTATCAGGCCCCTTCCGGGATCCGCTACACGAAACATCACTGAGCTATCAGCTGACCTTTCGATTACATTTTCCCCTACCTGATCCTGATCAACAGATTTATCTATGTACGAATCCAATTCGACTGTAGGTCGCTTTCCACCCCATGTCTCTTTTAGGCGTTGGCGGCTCAAAATAGTTTTTGACCGTTTTATGCCATATAGGACAACAAAATGATTTTGGCCCCAATGCAATATGCATGGCAATGGCGCTTGTTCTAAAAGTTTCTCTAAAGTTACCTTGACGCCTACGCTGCGGAAACCAATTGCTTCCGCAGCTTCTGCAATGCCAAGCATGGAAACCCCCTCCCGGCTTATTTGCGATTTTTCCCTTAGGGTTTGAGATGAATAGTGCTTCCCGTAGTGTTTGGCCACCATTCTCAGGCATGTCGGCCCACAGTCCATTTGATCCCGCTGTTTATAATATGGAAATGATGGCATCCGCGGATATAGGTTTAAGGTTACAGCTGCAAGTATGAAAATTAAATTGGCTTTTAAAACAGCTCTATTTATTAAACGGTATCTGGAACATTGGCTTCGCTTATGAACTTGTTGTACTAAAAAAAGTCACCAAGTATGCTAGATTAAAACCAATCAAAGGGAGAATATAGGGCCAGTTCAATAAAAATCAAGTTTTTAGTTGAACATTTGGTATTGAACGCTTGTAACCTCACTTGTACAAAACTCTTTTTTTATGATTTATCAAATTTTTTCTTGAAAAAAAATTATAGAATTTTCTTTTTTATTCCATTTACTTAAGAATATCTTTATCACCATAGTGACAGACATTCGGGTAAATAAGTACTCTCAACGATTTTCTTTGTGATGTTAAATTATCTTAGATCATTGTTTTTCCCAAGCGGAGAAATAACAGAGACGCTACATGAATTAACTAAGCTTATTAAAGCTCCGGTTACTAAATCCAGCCTTAAACAAAGTCTTGAGGATCATCCTGACTATCCAAGTTTGTTAAGCGTATCGGATGTCCTGGAAGATTTCGGGATAGAAAATATATCGGTAAAAACTTCGGCCGATAGGGCAATCAATATAGCACCTCCTTTTATTGCCCAGGTAACACCTTTAAAATCTAATTCGTCTTCTAATAATGAGGTAACAGACTCTATTCAATCCAGAAGTGATTTTGTCCTTGTTAGTGAAATAGACAATAATAAGGTTAAGTTATTTGTACCACGTGATCACCGATGGACATACTACAGCTTTCAACATTTTAAGGAAATATACCAGGGTGTTCTGCTATTGGCTGAGGCAGGGGAAAATGCAGGGGAGAAAGACCACAATGAAAAGAATACAGCTGAAAAATGGAGTGAAGGTTCATACTTTATTTCATTTCTGTCTATTCCAATTTTGACGATAGTTGCTTGCGTCTACTACCTTACCGATTCAAATATAAGATCTCTGACTGCTTCTCTGAACTTAGTCCTGATGTGTTTGGGCTCAATTGTCAGTTTTCTTCTGCTATTGTATGAATTCGATGAATTTAATCCGGTGTTGAAGGAGATTTGCACCAGCAGCAGGAATACCGATTGTAAAGCTGTATTAACATCAAAGCAGTCGAAAATATTCGGACAGAGCTGGAGCTCTGTGGGTTTTTTCTATTTTGCAAGCAACAGTTTTCTACTCTTAACGCTGGGTTCTAATTCCAACACGCAAATACTCGTTGCTTGGCTAAGCTTGATTTCCTTGCCGTTTACGGTGTTTTCTCTTTATTATCAGGCAAGGATAGTGAAGCAATGGTGTCGTTTGTGCCTGACAATTCAAGCAATTCTCGTTGGCCTATTTGTTATTAACCTGTCGGGCGGGAATTTTAAGCACATGAGTATTGATACCCAATTTATCATTACAGCATTAACCTGTATATCTGCAACATTTATCTCTTTATCAGTCATTCTGCCGCTTTTGAAAAAATTAAAAGTATCGCAAAATTACAAGAAAAGATTTACTGAGCTTATTCGAAATCCAAACGTATTTAACTCGCTCCTGAAGGACCAGAAGATAATCAGCCAAGAACCGGGGAATATTGGAATAGTACTTGGAAATAGAAAGGCAAAGCACAAGATCATCAAAGTGTGCAATCCATATTGCCCGCCATGCGCCAAATCACACTCCATTCTGGAAGAGCTACTTTCATCAAATGAAGATTTGCAATTGCAGATAGTTTTTAACGCTACTACCAGGCCTGACGATGACAAGGCAATTGCGGTACGACATTTTCTGGCAATAGCGGCGAACCAGGACGAGCTCTCACTTCGGAAGGCGCTTAATGACTGGTACTCCTCTGATATAAAAGACTACGTGAGGTTTTCCGGTGTTTATCCGGTAACTAACAATGACGTAAATGAGAATGAGAATATCGAGCTCATGCGTACATGGTGCGATAACAATCGTATAGAGTCAACCCCAACTTTGTTTGTGGATGGGCATCTGTTGCCGCAGATTTATAGTTCGGAAGATTTAAAATACCTTTTAAAGATGGATAATTCCAGTTTATCATAGTCAAATATTTCAATCACTTAAAACAATTGAAAACATGAAAAAGTTAAAATTGAATGTCGGTAGTTTTGATTTTGATGAAATTCTTTCGCGTGACCAACTAAAAAACATCTTGGGTGGTGATCCGCCTGCTTCATCTGGGGGATCATGTTCAAATAACGTGTGTTCTGTGTATGCCGCGGGATATACCTATTGGGGAAACTGTGCCAGTGGATGGGGCGGAGGAACAGGTCACGTGATGCCTTGTTCCTGTGATACCGCGTATGGTCCGTATACGACTTCTTCTGGCACATATAATTGCGGAAGTTAGAGCATTAGTGCTGGAGTTATCGAGACGCTCTTCATGTCGAATGTGAAAAACATTGACTTGAACGTAAAAGGCCTTATATTTAGCATATAAGGCCTAGCGCTTATTGGCACATCCCAATTTATTTGCTGACAACCCTGCCGTCGTGCGATGGCCAACCTGACCGATTTTTCTTATGAGATGGAGAACTATTTTTTCGGCAATTTTCCTAACAATGCAGATATGCAGCTGCAAAATGGCGACAGACAGAGAATTTTCTACAGTAAGTGGGGACTTTGTGTCCACAGACCACGTTTTGGAAGGTAAGAAGGTCTACATGTATAACCTTGATGAAAAGCAAATTATCGACTCCGCCGAAGTAAAAAAGGGAAGGTTTCAATTCTCAATCACTAAAAGCAATGACGCGGCCCCATTTAAAGTCTGCTTTCAATTTCAATCCGAGGACGGCTATTTTCGGCCCTTAGGATTTGTTAACCCTTTTTTTGACAACTACATTGAATCTAACATCTATCTTGACAAGGGTGACCAGGAGTTTGTAAGAGATTCGTCCCGAAAAATCGATATGTCGTTTGCGCCATTTTTGATGAGCGTTATAAACGTAAACAAACAAACGGAGTTCGTGTTTAGGCACCTGAGTCCCCGGTATGGCGATAATAGTCGATCATTCAACGAAGAGCTTATCGGAAAGTATCCAAATTCGATCGAGTTGTTACATTCTTTCTTTTCCAATAAGAGCAGGTTTTCGGAGACTGAGCTGAAACATTACTTATCGCTGTTTGACGAGTCCGTAAAAGGTAGCGGGACCTATAAGGATTTGAACATGTACATTAGTGCCCCTGGAAGCGAGGGGGAGGGATTTCCTTCAAATATCACACTTGAATCCAAGGATGGGACCAGGACATCCCACATTATTAATAACTCGTCGAAGTGGACCTTAGTTGTATTCTGGGCCAGCTGGTGCGGTCCCTGTCGCATGGAGATTCCCCACATCAAGGAACTTAACAATAAATTCCCAGAAGACCTTTCGATTGTCAGTATCTCGATTGACCACAATAAGGATAGCTGGAAAAAGGCTTTGACCAAAGAGAATATGTCCTGGAGTCAATATGTAGTAAGGGACACGGCACAGGCAGTATTAGATAAAAAATTTGAACTATCAAGGATTCCGGTGTGGGTGCTGTTAGATGATAAAAACCGAGTGGTACATAGACAACTGGGTTATGAGGAAGGGAAAAACGGAATATTCAGTAAGGTATCTGCTTTGATACATCCTGTCGGTAAAAATGAGCTATAGATGATCCGGTTATGATTTTCTTATCCGCACAACCTGATGATTTTTATTTTTCATGGCAACTGGAGGTTCAGCTAACAAATTTCAGGAACCTTGGAATCCCAAGAAATAAGATCCATGTACTTATCGCTTTTGATCCGTCGCGAGGGTTGGACAAAGCCTTTCAGGACTTGATGGTTGGATTTAGGGACTATTGCCTATTTTTTGCTTATCCAGATCAACGGCTTCAGAATAGCTATTTGTCCTCGATCCGTCCACATATAATAAAGCAGCATTTCGAGCACTTTCCAGACCTATCGGATGAGGTCATATTCTACCACGATTCAGATATAATATTTCGCGAATTGCCGCATTGGGAACGTCTGTGTATAGATAATACTATTTATTTATCCCGGACGGTAGATTATTTGGATGTCCGTTATATCTTAAGTGGTGCAGACGACCAGCTGCTTTCTGCCATGAGCCGGGTTGTGGGAATACCGGTGGAAACCATCTACCAGTATGATCAACAGGTCGGTGGCGCACAGTACCTGCTAAAAAAAGTCAACACTGGTTTTTGGGAAAAAGTAGAGCGTGACAGCGAAGCCCTTTTTGTGCTTATAGAACAATATAATGACAAAAGGAAAAGCTTGGGGCTAAATGAAGCAGCGCTTCAAAGGGCCACGGTCGATGCCTGGTATGCAGACATGTGGGGCGTGCTCTGGAATCTTTGGTTATATGGTATGAATACTGCTACTCACCCTGAATTAGATTTTTGCTGGGCCCATAATCATACTAGCGAGTGGCACAGGACAAAGATTTTGCATTATACCGGAAATATCCCGAAAAATGACAAGCTGAAGTTTCGTAAGGGGAACTACTGTCACCATTCACCGTTTTTTGACAGTGACATCAAAATGGTAAGTAGCGAGACATGCGGGTACCAGGTTGTCCTGGAAATTGAGAAGATTGTCGGTTCAAGCAAAGGTAGAAGATATGATCTACGGGATGTGACGTTTCTTATCCCTCTAAGAATAGATTCGGAAAGCCGGGCAGAAAATATTGACATCATATGCAGGTATCTCACAAAGTATTTTGATACCAATATAATGATCATGGAATCTGATTCGGTATCTAAATTTGATGCAAGTTTTGTGAACAATGAGGTGAAGTATTTCTTTGATTTGAATGCCAGTCCTGCGTTTCACCGTACGAAGATTAATAACTTCCTTATTGGAAAAGCGCAAACCCCCTTTATAGTGTTGTACGACACGGACGTGATTTTGCCGGTGGATCAGATCATTGACTCGGTAAAAATATTGAGGGATGGCGATGCATCCCTGGTGCTTCCCTACTCAGGAGAGTTCCTGAGCGTCGATTTGCTGTTCAAAGCGATCTTCGCCAAAATCCTGGAGAGTGACCTTCTTGTAATGAACAAGGGGAAATTCAAATCAAGCGGCGAGCGCTGCTGCGGCGGAGCGGTATTTCTGAATAAGATGGACTACTTGCTTGCAGGGATGGAAAATGAATACTTTACCAGTTGGGGCCCAGAGGATATCGAAAGGGTGAAGAGGGTTAAAAATCTGGGGATGAAGGTGTCGCGTGTTCCTGGAAGTTTGTATCATCTATCGCATGACAGGCTTGAAAATTCATCTTACGGGAATGGCAAACGGGAACTATTCCTCGAAGAATATCTGAAAATCTGTGACCTGGATAGGACCGATCTGCAGGAGTATATAGATGGATGGCCGTGGGTCAGAAAGTTACCGGTCGCTAACAATTGATGTGTATATGCAATCTTCATAGACAATACAATGAATGAAATCCAGGATTTTCAGCTAAACCTCATAACTGCTTCCCCAGGTCTTTACTCCGGTAAAGCCGGTGGTGTGATTTTATGCTACCTGCAAAAGACCATTTACCCACAGGCTAATTTAGACGAATTCGCGACAGATATACTCAACGGAATTTCTGACGATATAGCAGATTGTGCCAATCTTAGTTTTTCTGACGGCCTGGCCGGAATAGGTTGGGGAATAGAATGGCTTGCCCAAAATAAATTCATCGACATCAATACTGATGAGATTCTATCGGATTTTGACGATACGATGTATAAGTCCGTTATTTTCTCAGGGACACGTTCTTTGTCGCTGTCTACCGGTACACTTGGAAGATTGATCTATTTTATTAAGCGCTTTAACAGTAAAAATCAAGGGACACACAGATTTCGACGTATCCCTATACGGGAATGTATCGTTTTATTATCCGATGAGGTATTGGATAAGTTACAGGCCATTGCTTCCCTACCTTTGGGAAAGCAAGTACTGGGTGAAAATACGTTAGTTGATTTAGGGCATGCGTTCGTCATCCTGAATGAACTCTCGGCTATGAAGATAAATTCTACCTCGGTGCAGCATTCTTTAGCTACCTTAACTTCTATTGTCGATGATTTCTTTTCATCGATTTTGTCAGCAGGAAAATTGTACCAACAGGAGCCATTGCTCTTCCTTTTGACTTGCTGTAAGATTTACGCAAATCGGGACCAGGTCGGATGGGGACCAAAAATAGATCAATATTTCGTTATGGTATCTCAGATGGAGGGAAAGTTAAACGGCAGTGAAATAAGTACGTTGGGATTTGTCAGTCAAATTTTAAGTCCTTATTACTTTTCCAGTATCCAACCAGCAGCTGTTAACTATGCAACTCCAAATGAGGAGGCATTTTCCATAACGCTGACAGGCATTGCCGGAAAAATGAGCATTGAAAAATATATCAAATCTTCTCCCGAGAATTTTTTGAATGGGATGGAGCTCTTGCTCTTAACTTAACATCTAACGGATATTACACTACCTTTCCTATCATCACTTTAGAGCTCGGAATATCCCGTTGACCGTAACCTCAAAGTGCTGTACATCTGAAACCGATTGTGGTATGGGATTTGATTGGTAGCAAAGTACTTCCGGAGATTTCCAAGGCAGTTTGCTCAGCTGGATGGAGGTGTAATAGTAGGCGTAATGAAGGATACAGTGTAGACACACTTTGTAATGGAAGCGTTGTATCTAAAATCCATTCTGAAAAAAATGAGAAGCGCCCGGTTGGTCTCCAGGCATTTTTCATTTATCATAACTTGTAAACAAATCTATTCAGCGTTCCCAATAACGAGATTGAGATCACCAATACTACCGCAGAAGGACCGAATCTGTCCCAGCTCGGTCTACTCCCTCTTTCAAACTGATTGATCAAAGCCAGGCCAAAAAGTAGGCAGGTAACCATGAAGATGCCGATAGCGGCGAGTTGAAACGGGATTGAGAGATCAGATAGGCTCATCATTGTACTTTTTTAAGTTGCATAAATATTTTGATTCGGGTCTTGCATCATGTTTTCATCTTTAACATAAAATCCATTATCAAAACAAGGTTTACATACACTCGGTTTTGTCCTATTTTCAACAGCATTCAGCTGAATAAAGTCCTTGTACTTTTTCCAGAAATAAAGCCCACGATAGATAGCGACACTTTCATAATCAGCCATTTGCCACGCATTATGTTACTTACTAGATTCTATGTTTATCGCCGTAGGACTACCAAAAGATTAGGGCTACCTGATAGATATTCCTTCGAAAGTACTCCAGCGTTCCTGACAAAGAGGAATATCTAACCCGACTTGCTTTTTTTTACAGCGATTTCTAACTTATGGTTAAAAGACCATGCTACACTCCTATTTCAAAATCCGTGATCCCTGGAATTTCAAACCGCACAAGTTCGAGATCGGAACACCGGTTATCCAAAGTTCTTTTCATGACAATCATTTCTTTCTAAAACTTTACAAGTTGGGAGAGAATGATTTTGCTGACTTTTACAATTACCATCTTGCGCATTACTTAAAAAACTTTCCGGGTGCGGAACAAGATTTTCATCGCTACGTTTCCGATATCGTTCCAACCAGGATCGTACATTTGAAGCTCATGGACCCGTTTTCCAGAAAAGCACTCCGCGCAAAAAGTCAAATTGAGCAGCTAAGGGCATTCCAAACGTTTCTGGAAGCAGTCGACCAGTGGAATTCTTCGACGGCATTGGAGGTAGTTATAGCAGAAAAAAACGAAGAGGTCGCCGGGCTGAAAGAGCAGATCAGTGAGTTAGAAGATCAGCTCAAAACCTTTCGCGATTACAAACCAAGCACCGAGATCGATATTCGAGACAAGTACCTGCCCACCTTCATTCATCTTATCCATCAATTGCAAAACCTGGTCCTTCCTGACGGGCGTAGGCTTTTCAACTTCCAGGGACAGAGCACCTGGTACAAATTGCTTAGTAAGTACTTTACGCACAACTACAAGCCAATTCCTAAAGAAACAGCCCGTAACTACTTTCCCGTCCAAAAAACACCTACCATTAAAGGCACACAAGTACCTGATGATTTGCGGCTATTTGAAATTGTCTTGGCTAAACCAAAGCCGGGTAAGTGATGACCAGCTGCCAAGTTTGGTCATTAGAATCAGCCCTCTTGCATTCATTTTTGCAAACAGCCGGCCGTCTTTATGCCGGGATGTTTCACATTAAACTTGCAGAACAATGAATGTAGAGATGATCACCAGGGAGGATCTGCAAAACCTGAAAAATGAAATCATTGCAGAGCTCAAATCAATCCTTTCGCAGGATAAGCCAACGGATAGCACCTGGCTCAGAAGCGCCCAGGTCAGAAAGATGCTAAGCATTTCACCGGGCACCCTGCAGAACCTTCGCATCCAGGGGCATCTCCGGTTTACCAAGATCGGTGGATGCTTCTTTTACAGTCAGCGCGACATCGCCGCTATGCTTAACCAAAACGGCACGAGGCGATGAAAGGACTCCGCGATGCAAGTGCTGCCATGGATGTGGCCATCCTTGAAGCCGTCAAATCCGATGACCGGCTGAACTCTTACCACATCAGCCTTTACACAGCGCTTCTTTACTACGCCAAAGGCATCAGACAACTCCCGTTTCATGCCAGTCGCAGGAAGTTGATGGGCTTTTCCCGAATCAAATCCGGGGCGACCTATCACAAATGCTTGCGGGAGCTGGTCAGCTACGGCTACCTGGACTATCATCCTTCTTTTCACCCGCAACAAGGTAGTCGTATAGTATTGACCGGGACAGCTGTCGACTCCGATGATGATCGATGAGCAGCTTCTGATTGAGCTTTTTGAGCAGAAAGACCGAAAACGCAGAGAGGCCCTGTTTGGGCTTTTCCGAGAGGATCTTTTTGCCCGTCTGACACGCGCCAGGATTGCTGATATGATTAATGCCAAATTGGGCAGGCCAGGACTTATCACAGCAGAAGATGTACGCTACTGTCGGTTTTACTTCAAGGACAAAAAAACTAGGCGGATTCCCAGAACTGTGGATAAGACAATACGTAAGCCGGATCAACCGCCAGACACTGAGAACATCCTACACAGTGCTTTCAAGGTCACCGATCCGGATGGAATCAAACTAGAAGACCAATTTAAGTTCAAATCAAAACATTCAAACAAACAATGAAAAAAGAGTTTCACTTCATCGTACAGGCCAAAGGCGGTGTAGGCAAAAGCCTGCATACCTATCTGAGAGCTCTCTCCGAAACAGACAGCACTTCCCTTTTTGTTGACCTTGACAGCTCAACAAAAACTTCGTCCCGACAACTCGCTTTTCTGGGACAAGACCGGTTTGAAGCTTTCTCTCTGCTAGACAACCGCGAGAGGTTAATGCGTGATCTATTCATTGGCTATGTAGAAAGCCTGGTAGATAGCCCCTTCGAGAAAGTGTTTATGGATTTCGGAGCTCCGGAAAGTGAGCAGTTACCGGCATTGATCACTCGTGATATCGATTTAGAGGAATGGTGTGATGAGCTGGGTATTGAGGCCATATTCCATATCGTCATCGGTGGCGGCGGAGCGTATCTGGCAAGCATACAGTTTCTGGAAAAAATGAGGGCAGCATTAAGGTCAAAATTTCAGATCGTAATCTGGCAAAACCTTCTTGGCTTTAACCAATTCCCAGGCTTGTCCAAAGAGCTCGAAGATAACTGCACCACACTAAGGCTTGACCTCAGACGCTTTGGCGATTTTGAGCCAGCTTCACTTTTGGGTGGACAGATACTCGACGGCATCCGTAATGGCTATTCGCTGAAAGACTACCCACCAGGCGCAAGGCTCAGGTTGAAAAAGGAACTTAAAGAAAATTTCAGCGATGAATAGTCCGGAGCCAAACCGCCTTACCCAGACCAGGGGTAAATATGCGGCCAAGTATGGACATGAGATCGACGACTGGTCAGCCCTGTTCTTGACTGAAACCCAGGAACATTTTCAAAGCCTGGAAATCAGGGTCGGTAAATCCATTGCAGCCATCGACCGGGCCGCATTAGAGCTAAAAGGCAGGAAACGGTTCCTGCAGTTTCAAGATCGTAACCAGGCACTATTTTATGGTTTAGGTGTAAGCGTTCCTTATTCAATTGCAGGCATTGTCATATCTGTTTTGTTCTATGTATTGATACGCCATGGGCAGCAGTATGTCGAGCGGCAAAGAATTTTGGACGAGTACCAGAATGCGCCGGCTTATAAACAGATCATGGAGCAAGGAAAAATCGTCGAATACGATAAGATGCTGTACCTGCAACTAACGCCTTTACCTAAAAAAGGGAAAGTCCAGATCGGTGAGCACTACGTTTATGACTCCCAGGGTAAACGCGTGCTGGTTCCGCTAGCGGCCGAGTAGGACAGCTTGTTTTTCAAACGATTTCGAACAAAAGCGAACAACTTCAAACGCTTTCGAACGAATTCGAACACTTTCAAACAAATCCGAATTTTTTAGAACGGAAGCGAACGCTTTCGAACAGTTTCGAACGTGGGCAGTGGTTTTCTCCCTAGCCAGCTATCGCCGGTACGTCGCAAAAAGCGACTCCCCGGCGGAGCTGGCCAGGAGAAACCCCTGGACCCCTGCTATTCGCCTCCGGCTCATAGCCATTATTATAAGACATATGCAAAATCAGAAAACGAAAGGCAGACCGCCCAAGGAAAAGGGCACTACCAAAAGAGAACACTTTTCAGTCTGGGTGAGCGATAATCAGAAAAGGCAGATTAATGAGCTCATAGAAAAAAGCGGGCTTTCCGCTAGTCAGTATTTCTTGACATTAGCGCTGGATGTCCCTTTTAAAAAGCCGCAGAAAAGATCGCTCCCAAAACCGGTCACTGACACCGTCCGGATTCTGGAACAGCTCTCGGGAATCCTGTCTCTGGCAGTTCTCAAGACCAAAGATCAGCAGATGCTTTCCGCCCAATGGCAACAGAGCAGTCAGCGTGTCCGGCTGCTTGCTGAGCTCATCACCTTGTGGGTATTTGAATCCTTTGAGATCCGTAGCATAAAGCAGACACTTGGTAGCCTGCGTTCATGGTTAAATGAGCTGACTAATTTTCTGTCCTTGTTTCCTGACGAGCTTGAAAGCAAGCAGCAACTTATTGAAGAGTGCCGGTTGAACGCCCGGGTTACAAGTGACCTGCTCGATAAGTATCAGGCCTATTACCAGGCCCCACTATCAGAATTGGAACCGGCCTGGAAAGTAGTGAAGGCTGACGCCAGCGCTGTCCATCACGAGATTGAAAGTGCTCTTAATACGTTAATTAAAAAGATGAAGGTATGATTGGGAAAGCAAGTTTAGGCAGTAGCGCTAAAAGGCTTATCGAGTACTGCTACTACGACAAAGAGGTTTCGGCGAAAATGCAAAGAAAGCTGGATACGGAAGAAGTTCGTGGAGAACTGGTCTACATACAGAACCTGGGAATTAAAATACAGCCAGATGGAAAACTAGACCTGGATTACCTGATCAAACAATTTGAGGATAACCACTCGCGAAATACGCGGCTGACCAAATACATCTGGCATCAATCATTTAGTTTCGCGCCAGGTGAAAGACCTAGCGACGAGACCATCACCAGCATCACTACTGAGTTTGCCAAGGAGTTCGGGTTTGAAGAGAACCAAATGCTCGTCTTCAAGCATGAGGACACCCGTAATCTGCACTTTCACATCGTTTTAAACCGACTTAACCACAACGGGAAAAATACGGCCGACCACTTTAAGAACTACGCCCGGATCGGGACTTTCTCTCGCAAAATGGAGCATGAATTGGGATTAGTTCAAGCACCTGATATGCGCATCAACCAGCGAAGGAAACAGGAACTATCGGTAACCGACCATGCACATTTGAAGCTGAGACAGACGATTGATAAGCTCTTGGATAACGTAGAATCTATTGATGAGCTTAAAAAGGGACTCGTAAATGCGGGATATAAATCTTACATCGGACGCGGCATTGCATTCTTTAATATGCAGAAGAAAATTAAGATCAAGGGCTCTGATTTGGGCCGAGAATATTCCTTTTCATCCCTTGAAAAGCGGTTGGCTCAAAATTTAGAGATTGACTTTAAAAAGGAGCTAAAACCGGATCTCAAAAAACAGAAAAAACGCGGTTTGGGTTTATAGATGCAGGTTTTCGCAAAGAATAGCCTATTTTAGCCAAAAATAACCCATTACACCCATGAAATTGAAAGCAATTAAATTCTTTTCCCCGGAGGAAAACGTCTCCAAAACCAAAGTAGTCGAAAAGGCTGCACCGCTTCCGACAGGTTACATATCTAATTCCGGCAAGCTTGTTTTCCCGGCATCCGCACTACGTGACCTGGGAATTGATCCCGAATCTACCCAATTCAAAATTGGAACCCAGGAAGGAAAGCGAAAAATTAAATCCGTATATCTTGTTCCAGCAGCAAGTTCCGATCAAACTTTTTCCTTTGAGAAAAGTGGCAGAGGCCATGTAATTCCATTAGCCGTTATTCTGAAAAAAGGTAACGTCAACTTCGAAAGCGAAAAGCTGATCTTTAAGATTTCTACCTTTGATTTTGATCAAACTACCAAAGGCTATGAGCTCGTGATCGAAACCGAAGCGCCCAAACCTGAATATACCGGAAAGCCTCGTGGCAGAAAGCCTAAGGCCGCGGTTGATGCAGAATAGAGCTACATAAAAATGCAGGTAACCGGTCGTGGTTACCTGCTTAGTATCGGGTCACGTTTGCTTACCATTAATTAAGCTAACCCAGTTGTATGTGCCTCTGGGCACTTAATGAAACCACCAGTGGTTTCATCCTGCGGCTGTACAAGCAGCCTCTGTGAAAATTCATTCTACCAGCACAGCAATCCCAACCTTCTCGGCTTTTCGCTCTATCTTTTGTTTCAGGCCGTAATAACCCCAGTTCCGGAAAAGGAACGGGTCTTCCTTTGCCTGCTGCTCCTTCTCTGTCTGGTCTACGAGCAGCAGAGTCGCTGCTTTATTTTTAAGGCATATATCAATTAACCTCTTACTGTATACGTGCTGCTTTTGCGAGACATACCGCTTCTCTGATTGTATCAGCTGATCGATGCACGTTTTCCTGAGCTGCCTTCGGCTACTTTGGTTCATAAAGGCCATTGACTTTCTCTTCCGCCGGATGGCCGCTTGGATCGCAAGTCTCTTGTAGAGATACTCGTCTTTGGTTCCGATCGTATAGCGTTTGTTGCCGACTGAAACGATGATCGGGTAATCAAGCGACAAACTCGCCTCAGCAATGATGTCCTGATCAAGCTGTTGCTCCTGCCGTTCTGTCTGAAAAACGGCGAGCATGAAAACCTTTCCTTTGGCAAGGACCAGCGAGCTGGTGCAAAGCTTGACCTGACCAGCGAGTAGCCTTTGAAGCATTTCTCGCTTGTCATGACCTGTTTTTCCCAAGTATGTCCTGAACCGAAAATCGAATAACGAAAAGTGAAACACTGCCCCTTCTTTGCTGCTTCTTAGCTTTTTGACATCGGTTCCTTTGAACGGGATCGGGATTTCTTTTCTGAAACTGGGTAAGGCGCTTTCGCCGCTGGCCAGCGCCTTGCTCATCTTGTTGAAACTGGCAACCAGATTACCGTTCAGCGCGCTCATAACGTGCATCGGGATACTGCCCTTATAGCTTTGCGCAAGCACTTGATAGCTGGTGTTCATTCTCGATGTTGACAGGATTCCGTATTCGTCCTTTTTGATGTCAGAAAGCCTGGCCCTTACACCTTCGGTCAAATAAAGCATCTCCCTGAGTTGCTCCTGGACGTAATGATGCGTATAGATCTGGTTGGCGGCTTTGAAGCAGATGTAGCGCCATTGGTAGAGCGTATCGATAATCTTGTTCTTCTGATCGATGTCGTCCGAATCGATCAAAAGCCGGATCTTACGGGTAGTGAAAAGCTTTTCCATAACCTAACGCCCATTTTGCTTCCAATGATTTTTTACAAGCTGATATGCTTTGATATAGTACTGTTGTACCTGGGTTTGCGGATAGCCTAGTATTGAGGCGATATCGGCGAAGGACTTCTTCTGATCTTGTCTGAGTGCAAACACCGCTGCCTGCTCACTGCTCAGGATGTGATCGTAGGGATAGGATTGTTTCACTTGCAATACGGGAACAGTTGCCTTCGGCGCTACGATCTTTTTAAGATCCTCCACGGCTTTTTGGATTTCGCTGGTTACGCGCAGTGTATTTGCCCCTATTCTTTTCGCTACCTCCCGTGGGCTGTGCCCATCTTGGAAATGAAGGCTGGCTATCAATTGGCGCTCTTTGGGAAGAAAAGAAATAGCCTTCGAAATTTCATTCCACCTTTTCCCTTCGGCGCCGTCCGCGAAGTAGCTGTCCAAATCTGGCTTTTCGCCCAGAAAAGGTTCTAAATGGTCTATTTCGGTCATTTTCCGGTAAATCTGGTATGCCGGTTTTTGCACTTGCTTTAACACCTGCCAACGAAGGTTGAGGCGAATAAACCGGTATGCGTGAGGGAGGCTTTCAATCTTATCGCGGTGTGCCCAAACTTTAAGATAACATTCGTGTAGAATGCAGCTTACTAGGAACTCGTCATTGACCAAACCTCTACCAATATACAGCAGGCTATCATAAGTCCGCTTATAAAAATAATTAAGCGCACGCTCATCACCGCTGCGAAAAAGCAGCAGGTATTGCTCGTTACGAGCGGACGTTCGGGAGAGTTCATGAAGTGCCATGACTAGACATTTTATAGCCCAACAGTTACAAATATAGGCAAATCATTAGAATTGTGAGTTATAACCCACTTTATTTTTTCGCATTTGCCCCCACCTTTCGCAAAATGCATGACAGGTGAAAGATCGCTATTCGAAGGAAATCATCCGATTTGGGGAACGCGTCAGAGAAATTCGGCTTTATCGCAACATGATACAGCTTGATCTAGGCGAAGCTATCGGTATGGAAAGGAGCGAAATCAGCAAAATTGAAAACGGGAAGAAGAATGTAGAATTCAACACAATGGTCCGCTTGGCAGAAGCGCTCGCAGTCGAGCTAAGTGATTTTTTCACCCCCGTCTTCAAACCTCTTTAATGATTAATTCGACACCTGGGAGGCAGCCAATCAAAACAATTGGACGTAGCTTGAAGGCAACCGGCGCAAAGTCCGTTTTGAGGCTATAATCGTTTACATCCATGCCTCCGCATGCTCCTTAATTCCCTTACGCGGATTTCCATACTAGGTCTTGTACTACCTCGATAAGCTGGAATCTAATTAACGTGTTCAGTGCAAACGAAAATTACAAAGCAAAAAATAACGGTTGCAAGCCTGCACTCCGTTATCCGGCTTTTTAGCTGATCGCTCGGCAGCCAGCCGCACCCTAAACCGCCGGAAAGGCTTGCAACCAAGGGACAAGCCCCGTCATTTTTTCTTTGATCGATAGGCAGCGATTGCCCTGAGCACAGAGCCGGGGCCAAAGCAACTTAAATGCCTTTCAATCATGAGAAATCTTGAAAGTACTCCTAAAATCTATGTGGGAACCTACAGCCAGTACAACAATAGGTCACTGTTTGGTAAGTGGTTTGACCTGACGGACTTCGCTGACTTCAAAGAATTCCTGCAAGACTGCTACGAATTTCATCGAAATGAACTGGACCCGGAGTTGATGTTCCAGGACTGGGAGAACATCCCGGATTTTTTGATATCAGAATGCAGCCTACATAAAGAGGCATTTACATATTTCGAGGCCATCGGTGAAATGGATCATGAGACTGCCGAAGCATTCGAGATTTACTGCAAACAGACTAACTATTGGCCATCCAACGGGTACGAATTAGATGACCAACTTGATGGATTCCGGGAAAGCTACCGAGGATTCTTCGGCGGTTCAGGGAAAGATGCTACACTTGAATACACCTACCAATACATCGAAGAGACAGGACTACTTTCAGGCGTACCATCCGCGCTCGAAAAATATTTTGACTACGAAGCTTTCGCGAAAGACCTGTTCTTAGATGGATGCAGCGAATATGAAGGTCATGTTTTCGTAGACTACTAATAGTTTTTTCAATGGAGTAACCGTCACTGACTGTTATTCCATCGATTATTAGACTTACATTACGGTAAATGGGCAATTAGTTGTTTTCTGTTTGCAAATCGCGAACAAAAAACCAGCTTTGAAGTATGACATCACATAATGGCATGAGCCCCCAGGGCGTGATCGTCCTCTGACAGATTGTTTTGTGGGAAAACAGATCTTCGCAATATCGGGATACCGATTGAATCCGCATGAGTGTTGAGAATATATCCCCGCTGAGTAGTCCCGAGATCATCAGCGGGTGTTTGCTGCGCACAGCTTAAATAATCACACTAATTACCTGGAAGAATCCGCCCCGTAGATTCCAAACCACCGCCAGAACCAGCTCACCTGCTATTTTTATCGTTATTTCTGATACTATCTTTCACAAACTGGCGCTGATTGAAATTTTGTATTAGTTTACATAGGCACTAAAACCCTGGACTATGAAAGCTGTTGAATTCCATCTGCCTCAGGATGTCGATAAATCCTTCATTGTGTTTCGCGAAAAAGGCGATTTCTTTCCCGCGCCCTGGCACTACCACGCGCATTTTGAATTTGTATTGGTCAATAAGAGTACAGGTAAAAGGATGGTTGGTGACCATATCGGCTATTTTGAAGAGGATGACCTCGTTTTCATGGGTTCGCTGCTGCCACACGTATGGGTGAATGATCCTGTTTACCTGGAACGAAAAGCGAAAGAGCAAGCCGATGCACTGGTGATCCACTTTACCGACGATTTTCTGGGGGAAGATTTTATGAATATTCCGGAAATCGATAATTTGAGAAAAGTCCTCGCCCTGGCCGACCGCGGCCTTGCATTACGCGGTGATACGCGTACCCGGATCAACAAACTGATCCGTGAAATGCCCCCAATGAGTGGGTTACAGCGACTGTCCAACCTTTTCCTGATATTCGATATCATGTCGACCACGTCGGAATATGATCTTTTGGCTAGCCCGCGCTTCGTTCAAAACTTCCATTACGATTCCTCCGACCGCTTCAAAAAAATCACCGGCTATATCATGCAAAACTTTGACAAGGATATTAGTCTCAGTGAAATCGCCGCCGTAAGTAGCATGGGCGTCACTGCATTTTGTAATTTTTTTAAGGAACAGTTCCGGGTTACGTTTGTAGAATACCTTACTACGGTCCGGATTGGTCACGCCTGCAAATTACTGTCACAAAATGACCGGAACGTGGTGGAAGTAGCTTATGAATGCGGCTTTAATAACCTGGCGAATTTCAACCGGCAATTCAAAAAACTGAAATGCATGACGCCGAGCGATTACCGCAAAACGCTGGCAATCCGATAAAGTCGTGTGGTTTCGCTGGTAGTACTACTGAAATATAGTATTAGCGGCGGGCATCGGCGAGGCTTTTCGCCAATACCAGCAGCTTTTCACGAATCGTATCTTCCGCTCCCGGCATAAGGCAGCTGTAACGGCAGCGCCAGGTTTCGTATCCTCCCTTGACGATTTCCTCCGCCGGAGGCACATAACCTACGTTCCCATTGGCCATGCTGATCGTGAAATAATGCGCTGCCACGGAATTTTCTTTGAGGTACAGTCCCGTTTCCGAAAAAAACTCTCCTGCCAGTCCACCTATCATTCCATCGCCTATCCTGATCACCTGCACAGGACATTCGCGCCGGTCGGGCATTTCATTGAGCAATATCTGCTCTCTCGCATATATCTGCTTCAACCCTTCCTGATCCGGTTCAATGGTTTCAAAACGCGCGCCGGCCAGGAGCCCGGCTGCTGTTTCAAGTTCGCGGGAACTGGGTTTGGCAACGGGAATAGACACATTCTCCAAAGTCGCATCCAGCAATACATCCGATTTCCATTCCAATGTATCCACACTCTGAAAAACCCGGCTCGCCAGATCAGAACCTATCAATTTGCTTTTTGCAAAATGCGCCTTGGGATACCGCTCGGGGTACATAAAATCCCAGATATTAACATCTCCGCTGGTACCGTTGCTCATCATTCCGACAAACTCCGGCCCTGCCCGGAGTTTGTCGCCGAGTGTCCTGGCAAATACCCCAAAATAGTCTGCTGAAATCGTCCCATTTTCCCAATCGCCCACATAATGCAGCGAATAATTTGCCAGTAAGCCAATCCAACGACCGTCCGTACCCCGTACTGCCAGGTAACCCAGCTCCGGATCGGTAGGTGCAATACTTCTGAAAATGCTGCTCTCTGCGCCAAATGGATTGGTCTTAATCAGATCATCCCCGCCCGAAACCGGGTTGAACGGGCGGTAATCTGTCTGCATTTCGTATCTCCTGCAAAGCAAATGCTCCGGAGCCTGTACACTTCCGAATGCCAGCTGTGCAGGGCGGAGATTTTGGATAGCCAACCGGACGGATTCGACAATCAGCCCCGGCAACTTCTGCGCATAAGCTGGGTCAACGCTGCCGAGATGCACATCCGCTACCGAACCCGCCGCGTGCGTGTGCGTACTCGAAATCAGGATGTGGGAAGCCGGAATGCCTGTTATCCGGGCTATATCCGCTTTAACAGGATCGAGAAACTCTCTCGGCATTACGCAAATATCCACCACCACCAAAGCAACGACGGTATCGTCGCATTTCAGGACGAGCGCTTTGGAATACAGATCATCATGAATGTAAGTCGCATAATGCGTGATAAAATCCCCATTAATGCGGGTCCCCAGCGGAGGGGTAGTTTTAACTTGTGCAGCTCCGGATTGTAGCATGGGTTTGATTGGATTGGGCGTCTCGTTCATTCACTCATTCTCTCATTCAATCATTCAATCATCCTTCCACGCCTCCCTCAAGAATCTGAGCCAGTTTCCGCTGAAGATGTTGTCGATATCTGTCTCCGAGTAGCCTCTTCTTTCGAGAATGGATTCGTACTTCTGTAAGTCCGCAATCGAATTAAGGTCCCAGGGTGATTGCTCTGTGCCGAAAATGCCGTCGAGATCGCTCCCTATGGCAATATGATGACTATTTCCCGCCAGCTGGCAAATGTGATCCCAGTGATCAACCAGATGTTCCAGCCGGATATCCAGTTGCCAGGGGTCGGAAACCATATCGATAAAACGGATGTCCATGGCCCAGCAATCGAGCATACCGCCAATCACAGCGCCCCGCTCAATCAACCTTTTAATCTGATGGTCGGCAAGTTGCCGCTGGTTGGGCACAATTTTGCGGACGTTATGGTGGCTCGACCAGATAGGTCCGTCGTAACAATCCAGTGCCTGCTCGAAGCCTTCGTCTGTCAGATGCGTGGTATCCAGGATCATATTCAGCCGGGACATTTCACGCATTAACTCAAACCCCGCCGGCGTCACCGGCCCCTGCATCTTTGTCCCCGGAGCATACCTCCCGGGGCCGAAATGCGACAGGCCAACTGCCCGCAGGCCGTCGTCATAAGCTCTCTGCAAATAAGAAATATCTACCAGGGAATCGGCCCCTTCGAGACTTAAAATATAGCCGACAGGCTTCAATTCCGCCGCCGTTGACTGATCATTCCAAAGCGCCAGGTGTGCATTTAATCCCGTCAGGTTCCTGATCTGGACCATTTCGCCAATCGCCTCCATTTCCCGGTACCAGGCCAGCTGCGCCTGCGTCATCGCCCAGGCTTGCTGAGGCGAATTCCAGCCTGCCAGCGCACTTCCCTGCGGGGTGTAACGCGCCAACTGGGTTGCTACTACCAGACCAATATTGCCCTTTCTAAGCTCCGGTAAACAAACGGTCCCTTTGCCGCGGTCATTTTTGTCCGACATGTGCATCTCGCGCTGCCGTATTTCAGCCAGTGGCCGGGTCAAGTCCCGGTTCCATTCAATGGCATTCATAGACAAATCCAGGTGGGCGTCGAAAATCAGTCTGCTCATCGTTTTTTACCGAAAATTAAATCCGTTACGAACTTCCGCTACCTCTTCCGTGCTGTAATTAAAAGGATATTTCTCAATCAGTTCCCTTACCTGAACGCTGAATTTCCGATGCAATTCCTGCCATTTTTCCATTTCTCCGGCCGCATACGCGTAAAAACCTGCTCCACTGCTCATTCCGGATTTCCGTTCCGACAACATTTGCCTGAAAAAGTCGGGGATTCGCGTGCAGTTGGAAAGCTCCGGATTGAGGTCTTTCATAACCATTCCATAAGCATAAGTCCCCATCAGGTCCATGTAACGCAAATTCCCCGCAAACGGCAGATAATATCCGGCATCATTCCGGCATGCGCGGTCGATATCTTCTACTGTGGCGAAACCATTTTCAACCAGATAAAAAGCCTCCCGGATCAGCGCGCCCATCAGTCGCATACGAACACCGGCGTTCCCTTTGATAATATACGGATCCTTATTCCACCACTTCTCAGCGGTCTGGCTAATTTGCCCGGCTATACCTTCATCGGTTACCTGATTCGTGATAATTTCAAGAAAAAAGGTGGTATCGGCCGGCTCCACCCAGTTCAGCCCGATGATCCGCCTGGGAAATGCCGCGTTTTCCTGCAACAGGTCCAGCCCGATAGTTTCCGTATTGATTGCAATGATCGTATTTCCGCCCAGCTTGTCTTCCAATACCCTCAGTTGCTGCTTTTTAACAGCCAGGTCTTCTTCCGTGACTAATATTGCAAGTGCAAACGGTTCTCCTGCCTGATGCCAGGTCAGCTCAGAAATGTCTCTCTCCGCTGTAAAAACAAGCCCCGATTGTTGCAGGCAAGTTGCGATGCCGCTCGCGAGCATATGATCACCTACCAGCAATACAGGTTCCAATTGTTGTCCCCCTTTTGTCATTTTTCCAGCTTAATACTTCTTGTCAAATATTTTTGAGAACTTTCTCCGCGGTAGCGACAGCCCGATCAATATCTTCATCCTTGTGCACCGCACTGATGTACCACAAGCCCCGACCGATCACCCGGATGCCCTCGTCGTGCATACCTGCGATGAATCTGCCCAGTTTGGCCTTATCTGCCATGAGCGTGTCGCGATAATCGGCAGTTTTTTTCAGGCTTGTGAAACTGATCGCAAACATCGGCCCAGGGCCTTCCACCAGCATGGCGTGACCAGTTGCGGCGGCGGCGGACCTCAGCCCTTCCATGAGTTTGCGGCCCAGCCGGATCATATTCTCGTGCGGCTGTTCATTTTCCAAAACCTCTATGGTAGCCAGCGCCGCGGCTACGGTCGGGTTATTGGCATTCATCGTGCCGGCATGTATCACTTTCGCCTGCTCAATCAGTTGCATCCATTCGTATTTACCAACAATTGCGCTGATCGCGTAACCACTGGCGATGGCCTTGGCGAAAATCGACAGATCGGGAGTCACACCGAAGTACGTTTGTGCGCCTCCCAGGGATATCCGGAAGCCAGTGATCACTTCGTCGAATATGAGCGCAATATTGTTTTCTGTGCAAATATCCCTCAACCCCTGCAGGAAACCCGGGATAGGCTCAATACATCCATTATTACACATAATCGGCTCTGTGATGATCGCCGCGATTTCGGCAGCCCGCTCAGCCACGATTTTACGTACCAGGCTGAGGTCGTTCCAGGGTAAAATGATAAAGTCATTTTCTACCCCCTCGGGCAGGCCCTGCGTCCAGGGGAATACATGCGGCTTTTCACGGCTGCCCAGTGCTTCCGGCGAAGGTGCGGAAATACCCCAGCATACATTATCCATCCAGCCATGGTAATGCCCTTCGAAGCGAAGGAATTTATTTTTCCCGGTTTTTGCCCGCGCGACGCGGAAAGCTGTCTGCACTGCCTCAGAACCGTCCAGACAAAAACGCATCAGCTCGGCAGAAGGAATGAGTTCATTGAGTTTTTCGGCCAATTCTATTTCTTTCAAATGCTGGCCCGCAAACAATTGCCCCGTTTCGGAATATTCTCCGACCGCCTTCAAAACCTCCGGGTGAGAATGCCCGAGGATCAGCGGTCCCTGGCTAAGAGTAAAATCAAGGTATTCATTCCCGTCGACATCGTAGATCCTGCTTCCTTTCCCGTGCGTATAAAACAGCGCATGCGGATGGTTGTATTTTCTGAATTCAGAAGAAACTCCGCTGGCAAGTACTTTCCTGGCCCTTTCCAGCAAGGCGGCGGATTTTGAGTAAGTTTTCATAATTTGTATAAATGCCCTTTCACCTGCTCTTCCGAATACTTGGCAGCCAGGCTATGTATTTCAAGATTAAACCGAGTAAATGCCTCGTCCCACTGCTTGCCCTCACCGGGCCCATAGGGGTACAGTCCCCTGTCATTGTGTATGCCCCGGGCTGTTTCAGCCACCATTACCTGCATCATTTCCGGCACGCCGGCCGCGTTACTCAGCTGCGGGAAAATATTATCCAGGGCAGCAGCGTAATCTTTCAGCCCCAGATAATCCATTCTCCTGAAAACGCCCATTAAAGTCATCCATGAGCCTGCATCGTAGCGAAATACCTTGTCAAGATCCTCCCGGGTTGCATTCCCGCTTTCCATCTGATAGAATATTTCACGATACACCGCATACATCAGCCGGTTCGTAATAAAGCCGCGTATATCTTTTTTCAAAAGGGTGGGTTCCTTGCCCCATTGGTGAGCCAATGTAAATATGCGCTCGGCGAAAACTGGCATGGTCAGCTTACCACAGGTGATTTCCAGAAAACGCGTCATAAACGCTGGTTCGGCCCAGTGAATACCCAGAAAGCGGCCCGGATTGGACACATAAGGTTGCAGCTCGCTAATGGGCAGCGCAGAAGTGTTACTGCCGATGATGCACTCGGCGCTGACTACGTCGGTGATTTTCCTGTAAACCTCCGATTTGACGGCCAGCTTTTCGACTACACATTCGATTACAACCTGGCAGTCTGCCAGTACTGCATAATCCTGAGATATTTCGAGTCTCGCTTTCAGATCTTCATCCGAATCTGTCAGCGCTGCTTGCTGGCAATAATGAAGTTGGGTATAGATCCTTTCATGTACATTTTCTGCGTCGGAAGCAATCGGAGCGATCGCCTTTACCGGGTGTCCGGAAATCAGCAGCGCAGCGACTATGCTGCTACCCATCAATCCCAGGCCCACCACTCCCACCGGTATTGCCGCAACATTCGATTGTTCATCCATACTTGCGGCGCTCAGGCTGGCAGTTTTACAATGCAATCAATTTCCACTTTGATGTTTTCTGCCAGAACAGACTGCACGGTTGTACGCGCAGGCTTAATGCCGGGGAAGTAGGTGGCATAAACGGCATTATACCTGTCGAAATCCTGTATGTCGGCCAGGTGAGCCGTGCATTTGACCACGTTTTCCATAGAGGCGCCGGCGGCACTAATAATCGCTGCGATATTATCCAGCGTGCGCGCGGTTTCCTCCTCAATCGTACCGAGTACAAATTGAGAGGTTTTAAAATCCACGGCAGCCTGACCACTCACAAAGAGAAATCCATCTACCACAATACCATCAGAATAAGCACCGGTAGCAAAAGCAGGATCACGATCGGGATGAATTATATTTGTCATAAAAACGAAATATTATTTCAAAAAACAACTACATCACAAAAGTACATATCACCCACTTTTGCGTTCTCCTACTTTTGTGTGGATTACTGATACTATCTTTTATCCGCTGTTTTAGGCGTTCAACCCGCCGTCCATGAGAATATTCTCGCCATTGATGTAAGCACCTGCATCCGAAGCAAGCAGCACAACCAGGCCTTTGATATCATCCTGATTGGCCATGCGGCGCAGCGGCACCTTTTTGATGTAATTATGAAGAAATGCAGCAGGCTGGTTGTTAAAGAGCCCGCCAGGACTAATGCAATTGAAACGGATATTCTTCCCCGCATGCATCTGCGCCATATACCGGTTGAGGTTGATAAGTCCGGCATTGTGGAAGAAATAATCGGGTGGTAGGTCGCCCATATTCTCGGTACCGTCATAATTGGAGAGGTCCGGGCCGAACATACCCATCATCGAAGCAATGTTGATCACGCTTCCGCCACCGCTCTGAATAATCAGATCTGTCATTTCCCTTAATAAATCCACCATCCCCGTCGCGTTTGTATGCATAGACTCCTCAAACTGGCTCAAAGGTGCATTATATCCTTTCATTGGCCTGGAAACCGCATTATTTACAAACCCGTCCAGCCTGCCGAAGGTATCGCGGACGTATTGCTTCAAAGTCAATACCGATTCATGATCGCTCTGGTCTGCCTGCATCGGATGTACATCCAGGCCGCGTTCCGTAAAAATCGCCGCGGTAGTCCGGGCAGAGACAATGTCACGGGAAGTAGTGATTACCGTAGCATCCGCTTCGGCCAAACCTTCCACAATACATTTCCCGTAATTCCCCGACCCTCCGGTCACAAGGATTACTTTGTTCTTTAAGCTAAATAGGTCTTTGATATGCATTTTTTTGGTTGTCAGTTATTGGCGGGCGGCTAACGGCTTTTGACTAACGGCTGTCAGCCAATTCCTCCCTTACCCTCCACAATCACCCTCACAATCCTTTCGGTTTTGCCGAAGTCCAGCCTAGGCTTTCCTTCTTCCACCGACCGGATAAATTCAATGAGGTTGTCGCGGAACATGGAGTAAGAGTTGCGTATATCAATCAGTTTCCAGGCATTCCGGCCAAAGAGCGAAACCTGGAAGGTGCCCGATATCTCGTTGAAGAGGTGAAGCGTCACGTCCGGCCCGTTTTCAAGTCGGAGGTGTACGATTTCGCGGTCCGCTTCGCCGATGCTTTTGACCGAGCGCACTTCGGGATCGTCCAGGATAGCAAAAATGGCTTCGAGTAAATGTATCCCGTATTTCTTCCAGTCTTTCTTGCCCACAGCGGTGACCAGTTCCAGCTTGCCGAGCGATTTCAGCTCCTGCCTGGCCACCCGCACTTCATTTGCGTAACGCATCGACGAACAGGACATAATGAAACTGCCGGCCGCGCTTTGGGCCGAGAACCAATCCAGATCTTCGGCAGAGTATGCAACCGGCTTGTCAATGAAAATCGGGATGCCTGCCTCAATAAAGGGCCGCGCCATTTCCTTGTGGTTTTCAGGATCATCGCGCGCCAGGATCACTGCATCTACCTCACCGATCATTTCGGCCAATTCGTCTACAATAACTGTCACCCCGACCGCTTTACAAATGCTTTCAGCGATTTCGCGCTCCTGCGCCCATACATGCGTAACCTTTGCCGCCGGCAAGCCCAGCGTATCGCGGTTAGCTTCCAGATAAGCGGCCACTGCGGGGTAGCCGATCCGTGTGATCTCCTCCCCGTCGAACTGCCCGTTGATGATCGCCGACCAGGAGTAGGGATGGGCATTGCCGGGGCTCATGCCAATGATTCCAAGTTTCAACATATTCGATTTACTTTAACCACCCCATCCGGTCCCAATGCGGGAGGTTTAGGAATTCCGGATCGGGATATACGAGATTTTCGGCCTCTTTTCGCATTGCTGCGTGCATATAGCTGCCATTTGCCGTAGCGAGGGCTTTTTCCAGATAAGCTGTTTTGTCGATCCCTACCAACACCGAGGATACCTCTTCAAATGACAATGCAAACCGGGTAGCGAGCGTAGGCAGATCCGGGAAACGGTCGCCTGTCCAGGTATGATAGCTTTGGATATGCCGCTCCACATCGGCCAGGGCGGGATGCAGGTTTTTGCCCCTGTCGCTCAGCAATCCCTTCATCAAAACGGAGCGAATGACCAGGCCGACCCCATTTTCGGATGCTTTCTGAAAAAACGACCCGTGCCGCTGGTCCATGAGATTGAAAGGCAGCTGGATCACATCCCATCTCCCACTGCCGATCGCCAGGGAAGTTTCTTCGGTAGCATAGGTCGACGCCCCGGTGGCCCGGATTATGCCTTTTTCTTTCAGTTCCGAAAAAACTTCCGCAATGGTTTCATTTTGCAAAATTTCCACATCGGCCTGGTGCAACATGAAAACATCCAGGTAGTCTGTCTTGAGCATTTCCAGGCTCTGCTGTAACGAATGCTCGATAAACGGCCTGAGCTCCCAGTCGGGCGGCAGTTTCCCGTCTTTTCGAAAATGGCTGCATTTGGTAGCGAGGACAATGTCATTCCTCCTGCCTTCGAAAGCTTTCCCAATGATTGACTCGCTTTCACCGTAAAGCCGGGCAGTATCGAAGAAATTGATCCCCCTGTCTTGCGCTTCATGCAACAGTAATATAGCTTCCTTTTCAGAAAGCATATCTTCTTTACCCGCCACACCGATGCCGTATGGCATGCCAATTTCTACACCGCCGAAAGCAATTTCAGAAACCGCTATCCCGGTATTTCCCAGCAGTCTTTTCTTCAATTCTTGTAAATATTAAAGTGATAATTTCGTCAGGTGTTCATATAGGAATTTTTCGATCCCGCAGCCGAGGATTTTGTAAAAGCGCTCACCAGGTCCTGGCAATAATTTTTAATACCCACCACATCAGCGCCCATACTGATAAACTGGTACCCCATTGCAATCAGCTCGTTGGCGTTCCCGGGCCCGCCTACCGTTCCGGCAAACTTTCCGTGCCTTTGTGCCACTTCCGCCACCCGCTTTCGGGCGGCGATCAGCTCGGGGTGGTTCCATTCACCGGGGGCACCTATTCCCTGACTGAAATCCCCGGGGCCAAAAAACAGCATATCATAACCGTCCAGGGCCGCTATTTCTTCCAGTTCGTTCAGTGGTTCCGGATCTTCTATCTGAAAAATCACAAACCGCTGCTGGTTCGCCTGCACCAGGTATTCGTTGAAATCCAGCGCCGTGTAAGCCCCGTCGGAGTTGCCGCCGTCGATTGGCCGGCGCCCGGTAGGGTGAAAGCGTGTCATACCGACGATCAGCTCGGCTTCGGCCAGATTCATAATGTGCGGAACCATGATACCCGTAGCGTCCAGTTCAAGAGGGCGTATAAAATCGCTGTAACTTCCCTTTGGAACCCTGACCAGGATATCCGTATCGTGTGCCTTGGTAGCCCAGATATTGGATGCCAGTATCGACCAGTCCTGACCGATATGCTCCTGGTCTGTCCAAACGCAGTCAAAACCGGAAATAGCGGCAATTTCAGCGACGCGGGCGTCTGACAGATTGATTTTGAGACAACTTACAATCTCCCCTGCTCTCAGCTTTTTAAGGACCCTGCTTTCGCGCATTTTCATGGTTTTATCTTTTTACAAAATTAACTGCCGGCTCAGGGCCGGTCTTTTACTTTCATCCCTATTTCTGATACTATCTTTCAAAGACATTTATACCTACTCTGTGCGGCTTCCGATTTGTAAAATGGCATGTGCAGCGGCCGCGGCTACATCCGCACGGTCCGACTCATTTTCCAGCTGACTGGCACCCGTAAGCAGCGGCGTTAATATGGAAATATCTTCCGCTTTGCCCCTTTCAGCCAAAGCGGCGGCCATCTCCAAAATAGCACCCTTCGATATCGCGCTTTTGTAGCTTACCAGCGCGGCATGCAACTTTTCTAACTGGCCCAGATTATGATCGTTGTTGGTAAAAGCCGCGCTCAGCAAATATATCCTTGCCGGTGAATCCGCAGGCTCCGCCAATGCTGCCACGGCCAGCATCGTTGATTCTTCCTGCGAAATCCCCTTCAATTGACGCAGGGCATAGGCGGGAATCACCTTGTCCGCGGCTTCAGTATCCGCATTCAGCGCTGCTTTCAGGAATCGGGCTTTGACCGTCGCACGTGAATCCGGGGAGGTAAATGCAGTACTCCATAAGGTGTATAGTGCCAGTGGTTTTATCTCGCTCTGAAGTGTGTTTTCGGTCAGTTTCCAGTCCTTTTTTAAAGGCGAGATCCCCAGTTTTGCCAACGTTTCGGCAGCATGAATGCGGTCGGTGGCCGTAGAGTCCAGGAAAACCCCTAAAATCTTGTCTGTCCAGATTTGCTTATCAACGTCCGCTGTGGCCACCTGCGCCAGCACACGCCAGATCCCGATGCGGTACTGCGGCTTTGCAGCCCACATTCGCTCTTCCTCTATATAAGCCTCCCGGATACCCTCGGGATGCCCCGCCCAGATCAGGTATTCAGCTGCATGGACTTTTACCCATTCCTGCTGCGCTGCCAACACATCCCTCAAAGCCGCAATGCATTGCTTTTCAAGTTCGACAGAACTTTGAAAATCCTGCTTTTTACTATTGCAAGCGCCCAGCAACACGGTCATAAAAATTAGGTTAAAAACGATTGAAAGAAGCTTCATAAATATTGCATTGATGTTACCAACTGGTCCACCCGCCGTCCACTGCCAGGTCTTGCCCGGTGATATAGGAAGCGGCATCGGATAATAAAAAGGCCACCGAGCCGACAATTTCCGACGCCTGTCCGATGCGCCCCATCGGTGATTTACCGGCAAGCCTAGCAACGAAAGCCGCATGCGTTTTCTGTACTTCGGGATTAGGGAACGGCCCGGGGGAAATGCAATTGCAGCGCACGTTGTATTTGCCCCAGTGAACAGCAAAATAGCGCGTCATTTGCTTGATACCCGCCTTTCCCACGCCATATTCGAGCGGGTTTTTGTTCATGGGCTCCTGGTATACATCCGGGTAGGGCGACACCGAACCGTACATACTCGAGAACAACACGATACTGCCACGTTGCCGGGCAGCCATTTCCATACCCAAAGCGCGGGTAAGAATAAAAGTGGCAGTGAGCCCACCGTGATTTACTATATCAAAATCTTCCGCCGACAGTTCCTCCATTTTCTTAGCGGTGCTCGCGGTGATAAGGTTCACATACCCATCGGGCACGCCAAGCGCAGCAATCTGCCTCTCGACAAACTGCTCAGCCGCTTCGGTATGGGTTACATCCAGCGTGGCGCAGGTGGTATTCACGAGTTTTTCCTTTTCCGCAAAAACCGCCGCTCTATCGTCCAGATCCGCACACAGCACTTTAGCACCCCATCTATCCAGGGCCGAAACGACAGCCTGTCCGAGATAGCCGGCCCCTCCAAAAACCCATATATGCTTGTCTTTCAGATTTAGAATAGGAATTTCAGTATTTGCCATCGCAAAGGCGGTTTATCGTTTTGAATTTATATACTTACCCTTTCGAAGCAAATCTGCCCACAGTACATACCCTGCGGGAGTCAAATGCACGCCGTCCCAGGTCAGCTCTTTTTTCAGCTTCCCTGCAGAGTCTGAAAAATGGGTATACAGATCTATAAAACCGACATTTTCTTCTTTCGCCAACACTGCCAGGGCGCTATTTACTTCCAGTATCAGCGCGTCTTTGTTGCAGTGGTTAGGGAGCTTGTTGAAAGAATCGTTGGTGGGAAGCAGGCTTTGCAGATATACCCGTGTCCCGGGCGATTCGGTTTTAATCCTTTTTACAATGCGTTTGCAATTATTCGCCACCACTGCTGCCGGTGTGTTGCGGGCCAGATCATTGATGCCGATCATAAGAAACACCTTCGCAGGTTTCCCTCCCGTCACTTCGTCCAGGCGGCCGAGAATCCCGTAGCTCGTATCCCCCGGAATGCCCCTGTTGCGGATATGCTTGTTGCCCAGCAACTCTTGCCATTCTGCCCAGAACGTAATGCTGTTTCCAAGAAAAACAATGTCCTTGGGAGAATGTATGAAGGATCTTATCAGCGCAACACGCGGCGCATAGATATCCGGCCGGACGGTACTGTCCCATGCCACGGTCTGCCCGAAAGTCTGCCCGGCTACCAGCAGCAGTTGAGCGGCGGCTATCCGGAGGTGAAGGCATTTGCAAATCATACGCAAAGTCGGTTCAAAAAAGCGTTCACCTGATTTCCAGAATACTCCCTGCAATATGTTGCGGCCCACCGGGCACGTTGAAATAGTAGCTGACTAACACCCGGTTTTTGTCCAGTTGGACAGCCCAGGGATACCCCAGGTCGGTAGTGCCGCCGTCGGTACGCAACACGATTTCGGGGGCGGTGGCAAAGTCTGTGCATTCGGCATTTAATATACGCGCCCGTATGCCCAATGGTTTGTGGCGGTAACCATAAGAGAGCAATACGCGGTTATCCGGAAGCCGCAGTGCTTGCATCGGATGACCTTGAAAACCCATTTTTTCCCAGGCGGTAAAAGTTTTTCCGCCATCGACAGACCGGGCAATGCAAGCCTGATCGCCTAAACCGGCCGTTCGTAAAAAGGCCACTACATCCCCTTTCGGCGTCTCGTAAACGGAAGCTTCGTTGAACGAAACCTCTTCGTCCACGGCAACCGGCGCCGAGTATTTCCAGGTTAGCCCCTTATCGTCCGAGATCAATAAATGATTGGAGGTCCTATTCGGCGACTGCCGATCGGTTGCTGCCACTACCCAGAAGATCCGCCCGTTTTTCCCCTCATACATTGCGCCCCTATTGTAAGCCGGGAGTTTTTCGCCCATGGCGGTATAGTTGATCTCCGGCTCAATATGCGGCGGGTACAATGGTCCATGCCAGGATTTGCCGCCGTCTGTGGAGCGGAGTACATATCCTCCCAGGAATACGGCCCCTCCTGCCAGAAGATAAGGTTTTTTCAGATTCTCCATACCGTCGGGCCGGAGGAATGCCCAGCCGTAGCTTGCACAAAGGATAGTCCCGTCCTTTAACTGCAACAAGCAAGGATCTTGTGAACCGCCGAACGGGTGCGAATAGATCAGTTCGGGCTCGGATGTCCAGGTCTTGCCATCCTTTGATTTCACGGACACGAGGTAGCTGTTCGGGTCCACGTGGTTGGTACCTTTCTCGCCAAATACCTTTCTGTCGGGTGCCCTGCGGAATGCGAGCACGATCTCCCCGTTCTTCTTTTTAATCACGGAAGGAAATGCGGCGTGAAATTTTTCATTCCGGTAAATCACCACATCCTCTACCTTACGTACGCCTGGAATGCTGTCGGTAAAAGTAAGTTGCGCGCCGGGACCGGGGTAAGCGTTCGCGCGGACCGGGACTTGATATTCTATTGCTGAAAAGAGCAGTAACAGCGCTGATATTTCTTTCAATTTCATATAAATGCGGGTTAGGTTAAAAGCAAAAGGAGAGGTGTCATTTGCCGGTCAGCATTTCCAGCCGCCTGGGTTCTGCAAATGGCGCCGCTTTTGCAGGAACCCTGAACCGGTAGGCACGTATACCGCTTCCTTGCCCTTCTTCATAATAAACCACCAGCACCGAGCCGTCTTTCAGCTCAACCGTGGAAGGATAAGCCCCCAGCGTTTCATCGACCATATAAGGCCCTTCCCAGGTTTTAGCTTCATCTCGGCTGATCCGCAGGCCGGTATAACCTTTTTTGGAAGGCGCATCGGTGAATGCCCGGGTAGTGAGCAGTATTTCGCCCGTTTTCAGGCGGGTAAACGACGGCGAGTGTCCGCGAAAACCAATGTCTTCCACATCCGACCACGTTTTACCCATATCCTTACTTTTTGCAAAATGCATAGGTACTTCCTGCTGTGCGCGCAATGCGGCATAGAGCGTCCCGTCTTTGAGTAGTATGACATCGGTTTCCGCCGCCAGGGGAAGGTTAGCCTTTTCGCCGATTGTAATCACCGGTCCCCAGGTTTTGCCTTTATCGCGTGAAAGCATTACCCCGCCCCAGGCTTTCAAACCGCCTCTGCCTTCCTGGTGGTATACCGGCAGGATGGTGGTACCATCGGGCATTTCGCGCACCTGGGCTGACGAAAGCCAGTCTATGTCACCGGTTTCCAGCAAGGTTGCTTCCTTGTCCCAGGTCCTGCCGTTATCCCGCGACCACAGCAGCTGCGGACTTCCCAGTGTTTTATATTCCTTTGCCCCAAAACTGGGATAACGCAAGGAAAAGAAGCTCACCACCAGCGAACCGTTGCTCAGTTGGGCAATATGCGGATCACGGTTATCGTCGTTGTCATCGTAAATCGTAACGGGTTTCGACCAGGTTTTCCCCTCGTCTTTGGAGCGTACCAGGCAAATGCGGCCAGCCTTCGGATACCTTTCACTTTGCTTTGTCACGTGTTCGTCGCCTGCATAGAATACCGCTACAATATCCCCGTTTTTGAGCCGGCAAGCATCGGGGAAGGCCTGGTAATCACCCGCATCCCCGCCTTTTGAAATGAGCATCGGTTTCTGAGTATGCCCGGACGCGGGTTTAGCGGCTTCCTGTGCAGACAGGCTACCGGAAGCAAGCATACATCCGAAGAGCAGTAAACGGGAGAATTTGTTGGTATTCATATTAAAAAGGATTTAGGAATAGATGCTTTTGAAACAATTACTTATGAGGCCGCGCCTGCATTTGTCCGCTTTCTGATCAGCAAAAGGATCATTACACAAACAAACATCAAAACACCGGCAAACTGGAAAATCTGGCCGAGGTCAACCTGCATGTCACGCAAAACCCCGCCTGCATACAAACCAATCCCGCCGATCACGCAGGCAAAAAAATTGAGCACGCCGTAACCGGTTGCACGATAGCGTGGGTCGGCGGTCAGGCATAGAATGGGCATCAGGTTCGCGTCGCTGAACATACGGGTGAGCCCATACACCATAAACATGACGATCGCCAGCGGCAGTACCGAGGTATTGCTAGCGATAAATATGCTCGGCGCCGCAATGCATAGTCCGATCACGGGTATGAGGAATTTCGAATTGGCACTCCCTTTTGCAAACCGATCGGATAAAAAGCCGCCTAGGATTACTCCGGCGATGGAAGCGGGATAAAGATAACCCGTGGCATAAAGCCCGGCCATGCCCTGCGACAAGTTGAAATGCTCTTTGTAGTAAGTTGGCATCCATCCCATCACCATCCAGCCGATAATCCCCAGCAAAGACCAGAAAACAACGAGCAGTATAAACGACCACTGACCAAAAAGACTGCGGAGTGCCTGAAAAAATTCGATTTTCGGCTCGTCCGCTTTTTCCTCCGCTTGATCGCTTTCCGGCGCGTCGCGCAGTAGCCAGAGTAATACAAAGGAATACCCGATCCCTACCAGCCCGAATACGCTGAAAGGTGCTGTCCAGTCATGGTCTTCCGCTATCCAACCGCCGACAAATCCCAGGCTTTGTCCCACCATTACCCCGGCAATATGAATGCCTGATGCGAGGGAGCGCGTGGCGGTTTTGTGATAATCGACGATCAGTGCTACTGCTGCGGGAAGATAGCAGGCTTCACTTACACCCATTAAAATGCGCGTCGCCACCAGTTGCTCAAAGGTTGTTACATAAGAGGTGAGCCAGGTCACCGCGGACCAAACAAACAAGCTGCCTATGATCACCCGGCTCCGGTTGAAATGGTCGGCCAGGTAGCCTGCAAAGGGGCTTAGAATACCATATACCCACAAAAACACGGAAGTCAGCAACCCGAACTGAGCATCGGACATTGGCATTGCCTCGATGATCGAAGTCCTCATAGTGCTGATCATCGTGCGGTCGAGGTAGTTGAGACAGCCTACAAAACACAATAAAATAACAATCCGCCACGCCCCTGAAGGCAATGTATACTCAGCTTTTAATGGTGCGGCCTCGACTGTTGACATAGGGAAGTGGGTTTGTTGAGAAAGAAGTAAATACCGATTGAATGCATGCACCGCTTAGCGCCTGGTTTGCAGGTCTTTCAAAGGGATTTGGGTCTGATAGATAATCGCTTTGCCTTCGTGGCTGGAATAGTAGGCTACGTACAACTGGTTTTTTTCTACAATCAGCCCCGGATAGCTGCTATCTCCGTTGCTCGGCAACTTCATGGTTTTTAGTATTTTACCTTCCAGGTCCGTCACGTGCAATGCGGTAGAAGCTTCTTTCCCTTCATGCAGCCGGGAGCCTATGATCAGTCTGTCGCTGCCCAGGAACTGGAAATTCGGTCCGCCGAGCCGGACAGTCAGCTTGTTGTACTTCCATTGGTTATAGGGAAAGTCACTTACTGCCAGTACGCCCATCTGGTCACCGGTTTCGCGCCTTACCAGCACATACATTTTGTCATTTTTATCAAAACGGATCGTCGATTCGTTGGGACTTCCGTCCAGGTCAAACCCGGGTACATTTTCGTAGTACTTACCGTCTTTGGTTTTGAGCAGCCGGGCCGACATCGTGCGCAGCCGCTTTCCGTCGACGGTCTTGTAATCGGCCGTGTACATGATCCCGTACCCTACCCCGCTGTGCCAGGTAATCCGCCAGATCCAGTCCAGCGCGGGCGTAATTTCTTTGCTGAAAGTCGTTTTTTCGGGCTCTGAAAAATGGGTTCCCGATTTATCTGAGATAGAAACGTAAGGTGCCAGCGTGAGATACCTTCCATCTTTGAAGATACCCGCGGCGACGATGGCCATTAGGGTGCCATCCGGCCGCACAGACAGCCTGGCTTCGCGCACATCCTCGGCGTCCATGTCAAACAAGGCCACCGATTCCCAATCCTTCCTGTTTTTCGACCTCACGATCCTTACTTTTCCATTGTTCTCATTCCCGACGTGGTTCGCACCTTCCCTGAAAGTGATATAGAAATAATCCTTGAACTGAACCAGATCAGGAAAAGCGTTGTGCGGCTCTTTGTCCCAAACCCGGGTGACCCGGATCGAATCGGCCGGAAGTCCTGTACCCGCAAATGCGAAGCTGGTGGCTGTCAAAAGCAAGACCAGTAAATACCATTTTATTCTAATCATTCCTGATAAATTTAAAACTGAATAGAGATCAATTCACTCTGAAACCAACTCGCCTCTTTCGCGCATTTCCTGCCGCAATTGTGCCTGATAGGCCGCCTTGGCCTCTACGTCTTCCTGCGCCGACGCGCCGAAGTAGATAAGCCCCAGCGCCTTCCGAGTACGATCGGCCGTCTGATTACCATCGGCGCGGTGGATGGTCAGCGAGTCATGGATCAGCAGGTCGCCCGGTCTGGCGGGGAATGCGATCTCATTTTCAAGATCCTCCGGCAAGCCGAAATCCGTGATTCCCTGCGAGAAGCCGAGGGTCTGTGTTCTCCCGTGCCGGCGCATTCCCAATTTATGTGATCCCCGTACGTAACGCACACAACCGTTGGCCTCGTCCACGTCTTCCAGGGCCATCCACATCGTCACCGCCTTGGCGGGTTTGAGCATGAAGTAGTAGCCGTCCTGGTGCGGAGGGGTAGGCTTTCCGATTTTCGGGGGTTTGTTAAAATACTCCAGAATCTTCGGCACTACGGTGTCTTCCAGCAGCTCCCCCGCGATCCGGCTGAACTTACTGTCATTCAGCATTGGCGCGAAATAGGGCGCATGGTCAGACACGTGCATAATCTGCTTTAACGTGGCGGGATCGTTTTTATCTTCGTAAAATACATCGTTCACAGGAAGTCCGGGAACCGTATTTTCGATAAAATCTTCCAGTCTGCGGTTCACTTCCGCCACTTCCTCCTCTGAAAGGAATCCAGGCAGAAAGACATAGCCGTCTTCTTCAAATTTTCTTTTGATCAATCTAAAATCCATTTTTCACTATATTTAAAATGAATGCAATCAATGCTCAAAGGCTAATTATAGCCCGGATTTTGCTTCACTTTCGGTTCAAGGCTCAATACCGTATTCGCGATCGGGAACAATAGCAAATGGTCCTGTCCTTTTCGAGCCTTCAGATTCGGCACCAAATCGAACACTTGGCCGAAGCGTACCAGGTCCCACCATCTTTTTCCTTCGTATAGCAATTCGAAAAGCCTTTCTTTCAAAATCGCATCATCGTTCGCCTGTTTCGCCCCTTTTACAAAAACGTGTTTGCTGTAATTTGCTCCATAAGCCCGCTGGCGCACTTTGTTAATTTCTTCGGTAGGATCCTGGTCCAGCGCATTTTTAGCCTCTGCTTTGAGCAATATGACGTCCGCGTAGCGGTAAAGCACAATATCGCTCAGAAAGAGTCTCGTGCCGCCCGTCAGCAACCCTCGGCCTTTCATAGACAGAGTCGTGTAAAAGGTTGGTTTACCCTCCGCATCATAGGTGAAAATTTCGTGGAAGGAGGCTTTTTTCCGTGTGTCGTCTTCGGTAAACTGGTTACGAACAAGCGAAGTGACCACAAGCAGCCCCTGGCCGCCGCCCACCGGCTGGATTAATGCCTTGGTAGCAGCATCGATATTTGCGGGTATCGCGCTATCAATAATCCAGTGGAGCCAAAACTGGTTATTCGAGGCACCGTCCAGATCCTGATATCGGATCGTCATGATGGTTTCCTTATTACCCTTGTTGGCATATTCGAACAGGTCTGCGTAATTCGGCAGGAGCGAAACATCCGCCTTTTCCACTTCTGCGATTGCGGCCAGTGCCTTCGTGAAATCGGCCGCGCCGCCGTTCATTCTTTTGCCTGTCCATAAGTGCACATCCGCTTTCAGGGTATTTACCGCTGCGCGGGACCATTTAGAGCGGCCGGCTGCAAAATTATTGTCGGGAAAAAGAGTGAGCGCCATCTCAATATCGCTTTTGATCAGCGCAAACACTTCTGCCTGGGGTGCGCGCTCCTTGATCGTTACTTCCGCGCCGGACGTTTCGGTTGGCTCCGTCCGGATGATCAGGTCCCCCCAGGTCCGCGTCATCACGAAATAGGTGTATGCCCGCATACTGTACGCCTGCGCCAGTATGCTGTTCTTCACCGCCTCCGACTTGAATGTAATGCCTGGAACATATTTAATGATCAGGTTTGCAGAGTTGATAGTGGCATAAAAGCCGCTCCAATCGGGATGGTGAGGCTGGTCGCCGCTGAGCTCGTTCAGAAAAAGATCGTTCCGTCCGCTACCGTATATGCCGCCTTCAAAAACCTCGCTCCGCTGTTCGCCCAGAGTGTAAATCGCGCCGGAAACGTTCCGGAGGTTTACATACATACCATTCAATGCCCCTTCCGCATCCTCCTGCGTTTTCCAGAAAGAATTGGTGGTGATAACGCTGACAGGTGCCACGTCCAGAACATCACAGGAAGCTCCGCAAAAACACACAAGCAGGGTAAAGAGTATAAGTCTCAGTTTTTTCATAATTTCCTGATTATCAAAATGAAATATTGGCTCCGAAAATGATGTTTTTAGGCATTGCATAACGCCCATCGTCGACGCCGCCCTCTTCCGGGTTCAGGCCGAGGTATTTGGTGAAGTAGTGAATATTGTTGGCGGTTACGTTGAATCTCAAACTGGCCAGTTTCAGCTTGTTCAATATCTTCGACGGTACGGAGTAGCTCAGCGTTACCTCGCGAATGGCCAGAAAGTCGCCGGATTCATTGTACATCGAGTTGCCTGAGGTGGTGACCCCGTCGAACAGGTTACGCTGAACCCTCTCGCCGCCCCAATACGATCTGGGCATATCAGTAATATCACCCTGCTTTTTCCAGGAGCGCTCTACCATTCGCTGAGTCAGGTTGCCGTCCGAATACATATTTCCGTCCAGGAACATCCTGCCCCAGTTGAAGATCGTGTGGCCGGTGGTATAGTCAAGCCGCACATAAAAATTGAAATTCTTATAGCTCAATGTATTCGACAACCCTCCCGTCCACAGGGGATAGGCATTCCCCATATACCTTTTGTCCCGCGAATCGATTATGCCGTTCTTGTCCGCATCGTAATATTCAACGTCCCCCCCGTACTGGGTTTTATCCGCACCTACGATGTAGGAAGCGATCGGACCGTTTTTCGCATCTTCATCGGTGGGATAAATGCGCACTTGTTTTCTATCGTACATTTCCCCCAGCTTCTGGCCTTCCTGAATTCCCCCTTTCCAGGCATAATCCTGGCGCGCATCGTCCCATATCAGCACACCGCCGACACGGTTATTCTCCACCCCGTTATAGGGCAATTTCAATACTTTATTCTTCGTTTTGGAAGCATTGAAAGCCACACTCCACTGAAAGGGAGAATTGGCGGGAAGTACGCGTGCGCCGAGCTCAATCTCAAAACCCTTGTTTTCAAGTGTGCCCAGGTTGGTAAGCACACTGGCAAATCCCGTAGACTGCGGCAAAGGAAGGCTTGTCAGTAGGTTGCTTGTTACGCGCCGGTAATAGTCCACGATCAGGGTAAGCCGGTTGTTCAGGAAACCGAGGTCTGCACCTATATCGAAAGTCTTAGACTGTTCCCATTTCAAATCCTTGTTCGGAATGACTGTATTCTGGATTGCGGCAGCGCCTCCATATCTGGATCCCACGCCGTAGGCACCTTGGGCGGTAAAATCCCCTAATCCGCTGATATTTCCATTTTCACCATAACTACCTCTCAGTTTCATTTGAGAAACGCCGCGGGAGATTCCGGCCCAAAAATCTTCCTTGTGCATGTTCCAGCCTACGGAAACTCCGGGGAAAAAGCCCCACTTATGCGACTCCCCCAAATTGGACGCACCATCGTAGCGCACATTCAACGTCAACAGGTATTTCGTCTGATAATTGTAATTGGCACTCGCGAAATACCCCAGGATACGCTGGTCGCTGATGGAACTGCTGACTGCCGTTGCTTCCGCAGAAGCATTCAGGGTCGGGATCAGGTCGGTCGAGGCCCCTCTTCCGCTGGCGCTCAGACTGGAATTGGTACGTCCGAAATAGGATATCCCTGCCCTTGCGTCGAGGTTATGGTCCTTGAATGACTTGGTGTATGCAAAAACACCATCCGCCTGGGTTTGGCGCCACCTGGAACTGGTTGCGGAGGCTGCACGTGCATCCACAAACGCAAGCGGCCCGTTCCAGAATCCCGGCTGAAACGTATATCCATCTCCATTGACATTATAAAGTGACACTTGCGGTTCAAACGATAAACCGGGCAGGATATTCCAGCGCGAACCCAGCGTCACCGTCAGCTTTTCATTTGAATTCTCGGCCTTCCTGGTATTCATCTGGTATTCCGGGTTTCCGATACCGTTGTTGGTACCGGGAGCCAAAGTACCGTCCTCAAACCTGTATTTAGCCGTCGGCGCCAGACCGGCGTTTCGATAGAACGTAACCGCGGTGGAACCGTAGGGTGTGTTCGTTGAAGACCTTGAAAAAATCACTTTTGAAAATACAGTGAGGTTTTTCTTCACCTGGATATCCCCGTTCAGATTAAAGCTGAGGCGGTCGTATTTCGTCGTGATTACGGTCCCATCGGCAGTCATATACCCCACCCCTGCATTAAATGATCCTTTTTCGGTACCGCCGGAAACGGACAGGTTGTGGTTATGGGAAATGCCCGTCTGGTAATTCAATGCCTGGAAATCGGTGTCCTGGAAGATCAGTGTCTTGGTGGGATCTGCTGGATCCGGCATGCTCTGCCAGCCTTCCTTCAACTTATGTTCGTTCGCAGGTGTCAGGTATTGGGTTGTAAATGCGGTGTTATTGGTCAGGTCATTCCCTGTTCCGTAACCCATAGGCAAGGTCAGCCTTGAAGTATAATCTCCGAACTTCGCAGCCCCAAAAACACCTAGCCTGTTGATCGTCAGATAATCCCGTGCATTGGCCAGCTCGAACATTTTACCAGGCTTGGAGGTAGTCAGGTCATAGGAATAGCTGACCCTCGTCTGCCCTGATCTGCCCGTTTTGGTGGTGATGATTACCACCCCGTTGGATCCCCTGGCCCCATAAATTGCGGTGGAAGCCGCATCTTTTAATACCTGCATGGAAGCGATATCATCCGAATTGATATCATTCATATCGGTCCGGATCACCCCGTCGATGATGTATAGCGGACTGGCCCCATTGGGGTTGTTGATAGAGGTCCCTCCCCGTACGATCACGCGCGGAGCCGCGCCGGGCTGTCCGGATGTACTTTGGACCCGCACGCCGGACACGGTACCCTGTAAAGCCGAGGCCGCATTGGCAAAAGGAACATTTTCAAGCACCTTCGTGTCGAGTTTCGAGATAGACGTTGTCAACGTTTCGCGCGACTGCACCCCGTATCCCGTCACCAGCACTTCCTGCAACACCGCCACGTCTGCCTTCAATGTCACATTAACCTCCGAGCTATTACCTATCGGGATCTCCTGACTCTGGTAACCTATAAAAGAGAATATCAGGGAAGATCCGGGGGCGGCGCTTACGGTATAATTTCCATCCACATCTGTGCTGGCGCCGGTAGTGGTTCCTTTCACCTGAATATTCACGCCCGGCAGTGCTTCGTTATTTTCGTCAACAATTTTCCCCGAAACCCGAACTGCCGTTTGAGAGAGAGCAGCAGGTACACAAAAGCAAATCAATAAAAATAATAAACAGGGCTTCCGGTGAAAGAGATGTAGTAATATTTTCTTTTGCATAGCATTGGGCTTAGAAGGTTTGGCATGAACTAACAAATCCAAAATTAGATTTTGCCATTACCTCGATCCTCTACTTTTGTTTGCTTTTGTAATACTATTTTTCAGCCGCCCGGTTCGAAGCACTTTTCATTGGTTCAGAGTGGAATAGGAAGTCGGTACAAAACAAAAAGAGTCAATGGGTCAAAGCATCTCGCCACGATGTAAGAGGGCAGTAATAGCGGCAACTAAAGATAAAGAACTCTGCAAGCATCTTGCCAGCATCGACATCTTACGCGTTGGAAAACGCAGCGAAATACAACTTGCATTGAAGATGTTAGGAAATATCTGCATGAGTCACAAAGACAATATGATCCGAATCAAAATAGTCCATAATACCCTGGGAGAATTTGCCAACGGCTCTTTTGTAGGCGGTGCGACGGTATCGCTTTGCACTGACCGGATGACTGACGAGGTTCGTCCGACAGATGATATCGATATTTTGATCGACTTAACAGGACACGTCGACTATGCCGCACTAGAATAGCAGCTGCGCAGCAAGGGCTTTTAAATGACCTAGAATCTGGAGTGATTTGCGGATATAAAATTAAAGGCGTGACCGTCGATGTAATGCGAGCGTCAGAGACAATCCTGGGCTTTACCAACCGATGTAAACGGCAGGAGTTCATAACGGGATGAGTGTGAATCTTCACGAAAGTACTGCAACCCATACTTTCGGCCTGTCTACTTTTTGGCCTCAAAGATCGAAGCTTTTGAAAGCCGCGGAAGAAATGATGAACGTTGGAGTACCGAATTTGAAGACATCATTTTTCTGTTAAACAACCAGTCACCCATTTGGCTTGAAGTGCGAGAGAGCGGAGAGCCGGTCGTGAGCTATCTCCGGGAAGAAATAAAAGCTCTCCTAAAAAATAAGTATCCGGATGAATAGATCGGGTGCCATCTTGAATTCTCAGAACCATGGGGGGAGCTTATTATTGGATCACTTTCGGAACTTATAACCTTTACAACGATTTATAATTTGCACGAAAAATTGTAACTTCGGGGAATCAATTGCCAATCACAAATCAGGTGAGCAATTCGGGAGCAGGCAAAAATCAGCTTTTCAAATAACTCATTATAAGCAAGTTGAGAGACGGTTCGAATCTCTTCCTCTCTGCAAAATGCCTCTGCTGGTAACAGCAGGGGCGTTTTTCGTTTACGGGACAATTAGCGGGACAAATTTATTTTCCGGGCTGATGAAAGATCATACACAGTTAACTGAAATTTACTTAGCAAATCAAACCACTCAATATAGATTCGGAGGCTCGAACCGAAAGGATCTTTAACGGTTCTCCCTATTCAGCAAATTAATGCTCCCCGGCACATTCTTTTCTCAAAGGTTTTTCTCATCCACCCAAAACCTTTGCACGCATGGCACGCAAGCTCGTTCAAAAGTCGATTTCTATAAACGCATCCGCCGAAAGAATTTGGCGGGTCATTACCGAAGCGCAGTACAACGTTGTTTGGCTTGCCGCTTTGGGTAGACGGAAGATCGCGCAAACCGACTGGCAGGAAGGAAGCAAGGCAGTTTTCGTCGATGATGCTCAAACCGGTTTGATTACCCGGATCAGGGTAGCCCGGCCCTTTGAAAAAATACGCATGCAGAACGTAGGCATGATCACGAACGGTGTGGAGGATTATGAAAGTGACGACGCCAAGGAAAGCCGGGAGTTTTTTGAACAGTATCTTCTGACTCCCGAAGATGGCTCGGTTAGAATGCGTGTGGAGGTGACTGTGGAAGACGATTTCTGTAACGAAGTATCGGCTTGCTGGGCAAATGCGCTCGAAGTAATCAAAGAACTGGCCGAATCGCAGGCGCCCGATGGCATGTGCTAACCCGTCATCGTCCTTCGCGTTTCCCGGATCCTGTGGCACGCTTATTTATGGGTTTGCCCGATCCAGAACCGCGAACGCGGGTGTAAAACGGAGTAGATATCCATTCACGCCTATGATTTTAAGACCCAAGGAACGACTCTCCGAACAGGAGATCAACAGTGGATTGAACACCATTCTAAAGGAAGGCCTGACTACCGAGGCCATGACCACCCTCACCGGTGGGACCTTCCTGGTTGCATTTGCACTATTGCTCGGCGCCAATAACTTTCAAATTGGGCTACTGGCCTCCCTGCCTACGTTGACCAATGTATTTCAGCTCACGTCTATCTGGCTGATCCGGAAGTACAACAACCGTCGCGCGGTGTCGGTCATATGCTCCATATTAGCACGGGTGCCGCTTCTGCTGATCGGTTTGTTGCCTTTTGTGTTTGGGAAAGAAGCACCGGTGAACCTGCTGCTGTTTTTTCTTTTCTTCTTCTACCTTTTCGGCTCCATTGCCGGGCCCAGCTGGAATGCATGGATGAAAGACCTCGTCCCCGGCGAAATGCTGGGCGTATATTTCTCCAAACGTGGCCGGTATGCACAGATATTGAATGTGATCCTGAGCATTATCCTGGCGATTGCCGTTGATAGTATCCGTAAAAATTATCCCCAGTTTGAACTGACAACCTACTCAATCATGTTCGCGCTGGCGGGTATCATCGGCCTTTCGGGAGCATGGCTGCTTTCTACGGTTCCGGAACCAATGTCGATTCTGGACCGCGACAACATTCTCAGAATGTTTGTGCGCCCGCTGAAAGACCTCAACTTCCGAAAGCTGCTGGTATTTAATTCGGCATGGCTTTTCGCGGTCAATATCGCAACGCCGTTTTTTACGGTGTTTATGCTGAAAACCCTCGGCCTTACGCTGCTGTACATTGTCCCGCTGACGATCCTCAGCCAACTGAGCAGCATTGCCACCATCGGATTATGGGGCGTCTTTGCCGACCGTTACAGCAACAAAACGATCATCGCCATCTGCGCGCCGCTTTACCTCCTGTGCGTGATCGCGTGGTGTTTTGTGGGGATTTATTACAGCCTCGTTTCAAACATGGTTCTGCTGGCGCTCATTCATATGCTCAGCGGGGCCAGCAATGCGGGCATCAACCTCGCATTGACCAACATCGGGCTTAAACTCGCTCCATCGCGGGAAGCCATTATTTACCTTTCTGTCAAAAACATCATTACCTCTGTATTTTCCTCGCTTGCACCCATGATTGGCGGCTTTCTGGCCGATTACTTTACACTGCGGCAGCTACGCATCATGGCCGAATGGACCGGGCCGACCCTGCAAAAAAGTTTCAGGTTGTTGCTCTTGCACGAATGGAACTTCCTTTTCCTGATCGGGGCGGTACTCACTGTCGTGGCTATTCAGCTGCTGCCACGTGTTCGGGAGGAAGGCGAAGTGCATAAAAGTATCGTCAAGCGCATCCTGCGCACCAGTATCCGAAGCAATCTCCGCGATTTCTTCATCATTGATGTGCTCCTCAACTGGCAATCCTCATTGAATACATTGTTCAAAGGCAAACGCGTCAGTAACGCTCCTGTTCAACAAGGCCCGGATGGGCCGCCTTTGAGCTAAGCAGTCTCTCCATCGCCCCTGCAATCTCCGCCGGGGCCGGATAGGGAACTACTTCATGATACAGGCTTTCGGCAACGTGCCGGATGATGGCATTACGGCTTTGCAAATGGGCTGGGACTGAAAAAGGCAATACTTCATGAAGACATTTCCAGGGCGTATGCTGGGGATTGGTTTGTGCATATAAAACAACCACGGGCGTATGCACGGCTGCTGCAATATGAATGGTGGAAGTATTGACGGAAATTACACCAGTTGCATTGTCCACCAACGCGATGAACTCACCCAGCGACAATGCTCCGGCAACCGACCGTGCGCCGCTGCCAATACCGGCAGCGATAGCATCCGCGAGCGTTTTCTCGGATGCCGACCCTGATATTAACAATGGCAAACCCAACTTCGCTCTCAACAGCTTGCCGGTTTCGATCCACAATTCTGCCGGGTATTTTCGTTTCTCCTCCGAAACACCCGGATGCAGCACCCAATAGGATGTATTATAATGAATAGAGATGGAAGAAAGTTTGTCCTTCAATCCCTCCAGTGCTTGTGCATGTCGGGTTAAAAAAAGCCGGTCATCGGCAACGTCGGCACCAATGCTCCGAACCAGATGCAGGTCGCGCTCTACCTGATGCCCGATCCGCTCGTAAGGTTCATGGTCGGGAAGCCAGTTAGTGAGCAATGCGTAAGGATTTTCCCTCGCGTAGGCGACGCGCACGGGAATGCCCGCCATGTACGCGAGCAAAGCTGCGGGAAGCGCGCTTTGGCTGTACACTGTAAAAATGATAGCTGCGTCGAAATGCATCGAGGCGATTTCACCCGCCAATGCAGGCAGGTCATAATCTACGGCCGTGGCATGCCCGGCCCAGGGTAAATCGGCTGTGATGAGCCCGTCCACACAATCGAGGTAAGGAACTACCAATGCCCCCGCCCGGGAAGTGAGTAAGGTAATTTGGCTTCCGAAGGTTTCTTTGAGCGCACGCATGGCCGGCGACGACATGATAACATCGCCCATATTGTCGGCGCGGATGCAAAGTACACGCCTTAGACAACTATTCTCCATCATTTTCGGCAATGGTTTGGGTGGTAATATAGTCGGCGGCGTCCTTGAAATAGCGGGTGGTGTAATGCGGAACACGGTACGGGCCTTCCAGCCATTCCGTCTCGTTGCCATTGTCGATCAGCACGGTGTGACAACCCGCCCGGTTACCCGCTTCCACATCATGGAGAATGTCCCCGATCATCCAGGAATGTGGAAGATCAATGTGCAGATCTGCCGCGGCCTGTATCAGCAAGCCCGGCCCTGGTTTACGACATTCACACCCATGCTCCGCGGAGGCAGGCAAATGCGGGCAGTAGTAAAATCCCGAGAGTACTAACCCATTCTCTACAAAAACATCTTCGAAATACCGTATCAGCGCATCCAGCTCGATTTGAGAGAATAGTCCCATCGCGAGCCCCGGCTGGTTCGACACCACTACAAGGCGGTATCCGTCGGCCTGCAAAGTCCGCAGGCCTTCGAATACATCATCTTCAAAAACTACCTTGGCCGGATCGACATTATAGGGCTCGTCGCGGATCAGCGTGCCGTCTTTATCCAGAAAAACCGCCTTGTTAACGTGGTATTGCATAGGCTCTTATGCTGTTGCGGTAATCGGCTTGCCGCATGACGCCGGCGTTCCGCATATAAAGTAAGGAAGCGGCGGGCCGTGACACCGTGCGCAGATTGACGCGGTGATAGAGATCGTCGGCTTTCCGCGCAACATGTTCCCAGGTAAAATATGCGTTCACGCGTTTGAGCGCATTGCGGCACAATGCCCGGTATTTGTCGGGACACGAAATGCCCTCACGTACGGCCTGCGCCAGCGCCCGTGGATCGTGCGGCGGCACCAGAAAACCCGTTTCCCGGTCTTTGACTGTATATTTGATTCCCCCTACCGCAGAGCCGATAACCGGCGTACCGCATGCCATTGCTTCCAGAGGAGTAATGCCGAAAGGCTCATACCAGGGTGTGGAAATAAAGAAATCTGCCGCCTGGTAGTACTGTTTGAGCTGCTGCCGGTTCCGGCGACCGGTAAATTCGACCTGCGCCAACACACCCTCCGCCCGTGCAATGTCACGAAGGCGGATAAACTCCTGATCATTTTCGAAATCGGGGACGTCCGTCGCTCCCCCCACAACGAGCAATCGCAGTTTAGGGATGTCGCGGAGGTAGCGCAGCGAACGGATCACATTATCGATCCCTTTGCGGGGCACCACCCTGCCCAATTGCAGCAATACCAGTTCGTCCCGTTCCAGACCCAGTTGCCTGCGTGCGACCGACTTGGCTACCGGATGAAACTCGTCGCCGCTGAAGCCGCACGGTATAACGGTAATATTCGACGGGTCGGCCTGGTAATGCTCCACCAGGTCCTGCTTATCCTGCGGACATTCGGCAATGATATAGTCGGCATCGTCGACGATCATCTGTTCAATGCCGAGGCGTTCCTCGGGAAATGCGTCCTGCTCTTTCTGATGCAGTTTCCGGATTTTTCCCAATGCGTGAAATGTGATCACATAGGGAATGCCCAGCCGCCGTTTCACGTAGGACGCCACCAGGCCCGACATAAAGAAATTGGCATGTACCAATTCATATTCTATTTGAAATCGCTTCATGAAACCGATCATATTTCTGCCGAATTCGTCCATAAAACCCAGCAGGTGCTCCTTAGGCACGTCCGTAGCGGGGCCCGCCTCGATGTGTATCACGCGGATGCCCGGTAGCCATGAAACAATCTCGGGAAGCTCGGCGCGGTCCTTTCTCGTAAAAATGTCGATCATATAACCCAGTTTGGCGAGCGATTTGCAGAGTTCGGCGACATACACGTTCTGCCCGCCGCTATCCACTCCCCCTAATATCGCCAGCGGAGAGGCATGCTCACTGATAAATGCTATTTCCCTTTTCATAATTGTGTTGAATAGTTTGTCTGAAAGTGTTTTCCCAATCCGTCACGAACCGGGTAATGCTGAATTTACTTGTGGCTACCTCTCTGGCCTGTTCGCCGAGCTGCCGCGCCCAAACCGGGTCGGCAATGAGGTTGTTCATGCCCTCGATCAGGCGGTCGATATTGGTATCTATCAATCCGCATTCACGGTCTTTGATCACCGTCACATACTCGGTCGTCGCCAACGCGACTACGGGCATGCCGGTCATCATCGCTTCGCAAACGGCTAAGCCGAAACTCGTGTAGCGGATCGGGTTGAAGAAAAAGCGGTAATGACTGATAAACTCCGGCAACTGCGGATTGAGCACTTCCCCCAGCCCGCCCGAGCCGCTGGTTCCCATGCCGATCAGGTCTAAGGGCACGTGCTTCCGGACTTCATCGAAGACATCCCAGCCCGTGATCCGTCCGCGTTGCTCGATGTGATTGATCACCACAATGCCGCGCGGGATATCCCCACGGTAGGAAACTTCCGGAATACATACCCCATGCTCGATCACGCACACGTTGCGCGAGCCGCCATTGTCCCACATAAGCTTGTTGAAATGGGTCACGTGCACCATCTTCACGGCCGGGTCGGTCATTACGTGCCGGCTGTTGGTAGGGTGCTGAACAGGCGTATTATGCTCCACATAGAGGCGCGGAAGCCGCTTCTGCCAGTCTGCAAGGATATCATGCTGGTCAATCAGGTAATTCCGTTCCGATTGGAACAGGATACAGTCGAACTCCTTATTACGCACGTCCGCAGCGTCCACTTCGATCACATTGGGACCGAAAGGAAATGTCTCGCCGCGCCCGTAATACCCCTCGCTCCGGGTGCCGTTGACGGGAATAAAAATGTCGTAATTGCCCTTTGAAAGATAATAAAGATAACTCCCATGAATGTGCCAGGTAAAAATCCTTAACCGGCCGCTGTTATTCCCGTTCATATGTAATCGTTGATGTGAAACAGGCCGCGCCTTGTCAAAAACGATGCCATTGGCGACAAGCGCTCTTTTGTACATCAGGCCGTTGGAGGGTGAGAAGCGCATAAACCGTGCGAAACGCTTCCAAACGCAACGTATATGAAGAGGTCCCGGAAATCCGCGACATGGAAGAATATCCACAGTTTGAACTGGCATGGTAGTTGTGCCCAGCGGCCAACATTCACAAACCAAAGACCTGCCTATGTACATCCTTGGAATCAATGCAGCGTTTCACGATACCGCCGCCGCGCTGGTAAAAGACGGAAAAATCATCGCTGCCGCCGAAGAAGAGCGTTTTACCCACATCAAACATGGCAAACGCCCCATACCATTCTCTACCTGGGAACTCCCTTTCCACGCCATTGACTACTGCCTGAAGACCGCAGGCATAACCTTGCAGGACGTGGACCGCATCGCCTATTCATTTGATCCGGAAGGCGTCGCCGAATCATCGGTCTATAAAAGCGCATTCGACGACGCAGCCGATGTGCTGACCGCGCCGGATGTGTATCAGGATTGGGATACACTTTTTCTGAACTACATCCGCAAAGCGCCGGAACAACTCCGCGACGGCTACCCGCACCATTTACAGAAACGACTGGCCAACGGCGGCGACATTGCCAGTAAATGGGCATATGTCAACCACCACGTGGCTCATGCAGCCAGCGCATTTTTCCCCTCGCCGTTCAATGAAGCCGCCGTGCTCACACTCGATGGCCGGGGCGAGCAGGCAACCACCGGCTATTTTATCGGAAAGGATAACTCGCTGGTCCAGATCGATTCTGTGGACATGCCGCATTCACTGGGGATGCTGTACGAAAAGATAACCACTTACCTGGGCTTCCTGCATTCGTCCGACGAATACAAGGTCATGGCGCTGGCGTCCTACGGGCGGCCGGTCTACCTGGAAGATTTCCGGTCGGTGATCCATGTAGGGACCGACGGCCAGTACACCATCGACGATTTCGACCCTGAGCAATGGTGGGGAGCAGGGCGCCGGAAAGAAGATCCTTTCGAACAACTGCATTACGACATTGCGCATTCCCTGCAAAAGGCATTAGAAGAAACGGTTTTAAAGCTGGCCCAATGGCTCTATGACCAAACAGGCGCCCAAAACCTCTGCATGGCGGGAGGCGTTGCGCTCAACTGCGTCATGAATGCGGTGATCCGCGACCGGGGGCCGTTCAAGCATGTGTGGGTGCAACCAGCCGCCGGGGATGCCGGCACCGCATTGGGGGCTGCCCAATGGCTGGACGTGCGCCTGAACACGCGCGAAGAAGGACCGCGCTATACCGCACCGATGGAGCATGTGTACTGGGGGCCCGACTATTCCGATGAGGAGATCGAGCGATTTATGTTATGGGCCAAAATGCCTTACAAACGGCTGACGAACGTCGCGAAAGAAACAGCGGCGATCCTGGCTGAGGATAAAATCATTGCCTGGTACCAGGGGCGGATGGAGTTCGGTCCACGGTCGCTTGGCGCCCGCTCCATTCTCGCCTCCCCGATCCACCCCGAGATGCAGGCGCGGCTCAATGATATCAAAGATCGGGAGGATTTCAGGCCGGTAGCCCCGGTAGTCCTCGAAGACGATGCACACGAGTGGTTTGAGGGGGCAGCGGTCTCGCCATTCATGCTTTTTGTTTACCCCGTGAAAGCGGATAAAGCCGACCGCATTCCCGCCGTGCGCCATACCGACGGCACCGCGCGCGTGCAAACCGTCAACCGCGATCAGCACCCGCTCTACTATGACCTGATAAACGAATTCAAGGCACTTACCGGCGTTCCTGTGCTGGTGAATACTTCATTCAACACGCGCGGTGAGCCGATCGTGTGCTCACCCAGAGACGCCATCGAGTGCTTCTGGACATCGCCATTCGACGCATTGATTATCAACTCATTTATCCTTGAAAAGCCATGATAACAGCCAGCATGAGCGTGATCATACCGACATTCAAACGCCCTAAACTTTTGTATAGGTGTCTGACGGCGCTACACAGGCAGGATTATCCGGGATGTTTTTTTGAAGTAGCGGTCGTGTCGGATGGTCCCGATCCACAGACAGAAGCCATCGTACAGTTTTTTGCCAGCGAATACCCCGACTTCTGCATTACATTCCACAGTTTACCGGCCCGGCGTGGTCCGGCCGCCGCACGCAACTACGGCTGGCGCAGAACGGCGGGCGACCTGGTGATTTTCACCGATGACGACTGCATCCCTGAGAACGGCTGGCTCGCCGCCTTCTGGCGTGCCTATCGCTTCTACGACCAGCAGTACGTTGCCTTCACCGGCCAGGTAACCGTACCCGTGCGCGATTGCCCTACCGACTACGAAAAAAATGTCGCCTATTTATCCACTGCGGAGTTCATTACCGCCAATTGTGCTTGCAGCCGGGGCGCCCTTGAACTGACAGGCGGTTTCGACGAAGCGTTTCCCACAGCCTGGCGGGAGGATTCGGATTTACAATTCAAACTGCTGACCGGCCAGATCCCGATTTTCCGTGTGTCCGACGCAGTGGTTTGTCACCCCGTCCGAAAGACTTCCTGGGGTGTAAGCATCGCCGAGCAGCGTAAAAGCATGTTCAATGCACTGCTTTTCAAAAAACACCCGGAGCTGTACCGGAGCAGAATTGCCCGAGGCCCGGTGTGGAATTACTATGTGATCATCCTGGCGAGCATCGTTGCCGCGCTCGGGTTCGTGCTGGGTTCACCGACCGTCGGCGGAATAGCCCTGCTGGTATGGGCCGGCGCGCTGCTGTATTTTATGGCTAAACGTCTCAACGGAACCGACGCTTCGCTTTCGCATCGCACGGAGATGATGGTTACTTCCTTGGCTATTCCTTACTTGTCTGTTTACTGGACCATTCGCGGGGCACTGCGATACAAAGTCTTTTTCCTATGACATTTCCACCTCAAACGACACACCGCATTGCCGTTTTCAGGGCATTGCAACTCGGCGATATGCTTTGTTGCGTACCTGCGCTGCGGGCATTACGCCACGCCTATCCCGAAGCCGAAATTACGCTGCTGGGGCTGCCCTGGGCCAGATCCTTCCGCGAGCGCTTTTCGGCGTACCTGGATGATTTCGTCCATTTCCCCGGTTATGAAGGACTCCCGGAGCAAGCGATTGACCCCGCGAAATGGGAGCAATTCCGGCATGCCATGCACGAGAATCCCTTCGACCTGATCCTGCAAATGCAAGGCAATGGCAGCATCGTTAACGAAATGCTCGAAAGCCTGGGCGCCGGTCCCGTGGCGGGCTTTCATAGCGAAGGGAATTATCGTGACCCCGGTCGATTTCTTGAATACCCGACCGGCATTTCGGAAATAGAGCGGCATTTGCGGCTGATGGAACACCTTGGCATTCCGGCAATCGGCACACATCTCGAATATCCGGTTACAGAAGCAGAAGCAGCCCGTTTTCACGCCCAAAATCCGATGCTCGAAGAAGGACACTATGTGTGTGTGCATCCGGGCTCGCGCGGCGCATGGCGCCAGTGGCCACCCTCGCATTTCGCCTGCCTGGCCGATGAATGTGCGGGCATGAACTACCAGGTAGTAGTTACGGGTACAGCTGGCGAAGCCGATGTTACCCGGCAGGTTATTGAAGCGATGGACTACCCGGCCATCGACCTCACGGGTCGGACAGGGCCGGGCGAGATCGCGCAGCTGATCCGGGAATCCGCATTGCTGATCAGCAACTGCACCGGCGTATCGCATATTGCAGCGGCTACCGGCACGCCGAGTATCGTGATCAGCATGGACGGGGAACCCGAACGCTGGGGGCCTTTGAACAAAGCTTTGCACAAGACCATCAACTGGAACACCTGCCAGGATTTCGATGTGGTGCTGAACTCAATGCTGATGCTGCTGGAAGAACGCCATGTTTACGCCGGTTAAAAGCAAATCACTGAGTTCGCTCCCCATGCTTCCGGCATGGTTTTTAACCCAAATCACCCTTTCATTCAAATACGCGATATCATGGAAAACAATGGAAAATATGCCCTGATCACCGGGGCTACCAGTGGAATAGGGCTTGAACTTGCGAAACTTTTCGCCCGCGACGGCTACAACCTCGTCATTACGGCCCGGGACATTGCCGAGCTGGACGAAACCAGCTCGCAGCTGCGGACATTCGGTGTGGAAGTACTACCCATTCCCAAAGATCTCTTTGATCGGGAACAGGCTTTCGCCCTCTATGCCGATATCAAACAGCGCGGCCTTGAAATAGACGTGCTGGTCAACAATGCGGGCCAGGGTGTTTATGGCAAATTTGATAAAACCGACATCGACAGGGAACTGGGCATCATCGACCTGAATATTGCCTCGCTGGTGGTCCTTACCAAGTGCTTTTTAACGGACATGACAGCTCGTAAGTCAGGTAAAATCCTGAATCTCGCATCCATTGCCAGCAAATTACCGGGCCCGTGGCAGGCGGTATACCATGCCACGAAGGCATTTGTGCTTTCGTTTACCGAGGCTGTCAGGGAGGAAGTGAAGGATACCGGCGTCACCCTCACGGCCCTGATGCCCGGCGTTACCGACACCGATTTTTTCAACAAAGCCGATATGCAAGACAGTAAGGCCGTTCAGGACGAAGACGATTTGGCCGACCCTGCCGACGTGGCCAGGGACGGTTACGAGGCATTGATGGAGGGAAAAGACAAAGTAGTGTCCGGTCTGAAAAACAAAGTGCAGATCGCGGTGAGCAATCTTACGCCCGACAGCGTAGTAGCACATCAGATGAACGAACAACAAAAGCCGGTAGAGCAGCAGTAACCGCGTGGAAAACATCGTCGGAATTACATTGCACGCAGCGCGTCTGGGAGAGACGGCCGTGCTCACCGAACTGATCGACCGCGGAGCGGACGTGAACGTCCAGGACGAAAAAGGCTACACGCCGCTCATTATCGCGTGTTATAACAATCGTTACGATGCGGCCGCATTGCTGCTGCGCCACGGCGCGGACGTGAATGCAGCCGACTTCGGCGGAAATACGGCTTTGATGGGTGCCGCCTTCAAAGGCTACGCCGATATTGCCCGCTTGCTCCTCATGCATGGCGCCGACCTCAACCGGCAGCATGGTAATGGTGGAACTGCGCTGATGTTCTCAGTGCTTTTCGGGCGAAACGAGGTGATGCGCCTGTTGCTCGAAAGTGGAGCTGATCCACTTATTCAGGATTCACGCGGACTAACGGCCTACGACATCGCCATTCAGCAGGGCAATCAGGAGGCGGCTTTTCTGCTCGGCCAGGAAGCATAAAGAAAAGCGGCTGCGTGTTACGCAGCCGCTTTTTTAATACACTCCCATTCTCAATCAAGCGGGAACTTTTCTGGGCTTCTCACGCTCCCAGAAGCGATGCTGCGCCAGCGCCAGAATGAACCGATCGGCGAGCGTCGAGGGTTTGTCCCCAACAACGATCCCATCCAGCAGCACCGACTCGTCGGTGCATTCGGCAGGTACCTGCTTTGCAAAATAGGTAGCTTCGATCACCGGTATCGCAGCGGAGTCCGCCGCAATGGCTTTACAATGTTTGAATGCTTCGTTCAGGAAATGCACCGCATCCGCATCCGCCGCAATGGTCGCGACGCTGTCGGCGCCACCGGGCACATATACACCGTCGTAAAATACCGAAGCCGCGGTTAACAGGCTGTGATTGACCGGCACTTCTTTGTCCGTTTCGGAAAGAATGAAATTCTGCCGAGGTGCAACCACTTCCACAATGGCCCCGGCATTTTCCAGCGCGGCTTTGACGGTGTTTAAAGATTTCCCGTCGACACCATCAGCGGCGATAAATGCGATTTTACGCGTTTGAATACTATTTTTCGGACTCGTTGCCATGCTCAGCGCAGGCGACGCTGCCACGGATGGTTTTTTCACCACGGGTTCATAGTCGGCAGGATCGGCGTCCGCCGGAATGCTTCTGTTCATGGGCTGCTCAGGAATTTCCGGTATGGCCAGGCGCAGTGCAAAGCCCACTTCGCTCGCCAGCCTTTTGTCCACCAGCGACAATATCCCCAGCATCCGTTGCCTCACCGCGTTGGATTGGACTTTCCCCAGTTCGAAACTGAAAGCATCAATCATATGATTTTTCTCAGGTTCCGACTGGCTGTTGAAAAACAGTTTCGCCTGACTGAAATGGTCCAGGAAACTCTTGCTCCGCGCCCGCACCTTGCGAGCGTCGATGCGCTCGGGGTAGGAAGCAAATCCGCCTTCGGAAACTTTCGCTTGCAACGGAAAATTATCGCCGATCGAGTTAGGGCCATAACTTACCTTTCCTCGGTTGATGGTCTGCCGCATAAACCCGTCACGCTGGTTGTTGTGTACAGGTACAATCGGGCGGTTAATCGGGATTTCCTGGAAGTTGGGGCCACCCAAACGAATCAGTTGGGTATCGGTATAAGAGAAAAGCCGTCCTTGCAGGAGCGGGTCGTTGGTAAAATCAATACCCGGAACAACATGCCCGATATGGAATGCCGCCTGCTCGGTTTCCGCAAAAAAGTTTTCAGGATTACGGTTCAGCGTCAGCTTGCCTACTCGCCGCACCGGCACGAGCTCTTCGGGAATAATTTTGGTCGGATCGAGCAAATCGAAGTCGAATTTAAATTCATCTTCTTCGGGAACAATCTGCAACCCCAGTTCCCATTCAGGGAAGTTGCCGCTTTCGATGGCATCCCAGAGGTCGCGGCGGTGGAAATCAGGGTCTTTACCTGAAATGTTCTGGGCTTCGTCCCAAGCTACCGAATGCACCCCCAGCAAGGGTTTCCAGTGAAATTTCACGAAACAGCTCTTGCCCTCCGCATTTACGAGCCGGAACGTATGCACCCCGAAACCTTCCATCATGCGGTAGCTGCGCGGAATAGCGCGATCACTCATGAGCCACATGATCATGTGTGTCGATTCGGGCATGACGGAGATGAAATCCCAAAACGTGTCGTGCGCCGAAGCCGCTTGCGGTATCTCGTTGTCCGGCTCGGGCTTCACGGCATGAACCAGGTCAGGAAACTTCATCGCGTCCTGGATGAAAAAGACCGGCATGTTGTTGCCTACCAGGTCGAAATTACCTTCCTGTGTATAAAATTTCACCGCAAACCCGCGCACATCCCGCGCCAGATCGGTAGAGCCGCGCGAGCCTGCCACGGTTGAAAAACGCACAAAAACGGGCGTTTCGATGGATGTATCGTTGAGAAACTGCGCTTTGGTGTATTCCGGTAGCGGTTCATAAAGTTTAAAAACCCCGTGCGCACCCGATCCGCGGGCATGTACCACGCGTTCGGGAATGCGCTCGTGATCAAAATGGGTGATCTTTTCGCGAAGAATAAAGTCTTCCAGCAGTGATGCGCCGCGCTCGCCTGCTTTCAGCGAGTTCTGATCATCGTTGATCTTCACCCCGGTATTCGTATTCATCAATGCTCCTGATGAATCTTCCATGAATTGCTCAAGATCTTTGATCTTATCGTTGTCCGGCTGGTCGACTGCCGGATCCTGTTGTGCTTTTCTTTTTGCCATGATGCCCCTTTTTGGTTGTTACAAATCCGCTGAACGCCCGACTACCGGGTTTGTCCGACACGAAATTTGAGGGCTGAAAGCAATTCCTGTTCCAACGGGCAGAACCGGATTTGCAGGGGTGGCAGCACGACAGAAAAAGCAATGTGTGGAAATTCATTTACAACAGCACTCAAATGCCGACAATGCCCTATTTACCCAATACCCGTTTCAAAAATCCATATGTATGGATAATTCCGAGCCACACGTTCCTTTTCAGGGAATCAAACAAATTCGCCAGAGCGACGTAAGGCGTCTCCCTGATCTCTCCGAAATGTTCTTCGATGTAGGCTTTGGCATTTCTTTCGGCATTCTGATAAATATCCCGGCTGGTATTGGCCTGGGTGCCGCTCCCGGTTCGATCGAACGGCGCGTGCAGCGCATAATCCTCCAAACACAAATGCTTGAAAACATACCCTTTCTTATACATGTCGTGAGACCAGACGGTGGCTGTATCTACCCCTCCCCAGTTTCCGCCATAGCAGCCTATGTTGCCGTTCGGGACGGTTTCAAGCCGGTATTTGTCTACATCGATAAGTGCACAATACTCATTTAGCCGGCATTCCGGCATGATATGAATCCTGCCCCGCTCGATAATGTCCATCTGAAGTTTTTGCCTCGGAGTGGCGTAGGCCGCCGTTATTTCCAGCGCTTCCTCCACAGACGGAACATATTCCTGGTAGATATACGAGTTGCATTTATTCGCCCACGCAGGACCGGCAGGACAAGACCAGCATTGCCCGATTGACCCGACACCGGCTAAGTTGGAGGCACCGGCGTCAAACTCCCGGAGCATGTCGCCGATCATATCTTTGGAATAGAGCATATCATTATGCATAATGCACAGATAATGCTTGTCCGTAGTTTCCAAAGCATACTGGTACATGATGCTCTGCCGCCAGCGTGTGTCGGTTTTTGCCCGCTCGATATCCATCACGCCCAGGCCTAAATGATGGTAGGGATATTGAACGACCAGTCGCACGTCGGGATCATTCCGGAAGTAATCGATGACTTTGAAAATGCCGACATAGTCGTTGTGGGGCTGCTTTCTCTCCCTCGAAAAATAGATTTTATCAATGTGCGCGCCACTGTGTTCCATCAGTGACTTTATGGTAACTATGGCCTGGTAAGGTTTACCATAAAATGCGATGCTGACATCTACCCTTTTGTTCATATCGAAAACGTTGATCTATAATGGTCACAATCCATCGGGAGCCTGATGGTCCCTTCGAGTTATATTTTGATGAATAAGAGATTGAAATAATGATCGCGGCCCGCTTCCCGGATCTCATTGGGCAGTCATTGTGGTCTTAGTTTGAAGAAAATGCTACTGAACTGTCGTCGAAGCTCATCCGGCAATGCAAACTAATCAGGTGCTTGTCCCTAAATTTATAAACAAATGTCCTTGTAACCAAATTTCACCTATACATTAACAATCAGTGTATTAGCCCATTGGGTCAATTTAATTTGCCGATGGCCAATTTAAACCGCCCCAAACACATCTCTTAGACCGTTTTCCGGAGCGGAAGTTTGTCCGAACATTCATACATTTGCAGATTATTTAATAAAAAATCTATTTTTCTTCTAAGTGTTTCGGCCGGTGAGAACGACATTACTATAACAGGCCGCCTGAACCGGCCTGCTGTCGGTACTTTTTAACCCGCTAATCATGGATAGTTTGGAATTGTCTGATCATCACGAGGATGGTCCGGGCCAGCCCGCACCTCCCGGCCAAGGCCCGGACAGGCTTTCGCGCCGGCCTGAATTTCCGGCCGAATCGGAGATGTTGCTGAAAAAGGCATTTGAATCGGACACCAATACGGGGATCGAACTGCTTTTCCGCTGGTATTACCGGCCGTTGTGCAGCCACGTGGTGCGGTATGTCTCGTCGAAGGAAATCGCTGAGGATATTGTATCGGAGGTATTTTACAAATTCCACAGGGATAAGGTTTTCGCGACTGTGGAAACATCCTTCCGCAACTACCTGTTTTCGGCCGTCCGGTATAGCGCCTTCGATTACGCCCGGCTCGAAATGAAGCGGAATACCTCGCTGGAACATGCCGAATACGTAACGCTCCAGCCGGAACAACAGCCCGACCATATTACCCAATATGAAGATCTGTACAACGACGTACAGAACGCCATCAACACGCTTCCGCAAAAGCAGCGCCGGGTATACCTCATGCACCGGTATGAAGGGAAAAAATACAGTGAGATCGCGGCGGAGCTGGGCGTATCCTACCGGACGGTAGAGTCACAAATGTACACGGCGATGCAGGAACTGAGGAGGATTATCAAGGCCAAATGGTTCTTCGCGCTGCTCGCCCTATTCAACTAATCCCTGCCCGAGGCGGCATGGAACACATTATCGCAAAAATTAACCATGAAAGATCCAATAAGTAAAGAGCTGATTTTCAATTATTTTTCAGGAAATGCAACGGCATTTGAAAAGGACCTGATCGATAGATGGAGCGCCGATCCGCAGGCCAGGGAGCAATTGTTCATCTGGCTGGTGGAATGGGAAAATCAGAACATTCAGTACAATGCCGATGTCGATCGTGCGATTTCCCGCCATTTCTCGCGCATCGACGACCAGGCGGTGGAAGCCGTCGAAGAGCCCGCCCCGGCACAACCGAGACTGAGGCTACCGGCCCAGGGAAAATCGTGGCTCGTTGCGGCCGCGGTCACGTTGCTGCTGCTTTCGGGCGGCTGGCTCGCGCGTGACCATGTGCGTTATGAGATTTACACCACCGGCTTCGGCCAGATCGAGCGGCTGGTATTGGCCGACGGCAGCAAAGTGGTGCTCAATGCCAACTCCACGCTTCGGGTCCCGCGGTTCGGTTTTGGAAAAACCACCCGGGATGTGTACATGACCGGAGAGGCGGACTTCGCCATTACCCACACCGAGAACCATCAGAAATTCATCGTGCACACCGAAAAGAATTTTGATGTGGAAGTGCTGGGCACGGAGTTCAACGTATATGCGCGACCGCGGCGCTCACGCGTGGTGCTGAACAAGGGTAAGGTAAAACTGCATTACCTGAAAGGCTCCGAAACCGATCAGATCGTGATGCGGCCCGGCGACCTGGTCACTTTCGACGCCCCCGGCCATGCATCCGTGAAGAAAACGGCCAACCCGGCCAACTACTCCGCCTGGAAAGCCCATCGCTTTGTATTTGAAAATGAAAGCCTGCGCGAAATATGCGATTTGTTTGAAGACAATTTCGGGCTCAAAATCCAAATTCCCGACTCTACCCTGGCCGCTCAGACGGTCTCCGGCTCTTTCACTGCGCTGAATGCCGAAGAACTCTTCGAAATACTGGCCGACGATTCCGGACTATCCTATTCCCGCTCCGAGGATGGAAAAGTCATCACGCTCGATTACTAATGCCATTCATCTAAACCTATACTGCTATACCAACCCCTTAATCTTTTCTTACCCTGCTTAAAACCCATTTTCTATGAAAAGACCGTTACGATCCCTTCTATTCGTGCTGGCTGCCGCTGGTGCCGGTTCGCCCGGCCATGCGCAGTTGCTCGCCGCCATCGGGCAGCGGCAACCTCCGTTCGTGGCCCAGCAATCCACCAGAAGCCTGAAATCAGTATTACAGGATTTCAAAACCCATTACAAAGTCGATATCCTCTATTTCGACAGCGTCGTACAAGGCTACGAAGTACCGGTGAGTGCGCTGGATTTTCAGGCCAATGCGGAAAAATCCCTTGCCCGGATCCTGAAACCGCTGGGCTTGCAATACCGGAAATCCAAAACCGGCGGGTATATCGTGGTAAAGCCGCTGAAAGCTGACAAGAAAACCCAGCAGGCACCGGTATCCGATGCCCCCGGCCAGCCGGCCGACAGCCCGCTGAGCCAATTTTCCTTCGTCGCCTCGACGGGCGGACAAACAGCCGGCGCCGCAGTCGAAATCGTGCTCAAAGGCAAGGTATCCGATGAAAAAGGCGCTGGATTACCCGGCGTGAGCGTGGTGGTGAAGGGTACACAACGCGGAACGATTACCGACGAGAACGGCGAATTCAAGGTAGAAGCGGCCGACAAGGAAGCGGTCCTTGTTTTTTCGTTCGTGGGATTTTTATCGCAGGAAGTGACTGTCGGGAATAAAACACGCATCGACATAACCCTCGCAACCGATACCAAAGCCCTGGAAGAGCTCGTGGTTACCGGTTACAGTTCCCAAAAACGATCGCTGATGACCGGCTCTGTCGCTACGATGAATGTCACCGAAGAAATGCAGAATATCCCGACGACCTCCACGGGTAATTTGCTCTCCGGCAAGCTCGCGGGCGTCTACATAGGCACACCCAACGGTATACCCGGTACGAACCCGCAAATCAGCATCCGAACAGGCTCTTCACTCAATGCGCAGCCGGTAACGTATGTAATCGACGGCATTATCAGAACCTGGGAGGATTTCAACAACCTGAGTCCGAACGAAATCGAAACCATATCCGTGTTAAAGGATGCCGCGTCGGCGGCTGTTTACGGATCGCGTTCTGCCGGAGGGGTCATCCTTGTCACGACCAAAAGGGGAAAGACGGGCGTTCCATCTTTCAACTATTCTTTCAACACCGGCTTCGATACCCGCACCAAAAATGTGCCTTTGACCAGCGCCGTGCAGGCAGGCGAACTGTACAACCGCATCAACGGCAATTCCGACCCGGCTGGCTGGGCATGGTCGCAGGAGGAGATCGACCATTACAAGACCATCAACAACGGATGGGGCTACGATCAGCTGGAATCGGTGTGGCGTAACCCTTCCACTTCCCAGCATAACCTGAATGTGTCCGGCGGAACCGAAAAAGTGAAATACTTCGCGGGTGCCTCTTATGTGAATCAGAACGGATTTTTGAAACCGTTGACTTACGACAAATACAACATCCGTTTGAACACCACCGTCGACGCAACCAAGGATTTGCAATTCTTCGTCGGCCTGGGCCTCAGCAACAACCTTCAGGGGAATGTTACCTGGGAAGGCCCTCAGTCGCTTTACCGGAAATTGCTCGTGTGGCAACCCGACCAGCCGGTGTATACCGACAGCGGCAAACTGCTCGACTACGGCTGGATCGCCAACGTGGGCGGGACCGTCAATGGGCACGGTGGGTACGACAAGAGCAACTTCCTGAGACCGCAGGTCGTCCTGAACGCAACTTATAACATCCCGGTCATCAAGGGGCTTACTGCGAAGGCCATTTTCAGCAAAAATTTCAGCAGCTACCGCCGCAAGGTTTTCCAGAAGAGCTATCAGATGAATATCATGAAGCGGGACGGCGCCAACAAGCACATTATCCATACCGACGACGCGAGCATCATCGGTACCAAGGCTTCTACCAACATTGCTAAGGATTACCTGCGGACCGACGTGTCGTGGGGTCAGGACTACCAGCTTGACCTCCAACTCAATTATGAAAACACTTTCAACAACATTCATCACGTGCAGGGCATTCTGGTGTATGAGAAAGCGGAAACCAGCGGAAGCGGTATTTATGCGGGCCGTGAGACCTTCCCCGTATACACGACCGACCAGTGGTGGGCAGCCAGCAGCGCACGTGCCGACGACTATGCGGGCGGAAGCAGCGACTACGTGAATGGCCGTGCGTCATACATCGGCCAGTTCAATTACGATTACGACGAAAAGTATCTCGCTACCTTCTCGTTCCGAAAGGACGGTTCGATGAACTTCGCGCCCGACAGAAGGTGGGGCTTCTTCCCCGCAGGTTCATTGGGATGGGTGGTATCCAAAGAACCATTCTTCCCGGCATCTTCCGGCATCAATCAACTGAAACTCCGCGTGTCGGCCGGACTTACCGGAAACGACGCCATAGGCTGGTTGAACGGCAGCCCGGTATTGACCAGCTGGCTCTGGCAGGAATCCTACAAGCAGGGAACTTCCGCTTACTTTGGCACAGAACCTAAAACAGCAACGGGTATTACCTATGGCTCGGTGGTGAACCCGAACCTCACCTGGGAGAAAGCATTGACCTACAACGCCGCGGCCGACGTCTCCTTCCTGAAAAACTGGTCGGCGACAATAGAGTACTGGAAACGGAAGTCTTACGATATTCTCGGCCCGAGAACCCTCTCCATTCCACCGACATTCAGCCTTAGCTTGCCGGCAGAAAACTATGGGGTGATCAAAGCACAGGGATTCGACCTGAGCGTAGGTTATGAAAACAAAAAGCACAAAGCATTCAGCTACTACGGCGCCTTGAATGCCTCGTACGGATGGAACAAGGTTGTCACGCAGGACTACGCGCAAAACGCATTGCCTATTGATATCCCGACCGGCAGATCCATGACCGTCATCAGAGGGTTCCAGTTCGACCGCATCATTCGTACGCAGGCAGATCTGGACAAGTTCAACGGCGAACATCCGAAGTATACCTATAACGGCATTGCCCCTGAACTCGGCATGATGACTTACAAGGATCTGAGCGGCCCGCAAGGCAGTCCCGACGGGATCATCGATACCTACGACCGCGTGGTGATCAAAGCCAGCAATTTCCCGATCGTGTACGGGCTTAACCTCGGCGGTACGTGGAAGGGTTTCAGCGTGGACCTGATGTTCAACGGCAGCCTGAAACAGCAGAAGTCGTTCCGTGATCTGGCGGGCGGAGTGGAGTGGAACCGGATGTATGCAGCCTGGTACGATGACAGCTGGACTCCCGAAAACCCGAATGCGACGTTGCCTAAACGGGTCTCGGCCAACCAATCCAATACCTATGGAGCAGAGTCGAACTACTGGTACCGAAACGCGGGTTTTATGCGTCTGAAATACCTCACGGTAGGTTACACTATCCCTAAACACCTGTACAACAAGACACTGGAAAGCGTGAAGCTCTATTTTTCGGGAACCAACCTGTTTAATCTCACCGGCTTCTCGTATTACGATCCCGAAATCGGCGACGGCACGGCATACCCTGTCATGCGGAACTTCAACTTCGGTGTCAATGTCACATTCTGATCTATTTTAAAGGGCCTCATCATGCGAAAATATTTCAAAAACCTTCCGTTCTCATTGCTCTTTGCGGCCGTTATGATGGTACCGCAGGCGTGTGAACCCAACCTCGACTACGAGAATACGAATGCGATCAACCCGGACAACGTCTGGAATGACGAAAAGCTGATCACCGCATTTCTTGCGGACATCCACGGCAATATGATTCCGTCATGGCCTGTCAACGGCAATAGCAGCGATGAGGGTATGAATGCGCCCGGTTCGATGGGCACTTACCTGCGGGGAATCATCAGCGTGGCTTCCGACGGGCAGAACCTGGTTTATACCAATATCGACAAGATCAACTTTTTCCTCGCACGAATCGCGGATGTGCCGCCCGCGATACTTTCCGAAGAGAAGAAGAAGCAAATGACCGGCCAGGCGCTTTTCTGGCGGGCGTGGGATTATTTCGGCAAGGTAGCGACATTCGGAGGTGTACCACTCATACTGAAACCGCAGGACCCTGCCAATAAGGAAAGTCTTTTCGTACCGCGGAGCAAAACGTCCGAATGCGTGACGCAGATTCTTGCCGACCTCGATGCCGCTATCGCCGCATTGCCAGAGCAATGGGATAATGCCAACTACGGACGGATCGATAAGGGAGCAGCCATGGCTTTCAAAGGAAAAGTGCTGCTCTGGTACGCGAGCCCGATGTTTAACCCGTCGAACGACCAGGCACGGTGGCAGCAAGCCTACGAAGCCAACAAAGCGGCCGTCGATTTCCTGAAAGCGCAGGGAAAAGGCCTGCTGGGCGCATACGGGCAAATCTGGAAACAGGAGCGCAACAAGGAGGTGATCATGGTCAATCAATTTTCTTATCCCGACCATCCCTTCAACCAGGCGGGCATCCGTCCCCAGCCGCTCACCCAGGGCGACGCGAACAAAAACCAGCCCCTGTTGCCTTTGCTGAATGCCTATCCCAAAAAAGACGGCTCGCCGATGCAGTTCGACGCGGCCAAATTGCTGGCCGACCCGGCTTACAATGAGCAATACCTGACCGACTTCGTCACCAACCGCGACGACCGGTTCTACGCGACCATTTTCACGGGGGGCACGCCCTACCCCACGCCCGACCTCCCCACCGGCACCCGGTACTGGAGTGCATGGAGGAAAGCCGCAGACGCCTCCGCTCCCGGCGGTTTCAAATATGTTTCGCTGGCCAGCGACCAGAAATCCGTCACGATCGGCGCCGGTGTTTCAGGGTTCTTCTGTATCAAAGGGCTTGATAATACCCTTACCAGCACGGTGATCGGTAATGCAGCCACCGACTGGGTGGAAATACGGTTCGCGGAGGTGCTGATGCATTACGGCGAAGCTGCCAATGAGGTGGGTAAGCAGGAGGAAGCCTTGCAGGTATTGAAAGATATCCGCGCGCGGGCCGGCATTACGCCGGGTGCATCGGGCAGGTACGGCATTACGGCCACCACGCAGGCGGGCATCCGCGAAGCCTACATGGCGGAGCGGTTCGTGGAGTTCGCATTTGAAAACAAGAGGTGGGGCGATTTGCGCCGTTGGAAACGATTTGACGTGGTGAATAAAACCGGCTTCCGCCAGGGCATTTACTTTGTATTGAAGGACGGCGCAAAAATTGACTGGACCGATGATATTTCCGACGCCTCCGTCCGCAAGAAATTCACGGCCGCGTTCATCGAAAACCTCGACGGCGACCCGCAATACAAGTTCAATCTCGATACGAGCCACTGGTTTTACCCGATCAGCCAGGCGAACCTCGAAGCCAGTTCCGCATTGAAGCAAAATACGGAATGGGGCGGTACATTTAACCCATTAGAATAAAAATTAAGTAGGTCCTGCGGGCGATGATGCTTACTCTGAAAGAATAGGCATCATCGCTTTTTTATAAAGGTTATCTTTCAGGAAGCGTGTTTATTAATCATTACCCAGCTATGCGATTTCAGATCCCCAAAACAGTTGTTCTAACCCTCATTGCCGTTTTTCTGGCATCCTTCGCCCATGCCCAGCATGATTTCAGCACCAATTATTTCAAAATCCATATCAACAACAAAGGATGGATCACGAGTATGAAAAACGCAACGGGGAAAACGAATCAGCGCGAGTTCAGCCCCGCTGAAAAGCCGTCGCCGCTGCTATCCCTGTATGACAGCCAAAAGAACAGGTACTACCAGCCGACCAAAGCCATTTTTAATAAAACCAAACAGGTATTTACATTGCATTATACCAATGGTTCGGTGGCCACGGTTTCGCTGGTCCCCCACAAAAAATACTTCAAGCTGACCCTGCAATCGCTGCAACCCCGCAACGGGATCGACAATGTGCAATGGGGTGCGTATCATACCAATATCACCAATCTTTTCGGGGAGATCATCGGTGTGGCACGGGATACCAGCGAAACGGTCAACTACGCCATCGGGATGCTGGCGCTTAATGACAACACCCTCGGCGGCACGTCCGAAACCGTGGCCGATGCGGCGCCTTTCCAGTACATTATCCATAGCCCCGACAACAAGCGTTTCCCGCTTCCCGCGCACCTGCATGAAGGCCAGGTGTTTCCGATCGGCGGCGACGGGATCAGCGATGTAGCGTTCTACGCGCACAAGGAACCTTATTACCGGATCTTGTACGGCAACGCCGCGCAGATCGATGCACAAGGCAGGATATCCATTGCCTACAATTCAAGGGACAGGGCACCCGAGCGGACCGTATTCTTTTCCCTGATCCCCAATATGGAGGCCAACATCCCGAACCACCTGGACGTGCAACCGTTGCCGGGCATCGACTATGTAGGTTCCTCGGTAGCATTCTGGGGCAGTCCCGATAGTACAGCGCTGCTGGATGTGGTGCAAAATATCGTTTTGTCCGAAGGCTTGCCCTACCCCACTTTCAATGGCAAATGGGTCAAAGATCCTTCCGCCTACACGCCCGACGTGCTCACAAGCGGCAGCGTGTACGACAGCACTGTCTCCTACACGCATCAGCTGGGTTTCAAGGCCATCAGCCTTTACGACCAGGGTTTTATCCGCCCCGACCGTGGTAACGGAGGGTATATCGACGGAAAGAATTTTGAGAAAAAACCGTTGAAGATGGCGGCCGGGAACAAATCTCACAAGGAGCTTTCCGAAATCGCTGCCCGGCTGGGTATTATCATCGGCCGCACGCCCATTACCACCGCCCTCGCGCCCGGTACCCAGGATGCCAGCCTATTTCCGAGCGACAGCCTTTGCTACCAGCAAAAGCGCATTCTGACCAGGAGCATCGGGGCGTCCGACACGCTGATATTCGTCAACGATCCCAAATACCTGGATGAGATAGCCAGTTGGGAAGGCCATTGCAAGAACCTGAATATGATCAAGATAGGCAAAGAACTTATTTACTACCTGGGGATTTCCAAAGAGGCGCCCTACCGGTTGCTGAACGTGAAACGCGGCTACTGGAACACCGCTACCGCCAGCCATGCAGCCGGCGACACCATTTACAAGCTGCAAGTGACGATCAATTACGGCTACGACGGACTCATCCCCAATATGCAGTTGCAGGACCAGATCGCGGAGTACTACGCAACCCTTTGCAAGGTAAACGGCCTGGCCTATTACGATTTCGACGGCCAGGAATTTTTGTTCAACAACGGCCACGGCTACTACTCGGTCAAACGTTTTTTCCACCATATGTTCGACAAAGCCAGAGCACTGGGCGTGCCGTACATCCGCTTCACGGGATCAACACTTTCGGAGGGCTCGTGGCATTACCAGAGCATCTGGAATGTGGGTGGGGGCAAAAACCTTTACGATGTGGAGACGCGGGAATGGGGCAGCAGCACCAGCCAGGGTAAGGACCTGCGCGATGTGACCTACGCCAATTTCTTTCCGTCCGGTATGGGCGGCAACTTCCCGATCAAAGCGGGTTCCACGGTGGTGCAGTATGAGCATATTCAGGCCATTTCCGTGGGCGTCGGCTCTACTTACAGCCTCCAAATCAACCAGAAGGATGTGGAAGCCTGCACGGAAAAATATGCTATTTTCAAGGCTATCCGAACATGGGAGAATGCGCGGGCTGCCAACGCATTTCCAAGGTGGGTCAAAAAGCAGCTGGCCGATCCGGCAAATCAGTTCCATCTCGAAGAACTCGATAAGGACACCTGGAAGCTTTACAAAACCGACCTTGACGGCAGAAACAGCAAGCAGTTTTGTGTACTTAAAAGACAGGCTCGCTAACAAATCAGGCCCGTGGCAAAAGCTACGGGCCTTTTTCATTGTAAAAGCCCGCAGGTCAAAGATCTGCGGACTTATGCATCACCGATTAACCTAATGGACTAAATAGCATGTACTATGCCGTAACAGCCTTTAATTTACGATTACTTCGTCGACAAACAGCCAACCTTTATTGCCTTTGCCCGAATGCCAGGCAGGTATTTTTGCAAGCGGTTTCGCAACGAGTTTAATGCAGCTCAGTTGCTGTGGCTCAAATCCGGCTTCATACACAATATTCTCGGTACCCGGAATGTCTTTCGCCGGCACGCCCGGGGTGATCACTTTCAATAATTTTAAAGTTTTCGGATCGGCGCCGCCCCATACTTCAATCCTTGTTGGCTCAAAAATAAAGCTCCCGAAACTCCGTAAGGTACTCACTGTCACGACACTGGCTTTCACCGGTTTTTTAAAAAACAGATAACTCTGGAAATCATTCTCGACGTACCCGAGCCAGGTACCACTCACCCGCTCGGTGTCGCCGACCTTGCCGTCGGAGATCGAAGCGGCACCTTTTGCATGATACCGCTGGTCTACCGGCGTAATGAGCTGCGCGCTATCGACGTGGAAGCCTTCTTTGAAAAACAATTTGCTCACCTGTGTGCTGCCGTACCATCCTTTCCTGAATGCCCTTGCTTTGAGTTTTAAGTTTCCGTTGATTGCGATCGGCTTCTCGTAAACGGGCGAACTGACGCTGTCGGGCTCGGAACCATCCAGCGTATAGCGGATGACGGTACCGGCAATCTGATGCTTCATCGCGACCGTTTCCCCCTTTCCTATCAGTTGCTTTTCGTTGATAATTACCGGCGGGTTGAGCGCCACTACCAGGGTATCGCTGCGGAAACCGGTTTCAAATGCAATTTTCTGGCCTTTTTTCAAAGTTTCCAGGTCTTGCGGGCCAATGCCCGTACTCCAAAGATAAACTCTGCGAAGCGCCGGGAAACCTTCGAGCGATTTGACGTGCGCCATGGTAATGCCGGTACCGCTCAACGAAAGCTCCCGCAGATTGGCCAGCTTTTTCAGTTCCGTTAGGTTGCTACCGGTAATGTCGGTAAAGTTCAGTATCAGCCTGCGCAGTTCGGGAAATTTGGCGAGGGTTTTGAGGTCCTCGTCCTTCACAGGCATTTTGCTCAAATCCATGGAAACAATCTGGTCTTTCAACGGCAGCAAGCCTTCGATGTCCTGACTTTTGAAATTGGCCCTGTTGTAAAAGTTCACGAACAATGCCGGAGACCCTGCCGACAATGGCTTGATGAGCCGATAGTTGGTATTCAGCTTCTTCACCTCGTCGGCCGATGCCGCACTGAATGCGTATTGCTCCTCGGTGCGGTCCCCGCCCAGCACATTCTGCGCATAGGAATACACGGGGCTCTGCGGCGACAGCGAACTCACCAGCTGATCGAAGCGCGAACCGCTTTTGACCCAGGCCGCAAGCAGTACCACCTCTTCATCTGTCAACTGTACTTTACCGCGCGGCGGCATATGTTTTTTGTCATCCAGCGGCAAATGCAGGCGGCTGATCAGCAAGCCCAGGTCCGCCTTGGTAGTGTCCCAGAGCATGCCGCCTTTTCCACCTTTTTTAAGCAAGGCTTCTGTCTGCATTTGCAATCCCCCCTTCGATTTTTCTTCATTATGGCAGGAAAGGCACTTCTGCTCGATCACCGGTTTCACCAGATGCTCGTACACTTTGGCCTCCTCGAAGGCTACGTGCTGAACCGGTTCGGCCGACGGCCCCAGCGGGGATATCAGGAAGTCCTCACCGTGGGTAAGGTTTCCACCCAAATGCCCGCCTACAAAAAGGAGCACCAGGAATGCCCCGGCAACCACTTTTGCACCAACTGTCCACGGCAACAGGGACTTCCTTGCCCCGTACCAAACCACCGCGGCCAGCGAAATAGCGATACCCAGCCATTTATGCCAAAGCAATGTGTCCGATTCGTAACCTTCCTCGTGCGACAGCACAAACCCGGAGAATGCAGCTACCGCAGCAGTGAACGTACCGATAACCAGCAGGCTGTCGGCCAGGCCTTCATTCCAGGCATGAGAATCCGGCTTCCGCACAATCATTACCCACAGGCTGTAAAGGATTAATACAACCAACGGAAAGTGCAGCACAAGCGGGTGCATTCTCCCCAAAGCCTGCATCCATTGCGGGACGGCAAACCGGCTTTCGAAGAACAACAGAAATACGAGCAATCCATTCAGGAAAAAGGCAATGTTGTAGACGTACCCTTTCCAATCCGACAAAATTCTACTCACTGTATTAGAGGTTTGTACTTTACGCAATAATTCCTTTCACCAACTTACCGGCAACGTCCGTCAGACGATAGCGGCGGCCCTGATGTTTGTACACCAATTTTTCATGATCCAGTCCCAGTTGATTGAGGATAGTCGCATGAAAATCGTGGACATGGACAGGGTCCTTCACAATATTGTATCCAAACTCGTCGGTCTCGCCGTACACTATGCCCGGTTTGATACCACCGCCGGCCATCCACACGGTGAATGCCCTCGGGTGGTGATCACGGCCGTAGTTGTCTTTGGTGAGCGTTCCCTGGCAGTAGTTGGTACGCCCGAACTCCCCGCCCCAGATCACGAGCGTTTCGTCCAGTAATCCGCGTTGTTTGAGGTCGGTAACCAATGCAGCCGAAGCCTGATCCACATCCATACATTGCCCTTTGATTTCTGTCGGCAGCCCGCCGTGGCTGTCCCATCCCTGGTGGTAAAGCTGCACGAACCGCACCCCCTGCTCGGAGAGTTTCCGCGCCAGAAGGCAGTTGGCAGCATAAGTACCGGGCACAAGGCATTCCGGGCCATACATTTTCACGATCGATTCGGGCTCCTTGCTCATATCGGTAATTTCCGGCACGGCCGTCTGCATACGGAACGCCATTTCATACTGCTGTACTTTGGCGGTGATTTCCGGATCGCCGAAGTCGTTGAACGTGCCCTGGTTCAATTCGGCCAGATTATCGAGCATTTTGCGGCGCTGGGTGCGGTCCATTCCGTCGGGGTCATTGAGATACAACACCGGGTTTTCGCCACTGCTGAACTGCACGCCCTGATGCACCGAATCCAGGAAGCCGTTGGTCCAGAGTTTGGAATAAACCCCCTGTCCATTGCCTTTCCCGCGTGAAAGCAACACGCAGAAACCCGGCAAGTTCTGGTTTTCACTGCCCAATCCGTAGCTCAGCCATGCACCGAAGCTCGGCCTGTTACCTACCTGCGCGCCCGTCTGGAAGAAAGTCAGCGCGGGGTCGTGGTTAATGGCTTCGGTATTAAGGGTTTTGATAATACAAAGATCGTCCGCAATGCCGGCCATGTGCGGGAGCAGCTCGCTCATCCAGGCACCGCTCTTTCCGTGCTGTTTGAAATTAAAAATCGAGCCCGCCAAAGGAAACTTGGCCTGGTTGGCGGTCATACCCGTCAGGCGTTGTCCACCCCGGATCGACTCCGGCAGGTCTTGCCCATGCATTTTGTTGAGCATCGGCTTATAGTCGAACAGGTCGAGCTGCGAGGGGGCACCATTTTGGAACAAATAGATTACCCGCTTGGCTTTCGGAGCGAAATGCGGCAGGCCGGCCATCAGCTCGTTCACGTCCGGTTCACCGCCGCCGCCTTTGAAAAGATCCGGTATCAGCAGCGACCCCAGGGCCGCGCTCCCCAGGCCAAGGCTTAGTTTGGACAAAAAATGCCTCCGTGTAGTATTGACTCCGTAATCGAATATTGGCTTTTCCATATTTTTTATTGCTTTAAGCTATAAGCCTTAGGCCGTAAGCTTCTTGTTTTAGTATTTCGTTCTTTGTAGCCTTAGGCGGTAGGGAATTGGCTTTAGGCTGTAGGCAATTGGCTTTAGGCTGTAAGCAATAGGCTTTAGGCTGCAATTGGTATGCTTAAATTAAGCTTACAGCCTAAGGCTTACAGCTTATAGCTTATAGCTTAAAGCCATTTTTCAACTCTTCGTAATCGTCTCCTCCATATTATACAGCGTGTTGATCACGCGCATCAGGGCTGCCGCGCGCACCTTGTCGGCTTTTGCCTCGTGCGGGAATTCGCCTACATTCAAAACTTTGGCGGCATTGTCTTTTTGTTTCGAGAACATGGAAGCTTCTTCATTGTAATATTTTTTGAGCAGCTCTACTTCCTTATCGGTCGGCTGGCGGCAGACGATCGCCTGGAACGACGAACGGATATTACCCTCGATGTCGGTCGATTTCGCGACCAGGCGCTCGGCTAACACGCGTGAGGCTTCGAGCACGGTCGGGTCGTTCAGCATCACCAGCGCTTGCAGAGGTGTATTGGTTTTGGAACGTTTCACCTCACAGTGGTCGCGGTTGCTGGCATCGAAAATGATCATCGACGGCGGCGGCACGGTGAGCTTGATGAACGTGTACATCCCTCTGCGGTACAATGCATCGCCTTTGTCCTGCTGGTAGGTGCGCAGGGTGCCGCGCCCCGAAGTAGCAGCCTCCCACAGGCCTTTCGGCTGGTAAGGTTTTACGCTGGGGCCTCCTATTTTAGGATTCAGCAAACCACTGGTTGACAGCACCATGTCGCGTACGAGCTCCGCAGGCAGGCGGTAGCGCGGGCCGCGAGAGAGGTAAATGTTTTCGGGATCGGCTTTCAATTTTTCGTCGGTAACCTTCGCGGATTGCCGGTAAGTCGCCGAAGTGACGATCTGCTTCACGAGCCTTTTAATGTCCCAACCGTGGTTCATGAAGTCGACGGCAAGCCAGTCGAGCAATGCGGGATTGGTGGGCAAGTCGCCCTGCATGCCAAAATCCCCCGTACTTTTCACGATGCCCCTTCCGAAAAATTCCTGCCATATCTGGTTGATGAAAACCCTGGCCGTGAGCGGGTTGCTTTTGCTGGTGGTCCATTTGGCTAGTCCCAACCGGTTTTGCGGTAGTTTGAGGGTGTCGAAACGCATCACGGCAGGCAATGCCGAGGCGGTAACCACCCTACCCGGTGCATCGTACGAACCGCGGTTGAGAATATGGGTCGGGCGCAGCGTATCGAGGTCGCCCAGTACCGACACCATCAGGCGGCTCGTATCCGGCCGGTTGATGAACGACAGTAATGTCTTCGCCTCCTCATCCGAAATGGTCATGATCGGATTCTTGGCAGGTTTCGTTTGCGAGATATCCCCTTCAAAACCCAGCTCTTTGGAGTTATTGAAGAATGCGAACATCCGGTAGTAATCCTCCTGCGAAATAGGGTCATACTTGTGGTCATGGCACTGCGCACATTCGACGGTGAGCCCCAGCACACCGGTACTGAAAGTTTTCGTTTTATCGATATTGTACTCGATCCGGTATTCTTCGGGGATTACGCCACCCTCTTCGGTGTATTTGTGGTTCCTGAAAAATGCGGTGGCCAGTATCTGCTCCTTATTGGCATTGGGCAGCATATCGCCCGCGATTTGCCACATCAGGAACTGGTCGTACTTCATATTCTTGTTGAATGCATTGATCAGCCAGTCGCGCCACGGCCATTGGGTACGCACTTCGTCGTCCTGGTAACCGTAAGAATCGGCATAACGCGCCACATCCAGCCAGTGAACGGCCATTTTCTCGCCGTAGGTTTTTTGCGCCAACAGCTGGTCCACTACTTTTTCGTAAGCCTTGTCGCTTTTGTCGGCCTCGAACTGCTTTTGCATTTCCACGGTCGGCGGCAGGCCCGTAAGGTCCAGCGCTACCCTTTTCAACAAATAGCTTTTAGCGGCTTCGTCGTTCGGTGCCAATCCGGCCCCCTCCATTTTCCGCAGTACGAAATTGTCTATTTCGTTTTTGGGCCAGTCTTCTTTGGAAACTTCGGGCACTGCCGGCAATACCGGTGTGGTGAAAGCCCAGTGCCGCTCGTACTTGGCCCCTTCCTCGATCCATTTCTTCACCAACCCTATTTCATTTTCATTCAGCAAACCCAGGTGCGACTCGGGCGTCGGCATCTGGTAAGACGGGTCCGCCGAAGTAATCCTCCGGTATACCTCCGACTGCTCCGGCTTGCCCGGGAAAATCGCCACGCCTTTTCCGTCTTTCAGCTTGGCATAGGCGCTTTCGGCCAGGTCGAGCCGTAGGCCAGCCTCCCTTTTTTTGGAATCGGGACCATGGCATGCGAAACATTTATCGGACAAAATCGGCCGGATGTCGAAATTATAACTCACAGCTTCACTACCCGACTGAGACTGTAACACGCCGTTCTTTTTGAAACAAGAAACCGCCAGAAAAGCAACGGCGCCGGATAGTACCCCCAGGTACAAGAACTTCTTTTTCATTTGCAATTTTTTACACAATCAACCAATCTTTACTTCGCCTTTCACAGTCTCCGAACTCAGGAACTGTTCTATTTCTTCCAGCCGCTTTCCTTTCGTTTCAAACAGGTTCCGCTTCGCGTACACGTACGAGCAAACGCAGAAGAAGGAGAAAACGAAAAATGTATTGGCCACTCCCAGCCCGTCGCGCATGAGCGGGAAGAGCAGGTTTACGATCCAGTCCGACACCCACATCGTCATAATGCAGATGGACAATGCGGTTCCCCTGATATGATTTGGAAATACTTCCGTAGCAATGACAAACTTCAACGGCCCGAGCGAGAAGGCGAAAAAAAGCAGGAACAGCATGATGCACATCAGCATCCCCCACCCATTTATGCCGTAGGCGAAACACAGGCCGGTTAATGCAAGCGATACCGCCGCCCCGGCCGAGCCCATCAGGTATAACGACCTTCGCCCTAGCGTATCGACCTTCCAGATGGCTATCAGCGTGAACACCATGCTCGCCAGACCCAGCATCACCTGGTACAACAGCACGTCGCCGATCACGATACCGGCGGACCGAAGAATCGTCGGGCCGTAGAATACCACGCCGTTGATCCCACTGAACTGCGAAAGGGCAGTGAGGATCATCGTCATTACCAGCAAGCCGCGCAACGGATATTGTATTATCTCCTTGACGCCCCCCTCTCTTTGTGCGAAGGCTTCCTTTATTGCCCCGAATTCCGTACGGGCCTCATCCTCCCCATTTATTTTGACCAGTATCCCGAGCGCCTCCTCGTTCCTGTTGTGTTTGGCGAGCCAGCGCGGGCTTTCCGGCACCCTCACGAGCAACACACAAAACACCGCCGCCGGGATCACGCTCACAAAAAACATCCCGCGCCACACCTCTTCCACAAACAGCCAATGCAAAACGCCGCTTCCCGTGCCTGCATGTGCTAGCGAGTACCTGTGCAGGAACAAGTTGCTGATGTACGCCGCCAGCACGCCTATGGTGATAGCCAGTTGGTAGAATGTAACCAGCCCGCCACGTTTCGGCGCGGGCGCTATTTCAGAAATGTAGAGCGGCGACACATTGGAAGCCACGCCGACACCCGCACCGGCCATGATGCGGAATATAATGAGGATAGTATAAGTATTTGAAAATGAAAACCCTATGGCACTTACCAAAAAGAGCAGGGCCGCTACAAACAGGACTTTTTTCCGGCCTATTTTGTCGGCCAGGTAACCCGAGAATGCAACCCCGATAATGCAGCCCAGCAAAGCGAACGAAACAAACAGCCCCTCTTCCGCGGCCGACAAGCCATACTGCGTCCTGACCGGCTCTATGATCCCGCTCACAACGGCCATATCGAACCCGAACAGAAAGCCTCCCAACGCCGCGATGAGCGTGATGAGAAAGGTAAAGTGTTTTACTTGTTGTGTTTGCAAGGTGTTCTTTGATTAAGGGCTTTCTTCTATGATCCGCTTTTGGTCACCAAACGGGTTTCGTTTCAAGGGCAGAATCCAGGTTCACCAGCTTTCCCTCCCAGCCACACAAGGCGGCGCCGGTGCCGTAAACAATACACAAATCCGCGGAAGTATCAGGGTGCAATACCCTCATTTTCTGATCATCTAATGAATGAAATCCATTCCCCAAACGCCCTTCATCGGCGGGCGGGGTTTTGAGACAGGCATCTATGTCGTACCAAAGTACCTTCCGTCCCGCCGCCGTCAGCGCGGCGTGCAGTTTCTGCCGGACGACTTCCCATGAACGCACTTCCAAGCCATCGATCGCCGCCGTTTTTTCATGACGCAACCGTTCAATCAAAAGATCGGTGTCATAGGCAGGAACCGGAGCTCCGGCAGAACCGTCGAAGGCCTCCCCTTCCCGGTTGCCCAGGCAGGCAGCACCGGTCAGGATACATGCTTCGGTATCATCACAAAAAACCACATGCACTTTACTATCAAGCGATTTCAATTCATTTTCTAATGGATTGAGAAACAAATGGCCCGCTTTTGCTATATTCCCGCCAATCACCAGCTCATCGCACCCGAAGTTTTTCAGCCATGGAAGCAGAAACCCGCCCAGGTTAGCACCAAATTCATCGAATATGCATTTCGAGACTTCCGAATCCATTTTAGCCAGTTCACGAACATTTCTGATATTCTGCCCGGTGGCCTGCTGATAGGCCTGGTGAAACCAGCGCGTAGAAAAATAATCGTCGGCTATGGATTCCCCGAAAGGCTCATTGTAGAATGCGCCCGACTCGGGCAGCGCGGTATGATGTGTTACCAGTTCGCCATTCTCCATGAACGACGATCCAAAGCCAGATCCGAGCGTGAGAAAAACGGTCCGTTTACTTTCCAGCGAGTTTTGCATATAGGCGCCGACGGCAAAGCAATGCGCATCATTGAAAAACCGGATTGCGGTGTCAGGCATACCGGCAGCATCTTTGAGCGCCTGCCCGAGGTGAAGCCCGAACATTCGCTCGAATTTCCCGCCTACGTGAAGGACTGTACAAATCCCTTTGGCATAGTTGAAAGGCCCCGGGAATGCGATCCCGATTGAGGCAACCGGCTCCCGGCCCGCGAGTGCCTCTGTGATACAACCGGCGATCGCAGCCACAATCTCCGTGGCGGCGCCGAAGCTATTTAATTCCTTTCGCACCATCGAAAGCGCCCGCTCTCCGGCGACAGACATATCCACGGCACCGGCCGTAACATGACTTCCTCCAACATCCAACCCCAGACTTACATTTGGCGCTTTCATAAGGGACTTTGTAATATATGTTCAAATATACAAACATATCACTAACAGTCAAAAAAGTTGCATTAAATCAACATACAAAAATAACACTCATTAAATACAATCAACTGATTTAAAATTAATTACAAATTTATTGTCAGATATCATTTTGTATTTTAGTTCTACAAGCTCAAAGAAAAACAGAAATTTTTCGTCGAAATTTAGCCAATATGTATGATATGTATATACATATTAAAGGGCGCTATATACATACGCCAAGAGGCTCATTTCTGCCAACCGCCAAACCCTTTCCGCACGGGCGGCAGCACGAGGTGTTACTGAAACCGCCTATAAAAACCAATGGCGGGTATGCCCCGCCATTGGTCCCAAATACCTCAACTATTTACTAATTCACTCTATGAGAATTTACGCCTGATCAATAGCCCGGGTTCTGTTTAAGCGCGCCATTGCTTTTCCGGATCTCCGTATTCGGGATTGGGAAGAGGTAGTAATGGTCGCCTTTCCAGGGCTTCCGTACCTCGGCTTCGGGGATTACGCCGTAAGTATAGGATAGTTTCCCCAAAGCATCCCCCGGCTTGGCGCCCGTCCAGTCCATGGTAACTTTTGTAAGCCCTCTCACCGCTATATCCACATTTCCGGGCGCCGATTTCCAACGCATGAGGTCGAAGAAGCGGGAATCCTCCAAATGCAGCTCGATAGCCCTTTCGCTCCGGTACACGCGCACCAGCTCGGCACCCGTACTTTTCACATCGGGCATATGTACCGACGCCCGCTTTCTGACCTTGTTGATGTATTCCCTTGCAACCGCCTCGTTACCCAATGCCATTTCGATTTCAGCATAATTCAGGAAAAACTCGGTCAACCTCATGAACACCACCACCTGATTATAGTCATAGTCAAAGCTCGCGCGCGGGCCGACGAAGTCGTCGGTCTTTTTGAAGGTGTAACCCGTTTGCACCCGCCAGTGGAAAGGCGTGAGCCCTTTTACCCAGTAGGTTTTCGAATCGCGGCCGAAGTCAAACAGGTTCTGGCCGTTTTTAGGGTCTACTTTGTTAGGGTTGATATAAGGAGGCGCGTTGTCCGGGTTCGGATTGGCATCTTCCCAATATTCGTACAGGCGCTCGGTACTTTTCGAACCGTCTACGATATTGAGCGGTCCCGCGCCGGGATAAATCACCGCGTCATAAAACCTCGGATCCCGGTTTTTCTCCGGTTTCTGCGGGTCGTAACCCGAAGCCGCATTCACCGTCACCCCGTCGGCCAGGTAGGGATACTCGCCGTTGGTCATCTGGAACATATTGACGAAGTTCTGCGTCGGCACGATCCGTTGCTGCGCATCGAAACCGCTGGGCCAGTAGTCGTAATTGTAACCCCAGCCGGGTATCCTGGTAGCAGGCGTGAACGACTTCCCGAAAATGGTTTCGTCCGTTTTCAGAGGCTTTTTAAACAATGCAGCATACTCCGGGTGCAGCGTGAAGCCCAGGTCGAGAACAGCCTTGGTAGCCGTTTCGGCGGCTTTCCATTTAGCCATGTCGTTGGAGGGATTGTTGAGCGGGCTTGCCAGAAAAAGCAACACCCTCGCTTTGAGCGCCATCGCTGCCGCTTTGCTGATTTTGCCGGTATTGACCGGCACCCCGTTCAAAAATCCGATAGCCTTATCCGACTCTTCCAATACAAACTTCGCGCATTCATCGAACGTATTCCGGGGCACATCAAAGCTCTCCGAGTTCAGCTGAAAACTGTTTGTAATAATAGGTACACCACCAAATGTGCGCATCAATTCGAAATACATCCACGCACGCAGGAAATGCACTTCGCCCTTCATAGGATCCAGCTTGTCGGCAGGAATGCTCGATTTCTCGATATTCTCAAAAAACACGTTTGCCTTTCTGATAAAGCCGTACTCATAGTTCCATAGCGGCGTACCATCCTGCATTGCGGCCAGATCGGAAACATTGTCCGCGGTCATATTACCTTCGATATAGTTGCGGATACCTGCCGAGCGCTCATGGGTTTCGGGTTGGTTCACTGCAATGTCCGTCAGCGCATCATAGCCACCGGTACCAGGCGCCCAGGGCGGCTTGATACCGTTATAAATGTTGTACACATAGTTTTGAAGAAAAACCGCATCATTAAATACCGCCTCATCCGATATCGCGTCCAGCGGTTTCTTGTCGAGCACGTTACAGGAAGTGGCCGCAGCGATGATGCCGACGACCGACATCGTGAGAGCCCGCTTCATTACCTGATTTTTTATAACTAAATATTTCATAGGTTATCTGAATTAGAAAGTAAGATTGAGGCCGAAGCTCAGGGTCTTCATATTAGGATACGCGCCACCGTTTCCGCTCAGGAATTCAGGGTCACCATTGCCATACTTTTTAAGCGAGTTGAAGAGCATGAATGCATTATCCCCGGAAACGTAGATCCGCAGCGCAGTAATCCTTGCTTTCGAAAGGAGGCTTTTAGGAAGCGTATAACCCAGCTGCATGTTTTTCATGCGCATCCAGGTTGCCTTGTGGTAATAGAAGTCGCTGTCCGAATTGGCAAGGCCGGTCGGAGCGATCATCGGCAGCTCGGCATTTACATTCTCCTTGGAATAGCTGTTCAATGCTACGTATTCCAGACCATTACCTCCCGCACCCGAGTTGAATCCTGTGCTCAGCCGGAACTTGGCGCCACTTTGGCCTTGCAGCAACATCGTCAGGTCGAAGTCTTTGTAGTTCAATCCTACGCTCACACCGTATTGTGTACTTGGGAAAATCGTCGTAACCCCGGTGGTAGCATCGGTATTATTAGTGGTATTGAACATGTAACGGTCGTTGCTGTCGATTTTACCGTCGTTGTTCAGGTCGGCAAAAATCAGCCCGCCCAAAGTCGCGCCCGGATATTTCACGCTGTTGTCCAGATCCTGCTGCGTCCGATAGATGCCGATGGCCTTGTAAACCAGGCGCGAGCCGAACGGCTGCCCTTCCAGCTTTTGATAAGGCTCGGCCTGAGGGGTTTCATCAAAATAGACAATCTCGTTTTTGTTATATGAGATATTTCCGTTGATACGCAGCGTGAGGTTGGAGAAGTTGTGCCGGTACCCCGCCTGCAATTCGATACCCTGGCTGTTCATCTTACCAATGTTCTCATCCGGCAGGATCAAGCCGGTGTAGCTGGGGATCGAAGCCTGTCTTCTGCCGAGGATATTGGAAGTTTTGTTTTTGAAAATGTCGGCTTCGAACGTCAGGCGGTTATCCAGAAATGCTGCTTCCAGGCCCAAATCGGTCTTTTCGCTCACTTCCCATGTGATATTCGGGTTCGGCGTCGACTTCACGGCAATCCCGCGGGCATCTACCCCATTTACCACCCAACCGGCGTCATAGCCATAGGCCGCAATGTATTGGAACGGATTCACCCGGTCGTTGCCCAGGCGCCCCCAGGACGCTCTCAGTTTCAGATTGCTGATGATATTCTTCGGAATGAATGCCTCATTGCTGATCACCCAGCCGGCAGATACTTGCGGGAAAAATCCAAACCGGGTTTCTTTCGGGAAGATCGGCGAACCGTCATACCTCGCGCTGAAACCGAAAAGGTATTTTTCTTTAAAGTCGTAGCTGACCCGTCCGAAAAAGTTCTGACGACCCGATTCCGTCGCTGTTCCGTCGTTATTCCAGTTGGCCCGGTTGGTACTACCCGCAAAAAGCTGGTCGATCAGCGGCGAATCGTAGCCGAGGCGCTGCGCCCAGAACAGGTTGTCGTTGTAGCTCATCTGCTCATAGGCCACAAATGCATTTATTTTATGGTCCCTGGCGAACGTCGTGGCGTAAGAGAGTTTCACGTTTCCGGTCGTACGTAAACTTTGTTTGAAGTCCTCACGCAGACCGATATCCTCCACCGTTCTCGATTGCTTTTTCACAATCGACCCGTCCGGAGCGCGCTCATAATAGGGCCATACGTAATTAAACTGCTTGTTGTAATCCACCGTTTTAACCAGCGACAGGTAACCGTCCAGCGCCAATCCTTTCACGAACGGAATGCTGTACTTGGCCCGCAGCGTTCCGCTGGCCACGTCGGCTTTGTATCTGCGGTACCCCGGGCTTTGCAGGCGCGCGGCCGGGTTCAAATGCGACCATCCTTCACCGGGATAGCGGTAGTCTCCGCCGATATAGGCTTCCTGCAACGGGCTCGTGCTTGCGAGCGCACCCACTTCCCCACCGGCGCCACCCTGCGGTGTTTGCGTATATTTTTCACGAACTGACAGATCGAGACCTACCTCAAAATCTTTGGTTACCGTTACATCGATGTTACTCCTTACGTTGTATTGTCTGAGTTTCGATTTGTTGTCACCGCGCAGGATGCCGCCTTGCGAAGCCGTACCCAGGGATAAGAAATACCTCACCCGGTCGGTACCTCCCCGCATTGTGAGCGAATAGCGTGTTTGTCGCACCGGCGGACCAATAAGGGCATTCCACCAGTTTTCAGGCCGGCGCTGGCCAGTTCTGAATGCGTCTACTAATGCATCGGGAAAGTCCGGCGGCGTTCCTTCCAGCGCTCGTCTGTCGTTCAGCACCTTCATATACTGGAATGCATCGGCCGACTTCACTTTCATTGTCGGCGATTGCCATGATTGTGTGGTAGAAAAATCGAATGCAGGCTTTCCGGTTGTCCCTCTTTTGGTAGTAACCAGAATAACCCCTCCTGCCGATTGCGCACCGTAGATGGCCGCGGAGGCGTCTTTCAAGACGGAAATAGATTCAATGTCATTGGGATCGAGGCGGTTCAAGCCGTCGGGATCGGCATTGGCCACCCCGTCGATTACGATCAGCGCCGAGGTATTACGGTAGGTGCCGGCTCCCCTCACAAGGATCTGTGAATCGTCGAAACCCGGCGCAGCGCTCCGCTGCGTCACATACACCCCGGCCATGCGGCCCGCAAGCGAGTTGGACAGCGACACCGCATTGGATTTCTTAATTTCCGCACCGGTTGTCTGCACTACCGCATTGGTCAGTTCCGACCGTTTCTGCGTTCCGTAACCTACCACCACCACGTCGTTCAGTTCCTGGGGCGACACATCCAGCTTCACCGCGATCGCCGACTGCGAGCCGACCTTCACGTCCTTGCTTGTGTAGCCGATGTAGGAAAAAACCAACACGCTGTTTTCGTCTTTCACCCGGATGGAGTAGTTCCCGTCCTGATCGGAGACCACACCATTGTTGGTCCCTTTTTCCAGGATATTGACGCCCGGTATCCCTGCATTGTTTTCATCGGTAACCTTTCCCGAAACGGCTTGTTCGGCCCGGGTTCGGTGTGCGGCATGTGTGGCGATGCCGGACGTTAATACGCCTGGCGGACGCCCGCCCGGGGCGCGACTGAGCGGACCGGCATTCGCCCACGTCATGGGAGCGAGAAACCCCATCAACGCAATCCCCCACAAGGTACACGACGCACCGTGCACATTTTCAGTCAGTAGTTTTGGTTTCATAAAAGGCAAGGTTTAATTAATAAAGTCCCTTCCTGCCGGCCGGAAGGCCTGCTGGGTTATGATCGTCAATTCTTCGGGGTTTGCTGATGATACGTATAACGGTAATAGATAAACGTCACCGCATTCTGCACAGTTTGCACGCGGCCACCATGCCGCAATTGCTCCACCAGGCAGTCCTATCGGCCTGCCGCTTTGCCCTTTTCTGAAACAAAAGCAATGCAGTAGCCTTCGGAGCGGGGCTCACGTTATTCGGTTATGACATTATCGGTAATCGCACTTTAATATGTACAAACATATAAACATATATTCGAACATACAAATATTATCAATAATAATAATTCATTGATTTTGTATGAATTTTATAAGTATACGCTGTTTTACAAAAACAAGAAACCCATTGAGCTATACGCGAAAAGGGCGATAAATGTATCTACAATTACCGTGACTGGTTAATACTCGTTTGACCTTTTATGATAGCCCGTTGCCCAGTCGAAGTGATATGGATTAACAAAAAGAGGGCCGCCTGTCCGATCATGTCCGGACCTGCGGCTCTCCCCAGTAGATTTGAAAATTATGTCAGCTACTCTCTTACGCTTTCAACTGTATACACAAAGCTGTCGGCGCGGTAATAGCCGATATTGTATTCGATAGGCCGTTCGCCCTGGTCGAACACGAACCGTTTTCTAAAAAGAATGGGACTTCCGGGTTCAACTTCCAGTTTAGCGGCGGTGAATTTGTCGGCGGCAATCGCGCTCACCTCTTCCTTCGAGAGCGTAGCGATCACCATATGATCTTTTTCGAGAATGTCGTACAATGGCCGTTTGAAATCCTCCTCGCCTGTCAGCCCCACTCTTGGATGGAAATAGGAGATAAAATACACAAACGGCCCTTCCGCTTTACCCCGAAGCCGCTCCAATTTCAGCACCTTTTTGTCGGTACCGATGTCAAAGAAATTGGCGATCTTCTCGTCGGGCGTCACCCAGGTTACGTGCAGCTCGAAATTCTTGACGATAATTCCCCGCGCATTCATTTCCTGCGTAAAACTCAGCCAGTTCTTTGATTTAGAACTAATTACAGGCTCCGTCACTTTCGTACCTACGCCCTTTTTCCGGATAAGTAATCCTTCGTACACCAGCTTATTGAGCGCCTGGCGCAAGGTCGACCGGGAAATGGCCAACCGCTTTGCCAGCTCCACCTCATTCGGCAAGAACTTCCCATCCAGGTGCTCCGGAGAGTTGATCATGTTGCGTAATAGGTTCTCTGCCTGGATATGCAAAGGAACAGGACTCTTGTGATCGATACTAAATTTCATATTGACGGATTGCAGATAGACAAAAGCAAAAATAGCAATTTTGACCACGCCCGGAAATAATAAGCAAAACGAACACGCCAAAGTCCTGCAACCAACGGGGCATTATTCCAGCAAAAAGCTCGCAGGCTGATACGCCCCAAGAGCGAAACGAAGCTTGCCGTGCGTCACCGAAACGGATTTCCCCGCCACCTCTCCGCGAAGGTTGACCGGAGTGGCTTTTGTAAATTTCGACTTTTCGGGAAAAGAAACCGTGATATCCCCGGCCTCACCCGCCTGCTCCCACAGGCGCAGCACCGTTCCGGCTCCATCCGGGTTATCACCGAATGCGGTTACCAGCGTGCCTTTTCTTGAAACAGCCAATCCCTCTCGCCGGGCCGGAAGTGAGCCTTTGGGACCATCGGCCGCGCCTGTAAGCAAGGGCAGCCGTGCTTCCCACGCGTTGCCTACGAGGGCCTGGTTCGTCTCTGTTTTCCCGTCGATTCCCCAAATCCTCACTTTTTCACTCCACGAGCCATCCTGCCACAGCGGAAAATTGGTGTTCCACATATTATTGTAAATATTGACGAACACAGCAGCCTTCCGGGGCATATCCTTCTCCGAATATTTCCACAAGCCCGGCTCACCCAGGCTGATCAATGGAGAATCGATCGGCGAGAGGCCCACGCCGGAATGGTCTGCCCTGGTAACGGCCACGCCTGAGCTAACCGCCATGAGATACCTGTTAGTGCCTGCAATGATATCTTTCGATGGATCAATTATTCCTCCGAGCCTTCCCACCGTAAAAACCGGTTCTTTCACCGCGAGCGGGAAACATAGCCAGCCACCTTCGGGATGCTTTTCCGGCGTTTTGGAGTCCACAGACCATTCCACATCTACATAACCTTCGTGCTTTGGAAATGTGAAGACAATCTTGTAGCCTTTGGCCAGGCCTCGGGTATCGGTCGGTGTCAACGTAGCGATGTCAGCCGCATCCGACCCGGCGATATCGATATGCCAGTTTTGCGGGGTTACCGCCAGGTACGGGACCTGCGCCGCATTGGCCATGCCGGGTTTCCCGAGGTCATTCAGCCCCCAGCCATCCTTGATCCGGCTGTATTGATTAAACCACGCGCCTACCTCGTTGCTACTGAATCGCTCATGTAAAAACTGCCCCGCCACGTACCCCTGGCTGCTGTCTATAAGCTCCTTACCGCTCTTTTTATCAACAAGTGACGAAATCCCACCTTTTTTCAAGTCAAAAACCACACTGAAATGCGGCGTTTCCAATGTGGAAACTGAGCTTGTAGCACCGGCAGTCTGCCCGATCTCCTTTTCCGAAAATGATACAAAACCTGATGCCGGCACATCGCGGGCCAGGAAGTATGCCCCTTTTTTCCAGGGTATTTCAACCATTCCCGACCGCTTCCACGGCAACGGGTTGTACACGACCATTCGCTTCCCTTCCATACCGACCGACTTCGCCAGCAGTTCGAGGTGATGGGCCAGCTCGCCATCCACAATCTGCGCTGCATTCATCATGTATTGCCGTTTCTCGTCATAGGAATGCAGCCATTTTCGCTTGCTACCTGTTTCCGGGTGCCGGGCCGAGCTATTCTTTAATTGAGAGTAATCACCATTAACGGGTACCGGTTCGGCCTCCGCTTCGCGCATCCATTTTTTCCAATCTTCGCCATAGCTGTAACGCGGCCCGTATTCCGCATTCATTCCCCAGGTGTGCTCGGCGTACAAGAGACTTTGCTCATAAGCTTTTGCCAATGGCCCCGAAATGGACCCGACCGGCAATTGCCATATTTTCATTTGCGTATTCAAGCCTTCCAGCGCAGGAGCCATCGGCCGGGCTCTCCTCGCGACGCTGGTTTCCCTCGGGTTGGCAAGAATGCCGTGTATCCAGGTATCGGGCATATCTCCCCTGATGACGGGGAGTTTCGGGTTCTCTTTCAAAACGGCACGGGCGAAATCGTCCAACGTACCCAAATGCACCCTTACACCGGGCAAATCGGTTGCAATTTTCTGAAGAATAGCATCCAGGTGCTCTTTTGACGGAGGCCCCTCATTGTCGTTGGTCATGATCATACCCAGGTAATTACGGCACGGCCAATCGGCCCCGGGCTTAATCTCCGACCCATAAAGCGCCGTGTACTGGCACAATATCCTCGATCCATCGGACCCTTCCCACCAGAAAAGCGGCGGCACATGCGGGTACTGGCTCGCCGGGTTGCAGCCCATTTGAAGGAATTTCACACCCGCGTGGCTCAGCAATGTCGGCAACACCCACGAATGACTGGGCACGTCCGTCAATTTGGCGCTGATGGGCAATGGCAATCCGTAGGCGCGGGCTACTTTTGAAGAAAATCCCAACCCGCGGACCAGATCTTCGTAGTCGAGCGATTCGGTATGGGTCGTGAACGGATAGGCATGCACGGCGATCGCACCTTCCCGGATCGCCTTTTCGATTTTCTGCTTACGGCCGGGCGTTTGCAATGGCCCCAGGATCTGCTCGCTAAGCGGCCAGCCGGGCACCGTCCAGGTAAAGCGCTTTTCAGGTGGCAGTTTCGCATTATCGTCAATGATTTTCATCGCCCCATCCATCATTTCGCCCCGGTACCTTTGAAATACGTTTTCCGGCAAATCAGTAAAACCGAGATCAAAATGGGTCTTGAAAACCAACCAGATATCCGTAACCTGCGGATGTTCAGCCGCATTCTTCTGGGCTGACGCCGGCAAAGCCAGCGCCATCAGAAACAATAATTTTGCTCTTTGTAACATTTGGATAATCGAAATTCCAACCCCTATTTTCTCACGTAGGCTTTTAGTGTAGCACATTTCTTCCCTGTGCTCTTGCCCGATGGCGTAATTGTGTACGACGGCACATCTGCCGGCACGATGAACGTCTCCGCATAATGGATCACATAGGGCTCAAAAAGGCCGTCGGGGCTTTCTACCACGGCTTCGTCACCTTCCACGAGATTGACCACATTCAGGTTTCCGTTGGTATAATGAGTCACTTTGCTGTCGAACCAGTGCCTCCTGGTTTCTATAAACTGGGTATTGAACAGCCCGGTCGATTCTTCCATCGAGTGGCCATTTACGGAAATCTGCTCGACATTATTAAAGAGGTTCTCTTTCACCCAATCCTCGTCCCTGCCCCAATCGATCACGTTTTTACCGTGCTCGATATTGATCGGCCGCGGCTTTCCGTCGAGGCCCAGCCTACCCCAGTCCCATAATTTGAAAGTAAAAATGTAGGGAGTTGCCGAAATTTCGAGGACAACCGCATTCTTGCCGGAACAATGGATCGTACCTGCGGGAATCAGAATATGGTCATGCTTTTTGACAGGCAGCTTATTGACATACTTTTCCGCATCGAAATCCTTCAACCCGCCCTGGGCTTTTTCGAGGTCTGCGATCATATCGGCTGCTTTCACGCCCCTGCGCGTACCCAGGTATACGCAGGCGTCCTCCTCGGCTTCCAGAAAATAGTAGCTTTCGTCCTGGGTGTAATCCATTCCAAAATGCTCCTTGATATACTGCCTCGTAGGATGCACCTGCAAACTCAGGTTACCGCCATCCATGGTATCGAGGAAGTCGAAACGGATCGGAAACTCGGCGCCAAAAAGGCCGTAAACATGCTTACCAAGCAATTGGCGTGGCCGGGTAAGCACCAGGTTGATCGAAGGCAGTTCGAAAATACATTCACCAAACTTGAAAAGCAGGCTGTTTTCTTCCGGAACACAGTCGAATCCCCAGGCATAGTTAACCTCCCCACGGTCCAGGTCGGCGACTTTTTTCAGCCATTGCCCGCCCCATGGTCCCGGATCGAAAAACGGCACAACCCTGAATGGCCTCCTGACAGCCTCATCGAGTCCTTTTTGGTAAAGCTGTGCATCCACCATTTTGGGTTCGTTTTCCTGACAGGCATCGATGAAGAAATCTATTTTGTCAAAGAAAAGGAGCTTATGCCGATCAAAAACCCGCCAATCGAGGAAATAGCCTTGCTTGTATTTCAATGCAAACTGATCGTCGGCGTTGTCCATTCCGAAATTACCGACTACGCCGCGCTTCATTCTTTTCTGGATTTCCCAACGCGCCAGATCGGCGTAAACAAGCAGGCCGGCATCCGCAAAAAGTGCAGCGCCCTCGCCGTAAACGATCACTAGCCCCGACTCGATGGCGCGAATCTGCCCGCGTACCCGTTGCAGCTCGTCCGTATCAAAAAAATCGACCATTTCCAGGTCATTCATTTTCCCGAAGACCTGGTCATCGGTCACGAACGGGTACACCATATCCCCGATCTCGGATACGCTTTTAAGCGCACCGCCGGTATGGACTACCGTGGCCGCAGGCATATAGCGCCCGATCGCCTCACGCACCGGGCCGGTGTCGACCCCGTGATACACATCCATACAAACCACGCACTTCGGCTGGCCTGTCTGCTGAACAAAGCGCGCTATCTCCCCAAAAATATTGGCCCAGCCCACAAAGCATTTGTCGGATGATTTGCTTACTTCTATAAAGGGGTATTTATCGTAATTCGAAGACATTTCTATTTTGATTTGGAGCTTTGGCTAAGTTGGATCCGCACAAAGCGCGGACGATAAAGGTTGGGTTGCTTGGGCAAAACTTCCAGAAATTTGAAAGTATTGACATTATAGGAAATGAGTAATTCGCCGGGGGCCGACAATGCCGGGTGCGCTTTGGCATTGTAGGTAAACAGATCAGGATCGCGGATATCGGCAGACGTTCTGTACAATACGATTCTCGGTCCGAATGGTCCGTAAGGCGTTGGCCCTATCTGCATGCAGATTTCAGGAAAAATGCTGCTCAGCTGATACACCAATGCATATTTACCTGGCGCCAACATACTCACACTTAATTCATTCGAGACCGAGTCACTCAAAGTAGCGGCCTCCCCTGCGCTTTTCGACCATCCCTGCTCTCCCCGGAATTCCCATTGACCAAACGACGTGAGTCGGTCCGGCTTAACCCTGGCTGCAACCAGTTTTTTGGTTGATCCTTTGGTACCATAAATGTAAACAAAACCATCGGGCGAAGCCTCTCCGGCTGTCCGGCTGTTGTTATAAATTCCCGCCCCGAACGAAATGGTTTCGCCGCCGGCATGATAATCATTGAACGGCAGCATAAAGTGCTCCTGGTCGGCATATGGGAAATGGCTACCTGCGGGGATCCTGATCACCGCGTTCCCGGTTTCCTTAAACGGGAATGCGGAATTATCGTGTGTGTTGGTGATTTTGTAAGCAAAAACAAAAAGATCTTTGCCCGAGTCCGGGTTCACAAAACCGTCGCCCAGCCAGAAATAGGTATCCTTGTCGGGCTTGTCCGATTTCGGGACAAATACAGCCCGGTGCCCTTCCGCGCTGCTTGCAATCCTGAATGCGATCTTGTCCGGATCGGGTGATTTCCCATTCAACAATGCTACCGAATTGTTCACCAGCGAGAACCCGGATTTCAATGCAGCTCCATCAATTTCTCCCAGCACGGTATCGCTGAAAAGAAAAAGAATGCTGTCCTCTTTCTGAGCATCGCGGCCGGAAAATGGGATCGCAAATATGCCGTCGCCGCCCAGCCAGCCCGATTTTCTCAGGAACAGGTCCGACCATTCAGGCGCCGGCGAGGCTGTGAATTCATTCACATTCAGCTCGCGCATGCCTGCCCGTCCTTGCCCGGATACGTACCCGAGACAAGATAATGTGATCCCCAAAATCAGAGTGGTGTTTCTCATCCGCTGCCCAATTTTTCCTAAATATAGTTTATATGTACATATGTATATACATTATTTCATTAACCGGCAACTTTTCATTTTCCTTCACTGCTTCGTCAGATACCTCCCTCAGCTCTGATGTTACCGGAATATTACAAAAACCTTTGGAACTGTTGTGTTCAGGAAATACATTTGCGGCACTCAAATTATAATAAGTCTAAATAAATGAAATATCTATTATCACTATCCATTTGGTTGCTTTTGCCTTCACTGGTGCTTGCGCAAACGGGAAAAGTTAGCGGAAAGGTTGTTGACAATACGCAAAACGGCTTACCTGGTGTGAGTATCGTTATCAAAAGTGGCAGCCTTGGCGCTCACACCGACGAAAATGGTGCATTTGAAATATCCAATATCAGCGATGGCAGTTACACTTTATCCATTTCCTCCGTGGGATTTAAAACCCGGGAATTACCGCTGACTATTTCGCAGAATGAAGTCGAACTTGGGGCGATTATGCTTTATGAGGGTGATGAAATTTTACGGGAAGTAGTGGTGCAGGGCGAGAGAGAGGACAAATTCTCCCGCAGCAACACAGCGTACGTCGCCAAGCTGCCTTTAAAGGATTTTGAAAATACGCAGGTGTACAGCACGATCACCAATTACCTTTTGAAATCGCAGATCATTACCAATTTTGACGACGCGCTCAAAAACGCGGCCGGGGTCGAAAACCTCTGGACCTCCACAGGCCGCGGTGGTGACGGCGCGGGGTACTATTCGCTTCGTGGGTTTTCTGTGCAGCCAAAACTCGTGAATGGCCTTCCCGGGCTAACGAACGGGACGATTAACCCAGCCAATATCGAGCGGATCGAGGTGCTGAAAGGGCCTTCGGCGACGCTGTTCGGCAATGCGGTGAGTTCGTATGGCGGGCTCATCAATGTGGTTACCAAAAAACCTTACATCGGTACGGGCGGCGAACTGTCGTTTACCACCGGCTCTTTCGGCCTGAACCAGATTACCGGCGATTTCAACACAGCTCTGAACAAGGATAAGAATCTTTACTTTCGCCTGAACACCTCTTATACGACCGAGCGCAGCTTCCAGGATGCCGGTTTCAGAAAGTCGTTTTTCGTGGCACCTTCCCTTTCCTACAAGGTGAACAACAAGTTGTCCTTCTCATTTTACGGCGAAATTACCCAGGCCGAGCAGACTAACCCGATGTTCCTTTTCCTGAACCGGGCTGCGCCGTCGGTCGCCAAAAACATGAAGGAATTGGGATACAACTACAAACTGTCTTTCACCAGCAACGACCTGACCTTGCAAAACCCCACCCAGAATTACCGGGTTGAGATGGATTACAAACTGTCCGATACGTGGCAATCGCAAACGCTTATTTCCAAAAGCGCCACCTCTACCAAAGGCTATTACACCTATCTCTATGACTACGGCATCCTGAAAGGGAACACATTCTCGCGCTTCCTGAACAAGCAGAATGAATATACCGGGACATCCGATATCCAGCAGAACTTCATCGGGGATTTCAAGCTGGGCTCGCTGAGAAACCGCGTCGTGTTAGGTTTGGATTATTTCACGGCAACTTCTACCAGCAACGGCACCGGCTATGCGTTTTACGGAAATGTTACTGCCGACGGCGGCTCCAACGGCGACAACCCATTTACGCCCGGCGTGGAAACGACCGCCTATCCGCTTTCCTCAGCGGCCGTCGATGCGGTGCTCGCCTCACAACCGGTGGCTAATGCCAAATCGAAATACAACATTTACAGTGCCTACGCTTCGGATGTGTTGAATATTACCAGAGCATTGTCGGTGATGGTGGGTCTTCGCCTCGACCATTTCGACAACGTAGGCAGCGTATCGAGCTCCGCGTACGATGATTATAAGCAAACTACCCTTTCGCCGAAGTTCGGGATCCTGTACCAGCCACTGGTCGACAAACTTTCTGTTTTCGCCAACTACCAGAACGGCTTCACCAACGTGGCCCCCGAACTCGTAGGGAACCCTGAAGACGGCCCACAGACCATCAAGTCTTTCCGCCCTGAACAGGCAAACCAGATCGAGTTCGGTTTTAAAACCAATATCATCAAAAACAAACTGAACCTGACCGTCAGCTACTACGACATCAAGGTGAAAGACCAGGTAATCACCGATCCGGCCTCGCCTTTCAACAAAATCCAGGGCGGAGAAGCTTACAGCCGGGGATTTGAAGTAGAGTTGAATGCCAATCCGGCGAAAGGGTTCAATATCCGTGCAGGATTCAGCAACAATGAAAGCAAGACGACTAAATCCGATAACGAGCAGATCCTGAACAAGCGTCCGTTGGGAGCGGGCCCGAAAACACTCTACAATATGTGGGCTAACTACGAGCTACCGGCAGGAAAACTGAAAGGCTTCGGCGTTGGTGCCGGGTTCAACGGCGCGAGCGAGCGGTACGCGATCAACTACGCCTCGACGGGCGACTTTATGTTGCCTGCCTACACCGTTGCCAATGCGTCGCTCTTCTACCAGGCTGCACATTACCGCATCGGGTTGAAACTCAACAATGCATTTGATAAGGAGTACTACAAAGGATGGTCTACGATCGCCCCGCAGATGCCGCGGTCATTTCTCGCCAACTTCACCTATACCTTCTGATTTTTGATCGAAAACAATACCGAAGAGTAACCGAAAGTCGCCTTACAAGAGGCGACTTTTTCTTTATCCGCACTTTGGCACAATATTTCTAGCCATATTTGCCAAAACAACCTTGATGCTATGAAAAGGATTTCTGAATGGATGAGTGGTATCTTGTTTACAGTTCTGGTGGTTTCATTGTCTGTTTCAGGACAAAATCCTGGTCTTCAAATCACAACCACATCTTCCAGCGAGTACAGCAAAAGCCCCAAGACTTCGATATATCCCGCATTTGTTGATAATATCATCTACCAGTCGTGGACGGAGGCGGGGCCATCCCCCTTCTTTCAGCTGACAGCCGAGGGCGGCACGCCGCCTTACACCTGGGCTATTGCCGACGGTGAATTACCGAAAGGGCTCCGGTTGGATAAAACCGGAAAAATCCAGGGCATGGCCAGCAAGGAAGGTAACTATGCATTCACCGCCCGCGTAACCGACTCGAAAGGTGCTTCCGCTACCAAACCACTCGTTTTTGAAGCCGCCCCGTTTAGGTCCAAATGGTTTTCCGATGCCAAATTCGGCATATTCATACAATGGGGAATCTTCACACCGCCGTCGCTGAAGGGCAAGGACGGCATCGCACAGTTTGAGAAACGAATTACCAAGTTTAATGCGGACGAGTGGGCCCAACAGGTCATCGACCTGGGAGGCAAGGTATTAACGGTTACGATCAATACAGGTGACGGGGTGCGCCTCTGGCCTTCGACAACGCCGAGCAAGCTCGAATTGAAAACAAAACGGAACATCGCGAAGGAGCTGATAGATGCCTGCCATAAAAAGGGCATCAAGTTTGTGGCCTACTTCGCTCCCGACAAGGGCTGGAACAAGGACATCGTCGATACGGGCCTGGACGGCACATACGGCACGCTGAACCTGGGGTTGATCAAAGAACTTGTGCTCATGGGCGTAGATGGCTTCTGGATCGACATGACCTCTGCCACAGAACTTTACCAGGGCTTTGACTACAACTGGTTTCCATGGGACAAGATGATCCCGATCATGCGGGCCAATAACCCCAAAGTGATATTTGCCAACAACACCGGCCTGTACAACGGGGGCACGGTGCTGCAATACCCCAACACCGACGTCATTATTTATGAAGGTGGCACGTCGCCACACGAAACAGCGCTGGAAGTAGCGAAACCGACTACCGTCAAAAAAAAGCTGGCCATCGAGGTCGACAATTTGCTGGACAACACGTGGTCATGGCGGGAAGATCCTAAACTCAGGTCCCCGAAACCGGTGGATATGATGATCAGGAACATCAAAAAAAACTGGGAGGTTGGCGCCACTTACATTCTTAGCTATCCAGTGCCTGCAAATGGGGACATTTTTCCGGAAATCTACCAGGAAGAACTGAAACAGATCGCCAGTTTTGTCAAGAAGAACCAGGGATGGAGCGAAACGCCCCGCGCCTCCCTGTCCGACACGGTTGATTACGACAAAGGACAGAAGTTGGTATTGACCACGTCAGCGCGTTCAAAAATATACTATACCATTGACGGAAACCGGCCAACAACCACATCCAAGCTCTACAAAGGGCCAATTCCGATCAATAAGACTGCTCGCGTCCAGGCTATTTCGGTTGAACCGGGGAAACCTGCCAGCAAAGTCTTCGACCAGACATTCACCATTTTGACCCGCTCCAACAGGATGACCGCCAATGCCCGTTCAGCCGCACCGGCTCCCGCCCCGGCGGCCACGGATGTCGCCGGAAAAACCGAACCAAAAGGGTTTTACAGGGGAATGCGTATTACGGTGGGCTCCATGCCTATCCGGCTCACGGATGTCGGCCGGAAATATCTCCAGGGCAATAATGGACGGCATTCGATCATCATTACGCGCTTCGCAGACGACCACCCCATACTGACCGCCTCGTTAAACACGGCTTTGCTTCCCGTGGCAGATGACGGTTACCAATATGCGCCAATTCCCCCGCTCCTGCTGGAAGCCGGAAAGTCGTATATCATCAGCATTCAGGAAAATGCCGACGACAAATTTGCGCCGGAGGATTTTAAGAATGTCCCCTCTTTTCCGGACTATCGAATTGTCGAATACAACATTTTAAGCCCACAGGGCACCAAGCGGCCTATTGTGGACGATAAGATAGGTCAACTGCTTAGTTTGAAATACCAAAAGATGAAAGTCAGCGGCGCCAAAGTTAACCTGGCGCTGGGTAAACAAGCATATTTACGGGCTAACAATGAAGCCGCTCTCGGCCCGTCAAGCCACATATTTTTTGCAGAAAACGCAGTCGACGGTGATCTTGCAACGATGGCACTGGCCGGAGGCCAATACCCCTGGACGCTGTTGGTGGACCTTTCCAAAGTTGAGCCCGGCATTAAACAGGCGAAAATCACTTTTGCGAAAACCAGTTATTCAACAGAATTCAAAGTGATGGCCTCCCCGGACAACAAAACATGGACTACCCTGTTGGAGAAAAAGAACAATTCAGACCGGGTCATCGATCTGAAATTCGATCCTATCGATGCACGCTTCTTCAAAGTCAGATCATTCAAACCGGAAAAACAAGGTGACGTGGGCGGCGGAATGGGAATACTCGAATTCGAACTGTACCGGTAAAGCGGCGGAGCGTCCCGGCGTGAACGCGCATTGTTCGTTACCGGACAATGACTGCGCGTTTCATATTTTCAAATACCTGATTATCAATTGTTTATTTTTTTGGCAGACTATTTGATTCAAAATATTCCAGATTTGTCTGGAAGAACAAAAAGATGCTAAAAAACTATCTCAAAATCGCATTCAGGAACCTGCTCCGAAACAAGGCGTTTTCGTCAATCAATATTCTGGGGTTATCCGTGGGTATGGCGAGCGCCGTGCTTATTCTGTTTTGGATGTACAATGAAATCAGCTACGACCGCTTCCATAAGAACAAGGATTACCTCTACGAGGCCTGGAACCGCGGGACATTCGACGGCAAACTGCAATGCTGGAATTCCACTCCGCAAGTACTCGGCCCTACCCTGAAAACGGAATATCCCGAAGTCTCCCACATTTCGCGTAACTATTCCCGGTGGTTTGTGACGCGCGCAGGCGACAAGAAGATTTCGAGCGAAGCCATCATTACCGATCCCGCTTTCCTGAGCATGTTCGACTTCCCGCTCCTGCAAGGAAATGCTCAGACGGCCCTCAACTCGGTCGGCTCTATGGTGGTTACACAGAAGATGGCTATTAAAATGTTCGGTACGGAGGATGTACTGGGCAAAGTCATATCGATCGACCAAGACAATTTTACAATCACCGGTGTTATGCGGAACCTCCCGCCCAACACCGCATTCAAGTTTGAATACATTCTTCCGATTGAGTATTTGAAAAAGATTGGCTCCGCCTACGATGGCTGGATGTTTAACTCGGTGCACACCTATGTTCAGCTGAAATCCGGCACAAATCCCGAGGCATTTGCCAAAAAAATCCGGGATATCACGATCCGCCATTCGAACAAAACCGAGGAGCACGAAGTATTCCTCCACCCCATTAGCCAGTGGCATTTGTATTCCAATTTTGAAAACGGGAAAGTCGTTGGCGGGCGAATCGCCATTGTGCGACTGTTCGGGATCATTGCGGCGTTCATTCTGCTGATCGCCTGCATCAACTTTATGAACCTCAGTACCGCACGCAGCGAGAAACGCGCCAAGGAAGTGGGAATCCGTAAAACAGCGGGAGCGCCCAAAAGCCTTTTGGTGGGCCAGTTCATCGGCGAATCGATCCTGATCGCGATGATCGCCGGCACCATCGCGCTGCTGGCAGTTTACCTCACCCTGCCCGCATTCAATACGCTGATCGGTAAAGAACTGGAAGTACCGGTTTCCAACCCGGCATTCTGGACTGCCGCATTTGCCTTTATTCTTTTTACAGGCATTGTGGCCGGAAGCTACCCCGCATTCTACCTCTCGTCGTTCAAGCCGATCAGTGTGCTCAAAGGAGCATTTAAAAGAACGCATTCGGCATTGAGTCCCCGGAAAGTACTGGTGGTTGTGCAATTCAGCTTTGCCATCGTCCTCATCATTTCCACGCTCATCGTGGTACAGCAGATCCGCCACGCTCAGAACCGCGATGCGGGTTACGACCGCGGACAGGTGGTGTACCACTGGATTACCGGCGATTTGGGTAAACAATATGCACAAATCAAACGCGAGCTGTTGAGTGGGGGCATTGCCACGTCGGTTACCAAAACCTCTTCCCCGCTAAGCAGCGTCTCTTCCGATACATGGGGCATCGAATGGCAGGGCAAAAACATGGCTGAAAAAATTGATTTCGATATTTTCACCGAAGACGAAGGGCTCGTTAAAACCGCCGGCCTGCAACTGATCCAGGGCCGCGATATGGACCTTACCAAATTCCCTTCAGACTCTGCGGCTGTCCTGCTCAATGAAACCGCGGCCAAAATTATGGGCTTCAAAGATCCGATCGGGCAAACGATCAAAGACAACGGCCTTCAGTATCGCATCGTTGGTGTGGTAAAGGACTTTGTGATCCGCTCGCCTTATGATCGGCCAAGCCCATTGATCATCGAAGGGGCACAAAGCTATTTCAATGTCATCCACATCAAACTCACTGCCGATAAACCTGCTGCTGACGTCATGCCGGCAGTGGAAGCCATTTTCCGCCGCTACAATCCCGAATATCCCTTCGAATACCATTTCGTGGACGAAGATTATGCACTGAAATTTGAAGATACCCGCCGGGTAGCCAAGCTGACCGGTATTTTCGCCGGCCTGACTATCTTCATATCATGTCTCGGGCTATTCGGGCTGGCCGCCTATATGGCCGAAAACCGTGTGAAAGAAATCGGTGTGCGCAAAGTATTGGGTGCCAGCGTGATGAGCATTGCCGCGTTACTTTCCGGCGAATTCATGGCGCTTGTGATTATCTCCATTGTCATAGCGGTACCGGTTGCCTGGTATGTCATGAACCTCTGGCTCAACGATTTCGAGTACCGGGTCGGCATTCAATGGTGGATATTCGCTGTATCGGGTTTCCTGGCCATTGTCGTGTCGCTGGCGACTGTCAGCTACCAGGCGATCCGCGCGGCGCTGCTCAACCCGGTGAAAAGCCTTCGGAGCGAATAAGCGCATTCAACCTGCTTGCTACCCTTATTCGGAGCTGGTCTTGCCTTTGAGGGCGATGATCAGCTCCTGTTGCGTTTGGATCAACTGGTGAAGTACCTGGCTGTCTTCACTTTGCAATCCGGCTTTCAAAAACTTCACCTTATGCAGGCTCACCAATGTTTCAATATCGGTTTCCAGTACCGCCGCGATCTCTGAAAGCCGGCCCATCGTGATGGAATCCTGCTCTTCATTTTCCAGCTGCCGGTAGCGCTGCTTTGAAATCCCGAGGCGTCCGGCCACGTATTCCTGCGAATACCCCAGCCTGTTACGCACGAGACGTATATTATCACCGATAGGAATTTTATGTTCTTTCATGGGGTGCCACTGACAAATCTTTACACGAATAAAGGCCGTTTGTTACCCATCGTTCCTATTCCCACTTTTCAATCGGCAACCGATTGATTAGCCTGTGTACGCTTCTATTTCTACTCCTGTCGACAACTAGTTAAAAGTATCACCAGACTAGTACTTAACCACCGCGAAAAGTGGCAGAATGCGCCGTTTTTTCAGGCTATTTGCAATATGTATTTAGTACAAAAACTACACGCATTATGAAGAGAAAACTACTATTACTTGTTTGCTGCATTGTTTGGCTTTTAGGCATATGCACACATGTTGGAGCACAACAGATCTACAACCAGCACAATGTTACACAAGATGTCTTTGTATCCTCCTATTTTGATACGCGGCCTTTACGGGTTATGGAGTACTCGACCGATCAGGCCGGAACAATAATCGAACGTCGTTTGGAAGCGTTGCCTGAAAATGATCTGCCGTCTATGCAAGCCAGGGTTCTTACCGATAATTTTGAGGTACTGCCTTTCATTAATAAACCGCCTTTCGACGCCTCCTTCGACGATGGCATTCCAGACTTTAAACTCGCTGCAAGCGCCGCCGCATTGCTGCTCGGGACCGAGGTCTCACTGAAAATCATCAAAGACAAATTCGGCTGGATTGGTATTGATAACCTGACCGTCAATGGTAAACCGATTATATGGAATATTGTAAATCCAGGTAAGCCATTATTTGTAGCCTCTGCCGCCTACAATCCGGTCATTAAGGAATTTCTTTATCGCACAGACGGCAACCAACCGGAACAAATCAACAATATTGATGTAGTAGGTCATGAACTTATACATGCAATTATCCATCAGAAGATCGGCAACGTTAACTTACAAAACGTGGATCTTTGCGCTGAGAGAAGAGTACTTGAAGAGGCTCTTGGAGACATAATTGGCCTCTATATTCTCAATGAATACGAACAAAATTCACCGGCATTCTATACATGGACACACGGTAAAGGTGTTGGTATACCTGGGAGAGCTTTCGACAATCCCAACTCCATTGGGCAACCAGATACCTATTTTGGAAATTATTATGAGAATGTATGCCCACTGTCTGGCGATTTCCCTGAACACAAGAACGCTACCGTAATTGATCATTGGTATTACCTGCTGGCCGCCGGTACAACCGGAACAGAAACCAACGACCTCGGCTATTCCTACCAATTCAATGGAATCGGAATCAATAATGCCGTCCAGATCGTATGGAACTGCCTTGACCACCTCACGGCGAAAACCAATTTCAAGGAGCTTAAACAAATAACCCTTACGGTAACCGAACAGCTTTACGGCCTGCACTCCACAGAATACCTCGCTGTTATGGACGCGTGGTGCGCGGTGGGCATTTGTGAAAACAACCTCGGCCCCTTTTCTATGTCTCCTGCACATGGTGCGACCGGCGTTGAACCCTGGCCTGGGGTGGATGTAAATGTAACGTGGGAAGGCTTGCCTGTCGATGAATGGGAAGTCCAAATGGCGACCAATGCGGCTTTCACTGAAAATGTGCAAAATGTGCTGGTCAAGAATTTTTCGGTTGTGATCAAGCCGGGAGGGGGAAGTGCTTATTCCGGATTTGCAACAGGCTACTACCTTCCGGGAGCACGTGTGTATGCCCGTGCACGCATCACGAAAGCGAGTGCCAATTTTTGCAAAGGGTACAATCCACTTTGCGTGTTATATCAGCAATATGGCCCGGCTCATGCATTTACGCTTGGTGACAAACAAACTGAATTCTGGCATATGGTACCTAGCGACCATTGGACCGTTAATCCATGGAACAACCCATCGATTTCATGGAAACGTGTCGAAAACGCGGAGCAATATGTGTATGAGGTAGGTGAGGATGAAGCATTTTCAAAAATCGTTTTTACCGGAACTACTACTCCCTCAGGCAATTTCACTGAAACGGGGGGACTCAATACAACATTGGAACCGGGAAAGACCTACTTCACACACGTAAAGGCAAAGCGGTTCAACACGCCCTATTTAATAAACAACTACGGCGCATCGTCCAAAATTGAGGAGATCAAAGTCTCAGTTCCCAAAACTTCGGTCCTTCAAGCTCTGAATCAAAAACCGGGCGACCCGGCTACCGAGGTTAGCAGTCTGGGATTCTGGGTGGGGTGGTATTCTTATCCGGGTGCGAGTCATTATGTGATTCAAATTGCTACCGACGATGCGTTTCAGAATATTATCCGTACAAAAACCGTTGCCGGCAATCTGACCACCGCTTTAATCGAATTACCTTCACTACCTGATTTGTCTTACCTATCGGTTCGGGTATTGCCGCAGAACGGCCCTCAATTTGGCATTTGCGACAATACGTGGCATGTGAAAACCAAGGCAGCCACTGCTACCCCACTGATGAAATCACCAGCAGACGGCACCGCTTTCCCTTTCAACGCTTTTCTCGTTGCATTCGAGTGGAAGGCCGGCGCCCTCAATATGGGTCTGGTGCATCATTTCGAATTACATTTTAAGAAGAAACCTTCCAACGCTGTTTCCATCTTCGCAACACTGGATCCGAGTTTCAGTATGGGCCTGATGGATCCATCACTCTTTACTAACAAACCGGGTTTTGAGGTAGCGGTGTTGGCCGTTGGACCGCTGGGGGCAAAATCCGCATTATCGCCTTCATTCAGCTATCAAATTTGTCCTGACCATCCCGAGGTGCTTTTCCCCGGTGATCAAACTGGCGTGGTCGACGCGCTACTGGACTTCAATGTTCAATGGAAGCATAGCCTTTTCGATCCGAACACCACTTATCTCGTCACGCTCAAAGACGCGACGACAGGCATACCCATCCCCGGGTTCAGTAACAAACCCACGACAACCACCTCGATGCTCGTACCCGCAGGGACGCTCACCAATGGTAAAAAATTCTCCGTATCAGTGAAAAACGCAGCCTCGTGTGCGGGGATCCTATTGTCAGAAAATGTCTTCTCGGCAATAAGCTCGGGCTCCAACCAACCGCAACCGCCCAAGCTGGTCAATTTTACCATTGAGTTGAAAGGTTTTCGAAACGACGTCGACGCATTCTCCTGGGAAACTTCGGATTATGTCCTGGGTATTGAACTGATCGATCCCGATGGTAACGTGCTTGCTCTTGTTGATCCCAATCTCACCCAGATTACAGAACTTTTGGTCGACTCCGAAAACTCTGGTGTGATTATGCAGGCCTCTAACAAACCCCAGGGTAAGTACAAGCTAAGGCTTAAGATGAAAGACATTTTCAATCCGCTGCTTTACTATCCGTTTGATCAACCGCGATTTTCGGTATTTCTCAATGGACAGCCCATTGTAAATCCCCATGTCATTACAGTCGATTTTGCCAATCCTAGTTCAATTTTCAACGAGTGGTCAATCGGATTCCAGTTTGCTGATATCAATTTAGATATAAAGTAACATCACCAACACAATACTATCCATTATGAAAAATTCGCGTTGTCTCTTGTTGGGAGTTTTTCTCCTCTTGCTGCGGCATATAGTGCTTTCTCAAAACCTGTACAATGCCCAAAATGTCGATAGGACTGCTACAAGTTTTTTCGATGGACAGCAAACTTTTCGAGCACTGGAATATACTGTCAATGCTGACCCGCAAAGCGCAAAAATTTACCGACTACAAACATTACCCGAAAACGACTATCCTGAAATCATACTGAAAGGAGTTGATAACGGCAGTGAGGTGTTTTTTGAAGATAAAGTACCATTTGACAATGTGTACGATAATAATCCGACTCCCCACCTAAGTTCAGAAGCTGTGCAGACATTTTACGGCTTTCAGGAAGTTATGAAGGCGTTTGGCCAGCGGTTTGGCTGGAAGGGGATCGATGGAGCCGGCGCAATTCCGATTAAAATATTCATGAAGGACGGGGACGACGAACAAGTCCCCGGCAAAAATAATGGCTGGTTCGCCGAGGATACCGGTAATGAGCATTTTGTTTTTCTGCGAAGCCTATCCAACCCAGCCCCTTTCACCAATGTTCTGGAAATGATTGGACATGAATTTACCCACGGCGTAATACTCTACAAAACGGGTATCATGTTTTCTGATGACTTTACGTGTTCGGAATTCAATACCCTGCACGAAGGGATTGCCGATATATTTGGCATTTATTTCGAAAACTTCATCGAGAAAAGCGACCCAAAAAAATTTAACTGGCTATTTGCTGAACAATTTAAAGCAGCGGAAGACTTTTCGACCCCAAAAAATCATCAGTTCGCAGACACTTACAACGGCCAATATTATGTAAACGTTTGTGATGAAAATTATAACCCACATCCCGGAGCCGGTGTTGCAGAAAAATGGTTTGTCCTATTAAGCGATGGTTCCCTGGGCAGTGCATATAATGACCTAGGTTATGGTTATTCCAATCTGTCAGGTGTCGGGCCGGAAAAAGCTATCCAGATCGTATGGAATGCTATCCCGCTCTTAAAAACTTACTCAGATTATCCTGCATTTCGAACATTCACACTTCAAGCTGCCGAAAAGCTCTACGGCCTGCATTCCACTGAGTACGTTGCCGTAGCGAATGCGTGGTGTGCTGTCGGAGTTTGCGACAACAATCCAGTCGGCTTCACGATGTATCCAGCAAATGCTACTAACTCCGCAAATCCATGGCCGCAGGTAAATGGCCACATAACCTGGCCAGGTGCCATGGTGAAAGAATGGCAATTTCAGTTATCCACCAAGTATGACTTTTCCGAAAACCTGCAAACCGTAACCGTTGACAACTTCTCCATGATTGTCGATCCAAATGGGCTGCTGACTAATTATGCGACCTTTGACGGCTACTACCATCCCGGAGAGAAGGTTTACGCGAGAGCAAAAATCACGAAGGCCGACCCGAACTTTTGCAAGGGTCTCAACCCTCTCTGTATATATTTTCAACAATTCGGCCCTGCACACGCATTCACGCTGAAAGACCAGAAAATTGAATTCTGGCCGAACAATAGTCTGTCCAGGGTCGTTAATCCCTGGGATAAACCCAAGCTCAGGTGGAAATCCGTCGACGATTCGGATCGTTACAGAATCCAGGTTGCTACCGACAATGCATTCAACAACCTGATCTACGATGAGGTTGTATCGCATACCGGAAATTTCACTGAAAATGGCGAAATAAATACAATTCTGGAAGCGGGGCACGACTACTACACGCGGGTCAGGGCGGAGCGGCTGGACTTTATTAAAATCAATAAGAACTATGGAGCCTGGTCGGACGTCATCCAACTTCATGGCGCGACGCCGCAAACTTCGATTTTCCAAGCACTAAATCAGGCGCCCAATGATCCCGCTAAACTGGTATCCAGTCTTGGTTTCTGGGTGACCTGGTACGCTTATCCCGGTGCAACCAGCTATGTTATTCAGGTTGCAAAGGATGCCGCTTTTACCAATATCGTCCGGTCTCAAACAGTACTTGGCAATATCAATACGATCGAATTTCTCCTGCCCTCATTGCCGGATCAAACAGAGCTGTTCGTGCAGGTGCTACCTCAAAAAGGTTCCGCTTTCGGGCTCTGTAACAATGTGTGGCGTATTAAAACCGATGAAAATGCCATGGCTCCGGCGATGAAAAGCCCTGCAAATGGCACCGATTTCCCATTCAGAAATTTCCTTGCGGTTTTCGGATGGAAAGGAGGCACACTGAATATGAATATGGTTGATCACTTCGAGGTATGGGCTACTGAAAAAACCTTCGGCCTCACCTCGATTTTCTCTACTCAGGGATTCGATTTCACGTTGAAGGATCCATTTATGTTTGACGACAAAATGGGAATCCAGGTTCGAATACGAGGCGTCGGTCCGCACGGTGCCAAGTCGGGGTTCTCGGCCACTTTTGATTACAATATCTGTCCTGACCATCCAGAGGTACTTTTCCCCGGTGATCAAACTGGCGTGGTCGATGCGCTGCTGGACTTCAATGTTCAATGGAAGCATAGCCTTTTCGATCCGAACACCACTTATCTGGTCACGCTCAAAGACGCGACGACAGGCATACCCATCCCCGGGTTCAGTAACAAACCCACGACAACCACCTCAATGCTCGTACCCGCAGGCACGCTCACCAATGGTAAAAAATTCTCCGTATCAGTGAAAAACACAGCCTCGTGTGCGGGGATCCCGCTATCCGAAAATGTCTTCTCGGCAATAAGCTCGGGCTCCAACCAACCGCAACCGCCCAAGCTGGTCAATTTTACCATTGAGTTGAAAGGTTTTCGAAACGACGTCGACGCATTCTCCTGGGAAACCTCGGATTACGTCCTGGGTATTGAATTGATCGATCCCGATGGCAACCTACTTGCCCTCGTCGATCCGAATGGCAACCAGGTTACACAACTTTTAGTGGACTCCGAAAACTCTGGTGTGATTATGCAGGCCTCTAACAAACCTCAGGGTGAGTACAAGCTAAGGCTTAAGATGAAGGACATTTTCAATCCGCTGCTTTACTATCCATTCGATCAGCCACGCTTTTCGGTATTTCTCAATGGCCAACCACAGGTTAACCCGCATGTCATTACCGCAAATTTTGCCGATCCTAATTCTTTTTCCCATGAATGGAAGGTCGGATTTCAGTTTGGCGATATCATTCTCAATGTAAAGTGATTTTTATTCCAATATTTCACACAACACTATCATTATGAAAAATTTACGACGCATTTTAATATGGACCTTCTCACTGTTAGTTCACTATACAGCATCATCCCAAAATCTGCACAACCCCAAAAATGTCGACAAAACGATCATGACTTATTATCAGGGAATGCAGACGATGCGAGTACTGGAACACACTGTCAATCCAGATCCGCAAAGCGAAAAAATCTACCGGCTCCAGACATTATCCGAAAACGGTTTTTCACCCATCTGGCTGTCCGGAACGGACAATGGCTCGACTGTCACGTTCGAGGACAAATTTCCTTATGACAATATGTATTCTGATAATCCGACTCCCTACCTCAGTACAGAAGCGGCTCAACTACTGTACGGGTTCGAGACGGCGATGAAAATCTTTGATCAAAGATTTGGCTGGAAGGGGTTGGATGCGATCGGGATAGACCCAATTAAAGTGTCTATTGAAAATTCAGATGAAACGCAGTATCCGGAATATTCTTACGCCTACTATTCTGCTGACGTCAATAACAAATACTTCGTTTTTGGTAAAAGTGTACAGCAAAATACTCCTTTGTTTTGCTCTGTTGATGTGGCAGCCCATGAATTCAGTCATGCTGTCATGATGCATAGGAGTAACATCACCTCTTTACCTAGTCTTTGTACAGAATACCGGTCTATCGACGAAGGTCTTGCCGATATATTTGGGATTTACGTCAAGAACAAAGTATTGCAGTCGACGCCGCAAAATTATAATTGGTTCCGAATGGAGGAGTTTTTTTTTAAAAAGGTTGATCTAAGAGACCCGAAATCAGGTAAGTGGGCTGACACCTACAAAGGCCAATATTTCGACATTGGCTGCTCAGATAACTACAATGTCGGTGCAGGATCTGGTGTTGTGACAAAATGGTTTTATCTTCTATCCTCTGGTTTTGCGGGCCCGGCCACTAATGATTTGGGATATCAATACAGCAACCTGACCGGTATTGGCATAGAAAAAGCGATTCAAATCATCTGGGATGCCATACCCAAAATAAAAGCCTATTCCGACTACCCGGCATTTAAGGCGTTCACACTTGATGCAGCGAAACAATTATACGGCTTAAATTCCACTGAGTACCAAGCAGTTGAAAAAGCCTGGTGTGCGGTAGGCGTTTGCGACAACAACCTGCCATTCTTTTCCATTTATCCGGCCAATGCATCTTCCAACATCGAGCCATGGCCTGCCGTGAAAGTTAATTTTTCCTGGGACAATGACCCACGCGTTAAGGAAGTAGAAGTGCAAATGGCTTCGGATTATGCCTTTACCAGCCCGCAGGTATACAAAGTGAGCAGCTTCGATACATTTTTCAAACCAGGCGGGGGCGTATTTTACAAAGGCAGCACCAGCGGCTATTTTCGCCCGCATGAAACGGTATATGTAAGAGCAAAAATCACCCAGGCCGATGCCAACTTTTGCAAAGGGTTGAATCCGCTTTGCAAAATCTATCAACAGTTTAGCCCCACACATGTCTTCAAACTGGCCGATAAGCGGGTCGAGTTCTGGCCCTCAACCACTTCCACCTATGTAGAACCCTGGTATCCGGAACTTACCTGGAAGTCGGAGAAAGATGCGGAGCTTTACCTGATACAGGTTGCCAACGACGCGTTCTTTAATTCTGTTGTCTACGAAGGATATGCGCCGCATACCGGTAATTTCACGGAAACCGGGCATATCAACGCGACACTGGCCATCGGCCAAACCTACTATGCTCGCGTTGCGGCGAAAAGGAAGGATAAGCCTGTACTTCAAAGCAATTATGGGGTTTTGTCCAAGCCGTTAATAGTGAATACATCAACACCTTCAACATCCGTCATACAGGCCAAAACGCAAAAACTCAACGATCCACCGACACCCATTGGAAGCCTGGGGCGGTTAGTCAGCTGGGACCCGGTACCGGGAGCAACCGGTTTTGTAGTGGAAGTCGCGAAGGACAATGCTTTCTCCGACATTGTCTCGTCTGTCAACCTACCCGGAAATGCAGCCAGTACTATCCTGCTTTTTCCACCATTACCGAACCAGACCAATCTCTTCATACGCGTACTTCCCAAAAACAATCTCGTCTTTGGCGTTTGCAGCAATGTATGGCGGGTCAAAATCGATGAAACCGCGGCATTACCGGCGATGAAGTCCCCAGCTAACGGAACTACCTTTCCATTTAAGAACTTTGCCGCAGCAGGTTTTGAATGGACAAGCGGGACGCTCAATATGAATACAGTTGACCACTTCGAACTACACCTTACCAAAAAAACATCCGGGCTCACATCAATTTTCACTTCTCAAGGCAAGAATTTTCTATTGTTCGTCCAGGATCCACTGATATTTAACGATCTGCAAGGCTTAAAAGCAAGGGTACTGGCCGTTAATCCGCTCGGTGCGAAAACAGCACTTTCACTACCATTCGAGTACGTCATATGTCCCGATCATCCCGCAGTATTCTTTCCGGGCGACTTAGGCAAGGTTGACCCCACCAAAGATTTTAAGGTGGAATGGTTTGCAAGCGAGTCATTTGCTGCGGGCAGCAACTATCTGGTTACCATCAAGGATGCAGGCTCCGGAATTCCGGTTGCTGGCTTCGACAACAAACCGACAACTGCCCATTCCATGCCAGTACCGCCGGGTACGCTCACAAATGGGAAAAATTATACAGTAACAGTCAGGAATTCATCCTCATGTCCTGCATTACTGCTCCCAACGACCTTCTTTTCAGCCGTCGGCTCGGGCAGTATAAATCAGCCCCAGCCACCCAACCTGGTCAACTTCACCGCCGAACTGAAAGGCTTCCGCAACGACCCGGATGCATTCTCGATTCCTCCTGCTTATGGAACGTCCAATTATGAGTTGGGAGTCGAGCTTTTCGACCCCAATGGCAATGTACTTGCGCTTCTGGACCCGAATGGCATGCAGGTAACAAAACTCCTTGTCGATTCTGAGACTTCAGGGGTAATTATGGCCGGCAGCAACAAACCACAAGGGAAGTACAAGCTCAGACTCAAACTGGCCAAGATTTTCCCGCCCAACACCTATTACCCGCTCGATCAGCCCCGCTTCTCTGTATTGCTCAACGGGCAAACAGTCGTCTTAAACCACATTATCACGTTCGATATCTTCAACCCCGGTTCAAACTTCGACGAGTGGAAGGAAGGGTTTCAGTTCGCGGATATAATCCTGGATATCAAATAAATATTAATAACTAAACTAACTTGCTATGAAAATCTCACAACTGTTGCTGACTACCTGCCTTCTATCGACCGGCTCGCTGGCTGTTCATGCGCAACAATTCCGGTACAATACAAAAGCACTAACCATCAACCGCAACGGCGATTTCCTCACTGCCGTTGACGCATCGGGCAAGCACGTAGCCAGTGTAGATCTGACCAAACCTGCATTGAAAGGCAAGGTCGTCGCATTTGTCTACTCCAGCAAAAAAAAAGAAGTGGATAGCGAAGTAACCGAGCCGACTACCAGCCTGACGGTATTTCCAAATCCCGCTTCCAAAGAGGTGCGGCTTAATTTGAAAGGAAGCTGGAAATACCCTGTTGATGTACAGATACTCGACCGCAACGGGAATTCGATGCAAAGCGATCGCCTGGAATCGTCAGAACGCACATTGAATATCGCTTCGCTTCGGCAGGGTGTTTACATTCTGAAAGCGGAGTCTGGCGAATCCAGGGCTGTGGAGAAACTGGTCGTGGAGTAGCTTTATATTTTACAACTTACTCTGGTTACTCAAACAGAAGCCACTGCACAGTTGGCTTCTGTTTGAATCTCCGGTCGATGAGGGAAATTACTGGCGTCAATTGCTTAAATTTAGGCATAATCAACTTCCTACCTGCCAGTCATGAAATACAGCGCTTCACTCGACAACACAACTAAAATTATCACCACAGCGATCACCATTCTGTTTGCAGGGATTCTGATTTATGAATTGCAGACCTTTACCAGGGGTGAGCAAACGGGCCTCATTATCACGAGCGCCATTCTCGCAATCACCTATGGCTCGGCATATGCTTACCGACCAACCGGTTACACGATCACGGAGCATGAGTTGATTATCCACCGTCCTATCAATACTGTCCGTTATGCAAGGGAAAAGCTGGAATCGGTTCAGGTAATTGAAAAAAAGGACCTGCAATTCACGATCCGTACTTTCGGTGTCGGCGGATTATGGGGCTATTACGGCTATTTTTACAACTCAGTCTATGGCAGGATGGTCTGGTTCATCACCCGCCGCGACCATTTAGTATTGATTAAAACCGCTAACAAAAAGACAATCCTACTCTCGCCGGACGATATCGACTCTTTCACGAACGAATTGAGCCCTGTCGCGCGGGTGATCAATTAACCGGAACCGTTTCGATTATTTTGTTGCCAGATTCTTCGAAAAAAACGGCAGCATCTTCGTCTCGATCCGCTCGCCTATTTTGTTGATGTGATCACCCTGGTATTCTTCGTAGGAGTGCTCGATCTTGTAGTTATCCAGCACCTGATGCAGGATTTTGATATTGGAAGCAATCGGCTGATCCCGGTCGCCGGCATCGAAACCGATGCCCTTCATTTGCTTTAAATTGGTGATGTACTGATCTATGCTTGGAAGCGACATATTGGCGTTCCATTTGATTTCCAGGGCAGGATTCAGCTTTCCATTTTCAACGATTGCGTCGGTATAGAACGGCGGACGCAACGGATTGGGCGACCATGCCGAGGCATAAGCCAGGGCGACTTTCGTCATAAAGTCGGCTTTTGCAATATCCTCAGGTGTTTTCACTGCCTCTATTTTAGCCAATGCTTCGGCAGAACGTGCGTTGCCCGGCGCCAGACAGCAAGGGCTCAGCAGGTAAATACTCGAAAATATTTCGGGGTGCCGCTCGCCGATACGGATCGTGCCGTAGCCACCCATCGAATGCCCGGCCAGGCCGCGGCTTGCCGCTATGGCAATCGTGCGGTAATGCTGGTCGACGTAGGCAACAAGTTCTTTGGAAACAAAATCCTCCCAGTTCCCCGCCGTAATGGAATTGGAATAATAACTGCCGCCCGCGCGCGTCAATGCGTTGGGCGTAACGATGATCATCTCCTGTGCCTGACCAGCGCTAAACACCTTATCCGCGATCACCGGCAGATTAATCCAATGCTTTACAAATCCATACCACTGCGCGTCGGTATCCGTGAAGCCATGGAGTAGATACACCACAGGATACCGGCGTTTCGACTCCTTTTTGTAGCTCGGCGGCAGGTAGATTGAAACATCGGGATCGGTGGGATTACCTTCCAGATTCCCTTCCAGCGATTTGCCATGTACTTTAATCCGTTCCACCGAGCCTTTGAGCGGCGATTGCCCGAATGCAAAAACGGGTGTGAGCAGGATTATGAGCAAAAAGGCGGTCAATCTTTTTCTTTTCATTACGGTCAGGTTTGAATATGCCGTAAATTAAGAAAGATTAACCGCCCCTTAAAGCGCATTGAATGCGGATCAGTAATTAAACCGTTGTCCGTCCGACAATGTCGAAACGTGCCGCATTTTGCCGTGGCGGAAATCACTGTAAAGGTCCTTGATCTCCTCCTGATGGTCGGCAATGAATGGACCGTGCGAAACGATGCTGTCGTTTTGCGGCTCGCCCGCGTACAATACCACGCGTGCGCCTTCCGTGCCGGCCGCGACGATCAATTCACTTGACTCACCGGCTGCTCCCCGACTCAGCCAACCGATCTGGTTGGTTTTCAAATCCTTCGCCTCATCACCTATGGCCACATTTCCTGCAATGACATACAAAAAAGCATTATACGAAGCCGGCAACGATTCGGCGAGGCTGGCACCGGGTTGCAACCGGATGTCCGCCACAATGAGCGGCACGTAGTTCTTCACAGGCGAACGCAGGCCGGCAAAAGAACCGCTATACAAAACCGTTTTCACGCCATTCCTGTCGGCCGCTGGCGCATTGGCAAATGTCAGGTCTTGTACTCTCGGCGTCGCCCAGCGATTGGCTCTCGGCAGGTTCAGCCACATTTGCAGCAAGCGCATCCGAGATCTGCCTTCGATCGTCTCGGTATGCACAATGCCGCTGCCGGCGGTCATGATCTGAAAGTCGCCCTGTTTCATCGTGTGCGTTTCGTCGCCGATTTCACCTTCCAGCAACAGCGAAACGGTTTCAAAACCGGCATGCGGATGCGGCCCTCCAACGGGTTCATCGTCCTTTTTATCCAAAAAATCATCCATCAGCACAATGAACGGATCGCTGTGCTCGAATTCATGGCAAACCACCGCACGCGCCGTGTGGTCGGGGCCCAGAAATCCGGGCTGGGCAGGCGGCGTTTTGATACTCATTATATTTCTGACAATACCTTGATTTTCCATGATCTGTTTCCTTTTTTGAATTAATGAAGCCATTTGCAGGCCTCATTTAGCTAACAAAAACGACGCTTCATCCATCCAACTAACCCGCTATACATTTGGTTAGCGCGGCCATCGCCCGCCCGATTTCTGATACTCCAAAGACCAATAAATGACAAAAAATTGTTAACAAATGCGAAAATCCGGCCAAGAACCAAATTCTTTCTGTCAACTTTTTGTTAAAAAGGGTGACAGGGGTGCGAGCGAAACTACGTAACCCAAGCCATGTACCCATTAAAATCCCATTTTACACTTCACAATGCAGTTTTATTCAGAACGTTTACGCTACGAAAAATTCACTCCCGACCATTTCGAAGACTACTTCCGGCTCGTCTCGCAACAGGATGTAATGCTCTACATCAGCGGTACCGGGCTCGACATGGAAGGCGCCCGCAAGAGATTTGAAAGATCACTCCATGCCGACGGCCAGCAAAGCGAAATGGGCTTTGTGGCTGTTTACGAACAGGTTACCGGTTTGTATATAGGCCTGGGTAAAATCGTGCCTTTCGAGGATGGTCTCACAGAGATTGGTTATGCGCTCCTGCCCGAGTTCTGGGGCAAAGGCTACGCGTCCGAAATCACGAGCCGGCTCGTTGCCTACGCCCGCGAATGCGGCAGCGTCGAATCACTCGTTGCCCTGGTAATACCCGAAAACCGGGCTTCCGTTAATGTACTTACCAAACACCAATTCCGCTTTTTCCGCGAAGTACCCGACGGCGATGTGATGCGGCATGATTACATTCTGGATTTGTAGCAAGGCGCATTGGTCCCACACAAAACCATTCTCCCGACTGGTAAGTAAGAGGTAGGCATGCGATAATCAACCATTGCCGATTGAAAAGTCTTGCGCTTTTTGACTTGTGCAGCCCCATATTTCTCTCGAATATGCGGCCACCTTTAATAAACGCAATGATTAATCATGAAAAAACTTGCAAGAAATGCCCTGTTATGGTGCGGATACGACGAAAGTCCCCGGATGCGGATTGCGTGCATAAAGGCGCCTAAGACAGGGCTTTTATCAACACCTTTAAACGCAATAAAATATGAATGCATTATTAACCTCCACTGGCCCGGAAGATCGCGTTTGCATGGCTTATGGCCAGGAAGTAAAATTGTTATTGAGTGCCGGTGATCCAGCATCCTGGGTAGATGACCTTTGGACGATTTACACCGGCTTCATGCTCGCACAGAAGGAGCTCGGCTATGACCCGCGCATTGCCGACACCTTTTGTTCATTTAGGGAGTTGCTGTTTTTCTTTGAAAGGGTTAAAGAAATCTCCTGATGCTGTTAGAAACGATTTGTACGGACGAACGACCCCGGAGAGGCCAATGCCTCTCCTTTTTTATTCCAATTGGCATAATTGTTTCCGCATCTCAAACCGGGCGTTAACCATGGAATAGTTACAGAAAAAGACACCAATGATCGGACAGCAATACACTACACCACAAACGATCGTCGTAGCCGGTGCGACGGGGCATCTCGGAATGCTGATCATCCAGGAACTCGTCACGCGGCATGCGCACGTAAAGGCGCTCGTGCGGAGAGATACGCCCCTGGCTAAGACTGCACCATTGGAAAAAGCGGGAGCCGTTGTGATTCCGGTCGATTATCAGAACACCGTAATGCTCACCGAAGCGCTTCGGAATGTACAATGCGTCGTTTCCGCATTATCGGGTTTGCAGGATGTGATTGTCGAAACGCAATCCGACCTGCTTAAAGCCGCTTTGAATGCGGACGTGCCGCGCTTCATTCCTTCCGATTATTGCATCGATTATACAAAACTGCCAAACGGCTCCAACCGTAACCTCGACCTCCGCCGCGCATTCGCGTCGGTCATCGACAACACGCCGATCCACACTACTTCCGTCCTCAACGGTATGTTTACGGACTTACTCAAAGATCAGGCGCCACTAATCCTTCCCAAACTGAGCCGCGTGATCTACTGGGGCGAAGCCGACCAGCCGATGGATTTCACCACCATGGCCAACACTGCCGCATTTACCGCTGCTGCCGCGCTGGACTCACAAGCACCGCGCTTCCTGCGCATTGCCGGCGAGGTAGCCTCCATCCGGGACTTGCAACGGGCAGCCAGCCAAGCCTTTGGAAAGGAATTTCGGTTGTGGAGGATCGGCGGATTGGGCTTTCTGGCGACGATGATCCGCATCATGCGCACCATTGCACCCGCCAGGGACGAAGTATTCCCGCCTTGGCAGGGCATGCAGTATCTGCACGATATGCTCAGCGGCTTACCAAAATTAGACCCGCTGGATAATGCGCGTTATCCGGAAATTAAATGGACGAAGATTCGGGAAGCATTGGTCGATTAGTGTCCTTCCAAAAACTCCTTCACCAGCGCCGCGGCGATTTCCGGCTGCTTGCTACCGGCCTTCGCAGTACAAATCTCGCCCAGCAATGCGCCATGTACGCCGGGGAGGATCACAAGCTCCGCCTTCGGTATCAGTTTCGAGATCTCGACAATATGCTCGGTCTTGATCACATCCTTGTCGCCCGACATAATCAATGCGGGCGCTTGTATGCGCGTGAGGTCGCTTTGGGGCCAGTCGGCGAAAGTCCGGCGGCGTTCGCGGTCTTTGTTGAACATCGTTTGGAGGCCCTTCGGATCGGGATTCACTTTGAGATAATACTCTTTCAAAGGTGCGGGCATATTATCCAGCGAAGCATTATCCATCATTTCAAAAAAGCCGTCGATCATCCCGGCGCGGGTGTAGTTGGAAGCCACGACGATGATCTTGTTGATCAATTCCGGATGACGACCTGCCAGCTGCATGGTCGTGCAGCCGCCGTCGCTGAAACCAAGGACATTTGCTTTCCCTACTTTCAGGTAGCGGAGCAATGCGGCCACATCGTCCGCATCCTGCTGAAACGACTCGGGCGCGTCGCGGTCGCTCGTACGCCCGTGCGCCTGCAACTCAACGGCGATAATCTTGCTGAATGCGGCGAGCATGGGCAGGATATTGCCGAATGTCGTTTCGATCGTCGAGCCGCCACCGTGAATGAGCACCAGCGGAATATCGCCGTCCCCGTAAACCTCATAATACATTTTCAGCCCGTTCACGGGCGCATAACCGGTTGTTTTGGTTTCCATAGGAGTTTGCTGTGCTTGAACGGATAAATGCAGCATTGCACCAAACAATGCAACGACCAGCGTTTTCATGACCGACTTGTAGCTTTCCTGCCTTCCAGATACACCGACAGCTTGTCGACATTCTGTTTCAAACCTTCGGCCGCATTGTTCGATTTCACGATACGGATCATCTGCTCGGCCGATTCGAAAAGCATATGCCAGCGCAGAAACGTTTCCTCACCCTGTGCCTCAAACTCAACCGTGGTCACGAAGCTGGGCGCAAAATGCTGGTATACAATCTTTTTTAAGGGAACAACTTCCTTGAATATACTCCTGTTCTGATAATCTTTTCCGTCGGGCCCGTGCATGACGAGCTCCCACACGCCACCCGGCACGAGGTCCATCGTCGTGATCGTGTTGGTAAAGCCGTTTGGCCCCCACCATTTCGCAATGTGCTCCGGCTGGGTCCATACCTCCCACACGAGCTCCACCGGCGCGTTCAGTTTGCGGGTAATGATCAGTTCACGGTCGTGGGTGCTGCTTTTTTCATTTTCCATATCGCTCTTTTTTTAGTTGTTCCAAATAGCTTTCCAAGGAATCCAGTTTGCTTTCCCAATGCTTTTTGTACTGCTCCACCCACATCGACACCTCGCTAAGGCTATCGAGCCGGGCCTCGCAAATGTGGTCCCTTCCCTCCTTCCGGATAAAAATCAGCCCGCAATCCGTCAGGATTTTGACATGGAGGGAAATAGCCTGGCGTGTCATATCAAACTGCTCGGCAATGGCATTCACATTCTGGGGCTGTCCGGCCAACATGCCGATGATCGCCCGGCGCGTGGGATCGGCAATGGCCTGATATACATCTCTTCGTGCTCTCATAATAGGCAAGTATTTGCTTGCAAATATATATGCAAGTATTTACTTGCGCAATATTTATTTGTTAATTTTGAAGTGTCAGAAAAAGGGCTTCAATTTGTCGCGACCGCCCCCTGTGAATGTCCGTTTTAGGGAGCATGCGTGACGGCGCAAGTCCATACTTTTGCATCTGTCAACAATCTAAAATCAAGTCCAATCACCTTTAAATCTTTTAGCTATGCCCAAAATCAATCCTTACCTCAACTTCGACGGAACTGCGGAAGAGGCTTTCAATTTCTACAAATCCGTTTTCGGTGGCGAATTCCGGGGTGTTCACAGAATGGACGGCGCCCCGGGAACTGAAAATCTGCCCGAAAATGAAAGAAACCGTATCATGCACATTGCTCTGCCAGTGGGCGATGAGTTGCTGATGGCATCCGACATTATGCCTTCCATGGGCCAGACGCTCAAAGTCGGCAATAATAATTACGTTTCCATTTTTCCTGACAGTCGCGAACAGGCCGATGAGTTTTTCAATGGCCTGTCGGCAGGTGGTACCATCGAAATGCCGATGGAAGACCAATTCTGGGGCGACTATTTCGGCGCTTTCCAGGATAAGTTCGGGGTAAACTGGATGATTAACTTCCCTGCGCAGCAAGGCGCATAATGTACAGTTGTAATGACGAAAGGCCGGTTCACGAAGATGCGAACCGGCCTTTTTCTATTGAAATACCCTGCATTACTTTCCTGTACTATCCCTTTTGGCATAACACCGCTGCACAAAAGCGACCCAATCGACTTCACCCACGGGAATACGCACGTGTGGTGCGAAGCCCACATTATCAATGCGGAATTCGCGCACCCAACCATTGCGGCCCCATGGAACGGCCAGATTGAATGTGCCGTCGCAGAGGTCGAAGTTCTGGTCGGAGCCGTAATCCATGACACCATGTGAATTGGTCCCGAAAAGTGTTACTTTTTTGCTTTGTTTACCCTCGTAAATAAAGAATTCCGTTGCGCTGCCGCAACCTTTATCCATCAGGAAGGCAATATGCTGCGGGTATGCCTTTGGGTCAATGTTGTAGGCACGTTGCAGATCCTCGCCATCGTTCACGAGTTTGCCCGGATTTTCTTTCACTGCTCTCAATAGCCGCTGCGCTCTCCCGTAATAAGGATTAGTTGTGTCTTTTTGCGATTTGAGCTCCTTTTCCATCGAGGAAATGTACTCACTGCTCGACCGGTAATCCCACGACGGATAAACGATGGGGTTCGTGTAAATCAACTTGGCCATTTCGTCGGAAGTGCCGGCATTACCACCGCCGTTGCCGCGCAGGTCAAATATCAGGTACGGCGTGCTCGCCAAAAGCGCCTTATTGGCGAGCAGGATGCTGTCAATTTGATTAACCTCCTGTTGGTTGAACACGCCTAATTTCAAATACAAAAAATCGGCGTTCAGCCTTTTAAACTGCACCAGATCCGTGCGCGATGCATTGGCCTTCCGGGCTGCCGTTCCGTCGTTTTTCCATCCCTGCCAGATCATAAAAACATGGCTATCCTTGAAAAAACCGGTATAGTCTTGCAGGATTTTAAGGCATTCGCCTTCCGTTTTTGCTCCGGGTGCGCGGTAGCGAAGGTCTTTAACCAGTTTATCGTAAGCCGGGCGTGTCTGTTCCGTTACCTTGTCGTCAAACCCGGCGTAAATGCGGCTTACCTTGTCGATGGCCTGTTCCAACATCTCTTCACAGCCGCATTGGGCTGTCAGCAACTTCGATTGCGCATTATCGGATTGCGCGATGGCAGGACTCATCCGGACCAACAGGCCCAGGATGCAGATTTTGAAAAAACGAACTGATTTCATTGCGTCAGGTGATGTAACTGTTTTTGATTTAAATGAAAAGGTTTGCTACTTTCATGCGGTTACCTTCGGCCGTGAGACGGCCACAAATCCAGTCCCGCATGTCCCAAACACTTCGCTGCGCCATTATCGAAGACGAGCCATTGGCGCAGGAACTGCTAGAAAAATATGTCCGCCGCGTTTCGTTTCTGAACCTCGCAGGAACGTTCGACGACGCGATCGCCGCATTTACAGAATTGCCCGCATTGGCGCCTCATATTATTTTTCTGGACATTAATATGCCTGAAATGACCGGCATCGAGTTCCTGAAAGCTCTGCCCGTGCCGCATCCGGTTGTGATCATGACCACCGCGAACCCGAACCACGCACTCGACGGCTTCGAGCTCGGCGTGGCCGATTACCTGCTGAAACCCATCACTTTCGACCGTTTCCTGAAAGCCATTGGCCGCGTTCGCGAACGATTTCCGGCGATGGCGGAGGTTTCTGAAAAGCCAGTGCCTCAGGCCGCTTCATCAATGGCAATTCCGCCTCAGGAGTCCCCCGTAATCGAGTCCGGCTTTGCCTATTTCAAAACCGACAAGCGCCTTGAACAGGTACTTTTCTCAGATATCGAGTATGTAGAAGCCCTGGGCGATTACCTGCGTATTTTCCTGTCCGACCGGAACATCGTTACGCATTTGACAGTCAAGAAATTGCTCGAAATACTGCCTGCCGGACTTTTCGTCCGCATTCACCGGTCCCATATCGTCCAGCTTCAACATATCCGGAGCATGGAGGGCAATATGCTCCGTTTGTCGTCCGGGAAGGAGCTGCTGATCGGCCCAAATTACCGGGATGAAGTTCGGAGCCTGATGAAAAAGTGGCTTGCCAATTCCTGACATTCGTATGTTTTCAGCGGGATTCAAATGCAAAACGAAGGTATCGCTCCGCCATCAGCTTGCTGAATTTATTCGATGAACCTGCCTATGTTTTCGTTAAAGACCTGCTTTGCATTTTGATCGAAAATCCGGCGGCATTTGTCGAAACAATGTGCCGGGCATCATCGATAGAAGGTAATTTAGCATGCATTCAAAATCGCTATGGCTCAACGCGTACTGACCCTTATTACCGACGAAACCCGCTACCGCGGCGTTACCCGCATTGCATTCCATGGTCTGCTCATATTCGGCGTATTTCTGCTGATCATTTCCGCCTATCTCCCATGGTTTCTCTACCCGGCATCCCCGCTGAATCTGCCATTCAAAACATATGCGGGGCCAATTTTGAGGGATGTATTTTGCGTGATCGTGCAATATTATATGCTGGTGTACCTGGTAAAGCACTATGCGCGAAAGCCGTGGGTACTTATTCCGGGATTGGCAGCCTACTACTTTGTGGTGTTTACCTGCTACTATTATGCGTCCTACGTAGTAAAGCACTACTTCGGTTTACCGGATGATTACACTGGTTCTATTAACCACTTCGAACGGCTGTCGTTCAGGGAAGCGTTGTTCCATCCCATCACCTTTTTCCACTTGTTGTTCATTATTGAAAGGGCATTTTATCCGCTCGCAGCAAGGTTACTGATCGAGATTTACCGACGGCATGTGCGCAATCTCAAATTGGAACAACAATACACACGTCTCGAACTGGACTTCCTCAAAAGCCAGATCAATCCGCATTTCCTGTTTAATGTATTGAACAGCATTTACGTACTTACCGAGGAAGACAACCCACGTGCGGCCCGCATCGTAGACCAACTTTCGGCTATGATGCGGTATTCGCTATACGAAACCGACGGAGCCCTCGTGCCGCTCCATAAAGAATTATCATTCATCCGCGACTACGTCGGACTGGAAGAGCTGCGGACCGCCAAAAGATTACAACTAGAACTGGTGCTCCCCACCCTAGCCAGTGGAGATTTACAGATCGCGCCATTCATTCTCATCGCTTTCGTGGAGAATGCATTCAAGCATGGCGTGCACAATACTACGCGGAAATCGTGGGTAAAACTTGAAATCCGTTTGGAAGATAACGATCTGACTTTAATGATCAGCAACCAGAAGACGCCGAATGCTTCGCAGCAAACGGGGGGAATTGGTTTACTGAATGTCCGAAAACGGCTGGATGCATTATATCCCGGCCACGAACTCGCAATCCTGGACGAGGACGGAGCTTATCATATTCATTTAAAAATAAGGTTAACCAAAAGTACCAGGACCAGCGACATTCCTTCCCACACACTCGCCTGAGGCTATTCCTTATGCTGCGCAAACATCCATTCCATGATTCCCTCCTTTCTCACATTATCCCAGATCCCATGCCCGGCAAACTCATATTCGGTGTATTTCGGGTGACCGCCGGCTTTACGGATCGCAGCGATCATCTCGCGCGAATGCTCTACCGGTGCCAGCTTGTCGCGGGCGCCATGAAAAGCCCAAACCGGCACATTCACGAGCTTCGGCCCATATTTCGGCTCGCCTCCACCACAAATGGGCACCGCCGCGGCGAACATTTCGGGATGAGCGCTAATGAAGTGCCACGAGCCATAACCGCCCCCGGAAACCCCGAGGACATAAATGCGTTTAGGGTCGATCGGCAGCCGCCCCTGCAATTCCCGGATTGCCCTGAAAACGAGCGAGTCGACACTTGCATTCCCATATGCGCCGCTGAAACCCATACCCTGCGGGCACTGCGGCATGAAAATGAATGAAGGGTACCTGGTTCTGTTACCCTGTTCCATCAAAAAAGGCGCCGGATCGGCCGACAACTGCCGGATATTATCCCTCCCGTGCGCGCCGCCATGGTGCAGGCACACGATCAGCGGATATTGCTTGGTCGAATCATAATCGAGCGGTTTAAGTAAGCGATAACCGAGCGAGTCGCCGCTTTTATCGATAAAATGATGGGGTTGCACAAGTTTTGCGCGGCGCACTTCGGTAGTCGACGGTTTATAAGGCATGCTGTACCTCCATGCTTCCACCGAAAAATTGAAGCCCAAAAACAGCAGCCCGAGGAACGCGGCCAGTTTCAGGAGTGCGGGAATGGTTTGGGCCGGCCGGTTGTCGGTGACCGTCAAACGCTCGTCTTCCCGATAAAAATGGACAACAATGCAGAACGCCGCGGTCAGTTCGAAGAACGAAACCCATCGGCTCAGCTTGTCGATCAATATCTTTGTACTGCCTTCACTGACCTGAAAGTAGAGAAAGAATAAAATCGTCAGCAAAAGCGAGAAAAACACCGTCAGGATACCACCCAGCCGTAGCCACCTGTTTTCTCCTGCCTTTGTAAATACCAGGCTCAATCCCCAAAGTACTGACGTTCCGAAAAGAATGGAAGCTACCTCCCGATAATGTTCCTGATAGAACACGCGAAATTCCCGGTTGAGGATCAACAAATAGTGAAATAACACAGCTATACATGAAGCCACACACGCGATCGCAGCCAGCCGGTACTCCCGATGCAACAGATAGCGGACCATCGCTCCATTGGTAACCACAAACACGCCAAGAACCAGCCAAAACCAGCTATTGAATGATTCCAGGCTCATCATCGCGGACCCGATAACCAGCAACGCCACCGACTGGATTGCAGAAACAACAATCAGGATCGATAAAAAGAAAATAATAAAGGAATAGAAATCCTTGCTGAGCGGCTTGGGGTTCATCAGAGCAGGCGTTTTGGTGAAGGAGTTGTCGCAAGTATTCCAAGAAAGAAAACTTACTCCACGATTTCACTTTCTCTTACACGATCGGTTACATCTGCATTTAGATGGGTAACCCTGCCAGAAACATTCAGTTAATCACTTACCAGCCAGCTTCTTCGCCTGTGCTTCCAGGATCAGCTGCAAGTCAGCGCTCGCGTCGGTTACGTGGGCGTAGGAACCCATGCCCAGTTCGCTTAGCTTTTTGAGCTTCTGCCCGGTATGCTCGTTGCGCCCGAAGGTAAAAACGCTCAGATAGACGTCCTGCCGGGCATTTTGGCGGATCATATCCACCACCTCGTCGCTCACGGGGAACTCGCCGTCGGTAGCGAGCACAATGCGGTTATTACCAGCGCGGATGTATTGTTTGTTGGCGGTTTTGTAGGCGAGTTTAATGCCCTCGTTACCATCCGTATCGCCATCGGATTGCAGCAGGTCTATCATCCTTGCAATTTCGGATGCTTTGGCGCCGGAAGTCGGCTTCAATACCACCCTCGCCTTGCCGGAATAAAGCACGATCGAAATCATATCCTCGGGCCGTACGAGCGTCAGCAGCGATTTAATGGAGCGTTTCAGCAGCGGCAATTTGTAAGGGGAGTTCATCGACGACGATACGTCGAGCAACAGCACCATATTGTTCGGGGCGAAGCCTTCGAGCGAACGGGTAACGTTTTGCAGCTGCGCATTGCGATCTACATACACGGTATCTACACGTACGCGCTCCACGTACACGGTATCGCGCTTCACCTGTGCAACAGGCAGAGGCGCGCCCTCATTTGCGACTGGGCGCGTATCCTGGCGCACAGGAGGCTTCGGTGCGCCAGATATCTCACTATTGCTGGTTTGAACCTGCGCTATGGCTTCGGCCGGCTTTTCCACTTTGGGCTTATCCACTTTCGGCTCCTCCACTTTCGCCGGCGGCGCACCCGGTTTCTGGGGAGTCGTCCGTCGGAAAGCAAAAACATCGGGCTGGTTAATCATTTTCAGGAGCCCGGCCTTCGAAAGTTCTATAAAGTTGTTATACTCATAAACCAGCTCGTTGTTATAGAAGTAGTAAAACGACTCATAGGGATGCGCCGCATAACCCGATGTAGCCGGCTTGTATTTCCGCACACTTTCGGCAAACCGGCCCGCATTGGCGCCGAGATCCTCATAAGGCGTATACGGACAAAGCCCGTTATTCCGCCCGTAGCGTTGCAGTCCCTTCATGTTTTTGTATTCGTCGGCGATCAACTGGCGGCTATCGGCTTCCAATCGGTCGGTTTCCGGCAGTTTCGAAGCTTCACCTTTCAGGTAATCCCGCATCCCAAACATTACGTCATGGCCGTTATCCATCGTTTTCAGCATGGCGCTACCTGCAATGTACCACGAGCTGGTGGGTGTTGCATTGGGATAACTTTCGTGAATGCGGCGGACGTCGTTATATAGTTGCTCTTTCTTTTTATCCAAAACATCGAAAAGAACGAGGTAGCGATCGAGAATGGCATCGGAGCGTTTGAGCTGGTCTTGCAGGTATTGTTTTTCAGAAGTATAGCGGATCAGTTCGATGCTCAGACCGTCCATTTCCTGTAAAACATTCATCAGCACCTCCGCCTGGCCGGTCACCGACTTGCGGTAAGGCTCCGGAATGACCGTGCTAGCGCTCAGCAGCAAGGTATATTCGGAAGAAGGCAGTTTAAAATCCTCATGTGAGTAGCTAAGATTAGCCCGCTTTTGTGCCTTGGCCGGGTCACGGTAGTATTCGGCTGAACTTTGATAATTACGGACGATCATTTGCAGCGAATGCATTTGCCGCAGCGACTCGTTAATCCAGTCCACATATTGATTTAAAGTCTTAACCACCGCCGCGCTGGCGGGTGCAGTCGCTTTTTTAACATTCAATGGCTGAAAAGATTTGTCCTGAAACGGCGGGGTACTTTTGCTGGCGGGGGCGACATCAGCCGAGCCTTCCGCTTTTATGACCGGGCTGAAAAACGGATAATTCAGTAACAAATGTGCCGGCTTGCTGTACCCGACAAATGCCTTGTGAAATTCCAGCATATCGTGGTTGAACTGCTCCACCAGCGACAAATACACCGCATTGCCGTGCTCCGCTGACTGTTGCGCCGCGAAATTGTGATCGTCGAGCGCCCGCCGTTTGATATCCTGCATAGAAGCCAGCGCCGACTTGAAGCTTCCCACCATATCCGACGCCGGATACTGTAACTGAGAAGCTGTATTGCCAATAGTCGCCAGCGCCTTTTCATCGTCGAGCATGCTCTGCCGCACTAACGCAACGGGCCATTCGGCCTTATTTGCTTCATTCAGATAGTAAGGTAATGCGTCCAGCAAACGCTGCTGGGCGGTGATCACCTCGCCCATGGCCTTCTCTGTTACAATATAAGGATCAGTAGCCGGGCGATTTTGAACGCCCGTGTAAACCTGCCTGATTTGAGTGTACAATGCATTTTTGTCGTGTGCATAGCGTTCAAATAGCGACTGTATTTCCGCAATCAGCGAATCAGATTTTTTCAGGTTGTCGCGTTCGTAATCTTTCAAACGTACATAAGTTTCGAGCGTTTTGCAGGTTTCATCAAGCTTGTTGAGCCCGTTCCATACGTTTTCCAACCCTGCATTCAACTGCTTGCGTTTGCCCGCTTCAACGCCCAGGCCATGAAATGCCTTTTTGTAATAATACTCCTCCAATGGCCCCGACGACGGCAGCCGCAAACCATAATCCGGCTTTTTACGGTAACGGGTCACGTCGTCCTGATAATCACGAAGCATTTTAAACCGGCGGATAACTTGTTCCGACGACTGGCTCAAAAATTCGATATAATGGTTCAAGGAAGTCTGCGGCGCTTCCTGCTGCGCGGCAACCGGACTGATAGTGAATGCAAAAAGAATAAGCAGGGTGAAGAATCGCCTCATACGTAAACTACTGGAAGTATGTGTGTTATCGAATGCACGAAGGTCGGGATTTTTACCCGAAAATCGGTGAAACACCTACTTCCGTAAAATAAGTCACACGTATAAAGAGCGGGTCTATACAGCCAAATGCTGCGTTTGCTGGCCGCCCGATTGTAGGTAGCCGGTGAGTTCCGTAATGTCGATTTTCAGCATCCTGCTTTTGAAAAGGTCAGCCTTGTATTTAAAAATGAAGTTACGCAGCGACATCCCCGTCTGGTTGAGCACGCAGAGATTGGCGACGTCTTCCGAAATATTGAAGCGCATGAGCAGTTCAGGCACGCGGATATTTTTGTTCTGATGCAATTCCTGCCGCAGGTAGTCGATAATGGCACCGGCGAGGCGTTGGCGAGAAGTAGCTTCTTCCACTTTTCTACTCTCGAAATTATTTCTCGCCAATATCGTGACAATCAAATCAATACTCCCGCGAATGAGCTTATTATGCGAGGTCGGCTGCTGGGTTACTTCGAAAAGGATCTGGTTGATCAGGTAGGTTATCGTCTGGGCGTCGCGCTCGTTTTGCAGAGGTTTGCCCTGGGTAAGGCGTAAGCCGTCGCAGAGGTGTTCGGCTTGTTTGTAAATGTCGGCAAAATCAGGACTGAACTCCTTTTTCTGCAAAAAATCTTCGGAAAGCCAGGTATCAAACGCGATGAGAAAGATTTCGGCGCTGCTGTCTTCCTGGAATATCGGATGCTGACCGGGGCGAAGCAGAATAACGCCGTGCTCGGCGTAATCATGCAATTTCCCGTCGAGACTGAAATGCCCCTCCCCGCTGCGGATAAATAGAATGCGATAATGCGGGGTCAGATCATTGTGGGTTTCCCAAACACGGGTCTTGCTTTGAAGTACATGGTACTTCTTATGGGCATTAAATTGAATTACTGACATAACACAAACCTCCTGCTGTTTGAACCCAATTTGGTCAAGCCACATTTGGAATGAAAATGCAAATCGCGGAACGCCCGTTTTCCGGGGCTGAAACGGCAATTTTAAGTGCAGAAGTAAACGCCAGGTTATTTTCCCAACCAGTTTTTGAACTCCGTCATACGCTCGGAACTCACATAAGTTTCCTGCGCAGCAGCCGGATTTAAATCAATTTTCAGCTTTCCGGCCGACATCGCATGCATTTCACGGATCGCATGGAGAGATAGCAGCATGGTACGGTTAATGCGAAAAAACTCGGCGGGGTCGAGCATTTGCGAGAGCTTTTCCAGACTGTATTCCACCGCAAAATGCCGGCCATCGTACAGCCGCATGAAAGTGGCGCGTTCTTCGATTGTGAAATAGGCGATTTCAGATGTTTTGAATGTAAACATCCTCGTGCCGGCGCTCACCAGGAAACGGTCTTTGTATTTCTCCGGTGAATGCATGATCTCCTCGGCCGGTGGGCCGCCACTTGCCCTGATCCTGCGAAACTTGTTCAGCGATGCCTGCAATTCGAGCGGATTAATGGGTTTCAGCAGGTAGTCGATACTATGCACCTTGAATGCACGCAGGAGGTAATCGTCGTATGCCGTTGCGAAAATAACCGGGGTCATGAGCCCTTCGCTTTCAAGGATTTTGAAACCGTTGTCGTCTTCGAGGTGAATGTCGAGAAAAATAAGGTCTGGTTGCGTATTATCCTTGTTTTGTAAATAAGCAATGGTTTCGAAAACCGACGGAATGATACCCAGCACGCGAGTGGAAGGATCTATATTACGGATCAGGTTTTGCAGGCGTTCGGCACTCAGTTCCTCGTCCTCGACAATCAGTACATTCATGATAGTAATGGTATTTTCACTGTAAAATGGGTGGCCGTCTTGTCGATCACCACATCCTTATCCTGCAACAACCTATATCGGCTGATAATGTTTTTTAAGCCAAGACGCGTTGTAGGCTGGTCTTGTTGCCTCAATTGCAAAGGATTACTGACCACAAGCATCTGATCCACAATCTGAATGCTGATTATCAAAGGGTTAAGCAACGACATCGTATTATGCTTTACCGCATTTTCCACCAACAACTGTAAAGTCAGCGGGATAATGGAATACCGCTGCTGGTCCGCTGGCGACAGCGACGAATCGAGCACGACCTTTTCTTTGAAACGCGTCCGCAGCAGGTACATATAAGTATCGAGAAACTTCATTTCCTCCTTCAAACTGATCTTGTCCAGCTCCGATTGTTCCAGAATATAGCGGTACGCCGACGACAGCTCCTGTATGAACTCCCCCGATTGCTCCGGCCGCGACTCCACCAGCGAAGACAGCACACTGAGGTTATTGAACAAAAAGTGCGGGCTGACCTGGTTTTTCAATGCCAGAAAACGTGCATGCATATTCTCCTTTTCAAGCCGCTCGGAGTCGACCAGCAGCTTTTTCATCTTTTCCTGCACCTGGTTGCTCACGCAGAGGTAATAGGCGGCAATGAGCGCGAGGATCGTGAGCGCCTGCCCTGCACGCCAGCGCGTATACATGAGGTCGCGCACGCGAAAGTCCGACAGTGAAGGACGCGGCAACGGGTTCCACAAATGGCTCATCAGCCCCCAGGTACGCGCCAGGATCATATTGAACAAAAATGCAAGCAGCACGGCAGGTACCAATGCAATGAGCTGGTCGCGGATGCTGAATGCGGGCGATTTGTCGGTGCCAGTGAGCGAGGCCTGTTTTCTCAGGAACCAGTCCATCAGGTAAATCCAGGCGGTATAAAAAACGGTACTGATCACGATTTCCAGCCCGAAAAGCGGCAGGTTGCGCGGGATGGTGTGCCAATATTGCTGGGGGACATTTATGTACGTTCGGAGCGGAATGTATACCAGTGCAAGGGCGAAACCCAGCAGCCATTTTTGCCCGAAAAGATAAGGCCGCATAGTTAAGAGGTCAGTTAGGATGCCCAAAAATAAGGTAATTTCATGAAAATTTATCAGTATTTTGCAAGAGTCAAATCCATCAAAAACACTTAAATCTGCCCCCTATGACCCGTTTTTTCGTTAGCGCAGTGGCTGTGCTCATTTCCCTGAACGCCTACTCGCAAGCCCTCAACACCCTCACCGCAACTGAAAAGAAAGAAGGTTGGAAATTGCTGTTCGACGGCAAGGACCTGAAAGGATGGCATGCCTACAATGGCAAGACTCCCGGCTCCGCCTGGCTGATCGAGGATGGCGCCATTAAACTGAATGTACCCGAAAGAGCTGGTAACAAGGCCAAAAACGGGGGCGACATCGTGATAGACGATGTCGTAAATGGCGATTTCGAATTCAAAGCAGAATGGAAAGTGAGCAAATATGCCAACAGTGGTATTTTCTTTTTTGTACAAGAATCCCCTACCTACAAAAACATGCACGACACCGGGCTGGAATTACAGGTGATCGACGATAAAATTTATGAAGGTGCCAAAGAAAATACACACCGCGCGAGCGACTTTTTCGGTGTAGCGAATGCCCGCCTGCGCGAAGGCAATCCGCAGGGAGAATGGAACAAGATTCATTTCATCGTCAAAAAAGGCAAATTGACCGTGTACCAAAACGAGTTCATGGTTCAGGAGCACGACCTCAACGGCACCGACTGGAAGCAGCGCATTGCCAACAGCGGGCTCAAAGCCGCGCCGATTTCCAAAGGCAATTACAAGGGGCGCATAGGCTTGCAGGATTGGGGCAGCACGGTTTGGTACCGCAATATCAAGTTGAGAAAACTGTAAGCATAGGGCGCTGTCGCATTGTCCCCCTTTGGTTGTCCTGTTAGCACCCGCGTGCATTGTTCATGCCGGATTAACTTTGTGATTGTAACACTCATACAACCACCATAATAACTAAGCACAATGGAAAAGGCCGTATTACACCCGTATCTGATGTTCGAAGGCAACTGCCGCGAAGCGATGGAATTTTACAAAGGTATTTTCGGCGGTGAGCTGAACATGATGACTTTCGGGCAAGTAGATAACAGCTGCCCGGCCGCCATCCGCGATCATATCATGCATGCGTCGCTCATGGGTGGAGAAATCGATTTTATGGCTTGCGACACGCCAAAGCCCGGCCCGCTTGGAGGAGACAAGATCCAGCTTTCGCTCAGCGGCTTCGACGAGGCCAATCTCCGCAATAAATTCGCGCAGCTCAGCGAAGGGGGCACCATTACCGTACCCATGGAGAAACAAGTCTGGGGCGACATTTTCGGCGCCTTCAAAGACAAGTACGGGATCGACTGGATGATCGACGTGCGGGCGCAATAGGCCATGCGAAGCATTTCGAAAGCCGGGGTTCATTTACGAAGCCCGGCTTTTTTATTAGCCATCCTTCAAAAAGCGCTCTTGCAAATACCAGCGGGCGCAGGAATCACCGTCCATCCTGCGCACAAAGCTGAAATACATATCCGAAGGGCATCCGTAAGCGCCCACAAACATGACCCCAATTTTCGGATATTTCCGCACAATACTATCCGGCACCACCAGCTGATTAGACGTCGTGCTCGCGTAATAAGGCACGTACGTCTGCGCGCCCGAAGTATCCTTCAACGGCGCCAATACCCAATCGAGGGCTATGGAAGAAGGCGTATCGGCTGTCAGCAAAAGCCCGGCGGTACCCACATAACAATCGGACGAAACCGCCACCTGCTCTACCGGCACGCAGTTATCACGTTTATCCACTTTCTTTTCGGAACAGGCCAATGCAATGGTGGCGAGGGCCAGGAGTTTTTTCATAGGAATAGCAGCTTTAACGTTTGCCATGGCTTTCTATGCCATGGTTGTTATTTGCTAAAAGCCATTATCCTATCCCTCCTTACCTATTCAGGATTGCCCGGATCTGTTGCAGATGATTAATATCATGCCCTGCATAATACAACGTAATATCACGGATACTTTCCTTACCCCTTTCGGCATGTATCCCAAAATAATCCCATTGGTGGGGTTCCAACAGGCGTAACAATTGCAGATTTGCATAGCGCAATCTGGTAAACAACATCAGGGAATCATCAACCGGGATTTGTCCATACTTACCTCGCACCGCCCATTCAGCCTGATCGAACGCTTGGATGTATATACCCGGTGCGCTCAAAATCATTCGGATGCGGTAAGCTCCCACCAACTCATCATCAGCCAGATGCGCCACGATTTCGTTAACTGACCATTTGTTTGGTGCAGGCCGGACGTTTAATTGATCAAGATAAGCCCCTTTTATCAGTGTTTCCAGAATGTCAGGCATTTTTTCCAGCAATGCCATAGGCTCCTGCGATTGCACATAGCCTATTATTCGCTTTTTGTATTCCTCAAAAGATTCAGTCATGATATCTGGGATAAATCATTGCTTCAAGTTCGCGCTTTTGGGTGATAAAAAACGCTTATGTCGACAAAACACCATTTGTAGTAGACAAACGAACTACCCAGACGCTTTCGAAACATTTAAATCCGCTTTTGTTGCCACAAGTGCACAATAATAGTTATTTTTGAGATCTAATTATTGATATTAAAAATATCAATAAACTACTCAAACGTTCCTTATGGCTCTCCCATTCCTGAAAAACGGTATGTTTAACAGGTTGCAAGAAGATATTCTTGCATTGCAGGGATTTCGTGCGCCTGTTGGGGCCAGGAAAATTGATTTCGGGCTAGGGGTTATGGATGCCTCCTTCCCCAATCATACGTTCCCTACCGGAGCGGTACATGAATTTATCAGCAGCGATCCTGAAAGTGCCGCGGCGACAACTGGCTTTATGGCAGCACTGCTGGGGAAATTGATGGGGGAATATGGTATATGCCTGTGGATCGGTATACGCCCCATTGTGTTCGCGGCGGCGTTGAAAGCATTTGGCGTGGAGCCGCACCGCGTTATTTTCATCGACCTCAGTAAAGAAAAGGATGTAATCTGGGCCGTGGAAGAAGCATTGAAATGCGAATCGCTGGCGGCAGTGGTCGGGGAGCTTCGCGAAATTACTTTTACGGAATCCCGACGCCTGCAACTGGCCGTGGAGCAAAGCCGGGTTACCGGTTTTCTGCACCGCTGCAATCCCCGCGCTGTAAATACCCTCGCCTGCGTATCGCGCTGGCAGGTAACCCCTATGCCCAGCCAACTGGAAGTAGGGATGCCCGGCGTGGGGTATCCGTGCTGGCGTGTGCAGCTGCAAAAAATCCGGAATGGAGAGCCGGGAGAATGGGATATGCAATGGGCAAGCGGGCAGTTCGAATACCTCGCAAAAGAGGTTGCAGAAACCCCACCGGTTTACTTGCGGCAAACCGGCTAATCGAAATGCGCACAAGTTTATTTTAATTATTTAATTTATATATATAATTTTATTTTATACTTATAAATTAAAAATTGATCGCTAGCCATGACGAGTTATTTACTGCTTCCATTTGCCTTCGTTTTTCACGCGGCACTGCTGACTTGCGAGAAACCAGCCCCCCATGTCGCCGGAAACAAAGCAATTGACTCAACCAACATCATCATCGAAGAACAATCCATACCCAAGGGCGAATTCTACGATGATATGCCCAATGCTTTTGACGGAGAACTGATCATGGTTCCCGAAGACTTCGTGCCTATCGATGTGGATACGCAGCCCCAGTTTCCCGGCGGGCAAACCGCACTTCAAAACTACATGGACAAATACCTCGAAATACCACGCGCAGTCCAACGCCTGAAACTAAACGGTAAAGTATACACGTCGTTCATTATTACTGAAACGGGCGAAATAAAGGAAGCCACAGTAGTAAAGAGTTTGCAGTACAATTGCGACCAGGCAGCATTGACGCTGATTAACGACATGCCCAAATGGAAACCGGCAGTCAAAGATGGCATACCAGTGAGTATCAGGCATTATCTCGAAATACCCTTCGATTACCGCAGCCACTAGGTCATTATTTCCCTATTTGTCTCTTAAAAAACTTCCACGACTCCTCGAACATATCGAAATCCGTCACGAACTCGTGCTTGCCGTTGACTACTTTCAGCAACGTCACCTCTGGCTTACCCTTCTTTTGATAAGTATATTTCTCCACAGTGATATTGTTCGAAGTATCGCCATCGGGCATGATGGATTTCACCGGCTCACCGGAATATCCGTCGAGCTTTGCCCAATATTGGAATGACTGATCCGTAGACCGTACTTTCCCCAGCGTGACGCCCGGCGTTGTTACCTCACCTCCATTGTAAGGATTCGTCTGATCCGCCGTGCCATTGGTGATCATAACCGGAAGCGGCACATTCATGGCCGTGCAATCCATATTCTCATCGGTAGGGAGGTTGGCCACGATCGCCGAAACGGCCCGGATTTTTCCGGGCATCGTAAGCGCGAGCTTGTACGCCATATGTCCGCCCCCCGAAAAGCCCGTCGCGAAAACCTGCTTTTTATTGATTTTATATTTTGAAGCAAAAAGGTCTATCAATGCATTGAAAAAAGCTTCCTCGTTCAGATTCTGCGTGTTCGCTACCGCCGTGGATGCCTTCCGACATTCGTTCCAATACTTTTTGTACCCGCCCGGATAAACCACCAGCACATTCTCCGATTCCGAAAGCGATTCCAGCTTCGCGCCCCGGCGCGCAAAACCCAACGGCTCCCCACCGGATCCATGCATAACAAACACCATACTAGCCCCAGGCTTCACTTTAACAGATGGATTATAGGCATACACCCGGTAATGCCCATCGATTAATAGTGAATCCAGTACGTGCTGGGCATTGGCGGAAAACGCAACGAGGATCAGGAACGCGGAAAATAGCTGCTTGAACATGGACGATGAAATTGAATTTTGTTCATGCAAGTTACATAATCCTGCTTTCAAACATCCACACATGCCCGAATGGATCCACAACATCGCCTTGCCGGTAGCCATAGTCGTAATCCTGCGCCGGCGAGGTAACTTTTGCCCCTGCGCCCACCGCTCTTGCCATGTAAGCATCCACATCGTCCACGAACAGACCTATCGTCACCGTCGATCCCTGATGACGCGATGGGCTAAATAAAGCAGGATTCCGCGTCTCCTCATGCAAATGAAATACCGCGCCGTTGATCGAAAGCTCCGAAACATGAATGGTGCCATCGTCGTTGCTGAAACGGCGAAGCTCAACCGCACCAAGGCCATTAATGTAAAAATCGACATCCCTCACGCCATTCGGAATGTAAAGTTCGGGAGCAAAAGTTGGGGTAGTTGTTTCCATCATTACTTCTTCAACATTCGTTCGATAGCCTTCAAAACCGCCTCCCGGTTCTTCGCGGCTTTAATAAATTGCGGAAGCTTCTCGACCATGGTCGTAATGCGCATCGTTTGCCTCTCCCGCAGCTTTGCGGTCACGTAATTACGAATTTCGAGTAAATGCTCCTTGTTACCAGCCCAAAGCGTATCGCCTTTGATATTTTCCTGAAACCAAAGCCGCAGGCCAAATACCGGATCCGTCAACCTTTCGGAGCTATACTTCAACCGATAGGGCACATTATTAGGCTTATACACTTCGGGGACATGGCAGTGCGGGCAAGAGTATTTCAGCTCCGTCACTTTGTCCCGGTTATTCGGAATACTCACCTCGATGGACCCTCCACAATGGCCGCAAGCACGACTAACTGTTGCCGTGTAGCGCAAACGCTTTTGGGCAGTTTCCAAATAGTTGCAATGATGGCACGACAGTTTGTCGTCGCCGATCCCCACCAGGTCCTTCTTAATCACCCGCGCTGCTTTGGCACATTTCGGGCATTCCACCCAAAATTCCTTTGCATATGCATAACGCGTCGTCGGCGGGCCTACGTAACGGATAGCTTCGCTTTCCATGTCGTTATTTCTTAATGGTAATCTCGGGAACAGATGTCTTTGCGACCTCAGCAATCAACGTCTTCCGTTCAGTTTTTAGCCGGGTCAGGAATGGCTGAATGTCCTTGCCATAAGCGCGGTTACTGAGTGCATAAAGCAATATACCTTTTTGCCCCGACTTCGCCGTAATCGCTTTGAAACGGTACACATCGTATTCATAAATACTTTTCGAATCATCGGCCGCCGTCTGCCCGAGCAAGCAATCGATGATCTTCTCGCCGGTAGCAGCATTACCGATCACTTCATAATTGACATTGAGCGTCTTTTTCAACTGATCCAGTTCACGAAGCTTGGTACGTACTGCATCATCCACACTCGCCGTTGCCACTACAAAATCAATCGTAATCATTGATTTGTAATTTGGAAAATCATCACCAGCCACCAGGTATTCCTGTTTATAAAGAGAAGCATCCGGATGCGAAGACCATTTTAATGGGTAGCTCTTTTTTTGAAATACAATAGGCCCGGGGATACCCATGTAATTAACCGCTGGCTTGCTGTTCTGGCCAAAACTTTGAACCGAGGCCAACAGCAGAGAGGCTATGACGAGGGTAATCGATTGGAGAATCATTTTCATGCGTGTATGAATGATGTGCGAAACAAGAATGTGATGTCTGGCTCACTGTTGAACCGGACTGCAAACTTAGGATGTCATGCAACCAAACGCAATGTACACAGGACTACAACCGCATTATAACACTACTGATTTACAATAATTTGAGTTAACGGCGCATTCAAAAGGCATTACCCCTGCACCTCGGCAAGGTAAGTATCCAATTGTCCCCAGGTACCTTCGTAGCCCTGATTCATGCTGGCGTTAAGATCTGCGAAAGTTTTTTCCTGCTCAGGAGTAGCATTTACGGGCTCGGCATGGAGAGTCAGCGTGGTAATGCCATTGGTTTCGCTCAATGCAATACGGTTATGCACTTCCAATGGAAAATCGATTGGAAAGGGTGACGAACTGATATTACCCTCCGGATCGGTGAAAGAGCTTAGAAATTCAATGGAATCCGGTTGATGGATTTTCTGATAGCGGAAAAGCGCCCACATGAGCAACCCGTTGTTATCCAGCTTGTAGTGGGTCCTTCCACCTTCTCGAAAATCGAAACTCAGCACCGTGAGTGTGGATCCCGCCGGTCCCCACCATGCCGCGAAGGCTTCCCGGGAAGCGAAAGCGTTGTAAACCAATGACTGCGGCGCTTTGAATTGGCGTACGATTTTTAGTTCTGCTTTTGGTGTTACCTGGTTTTCCATGTTATTGATCGGATTGATTGTTGTTTTGAATTCGGTTCAGATAATGATCGAGAGAATCGAACTGCGTATTCCAGAACTGCCGGTATTGGTCGACCCAGGTAGACACTTCCTTCAAAGCATCCAGCTTCGCCTCGCAATACCGCTCCCTCCCCTCCTGCCTCACCATCACCATCCCGCATTCCATTAAGATCTTAATGTGCTGCGAAACAGCCGGCCTGCTGATCGAAAAGTTCTCAGCAATGGCATTCAGGTTCATCGATTGATAGGCGATCAGGTTAATGATCTGCCTACGCGTGGGATCTGCAATCGCCTGAAAAACATCTCTTCTTGCTTCAACGGACATATATGTAAGTATTTGCTTACGCAATGTTAAATGTAAGTATTTACTTACGCAAATTTTCGAAGCAGAATTTTCCAAAAGTTTATCAATTCATGAAAATCAGGCTATTTGAGGCTTGTCAGCTCACCTCGCAAGAAAATTCGCTTTTCATCCTCCGTATTCAGCCTGTTGTATTCCTCCATTTGCCGGATTTCCTGCAAACGGGTTTGTACAGCGAAGTAAGTCTGTCCCAGGGCAACTACTTCTTTCGCCGGATCGGCATTCTGGACAATGAGGTAGCAAGCGTAGCGGGATAACCTGGCGCTTTCTAATTCTCGGCTCGCACCTGAACCGATTACAACCATTTCGTGCAAATGCACGAAATGGTTTTCGACTAGCTGACCACTTTGTTTACAGGCCTCTTTGGCCTTTTTAATAACAGGTTTGAAATGACGGTACTCCGTGTATTCCAGCATTTTTGCCAAATCTCTGGCGCTCCAAAACTCATTACCGTTATCGTCGGATTTTCTGATTTGCTCGAAGAGCGTGGGGGCTTCTTGTGAGGTCATACTATTCAAATTTTAGGTGTGTAAAATCATTTCAACAAAGCAAAAAAATTGCTGGCAATTTTCAAAGCGTTTTGATATTATTGTAACCTAATTTAAGATATTTATAATATCAAAACACAGCAACCACTTCATCAACAATACATTTAAATGTCACACAGATTCATCTCCATATGGTTTCCAAACCTGGCGACGGACCATCAGATTCGGGTGCGGCCAGAGCTGTTCGGCCTTGAATTTGCGCTTGCGGCACCCGAACGCGGACGGATGGTAGTGACCGCCGTAAGTGCCGAAGCTGGTGCATTAGGCATTGAAACCCGGATGGTCGTGGCGGACGCCCGGGCCATACTTCCTTCGCTGGTAGTGCTGGACGATGACCCGGAAGTTACGAGGCAGGCATTGCACGCCCTGGCCGAGTGGTGCCTGCGCTACACCCCTACCGTCGCGCTCGATGCACCGGATGGCCTTATCCTGGACGTGACCGGATGTGCGTACCTGTGGGGTGGCGAGCACGCATATATGCACGACCTTATCACCAGGCTCAGCGATGCCGGATACACGATACGTGCGGCAATGGCCGACACGATCGGAACAGCATGGGCGCACGCGCATTTCGGGCGCCAGGGCACCATTGTCCCGAGTGGGGAACAGCGCAATGCATTACTCAAACTCCCTCCTGCCGCGTTACGCCTGCCACCTGAAACCTTGGAGAAAATGCAGAAGCTGGGGTTTTATACCATCAACAGCTTTATACAGATACCTGCCAGAATGCTGCGCCGGCGGTTCGGAGAGGATTTGCTGGAAAAATTGAATAAAGCAGTCGGCTCCTCGCAGGAATTCATCGAACCTATCCGGCAGGCTATCCCCTACCAGGAACGGCTCCCCTGCCTGGAACCCATTGTAACGGCCACAGGCATTGAAATAGCATTGCAAAAACTATTGGAAATGCTTTGTGCCCGACTCGTAAAAGAGGGAAAGGGGCTACGCAAAAGCGTTTTGAGCTGTTTTCGTGTGGATGGTAAAACGCAGCAAATCGATATTGTGACGAACCGCGCTTCACATCACGTAAAGCACCTTTTCAGGCTTTTTGAGCTGAAAATCAAAACCATCGCACCCGGCTTCGGCATCGAATTATTCCTGCTTGAAGCGCCAGAGGTAGAAGATATGGACGCTTCACAGGAGACGATCTGGGACACAACGGGCGGTTTTGAAAGTGCGGCCATTACCGAATTGCTCGATGCTGTTATGGGGCGAACGGGCACAGAAACGATTCACCGGTATCTGCCCGACGAACATCACTGGCCGGAAAGGTCCGTCAAAACAGTGACTTCCCTGCGTGAGAAACCAAAAACAACCTGGCGTACCGACCGGCAAAGGCCTGTTTTCCTGCTTTCTAAACCTGAAAGCATCGAGGTCACCGCGCCCATACCCGATTACCCGCCTACGCTTTTTGTATACAAGGGGAAGGTTCATTATATAGATAAATCGGAAGGCCCCGAACGCATCGAACAGGAATGGTGGCTGCAACAGGGCCTGCACCGCGACTACTACACGCTGGAAGACCGGGAAGGACAGCGTTACTGGGTTTTCAGGCTTGGCCCGTACTCCGAAGAGGAGAACAAAGAACGTCCGGAATGGTTTATTCACGGCTTTTTCGCCTGACGGTCAAACTGTTTGCGCGAATTACACTTCATCATCATGCATTACACCGAATTACAAGTCACGACCAATTTCAGCTTCCTCCGGGGCGGATCGCACCCCGAGGAACTGGTGGCACATGCCATTGAGCTGGGTTACAATGCCATTGCCATCACTGATCGCAATACGCTCGCAGGCATCGTACGTGCACATGCGGCCGCGAAGGGCAAGGATTTCCGCATCATTCCGGCCTGCCGCCTCGACCTGCTAGATGGCCCCAGCCTGCTCGCCTACCCTACCCACCGGGAGGCTTACAGCCGCCTTTCCGCATTGCTTACCAAAGGGAATCTCCGCACCGAAAAAGGCAAATGCGACCTATACAAGGCGGATGTATACCAGCATGCCGAAGGCACCAAGTTCATAGCCGTGCCGCCATCCGCCTTAAATGAGTCTTTCGATTTTGACCCTTCATTTACCCGAAACCTGAAAGAGTACCGCGATGCCCTGGGCACCAGCCTCTACCTCGGCGCCATACGCTCCTACCAGGGGGATGATATGAAAAAGCTCTACCGCCTCGACCAGCTTTCTCAGCGGTTCGACATCCCGCTGGTAGCCACCAACGACGTGCATTACCACAACCTGCAAAGGCGCGAGTTGCAGGACGTGCTCACATGCGTGCGAGAGAAATGCACCATTTATAATGCCGGTTACCGGTTGCACGAAAACGCGGAAAGGTATCTAAAACCCGCCGCCGAAATGCAGCGACTGTTCCTGAAATTCCCGGAGGCCATCGAGCGCACGCAGGAAATCGCGGATGCCTGCCAGTTTTCGCTGAGTAGTTTGAAATATGTGTATCCCGAGGAGTTGACTACCGAGGGGAGGACGCCTTTGGAGGAGTTGAAACATTTGACCTGGATTGGAGCTAAAAAGCGATTTCCGGATGGCATTCGCCCTGACATACATGCTAAAATTCTACACGAATTCAAGTTCGTAGAGGAAATGGATTATGCCTCTTATTTTCTGACGGTGTATGATATTGTCCGCTTTGCAAACGAACAAAAAATCCTCTGCCAAGGGCGCGGTTCTGCTGCCAACTCTGTGATTTGCTACTGCCTGGGTATTACTGCGGTAGATCCATTAAAGATTGACCTGCTTTTCGAACGTTTCATTTCTTCTGCCCGCAATGAACCACCCGATATTGATGTAGACTTTGAGCATGAGCGGCGGGAGGAAGTAATGCAATACATTTATAACAAATATGGCCGTGACCGGGCGGGTATCGTCGCGACAGTTACGCAAGTGCATCAAAAAGGTGCAGTACGCGATGTGGCTAAGGCCATGGGTATGTCTATGGACGCCATTAACCGGCTATCCAGTTCATTATGGGAGTTTACAGATGAATGGTTTGATGGCAAGCTGATTACCGAGCATGGCTTCAATCCCAATGATCCGCATTTGATTAAAATCCTCGATCTGACCCGGCAATACATGGGCTTCCCTCGCCAACTCGGCCAACATACAGGCGGTTTTGTAATCACACAAGGCAAGCTTTCCGATCTCTGCCCTATCCTCAATGCACGCATGGAAGACCGAACCTGCATTGAATGGAATAAAGATGACATCGATGCATTAGGTTTCCTAAAAATAGATGTGCTGGCACTAGGAATGCTTACATGTATTCGTAAAGCTTTTGATCTTCTCAAAAAACATTATAATCAGGATTACACTCTTGCCACTATCCCACCCGAAGACCCTGAAGTTTATAAAATGATCTGCAAAGCCGACACAATCGGTGTTTTCCAAATAGAAAGTAGAGCCCAGCAGTCGATGCTCCCGAGATTAAAACCAGAACGTTTTTATGACCTTGTAATTGAAGTGGCCATAGTACGTCCTGGACCGATTCAAGGCGATATGGTGCATCCTTATTTACGTCGAAGAAACGGAGAAGAGCCGATAGAATATCCCAAAAAGGAACTGGAAGATATTTTGAAGAAAACATTGGGGATACCTCTTTTCCAGGAACACGCAATGAAAATCGCAATCGTGGCAGCCGGTTTTTCACCCACTGAGGCGGATGAATTGCGAAGAAGCATGGCCACCTTCAAATCCAAAGGCATTGTTACGAAATTAAAGGACAAGCTAATCAACGGCATGGTGGATAATGGCTACGAAAAAGACTTCGCCGAGCGCATCTTCAAACAACTCGAAGGTTTCGGAAGCTACGGTTTCCCGGAAAGTCATGCGGCGAGTTTTGCATTGCTTGTCTACGTTTCTTCGTGGATCAAATGCCACTATCCCGATGTCTTTGCGGCGGCGCTGCTCAATAGCCAGCCTATGGGTTTTTACCGGCCGGCTCAGATCGTGATCGATGCGCGGAACCATGACGTGAAAGTTAGGGAGATCGACATTAATCACTCCTTTTGGGACAATACCCTTGAAAACGTTCCCGGCGAACGATGCGCATTAAGACTGGGTTTCAGGCAGGTAAAAGGGTTAAAGGAGGAAGAAATGCAAATTCTGACGGCGGCCCGAACCAGGCCATTTACCCACATCCACCAATTGCTCGAAGCGGGGATTTCGCATACCGCGCTGGAAAAACTGGCTGATGCCGATGCATTCCGGTCTATCGGTTTCGATCGTCGGCAGGCATTCTGGGAGGCCTCCGCATTGGCCGACAGGCCGATTGGTCTTTTCCAAGGGCAGCCGTCGCCCAGCGCCGGTGAAGAGGATGTGCAATTGCCCCAAATGACGCTCTCCGAGCACGTCATCCATGATTATGCGGCCACGTCGCTTTCGTTGAAACAACACCCGGTCAGTTTTGTGCGCGAGCAACTCAATGCACTCGGCGCGGTAACCAGCAAAGAGCTCGAAAATATCAAGGATGGTCAAATCGTGAAAGTAGCGGGCCTGGTACTGGTACGGCAACGGCCCGGGACAGCCAGCGGCATTTGTTTTATTACTGTGGAAGACGAAACCGGCACGGCGAACCTGGTCGTTTTCCAAAACATGTTTGATACCTATCGCAAGGAAGTGTTACGATCCAAATTGCTGATGGTTGAGGGTAAAGTGCAAAAGGAGAGTTCGGTGATACATGTGGTGGTGACCAAATGCATTAATGCATCCGGATTGCTCCGAAATCTTGCAGCAAGCGCGGAGCAGGAGCCCGATGTGCTCACATTATCACGAGCTGATGAAAAGGACGAGTACGAATCACAGGCCAAAGCCCGGAAGTTGCAGCCGCGCAGGAACGTACAAGCAGAGATTTTCCCGTCATCACGTGATTTCCGGTGATCAGTGTACAGCCATATCGAGGTCGATAACCTGCATTTTGTAGTTTTCCGGCAGGAGCATATTGCGCAAAAATGTACCGACACCCAGTTGCCGGCTAAATTTGTAAACGGGAAGCAGCAGACCCACAAGCCAGCCTTGCCCCAGGCCGAGCAATGCATTCACGCGTTCGGGCACGAGCCGCATTTGCACATTCCGGAGCAAATGGTACCGGTACCAGCCGAGCTGTTTCCGGTATTGTTTATAAAGATCGACGGTGAAACGGCTTTTGACGAGGTTTTCCTGCAAATGCTCCGCACGCATCCGCTCCCATGCGCGAAGGCTCGCGGGTAGCCCAGGGACACCCATACCCTCTCCTACTGCGTGAAAAACATTGAAAAGCTCCTCCTTTTCGGCGGTGGTCAGTTTTCTTTCCAGCAGTTCGAACGAGCGGATCGAATAGTCGATAAGCATAAAAAGCACGTCACGGTAAGCGCTGTCGGGAATGCGGGCATTACGGCTCCGCTCCACACCCTGGTGGATCGACGCGATCTGACGAATGGCCCGCATGGCGTCGTCGTACTCCGAAAACACGATTTGCCTCGCATAACCGACGGTCGAAAAGAGCCTTCCCAGCGGGTCCGCGGGGAGTTTTCCGGTAAAATAAAGCCAGTCTACCGACTTATTGAGGGCAAATTCAGCCGACGCCCCCGCAAAAATGAACAATATCGTGTCCGCCTTTCCCCAGATTTCCCGCACGATCGAACCTTCTTCCACAAACCATTTCATACCGCTTGCCTTTTGCTCATTACCACCTCTACTCCCACCACCAACACAATGCCCAATGTATAAGCAACGATATCCGACCACGAAAAGGTCGTCCCGATGATCGTCCGGGCAAATGCATTGTCTTCCAAACCGAGTATCCTGACGATTTGCAGGTATTGCAACGATTCGATAAAGCAGGCAAATACCCAAACCGCCAATGCCGCCGACAGTACATTCAACCGGGTAACACCGCGCACAGAGCAATACAGTAACACGACCACCAGCACATCTCCACCCCACGGCCGCACAAAGTCGTCGTGCACATACAAGGCAATCAATACTTCAAGCACGAAAATCACTAATGCAGCTGTTAAATAATTCATTTTAAACATTTCAATGCAGGGTTAACGGTTCTGGTCTGATTAACTCGGGACGATCGGGTTGTCTTTCTCCGCCGTTTCGCGGTTTAACCTTCGACAATATAGATTCCAACAACGGCAGCATGGCATTCAGCCCTTCCGTTTTAATGATAAAATTCCAAAGCGGCTCAAACTTTTTCCAGCCACCCGTGTACAAAAAATGCTTGGCAATATGCTTCACGGAATCATGCCGAAAGCTTGATTTGAATATATTTTTCCAACTATAAAATGTTTCATACGCCCACCAATAGCCCTTCTCCAATGCTTCGGCACTAAGCCCCATGGTTTTGTACACCACATGCCGGGTGTCGTACCGGTCCCAGTTACGGGTCAGTATCCGCCCGGCAGTTTCCATGTTTTTGTACAATTCCGTACCGGGATAAGGCGTCAATATATGATAGGTCGAAGTGGTGATACCGTGGTTAACACCCCAGTCGACAGTCCGCTTGAACACGTCGCTATCATCCTCGTCCAATCCAAATACAAAGCTTCCATTGATCATGATCCCCAGGGAATGCAGCCGGTTCACTGCTTTTGCATAATCCTTTTCCAGGTTTTGCTTCTTATTACTCTGTTTCAGGTTTTCGGGTGAGAATGTTTCAAAACCTACAAAAAGGCTTCTCAAACCCGCTTCGGCAGCTTTTTCAATCAGGTTCCCTCTTAATATGGCATCCACCGTGGAAGCTCCCTGGAACACGCGGTTCATTCCCCGCATTCCCTCAAACAGCGACTCCGCAAATTTCGCATTGCCCAGCAGATGGTCGTCCAGGAAATACAAATGCCGCCCGGGCAACCGGTCAATTTCCGCGAGCGCGTCGTCGACCAGCTGGGTATAAAAAGTCCTTCCACCTTCAAAAAACGCATCTTTATAACAGAAGCTGCAATGGTGCGGGCATCCCCTGGTGACGACAATGGAGTTGGGTACAAGATACAGGTTGCGCTTGATGAGGTCCCGGCGAATGGGCGGTATTCCGACCAGTGTTCTCACGGTCGATGTGTAAACCGGCTTTGGAGTACGGTTTTTGAAATCTACCAGAAACTGCGGAAATGTATCCTCACCCGGACCAATGAAAATGCTATCCGCATGTGCCATGGCCTCGTGCGGGAGCGAAGTCACATGCAAGCCGCCCAAAATAACATAGCTCCCCTTTTTCCGGTATGCATCCGCGATACCGTACGCCCTGAAAGCATTGGTAATGTAAACCTGGATGACTACCAGGTCCGGCGTGTCGTCCAGTCGAAGCGCCTCCACATGCTGGTCTTGCAGGTCGATTTCGTCTTCGGGTGAAAGAAAGGCCGCCAGCGTGGCTAGCCCCAGGGGCGGAAACAGCGAATACTTAATGGGGCGCCACAGCGGACTCTCCGCTTCTGTCAGTGCCGGCAGGATCATTTTTACTTTCATAGCATATTTTAAAAGTACTTTGTATTACAAAGTAAATTAATGCATTTGACATAAACAATACCCCCAGCCGCCAAAAAAATAGCCTCCGGAAACCGGAGGCCGTTTTGTAACTCACAAATCTGACTACAACATCATTTTAAATCTTCAAGCCGGTAGCCCAGGAAATCATCGACCACCAACTTGTAATTCAATTTCTTCCTCGGACTGGCGATATGTACGCTATAAGTCCCCTCCGCGAGTTTCGACACATCAAACCAACGTCCGTAACTGAGGTCTTTAACCTGTTCATGGTAAATCGTGCGCAGTTCGCTGTCTATAATGCGGATATCGTATGATTCCTGCGCAGGATTTTTGAGAATGACTTTCATTTTTCCGTTTTGCACCACATACACGTTCGACATGGCCGTTTTCACATTCACGCTTGGCGCTGCCCATTCCGGCTCCGACGCACTGCGGTAATCTGTTCGGCTATCGGCAACGATATCGTAGGCTTTCACCTTTTCGGACAATAATTCGCGGGCCATCAATTTGGCCAGCAGATCATCAAAAAGCCTGACATTCCGCCTCGACAGCTTAACATACTTGCGCGCCATCGACTCCTGGTACAACAATTGATTATTGCCGTCGAAGAACTGCACTACGGTGTTGCGGGAGTTCGGGTCAGTGTGGACCTGCCAGTAACCTTTGTCGGATTCTACATACGGCTGCCCGGCGGCGAGCTGCCCGGCAACGAGCTGTGCGTTCGCGGACTTCTTGCTTGCTACCTGAGCGGTAGTCGGCGCAAGGCTGGCCAGCCAGAGGGCCGGTGCCAGCAAAAAGGCATAGTGGATTTTCTTCGTTCTCATGGCTATCAAGGGGTGGAATATTTTTTGAATAAAAACACAAAAATTACTCAATGGGAAGAGCTTTCCCATTCCTTATATTGATGGCCATCAATTTGTTTCAAAGAGGATGTTTCAAATATGAAAGTTGCAGCGAATGTAAATTCTTTTCGAGATTGGGGAACAAAACTACCGCACGACCATGGTAACGATCACGCAATTTGTCTATATCAAAGAAGGTAAGGGGGACATTTTCCAGCAATTCGAGTCGCTGGTGCTGCCGCTGATACCGCAATACAACGGAAAACTGCTCCTGAGGCTTCGCACAAGCCCGGAACAGTTGATCGAAGGCGAGCTGGAAGCGCCTTATGAAGTACATTTGGTGAGTTTTGAATCGGAGGCGGACCTGGCTGCCTATATGGGCGACCAGACCCGCGAACAATATCTCTACTTAAAAGAGGATTCGGTATTGAAAGTATTGACCGTCAAGCAGCCGTAATGCACTCAGGGCGCAGGCGGAATGTACGATGGCACTACGTTGGAAACCGGTTTGATGGATTTCAGGTAAGCAAAAATCGCTCGCATATCGCCGTCGGCCATATTCACGTAATTGAACCACGGCATAGGCGGCATGAGCGGGCGGCTGTTTTCGAGGCCTTTGAACTTTCCTTTGCGCATGGCGGTATTGAACTGCTCGAACGACCAGTTACCGATCCCGGTCTCGTCGGGCGTCAGGTTAGCTGCAAACGACATCCCCCACGGACCCGCGAAAGCCGTGCTTTGTCCGTTGAACACCACCCATTCGCCGGTTTTGAGGATGCTTTTATCAAAAGTACCCATTGGCTGGGCGCTATTGTGCCCCGACAAGAAGCGGTCCATATCCGGTGCCGGCCCTTGCGCCGTCATTTTCTTGGGAGCGTGGCAATCCGCGCATCCCATGATGGTAACCAGGTATTGTCCCCTTTTCACAACGTCGTCCTTTGAATCGGCAACCGTTTGGGATGACTTCGCCACCGTTTCCACAGGGGCAAGCATCACGTTTTTGGGTGCGTCAGCCTGTTTTGTAAAAGCACAAATGGACCATACAGCCGCCGAAGCAGCCAAATAAACAAGTTTCATGGTAAATAGATTTAAAGTTAAAAACTGGGATCAGGCAAACCGCACCTGCTTGTCGGGCAGCCTGAAATATTGGTATCGGTCTTGAAATATATTGGTTGGTATTTCCTGGGTAAATTCTTTGAAATCGCGGATAAAATGCGCCTGGTCGGAATAGCCGAATTTATAAGAAACCTCGGCCCAGTTGGGCGTCGACGACATGCTGCAAAACGATTCATAAGCATTCCTGAACCGGATAATCCGCTGGTACATCTTCGGTGTGGTGCCGTAATGGTCTTTGAAAATCCTTTCGAGCTGCCGCCTGCCGATGTACAGGTTTTCGCTCAAAGCATCGATGGACAGCCGGCCTTGCGTCTGACGGATCAGCCGCGTCGCTTGTGAAATATGATGCCCTTTCGAGCGGGTATTTTTCAAAAGCCCAGACAGGAACACCTCCGTAATGCGAACGACCTCCTCCATGTCCTGTACTCCATATACGTCATCCACGAGTCGGTTTATCTCGCTTCCGAAATAGCTTTCGACATCTGTAAACTGGTTAAAGAGCGGCGCGATCGGTATGCGGAACAGTTCCAGCGCACTTTCGGGCCGCAACCGTATTCCGAATTTTCTGCACGACCCGACGGTTTTCCATTGCACGGCATCGCGGTACAAACCCACCAGGAACGCTGGCGGCAGCTTCTCCCACTGCCCGTCGAAAAACGCATTGCACCGGTTATCATCCAGGTGCAGGATCAATTCCAGCGTACCGAACGGCATGCAGCGCTGCACGGGCGACTCGCGCTCGCCCACCGTTTCGAACCGGTGCAACCAGTAGCACTCCACATAGGGCTGTAATTCGGCAGATGGTTTAAATTCCTGATAACCTGAACTCATCATTTATGAAAAGGGCTTTTTTATATTGACGCTACAAAACTAGGGGTATTCCGAAAGCCTGTATTGTAAAAAAGCGACATCTGAATGCGAATTACCTAAATACCAATGCATTATTGGGTATTGGAATTAGTAAGCGGCGCAAAAACCTGTGAAGACTATCGATTTAACTAATCGATCACGGCAGGAAATCGTATAGGTGAGTTCAGTAATTAATTATATACATCCTTTCTATCACCAATTTTGATGACGGTGACGGTCAATTCTCCGTTGCTTACTCTATACAAAATGCGGTAGTTTCCAGCCCTGACTCTATAAACATCTTCGGCACCTTGTAACTTTTTGGTACCTGATTGATAGGGATTATTAGCCAGCGAGTAAATGGCTCTGATTACCAGATCATAGTTCCTCTTAGCTAGCTTATTCAAACATTTTTCGGCAGTGTGTGTAATTACAATTTTGTATTTCAACGCTTTATTCCGTGTTTTTTATCGAGCCTCGCCACTACTTCTTCAAATGGTTTTGTTGAGTCATTTTTGGTTGCCTCCACCGCAATCAAGTCAAGTAAATCTTCCACGAACTCCGATTTGGAAGCCGCATTGATCGTCACTTTTTTCAACTTACCCTTTTGCGTGTATTCACTTTTAATGCCTTGCAGTTTCATAAGATTCTCTTGTTTCTACTAGCAAGTTACGCATTCTTTTTCAGCCCTCGAAGCAGATTATCTGACGAAGGCTCATTGATACCAACCACTTGATATGTTATGGCGTTTTGGGCGTGTAGAACAGTTGTAAGCGGCAATAAATGCATATAAGTTTGTGACGCTCAAATCATCATTATCGAAACATAACTGCATGACACAAAGTCGTAGGCATTTTATATGGCTACATGTTTTTTGACGCACCAGAGAACGGTGCCGTGGTCGTAATGGAGTTATGTTCCGTTCCTTGTGATGAGGTGAGCAACGGCAAGTGCGGCACCGTTCTTTGTTGCGCATAACGATCTTGAACAGTCATTATGCAGTATCAACAAACAAAGTCAGCGCAGAGCGCACAGGAAATTATCAACGACTTACTAAGTAACGACATCGACATGGAGGAAGTGGAAATGCTTTACATCGATATGCTGCACCACCACCTCCGCCCCACGAGCGAATGGAATTTGGGTTTACAAAACACGGCCAATGCGCTTGACAACAGTTTTTTGATGGTACGTTTCCTACGAATGCTGAAACGTTACCAACGCCAATCTTCGCACGCGAACGCGTAAGGGAGCAATGCAAACGCTGGCGAATGCAAGGGCTGCGGTCTCAGGATCGTGGTCCTTTGTTTTAATCAACCACATCGAACCCCTTTCCGTGGTTCAGTACCACATGCGTACCAACCGCCCGGCCTTCCAGCTCTATAATGCGGTAGCCGTAGTACCGGCTATGGATCACAATTTCCAGCGGGTTCTTCTCCATCTGCACCGATGCAGCGGGAGTTACATATTGCGTAATATTCTCTTCTTTGGTAAAATCATCGGTATGATAATGCCCGCAAAAAACGGTGATCTCGCGCCCGCTGCGCACAAGCACGTCCTTCACGGCATTGCGGTTTAATAATGGGTATTTAAAATCCACCGCAGTAAGCACCTGCAACACAGGATGATGGATAAAAAGCAGCACATGCTTTGTCGTAACCAATTCATTTTCCAGCCATTGCAACTGAATTTCACTGATAGAATCGGACGAAGAATCGAGGAAAATATACTTAAAATATTCTTCCTCCGTGGCATGAAACATTTCAGCTTTCGTTTTCAGGTACTCCGGAAAATAATACGGTTTAATGTCCGCAAACGTATCGTGGTTGCCTGGAATGACCGTAAAATGAAAGTCTTTGAGCAATGCGAAAAAGCGTTGATAAGCATCCGCATGCCCGATATCACCCGTAAAAATCACATTTCTGATCCCACGCGCACCGACATCCTGCAAAACCAGTTTCAAATTCGAATCCGTATCGGCCCCATGCCTGGCCGACCATTCTTCCATTAAATGAATGTCTGTTATCTGCGCAATCCGTTTCATAGCTGTCAGTTTGTTTTCTCAAAGTTTACGAGAAAATCGCTGCAATAACTGATCCAATCCGTCAATTTGCATTGTACCGTTTTTGTAAAAAGAGGTCAGGGGTGGTCAAGTGTTGTCAAGTGTAGACGGGCTATGCCAGGATAGACTGATTTTGAGAATCTTATGACATTTGAGCCGAATAACGAGATTATTCGGCTCAAAATTTTGCTACATTTGAGCCGAATAACGTTTCCAATCGGCTCATGACTTACATTTGGCAACATCCTGAATGGCCCGAATTCCGGTATGACCTTACCGGTACGGAAGATATCCTGTTCCTTTTTGCCGAAGAAACGGGCCATATCAGCGGCATTTTGAAGGGTACGCCCGATGCACTGCAAGTGGAAACGCTGATCAACACGCTCGTCGCTGAGGCGATTAAAACGTCGGAAATCGAAGGCGAGTTTCTGAGCCGGCAGGATGTGGTTTCTTCCATCAGAAACAACCTCGGCATCGCCCAAAAACCAGAACCGGTGAAGGACCGGAAGGCACAGGGTGCAGCCGAGCTCATGGTGAATGCGCGCAACTTCTACGCGGAACCGCTTACGGAGGCAATGCTTTTTGCTTGGCACCAAACATTGCTTAAAGACAGCAAGACCATCACCACCGGCGCGTGGCGTAAGGATGCGGCCCCTATGCAAGTCGTCTCCGGCTCCATTGGCAAAGAAAAAGTGCATTTCGAAGCACCGCCCTCTGAGCGAGTCCCTGCGGAAATGGCACGATTTATCAAATGGTTTAATGCGACCGCACCGGGGGGCCCGAAAGAAATTACCAAAGCGCCCGTACGCTCTGCCATTGCGCATTTATATTTTGAGACCATTCACCCTTTCGAGGATGGTAACGGACGGATCGGACGCGTGATCGCCGAAAAGGCATTGTCGCAAACCATCGGTCGGCCGGTCATGTTGAGCCTCTCCCGGACGATCGAAGCGGAGCGCAAAAAGTATTACCAATCGCTGGAAACCGCCCAAAAACACATTGACATCACCAGTTGGATCCGCTACTTTGTGCAAACCATCGTAGACGCACAAATCGAGACGCGGAACATACTGGATTTTACATTGAAGAAAACCCGCTTTTTCGATCGTTTCAAAGATTTACTCAACGAACGGGAAACAAAAGTGATCCAGAAAATGCTCGAAACGGGTCCGAATGGTTTCGAAGGCGGTATGACCGCCAAGAAATACATGTCGATCACCAAAACCTCCAAAGCTACCGCCACCCGCGACTTGCAGCACCTTGCAGAAATTCAATGCCTTAGCGCTTCCGGAGGTGGGCGCAGCACAAGCTACCAGCTAAGTATTCCAGAAAATTGATTTTTATCTCTAACTTTCCCACCCTTTAATACCTAAAAAATTTATGAAGAAAGTATTCCAAACCAATCTGTACCGGGTTTCCCGGAACTTGATGCTCTCGGCGGGTGCCCTGCTGATGGCAACCTTTTCGACCCAAGCTGATAACGCCCCGCTCGCCTCGCCGATCGAAGGACGCTGGGACATTTCCGTAGATGCGAATGGCAAAGTGTTACCGTCGTGGCTGGAAGTGCGCCACTCGGGTACCAAAACACTCGTAGGCCAGTTTACCGGTTTTTCCGGCAGCGCACGGCCTATTTCGGTGATCCATTTTAAGGAAGGCAAATTCGACTTCTCGATCCCGCCACAATGGGAGCGCGGCGAAAGCGACCTGAAAGTGGAAGGGACCGTTTCCGGCGACGCGATTACCGGATCGCTCACCACGCCCGACGGCAAGACGTACAGCTACAAAGGCGTACGCGCCCCGTCACTGCGTGGAAAAGCTACACCGGCGTGGGGAACGCCGATCAAACTGACGGCCGGCAACGAAATCAAAGGATGGCATGCGACAGGCGAAAACCAGTGGGTTGCCGAAAACGGCATTCTCCGCAGCCCGAAATCGGGTGCAAACCTGGTGACCGACCAGAAATTCAATGATTTCAAACTGCACATCGAGTTCCGCATTCCGAAAGGCAGCAACAGCGGTGTGTACCTGCGCGGTCGCTACGAAGTACAAATCACCGACGGCAAAGGCATGGAGCCGGCCCTCGATCAGATGGGCGCAATCTACGGTTTCATTACGCCAAGCGAGATGGTAGCCAAAGAAGCCGGCGAATGGAACACGTTCGATATCACATTGGTGGGCCGCATGCTCACGCTCGTGGCAAATGGCAAGACGGTGATCAGCAACCAGGAAATCCCCGGCATTACCGGCGGTGCATTGGATAGCAACGAAGGCGAAGCAGGCCCGCTCTACATCCAGGGCGACCACGGTCCGGTTGAATACCGCAACATCGTGATCACACCAGCGAAATAACCCGTCAGGAGGCAACCTCAAAAGCCGCTACCCTGCCCTTTTCAAACCCATGTAATGACTGCGCAAAGGCTTGTCGAAATGTTCGATCGAGTAACGAAGCAGGGTCCGGGGCATGGTAGCGGCATATTTGTCCAGAAATTTCTGCAACTGCGGCCGGTTCACTTGTCCGGCGCTGCGTAGCATCCAGCCGGTTGCTTTATGAATAAGGTCTTCCCGGTCGTTTAAAAGCAGCTCCGCGATCCGGAAAGTATCTTCTATATCACCTTTTCGGATGAAATACCCCGTGGCGACAATGGCCGTCCGGCGCTCCCAAATGTTTTCGGAAACAGCCAGGTTGTAAAGCACGTCCCTTGGCTCTCCCGAAACATACAAATACCCTCCTACCACACGCGGCGCGCAAATATCCACGAGGTCCCAGTTATTGATCCTGTGCGTGTTACGCAAATACAATTCATATAGCAGCTTCCGTTGATCCAACGTAATTTTCTTGCTTCTGGATTGCTTGTCGACAATGCTCAATGCGCCCGTACGGATTTCGTGAATCGGACTTTGAAGCAGCAATTCGATTTCTTCCAAAGGCATATGGATGTACGCCTTCGCCATTTCGAAAATCTGCCCCATGCGCACACCCATGAACACGTCCCCCTCGCCATATTGTCCCTCGCCGGTCTTGAAATAGCGCATCTGCTTCATAGCCTCGACCGGTGAGCGGTATTTTTCAATGTGTTCAATAAAATGCCCGGCCGCCAGGTTCATCGGTTTTTCTTTAATTGATTCGATGGCTGCCATAGATATGTGCTTGAAAGTGCTTTTCTCAAATATAGCGATATAAAAATGATCAAATCATAACCCTCGGTTAACAACCGGTAACGGTCCCGGGAATAATTTTGAAGTCCTAAACTCACCGATTTAATGGATTCGAGAAGAGATTTTCTGAAAAAAGCAGCCCTCCTCGCAGGTACGGGCGCAATGGCGAACACACTCCCGCCTGTGATACAAAAAGCCCTGGCGATCGATCCCGCGCCAGGCAGCACCTTTTATGATGCCGAGCACATTGTGTTCCTGATGCAGGAAAACCGCTCGTTTGACCACCAGCTGGGCATGTTGCAGGGGGTGAGAGGTTTCAATGACCCACGGGCGATAGATCTGGCCGATAAGAACAAAGTGTGGTTCCAGACCAACAAGGCCGGTGAAACTTACGGGCCTTTCCGTCTCAATGTAAAAGATACTAAAGTGGCCTGGATGGGCTCCATCCCGCACGGCTGGACCGACCAGACCGACGCCATGAACAATGGCAAGTACGACCGCTGGCTCGACGTAAAAGCCCCGCGGAACAAGCAATATGCGCATATCCCGCTCACCATGGGCTACTGCGATCGTTCGGATTTCCCGTTCTACTACTCCCTCGCCGACGCGTTCACCGTTTGCGACCACAATTTCTGTTCGAGCATTACCGGCACGCACCCCAACCGCTACTACTGGATGACGGGCACCGTGCGCGAGAAAAACGAGCCCGCCGGCCTCGCGCATTTGTGGAATATCAGCAACTACGAATACCCGGAGCTCGAATGGAAAACCTACCCCGAGCGGCTCGAAGAAAACGGTATCAACTGGAAAGTGTACCAGAATGAGCTCACGATGGGTTACGGCCTCAAAGGAGAAGAGAGCGCATGGCTTAGCAACTTTGGTACCAATGTGTTGGAGTATTTCAAAACTTACAATGTGCGGTTCCATGAGGGCGGGATCGCTAACCTTGAAAGCAAACGGCAGACGGTAGTCCAAACGATCGCCGATCTCGAAAAGCAAGCCGCCACCGATTCGCGCGCGGCGACGCGGCTTGCAGCGGCCAAAAGACTGCTGAAAAACATTGAAACAGCCCAAACGAAATTCAACAAAGACACCTACGCCAGGCTTTCGGACAAGGATAAGAAATTGAACGACAAGGCATTCAGTACCAATATCAAAGACCCGAATTTCCACGAACTGACGTCGATGCAGTACTCCGACAACGGTACTGAAAGGACTTTGAATGTCCCGAAAGGCGATGTGTTCCACCAGTTCAGGGAGGACGTAAAGAACGGCACATTGCCGACGGTATCCTGGCTGATGCCGCCTGCGCATTTCTCCGATCACCCCGGCGAGCCGTGGTTTGGCCCATGGTATGTGAGCGAAGCCATGGAGATCTTGCTGCAAAATCCCGAGGTTTGGAAAAAGACCATTTTCATCGTGACTTATGATGAAAACGACGGCTATTTCGACCATTTGCCGCCATTTACCGTTCCCAATCCTTACAAAGAAGGCACTGGCAAAGTATCCGCGGGCATCGATCCGAAGATGGATTTCGCATTAGCTGACCAGCAAACCAACCCTTCGGCCGACCCGGCCAGCATTCGCGAAGGCTCTATCGGCCTTGGTTACCGCGTGCCGATGATCATCGCGTCGCCCTGGTCAAGAGGCGGTTACGTAAATTCAGAAGTATTTGATCATACCTCTTCGCTTCAATTCCTGGAAAACTTTCTGGAAAAGAAGTTTAACAAAAAAGTACACGAGGAGAATATCACCAAATGGCGCCGGACCATCTGCGGTGACCTCACGTCGGTATTCAGGCCCTATAATGGCGAAAAGATCGAAAAGCCGGTCTTTCTTGAACAAAAACCGTTCATAGAAAGCATTCACCAGGCGCAATTCAAGCATGCTCCCGAGAATTTCAAAAAGCTTGGCGCTGCCGAATTGGCAGAGCTGAATAAAGGCCCGAAAACATCGGCATTATTCCCCGTTCAAGAAAAAGGCGTGCGGCCGGCCTGCGCATTGCCTTATGAACCGTTTGTGAATGCGCAGCTTAGCAAATCCGGAGACGCACTTCAACTGTCGTTCGAGGCTGGCAACCAGCATTTCGGAAGCAAAGCCAGTGGTATTCCTTACCGCGTGTATGCCATGAAAACTTATCGCAATGAAACGCTCCGCTCCTGGGATTACAGTGTTGCAGCCGGCGACAAATTAACCGACGATTGGCAGCTCGCCGATTTTGAAAACAATGCCTACCACCTCCGCATCTATGGCCCAAATGGCTTCTACCGCGAATTCATGGGCAATACGGCTAATCCAAAACTGAAAGTAAGCTGCGAATATGAGGTTAAGGCCTCGAAACCGACCGGTAATGTGGTAGTAATGATCGAAAATTTAGATTCCAAACCGCATCATGTTATAATTGAGGATAATAGTTACAAAACCGGCGTCAAAAACAAGACATTCGCCGTCGGCGGCAAGGCTTCCCTTGTCCTGGATTTGGACAAATCATTCCATTGGTACGATTTCAGCGTAAAAGTGCAAGGTTATGACGACTACGAAGAGCGCTTCGCAGGACACGTTGAAACCGGCGCCGTCACGAAAACCGACCCGTTGATGGGTGGCATGGTATAGAACGATAATTACGAAAACGGGTCGGGAGCCATCAGCTATCCGACCCGTATTTGTTAATGAAGTGTAATCTGACTGCTATTTCTTGAAGGGAATCAACGACCGCACCCGCTCATCGCGCAAGTACAAACCCGCCCACACGAGCACACCAAACACAGCTGCAAAATACAACGGCTGGCCTGCGCGAACCATGACGGCGATTGCTCCGCCGAGGTAACCCGTAATTAAAATGGCTCCCAGAATGGAAGTGCGGGGAATAATATAAAGGATGGTGGAGATCAGCAGCGCGATTCCGATGCTCTGTACCTGGTCGGCAGGCCAGCCCAGCGCAACGGAGCCTTCCATATGATGCGATTCCTTAAATACCTTGCCTAGTGCGTCGAAAAGGAGAAACAAAACACACAACGCGCTGATAATCTTGCCAGCAAGTGCGGTCTTATCGGTGCGACCTTTTGCGGCTGGGGTAACAAATGTAGCTTCCATGATTTCTTTTGGTTTATACAGGTTTTGTTTGATTGATTTGGTTGATACAAAACTAATAGGTGCCAGAAGGTTGGGCGCTGTGTGAAAACGGCAGTATTAGGGGGCATTTGCGCCACCGTCAGAACGTTATATGTCTGATTCGACACAATTGGAGTTGTTTCTACCGCGTTGTAGGTTACAAAAAGTAGAAATTATTAGTAACTTGCTTATATCTGAAATTCAAACGTAGCCCGCAAAACCTGAAATATGAAAGAACCGATCATGCAGGATCATATCCTTGCAGCAAGCATTCGCAATGGCGACATACCCTCTTTTACAAGGGTTTATGAAACCTACCACGCCTATTTGTTTCGCTTTGCATTACGGTTTTTGAAGTCCACAGAACATGCCGAAGAAGCTGTACACGATGTATTCCTGAAATTGTGGGAGAACCGCGATGGATTGAATAACGAGTCTTCGCTGAAATGCTACCTGCTTAAAATCTGCAAAAGTCAAATTTTTCATACGCTTACGCGCGCAGGCAAGGACCAGGCTGTGCTGCAACTTTGACCATTCCGAACCGGGCCAGATCAATGGATAAGGAAATTCATATCAGGAACCTCGTTTACAAATATATCTCGAACCAGTGCGACGGTCACGAGCAGGACGAACTGCTTCGCCACCTGCAGACACCGGCAGGCAAATGGGTTTTCGATGAAGTAATGACTTCGGAGGCTGGTAAAATCTTTACAAAAAGCGAGGAGATCGAACCGGCGGTATCCAGTCGGCTTTTGGGACGTTTGCGGCAAAGTATGGTCGCCGAAGAAACCCGGGACGAACAGCCGATCCCCTTCTACCGTAAAAACGGTTTTATTCAGATTATTGCGGCTGCATTTCTACTGCTGGCTGCACTCGCAGTTTACTGGTTCATGACATGAGCCGACCCGCCCCTACTTTTTGAGATACTCATCGGTAAAATGCGTCCTGGTCTTGGGCTGCGCGAATTTTTCACTGTTATAGTTCTGCGATTTGCCGCGCGGGATCGAAAGCGACGACCATTTTTCGTCCAGCGCCATTTTCCCGATAAACACAATCTGCCCCACATGATAGGGATAATGCGCCAGCTGCCGGTTAACGGCTTCCATCACCGAATGCCCCTGATTCCGAATGTAAACAACGGTATCCCAATTCGATGCATTCAGTGAATCCAGCGCATTGAAAAGGCAATTCCAGCCCTCATTCCACTTCGCAAGAAGATCCTCGCGGTCGTTGATGTCGTTATCGAATTCAGCGTCGCGGTTGCGCGATTCCTTTTCTCCGTCTGTTGTCAGGAAATCGGTCCAGCGGGAAAGCATATTGCCCCATAAATGTTTCACAATGCTGGCAATGCTGTTGCTTTCCTCATTGTATTTCCAGAAAAGCTGCTCGTCGCTGAGTTGCGCGATGGTCTTTTCACCCAGCATTTTGTAGTATTCAAACTGCTTTCTGACGCTATCGATATACTCCTGGTTCATGGCGGTGTAATTTTGGGATTGATTTCTATCCCCAAATTACGAATTGCTACTTACTAATGCGAACCCGGATCACTTCTCCGTAGGCCACTTTGATGTCAAATATATTGGTCAGTGCTATTTCGTTAACAATCGAGAGGATCAAGCGGATCACACCTGCGTGTGTCACAATGGCAACTTTCCCGTATGGAGATTGCCCCAGTTCTGACCAGAACTCGCTCACCCGCGCGTACATCTGCATCATGCTCTCGCCTCCGGGCGTGCGTACGTTCACGTAGTCGTCCATCCACACCTGCAGTGCTCGCCGATCGACGGTATCCCAGGTTTTGCCTTCCCATTCTCCGAAATCCAGTTCCTGTAAACGAAAATCGGTCGAAAACGTAGGTGAAAGTGCCCGGGCAAGCTCGGTGCATCGGAATGCCGGACTGGAATAGGTTATTTCAAAATCCGTATCGAGCTGCGAGCGTATGGCTGCCAGTTCGGATTCAAAATCGGCGTGCAGCAAAAGCTCTTTCCGCCCGTAAATCAGCCCTGGCTCGAAAACCGGCGTCGTGTGGCGGATCAGATAAACTTCCATAGCACAACGATGAAAAAATAGAATGCAACTTCACAAACCTGTTGAATGGCACCGAGGCAGTCGCCAGTATAGCCGCCGATCCATTTTTTGAAATAGCGCGCCAACAGGATCGTGATCAACCCCAAAACCAGGATTACTGCCAAAAGTTGCGGCAGCCCCAGATATACCACCATGCCAAACAAAGGCAAAACCCCAAAGACAATAGCCGAGATAAGCACCCCAAAAGGCGGCTTCTCAGCAACCGGCTTTGCTTTGCTATCGGTATCACGTGCGTAAGGGATCATATAAATGACAAATACAGGCATTAGTCTGCTCAATGCGTGCCCGCTAACGAGCATGCCTATCATACTATTTTCTCGCCCGGCAATGGATTGCAGCAATGCGAATTTCAATGCGAGAATCAGTATCAGGCCCACGGAAGCATAAGTGCCTACGCGACTGTCCTTCATGATTTCCAGGATCTTTTCCCGCGTCCACCCGCCCCCGAAACCATCACATACGTCCGCAAATCCATCTTCGTGAAATGCACCGGTCAGTAGAATGGAAGTGACCATGGAGCACAGAACAGCTATCGAAGGGTTTGTGAGATAATCCGCCGCCCACCAAACGGTTCCGGCAGTAAAACCCACGATCCAACCTACAAATGGCAGGTAGGCCGTCGCCAGACTGAGGTTTTCGGGCTGGTAAACCAGCCACTTCGGTGCAGGCAGCCGGGTGTAGAATTGCAATGCCGTGAAAAACAGATCCAACTGGTGACGGACGTAGGACATCGGTTATCGGTTTTCAGCAGGATCCTCCGTTTTCTGGCTCACACCTGCGCTTTCAAAACTCGCCATTTCATTCAGAAATGCAACCGCACTTTGCAACAGCGGATAAGCTAGCGCGCACCCAGTCCCTTCGCCAAGGCGCATATCCAGTTTCAGCAATGCATCCGCGCCCAGTGATTGCAGCAGCAACCGATGGCCTCTTTCATTGGATTGATGGCAAAAAACGGCATATCGCTGAACCGACGGGGCCATTTGAAAGGCACACAAATAACTGACGGACGCGATGAAACCATCCACCAGCACAAGCATACCCAATCGCGCAGCTTCGAGCATCGCACCGCACATCATGGCGATCTCAAACCCGCCAAATGCCGCCAACACCGATTCGGCGTCGTTAGGTACATTTTGGTGGTGTTTCAATGCGTTGGTTAATACTGCTGTTTTTCTGTCCAGCTGCGCCTCGTCGAGCCCGGTACCCCTTCCTACGCATTCAGCCACCGGAATATTCAGCAAGCGGCTCATGAGCGCAGACGCCGAAGAAGTGTTACCAATGCCCATTTCACCAAAACCGATCACATTACAACCCGTCTGCTGCACTTCCCGGACCAATTCGGCGCCTTTTTCCAGGCATCGGCGACATTCCACTGCCGTCATCGCAGGTTGTTGTACAAAGCTTTTGGTACCAAAATTGATCTTTGCGTCAATCAGCTTTTCATTTTGACCAAAATCATAATCCACACCTGCATCCACCAATAAAAGGTTAATGCCATGCTGCCGTGTAAAAACGTTGATCGCCGCACCACCGCCTATGAAGTTGAATACCATCTGTGGCGTTACCTCCGACGGATAGGCGCTCACACCCTCCGAAGCTATCCCATGACTGGCCGCAAAAACAATGACATGCGGGTTTACAAGCTCCGGCGACAAAGTATCCTGCACCGAAGCAATCTGAAATGCCAGTTTTTCGAGACTACCCAACGCGCCCAGCGGCTTGGTTTTCAAATCAATTTTGGCCTGAATTTCCTGACTGGTAATTGTAGCGGTATGCATTGTTATTGGATTGTTTTTAAGGTTAATGGAAGCCCCGACACCATCAGAATCGCCTCTTGCGCCGCCGCAGCCACATATTGATTGGCCCAGCCTTGCAAATCGGTGAATTTCCTACCCGCTTCCGTTTCCGCATGGACACCCATGCCTATTTCGTTGGAAATGATGATCAAAGTGGCGTTAACAGCCGCCAGCGCATCGATTTCCGCTTTAAATGCCGCCAGCGCTTTTTCAATATCATATTCAAATGCGACGAATAGATTCGTGAGCCACAATGTCACGCAATCGATGACCGCTACCCGCCCCGTCAGCGGCAAATGGTGAATATCCCGCTCGCTTTCCAGCGACGTCCATTCCGGCCCCCGCTCGTCCTGGTGCCGTTTCACCCTTAGGGCAAAATCCTCGTCCCAGATCCTCGAAGTGGCTACATACACCGGATTGGCGCTTTTCCGCAATGCCAGATCCATCGCAAACCTGCTTTTTCCGCTGCGGACGCCGCCCGTCACATACGTAATCATGACGGTTCTGCGCTTTTGAAGCGCTTGTACAGGAAGAGCTGCCACTTTTCCTCCGCCACACCAGCCTTATCCATTTCGGCCCGCGCGAGCGTGAAAAACAGATCCGAAAGGCGGTTAATGTAGGCCGGGATGGCTTCATGCACCTCGTCGGTTTTGATCAGCGATACCAAACTGCGCTCTCCCCGGCGCAGTTGCGTACGCGCTACGTGGCAAAGTGCGGACACCTCGTTTCCGCCCGGCAATAGAAAATAATCCGATGGAGAAGTCATGGCTGCTTCGAGCGCATCAATCCACTCCTCACAAAAAGTAGCACCATCCACCGGCATTGGGTTTTTGTTCTCCTTTTTTGCATCCGAAGGCCGTGCCAGATGCGACATCATGTCCATCAGGTCCTTTTGGATTTTATGCAAATTAGGCTGCCATTCGTGCCCATCACCCAGCTTTACCCGTAACAGCCCGATTGTCGAATTCGCTTCATCGAGTGTTCCGATGCATTCGATTCGAACATCGTCCTTACTTACCCTGCTTCCGCCAAATAGCCCGGTGGTGCCTTTGTCGCCCTTTTTGGTGTATATTTTCATTTAATTAATTGATTTATAATAGATCAACTCGTGATTCGGCAGCAGCTCGGGATGAATGATGCGGATCAGATCGGCCAGGACCAGATGCGGGTTTACCGCGCCGGATTCCCAGTAATCGTTCGCTCCCTGCGCATTCATGCGGTTGTTATAACTGTAAATGTGATTGGTTTTGAATGCCTTAAAATCGGCATAACGGACGTCGCGTGCCAGGACATCTTTCTTCGTCTGCACATTTCCGATGCTCACATTCAGCCAGAAATCGGCCTGCAATGCAATCGGATAAACGGTTTCAAAACTCAGCGGCAGGCTCCCGGTCGCCTTTGTCCCGGACCAGTGATAGGAGGCGCCTGCGTCCTGGAAGAAACGGTTCACGTAGCTATCGCCATTCGGGACATTCCACGCGTCTTTGGAATTCATTCCGGTAATCAGGCTTGGGCGTACTGCGACTTTGCCGGTAAGGCGCGCCAGTCGTACGTACTCCTGCTCCACATTGGCAAATTTGCGGTTTACCGCTCCCTCCTTGTTGATCAGCGCGGCCAATAGCTTCACCCATTCGGCTCTCCCAAGCGGCGTCGTTTCCACCCATTCCGAATTGACCATCACCGGAATCCCCGCCTGATGCAGCGATTCATACCGGCTTATCTTCGAAACAGGGCTGCCGGTAGCCATAATGAGGTCGGGATGCATACTCACCAGCAGTTCCTCATTAAGCCCCTGATCCTTCCCTACCTCGACAATCTTCCCCGATTTAATCCGGTCCAGCACTTTGGTGGAAGAAACATATCTTAGGTTTCCCATTCCTGTGAGGATATCCTCACAACCCAGAAAGCCAATCAACCCGATATGCAGCGACGACATCGCCACCATGCTCCGTACCGGAATTTCGATGAGCTGGCTGTCTTTGTACCCGATGGGTCGCGGCTTACCACGTTGCACGAGCACGTACGTGAGCGTGTCCGTCGACTTTTCGAACGGGCTCATGATCTTGACCACCTTGTAATATTTGTGGTAGGAGATTTTAAAGCCTTTGGCGTGGGTTACTTTGGCTTTTTCAGGAAACAGATCGGGACCTGAGTAGTGGGAATCGCCTTTTTCGTAAAGCGACGAAGAGGTGCTGCAACCGGCCAGCAAGCCGCACAGCAGCAGGGCTGCAAGTATTTTTCTGATAATCATGTAGTCACCGGCCTTTCTTCCGAAAGCCATATTAACAATGTTTGCAGGCAGGTCTTCTGACTCGTTCAACCCTTGCACCTTCCCGGGCTTAGCCCAGTGGCATTTTGCAAGAGCCTCGTATTGAACTCACAGCAGCGGAGACTGTTCCGGATTCTCACCGGATTCCCTTTTAATCACGCATGACACGTGTACCTGGATGACCGCAAAACTAGCAATATTTTATTGCTTATCATTGCACAGTTTCATTTACACACACCCTTCATGCAACGCGACGACACCCTCTGGAAATCCATCCTCGAAGATATTTTCGAAGACTTTCTGCTTTTCTTCTACCCCGACGCAGGTTCCTTCTTTGATTTTTCCAAGGATTTCGAATATCTCGACAAGGAGCTTGAACAATTATTCCCGCCGGAGGATAACTCGTACCAAACCCGCTTTGTAGATAAACTTGTAAAAGTGCATTGCCAAAACGGCGACACCGAATGGATACTCGTGCACGTGGAAGTGCAAGGTTACCATGATCCTGACTTTGGACGGCGGATGTTCACTTACTATTCGCGAATACTGGATAAATATGACAAGCCGATTACCGCATTTGCCATTTTCACAGAAAGCAATGCGGCATTCAAACCCTGCGAGTACCACCGCGAATTCATGGGTACGAGCGTTTTGTACCGGTATAATGCATTCAAAATCCTGGAACAGGACGAGGAAATGCTGGGGCGCAGTGACAATCCGTTTGCGATTGTGGCATTGACAGTAAAAGCTGTCTTGAAACGCAAATGCATTACTGATGATGAACTACTTAGTCTAAAAATCGAGATAGCTAAAAATCTCTTGGAAAGAAAACTTTCGAAAACGAAAATCAGAAGGTTACTGGGCTTTCTACGATTGTACATTCGCTTTGAAAACCGTGAAAGCGGTGTTAAATTTGAAGAAGCAGTCGATCATCTAATACAAGAAAACACGTCTATGGGTATCGAGGAACTTGTTAAGAGTGCATTTAAAGAGGAGTTTGCTATTGAGACAACCGAAAACCTGCTACGGGAGAGTTCTTTTTCTATTGAAAAAATCGCCCGAATAGTTGGTGTATCGCCCGAATTTGTCCAAAAGCTCAAAGATGAAATGCGGCATCGAAAACCAGGTACGAGAAGCTAATAATCAGCACCATTGCCATACAGGTCCGCTGATTCACACTTGCCGCTCTTGCAATTTCCGGCGGTTCAATTACCCGGTCGTTCTCGCCGATAAACGGCTTCTCTACCAATTTCCCATGGTACACATTCGGCCCGCCGAAGCGGCAATCCAAAATCCCCGCTAATGCTGCCTCGGGATACCCGGCATTCGGGCTTTTATGTCTGTTGCCAAATTTGAAGACAAATTGCAACCCACGTCTGCTTCCTGTCACTAAAACCATCAGCAAGGCCGTCAGCCGAGCAGGTATAAAATTTGCCACGTCATCCAACCTTGCCGCAAATTTCCCGAACCATTCGTAGCGCTCACTACGGTAACCGAGCATGGAATCCATCGTGTTGATCATTTTGTAAGCCATCATGCCCGGAACGCCCGCCAAAGCATAGTAGAAAAGCGGTGCTACGACTCCATCACTTAGGTTCTCGGACATTGTTTCCAGCACCGCAATGCGTATCTGCTGTGCATTCAGTTTCGAAGTATCTCTCCCTACAATCCGGGAAAGCTGCCTCCTTCCCGCTTCCAATCCTTCGTTTTCCAAAACTGAAAATACCGCCCGGCCCTCCGCAATGAGCGAATGGTTGGCGAGACCATAGTAAACCCAAATGCCATTAACAACTAAATACAAGGCAGGTGCTCGCAGAAGTATTAGATCCAGCCATTGGAAAAATGTAAACACCGACACGACTAATACTACACTCAATGTCGCCCCTTTCCAAAAACGGAACTGGCCGCGATTCAACCACTTTTCCCCTTTCGCGATAGCATCGCCGAACACTCGGACCGGATGTGGCCAGTTGTCGGGATCACCGAGCCACAAATCGAGTAAGTAGCCCGCAACGAGCGGCAAAATCAATAGTACAGCGTCTGCCATTCTTTCAATGCGTTGATCATGCTCTCATTATCTTCCGGGCGTTGGGTAGCGAGGCGGAAATGCTGCCGTGTGAGACCACGGAAGTTACCTGCGTCACGGATGAGCAAACCATGTTTTTCAATTAAAAAGTCTTTTAACTGAGCGGCATTCCGCACCAAAGTTCTGGCTAAAAAGAAATGCGTGTCGCTTTCCAACACTTCTATGCATTCCAGTTTTTGCAATTCTTGAACGAACGTTCTTTTATCACTCAGAAGTTGCGAAATCGATGGCTGAATCTGATCGAAATGATCATAAATATAGTGCCCCGCCGCCATGGCCATCGTATTGACCGTCCAGGGTTGTTTGATATTCATCAGCGACTCTACGACCTCTTCTCTCGCAAGCAAATAACCAAGACGTAACCCTGGTATCGCATAAGTCTTTGTGAGTGACCGCATAATCAGCAGGTTCGGAAACCGGGCCATTAGTGAGATAGCGGAGTCCCCTGCCTCCGTAAAATCAATAAATGCCTCATCCACCGCAAAAAGACATTGCGGGTTCAGCTTGAGCCAATATTGTAAATCATTAAAAATAAGCCCGGTAGGATTATTAGGACTACAAATAAATACCAGATCAGCTTTCAATCTCGGCAATTCCAGCGCATCCTGCCAGCTGAGACTGGTTATTTCATGATCGAATGCCAGGCACGCATCTTCGTATTCGGCAAATGAAGGCGTGACGATCGCCGTCCGTTTCCCGGAGAACAATTGTGCAATGATGTAGATACTTTCGGTAGTGCCGCTGCACGCCAGGGTCCGCTCTACCGGCATTTGATGATGCCGGGCGATCTTTTCCCGCAAACTCTCTGCCAGCACCTCGGGGTAGCGGTTAATTTCACTCCATTTTTCAAAAACATACGCTTTCAAACCGGCCGGCTCACCTCCGTACCAGACATTCGTACTGAAATCTGCGACGATCTTGCTGCCGTACCGATAGCCATCGTCACCGTGCCCGTGTAACATATCCTACTCCGCTATACTATTGTAAATCAGTTTCATATCAATGTGCGCCCGCAGCAGATCCGCCAGTTTATCATACTGCTGTTCCTTAAATTCCTGGTAATCATACCGCACAACTGCTTCGTTGGTATAAGGGGCTAATATATGATCGATCACCACCTGATTATCGAGAATACCGTGCAGATAGGTGCCCCACGTGCGTTCGTCGCGGAAATAGCCGTCGCGACGGCTGTCGGAGAATGTAGCAACGGCCTCCCCGGGTTGCAATGCTGTGGTTTCGCCCATGTGGATCTCGTAGCCCAAACATTGCTCCTCACTTTGGCAGAACCGGAATGTACATTGCGATGTCGTCTTTTCAACTTGCAAAATGGTTTTTACAGGTAATAACCCCAGCCCGGGCAACTCTTCGATATCACTTTCGACATGATGCGGATCGAGAATGCGCTCACCGAGCATCTGATAGCCCCCGCAAATGCCTATCACAGTCTTTCCAAGCTTGTGCGCATCATAAATGGCTTTCGCTACACCACTATTTTTCACGGCCAGCATGTCTTCGATCGTGTTTTTACTTCCTGGAATGATGATCACGGCGGCTTTGGTAATTTCCGACGGCTCATTGGTATAGTACAAATTCACCCGAGGGTCTTTTTCAAGACGGTCGAAATCCGTGAAGTTTGAAAGCCTTTTCAGCAGGATCACCGCCACATTCACTTTACCTTCTACCGCCGACCGGTATTTGAGTTCCAATGAAACGGAATCTTCCTGTTCGATGTGAATATCCCTGAAATAAGGTAAAATACCCACTACCGGCAAGCCTGTTAACTCTTCCAGCATTCTTTTACCTTCTTCGAACAGCCTTCCATCGCCCCTGAACTTGTTGATAATGACGCCCTTCATACACGCGCGCTCCTCAGGCGTAAGCAATGCGATGGTGCCATAAACACTCCCGAAAACCCCACCTTTATCGATGTCGGCTATCAGGTAAGTAGCTGCTCCGGCGTGAGCGGCCATTCTTAGATTTGTAATATCCCGGTGTTTCAGATTGAGCTCCGAAATACTCCCCGCTCCTTCCATAACAATCGGCGAATATCTGGCAGCAAGCCGATCGAACGCCTCCTTCACGGCCGAAAATAACTCCGTACGATCATTCGCCATAAAGTACTCGTAAGCCGACTGATTCCCGACGGGCTTTCCATTCAAAACGACCTGTGAAGTCTTGTCATTTGTCGGTTTGAGCAGCACGGGATTCATATCCGACTCGCAGGGAATTTGCGCTGCTTCCGCTTGCACGGCCTGCGCGCGTCCGAGTTCGAGGCCGTCGGCCGTTACAAAGCTGTTAAGCGACATATTCTGCGCCTTGAATGGGGCCGGCTGGTAACCGTCCTGTTTGAATATCCTGCAAAAACCAGCCGTGATCACACTTTTACCCACATCCGACCCTGTCCCTACAAACATGATCGGGCGTAATTTCCTAGTATTCATCGCTTTCAAATATCAATACGCCCCGCAATAGAGCCTGTAATTTCATTTGCCGAGAGCTCCTGCAACGACAAATATTCTCCTCCCAGCGCCACTGCGAGCTCCCTCGCTTTTCCGTAACGCACGTAGCCACTTTCGGTATCCAGCACTAATGCGGGATATTTCAAATTTCCGGCCAGCTGCACCGACTGCGCCCAGGCATCGCCGCCGGCACCCGGCAAAGGTACATTGGCCTTCCCATCGCTTAATATCACCAGAAATGGCTGAATCCGATCGCTTTTCACGACCGATGTGAGCATAGTTCCGGCCAGCTGCAATGCGTGCGGCAATGGTGTACGCCCTCCTGTCGGCAGTTTTTCCAAAGCCAACTCGGCAAGCTCTATACTTCGTGTCGGTTCGAGCAGCACCGTCGCTTCCACACCGCGGAAGCCTATCACTGCCACCATATTACGTTTCTGATAAGCATCTTGCAGCAAATTCATCACGCTTCCTTTCACGGCCTCCATTCGTTTGCCGGCGGCCATTGAGCCCGAAGCATCTACCACAAAAACAATGAGATGACCGGCCTTCCCATTTCTGACTTTCTGGTGCAGGTCCTGCCTGCCGATACTCAGTTGATGAGGGTCGCGCGCTAAGGCATGTACTACTGTTTCAGTTAATGCAATGTCGGCGGTAGTATCGCTTTTAATCGCCCGTACCTGGAAACCTTTCTCGCTTTGTCTGGCTTTAATTGCACGACCATTCGCTGAATTTGGTATGGTAGCAGGTTCGACATTCGTAAATTCTGGAATATTCATTCTAAAATCAATCCCGGCGACAGTCTCGTCGTCGCCGTTCTCGCAATTCCCCTCGCCACATTCCTCTTTTTCCTGATGGTCCGCCCCAGTTTTTGTGTGATTAGAAGATTGTGTATCAGGCTGGATTGCATTGTCCTGCTCAGAATCCTTTTGGCTATCATCCGTAGCCTGACCGGTTTGCGGTGGCAATGCCTTTTTGCCTTTCCTATGAGTCAGAACCAGCTCGACTCCTTCGCGTATATCCTGCGGGGTTACTACCGTCCGCCCGTTCAATGCGGCTATTGTGATCGCCGTTTTGTACAACACGATGTCAGCTCGTAGGCTGCTCACGTCCCATTCAATGCATAGCTGGCTAATCATTTTGAGCAATCCGTCGGGCATTTGGACAAGCGGCAACAAAGCTCTCGCGCTAATTATTTTCTCCCTTACAGCTTCCTGCCCATTCACCCAATGCTTCACAAACGTAACCGGGTCGCTCTCAAACGCAACCCTTCTACGCACCACCTCGGTCCTCGCCTGCACATCGGTTTGGGCTCCTACCTCCACCATCAACCCGAAACGGTCCAGGAACTGCGGTCGCAGATTTCCTTCTTCCGGATTCATTGTCCCGATCAGCACAAACCGCGCAGGATGGCTCACCGAAAGCCCTTCGCGCTGAACCGTATTGACTCCCGACGCCGCCACATCCAGCAACACATCCACCAGGTGGTCGGCAAGGAGATTCACCTCATCTATATATAAAATCCCCTCGTGCGCGCTCGCGAGCAGGCCTGGGAGCAACTTTTTGGTTTTATTGGAAAGGATCGCCTCGATGTCCAGGCTACCAAGTACCCGGTCCTCCGATGCGCCCAAAGGCAAATCGACGAATGGCACCGGTTCGCCTGTGTGCGCCAGCACAGGCATTACCTCCGCCAGTCCGCGTACCGCGGTGCTTTTGGCCGTACCTTTCTCTCCCTTGATCAGCACTCCGCCGATGCCGGGGTTGATGGCGCACAACAGCAATGCCTTTTTCAGTTTCTCTTGCCCGACGATCGCGGAAAACGGGTATAAATTCATTTCAATATTCATTTACAAGAGCATTATTCGCTCCTGGATTCCAGCAGCGCCTCACTTTTGAGATACAAATCCTTCAAACCTTCCAGTGCTTCTTCCGATGGCTTTTCCCAAAGTCCCCGCTGTGCCGCTTCCAGCAGGCGCTCGGCAATGGCGTGAAGTGCCCACGGGCTGTTCTCTTCGAGAAACTGCTGCATGGCGGCATCCAGCGCGTAGGTTTCGGCTACCTTTTCATACATCCAATCATCCACGACTCCGGCCGTAGCGTCGTAGCCAAAGAGGTAATCGACCGTGGCCGTGAGTTCCAGCGCACCTTTGTAGTGGTGTTTTTTAATTCTCTCGATCCATTTCGGATTCACGACGCGCGACCTGAATACACGCAACGTTTCTTCTTTCAAATCCCTTACTACCGGCCGCGCAGGATCCTGCGAATCGCCAAAATAATGCCTGGGCTGCTGGCCTGTCAGGTTACGGATCGTGGCGATCATCCCGCCATGAAATTGCAGGTAGTCGTCACTATCGAACAGGTCGTGCTCGCGGTTATCCTGGTTATGCAATGCTACTTCCACGCCTGCAAGGCGCCGGGTGAATTCCTTCCTGGCATCCACGCCCTGCGCGTTGCGCGAGTACGCGTAGCCGCCCCAGTTAATGTACGCCTGCGCAAAGTCAGCATCGGTTTGCCAGTTCTTTTCATTGATCAAAGGCAATATCCCGGCCCCGTAACTACCCGGCGCAGCCCCGAAAATGCGGTAGGCAGCCCGCTCTTCGACCTGTTCAATGGATAATGTATCGTCCTTTTGCAGGTCGGCGAGATCTTTTAAATAGTGCTTTTTTACAAAATTCTCCTCCAATGGCTCATCCGCAGCAATCACCATCTGCACCGCCTCATCCATCAGTTCGATCAGGTGTGGAAATGCGTCCCTGAAAAAGCCGCTGATGCGCGTCGTCACGTCGATCCGCGGGCGACCTAGTTCAGCCAACGGAATGATTTCCAAACCATTGACCCTCCTGCTTTCTGCCTGCCAAACGGGCCGTACACCCAGCAATGCCAGTACTTCGGCCACATCGTCGCCGTGCGTCCGCATCGCGCTCGTGCCCCAGATGCTGATCCCGACACTTTCGGGATACCTGCCGGTTTCTTTCCAATGGCGGCCCAACACCTCCCTAGCCAATTGCTGGCCCACTTCCCAGGCCGCCTTGGAAGGCAACACCCGAGGGTCGACGGCGTAAAAATTCCTTCCCGTAGGCAGGATATGCGCCATCCCGCGCGTAGGCGCTCCGCTCGGACCCGCAGGTACGTATCCGCCCGAGAGGCCGTGCAAGAGGTTAGTAATCTCCTCATCCGTACGAGCCAGACTCCCAACGAGCTGCCCGGATACAAAACTCAATATTTTGCGAAGGCCGGCCAGCTCCGGCAAGTTTGGGTTACGTTCGATCGACTCAAATATGACCTGGTCAATCGCTGCCGCGTCAAACCTGTAATATTCAAACAGCCTGACAATATGCGCCGCCATTTCATCGAGGACTTCGAGCGCATCGGCCGCGGTTATAACCGGCCTGCCGGCCCAAGCCGCGAGGTTATCTGCCGGTGTGGGCAGCTTTTGCCCTTTTTGTTGATGAAGTGTATCAATATTAAAACCATACAAACTTCCTAAAACAGCCTGCATACCCGGCACTGGACCATTCGGAAGCCGCGTAAGCGCTTGCAGCATGTCCAGCAATGCATCCCCTTCCGGCATTTCACCCAGCGTATGCAATCCGTTCCGGATTTGCGCGGCGCCAAGCTCGCACAGATAGCCGTCGATATCCTCGATCAAATGCGCGATGTCCTTTCCATCCATCTCCGCGAGGCTGACCGGCACTCCCTCGGGCGTCATGTCATCGTCCCAGTCATGCTTATGGTCCCCGTGGTCGCGGCTCAGCATGGCCGCAAGATCCGCATCCAGGTTGGTCTGTTTGATCAGATCCCAGATTTGCCTTTGCAGCAGCGGCAATTTGGAGGGGTCCAGGCTTTCAACCTGGTAATATTCATCCACCAGTTGCGTGAGCTGCGCCAATTCACCATAAGTATCCGCGGAGGTCATCGGGGGCGTCAAATGATCGACGATCACCGCATGCGCACGCCTTTTGGCTTGTGAACCCTCGCCGGGGTCGTTGATAATGAATGGATAAAACAATGGCAAATCGGCCAGAAACGCATCGGGAAAGCAATTCTCCGACAGTCCTATCCCTTTTCCAGGCAGCCATTCCAGCGTCCCGTGCTTACCCACGTGCACAATGGCATCGGCACCCCAGCCGTCGCGGAGCCATCGGTATAATGCGTAATAATGATGCGTAGGCGGCAAATCGGGCTGGTGATAGATCGCGTCCGGGTCCATACCATAGCCTCGTGGCGGCTGCAATGCCACAAATGCATGGCCTAAATCGAGCCCGGCCAATGCAATATACCCTTCGTGCACATAGGTTTCCCCCGGAGCCGGGCCCCATTGTTTCAGCATTTTCTGCCGGGCAGCTTCGGGCAATTCGTCAAACCAACCTGCATATTGTGCGGCAGGAACCCTGGCCGCAGCCTGGGCGAGTTGGCCTGGTGTCAGGAAATCCTGGTCATAGGCACACAGGTCTATCAATGTATGAATCAACTCCGTTCCCGTTGCAGGCAGGTCATGGATCCGGTAGCCTTCGTCACGCATTGTGCGCAGGATATTCATGAGCGACGCCGGCGCGTCCAGCCCCACCGCATTTCCGATCTGCGAAGCTTTGGTATTGGAATTGGTAAATATGAATGCGACCTTTTTATCGGCATTCTTCAAATATCTTAAACGTGCAAACCGGATAGCTAAACCAGCAACCCGTTCGATCCGGTTATCCAATGGCTCATACCCACGCGTATCTTTTCCTTTTTCCTTAAATGAAACAGGTACGGTAATGATGCGCCCATCGAACTCGGGAATAGCCACATTCATGGCCGTATCAAGCGGATTGAGCCCCCGCGACGACGATTCCCACGGCCCACGTCCCATACCGCTCGTGATCGCCTGCAAAACCGGCACATTCAGGTCGAGTAATGCCCGGGAGGGGTCGCTCCCCTGTCCTACCGGCTGAATATCTGTCATGGCAAACGAAATCGTATTGACCAGCACATCGATTCCCATGCCCGCACCCGGTTCGAAAAACTCAAATGCAAGCGGCTTTCCGGTTTCGGTATTAACCGATTTGAGCGAAGATGTGAATACCGGCAGCACATTCACGCCACGTTCTTCGAGCGCGCGAATCATCGCATCCACAAACTGGGTATTCCCGCTCAGCCAATGCGCCCTGTAAAAGGTAATGCCCACCGTCACCAGGGCAGGGTTGCGGTATTTCAGCCAGTCGGATGGATCGGCAAATTCGGGCAAATCGGGATGGTAAATACCTTGCTCGGGCAAACTCACGGGAGCCTCCGCCCCGAAACCGGTCATCAGCAAATGATCCGAAAGGTAGCTCAGGAGCGAAATCAGGTTACTGTAACCTCCTGCCTGCAAATAGGCCAGGGTTTCATACAAAATGTCAGGCGAAACCGTTGATACTGCGGCAAATTCGGGGTTCAGCTCTCCGGTACCGCTCACCACGATCAGATGTTGGCCCCGCTGCCCGGCCAGTTTTACCAGCTCATTAAACCCGGGAATGCTGCTGAGCCGCCCATGAATGCGGATGACGATAATTTTCGCCTCTGCGATCTCACGCTGCAACAGCTGCTGCATCTGCTCCTCGCTTTTGATCGCCATCAGGCTGATGCCCGTCGTTTTGGGAAAATCATCCGGCAGGAGTTGCATCGCGCGGTCGAGCGTGAGCAGATCCGTGTCCGCGTGTGTGAGGAACACGATACCGTCAGTGGGAATGGCAGTTTGCCCGAGTTCAGTAGCTGTTTCGGAGCCTTTCCAGGTATAAAATTGAAATACATATTCGGCCAGGTCCGAAGGCGGCACCAGGTAGCGGTCGGCCTTTACCATGCTTTCGATGTAGTCGAAAATCGCGATGATCTGCCATTCGTAATTAATGGAATGGAACCACACCGAATGCCCGTCAAACAACAACGTTACTACATTTGCCAGCGTACACGGGCCCAGACAACCGCCTTTGGTCATATGCACCACATTCCGCAGCTTCCGCCTCAGCCATTCATTTTTGTACAATTCCACGGGAATAGGCGCATACCCGCGATCGACACGCCCGCAGCAGCAGGCATTGTAGCAATAGGAAAGATGCCCGCGCCGCTGCACGAGGTTAATGGACTTTCCGTCGGACCGGGTAACACGCTGGCGTTTCATTGCGGGCTGTCAGCTTTCGGCTGTCGGCCGTCGGCTTTTTTTGTGGTTTTGTTGATGAGGTGTTGAACAAACTCAGGCTTGTCGGCCCAGTAGAAGTGGGCATAACTGGCAAAGGTATTTTTCGCTCTAAAAAATTGTGTACCGACAGGTATACCCCTTGCATTGGTCATTGTTGCAAGCGGCGCCTGCACAAATGGCTCTTTCAGTGAAGAGTAATGGAATTCGTGGCCTCTGATTTCCAGGCCATCCCAATGCATGACCCGGTAGCCGAGCGTCATTTTCGAATGCCGGATCGTCGTCAACAGGTCTAGTGCACCTACCACCTTAAATGCATTACCTTCGCCGTCGGTGATTTCCCTGCCCAGGTACATCAGCCCGCCGCATTCCGCGTAGGCCAGTCCGCCATTTGCGCAGTAGTTCCGGATGCTTTCCAGCATCGTTTGATTGCCCGACAATTGCCTTGCAAATAGCTCGGGATATCCGCCCGGCAGGTACAGAAAGTCGGTTTCAGGCAAAGCCCGGTCGTGCAGAGGGCTGAACCACTGCACTTCTCCGAAGGCGCGTAAGCATGCTATATTCTGGTGATACAAGAATGAAAATGCCTCATCTTTCGCGACGGTAATGCGCAGGTTTCGGGGATTATTTTGAAGGTATGATTGATTTTCCCGACTTAAAACCGGCTTATTTTCATCATTGCTACTCACGGCAGTAAGTTCCAGCAACCTTTCCAGGTTAACTGTCCGCGGGATAATCTCTGCCAGCTTTTGGACAATCTGTTCGTAATCGGTTTCGGCCGATATATGCAGCCCCAAATGCCGGGATGGAATATTCAGTTCCTCGTTTTTAGGCAAATACCCCAGTGCTTCCACGCCGGCATCGACACATGCGTCCTGCAAAAACCGGTAATGCGATTCGGTGTTCACAAAGTTGAATATGGCCCCCACCACGCGGATGCCCGGATAAAAGTTCTTCAACCCGTAAATCAACGGAGCTGCCGAATACGCCATCGACCGCGCATTGATCACGAGCACTACCGGTATATCCAGTAGGGCCGCGATCTCCGCGCTGCTGCCCTTCATTTTATCGGCCCCGTCGAAAAGCCCCATCACGCCCTCGGTTACACTCACGTCCGCGCGGGACGCATAACGCTCGTACACCTCACGCATATGTGCTTCCGAGGCCATAAAAGTATCCAGGTTCAGCCCTGGCCGCCCGGCCGCTGTACCGTGGTGGATCGTGTCGATATAATCCGGCCCGCATTTGAACGCCTGCACTTCAAGCCCTCGGTCCCGCAGCGCACGCAGCAGCCCCAGGGTCAGCGTAGTCTTCCCCGAATTGCTCGATGGCGCGGATATCAGGAAACTGGATTTTGGAGCAGACATCTTTCAACAATCGGTGAATTGGAAGTTCTGACAACTTCAAATGCATTCGACAGTAAAAGAAAACAGAAAGGAATTCCCCGGCAGCAACGCGCCAGGCGAGCGTCGTACCGCAAAACGGGTGAAAACCGACGAATATCCAAACCAGACCCTGCTTCATACCGCGAAAGCATTGTCAACAAGGAAAAGGATGGGTGTTCTGGCTTAGGTCAATGATTGAATGAGTGAATGATAGAATGATTGAATAGTAAATATTCGGTCATTCGGTCATTCGGTCATTCAGACATTATCACCTCACAGTTGCGCGACAGCTCGTGGATTTACACGATTCCCCCGGAATGCGTTGATACGCAATCCCTTTTCCTGTTGGAGAAGTATGTTAAAGAACTTTTAATGCTGCAAAGTTAGCGGTATTCGGCTATTTTTCTGGCTTATCTCCGACAAAAACACCTAGCTTTGCATATTCATTGGTTCGCGCCTCCGGCGTGATTAAAAGGGAATCCGGTGCAAATCCGGAGCAGTACCCGCTGCTGTAAGTTCACGAAACGATGTTCTTGTTAGATGTCACTGGGAGATAATTCAATCATTCCTCCCGGGAAGGCGCAAGAGCTGAACGAGCCAGAAGACCTGCCGTTGAATGATCCGGTTTTGCTTTCGGGAAGAAAGGCAAGAGGAAGCGGCAGGCTGCGTTGCGGCCAGGCTAGTCCCTGCATTCTCCCATAAGTTATCTGTTAATTTATGCGGAAACCCAATGATTCACTATTTACTTATTGATTCTCTGCTCCTTGGCGTGCAGCATTCCTTCGAACCCGACCATATGGCTGCGGTTTCGGTTCTGGCGACAGAAGAGAACGAGGCCCAACGAAGCCCGGCCCAACGAGGTCCATCCCTCCGATGGAAACTCATCTGGCGGTCCTCGCACTGGGCGCTGGGGCATTCTCTTACGCTGATTTTATTCGCCATTTTGGTGCTTTTGCTCAAATCGACGATGTCGCTGCACATTGCCGACCAGGTTGAGCTACTCGTAGGCCCGCTGATGATCTGGCTCGGTCTTATGGCGATCCGCCGGAATTTCAGAACCGAAAAACCTGCATCGGCACCGGCCGAACGCAAGGTAAGCCGCTCGTTCTGGGTGGGCATGGTGCATGGCCTTGCGGGTACAGGCGGAGCGTGCGCGGTAGCGCTTACACTTGCCGCGCGTGACGCCATGACAGCCGTTTGGATCATTGTACTGCAAAGCATCGGCATTATTCTCTCCATGTCGGCATACGGCTATTTTTTTGCCTTTTCCATCGGCCGTTTTGCCGGAAAGCGCGAACGTTTTCTGATGATCGTCAACTACGCGGTCGGTGCATTCTCCATCCTGATCGGCGCGATAACTCTCTTTGAATCATTTCAATTTTAACAATGCATATTTCATTCTACCGCCCCGCCCGCATTTCCGCCAGCGGACTGATTCTTTCCATCCTCGCCATTTCAGCGCTGCCCACCTCGACGGTATTAGCCCAGGAAAGCATCACCGATTCTTCCGGTAAAAAACTGCTCGACCCGGTCGTGGTAACCGCCACCCGTTTTGAAACAAAAAAAGAAAAGATCGCTCAAAAACTGAATATTATCTCGAAAGAGGATATTCAAATGACGCCGTCCAACGACCTGACCGACATTGTCCGAAAAACGGCCGCGGTGGATGTAATCCAGTATCCCAATTTGTCTTCCGGAATCGGCATCAGGGGCTTTCGTCCGCAGTTTTCAGGGTTAAATCAAAGGACGTTACTACTTATCGACGGCCGCCCGGCGGGCGCTACCAACCTTTCGCAGATCAATTTGAACGGCGTAGAACGGGTTGAAGTACTGAAAGGACCCGCATCGTCATTGTACGGCTCGCAGGCCATGGGCGGGGTGATCAACGTCATTACCCAACGCTCCAAAGGTACGCCAGGCGGTAATGCATACCTGGAATACGGAAGTTTCAAGACATTACAGGCCGGCCTCAATACCGGCGGGAATATCACTTCCAAATTGGATTATGACCTTTCATTCAGCTATCTGGAAAGGTCCAAAGATTACAAAATCGGGGAGGACAACTGGCTCCGCAATGCATTTGGCTACAAACATGCGCAGAAAAACTATACCGATCGCCCAGCCGTTGAAACCGACGAAACAACCGGCGACGGCAACCGGCGGCCATTCACGAAGCTGCATTATTTTTCAGGTGCTTTGAGGCTGGGCTATCAGATCAACGATCGCTGGCGCGTGGATGTACGCGGGGAGCAATTCCAGGCGCGGGATGTGGAATCGCCGGGTGAACTGTCCTCCGGAAGTACAGAAGCCAGTACCAAGGATGTCGATCGCCAGGCACTCGATGTCTCATTGACCGGGCAAATCGGGCAACACAACCCGAGTGTGAAAGTCTATGCCTCGGAAGAAAACACCAGAAACTACACCCAGAATGTATCCGGCAAGCCGGTGATACCGTTCCGTTCCGCGCAGGGACATAATGCCTGGAAGGGTGTACAGGTGAAAGACGTCTGGAAACTAGGTCGCCATTCGGTAATACTGGGCTACGACTATCTTAATGCATCCACCAACAGCCGCCGCTGGACCAACGATACCACCGAACGTGCTCCTACCCAGCCCGAATATGCATTGATTTCCAGCGCATTTTTCGGACAGGCGCTCTTAAACGTAGGTAAATTCACGCTGCAACCGGGCATCCGCTTCGACCACATTACCTTCGATGTACGTGAAACACCGCTATTGCCGACCTACAAGGCCGGTAAAAAGTCAACGCCATTCACCAGTCCGAGCCTCGGTATTACCTATGCACTGCTGCCATCGCTCCGGGCAAAAGCCAATATCGGTCGGGCATTCGTTACCACCGATGCTTACAGCGTAGCTGGGTACAATGAAGTCCGCGATTCCAAAGGCCGCATTGCCGTAACGGCCGGCAACCCCGACCTGAAAAACGAAAGCAGCCTGAGCTGGGACCTGGGCCTGGATTTCAACAAGCCGCAATCCGGTTTCGCGGCTAATGTGACATTTTACAGCACTAAGGTCGACAACCGCATTGCCAAAGTCATCAAAGTCGTGAATGAGCCTTTGGAAAACGGCGATGTAATCACTTCGCGTGCCACATTTGTCAACGCGGCCGATGCTGAAATCACAGGTCTTGAAACCGAGCTATCATATGATTTCGGGGCAAAAAGCGATTATCGCTATTCATTGAAGGCATTCTGGAACGGCAATTCCATAATCAAGGCAAAAGAGCTCATTGTAGGTACCGACGCCTCCGAAATACGCCGCGACATTCAGAACGTCGCCCGCAATACCTTTAATTTTGGATTGGCTTATGACAACCTGAGTTGGTTGCAACTGCGGCTTTCAGGAAGGGCAGTCGGCACCAGAAAAGACATCGACTACACTGACCCGATCAATCCTGAAATCGAGTATCCACAATATATGGTACTGGATTTTGCCACACAATTCAAAATCTCTGGCGGCCACACCATCGCATTGAAATTAAACAATGTAACCGACGAAAATTACTACGAAAAACGCGGCTACAACCTGCCCGGACGGACGTTTTCGGTGCGGTATTTGAAGAGTTTTTGAGTCAATAACGAGCCTGTTTGGCCTTAACCGCCAAATGGGTTCGTTCTCTTTCGAGTTCGGTCTTACGAGCAAGAAACCAATTACTCATCCATTGCCTGTCTTCCTCCGATCTGTCTCCTTCCCAATGCATCATCGGCCCCGTAGGATCTTCAAATTCCCACTCATCAGCGGTATCTTCTCTTTGTTTTGATATAGGTTCCATGATTCAATTTAAACAAATTAGAAATATAAATCAATAAGTTTCTTCGCATTGACCGAGTCCATAATCATGCGCAGCCCGAAGATACGTCTTGCGCCAAACCGCTCATAGTAAGGAATTAATCTATTCTTAGCATCGAAGTAAATACATCCATCGAGTCCCTCGTCAAATGACACTTTACAGCACAATGCTACCATAGCTTTACCTGCTCCATGGTAGACTGGCTTTCCGTGTTTATTGGCATTACAAATTTCCATATTAGAGCATTCCATGGCTCCCTGAGTCGGCCTGAAAGCAACCAAGCCCTGTATCGTTGAATCGCCTCTGGCTTGCAACTTATATACGATATATTTTTGGTTCAGTTTCAAAAAATTAAACTGAAAGCTATGCCTTGATTCAGACAATTCGCTTAAAGTCGCAGGTGAGGCCACGGCATCCACTTTTTCGCCTGTTGCATTGAATATAAAAGCAGATGATAGTGTGTAAATTTTTGTCATGCACCAAAATTACCAAAACCGGTCGCAACGAACGGTTATCGCTGCGACCGGCTGATAATTAGTACTTATCCCACCAGTTCTTCGCCCCCTTACTATTTCTACCTCCCAACTTCTCCAACGCCGTCCGGTAGTGCGCGCCGTTGAGGGATGCTTCCACGAGCGGGTAGGTCATACGTTTGGAGACGTCGGTGACGTCCGGGTCGAGCGAGCCGTCGGCAGGGAGGGCGAAGATGGCTTTACCCGTGATCGGGTCCTTAAAATCGAGGCGGAGGCGTTCGAGCCACCCTTGAATGCCCTGGGTGTACATGGCAATCCATTTCTGGGAGCCGATGCTGTCTTTCCATTTGGCGGCATTGTAGGGCACTTTTTTGAGATATGCTGTGATATTTTCCTCGCGTATGCCTGCGAAGCGCATAGACGCCGCGACTCCCTCCTGGTAGTACTGGGCGGCGGTTCCGGTGAGCCCCACTTTCAGCTCCCTGGCCTGGATTTCGGCCAGCATGAATTTCACTTCGGCCAGATCCAGCCAGATGGTCGGGGCGGTGGCTCCAACGGCATAATTCGTCGGCAGGCTCACGCGCGACGGATCTCCATTGGAGCTGGCACTGCTGCTTGCCTGTCCATATACTTCCCCCACGTAATCGTTGGTATTCCGGCGGGGCTCCGCGAATACCGGCAGCCGGGGATCACTGTACAGTTTCAGGTAATCAATAAACGGCTTGGACATCGAAAAGTCAACACGCACTTTGAACGACTGATTCATCGGGTTGTTATTGGGCGGCGAAGGCAGCCAGCGGAACAACGCGCTTTGCTCCTGCGTGCTGATAATGCCGCCGTTGGCCGGGTCCAGTGCTTTTTTGATGGCTTCGGTCGCCTCGGCAGGTTTCACGTCGATCATCCGCAATGCAATCCGAAGCCGCAGCGAATTGGCAAAGCGTTTCCAGGCATTCACATCTCCCTGGTACAAAACGTCGCCGGTAGCGTAGCTCGGCTCATTTGCATCCAGGACCTTCACCTGCTCATCGAGCGTAGCCAGCAGGCCCGCATAAACCTCTTCGCCGGTATTGTAGGCAGGCGTAACATCCTCCGCATTCAGCGCTTCGGCATAAGGAATAGGCCCGCCGTAAATGTCGGTCAGGAAATGGTATGTATAGGCCTTCACAATCTCTGAAATAGCGATCCGGTTCTTGAAACCCGGCCATTGCGACGCCTCCTCTATTTCTTGTGATTTCTGCAATTCATTCAGCACGTCGGTATAGAAGGTATTCCACATGATCTGGTTCGTGTTCTCCCGAATCTGGTAACGACTTTCGCCGGAATAATAGGTCGACGACCAGTATTGGGCATAATACATTCCAAAGCGGCCATTGTTCCACTCGTCGGTAATGTTATTGGAAAAATTGTACTGTGCATTGGTCAGTAATTGTGCCGAGGTGGCTTGCTCTGCCCGGTTGGGATCCTTGTTCATTTCCTCAAAACCGTCGGTACATGCCAGCGCCGAGGTCAGCAGCAATAGACTGCTTATTTTCCTGATGTTTTTCATAGCTGTTTTCATTAAAATCCGAAAGAAACATTCACGCCCATCGAACGGACCGACGGTAAAGCGCCGCCTTCGAGACCTTGCCAGTTGGATATAGAATTGGTGATCGCGGTGGGATCGACATGCTTGGAGTTGGATTTGATCAGCCACAGGTTCCGTCCTGTAAGCGACACACGCACTTTACTAAAAGGCGTTTTGGAAACCCATCCCGCCGGCAGGCTGTAACCCAGGCTTATCTCGCGCAGGTAAATGTAGCTGGCATCAACCACGTCGACCGAATTGATATTGTCCCCTCCATTATAGAGGAAATAGTCCTGAGCGGAAAGGAGTACGTCGTTGGACGTACCGTCCTCTTTCACGCCCTCGGCAATAACGCCGTCTTCGCGCATGCTGCCTACTGCGGTTTCTTCCAGGATACCCGTTTCCCGCCCAAACATCTGCGTGGTCGAGAAGAAACTGCCTCCTTTCTGGAAATCTATCAGGGCCGAGAGGTTAAAGCCCTTGTAACGAAATGCATTGATCACACCGCCGGTGAAAGAAGGCAACACCGAGCCAAGCACTTTCTGGTCGTCTGAGCGCAAGTACACGCCCTCCTCGTCTACGAGTTTCTGTCCTTTCTCATTGTATACAAAATCATAACCCACAATGGAGCCGAACGACTCTCCTTCGCGCGCTTCCAACTGCACCGCAAACGGCGCATTGGCCAGTACCATCGTTTTCTGGTCGGTGGTAAGCCGCACGATCTTGTTGTTATTCTTCGCCCAGTTCAGCGTAATGTCCCATTTGAAATTTTCGGTCGAAACCGGTGACGCATTCAGGCTTAGCTCAATGCCTTTATTTTGAAGCAAACCTGCATTCACATACTTATAAGTGGCGCCGGTAGCAGCCGAGCGGCTCAGAGGAACAATCTGGTTCCGGGTACGGCGGTTGTAATACGACAGGTTCAGTCCTAACCGGTTGTTCAGCACTTTCAACTCGGTGCCAAACTCGTATTCAGAGGTAGTTTCCGGTTTCAGATCCGGGTTAGGCAACGTATTGGGCACCGAAACGCGCGAATCCGTGCCGAACGGCTGGTAAAGCAAATATGCCATCGTTACATTGTAAGGATCGGTGTCGTTACCCACCTGTGCGAGCGCCGCGCGAAGTTTCAGGAAATTCAGCCAGTTGGCATCGATGAGGCTTGAAGCAATCCACGACACCGAGCCCGAGGGATAGAAATACGAGTTGTGCTTCACAGGCAGTGTCGACGACCAGTCGTTCCGCGCGCCCAGGTCGAGGAAGAGTATGTCCTTATACCCTAATGAAGAGCTTCCAAATACCGAGTTAATGCGCTTTTTAGTTTTCAAATCCGTGATATCCGGCCGTCCCATCGATGCTTCGAGGCTGAACACATTCGAACTCAGACCATCGACGGTTTTCGAAATGAGCGTCGATCCCGTGCGTGTCATACGGTTCACACCCACGTTTGCATTCCAGGAAAAGTCTTTGGTAAACTGCTTGCTGTAAGACAATAATCCCTGAATATTGTTTTCCAAATGGCTGTATTTGCTCAGCCAGTATTGTGACGTGTACTGTGAGCCGATAGCCACCCGTTCTTCCTGTGTTTCGAAGTAGGTATCCGTCATGTATTTCACCTCCGCGGTAAGCCCTTCCGCGAGCTTGTAATTCGCTGCGAGGTTTCCAAAAACGCGGGTACGGCCATCGGTTTCATAATTTTTGTGCCTTACCCAGTAAGGGTTGTTCGAGAACCGGGGCGTGGGATCGTACCATGCCGAGCGGTTCCAGGTCAGCTGTGTGCCGTCTACCAGTTCGTACTCCTTCATTTTGTTAAAATCGACCTGCCGCTGGCCCCATTGGGTGAACTGCACCATCACATTCCCGCCGTCGTCGCCGTAACCGGTCCCGGGCCTGCCTTTGGCCGAATGCGTCACAAAGTTGGCAGCACCCGAGATTGTCAGGTTTTTGATGGCTTCATAGCTGCCGTTGATGCTCGCGTTATGGCGCACGAGTTTGGAATTGGGCAGGATAAACTTCTGATCGAAATTGGAATACGAAATGCGATAGGTCCCTTTTTCCGTAGCGCCGTCGAGAGACACATTGTGGTTGAAAGTGCTTCCGGTCTCAAAAAAGCTCCTGATATTGTTCGGCTGCGCTTCCCAGGGCACCACTTTGCCGAAATCCGGATTCTTACTGTCCTTATCCCAGCTCCAATATGGCCGATAAAGCTGCCCCTCGAATTTCGGCCCCCACGATTCGTCCGTCGCATACTGCGGGAGTAAATCGTAGCGGCCTTTACCATCGTTGTCGTCGTAGCTCCCCTTCCGATCGTCCGGAAACGCCTCCGGGTGTTGGTTGTAATACAATTTCTGAAACTCATAACCACCGCCGTACTTGTTCTGATACCGCGGCAGTTTGTACACCTTGTCGATATTATAGCCAAAGGTGTAGGTCAAATTGGGCTTCCGCGATTTCCCGCCCTTTTTCGTCGTGATCACAATCACGCCGTTCGAACCTCGGCTGCCGTACAATGCCGTAGCCGCCGCTCCTTTAAGCACCGTCACATTCTCGACGTCGTTCGGGTTCAAATCCTGAACGGAGTTTCCGAAATCATAGCCGCCCGCCCCGCGCTGCTGTTCGAGCGAATTGGTGTTACGGTTTTCCATCGGCATGCCGTCGACGACGAAAAGCGGGTTGTTGTTACCGTAAATCGAGTTGATACCCCGGATATTGATCTTCGCCGAGCCGCCCATCGAGCCCGTGTTTCCCGCTACCTGCACGCCCGCAAGCTTGCCCGAAAGCGAATGCACGAGGTTTGCCTCCCGCACATTGCTCAGCTCGCCGCCGTCGAGTTTCTGGGCTCCGAAACCGATTGATTTCTCTTCCCGTTTGATCCCCAGCGCCGTCACCACCACCTCGCCCAGCTGCCGGGTATCCTGCGCCAGTTTTACATCGAGCTTCGTGCGGTTGCCCACCTTCACCTCTTGCGTTTCAAAACCAATATAACTGAAAACCAACACCGTAGTATCACTTCCGACCTTGATCGAATACTCCCCGTTCCCGTTCGTTTGTGTTCCGACATTCGCATTCCTGATCTTGATATTAACCCCCGCGAGCGCGGTCCCGTCGTCCTGGGCGGTCACCGAGCCGGTCACCATCCTCTCCTGTGCGATCGCATGCATTGCCGGAAGCAATAGCATGCACCATAGCGAATAGATATTTTTCATGGTATATATGAATTGGTAAAAAATACGCACGTGTTGCCTGCATGAGGACGCGGCAAAGGATTGAAGCAATGCAACGGGCACAATGCTCCCATTCACAGGTTTTGGCCGGTGCGAAAATGAATGCGTTAGTTTTTAACGAAACAGGCTAACCTGCTCGGCAACGATTTTCCAGCCTTCGGGCCGGTGCTGCCAGACGCGGGTAAAGAATCCCTCCACAGTTTTGTCGCCCTTCACGGCTTTGGCTTTGCCAAAACAGTAAGCGAGGTCGCCTGCCTTGGAAATACCTTCTCCTGACCTGATAAATTGGTATGATTGAATTTGTTGCTGCGCTAACGTCCCAAGTGCATCGGCCCTGGTTTTGCCAAATGGCCGGTTGCTCCTCAGCAGCACCACCTCCTCAGCCAAAAATTGCTTGTAAGCTTTGTCCGCATCCTTTCCGGCAGCGGCAGAAAACGCATCCTCGGCCTTCCAGGGTTGAGGAGTGCTGCCATTTACCTTTGGAATCGGTAAAATATAAGCATACGCCGTGTTGCTCTGCGGCTCGGGATCGCGCTGGAATGCTTCCGTCGCATTGCCGGAATGGATCACGCCGCCGTCGAGCATGACCTTGAACTGCCCCGCTGCATTCTTCTTCCAAACCGAAAAAAAGTAGCCCGAACCGACGGCTCCCTGCGTCCGGTCAGCCAAAAATTGAAAAGGGCCGGAGGTAAAACCCATATCGCCGCCCTGGGAAACATGGCCGATAATCGGGTACCATTTCAAAAGGTCCTTTCCGCCCTTTGGCACCTTACTGTATTGCGCTATGCCATTCACGGCCCCTTCTCCGTTGAATATTACTCCCGCAATGTCCAGATACGCCAGAAAAGCGGTCGGAACATCCGTTTCCTCCGCTTTCGCCGCAAATGCTTTTTCCTCCTGAATTAATGTCGCCAGATCGGGATCGACCTGTTGTGACTGTACACGATATACGCAACCCAAAACCAACGCAACGCAAAGAATCAGGCACCGGCGGAAATGCCGGGCAGTATGACGCGGGATAAGTAAAAACGGAGACATTGGGAACGATCTAGTTAGGAGTTATAACGCAATGATACAGCATCTTACGGAATAGTAAAAGCAGCGAACCGGCCAGTCGACGAACGACCCCAAGTATCGGCCAAATGCATTTGTAGAATAAAATTGTCGTATAAATATCGCATTGCGCCGTTCGTCGGCTTTTTAAGGCATTTAAATAAACGATCCCGCCCTGTGAGCCAGGAGCGGGATTGCCTTTTAGTGCTTGAAAAAATCAGAACACGATCTGCGCGCGGATTTCTCCGGCCGGATGGAGTACATTATGGATATTGAAATAGTACAGCCCGTTGAGCAGCTCCGTTTCCTTGATCTTCACGCCATCGACCATCACCGAGTTGGAGAATTCGCCAGACAGATCCTTGGGGAAATTGGCGAAAAAGTCATGCTGAATAGGCGCATTGGCACCCGGAGTGGCTGTTCCGTGAATATGCGAGCCGGTTGGTGTGGCTTCCAGGTCTTTCCATTTGATGAAATAGCTGAGCAATTTCGTCGATTTGTTGTACATCACATCCACTGTTCCCGTTGCGGCGGAAACGACAGGCGGTACCTGCTGCGCACCTTGAAGCATCAAACCTTTTGCAACAACAATCTGCGGCTGATCGTAAAACTCGATCTGCCCGCGGATCTCACCGCCCGGGTTGGTCGGTGTGTGGATGTTGAAATAGTAGAGCCCGTTCAGCAGGTCGTTTTCGTTGATAATCGTTCCGTCCACGAGTACCGAAGTCGCATAGCTACCCGTGATAGTCTTTGGAATAGCTGAAAAGAAGTCGAATTTGACGCTCGCATTAGTTCCCCGCGCCGCGGTCCCGTGTATGTGCGCGCCTGTGGGAATACCCGTCAGGTTGGCCCAGTTGAGCGTAAATGTGAGCATGTGCGTGGTTTTGTTGTACGAAACATCGGCCCAGCCGGTAGCCGATGTCTTTTTTGCCGGCGTTTCCTGCGAACCGCTCAGCGGCAGACCGTTTTGTTTAACAACATCTTGCGGGGTATCGTGGTCGTCACATGCTGCAAACAGCGCGACGAGCACCCATACCAGTCCAAACTTCCATAGAATTTTCATCATTTGGCTTTGTTGGGTTGAGTTGAGAGATTTGTATAAACTATTCCTCTAAAATTACAATTAAATACCCACAGTTGCAGACAACCTGGATGAATAAAACATTAAGAAATAATTCGTCAAATCGCAACCAACCAAGGCGTTATCCGTGGTGTTAACGATAATGGGGTTTCCCGAAACGGCGCCACCACAGCAAAGACAAAACGATGGGAAAACAATAGGCTACCCAGAAGAAGCGACCGTCGGTATGAGCGGAAAAAAGCGTGTAAAACCAAAGCAGGTACCCTCCTACCGTGCCTATCCACAACGGCAGTTCCTCTTTCCAGGCAGTTTTTATCGTTCCACCATATTTATACAGGTAATAACAGCATAAAACCCCCGGAATGCCGAAACTCAGGATAGAGCTCAGATAAGCGTGCGAGCGGGTGAAGTTATCGACAATACGCCAGGTAATCGGTTGCCAGAAAAGCACCGGCGTGTTGCCATGGCCATTCGGGATGTACTTCTTGACAAGGCCCCATGCTACCAGGTAAAGCAGTAACCCTGCGGCGGCTGAATAATACCATCGGTTATCCTTTTGGGTAAATCCATAGGCTACGGCAACAGGGATCAAAAGCACAATCCCTTCCTTCGCAATGGTTCCCAAAACCACGGCAAGCAGAAACAGCCAATGATTTTCCTTATAAATAGCGTATGTTCCGGCGAATATCATCAGCAAAACGCCCGAATCGACATAGCCGATCGTACCGTAATAAAATGTCGGAAAAGAAATAACGAACAGGTATAAGCCAGCCCAAACGAGCCTGTCGTCCAAACCGAAATGTTCCAGTAGCTTATAAAGGAACCAGATTGCCGCAAGCAGGAAGATAACGTTAATGATATTGATGGATGTCATCGGATCAAACGGCAACTGTGATGCCGCAAGCGTCACGAGCAGGCGTTCATTAAATGGGGCTTGCAAGTAAAACTCCACATGCTCGCCCCGCAGAAACTGCACGTTTCCGATGTAAAAAGCGGCATCTCCCAGCGAGCGCTTTACCAGCAGATCGTTCCGGTTGAAACGCACTGCGACAATAAGAAAAAAACAGATGAACAACGCAGATGGACTTCGCCAAAAATTTGAAGGCATGTGTGTAAATTAAAACTGTCAATACTACCAGACAAGCGGATTCGAAATTAGTGAAATTTAAGAAACATAGTTCCCATTACTTTCCTCTACTTTTTCGTGCGTTGGTCGATATAATTTCATCCTCAGCGATCTTTTCCATTCATTTACCACATCATTTCAAAACGCGCCTATGGAAACGCCCTTCCTGGAAAAGCAAGTACGGCTTCCTTTCTCAAACCGAACGGTTTCAGCCAAATATGCACTGGTACATGTCTGCTACTGGCTGCTGGTGACGGGCTTTTTTCTGTATGAAAAGCGCTACCTGATTTTCAAGGCAAGCCTCAACTATTTCGCGATTTGCGTGGCTGCTCGCGTGATCCTGCTGATCGTGATTGCATACCTGAATTTGCATTACTTTTTACCTAAATACCTTTCACGGAAAAAGTACGGTCGGTATTTCGGGATGGTGCTGCTGTCGATCCTCGGGTACCTCTTCATTCAATCTTTCTTTGACTACTATCTGTACGGGTACGTAATCGGCCCCATGCGGAACAGCAATATTGTGGAAGCGCTTTCCTATAACTTTTTCAGCACGCTGTGGTACCTGGCACTCATGGTCGCCCTCAAACTGAGCATCGATTGGTACGAACAACAACGTATCCTGCAAAAGATCGTGGTAGAAAAACTGAATGCGGAAGTCAACTTCCTTCGTTCGCAGGTGAACCCTCATTTTCTTTTCAATATCCTCAACAACCTGTATGCATTGACCTTAAAGAAATCGGATCTGGCGCCGGAAGTGGTGCTAAAACTATCCGAAATGATGGAGTACATGCTTTACGACAGCGACGACAGTACGGTTTCGCTAGACAAGGAGATCAGCTATCTGCACAACTATATTGAACTCGAAAGGATCCGTTACGACAACAATCCGGACATTTCGCTGGAAGTAGCCGGTAATCCCGACGGCAAGGAAATTGCCCCGCTCCTGCTATTGCCGCTAGTCGAAAATGCATTCAAGCACGGTGTGAGCCGTAAATCCGAGAAAGGCTGGCTGCATGGCAAGATCCACGTCGGCCCTTCGGCCCTGGAAGTAACGATTGAAAACAGCAAATCGAACACAACATCGAAAGACGGGAAGGGGGGCATTGGCCTGGCCAACCTCCGCAAGCGCCTGGAATTGCTGTACCCGTCGCGCCACAGCCTGCGGATCGATGATCAACAGGAGCGTTTCAGTGTTTTTATGGAAATCAATTTAGCCAACGCTTAATCAAAAACAGTCATGAAAAGGTTTTCGCTTTTATCGCTCATGGGTTTCGCCGCAATTGGCTGGGCCGCATTAGGCTGGGCCGCATCAGGCTGGGTGGCGCCCACATACATAGTCTCGCCCGAGCCTGAGGCATTTGTAGCCGCCACCCCGTGTGATGCCGTCCCGAGACATTTGCTGGCAATCCCCGCCAACCTGGATTGCGAAATGATCAAATGGCGCCTCACGCTCCGCCGCGACCCGCGCAACCTCGGCCGCGACGATTTCAAGCTGCAATACACCTACGGCATGACCAAGCCCGGCACGCAAGGTTTCATGAATGATGGGTTCACTAAGGAGATTTCGGGGAAATGGGTTATTTCTAAAAACACCGGACAGATGCCGGGTAAGCAGATTTTTGCATTACAACCAACTGATTCGCAAACTGCTATTACCCTCTTGCAAATGAGCGATCGCATGCTGCATTTATTGGATACGCAGGGTCATTTAATGATCGGCAATGCGGGTTTCAGTTATACTTTCAACAAACAGAACGCTAATCTGTAACAACCGTCCATTGGCCATGAAAACGTTGTTTCTTCTCGCTGCCTGCATCACAATGCTGCAAAATGTGGCGGCCCAATCCGTGGTGCCTGCCAATGTACCTTCCCAAACGACCACCCGCAATCCCATCGCCGAGGGGCCGAACGTGTGGGGCGTATTCCATGGCCGCGTACTTTGCCAGCCCATGGCGCCCATAATGCACATGACTGTCCAGGCCAATTGCGAAAAGTTGAAATGGGGATTTACATTCTACCAGGACCCGCAAACCCAAAAGCCGACCACCTATCAGTGGGCCGGCTCGCTTTTCCGCGACAAACCGCGAACCGGCCAATGGGCGCTCGTGAAAGGCACCGCCGAAAACCCGGATGCCATAGTGATCCAGCTCGATCCCGACCAGCCCGAAAAATCGATCTTTCTGTTGAAAGGCGACGAAAATGTATTATTTATACTCGACAGCTCGAAAAAACTCATGGTCGGCGGCGATTACCTGAGCTACACTTTCAACCGGGTTACGAACCGGGCTACCAACTGAATTTGCCGAACAAAAACCGCGACGTATGCTGCAATGCGTGATCATCGACGATGAACCTCTCGCGAGAGAAATACTGGAAGAATACCTGTTCAAATCGGGCATTACAGGCGCGACCCAATTCAGCAACGCCCGCGACGCGCTCGCGTACCTGCAAATACACGAGCCCGACGTGCTGTTTCTGGACATTGAAATGCCTGAAATGAACGGCATCGACTTCCTGAAATCGCTCTCGCAGCCGCCCGTTACCGTTTTCACCACCGCCTACCGCGACTACGCCTTCGAAGGCTACGAGCTGGGCGTCATTGATTTTCTATTAAAACCCATTTCATTTCCCCGTTTTCAGCACGCCCTGGAAAAAGTGCGCGATTTCCTGCAACTCAAAGAACAGAATGCTAACCTCGAACAGAACTTATCAGAGGAGAAACCCGACTTTATATTTGTGAAAAGCGGCGTCCAGCGTGTTCGCCTCGCATTCGACGATATCTCCCACATCCAGGGCCTGAAAGACTACGCCATCATCCATACCGGCACCGGCAAAGTCGTCATCAAAGGCTCCGTCAAAGCCATGCTCGATATCTTCCCGCCCGCCCGCTTCCTGCGCGTGCACAAGTCGTTTATTATGGCTATTGATAAAATAAGGCGCATTGAGCGTAACCGGATCATCTGGGGGAGTTATCAGATTCCGATCGGGAGGAATTATAAGGAGGAGGTGATGCGGGTGATTGGTTGATTACTCGTCCGCCAGCGAAAGAATTTGCTCGAAAACTTTTTGAGAATATCTGAAATTCGTCTGCTGATCTTTTCCAACAATGGCCTTACTAAACTGATAATATTCAGCTGTTTTGCTTTCAGGAAAAGGCCCAACGTTCCTGTAATGTTCAGTCCTGCCTTTTGTGCAACTTTTCTCGCTTTGTAGTCATCCAATATCATAAGCACCGAATCGAGTTCCAGCGCCAGCGTAATCGCACTTGCCTCACCAATATCCAGGTCCCATCCATGTTGGAAATTTGTTTTCCCGGCGGAGCGGACATTAAATCAGTCAGGAAGTTGCAGCCCAAATTCATCTGCAATTTCCTCGGTAATCGTGACTCGTTGAAAAAGTGATTGTAGAAGTCCCAGCTCGCCAATTTTATCGAGCAGAATAAGGCAGCTGGTATCGGCTATGACTACTTCATATTCTCTTTGCATCTGCTGCTATTTCAGAGACCGGATAGTTTAACAATGAAACTCCATAATCTCCCAATAGCTCTGCAAATGTACGTTTAGGCAGCCCAGCCATCTCTGCCGCCTGCCCTAATGATAGTTTTCCCGATTCATATAACTTGGCACCGATGAAGCGGACGGTGTCATTTTGATGTTCCCCGAGGCTGTCAGGTACTTGTAGTGTGATTGTTGTCATATGCTAAAAATACGAAACCTGACAAGTAATGTCAAATTCAAATCTATACAGCTGTCGGGGATAGCCGTTACCTCAACGTGGAAGTCTCAGCGACGCAACCAACTGCAACGCAGCCTCATCCCGCGCATTCAACCTCAACACCTTCTTTGCATACAACAACGCCCCATCCCGGTTCTCCATTTTATAATAAGCCAGAGCGATACGGTTCAATACAGAAACGTTGGTGGAGTCTGTTGAAAAACTGGAACGTAATGCAATCACCTCCTGCGCAAGCGTGCGCACGGGTGTGAGGTTGAGGCCCGATGTGTTGTTCCCAATCGCATAGTCGAGGTAGGGAATGGCTTTTTCCGGCTCATCTATTTTCAGGAATAATACGAAAAGATAGCGGGCTGTCTCGAATGAAGGTGCCATGCTGAATGCCTTTTGAAAACTGAATAATGCATTTCGCTCATCGCCCAACTGGCCGCTCAGCATGGCTGATTGGGAATACAATGCGGCATCTGCCGGCTGTTCCAGAATCAATGCCTCTACTATTTCCCTTGCCTCGCGGTAGTTCCTACTTTCGATATAATGATTATAGGCCTGATCCATCGCATTTTCCCAGGAAATGCGCCGGTAAGCCAGGTCGAAAGCGACACGCTCTTCGAAGGTTTCCGCTTTAACCGAATCCCTATCCAAAGCGGCATTGAATGGCCAGCTGCTTTTCAGGTTAGCCACTTTATAAACCCCGGCCAGCGAATCGATCGACGGTACCGGCATTTCCTTCCGGAGTTGGGCAAAAGACATTTCCGCACCCGGGGCCGGGCTGATGAACTTCACCTTTTTCAATGCTTCATAAAATGCATCCGACATGAGTGCATAGCCTTTCAGATCAGGATGAACGTGTTCGAGGATCAGGTCCTTTCCGATAATACCGTTCGTCGAGGCTGTTTCAAAAGCACGCTTGACATCCACCAAATGCACGTTGGAATGCTTATCGGCGAGCTGCCTGATGATTTGATTGAATTTTTCCGGTGCGCGGAAACGCAGCCCATCCAGATCCCGCGCCTTTGAAAAATGTCCGCGTGCCGCCGTAGCATTACCCCGGGCCGATTCGAGTTGCCCCAGGTAGTAATGGCAAAGGGCATGTGAGCCGTAGTTTTGATCAGCTTTTTTGAAATAACCATATGCCTGCGCGCTATCCGCTTTTTGCAAAAAATCCAGCGCCATTTGATAGTTGCGGGCGAATCCCGGAAAACGCATACTATCAGCCGGGAAGCTCACGAAAGGTTTGAGGTCACACTCATTACTGACGAGGTTACCAATAAAAACAGGCACATTTTGCCGGGCAAAAATATCCAGCACTTCGCCCATATTTGCCCGGAATTGCTCTACCCCTCGTTCAAACAACTCGGACTGGTAAGGAATCTGTTGCGCAGCTACCATACGTTGCATGCGCGTGCCGTCATTTTCAGGCTTGCCGCGCGCTCCTAATGCCAATGCTTTTTGATAACAATCAGCGGCAAGTTGCATGATTTTAAGGGAGCGCAATCGTAACATAGCATTCACCAAAGCAGGATTCCCACCCAATTGCTCGGTAGAGCCCACACCCATCGCACCATAATATTCATTGTGTCCGGTGTAAATCAAAACCGCATCGGGCTGGTAACCGACCAGCTCGCGCGCGAAGCCGAGCACGGTGTAGGAATTAACGGCCGTGAGGGCCAGGTTGATGATCTCGAAATGCTGGTCGGGAAGCGAGTGTGCGAGGCGGTATTGCAGCCAGCGATGGAAAGAACCGTTGTGAAAATAGGGATAGCCAATGGTTGTCGACTCGCCCAAAACGAAAATGCGACGGGTACCGGGGGCCTTCTTTTTTTGAAAAGGCTCCGCGTTACCGGTCGTCGCATTCTTCTGATTGATGAAGTATCGTTTGGACGCATCAGGGTTTAGGTATAGGTAATTTTTGTTGTTCGGATATGCTATAAAAAGACTGAGGTCGTGGCCGTAATGAAACAGCCGCAAGCCGCATTCCAGCAAAGCCAACACACCAAAAGGAACCGCAACGCTGATGATTTTGAACACCAGCGTGCGGTTACCTTGATTTTTTCTCTGATCAATACCCCTCATTCTGTTTCCACTTCGGATTCCGCGCCATCTCGTTGACCGGGATCGGTGCGAGGTATTTCTGTGCGAAGTTGGTGTTGGCCGGAATCGGGTTCTCTTCCGGACTGCGCTCTGCTACGATTTTGGGCAGAAGTTGCAGCCGTACAATGTCGAACCAGCGCACACCAAACTCACCCGCGAACTCGTACGCACGCTCATACACGACCGAATCACGGAATGCATTGGCCGAAAGTCCGGGTGTGAGGTTGGGTAAGCCCGCCCGCTTCCGTACCTCGTTGATCGCCGCGTAGCTGGCGGCCGTGGGCCCGCCGCCCGACATCGCCGACGCTTCGGCATAAGCGAGCAGCACGAGCGGGTAGCGAATAATGTCATACACTTTGTTTGTACTCGGGTTAATCGAATTAATGGCCGTCTCCGTTTCCGAAACGCCGTCGCCATTCAATCCGGCGCGGAATTTCTTGTAGTACGGATGCCGCGCATGCGTTTCCGGCGAATCCCACGGCACGAGTTTGAACGTCTTGCCGTCCGGCTGGCGCAATTTCAAAGTCGTGTAGAAGGTGTCGTCGGTACGCTTGCATTTCGGGGCCTTTTTGTAAAAATTGATTTCAGGATAATAGTCATCCCAACCACTCGAACCGTTCGTAGCGACTTCGTCCAGAGGCACGCTCGAAGAGCCTGAACTCCGCAATGGCAAGCCACCATTCACATTGTACTGCAATCCAAAAATGGATTCAGGCCCGTTGTTGGTCGTGAAAACCTGCGCATAAGGCGTGCTCAGATTGAATTGCCCTGATTTGATCACCGCATCAGCCTCTGCCGCGGCCTGTGCATAGTTGCTGGCTTGGTTCAACGGCCAGCCGGTCATCGTCAGGTATACGTCAGCGAGCAGCGAGCGGGCCGCCATTTGGTCGGCCTTGCCGGGCGCATTCTCGAATTTGACGGGCAGCAGCTCCTTCGCTTTCTGTAAATCCGCGATGATCGCTTCATACACTTTCTCGATCGGATCGCGGTCCGGACGGTCGTCTACATCAATCGGCGTGAGGATCACAGGCACCGGACCGAATGTGCGCACGAGGTAGTAGTAGCCCAATGCACGCAGGAAGTAAGCCTGTCCGGCCGACTGATTCTTCTGTTCCTCTGTCGAATTCACCTTGGCATAATTCGTAATCACATTGTTGGCCTGGTAAATGCCCTGCCATGGTCCCTGCCATTGTGCCACCATGCTTCCGTTACCGCTGCCTCCGCTAAGCCGGTCGAAAAGGCGGAAATCCTCTTTGTTCAAACCAGGATCGGTCGTGAAATCATCGGAGCCGAAGTAGGAAGTGCTGCGGTTGGTAAAACCCCAGGCACCGTCCCGGGCAAACTGGATATAAATCGCCGACACCGCCCCATCCAGATCCGACTGTGTTTTGAAATAGGTACCGGGCGTCAGGTTCGCCTTCGGGTCCTCGGTCAGGTTCTGGCATCCCGAAAATGCCACCGCACCCAACAGAATCGATAGTATGGAATATTTGATTTTCATAATGCTCTTTTTAAATGTCATGAAACCGTTACAATCCTAGCCGCAGCCCCACTGTGTAAGTCTTCGCGTTCGGGATCACACCCATTTCCAGCCCCTGTGTAATGGCATTGAACCCGTTCGAAACCTCCGGATCGTAGCCAGGGTATTTCGTGATCATGAACAGGTTCTGGCTGCTCAGGTACACTTCCAGGCTGCGGATTTTGACTTTATTCAAAACCAGCGCGGGCACCTTGTAGGTCAGCGACACGTTTTTCAGCTTGATGTAGCTTGCATTGTAAACGTACCGGCTGCTATTGTTAAAGTTCTTGCTGGTATTGCTGAACGCCGGGTTGTCTGTCTCATGCTGGGGCGTCCAGATGTTGAGCGCATCCTGCGTGGTGGCATTGCGCTGGTCACCCAGACCGCCCCAGAGATAAGCGAGGGTTTGCGAGTAAATCTGATTTCCGTGCGTGCCCTGGAACATGAAGCTCAGTGAAAAATCGCCATAGCTCACGTCGTTGATAAACCCGAACGAATATTTGGGCGTACCATTCCCGATCGGCATGCGGTCGGCCGCAGTGTAGGCATGGTCGCCGTCCACGTCGGTGTATTTGGCGTCGCCGGGTTTCATGCCGTATTTGGTCGCTTCTTCGGCTTCGGTGGTTTTCCAGGTTCCGAGGAACTGGTAGCCGTAAAACTCGCCCAAAGGCCGCCCTACCCGCAAAATGGAAGCACTGTTACCCGCCGAGCCAATCCCGTTCACGATCACATTGTCCAGCCCGCCCAGGTCGGTTACTTTATTCCGGTTGAATGAAATGTTGAAATTGGTCGTCCAGCGCAGTTTCCCGGAGGTTACCGGCGTACCACCTACCGAAAACTCGATCCCGCGATTCTCCACGCTTCCGATGTTGCGCAGGTAATCACCGCCGCCCATGTAGAATGGCGCCTGGTAGTTGTAGAGCAAGTCCGAGATATTCTTCTTATAGGCATCAGCCGTGAACGTCAAGCGGCCACGCAGAAAGGAGGCATCCAAACCGACGTCAAACTGCTCGGTACGCTCCCATTTGAGGTTTTTGGAAACCGGCGCACCCAGCGGCGTCGAAACACTCGGCGTGGAACCGTCATAATAATAAGCCGGTTGCGGGCCGCCTGTGCTGATCTGCGCGATGGTTGCATAGGCACCGACAGCCTGGTTACCGGTTTGTCCGTAGCTGGCGCGCAGTTTCAGGTCGGAAAACACACGCGATTCCTTCATGAAGTTCTCATTAGCCACATTCCAGCCCAACGCCAGTGAAGGGAAAGTGCTGTACTTCTGGGTCAGGTGCGAGGAGCCGTCGGTGCGGACCGCCGCCGTGAGCAGGTATTTGTCTTTGTAAGAATAGTTCACCCGGCCCATGTACGACTGCAATGCATCCTGCGAATAGCCCGAGCTCGTCAACTGCGTAGCACCGAGGCTCAGGTTGTAATATCCCAAAGCATAGGACGACAGGTTATTGGCACGCGCATTAATGGAGGTATTGTTCCCGTTCTGCTGCTCATACAAAGCCGTAACCGTGATCGAGTGGTCACCGAAGGTGTTTTTGTAGGTCAAAAAATTGCTATTTTGGAAAAAACCTCCCCGCGACGCATTGCCTTCTGCATACAAGACCCCATTACTGGTACCCGGCCCAAACAGGTTTTGCGTGAAGCCCGTGCGAATTTCGTAGGTATTAATGGTCGTAAACGAAAGCCCCTTCAAAATGCGGTAGGTCAAAATCGCCGTTCCGGTCACATTGGCCTGGCGGTTGTCGAACTGCTGATTGGTCGCTCTTGCAATAGGATTGTACTGGATAGAACCATAAGGCGCCGTGTAAATGAATTGGCCTGTCGCCGGGTCGCGTACGGGCGAGGTCGGGTCCCATTCGGTAGCCTGGGTGAATGGATCCACCAAATCGCCGGAATAACCATTATTGCGGCTTTTCGGCAGCATAGCCGCGACGTTGAATTTCAAATCGATTTTGTCGTTTAGCTTGGCATCAATATTGGCGCGCAGGGTAGTCCGCTTATAATATTGGTTCAAAATCAAACCCGGCTGGTCGAGGTAATTGGCCGAAAACAGGTAACGGACATTCGAAGAACCGCCCGATACATCGAGCTGGTAATTCTGGATCCACGGCTCCTCGTGCAGCTCGTCCTGCCAGTCGGTACCGCCACTGGCTTTCAGTTCAGCTAGTCGCTGATCAGAAAATGCAGCCGCATTACCGGTTGACGCAAACTGCGCGTTCACCGTCCTTGCAAAGTCATAAGCATTCATCAGATCCAGCTTTCTCGGAATACTCGCCTTGCTGAACCACGTGCTGAAATTGACCCGTGCCTTACCTTCCTTACCGGTTTTAGTGGTAATCAAAACCACGCCATTCGACCCTCTCGAACCATAAATTGCAGCCGACGACGCATCTTTCAGGATTTCCAGCGACTCGATATCGTTGGGGTTAATGGACTCGATATTCCCTCCCACAAAACCATCTATTACATACAATGGCTCATTGGAACCGGTAATGGAGTTAGCGCCGCGAATGCGCACATTCAGTCCCCTACCCGGCTGCCCGCTCGAACTGGAAACCGTGACGCCGGACGTGGTACCCTGCAAAGCCTGCTCCACACGCACCAACGGACGCTTGGCGATTTCCCGTGCCGAAACGCTACTGGAAGCACCGGTAACATCGCTTTTGCGCTGCTCGCCATACCCTACCACCACGATTTCGTCCAGCCCACGCTCACTAACCTGCATACCCACGTCAATGCTCGTGCGCCCGCCCACGACCACCTCCTGGCTTGCATAGCCCACGAAACTATACACCAGCACGGCGCCGGATGCCGATTCATCAGGGATTTCGAGCTCATATTGGCCTTCTGCATTGGTGGTAGTGCCGCGTTGCGTGCCTTTGAGCACAATGCTCACACCCGGTAATGCATCGTTTTTCTCGTCGGTCACTTTACCACGGATGTTGAGCACCTTCGGCGCATTTTCAGGACTGATCGTGCTCGCTCCCGGATGATCATCCAGCGAAGTCTGCGCATTCGCAGGTAATGTATTAGCCGGCGGCAGCTGGATTTGCCTCAGGCTTTGTTTCAGCTCCCGCACCGAGTTCGAATCGGCGTCTTTCGGAAAAATGGCGTAGATCTTGCCATGTTTTTTGTATTCCAAACCATTGGCTTTCAGGATGCGGTCGAGGGTTTCCTCGATGCCCTCGCCATTACGGCTCTGATATTGCACCTGCAATGACTTGATCTTATCATTGTGGTACATAAAATATACGGAATGCCGCTTTTCGAGGTCGCGCAGGACCTGGTCGAGGCTTCGGTAGGATGGCTGCTCGCTGCGTTGGGACTGAGGCACCTGCCCGCGGGCAAACGTCTGGGCATTCGCCACAGAACCGCCCACGCATAGCATTCCCATCATGAGTAAGTTGATCTTTTTCATGAGCAATGGTTGAAGGTTTCGAAAAAATTTTAGCTGTTAGTCAGGGCGGCCACGGATCGTCACCCGTTGCTCCTCGTGTGTAATGGTAATGGGGAGAATGCTTTCCAGCGCGCTCAGGAGATCGCCCATGTTGTCGGTTGGGACCACGCCATTCACGGTTTGCTTTTTCAATGAGTCATTTTCAATAATAACGGTTACTCCATACGTTTCCCGGATCAGTACCGCGATTTCGGCCAGCGAAGCGTCATTCAGCGTCCAGCGATTGTTCTTCCAGGAGTACATCGGGCTGGCGTCGGGCAGGTGGCGGACGCGCAGTTTCTGTTTGTCCCGTGAAAAATCGACCAGGTCGCCCGGTTTCATCTGAATCTCCTTTTCCGAGCGGTCATTCAACCGCAAATGCACGAGGCCTTCGCTGAGTACGACCTGCGTCTGGTCCTGCCGGGTATTCACATTGAACTCCGTTCCGCGCACTTCCACATTTAAGTCGTGGGTATGAACGGTGAATTTGACCGCACGGCCCGCCTTTTTCAATTTACTTACACTAAAAAAAGCCTCCCCGTCCAGCCAAACTTCCCTTTCGGTGCGCCTGCCCCAGCGATCGGCCACGCGCAGACTTGAATTGGCATTGAGCGTCACCAATGTGCCGTCGGGCAGCAACACCCGCCGCGATTCGCCGAATGCAGTGTGATAAGTAAGTTTCTGACCCGTCCGATAGAAATAGCCACCCAATGCGACCAGCAGCAGTACCACCGCCGCGGCAGCTTTCAGCCAGATCGTCCGGTTCGGGAAAAGAATGACTTTCCTGTTTTTTCCCTCTTCAATACCCTGCCAAATGCGGTCTACGGTTTCCGGGCTCGGTGCAGGAGTTTCCTCGGACGAAGCCAGCAGCACCATCTGACGTGCCAGCTCGATGTCCCGCGCTTTCGAAGGATTGTTACGCAGCCAGTCGAGCCAGAGGCGCTCCGTTTCCGGAGTAGGATGAAGCACCCAGCTGCAAAAAAATGCATCGGTCGCAAAATCCTCCGGGTCAAATGACAAATAATTCATGAAAAAATCTGGTTTTCATCCTCCGAAAACAAAATGGAGAAAAACCGGACGGATTACCCCAGAGAAAGAAGTTTTTTTAAAAAAAAGAATTAAAACTGCCTGGTCCTAAAAATCCGCCGCTTCTGGTCCGTCATTTAAAAATGACGGTAAAGGATTTGTCTGTTGCCGGTCAGTTTTTATTAAAATGACTGTAAAAAAGTAAATCCGCCGCTTCTGATCCGTCATTTAAAAATGACGGTAAAGGATTTGTCTGTTGCCGGTCAGTCTTTATTAAAATGACTGTAAAAGTAAATCTGTTGCCGTCATTTTTAAATGACGGTTTCAGGTTAGTGGAAGGATTAATAATGCAGTTAAAATGATCTCAGAATAGCCCGACAATAGCTCCCGAAGCCCCTTCATCGATTTTTGGAGCGTGTTATGCACCGATTGCAGCGAAATATTCATGATCTCGGCGATTTGCTGGTGGTTGAACTCGTGATAGTAGCGCAGGTTCACCACTTCCTGCTGGCGCGGGGGCAGTTGCGTGAGCGCGCGGCCGAGCACCCGTGAGCGGCCTTGTTCACGCTCGGTGTCGATGAGTTCGCTTTCGGTGGAAACGGAAAAGAACCGGTGCTCGAAAGCGGAAATCTCCGCCCCGGCACCGGCTACGTTTCGGTTTAACGGGTGCTGCGTGATCTTGCGGCGCAACACCCGGAAAAGGTAGTATTTAATGCTATCGGTATCCGAAAGCCTCTTGCGGCTGTTCCAGAGCTCGATGAACATGTCCTGGATCGAGTCTTCAACCAACTGTGTATCGGCGGTCAGTTTATGTCCATACCGGTACAGCATCTCGATATGGGATTTGTAAAGCATTGAAAAAGCCGTTTCATCCCCGTTTCGGAAACTTCTCCACAAGTCTGAATCATTCATAGGAAATGGTGCCGGAAAATTGGTCGATAAGTCCGGCAAACCTAAAATCCCACCCTTAAAAAAAGCTTAACAAAGCATTAACAGACGCCGTTTCAGACCATTTTTTTTAACAATTCCTATAAAAAATAGGCCATTAACATTTAACTACTGGCTATCAAGGCTTTAAAAGTGTCCCATCGCTCTTCCGCACGGTCCACCGCGACTTCGTACCGATCGGATATTTGGCCGCTTCCTTCTCATTAATGTCGATCCCGAGGCCTGGCGTTTCATTTACATAATAATAGCCGTTCTTGATTGTCGGGCAGCCGGGAAAAACTTCCTGCACTTTCTCGCTGAACCGCTGCGACTCCTGGATACCAAAGTTCCAGACCGCGATATCGATATTATTGTTAGCCGCATGTCCCACCGGCGAAGTGTCACCCGGGCCATGCCACGCGGTTTTCACGTTGAACCACTCCCCGAGCCGCGCCACTTTCATAGCCGGGGTAATGCCCCCGATTTGCGAGATGTGACAGCGGATGAAGTCGAAAAGCTGATGCGCCATCGGATCGCGGAATTCGTTGATATTATTGAAAAGCTCGCCCATCGCGATCGGCACCGTGGTGCTCTGGCGCAGCTGTTTGAACCAACCCATGTTCTCGGGCGAGAATGGATCCTCGATGAAATACGGGCGGTATTCTTCCAACCCTTTGATCATATTGATCGCGTCCATCGGCTCCACCAGCTCATGCATATCATGCAGCAGCTCGATGTCTTCGCCGCATCTTTTACGCACCATTTCAAACATCTTTGGCACGCGTTTCAGGTAAGTGCGCTGGTCGGAAAAATCATCGGTAGCTCGTCCGAAACCAGCCGTTTTGAAGTCTGGTTTGATTTCGTCCATAGCCCCTACCCCGCCGTAACCACCTTGCTGGATGCGGATATGACGGAAACCTTCCGATATGTATTGCTGCACCTTGTCGGCGATGGCCTCGGGCGTAGGCCCGCTCGCGTGCGTGTAGGTATCCACCGCAATACGCGCTTTGCCCCCGAGCAACTGATGAACCGGCATTTTGGCGCGCTTACCTTTGATATCCCATAGCGCCTGGTCGAGACCCGACAATGCATTGTTCAGCACCGGACCATTGCGCCAATACGAGCTCACATACGCCGATTGCCACATATCCTCGATATTATCGACGTCTTTGCCCACACAAAACTCGTTCAGATAAATATTCACGGCGGGTATGACTACCATCGCACGCTGCGTAAATGTGGCGCAGCCGAGGCCGTACAAGCCCGGTTCGGACGTTTCTACCTTCACAATCACCAGATTGGAACCACCGGGAGCTGTGGTAATGGCTTTCACGTTGGTAATAGTTACCGGTGCCATTCCTTTGGCATATTGGGGCGTTTCGTAGCGCTCGGCACGGGCCCTGGGGCTGTCAAACAGCGACAGTAAACCGGCTGCCGAGCCCGTCGCGAGTAGCTTCATCGCGTTCCGGCGACTGTTTTCCGCAGGATTTTCTTTTTTGTTCATTATGTACAGGTTTAGTGTTTCAATGCAAAAGCGATGTAATTCCCGCCTATTTTCTGCCCACGGCCGCCACCAGCCGCGATCACGATGTACTGCTTACCGTCGATCTGGTAGGTGATCGGCGTAGCGAAACCGCCGGCGGGAAGTTGGTATTCCCAAACGGTCTTCCCGGTTTTCTTATCGAATGCGCGGATCTTTTCGTCTTTGGTGCCAGCTATGAACACCAGACCTCCGGCCGTCACAAGCGGGCCGCCATAGCTATCCGTGCCGGTAATGGGAATGCCTTTCTTTGTAAGCTCCGGATATTCGCCCAGTGGCACACGCCAGAGGTATTCGCCGGTATTGAGATCGATCGCATTCAATGTACCCCAGGGCGGCTTTACGCCCGGATAGCCGTTCTGATCCGTGAAGCGCTGCCAGGTTTTGCTCACGTACGCGGGCATGTACGGGAAGCCGTCCTTGCCGGCAGGCTTGGCGGCATTAGCCGTTTTCACCGGTGCCGGGCCTTCTTTTTCACGGTTTAAGAGAAAATCTATCAATGCGTCGTGCTCCTTGTCCGACAAATGCCCGAACGAAGGCATGCGGCCGCTGCCGGTTTTGAGAATGGCTTTAATCTGCATCGGACTTAGTTTTTTACCGATGTCCACCAATGCAGGCAACTCCGGCCCGCTGCCTTTCCGATCCTGCCCGTGACAGGCCGCACAATTAGCCAGATACAACGAGTTCCCCAGCGTCCGTGGCGCTTCGGATTTCTTCTGCGCGGCATCGACCATAATGAGCTCCCAGGGCTCTTCATTTACATTCTGATAGAAAACACCATCCGGATCGACCGCATTACCACCCCACTCTGCCCCACCGCTGTAACCAAACAGCAATGTGCCGGTAGTGCTAGGCGGAGCGAATTTATGGTCTGTTTTAATTTTGCGATAACGCTCCTTCACATAAGCATGTGCCTCGGGGGAAATATCAGTAATATCCGCCACTGTGAAAACCTGCCGTGATAACGGAGCCGGTTTCAATGGAAATTTCTGAGTCGGGTAAGGATGTTCGCCGGGAAGACCATTGATAGGTACTTTTCTTTCTTCAACCGGAAAAACAGATGTTCCCCTATCGCGATCCAGCATGTAAACGAGGCCGTCTTTCGTACTCTGAACGACCACATCCAACCGTTTGCCGTTATGGGTGATGGTCGTGAGATTCGGCGGGCTTGGATGGTCACGGTCCCAGAGATCGTGGTGAATGGTTTGATAATGCCATTTCCGCTTGCCGGTTTCGGCGTCGAGCGCCATAACGCAGTTGGCAAAGAGGTTGCTACCCTTGCGGGCACCGCCGTAGAAGTCGGAGGCCGGTGATCCTGTGCCAAAATACACGACGCCCCGTTTTTCGTCGAGGCTCATGCCGCTCCAATTATTGGTCGCGCCGATCGTCTTGTAGGCATCCTTCGGCCAGGTGTCGTAGCCATATTCGCCTGGTTGCGGGATGGTATGAAAAACCCATTTCAAATCGCCGGTAACAACGTCAAACGCGCGGATATGCCCCGGCGCAGCATCGCCGGATTCGGAAACCGCCGAGCCTAATATGAATGTATTTTTGAAAACGATCCCCGGACTCGTAGCATTCACAGAAAGCTTGCTTACATCGTGGTCCAGCCCGGTTTGTAATCCGGCGTGAATATCTACCCGACCATCTTTTCCAAAACTCCCGATGATGTGGCCTGTAACGGCATTCACCGCATATAAGCTCGACCCGACCGTGTACAATATACGTTTGTCATCACCATTCTCCCAATACACCACTCCCCGGTTCGAATTGAGCCGGTCGTCCCTCATTGGTTCGAATTTCCAGATCTGCTCGCCGGTTCCTGCTTTCAAAGCAAAAAGCTTCAACTCCGGCGTGGTACCATACAAGACACCGTTCACGACAATCGGCTGGCATTGAATGGCCCGGTTCCGCTGCCTGCCCGGATTGGCCGGATCGGGCTTCTCGGACGCGTCGTACATCCAGGCTACCTGCAAGCTCTGAACATTACCGGTATTAATCTGGTCCAGGGGGGAATAGCGGTTCCCGGCCTTGTTACCGCCATAATTCGGCCAGTCGGAACCAGGTCCCGTTTGTCCGTCAACCATTTGTCCCGAAAAACCGCTGCCCAACATCATCGCCACGCACAATGCACCCACTGACAAGCCTATGCCCTTTTTCCAAAGCGCCGACTGCAAAAACTGCTCGCTTCCCATTAATCTCAAAGTTTCGGTTAGAGTTTCAGTTACTGGATCGACAGCTCGTCCAGGGTATATGCCTTATCGCGTGATACGGTTTGCTCCCGGATCGTTTTCACGTCGGCCGGACGCACAGGTGGCGAATTCGTAAACTCATACCGCACGTAACTGAGCACGGAAGCGATCCATTCGTCATCGTTGTCCTTCATCGAAGGCATTTCCGTCGGATAAGTATTCCCCTCGATCGGTCCCGACAAGCCGTGCAGCAGGATCCGCACCGATGCGTGGGTGTTGTTCCGGTTCAACCGGCGCGATCCGGCAAGCGGCGGTGCGGTTTTACTCGTCAGGCCCTTTCCATCGGCACCATGGCAAGTCGCGCACAGCGATTTGTAGATCACTGAGCCATTCATCACCAACGTCCTGTCCGGCACGTCTAGCCGCCCCAGTTTCATTCCGAATTTCTTGGCATCCTCATTTTTCTCCACGCTGCGCTGTGCACGTGCCAGCACTTCCGCGCCATTTGCATTCCTCACAATTTCACCGGCCAATGCTTTCGCTTTCGGGGACTCGCTGTATGCCAGCGAGAATATCAGCTGCATGCGTACGTCGGCAACGGGATCAGACTTTAATGCTGCCAGCGTTTCCACCATCGCGTCATTCTTTTTCAAATAGGGCTCCGTCATGCGCACGGCCGCTTTGCGGATTTCAAAATCGCTGTCTTTCAATGCGCGCGCAATGGTATTCTGGTCCAATGCATTCAACCCTTCCAGCGTCCACAATGCGTGCAAACGGGCAAGCGCCGATGGTGATTTGATCGCCTCATTGCTTTCACCCGCGGCAATCGCTTTCAGCAGCGGTACCACCGATTGGTCGTTGCGTACCACGAGTTCTTTCTGTGCATTATCACGCCACCAGCCGTTGGGATGGCCGAGATAACTCACCAGCTTTCGCGAAGTTTCGTCCAGCATTTTCGGCTTCGGTCCGGGCGCCATGCCGTCGTGCACGAGGCGGTAAATGCGGCCGTGCTGGATGTTTTTATCGAGCCCCAGTCGCTTGATCTGCGGGCGCAGGTAGCTTTTCGGCCCTGTCCAGTTGCCTTCCTGAATGATCCCCCGGTTCATATCTACAATGTATAAGCAGCCATCCGGCCCCGTGTACATATTCACCGCACGGAAGTTCATGTCCGTGGAAGCAATGAATTCCTCCTTATCGTAAGCATTTTCGAGTGTGATCTTGCCATTCTTGTTGATCACCTTCGCGCGGCGGATAAGCCTACCAACCGGCTCGCTGATCAGCAAATCCCCTTGCAGATCGGCCGGAAGCTTGTCGCCCCGGAATATCACCTGCCCGCAGCTGGCCGTGAAATGGTTGAGCGTCGTATCGGCACGCAAGCGTTTCAAGCCACCTTCCACATCAGGTGTTTTAATAATTGGCCATACCTCGTTGAATTCCTCCTTGTACTGGTCCGCAAACTCCATCCTGCCATACACCGGGTTAATCTGGAAACCCAATACCGGTGTTTCACCACCCGCCGAAGAGAAGTACAAACGACCGTAGTTGTCGTGCGTGAGCCCCCATTGTCCGTTCGAACCGCTTGGAATGGAATCGGCTTTCAAGACCCCATCGGTATAGCGGAAGCGCACGGCATCCACAGCCATGTAAATCCAGTTATCGACATTCCAATCGAGGCCGCTTCGCTGGTGTTCCAGGTTTCCGGGTGCCTTTTTATCGGGCGTGTAAACCGGGCGCTTTTCGTCGGCTACACCGTCCTTGTTATTGTCTTTATAGCCATATACATTGTAAGTATCGGTCTCATTCACAAGCAATTCATTACCTACACAAAGCAACATCCTCGGCAAGAGCATTTTATCGATAAAAACCGAACTCTTGTCCATTTTGCCGTCATTATCGGTGTCTTCGAGCAGCATTACCCGGCTGGTGGGCGCGTGCTCGTCCGTACCCTCCACGTCCTGCATATACGTGTTGAGCTCGGCCACGTACATACGCGCGTTGCCATCCCAGGCAATGGCCACCGGTTCGTGAGTCATCGGCTCGCTGACCACCAGTTCGAGGTGGTAGCCTTTGGGTAATTTGAATGTTTTAATGCTCTGCTCGGGCGTCAGGTGAGCCGGCGAAGGGTTATCGGTAAATGCGGGAATGGCACTCACCGACGCATCCGTGGTGCGGAGCATGTCGTTTTTTGACCCGCTTTGCCTCGATATCTGACAGGTAACCAGTGTGGCCGCCAGCACTCCGGCGACCCAAATTTTCTTGTTCATGGTGATAGGTTTAATAAGGGTTAGGTCAGCGGGTGAAAGTATAGGTCTTTCCTTTCTCTGTTCTAAAATCATACAAAGCCGTTTCCGGCAACTTCGAAGGGGTTATTTTCGCGGCAGGCGAAACTATTGGCTTCGGAATATCAAGCAACTGGTAAAAGGGGTTGCTATTCGGGCTGCCGTCGGCGGCGAGCGCGAGAGAATGGCCTCTCAATTCATTCGGAAGCCTTAGCCGGCAGTTACCGCCCAGGTTTGACTTGACAACCAACTTTGAGACCTTTCCTTCTTTCCATTCCAATGTCACAATCTCAAACCCGCCGCGTGCGCGCAAGCCACTGATCGACCCGTTTTTCCAGCTATCGGGGATGGCCGGAAGCAGGTGAATGGCGCCGTCGTGGCTTTGCATAAGCATTTCGGCGATGCCGGCCGTGCAGCCGAAGTTACCATCAATTTGAAATGGTGGGTGGGCGTCGAAGAGATTCGTATAGGTTCCGCCGCCGCCCTTCTTACCAGGTGCATTAACCGGCGAAAGCTGATCGGTAATGAGCTTGTAGGCACGATTTCCATCGAGCAGGCGGGCCCACCAATTCACCTTCCAACCCATGGACCAACCGGTAGAAACATCGCCCCGGTGTTCCAGCGAAGTCCTCGCCGCTGTAAAAAGCTCCGGCGTACGGTAGGCCGAAACCTGGTGCGAAGGGTACAGTCCGTACAAATGCGAAATGTGGCGGTGCTTGTCCTCCGGACTGTCCAGATCTTCGAGCCATTCCTGCAACTGTCCGAATTTCCCGACCTGCATTGGAGGCAGCTGTGTGCGTTTGGCTTTCAGTGTTTTGACAAAATCGGGATCCGTTCCGAGGGCTTCCGCCGCACGGATGGTAGCGGTAAAAATGTCGTACACGATCTGGTTATCCATCGTATTCCCCGCACCGATCGTCGTTTTCGGGCGGATCGCCGGGGCATTCTCCGGCGACATGCCGGGTACCACCACCAGCCATTTATGGGTTGGCTCGGGTACCAGGAAATCGACAAAGAACTGCGCCGAGCCCTTCAAAGCCGGATACACCGATTTCAGGTACTCTTTATCGCCCGAATAGCAATATTTTTCCCACAAATGCGTGCTCAGCCAGGCCCCGCCCATCGGCCACATAGCGTAGAAAATCGGGTCCACCGGACCGGTAATGCGCCATAAATCGGTATTATGATGCGCCACCCAGCCCTTCGCGCCATACATTACACGTGCCGTTTCCTGGCCGGTAACCGACAGATCCTTCACCATTTTTACCAATGGCTCGTGCAGCTCCGTCAAGTTGGTAACTTCGGCGGGCCAGTAATTCATTTCGGTATTGATATTGATGGTGTACTTGCTACCCCATGGCGGGTTCATATGCTGGTTCCAGATCCCCTGCAAGTTGGCCGGCTGCCCCACAGGAATTCCGTTACCGCCCGGCTGCGAGGACGAGATCAGCAAATACCGCCCAAACTGGAAGTACAACGCCACCAATTGCGGATCGTATCCCGAAGCGAATTTTACAATACGCTCATCCGTAGGCCATTGTGCAGCTTCCGAAGTCCCCAAATCGAGCTTCACCCGGTTGAAATAATGCTGATAGGCAGCGATGTGGCTTTTCAGAATTGTTTGGAATGGCTTGGCGGCCGCTTTGCTGAGATATTGGTCCGCTTTGGCTTGCGGGTTAGCCGTAAGCGTTTTGTAATCGACAAAATTGGTAGCAATGGAAATGTAAATCGTGGCCGCATTTGCCTTGCTGACCGTCAGGGAGGTATCGCCTGCGCTCATCTGTCCCCCCTCGGGCGCCACCAGCACGTGCGCGCGGAATGCTACCTGCCCCTTGACCCCTTCCTTATCTCCGCTAATCCCCGCAAAAACCATCCTATCTCCTTTCTCCATCTTCCTTTCTCCCTTCTGAGGGCTGTTCAGAAACGAGGTGAATGTGAGCTTCCCCGGTTTATCGGCTGTGAGGCGTATTGCAATCACCTGGTCAGGTACGGAGGCAATGACCTGCCTGGTATATTTCACACCATCGACGGTATAGGAGGTTGTGGTAACCGCCTTCTCAATATCCAGTTCGCGATAGTAATTGGTGAATTGATCATGCCCCGGAAAATCGATATTCAGGTTACCGACCGGCTGATACATCATTCCGTTCGTCGTCTTCGACTCGATTTTTTCAGCAGCGAGTTTGGCAGCTTCATCGTGTTTTCCTTCGAAAATCAGCTTGCGTATCTCGGGTAATGCAGCGAGGGCATTCGGGTTGTCGTTGCGGTTGGGGCCACCTGCCCACACCGTCGATTCGTTGAGTTTGAGGACCTCTTTTTCAGGATTACCATACACCATTGCACCCAGCCGGCCATTGCCGACAGGTAATGCGTCGGTCCAGGTATTTCCGGCGGGCTTTTTGTACCAGAGCTTCAATGCGACGCCCGGCGTGGCGACGCCCGGCGTAGCGACGCCCGGCATCTGTGCAAAAATTGGATGGGTAAAAGCAAAAAGGGTCAGGCTTAGGAATAGGTGTTTCATGAAAAAAGTATTGTTGTCCTTTGTGTTAAGAGGACACAACCAGTAATTTTTAATGCTTTGGGTTATTAAAGTTTAGTCAACCGGCAATACTGCCTCTCAAACACAGTCCGGCGAGCGCCGCTGCTGGTTAGCCGGGTAAAACAATGGGCAAATTAGACAGGCAGGATTAACAGGGGTATTAATAAAAGCTTAATGAGGTAAGGAAATGTAAAAAAGGTTATTTGGAGGGCTGAAAATTGAAGCTCGATAGAGAAATTCAGCAACTATCTTTTCGAAGTACTCACCGCTTTACCAAAAATATAGCCTAGTGCCGTGCCCGCAAAAGCCAGTACTTTCGAGCCACTTTGAGACCAGAAATGTACGGCATTCGGATTCGCCTTTGCTGTGATGAGGCAGGCCACATAAATCCCCAATCCGAGCAACACCGACAGGAGCGCGATGAATGTCTGAGTGTTCTTTCCATCACCGAAGAATTTACCCAGAACTCCCATCTCCTTCTCTTTCATCACTTGCTCATGATGGTTTCTTTCCCGGGTTAGCTCGAGTTGTAGGTTGTGAGCACTTTTGAGTGTATCGTCAAATTCGGGATCATCCATCTCCTTTTCAACAATCCCCTCCCGCTTTGCCTTACGTCGGTCAAGCGCCATATTCGAACGAAATACGATTACGGATCACAGGCACAGACACCGCAAAAAGCACGGACAATTGTTCAAGAGAAAGTTCTTTCCAGTATTTGTCAAGCATAAAGCGGGGCACGAGCAGATTAGCTGCGAAGGAATTAGCTTCCATTTCAACAGGATCATTACCATTGGTATCGCCTCTTAAAAGCACCTTATAGTCGGAAGATTTTGCCCATTCGGTATGCAATAGCCTATGGCCGAGTTCGTGAGCAATGGTAAAAGTCTGCCGAAGCGGAAACTCGTACTTGTTCACATAAATTGTCTCATCATCAAAATCATAAAACCCGGAAATGGAGTCATACTCCGGAGTAAAGCCTACAAAGACCACCCTTACGCCAAGTTGTTGCGCAATATCCGCTGGATTTACCGGTGGCTCCGATAGCCCAAATTCGTTCAGGATACGGGCAGCTTCGGTTTTGGCCTTTAAGTAATCAGGTCGTGATGAAATATTACAGACTGAAGTAGCCATAGTTGTCGTAAATGATTCGTGCGTGCAATTCCTTTACCACAAATAAGTTATCACATTTCCAACTGGATATTACATCCCAAATGGTACCAATGTTCAAACGGCAGCCTATTCAGCACGACACAACGACTTGCGTTATCAATTATTGATGCATTCTTAAGTGCTATCCAAGTTTTTTGATCTTCTCCACCAGCAACAACCGATCCGCGCGCGACTTGGCCAGCCCGAGCGCCGTCTTGAAATATCCCAGCGCCTTCACGTCATCAATGCCTAAATACAGCTCTCCAAGCAGCGAATGGTACAGATGGTTTTCCGCGAGGTTGAGCTTCTCGGCTTCGCGGATGGCGTCGGCTTTGGAACGCGCCTTGGCCAGGGCGTAGGTACGATTCAGAGCGGCGATGGGCGAATATTCAAGGATGAGCAACTGGTTGTAGTATTGGAGAATATGCTCCCATTTTTCGGGAGTGTCGGCCTTGATGGTATGCCAATAACCGATCGCCGCTTCGAGGTGGTAGCGGGAAAGCTGCTGGCCAACGGATGCACGGTTGAGGTAGCACTCGCCTCGATTGATCAGCGCCGCGTCCCAGAGACTATCGTCCTGGTCCTGGTAGAGCACGGTTTCGCCTTCCGGATTGGTGCGTGCTTCGAAACGGGAAGCGTGAAAGCACATCAGCGCAAGCAATGCATTGACGGGCGGCCGGTCGGTACCGGGATTTTCTGTCAGCATTTTTGTAAGCCACATCGCTTCAATGCAAACGTCCTTTCGCAACGTAACATCCTTTCCCGCAGAATAAAAGCCTTCGTTGAAAAGCAGATATAAGGTTTTCAAAACCGCTTCCAGACGCAACTCGATCTCGGTTTCATCGGGAAACTCCATTTTTATCTGCCCGGCACGCAGTTTCTCCCGCGCCCGATAAAGTCGTTTGTTGATCGTCTCCTTGTTGGTCAGGAATGCGCTGGCGATTTCATTGATCCCGAAGCCGCACAAGACATTCAAGGCCAAGCCAATCTGCGACTCGACTGGAAGAGATGGATGGCAAATAGCAAACATCATCTGCAACTGGCTATCCGTAATGTTCCGGGCCGATAAATCAATCTCGATTTCTTCGTCCGTCGGACTGCTTCTTACCACCTGCCCACTGACCTTTTCCTTAAACAGTTTGTCCCTACGCAGGTAATCGAGCGTTTTGTTACGTGCTACGGTGTAAAGCCATGCCACCGGGTTGTCGGGCGCCCCCTTAATCGCCCACATTTCGGAAGCAAGCAAAAACGTGTCGCTGGCAATGTCCTGAGCGATTTCGATGTGTTCCAAACCGAATGTTTTAACCAATACCGCAGTAATCTTGCGGTATTCGGTCCTGAACAAATGGGGGATCAATTCCTGGTTTTCCATGGCCTCAAATTAAAAAAGCCTTTGCTGGTTACAAAGGCTTGTGAAACATTCGGGTACCGGTTACATGCGGTCGATTTCTCTCACTTCGACATTACCGCCGAAAAGCAGGATCGGACAGCCCTTGGCCATTTCGGCTGCTTCATCCAGCGATTCCGCGCGCACCATGGTGTAGCCGCCTACCGATTCTTTCGTTTCGATATACGGACCGTCGGTAATCGTCAGTAAGGGCTTCACCACTTTGCCCGCCGGGTTCAACCGATTGCCCCGGTCGATCAGCTTGCCCTGCGCAGCAATTCCCCCGATCCAGTCCATCCATTTTTGCATACTGGCCTGCATTTCCTCCGGTGACCGATCGGCCAGCGTGGAAGGATCATTTCTGAAAACAAACATGAAGTCTTTCATTGTGATATAAAGTTTTAAGTTTTAAAGCCTGTTGACGAATGACCGGCGCCGGATTGGACAAAAGTTCAGTTTTTATTTTTAACAAAATCTACATTCGGATGATAGGTCTCACCTCGACATTGCCACCCGCGGAGAGAATCGGGCAGCCCTTGGCCATTTCGGTTGCTTCACCCAAGGATTCGGCCCGCACCATAATGAAGCCGCCGACCGATTCTTTCGTTTCGATATAAGGCCCGTCGGTGACGACCTTGGCCGGCCTTACTACATTGCCTTCGTTCGCCAGTTGGTTTCCGCGGTCCACAAGCTTACCCTGGGCCGCAATGCCGCCGATCCAATCCATCCATTTCTTCATACTGGTTTGCAACTCTTCGGGCGACATTCCGGCCATAACCGCAGGATCATTTCTAAAAACAAACAGGAAGTCTTTCATTGTGATATAAGGTTTAAGTTTCAAAGCCTGCTGACGAATGGCCGGTGCCATACTGGACAAAAGTTTGATTTTTTTCAGAAAAATCATAAAACCTGCAAAACCACTCATTTGCGCTGGTACGATTGTTTCAATGAGCGGCCTAAATATCAATCCCTTACCATTGCAAAACAGACTTTGGAATGACTACCACACGCACACATTCGAAAAAGAGACGCACAGCCAAAATTCTGATCGGGATCGTAGTCGCCATCGTGGTGATCCGGCTGGTATTACCATATATCATCCTCCATTTTGCGAACAAGAGCCTGGCGAATATGAACGGCTATTATGGGCATATCGACGACATCGATCTTGCCATTCTCCGCGGTGCTTACCAGATCGACAGCATTTATATTAATAAGGTGGACCGCGTGGGAGAAGACTCTGTCCCTCAGAAACAAACACCCTTCTTCGCATCCAGGGAGATCGACCTATCGGTGGAATGGAAGGCGCTATTCAAAGGTTCAATCGTGGGTGAGCTGGTGTTCCAGCGGCCTTACCTGCTTTTTACCAAAGATAAAGTCGAGCCGAAAGAAGTGGTAAAAGACTCCGCCGATTTCCGCAAGCTCCTCGACCAGTTCATGCCTCTGAATATCAACCGCTGCGAGCTGCGGGGAGGAGCTATTCAATTCAAGGATTTTAGTTCCAGGCCCAATGTCGATATTGCCATGACCAACGTGAACCTGCTCGCCCAGAACCTCCGCAACAGCTACGATTCATCGGCTGTACTGCCCGCAAGCATTCACGCAACTGCGGAAGTGTACGAAGGGGAGCTCCGTTTTGATGCCAAACTCAATCCGCTGGCCGATGCCCCTACTTTTGATATGAGTGCCGAACTGACCCATACCAACCTGGTAAAGCTGAACGACTTCTTCCAGGCATATGCCAAAGTGGATGTCAATGACGGACGCTTCGGACTGTACACAGAGGTGGCTGCGAAAGACGAGGAGTTCAAGGGATATGTGAAGCCCGTGATCAAAAACCTGAATATTTTGGGCAAAGAAGACCGGAAGGACAATCTGCTGCGGAAGCTGTGGGAAGCCGTTGCGGGCGGAGCAGGGAAGTTGTTTGAAAACAAAAATAAAGACCAGGTAGCGACCAAAATCCCTTTCCAGGGCCGGCTCGACGATCCCAAAACGAATGTATGGGTGGCCATTACCAACATTCTGCAAAATGCATTTATCCACGCCATTCAGCCTTCTATTGACAACGAGATCAGCATTGCGTCGGTGAAGGAAGATAAAAAAGAGAAGAAGACCTTCTTTCAAAAGATCTTCTCCAAGGATGAGGACGAAAATAAAAAAGACAAGAAAAAAGGCAAATAGCTACTCCTGTGAGCCGGTGTCGCCATTGGACAGTCCTGAAAACCCTCCCTTCTTGTGCTTGTGCAATCGTTGTGCCGCATCAATGGAATGCGAAGTATGAATGTCGCTATCCTCTTCCGACATTTGGGCCAGTTTCTGATAAAACTTGCGCAGTACATCAAGCTCCGCTTCGCTCAGGTCTTCGATATCGACCATCCGGTTGCTTGCAAAGCGGCTGGCTCCTATCAGCTCATTCAGTTTCAATTGAATGGCTTTCGAATCTTTATTCTGTGATTTCTGAATCAGGAAAACCATCAGAAAAGTGACGATCGTCGTGCCGGTATTGATCACGAGCTGCCACGTATCGGAATACCCGAAAATCGGTCCGGTAATGCCCCAAACCAATATGATTCCGAATGCTACACCGAATGCCATTGAACTACCCGTCCAGGCAGTAATGCGGGTAGCCATTTTCTCAAATAAATTAATTTTTCCCCTTTCCATAAACAAACTTTGTTGATAAAGGTAATCTCCGACCTTTCGGGCTGAAAAGCTATTTCTCAAACTGACTTTCAAATAAAAAACATGCCATTCTAACGAGTTATGACGGCAATCACTTTATCGGAACCCAGCCACACAGTCCATCAGCAATGCTCCGCAATTCGCCCAACACAGCATTAAAATCACAAACATGACTTTCGTCATATTTTCAAATAAATTTATTCGCATATATTTGTAGAAGTACTTCAATATTCTACTCAACGTTATTAAAAAGGGCTTCGTCGTGAAGCCCTTTTGATTTTTCAATGGTTCATTGCTGTTCCCGTCGCATGGTCGCCGTGCTGGTGTGGAATTTCCGTTTTACCCACCTTTTGATAATCTTTCAGCACCTTTTTAGACTCCTCAGTACCAATCGCTTCCATACGCTGTATCATGTAAGGCAGCATTTTCGGAAACCTGGATTTTTCGGCGAGCTGCAATGCCCGTTTCGCATCGATCGGCGCCAGAGGTTCGGCAGCATACCACTCCATGAGCGGCAGGTTGTGATCGTCCTTGTCTTCGGCCTTTTGTACCAATGCATCCAATACATCCCAGCGTTGCGAAGGATCGAGACGGAGCATTCCGGAGGTCAGGTATAACCTTACCAGCTTGGAATTATCTTTTTGCGCCATTTCAACAAACTTTTTCAGTGTTTCCGGCGCCACCGATTTGCCTTCGGTCAGAAGTTGGATCGACCAGCTGCGAATGTACTCGCTGTCATTGGAAAGCAAATCGGAGAGTTCTTTCTCTGTGAGCCCTTTGGTCACATGGAGCGTCCACAACGCGCGGAGCTTCCGGGTTTCGTCCGGGTTTTTAGCAAGTATCTCCTTCAATGCCTTGTGTACCTTTTTATTAGGCCCCCGCTCCTGCAAAATAGTCCGTGCCTGGCGAACGTACCACTCATTGGGATTCAGCTGGTAATTCACCAGCTCCATATCGGACGCTTTTGACAAATCCACCTGCACCCATTTGTCGTTATCATGAGTTATTTTGAATATCCGCCCCATGGTCTTATTGTGCACGTCGGGATTCGGGCTGTGGCACTGGTTCTTATCGTACCAGTCGATCGCCCAAACCGAACCGCTTGCATCGTACTTAAAGTTCAGCCACTGCGACCAGGAGTCGTTCATCGCCATGAAGTCGTTCTTGTGAGTTGCTTCATAACCGGATCCCGAGCGGGTGAGGTGATCCATATTGAGACGTGCGCCGTTGATATTATTCATAAAAATATCGTTGCGATACTCCTTCGGCCAGCTGTTGCCGAGGTAGATCATCGCTCCCGCATGCGCGTGCCCGCCCCCCGCGGATGCGGAGCGGAAATTACCTGCGTGCGGCCCGCGTTCGCCCACCCAATGCACGTGATCGGCTATGGTCTTAATGTCGTCGTAAGTGTATGGGTTGAAATGTTTTCCGGCCTGCCGCTGGTAACGCGCGCCCTGGATCACGTGATACATATGCGGGATCACGCACACGGTAATGAACGGGTGCCCGTAATCATTGAAATCAATTCCCCACGGATTGCTCGACCCTTCGGCAAAAACTTCGAATTTGTGCGAAGTCGGATGGTAGCGCCACACGCCCGCATTAATTTTGGTCCGTTCCGAATCAGGTGCCCCGGGCTTGCCTACACTGGAATGCGTAAATACGCCGTGCGTGCCGTACAGCCAGCCGTCGGGTCCCCAGCGCAGGTTGTTGAGGACTTCATGGGTATCTTCCAGCCCCCAGCCATCGAGCAATATCTGCGGCGGCCCGGAGGGTTTATCATTTTTGAAATCAGCGGGGATAAACAGCAGATTAGGCGCCGAACCCAACCACACACCGCCCATTCCTACTTCGATACCACTAATCAGGTTCAGGTTTTCCGCAAATACCTTGCGCTTGTCGAGCGTACCGTCGCCATCGGTATCCTCAAAAATCAGGATCTTGTCTCTGCCCTGCCCTTCCGGAGCGCGTACCGGGTAAGTATGCCCTTCCACTACCCAGAGCCTCCCGCGGTAATCGACAGTGAAGCTAATAGGCCTGATAATATCCGGTTCCGCTGCCGCGAGCGTGATCTTGAAGCCCGGCGGGGGCGTCATGGCCTTTGCCGCATCCTTGCCCGATAAGCCCGCATTCAAAACGGGATCCAATGGCGGGAGAATAATGATATCCTTCTGTTTCAGCTCATTAGGAAAATCGGGCCGGCTTGGGTAAAAACGAAAATCATCAAAATTAATATGCGCCCATTTGTCGTTGGGAATGTATGGAATCTGCGAAATGCCCGTCTCGTTATCGACAATCCGGATAAAAATCTCCTTGCTCAGGTACGGTTGCAGGTCCACCACCGCGGGCTGCAACGTGGCCCTACCCTGGCCGGTAATGTGGTATACGACCTTGTTATCGGCGGCTGTCACGATTTCCACGCGCGTATCCTGCAACGCACCTCCCGATACCCTGAAAGCCGCGAATGGCTGTGTAACCAGGAATGGCACGGAAGTAAGCGTACCGGTTAGCTTGTAATTGAGCGTACCACCGCTGCTGAGGAAATACTTCCCTTCATATCCTATATTCATTTCCTTTTCATGCACCGGAGACGGATCGGAGCTGAAAAGCGCATTCGCAAATGCATCGCCGGTGGCCGTCCAGTTTTTCAGATCGCCTGTTTCAAAACCCAGGTTCAACGGCTGCCCGTCCTTCATCGGAAGCTGGCCCGCCACTGTTTCGTTGGAAATAACCCCTTCCACAACCTCAAAACTGCCTACCATCCCCGCAGCACGGTGGCCAGGCACGGAACAGAAATAGGTGTCGCTTTGCTCGGCTTTGAATGTAATACTGGTGCTGGTGCCTTTTTCGATGATCACCTTGCTTTTGATACCTAACTTTTCGAGCGCGATATCGTGTGTCATCAGCTCCCCATTTGTGATGGTGATCCGCACGCGGTCACCTTTGTTGGCCTTCAATGTCGGATTGCGGGAGCCATCCTTGGCAAAGAAGCCGAGCATGGTTGCCTCCAAAGCATAGTCCCGATCGAACTTCTCGGCAGGTTGTGTAGTAGTCGGTTTTTGCGCGAGAATGTCCTGCGCAGGGACGGTCACCATGGCCATTGCCAGCGGGACGAGCATGTGTGTCAACCTGATCATATTTAACTGTTTAGGAATTTCGGTTTTAAAAGCTGAGGAATAAAGGAAGGCTGCACTATGTTTATACTTATTGGAAAAAATTCACTTTTTATTTTGAAAAAATTCCTACATTTAAGTACTCAATTTCCTTTGCTATGAAAGCCTTTGCTCAACCCGGGTCCAATTTGAAATCCAAATTCAATCACATCGCCATGGGCAGCAATTTTTCCATTGTGCTCTCTGCCCGAAAAGGTCTGCACACCAAAGTTTTCTATGATTTCGCGGAGGCAATCAAAATGCCGGAAAGGAGATTGGCAGCAATCATGAACGTGTCTGCCCGCACTATCAGTAACTACAAAGAGGCTCAAAAACCGTTGGAACCGCTTTATGGAGAGCATCTTTTGAAACTGATCGCGCTTTTTGAAAAGGGGGAAGAGTTTTTCGGAACGATCGACGAGTTCAACTACTGGCTGCAAAAACCGTTCTGGAATTCGACGGAAAAGCCCTCGGACTGGCTGACGACCGGCGGCGGTGTGGATTTTCTAAGCGAGGAGCTCGATAAAATGGCGGAAGGTTATCCGGCGTAAAAGATGCTAGTATTCCGGATTGTCCACAAGCTATATGCCCATTCTTTGATCGCTTCCGGTATGCGCGGGAGGTGGAACAGCTCGGGCAATAAAGTAATTTACGCGTCCGAGACGGTCGCGCTCGCATTACTTGAAAATATGGTAAGAAGGCAGGGAGTCGGATTTAACAGTAATTTCAAGATCATGTTTATTGAAATACCCGACGATGCTGTGATCGAATCCGTCACCGAAAGCGACCTTGAAGCCGGTTGGCGTGACCCGAACGATTACTCACAATGCCAGCCTTTGGGAGACCGGTGGTTCAGTGCAGGTCGTGCATTGGCCTTGAAAGTGCCGTCGGCGGTCATGCCGCTTTCCTGTAATCTGGTGGTCAACACCGTCCATCCGGACTATTCGCGTGTGTCGCTTGTCGGGGTCACCGACCTGATGCCTGATCCACGGATTGAGGATATATTAAAGAAGTATGGTTTCAAAACAGGCGCTTAATTCGCCGCTTGCTTCGCAGCTGCCGCCTGATTTTCCGCAATCCGCAATTCGGTAATCTTTCTGATCAGGTCCAGCGGCATGGGTTTGTTCAACGGGAAGTGTACTGAGCCTTTTGTCCCTTTGTAACCCGACAGTTCAGCAGCAAGCGCCTCCGAAATCTTTCCGGTAACCGGGTAAAGCGCAATATGCTTTTTCCAACCGGCAAAATAGATGAGATAAGTCCCGTTCAGGTTAAATGTGGGCATGTCATATGAAATCGTTTCAACAGCATCAGGCGCAACGCTCCTGATTACCGCGCGAATTTCTTGCAGTAACTCCTGCACATCCTTCGGAAAGGTACCGATGTATGCGTCTATTGAGTGGTGTTTCGCGGCCATTTCCAAGTCTTTTAGCGTTCCGGGAAGTTAGTAAATTGAGAAATTTATCCATTGACTTCCTTTCACCGAAAGCTACACATCAGAGTATCAATTACAAAAGCTGCGATCGACATAAGTTTTGTTACCATTTGAATTAACATAATAACAACCTCCCCGCGGCCCGCGGATGTATTGCCTCACCACGTGATAGTTTTGCTTACGCTCGGAAGCAATATGATCTACAAGTTTAACGGTCCGCTCGTCTGATTGCGTGGTCCAGGTGTTTTGAGATACATTATTTTGCGGCCTTGTATCCTGTTTCAAGTTGACGAGCGCTTTGATCAGTTCGGTGGCCTGCTCCCTCGAACGTTTAGTTTCCTGATCCTTTGCATCCAGCAATTCATACAAGCGGTTCATTCTTTCTTCACAATCCGTAGCTCTAAAATTTGTCGTGGTCTTTACCGCATTCTCCTGGCCCCTGGCGGTGATCGACTGCCCGGTTGAAATAAAATGGATAAGAGCAAGGACTAATGTAAAGGCGAAGGTGATTTTCTGATTCATAGGATTTACGTTTAAGTTTCTCGTTAATACCCTTGCTCCCCACGTCATTATCACCCGAATCCAAAAAAATTTCTACTTTCGGAAATGACTAAAACCAAACTATCCTTGATCGCGCTCGCATTAGCGGCGGGCCTGGGCCTTCTTGCCCTGAAAAGCAGGAACGCGCCCGCAAAACCGAATGCTGCCAAACGTCCCAACATCATCGTGATACTTGCCGACGACATGGGATATTCGGACATGGGCTGCTACGGCGGCGAAATACACACGCCAAACCTCGACTACCTCGCTCAAAACGGGCTCCGTTACCGGCAATTTTATAATACCTCACGCTGCTGCCCTACACGTGCATCCCTGCTCACAGGCCTGTACAACCAGCAGGCGGGAATCGGGAAAATGACGGAGGCTGAAAACCAGCCTGGCTACCAGGGACATATCACCGAAAATACCGTAACGTTGGCGGAGGTTCTTAAAACCGCAGGTTACCAGACGGGAATGACCGGCAAATGGCACGTTTCCAACACATTTACACAAAAGACCCCACAAGAGCAGCTCGCCTGGCTGAATCACCAGAAAGAGGCAGGTCCTTTTTCCCCCATTGAGCAGTACCCGACCAGCCGTGGTTTCGATAAGTACTTCGGGACCATCTGGGGTGTCATCGATTTCTTTGATCCTTTCAGCCTGGTGAATGGCAAGGAGCCGGTCAAAAGCGTTCCTAAGGACTACTACCATACGGACGCCATTAACGACACAACGGTCGCTTATATTCGGGAATTTGCTAAATCCGACAAGCCATTTTTCCTCTACGTGGCACAAAACGCACCGCATTGGCCCTTGCAGGCAAAGCCGGAGGACATCGAGAAATACAAGGATACTTACAAAAGCGGCTGGGAGGCAGTCCGCAAGGCGCGTTACGAAAGAATGGTCAAAATGGGCCTGATTGACCCGAAAACTACACCACTACCGGAAACGCCGGCCGGTGCGGTGAAGTGGGAAGACAATCCCGACCGCGAATGGGATGCCAGGGCTATGGCCGTCCACGCGGCGATGATCGACCGCATGGACCAGGGAATCGGTCGCATTATCCAGGCATTGAAACAAACCGGCGAGTTGGACAATACGCTGATCCTGTTTCTGACCGACAATGGCGCCAGCCCCGAAAACTGTGCCAAATATGGCCCGGGTTTCGACCGCCCAAGTGAAACGCGCGATGGCCGCAAGATCGTCTACGCCACCGAAAAGCAGGTAATGCCTGGCCCTCAGACCAGCTATGCGTCCATTGGCGCACGCTGGGCGAGTGTAGCCAACACGCCATACCGCTATGCGAAAGCCGAATCGTTTGAAGGCGGTATCAATACGCCGATGATCGCTTTCTGGCCCGGGGGCATTACGGCCAAAAAAGGAAGTTACAGCGATCATATGGGCCATGTAATGGACCTGATGGCTACATTCTGTGAACTTTCGAGCGCGAAGTATCCCAAGCAATTCAAAAACAACGAGATCAAGCCCACCACCGGAACAAGCCTTGTCACCTCGTTTTCAGGCAAACCTTCCAAAGGCCATTCCGAGCTTTTCAACGAGCATTTCGGTGCCCGTTATGCACGGCAGGGCAATTGGAAACTCGTGTCGGCTGCTGCCGATTCCACCTGGCAACTTTACGACCTTTCGACCGACCATTCGGAAACCCAAAACCTCGCCGCCACTCACCCTGAAAAGGTAAAATACCTGGCAGGTTTATGGCACCAATGGGCCAATACCCACCAGGTATTTCCAAAACCAGGCAAACAAGGCCCCTCAAAATAACGAAATGCTAACGGCCCGAACTGCCGCCTGCATTGGTCACCATTGAACTCGTGGTGAAACTGGTGCCGGCGGTACCTGCTGTGTAAGTGCCCGATGTGTATAGTCCGAAAAAGTCGGTCGTATTGGCGGTGGTGCCGCCTGTGTACACCTGGTAGGTTGTTCCCTGCTTTATTTTAGGGCTTGAAAACAGCATCGTGTTATACGACCTCGGGATGGTGAATGTCATTACCTCGCCGTCCGATGAGCGGATGTGCATTAACTGGTTTGCAGAGCCCGAACCCAGAATTACCGAAGGCTGCGTACTGACATTCGCTGTGGGAGAACTGGTTGCACCACCGGTGCCAATGAGTATGCCCCCGGTAATTTTAAATGTATTCCGGTCACAATCGAAACCTTCTTCCGGACCGCCCGCTGCGATCGAAACAATCCTTCCTCCGGTAATCGTCATAGGGCCATTCGAATCGATACCATCGTTGGAGGTACTATATACATAAATGCTGCCCCCGTTGATATAAATAAAACTACCCGCATTTAAACCGTCGTCGGCAGTTTGGATATTGAAATCTCCGTTATTGATCGTCAGTACGCTCTTACTTTCGATACCCTCCCCTGCCGACGATTTAATATTGAACGTCCCGCCGTTGATCGTCACAAAAGGATCGATACTCGTATCGGTATCGTAGCTGGCCGTAATGGCCTTGTCGACTACATTTACAGTGAAATTGCCTTGATTGATCACAATATACCCCTCCTCACACTGAATGCCATCTCCCGCCGCGGTAATGCTGACCGTGCCGCCGTCGGCGATGAACGCATCGTTGGTATGGATCCCGTCAGACGCCGCACCAGTGACAGTAATGCCACCGCTGATAATGCGTACGTAATCGTCGCTGCAAATGGCGTGCTTGTAATTGCTTTTCAGGTTCAGGGTACCGGTTCCACTGAAAATCATTTGCCCTTCACTGAAAAGCGTCGCTTTCATATCTTCCTCACCGCTGGCCGTATAGCTGGCGCCGTCGGTCAGTGAGTTGGTAGTGTTGTCGTTCAAAACAATGAAAGCCCGTTTCTCCGACTGGATATTAATCGCCGGACCGTCGGCATTGGTAATGCTAACACCATTGAGTGTGAGCTTGAACTTCTTATCGCTGTAAATCTTGAACGAACCATTTGTGGTAGTTCCGGACAAGACGTACTCTACTTCCGCTACCGTAGCATGGACGACCACGTCGCCATTGGAATCCGTTACCGTTACGCCATTCCCTGCCAGTGGATTGGTAATCGCAACAGTGTTCCCAAACTGGATTGATACAACCGATGAAAAAGTAGAATTAGCCAAAAGATCATCCTCATCGGCCGCTGTGCCGGTGTCGCCTTCCGGCGCTGTCGATACGAAACTGACGCTGTCAATATTAATCGAACCATCAGCATTGGTATTGCCAGGATCGACCGTGTTGTCATCTTCTTTTGAACAAGCCAGGCATGTCGTGACTAGCAGCGCCGCGAGCGCGGCCCTTGTAAACTGTGTAATTCGGAGGTTCATACTGAGTTATGATTGGTGCGCAGAATTATTACTTATGGCTCAGTACGCGCTCGCGCCGGTATGTGACGCATTGTTACAAAGTTTTGCTCTAACTCAATACAAACTACCCGCTTTTCAAAGCACCAGCTTATACCCTCTTCCCCGGATATTGATAATCTGGATCTTAGGATCCTCGCGGAGGTGGCGGCGGAGTTTGGTAATGAAGACGTCGAGGCTGCGGCCGTTGAAGAACGAGTCGTCGCCCCAGAGTTCGGTAAGGACTTCGCTGCGGCCGAGCACTTCGTTGCGTTGCTGGTACAGCCGCCGGAGGAGTTCAGCTTCCCGATGGGACAGCGTTATCTCGCGGTCGTCAACGGTGAGTTTCTGCTTGGCAGGATCAAAAATGTAGCGCCCTATTTTGAGCGTTCCGTTCGCATTCGTGCGCGACGCGCCTGTACGCAGGAGCGCATTGATGCGCACGACCAGTTCATCGAGGCTGAATGGCTTTTTGAGGTAATCATTCCCCCCCAGTTCAAAACCGCGGACGACATCCGCTGTCTGGGAACGTGCCGTGAGGAACATGATCGGTGTATGCGGATCGTCGCGGCGAATTTGCTCGGCCATCGTGAACCCATCCATATCGGGCATCATAATGTCCGCGACGACGATATCAGGCTGGTGCTGGCGGTATTGTTCGAGCCCGTCGGCCCCGTTGGCAGCGTACAGCACATCGAACCCTCTGTAAACCAGACTATCTTTCACGATCATTCCCAGCGCGGGCTCGTCCTCGATGAATAGTACCGTAGCCATTTTTCAGAATTTTAAGACAAATGCACTCCCCTTCCCAGGCTCGCTGGCCAGACTAATGCTCCCGCCATGCTTCTCGACCACCTGTCGCACGTAGGCAAGTCCGAGGCCAAAGCCTTTTACCTGATGCAGATCGCCCGTCGGGACGCGGAAGAAACGGTCGAAGACCGAGGCCTGGTAAGCTTTCGGAATACCTATGCCATTGTCGGCCACGGTGAGTTGCCAGCCATGCGGCTCCTGTTCGTAGTTGAACGATATGGTCACGCGGTCGTAGGAGTATTTGATCGCATTGTCGATAAGGTTATTAATCACATTTCCAAAATGCATCCTGTCCACCTGCACCATCGTCCCGAACGGGATATGCATATTAAAAACCACCGTTTTCGCGGCTTTAATGCGGTGGCTGGCGGCCAGTTCACACAGGATTTCGGCCAGGCTCACCGGCTCCGTGCGGAATTCAAACTCCTGCTTCTCTTCCACAGCCAGGTTCAATACTTTTTCGACCAGGTCCGACAACCTCTGGAGGTTATTCTGTGAAATATGGAGGTATTCTTCCGTTTTGCGCGGGTCGTTCAATGCCCCGAAGTTCAGCAATGCATCCACAGCTGCATTAACCGTCGCAATGGGCGTTTTCAGCTCGTGAGTCATATTGTTGATGAAATCGTTCTTGATGTCGGAGAGCCTTTTCTGGCGCAGGATCGTCCGAAGCATAAACACGAAACAGCCCGTGGTAAGCAGCAGCAAGAGCAGCGAGCAACCGAGCAACCATGCCATTCGTCTCAACAAATAGGGTACCGGGGTTTCAAACGTAGCCTGGACGAACAGATGCCGCACCGGGTTGATCGGCAGCGGTAATGTCCGGAAGCGATCGTCGCTCTGCCTCCTCAAACCATTAAAAATGATCACGTTATTGGCACCGGCTTTGGGGAGGATATAGAGCGTATCGAGCAGAAACGAAGCCTGAATATCCCTTCTCGCCAACTCCGACTGGTAGGCCGCGTAAATCTTCTTCATGTCGACCTTACCACCTTCCTGCCATTCCTGCACCACAAACCTGGATATACGGCGCGCAAGCGTATCGGCCGGCGCCACTATTACGCTATCGTTGTTGAACTGATAATAGAACCGGGAGGCCTCGCCACTGCGAACACCCAGCCGCCTGACCACCACACGTGCGTCGCGGGCAACGCTGCCGGGCGCTTTTTTTGAGGTGTTGCTAACGGGAGGTCCATCAGGAATATCGCGGCCGGGAGGCTTTGAGGGAACATTCTGCTCTCTCATTAAAATACGCGCGTGGTCAAGCTGTTGTCCCTCTACAACCTGAAACAATGCGTCCTGAACCACATTCGCAAACTGCTGCCGGTTGAGCCGGTAGGTTGTCAGGAGCCAATATCCCTGGAATGCATTGATCGCGACAATGCAGGCGGTCATGAGCCAGAAAATCGATCGGATACGGCGGTTAGTCATACCGCAAAGCTACGCTTTCCCAACGGATGATTTCCTTGACCTTAACACTATTTAACACAAAATAGCATTGATTAATAGGGTATTCTAACGCAAGAGCGAAATGGCCGGCGCCTCCTTGCGGTGAAAAATCCGGACGCCGTTCAGCTCCCTCACCAGCCGGTAATGCCGCTGTACATACTCGCGTACGACCGGCACTTTGTCGTGGGGCAGAAAAACGTCTCCGCGCTCCGAATAGTCGCGGATCATCGCTTCTATGAAGATTTTCGGCTTGTTTTCTTCCATATCTTCCACAAAATCACGCGTCCAGTTCGGAACAAGCGGCGATTTCATCGAAAAATGGAAGGTGTGCACGTCGCGGTAGCCCATAGGCCGCTGCGCATCCACCAGCAGCCCGTCCCGCCAGCCCCATACTACCACGGGATCCGACGAGCGGCTATTCTGTACGATATGCCCAACCACTTTCTTATCAATATCATCGCGTTTGTCGTAAGCAATATCCTGGTCGAGGTATTTGAGGCTCACGGCCGTTTGCACGATGCCGCCGAGTAACAGCAGCCCCACTGCATATTTCCGAATCTCCGGCTGGGTTACCGACAGGAATAATGCATTGAAGATCAGTAAAGGAACAAAGAGGAAGAGTTTGTAATGCTCAAAATTGTTACCCGATTGCAGCACGGCGTAAATACTCAGCAGCAAAAGCAAAAAGGTAAAGACAAACGGTATCCAGTTGGTTTTGAACTCGGAGCTCCATTTTTTGAACGATAACACCGGTAATACAACGGCCAACATCGCCAGCGTGAGCACGTAGATACCCGAGCTCGTCGCATAGAAGATAAACCGCACGACACGGCCGGGACTGAACCGCTCGGCAATGGGCATGGATGAAAACTGGGTTGTGAAGGAATAGTAAAAGTAGTTCCAGAAATAGTTGTTCCAGAAAACGTCCAGCTTGCCCCTCAAACCATAAAACACGTTGATTAGCACGGTAGGCAAAAGGCAGCCCACCAGCAATGCGGCTATGTTCCGCCAGTCCTTCCGCTGCGCCATGGCGAGCAATAAAAATGCCCCGGTGAGCAATCCCATCGGGGCATTTTGAAATTTGGCATAGACAAGACTTCCCAGCAATATACCCGCAAAAGTCGCTACCGCAGGGCTCGTCCATCGCCGGTAGACGTACAAAAAGAACAGCGCCACACCCGCAGTCACCATGAAAATGCTGCTATGCTCGGAGTTATAAGCGGCGAAAATATGGCAGATCGTGCCCAAAAAGAGCGCAAGGCTCCAAGTCATCACCAAACTAAGACTTTTCCCCGCAAACAACTTACATACCTGATACAGGAGGAGTACAGTCCCCGTCCAAAGGAGCAAGCCGATGATTTCGGCGCTGCTGTAATTGACCGGCATTCCCGCCCATGAGCCGGCGAGCAGCGGAAATACCGTCAGTGGGCGCGCGTCGGTGTAGTTGAGCAATGTCCAGAGTTTATCGGGGTAATGATTGATGGCTATAACCGCACTGAGCCAGGTACTTGTATCGATGTCATACTCCCTATCGCGTAAAAAAGGGACTCTCACAGCCCATATCAGCGCCAGGATCGAGGCGATTATCGCTGCCGCGCCTTTTCCGGAAACTTTGTGCTTAGGGTCATTAATGTACACCTTATAAATCCACAAAGTCGATAGAAAAAAGACAACAAACAGAAATAGTTTGAAGTAGAGGTTATAAACCATTAGTAAACAGAGGGTTGCTTAGGTTGAGTTCGTTAAACCAATATAAGACCAGTCCCCTGATAATGCACTATGGAATGTAATTTTTTTTAGTTTTCGGTCGCGAAATGGAATCAGGAGAGTTTTTTATTGAACTCTTACGGGATTTCCTCTTAACACTACTTAACATTAAATAGCAGAACCTTACAAACTGTCGCCTGACCTTTGATCCATCAAATCAAAAACACGGTGACATTATGAAAAAGCTCCTTTCGATCATCGCGCTGCTCTTTGCGGCCGCCCCGGACATGCTCGCACAAACCTCCGGTCAGATCAATTACGAAGTCGTGCGGAAAATCGACCAATCGCGGTTACGCTTCATGGTAAACGGCGAGGAAGTGAAACAAGGTGACCCCAACTTTCCGACGGACGTTCCCGACACCCGCACCATCGGTCAGAAAGTGCTGTTCGCAGGAAATTTCGTACGCGAAAACCGCGATGAAGAAAACATGATGAAGCGGGTCATCCAGGAACCCGGCGGCATGCCGCAAGTGACTAATGCAGGGCGCCCGTTTGAAGAATACGCGGTGATCGACATTGCAGGGCAGAAAGTGCTCACGTTCGTGACGGTCGGCCAAGAAAAAGAGGCCCATACCTACCAAACCGAGGCGCCCATCGAACCGACCGCCGGATGGCAGCTCACGCAGCAGACTAAGAAAATCGCAGGCTATTTGTGCCAGAAAGCAGTGGTGAATTACCACAAAGAGCCTTATGCCGTGTGGTTTACGACCGAATTGCCGTTCAGGTACTCGCCGGTACCCAGCCTTACGCCCGAAAAAGGAGTGGTATTGCTCGTGGAAGGCAGCCGTGAGCAGTTCAGGGCTACGAAGGTGAGCCTGGGCAAAGTCGATGAAAAGGCGGTGATGCCGGATGTTCACGCCGAAAAGGTTAGCGCGGAACAAATGACCGATATCCGCCAGAAAGCAATAGCTGACTTCCACCAAAAAATGGGACCCGGCGGTGGAGGCATTTAAACTGATATGCTGCCTGCTGCTGCTGTCGCTATCGCCCGTGTTCGCACAAAAAGTCCCGGCGGCGGGTGAAATCACCGGCACGGTGCTCGACTCGGCTTCGCGCAAGCCCCTGCGGATTGCGTCCGTCTCGCTCCTGCACGCACGGGACTCCGCATACGTAACCGCGACGACCACCGGCGGCGATGGCGATTTCCTGTTCCGGAGAGTTGCGCCCGGCCCCTACCGGTTGCTGGTCACTTTTATGGGATACAAAAACATTTCGCTGCCTATTACCGTATCACGTGATGCTCCGCTGAACGTGGGAACGTTACTGATGACCGAGCAGGGCACACAGCTTAACGAGGTGGTGATTAAACAGGAACGCGCTCCGGTGACGATCAAACAGGATACGATCGAATTCAATGCAGGTTCATTTAAAACGCAACCGAATGCCCAGGTGGAAGAACTGCTTCGCAAGCTGCCGGGTGTGGAAGTGGCGCGCGACGGCTCCATTAAGGCCAATGGCCAGGCGGTGAACAAAGTACTTGTGGATGGCAAACCGTTCTTTGGTAATGACCCCAAAATGGCGACCCGTAACCTGCCCGCCGACATTGTCGATAAGGTTCAGATGTACGATCAGTCCTCCGATCAATCGCAATTTTCAGGTGTAGACGACGGCGACCGTGAACGGACGATCAACATTACCATCAAAAAGGACAAAGGGAAAGGCTATTTTGGACAAAATGCATTGGGTGCAGGACCCAAAAGCGGCGAACAATCGGCACGATATGAAGCCAAACTGAACGTGAACCGCTTCAATAACCACAATGGAGGGCCCAACCGGCAGATTTCGCTCATCGGGCAGGCCAACAATCTGAATCAGCAGAACTTCACAATCGGTGAAGGCGGCGGCCCGCAGTTTATAGGGCAGCCTGGCGGGGACGGAGATGACGGACCATCCGCACCTTCGAATATCACCGAAGTGGCCGCTTTGGGTGCCAATTACCGGACAGAAAGCAGTACCGTCAAATGGGGCAAGCGCTCGGAAATGGCCGCCAGCTATTTTGCCAACCGCGCGGTTACCACTACCGACCGGCAGAGTCATCGCGAAAACATATTGCCCGGCCAGTCGTTCCTGACCGATCAAAGCAATTATTCCAAAAACACGCTGCTCACGCACCGCATTAATGGCCGCTTCGACCTGCCGATCGACTCGCTGACCAGCCTGCGGCTCACGCCCAACGTCAACTTCCAGACAAAAGACTTGCTGAGCAAAAGCAACAGCTATTCCTACCGCTCATTAACCGACTCCCTGAACAGAGGTCTCACTTATTACGACCTCCACGGGACCGCATTGAACGGCTACAACAATCTGTTGCTCATGCGGAAATTCAGGAAGGAAGGCCGTTCACTATCCGCGAATCTGAACACCGTATTGACCACGGGCAATTCAACGGCTTACAACCGGTCGGAGAACACCTTCTTCGATACGCTGACGACCGGTCCCCGGCAAAATATCGATCAGCGTAACGCGCAAAATCAATCGGCATTGCAAAACACCATGACCGTTTCATTCACCGAGCCCATTTCTTTTACCAAAAAACTGGAATTCAGGTATGCGTACAGCAACAACTTTGGTAAACTGGCCCGGAATGTGGCCAACAAAAGCGGGGAGACCGATCAGTATGACCAGCCCGACGCATCTTTGAGCAGAAACTTTGTGAATACCTTCGAAACCAACCGGCTCGGCGCCACTTTTCAGACCCGGCGCCTGCGCTACACGATCGCATTGGGCGCAGACGCACAGCTGGCATCCCTGCGGCCAGTCGACCGGTCCACCGACGCCGGCTACCGCACGCGCTACGGGTACCTGATGCCTAATGCCCTTTTTTCATACACATTCAGGGGAAACAGAAACCTGCGGCTGCAATACCGGACACGCGTCGTCTCGCCGGGCATTACCCAGCTGATCCCGATTGCCGATAATTCAAATCCGCTGAACATCAGTATCGGCAACCCGGAGTTAAGGCCGGAGTACTATCATAACCTCACGCTCACATTCAGCGCATCGTCCCGGGGCGGTACAGACAATTTCTTTGTTTTCAGCAGTTTCAACCAAAGCAACAACCGCATCGGCGTCTCCACTGTTACCAACGGCTCGGGTGTGCAGGTTACCACGCCGATCAACACGAGAGGGTTTATGTCTGGGAATGGATTTGTGGCATTGAGTAAAAAAGTAGAACCGCTACGGCTGTCGGTCAACCTCAGCACGCAGGGAAGCATTGCCCGCAATACGAACGTCATCAATGAGTCCGACAACATAACCACTTCGACGTCCATCGGGCAGGGCATCCGGCTGCAATCCGACTACAACGGCCGCATCGATTATGGCCTGAGCGCGCGCATTACTTATCAGCAGGCTCGGTACTCGCTTTTATCCCAACAAAATATGCAGTACTGGTCGCAGTACGCCACGGGAGATGTGCATTGGCAACTCCCCGGCAACCTGGCCATTGCCTCGGATCTGACCTACACGGGCAATACCGGCCGCGCTGAGGGGTATAACCAGCGTTTCCTGCTCTGGAATGCATCAGTCTCCAAACAGTTTTTACGTACCCGGCAGGCCGAGGTTCGATTGCAGGTGTTCGATCTGCTCAACCAAAACCGCAGCCTTGTCCGGAACACGGGCGATGCATACATCGAAGACGTACGCAGCCGTGTGTTGAAGCGGTACTTCCTGATCAGCCTTGTATACAATCTCAGGAAATTCGGGGTGTGAAACTATGGCATCTCCACCACCAACCGGCCTGTGTGCTCCACAGTCCCGCTGCCTGTGAGTGAGTAGTAATAAGTGCCAGGCGCCAGTTTAGAAATATCCAGCGGCTGGCTGTCGGAAGTGACCCTGCCCGACAATGCGACTTTTCCACTGCCGTCGCTCAGCCGGAACTCGTCACCACCGGCAACCAGCCCGTTCGCCAACGTCACATGACCGATTGACGGATTAGGATATACAAAGAAGCCTTTTTGCGGGATCTTCTGCCGCGGCACTTGTATAGACGGCCCGGTAGAAGTGCTGATAAGCCCCTTCTGTGTGGCTACATATACGCGCCCGTTGGCATATGCAAGGGCATAGGTGTAGTACCCGGCCAGGGTATCCACCGTCGTCCATGCTTCCGAAAGCGGCGCGGCAATGGGCCGGTTGTAAATGATGGTATGATTATCCCCGAAATTCACCGCTGCGTAAATGTGCGTGGCAGTGGCCGTTGCCCGCGACACACTCCCGTGCCGCATACCCGCGGGCACGTGTACCCACGTAGCGCCGTGATTGCTGCTCGCATAAGCCCTGGAATTGGTAAATGCCCAAGTATGCTTGCCTGTTTGCACAAAATCGAAGGTGGTCAGACCGGGAAGAATGCGGCCGCCATGATAACGGATATCCCACTGGGCTGTTTGGTCGTCCAGTACGGCGAGCGTACCATTCGCGCCCATTCCGCCGATGAGGCAGCTGTCGGTGTTGATAATCGCATTAAAACTATAACTGCTTCTGAAATCGAGGCCTTTGTTGAATGCGACCCAGCCAGTACCGGCGGCGTTGAGTTGCTGCACGCCCTGGTCGTCGGTAGCCACATATAATGTACCTTTTCTTTCGGCAAACCGCATGGGCGCCGTGCCGGAAAAACCCTGGGAAGCAAAACGCCAGTTTCGACCATTGTCGGTACTTTCATAAATGCCTTTGCCGTAACCTGTGGCGTAGAGCTTGCCTTTGAAACTGATGAGGTCGTCGATTCCAGCGGGGGCCGGGTTCAATTCCGCAGATGCCGTCCACGAAGTAGCCCGCCGGTCTGATACATACACCTGGCCCGCGCCTGCCGCATAGAGTTTCCCGCCAAGGTTGCGAACCGCGTAGATATCTGCGATTGGTACCTGGCCCTCCACCCGCCAGACGACACGGCCGGATTCCGCTTGGTCGCCCGACGTTACACCGGGCTGTGCAAATGCATATTGAAATGAAAGTAAACTAATAATGAAGCAAATGATTTTCATGGCTGACAAATGTTGTTGAAAACACTATGTCGTAAATACCACAAAAATGGTTTGCAGGGACTGAGTGAACGGCCCAGATTGTCGTGTGTAAAAAGACAAAAAGCGTGCTATGGCAGCTCCATCACACGCTTCTACACTACATGTTCGTTTATCGGCTTATTATTCTTTCTTGAATCTGGAAAATCTGTGCTGCCAGGAATCGTATTCACGCATTATACTGTCTGTCAGACAATTGGCACCTGCGCCACTCTTACATGATGTAAAATTAGTTCTATAATAGAAATAACAAATATTTCCACACTATTTTTTTGGTAAAAGATTGGTGAGGCAGTCGGGCGGAAGGCGCTCTCATACCAGGGCACAAAGTGCAATGCGCCGCAGCGGCACCCTGAACGACTCCCCCTATTAAATCACTGAATGTGAAATCTTTCCTATTGGAGGACAAATTAAAGAACTTGTTTGGGGCGCAAAGTTTCTATTTAGTCATAGTTTGCGGCATTAAATCGGAAGATTAGTCACTTCAATACATTATCATATGGAAAGAAATGTCGAGATACGCCTCCGGCACTGGGTGTTTGTGGACGAGGTTAAATTTTTTGGCCCCGGACGCTACGAATTGCTCGAACATATCGCCGAAACCGGCTCCATAGCACAGGCCGCCAAGGAAATGGGGCTGTCATATAAAAAAGCATGGGCGATGGTCGACGCGCTCAATACGCTGGGCAAAGGCCCCTACGTAGTCACGCAGAAAGGTGGTACCAAAGGCGGCGGCACGGTGCTCACCGACACGGCCAGGGAAGTAATGGCGGCCTACAAACGCCTCAACGATAAGCTGCTCGCCGCACTGGCCGAAGAACAGGAGCTTTTGTCACTCATCTGACGCAACTCGTCAATTTTTTTCCGTCTGTTGACAGGGACTCGTTATATTTGCGATATATCCATTTGTACATATCGCTTTCATATGAGAAAACTGCTATTAGGGATCGAGACATTCGGCAACAAGCTCTTCCTGTGCGCAGCGCTCACGCTCGCAACACATACGTACGCGCAAACCGCAGCTACACTAACCGTCTCCGGCGAAGTGGCGACCCCGCTCGAACTCAAAGCGCAAGACCTGGCAGCCATGAAGCAGGTTAGTCATAAGGTGAAAGACCGCGATGGCAAAGAGCATGAATTCAAAGGCGTGGCGCTCATCGAGATCCTCGAAAAAGCCGGGGTAACAACGGGCGCTCAACTAAGAGGTGAAAACCTAGCCAAATACGCACTCATCACTGCTGCCGACGGCTACGAAGTGCTGTACACCCTGGCCGAAATCGATCCGGAATTTACGGATCAGGTGATTTTGCTCGCCACCGAAAAAGACAGCCAGCCACTGCCTGCCGGCGAAGGTCCGTTCCGCATTATTACCCCGAAAGACAGAAAGCCCGCGCGCTGGATCCGCGCGGTAAGAAGCATTAAAATCGCTTTTGCCAAAAACTGACTTTCAAGTAAACCGGCGACGAGCGCCTGTCCGGTCAGCGGGCCGGCATTCTTTCTGTTTTGGCGTAGTTGAAATATTGATAATCCCCCAAAACAGACATTTCCGCCGACAATTTGTAGGTACCCCACGGATAGGCGGCCTCCGTTTTGACGAGGCGCTTTTGGGAAGTACTGTTCACTTTTTGAGGATTTTGCAGCAGCTCGGTTACTGCCCGTCCATCCATTCCGGCCGGCTTCGGCAAGTTGTAAATGGCAAGGACAGTGGGAACTATATCGGCATTGGAAGTCGGCAGCTCAGTAATCGCGGCATGTTTGAAATCCGGCCCCGAAGCGAGTAATGCAATATTGATTTCATAAGGACTAGCCCCGCCATGCCCTGCAACACCGCCCGCAAAGTCGGTACCGGCGTAACCCTTGTCATTTTTTGCGTCGTTCCAGTTCGGAGCTACCAGAATATCGCCTGAGCGTTTCGGGTGATCGTAATGGATCAGATCGAAGGAAAGTGTCCCCTTCACTTTACCGTTGGGATCGCCCTTTTTCAATCCCCTTGTAAAAACGGCCCCAGCCCACTCCTGCTTATGCAAGGCAGCTACAATGCCGTTAATGGTCTTTTCGTCATGGTTTTTAACATAAATCGCCCCTTCGGCTACCACCACGTCGTCCGATTCCTTGTCTTTTTTAAAACCTTCTTTAATCAGAAAGTCGGCGAGCCCTTGCCTGGCTACGTGCGTCACAAAACCGTGATCGGTTGAGATAATGATATTGTAACGCTCATCCGGGCCTTTCGTCCGCAATGCTTCTATAATGCGCCCGAACTGCCCGTCGACGTACCGAATCGCTTTCACGGCCTGCTCCGAGCCGATACCGTGCTCATGAGCCGCACCGTCGGGGTCTGAAAACCAGATCGCGCTCACCAGCGGGCCATTTTTGACCAAGCCGTATTTCAGCAATGCGTCCGTAATCCATTTGTGGCGACCCATTCCCTCATGCCCCGCCTCCGGCAATGCGCCGATGTCATTTAAAACCTGCGCCTTGAATGTTTCCGGCAATATGAGCCCCGGATTCACTACCGCGCCGTTCACTGTATGGTTTTGTAAAAAAGCCTGTCCGGTCGTCCCCGAACTGAAAACCATCATTTTCTGGCCCGCCTCCGCCAATACTTCGCCCAGCGACTTCGCGGTAAGCAGCGGCCCGGATGTGGCCGCAGGAATTTTAATCAAATCCTCATAAGTAGTGCCGATGGCCTTGCCCGGAGCGACTTCCGGAATGTAAATGGAGTTACCCAGTAAGCCGTGCGACCCCGGATACGCACCTGTCGCATACGAAGCCGAATTCACCCTCGTGACGGTCGGGAACACGCTGTGATGCTGCTTACCCAGCGCCGATAACTGTTTGAATGCAAACAGGTTAGGCATTTGCGCTTCCGTAATGTAGTCCGGACGCAAGCCGTCGAAAAACACGATCAGGGTTTTAACCTGGAAAAGGCTGCTGGTACCCTGTGCATACACCCGTTGCAGGGACATCATCAGAAAAAGGCAGAACAGATAGCGGAAATAGAGCTTCATCAATGCATCGGGTTATCGGATTTCGGAAACGGTAACGGTGTGTTTGCTGCGCTGAATGCCGTACAGCGACGTTTTCCCCGCCACGGAACGGTCAATGGCGATGCCCTGTCCTTCGATAGGCGCAGGTAATGTGCCGATATGCTGTAAAGTGTAGCCCGATTTCGGCAGTTTCAGCACGTATACTTCTGCACGGTCGTGGCCGGTGCAGTACAGCAGGCCGCCGGCACCCCAGGCCCCTCCGGAATTGCTTTTCGGGGTGAACAAATCGACGAGGTTTTTCGGAAAAACCCACGCCTCCACCTGTCGCCATTCCAGGTCGTATTTCACCAGCGACGTCCATCGCACATCCCTTCCCTCGCTCGACTCCTTGCCCGCATAATGCGCGAAGCCGATATACCAGTGTCCGTCTTTCTGATCCAGCCACGTGAGCGACCCGTGTTGCGCAATCCCGAAACTGTGGGTATCGACATGCGTCAGTGTTTTCACGTCGAATATCTCGACCGAGCTCGTCATCGGGATCTCAGGATAGTTGGAGTTCGCGCAATACAGCCTGCCTTTGATTACGACTCCGCTATTCAAATGGACTATCCCTTCTTTTGTGCCGTCCCACGTCGCGATAAGCCTGCCGTCTGTTTTGGAATGCTTGGTAATGGTGCTGTTATTGATCACATAGAAATACTGAGCATCGACGGCCACCGCCTGCTTGGCTTCCTTCACATCAAAGGTGTTCGCGGGCACGAGCGTCTGCGGAAACACCGGTTCCAGCGCGAGCCAAAGCAACGAAAAAGTGCAGAATAACAACGATTTACAAAGCGTCATAAGGGTAGTAATGGTTTCAAATCTTAAAAATAGCGAAAGGGGGCTTTTTCTACTTTACCGGAATATGATCAATGGTTACTAATCGTTCGAACGTCGACGTTCAGACACGCTATTTGCAGGCCTCTGGCCGGTCAGATACGTGAGACCGGCCAGAGGCCTGCAAATAGTTAGTTTGAAGACAGACCTTCAAACCATACGCACTCATTAGCCCAAAACCTGCAAAAGCCAGTAATGCAAATACAACAACATCGATTCCCATTTGTCATGCGTTCCCAAACCCGCTTCAAGGCATCCGTTACAACCCTGCTTTTCCTGGCAACCTATTTCCAAGGCGTTGCACAGTCCATTGACCTGAAAAATGCGACGTGGGTCGTTTCCCCGAGTATTGCATCGCCCATGAAAGAGACAGCGCCGACGGTGCTGACCGAGGAAATCGCGAAGCGGACGGGCATAACGCTTAAAAATGCATCAGTATGGCCCAAAAGCAATGCCCCGGTAATTGCATTTGCACTGGCGTCGGACAAAACTTTGCTATCGCACAATGTGCCTTCCAGCAACGGAAACGGCCCTGAATACAAGCCGGAAGGTTACCGGATTGTGACCGAAACAGCGGGTGCAAACAAGACTGTCTGGATCATTGGCGCCGATGCACGGGGTGTGCTGTTCGGCACGGGGTATTTGCTGCGGCATTTGAAAATGAGCAAGGCATTTATGGGCAAACCGCTTCTGGAATTCGCCGGGCCCGTAAACATAGCCTCATCCCCGGCCTACCCGATCCGCGGGCACCAGCTCGGGTACAGATCCACGGCCAATACATACGATGCCTGGACTGTCGCACAATTCGACCAGTACATCCGCGACCTCGCTATTTTCGGCAGTAATGCGGTGGAAGGTATTCCGTTCCATGAAGACGATAAGCCAAGCCCGCATTTCAAGATTCCTGCCAGGGAAATGCGCATCAAGATGAGCGAAATATGCCGGAAATACGACATGGATTACTGGGTTTGGACACCTGCTACATTTGAACTATCCGACAAGGCCAAGCGCAAGGCCGAACTGGAAATGCACGAGCAGTTTTATAAAGAATGCCCGCGCCTGGACCATATCTTCTTCCCCGGCGGCGACCCAGGCGATAACCATCCGTCGGAAGTACTGCCTTTCCTGAAAGAGCTGCAAACCATACTGGTAAAGTATCATCCGAAAGCCAAAATGTGGATTTCCCTGCAAGGTTTCGACACCGAGCAGATCGATTATTTTTACAAATACCTGGAAACCGAAAAACCTGCCTGGCTGCAAGGTGTGGTATCGGGCCCGGGTAGCCCGCCCATGGCCGAAACCCGTTACCGTCTGCCCAAGCAATACCAGCACCGCCAGTACCCCGACATTACGCACTCCGTCCGCTGCGAATTCCCGGTCGAGAAGTTTGATCAGGCATTTGCATTGACGCTCGGCAGGGAGTCAGTCAATCCGCGACCCTTTGCATTTGCCAAAATCCACGCGAAATATGCGCCATTTACGGACGGATTTGTTTCCTACTCCGACGGCAGCCACGACGACGTGAACAAGGTTTTGTGGAGCATGCGCGCCTGGGATCCTCAGGCGGATGTGCACGGGATTATGGAGGAATATTCCGCCTTTTTCTTTAATCATACAGTGGCTGCGGTAGCGGCTAGTGCGATCGAAGGACTCGAACAAAACTGGAAAGGGCCGCTGGCTGAAAATGGCGGTGTGGAAATGACTTATGTCAACTGGCGGATTCTTGAAAAAACGGAAGAGTCCCTTGCGGGCAGCTGGCGGTGGCAAATGCTTTTGCTGCGCGCATATTACGACCAATACACGCGCATGCGCCTTATCCGCGAACAGGAACTTGAAAAACAAGCCAATGCAATCCTGGCTGCCGCTGATCGGAATACCATTGCAGAGTCCATGGATGCGGCGTTGGCAATCGTCAACAAAGCCGATCAGGAACCGATTGAGCGCGACATTTACAAGCATATTGTCGATTTGAGCGATGCGCTCTACACCTCCATCGGACTGCAAACCAGCACTGAAAAACACAAACCCCGCAACCCGGAACGCGGTGTGGTGATGGATTTTGTGAATTATCCGCTCAACAACCGCTGGTGGCTGGCCGATGAATTCGAGAAGATCAAAAAAATGACCAGTCCCGACGAACAGTTAACGAGATTAAAAACCATCGCATCCTGGGAAAACCCCGGGCCCGGAAGTTACTATGACGACATTTCGAGTGTAGCGAAAGGCCCCCGCGTCAAAACGATTTCGGAAGATGCAACCGACGTGGCGTGGTGGGATAATGGTATGAGCCGCAAAAGGCTATCGACCCAGCTTTTCCAACGCGAGCCGGAGCTCGATTACGACAACCTTGACCCTCGCGCGCGCTACATCATACGCGTGGCAGGCGAAGGCGATGCGCTTCTGCGCGTGGATGGGAAAAGACTTTCCCCTATCGTTTACAATAAAGAATCCGAAACATTCAAGGAATGGATTGTGCCGCTGAGCCTCACCCAGGACGGCAAGATTTCGGTCACTTTCGACGGCCCCGAAGAATCGCAGCTGAACTGGCGCAAACAGTCGAAAATTTCGGATGTATGGTTGTTGAAACAGCCGTAATGCGATCAATTGTGAACTTTTAAAAGGCGCTCGCTCGTGCAAATCTCCGGATTTGCACGCACTATTCGCGGGCCTCCGGCCGGTCCATACAACAAAAATGACATTGCGGTATCGACCGGCCGGAGGCCTACGAATAACAGTCACGAAGGAAAACCTGCGCGCCATTTCGTTGCTTCAAACAGAAAGCCACTCTTCCGGCTTAATCGTGAATGCCGAGAAAGCGATTCCTGACGAGCAGACAAGCTCCCAGTAAGCCCGCGTCTTCACCCAATTTTGAATGCACAAGCCGTGTATCATTATTAACCAGGCTTAGGGAATATTTATTAATGGCTGTTTTGATGGGCAGACCAATGTAATCGCCCGTAGCAAGCAGGCCGCCTCCAAGGATTACCAGTTCAGGGTTGAAGACGTTGATCAGGGAAGCGATACCGCGGCCGATGTTGTCGCCCAATTGTGCGATAAGCTCAATGGCAAGCACATCGTCGGCCATGGCGGCTTCGATGATATCGTCCATCGTAATGCGATCTGGCTCGGCTATTCTAGTGGTGATGAGTGAAGAAGAACCTTCCCTGACCTTATCGCGGAACATTCTTTCCAATGCCCAGCCGGCAGCCTCGGTTTCCAGGCATCCTTTTTTGCCGCACCGGCAGATATATTCATTTTGGAATACCGGCATATGGCCAAATTCCCCGGCGTAACCCGATTTACCATAATACAGCTCGCCGCCCATCAGTATACCGACCGCGATGCCGTAATCCAGGTTCAGGAAAAGTACATCTTTTTCGTTTTCGACAGCTCCCAGGCAGAACTCGCCGTAAGCCATCGCGCGGGAATCGTTTTCGAGAAATACGGGAAAGCCTATTTTCTCCTCGACAATCTCGCTTAGCGGGCGGTCGTCGAAATGGAAGTAGCTGTAACTGTGCCCGGTACGGTAATTAACCCTTCCCGAGAGATTGATACCCACGCCTTTGATCCGGTCTTTCGGAACAGACAGCCCGGTGATAAAATCGAGGATATGGCCACACAACGTATCCCGCGATTCGACGGTATTAGTCAGTTCGTAGTCCATTTTACCCGAATTCCCGACCAATGTTTTGTCCAGATTCAGCAAACCGATCGTGATATGGCTTTGCTTTACATCCACCCCGATAAAATAGGCAGCCTCCGCTGCTACACCATATAAACTGGGCTTGCGACCGCCGGAAGAATCGACCTTTCCGTAATCGCTCACCAAACCCTCGGCCCGCAGCTCACTCACCAGCACGGTCACCTTTGGAACGCTGATATTCAATCGCTTGCCCAACTCCGGCAGCGTCATACTGCCATGATTGGCCAGATACCCGAGGATAATCCCGGCCGGGTCTTTGGTTTTATAGTTGGCTGCAACGCGAAGTGGTCTGCTCATAGGGTGTAAAAACAAATGGGGCGGCTAAATTAAGGACATATTTACTTTGTTTTATATCCGTTCAGGCCAAAAAAGAGGATGAAGACATAGCACAGCAACGGCAGCATAAAAGCAACCTGCCAGTTGAAATGGTCAATCAGCACGCCCTGCAAAAATGATACAACCGCCCCGCCGACAATGGCGGTGGACAGCCAGCCGGAGGCTCTTGTCGCATGCTCTTCGAGGCCGGCTACCGACAATGAAAAGATCGTCGCAAACATAATGGAATTGCACAATCCAACGGCTACCATGGTCCAGGCAGCCAACATGCCGGTGCTCGTCACTGACACGACGATCAACACGACGGCGGCAATGGCACAAATGCTTAATACCAGCGGCGCACGAACGATTTTCAACACACCGGCTCCTAAAAAGCGGCCCACCAGCATGCTTCCCCAGTACAATGCCACGTAGGTAACCGCCTCATTCTCCACAATACCCGCCGTATCGGCAATATAGTTGGTCAGAAACGAGCCAATGGAAACCTCCGCCCCCACATAACAGAACAATGCTACCAGGCCGAACCGCAAGTTCCGAAACCCGAAAATCCCTGATTGTCCTTCTCCTCCATCAGTTGCCTGCGAGACCGGAGACGGCAATTTCAACTGGCTGATCACGAAAGCGATCACGATCACCAAGGCGGTAATGCAAAGATAGGGAAGCCGCACGGCCTCGCTGGATTGTATACCATCGCGAACCTCCGAAAGAATATACGATGCCCCCAGCAACGGTGCCACGGTAGTACCCAGCGAGCCCAGCGCCTGAATGAGGTTGAACCGCGAAGAAGCGGTTTCCGGCGGGCCTAGTAAGGTAATGTAGGGGTTTGCGGCTACCTGCAATAGCACAATGCCAATCGCGAGAATAAAAAGCGCTGCCAGAAACAGGTAGTACTGGTGCATGAGCGATGCCGGGTAAAACAGGAATGTCCCCACCGCCGCGATCGCAAAACCGGCCACCATACTCTGTTTAAATCCAAATTTACTGACGATAATCCCGGCAGGAATGGACATTATTCCATAGGTAACAAAGAAGTAAAACTGCACGAGCGCCGATTGCGTGTAGTTCAGTTGGAAGCTGTTTTTAAAAAACGGCACGAGTGTGTCGTTGAGGCACGTAATGAGCCCCATCATAAAATACAATACCGCGAGCGTTACCAACGCGGGCCTGTAACTCTGCCCGTCGGCAATGCCCGCAGGCCGGGCGGCAGCAACTGGTACCTGGGCCATAGTCAGACGTTTAAGGACACTTTCGATTGAATAGCTTCCAGCGTTTTCCAGCATTGATACAACCCGCGCGGTACATGGAAACAGCCCTTCCATTTACCACCTTTCAATGTCAGCAGCGGTTCGCCCTGGCGATTGAGGTACCCAAACCATTCGCCGTATTCGGGGTCAGGGAAATGGCTCCACGTATACGCATGCACGCGCTCGAACCAGTGCGCACAACGCTCGTCGCCCGTGTGCAGGTAGCCTTTCAGGAGCGTAATAAGCGTTTCCATATGCACCCACCAGAGCTTCTGGTCCCATTCGAGCTGTTGAGGCGGATTGCCTTTTACATCCATAAAATAGAAGATCCCGCCATGCACAGGGTCCCAGCCGTACTCAACGAGCTGAATCGCAATGTCGACCGCCCGCTGCGCCAGCTGCCCGTCCGAAGTCCGTTCGGCCAGGTCCATCATAAACCACATCGATTCCAGCCCGTGCCCCGGATTGACCAGCCTGCCCTCGAACGAATCCGAAAAAGAACCGTCGGGGCTGACATTTTCAAGGATCACACCCAGCTCGGGCTTGTAAAACTTGTTCATCACCGTGTCGATACCGCGTTCGATCACCTCATTCACCAATGCCGGTTCCAGCAGCGACTCGATTTCCAGTACCAGGTTACACAGGATCATCGGCAAGGCGAAACTCTCCAACGGCCGCGCACCGGGCACGGCTTTGCTGTAAATACCCTTCGGATTGTCCTGTCTTTTCAGAATGTTGTAGAAAGTCTCCGTGGCAATAGTTTTGAACTCCTCATTGCCCGTAGCCTTGTACAACTGCCCGAATGCCATGGTGGCGAAGCAGTCCGAAAAAATGCTGTGCGGTTGCATAAGCGGATTCCCATAGCGGTCCAGCGAAAAGTACCAGTTGGCGCCGCCGGCGCGGACATCTCGGCCGTGCCCGTGCTCCCGCCCATGCTTCTGCAAAAATTCTGCCCCCGAAAGCGCCATGTCCAGCCACTCCTGCCGCGCTTCCACCTGATTATACAGCATGGCAAAGCACCATACCTGCCGGCATTGAAGCCACAAAAACTTGTCGGTGTCGAACACCTTCCCCTCGCGGTCGAGGCAAGTAAAAAATCCTCCCGATTCGTGATCGGGAGAATTCTTCATCCAGAAAGGGATCACATCGTTCAGCAGTGCGTGTCGGTACTGGTCAATATACTTTTCGGGTTGCATGAAAGGTAGGTTTAGGTTCAGGAATAGTCCTGCATTTTAAAAGGTTAGGGATTAAAATCATTTTCGAAATACATCCAGTCGATATGGAACAGCGGACCTTTGGCCTTTTCATTTCTGAAAACCAGGTAAAGGTCATGCACGCCCTTGCTACCGCTTACCGGCAACAATACTTCTTTCCAACCGGCTTTGAGGTCGTCCAGCCGTCCGCCGGGAACATCGACTTTGCCCAATAACTGACCTTCACGGCCTCCCTGGCGCAACTCGATCGTACCGCCGGCGCCATGCTCCTGAATGCGTAATCGGATATTTCTAATGTGCGTGAGGTCAATCTGGTTGAACCGCGTGTATTTTCCATTGGTAATGTTCGCGATGTAGGAAACGTAGCCGGTGTTTTGCGTCGCGATCACCACGCCCACATTCCCTTCCTGGTAATCCTCCATTTGCACCAGTGGGTTACGCAGCACAATATGGCTGGCCGTCTTTTGCGGACCGATACCATTCGCGCCCTTATCGGTGTAGGAAGCCTGCAAGACGTAAGCGCCCTCATTGCCCTTTCCGATGTGCTCCGTTAGTTTCAGCTGGGCTGAAAGCGGCATTTGCTGCGCATTTTTACCCAATGAAAGAATATAACCCGCTATTTCTTTCGCATCTTTTTCGGGCAAATCGGCATGAGGTGGCATCGGGTAAGAGCCCCAGTTTCCGCTCCCACCGGTGATAATCTTTCGCGCAAGCATATCCGCAGCGCCTGCATTACCCGTGTATTTTTTGGAAATATCCTTCAAAGCCGGGCCGATAGACTTGGTTTCCAATGTGTGGCAAGCCTTGCAATCCAGCGAGGCGTACAATTTCGCCGTAGCCGCATACCGGATATTCTCCCCTTCCGAACCCGACAATGCGCCTGCAAGGTCCTTTCCGAAAGCCAGGTAATTGAAGCCCGCGTGAATTTTGGCGCGCTGGATATTGCCGTCTTCCTTGTCCGTAACCTTGATACTATAATCAAACGGCGCATTATCCCAATAAAAACTGCGGTTCGCCTTCGTCTCGATCTTTACCTCCGGCGGCGTGTTCCCGATCTTGAATTCGGTGGTAGCAGTTCCCTTTCCGCCGTTCTGGTCGGAGACGGTCAGTACTACATTGTAAGTGCCGGGTTTGGTGAAAGTGTATTTGATTTCCTCGCCCGCCAGCTTTTTCGCCCCGATTTTCCATTCATAAGTCAGCTTGTCGGCGGCATCGTAGTCTTTGGAACCCTTGGCCGAAAGCGTTGCCGTAAATGGAGCCGCTCCGATGGTTTTGCCTGTCGTAACGGCGGCTATCGGATTGCGGTTCCCCTCGGCATACTCCACCCGGATGATGCCCGAGTCGGTATTGCGTGCAAACCAATTGGTACCGTAAGCGAGCAGGTAAATGGCGCCGTCGGGAGCAATCTGCATGTCGATCGGCGCGACGACCTTCAATTGAGGAAGGAAAGGCTCCATGCTCACGTAGTTACCGTTTGCATCCATGGTCACGGCCATGATCCACTTCCGTATCCATTCAAAAATGAACAGCTTCCCATTGTAGTATTCGGGAAGTTTATAAGGCGCATTCGGGTACAAATCACTATAATACACCGGACCAGCCATAGCACTCGCACCGCCTTTGCCTACCAGCGGGTATTTCTTCGACGGGCCTTTCCCGTACCAGATGAATGCCGGCTGGGCGGGTGGCAACTCGCGGATTCCCGTGTTATGCGGTGAATCGTTGATCGGTTTTTGCGGGTCTTTTCCCGGACCTTCCTTCTTGGTCGCGAAATCATAATCGGGAAACACCTCGTTATCCCCCAAAAAGTAGGGATACCCAAAGAAGCCCGGCTTGCGGGCCTGGTTAATCTCATCATAACTCATTTTTCCCTCGCTGCCAGGCACCTCCGTATCGGGGCCGACGTCGCCCCAATAGAGGTAGCGGGTCTTCGGGTCTACGGAAATGCGGAACGGGTTCCGCACACCCATTGCATAAATTTCGGGCTTGCCTTGCGAACCGTCTTTCGGGAAAAGATTCCCGTCCGGAATGGTGTAAGTCCCATCCGCTTCCGGCTTGATCCGCAGGATTTTCCCCCGGTAGTCGTTGCTGTTGGCCGTAGCAGCCTGATCGTCCGATAGCTCGCGCCCCGGACGCTCGTCGATGGGCGTGTGCCCCTCGATTTCCTCTGCATTGGTATTATCGCCGATCGAGAGATAGAGCAAACCGCCCGAAAAGGTAAGGTAACCCGCCGAATGGCAGCAGTACTTACGCTGGGTAGGAACTTCCAAAAGTACCTTTTTGGAATCCTGGATCAGGTTCTGCCCTTTCAGTTCGAAGCGCGCCAGGTGACTGACGCTCTTCTCGCCGCCAACGCCATAGTAGAAGTAAATCCAGTTATTCTGCTTGAAATCCGGGTCAACTGCCACGCCGAGCAGCCCGTCCTCGATCCCGCTAAATACATTGAATTGAGCGATCGTCGAAAGTTCCTTGGTGGCGTTGTTGAAATAGCGCACCGCCCCTTTCCGTTCAGCCACCACCATGTCGTAGTTCGGCAGGATTGCCATTTCCATCGGCTCGTCAAGGCCCGATACCAGTTTGGTATAGGTAAACCGGCTCGAATCCGGCCCTTCCGAAACACCGGCGATGCGAACCGGGTGAGCATTTTCTACATTCCGGAATACCGGTTTGTCACTCCGGCTCACCGAAGCCAGGCACAGCGCCCCGGCAAACAAAAGACCTATGGAAGATTTCAATTTTTTCACCCAATAAACTTAATAAAATGATTTATGAAATATAGCGACATATGAAACTTTAATTTTGAATTAGTGAATTATCAAGGGTTGTCAAGAAGGGTTAAGTATTGTCAGGTTTTGTCAAGAATGGTCAAAGAGTGTTCAGGAATCGCCAAGGACTACTTAACCATTCCTCACCCATAACTACACCTGACTAAATCTGACAACACATGGCCAAACCTGACAACACCTGACCATATTTGACTATTCAATCATTAGCCTAATAGTTCGGATTCTGCACAATGGATCCTCCCGAACGGTCGATCTCAACCTGCGGAATAGGGAATACCTCGTTTTTACCTGCCGTAAAATTGCCGCCTTTACCATTCGAAAACGGTTTGGCTGCGTAGGCCTTCATGGTCGGCACGAGTGTGTTCCAGCGCATGAGGTCGTACAGGCGGCGGTATTCCATGGCCAGCTCCACCCGGCGTTCGTGCCGCACGGCTTTGCGCAAATCATCACCCGCTTTCACATCAGGCAATTGTTTTTCAGCCACTTTCAAAACCCTCGATGCCGCTTCAATATCCTTCCGCGACGATGCAGAGGCGCGTTTACGCACTTGATTAATGTAGCCGGCCGCTTCGCCCTTATCCCCACCGCTCTCAATCAATGCCTCCGCATACATCAGCAGCACATCGGCATACCGGATCGGGTGGTAAGTCCAGGCGTCGTTGCCCCACCCTTGCCCGCGGCGCGATTCAGGCAAATACACTTTCCGGCTGTGGTAACCGGTATTCGGATAGGTCGAAAAATCCAGCACCTCTTTGGTTCCATTCACCTTCGGAAACTGGTCACCCGATTGCAGGATTGTATACAGTAACCGCGGATCGCCCTCTTCGAATTCATTCACAAGGTCTTGCGTAGGCAAATCGAAACCCCAGCCGCCGGTTGCCCCACGCGGCGAGCAGTATACATTAATGGTGCTGCCGTAAATCGGGATCGCCGGATCGTCGCCCATGATAATGGAAAACACAGCCTCCTTCGTCTTATACCCGTTTTCCAGGAAAATCTCCTGATACTGAGGGTGCAGGGCAAATGCACCCGAGTCGATCACCTTCTTTGCGGCATCGCGCGCTTTGGCAAACAGGGCAGGATCATCTTTGGCAAAAAACAGGTAAGCCCTCGCCAGCAACGCCCAGGCAGCCTCTTTGGTGGCCCGGCCCACTTCGGAAGCCTGCAACTTCGCAGCCGAAAGCATCGCCGGGTCGTTCGCAGCGGCCGTGAGCTCTGCTTCAATAAATTGAAATACCTCCTTGGCCGACGCGCGGTTCAGTTTGGTACGGTCATCCACGGTGAGTGTTTTGGTCACCAACGGCACACCTCCAAAGACCTCCGCGAGTTCGAAGTAGAAAAACGCCCTCAGAAACCGGATTTCAGCCAGGTAGCGACTCTTTTGAACAGGATCCAGCGGAGCGCCGCTGGCGTCAATGAGGCTCGCCTCCGGCAACCGCTCCAATGCCACATTGCAGTTACCGATCGCACTGTAACGCGCTGTCCAATAGCCCGCAAGCGTTTCGTTGGACGAAAGTGCCCGACCAAAACCAAGGTCGGTCACGAACGGACGGTCGCCCGCATCGGAACCACCCTTGTCGGCATCGTCGGTAGCCATATTTCCCAGCTCAGCCCTGGCCGCTTCGTAACCCCAGAAGTTACTCACAAAACCCCGGTAGCAGGTCACCAGCGATTTAAATCCCGCATCTGGCGATTTATAAAATGTTTCGTCGGTAAGGTTGCCCGGAGGCGTGCGGTCGAGGAACTCTTCGGAACAGGACGTCCCGCCCAGCACCAGGCACGACGCAAGCATTATGATTGATAACTTTTTCATAGTGAATATTTTAGAATTTTGCATTGATACCAAACATCCATGTGCGCGCCTGCGGGAAGTAGCCCTGATCGATCCCTGTCAATTTGGGATCAGCCGAACCCATTTCAGGGTCGAGGCCGCTGTATTTAGTGATCGTGAAGAGGTTTTGCGCACCTACATATAACCTCACCTGCTTGATTTTCGCCTTTTGCAGCAAACTTCCCGGCAAGCTGTAACCGAGCTGGACATTCTTCATGCGCAGGTACGAGCCGTCCTCCACGAAATACTGGGACACGTTGGTGTTCAAACCGGCATTCTGTGAGATTTTGTAATATTGATTGGTACTACCCGGGCCATTCCACGCCTTCTCGAGGAAGCCTTTCGGCGCATTGTACCAGCCGGTACCCGATTCGGTATCGTAGCGAAGGATGTTCATCACATCGTTCCCCTGCGAACCCTGGACGAATGCACTGATATCAAATCCTTTGTAAGCCGCATTCACCGTGAGTCCGTAAATGAAGTCCGGCCATGGGTTACCGATTTTCGTACGGTCGTCAGCATTGATCAACTGATCGCCATTGACGTTTTTGAAACGAATATCGCCGGCTGTCGAAAGGCCTTTCTGCGCACTGGCATTAACCTCGTCCTGCGTCTGGAAAATACCGTCGGTCTGCCATCCGAAATAGTAACCCACGGGCATTCCTTCTTCGGTTTTGGTGATGGTTTCACCCAAATGCGCGGTCGAATAAATGGGCTCACCGCCTCCAAGCGTGGTTACCTTATTGGAAAAAGTCGAGAGTGTAGCCTTGATACCATACTGGAAACCAGCCACTTCATCGTCATACCCGATCGCAAAATCCCAACCCTTGTTCACCATTTTACCGGCATTTGACCAAGGGAAATTAGGATACCCCAATGTGGTCGGCAGTGGCACGATGAGCAACATATTATCGACTGCCTTTTTGAAATAATCCGCAGTGAGGGTCAGTTTGTTATTTAAAAATGCAAGGTCTACACCGATGTCGGTCTGATTGGACGTTTCCCATTGGAGCATTGGATTCCCGATACTGCCGCGGCCAGCACCCATGTACCAGGTTTTGTTATCCCCAAAAAGATAGCGGCTGTTGTTGCCGTAGGTCGATAGGTAGGCGCCATTCGCGATATTCTGATTACCGATTTGCCCGTAGCTGGCGCGCAGCTTACCTTCCGAGAGCCATTTCAGCCCTGCATCTTTGAAAAACTCCTCATTGGTAAAGTTCCAGGCCGCAGATACTGAAGGAAACGTACCCCAGCGATAATCCTTCGCAAACCGGGACGTCCCGTCACGACGCACGTTGGCCGTCAGCACATACTTACCTCCAAATGAATAGCTTACCCTTCCAAAATAGGAGTTCAATGCATTGGAATAAGTGTAGCCCGATGCGCCCGGATTGATCGTAGCGGCGTTGATAATCCGCATATCCTCCTCATTATTAACCGCTCCCTGCTTGGAAGCACCATATTCCAGTCCTTTCGTGAGCTCCGCCGAGGTACCTGCGAGCACATTCAGGCGGTGCTGCCCCCAGACCTGGTCAAATGCCAGCGTATTCTCCCAAACGAAATAGTTGGACCAGTAGGAATAGTTACTGATCGTATTGTAAGTCGCGTAATCATATCCATTGAGGTAATATTGCGGGGTAAAGCCCTTCGAAAGCCCCCGGTGAACATCGAGACCAAAGTTGCTGCGGAATTTGAGCGGTTCAAGGATTTTCACTTCCAGGTTAGCACCGCCTTTCATGCTGATACCCTCCCAAATGCTCTGCCGCATCCGCTCGATCTGCCCAACCGGGTTCGGCTTATTGGAATACAACACGCCCGCATAGCGCGAAAACGGGTTGCTGGCATCGTAGCCCTGCATAATCGTTTGGTAAAAAGAAGGAACATCCCGCAGATTATCGCGGTAAACGGGCGTGATCGGGTCGGCAGTCATGGCGCTGAAAATCGTCCCGGAATACGGATTGTTCTCATCGATATTGCGGCGGCTTTCGTAAACCACTGCAATATTGCTGCCAAGGCGCACCCGCTCATTGATATCTGCATTCACATTATTCCGCCACGAAATGCGGCGGTAATCCGAGCCGCGAACGATCCCTTTCTGGTCCATATAGCCCAATGCCGAAGCAAAATCAACCTTTTTGCTACCACCCGAAACATTGATATTGTAGCTCTGTACCGGCGCATTTTCATGGATAATCTGCTTCCACCAGTCGGTACCGTTGGGCCCTGTGTTCGCACGTACGAAGTTGAGCGCCTGGGTTTTCATGTCCGGAGAGATCGGCGGAGTAACACCCACCGCTTCGGCTGCGCGGTTTTTATAATTGATAAACTCCTCAGCATTCAGCATATGCGGACGCTTCCACGGCGACTGCAAGCCATAGTAGCTATCGAACGAAACACTTATTGCTTCCGATTTGGAGCCCTTTTTGGTGGTGATAATCACCAAGCCATTCGAAGCGCGCGAACCATAAATAGCAGCCGCGGACGCATCCTTGTGAATATCCATCGCCTCGATATCGTTCGGGTTCAACCAACCGATACCCGTCTGCGGCAGCCCGTCGACAATGTAGAGCGGCTCATTGGAGTTGTTGATCGAACCGATCCCGCGTATACGCACGATACCCGCTGAGCCCGGGCTCCCGCTCGACTGCGTTACCATCACGCCAGCCGCCTTGCCTTGCAAAGCATCCGTGGCAGAGCGCACCGGCATATTCCGGATCTCGTCACCTCCTATCGAGGCCACCGAGCCCGTCACATCCTTTTTAGAAACGGTACCATAACCCACAACCACGACCTCCGAGAGCGACTTCGAATCCGTCGAGAGTTTCATATCGATCACCGAACGGTTGTCCACCGGCGCCTCGGCCGACAGGTAACCGATGAATGAAAATACCAACGTCGCATTCTCAGGGACATTCGGAAGCTCATATCGCCCTTCCCCATTGGTGGTTGTACCTGTCCCAGAACCTTTTACAATGACACTGGCACCAGGTAACGGCTCGCCCGAAACGGCGTCGGCCACCACACCGGAGACCGTCAGTGCGACATTCGCCACCTTACGTTCCGCGGCCCCTTTCAACAAGGAAGCGAGCGTATTCACCGGCTGCATAGCCTGCAACTGTCCCGTTGGCTGCGACTCCAACGACGTTTTCCGCTCCGCGTCAGGGCGGTCACCGGCTTTTTCCGTGGATTCATCTTTAATGTAGATCACATAGAAATTGTCACGCAGCTTCTTGAAAGCCAGATTATTCGGTTCCAGGATTTTGCGCAATGAATGTTCCAGCGAGCCGGCCTTACCGGATTCTTTCACAGTTTTCCCGTTGACATAGCCGGAGTTGTAGAGAAAGGATACATTGAACTGCTTTTCCAGCTCACGAAGTTTCGATTCCAGGGTTACTGCCTGGCGCGGGCGTGAGTCACTGCCTGGGCTGACCCGGTGCGGGGCTTCCCCGTCGAGCCTCGACAGCGCGATGTTCTGCGCGTGCACCGCAAATACGGCACAACAGCAAATTGCGATCAGGTTAAGAGTAGTGATCAGTCGTTTCATAGGCGAAAGCGCTTTTACAGGGTTTGTTTAAATGGCCAAAATGCGAACGCGTACCACATTATTTCGCGATTCTGAACATAGAGTACCGTTTCATTCGGCATACCGCCACACGGAACGCAACTTTTTTCTAAAATTTTTTAACAGTGTAAAGTCAGCGAGTCAAGAAGTAGTCATTTTATCTTTATTTCAAATATAAAATTTGATTTTAAAGATAATTAATAAATTAAATTATAAATTAAGCATGTAAAATGTGGCAGTTTTATAACTGCCCGTACGCGACTTATGGCTCCTGGCTAATTACTTTCCTGACTTCTTAATACAACACCTGACCTAATGACTTCCCTGACTTCGCGATTTCATACTTCCCGCCTTATTCGGATCTGGACGCAATGACCAACTGCTCGCCGTCACGCGTGATCGTCACGTTCGATGCCTCGGCGACACCTTGGAGAAGCAGGTCGACATTATCCGTCGGGACGGAGCCTGAAATCTGGCGATCGAGCAATTCGGGACGGCTGGCTTCTGTTTCCAGGCCGTAGGTATCCCGCAATATCCCAGCGACCTCTCGTAGTGAAGTGTTTTTGAAAATGAGTTTATGATCTTTCCAGGCAGAGTAGAGACCTTTTTCGACGCGCTCGTGCTGATAATCCGATGGCTTTTTGCGGAACTGAACCATTTCGCCCGGTCTGAGGACCAGCGTATCGCTTTCCGAGTCGCCCAGGTTGCACCGGACCTTTCCTTCGTCGAGGACGATCCGCGTGCCGCTCTCGCGTTTGCTGACATTGAACTGTGTACCCAGCACGTCGAGGCTGAAATCCGCTCCCGTACGTACGCGAAACTTCCGGTGATCCTTGGTATGAACCACCTTGAAATACCCCTCGCCTTCCAGCCGCACTTCACGCAACTCCGACCATTCGGCATCGTATGAAAGCACCGAGTTGCCATTCAGGGTCACTTCGGAGCCATCGGGCAATGTCAGTACACGGGTTTCGCCGAAGCCGGTGCGTTCGGTAATGCGACCGCTTTGCCGTTGAAATATGTACAAGCCAATCCCGGCCACCATCAGGAAAAGTACCGCCGCCGCGATCTTACCCCAGCCAAACCAGCCGGATTTGCCAGCAGGCAGCTCGTCCACCCATTCCTGAGATTCCGCATTGACCGTCTGTATCCGGGCAAAGAGCCTATCTTCCAATGCCGACAAACCATCGGCAGACAATCCATCCGTGAACGCCGGGCGCAATTCCGCCGATCGATACCAGGCTTCCAGTTCTTCGGCCTCCGCGCGCGAGTTCTGTCCGCTCTTGTCATTTTCCAGTAAATACAGCAAGCGATCTTTGTCCATTCGTCGATATACTTCTCCGCTTTTGAAATAGTAACACTCCGGCGTGGTTACCGCCACGGCCGGCCCAGTTTTTTTTCTATGGATATAAATTCCACATTTCCAGCACAATCCATGCCCAGGCAAACTCTTTCAGGTTTTCCCGCAGGATTTTCAGCGCACGGCCCATCTGCTTTTCGACCGTGTCCACAGGAATTTGTTCCTGCTCCGCAATCTCCTTATAAGTAAGGTGCTCCTTTCTGCTGAGCAGGTACACTTTCCGCAATTTTTCAGGCAAGTTTTGAACGCTACTTTCCAGCGCTCGGGCGAGCTCCTCGTAATGCAGGCGATCCTCGATATAGTTATTCTGGTCGCCCGGCACTTGCAGTAAATGTTCGAGGTAAGCCTCCCTGATTTTACGGGAACGGATCAGGTTATAGATGCTGTATCGCAATGCACCGAACAGGTAAGCTTCAAGTGATACCGAAATCAGCAGCGTTTCACGTTTGGCCCAGAGGTCGACAAAAATTTCCTGGATAATTTCCTCACTTTCCTCGCGTAACAGGATGCGCCGGTACGCGGCATCGAAGAGCCGGCGCCAGTATTTTCGGTACAAGGCGGCAAAGGCTTCACTATCGCCCGTTTGCATACGGGCGAGCAAAATATCGTCGGTGCTATTTGGGTTTTCGGAAGCGATGATTTTCAGAAAGGGTTTGGAGCCTGCAAGTTCGCTGATCCGCCGGTCAAAACCGATGGGAATTGGTGAGAATTTTAGCGAGCCTTCTGGTCATTGGAAAATAATTAAACTTTATAGTTGAAAATATGATATTGTATTGATATTTTTGACACTATAAAATTAAACACACAATACACCACTATGCCCGACCAGCGCGAAGTACAACGCTTCCTGGACGACTTCTTTGTGAAATACAGGATATTCGACATCCTGTTTACGGAGAGGAAAAATCCAAAGAACGCTCAGACCATGTTGCTCCTCGAAATTTCACCTGCAAAACGGCGGCAAATCATTGAACAGATTATCGTCGATGACTACGTTGAAGGACCGCTGACAGATACGCTTTATCAAATCAGCGACATGTGGGTTTTCGGCAAAAACTTTCAGGGACATCAACTTTATATCAAGATTTCTATGGGCCGGGCCAATGCGAATACCCTTTGCATATCATTTCACATTGCCGAAAAGCCGATGCGGTATCCATTTAAACAAACATTATGAAAAGTCCGATTACAGGAAAGGAAATGCAGGTACGAAACGAAGTTACGAGCCTGGCATTCAGGAAGGAAGAATTTGAAGTCGTTACGCATTATTACGAATGCGAAGATTCCGGCGAGCGTTTTTCCGATGACCGCCTCGACGAGTTGAGTATCGTACAGGTGCATAACCAGTATCGCGAAAAGTATGGAATCCCGTTTCCGGAAGAAATCAGGCGAATCAGGGAAGGCTATGGGATTTCGGCCAGCAAAATGTCGGAAATTTTAGGGCTGGGCGCTAATTCATATCGCCTGTATGAGTCAGGCGAGGTACCGTCCGTAGCCATTGGGAGACTTATTATGTCGATCCGTAACCCGGCAACATTTGTCCAGCAGGTTACTGCGAGCGTGCATTTCCTTACTGATAAGGAAATTAAAAAGCTGACGTTGGCTGCTGAGAATCGAAACATGGAATTTGTTGCCGAAAAGGTATTCCCATCAAGACTTAATGGTTACCGTCAACCCGATTTTGCCAAAATCGCCGGTATGATCACATTTTTTCAGGTATTATGGAAAATTACGCTGTTCAAAACCAAATTGAACAAGTTGCTGTTCTATGCCGATTTCAATGCTTACCGTCTAACGGGATACTCAATTACAGGACTGGAATACAGAGCAATACAGTTCGGACCGGTACCTGCGCAGTTTCAGAAAATGTATGTGGATCTTTCACAGCGAGGGCAGATCAGCATCGAAGAGCAATATTTTGGGAATGGTGCTTATGGCGATGAAATCAAAGCCTGCACGTCGTTTGACAAGGCACTGTTTTCAGACACCGAATTGAAAGTGCTGGAATTTGTAGCCCAACAATATGGCAAGCTCGCAACGGACGACATTGTGAACCTTAGCCACGAAGAAACCGGCTGGTATGAGAATTCGGAGCAGAAATCGCTGATCAACTATCGTTACGCTTTTGAGCTCAATCAAGGCATTAGCTATAATTCCTGACCAAAGTCAGTTTTTCCCACGTCTTTCCGTCATCCGTTCCGCTGGTCGTATGCTCCAATTTTGGATAAGGTTTAATCCAGACCATGACCATGAGCATATTGACGGCCCCGGAGGCCATTTCCGACACACGGCAGGCTTGCTACCATTGCGGCGAGGAATGCCGCGATGACGTCCTGCACGCCGACGACCACGATTTTTGCTGCGACGGCTGCCTGACCGTTTACAGTGTTTTGAAAGAAAGTGACCTTTGTCAGTATTACGCAATCGAAGGTGCGCAGGGCATTTCGCCAGACCCAACTTTTTACAAAGGCAAGTACGACCACCTCGATCAGCCCGAAGTGCACGGCAAGATGATCGAATTCACGGACGGACATCTGACTACCGTGTACTGGTACCTTCCCAAAATGCATTGCAGCTCGTGTATCTGGCTGCTCGAACACCTGTATCGCCTCAACCCCGCGGTGCGGAGCTCGGTGGTGAACTTTCCCGAGAAAAAGGTCAGAATTACGTTCGATGCACCTGCATTGCGGCTGAGCGAACTGGCCGCGCTGCTTACGCGCATCGGGTATGAGCCTTATCTGAGCATGGACGATTTGTCGGGCAAAAAGGCCAGCAAATGGAACCGTACCCGGCTTTACAAAATCGGCATTGCAGGATTTGCATTCGGGAATATTATGATGCTGAGCTTTCCGGAATATTTCCATTTGGGACAAAATACCTCGGACCAGAATCTCCGCATGCTTTTTGGCATTCTTAACCTCGCGCTGAGCTTACCGGTGCTGTTTTACTGCGCGGCGGATTTCTATAAATCGGCCTGGTCGGCGCTGAAAGGGCGTTACCTGAACATCGACGCGCCGATTGCCCTCGCATTAAGCTGCGTTTTCCTGATCAGCATTTACCAACTCGCCACGCAAACCGGGCCCGGGTACCTGGATTCATTTGCCGGAGCCGTGTTTTTCATGCTCGTAGGCCGGTATTTTCAGGACAAAACCTACGCCGGCGTTTCGTTTGACCGCGACTATAAATCCTATTTCCCTATTGCCATTTCCGTCCTGAACGATGGAATCGAGGCACGCAAACCCATTACCGATCTCCAAAAAGGCGACCGGATGCTGGTCAGGAATGAGGAACTGATCCCGGCCGATGCGGTGTTGCAAAGCGCGGTGGCGATGATCGATTACAGCTTCGTTTCCGGCGAATCGCAACCGGTCGAAAGACGGAAAGGCGATACTATTTATGCGGGCGGCAAGCAAAAAGGCGCGGCCATCGAGCTGGAAGTACTGCGTGAAGTATCCCAAAGCTACCTCACGCAACTTTGGAATAATGAAGCATTTACCCGCGAGAAAGACGACGCCAACAAATCGCTGGCGGCACGCATTAACCGCTACTTTTCGCTGATCGTCCTGGGCATTGCGGCAGTAACTTTTGCCTTCTGGTTTTTTATCAATCAAAACCCGGAAACTGCATTCCTCGCATTCACCACCACGCTGCTGGTGGCTTGCCCCTGTGCATTGCTGCTTTCATCCACATTCACGAACGGCAACCTTCTGAGCGTTTTCAGCCGAAACCGCTTTTATCCTAAAAATGCCCACAGTATCGAACGGCTGGCGCGGACCGACGCGGTAGTTTTTGATAAAACAGGCACCATTACCCTTCCCGACGACGCTGAAATCGACTTTACAGGCGAACCGTCAACCCGGGATGAGCTAGTCATGATCAAAACCCTGGTGGGGCAATCCTCCCACCCATTGAGCCGGCTCATAGCAAAGCATTTGGCCGATGTGCCGGCCAGCCGGCGCGTATTGACGGGCTTTTCGGAAACCAGTGGCAAGGGAATGGCCGCGCAATGGGGTGCACGAATGGTGAAAGTAGGCTCTGCCCGCTGGGTTGGAGCAAACAGCAATGCGGAAAGTGCCGGGCAGTCGAGCCGGGTGTATGTGGCTATCGACGAGGTCGTAAAAGGTTATTTCACGATCCGCAGCAAATACCGGCCCGAACTGCCCGAAACACTTTCCGCATTGCGCCAGGCCGGTATCCGTACCTATCTCCTTTCCGGCGACCGCCCTACCGACCGCGATCTGCTCGCGCCGCTCTTCGGCGAGAACGCATTGCTTCTCTTTAACCAGAAACCGGAGCAAAAACTGGATTTCGTGCGCGGATTGCAGCACGAGGGCCGCCATGTGCTCATGGTGGGCGATGGGCTGAACGACGCCGGTGCATTGCGCCAGAGCGATGTGGGGTTGGCCGTTTCGGATGATATCAACAACTTCTCCCCTTCCTGCGACGCGATCGTGGAAGGCAACCAGCTCAGCTTGCTGCCGGGGTATATCGCGCTCGCCCGGAGCGGTCAGCGCATTATCCGCCAGAGTTTCGCTATTTCACTGATCTACAACATTCTGGGGCTCTCATTTGCGGTAACAGGCCACCTTTCGCCGGTCATCGCGGCAATACTGATGCCGGTCAGTTCCATTACGATTGTCGCGTTTACCACACTTGCCAGCAATGCGGCAGCGCGGCGATATCTCCAAAAACTGACCAATGTCATAAAACGGACGTAGCAAGCATCATCCTTTGCCAGCCTCGCTGCCGGTAGTTTTGACCTATCAAAAACACCTAACCAATCCTCATCATGAGCGCATTGTATCTATTGATCATCGCCAGTTTGCTGGTGGCGCTGGGATTCCTGGGCGCATTCATCTGGTCGGTGCGGAAGGGCCACTATGACGACGACTACACGCCTTCCGTACGCATCCTGCTCGACGATTCCGAAAAGCCGTAACCACCAGAACCTGAACTGATTTTTACCATTTATCACCACCAAGTTATGTCAAACGTTCCCCATCCCGGCCTCGCATCCGTTGAGTTGGATGAATTTCAATACGACAACCGCATTGTCCGGGACTTCGCCATCGCTACCATCCTGTTCGGACTGATAGGCATGCTCGTAGGCTTGCTGGCCGCATTGCAGCTGGTTTTCCCGAACCTGAATTTTGATCTGCCGTTCCTGACATTCAGCCGCATTCGGCCACTGCATACCAATGCGGTGATTTTCGCATTTGTCGGAAACGGCTTTTTTACCGGGCTCTACTATTCTGTTCCACGCGTGTTGCGGACGCCCATCTGGAGTCCTGCCCTGAGTCGCTTCCACTTCTGGGCGTGGCAGGCTATCATCCTGGGCGCGGCCATTTCGCTGCCTATGGGTTTTACCACTTCCAAAGAATATGCGGAGCTGGAATGGCCGTTCGACATCGCGATTGCCGTGGTGTGGGTTTCTGCGCTGGTGAATATCATCATGACCACCATTAACCGCCGCGTGGAGCATATTTATGCCGCGGTTTGGTTCTACATCGCCTCCTTTGTGACCGTCGCGATGCTGCACGTTGTGAACAGCGTAGAGCTCCCGATCTCTTTCATGAAAAGCTACTCCGTGTATGCGGGTGTGCAGGATGCATTGGTACAATGGTGGTACGGGCATAATGCGGTCGCATTCTTCCTGACAACCCCTTACCTGGGCTTGATGTACTACTTTCTGCCCAAAGCGGCCAACCGGCCTATTTACTCCTACCGCCTTTCGATTGTACACTTCTGGGCCCTGATATTCCTTTACATCTGGGCCGGCCCTCACCACTTGCTCTACACCGCCTTGCCCGAATGGGCGCAAACGCTGGGTACGGTGTTCTCGGTCATGCTTATCGCGCCGTCGTGGGGTGGTATGATGAACGGGCTGATGACCCTCCGCGGTGCCTGGGACAAGGTTCGTGAAGATGTGGTACTGAAATTCATGGTGGTTGCAATTACCGCTTACGGTATGGCCACTTTCGAAGGCCCGATGCTGTCGTTGAAAAACGTAAACGCCATTGCCCACTACACCGACTGGATTGTAGCGCACGTGCACGTGGGTGCCCTTGGGTGGAATGGCTTCCTTACTTTCGGTATCCTCTACTGGCTCTTCCCGCGCCTGTATAACCGCCCGTTGTATTCTACCAAAGCCGCCAATTTCCACTTCTGGATCGGTACGCTGGGTATCATTTTCTATACCATTCCCATGTATTGGGCCGGCTGGGTACAGAGCTCGATGTGGAAAGAGTTTACTCAGGAAGGCCTCTTGAAATACCCCAACTTCCTTGAAACTGTAACGGCCCTCAAACCGCTGTATTTCCTCCGCGGTGTAGGCGGCTCTTTATACCTCGTGGGTTTTGTAGTGATGATCTACAACCTCTGGATGACGGCCCTGAAAGGCAAGCTCGTAGCCACTGAAACCGCCAAAGCGATGCCATTGAGTGCGATCTGGCATGCCGAGAAGAGCGAATACTGGCACCGCCGCTTAATGGAGCGCAAGCCTTTGGCATTAACCATATTCTCTCTGATTGCCGTCGCGATCGGCGGGATGATCGAGATGATCCCTACGTTCCTGGTCGAATCCAACGTGCCTACCATCGCGAGTGTAAAACCTTACACGCCGCTGGAATTGCAGGGGCGCGACATTTACGTCCGCGAGGGCTGCTACGTGTGCCATACGCAGATGATCCGTCCGTTCAGGTCCGAGATCGAGCGGTTCGGGGAGTATTCCAAATCCGGGGAGTTTGTCTATGACCACCCGCACCAATGGGGCTCCAAACGCACCGGCCCGGATTTGCAGCGCGTAGGCGGCAAGTACCCCGATTCCTGGCACTACAATCACATGGAAGATCCAACATCGATGTCGCCGGGCTCCATTATGCCGCGCTACGGCTGGCTGCTCGAAAACGACCTGGATACGACCACAACCAGAGCGAAGATCAAAGCCATGCAGACACTCGGTGTGCCTTATGAAAAGGGGTACGAACACCAGGCCAATGCCGATCTCGTGAAGCAAGAACAGGAAATCCAGGAGCGCTTGAAACAAAGCGGCATCAAAACCGCAGCGAATAAAGAGATCGTGGCGCTGATTGCTTACATGCAACGGCTTGGGACGGATATTAAACAAACCGGCAACAGTCGGTAAGTCAGGAATGGTCGTGTGTAGTCAGGTTTTGTCATTGATAGTCAAGTGTGGACAGGAATGGTTAATCAGTCTTTGACCAAACCATGACAATTCTTGACAAAACCTGACTTCACAAGACTACACCTGACCAGACATGACAACGTCTGACCAAACCTGACCACCATTCACTCAACTCATCGGACTATATGAAATTCCGTAATTATCTCGAAACCATAGCGGGGGTAGGCATTTACCCGCTCATATCCCTGCTGATCTTCTTTGTTTTCTTCGTTGGGCTGCTCATTTATGTGTGGGGGCTTGATAAAAGGAAGCTCGACAAAATGCGCAGCATTCCGCTGAACGATGGCGTGGCGAAAAAAACTTTGCTATCACTGCTTTTGCTCGCGTGCATTGCATTACCTGCTTCCGCGCAGGAAACCACCGAGCCGGTGCGCGCTATTACGGGACTCGACCTGATCTTGTGCGTGGTGCTTGCAGCGTTGGTTTTCATCATGATCCAATTGGCGGTACTGCTGGCATCGGCCATGCGGCTGCTTAATAAAACTGCACACGCATCCAACGAGGAGCCTACCCACGTTTTCAGCGCGCATTGGTGGAAGAAGTTCAGAGGCATTAGTGTGGCCTTGAAGGACGAAAAAGATATCCTGATCGACGGTCACGATTACGACGGGATCCAGGAGCTCGATAACCGTATGCCTCCGTGGCTTCAATTCCTTTTTTACACCACCGTTTTCATTGCTGTGGTTTATTCGGCCTATTATTTCAGTGGACTGGGCGACCTTCAAATCGCCGAGCTGGAAAAGGAAATAGCTACCGCCGAGGCCGACAAAAAGGCTTACATGGAAAAAGTAGGCGCCAGTATGGACGAAACCTCCGTCACGCTGCTTACCGACAAGGCCGGTGTAGATGCTGGGATGAAAATCTTCCAGGAAAAATGTACCGCCTGCCACGGGACGGAAGGTGGTGGTGCCGTGGGGCCCAACCTCACCGACGAGTACTGGCTGCACGGCGGCGGCATTCACAATGTGTTCAAAGTGATCAAATATGGCGTGCCCGAAAAAGGGATGATTTCCTGGGAGAAACAACTCTCCCCTACCGACATTCAGAAGGTAGCGAGCTTCGTCCTGTCCCTCAAAGGCACCAAACCAGCCAATCCAAAAGAGCCTCAAGGAGAATTGGAAGTGACTTCGGCTGTCGGCAATCAGCTGTCGGCTGCTGAATAGGACTTCGGCGGTCGGCTGCCGAATAGGACTCCGGTGGTTACGAGCCATTAACAATTACATTTCCAATGGAAAACGCAACTACTAACGACTCAAATAAGGGCTTGCAAAAACAGAAAGCCGACGGCCGACAGCCGAAAGCCGAAGTCCGAAGTATCAAAGCCGACAGCCGCCCGCTTTATCCCCAACGCCCGGAAGGCAAATGGCATAACCGCCGGGTGGTGTTCAGCATTTTGATCATCGCATTGCTGTTCGTTACGCCGTTCATCCGTATCGGCGGGCAGCCGCTGGTGCTATTGAATGTGATTGAAAGGAAAATCATCCTCTTCGGCATCTTTATCGGGCCGCAGGATTATTGGCTTTTCGGGCTTACGATGCTCTCGTTTTTCGTATTTATCGTGTTGTTCACCACTGTCTTCGGGCGGCTGTGGTGCGGTTGGGCTTGTCCGCAGACCGTTTTTATGGAAATGGTTTTCCGCAAAATCGAATATGCCATTGAAGGCGACGCCGGAAAGCAAAAGCTGCTGGACAAAGCACCATGGACTTCCGAAAAAATCATGAAAAAGGGTTTGAAATACACCATTTTCCTGATTATCTCCTTTGCCATTGCCAACCTGCTACTGGCCTACGTGCTGGGTACCGACGAGCTCTACAAGATCATTTCCGAACCTATCGACGACCATATCGGCCTCTTTTCCGGCATCGTCATTTTCACGGCGGTGTTCTACTGGAACTTCGCATGGCTACGCGAGCAGGCCTGCACGGTGGTGTGCCCATATGGCCGCCTGCAAAGCGTGCTGCTCGACCGGAACTCCATCAATGTCGCATACGACCACAAACGTGGTGAGCCGAGGGGAAAATTGCACAAAGGTACCGGCCGAACCGAAGGCGATTGTATCAATTGCTTCCAATGTGTGGCCGTGTGCCCGACCGGCATTGATATCCGGAACGGCACTCAAATGGAATGCGTGAACTGTACCGCTTGCATTGACGCCTGCGACGCGATTATGGACAAAGTGGGATTCGACAGGGGACTCATCCGCTACACGTCAGAGAATGTGATCGAGAAAAAAACCGCCAAAGTGATCACCCCGCGCACGTGGGGTTATGCGGCGGTGCTGCTGCTGCTCTGGTCGGCATTGGGATTTGTAGTGGCCACCCGTGCCGATACGCAAACCACCCTTTTCCGCGCGCCGGGCAGCCGTTACATCGAAAACAGCGACGGCACGATCAGCAACCTGTACACTTTCAAGATATTCAACAAAACGAACCATATCATCAAACCCTCCCTCCACCTCGACACCCCGCACGGCAAGCTTCTTTTCGCCGGATCACCCGATCTGACGCTGGAAGCTGCGGGGATGTCCGAGGGAACCGTGTTTGTGATTATCCCAAAATCCGAGTTGAAAAGCCGGAAAACGGTATTAAAACTCTCGGTTTTGCAGGGTAACCAGCAGTTGGAAACCTTCGAAACCACGTTCATCGCGCCGGAAGAATAACCTATTAACCTATTTTATAAATCACCATGAAAGTCAATTGGAAAGCACTTATCGCCTCGGTTTATGTCAGCTTTGTATCGATGATACTGCTGCTGGTAGGGATGAGCGCGGGGCAAAAAATCGATCTTGTAACGGACCATTACTACGAGGAAGAATTGAAATTCCAGGGTAAGATAGACAAACTGCAACGCGCCGCGGAACTGACCGAGCCATTATCGTGGCAAATCAAGGACAACGCCTTACAAATCCGGTATCCGGCAACCTTCGCCGATTCGAGCATTTCGGGGCAAATCCGCATGTATTGCCCGTCCGACGACCGCAACGATCGCCAGTTCGCGATCGACTCGAACGGCAACGGACAGACCGTCGCATTGTCACAGATCCCGGCAGGGCGCTACAAAATCCAGTTCGACTGGAAGGGAGGAAACGAAACCTACTGGAGTGAGGGCGTGGTGGTGGTTGACCACAACAATCTTTAACCGATGATCACCGTCCTGCCCTACCTTGCCATTTCGATGGGGCTCATCAGCAGTTTCCATTGCGTAGGCATGTGCGGGCCTATCGCGCTTGCATTGCCCGTGCATAAGGGCACGCGTACGCGCCAGATCGCGGGCGTGCTGGCGTATAATGCGGGACGCGCGCTTACGTACGCGATGTTCGGTATCGTCATAGGTTCGCTGGGCGCCTCGCTGGCCTGGCTGGGTGTGCTCCGGTATGCTTCCATCGCGGTCGGGGCGGGCATGCTGGCTTATGCGCTCTGGCCCGCGGGGTTGGAGCAGCGGTTGCATATGCCGCTGTTCTGGCAAAAAGCAATCAATCGGTTGAAGCAACAAATGGGCTTCTACCTTAAAAGGGGCGATTTACCGGGTATGTTGTTACTCGGCACACTCAACGGCGCCATTCCCTGCGGAATGGTGTATATGGCGCTCGTCAGCTCGGTCGCCACGGGCAGTAGCTGGGGCGGCGGCGCGTTTATGGCGCTATTCGGGCTGGGCACCATGCCTGCCATGCTCGCATTGGGCATTGCAAAACAACAATTTACACCCGCGCTGAGAACGCGTATCCGTAAACTTACACCGCTGCTGGTGGCCATTGCGGGCATCTGGCTGGTAGCCCGCGGGGTCATGACCTCCTACCCCGACCATTCGAAACCTGCTGCCGGAATCACAATCTGCCGCTGAACTGCTTGAACCAGCGCGCCGGATGACTTACCTTGCCGGCATGAAAACCTACAAAGCCATTATCCAGCTCACCTCGGACGATTCCAAAGTCCATCGCAGTATGATCCGGCAAGTCGGCAACCTGCTTGCGCATTTGGGCGAAACAGTTGATGTCCGTATCGTTTGCCACGGTTCTTCGATGCCGTTTTGCACCGCAGGAAATACATTTGCCGGCGATATTACAGCATTACTCAATCAGCATGTTACCATCGCCGCGTGCCGCAATATGCTCGTCGCCAACGGTGTGGAAGCAACAGAACTGATAGAGGGCATTGAAGTGATTCCCTCCGGGATTGCCGAGCTCATAGTATTGCAACAGGAAGGTTGGAGCTATGTAAAAGCCGGTTAGAAGTCTGTTTTTTGCATGACCAAAGTCATGTTTTTCCCCTCCTGTCCTCGGTAGTTTTGATCAATGATCTACATCAAAACTTTGACCAATGGACAAGGACCTGCTCTTTAAATATAACATTCCGGGGCCACGCTACACCAGCTACCCGACCGTTCCTTACTGGCAGAAGACACCTCCCGCCGTCAGCAAATGGAAAGAGCTGGTACAAGATGCATTTTCGGTTTCGAACCAGAAGGAAGGTATCAGCCTGTACATTCACCTGCCATTCTGCGAGAGCCTTTGTACCTATTGCGGCTGCAACACGCGCATCACGATCAACCATGCGGTGGAAAGCAAATATATCCAGGCCGTTTTGAAGGAATGGAAGATGTATTGCGAACTGTTCGGAGAAGAGAAACCGGTAATCCGGGAGTTGCACCTGGGCGGGGGCACACCTACATTTTTCAGTCCTGCCAACCTGGTGAAACTCGTGAATGGCCTCCTTGCCGACGCGCTTGTACACGATGATGCCCGGTTCGGTTTCGAGGCGCATCCGGGAAATACCACCGATGCGCACCTGGAAGCATTGTACTCCGTCGGATTCCGCCGTATCAGCATTGGTGTGCAGGATTTTAATCCGGTAGTATTGGCCATTATCAACCGGCACCAGACTTTTGAGCAGGTCAAACACCTCACATTGAAAGCCCGCGAAATCGGCTACACGTCCGTCAATTACGACATTGTATACGGCCTGCCACAGCAAAAAAACTGCTCTATGATGGAGACTATGCTGCGTGTAATCCGGCTGAAACCCGACCGGATCGCATTTTACAGCTATGCCCACGTTCCGTGGATTAAGCCCGGCCAGCGCAGCTATACCGAAAAAGACCTGCCCGATGCAGACCATAAAATTGCGATTTACGAAACCGGGCGGAATGCGCTCGAACTCGCCGGGTATGAGGATATCGGCATGGACCATTTTGCGCTCCGATCCGATGAACTTTACAAAGCTGCCACACAAGAGCGGTTGCACCGGAACTTCATGGGATATACCGACACCCGGACCCAGCTGCTGATCGGCCTTGGTGCATCGTCTATTTCCGACTCGTGGTGGGGATATGCCCAGAACGAGAAGAAAGTGGAAGACTATTACAAAAAGCTCGCTGCCAATGAGCTGCCTATATTCCGCGGCCACGAGCTGAGCCGCGAAGACCTGATTCTGAGAAAGCATATTCTACGGCTGATGACCAATTTCGAAACTTCCTGGGGCAGTACTTCGGAAGTTTGCATGGAACTATACCAGGCGCTGGAAAGGCTTTCCGAAATGGAGTTCGACGGGCTGGTGGAAGTAGAGCCTTTCCGACTGAGAATCACCGGGAAAGGCAAGGCTTTCGTACGCAATGTGTGCATGGCTTTCGATGCGCGCCTCTGGTCCGATTTGCCTCAAACAACGCTTTTTAGTCAAACAGTTTAATCATGAATTCTTGCGGTGTTCACCTGTGTCCTGTACTTTGGTATGTTTGATACGGATATTTTAATTCATACACAGGTGATGACACGGCACATCGAGATGCTGGATGCCCTGTTCAAGCACGCGACCGAAGGGATCGTAGTGGTGGACAAGCAGGCGAACATTGTAATGCTTAACCCCAAGGCCAAAGAGCTTTTTGGCTACTCGGATCGCGAGCTGATCGGCAAGAAAGTCGAGACGCTGATTCCCCAACGGTTCAACAGAAACCATGTGGGCTATCGCGACGAGTACCTCGAAGCCCCCCGTGCCCGTGGTATGGGGCATATGATGGATCTTTTCGCCCGGCGCAAGGATGGCAGCGAGTTTCCCGTGGAGGTCAGTCTAAGCCCTTTCAAAACCAGCGATGGCGAGTTTGTCGTGAGTTTTGTGATTGACATTACCGAGCGCAAAAAGCAGGAAAGCCGCATTATCGAGGCAAACCTTGAAATACAAAAACTAAATGCCGAACTGGAAATCCGCGTGCAGCAACGCACCGAAGAACTGGCAGCGGCGATCAGGCGCATTGAGCAGTCGCAGGAAGAGGTTGTGCGCGCATTGACGAAGGAACGCGAGCTGAACAATATGAAGAGCCAGTTCGTTACCATCGCGTCGCATGAGTTCAGGACGCCGCTCGCGACCATTCTGTCGTCGGCATCGCTCATAGGCAGGTATTCGCGCACCGAGGAAGAAGATAAGCGCCAGAAACACGTCCAGCGTATCAAATCGACCGTTACCAACCTGACCGAGATCCTGAATGACTTCCTGTCGATCGGCAAGCTCGAAGAAGGTCGCATTCACTGCATTCCGGTACTTACCGATCTGAGCGCATTTTGCAAAAACCTGATTGAGGAAATCAGGGGGCTTTGCAAGGACGGCCAGGAAATGTTTGTGACTTATGACGGGGAAGCCCATGCCTGGCTCGACAAGCAGCTTTTGCGCAACGTGCTTTTCAACCTGCTTTCGAATGCGATCAAATACTCGGATTCGGGCAAATCGATCCATTTGAGAGTCAAAAATTGGAGCGGGCTGATCCGTATCGAGGTGCAGGATCAGGGCATTGGTATTCCGGAGCAAGACAAGGGTCATATTTTCGACCGGTTTTTCCGTGCCAATAACGCCGGCAACGCGCAAGGAACGGGCCTGGGTCTCAACATTGTACAAAACTATATCGAGCTCATGGGCGGCACAGTGCGCTTCGAAAGCGAAATCGGCATTGGCACCACATTTTTCGTGGAACTGCCTAACCGCGAGCCGGCGTCCGTTAAAATCGAATCCTGACACAAACAGTATCCAACTTGGAAGCGAGAAAAATACTTTTAATAGAAGACAATCCCGAAATGCGGGAAAATACGGCCGAGATTCTGGAACTGGCCAACTTCGAGGTAATCACCGCTCAAAACGGCAAGGAAGGCGTGCAACAGGCTGGCCAGCACCATCCCGACCTGATCATCTGCGACATTATGATGCCCGAGCTCGACGGCTACGGCGTGCTGCATATGCTCGGCAAGGACGAGCGCACGGCATCCATTCCATTCATTTTCCTGACCGCCAAAGCCGAGAAGGAGGATTACCGCAAAGGCATGACCATGGGTGCCGACGATTACCTTACCAAACCTTACGACGACGTAGAGCTGCTGAATGCCGTCGAAATGCGCCTCAAAAAGAGCGACCGGCTGAAAAAGCAGTTCGAACGCTCTGCCGACGGCTTCGACCAGTTCATTAAGGAAGCACAGGCCTTCGACCCGATCGTGAAACTTGCGGAGGACAAAAAGGTGAAAGTGTTGCGAAAAAAAGAGACGATTTACACCGAAGGCAGCTTCCCGTCGCATGTATTTTTCCTGCAAAAAGGGAAGGTGAAGGCCTATAAGTCCAACGAAAATGGCAAGGAATACATCACTGATCTGCTGAAAGAAGGCGAGTTTTTCGGCTACCTCGATCTACTGCAAGGTGCGCCTTATGAAGAAACTGCTATTGCTTTGGAGAAGTCGGAGGTGGCCATGATCCCGAAAGACGATTTTTTTAACCTGCTCCAAGGTAACCGCGAAGTGGCTTCTAAATTCATCCGGATGCTCTCCAATGAGATCAAAGAGCGGGAAGAGCGGCTTTTACAACTTGCCTATAACTCGGTGCGGAAACGTGTGGCGCAGGCGCTGGTAATGCTTGTACAACGGTATCAGGAAGACCGCTCGAAGCCATTCTCCATGGCCGTTACCCGGGAGGATATTGCCTCCATGGTAGGTACCGCCACCGAAACCGTCATCCGCACGCTTTCGGATTTCAAGGACGAACGCCTGGTGGATATGAAAGGCAGCCAGATTACGGTTTTGGAGTATGAGAAGTTGGTGCGGATGCGAAATTAGAATCTTAGGATAATTGAAAACTACCATTCAAACTCATTTACCTGACGTTTATTCATCCATGGGCTTAATGCGATAATAACCCTTTTTCTTTCCCTAGTTTTGACAAGAACTTCATATAAATCTTTCAAACTATGGAACAATCAACACCTGCGAACGCACCGGATACTTCTGACGCATCTACGCCCGAAAAACACCCTGAGAAGCTCACCATGGAAATTCTGCTTGCCAGAATGATGCAGACACATCGGGACATTGCAGCGTACGAAAGAGGCGAAATGACATTGGAGGAACTTCATGCATTGGGCGTAAGGCTTGGTTGAAATTTATCCATACCAGCAATTTGGAGAATTATACCAATTCACCACGGCACAAAATGTCGCCGTTACTGTGCATGCACCTTTGGATGGAAGATGGTTCCCCAACAATCCCGAAATCCGGAATGTTCACAGCTTCCTTATTAAAACAGACAAACCATCTATCGGCTTGGATGTCCGGCTCAGAAACACTGTGCTGGACATCCTGACCAATTTCCTGAGGGGAAACGACGCTATAATTGTCTACTATTGCGACCCATTTGACGGCAAAGGGTACAAGCGATACCTTAAATTCAACAGATGGTTTGACGTGATCAATGACCCATCCATCGAAAAGCAAGACGGGGAGTTCACTGTAACGGATTTGAGGATCGACGAAAATGATCATTTAATCAGATCAGAACTAACCGTGTATGCCTCTATCCTGGTTCGGAAGACGCATCCGGATTATGACGCCGTAATCCGTCTCTTCCATTCGGGCGATATGGATAAGACGGGCAAGCTATAAAAGCCGGCCTTCAATCGCTTCCAACTGTGCCATCATCTCCTGCCGGTAAGCCACAGTTTGGTTCGTTATTTCGGGAATCAGTTTTTTGTAATAATTAATGCCTTCCAGCAGGTTAGCGCGGAATTTCGAGAAGTATTTGGCCTTCTTATCATTCAGCGCAGCGGCATGCCGCTCTACATCTTTTTTGAGATAATCCACATACAAGTTCAGCTCGTTGATGAACATATTCGGCCGCAGGTGCTTGGCAAGCAGGTCTATTTTCCCATAAATATGCCCTACCATCTCATCTAGTGTGTAAATCCCCGAAAAGAAGGCGAGGTTAGGTCCCGGGCAAATGGCTACTGCATTGTTTTCGCGAGGCTTAATCAAGTCGTTTTTGAGGAGTGCCGCGGTACTTAGCCCTTCGCAAAGGCATAGCTTCTCGGTTACTGCGTTTATTTGTTTTTGCAAGTCGGTAGGCTGGGGGTCGAGTGCGAGCAACTGTTTAATTTTCAGATTTTGATACTCGCGCGAAGCAGTACAGATTGGCTCGGTGGTAAATTCGGTGTTTGAAACAAGGTACCGCTTGTTGCACGGGCTCCCCGGGCGCCCTTTTGTAATGCGTTCGAGGCGCTGTTTTTCAGCCGTGCTGTTTTTGAAATTATTAAAAAGTACGCCCAGAGGTGATGAATCGCTTACATAATAGGCATCGCTATCGGCATTGGCCAGCTCGTTCAATGTAACCTTATCCACGTTGGTAACTTCGGGAACCAAGAGGAAGGGACTCCCCCAACCCGTGGCCTCTATGCCATAATGTTCCAGCAAAAAGGCGTTTTCGGCTGCGGTCCCAATGCCACCCTGCACGGATATGCGCGTACGCGGCGCATGTATGAGCGCGATCCCCTTACCTTCCAACGCAGCCCCGTACAACGCGAACAACTCGGTAAACATTTCGTCACGCCGGTTTTTGAATTCTTCCAGCACCGGGCCGAGCAGATTACCTTCCGTGGCAAATGCGTGTCCGCCGCAATTCAGTCCCGACTCAATCCGAAATTCGGAAACCCAGATACCCTTCTTGGCCAGGAACTTCGCCTGGATCAACGCCGAGCGATAGTCACTTACTTTCAGAATTACCTTTTTGCGAAAATTCCCTTCCCCGTTCGGGAGGAAATCGGCAAAAGCTTCCAGATAACTGTACAAATGCGGGTTCATGCCTGCGGAAAGGATGATCGATGACGACAACCGGCTTAATGCGAAACCGCGTAGTGCAGCCAGCGCGTCCGTATAAATATCGTCGAGCAGGTTCCCATCGGAATCGGTGTTCATTTTATCCACCTTCGACATGATGTTTACATCGATACTCCCTGGCACGAGTTGGGCCCGTAGCGCCGATGCTTCCGCGTCCTTCTCCACGCCGTCGGGCATTGTGAGCATCGCTTCATACCGGAGTTTCAGTTTCGAATCGGCCGGTAGCAAATCAAAATAGCGGTCGATATCGCTACCGGTGCCGAAGGGCTGGCTTTTCAGGTTTTCAAATTCTTCCTCCACAATGCGGTGCATCAAGTCGAGATAAGTGGTGATCCGGCGGCTGCGGTAGTCCGGATCGGATTTGGTAATGGGCGTATCATCTTCGCCGCGCTGGCGGGCGTAGTGTATGCGCATACGCTCGATGAGCTCGTCGTCGACAATGGATGCGACTGAGGAAATGCCGTATTTGGCGACCTTAATGGGGGTATCGATGGAGTATCCCAGCCCGAGGACCGGGATATGAAAAGTATGCGGCATCATATCTGGATGAGGTCTTGATAATTCATCCAAAAGTACCTGGCCGCCGCTACCGGAAAACTGACGCCGCTTAGCTCTGATACTGAGAAACGTCATACCGTCCGGTCAGGCTATTTCTTTTTGGCCTTCTGCGGCTTGGAAGCCTCGGCCAGCTCATTTTCCTTCATTCTATATGCAACAATACGCTTGATGAGGTCGAGGGGTAATGGGTCCTTATCAGGTAGTTGGAGAGCCGACTTACTCATTTTGTACTTAGAAAGCTCGGTTTTGAACTCTTCCAGCAGTGCCTGGCTGTACGGATACGACAACGAAATATGGTTGGTAGCAGCCGAATAGTAGATCAGAAACCCGAAATACTTATAAGCCGGGATCTGGTAACTGATCACTTCCTCAGCATCCGGCGCCACTTCCCGAATGGCTTTGCGGATTGCCGCCAGCCGATCCTTCTTCTCTCCCTGGAACGTGTCATGATATTCGTCTATGGATTTAAAATCTGTTTTTGCCATGCCGATTGTGTTTTTTTGATGAGTGTTTCCGTTAATAAAAAGCGTGCATGCCGCGGAATTTAATCAGTACGATCTTACTAAGATCAATCAACGAGTTATAATACACTATGAAAAAAGTCTGCTTTTACCTCTTGGCCCTGGTAATCTGCTGTTTGGCAGCTTGTAAAAAGGAAAAGGAACTAGATCCGGACAAAACGTTGAAGGAAGACTTGTTTCTGAGATCGATAAAAGTCGCCGGTGCACGGGAGGTAACCATAGACACGGCCCGCAACTACATTCAGATTGTTCTTCCCGAAGGATACACGGATGATATTGTTGACTTGCAAGTCGATGCCGCGCCGGGAGCAGAGCTGGTTTTAGACCCATGGAAAACGCTTTACAGTGCCGGCCATGTAAAATACCATTTCAGGGCCGCGTCTCCTGAGAATTTCACCATGGTTGCCAAGAGCAGTAGCCGCACCAAATCGTACAAAGTTTTTGTGGAGCAGGAAGGGCCTCTGACTGCCGAGTTAACTTCCGATTTAGATCTCCAAGCCGGTGATGCGAATACGGCCGCTGCTGTGGCCAAGATCCGCCTAAAATCCGGAGTGGGATCAGTACCAGAGCGTCCCGACCTGCAAGAACAAATAGTACCATTCCTAAAAAACAGCTCCAAAAATGTCAACGTGAAGGGAAGTTTCGACAACGGCATGGGCGTTGTCTTTTTTGAAGATGTTTTTAGTCTAATGGAAGCGGAAGGCACAGCTTTAAGTATTGAATATGGCGAAAAGACTTTCTCCTTCCCACAAAAGCTGAAATTGAAAAGAGCAAAAGTTTCTTTGGTTGTCGTTCAACCCGATCGCCTTTTCAGAGTTTTTCAAACCGGCAAAACTATTGACTTTGACGGTGGTATATTTCTGAATTCTCAAAAGTATACGTTAAAACTCCACAACGACGCGAGTTCATCCGAAATAACTCTTCCCGCTACTATTACCGACCTTTCTACGCTTAGAACACAATTTCCGGCCTCGGTTCCTGATGGTCAGTACAAAGTATCATTTTTCGAAAACACGCAGTTGATCACCCAAGCCGCAATCGTAATCGCCAGGGATTCGACTGTCAAGGCAATCGGACAAATGTGGACGGGAGGCCCCGGCATTCCATGGGAGGAAATCTGGAAAACTCAACCTATGGTTATCTCGCGCGGACAAGAACTTTTCGTAAATCCTTTTCCGGCGATCATAGATGCAGCGGCCCAGCCGTTCGACAACAAGAAAAAGGTCCCCGACCTCGCATTGAAGTTAAACGGCAAGGTTACAGTTCTGAAAGCAGCGGTAAAAGAAGATCTTAAATACGCGGATAACTCGATAAGGATCTACTACGGCGCTTATCGCATACCGGCCGATTTGCTGCCCGGGCGGTACCAAGCAACAATGGTACTGGATAACAAGCAACATTCGCTCCCTTATTGGAACCGCATCGAAATCCGGTGACGCTTAGTTGCTCAGCCTGCCCGCACCAAAAACGGACGCCAGTACCGACAAGAATTCCTTCTCGGAAAATGGCTTACCCAATACACCATTAATCCCCAGATTCGCATAAAAGTCCTTGTCGCGGTCAGACAAATCGCCGGTAAAACCTATTACCGGCGTGGCGGCTTTGAGCGGATCCGGGTTGGTACGGATTTGGCGGGTCAGTTCCGAACCATCCATGCCGGGCATATTAATGTCGGTAATCACCAGGTCGTAAGGTTGTTTCTCGAACAGTTCGAGCGCGTCGTCACCCGAGCCGACGAGGTCGTAAGAAAGCCCGTGTTTTTCAAGCAACCTACTCATCAGCACGAGGTTCAGTTTGGTATCGTCGGCAACGAGCACCTTTTTGCCGCGCAACTCTACCTGCGTAACCACTTGCGACCGGGTTGGGGCGGATTTCTGTTTTTCGGCCACCTGCATAGGGATCGCGATCTTGAATTCCGAACCTTTTCCTAACACACTCTCGACCGAAATTTTTCCTCCGTGCAGTTCTACAATCCGCTTGCATATCGCCAGCCCGAGTCCGGTGCCCTGCTTGCCTGCCGAAACGCCGTCTATCTGGCTGAAATCTTCAAAGATCTCTTTCAAATGCTCTTGCGCAATGCCAATACCCGAGTCTTTAACCCTGATTTTCAAATACTTTTTCTGTCCGTCGGCACTTTCCAGACTGGCTTCCACCACCACCTTGCCATGGGCTGGCGTAAACTTGATCGCATTGCCGAGTAAATTAATGAGCACCTGTTTGATTCGGAACTCATCGCCCGACAGACATACCGGCTGTCCTATGTTGATTTTGGATTCAATCTCAATGTCCTTCTCCCCCGCCAGGACGCTCATCAGGGACACTACCTCATTTACGAGCTCCGCCGGATTAAAAACCTGATATTGCAGCGTGAGTTTACCCCGTTCCAACTTGGAAAAATCGAGCAGATCGTTCACAAGTGTCAGCAAAATCCGTGACGAACTCTGAATGGCGTCGACACTCTCCTTCATCTGACCTTCGAGGCGGTCGGAATCCATGAGCTGCGAAAATCCGATGATCGCATTAAGCGGCGTCCTGATTTCATGCGTAACCTGCGCGAGAAACTCGCCCTTGTTTCTCGCCGCCTCGGTAGCCAGCGCTGCATATTTGACGATCGTTACGTCGTTGCGGTACAGTTTGACGAGGTTACGGATGATAATGATCGTCATCAGCAACACGACCAGGGCCCCGGCCCAAAAAAGGTGGTTCACTTCTTCAAACTTGTCGGATGTTTCGCTCAACAGCACCCCTCTGAACTTCCTGGCTTTTTCTTCTTCGGCAGCTTTCAATGATTTAAGGGTCAATTGCAGGTTAGCAAACAGCTCCCCATTCAGGAACAACAATTTTTGCTCCGCCTCATTCAACTGCCTCTTTACCCGATTGTATTCGTCATAACGGCTCAGATCGAGCTCGCGCGCCATAAGGTATGGTATTACCAGCGAATCGCGCTGGGTGATTACCTTCGTTTTTTCCTGGACAACCTCATCGCCCCGCTTGTTTGCAATGGCATCGGCCAGCCTTTTGAAAAGCCCCCGCTTCTTCTTTTGAGTGTCAGTCAATATCACGGAATCGACTTTGGAAGTCTTTTTTACCCGAATGGGTGCAGGTTTGGGTTGAGCTTGTTCCTGCTGAATTTGCTCACTGCGTTGCACCGAAAGCGCAAAAAGGCTGTCGACCATGATTTTCATCCGGATAAACTCCTCGTTGCTTTCCCGTTTGCTTTCCATAAGCCTCGACAGCGCCGAGGGCTGGTGCGCACGTTCGTTTTCGAACTCATTGAGGATCCGGGATACCGTATGAAGTTCGCCGGTAAATGCCTTGAGATAAGTGGAATCTTGCGTAATGATAAAAAGCCTGCTGTTGTTCTCGGCCACATAAAGGAGCGAAATGCACGTATCGACCTTCTGATAGCCATTCATGTCCTTGCGGAGCTCCTGAATGTTCTCGCGGATAGTTTGTGATTTGCCGCGCGTGAGCAGCAGCATAAAAACGAATGAGCCCAGTATAATGACCAGCAGGATGGTCCAGACAAAAAACGCCCTGGATAAGGTGCGGAAAGGGATTTTCATCATGTGTAAGTCTGTCGATTCTTCCCTTCTTCCCTGGAAAACCGATAATTTGAGGGTTGATTAAGACAAAGGTAAAAAAGCGGACACAAAACACTGTCATGCCTCACCACCTATTATTTAATCTACAAAACCTCTCGAATGAGTTACACAATCATAGCAAAGCCTACGTTTCAAGCCATGCTTTGAACGCCGGGGCCTTCTCCCGGCTGACGACCACCTCCTGCGAAGTTTGCGGGCGGAGTTCTATTTTCAGTTTACCATTAAAATAGGTGTGGATTTTCTGAATGGCATCGATCCGGGCAATAAACTGACGGTTGACCCGGAAAAAATTGAGCGGATCGACCAGCGATTCCAGCTCTTCCAGCTTATAATCCACCAGATATTGCCGGCCGTCGGTGGCCACCAGGCAGGCCATTTCATTAGCTGTATAAAAATAGGCAACATGCTCCTGATTGATCGGGATCAGTTGTTCTCCATTTTTAACGAGAAAACGCGTTTTGAATGGCCTTTTGGTCATTTCCAAGCTATCGAGGAGCGTTTCCACCTTTCTCGCATAAGCTTTGGGTGAAAAGTCCTCGCGGATATTTTCGTATTTGCGGATAGCCTCCGCCAGTTCGGGGGTTTTGATGGGTTTCAACAGGTAGTCGATGCTTTTCACGCGAAATGCCTTGATCGCGTACTCGTCGTACGAAGTCGTGAAAATGATCGGGCTATGCGCGGGAAATTCCTCGAATATCTGGAAACTGAGGCCGTCGGAGAGCTGGATATCGGAAAAGATAAGATCGACAGGTTCTGCATTCGCGAACCATTTCCGGCCGGCCTCCACACTTTCCAGCACCGCGCATACTTCCACACGCGGGTCGAGTTTTTTGATCAGCTTTTCCAGCCTTTCCGCTGCCGGATATTCGTCTTCAATGATCAGTATTTTCATAGCAAATCGGGCGGTAACCGCCCCGGTGTCATCTATTATTTTGTCGGTTGGCTCAGCAGCGGTATCCTCACGATAAAGCGTGCTTCCTCGCGTTTCACTTCCACCTCGCGGTCGGTCAGCAGGCTGTAACGATTGATAATATTCTGCAATCCGACCCTGGTTGATTTTTCGAGGATGGTCTTCTCCGAAATATTGTTCTCCACCACCAGGTACCCGTCGCTCTCGTCACGGATCACGATATACAATGGGTTCTCGCGCGAGGCGGCATTGTGTTTAATCGCATTCTCGATGAGCATTTGCAGGCTCAGCGGCGTAATATGCTGCGCCATTGCAGCCGTCGACAGGCGCTTTTCAACCTGTAAATTTTCTCTGAAACGGATTTTATTCAAATACACATAAGCATCTACAAACGCGATTTCCTCGCTCAACAATACCGTGTTCTTGTTCCGGCTCACAAGCACATAGCGATACACATCCGATAACCTTTCGAGGTAATCCTGTGCGGCTGTGTTCTCATCGTCGATCAACGCGGCCAGTGTGTTCATACTATTGAATAAAAAATGCGGGTCCAGCTGATTTTTAAGCACTTCCAGCTGTGATTGCACATTCTCGCGCATCAGTGCCTCCGTCTTCCGCACATTCATTTTCCAGGCATCAAAAAAATAGACGGCTTCATAAACCAGATACACGATCACCGTAGGCACGATACTGATGCGAAAACCGATCGCTAGTGCGCTCACATGATACACCGGTTTGTAGTAAAGCTCATCGAGCAGTAACGATACCAGGAACACATAGGCGACCGCCAGCACGGCCTCCGCGGCTACCCGCCGGCCGGTTTGGCCATATTCCGGAAAAATCCGGCGCATCCAAATGATAATATACCGGTTACCCTCCCAGAATGTAAGCGTAAGCAACGTGGAAAAAAGCACGCTGAGGAAGAAATGCTGGCTCAGTTTCAGGAATTCATCAAAGGCGATCATCGCAGCAATGACCGTTCCCATGAGCGGGATGCCAATGATGCGCCATTTCCTGTCGTCGAGCGTGTAAGCCTTTTCCTTCATCGTGGGTCGATATTGGCGGACAAACTACTCGTTTACCCGCCAATATTCAATTAAAATGTGTATCTGAAATACGGCACGGGGAAAAACGGTTGCTGGTATTGGTTCACCAGTTCGTTCGTCCGTGGGTTATAAGTTTGCTGGAAAATGTTTTTGCGTGCCGTCACATTTTGCAAATCCATCGAAAATTCCATCGTGCTCCGGCGCATTTCCCTGCGATAGGAGAAACGGATGTCCGTTCTGAAATAGGCACTTTGCCTGAGTGAGTAAGCGCGGTTTTCATCGTAAACTGCCGCTCCTCTCGCCCGCGACGCAGCCAGGTTGAGCGGTGTAATGTACTTGCCGCCTACGAATGAGGTCTTAATATTCGCGCTCACGATGTTGTTGCTTCCAAACCGGAATTCTTTTCCACCGAGCACATTCAGTACATATTTGGTGTTAAATGCCGTGTTACGCTCCACTTTATCGCTGCCTTTGTATTTCGAATCGAACAAAGATGTGGTAAGCAGGAAATAATAACCTTTGTTGAAGTACCTTTCCAAAGTAAGTTCCACCCCCATATTACGGCCGGAGCCGCTATTCACGAGACTGTCGCGATCCGACGGACCGAAAGCCGCTCCCATATTCAATGCCGAGTAAGCGGAAGCCCGCCGCTCGACCGGAACATCAAACAGCTGCTGGTAGTACGGCTCGATTTTCAGCAACAAATTCTCAGTTAGCCGGTTCTGATAGCTCAGTACAAAGTGATGACTTTTGGTAAAACCCAGGTCCTTATTAGTCCGCACCGACCCCGATTCTCCCGGAGTTTGCACAAAATAGGTATAAATGTTCTGCGCCTGGCTATTCAAACCATACCCCACACTCACCGACTGCCCTGTTCCGAATGCATATTGCAAACCGGCCCGCGGCTCGACGACCACGTTGTTGTTCAGGCTATAATGCTGGAAACGGAGTCCGGTTGTGAAGATTAACCCCTGTGAAAACCTATGCTTCCATTGTGCATAAGCCTGTGTGAGCACCGTTTTCTCCCCGCTCACATTCGCGCGTACCGTGTCGATCTTTCCGCCCTGGTAAATCGAGCGGCTGTACAGGTCGAAATCCAGCAAATCAATAGTGATACCTCCATAAAAGCTGCTTTTCGCATTCATTTTATGCCTTACATTCAGCACTGCCGAATATTTGGAAGTGTTGTATTTTGCCTCGCCGCTCAGGAAAGCTTCACGCGCCGGGTTACTGATCGAATCACCACTAAACCGTTCGCGCGTGGTGCTCATCCCCAACGTCAGCTTGGCGAAAGTTTTGGGTGTGAGATTGTGCTCATAGCCCAATCCAAAAATGTTGGTGCCATATTTCACGCGGGTGTTGGTGTTTTCGGTACCATACATATTTGAAAGCGTGGTGTCCACTTCATTGCCCAGGAAATTCACGTCGCTGCTTCCTGTTATTCCAAAAAGCGTCAGCTTTCCTTTGTTACCGGTCGGGACGGCCACTTTAAAGTTCAGGTCCTGGTAATCGGGAATGGCTGTTCCGGTACCAAACTGCAAACCAAGAGCTTTGAACAGGCCCAGCGTGGAATAGCGATAATTCAGGAGGAAAGATGCTTTGGAGCTTTTCGCGAACGGGCCTTCGACTCCCAGTTCAAAACCATTGAAACCAACCTGGCCCATCAGTTCATGTTTCTGATTATTGCCTTCGCGAAGTTGCAGGTCAAACACCGCCGCAAGGGCGTTTCCATACTGGGAGGGAAAGGCGCCGGTAAGAAAGTCGGACTTGCCGAGCACGTTGTTGTTCAGCATACTCACCGGCCCGCCGGTAGCTGCGAATGAACCGAAATGGTTGGGATTGGGAATATTAAGGCCTTCCAGTTGCCATAATGTGCCTGACGGCGAGTTCCCCCTCACCACAATATCGTTGCGCGAATCATCGCCCGACACCACCCCGGCAAAGTTTGCGGCCATCCGCGACGGGTCGCCCAATGCACCCGCATAACGCTTGGTATCATCCACATTGAACGACCGGCCGCTCACCAGCGACAGCTCGTTATTGGTTTTGGTCTTATCGTTTTTACGATCGGCGGTTACCATCACCTCGTCCAGGTTCTGAACCGCCTCGGTCAGGGTTACATTCAAAACTACCTCTTTACCGGCCGTAACCACGATATTGGACAAGCGCTGTGGTTCATACCCGACCATCGTAATTTGAAACGACTGGCGGCCCATAGGCACACCCGCGATCACGAAATCGCCCCGGACGTCGGTAACCGCCCCTACCGGACTAGCCCCAGCTTCCCGGATGAGCAATACCGAGGCCCCAATCACCGACGATTTGGAAACTTCGTCGCGGATCGTGCCGCGGATCGTCTGCGTGCCGTCCTGCGCATATAGGTTGGCAGCAAAAAGAAATGTCATAGCTAATAGTAATGCTTTCATTGGCTAATTTTTATGAATTGATACGCCGAAATTCAGCATAACACGCTGTGTTTGAAATTCGACGGGAGGCGAAACGTCGGGATCCGGGGGCGAAACGGCAGCAGCGCTCCGGGAATCGGTGGTGCTATTCCGGCGATTGGCAAGCAAACTTATTTGGACTTATTATAAACAAAGGCCTATATTTGATTCATCCATTCCGCTTGTGCCACGATTGCATGACCGCCAATACAACCGACAACGCTCCTTTCCGGATAGACGAAACGTCTTTCAAGCAGATTTATCTGGCTCATTGGGAGAAGGTATACGCTGTTTGCTACAACACGGTCCGCGATCCTGAACCGGCCAAAGGCATGGTGCAGGAGATTTTCAAGTCGCTTTGGGAGCGGAAAGACGAATTGGAAATTACCACTTCTGTGGAGCGCTACCTGCTACGTTCGGCGAAATTCAAGGTTTTTGAATACCTCCGGAATACAAAATCGCGCAGGGAGCATAACGAGATCGCATTTGCAGACTATTGCGACCGCACGCATTGCACCGAAAACGACATTCTTTACAATAGCCTCAAAACCAAAATCGACGGTCTGGTCGACACCCTTCCCTGCCAATGCCGGCGTGTGTACAAAATGAGCCGCGAGGAAGGGCTTAGCAACAAGGAGATCGCCTCGGCGCTGCTGATCTCCGAACGGGCCGTCGAATACCACATTACCAGGGCACTTACCACACTCCGCGCCAACCTCACCGAATATATGCATTAGAATCACCGCCGCGGCTTACGGCTAAACTCAATTTATGCTACTTTTACTTTCAGGAAGCATCACCAACCGAACTGTGGAGTACTTGAATGAAGATCAGTAAAGAACTTATTGAAAAATACCACCATGGGCACTGCACCGACAAAGAAAAGGCTGCGGTAGAGGACTGGCTGCTGAACGACGATACCGACGAAACCATGGAATGGCCTTCGCCAGAGGAGAAAACAGCCCTGCAATCCGAAATGTGGAATGAAATCGCTGCTATCCTCCCCGCGTCTGCCGAAACGCCCGCGCCGAAGGCTGAGCGCACGATCATGCGTTCGCTCTGGAAACCGGCCATAGCAGCCTGCCTGCTCGCCGTGTTGGGATCGGTCGCATACAGCTTGAAACAAGAACCCGCTCCTCAGAAAGTCATTTCCCTCAATAATAGCTCCGGAACCGAAAACAAGGCGCTTCACGAGAAGGAATTTACCCTTTCCATTGCACCGAAAAGCAATGTGGCCATCAACAGCAAAACGGGCATTATGGACTTCTGCGGGGCAGTACTGATCAACCCCAAGGAAGATATTGAACTCACTTTTCAAGGGACTTGCGCGAACCCTGCCCAGAACCGGGAAAAGGTTTCTCTGAAAAAAGGCCAAAATTACATCGCGCTCAACTACGGCGGCAATGCGCAGACCGGCGAAGTGATCGTCGTCGAAGAAGGAGCGATGGCAAGCCTTCCACCGCTCGTGTTGAAGCAGCTCATGCATCAGTTCAATATCTGACCTCGCTCATGATACATCGTTACCGGGGTCTTATCCACTTCGTCGCTTTCGCGTTGCTTTCCGTTGTTCTCCTACCTGGCTGTCGGGAGCAATCCGGTGAACAAGAGCACATTGCCCAAAAGAAATACAGCATTTATGCCATGATGAAAAATGGCAAAGAATATATCCTTCAAACCGATTCGCTTGCTTCCGGTGAGATTAACCCGGAAAAATCGGGCGCGCGGGTTGTACCGGCGCCGCTATATTACGAACTGATCGTCCGTGACGGCCGGTATTACAGCATCGATCGCCGCAAAAGCGCATTTGTGCGGTACAAAATTGCAAACGGAGAGTTTGTAAGGGATACGGCGATTGCGATTACTGGCTTCTCGTCCGTGGAAAATTACAACTGGCTGTCTCGGGATTCGCTAATGATTCTCGGCTACGACGAGGATGCGCGTAAGGTTCGTTATGTCAAAATCGACGTCCGAAATCTGAGCATTAGCCAGGGTATCGTACCTGTTCCCGCGCCGTTCGGTAACTATAACTGGCTCTCCATCGGCTTTTCACAGTTCCTCGAAAACAAATTGTACATCGGCTACTGCTACCACACCTACACACTCGACAACTACACTACCGGCGACACCATTTACACCGCCATTTTGGATTATCCGCAGCTAAGACCGCAGAAAACACTCAAAGATACCCGCTCCGTATATCCGGGCGGTGTGAATACCCGGCAAAGCCATTCATTTGTGACAGAAAACGGCGATTTCTACTTCATAGCCTGTCCCGGCATAGCGTTGGGGAATTACCCGGAAAAACCGACGGGGATCTTCCGCATCAGAAAGTCGAGCGAAGAAATCGACTCGGAATATTTCTTCAATATCTCAGCATCTGCGATTAACAACCATGGCTACGGCTTTTGGTATATTGGCAATGGCAAAGCCATCGTGCGAACGGAGCGGAAAGGCCTTTACACAGGTATGAAGGATCATTACAAAGTTCCCCATTTCGACTTTTACCTCGTCGACCTCGAAAAGCAAACCACCAGCCGACTCCCTCTCCCTCTTGACAAGGGAACTTCCCGCCAGTGCGTGCTGGTGGAGAACGGAACGGTGTACATTACCGTCAATTCAGGAAATGAAGGATGTTACGTATGGCTGCTCAACCCCGGGACAGGGGCGCTAAAAAAGGGATTGAAGTTCAGCGACGATACTGAATACATTTTGCGACTGGAGCGACTGAATGACCAATAACGCAATCAGGCATTACGGACTTCCTCGAGAGTCAACCCGGTTATTTCGGAGATAGTTTCAGCATCAAAGCCCTTCGTTTTCATATTGCGGGCAACTTGGAGCCTGGTCTCTTGAATGCCGGTTTGCATTCCCTCCTTCATCCCCTCCTTCACTCCTTCTTCTCTGCCTTCCTTTCTCCCTTCACGCATTGCCTCCTTCTTCGCATAATCCATGGAATTTTCATTATCCCATTTAACCTTTAAGTATGCATCCCATGCCATTTTTTCTTCTTGATTTAGGTTACAAACTTCCGCTATCCTGAAAACTTTATCATAAAACGTCTCTTCCAGAACCGCAGGAATCTTATCCAATTTACTTAAATTTTTCAACAAATAGAGCCACTTGTCCAGCCCTGTGGAAAGCTCAGATTCTGCTTTCAGAAAACGTGGCATTTCGATGAATGTCAAGCCAAATTTGTCGTAAAACAACTCGCCGTTGCTTCTCTTCATCAACCGTACTTCGTGCAGGTAGTGATCCTGACTGGAATCTTCAAAGCAAAAATCCATTAAACCTATCAAATACACCGGTTTCAAATCATATTTCCAATTGGTAATCCCCGCCTCAACCTGATCACGAATGAGAGAGGCCGAATAGTATAGGCACCTGTCTTTGAAATATTCCTGCCTCACACGCTGCACTTCAATGATAAATTGCTCGCCATCAGCTCCTGTACAACATAAATCAAAAACTGCCCGACGAAGCATGGATATCTGTCCATTATTTTCATTTTGGTTGAAAGTCAAGTCGGCCACATACCTTTCTCCGGCGAATAACACATTCAAAAAGTCGATTAAGATGTCCTTGTTCGCTTCCGAGCCGAAAATCCGTTTGAAACCGAAGTCTGAAAGCGGATCGATAAATCGGCCGCATGGCATTTCGTACATTTCCATAGTGTGTCCTGATAGAGGTATTTAGCCTTCCAATTTAAAGGAAAGCATACCCGTCGCCGTAACGCAATGATCAAACAGTAGTCATTTTTTACCAAACGGCCTTCGGGAAGTGACCGATTGTGCTACTCATTTCCAAAAGGGCACTCTCCTCTTTGGAACTTCAAAAGATTGGCGAAATAAGAATTGGTATTCAATGAACATCGTTAAAAAAATCAACGCCTGGCTACACCTCTGGCTCGGACTGGCTTCCGGAATTGTGGTGATAATAGTAGGTTTCACTGGCTGCATTCTCGTTTTTGAAAGCGAACTGGAACAGCTGACAATGAAGCACCTCCATGCGCCAAATCCTCAGAACAGCGCTATGCTGCCGCCATCGGTACTTTGGAAATCGGTGAAACGGGCATTGCCCGAAAAGGAAATCCACAGCGTGTGGTACCACGGTAAAAACCAGACGGCCCATTTCAGTCTCAACTCCGACTCACTGGTGTACGTGAATCCCTATACTGCCGAAGTAGTAGCCATGGTGGATCATGAAGATTTCTTCCACTTTATTCTCGACGGCCACACAAGCCTCTGGATCGAAGGAAAAATAGGCACGGGGATTGTCAGCTATGCGACTTTGATATTTTTCACATTACTCATCACCGGAATTGTGCTTTGGTGGCCCAAAAAGTGGACGAAATCCGAAAGGGAAAAAGCCCTGACGATCAAATGGGGCGCGAAGTTCAAACGCATCAATTACGATCTGCACAATGTGCTGGGCTTCTACTCGCTCACCATTGCGTTGATATTGACGGTTACCGGGCTGATCATGGGTTTTCAATGGTTTAATAAGAGTTTTTACTGGATGGTTTCCGGCGGGCAGGAGCCTCCGCGCTACGAGCGAGCGTTTTCGGACACTACCCAAAACCTGCCGCTTGCAAGCATGGCCAATGTCGACGCGGCGTGGCGCAAGGGTGTTACGGAAATTGGCGTGCTGAATAAGGAGGCTATCATCGTATCGTTTCCCGATAAACCCTCCGAACCGATCGATCTTTGTACTGATATGCACAACGGATCGTGGCGATATGTATACCTCGACCAGCACACGCTCGAAGAGCTGCCTGCAAGTCAGCCACAGATTGCCGAACTGGATGTGGCACAGTGGCTTCGCAGGACAAACTACGCCTGGCATGTAGGAGCAATCGGCGGGCTGCCGACTAAAATCCTGTTTTTCCTGGCCAGTCTGGTCTGTACGAGCTTACCTATAACCGGTTTTTATATCTGGTGGGGCAAAAAGGCCAAAACCAAAAAGCGAAGCAAAGCATTGTCACCTCATTCAAGCCTTTCGGTTTCTACCGGCAAAGCCTGACATTTACATTCTGTTACATTTCATCAACTCCTGATTTTCCGGCAGTATCGCCGGAATGCCATTTCCCAGCTATGAAATATCCATACAATTTCCGCTTCTTCCTGCCAGTTCTGATTGCATTACTGACCGTCCAGGCCAGCTTTTCCCAGACATTACCCGGTTACCTGATCAAAGGGATACTCATTGATTCCGCCTCTTCCAAAGCCATTGAATTCGCCACCATCAGCATTCTGGATGACCAGCAGCAGGTGGTTGCACTGACTTATTCCGATGAAAATGGTTTTTTCAAATCCACAGATATTAAAACGGGTTCCTACTTGCTCAACCTTTCGTTTGTAGGCTACCGCCAGAAACGCCTCGCATTCACGATCACGTCAACGGCTCCTTATGATTTTGGAACTGTGAAACTGATTGCGGACGCGAAACAGCTGGACGCGGTGACGGTTACCGGCATGAAGCAGCTCGTCGAGCAGCAGCCCGGAATGCTGATTTATAATGCCGAAAAGGATATCAGCAATACCGGCGGAACCGCCGCCGATGTGCTCAGAAAAGCGCCAATCCTGAACGTGGACGCGGCCGGAAATGTGACTATGCGTGGAAATTCCAATTTGCGGATTCTCATCAATGGAAAATATTCCGGCCAAATGGCCCGTAATGCAGCCGACGCATTGAATATGATGCCTGCCGGATCGATCAAGTCCGTGGAAGTGATCACCAGCCCTTCGGCGCGCTACGATGCGGAAGGTGCGGCCGGGGTCATCAATATCATTACTAAAAAAGGGAACCAGAGTACAAGCGGGACGATCGAGGTAGTGGGCGGGAACCTGGAACAGGCCATTAACCCGCGCATTGCAGTAAACCGCGATAAATGGAACGTAAGCTCAACCCTGCATTTGCACCGGTTCCGTAATAAAGAGCTTTCGAATGTAGACCGTACCACCTACGAAAATGGTGCGGAGACCGGCAAGGTGCGGCAGGAGATCGTGCGCGACAATGCCAAGCCCCACAGCTCGGGTGATTTGCAGATAGAGTACCTCGCCGACAGCACCAATGTTTTCAACTTCTCCGTGAATGGCTGGCTCGGTAACTGGCCACAGAACAGCGAGCAGCATAATAGCCGGCTATCGCCCGACGGCCAGGTTATCGATCGGTTTTTCCAATCCGTCAAAACCAAAGCGCCCAACAAAGGCATCGATCTGAATTTAGGTTATACCAAAAAATTCAGAAAACCGGGCGAAGAACTGTACCTCATGGCACAGCATAACCGCTCTATCGACGATTTCAACTACAATGCTACCCAGCGCGACGATGAGCAGTTCCCCGTTTACCGTGAAATCAATGACAACACCACGCACAACCGTGAATGGACATTCCAGGGGGATTACATATTGCCGCTCACACCGTCGGGCAAGCATGCTTTGGAAAGCGGCGTGAAAGCGATATTGCGCAATGTGGGAAGTGATTACCAGGTACAAGCCAGCGAAAACGGTACGCCCGATCAGCTCAGCATCGTCCCATCCCGCACCGACCGCTTTGACTACCGGCAGGACGTGCTGGCGGCTTATAGCCAGATCAAATTCAAATGGAGCAGCGGATGGGCCTTACATGCGGGAGCACGTATGGAAGGCACTTTCCTCGAAGGCGACCAGCGCGATGCCGGCGTGCATTTCACCCGCAACTTCTGGAATTTTGTGCCTAGTGCGACTATTTTCAAGAAGCTCAATGCCAACAACAACCTCACATTGAGCTATACCAAACGTATTTCGCGGCCGTCGATCTGGGACCTCAATCCCAACCGTGATAGCCAGGACCCTAAAAATATCGTAGTAGGTAACCCATCGCTGAAACCGGAGGAAGTGAACCAAATGGAGTTCACTTATGCATTGCAAACCAATTCGGATCTGTTCCTGAATATCTCGGCGTTTGGCAGAAGAACCGACAATTCCATTGAGAGCATTGTCACGATGGACGCGGAAGGTGTAGCCACGACTACCAAGCAAAACCTAGCGTCGAATGCACAATTCGGTATTAACTTTTCGGCTTCATTTTCTCCCCTGCCCGACTGGAAGATCAACAGCAACGCCAACATTCGGCAGGCCCGCTTCAAAAGCGGTGCGCTCGGGATCGATAACAAGGGAATGGCCTGGGGAATTAATATCAACACCAGCCTGAAACTACCTGAAAATTACAGCATACAGGCCTACGGAGACTACGATGCACGCAGCATCGAACTGCAAGGCTTCGAAGGTGCCTGGCTGTATTATAGTTTTTCGGCCAAGAAAGAGCTTCCCGCACGCAAGCTCTCGATCACACTCACGACAGTAAGCCCTTTTGGAGCCTATCGTCCGCAAAAAGAAGTGGTGAGCTCGCCCGAATTTTATTCGATCACGCGTAACCAATACCTGATGCGCTCCGTCAAACTTTCGCTCAACTGGGAATTCGGCGGGTTGTTCAAGCAGGGCTCGGGCCGCAAAATCAGTAACGACGACCTGAAAAACGTAAAACAAGGCGGTTAATGACTAGGGGTCAAGCGGCTCGTCGGCGTCGATGTGCAACGCATCCAGCACCGGATAGAACTCGATATCCGTTTCGCTGAGCCGCTTACCCAGCTTGTAAGGGACATGATTCATTTCGCGCATACAGCGGTTCACGAATGCATCACTTGAAATAGAATAGCTTTGCGACCGCATGGTGGAAACGAGGCATGGCTTCTCCACCGGCATACTATAACGAAACAGTAACCGTACAGCATTACGCATATTGGTGGTCGTGTGCCGCGCATGCGGGTCCATGATGATCGCATTTTCGGGCACTTTCAAGGTTTCCATCAGAAACTTCTTCATTTCAAATGCCTCACTGTATTTCGTTTTGAAAGGATGCACACGCCCGCCTGAAACCAGAATGTACGGAGCCAGCCCTTCGAAATACCGCAATGCGGCCACGCGGCAACGCAGCATCCCGCCCTCACTCAATGCGCGGTCGTAGGTATCCGGGCCCGCACCGGGGACGAGGATCAGCGTGTATTTGAATTTATTCCAATCGATTTTCTTCACGCGATCAACAGCCGCTTTGTTGACCGTCGAAACCATCGGCTCATAGTCGGCTGCTTCGTGTCGTTCGTTGACTTCCAGGAATTGGAGCGCATAATGCATCGATGGCCCAAAAAACAAGTTCGCGCCTTTTTTCTCCTGACGGACGATATCCGTGGCATCGTATACCAGTACCGGATAGCTCTTTGCCGTTGTCTTAAATTCGATGGAATCGATGGCCGGGTAGTTGGGCTTCTTGCCCTCGGCATACACTTCTATCGTGTGATTAACGCCCCGGGCATCCTGCTCCCAGGCTTTTCGCAGCAGTGCCTTTTCGCTGGGTTCCTTCAACAGCATATAGGTGCCGGATGGAATCAGGTGCTGCTTTACCAATTTACCCAATGCGTTGCTTTCGCTGTAAAGTGCTTCCAGTCTCGCTCCTATCGCATCGATTTCGTCCGCCGAGAACTTCATTTTACTGGTATAGCACAGGAAATCGTTCTTGCATTCCCTCACCGATGTTTCCAGGCCTCGGGACTTCATACCTGCTATCACGGCCAGTTCGCTGTCCTTTTCCAGCAACGACTTCACATCAGGAATTGATTCGAACAAGGTCAACAAATACCAGTTTTTGGATTGAACAAAAGAATGGCCGGTAATCAGTTGATAGTCCTGTTTCGGGATGCGGCCGGTTTGGGCAAAACCGGTGAGGGAGAGTATCATAAAGAGCGAAAAGATCAAAGGTTTAGTCATAGCAATAAAAGGAGTATGGAAAGGCCTGCAAACTAAGCGAATCCGTTTGATGGGATCGTTACCAGAAAGTTAAGAAACAAAAACAGGACGCGCACATACCAGGCCAGGGCACCGACATCCGGACGTTTCTGGCCCCCGCTTTCTCTGCTCTTTAACAGCGCATTTTTGAACGCGTATTGATATACGCAAACTAAGGACCTAAATCAACGCAACCGGTCTCCCGACAAACCGGCTTGTCAATATTCAGCTACAAAAACAGTTCTACTTAATCACCAAAAATGAACCAATTAATTGATTTGATTTGGGATAATTGCAAACAAAAAAGCCCCTGGCAAAATGCCAGGAGCTTTTCAATTTTTAAGCACCCATTTTACTTATAAAAGTTATCGTTTTCCAGTACCAGCCCGGATCGTTGTTTTCTTAGATAAAAATTGCTTTTTTCCAGTTTAAATCCAAACTAAACAACCTATTCAATGACCGGGAGTACCTGGAAGCAGGAAGTCACCTGTTTAATTCTGTCGAAATCAAACCGTGTAGCGCCGGAGCACCGGCAATCGTTGCAAATGAAGTGTAATAGTGTTTTGTATGAAACAGGGCGGGGTGTCCATTTAACCCTCCTTTAAATCCAATTCCAGTAAGTGTTTTTATCATGACTAATAGCTACTTTTATTCTTTCACAAAGCATTCATTCCTTAGCGAGTTTAAAGTAATCCTAAATAGCTGTCGAACTAAAATAATTTCGCCGAATTATGCATTTATTTCGACCAATACCTATATTATTGCAGACGAATGAAATTTAGTACAGTAGTTAAGGTCAGAGTATGTTGTCTCCCGGCAGGTTGCGGTGTATAATAGTAGACGATGAGGCTGATGCACGCCGATTGATTGAAAAATATGTGCAGAAAGTTCCCTTTCTGGAACTGTCAGGCATTGCTGAGAGCGCTACCGATGCCCTTTTTCTGATCAGGGACTTGAAGCCGGACATTGTATTCCTGGACATTGAAATGCCCGAAATGACCGGATTTGAGCTATTAAAGCTCCTTCCCGCCACCCGCCCGGCGATGATCATGATTACGGCCGACCCCTCTTATGCGCTGGAAGGCTACGAGCACGAGCTCACAGACTACCTCCTCAAACCGGTCTCTTTCGAAAGGTTCCTGAAGGCCGTAAACAAGGTCGACGGCGCGCGTTTCCCGAAGCATTCACCGGGCACATCCGAGCCACAGGACAAAATGGTTTCCCCGACGAAAGAATCGCAGGAAAAGGTGCCCGATGCCGAGTTCTCCGGTGCACGAAATGACTTTCTTTTATTAAAAGAGAATAAGAAACTCATTAAGGTAGCACCCAGTGAAATACACTTTATTGAAGGCATGCGCGATTACCTGAAATTATATTGGTCGGACCGCGTTGCGGTTATTCATATGACGATGGCCAAAATAGAAGAAGCATTGCCTTCGGCGCAATTCCTGAGGGTAAACCGTTCTTACATCGTCAATAAAAAAGTAATACGGGAAATTGAAGGAAATGAAATCACCACAAACAGTGGCCGAAAGATCCCGATTGGCGTAACGTATCGCGCCAATGTGCTCGCCGCGTTACAAAGGAACAGAATCTGACAGGTTATGCGTTTCAATCCTATTTCTTCTGAAAAAAGCGCAAAAATAACCAGGATTGTTTGCCACATACTGGCATGGATTGCGCTCTGGTGCGTCGCACATTATTACAGCATTCCGGCACTCACCAAAGATAACCTCTCGGTTGTGTGGCATGCCTCCGCGGCAGTGTTCCTTCAATCGGTTTCGGTGTTCTATCTCTTGGGATACGTCGTATTCCCACGTTTTTTGTATACCCGAAAAATACTGCCGCTGGTTATAAGCCTGGTTATTGTGTTCCTCCTCGTGCACGTCACCAACTACTATGAATTCAGGCACCTGGCATCCCTTACCAACGGCTCGGAGGAAAACTCTTTTTATGTTACCAAATTGTGGGATTTCTTCCAGGCACGCGGCCGATGGACCAGTTGCTTCACCGATTTCGACATTGCGTATACCGACTATGCGTGGAGCCTGTATTACATTACGCCACTGCTCGCCATCAAAGTAATGCGCGACATTATTAATTCCCGCACAAAAAATATGCAGCTGGAAATGGAAAGGCTCCAACTCGAAAAAGCAAATCTGAACCTGCAAACGCAAAGTTTACAATTACAAAAAAATAACCTTAACCTCGAACTGAGTTTTCTTAAATCGCAAATCAACCCTCATTTTTTGTTTAATACGCTCAATGCTATTTATACTAAAACAGTGGATGTGGATGAACAGGCTGCCGACCTGGTTCTTAAATTGTCGGACCTGATGCGATACAGCCTTTACGAATCGAGCAAAGAAAATGTAGTACTATCCAAGGAGATCAGTTACATAGAAAATTACCTCGACCTCGAACGCGCCCGTTTTTCCGACAAAGTGACTATTGATTACCATTTAACCGGCAACCCCGAAGAATATCTCATCGCTCCGTTGCTGCTGGTTTCCTTTGTCGAAAATGCATTCAAACATGGTACGGCTAAAAGCAAATATGCATCCTATGTAAACATTTCCATTGTATTGGATCAACATACGCTGTACTTCAAAATAAAGAACAATATACCGCAGCACGCACGCCAAAGCCCAGCGAGGAACAAGGAAGAGAAAGTGGGTGGATTCGGGCTCAGTAACACTTCAAAACGGCTCCAATTACTTTATCCTGACAGGCACAGGTTGTCGGTGCAGCAGTCCGAATCCGAGTTCAGCGTCGATCTTGAACTGGAACTGGACTCGGCCAACGTGGTCCGGTATTTCAGCTCCTGATGGCCGGCGTTCTCGCCTCCGTATATATGCGAGCGTCAGGCAAGGGCATCGCCAAAAGTACCGAACAAGTTTCCTTTCAATTACTTGGCAGCAGCCGCACCAGCTTCACAAATCGGGAAAGAAAGTACAATTCATGTCAAATTAATTTATTAGAAGTTATTTTACTTTTATTTTCAGATTTTACTTTTGATATTGAAACACCCGTTGAAAAACGGCCTAAAATTACCCCTCAGCTATCCAAAGATTTTTGAAAAAGAGCATCGACCATGTTCATACTCCCCTCATTCATTCTCTGGACCTTCCGCAAGGAATTTATTTTTTGAATTAGAAAATGTCCGGATGAAAAACATTTTAATTGTAGAAGATTATCAGATCATCAGACTGGCAACCAAAATACTCGTTCAGGATTTGTACAAGACCGCGGTGATACGTGAGGCAACGACTTTTAATGAAGCGTTATCCGAACTTGCCGTGCATCCCCAGGACCTCGTTATCCTGGATGTTCAGATTCCCGAGGGCCGGGGATTTGAAATGATCGGAGCAATGCGTGCTGTTCAAAAGCATGTGAATATCCTTATTTTTTCGGCTATCGAGGAAAGGGTTTACGGTATCCACTATCTCCGGGCAGGTGCCAACGGCTTTGTATCCAAAAATTCGGAGACCGCAGACATTCGTACGGCGATTCTGTCCATCGCGGACACAGGCAGGTATGTAAGCCCGAGAATTAAAGTGGAGCTGCTGAACCAGCTCGACAAACAGAATTACCGGGCCGATAATCCGCTCCTCGACCTTTCAGCACGTGAAATAACGATCATGGATATGCTGATAGACGGATTCTGGATCAAGGAAATAGCGTCGAGACTGGACCTGACCGAAAGCTCCGTCAGCACTTACAAGGCGCGGCTCTTCGAAAAGCTTCATGTGACCACGCTCATCGAAATGTTCCAGAAGGTAAGCCATTACAAGGATATGGATTGAGGACTTTCATCGCCTATAAGCTCCTTGTACTGTAATCCCCATTCGTTGATCCGGTCGATGATGGGCATGATTGTGCGCCCCAGGTCGGTCAGCGTATATTCGGTATAGAGCGGAAAACCGGTCGACTGGCATTTCCCGACGATCCCGCTCACTTCCAATTCGCGCAGCTGCATGTCGAGCACGCGTGGGGTTGCGCCTTTAATCTCCCGGTGCATTTCGCTAGGTCGGCGAAACCCGCGCTGGATGGCGTCGAGCAGGCAAGGCTTCCATTTGGCCCCGAAAACTTTCATGGCAATGGTAATGCCGCATTCGAGGTCTTCCGGTGTTTTCCGCTGGTACATAGTATGGATGAATGAGTGGATCTGCTATCGTCGTATGCAGCCCAAGTTACTCAATACCGAATAATTTTTCGGTTACCGAATCTTTTTTCGGTAATTGATAGCCGCCCGCGAGCCTCCGAATTTTGTACCCATCAATTTAAAACGAACAGAAAATGGACACAAAACAAATCGCTGTTATAGGCCTGGGCCAGATGGGTACACGTCTTGCCGAGTTGCTGCTTGCACAAGATTATTCGGTCTCCGTCTGGAACCGCACCCGTTCGAAAGCCGAGGCGCTTGCCGGGGTAAAAGTATCTGAAAACCTTGAAGAAGCTGTCCACCAGAGCCCACTGGTCGTGATATGCGTTCTGGACTACCAAGCGGTGCATCGTATCTTCGACGGTATCAAGGACAAATCTATCCTCACCGGCAAAACATTCATCAACTTCACCACTGCCGATCCCCAGGAGGCCGAACAACTGGAAGCCACGCTGACCAGGCTGAATGCAGGCTATATCAATGGCGCTATTCAGGTTGCGCCCGACCAGATGGGCCTGCCCGAAACCACCATCATCGTTTCCGGTAAGCAGGAGCATTTCGAAAACAGCCGCGATGCTTTGGCTGTCTTCGGAGGAAATATCAAATACCTCGGCGACCGTGCAGCGCTGGCTTCGGCGATGGACCTTGCTACGCTGACCTGGCTTTACGGGTCTTATACCGGCCTCATCCACGGCATAATCCTTTCGCAGAAAAGCGGCCTACCGCTCAGTGCATTCAGCGAAATACTGGGTGAGATCACGCCCGGATTTACCGAGTTTTTTAAGCATCAGATCGGTGTGGTGGAGAAGGGCGATTTTACGATCAGTCAAAGCCCGCTATCGATCAGTGTGGCCGCCACGCAGCGCATTCACAATGCATTCCGGAATACCGGTATGCAGCCTGCTTTTGTCAAAACCATCAGCGACCTGCTGCAAAAAGCGGAATCCGACGGCCTGGCAGATCAGGAACTTGCCGCATTGGTGAAAGTGGTGGAATAGCTGCGCACCTTGTAAGTTATCCTGCAATACTTCAATTTACCATGATTGATTTCGCACCGTTCATTGTGGGAACCCGCCGCCGAATAATATCAGATAGCACCAGGCGTCTTTGTGTATGTAATTGGTTACTTTTACATCTATTAATCAATTCACATGATACACTGCTATGAAATCTCTTTTCCTTGCCACTTTGGCCATCTTCCTTTCGGGATCTGCTTGTGCCCAAACCATCCAACGCCTTTTCGGGATGACTTCCGAATCTGGTCGCTTTTACAAAGGTTCCGTTTTCAGTGCCAATTTCAACGGCAGAAATCTCGTCGAGGAATATGGCTTCGACTTGGCACGGCCGGGTGAAAACGGTTGTGATGAGCTGTTCGAATACAATGGTGAGTTCTATGCCACGGCATGGCAGGGAAACTGGGGAGCGATCATCAAATGGAACCCCACGACAAAAGTTTTTACGAAGCTGCACGATTTCGACGAATCATGCTATGGCCCCGAGGGCAACCTGTATTTCCATAACGGCAAACTTTACGGGCTTACGATGTACTCCGGTGATCAGGACGCCGGAATAATCTATGAGCTGGATCTGGCGACGGGCGTATTCACGAAGAAAAAAGAAACAGGAAGCTTACTTAAAGGAACGTTCCTGACAAGTCATGGGCTAAGTTTTATGAATGGGAAGTTTTACGGCGTCGTCATGAACGTCGTGTCGAACTCGGAGAAATCGATATTCTTTGAATGGGACCCCGTTACAAACAATTTTACAAAAACCCTTCAAATACCCGATGGTACCAAGCCCGGGACTTACAGAGCAATGGTCGCCTACAACAACAAGCTGTATGGCATTGGCACATCCCTGACGAATACCAACGGAGTTATCTTCGAATGGGATGTAGCTGCAAATACTTACACGATCAAAAAGCAGTTTGCATCTGGAAGTGATGGCGCCGGCCCCTTTCACGAACTTGCTTTGAAAGCCAACAAATTTTATGGCAGCACCTACAAGGGAGGGGCAAACAATTCGGGTGTGCTTTTCGAGTGGGACCCGGCGACAAACATCTATACCAAGAAGATAGATTTGCCCGCTGACAGCCCCAAATACGGTCTGAATAGCCCGCGCATGACGTTGTTCAACGACAAATTTTTCTCCACGGGTATCGCGGGGCCAAACGGGGAAGGATATATTTATGAATGGGACCCGGCCAGCAACGCATTCAGTATCCGGTATAATTTCGATGCACAAATCGGTAGTCAGCCCAAAACGAGGCTTGTATTATGGAACAACAAATTTTACTCTTCGACCTACGCGGGCGGAAAGCTCTCGGGCGGTATCATGTTTGCCTGGGATCCGATAACGGGCGCATTCGATAAGCAGTTCGACTTCAACGAAAGCAACGGCACCTCGGCACTGGGTAGCCTTGCGCTTAAGGGGGACAAGCTATACGGAATGACGTCCAAAGGTGGTTCGGAAGGCCAGGGGTTGATATTTGAATTCGATATCAATACGAAAACATACAAGCGTATGCAGGATCTCGATCTTGCTAAGGGCGGCAATCCCGAGGGCGGCCTTACGCTGAAAGACGGGAAGTTCTACGGCATGGCAAAAAACGGAGGCGCCAACAATATGGGCACGTTGTTCGAATGGGATCCCGACAACAATCTGTTTGTCAAAAAACACGACTTCTCGGGCGCCGACGGAGCCATGCCTACGGGTAACCTCACACTTGAAAATGGCAAACTCTACGGAATGACACAGTACGGAGGAGCCAACAATTATGGTGTCATTTTCGAATGGGACCCCGGACTTGACAGCTACACGAAACGCATCGATCTGTCCGAACCCGAAGGCGGCCTTCCCCACGGCGAACTGACAATGCAGAACGGCAAATTTTATGGCATGACGTCCGCAGGAGGCGCCAGTCACGAAGGGGTGATCTTCGAATGGGATCCATCCACGAACATGTATACCAAAAAAATAGACTTTGACGCTAGTAGAGGTACCAAACCGATGGGAGGACTGGCCTGGTGGAAAAATAGCTTCCACGGATTTACCTCCGGAGGGGGTAGCAACACTACCGGGACGTTTTTTTCCTGGGACCCGGCTACGAATGTCTTTACTAAAAAGGCGAACATGGAGTTTTCACTCGGCCAGGTGCTCTCCACGCCGGTTGTGAACTACGGAAAGCTGTATTCTCTTGCTTCATTCGGCGGGATTGGAGGGGGCGGCGCCTTATTGGAATGGGAAGAGAGCGGTAACTATTATCAAGCTTCCAGCAGTTTTACGCCAGCTATCGGCCAGAAACCCATGTACACAACGCTTACGGTAGTGAAGGTGGCGGCCAGGATTTCGTCGAGCACACCCGGATGTCTTACCAGCGAGTCGCTTTCTGACGGCACCGATGTTCCGCACACCTGGCGACCAATCGTCGATCAGAATGGAGATATCGTAGCAGAATTGAATGGAAATGAAAATGCTATCCAGTATGCCTTCGCCTACGTTTATTCCTACAATACAAGCGGAGCTCCACTACAAGATCGCAACGGGCTGCTTTACCTGGGCCGGAATATGACCTTGGTTTGGACGGCAACCAACACGATCCCTGGCGCGCCTACCACCGCAAGGTTTTATGTCAGAAAGGAGGAAGTCGACGCACTTATCGAAGCGCACAATGCAAAACCGGACAATATCCCCATTACCGGCATAAACGACCTGAACGTATTCCGCAACAACGTTGGCGATTGTACCCCGCGAATTACAGCCACGGCTTCCCCGATTCCCTCGACCGTCGAGCCTTACCCGGGAGGATATGTATTTACTTTCACCGCGGAAAACCGTTCCACTTTTTATGTCGCCAGCAAAAACATCAGCGCGCTGCCCGTAAGGCTTGCAGATTTTACTGCACAGGAACAGGAAGGCAATGCGGTCCTGTCATGGAAAACGGTCGAAGAAGTAAATTTCTCCCGCTTCGAAATTCAACGCAGCACCGACGCCAAGAACTTTGTTACGATCGGCAATGTGAAAAGCGAGACCAAAGGTACAGGCGGGAAATACAGGTTTACGGACAAAGACTTGTCGATGCAGCGCGGGAGTAACGCCTACTATCGGCTGAAAATGATCGATCTGGATGAAAGTTTCGCCTATTCGAGCGTTGTACAGTTGCCGTTGAAGGGGTTGTCTGCGAGCGTATACCCGAATCCTGCCAACAAAAATGTACAGGTTGATCTTTCCTGGGAAACGCCCACTACATGGCAAATCCTTGACACGAACGGAAGTACAGTTGCCTTCGGCAGGGCCGCATCCGGCAAATTCGAGGTGGATGTCCGGCAGCTCAATCCAGGCTTTTACATCCTGAAAGTCAATTCAGATCAGTTGCACAACAATTTTAAATTGATTAGAGAATAGGCTTTGACATAAAACAGCAACCCGTCGTCCGTACGTGTCGAATATCCGTCGACGGGCTGTGTGCCCCGCTGGCTGCTCTACTGATGAAGTGCTTAATGAACTGCAAACTGACCCGGCTCGTAGCTTCCGGCTTCGGTGCGGAATGCGATGTTGAAGCGATTGTAGGAGTTGATGGTCGTAATCGCGAGCGTCAGGTCGATGATCTCCTCGTCGGTAAATTGCTCGGTGACAGCCCCGAATACTTCGTCGGTGACTTCGCGGTCTTTTAGTAAGGTCACGGCTTCGGCATAGGCCAATGCGGCACGCTCGCGTGCAGAATAGAAAGGTGCTTCCCGCCAGGCATTGAGCAGATACAACCGCTGTTCGGTTTCGCCTTCCACACGGAGGTCTTTGGAATGCATATCCAGGCAGAATGCGCAGCCGTTGATCTGCGACACGCGCAAGTAGATCAGGTTTAAAAGACGTCTCTCTACCTGCGATTTAGCCAGATAGCCGCCTATTCCGTACATAGCCTTCAATGCTTTTTGTCCTTTCTCCTGAAAATTGATTCGTTGTTCCATGTTGATTTTAATGATTGAATGATTGAATGACTGAATGATTGAATGGTCGGTTTTTTGTCAAGATTGTCAGGTTTTGTCAGATATTGTTTTGCTTGGTAGGGATTTCAGGTACGCCAATGACCACTCCTGACTACCAATGACCACACCTGACTAAAACCTGATCATTCGTTGATCGCACCAACGACCCGGTCAAAACTCATGTTAAAGACGAACGTCCCTCTCTGGATTGGACAATGCGATAAAAAAATCTGCTTTTTTTGGGCGGCGTGGCTACGGTAGAATCTGATGTTACCACGACTTTACAATTACATAACATTTCAATAATACCCTGGACAAGTAGATCCTCTTCTTTTGCGGCAAAATTTGTTTAACCAACAACATGCTCATGCATAAGAGATTTTTACTTCCTATTATCCTGACATTACTTTGCTGCTTCGGCAACATCGTGGTGTTGAGGGCTCAAACAACGCAGGCGTCGATCTCCGGTACGGTAACCGACGACCAGAGTGCATCACTCGCGGGCGCTACCGTTCAGGTGAAAAACGAATCAACAGGCTTTACGACTGGAACCGTTACCAACGCAAAAGGTGAATATGCCTTTAAAGAACTTCCATTGGGCGGCCCCTACACGGTTACAGCTACTTATGTCGGTTTTGGGGAACAAAAACTGACCGGCTATCTCCTGCACCAGGGCGATGCCGTGAAAGTGAGAATGAGTATGAAAGAAGCCGGCCAAACACTTGAAGTGGTGAGTGTGGTGGCATCAGGTATCAAAAACAAAATTGAAAACCTGGGCGCTTCTACGGCTATCTCGGCACGGGATATTACGCGTTTGCCGGTAAATGGGCGGAACTTCACATCGCTGATGGACCTGTCCCCATTGAGCCGCGGCGGTAACATTTCCGGACAGCTGGGTTCATCTACGGGCTACACCATTGATGGTATGAGTTCCAAAAACCCGACTTCCGCAGGTGCTACCACCAGCCGAAGCGGTGCCCCCTACTCCATTTCAATTGAAGCGGTACGCGAGTTCCAGGTGGTTACCAACCAGTACGACGTTACTTACGGACGCAGCGGGGGTGGTACTATCAGTGCTGTTACAAAGTCAGGAACCAACCAGTTGAGCGGTAGCGCATTCAACTACACGCGTGCCGACTGGTTGTCGAGCCCTTATGATATCCGCGGAAACAAAATCAATAACAAATTCGCTACCAACCAGTTCGGTTTCTCGTTAGGTGGACCGATCCTGAAAGACAAGCTGCATTTCTTCGTAGCCTGGGACCACCAGCAAGACAGCCGTCCATTGATCATCGCCGATATTCTTAGCCCGGTAGACGAAAACCGTTTCAATGTAACCCGCGCTACGCTCGACCAGTTCGTCAACATCGCCCGCAGCAAATACGGCATGTCTGATAGCCCGCAGTTCGGAACATTTGATAAAAAACGTGGTTCGGACGCGGCATTCCTTCGCCTCGATTGGCAGTTGAACAACAGAAACCTTTTGACGATCCGCAACAACTACACCAACGACCGCAACAAGCTTGGCCTGGCGGATAACACGACGATCAACGCCTACGAATCTTACGGAAACGACTTCAACCAGGACAACAGCTTGCTCGCGTCCCTCCGCTCGACACTCAATTCCAAAGTGACCAATGAGCTGAAAGTGCAGCATTTATTCGTGAAACAGAAAAGCGCCCCGGGCGACCAGCTTCCGGCAGCCAATATTCCGAGAGCGATCGTGGAGAACGTGAACTCGGTATTGAGCGACGGAAATTCGCGCTCGACCAACATCCAGATGGGTGGGCACCGTTTTGCACAGGAGCGTTTCACCAACCATGTGGTTCAATTGGTGGACAATCTGTATTATAACACCGATAAAGTGGAGTATACTTTGGGAGTGGATATGATGATGACCCGTTCGCATTCAACCTATGGCTCGGAAGTAAACGGCCGTTTCCACTACAATGTGGACGCCGCTGCGGGTAAAACTTCTCTTGACCAGTTCAACGACCTGAAACCTTACCGTTACTACCGTGAGGTACCTTTGATGGACGATTGGTCGGTGAAAGGTACCATCTGGAATGCGGGGGTTTATGGTCAGTTGAAAACAAGCCTCGCTACCGGCCTCGACGTGGTAGCAGGTCTGCGTCTCGACTACGCGCACTACCCAAGCTCGCCTTTAAACCAGACTTTGTACGACGCCCTGAAAATCCGCACCGACAACAAAATCAAATCGTTTGTCGTGCAGCCGCGCGTACAGTTCACCTGGGATGTGAACGACAAGCATACCGATATTTTCCGTTTCGGTGCCGGTGTGTTTGCTTCGGACATCAACAACTACGTGGTGATCAACAACCTCACATTCGACGGAAAGCACCTAGCGACCGTCGATGTACGCAGCCCGAACATCCCTACCCCGGATTTCGCCGCTTACCGCGCCAACTACAACAGCATCCCGACCTTGTCGCAGTTCCAGTTGCCGACGATCAATACCAATGCCAAGGATGCACGCGTGCCTATCATTTACAAGGCCAACATATCCTACAACAAATACCTGACCGACAAGCTAAAAGTGGGTATCGCGGGTTACATGAGCCTGGGCCGCAACAACTATATGTACGTGGACAGAAACATGGTTGACGAACCGTTCTTCCGCCTTGCCAACGAGGGTAACCGTGGTGTATTCGTTCCAGGCGGAACTGACATGCCTACCAATGGCGCAGGTGACTGGCTGAAAGGACGCAAATCCACGCAATTCGGCCGCGTGCTGGAATTGAACAGCGAAGGAAAAGTGAACGCGTTTTCTGTCGTCGCGGATGTGAAATATCAATATTTCCGCGACGGAGAGATCACTTTGAGCTACACTTATAATGACGTCAAGGACAATACGTCTTTCAACGGTAACGTAGCGAACAGCGCCACGCTGTCACTCCCGGTAAGAGATGATCCGCGGAACCTGAGCCTGATGTCCTATTCCGACAACCAGTTCCGCCACAAAATCGTATTCTATGGCTCGCTGCCCAGCTTCTGGGGAATCAACGTAGGCGTGCGCTATTCGGGAATCGGTGGTACCCGCTATACCCTGCTCTCGGGCGGTAACACCAACGGCGACTTCGTAGGTACCAACGACCTGGCATTTGTTTTCGACCGGAATGACCCAAGCGTACCCGAAAACGTGCGTAATGGCCTTCAAGCGATCCTCGACAACAAGGACGCCAGCCAGAGCATCAAGGATTACATCATCAAGAACTCGGGTAAAATTGCGGAAAGAAACGGTGGTATCAACGGCTTCTACGGCGTGTTCGATGTTCGCGCATCGAAACGCATCCGAATCGCCGGAACGCATGCGATCGAAGTTTCTGCCGATGTATTCAACTTCGCCAACTTCCTCAACAAGGATTGGGGCCGCAACAAGTCGCTGGGGACACAAGCACTTTACGCATTGGGTATCCCAGCTGCGAATGGCAAGCCTGCCGTTGCCGCATTCGACAGAACCAACAACCAGTTTGTTTACCGGGTAAATACGGCCGGTGTGGTAACCCCTTCGGGTAACCCCTACCAGGTGCAGATTGGGTTGCGGTATAGTTTCTGAGGCTTGATTTAACAAGGATTCTTACAGATCCCGGTTGATTATGCAGCCGGGATTTTTTTTGCACTACCCTTTGATCATTAACTAGTTGCCGTTCATTCATTGCTGCCCACCAGCAAGCTTTTTTGGTTTGGATTTATGACATATTTGCCTCGTAGGAGCTAAGTAGCTCTGTATTCACTTGCGAAAATTCAATCGAAATGGTCATAAAAAAATTTATGGAGAAACTGCTGGTGGCAACGGGCGCTACGTGCTTTCTGCCGATGATGGCGCTACTCGCTTGCGGACATTTAGGCGACCGCACTACCGTCGTTTATGGAAAGGTCTTTGACGAAAACCAGGTGCCTGTGGACAGCATTTTGGTGCAACTGCGCGGCGCGAAAATGACAGGCTCGATCGAGCTCAAATCAACTTACACTGATGAGAATGGTGACTATGAGATTGCACTGGAAGTTCCTAGAAAGTTTGGTCAGGTTAATGTCGCGATCCCGTACGGTCTGAATAATCCAAAGCTTGAAACAATATACATTCGAGGTGACCGCATAAAAGGGCAAAACAGACCAATGATCGGTAAGAAGACGCAATGGGATTTTAAGTTATTAGCTAAATAACAGCACCAGAATTTGACCATAACAAACAAATATGAAAACACACTTCAAAATTCAATGCGGGGTCTTCAAAAGATGGCTCCTCCTACCAATGATGGCATTGGCAATGCTCGCTTGCGGACACTTGGGTGACCGTACCACGGTAGTTTATGGAAAAGTGTTTGACGAAAATCAGGTGCCTGTGGACAGCATTTTGGTTTTGCTCAGCGGCTCACGATTGAAGGGCTCGATCGATCTCAAATCTACCTATACTGATGAGAATGGTGACTATGAGATTGCTTTGGAAGTCCCTAGAAAGTTTGGCGATATAAATGTTGGCATTCCGTACGGCGATGACAATCCAAAGTTTGAAAAAATATACCGTCAAGCTACGGATATCAAGGGCCAGCGCAGGCCGATGATCGGGAAGAAAACACAATGCGATTTTCAGTTAGAACCTAAATAATTTTTCACTTCAAATACATACACCAATGACACATCTCAAAAAATGTGACACAGGAAAGCTATGCCTTTTCCTGGCGTCCCTCCTATTGTCTTTTCAAACGATTTTAGCGCAGGACTATCAAACGTTACGACAAAATGCCCTCGACAAACTGGATTTGTCCGGCCTTGGTAGCAAGCTGTTTATGAATGCGGCGGTCACTACGCGCCGTGAAGTTGACTATTTAAAGCAAATTTCCTCCGGCAAGCTTTCGAAACCGGAACCCGTATCGGCAGAAGAATGGCACAACCTGTACGAGCGCATATACGACGCCGACCTTCGTGCCAAAAATGTGCATATGCCATCCTTGAAAGATTTGGTTGAAACCAATCCTTCGAAACTAACCCGGAACGACACTGTTCCGCTTGGCATTATCGATATGGAAGCCGTATATCTGACTGAAAAACAGCTCCGATTGAATGAAGATGCTAAACGAGCAGGGAAGCCGGTCGATTTTGCAACTTACGCGCCGTTCAGGATCATTTATGCAGCCGCTTTGCGGCAGGACGTTTATCAGGACGAGGTATGGTTCAAAATCGGCCCCCAATTAATTATTACCAACCACGTGCAACAACCAGTCGGAATGGCGATCGATTTTGGCGACGGCAAGGGTTTCACCAGTTATCCGCTTCAAGAACAACTCATAAAACACCGATATGAAACCGAAGGCAAACATCCGGTTAGAATCAGGCTTATTGCTAAAAACGGGCATTACGATTTTGAAACGTATGTCGATGTGCGTCAACTGGAACGCGTCCCGCCGGCGATGGAATTTCACGTATCCGCGCCGGCTGCCGTTAACGACACTTCCCTGCGCAATGCGCGCACGCAAGTCGTCGGCGCTAACATTCGCATTGTAAATGGCTGCGATGGAATACTCGATAAAGCGGTGATCATCGCGGAAGGGTTTGATTTCGCGAACGACGTAAATCTGGACGAGTTGGAAGCAATGTTTCGCGAGCGGTTTGCCCAATGGCTCAGGGAAGGTTTTGACCTCGTATTTATTGATTACGATGATGGTACAGCTGCTATTGAAAATAATGCCCAGGTAATGAAAGCAGTAATACAACAAATCAATACAATCAAGCAGGGTAACACTGATAACATTGTTTTGGGTGTTTGTATGAGCGGTCTTGTCGCCCGGTACGCATTGCGAAAAATGGAAGTGGATGGAATCAACCACCACGTGAGGCTTATGATTTGCTATGATACCCCTAATCAAGGCGCTAATGTCCCGGTTGGACTGACACAGTTGCTTTGGGAGTCAAGCCCGACATTGCTAACACAGGTAATCCTCAAATTTTTTGCAAAAACCTGGCGTGACTATTATTACTCGATGACCACGCCAGCCGCAACGCAAATGATGCTACACTGGGGCGGTCAACTCACCGGCGGCGTCGGCTCCAAGTCGCCTGCGTTTGACGCTTTCCAGGCCAGTTTGAATGGCCTTGGAAATGGTGGATACCCTCAGAATTGCCGCAATATCGCGATCACGCACGGCAGTATGAATGCGCAAGACCGCGATCTGTTTGATCAATACAATTACGGAGATCGGATATTGCGAAGCTTTACACCTTTTGGATTGCAAAATAGTAATATCGACATCCATACGAATTCACTTAACCAGAACACGAATGTGCTTCGTTTTGCAACATGGGGGATATTTTCCAAAAAGTTGGGAGTTAGCCTTGATTATAATTCGCCATTTAATGACGACTTTTTGCCCGGTGGCATTAGCCCTAAGGCAGTTCCTAACAAATTATTTTTTGACACCAAAAGTTTCGCTTTTTGCTTTATTCCTACGTTTAGTGCAATTGATTACAAAGGCCCTTTAAACACGCAAGCACAACGAGAGCTATTAGATGTAAATGCTGTGAATGCTGTGGTCGGCCCTGGAAGACAAACGCCGTTTGCCAATATCTATGGTTCCAACGATGATACCGATCACATTCGAGCCAGCCTTATCGAATGGACAATAATCGGCCAATCCGAAAACCTCCTAGCGGGCGGCACGACTTGCCCCGCATTACCTCTCCCACCACAGCCCATTATCTCTGTCTACAACGTCTGCTATCCATTCAGCCAGAGCCGTGCTACGGAGGGCAATACGGGCCAATATCTCAGTGTCCCTGGCAACGCCATCGGGTGGGCAGTACATTCATAACTGGCTGGTACTTCCTACGCAACAGGCCTTCACGACGACCGGCGACCAGATCACATTTCAAGCTGAGCGGCCGGGGCAATATCAGGTGATCTGCACACGGACGTATCCCAACCGCAGGGATTTGGAATCAAAGCATGAAGTGACCTTCACGGTAACCAATTGCGGCGACCCGCTTGATGTACCCGAAAATCCGCAGGTACCTCCGCAAGTCGACCCAGATATCAGCATTTTGGACATTTGGGAAAATGATTTCCTTCTTACCACCCCTCAGCCAGACTCTGCCGCAGTCGTCGCACATTTTGAAGGCACGTTGCCTATGGTACTTTACGCAACCAAGGCCGACGAGACTTTCGTACCCGCCAGTGAGCTGGAAGCGGCCGGTATGTTTCCCGAATTTGCCCAACTGTTTGCCGAACAGGACCCTCGTGATCCCTTGCCGGTTATTCTCGCTTCGTTCACGGCGGCGCGTGAGGGCAATATCGTTTGCCTACGCTGGACGACGACCAGTGAAATCAATAGCGACCGTTTCGAAATAGAAAGGAGTCTTGACGCCAAGGTCTGGACTAAAATCGGTGATGTGGATTGTAAAAAGGCAGACGAGGCGATGGCAAATTATACCTTCAACGATCCCGCCAGCCTCAGCGGTAAGGTGTATTATAGATTAAAAATGATAGATAACGACGGCACTTTTGCATACAGCCGCATTGGTGTAGTTAGCTTTGAGAATGGCGACGTGGTTGCATTTCCCAATCCATTTGATACTGAACGTCCGCTTACGCTGTTAATCGGGAACAAGGCTATTGAAAAACTTAAATTCTTCAATTCTTCTGGAAAAATAGAGCTGGAAACCGCCGCAGAACCGACAACGGCCCAACTGCGGGCGCTTCCGGCAGGTCAGTACCTGATAAAGGTGTCCTTTAAAGACGGAACTACCGAAACCAAACTTGTAGTTAAACACTGATTAATTCAAATTTCCTGCAACTTATTGACAGATTTCTGCGAAATAGACGTTAACGAGGGAACAGACTACACCAGTTTTGAGCCGGTTTAACCCCTGGTTTGGGCAGTTCATCACAATGGCGTTCTGTATGTTGAGTCTTCAACACTAATTTAGAGCATGTTTCATTCATTGGAAGCACGTCTTCCGGAACATTAACTTCACTTAGCCATGAGTACAATTGAAATTGAACAAGAGCAGGAAATCACTCCAATGAACATCATCCGGATCGGAACAGGGTTCTGGTCTGCGAAACCATTGCTAACGGCCATCAGGCTCGGCCTCTTCACAGAGCTTGCTGCCGGCCCGTTGTTTGTATCCGAAATCCGTCAGAAACTGGGACTTCAAAGCCACAGTTCCCTCGACTTCCTTGATGCGCTCGTCACCTGGGGCCTCATCGAGCGCCACGGCAAAGGTTTCACCGCCATCTACCATAATTCACCGGAAGCCAACACCTTTCTGAACCGTCGCAAACCGGATTACCTCGGCAATTTGCTCGAAATGGTCAATGACGAAAAGTCTCCGTTGGCCAACAATCTTAAAGAAGTGGTCATTGAGTCGGGCGCCCGTAATTCCTGGGACCTGAACAGGTTGTTCACCATGGTCGCCTGATCGAATATCAGCTCTATACTTATCATCGGGAGCGGCCTCTACCGCTCCCTTAGTTTTCTTAATGCCGCCCTGAATTCCGGGGTCCAGGCTGCAATTTTCTTGTCAACGTGTTCCTGGGCCGAGGCTTCAATCATTGGGCGAAGCTCCTCCAACTTTTCCGGGGTAAACCAGCTTGGCATTCCTTTCTTTTCGTCTTTGGTTTTCGTTTCCATTAGATTTTGGCTGAATATTGGCTAAAACTCTAAACGTTGTTCTCTTAATGAAATGACAAACTTCTTGTAGCTTTTGCCACTCTGTAAAACTTCTGGATTTTCATCATCAAATCCATATGCTAGAAGATAATCACCGAGGACGTCCAGCGCCTTTTTTACTGCAATCTGATAAAGACGTCCCCGGGAATCACTACTCGCCTCAATCGATACCTGGACCTCCAGGTGATCACTCGGAAAAAACAGCAACGCCCTAGCAACAGTAGACAACACGTCCTCCGTATCACCATTGTCTTCTCTTATCTAAGTCAGTCGAGCCCCCCAAATTCAAGTCTTTACAAAACAATCCGATGTCCCAATGGCAGCGACTGGCTATCAAGAGCGACTTTCAACTGGTATTGTCATCCCCAGGCGATGCCGCTTCATGGCATTCCAGTAATTCTCCCAGTATTCGGGAGGATGGTTAGCGACAATGCGGGCGAGCTTTTCCTTACCAAGTTTTTCCGCAACAATGCGTAGCTTTTCCAATTCATCACTGGTAAATTGAATTCTATCCGAATCTGCGTTATTGTTGACATTTAGCGCCATACGATCAATAGTTTGAGTTTATAAATCAACTTTTCAAGGATATGGTAAAGGAAAGGTAATTTCGGCCAGGCTGGAAAATCTCCATGTCACTGCCGTCAAAGCCATGGATATCAAAATATTTGCCCAAATCATCTAATTCACGTACAATTGCCATCTGATAAAGGCGGACTCTGGCTGCCGTTGTCCCCTCAATAAAGATTGCTGCCTGTGGATGATCAACCAAAAAGAATGCGATGACTTTCGCTACGGTCGACAATATTTCTGCGGCATCTCCGTCGCCGGCTGTCCCATGGACATCAATACTGCCATCCAGCCGTAAGTTTCCCAAGGTAATTGAATATGCATCGGGTTCTTGCATTTGCGTAAAAATCACAATCTTATCGATCCTCCCATTCCCTGAACCGGCGAAATAGAAGATTTTACAAAAGCCATCCGAAAAGTAATCGTACCACGGTGTATTCATGAGAAGAGTCTTTAATGTCTTCCCAATTTGTAATAACCGATAGGCCTTCCTGCAATCCGATGTTCGAGTGGCTACAACGCATTAGCAAACGCCTTGCTGGTTCTCATACTTATCCTCCATTCTTGACAACCCAATTTATCAACCACAAACTTGCTATTTCAAATGCAATACCCCTACGGCCGAAACGGATTAGCAAGCGTAAACCCGCATTTCATCCCTTCAAACTCACACCTCATCAATTCGATTTGCGCCCGGGCGGCACCTGATTTACATTCGAAGTATCCAAAACAAAACTTCAATCTGCAACCTTATGCCTTCCTACAAGCTTTCTGTGAACGGTAAAGCCTATACTGTTGAAGCCGACGAGCAAATGCCGTTGCTTTGGGTTATTCGGGACCTGATCGGGCTTACAGGCACCAAATATGGCTGCGGAATTGCGCAGTGCGGCGCCTGCACAGTGCATTTGAGCGGCGCGCCGGTACGGTCCTGCTCTTTTCCCGTATCAGCGGTGGGTGAGCAACCGGTAACAACCATCGAGGGACTTTCCGAGGACAATTCTCATCCGGTGCAGCGGGCCTGGATCGCCGAACAAGTGCCGCAATGCGGCTATTGCCAGAGCGGACAAATCATGTCCGCGGTAGCATTGCTTACGGGCAACGCCAACCCTGATGACGAGGCCATTAATGCAGCCATGAACGGCAACATTTGCCGCTGCGGGACGTATCCACGCATCCGCAAGGCGATCAAAACGGCCGCCAGCTATTCGCATTGATCGACACCATGAAGCCACAGGATATTTCCCGCCGTCATTTCCTCCGCCAGGCCGCCTGGTCGGGTGCGGCGCTCACCCTTGCCGCATACATGCCTGTGAACGGGCAAACGACCCCGGTGATTGTCAATCCGGTTACCGGCGGAGCCTTGCAGGGCACCGAGCTGATGTCCTGGATTTCGATAAGCCCGGCGGGCAAAGTGACGCTGATGTGCAACCGCTCCGAAATGGGACAGGGAACCTTTCAGGCGCTTCCGCAAATGCTCGCCGAAGAATTGGAAGTAGCCTTAGACGACGTGGAGATTGTTTTTGCATCCGCTAACCCTGAAAAATATGGCCCTCAACCGCAAGAGGGCAGTTTTTCCGTCCGCGGATGGGCACCGCGACTACTTCGCACAGGCGCCTGCGCGCGTGAAATGCTGATCGAAACTGCCGCTGCGGAATGGAACGTCCCGAGAAATGATTGCTATGCCGAAAATGGGATGGTGATTAACCGCAAAACCCAGGCTAAATTGGCTTACGGTACATTAGTAGAAAAAGCCGCCAAACTCAAACCGCCCACCGACGTCATTCTGAAAAAGCGTTCGGAATACAAAATCATTGGCAAATCCGCACCTCGAAAAGATATCCCATTGAAAACCAACGGGACTGCCCTATTCGGCATGGACAAAAAACTGCCGGGAATGAAATATGCGGTGATCGAGCGCAGCAAGCGGTTCCGGGAAGCGGTGAAGAGCTTCGACGATTCCGAAACCCGAAAAGTGCCCGGCGTTTCACACGTTTTCAAGGTAAAAAGACCTGTGTTTTCCCAATACTGTGAAGGTGTTGCGGTCGTTGCCGATTCGCTTTGGGCAGCTATGCAGGGCCGAAAAGCATTGAAAGTGCATTGGAATGATCCCGATTTTGACCTCCCCAACACCGCATCGCTCGAAAAACAAATGCGGGAAAACCTTCAAAAGATCGGCAGCCATTCCCGATTCGAAGCCGAGTACGGGCCTTGCACGCAGAAGCTGGAAGCATCCTACGAAACGCCCTACCAATCGCACAGCTGTATGGAACCCCTCAATTGCATTGCCGACGTCCGCCCCGACAGCATCGAAATATGGGGCCCGATACAGGAAGCCAACTGGATTCAGGCCGATTTAAGCCAACGATTTAACATACCCGTCGAGCGAGTGGCTGTGCATATGACATTCCTCGGAGGCGGCTTCGGCAGGAAGGCCTTCCCCGATTATCCTTACGAGGCCGCATTCATTTCCAAAGAAATACAAGCCCCCGTGCAGGTAATATGGACGCGCGAAGACGACATGACTGCCGGCCCGTTCCGCCCAGGCGCATTCTACACGCTAAAAGGTGGCCTCAATACCCAAGGCAATATCCACGCTTTTCAGGCTAATACAGCAACCCAATGGATTGGTCAGGAATGGTCGCCCACTGCCCCTGGCGCGCCGGAAGCGGCCGGCTACAACACGGGTGATTTCGAGGGATTACTACACCCTTACCGGCAAGGAATCCCCCATTACAGCTTCGGAGGCGCTGGTACTCACACGCCCATACCCGTAATGTGGTGGCGCTCGGTGTACGCGTCCACGCACGGGTTCGCATGCGAGAGCTTTATCGATGAGCTGGCACATTTGGCGGGTAAGGATCCGATGGCATTCCGGCGGGCACATTTACCGGCCCCGCGCTACCAGGCGCTAATCGACCGGATGACCGAACTCACCGCCTGGCAATCCCGCGGCAAAAACCAGGGCTGGGGCGTCGCTTTCACGGAATGCTTCACCGGCATCTGCGGCCACGCGGTGAAAGTAACGCGAAATGCGGAAGGGAAAGTCAGGATTGAGAAAGTGATTGCATTGATGGACTGCGGGTGGTACGTCAATCCCGACATTATCCGGGCGCAGGTAGAAGGCAGTATTGTGATGGCGCTCGGTGCTGCTACCATCCATGCAACAACATTCGAGGACGGGAAAGCTGTTCAGCAGAATTTCGACATCTACCTCATGCCGCGCATTGCCGACATCCCGCCGATAGAAGTACACATCATGGAAAACGACGAGAAACCCGGCGGTGTAGGTGAGCCGGGGCTGCCTCCGTTTGCCCCGGCCCTCGCCAATGCCATTTTCGACCTCACGGGCCGGCGCATCCGCCGGCTCCCGTTCAGTCTTGATGAAATTTCATAGCACCCGCTATTTCCCCGAAAGTGATTTGATAAACAAAATCACCGATTCGATATCATTGTCCGAAAGCACGCCCACGAACGAGGGCATTTCTTCATTATACCCTTTAATAATGCGTTTCGAAGGCGTCAGGATCGATTCGCGCAGGTAGGCCTCGTCAGCGATTACCTTGGTACCATCGTCAAAAGTACGCTCGGATTTGTACAGGTTCTGGAACGGCGGGCCGTACATACCTTTCGTGCGGGTACCTTCGGAATGGCAACCTGCGCAGGCCATTTTCTGGAATATTTCACGACCTTTCTCCGCCGAAGCCGCGGTTTCTGCCACCGCTACGACTGGGGCCTCAGGACGTTTTGCAGTCAGCAATGCGAGATCAACACCTTCGAAGCCTTTCAAATCCACATCTGTCGACTGATTTACGGTAAACCAGAACTGGTCGTTTACCTTTTTACCGTCCGCCGCCTGCAAATGATAGGTCACCTCCATTTGCATGATCTCGGTCATGTCAGGCACCAGCAGCAGCACGCTTTTACGGTCTGCCGACAAATACGACGCCGCCACATGCATCGTCTCCTGCCCTGTCGAACCATCGAGTTTGAAATGGCCTGAACCATACTCCTCGGTGCGTTTGTAGTTCCATCGCTTTACTTCGAAGCTTTTCGGATCGCTGGCAGTAGCTTTATCCAGCGGTGAATCGAAACGTAGCACAATGCCTTGCTTGCCAGCGCGGAAATGATTCGGTAAATAGCTCGGCTTGCCCGTGTAGCGTAGCCTCAACAACGCACTAATGCCATTCGAGCTCGATCCCCATAGATTAAAACCAGCCACATACAATTGCTCATCCACCGGGTTCATTGCCCCTTTCGAAGTAGGCGCGGGATAGTTGGCATTAATGACGGAAACGCCGCCCTGGACAACGCTCGTCGTACTGTCGATCAGCACGCGGAATAAGCCGGGCCGACCGAAGGAAAAGTGGATCAGGTTATCATTCAAGGGCCCCATTTTGGAACTGGTAGCCCAAACCTGGCTGATCGCCGAACGGTCGACGCTGTGAGGGATCCAGGTCAATGGCGGTGTTACTGCCGGATTATCTTTGCGGTGCAATGTGGGCTCTACACCGAAATAATCGCCCTGATGGATAACGAAAATCGGTGTGGAAGGCACAAAGTTACCCTGCTGATCAGACGCCGTGAGAATACCTTTGGCAGGATGCATTCCCAGGTAAGGGCCACGTAAGCCGGTCGCTACAACCTCGGCACTGCGCCCATCCAGTGAAATCTTCATGACAGTACCGTTCTCGTCCGAACCTGCGCGGAAACCCTTGCCGGTAACCTTGGTCATGCCCGGCCCGTTGCTCAAACTCCCGCCTTTTGCAATGTAAAAACTGCCATCCGGCGCGGTAACCAAATCTCCCGCCCACTCGCGCGACTCGGCCGATTGCCCCATGACATTCGAGAAGTTCTCATAGTAATCGGCCACGCCGTCGGCGTTCAGATCATGGAAATGGACAATGCCGTTTCTGTCAAAAACGAAAATATTTTCCTTCACAATCTCGATGCTCATCGGTTCGTGGAGACCCGAGGCAAAGCGCCGCCATTTCAGGTTTTGAAGGTTCTTATCAATGCCCTCAACGGTCCAGACATCGCCTTCAAAAGTAACGACCGCCGCTCTCCCGTCCTTAAAAAAAGCCACATCAGCCACACGCACATTTCTTTTCCAAGGGTTATTTAAAGGCAATGTGAGTTGATCAGTCACGAATGCCGCCGTATCCGGCCCAAGCTTTCCTTGCGTTACCACAGTTTCCTTCCACAATGCAGGGCCGCCTTTTTTGAAATCCGGTAATGGCGTGTGCTTGGTTTTAGCAAACTTTTCAAATGCCTTTTTATCCTTGGAAAGCCCTTTCCAAATGGCGACTGTCGCTTCGCCCGACGCCGATACATTTACCGTCAGGTATTTTCCTTCCTCGACACCGGGCTGCCAGCCTGGCTTACCTTTGCCTACAACTGCCACAGCGGTAACAGTATCCTTATCAGCGCCTTGATACACATAAGCAATGCGGCCTTTCACTTCGCTGCCGGTAGCATTATCGATTTCGGCGGCTGTCAGAAATAATTCAGTGGAAACGTCGCCGGCCTGTATTGTGCGGGTAAATGCCACGCCGCCATCGAATTTAGCGCTGCCCGGTAGCTCATAAATACGCGCCTTTCCTACCGAATAATCGAGGATGGATTGTTTTCCGTAAACATACACGCCATTGTAACGTCCCTTTTCGGCCGGAAGCGGTTTCCAGGTAGGCGGCAGCGACTGATCGGTGCGGTATTGTGGCTTGCCTGTCGACCATCCCGCGTAGGCGCCTGTTGCAAGCACGGGTGAGCCGGGCACGGTGGCGATGTTATTGTTCTTGTTGAAAAAGTCTTTGTACGAAACCTGCGCCATCAGTACCATCGGCAGAAACTTACCCGTCCAGGCCACCGACCAGCGAAGCAGGTCGGTATCGAAGCAGGCATAGGCGCTATCGCCGAGCTGCAATGCGAGCGTACGCGCTGCCTGATTGTCTTTCGGAAAACCGCCGCCCAGTTTGCGGGCGTCAACGGACGTTGAAATGTAGGGAAACCCGGGCTCTACGAACGACGCCAGTTGTAGCGAATCGGGACGATCGGAAGCCGTATTGCGGGTATAGGTGTAGCCCGTCATCATGACGGACGCCAGGGTAATACCGCCCAGCAGAGCGATGCCCCACCGTTTACCCTGGTACTTTGGAATGTTAAGCATGTATGGTTCAGGTGATAAAAGAACAATTTTTAAAGTAATGCAAAATAGCAACTTACTGGATTACATATGACCAATTTTCGGCATTGTATCCCTTACACCTTATGAAAAAGCCTTCCCATTGAAACTAAATCAATATATTTGAAATAAACCTGAACGATATGACCTTATTCTCCGGGCTTCGCAAAGAGCAGATCTCCACCGAAATCCTGGCCGGGATTTCCTCATTCCTGGCAACGGCGTATATCATCGTCGTCAACCCGTCGATCCTCAGCCAAACCGGCATGCCATTCCCGGCGGTGCTCACGGCCACGATACTGGTATCGTTTTTCAGCAGCCTGATGATGGGGCTTTACGCGAATAACCCGATTCTCGTCGCTCCCGGAATGGGCCTCAACGCGTTTTTTACCTACACCGCCGTGCTTACCAACGGGCTTTCCTGGCAAGTAGCGCTCGGGACGGTATTCTGGTCCGGGGTATTCTTTTTGATTCTGTCCGCATTCAATATCCGCTCCTACATTGTGAGGGCTATTCCAAAACCGTTGCGTTTCGGCATCGCGGCGGGGATCGGGCTGTTTATCACGCTCATCGGTTTCGCCAATGCCAAGTTCATCGTGCCTAACCCTGCGACGATGATCAGTCTGGGGAATCTCAATGCGCCGGCGCTCACATTCATTGCGGGACTGCTTGTGACGGTCATCCTGCTGATCCGCAACATTAAGGGCAGCATTCTGATCGGCATTGTCGTCACCAGCCTGCTTGCGTGGCCCATCGGGCGGTGGTGGGGCGGGCCGGAAACGGTGATCACCATCGATCACATTGTTTCGAAACCCGATTTCAGCCTGCTATTCCAGCTCGATTTCGTCAATTCGCTGAAATGGAGCCTGGCGCCGATCATCCTGGCATTCGTATTTACCGATATGTTCGACAGCCTTTCCACGTTCGTGGGGCTGGCCGAAGCCTCCAACCTGCTCGATGACAACGGTGAGCCGCGTAACATTCGTCGCTCGCTGATGGTGGATGCCATTTCGACGACCATCGCCGGGCTCACCGGCAGCAGCCCGGGCACCGCCTACATCGAATCCGCCGTTGGGATCGAGCAAGGGGGCAAAACGGGCCTTACCGCGGTTACCGGTGCCATTTTATTTCTACCATTTTTATTTCTTTCACCACTGCTGAGCGCGGTACCTTCCATCGCCACAGCGCCGGCATTGGTACTGGTAGGTGTTTTTATGATGAAACCCGTGATCCGCATTAACTGGAATGACCTTTCGGAAGCATTTCCGGCATTCCTGGCCATGGTGCTGATCCCCTTTACCTATTCCATCACCCAGGGCATCATCTGGGGATTCCTCAGCTGGACTGCCCTGAAATTGCTCACAGGACGAGCCCGCGACATTAGTTTAGCTCTCATTATCATTGATATTTTCGCCATTCTGGCGTTGATTTTTTAAACTCAACATGAAGAAAAATTCACTACTCACATTCCTCTTCCTACTCATCGTTCTTTCAGTAAAATCCCAAAGCATTACCGGCATTCTCGGCGCATTCCCGCCTGAACTGGTACTACTGGAAAGCGAGATGACGCAGAAAAAAGATACCGTTATCAGCCAGATCCGGTTCATCACCGGGGAATTGCGCGGCAGACGCGTGGTACTCGCGGAGACAGGCGTCGGGAAAGTAAACGCGGCCGTTACGACAGTAATGATGATCCAGCATTTCAAACCGCGCGAGATCGTGTTTTCGGGAATTGCAGGAGGCGTCGACCCGGTACTGGCACCGGGCGATCTGGTGATCGGGACGCAGATCGCCTACCATGATTTCGGGCAGATCGACGACGCCGGAATGCATTACTGGGCTACCAAAAATCCCTTTACTCAAAAAGAAAACCCGCTGAAATTCCACTGCGACTCCGCATTGATTTCCAAAGCGCTTTCGGTTTCCAAAAACCTGAAACTGGCAAAGGTAGAACGCGACAACGGCAGCTTTGTTCCCGCTGTTAAAAAAGGGATTATCGTCACAGGCGACCAGTTTGTTTCCTCCCAAAAAACTACGCAGCGGTTACTAAAAGACCTGAATGCGGCCGCTACGGAAATGGAAGGAGCTGCCATCGCCCAAACCTGCTACCAGCAGAATACGCCATTCCTGATCATCCGAAGCCTCAGCGACAAAGCCGACGGCAAAGCGAAGGCGGATATGGACCAGTTTTACAGCGTCGCCGCACATAATGCAGCCACGCTGGTTATGGCCGTGATCGAGGAAAAGTAGTCGCGGCCGACGCAACGGCGCCCGACGCGTGTTTGACCTGATAAGTATAAACCGAATACGGGAAAATTGCCGCGGCCACCCATTTAGAAACGAGGCTGGCGACCACAATAGGGATGAACAGAATGTAGTTATCGGCCAGCGCGCACACCAGGAAAATCGAGGTAAACGGCGCATGGATACTGCCGCTGAGCACCGCTGCCATGCCTATCAGCACAAAATTGACGGGGATCAGGCCGAGGCCGAAGAAATGGTTGAGTACGACGCAGACGATCAGTCCCAAAAAAGCCCCGATAAACAGGCTCGGCGCAAAAACACCTCCGTCGCCACCTGCGCCAAGGGTTACCGATGTCGCAACAGGCTTCAATAGCAGCACGGCGAGCAATGGCAGCACCACAGCCAGCGCTGGCGCATCGGCATACCGGAAAACGTCTTTGATGCCCTCATATCCTTCTCCGTACAGGTTGGGCACAAAGAAAATCATCGTGGAAATCAGCAGTGAGCCGCCAATAATGCGGACGTAATCGTTTTGCAGCGAACCGAAGAATTTCTTGAAAAACAGCACGCATTTGGTAAGGTACACCGAATTGAGCCCGGCCAGCACGCCCAGCAGGACCATGTAAGGCAACGCTTCGGTACGCCAGTTGGTCACGCTGAAATGGAATACTTGCTTATAAAAGAAGAATCGGGTAATGAGGTAAGATGAGAGAACCGCCGTAATCACGGCTGCGGTATGAAGCTTGCTTTTTCTTCTTGTAAAAACCTCAAATGCAAATAGAAAACCTGCAACGGGTGCATTAAAAAGGGCCGTCACGCCTGCGGCCAGGCCCGCGCATACGAGATCCGTACGGTATTTACGCAGGTAGCTCACTTTCCGGCTCGACAATGCGCCAATCGCAGCCGTAGATACCACTGTGGATACTTCTATGCCCGTAGAACCACCGAAAATCACGGTCAGCAGGCCATTGAAATAATGCGAGGGAATTTTGTAGGCCGGCAAGGTGTGGGCGTTTTTGTTGATCGTGTCCAGCACCTCCTTGATCCCCTTATTCGCTTTGTTATGAAAAAGGAAATAGCGCAGCAAGTGAATGGTTGTGAGGCCAATCAGCGGAATAATGAATATCAGGTAACGATTATGCCGCAAATTTTCCAGGAATGCTTCCTCGTAATGCTCCGTGATCACTTTGAGGGTATCGGCCACCAATGCTGAAAAAATGCCGGTTGCCGCCGCCGCGAGCACTACCGCTACTACCCTTTGGGATTTTTTAACCTTATATGAACTCAATTCCATTGTCTTATCTCGAACCGGAGTATTGAGCTCCGCCCTTCAAAGGTAACGCGGATCAAGCGCTTTTTGTCCCTTTAACGGCACGTTTTGTGCTGCCGTCTCCGTATGACCTACCGGTTCTTGTCCATTAGCCTTCGGTTAACCACCTGCTCAATTACCTGTTCACGATAGTTACGGCTGATCGGGATGCGGTGGTTTTGGATAAAGATTTCATTCCCGTCGATCCCTTCAATTTTACCAATGGAGACGATATAGGACTTGTGAATGCGGATGAAATGCCGGCTATCGAGGTTTTGTTCGAGGTGTTTGAGGTTGAGCAGGGTAATGTACTTGCCTTTGCCCGTGTGGATCGTGACGTAATTTTGCAGGCCTTCGATGTACAGGATATCGTCGAAGAAAATCTTTTCATACTTGCTCCCGCATTTGATAAAAAAGTAATCTTCATCGGCCTTCGACGCCGCGGATTTGGTCAGTAGCTTATGATAATCCCTGGCTTTCCCCGCCGATTTGAAAAATCGCTCAAAAGTGATCGGTTTAAGCAAATAATCCATCACATTGAGTTGAAAACCTTCGAGCGCATAACTTGGATAGGCCGTCGTAATGATGGCCATGGGCGGGTTCTGTACACTTTTCAGGAAGTCGATACCGCTCATTTTGGGCATTTGAATATCCAGGAAAATCAAATCGACCGGCTCCCGATCCATCAGGCTCAGGAGCTCCACCGGATTTTCGCAAACACCTGTCAATTTCAGGAAATCCACTTCCTTCACATAGTCCGCCAGCCCTTCCCGCGCCAGCGGCTCATCATCGACTATCACGCAGTTGATCATCTATCCAACCTGATTTAAAGACATTTGAGACATTTCAGTCATGACCAGCGTGTCGAGCTCGACCTCAAAATGGACGACAAACCGGTCCGTATCGCGCCAGGTGTCCAGCTTGTATTTTCCGGGATAAATCAGGTCCAGCCGCCGCCGCACGTTTTTCAAACCAATGCCGCCATAATGGACTACCTCCATATTTCCCTCTTCCGAAATGCTGTTGCTAAGGTTAAATATCAGCCGCGCACGATCGAACTGCAAATCGCCACGGATCCAGTTCGGAGCCTCCTGATGCCTTGAAACATGCTTAAATGCATTTTCCATAAATGTCATAAGAATAAACGGCACGATGCCCGGTTGTTCTTCAAACTGTTCCTGCACTTCAAAAACCACTTCCAAGCTGTCGTTCTGGCGCAGCTTTTCCAGCTCGATGAAATTTTCGAGATAGGCTATTTCCTTGCTTAGCGGGATCTGGTGGTCGTTGCATTCATATAGCTGGTGCCGCAACAGCTCCGAAAACTTCGCCAGTGATGCCGAAGCCCTGTCGGGGTTTTTATGGATCAGGAAGAAAATGGAGTTAATGCTGTTAAAAAGGAAATGCGGATTGAATTGGTATTTCAAAAAATTCAACTCCGTTTCCAGCTTCTCTTTTTCCAGCATTTGTTGCCTCTGCTGGGTTTGGAGCCAGTTTTTGGCCAGCTTGATACTCATTGCAAAGGTCATCGCCGCCACCGTCGACGACAATGGCCCTCCGAGCATTATATGCAAAAACGCGTCATTACCCGGCCCAAAGAATTCCTCCATCGTTTTCCCCGAAGCCCATGCCACCATGTAATACCCGGGGACGATCAATGCGGCGGTGGCAAGGATGGTCAACAACAAGAATACCAGAAAAGGCACATACCTGCCCTTTTCGAGATAGCGGGGAACGAGGAAGTACAGATTGAAATAGACAGCCAGCGCCTGCCATACCACATAAAAGAGGAACTTGATCACCGATGTCGTAAACAAGGCTTCCACCACCTTCACCGGGTTTCCCAGCGCCACCACCCACCATATATAGTGGTAGACGATCCAGAAAGGAATATGATAGAGCTTGTACCTGAAAAACCAATGCGCCCGGGCAGGCGAAGGAGCAAAATCCGGGTCAGAATGAGGTTGGGCGATCATGCGGGCAACAGGCGATATAACCTACAATTTACAGGAATAAACGCGAAACAGGTGCCCGCTGGACGAAACAGCAGGAATAATTGATGAACAGCCGGTACTGCTATACAACAAGACCTGGCGGGCTCATGATGTTCCGCCAGGTCTGTACCGAATGTTTTCTCATCAAATCTACGTCAACGAAACGCCGCACGGGCATGCCGCACTGGCTTTTGCATTGGTATTGTACTCCAATTTCAGCTTCTTGCCTTTCTCATCCGCCTCTTCGAGCAGCTCGAAAGTACGGCGCTCGCCAAGCATCAGAAGCGACTGGAAAAGAACGCCGGCATATTTACTTTCTTCGCTACCGGGGCCTTTTTCCTTGGCGAGGTCATTGTAGTGTCCGAAAAGATCTTTTCCTTTTCCCATGATTGTATGTTTTGTTTTGAATTTCAGAACCTTAGTTTCAGTACAGAAAAGCACACTGAATTTCCCTTTTGCCAATTTAAGAAAATAATCATAAAAAATCTCAAAAAATGCATGCCATTGTAGGGCGGCTTGCGCCGTCTTGACCGGCGGTCAGCGGTCGGCCGTCAATGTCCGCCTCCGCTCCGCCAGCACTTTCCGCATATTCTGAAACGTCTCGATCGGCGCGCGGCAGGCGAACATATTGACCACATGAGCGGGAATGTGTCCGCCCGGATCGACTTGCAGCGTGTATTCGACCCGAATCCGGGCATTAGGTAATGGGTGCAGTACCCAACGGTTTGTAGAAGTACTGATCCGCACCACGCCCTCGCGCATCGGCGTAACGCCCGGCACCGCCGGCGCCTCGATGATCACGATCGGACTGCTTTCGCTCTTTACTACTTTTAAATGCGTCACAAAGTCCCGGTTATCGAGCGGCCAGGGCAAGCTTACCTCCGTGTGGTAAAACAGCTCCGTGTCGGAAACCCTTTTGATAAGCCGACACGATTTGGTGTGGCATACCCATCGCTCCGCAGCACTGACGTCAAGCAGCAATGCAACCACCTCGTCGACGCCCGCGTCCAGCACACATTCCGCTTTCATAGCTTTGATCTTCGAATCGGGTACTGTTCTGGCGTACACGCTTATCCCGTCACGTGTGGCCACGCGCTTCCATTCAGCCTGCGCGAACGTATTCGTAACACCCAGTAAAAGAACCATTAAAACGAGCATCAGGTACCTCATAACGGTACAAAATTCTCATTTCAAAGGGCATCCATGAAACTCATTCCACCCCTGACGCCGGAAAGCATGTTTCAACTGACAGAATGCATGTTTGAACTGATGAAAGTTTGCCGCCGCCGCTGGATCATTGGATTACGGCGAATCGGCTTTCAAGAAATACTATTGAAAGTGGAATTCGGCGGTATACTGCAAATGCTTGTCGAAAAAGTTGGCAATTTGCCAACTTTTATTTTATTTTGTAACACTAATCACACGAAGGGTGCAGCTTCGTACAGGAACTTGCACTATGAGGATTATCCGAGAATTATTATTGACTCGCTTCGTGCATAAACATGCTGATTCACTTAAAAGCGTGAACGTCTGGATTCAGGCCGTCGAAACGGCTGAATGGAAAAAGAATTCGGACGTATTGTTTGATTTTCCAACAGCAAAATTGATCAAAGGTAAAAGAGCCCGATTCAAAATTGTGGGAAACAAGTACCGCTTAGTTATCGAGATTGATTATGAAGAATCAGTAGTTGAAGTACGTTTTATAGGTACACATGCTGAATACGACCACATTAACGCAGAAACAATCTGACATGGAAAAGAAACAATGGTATTTGATTGAAACAGAAGAAGAATACGAGAAGGCGCTGAGCCGCTATGATGAAGTGAAATATTCGGCAAAAGGGTCTGAGGAGCATAGAGAAAAAATGCTTCTCGTTCACTTGATCAGCGAATATGAGAAAGGTTTCCGAATCGACGTTGAAGTCGATCCGGTTGAGGTCATCAAGATAAGAATGGAAGATTTCGGCTATAAACCAGCCGACCTGGCCCAGGTATATGGTGATAAAGGGACTGTCAGTAAAGTTTTAAATTACAAACAGGCCCTTTCACTCTCGATGATCCGGAAATTTAGCCAGTTGCTGCGCATTCCCGCCGAATTGTTGATCCGGGAGTATGCGCTGAAAGGAGTGTAAAGCGTCGCTAAAAATCAACCGAAGCCGACACTTTGTACATATTCTTCATCGGATTACCGGAGTCGGTGGGAATGAGGTATGCGAAGTCGAGTGAGTAATGCTTCAAAAAACGGACACCGGCGCCGGTCGTGAAGAACTTGCGGTTGCCTTTCTCTTTATTTTCGGTATAGTAACCGCCCCGGAGTGCGAACCGGTTTTTGTACCAATATTCGGCGCCCATTGCCAGCACTATTTCCTGCATTTCTTCTTTAAAGCCACCCGGCGCGTCGGAAAAGGACTTTAAAATACCTTCCAGATATGGCTTCTGGTTTACATTGCGACCCGGTGTGGGAGTTGGTACCAGCAATTTACCTGCTTCCGCCGTCACATTCAGCTTGTGTTGCCCGTTGACAGTATACGAAAAGCCTCCTCCCAGGCGCAGCGTGGTAGGTAGAAAGTACTCATATCCGGCTCCGTAATTCATTTTCGGACCGATATTGGCCAGCGTAGCACCAATCGTCCACACCACATTTTCACGCCCTTCCACATCCGACGAATGGCTTTTGTAATAAAACCCAATGTCGCCGGCCACCGCCCGGGCGGGTTTCAACACCACCCCTGATACGACGGCGCTTCCTATATCCGATGACACATATTTGAGCGTCATGCCCGCCGATAAATGGCTTCCCAGCTGTTTGGCATACGATGCGCTGAGTGCAATATCACCGCCCGCGGACAGCGTCGGCGCTGAAATAATCGCCGGGTCGCTGAAATACTGGACGGAAGCCCCCACTACCTGCCCCTTCCCCAACTTCTTGTACGCGGTCGCGTAACCGAGCCAGGCGTTGTTGATAATATTAGGAAGCCAGGGCGAATAGGTCGCGGAGGCACCGAAATTCCCGGGCGCGTCGGTGAGCTTGCCCACGTTCCAGAATGCCGAATTTGCATCGCCACTGGTAGCCGTTCCGACATGGCCCATCCCACCCGCCCGGGCGTCCGGGGCTTTGATCAGGAACTCGCCCGCTGTTTCGGAAACACGGTAGATTGTTTGAGTAAATCCATTCGTCATGACGCACGACAAGCATGCAAGCGTGAGCAGAATCGCTTTCATAGGGGTTCAGATTTACGTTAAGAAAGTTTGTTAGCGGTTACAAACTCAAAACGCCTCCCCTTTTTAGATTATTACCCGGTTTACCAATATTATTCCGGGTCCTGGTCCCATCGTTTCAGCCCCAGCAGTTTTTGCCCCAATTCACTTAATTCTGCCGTTTGGTAACGTGTTTGTTCCCAATTTCTGGGGTCACCGGGAAACGCATATCCTTGCGGCGCCTCCCTTTCCTGCCAGGAGCGGATCCGCCATTGCCGTAATGCCTCGTCGTCTTCCTGAGCCGGCATCATAGCAATGTATTGCGCGAGGCGTACTTTGTCCTTACTGCGGTTAGCGCGGATACCATGCGGCTGCGAGCTATTGAAAATCAGCAGGTCGCCGGCATTCATTTTTACCTTCACAATTTCAAAACCCGTTACATCCGGCTGGAAGTGGTTCCGGTCCTCGGGCTGGGTTAGTTTCCATGTATCATAGGTCCTGAACAACTCAGGCACACATTGGAACCCACCCATATTCTCATCGTCCTGATCGGCAAGCGCGAGTACTCCCTGTACATTTTGCGGTTTGGTTTCCGGATCGTAATCCCAGTGGATGAAGCCTTTGTATTCAAATCCGGGACGGAGCGGCAGGTTCAGATTGGCGCGGTCGATGGTCACCCATAGCTTTTCGGTGCCCCAGATGTCGGTAAATGCCTCATGCACTTTCGGAAATTGCCGGTTATCCCACAGATATTGATGGTTATACACTTCCACCATGCCCGTGTTGGTCAGTTCTTTCATCTTCATCTCGGCCCGTGGAGGAGCGTACCAGGTTTCCGGATCGTTCGGATCCTTTTCTTCGAACTCCCATAGAAAATCCGCCAGTCTTTTGACCTGCTCTTTCGGAACCGCATCCTTGATCACGATATAGCCATTGGTTACCCAGAAATCCCAATCGTCCTCACTCAGTAACCGGAGCGGCTTGCCATTGCTCCTGTCGTTAAGCCTCACATTACTCGACTTTGCGGTCGAAGGGTTTCCGGGAATATCGGTGTGCGCGTTGGCAGGTGCCATGGTAGCCATTGTTTTCGTTTCCATATCAATAATATTTTTTCATGATTGAATAAAACAAAACTAATGCATTGCCATACCTCCGACTACCGCTACAATTACTTACTTTTGCTCTACATTAACATAATACACGCTATTCCATACAAACACCTGCAAACCAGGAACAACTAAGAACCGATCAACATGAAAATCATCCGTGAAAACATCCAGCCCGATCAGGGAAGTTCTTTCAAGATCCTGCTTACTCCCGGCTTGAACGACACTTTTCTTTGGCACCTTCATCCCGAGTATGAAATCGTGTACGTCGAAGGCTCGGGCGGGACGCGCCACGTGGGCACGCATACGTCCGTATATGAGGGCAGCGACCTGGTTTTCATCGGTCCGAATATCCCTCACCTTAATTTCGACTACGGCGTGCGGACCCAATGCGAACAGGTGATCATACAAATGCGGGAGGATTTTCTGGGGAAAGAGTTCCTGCTCGCACCCGAGTTGCAAAGCGTTCGGAGACTGTTCGAACAGTCGCATCATGGCCTGTCGTTCTCAGGCGAAACCAAACGCTTGGTGGGACAAACGCTGAAACAAATGCCTGCGCTGGCCCCTTTCGAACAGTTAATGGCCCTTTTGGGGATCCTGAAAACCATGGCGGAGTCGACCGAAGCCATCGTACTGAATCCCAAGCCGATCGGCAGCAAATCTTTCCATAAGGAGCAGTTGCGCATGCAGCATGTTTACGCTTATGTGGAAGCCCGTTTCGATCGCACACCCGATGTGAACGAGGTCGCGTCGGTCGTCAACCTGACCACTCCTGCATTCTGCCGTTTTTTCAAAGCCAATGCACGCATGACTTTCACCGATTTCGTGAACCAATACCGGGTCAATCAGGCCAAGAACCTTTTACTCCAAGACCGCTCAGTTTCAGAAACATGCTTCGCCGTCGGGTTCGAAAGCCTATCCTACTTCAATAAACTTTTCAGAAAAATTGTGGGTGAAAACCCGTCAGAATTCAAGAAACGGCATTTGTAGTAAAAATGTTGATATTTTTAAAATCAATAGTTTGGTATTTAAAATATCTTTACTATTTTTACCAATGAAATTTTCAACGTGAAAATTTTATTACACTTCATCATCATGAAATCTATTCACTTCAACAACAACGATTTGAGTACGATCAGGAACATCCGGGAGCATCTCTATGAGTACCTCCTGGTTTTTTCCTGTGATCCGGTAACCGAAGCCACGATCGGGAGCGTCAAGCAGTATTTCCAAAAGGCCTACGGCTGTGAGCAGGCTGCCAATCTCCGTCCTCATCTGACGCTCTTCAACTGCGTTATCCACGAATACAAACTCGAACGGGTTATCCATGGGTTTGAAAAAGTGGCGCGGCACATTGCACCATTCCGCATTGAGTTGAATGGTTTCAACAAATACGAAGGAGGGACTTTTTATGTAGACCTCGAAGAAGGCTCATCACAGCAAGTCAATGGGCTGGTAAAAACGCTTAAAAGCGAGACGGTTGACCACCTTTCCAAATGGGCTTCCGGCGAATTCAGGTTCTGCACCGATCCCCACGTTACCGTCGCCCGCAAAATGACTCCTTTGCAGGTAAACAGTGCCGCGAAAGAATGGATGTACAAGAAGTTCCGTTCATCATTCCGCGTTACCGAAATGATCCTGCTGAAACGATCGCTGGTCAGCGGTTCCAAATGCCGCGAAATCGCACGGATGCCGCTGCTCGGCTTACCCGGCGAAGCGTTTGTGCAAGGTAGTTTGTTTTGATTGAGTTGAAACGTATAGGGATAAGCGACTAACAAAATGATGAGGGGCTGCTTTTAAGACCGGCCTGACGTGCTTATTTTGTATCTTCGGCTATCGGGCTGCGGCATTTTGGAGGAGACAGTAGTCTCCGGCGGATCGGCAGCCTAAAATTCCTAACCACGTTTTATGAGACCAAAACTCCTTTTACGCTCAACGATCGGACTGCTGTTTGGCGGCTTCACGGCATTTTCACAGTCTTTCAACAATTTCCCCGTCACCACCCAAAAACCGCCGCTGCATGGCAAGCACTGGATGGGCATTACCGGCAAGCCGCTGGCGGCAACGGCCGGGACCATGATTTTCAGCAAAGGCGGTAACGCCGTCGATGCCTCGTGCGCGATGCTCGCAGCCACCTGCACAATGTGGGACGTGTTAAGCTGGGGCGGTGAAACACAGGCATTGATTTATAACCCCAAGACTAAAAAGGTGATCGCCATCAATGCGATGGGCGTCGCCCCGACGGGTGCCACGGCCGATTTCTTTAGGAACAAAGGCATGAAATACCCGCCTGAATATGGCCCGCTGGCTGCTACAACGCCCGGCACACCCGGGGGGCTGATGACCATGCTTGCAGAATACGGTACCATGAGCCTGAAAGAAGTCCTGGCTCCCGCGATGCAAATGGCCGAAGGCTACCCGATAGAGGCACAAACGGCCAACTCGATTGAAAGAGGTAAAGATCAGATCAAAAAGTGGCCGTATTCGACCAAAGTATTCCTTCCCCACCTGGGCCAGAAACGGGAAGCGCCGGACGCCGGGGAGATATTCGTCCAGAAGGACTTACGGGCAACTTTGCAAAAGCTGGTAGATACCGAGCAATTGGCACTCAAAAATGGTAAAAACCGTAAGGAGGCAATTTATGCGGCCTATGACCGGTTCTACAAAGGAGATATCGCCAAGGAAATTGCACGCGGTTGCCAGGAGCAAGGGGGCCTTATCACCGAACAGGACATGGCCAGCTGCAAGGTCAAGATCGAAGAGCCGCTGATGACAAATTACAAGGGGATCGAGGTTTATAAAATGCAGCAATGGACGCAGGGACCAGTGATGCTGCAAGCACTGAATATGCTCGAAAACCTCGATTTGAAAGGCATGGGATACAACTCATCCCGCTACGTGCATGCATTGTACCAGGTCATGAACCTGGCGTTTGCCGACCGGGACTTTTACTACGGCGACCCGGCATTTGCGCCGGAAGAGCCGATGAAGGGCTTGCTTTCAAAGGAATATGCGAAGGAGAGGTTGAAGCAGATCAATTGGGAACGCAACGACGCGAAAACACTACCGGGTGATCCCTATCCTTTTGAAGGCAAAAAGAATCCCTTCACGGAACAGATCAAAAACTGGGGTAATTTTCAGGCATCGCTGAACCGCAATGCAAACGGGCTGGACGAAAAATTCATGGAGGAATTCACGGCCGGTACGACGTCTGTTGAAGCAGCCGACGAAGAAGGCTGGGTGGTGAGCATTACCCCAAGCGGCGGCTGGGTGCCTGCATGTATTGCGGGTAACACGGGTGTAGGCCTGAGCCAACGCATGCAGTCATTCGTACTCGATGCGCGCGAGAACCCGTTTAATGTAGTGGAACCTGGCAAACGGCCGAGGGTTACCCTTACACCCAGCCTTGCAATGAAAGATGGCAAACCATTCCTATCGTTCGCCAAGCAGGCCGGCGATGAGCAGGATCAGCTGCTACTGCAATTCTTTTTGAATGTCGTAGAATTTGGTATGACGGTACAGGAAGCGACAGAGGCACCCAGTTTCAAGACTTTACAGATGTACGCGAGTTTCGGAGAACATGAAAAAGACCCGGGCGGACTGATACTCAACCAATCCATGCCCGACTGGACACGCAAAGAGCTCTCCCGCATGGGTTATAAACTCAGTTATCAGCCACGCACCAGCGGCCCGATCAACGCCATTTACTTTGATTGGCAGCACGGGAGCTTCTGGGGCGGATCTAGTAACCATGGAGAAGATTATGGTTTCGGATGGTGATCATCTGAAACGGATTGAATATGTACGGTAGGGTTGTTTTCGATGAGCAGCCCTACCCCAATTGCGATCGATCGATAATGCGAATCATACCAAATGCTTCGCCGAAGCCGGTTTGCTGGTAAAATGGGGCCAGCACATGTCCTGTGAAAAGTCCTACCAATGCTCCATGAGGTGCATTCGCATCGAGCCAGCGCTTTATCTCCCTCATAATGGCCGAACCGACCTGCTTTCGTTGCCAGTCGCGATGTACCATGACGTCTTTGATATAGAAAAAGCTGAGACCATCGCCTAACACCAACGCACAACCGATTACTTCGCCGGTTTCTGTGTTTTCTGCAACTGACGTAAAAAGCGTGGCGTCGAGTTTTTGTTGAAGTACCTCGTCCGTTTGTGTGCCCGACCACCCCACCGATTCGGCAAGCTTGCGGTATTCGCCGGTTGTGAGCGCACGGCCCAGCGTTCTTACATGAGCGGGCAACGGCTGCGACTTGCTCTCTCCGCCGGAAGCAGCAGGTGCAGCGAAGGTAATGTAGTTGCCATTGAGATCCTCGACCACATATTCTTCAAAACCCCAGGGCTGCTTCTCCAAATGCATGATAATCTCAGCATTTCGGTCGCGATGCAACTGGTAGAGTTCCCGGATATTTTTAACCCTGATCCAGACGCATTGTCCGCGCATCCGGTCGGCGGCCTCTATATCCCCTGAGAATTGAATGAATGCACCATGCCATGAAACACCCCCATGATTGGGCGGCGTTCCCCAGGTCCAATGCCCCGGAAAACCCAGTACTTCGTGCCAGTATGCAACAGTTTCGGCCACGTCCTTCACCAACAATACCGGTTCGGCATGGGACAGGAAAGGCTCGGGCTTTTCGTTTTGCATGGGAGTGCCTGTTATAAGTTTAATAATGCAAGTACCGCCACATGCCCACGCCTCTCCGCCCACGCGCGCGGCAGCGCCCAGGACTTGTCGGTCGGTAAATGGGGATTAGCGCCCTTTCCGAGCAAGAACTGGACCATTTCGGCTTTGCCTGCTTTCGCCGCCCAGCCGAGTGGCGTGGTGCAATGCTGCTCGTCGACCGCGTCGATATCGGCACCGTGTTCGAGAAATAATCCGGCATTGGGAATATCGCCGCGCTCAGCAAACCGGTGCAAAGGCGTAATTCCAAGCCAGTTTCTGGCATTTGGGTCCATGCCACGCCGGAAAAGATACTCAGTAAGTTCACGACTTTTGACGGCATCCTGCGGCCCCTGGCTACGCACGCCCACGGCAATCTGTTTTGCCAGATCAGGCTGGTAATGCAGCATCAGCCGAACAAAATCTTCATTTCCCTGCCCGGCGGCCGTTTCCAGCGCGGATGCATCGTTCGCCAGCGCTGGATTTGCCTTCAATACTGCTGCGGCCGTGTGGATATCGCCATAATGTGCCAGTAAATCGAGCGACCGCGCCGCGCCGTAAGAGCAGAGCAAACTGATCATCGCTTTATCGCCGCGTTCCAAAGCCGCAGTGAGCGAATCCGCCGAACTTTCGACCGGCACATTAGGATGTGCACCATGTTCGAGAAGTAGTTTCACGATGTCGATATGGTTGTATACCACCGCCGAATGCAGCGCATGGCCCATTGGCGCTATACCTTCCTCGGGAAGATTGGGGTCCGCGCCTTTTTCGAGCAACAGTTTGACGATCTCCATGCGGCCGGCCATGGCCGCGTTTTTCAATGGTGTACCGGAACCTGCATAATAGGTTACATACTCGGAAGGCTTATTGGCAAGTGACGGATCCAGGTCGAGCAATGCCCTCACCCTCGCCTCGTCCCCTTTCAACGCAGCCATGCAAATGTCGACATACGCGCCTTTACGCACGAGATGCAAGTAAATATCATTGGGTTTCCATTGCCAGTCTTCGGGAACATCGCGCCAACCGCGGTAGGAATAATCTCCGATGGTGAGCTGCACCGGTCGCGCACCATCGGGCCGCCTGGCATTGATATCCGCTCCCTTGTCCAGCAATGCGTCGATCATCTCCGGCTGACGCGACATGGTAGCCCAATGAATAGGCTGATTCCCCTCGTCATCCGTGGCGTGGATGTACTCTTCCGAACTGTTTAATAATGTAGTAAAAGCATCAAAATCCCGGCTTCTGATGGCTGCCGCTATCTGCTTTCCAGCTTCGGAGCCTTTGTGCCGGTGCAATGCCCGTTCGAGTAACTCCTCCATTGCTCCAAAACCACGATCACGCGCCATTTGAATGAGCGGATCACCTGTGCCGGAGTCAACCGGGCTTGCGCCGTGCTGCAAGAGATATTCTGCCACTTCTAGCCTGTCGTTGGCTACCGCGAACGACATCGGCGTCCGGTAGTCGTAGGCACCGCGCACAAGCGAAGCGTCTTTGATAAGCAGCTTTTTAACTTTTTCCAGGTCGCCGTCGCGGACAGCGCAGAACATTTGCCATACATCGGATCCGAGGCCTGTTGACCAGAACAATCGTTCTTCTTTTTGCAATGCGGCCGGCTGCGTCATGTCGTTACGGGTGGGATAAAGCGTATTTTTGCAGGAAGGGCTCGTGTAGTTAGTTATTTTTTGTATTAAATAAAAGGAATGGATTCAATTGAAATTCAAAAAGTTAGTGCTGATGATCTGATGGAAATCCGGCATCTGGTACTCTGGCCGGACAAGCCGCGCGAATTTGTAAAAGTACCTGAGGATGAAAGCGGCATCCATTTCGGTTTGTATTTTGAGGGAGCATTAGTGTCCGTCATTTCATTGTTTGCCGACGCTCAAGACATCCGGTTCCGCAAATTTGCGACGTTGCCGGCCTTGCAGGGGAAAGGATTGGGTTCCAGGCTCCTCCAACACGCCATCGCGTACGCGCAAACACAAGGCTACACACGTATGTGGTGCGACGCCCGCGCCGACGCGCTTGGATTTTATAAACGTTTTGGTTTCAAAAAGTTCTCCAAATCCTTTTTCAAAGAGCATATCGAGTATTACAAAATCGAGCGGATGCTTTGACGCAAACCTCTATTGAAGTACCACATTCTTTTTCCCGATAAACCGGGCATAAGCGGCACCGGCCGTTTCAAGGGAGTTCTCCGCGGTTGCGGGCATTTTAGATAACCGGGAGAGCTCGATATGCACAGCATCCTTTTTCTCGGTCCTTCGCCAGGCTGCCACGACTTTACCTTTCACCATTACCACCGGTTTAAAAATGCCCCCACCCGACTCGGGATTTTGCGCAACCGCATCATCCAGGGCCGCACTGCGGTCGGCATAACCGATCGTGATCTCATCGAAGGCAGGAATAAGTATTGCTTTTCCATGTACCTTCGGAAGTTCTCCCATAGGCGCAAAAAGGTATTCACGGCCGTCGAAAATGGCTATTTCGAATTCCGCGCGAACGGCCTCGTAACCCAGCTTCGAATCGGTCAGCGACAGACCGCTCCACCACGCGAAGTCCTGTACAGTGGCCGGGCCGTGGCTTGTAAAGTACCGCCTGGCCAGCGCAGCCAACGCCTCCTCCCGTTTCAAGGGCGCCGAAGCGGGCACCTTTTTGTCGAACAATGCGTAGGTAAATTTCTTCCCGCGCCGAGCTCCATTGCAAATGATCTTGTCCAGCTCCGCCTGGAACATTATGTGCGTCGCCCGAAGGTTGTCGGTTTCGATGCCTGCCTTATTTACTTCCGCAATCACTTCTTCGCGCGTCAGTTCGGCGCCATCGGCCAGCAATTTACCGATCAAATCGTTGGTCACCTTGAAAACAGCATCGTCCAGTTTCAGTTGGCGGTACATTGTACCCGCGAGCTTGTAAACGTGGGGCGCCGTCAGATCCATGATCCATCGCACATCTTCGCTGGCCACAAAATGCCAGGTAGGTCGCATAATATGCGTCCGGATAATGCCTCCCGCGTCGATTGCCTGCTCTACACTGGTATCCGTAGCTTTTTTGAGCCGCATTCCCAACGCCCATTTCGCCATGGCAAAGTCCTGGGCCTGCACGGCGCCCATCCAGGCAACCAATTCGGCAGGGTCGGTAAAACGGGTATTCAAAATCTGTTGATTAGCAAGGCGCAGTGCGGCGATGTCGGCTAAATTCATGGCTGGATAATGGATTTCAGGCAAAGTTTGAGTCACCTAAAATGAGGATTTATATACAAAAAAGAAAACCCTGCCGTCCGGAATGGCGGCAGGGAAGCATAGTAGCTCGTTTTTACCTGGAAACGGAGATTTGTCTGAGGCCCGCAGATTGCAGGTAGGCCATAGCCGCAACCCAAACCGCCACCGCGCCGATAAATATATAGCCCAGGATTGAAATCGGAAATAACTGGAACAACACGATGGCCGCGCTGCCGACTACCCAAAGCGTATCCAACACAATCACCAGCCTGACGGCCCGCACATTTACCGGGTTACCGCGGCTTACCGAAAAGACCAGCGCCGCAAATGCGATGAGGAAAATACCGACTTCAATAAAAGGCATGGTAGCCGTAGTTTCGAACAGCCCGGCAACTACCTTCGGGAATACAGCCAATCCCAAACCCGTTGCACCTGAACTGATTGCATTGATGAGCATTACATTTTTGAGCATTTTCATATGTCGATTGGTTAGTTGTTTTTGGATGCAACAAAGGTATTGCAACCCCTCCGCCCATGGCTTACCCATACGCGCCAACGACTTATCATTTTATGACAAACTCAAAAAGTAGTCAGGAGTGGTCAGGAATTGTCAGGTGTAGTCAGGAATTGTCAGGTATTGTCAGGTGTAGTCAGGAAGCGTTAGGTATGATCGGGTGTTGTAAATCATTCGCTTGACAATACTTGACCATACATGACCATACCTGACCATAGCCGACCATACCAGCCGGTATCCGGCGGTCGCTACTTACCGGGTAGCCAGCCGCATTTCAGTAAGCATTTTTTTGAAACCTACTTTTTCATAGGCAACTACGGCTGGTGTGTTGTCGGCATAAACCTGCAAGCGAACTTCGTCCAGGCCTTTTTTCCGTGCCCATTCCACCAGCGCATCGATGATCAGCTTGTTGATCCCGCGACCGCGCATATCAGGCTCCGTGTACATGAAACCCAGGAAAGCGTACCGCTTGAAACTGTTATACGGCTTCCCTTCAAGGATACGTGCATGCCCACTGGCGATCAGCCGGTCGTTCAGCGTAGCTACAAGTACCTCCGCTTCGTCGCTGCGGATCATTTTTTCCAAATCGTAGTAGTGAAATTCCTCGGCAATGAAGGTATCGTCAAGCGGGCGTTCGGCGGCAATCAGGTTTTGTTCGAATTGAAGAAGTGTGGGAAGCTCGTCGAGCCGTGCCTGCCTGATCAGAATGTTTTCCATGAAAATGTTGATGTGGTGATTTCGCAAATCTACCATTTCACGGGCAGGCACGTCGGGTTTTGCAGAAATAAATGATACTACCGCGCCAATAGCCGCTTTTCCGCTGTACCTGGCATCACATCTTCCAGGATAGCGGCTACCCTCTCTGCCGATTCTGGGGCTGCATATGTCGGCAATGCAATGCTATGGATCACCAGTCCAGCTTCGTTCAGCTCAGAATTGAGATGTTCGGCAAAACGCTTATTGAATGTCAGCATTGCCTGCTCCCAAACGGGTACGGGGTGCGGGCAATGCCAGAGGTCGATCACCTGCGCGTGGGCGTGCAAGAGCAGATTAGGCAATAACTGGTGCAGGTAAAGTATGCCGCTGGCGTGATTAGTTTTCAGTTTTCTGTCCAGCGTGCGGATGTCGTAGTCTTCCAGCCGCTGGTGAAACCCGGTCTCGGCATAGTTAATCAAAAGATCGACCTCAAACCTGTCGTTGATCTTTTCGCAGGCCGCTATAATGCTTCCTGTATCGGCGTCGTCCGCGACGAGGTAACGCACCAGCACCCGGTGTTTTTGGACAATTTCGCGTACGAGCGCTTCCAATAGTGCTTCTTTCGAACCGATCAGGATCAGGTGCCGGTTGTCGGCTGCCAGCGCTTTGGCGAAGGATTTCCCCCAGGACGTATCGGCCCCGCGGATAACTGAAAAATTCATGGCTTTGATGATTTTGACAAAATAATGGCAACTTCCATTAGGTGAAATGCGCCCAAAGTTGTCCTTGCTACATACCTGCAAAGAAAAGCCGGATACCGATGAGAGAGAATACTGATTTATCATTACAAAACACACGGGAAAAATCGGTGCGGATAGCGCCCGATTACCTGCAATTGCTCAACAGATATTATGATTTCGACGGTTTTGAACCCGATCGGCTCGATAAGCAGCTGGCGCTCATCCGCGCTATGGCCCAGCTCAGCAGCAGCGGGGTGACCGTGTATGACCTGCAAAAGCAGGCGCACGTTTACGTTTCGCACAATTTTTACCAGCTGTACGGCTACGATTTCGGTACCATGGATTCCTGCATTCCGAATGAAATGTTCGACAAGAAAATTCACCCCGACGACCGCCAGGCGCTGGCGCGGAACGGCTATGAAGCAATGAAGTTTATGATGGCGCAGCCTGCGCAAACGCGCAAGCAGTTCAAAATGGTTACCGAATACCGGATCGTGCTGGATGACCGGGCCACGATCCGCGTCACGGAGCAGCATCAGGTGCTGGAACAAGATGCGTCGGGGAATATCTGGCTTTCACTGGGGGTGATCGACATTTCGCCCAATCAGTCGCTTACAGATGTGAAGAGCCAGGTGATCAACTTCCACACCGGCGAACTTATCAGACTGGAAAACAATGACTTACCAGCAACCGTAAAGCTAACATCCCGCGAAAAAGAAATCCTCGGCATGATTGGTACCGGCAAATTGAGTAAAGAAATTTCCGCATTGTTGGATATCAGCGTCCACACTGTCAACACTCACAGGCAGCGCATACTAGAAAAATTGCAAGCTGATAATTCGATTGAGGCATTGCAAAGCGCAAAAATGATCGGTTTGATTGCCTGAGAATAAATGAAACTAGCCCCTTGCTAATTGTAGTCAAATTTGTGAGATATTTCTACAATTAACCACAAGAAGTTGGTATAGTTTTAATAGTAATGTCGGTTACAATTTTCAACTCATCCGCAAAGTTAAACCTGATAGCTATGGAAGGCGAAAATGAAAAACAGACGGTAATCACGCTGAACGACGAAAGTTTCAAGCATTACCTGATCGAACGTTATGGCAGCTATGCCGAAAATTCCAGCTGGACACGAATCAAAAATGCTTCACAAGACCTGATTTCGCATGAAACTTGGGTGCAATTGTACAATCGGGCCAAACACGATATTACCCAAAAGGGAGGATCGCTGATCGGCTATGAATTGGTCAATAATATATTGCTAAGCCATGACGGCATCAACTCCGATTGGCCTATGAACTGGATGTGGGTGATGAGGTTCGGACGTAATTAAATTCCCTTCAAAACGGAATTTAGCCCTTGGCTTGTCGGTTTTAGCGGTTAACTTTACCAACAGCTAAGCTATTCCATCGACCCAATCCCGATAGCCGGGGCCCGCGCGGACTAATCATTTTCCTGATGAGCTACTCCAAGATGATTTACCTTGTTGACGACGATCAGGACGACCGTTTTTTTATCCGCGAGGCGATTCAGGACTCGGGCATGAACGTTCGGATTACCGAAGTTGAAAACGGCTTCGATCTCCTTACATTAATGAAGGAAGTCATCGACCCGGAGTCGTCGGTGATCATTATCGACATGAATATGCCCAAAATGAATGGGCTGGAAACGGTGGCGGCTATCCGTACAGACAGCCGCCTCGCCGCAATGCCAATCGTGATGCTCTCTACCTCCTCCAATCCCGCGCTGATCCGGACCGCCTACCTGTCGGGTGTTACGAGCTTTGTGACCAAGCCGAGCACATTCGACGAGTTCGCGCAATTGGCTCGCGAAATAGGCGAGCGCTACTTGTAGGCTGTCGGTTTTGTTCTATTTTTCTGCCGTTGCGCCGCCGACCTTTGAAAGAAAAAAGATATGACGACGATCAACCTGTTCCTGCTTTTCTCGGCTCTTGCCAGCGGCCTTGTCGCGGGCTTGTTTTACAGCTACTCCTGCTCGGTGAATCCCGGCCTGGGCTCCCTTTCCGATTCGAATTACCTTGCTGCAATGCAATCCATTAATCGCGCGATACTTAATCCGGTGTTCTTTTTCAGCTTTATGGGAACACTTTTGCTCCTGCCGGTGAGCACCTATCTGCATTTCGGGACGGGTAGCCGCTTCTATATACTGCTGGCTGCTACATTGCTATATGCGATCGGCACATTCGGTGTAACGGTAGCAGGCAATGTTCCTTTAAATGAGGCTTTGGATAAAATTAATCTCACCGGGTCTTCCTCTCAGGAGCTGGCGGCGCATCGTTTGCGTTTTGAAGTCCCCTGGAACAAATTGAACGCGATCCGTACCTGGGCGTCAATTCTTTCATTTATCCTCGTATTACTCGCCTGCCTGACTGCGCCTGACAAATCCTGACCAAAAGCTGCTCACTCTACCCTACCCTTTTCGTCGTCGGACGCATTGTTGTTATGGCGACGTTTACGGGCGAAGGTTTCCTTTCCGAATTTGTAATTGAGTGCAATGCTGATGCGCTGTGTATCAGTGGTGTTGACCTGATCATAATCCGACCGGGCGATACCGAATGACTGGCTATGATACACCCAGGAATGGAACAGGTCTTCGAAATTCATGGCGATGGTGCCTTTTCCTTTCCATATCTTTTTCTGGATGCCGCCATTGACACGGAACATGCCGGAAATCTGTGCCTGGGCATTGATGTCGCGGCTGGCGTAGTAGCCTCCCAGCTCCGCATTCCAGCCATTGCCGAGGTTGAAGTAATTATTGAGTTCAAGACGCGCCACATTGGTCGCGTAGTTGATTGCTGCGTTGTATAACGGACCTTTCATGCCAATACGCGACAGCCGCAATGTGGTGCTGTTGTACCACCAGCTTGTAACCTGGCCGGATACACTCGTGTTCAGCAACACCATATAACCTCGGGCGATATTATCGGGGCGGCTGATGAAAGTATCACCCTTCGCCTGGATGGTTGTAAAAGAAACGTTGGTAAAGCGATTGTAACTCAGGCCCATGTTCAGAAAATTTTTATGCTGATATTTCAGCTCTACGCGGTCCTGGTATTGCGGGATCAAATGAGGGTTTCCCGAGCTGTAAGTGTATTGATCTTTGTAAAAAACGGAGGGGTTCAGCATCTGATAGTTCGGGCGGTTGATCCTCCGAACCGCCATCAGCACAAATGCATTCTGATTGTTCAGCTTATAGTTGAGAAAAATACTGGGAAAAAGCTTCGTGTATTTTTGGTTGAAACGTGTTGCCGAAACAGAGTCGTTACCCAGCTGATTGCCTTTCGCAATGGTGTTTTCCAGACGTAAACCCAGCTGCATGCCAAAACGTGCCCACCGTTTTTCGCCACTTGTATAGGCAGAATTGATATTCTCGCGGTATTGAAAGTGGTTGGACCGGCGGTTATCGATGACCGCATTCCCGTCATTGGTATTGTAATGATTGAAAACAAAGTCATTATCCACGTAGCTCGACTTGAACCCCGCTTCGAGACGTCCTTTGTTTTTCAATGGGTGCACATAATCGGCTTTCAAAGTGTAGATATTGATTTCCGAAGGGGTACGGTAGCGGAACAGCTCCCGGCTCGTCATGGCGCCGTCCGCATTGAACAGACGGCTTTCAAGATCCTGCCGGCCATTGGTATGATAATTCAGGTAGTTTGCGTCGACAGCCAATTCACGGCCCTTGTCGTTCAGCTTATGCAGCATATTCATATTCAAACTGGTATTATTTCGAATATCCTTTGAAACCGTGCTACCACTTCCAGAGCTAATCAGTCCGTTTAGTGCGCTCCGTTGCGTGCTCTGATAGTTAAAATTGCCGTTCCGCGAAGATCCGTTAAGGTTAAGAATCGCCCCGATAATCGTTTTGGGTGTAGCGGTCAGGTCCATTCCCATGTTGATATTGTAGCCGTTTGCGGCAGTTATCTGGTCATTTTGTAGTCCGACGCGTGACTGTAATGTGCCGGAGCCGTCGTAATATCTGCGGTTGAAATCGTCTTCACTGTAACTTTTTTCATAGCTATAACCCAGATTGGCAAACAGGTTGAGCTTCCGATGATTGTAATTCAGGTTGAGGGCATCATTGCTTCGCACGTACCTGCCCAGGCTCCCGCCTACCGCGACGCTCCCTGTGAGCCCGCCCAAGCGGGTCTTTTTCAAACGGATGTCGATCACCGCATTACCGGCTGCATCATATCGGGCCGGCGGATTATCCATCAACTCAATCTTGTCAAGCACACCACCTGGCAGCGATTTCAGGTAAGCGGCCAGGTCGGCACCCGACATATAAGTACTGCGCCCGTCGATCAGCACCATTACCCCGCCCTTTCCATTCAAACTGATTTCCCCGTTTGCATTCACACTCACGCCCGGCGTTTTGCTCAGCACGTCGAACGTATTGCTGGTGGCACTGCCGATCATCGAGCCCACATTTACAATAGTGCGGTCTATTTCCTGCTCGATCAGTGGCTTTTGCGCTTTGACGACCACTTCGCTGAGCTCGATACTTTTGGCGGGAAGCAGGATAATCGCCGGTAACGCAATGCTGGAATGCCCGGCATCGATCGTCAATGCAGTGCTTTTGAACTCCTTTTGCCCCATCGCACTGATTGCCAGTACGTAAGTGTTGTTTTCAATATTGATAAAACGGAAATTTCCGTTCACGTCCGTTACCTCGCCGCTTACCAGCGTAGAATCCGACGATTTGAGTAAGCGAACCGTTGCCCCCGGCAAACCTTCATTCCCCGAGTCTTTAACCGTTCCGGAAATGGTGTTAGCTGTTTGTGCGAAGGCGTTTAAATTGATCAGGATAGCTGTTAGGATTGCGAAAAACGTTTTCATGGCTGTTGTTTTACATGGTCGAGTGATGAGGCAAATATTACCCGGCCTTGTAACCCCATGAAATAAATGTGTTGTAACTTCCCGGAACCGTGACGGAAACCGGTTTAAGGCTGACGAACCATTTCGACCTGTCATAGCAGCTTTCCGTCATGAAATCGGGCCATTATAACCGCTTACTTTCGGATTCCAGCCTTCGGAAAGGCATATTTGTAAGCGACTTCAAGGCATGAACCGGATGATCCCATGAGCAGTATTTTCAATAGTGACAATAAGGAGGCGACTCAAATAGGCATTTATGTGGTGCTCACTGCGGCGGCTTGCGCACCCGCGTTTTTCGGTATCGACGCCTATCTGAACATCATTGGTGCTGCCCACGATGAAGCCGTTGCCACTGCCGCGACGCTGGTGCTTTTCGGGTGCATATATATTGGCCGGCATCTGGCCACGATATGGTCGGCAAGACAGCGCGAAATCCCCAAAAACGTCCTGAATGGGCTGGCCATTGCGATCGCAGTCTGCTTCGTTTGGCTTTTTGTCCACGTCGATTTGCAGTTTGAGACATTTCGCGGCATTAATTTACTGTTGTACTGGATCCCGTTTCTGATGATCGGGCTTTGTACCGGTGCATTGATTAAATTATTCAGAATGAGCACCCGAAAGGAACTCGAAGCTGCCAAAACACAGGCCGCGCAAAGCCAGAGTGAGCTGCATTTACTACAATCGCAGCTGAGCCCGCATTTCCTGTTCAATACCCTGAACAACATGTATGGCCTCTCGATCACGCAGCACGAAAAAATCCCGCCGCTGATATTGAAACTATCTGATTTGCTGAGGTATTCGGTGTACGAAGCGAACGAAACTTATGTCCCGCTTAAAGACGAATTGGCCTATATCCACAACTACATCGATTTCGAACAGCTCCGGATCGGCGACCGGCTGGAACTAAAAACCGATATGGAAAGCCTGGCAAACAACGATATCCGGATTGCGCCGATGCTGCTCATCGTGTTCATTGAGAATGCATTCAAACATTCCAAAAATACCTCGGAGCCAGCGGTATTCATCGAAATACGGCTTAAAGTGTGGGGAAACTCGATTCTTTTTTACCTTAGGAACTCGCATAACCGGTCCGATATCCATGGGCAAACCGTTGAAAAACACAGCGGTTTCGGCCTTGCGAATGTGAAGAAGCGGCTGCAATTACTGTATCCGAACCAGCACGACCTCACTATTGAAAATGAAGAAACCCAATACACTGTGAACTTACGCCTGAATCTTCGATAATATGACGCCCATCGACTGCCTCATCGTCGACGACGAGCCCATTGCGCGCGACATTATACGTACCTACTGTGCGCACCTTCCCTACCTGCGCGTGGCGAGCGTGTGCGGGAGCGCGCTCGAAGCCCGGGCAGTATTGATGCAGCAAAAGGTCGATATTGTTTTCCTCGACATCAATATGCCTGTGATGGACGGCATTTCTTTCCTCAAAACACTCAAAATACCGCCGCAAATCATATTTACGACCGCCTACAAGGAATACGCCGTCGACGCATTCGACCTCGCCGCCTGTGACTATCTTCTCAAACCCTTTTCCCTCGAACGCTTCATCGTGGCTGTGGACAAGGCCATGGAAAAATTACAACCAGCCGCTAATGCATTTGTTGAAGCCGGTGAATCAAAGGATGACGATTTCATTTTTCTGAAAGCCGATGGCAAAATTTACAAAGTCATGCATGACGACCTGCTGTACGCCGAAGCGAACGGTAATTACACCAAAGTACGGACCACCCAGCACACATTACTTCCGGCGATGACTTTTTCCGGTTTTGAGGAGCTCGTTCCCAAATCAAAATTCCTACGCATTCACCGGTCGTTTATCATCAATAAATCCAAAATAGATCACATTGAGGGCAACCGGGTATTTATCCAAAACACCGAAATACCGATCGGCAGCAATTACCGCGAGCAGTTTTTGAGGCAAATCGGGCTCTCTTCGTGAGCTTGTCCAGCAAAAAAGCAGGGTCTCCCCTGCTTTTAAACGTTGTTGTAAATAAGTAATTCGCTATTTATGAGCTGGAATCGCGAAGAATAAGCTCAACTGGATTACGCTGTTTTTGAAATCGGGGTTCATCGCCGCATTCTTGTCAAAATCGCCTACTTTGGAAAAACCGGCTATGTAGCGCGCGCCGATACCGAGCCCGAAATTAGCTTGATAGCCCAATCCAACGGCCCCCGCCAGATCCAGATTTTTGGCGAAATGGTCGATCGTCTGGTCCGGTACATCCTCGCCCGTTTTAAATGACGCCTGCGGACCGAATTCGAAATAGAACCCGCCTTTGGCCCGGAATTTCAGCATCACGGGGACCGTCACGTACGACGTTTTAAATTCCCTTTTACCGCCATTGTCAATTTTGGCCCCTTGCGTCGAAAACAGCACTTCCGGCTGAATCGAAAACACCTGCCCGATTCCGAAGTTCATCATACCGCCCAAATGGAACCCGACCAGGGCATCCGACTCAATATCACTTCCGGTATAGTTGCTGATGTTGATCCCCGCTTTCGGGCCGATGGAAAACGACTGCGCAAACGCCGCACTGCTGAACACCGACAGAAGAACGAGCAAAGAGATTTTTCTCATGGTTTTTGAATTTGAAGTGGTTTAATAGATGGATTGCCATCGAACCCGCAAAAACCGTACCAAAGCCCATTACTACCGAAGGATCAATAAAACCAACGTTTCACAAAACACTCGGTATTTTCAGGCATACGATCTCAGAACCAATGAAATACCTGCAATTCCAATTTACCGGAAAAGGCCCGGATGGCCGAACCTACCGGTGTACCATGTTTTACGAGCTGTCCATTGCCCCCGACGGAGCCGGCGCCATTGCGCATGCGGAACGTGCTTATCCCGGCTTCACCGACATCCGTGTCACATCCGCAACCACCATTTCAGCAGATGAATACGCTTTCCGCGTACGCACGATGTGCGACTCCGATACCTGGGGCTTTCAATTAATCTCCTAGATAGTTCTATCTTAGTTTCTGACTTCTTTTTACAACCCCATCCTGTTGTCCATTCTGAATGAACCACTTACAATTATCACAATAAAATATTCAAAAATTTCTTGCGCTTATCGATAATAACTGTACCTTTGCACCATGATTCGCGTTCGGCAAATCATTTAGAGAGATGGCAGAGTGGTCGATTGCGACGGTCTTGAAAACCGTTGACTGTAACAGGTCCGGGGGTTCGAATCCCTCTCTCTCTGCAGGACATGATGTCAAAACATTCAAAAACCCCGTTTAAACGCTTTAAACGGGGTTTTTGCGTTTTTGGGACCTACCAAAAAATGCAAGAAATCCCAATGAAAATGTAGGGTATCGTGGAAGTGACAAAACTGAACAAAAACTTCCATATCATATCTACTAACTGGCTGATCAAAAGATGTTTACGCACTAAACATCTTTACTTTCAATTGTAACAATTCGATTTTTGTTCATCTTAAACATTTTTTACTATGTTGGAAACAAGCTTCGGGTTGATTTTCTTTTTGAAAAAGCCCAAACCAGAATTAGCGGGTGGAATGCGCTATGTCTATTGCCGAGTCACCGTCAACGGCATCCCCAAGGACATCTCTACAAAAAGAATTTGGCATCCATCCAAGTGGAGTGTCGGCGCTGGTAGGGCGACAGGAAACAAAGAGGACACTAAAACATTGAATGCCTACCTCGATACACTGACTTCCAAGATTTACGAGGCAAAACGATCACTAATTGAGGCAAACAAAGAGGTCACCTCAGAAGCCATCAAAAATATTCTTCTAGGAAGAACTGAGGGTGGAAAAACTATCTTGCCTATTTTTCGAGAACACAACGATCAGATTGCTGCATTAATCGGGGCCGATTTTGCGCCAGGCACCTTGGAGCGGTACGAGACTTGCCTTAAACACACCCGCGATTTCATCAAATGGAAATACCAGGCAGACGATTTCGAAATTGGGAAGCTTGATTACGAATTCATATCACAATATGAGTTCTGGCTTAAAGCAGTTAAGAAGATCAGCCATAACACTACGATGAAATATTTGGCGAACTTTAAAAAGATCGTCCTTCTGTGTGTTAAGAGAGGATGGCTTCTACGTGATCCGTTCTATGCTTTCAAATTTTCGAAGCGAGAGGTTGATCGGCAGGCATTAACCGAAGTTGAGTTGAAGAAAGTATGGGAGAAAGATATGGGCGACGGTCGGCTTGCTCTGGTCAAGGACATCTTTCTGTTTTGTTGCTACACAGGACTTGCCTATGCCGATATATATAAATTGAAGCGGACTGAGATTGCTGAGGGGATTGATGGCGGAAAGTGGATTACGACCAAGCGCCAGAAGACTGATACTCCCTCCCGGATACCTATATTGCCGATGGCGATGGAGATTATGGAGAAGTATGAAGATCATCCTCAATGCGAGAATGAGAACCGGGTATTGCCCGTGCTTTCCAATCAGAAGATGAATTCCTATCTGAAGGAGATTGCCGACTTGTGCGGGATACAGAAGAACATTACTTTTCACTTGGCTCGGCATACTTTCGCTACTACAGTGACTCTGACTAATGGTGTGCCGATTGAGAGTGTCTCGAAGATGTTAGGGCATCGGAACATCAAGACGACTCAGCAGTATGCCAAGATTGTTGATCGTAAGATCAGTGATGATATGGCCAGGTTGAGGCAAATATTGTCGAAATAGGCATAAGATGTCAGCTCGTGGGACTTAAAATCCTGAGAGCCGAAACGGCCATAAGGTTTGATTCTCCCTTCATGTGCTGGTTTAAAGCAGTTATGAACTTTGGTTTGTGACTGCTTTTTTGTTGGTACAAGATAGGTACAACTCCAAAACTGTTCTCAATATGCTCATTTCGACCTTTCCTCTAAAATTTTTACCCGATGTGATTTTTTTCAATTGGCGAATTATGCGAAATCAAATTGTAAGTATCCCGCATTTGTTCTCTGTCTCTTTTCATGATACGGGGCTAGGAAAATCACAGAAAGCGAGGATAGATGGATTGGTCGGGTGGATACGCCGAACTTGCACTTAGTAAATGCTGCGCATTGCGGCTGATGCAAAATAGAGCAGCGGGACTCACTGACGATAGATTGACGAATTGCTTTCAGCTCATGATGCCCACGCTCTTTAACCATTCAAGCCAAATCTGTTCGCTTATTTCTCTAACAGTCATCCTCACAGCCCTATTCGCAGAATAGTAATCCTCACTAACCCAGAACAAATCATAGTCGTCATATTGAAGATTGTATCCGCGATCACTCAGATTATTATTTTCCGTTGATACAGAATAGTTGATTCGACCATCTCCACTGTTAGAAAACATACGCACTCTTGCCTGATCCTTTCCAATTGAGATTTTTAACCTAGCCTCAGTAGCAATCTTGTTTCTGTTGACAAGAATAATCTCAATTTCCTCACTGACTTCTTTAATTATACGAGATCTTATATTTTCAAGCTCGTTAATTTCTTGCAAATATCGTTTAATATGTTCTTTTATTTCTTTAAAGCTTTGTTCGATAAATTCCATTTTTTGAATAGAGTCAAAGTCTTTCTGTACTCTATAATTTCTACCCGTTTTCGGAATTTCAGAATGCGGAGGTTGACCTGGGATGTCGTCGGTTAGCCCTCCATTTTCTATAAGTTTTCTCAAATTCTGGATTACGTCAACAAAAGCGGTATTCTTATTCTCCCAAGTGGTGATAGCTTTACCGTCTTTGGGTAATGCCTTAAATTTGCTGAAAGGTGTGTTCAGCCAGTCACAAGGCTCAACTATCGTCGGAACAATAACCAACTTACCCTCTTCTTGGATCTGTATTGCTCTTACAAATTCTTTCTCATAGCAATAGGTTGAAGCTATATAACTTGGGCTAAGCAGCGCAATGAATATATTCGAATTATCAAGAGACCTAGAGATCGAATCATTCAGATTTCCCCCGGCGAGTATTTCTCGGTCGGTCCAAGTACTAATTAGTCCATCTCTTTGAAGTTGTGCTAAATGCGTATGCAATAAAGTTAGCATCTCGGCATCATTGTGGCTATATGAAATAAATGCATTCATAATTTATCGTTTAGTTGATGATTTAAATCTCTTTATCCCTCGTCAAAATAGTCACTATCCAGTCTTTTAATCTCGTAGATTTTTTGAGGAGATACACCCAGATTATAATCAATCATTAATTGGGCAAGTTGCTCTCCGTCAATTAACACAATCTTCGTCTCATTTCGTGGCATGTAGCTTAATGCATCTTTTGTAAATGAAGAGGTCGTTATAAAAATTCCCTTCTTAGCACCCTGGCCGGCGAGTGCTCCGACAAATTTGTGTAACTCAGGTCGTCCAACTGTATTTCCTGCTTGCCAACGCTTTGCCTGAATGTAGATAATATCTAAGCCAAGCTTATCCTCTTTAATGGTACCATCGATTCCCTCATCATTTGTTTTACCAACTGCGTTACCAGCATCTTTTTCGGAACCTCCATATCCCATTTTTACAAGGAGCTGGACGACAAGACGTTCAAAGAATGTTGGAGAAAAACTTCTTACAGTGTCTATTATTTCCTGAGCCAGAGATTTACGGATCTTTTGATATGCTATTTCAATGGTTTCTTCCGGTGTGTCAGTTTCAACTTCCTGAACTATATTATTGTTGATAATTCCTCCATCATCCTTCTTACTATAGAACTCAAGAAACTCGGGATACTGCTTTAAAACACTGTTATCCAGCTTGCTCGGATTTTTGTCCAATAAATCAAGTCCGCGGGTTGTAATCAAAATGCTTCCCCTTTTTGGTGAAGTAAGTAAGCCTGCCTTTTTCAAATATGTCCTCGCCCAGCCAACCCGATTGGAAAACAAAAGCCCCTGACCGCTTGGAAGTAACACGCTCTTTTCTGCATCGGATAGCTGAAATTGGTTGGATAAAATCTCAACGGCATCCTTCAAGGAATGTTCTTTTTGATCACCGGCTAATTTTAGCACAGGTAACATAATCGTTTGATAATCTGGTATTGGCATGAGTTAATTTTAAATAATTGTAGCAGGGTCTTACCCAGCTATCGCCTTCCGATTCGTATCTTCAACAATCTCAATAATTCTCCTAGCGTTCAAATCAAACACTCCTGCCACGCCACTTTCATGAAATTTTGTGAATGGCTGCTGAAAGAGCATATTAGTGTCAATTGTACCATTTTTTGTTAAAAGCTTTATAATATCATTTACGAACTCTATTTGCGTAGAATTGAGAGGCCCGTTGGAAAGAAATTCTGAAAATGCCTCTTGTACTGCTACTTTGTCTAACCCTAGAATTGACCTTACAAAAATACCTATCGGTTTATCCCCCAATGCCTTCTTAAAGGCATCCTGGGTCTGACAACCCGATTGTTCGAAAAGCATTCTATCGAGTTCGTTTAACTCAGCGGCTGTGATAGGCTGATTGTTATGAAGCCGGTTAATTGTCATATGATTGACATTGTCCAGGATGATCTTTCTAAGCTTCGAGTAATGATTATTGTAGTTACCGAAACTGCCCGTGTAGTCTTCGAACTGAACGGGAGCTATTAGTTGGTCCTCGAAGTTTGTGTAGAAGATTTCTTTACCTGATGAAATGTCTAATAACTTCGCAAGCTGTCTTATTTCCAGGCGAAGTTTTTCGATAGCGAGAACGCCCGCCGCAGCCCAAAACTCTGGTTGCAGAATCTGCCTTAGCGTTTCTTTGCGCTTCGCGATCGTTGGGACGTTATCCGCTTTTCTCAACAGCTCTCTCGCAACGCCTTGCAGCTTCTCCACATAATTCGGTAGCGAACGCTCACTTCTGATGACGGCCAGTTGCAACTTCACCATCATTAAGTCAAAACGCTTCACTTGCTCGTCCGTTTCTTCGTTTGCAACAAGCGGTGCAATATGCTCCGCCAGCTCTCTGACATGGGTATCGCGGATGCTATTCCATGATGTCAGGCTAGCATAATGTTCCACCTGGCGCAAATGCAGGCCTACCTCAAATGCATTCGGATTTAGGTCAGCCACCTGCTTGCTTAGTATTTCACAAAGCGATTTACTCGTCTGAAAATCTTCACTTTCAGGGAGTGCGCTGCCCTGCGTTTGTAAAATATGAACTAGTTCTGCGCGTGCATTAAACGTTATTTCGCTAAGAGACTTTGCTTTCGACGGAATAATACCCTGCGGATTTTGGTCGAAAAATTCGAAAACCCGGCACACGTCGAATACATAGAAGTCCTCCTTGTCCATCAATGGTCCGTAAAGGTCGGCGCTCAGACGGGTGCCTCTACCCAGCATCTGCCAAAACTTGGCAGCAGAATATACCGGTTTGAAAAATACAAGGTTCACTATTTCTGGGACATCAATGCCGGTGTCCAGCATATCGACCGAAATGGCAATCTGCGGATATTTTTCTTTGATCTTAAATTGCAGAATCAGATTTTCAGCATTGGCTGCATAGTTATCGATCACCTGCGCGAAATGCGGATGTATTTGAGGATAAAGTGCTCCGAAGCGTTTGAGAATAAATTCGGCGTGTCGGTGATTTCTGGCAAATATGATCGTCTTACCCAACTTCTCATTTCCTTCGACTTTATGCCCGAATTCCATCAGCGATTGTAACACTTTGTCAACAGTATCCTGATTGAAAAGCCATTGATTGATAGCCGCCCCATCGATTTCATTCAGCACAGCACCTGTTGCGGGATCGTAGAATTTACGTTCCCATTCCATTTTCTCCTCGTCTGAGAGATCGGTATACTTGATTCCCTGTGTTGGAAACCTCAGTTCCAGCTTCACTTTTTTGATCGGAACTAAAAATTTGTCGTCTACTGCCGTGGTGTATTCGTATGCATCGGTAGGTTCACCCGGCTTATGATTAAAAATGGCGTAAGTATCCCTATCCGTTTCGCTTTTTGGCGTGGCAGTGAGGCCCAGGTACAGAGCGTCAAAGTATTCAAAGATGGCGCCATACTTATCATAAATGGAGCGGTGCGCCTCATCGATGATGATCAGATCAAAATGCCCGACACCGTAGTATCGCTTTCCATTCCGGTAGTCGGAGTCAATTCGATTGATGATAGTCTGATAAGTTGAAAATACTACCCTCGCAAATCCCTGATCCGTTTCTTTGGTGAGATCCACTCCGGTAGAACTGGGTAGGTATTCGTTATAATTTTTCAGCGCCTGTGTGACCAATGCATTACGGTCGGCGAGAAACAGCACGCGTTTGATCCATTGTGCTTTGGCGAGCAGATCCACAATCGCAGCTGAAACACGCGTCTTTCCTGTACCGGTTGCCATGACCAGGAGTGCCTTCCGTTGATTTTCATCTTCGAACCGCTCCATAACCCTGCGTATCGCACGTTCCTGGTAATACCGACCGGCGATGTCCTGATTAATTTTCTGCTCGCGAAGCAAGGATTTCTGATGTCGCCTGACCATCAAACGCATCAGCTCTTCCGCATTTAAAAAGCCAAATACCTTACGTGGCGGATATCGCAGATCATCCCAAAAGAAGGTGTCAAAACCATTGGTGTAGTAGATGACCGGTCTTTGTCCATATTGCTTTTCGATCGCGTCAGCATAATTCTTTGCCTGATATCTTCCGCGTTCTACCTCCTTGCTGGTACGCTTTGCTTCAATAATAGCCAGGGGCTTCCCGTCGTCGCCCCACAGGACGTAATCTATTTTCAGACTTTTGGCTGTTCCCGACTCTTCGTCGATCGCAGTGACCGGAAACTCCTGCACGTTTGCTGCTTCAACATCCCAACCGGCTTGCCGCAGCAATACGTCGATATAAAGCTTTCGTGTTTCCTTTTCGGACAGCACAGCCGGTGCCACTACCTCGCCATTCTGCTTGCTTAGTTGTTCGTAATGTTGCAGCTGGCGTTTGAGGCGTTCAATTTCCTCCGTTTTTTCATCCAACTCCGCAGTTTTTCTTGCCAACTCAATGCTCTGCTGCTTGCCTTCGTCGAGCAATTGGTCGTAGACTTTTTGCGAAAGCTTTTTCCCTTCGGTTGGGATCAGACTGTCATCAAAAGCACGATAAGAATAAGGGTTGGCCGAATAGGTACGGACAACCCCTGAGCAAAATCTAAATAAGTATTTGACGGACGAAAGCGACTCGTGCGTACCGGTTTTAGTACCACGATGAACCGCATTGTTACCGGTGTTCTTAATGATATGCAGCTCTTTTCCGTATTCTTTTCCCCAGGAATCCTGAAAGCTGGGCTCGCGCAAAAGGTCATTCAGGTTAAATTGCTCTTTCAATGGCAATTGCAAAGCTACGTCGTGATCATACAGCCACTTCACCATTTCTTCGAGCGCTTTCCTGCTCAATATAGCAGAAATGGTCGGTTCTGTTAATGCGTAGCTTTCCGCTTTCTGAGCAGTTTCGAAATGATCTGCCCATTCATTATTGAGGAAAAAGAAGTTAGAATTGAGCATTAATTATTCAATATTTCTTGGGAGAGTAGTTTTTCGAGTTCTGCCAGGTTCTGCCTGCGAGCTTCGTCCAGCGCTTTTATTCTTGCAATGATTACCTCTGGCTTGTCGTAATGTTTCTCTTCATGCACCACTTCCTTGTACCGGTTGATACTAAGATCGTATTTATTTTCAATTATTTCACTTACGGGTACAAAAAACGATTTGTCCGTCCGTAACCGATCCGCTTCTTGTTCCAGATTTTTGAAACGCGTCACAATGTCATCGATATCATTGCTGGCAACAGGTTGCCTTTTGTCGTCCAAACTGAGTCCGTCGGCCTGCATATCGTAAAACCAAATGTGGTCCGTTCCACCGGAATTGGTTTTGGTGAAAATTAGAATGGCCGTACTTACTCCCGCATACGGTTTGAATACACCAGAAGGCATCGAAATCACTGCGCGAAGCTGATGCCTGTCAATGATTTCCTTCCTGATTTGCACATGCGCCTTGGAGGATCCAAACAAAACGCCATCCGGCACAATCACAGCAGCCCGGCCGCCTACCTGCATTCCTCTTAGCATGAGACCCAAAAAAAGTAGTTCTGTTTTCTTGGAATTGATAATCGACAAAATGTTCTTTTCAACAGAATCATGATCCAAACTGCCCTTAAAAGGTGGATTCGCGAGCACCAGTGTCGCCTTGTTTTTAAATCCGGCGTTGGCTTCCGACAATGCGTCTACATCCAGCAAATGCGGGTTTTCGATTCCGTGCATCATCATGTTCATCGCACCGATCCGGATCATTGTTGCATCAAACTCCGTCCCATTGAACATTTGCTCATTGAAATGCTTTCTGAACTTCGAATCTGTAAACTGACTTTCGTAATGATGCTGAACATATTCAGCGGAGGCAACCAAAAAGCCGCAGGTTCCTGCTGAAGGATCGTAGATGATATCCTCAGGCATGGGCTCCATCATATCCACCATCATTTTGATAATGTGGCGTGGCGTACGAAACTGTCCGTTTGTGCCGGCGGAGGCGATTTTGGAAAGCAAATATTCGTAAATGTCTCCTTTGGTATCCCGGTCATTCATTTCCACATCACTGAGCAAATCTACTACCTGGGCGAGAACGCGCGGAGTTGGGATCATGAACGTCGCTCCCCGCATAAATCGGCTGAATACATTGTTTGTTCCAAGGTTTTTGATGAAATCAAAAACGCCATTTTCCTTGGTCATATGCTTAAACAAATCCTCCGCCTCCCGGTCTTTGAACCGGCTCCATCTCAGGTCAGATTGGTCCTCCCGATATACCGGCGATTCTATTTGGCTCCCTAACAAGCTGGCCTTTTGTTCTTTTGCCGTTTGCAGCTCATCCAGTCGCTTGATAAAAAGCAAATAGGTAATTTGTTCAATGACTGTAAGAGGGTTGGAAACGCCACCGGTCCAGAAGGCATTCCATATTTTATCTATTTGGGTTCTTTTTTCTCCTGTGAGCATTTTTGATTCAATTATTAGTAAAATACTTGGCAAGTAGCGTATTGAATAGCATATCCTGTTCCATGATTTCCGAGGAAAGAATCTCTTTTTGTTGCCTAATTTTATGCATTACATCTTTATACTCTTTTTGCATTTCAATTGGTGGAACTAACACTGGGAAGTTTTTCAACTGTGTCATGTTAATAGATGCGATTCCAGTAGTTTGCTTGGCCGCTCGTAGGAAATATTTCTTCCCATAAATACTCCCAAATTGGCTGCAAAGGAATTCTGAATCAGCGACTAGATAATTTGGTCGGACGCGGAAAATGTGATTTTGATGAATGCAGTCTGGGATTTCTTCGCCCCATATAGCCGCACGTCCAAGCTTGTCAGGATCTCCCCCCTCCGTCATCAAAACGTCGCCACTTTTTAGCTGATACTTTTCGTAGTCTCGTTTGAAAACTCGTATTGTCTTTATTTCTCGAAGATCCAAAGCCCCATCCTGAACGTTTGCAACGCGCATATAGGGAACTTCAATCAGGTCGCCAGCCAATCCTGTATTCTTCGCAACGCCAGAAACAACCTCAGCTATCTCGTCCAATCTTTTTACTGTCCAGCCATTATTATTACTAACCGGATCCCCAAACATCTCAATAAACGTGCTTTGCAGCAGCTCATCATAATAATTCAAAAGCTGGCGGTTTTGCTGGCGCAGCGCGTCGGCTTTGTCTAAGATGGATGCGATGTGTTTTTGGGTTGGGAGGTCGGGGAGAGAGATTTCCAGGCTTTGCAGCTTCTCTTTGTTCAATGTCAATCCCTTAACAGCCTTGTCGCCTATTCCTGACACGTTAATGTTTTGGATAGCGTGATAAAGATATTTGATGTCAACTCTTTCAGTATCCTTAATTGGTAAGGCAACGATAGCCTCATTGGTAAATAGTTCAGTCTTTGTAATTGCTACTTTACCAATTGAAAGCTTGAAACTGTACAGTAATGTGTTTGCTGGCACAATCTTAATCCCTGACTCTTTGACTGCCAAAGTAGTTATCTGCTCCTTCGTTTCGCCAATAACACCAGCAGATCGACAGCTTGATAGATCCGCTATTGAAACCCAAGGAAAACCCGGCCCCCAATATTGCAACTTGGATCTGGAAGGAGTTTTACCCATGTTTATGTAGCAAATTTCGCCCAGCTTAACTTTCGAATAATTCATTAATTAAATGCGATTAGGTTTTTTGCAACACTTAAATTAGCTGACTAGTGTCTCTGTTAAATTGATTCGATCTAGCAAATGTTTAAGGGAAACATATGATCGGTCAGGTTCTCTGTTTAGATAACGAATACATTCCAGATACTGCTGCTGATTTTCAGATTGATCTAATTTTGAGATTACAAGAGGTAATTCTTCGCCTTTTTCCACTCTTCTATATCTCGAAGAATCATACTGGTTTTCAGATATATAGTTGTTGTATAGGTTAGTTACTTGAACTTCTAAGAATAGCATGTGACGTACGACTGTGTCAGAACTACCTCTTCCAATTTTCAAAAAAAACTCATCTGATAATTCTTGTAGATTCAGCTTCTTGCCAGCAATCTTAATAAAGAATTCGTGATCGGTTGATCGCAGGTAAATTAAAAACAATAGGGTTTCTGGAAATAAAAATTGTTCGTAAGAAAACATTTTCAATGCTATCCTTGCCTGTGCAAATATTTTCTCCTGCTGCCTAAGAGTAGGTGATTTTAATTTAAAAAGTATTTTAGCCAGATTCTGAAAACTCTCTCGATCGGACTCAGCACTTCGATATTCCAGCTTTTTTGGTGATTTGAAGAACTGATCAAATGAAAAGTATTTAAAAAGGTAGTTGACAAATTTCTCAATATCAGGCTCAGGAATTGAATATTCCAAATCAATAAATCGCCGCAAATATTCATCGGCATTCAGCTGCTCGCTCCCATACACCCCTCTAACTGCATGCCCTAATTGTACTTTGTCGATTGATAGAACAAAAATGATCCCGTTGACCGCGAAGAAATGCTTCATATGCTCCAAGACCTCTACCGCATAATTGGGCCGGCAACGATCGAGCTCATCAATGATGAAAATGACCGGTTTATCTCCTTTGGTCGATTCCAAAAACTTTTCCAGATCGGCACGAAAATCTAGGAGGCTCTTTTTTCTCGCAGTGTATTCGTCAATTTCGTTTTCCAATATTTCGGCCGCCGCTTCGGTTGAAGATACAATTCCTTCCACAAGCTCCTCGCTATCAATGTATCGTTTCGCAAGACCTTTTACCAGCGCAGGAAGGACGTTCTTGGTAAGGACCGCCCCTTTCTTTACCAAAGAGTCGAAGGTTTTCGCATTGCTTTTCTTACGCAATACTTTCAACTCCGACATGATTGCCGCTAGCGGGTTACGCTCAAAGTCATTTTCCCATGCGTTGAAATATAGGGTTGTGAATCCATTATTTTGAAGTTGCTGCTGCCACATCTTCACAAATGTGGTCTTTCCTGTTCCCCATTCGTTGTTGATCGCCAAAACGAAGCCGTTGCCCGGCTCGTCAACAATTTGTGTCAGGACGTCAGCATACTTCTTTCTTCCCAGTTGGCAGGTTGCGAACGGGTCGTCTTTTGAAATTACTAAGTCATTGTGTCTGATAAACATAGGTCTACGTGTTGCGAACCTTGGAAACATATGCTGTTTAAAGCAATCTTTCAAATCGTTCTGGGTGTACAAATGTAACATTTTTGATTTGGCGTGGCTGCCGAATCTGATGACGACGCATACTAGAATCTGAAATTCTTACCGCCTCCGAAGGCCTTTTTCAACATATCATCCACCTTTTTCTCCGCATCTTTAACCACTTTGGCTTGCATTTTTTTCATCTCTGCATCAATCCTCAGCTTATTTGCCCTCACCAGCTCATCATACCCGCCTGGATACTCTTTCTGGCATTGGTTGCATCTGGCAAACCGCTTGTCTTCACTCAGGTAGATGTCCTCACTCTGGCAGCTTTTGCATACCAGCGGCACACTCATTTGATACTTGCTCTTCATACTAAGTCGCTTTTTAGTGTTCGATGCTCAAAGATTCTTTGCACCTGTGCAGTGTATCTGCACAGGAAAATTTATTTTTGAGTACTCAAATTCCTCTATCTCAATGGCTACTAACAAAGATGCTCAAACACGATATCTCGCGTTGGATAAATGCTTCTCCAATCCGTTCAAACGGTATTTTATGGAAGACTTGGTGGAAGCTTGCAGCGCTGCTTTATTGAATAGAAATCCGGATAGTAAGGGAGTGCAGCGGCGGCAGATCTTTGAAGATATTAAGTATATGGAAGAGGCCTGGAATCTGCCGCTCGATAAAGTAAAGGTTGGAAAACGGATTCATTACAGATATAGCGACCCAAGATTTTCCATTGAAAAGCAACCACTTAATCAATCGGAGATCGAACAGCTAAAATCAGCGATGGAGCTACTCGCGAGATTTGAGGGAATGCCGCAATTCGGTTGGGTGAATGAGCTGATGCCTAAACTGGAACAATCTTTCCTTTTGGAGCGAAATCGGGCACCAATCATCAGTTTTGATAACAATCAATATTTAACCGGCATAGAACGCCTAGGGCAACTTTTTCAGAGTATTTTATATAAACAGGTGCTGTGCATTCAGTACCAGCCCTTTCATAGCGAAGAAGCTTCCGAACTTGTCATCCACCCGTATTATTTGAAACAATACAATAATCGCTGGTTTCTCTTCGGGCTACAATATGAATCTGGCCGGATCTTCAACCTGGCTTTGGACAGGATCATCGACATCAGGGATGAAAATTTTCATTTTACAGAGAATACACTCTGCGATTTTAACGAATACTTTGAAGACATCATCGGTGTCACAAAACGGGAACAATCTATTGTAACCGAAATTTTGCTGTCGTTCGATTCAAAAACTGCGCCATATGTATTGTCGAAACCAATTCATGGCACGCAAAGAATCAGATCCAAGACAAAAGAGGAGCTGGTTATTTCCATAGAGGTAGCTCCTAACTACGAGTTGGAAAGTACATTGCTGGCATTTGGAGAAAAGGTCAAAGTACTTGCTCCTGAAAGCTTCAAAGAGATAATTAGAGAGAGGTTAAAAGCTGCCACAGGGAGGTATGAGGCGTAGGGATTCGAACCTAACTTATATCACACTGATATTCAATACTTTATATGACATATAAAGCAGTGCTCTCGATATGCTCTCTCAATTTACTAAACGGTCACATTCCGAGCATAAAAATAAGTCGTAAACTACTAATAAACAACACGTTACATAAAGACAATTTACGAGTGATTCAGGGTTCGGGTCTCTCGGAGGTTTATGTTTTGGCGGCCTCAACATAATAACTATTTGATTATCAACGATAGAATAGGGTTCAAAATGAAGAAAAAAGGATTTTATAGATCGCCCTAAGGATTGATTTAGTTGAACATTAGTAATCGTTTGGGTGGCCTTCGTCGTTATTCGGCTCCATCCTTCTTAGCCTTGTGCGCTGCGAGTGCTTCTTCGATGCACCCTATCGCTATTACAAAGGCGTTATAAGCCCCAAGATGATGTGATCGCAACCTTTCATGCTGAACTTAAGCTGAGGGATGTAATAATCCCCCAACGCCTTTATCAAATCGCTGTCTTTTTGATGCTGTAATGCGGCGCGGACGATACCCTTGAATGCATCACGCTCAGATTTTGGTCTGCCTTTCCATGGGCCAGTTCCAGCTCTTGTGCTGTCAAAATCCCAGTAGGCTTTTTCAAGAGCGTCTTCTGTATCCAGCAACTTGATCGTCTATTCGGTCATTAGCATCTCTTTTTCCCAACCACCTTATCACAAGATGATACACGTGCCAACTTATAATTCTGTTCTTGTAGCTGGTGGTCAAATGCTTAATTTTGCACAAAACCCCTTTATCATATGAATGAAAGCTTACAATCTGCAAGAAACATCCACCAAATATTACTTGTCGTCCTAACCGTTATTGGAATTTTTGCAGGATCAATCATTTTCGAGACAAACCCTTTCGAGACAGGTCTACGAATTGTACAAGAAAGTGAAGCTGATTTAGACTCAATGATCCTGTATGATAAGGTAAGAATCCGATATGATAGTACAGGCGTCAAAGTATTTCGCAAAAACGAGATCGACTCCTCCAATGTAGCTGTTAGTAAGAAGGACACAGCTGAAATAAATAGGCTGAAAAGTAAAATAAGGCAAGAGAATATACAGCACGATGCCGAAATGAAGAGGGTAAATAAAAGCATAAGGAAAATGCGAATTACCCTTGATACCGCCGAGAATCGAAAGGACTTTTCGCTGTTCCGGGAAGCATATGACTTAATTGTTGAACTTACTGCCGGACGAGAACGTCAAAAGATTTATCATGAAAACATCGTTGATTTGACGGAGCAAATGATCGAGTGGAAAGATGAGGATTTTCGCATAATACCTGAATCAAATCAATATGTTGACTCTCTAATGTCACTTTCGAGATTGAATAGGATTTTATATAACAGTGAAGATCAGAAGATATTCAATGATCCAAGCGGGCAAAGCCTTGGAAGCCTCGATTACTTCTATTCTACAAATAAGGAAAAGTCTGTCAAAGAGTGCAAAGATCTATTGACCAGAGAATCAGCTAATTTTAAAAATAATCCCAAAAATGACGTTGATGTTTCAGGGATTCGTGTGGCGAGCAAGCATATGTATGTTGTTGCTCCGTTCTTGACTTTTTGTTTAATGGTGTATCTCTCTTCCCTTGTTCTACATCTTAACAGGGCGACGCGTCTTCGTCAGGATGCTGAAAGCGCTCAGGACTTTCCGTGGTTGGCCTTATTTCCAGGGGCTTGGAGCAGATTTCTGTTATTCATATCGGTATCCGTTTATCCGGCTTTCATCACATGGGCTGCCGCTAGTTCCTCGGAATTGCCTGCCACTCAAAAAGGATATATTGAGATAGCCTACCCTATTTTTTTCTTTCTCCTTGGGTTATCGATATTCGTAAATACGCTAAATCTGAGTGTGAGAATTCATACCAGACCTTTTGTCTAGGTAATGAGCAGCGACAATTATAGGCTTTTATAATTACCCAACTACAGTATCACAATTTACCCGGATTTAATCCAGGTAGGCAGGATTTCAATCGGTTGTTGCTGAACACTATACTTTGTCATATTGTCAAATTCCTTCGAAGAATCTAAAAAAGAGGGTGGTAGCGAAAATCCAGAGCTAAAGTGCTGACTAGTTATGAGACAAGCACTTTGAGCTAAGTCGCTGCTCTAACCCTGCAATGTACCATGTCTCTTGAAATTTTCCGGCCCGACGACATCAGAAATGCGACAGGCATTAGTTAAGCAAAGAGCAATTAACCATGCGGTAAGAACATTTGAAACTTGCTCATCTAAACTTTCGCCTTCCAGATTGCTGTCCTCGAAGGATTTGGATATACCAAGCTCGATTTGTAACTTTTGGTTAAAAGACTATGCAGCACTCCTATTTTAAAATCCGCGATCCCTGGAATTTCAAACCGCATCGATTTGAGATCGGCACGCCATTCATCAGGAGCTCTTTTCACGACAATCATTTCTTTTTAAAGCTTTACGAGCTCAGAAAAGACGATTTCTCTGACTTTTACGATTTCCATCTTCGGCACTACCTTCAAAATACCTCAGGCACTGAAAATGATTTTCACAGCTACGTTTCTGATATCGTTTCAACGCGGATCTCACAACTAAATCTCATCGATCCATTCTCCCGGAAAGCACTACGCGCGAAACAGCAGACTGAGCGATTAAGAACATTCCAGACCTTTCTCCACTCGATCGACAAGTGGAGCTCCTCACAAACCCTAGAAGCCGTTATTACAGAAAACAATAAAGAAATCGTTGGGCTTAAACAGCAAATCACCGAGCTCAAAGATCAACTCGAAGCACTTCGTCGTTATGAGACAAAGACCAAGATCGATATTCGCGATAAGCACCTCCCCACCTTCATTCACCTCATCCATCAATTACAACAGCTGATGCTTCCTGACGAGCGGAGGCTTTTTAACTTTCAGGAACAGAGTGGGTGGTATAAGCTGGTAAGTAAATATTTCACGCACGACCGGAAGCCCATCCCCATCGAGACAGCTCGCAATTATTTCCCAGTACAGAAGGAAAAGACAAGCAAGGAAGTCGAGGTACCCGAACATTTGCGGTTCTTTAAAATTATCCTGACCAGTTCGGAGTCGGGCTCCTGATGACCAGCTGCTGAGTTTGGTCATTGCAATAGCTTGTCTCTCTCTCATTTTTGCAAGCAGCCGGCGGTCTTCATGCCGGGACGTTTCACGATAAACTTGCAGAATAATGAATGTAGAGATGATCACCAGGGAGGATCTGCAAAACCTGAAAAATGAAATCATTGCAGAGCTAAAATCAATTCTTTCGCAGGATAAGCCAACGGATAGTACCTGGCTTAGGAGTGCCCAGGTAAGAAAGATGCTAAGCATCTCGCCGGGCACCTTGCAGAACCTTCGCATCCAGGGACACCTTCGGTTTACCAAGATCGGTGGATGCTTCTTTTACAGCCAGCGGGACATTGCTACGATGCTCAACAGAAATGGCTCGGGGCGATGAAAAGGCTCGATCATCCGAGTACTGCCGTGGACATGGCATTACTTGAGGCCGTCAAATCCGATGACCGGCTGAACGCTTATCACATTAGCCTTTACACCGCGCTTCTTTACTACGGCAAAGGGATCAGGCAAATCCCGTTTCATGCTAGTCGCAGGAAGTTGATGGGATTTTCCAGGATCAAATCCGGGGCAACTTATCACAAATGTTTGCGGGAGCTGATCAGCTATGGCTACCTGGACTATCATCCTTCTTTTCACCCGCAACAAGGTAGTCGTATAGTGTTGACCGCAACTACGGTTCCTTCGGATGATGATCGATGAAAAGCTGTTAGTCGAGCTCTTCGAACAGAAAGACCGAAAACGCAGAGAGGCCTTGGTGGGGCTCTTTCGAGAAGACCTATTTGCTAGCCTGACACGCGCCAGAATTGCCGATATGATTAATGCCAAATTGGGCAGGCCAGGGCTTATCACCGCAGAAGATGTGCGCTACTGTCGGTTTTACTTCAAGGACAAAAAGCGTGAGCGCATTCACAGGGCTGTGGAGAAGACAATACGTAAGCCGGATCAACCGCAAGACGCTGAGAACATTCAAGCCAGCGCTTTCAAGGTGACCAATCCGGATGAAATCAAGCTACAAGACCAATTTAAGTTCGAATCAAAATTTGCAAAGAAAAATGAAACGTGAATTCCATTTTATCGTCCAGGCCAAAGGCGGCGTAGGCAAAAGCCTGCACACCTATCTGAGGGCGCTTTCCGAAGCGGGCAGCTCTTCCCTTTTTGTTGACCTTGACAGCTCAACAAAAACCTCATCCCGACAGCTCGCTTTTCTCGGACAAGACCGGTTTGAAGCTTTCTCTCTGCTGGACAACCGCGAAAGGCTAATGCGGGACCTTTTCATCGGCTACGTGGAAAGTCTGGCGGATAGCCCCTTCGACAAAGTGTATATGGATTTTGGGGCGCCGGAAAGCGAGCAACTGCCTGCTCTGATCACTCGGGATATCGATTTGAAGGAATGGTGTGATGAACTTGGCATTGAAGCCGTATTCCATATCATCATCGGTGGTGGCGGAGCGTACCTGGCGAGCATACAGTTTTTGGAAAAGATGCGGGCTGCATTAAGGTCAAAATTTGAGATCGTGATCTGGCAGAACCTGTTTGGTTTTAACCAGTTTCCAGGCTTGTCCCAAGAGCTCGAGGACAACTGCACCGCACTCGGACTTGACCTCAGACGCTTCGGCGACTTCGAGCCAGCATCGCTATTAGGTGGACAGATCCTCGACGGCATCCGTAATGGCTATTCGCTCAAAGACTATCCACCAGGCGCAAGGCTCAGGCTAAAGAAGGAACTTAAAGAAAATTTCGGCGATGAATAGCCCGGAGCCGAACCGCCTCACCCAGACCAGGGGGAAGTACGCGGCCAAATACGGTCACGAGATCGATGACTGGTCGGCGCTGTTTCTGACCGAAACCCAGGAGCATTTTCAAAGCCTGGAAATCAGGGTAGGAAAATCCATTGCAGCCATCGACCGGGCTGCATTGGAGCTGAAAGGCAGGAAACGATTCCTGCAGTTTCAAGACCGAGGCCAGGCACTATTCTATGGTATGGGTGTAAGCGCTCCTTATTCAATTGCAGGCATTGTCATATCTGTTTTGTTCTATTTATTGATACGCGATGGGCAGCAGTATGTAGAGCGACAAAGAATTTTGGACGAGTATGAAAATGCACCAGCTTACAGACAGATCATGGAGCAAGGAAAAATTGTCGAGTACGATAAAATGATGTACCTGCAACTAACACCTTTACCTAAAAAGGGGAAAGTCAAGATCGGTGAGCACTACATTTATGACTCCCAGGGCAAACGTGTGCTGGTTCCGCTAGGGGCCGAATAGGACAGCTCGTTTTTTAAATGTTGTTATTCAGATTTCGAACAAAGGCGAACAACTTCAAACGCTTTCGAACGAATTCAAACACTTTCAAACAAATCCGAATTTTTTAGAACGGAAGCGAACACTTTCGAACAGATTCGAACGTGGGCAGTGGTTTTCTCCCTAGCCAGCTATCGCCGGTACGTCGCAAAATGCGTCGGAGCGACGCTCGCCGACCCGGCGGAGCTGGCCAGGAGAAACCCCTGGACCCCTGCTATTCGCCACCGGCTCATAGCTAATCTCAAAAGACATATGCAAAATCAGAAAACGAAAGGTAGACCGCCCAAGGAAAAGGGCACTGCCAAAAGAGAACACTTTTCAGTCTGGGTGAGTGCTGAACAGAAAAGCCAGATTAATCAGATCATAGAGAAAAGCGGGCTTTCCGCCAGTCAGTATTTCTTGACATTGGCCTTGGACGTCCCTTTTAAAAAGCCTCAGAAAAAATCGCTCCCAAAAAAGGTCGCCAACACAGTCCGAATACTGGAACAGCTTTCGGGTATCCTTTCGCTGGCAGTTTTAAAGACCAAAGATCAGCAGATGCTTTCTGCCCAATGGCAACAGAGCAGTCAGCGTGTCCGGTTACTTGCTGATCTTATCACCTTATGGGTATTTGAATCCTTTGAGATCCGTAGCACAAAGCGGACGCTCGATAGCCTGCGTTCATGGTTAAATGAGCTTACTAATTTTCTGTCCCTGTTTCCTGATGAGCTTGAAAGCAAGCAGCAACTTATTGAAGAGGTCCGGTCGAACGCTCGGCTTGCAGGCGACCTGCTCGATAAATACGAAGCCTACTATCGAGCCCCACTATCAGAACTAGAACGGGCTTGGAAAGCAGTGAACGCTGACGCCAGCTCAGTGCATCACGAGATTGAAAGTGCGCTTGCCACATTACTTAAAATGATGAAGACATGATTGGGAAAGCAAGTTTGGGCAGTAACGCGAAAAGGCTTATCGAGTACTGCTACTACGACAAACAGGTTTCGTCGAAAATGCAAAGAAAGCTGGAAACGGAAGAAGTCCGTGGAGAACTGGTCTACATACAGAATCTGGGAATCAAAATACATCCGGATGGAAAACTAGACCTGGATTATCTGATCAAACAATTTGAGAATAACCACTCGCGGAATACGCAGCTGACCAAATACATCTGGCATCAGTCGTTTAGCTTTGCGCCAGGTGAAAAACCCGGTAACGATACCATCACCAGTGTCACTACTGAGTTTGCCAAGGAGTTTGGGTTTGAACAAAACCAAATGCTCGTCTTCAAGCATGAGGACACCAGTAACCTTCACTTTCATGTCGTTGCAAACCGGCTCAACCACAATGGAAAAAATACAGCCGATCACTTTAAGAACTACGCCCGGATCGGGACATTCTCTCGCAAAATGGAGCATAAACTGGGATTGGTTCAAGCACCTGATATGCGCATTAACCAGGGAAGGACACAGGAACTATCGGTAACCGACCTTGCACATTTGAAGCTTAGGCAGACGATTGACAAGCTATTAGACAGCGTAAAATCCATTGATGAGCTTAAACAAGAACTGGTAAGTGCGGGATATAAATCTTACATCGGGCGCGGCATCGCATTCTTTAACATGCAGAAGAAAATCAAGATCAAGGGCTCTGATTTGGGCCGTGACTATTCCCTATCATCGCTTGAAAAGAGGCTGGCTCAAAATTTGGAAATCGGCCTCAAAAAAGAGCTAAAACCAGATCTAAAAAAGCAGAAAAAACACGGCCTGGGCTTGTAAATACAGGTTTTCGTGAAGAATGACCTATCTTAGCCAAAAATAACCCCGTTCACTCATGAAACTGAAAGCAATTAAATTCTTTTCTCCGGAGGAAAACGTTTCCAAAACCAAAGTGGTCGAAAAAGCCGCACCGCTTCCGACAGGTTACATTTCTAATTCCGGAAAGCTCGTTTTCCCGGCATCCGCATTACGCGACTTGGGAATTGATCCTGAATCTACCCATTTCAAAATTGGAACCCAGGAAGGAAAGCGAAAAATTAAATCCGTATATCTTGTTCCGGCAGCGGGTTCGGATCAAACTTTTTCCTTTGAGAAAAGTGGCCGAGGCCATGTAATTCCATTGGCACTTATTCTGAAAAAAGGTAACGTCAACTTCGAAAGCGAAAAGCTGATCTTCAAGATTTCAACCTTTGATTTTGATCAAAATATCAAAGGCTTCGAGCTCGCCATCGAAACCGAAGCGCCAAAACCTGAGTATACCGGAAAGCCTCGTGGCAGAAAGCCTAAGGCTGCGGTTGATGCGGAATAAAGCCACTCAAAAATGCAGGTAACCGGTCCCGGTTACCTGCGTGATATCGGGTCACGTTTGCTTACTGATAATTAAGCTAACCCAGTTGTATGCACCCTTGGGCACTTAATGAAACCGCCAGTGGTTTCATCCTGCGGCTGTACAAGCAGCCTCTGTGAAAATTCATTCAACCAGCACGGCAATCCCTAGCTTCTCGGCCTTTCTCTCTATCTTTTGTTTGAGGCCGTAATAACCCCAGTTCCTGAAAAGGAACGGGTCTTCCTTCGCTTGCTGCTCCTTCTCGGTCTGGTCTACCAGCAGTAAAGTCGCTGCTTTATTTTTAAGGCATAAATCAATTAACCTCTTACTGTATACGTGCTGTTTGTGCGACACATACCGCTTCTCCGATTGTATCAGCTGATCGATGCTCGTTTTTCGGAGATGCTTTCGGCTGGTTTGATTCATAAAGGCCATTGCTTTTCTTTTCCGCCGGATGGCAGCTTGGATCGCAAGTCTCTTATAGAGATACTCGTCCTTGCTTCCGATTGTATAACGTTTGTTGCCTACCGAGACGATGATCGGGTAATCCAGCGACAAACTGGCCTCTGCAATGATATCCTGATCAAGCTGTTGCTCCTGCCGTTCTGTCTGAAAAACAGCGAGCATAAAAATCTTTCCTTTGTCGAGCGCCAGTGAACTTGTACAAAGCTTTACTTGACTCGCCAGTAACCTTTGAAGCAATTCCCGCTTGTCATGGCCTGTTTTTCCCAGGTATGTCCTGAACGGAATATCGAATAACGAAAAGTGAAACACTGCCCCTTCTTTGCTGCTTCTTAGCTTCTTGACATCGGTTCCTTTAAACGGGATCGGGATTTCCTTTCGGAAATTGGGCATTGCGCTTTCGCCGCTAGCTAACGCTTTGCTCATCTTGTTGAAACTGGCGACCAGATTACCGTTCAAGGCGCTCATGACGTGCATCGGGATACTGCCCTTATAGTTTTGGGCAAGCACCTGATAGCTCGTGTTCATCCGTGACGTAGAAAGTATCCCATACTCGTCCTTCTTGATGTCAGAAAGCCTGGCCCTTACACCTTCGGTCAAATAAAGCATCTCCCTGAGTTGCTGCTGGACGTAATGATGCGTATAGATCTGGTTGGCGGCTTTGAAGCAGTTGTAGCGCCATTGGTAGAGCGTATCGATAATCTTGTTCTTCTGATCGATGTCGTCCGAATCGATCAAAAGCCGGATCTTCCTGGTAGTGAAAAGCTTTTCCATAACCTAACGCCCATTTTGCTTCCAATGATTTTTAACAAGCTGATATGCTTTGATATAGTGCTGCTGTACCTGGGTTTGCGGATAGCCTAATATGGACGCGATGTCCGCAAAAGACTTCTTCTGATCTTGCCTGAGCTCGAACACCTCAGCCTGCTCGCTACTCAGAATATGATCGTAAGGGTACGGCTGCTTCGCTTGCCTTATAGGCACAGGCGCGCGGGGCACTACCATTTTTTTAAGCTCCTCTACAGCCTTTTGGATTTCGCTGGTCACATGTAGCGTATTCGCTCCTATTCTTTTTGCTACCTCTCGTGCGCTGTGTCCATCCTTAAAATGAAGGCTTGCTATCAACTGACGCTGTTTGGGCAGAAATGAGATCGCCTTCGAGATTTCTTCCAATCTCTTTCCTTCGGTGCCGTCCACGAAGTAGCTATCCAGATCTGGCTTTTCGCCCAGGAAAGGTTCGAGATGGTCTATTTCAGTCATTTTCCGGTATATCTGGTATGAGGGCTTTTGAACCTGCTTCAAGAGTTGCCAACGGAGATTGAGACGGATAAACCGGTATGCATGGGGCAGGCTTTCAATCTGATCTCGGTGTGCCCAGACTTTCAGGTAACATTCGTGCAGGATGCAGCTTACCAGGAACTCGTCATTGACCAAACCTCTACCAATGTAGAGCAGGCTGTCATAGGTGCGTTTGTAAAAATAATCAAGTGCTCGCTCATTACCGTTGCGGAAAAGCAGCAGGTATTGCTCGTTGCGTGCGGACGTCTTGGAGAGTTCATGAAGTGCCATAGCATTTACGATAACTTGGGCAACAAAAGAAAATAGCAGCTCTATGAGTGCCGACAATCATTCATCTGCACACGTTATGCGAACGATTGTTAAAACAAATATATCGAAAGTTACCAAAAGACACACATGTGTGTACTGAAAATTTTTACGCTTCCCGTACTTAGTCCCAAGCATGAAGGACCAAGACAACATTGGCAGAATAGAACAGTACGTAATCGACTACGTCAGGGAACTACGTGTGACTAATAATTTGCTTCAAGAGGATATTGCCAGTATTCTTGGAACTACAAAAGCATTCATCAGTAATGCGGAAAGCACCAATCATCGGGCTAAATACAATCTCAAACACATTGATAAGTTGGCCCAGTATTTCAATCTCTCTCCCAGGGACTTCTTACCTGAAAAGACGTTACAATAATCGGATTGTGTTCGGGTCATAAATTGCAAATCGACTTGGCACTTTCAGTCGCTCCTACAAATCCATATTGGGACTGCTGCAAACATATAGCTTACATATGGTCAAAGCTGGAGACGGGGCTAAGTCGCTGGCCACCCGAAGGACATCAGCAAGATCGTGATCAGTGCAAACGAAAGTTACAAAGCAAAAAATGACGGTTGCAAGCCTGCACTCCGTTATCCGGCTTTTTAGCTGATCGCTCGGCAGCCAGCCGCACCCTAAACCGCCGGATAGGCTTGCGACCAAGGGACAAGCCCCGTCATTTTTTCTTTGATCGATAGGCAGCGATTGCCCTGAGCACAGAGCCGGGGCCTAAGCAACTTAAATGCCTTTCATTCATGAGAAATCTTGAAAGTACTCCTAAAATCTATGTTGGAACCTACAGCCAGTACAACAATGGGTCGCTGTTTGGTAAGTGGTTTGACCTGACGGACTTCGCTGATCTCAAAGAATTCCTGCAAGATTGCTACGAATTTCATCGAAATGAACTGGATCCAGAGCTGATGTTCCAAGATTGGGAGAACATCCCGGATTTTTTGATATCAGAATGCAGCCTACATAAAGAGGCATTTACATATTTCGAGGCCATCGGTGAAATGGACCATGAGACTGCCGAAGCATTCGAGATTTATTGCAAACAGATCAACTATTGGCCAAACAATCGCTATGAGCTGGAAGACCAACTTGAAAGTTTCTGGGAAAGCTACCGCGGATTCTTTGGCGGCTCGATGAAAGATGCGACGCTCGAATACGCTTACCAGTATATAGAAGAGACTGGCCTGCTCTCAGGCGTGCCCCAGTCGCTCGAGCGGTATTTTGACTACGAAGCCTTCGCAAGAGACTTGTTTTTAGATGGATACAGCGAATATGAAGGTCATGTTTTTGCAGATTATTGATTAAGAGATTGAGTGCGATAACTGATGATGTCAAGTTGTCGCACTCAATCACTAGATCATTTTATGCAAGATGTCTTATAGTTGAGTTTTCTGTTCGCGAATTGCAAACAGAGTCTGGCCCGCTTCATTCGGAAATTTTATGAACACAGATGGATCAATTTGAAATGTATTGCATGACGATTTCTTCGAAAAGTAGCGTCAGTTATAGAATGCGAATATTCTTCTATTTCAATTTCCCACCTCTGGTAAAACCCGCCCAGAAAGGCTAGCAAGTATTTTTTCAAAAGTGCGACATAGTGCACTTTCACTATCCTTTATCAGTCAATAACAATTTTTAACATCGAAAAGAGCGCTTTAATGCACGTTTTAACGTATATTTGAATAATAGGTTTTACAAACGGGAAGGGCAATGCATCTTGGTAGCATACTGAAGGAACGAAGAAAACTTCTTGATATAACCCAGGAAACGCTCGCCGACATGTCAGGTGTTGGATTGAGAACATTGAAACAGCTGGAAAGTGGAAAGGGAAATCCTACCATCATCACATTAGAGAAAGTTGCCGATGTACTGGGAATGCAGCTTGTTCTGCAAATCAAATCGATGGATCAATAGCTATGAGGGAGGCGGAAATTATGTACAAAGGCGAAGTTGCTGGCAAGCTAATCCAGCATAACGATGGTTCGTTTAGCTTCACCTACGAAGATACCTGGATGGCAAACAGCCAGAAACCTCCTGTTAGCCTCACTTTGCCGAAATCAGTCAAGGTGTATAACGCCAAAACTCTTTTTCCTTTCTTTGCTAATATGTTGCCGGAGGGCGTTAACAAGCATGTTATCTGCAGGTCCCTAAAAATTGACGAGGACGACTATTTTGGGCTTTTACTGAACGTTGCGCAGTACGACGCAATTGGAGCTGTCACAGTCAAACGGACAAACGACTCGGCATGAGTATACCTATTATCAAATACTGTCCGGGTACATTAGCCGAAGGCTATGATACTTACAGCAGACTATGCCTGAAAAGAATGTTCAATGGGGCGAAAGTATCACATGTATTACCGTATGACTCGCCAGCTTCCGGGGGCCTTGCTAACATGGCGTTCTTGCAGAGCCAAAGGCGAGTGTCAATTTCCGGCGTCCAAGAAAAATTTTCCATAATTCAGGTCAAGAGTAAGTTGAGATTGGTTGGAGAGGGCGAGCAGGGAACGCACATCCTTAAACCGATACCCACCATTGGTAGTAATCCAGATCAAATGCCAGCCAATGAACATTTGACGATGCAAATAGCCCGCCAGGTTTATGGCATTGAAACGGCAGACAATGCACTTATTTTCTTTGAAAACGGTAAACCCGCATATCTGACCAAGCGCTTTGATGTACATGATGGAAATAAAAAGAAGGCGGTAGAGGATTTCGCGGCTTTGGCCAACAGAAGTCCTCAGACCCACGGGGAACATTACAAGTATATGGGTAACTATCTGGACCTCTTCAACGTAATGAAGAAATATCTTCCAATCTATGGATTAGAATCACCCAAACTATTTCAACTAATCATGTTCAATTATCTATTTTCAAATGGCGACGCCCATTTTAAGAACTTTTCGATAATTGAAACCGGCATGGGTGATTTTAGGCTCAGTCCTGCGTACGATCTTCTTAACAGCCGACTTCATGTAAATGATTCTGACTTCGCGCTGGAAGATGGGCTCTTACCCCCTCAACTATCAAAGGGGAATATTGCCAGACGATTCCATACACTTGGGGAGGAAGCAGGCTTAAATATAAAATCGGTTAAATCCATCTTCGACACGATGCTTTCAAATTCAGAAAAGGTCGAACGCTTGGTCAATGCCTCATTTTTGAATGATCGTTCTAAAAGAAATTATCTCCAAGCATATCAGACCAGATTGAAGAGGCTTGCCAAAGTTTGAAATAGCAGCCTGTCTAGCATCCGCTGCCTAATCTCCATGTAACAAGCCAATATCCAATATCTTCAAGTTACTAACAATCAGTATTATGCTACATAAATCCATTAGAATTTTGAGTTTTCCGTGCATCATGGAAGGGATTTGTAGAAGATATAGGTCTTGCTGACTTTCAGTCCGTTAAATCAGTCGTTCAAATCCCTCGCTCCGCCGCGAACCGGATCTGACTGTTCGATTCTAACCGGAGCTGCTGCTAAGTGGAAGTCCTATCCGAGTCCGATATCGTAGTCCTAATGACAATTGGATTTTCGACGCGTTGGGTCGTTTGCTCGTCGATAAAAGTAGCAAAAAGAGCCAGAGGCGAAAGCAAAGTAGCCACATCGCCCTCCTTTCATTGAAAGTAATTCATCTCGACGAATTCCAGTCATGGCAGTTAAATCAACCTTAACCCTCATGCCTGTTAATTTGCCACGCGACCTGTGCAACACGGTCGCTGATACGCTTCATCGACTGCCTGACCAGATGATCGGGCGGCAGCTGCCCGAAAACCAAAGCTCGAAACGCCCCATTGTAGGCTGCGACAAGGTCCGGCCAAATCCGATCCAGATCCGAGAAGACCAAGGCCTGCGAAGGATGGATGTAAAGCCAGTCGCTGTTGTTTCGGAAACTTTGTTGATCGTCTCGCGCGACCTTATGTAGCATTTGCTCAAAATCTGGCGAATTGAAAAATCCGGAAAGGTCATCCTGGGCCAGCATTTGGTGAAGGTCATAAACATGCCGGATTTTGCTACGCAAATCCCTTACCGGGTTTTCAGTGTATGAGAAGCGGACAAGGCTCATAATCTTTTCACACAAAGTTCGTTTTGGCGCTAGTACCGATACGTCAAAAGGTAGGAGCCCGTACTCTGCCGCTAAATCGGCCTGTCCGCGCGACACCATCATCTCATAGATAAATGAAGCAACTTGTCCCTTGGATGCAGGATTCGAGGATCCGAGCCAGCTCGTTTCCAAGATGATCGCATCCCGCACCTGCCCAAAATTTCCGTCAAAAACTTTGGAATATGAATGCACCGTTTTACGGATCATTCCCTTCTTGTTGGTAATACCAGGTGCTTCTATCTCGGGGATAAGCTCGGAAACAACATTGCTGATTTGTTTCAGGCGGTCCTTTAAACGGTTGGCAGATATACCGGCATCCTTGACAACAATTAGGTCGATATCCTCACTGAACCTGTTGATATAGGTAAAACACTTGGAAAGCGCTGTGCCACCTTTGAAAACCGTATATTCCGCAGAAGGCCCTTCGAAGATACGCCGGAGCGCGAATGTGACCCAGTAATCTTTTTCAATATAAATCTCAGGTAGGCCTTTCTGCTGAGCCGTAAAGGTTACCGCATCACGAAACAGTTCCTTATTTTCATGCAGTCTCATTGAATGTTCCATTCCGCAGCCGAAGGCAACAATTTATCGTTAATTCCTAATTTGAAAACGGTCAAAGGATTGAGGCTTTCCTTTAAGGCCTTTGCGATAGCGCCTTTTCCTATCGACGACAGAACCGCTCCAAGTAGAGCGCGGACACGCGGCGGGTATTTCAATGCGTATCCAACAATTTCTTTCAGCTTGCTTTCGGTTAACTGCTGGATTTGGTCTATTATAATGCCGATGGCCGCTTGCATATAGACATCGGGAATATCTTTCAAATCCTTTAATGCATCCAGCAGCCCAAGCAGTTGGTAATTGTCTTCGGTGACGTCCACATAACTTTTGACTGCCGTCGCATGTACAGTGCCCCGGTTGACAAAAATCCGCCGTTCGCGGCTGGCTATCTGGATAACAGCTGGAACCTGGGTTGTCAGTCCCATTTGGTTATAAAGGTAAGTTCCCGTGATGTAGGCGATCCTTTGCCCCTCACGGTACAAATAGGGTTTAAGCACCTGCTCCTCACCAGGACGCTTTTCACCAAAGACCGTCGTTTTCGGTTTATAGAAGATACCTTTGGACAGTTTTCTAATCAGGCCTTTCTGTTGCAATCGTTCAAGCACCTTCGCTGCTGATGGGTACTGTTGTGCAGGTATGGTTAGCTCTCCATACCCGAAGCTGGTGTCTTCCGGTATGCCCTGAATCTGTTGCTGTATAGTCTTAGATAGATTAGCCATACTACCAATGTATTAGATCGGAATCAAAATGTCAAGTTTTTTGATCAAAAAACTTGACATTCCTTTGGATAGATAATCGCGCTAAATTAACCATGCCTGGAAAAACCAGCTAAAATCCCTTTCCACGGCAACCTTATTATCATAGATATCGCGTCCTGGAACTTCTCACCCCAAAAGGCTTAACTGCCTTCTGATCCTATTCAAGAACGTCTAGCTCCTCCAAACGCCGTCGGATCCAATTTTGTTCGGCCCTTTTCATTTAACAAAAAATGCTATATCGATTATTGAATGCTAATCGCTCGAACCATGTATGGTGGCATATACGCAGCAGTTAGCAACCGGCGTTTTGCGAACATTACACTTTAATGGAAATAACGGCGAAATTGACCACCTGATTTCAAATTAGGTTGACCAGGTCATTTCGGCCTCAATTGACCACCCTATTTTGTCTTTTATCAGCAAGTTACAAGAGATCAAGCGAGTCGTAACTAGTGGTCAATCCGCCACGGAACGAAGTGGTCAGTGTCACCGTATTTTCCAACAAAAAGGACGAAATGCGAATTGACCCCGAATTCGCCCCTTTGCTTTTGTTGGAAAATGAATATTTTGAGATATCAGGCATGAAACAAAAGGCCCGTGAATCATTGACTTACGGGCCTTTTGAAGTATTTGATTTTTATCAGAGTGGAGATGGAGGGATGTCAATCGAACACTTGACCAGACTTTTGACGCTGATACAGACTATTAAACTGGAAGATTAGACTGACTTTTCAAGCGCAAATTGTATGACATAATAGGTCTTTGGATGATGTTATAAGTACCATCGATCTTGCGACAAGTTTCCGGGAATCTCAGAAATGCTCTTACTCGATGAGGCCGTAGAAAATTTCGATCTATTTACTCGGCTTTTTTGCTACATTCATATTGCCGTTGACCGCACATCGACTTTACGCTTCGATAAGCAAATAAATGGCCTCGACGCTGTTAAAGTGTGGAATGATTATTGCTGCTATCATTAATAACTTAACCAGGAAGCCCAATGAAAACTGACGTCCAAAAACTCGACATATTGAGTAAATATGAACGAGACAGGGCCGCGCTGGCTAACCGACAAGCTGCTGATTTCGATTCACTGTCCCTAGGAGGCGCTAGAAAACTTCGGATTATACACTTGACCGAAGTGTTGGCCTTGCAGCAGCGGCTCTTTCGAGACCTTGCTGGGTAATGGCAGATCTTGCAAGTGCAGTCTGATTCTGAACATCAATACCTGATCTGAAAGTATTGATGAAGTACATCCGGGTTTTGATCCGAATCGCCTTTTGGCCGATTCCATAATGTCTCTTTACCCCGGAATGCTGCTTTTCTTTTTCACGTAGACAGTCGCCGATCTAACGTGAAATTTAATTCAAAACTCCCCACCCTAACCTCCTTATGGGATCGAAACGATATGCCCTCGGAGCCTCCCACCCATCGCACTTCATTGTTGTAGATATTATAACTCCGGTTTTTCATTGTTAATAACATTGTGAAAGGCGGCAATTACGGTGCCAGTGACACTCCATTTCAATTTGGGCTGACCAGGTCATTTCGGTCCTGATTGACCACCCAATTTTCCTTCAACCAGGCAGTTACAAAAAATCCAATAATTTTGATTTTTTGTAACTACCATGGAATGGGGTGGTCTGTTGCACCGTATTCTCCACGATACCATGCGATCATAGAAGAGTACAGTTTTGTACTGCGGCCTGCCAATCGCCTATACTGACAGCACGACGTTTACAGCAACAAAATGGCGCGGGCTGATTTCGGCGACAAAACAGATTTTATGTCGGTAGAGGTTACCCTGAACATCAGACTGAACAGTTTGTCCCCTTCGATGCGTTAGTCCGACGGTGAGTCTCAACGCCCATCATTTTTGTATTCTTCGATCGTTAAAAATGCGTTAATACCATATTTGCAAATCGTCGACAGGAGCTCTGTGCTCACCGCATTCGTTGGCTGCACCGAAAAGTTCCATGACGCCCCCCTTTCTCTTCTGGTGAAGCTAAAATGCATGTTTGTAATTATATCCGGCACGTGCATAGATTAGAGCAAGGCATGCAAACGTGTGAGATTATCCTGGGGACGCGGGCTGGTTCCTGCCGCGATTCTGCACCGCTCATGGTTCAGATGCTGCGACAACTAGGACTGGCAAGTGGGTTTGGGCCATGACCTCAGGCTTATTCATCCAGTGAAGGCCAGATCCCGCTTACGATTGGCCGCGGTCCCGAGGAGCTGGCGCCCGTAGAGGGACTGACTGAGCCATACTTAGCTGCAATGAGTTATAAATTTGAAATCGAATCTTCGAAAAACTTGTGACATAAACCTTAGAGGGCGTTCTACCCGGTCCTGCCTACTGCATGTCCTCATCGTCATCTGTAAAATACCCATTCCCAAGCTTTTGCACAAAATCCAGTCCACTCAATGGTAAGTCAAAAAACTAATGCTCTTCGGTTACTGCCACATCCAGCAGAATGGGTTTGATTACCACGAACCGGTCTTAGCCTACGGTATCCAGATAACGCCTGACTTCGTCGAAAATATGCTTGTTGCTTGTATTGGGAACGTTGCATTCCAGTAATTTCCTGAGAAGATCAATCGGCTTATCAGTCAGTGCTTCTAATTCCTGCATCAATGCCAGATTCAGCCTCTCCGAACTAAGGTGCCTGTTTCCTTCCATGATTGGGTAAACTTTATTCGCTATTTGTTGCGCGAGTTTCATACCTATTTAGTTTTCGTTCATTCCGAGAATTTCCTTAAGAGCGAACACATTATCGATGCCTAGTTTCGCAAAAATGGCGGCCTTGAATGTGCTGATAGTAGAAAGATGAAGGCCCGTCTTTTCGGCAATGGAAGATGTCGACATTCCTTGAACAAGGTAGTCGGCAACCTCCTTCTGTCTTCGCGTGAGCAGATCCGATCTCCTTTGTGGGGTATGGCTCGCAAGAAGGTATTCGAATAAAAAAGCCATATACTCGCCGCTCAAATAGCGCTTTCCATCGATAACGGACTTGATGCATATCAGCATTTCCGAGATATCCGCATATTTAGATAAATAGCCGTTAACCCCTTTCCTGAAAAAGTCGATAATTACCTCAGGTTGCATTTCAGACCCATACACGATCACCCGCGAACCAGGACATTTCTGTCTGATGTCCGAAATTAATGGATAACCCTCCTCTTCAAAATCCGCATGTGACACATAGATAATCACATCGGGCTCCGGCCGCCCTGCATCTTGACGATAATCCAGCATATCGTTCGATTCAATAATTTCGGCTTCCGTGAAATTATCTCTCAGAAGAATAGCCAAGCCCATGCGCATTGCCGGGTGGGTATCAAAAATTGCAACCGTCGGGCGGCGAAATGCCAGGTGGATATTCATGTATAAAGGTAGCTGCAATTAGCATAGCAATCACCCTAACAGCAGCTTATCAATAACATTTTTGATTTATAGAAATTTGTTGATAATGCCTTACAATTTCTTGGAGAATCCCCTAAAATAAATACTGATTTTCAGCGTTTTATATCAAACGGCCCTGCCAGAGCAGATTTAATATCTCTGTCTCTTCCAAAGTCTTTTTAAAACACGGACTTAAACTGGAAGATCATGACCGCAGAGAAAAAAATAAGATTTATTGCTGTCGACAAAAGCCTTTTCTTCCCAACGCTAAAAAAAAGAGTTGAGCAATATTTTTCGGAGAGACGAAAAACCAGATATGCCAATCACACGATGGTCCTGAAAACGATCGTCTTGCTATCTTCCTATGTCTTGCCATTTTTAGTAATACTATTGGTCGCACCCGGTTTCTGGATCAGCATGTGCCTTTGGCTGGTGATGGGCGCCGCCATATCGGGAATAGGTATGAATGTGATGCATGATGCTAACCATGGCGCATTCTCCAAAAATCCGACCGTGAATAAATGGCTGGGCTTCACGATTTGCCTTGCCGGCGCGGGGGTGTCCAATTGGAAATGGCAACATAATGTCTTGCACCACACCTACACTAATGTCGCGAACCTGGACGAGGACATCAAGAACCGGGGCGTTATCAAATTATCTCCGCATGAAACTGTAACTTCCTTTCACAGGTTCCAATGGATATATGCCTTCTTCTTTTATGGGATACTGACTTTGTATTGGGTGTTGGTGAAAGACTTTGTCCAATATGCTCATTTCATTAAATCCGGACTTAACCGCCAGACAAAGCCCAAAAACCTGCAAATGCTTGCCTCGATGATCATCATCAAATTGGTTTATTTCGGTACATTCTTCGCGCTGCCCACGCTGGTTTTTCATATTCGTTTCGACTTTATTCTGACTGGCTTTTTGCTTATGCATTTCTCAGCAGGCGTGATACTGACTGTGATCTTTCAGCTTGCACATTCGGTGGAAGGCACTCAATACCCGTTGCCTAATCCGGAGGGTATTATAGAAAAAGATTGGGCGGTGCATCAAATGGAGACGACCGTCAATTTCTCCCCGCGAAATAAATGGCTAAGCTGGTATATAGGCGGATTGAATTTTCAGATTGAGCACCACCTTTTCCCCAAGATATGCCACATTCATTATCCCGGGATCGCCCCTATCGTCAAAAAAACGGCCCGGGAATTTGGACTGAACTACATGGAGCATCAAACTTTTATGATGGCGCTACGTTCCCATGTCGCCGCATTAAAAAAGTTTGGAATACCCTGTTTTAATGAGGGAATTGTTTAACTTGGATCCATGCCTCTCGTTCCTGCCTTTCCGGCAGCGCCTGCAACAAAGAATATCTGCGAATCGCAGCAATCACCCCATTTTATGTTCCCAATAACCGCGGCTATGGCGTCAATCAATAAGCACATTTCATCAAACTGCACACCACGTTAGCCAATTTCAGCACCAGTAACGGAGACAACCAGCCCTTGTGCCACTTCCATGCGCTGCAAAACCAAACCATCGGCCGGCTGATGCCATAAGAATACTAAAATTCACAGCTTTGGATAAAGACGAACCATACTTGACACTTCCACTATGAACGCACATCATCATATCATCTCCATCGGTGGTTCCGATTCCGGTATCGACGAAATAGCCTCTTTCTTTGATCAAAAGCCGCTTGCCGGAGTTTCCTATATCGTCATCCCGCATTTGTCTATTGCTTTTCAAACAAAACTGGCCGAAATTCTAGCCAGGCATGTTGATCTGGCTATTCGTGAGGCGCAAAACGGGATACTTGTGGAGGCAGACCATATCTACATTATTCCCTCTAATAGTGAAATGACTATCCTGAAAGGAAGGTTGCAAATCACGCCAAAAACGCCTGAACAGGGATTACATCGAAACATCGACCGTTTTTTCAATTCCCTGGCTGCTGATCAGGGCGAAAAAGCCATCGGGGTCATCCTTTGTGAGATGGATGGAGATGTGCTTGGCGGTATCCGGGCGATTCGTGACGCCGGAGGAATCGTCATTGCACGAGAACAAGAAACAGACTATTCAGAGGTCTCCTCCTGCGTTGATTTCGTTGCTGAACCCCGCCTGATGGCAAAAATCATAGAAAATCATGTGATGCAAAGTCGTAGAATTCTGCTGGATCAGAATGAAAAGGTAACAATGGAGACGATTCTGAATGTGATACGCGAGAACACTGCGTTTGATTTTTCGGGTTACAAGTTTGACATCTTGTCCCATAAAACGCGAAAAAGGGCTTTGGATCAGCACTTTTATTCATTGGCGGACTACCTGTCTTTTCTTAAAGTTACCTCATCAGAAATGCTGGCGTTATCCAGCGAATTCCTCTCCGGCACCACGACTTTTTCAAACAATGGAAGCAGCCTTCGCTTTTTTAAGGCGGATAATGCGCAGAGCGTCTCGCAGACTAAAAAACTTGACATTGATTTAAACACTGCAAAGAGCCACAAAAAACAGATATCCGACCTTAAAAAAGAGCTCAATGAATTAAAAACAGACCTATCCGCAGTCCGCCAGCAATCGGATGTATCACTAAACGATTTAAGGTCTGCAAATGCCGTGTTACGCCTCGCGAACGGGCGGATGCGTCATGACAATCAAGAAATGCGGTCAGAAAACAACAAGTTGGATATTGAAAACAAAAAGTTGATTGAATTAAACGAAGAGCTCGACAATTTTGTCCACCTGGCCTCTCATGATCTGCTGGCACCACTTGCCCATATTGAGGGTAGTATCGCGTTGATGAGCGAAATAGGTGTGCGTGATGCCCAGCTGGCGGAAGTTATGGACGTTATTGACGCGTCGTTAAAAAGATTTCGCGCACTGGTGGAAGATATTGGCACCGTTGCCAAGGTTGAACATGATTTGAAATCACGGGAAAAGGTCGACATCAATGAAATAATCCAAAGCGTATTGTGGCCGTTAGAGCCCAGGATCAAACAGTCCCACACACAAATAACTGTCGATCTGCAAGAGAAAGACATTTCCTTTTCGAAGAAAAACCTGCGAAGTATCGTCTTCAACCTTATCTCTAACAGTTTGAAATTCAATGAGGGCTCGCATCCCGCTATTCACATCAGTACCAAAAAGATCGACCGTCAAGTAATACTTTCCATAAAAGATAACGGTATCGGGATCCCCACACCGGAACTGGACCATATCTTCGCCCTTTACGGAAGACTCAGACACGACATAGAAGGGAACGGTGTGGGGCTTTACCTCACGAAACGGATTATCGATGCATCCGGAGGTAGCCTGGTGGTTGAAAGCGCCCCGGGTGAAGGAAGTAATTTCAGCATTTATTTCGCTGCTGACTAGCAACGTGAACCCCACAACCTGATTAAAGTGCGGACTATTACAACTCACAATTCAATGTCCTCCCTCGGAAAGTGGCAATACAGCTGTTTGCCACTTTCATAATCGGGCGAAATTTCCCTTTCAAAAAAGGCGTATTCCTTTTCTGAACCATCTACCGTCCGGCAATAATAGATTCTCTTATAGTAACGTCTGATAATCAGCTTTTGACCAGGATTCTCATTGGAATAGACGCATTGTCCGTCAAAATACTTGTTATCTGTGATTGGCTCGTTCATTTTTTAGTCGATAAAAGTTGTACCAATACCATTTCAATACATCGGTGCGGATTGCATACCAGGCTGCATTTCAGCGATTTTTTTCTCATCCTGCTGAATACTGGTTCTCAGTGAGTTAATGTCTTTATCGAGTTTTTCCAGGCTATAACCAGCCTTCCGCGCCTTCTTCGCGTCCGATTTGGCGGAACCAGCGCTGTTGCTCGCCCTGCGAGCTAACTTGCGGTCCTGAGACTCATCGCTGAGTTTATCTGCCGCCCGCTTATTAGCGTCTGCCGATTTCTGTGCATTCTCGGATGTTTGCGATACTTCCATCATTTTTTCTTCTCGCTCATTTTCAAGTTTGGCCAGCTGCATCTTACTTTCGTTTAACCTTTTGCTTATTTCGAGCATTTGCTTCTGCTCTCTCAGGTATGAAAGAGAGTCTTTCGAGACCACTTGCGCGGTTAAGGGAAAAGCGAGCAAGACTAAGCCCAGGCAAAATATGATCTTGTTGGTTTTCATGATTGTTTCTCGTTTAAAATGAATGGCTTTCCCGCTAGGAACAGTCTACCTTGTTTTTGAGCCAGCGGAATAGTTCTCTACAATTAACTTGTTGCAAATGATCTTGACACCGGGCGCTTTCCGGGCCTGCCGCGCCCAGATCAGCGTCATCCCGAATGACCATTTCCGCGGCTGGTTTAACGCTTGTCTGATCAGTCTCCATTTTAACGCCTTTCACATGCCTGGCTTCCGCTTCTGATTTCTTACCATAGCTATCCCCAGTGCCAGAAAGGATGATTAGGCCATCATTTGCGGTGACCTCAATCCTGTTTATGGCCTACCCTGGAAGGTCGTTGTTTTCTGCTCATCCGGGTTTGTCAGCAGCGGGTCCTGCATCCCCAAGAGCTTTTTCGCTTTGTCAATTATTCGTCTTGCTTTGTAGGATTTACCTTTCGGCAGAAACATAGTTCCCAAAGCCACAAAAATTGAAGCCATTGTTACCCATCCCCAAAATGCTTTTCCGGTTTTCATACGTTCTTTATTTTAATTGTGATCTTTAATCAATTTTGCAGGAATTTTGTAGAATCAGTTCTTGTTCCACCCCGGGCACCGCGGTGCTAACGGTCAGCCCGAGCAGATGAAGGCCTAATAACTGTCCTGACTCCAAAAATTATCTGTGATACAACTCGCCGAAAATCTTTCAGCGTAAACATCACACTTGTCAGACGACCGGTTCACTGGATAAGATCGCTTCTGGACCGGAGAATGCAGTAATTGCTTTTGCTCTCGTTTCCTGGAAGTGGAGCTTACTTTTATGCCCATGTGTCTTTAAGGGAAGAGTTGCTAGGATTCTATTGACTTCACCCTTGAACCTGGTCACCCTGCGGTTGATCTCATCCAGCGTGCCATCTCTGCGTTCTACTCTTTTTCTAACGCTGCTACGTATACGAAATATAATGCCGGACGCAAAGCAGGCTGCCAGCGCAAACCCTAAGGTTGTGGCCAGCACCAGCCCAGGGGATACTTTCTCCATTTTCATCATAGCGAGTTTATTTAAGAATATGTCCGGATCATTCGTAGCCACTCTTTATAACCGTCGAAATCATTTTGAAAGGTTCTTTGGCGCAAAAGGAATTTCTTTGATGTGCAGGAATGATAATCCCCTGACCTCTGGCAAGTTGGTGCTTTTTGCCATCTATGATAATTTCAGCTGAGCCGTCGATAATCTGAATGTAGGTATCAAAGGCGGAAGACTTCTCGGCGATTTCCTCTCCGGCATCGAAAGCCGACACGGTGACATTACCGGTCGTTTTTTTGATGATAGTCCTGCTAAGTACCGCGTTAGGTACATACTCGATGATCTCCACAATAATGTGGGCTTTTGCTTTGGCTAACTCCTCATTGTCCGTATTCATATACGCTATGTTTTCCTGATCACATCCATGAAGTCTTTCATTCGTGCCCGTAACGCGTACGCAAAGCATACTATTCTTTGACGATGGGAATCACCCAGAATAAGCTGCCCTGAATGACGCTGTTTTTGAAGTCAGGATTAATTTCCTCGGAAGAGAAGTCGCCCACTTTTGAGAGACCTGCTACGTAACGAAACCCTACCCCAAGCCCTATTTTAGATTGATAGCCCAAACCCGCACCCAGCGAAATATCCAAGTTATTTTAGCAAAATGATCAATAGTCTGGTCCGGGACATTTTCCGATAACCGGAATCCTGCCTAAGGCCCTGCTTCCAGATAAAAACCACTTCGGGTTTTGAATTTCAGCATGATTGGCACTTCAGATAATTGATCTTGAAGTCTGCTTTATTACCGCTACGCTCGACCTTGGCCCCTAGCGTGGAAAAAAGCACCTCAGGCTGGATAGAAAACACGCTTCCAAAGCCAAAATTCAACATACCGCCAAAATGGTAACCCACCTTCGCTTCGGCCTGGATATTGCCACCCTGATAATTACTCAGGTTCACTCCGGCCTTTGGCCCGAAACCAAATGTTTGCGCAAACGATGTAGCCGATACTACGCACAGTATGAATGTAATACATAACTTGTTCATTGTTGAGCCCCTAGGGGATTTTATGTTTGAATCAACCTGTACAAAGGTCGACATGCGCAGGTGCCGAACTGTTACACAACAGATCTTAAAAGTTACATTGATCACTGATTACCGCGAATGAAATCGACACCTTGCCATGGCCATCAACTGCCCTTATATATTTTCCAGGTTGCTTTCCCGCTTTTGCCTAAGTTTTTTATAATAGGTAGGGGAAAGGCCTGTCACTTTTTTAAACTGGTTAGACAGGTGCGCTACGCTGCTATAGTGCAGCTTATAGGAGATTTCTGTCAGGTTCAAATCCTCGTAAAGCAGCAGCTCTTTGACCTTTTCTATCTTGTGATGGATGATAAATTGTTGGATATTGATCCCTTTCACCTCGGAAAAGATGTTGGAAAGGTAAGTGTAGTCATACCCCAGTTTTGCAGCGATGTAATCCGAATAATTGGTTTTAGGAAGCTCATCCTGGTAGTGGATCATCTCCACAATGACATTTTTGATTTTCTCAATCAGGATGCTACGCTTGTCGTCCAGTAGCTCCAGGCCCGACTTGAGCAGATTCGTTTTAAGCGCTTCGTGCTGCTCAGCTGTGATATCTTCAAGGATCTCAACACTTCCCAGGTCAACGACCACGTAATGCAGGCCTAGTTTTTTCAGTTCTTGTTGCACCATCATTTTGCAACGCAGGCTGACCATGTATTTGATATACAATATCATAATAGAATAAGCTCAATAACTCCACTGGCAATAAATTCAGAGCTAACCTGTTACAATATAGCTTATTCTGCCGAGTTTATGGCTGTCTTCAGGTCGATTTTTATGGATTTCGGTTCTTGCTGAACGTCAGTGTGAAGCATGTGCCGGAGCCTGCCTTAGATTGCACCTCGATATCCACATTGTTGGATTTCAGGATTTTCAACGTTGAGTACAGGCCGATGCCTATTCCACCTGGTTTATCCGAAAACCCTCTTTTAAACAGATTTTTCATGCCGACATCATTGATCCCGCAACCATTGTCTTCAATGCGGATCTGGTGTGCGGCGTCCGTCGACCTGATAACCAACTTCAACTCCCCTTGCGTCGGGTCCATGGCCTCGATGGCGTTGACAACGATGTTTGTCAGCGCAATTGTTATTTTTTGAAAGTTCACAATCACAATACAGTCTTCCGAAACATAATCCCGTGTCACCTTGACGTTTTTGAGAGCAATTCGGTCACTGGCGAGCAAGATTACTTCATCCAATATGGCATGTAAGGACTGGTCGCAGTGGAAGCCGTGATCGACTTTTTGATGGTTTACAAGATCCTTCAAGATCTTTCCGATCCGGTCCGAGCTTCTTCTGATAATTCCAAGATAGACCCGCAGGTCATTATCCTGTATCTGGTCAGAGAGCATTTGCAGTGACAAATCAATATTTGTAAGCGGATTACGAATTTCATGAACCAGCGTGAGGGCATAGTCAGCGATTCCATCGCGATCGGTTAAAGAATCTGAATCGTTCATAGCAGAGAGCTTGATATTGATATGCCAAAGTTCACCCATATACGATGAAAGACCTTACACCCGCCTCAACAACATTTATATATATCACACATGACTGCCGAAGGTCGATAACTCAAAACCTGTTGCCTCGCCGCGATAAACCGGCAAACTCCGCAGGTGTCGTAACGATCAGCCAGTCAGATCAAAATACCTCTCCAAGTGTCAGGTTAATTGTTGAATGATGCACGCTCCTGCCGTAATTCAGCGCAATGTTCGTGGCAGATCGTTTGTTCATTTTTATGCGTATTCCAGCCCCGACTGCTGGGTTCCAGCTGATTAAAAAACTGCTTTTTGGTCCGCTGACAGAATTGGTGTTGGCAAAAACCACAAAGCCGAGAAATCCATTCTGTGTAATGTCCCTCCGATATTCGGCCTCAAGGTACAGCAAATTCCGGCCTCGGTAACGGTTCTGGTCAAAGCCCCTGCCGGACCTGTTGTAATCTTCCCAACCGATGCTGGGAAGGTCAAGATACGGCACTTCTTTGTCAAGCACTGTCCAGAAATACCCCCAGACAGCGAGCATATTCTGTTTTGGTGCCCCCCCGCCAAAGCGGATGTACTTTCGCACATCAACGTACAGCGATTCCCAGGTGTACTGATTGCCTAAAAAGGAAGGATTGATGCGGTATTGAATGCTTGCATAATGCCCATCCCAGGGATTAAGGGAATTACTGCGCGTATCGAAAAGCACATTCAGGCTCAGCCCCGATGAATAATTGTTTGAAGAAGCAGATGTACCGTAGGCATAGCCGGTATAATCCCGCAAGGAAGGGCTGTCAACAGCCGTCCGCACATTTAGCCGGTAATCCAGATGGTAGCCCATTCCTGCAAAAGCGCCTCGAAAGAAACGCTTGAAAGCCTGTTGATAAAACCGCAGGTATGAATAATTGACCAGAAGCTTTTCATGATCCTTGTGCTGACGCCCAAGCCCCCAGGTATACTGCGGGTAGATCAAAAATCGGGTATCACCGCTGATCACCCACCTGTTTTTACTCAACCAGATGTAGGAGCGGATTGGAAGACCAAAACGACTTTTGAAGTTCCAGTATGGTGTAAATGTCAATTTTGACATGTGGGTATTTTTTCTGTCTCCCAGATAAAACCCGGCCGTGGTAGAAGTGATCAGCGCTGTGCCTCCCCCGGGGACTTGTGTAGAAAATGGCAGGAAAGTGAAATAGATTTTGCGCTCACCCGTGCCGCTGGGCTTTCGTGGTCTGATGTGCAGTAATCGCTTGCCAACATCGATCAGATCGAGCATTTTACTGGTATCGGCCTGGGTGGTCGAATCCCTTTCCAGCACATTCCCGGGCTTTTGGCCAAAGCAGCACGCCTGCCAACAAATAGTTAATAAAACGACTGTCATTGATTTGCCAACTTCACCAAAAGTTTGATTACCGAACACGGAGGCCATATCACTGTTTTTTTGACAAGCCAGAGCACCTGAATTCTGGATTTGCCGTGCTAATCCCAAAACTTAGAAAATTGTCACATAAGCGGAATGGCCCGGCCGGTTTATGAAAAAATTGCAAAATCTTATTTCGGATCATCCGGTGAAGAAAATGTTTTAGTAACCTAAGATCCTTACATCCGCCATATTTACATTTACATATATCACGGGTGATAGCTGGTATGCTTCGATTTCTTGCCATTTTATGGCTGCCTGCAACCCATCTTCAGAAATGTATATGTACTTTTAAACATGGTACATCAAAATCTGCTGCTGGTACTTATCCTGTTCTTCTTTATAGCCTTACTTTATCTTTGGAGCGAAAGATTGAAGGTGTCTTATCCGATCCTACTGGTTCTGGGGGGCTTGGTTATTTCACTGATTCCGGCTGTGCCCAACATCAGTCTGGATCCGGACATTGTCTTTCTGATATTTCTGCCGCCGCTGCTTTTCGAAGCCGCATGGACCACGTCATGGAAAGATTTCTGGGCGCGAAAGGAATCTATTTTCTCAATGGGTTTCGGACTTGTGTTTTCAACATCCCTGATTATTGCCTATTTATCGGTGACCATCATTCCTGGCTTTACGCTGGCCTTGGGCTTCCTGCTTGGCGGGATCATTTCCCCGCCCGACGCGGTTGCAACCAGCTCCGTCCTGAGAGGCCTCAGCATGCCCCGGCGTGGGATTACGATCCTGGAAGGCGAGAGCCTGGTCAATGATGCTGCGTCATTAACAGTCTTCCGCTTTGCCACTATTACCGTCTTGACTGGCCATTTCGCACCCAAAGAGGCAGTCGTCGATTTTGCAGTACTGGCATTTATGGGAATGGCCGTTGGGCTTGTTATTGGCCATCTGATATACCTGATACTTCGCTATTGGGCAAAGTCCTCACGAATTACGTCCCCAATCATCCTGATAGCGCCATATCTAATGTATGTCATTGCTGAAAAATTTCATTGGTCAGGAGTACTCGCCGTGGTAACCGGCGGCCTTTACCTTTCTTACCACGCGAGGCATTTCCTAAACTATCAGACAAGGCTTCAAAACCGTGAAATTTGGCTCATGCTGGTTTTCCTGCTGAATGCATTTGTGTTTATTTTGATCGGCCTAGAACTGCCGACGATTGTTGACGGTCTAGGTACATACTCGTTGAGAGAAGCAATTGGATATGGGCTTCTTATCAGTGCTACCGCCATTATAGTCAGGATTGTCCTGGTATACCTGGCAACCTTCCTTCCGCGTATGCTGAGCCGCAATGTTAGAAACAGGGAGAATAGCCCGGGATGGAGACTCACTTTTGTGATGGGATGGGCCGGTATGCGTGGCGTGGTATCGCTTGCGGCAGCGCTGACGATCCCGCTGACCACCCAGGAGGGCAGCGTTTTTCCTCATCGCAACCTGATTCTGTTCATTACTTTCATCGTCATACTGGTCACGCTCGTTTTTCAGGGATTGACCCTTCCCTTAGTACTGCGGCTCTTAAACGTGCGGGAAGACGAGGAGAAGCTATCCGTTCAACAGCAGATCGAAATGATACGATTGCACCTCGCGCAACGGTCTGCCGAATACATGAAACAACATTACCACTCTGAAATCTGGAGCAATGGATCGGTCAAACGCATTGTGGAACAACTTCAAAGGACAATCGCCCTTGCCGACCCGGCACAGGATGGAGGCCACTCTGCCAGAGACCTAAAAAAGAAGATCATGATTGAACTTGTAGCCCTGCAGAGGGCGTGCCTGCACACCCTCGGCGATGAAAACAAATACGACGAAGATGTGATACGAGATATAGAACAAAATTTAGACCTTGAAGAATCCAGGCTTAAAAAGTAACGGACACCGAGCCGTTCGTCGAGCCGAATTTAGAACCGATTCATCCTTGGGGACTGGCAGCCTGTTTTTGTGGTCGCCACAGTATCAAATACATTCAAATCCGAGGTTTTCCAATGCAGCAGGTCAACCTGCCAGGGGCTGTTTACATGTTCCCCATGTTGCGGCTGAACCTTTTTTGTCCTTCCTGACTACATCCAGGCAATGATTTCAGATTTGCGGGATACTTACACAAGTCACTTTTAAATCCTGTACTTAAACAATAAATCAAAACAATTTCCTTGCTAAGTAGTCATATTTTTGAATTCGAAGACCAATGAAGGGCTAGATCTCGTACCTAAGGAAGAAATATCTATTTGCAATATTTCAGTTACATAGGACAAAGGATCAACACCCCCTTAGACGATTTTAGCCCAAAATCATTCGGGACAGGAGTAATTCGCTTCTCACCTAAGCCAAGCGGCACCATAAGCGGAGAATTCGTAGTGGTTGATCATTACAATTCAGAATTCGAGGACAATCTATTCCGAAAAAAAATGACTAGTAGGTAAATGATTAACACTTGCTTCACCTGTACAAGGTAATAACCTATCGATAGTCTATCCGGCAAGGAATCCGATGATTAAAGACACCGCATTCTCCATCCAGATAGCTACACTTCTCTCTCTTCGGCACTTTTGGTACCAATAATGATGAACCAACATTTACCACAAAGGTCTTTGTCGGCAGTTTGATATTCCGATCAACTGACACCAGGCCCGCAAGAAACTCAAACCGAAAAGACGCGAAAGTCTGTAAATATGTAACATATACAACATCTGCCAGTTATTGTGTAAGGCCTTATGCGTGTTATTATCATTATTTTGTAGACGATCCACGGCCATCGGTCGTCTCAGATGCGAATGCCAAATGAAAACGGGAAAACCGCACTACCTCCCAAAATCATCCAGGCGCCTAACGCTTATTATGATAAGTGGAACCAACAATTCCTCGTAAAAACATGTGGATGTGAATCACGGTCTTGCCCTTAGCCCATGCCTTTGGACCACCTTTCACTTTTCCCAACACCTTGTTTTGCCTGTTAACATGAAAAAAAATGAAGAAAACGGCACATCTTGGGAACCAGACTTCGATTCAAAGGCTGACAGAATAGCCACAGATAAAAATCTACTGGAAATGGTCATGGGTGCCTTAGAGGCGAATATTTTTGTCGACAGCAAAAAAATAACCGTACGTGTCACCGATCGTGTGGTATTTCTGGAAGGTAATGTGCATCGGAAAAAGGAAAGAATTTCGGCTCAGGAATGTGTTATGGATATTTTTGGCATCCGCGCTGTGATTAACTATCTGACTTACCCAGGCAAATACTCCTAGCAACAGATATTGCAGCTCATACTGGCGGGAATTGGAAATTGAACGCTTTCCAGTAGAACCACCACCTTCCAGGAAGCATTATGGGCATCTTCCAGGGCTCGCGGCCTAAAACATTCAGGACCAAACAGATAGAATCCGGGCAAAGAAACTAAGAGGTAGCATCGCATTCTCGGGCAAACCTGCCAAAGGTGATGCACTATGCCCCTCGATTAAGTTCTTTTGCTTGTGGCATACGTGGTGGGTGAAGCAGGATACAGCTATCTCCCAAACAAGGTCCTGGTTGTTGCCATACTTTGTCCTTTTTGTTGGCCCAGGATACACTTCCCTCAGATGCAGGATACTGGTTGCTCAAAAGAACTGGTCCCATAAGTCCAACCCGTAACCTGGACGAACATAAAGAGGGCCGTCATTGGTGAGCTGTACACCGTAGCTAATCCTCCCATTCCTCTCCCGCGTCCGGGCCGTCAGGGTGAAACAGTGTGGATGACCGCTCCCGGAGGTCTGCTCGTCCTTCTCTTTGATGTCTTTTGCCCGCCTTCGCCAGCAATCCAAAGTGGATTCCTCCGGCTGGTCCAACGGACTTGAAATATCTTCTATATTTAGATGAGTTTTGCACTGCAAAATAGTAAAGGAAATTTACCGATTAAACCCATGTCGCGAACCGCCTGTATTTTTTCGAATCCAAAGGTATACTGCCCTTGGATTGGTCGGCCTGGTGATGATCGCACTGTATGATCAATGCAGCTCCCAGGGCTGGTCATCAAACGGGCTGGTATTTGATTCCGACTTCCCATTGATTGCCCTGATTTATGCTTACCTTCCGTACCGGCCTGATAGAAAGTTGCTAGCAACATCCATTTTGTAAAATTCTAATGTTTAATGAAGAACGATTTTTTTTCAGTTATTACCGGTAGCGGTTGCTACATCCCTACCCTGAAGGTTCCCAATGACCATTTCCTGGAAAATATATTTTTTGACCGCGACGGCCTCCGGCTTACCAAGGCTAACCCCGATATCATCAGTCAATTTGAAAAGATTACAGGCATCACCGAACGGAGATACGTCACAGATGATCTGATGGCATCCGACATCGGCTATTTTGCCGCCCAGGAAGCTTTAAGGTCTTCGTCAGTCGACCAGGAATCTCTTGATTATATCATTGTCGCCCACAATTTTGGAGATATACCAGCCTCCAATTGCCGCAGCGGACTGGTGCCTTCACTGGCCTCGAGGATAAAGAACCGGCTACAAATACATAACCCTTCCACCGTTTGCCTCGACTTGCCTTTCGGGTGTGCCGGCTGGCTGCAGGGGGTAATCCAATCGGATATCTTTATCCGTTGCGGAGCAGCTAAGCGGGTCTTGGTCATTGGGGCTGAAACGTTGTCACGGGTATGTGACCCGCATGACAGGGACAGCATGATATATGCTGACGGCGCGGGAGCAGTGATTGTCGAGCGGGTACAGAGCGACCGGCCCGTAGGTATCCTCTCACATGTCGTCAAATCTTATACCGATGAGCTGGCTTACGTTTTACAGATGGGTCGCTCGTACAACCCCGACTATGACGACGGTGCCACCTTCCTGAAGATGAATGGCAGGAAGCTCTATGAAAGTGTCCTGAAAACCGTTCCGGCCACTGTCAAGGAGTCCATTCAGACGGCATCGCTATCCATAGGAGATATCGACAAAATATTGATCCACCAGGCCAATGAAAAAATGAACGAGGCAATCCTGTCGCATTTATTTCATCTTTACGGCCGCAAGGATCACCCGGAAGACATTATGCCGATGTCGATCTCTTTGCTTGGGAACAGTTCTGTCGCTACGCTGCCGACCTTATTTGATTTAATAGCGAAAGGCAATTTCGGGAAGCATACGTTTACTGCCGGCAGCAACATCGTTTTCGCATCCTTAGGCGCAGGTATCAATATGAATGCGCTGGTGTACAAGCTACCAGAATAGCTGGCTTTACAGCTCCCCCATCTGTTGTAGTTGGCAGGTTAGGAAAAGGGAATACAGACCAACTAAACCCACGCTCATCGTAACTTCACTAATGGGTGCTTGTTTTCACTTTTTGCCAGTAGGTATTTGGGTAAGCTTTCCAGCAGTTGTGAAAGGCTTTTAAAACCATAGGTCCTGGGGTCGAAGCTCGGGTCGATTTTTCTCAAGCTCAAACCTAGCCTGGAAACCAGGACTTCACTTGCTCCATTGACGGAAATATCGAACGCTTTATCTAATTGACATGTCGTAGCTTTTCCTATTACAGCCATATGAGCTCCCGACGGACTTGGGTACTTCCAAATGCTCTCGAAACGATTCGAACCCTCGGAGACTAGGGATTCGAACCTAAAGTGCAGAAGAAATTAACCCAATTTTTGCCCTTAAACAGAGATTTCATAACTTTGTGTAAAATTCGGCTTGTTATTAATTGACAATCAGCTAGTTACATAAGTTTTTACGAGGCTTTTTAAGCTGATGTCGTGAATCGTGGAAGTAATTTTTGAAATCCTATAACTTTCTTATTAACAGTGAGTTATATATCTGGTTTCAAATCCTCTCTAACAATTTACGTTTGGGATTCGTGGAAAGAACTTTTATCTGAAAACTTTCCAGATCGGCCAATTCCGCATCTTTCAGCTTGGTAACCAACGTCCCCCCCGAGCACGCGGACGATTCCCAGCGTCGGGCAGGACTGTACCAATAGCGGTAGGCTAAGACGGTAAAATTATTATCAGCAGGAAATGTCCCCTCCACCGTCACATCGATCGAGAACTCCGTTCCAATGCAGTAATTTTTGGGATTGACTTATTAATGCGAATGGCGGGGGCTTGGGCAAACCAACTGAAATAGCAACAAAAAGCAAAGAGGGTGAGTAACTGTTTAATCATGATTGCCAAGAGGGAAGATTGTATGTAATTTCTATGTTAGTGTTGACTATTCCAATTAAGTAAACACGGTGTCACAAAACACTCTCCTTTACCTGCGAGGAGCCACACACCGGCAAACTCCCCGATTTTTTTTCAAAGCCATGACCAATATCATTTTTCCAATCGAATTACCTCACTTTCTTGCATCCGATAGAACTAACCGAGTTTATGTTAGGATAGAAATTCGTGGGAAAATGGCCGGGTTCTTAATCCGGCCATTTTTTGTGCCTACTAGTTGAGGGAGATCAGCAGTAGATTGCTTGTGGCCGTTGTTATTTTGAACCGTTCGTCAGCGCGGATTCCTACCACCCAGATAATGTCGCCATTGCCATTGAGCAGCACGGCAGTCTTTTCTTTTTCGAAAAGATCGACTTTTTTGTCGATCAGCAAGTCACTTACCTTTTTACGTTTGCCGCCCATTCCGAAGGGATGAAAGATATCCCCTTGCTGCCACTTTCTCAAGGTTAACGGAAATGTGAGCAAATCAAGATCTACGGCGATCGTTGTATGATCAAAGTGAACCGGGCTTCCTGCCGGTAATGTACGCAGGGCAAGTTTTAAGCCATGCCAGTCCAGCGTCGCGTTGGGTTGTTCGATGATCAATTCCTCCTGACCGGAGTTTTCGGATAAATCTCTTAATACAAGAAAATCCCTGTCAATAAGCAAAACGTGGGTTGGTGAGAAGAACTGTTTACCAGAAATCCCGTTGAGAGAAGCCGCGACGCTTCGTGCCTGACCATATTGGAAGCCGAAATCCCGTAAAATGAACCAGAGGCGGTAAGCCGGTTCAGCTTCTTCCGATATTGCGACGATGGGGATGCGAACATTGCCATTTTCCTCACTCACAATCTGCTTTTTCCAATTCTGTAAATGTGCTTCAAGCAATGCGTTGGAAGCTCTCAGTCGTTCCACCGAAACATTAAATGTATTTTCCAGCGAAGGATTCAACTCAGCCAAAACGGGGATCACGTGGTGACGAATCTTATTTCTGTAATAATCGTCTGTTGCATTAGTACGGTCTTCCCGCCATCCAATGCCGTTTTCCGCCGCATAGCGACTAACTTCCGCTCGATTTGAGAATAATAGAGGTCGGATCAAATGACCGTTTACAGGCGCGATACCTGTCAGCCCGGCGAGGCCGGTTCCCCGGGCCAGGTTCAGCAACAGCGTTTCCAACGAATCATTCGCATGATGCGCGGTCGCGATCCATCGGTAGCCCATCTCCTCCCTAACCTTCTCAAACCACTCGTAACGTAGTTCGCGGGCTGCCATTTGCGTCGACACGGAAGTACTTTTTGCGAAACTTTTCACATCCGGACTTTTCACAAAAAACGGAAAATTACACCGGGCTGCCAGTTCACGTACAAATGCTTCATCACCCTGCGACTCCTCCCCTCTCAAACCAAAGTTGCAATGCGCAATACCCGCAGGAAGTCCCAGATTATGAAACAGATGAGCCATCACCACAGAATCGATTCCTCCGCTCACGGCGAGCAAAGTCGGCTGCTGTTTCAGATCCGGCGTGTGTTGGTTAATAAAAGTTAAAAACGAATCCAACATGAACCTGCGAATCGTATTTGATGTACTTTTGAATAAATGAGAATGGATTTATCTCTTCGTCCGGATGGCAACGGGACAGGATCCAGCCAAAGGTAAGAGAAAGAAAAGCAACATGAACAAAAAAAATAGTGCAGGAACCTGCAACCCTTTTAAACTTTTCGGCGTCATCAATATCAAAAGAAATATATTTCAACTGACGTTCTTTGCCTTACTGATTTTTTCGCCTTATCTGTTCGCACAGAAAGCATTACCTCAGGCGCAGCCTCTTCCCAGTGACAACCTGGTAGAGATTCTCAAATCGGACGAGCTCGAAATTATCAATGAGCCGGGCGACGATTCGCGGCGGGTTACCAATGGCGTTTTCAGGCACAAGGGAGCACTCTTATACAGCAACCTTGCTATCCAGCACATCAATTCCAATATGATCGAGGCATTTGGCAATGTCAAGATCGTCCAGGGAGACACGATTACAGTAACGGGAGATACGCTCTATTATTACGGAAATACCCGCCTGGCAATCGTAAGCGGAAAGAAAACGGTCCTGAAAGACACTAAAAAAACGCTTACAACCCGGAAAATCGAGTACGATATGGCCAACGGAATGGCCTACTACAAGCTACCGGGGCGGACCGTCGATGAGGAGAATGTACTCACCAGCAAAGAAGGAGTGTACAACACCAGCACGAAAGAATTCACTTATTACAAAAATGTGAAGCTGGTGAACAAAAAATACACGCTCACAACTGATACCCTTCTCTACAACTCGATCACCAAATGGTCTTATTTCAATGGCAAGACCAAGATCGTAAATAAAGACGGCACTGTTGTGGGAACCCGGGGGCAGTACAATACGGAATCGACGCAGTCAGCATTTCATACGCGCACGACTGTCGACAATGAAACGTATACACTCACCGCCGATTCACTGGTAGTAGATGGCAAATCCAATGACGGAAAAGGAAAAGGAAATGTGGTGATCGTCGCTAAAAAGGACAAAACGGTACTGAATGGCGACGAGGGATATTACTGGAAGACAAAGGGTTATTCCAAAATTTTTGGCCATGCCTATGTCAGAAATGTAGTATCTCAAGACACGCTCTACATTCGGGCCGATACGCTTTACTCGTTCGAGAACTCGCGTGACAGCACCCGGAAACTGATCGGGGATCGCAATGTGTTCATCTACAAATCCGATTTCCAGGGAAAATGCGACTCGATCACCTACGACACGGCCGATTCGATCATCCGTTTCTTCCGTAAACCGATCCTTTGGAGTGACCAGCATTACCAGATGGAAGCCGATTCAATCACCGCATTCCTGGTCAGCAACGAGATCAACAGAATGCTTCTCAAGGGGAAATCTTTCGTCATTACGGAGGACACGCTAGTGAAGCAATTCAACCAGGTGAAGGGTCGGACGATCAATGCCTACTTTCAGACAGGAAACAAATTGAAGCAGGTTTTGGTAGACGGCAACGGGGAAAGCGCCTACTATGCGGTGGATGATAAGCAGAAAAATATCGGTCTGAACAGGGTCGAATGCGGGAGAATGAACCTGCTTTTCGAGGACAATCGTATCCAGCGGATCGCATTCATCGGAAAACCGGATGGAAAGTTAATCCCTCCTTCGAAAATAAAACCCGCTGAAAGGCAACTGGACGGTTTCAACTGGCGTATAGCCGAGAAACCGACGAAGGCCAAGACGACCTGGCAGGAAAAATAAGTTTGATCAGAAATTGTGACGGTGTTGGCTGTCGGCACGATTTTTTACCATACAAAAATAAAGTTACCCATTCTCACAATATATTTTGAATATACAATTATTTCTCTATATTTTTGTAGCGTACTTTTCAGCTAAAAAACACATAACGCATTAGTAAAAAGTATCCGATTGCAGCTATGAAAAGAACTATACGTTTTATATATATGATTTTAGCCTTAGCCCTGAGTATTCAAGGGTTACAGGCCCAAAGTGTGTCGGGGGGAAGCCGCCTGAATATGGTCGGCAAAAAGAAAGCCCCCGCAACTCAGAACATCAAATTCTCAAACTTTTCGAGCGGTGCCAGCTACAAACCGCTGACTTTGCAAAATCCAAAAGCGCTGAATAGATTCTACACTTCGTTTCTTTTTGCATCCGCCAATGCGACAGACAATAATGCACTGGCCGTTGAAGTAGCGGAAAAAGGCAGTGAAAAGAAATCCCCCGCGTTGGAAGCGCAACTGAGAGCAGAAGAACTACTGTTCGTGAATGACAAGATCTCGGTTTCCAATGTGTACCCCAACCCTGCGAGTGAATACGCGGAAATCGATTTCACGATCAATCCGGGCCTGCGCGATGCAAAACTGACTTTTTACAATGTGCTCGGTTCTCAGATGCAGGAGTTTACACTCAACAAAAACGATCGTAAACTGCGGATCAATACCAGGGATATGGCTACCGGCCTGTACTTCTACCAGTTGTCTGTCGACGGCAAGAAAGTGGCCACCAAGAAAATGCTCGTTCGCCATCAGCAATAGGCTAACTTTTAACACTATATCAGCTACGCATTCGTTATGAATCGTGTAGCTTTTTTTTATTACCTTTGCAGTTAATATGCGAAAAAACAGTCCGGCAAGCTATTTCTTGCTATTCATTGCAATCCTTGTTGTTACTTCCTGCAGTAAGTTCTCCAAGTTACAGAAGACAGGCACAGATCAGCAGAAGTACGATGCTGCCATGGCCTATTACAAAAAGGCGGACTATTACCGCGCAGGACTGCTGTTTGAGGAATTGATCCCTTTGCTCAAAGGAAGTACCGAATCCGAGCTCGCGCAGTTCTATTATGCTTACTCGCAATACCACCAGGGCCAGTACAATACCAGTCAGTTTCTCTTCAAGAAATTCTACGACACTTACGCGCGCAGTGACTACGCACAGGAATCACTGTATATGCATGCATTCTCGTTGTACAAGGACTCTTCACCATACAACCTGGATCAGACGAGCACATTCACGGCGATCCAAGCTATGCAGGATTTCATCAATACTTATCCCGACAGCCCTTTCCGCGAAGAATGTACCCGTTATATTCTTGAACTAAGGTCTAAACTCGAAAGGAAAGCCTATGAACGCGCGAGGCTGTATCACAAAATCAGTGACTTTAACCCGATGTCGCTTAAATCGGCGGTTATTTCCATCGAAAACTTCCGAAAAGACTTCCCCGACTCACAATACAACGAGGAGCTTGCCTTCCTGAAAGTAGAATCCCAGTACAACCTGGCTTCAAACAGTTTCAGCGACAAGCAGAAAGAAAGATTCCAGGACGTTGTCAAGTTCTACCAGGAACTAGTCGATAAATATCCGACCGGCAGATATAACCGTGACGCCGAAAAAATGTACGAAGACAGCCAGAAGCAGATCGAAACGATCGCCAAGGTAGAAGCCGAACGCCAGAAATTGAAAGAAGCTCAACCCGACCCGGCTACCAAACCGGCCAAGGTTACAACACCGGCTGCCAGTGCCCCGAACGGCCAGTAGCAGGTACCATTTATATTGTTTTAAAAATTTAACTATATCAGACCATTATGGCAACGAATCCATCGATCATTACCCGTGATACAGACAAGATAGCGGCGGTAACAGGTAACCTGTATGAATCCGTATCGGTCATTTCCAAAAGGGCTCGCCAGATCTCCAGCAAAATGAAGGAAGAGCTGAACAACAAACTGGCTGAATTTGCTTCCGGTGTGGATAACCTTGAAGAAGTGTTTGAAAACAGAGAGCAAATCGAAATTTCGAAATTTTACGAGCGTATGCCTAAGGCAGGAAGCATTGCAATCGATGAGTTCATCGAAGGCAAAACTTACCACAGCTACCGCGACGCCAGCGAAGAATAATACATCCGCATTTCCCGAAGCCCGCCATGAATCTGATTGATGGCGGGCTTTTTTGTTTTAACTTTACAATCAAATCCTTGTAAAATTGAATCTGAAAGGTAAAAAAATACTGCTAGGCATTTCGGGTAGTATTGCCGCCTATAAATCCGCTTTGCTGGTACGACTGCTTGTGAAGGCAGAAGCAGAGGTTCGTGTGGTAATGACTCAATCCGCGACGGAGTTTATCACGCCGTTGACGTTGTCGACCCTTTCCAAAAATCCTGTTCTCACCTCGTTTACCAAAAATGATGCGGGTGAATGGAACAACCACGTCGAACTCGGACTTTGGGCTGACTTAGTCATTATCGCGCCTGCCACGGCAAAAACGCTCTCCAAGTGTGCCAGCGGCCATTGCGACGACCTACTCACGGCCATTTATCTTTCAGCCCGGTGCCCTGTTTTCTTCGCTCCTGCCATGGATGTGGATATGTTCAAACATCCCTCCACGCAGCATAACATCGAGAAACTGGTTAGTTACGGAAACATCTTTATTTCTCCCGAACACGGAGAACTGGCCAGCGGGCTGATCGGTGACGGGAGGTTGGCTGAGCCGGAAAATATCATCAAAGTACTCGACGCTCATTTCTCGCAACGGCCAGTTGCCCGCTCTAAACGCGTCCTGATTACCGCCGGCCCGACGGTGGAGCCGCTCGATCCGGTACGGTTTATCAGCAACCGTTCTTCGGGTAAAATGGGGTATGCCATCGCAGAAGCTTTCGCGGCCGCTGGTGCGCATGTAACGCTCGTAAGCGGGCCTACGCATTTGAAAGCGTCTAATCCCAATATCCACGCCATCCCTGTTGAAACTGCCAACCAGATGTTCAATGCGGCAAAAGACCACTTCGAAGCTAATGACCTGATCATTTTCGCAGCTGCGGTGGCCGACTATACGCCAAAGCACGTTGCCGAACAAAAAATCAAGAAGCAGGGCGACAGCATGACGCTGGATCTTACCAAAACAACAGATATTGCGGGAACCCTGGGTGCCATGAAACGGCCAGGACAAACGATCATCGGTTTTGCACTCGAAACCGAAAACGAATTGAACCACGCCGAGGATAAGCTTGTCCGGAAAAATTTCGATTACATTGTTTTAAATTCACTAAACGATCCCGGGGCAGGTTTTGCACACGATACCAACAAAATAACCGTTATTGACAAAGACAAAAATGTCCAGCAATTCGACCTTAAATCCAAAGAAGAGGTCGCGCAGGACATTCTTAATATCGTACTAGCCAAATGGAGCGAAGCATAAAACTACTGATCCTGACTATCCCGCTGCTGCTGGGGGCGCTCGCGCAACGTGTTCACGCGCAGGAATTCCAGTTTACCGTCAATCTCAATTATGAGCAATTGGTAGCCCAACAAAAAACTGACCCGCAATCCATGAGTCAGTTGCAGACATACATGAATGATTTTCTCAACAATACACGTTGGACCAACGACCAGTTTGCCAAGGAAGAGAAGATCAAATGCAAGCTCAATGTGAACCTCACCCGCTCTCTGGCTCAGGGAAATTACGAAGGCAATGCACAGTTGATCGTATCCCGGCCCGTGTATGGTTCCACCTACGAAACCGTGCTTTTTACGTATGTCGATAAGAATTTCACATTCACTTACCTTCCCAGCACGCAGCTGTATTTTAATGAAAACAGCTACACCGAAGAACTTCCCTACATCCTGGCATTCTACGCCAACATCGCGCTGATTTTCGATTATGACTCTTTCAGCAAAATGGGCGGATCGCCATATGTACAAAAAGCATTCAACCTTGTGAATCTTGCCAGAAACTCCTCACCCAACAAACGCGGCTGGGACTCGAACGGCGACTCTAAAAACCGCTATTGGCTGATCGAAAACCTTCAAAGTCAGCAATTTACTCCATTCCGTGAAGGTATGTATAAATACTACCGTCAGGGACTGGACGTAGCAACGCAGAATCCGGCCGAAACCCGTACGAAAACGCTTGAATTCCTGAATACCATTAAAGAAGTTAATCAGCTCCGCCCGGCGAGCGTTGTGGTCAATTCTTTTTTTGATGCCAAATCGGATGAATTGTATAAAATAATGATCGAGGGATTACCCGAGCAACGTGTGCAGGCTTACACCCTGCTGGTTAATCTCGACCCTTCAAAAACCCAGCTCTACCAGCGGCTATCCATGTAGCACATTATTCATGAGTAAAAGACTAATGCGGGTCACTCCCGACCAAATAAAGAGCAAGCAGGGCATTTTACAAAAACAGCCGCTCAATGCCGTCCTATCGAACGGAAACACTGTTTTTGGCATATTATTATCCGTCGATGCCACGCATCTTGTATTGAAAGATACCCGCAACCACCAGCACCAGATCGCGCTTTCCGACTTGTATGAAGTGGTCTACGACGACGACAGAGGCATTGTACCGCCCAGCAGGCACGCTACCTTATAAAATCGGGGCAACTTCCTGTTATATTTCCTAATTGGGAAGATCATGCCTATATTCGTATCGGAGACGACGTTGATCCCCTTCATCATAGCCAGGTTGCATCATCTCCGGCAATCTGCTTCCTAAATTAGACATGCTTTCTAATTTACTGATCAAAAACTATGCGCTGATAAAGCACCTAGAAATGTCCCCCGATCCCGGCCTGAACATCATTACAGGCGAAACGGGTGCCGGTAAATCCATTATGCTTGGTGCAATAGGCCTGCTGCTCGGAAACAGGGCGGACGCAAAATCGCTGTACGACAGCAGTGAGAAATGTGTAATTGAAGGCACTTTCAACCTGACAGGCTACGATCTGGCTCCGAACTTCGAGGATGAGAATCTCGACTTCTCGGAAGAATGCATTGTGCGGCGAGAAATCTCGGCAGCTGGTAAGTCCAGGGCATTCATCAACGACACGCCCGTCAACCTGGAAACGCTTCGGAAGATCGGTATGCAGTTGCTGGATGTCCATTCGCAACACGATTCGATATTGCTTGGGAATAACGAGTTTCAGCTACGCGTCGTCGACTCTTACGCCGAAAACGCCGATCTGCTCAAAACGTACCAGGCCGATTTTAATGCTTACCGGGAAGCTGTTAAGGCTTTCGATGAGTTAAAACGCCAGGCACACCAGCTTCGCAAGGAATTCGATTATGATCAGTTCCTTTTTCAGGAATTGAATAATGCCGGCTTGAAAGCCGACGAGCAGGAAAAGCTGGAACAGGAACTGACAATCCTGGAAAATGCGGTGGAGATTAAAGAAAAACTCCAATTGGCCCACGCGTATCTCGATAACCCGGAAAACTCGGCCCTCGACTTACTGAAAAGTGCGGTAGGCTCCCTTACGCAAGCGTCCCGACTGGTGAATGAATATGATATCCTGCGCCAACGCGCCCAAAGCGCGCTCATTGAGCTTCGCGACTTGGCCGAGGAAATCGACCAGGTGAATGGCAATGTTGAACTGGATTCCGCGCGGACTGAGGTCGTTCAGGAGCGTCTGGACCTGATTTATTCACTACTTAAAAAACACCAGGTTTCTGCCGTCGCACAGTTACTGGATATCGAGGCCAACTTGCAGAGCAAGCTAAGCATTGTCATGAACCTGGATGAAGACTTGGCCGCAGCCGAGAAGAAAGTCACACAAACGCACGACAAGATGCTTGCCGGCGCGAAAATACTTTCCGACAGGCGCAAAAAAGTGACCAAAGCCATCGAAAAGCTTATTCTGGACCGGCTGTATGAGCTCGGCATTCCCAATGCATCGCTCAGCATCCAGATCAACGAAACCGCGCCTGCACCAAGCGGAATTGACTCCGCAACGTTCCTTTTCAGTGGCAATAAGGGTATTGTTCCCCAAGAATTGAAATTAGTTGCCTCCGGCGGGGAATTTTCCCGGCTAATGATGGTTATTAAGTATATACTCGCCGACAAACGAAAGCTGCCTACCATTATTTTCGACGAGATCGACACCGGGGTTTCCGGCGAAATTGCCAAGAAGATGGGTAAAATGATGCAAAATATGGCCATAAACCACCAGATTATCGCTATTACCCATTTGCACCAAATTGCCAGCAGCGGCGACGCGCACTATTTTGTATATAAAGATCACTCCTCCGACAGAACTGTCAGCAGGATCAAAAAACTCACCATCGATGAACGTGTACAGGAGATCGCTCAGATGATCGGCGGGCATAATCCGTCGGAAGCCGTGCTGCATAATGCGCGCGAAATGATCCTGAAAGATTGACCTACGCCTATTTGGTTAAACCCATTTACTATGAAAAGCCTTATCCCTCTATCATTTCTCCTCGTACTTTGCTTCGCGTGCGGGAAAGACAAAGACCAAGAAAAACTAACAAGTCTTGAGACCGAAGTACTGGCGATTCACGACGAAGTTATGCCTCAGCAAGAGGATATTATGAGCCTGAAATCACAGCTTTCCAAGAAGATTCAGGGGATCGACAGCCTTCAAAATGTAGGTGTAAGCAGCAATACAATGGCCGAACAGCGCATTAAGGCGGTAGATCTCAATCAGAAACTGACCGATGCCGATAAGCTTATGATGGACTGGATGCATGCATACCGCGGCGATTCGGCTAAAAAACTGGAACCCAAAGAAGCTCTCCTTTATTTCGAAAAAGAGAAAGAAAGGATATTGCTCGTCAAACAAGCCACACTGAAATCGATCCAGGAGGCGAAAACATTTTTAGAATAACCCGTTTATGAATTCGAAAGTAAAATCAATCCTTTTCCATTCGCTGTTTATTTCCGGTTCAATGGTTGCCATTACCGGTTGCGGCGATTCGGACAATAAACTGCCGATCCTGGGAGAGCGCGACGTTGTGAAGAAGACTGTGGATGGCAAGGAAGTCGTTGACACCATTTATAACAAGATCCCGAAATTCGCTTTTGTTAACCAGTACGGGGATACTATCACCGAGAAAATTGTCGAAAACAAGATTTACGTAACCGACTTTTTCTTCACAACCTGCCCTACCATTTGCCCGGTTATGAAAAAACAAATGGTAAAGGTATACGAGGCATACAAGGGTAATCCCGATGTGATGATCCTCTCCCACTCCATTGACCCCGAACACGACACACCGGCGGTACTGAACCAGTTTGCGAAGGATTTGGGCGTGGAAGGCCAGCAATGGCAGTTCCTGACGGGTGACAAGGCCCGGATTTATGAAATTGGCCAAAAGAACTACATGTCCACAGCCAAGGAAGACACCACCGTGCAGGGCGGATACATCCACAGCGGGGCGTTCATTCTCGTCGACAAGGACAAGCACGTGCGCGGCATGTATGACGGTACCACTGAGGAAGGGACCAAAAAGTTGCTCAACGACATGGAAAGGTTACTGGCTGAATACAAAAAATGAAATTGCTGCAATTGAACCGTGCCGCCACAGCCCGCATCCTGGCGTTGCTAATGCTGGGCCTGGCATCATGCCGCAGTTCGGAAGAACTGAAAAGTGAGCAGTATTTTGTGACCGGACAGCAGTTATACATGACGCATTGTGCCAACTGTCATCAAATGGAAGGCAAAGGAATGTCCAATTTGTACCCTCCCATTGCCGGGTCGCCGATTCTTTCCGACAAAGCACGCGTCGCCTGCATTATCCAGTACGGCATGAGCGATACCATCGTCGTGAACGGCAAGAAGTTCAGCAGGCCGATGCCGCCCAATCCTAAATTGACCGAAATAGAAATTGCGGAAATCGTAAGTTTTGTTTCAATGAAATGGGGGAAAGACAGCGTTTACACGCCGATCGAAGTGGTGCACAAAGCATTGGCAGAATGCAAGGCTGATTAGAATTCTGTAAGAAATGTTCCGGTACCTTTCCGCAACTTGATCCGAGAAAAGTCTTGTTCCGCATCCATCCCTACCGCATTAGTCGTTTCCGATGTCAACGTGTTTCTTACTTTTAATGGCTTATCTGTAAAAACCTTTCGGGTTCCCGGGCTCCAATTGAGCTCAGTAGTGGTCAGGATTTGATGGTCCTGTAATTTCACAACACGCACATGCCCCTTCACAATATACACGTCCGCATTGCGGTCGTACCTGCCCGAGTCCGAGCGCAGCGTAGTTACCACCGTTCCCAGCGAATCAAAAAAACTGATATTGACCGAGTCCGGAAAAACCCGGGTTTCGTTTTGATAGGTTAATGACTTGGGCGTTTTGACATATACTTTCATATTGCCCTGCTCGCTGTATTTCACCACCAGATCGTTGACAATTTCTATCGGTCCATTGTAAGCCGCTCCGATTTTATCCGTTTTCGGTTCACAAGCCGCGAAAAGCAACGCGCAAAGTGCCAGAATACAAAAAGGAGATAAGTGATTATCTCCTTTTGAAAAAACCTTTTGAATGCTTTTGCTAAGCATAAAACTGCCTGTTTAGTCGATCCTTCTCTTCTCAAACCATCTTTCCAGGAGCGTCACACCCAAAACCACGCGTCCGTAACGCTCGCGGATGGCGCCGCCGGAGTTGGTGCCGCGCTGCCCTCCTACCAATGCGATCGAAAGGAAATTGGCAAAACCACGGCCCATCGGGAAAGTAAAGCCGAGGCTGACATTTGTATCATTGATTTTCGTTTTGCCCACCACATACGGCGTGTTACCGGTGCTGAAACCAATACGGTAACGAACGTTATCAAAATAATTGAGCGAAGCGAACTTCGGAATATATTCCGCACCGACGTGCAGGCGATTCACGTCTCTCAGCGCTTCGTTCACATTTCCGAAACCTCTGTACTGGGACCACGACTGGTGGCTGTAATCCACGGAAACCGTCATTTTGAATGGCCATTCCAGCGTCGCTCCTACCTGGTATTGCTCAGGCACTTTCATGGAACCGCCCAGATTGTTTTCTAATGTATCGGGTGTTGCAACAGGGAATGAACCTTGCGTAAGCTCAAAGGAGGTCGTTTTGGTCGCATTCAAAGCAGTACTGAAACTATATGCACCGCCAAGGTTCAGATTCAGCTTGTTCTCCTTTTTAATAGGGATACGAACGGACCCACCGGCGCGGAAAGCGATATCCGAATAGGTGTTGCGTTCGTTGAGGCTCACGATGTAGTCAGACGGCACGCCATTTACAAAAAGCATTACATCTGACGCTCTACGCACATTGCCGAAAAAATAGCTGCTTTCGAGGCCCAGGCTTACATAACGCCCGATTTGGAACGAGTTGACTACCGATGCCTTATTGACGCCGCCTTTTCCCGAAACGGTATATTGCGCAACGCCTGTTGAACCGGATACCGGCCGCGTAAATGAGTTCTCAAAGTCAATGAAGCTGTAAGGCTTCAAATTGGCGCCGATTACCCACCTTGGTGTAATCGGAAACGACAACGACAGATAAGCCAGGTTTCCACCTGCATTTCTCTGATTCAGGTTCCCGGAGGCAATGTCTTTATATTGTCCAACCAACCCCACATCCAGTGTAGTAAACCTGTTACGCACCCAGAGCGCCGGGTTCAGGTTGTTGACCTGGAATCCGCTTCCTGCGGCGACGCCAGCTCCTCCCATACCAGTATTGTCGGAATATGCATCCCCGTAAAACTCCCCCATGCCGAGCGATGAATACGGGGAATTGCCCAATCCTTGTGCTTTTGCAAGATTTGTACAACCCCAACCGAGTGTAATGGCAAGCGTGACTATTCCTATTCTACTGTAAAGAGACATTATATGTTAAAATTCTGTTCAATCCTATTAAAACCAGTTCCGGCACCGCAAAGATGGGTGGTTTCAAGCTACTTTCAAAAAAAGCAGCATCCCCACCGCATAATACTACGCGTAAAGTCGGGTAATTGTGTCGGTATCGTTCAATAATTCCTTCGATTTCAGAAAGGGTGCCGTTCATTACACCGCTTTGCATGGCCTGACGGGTGCTTTTTCCGATCAAATCAGGCGTTTTTTCAGGCTCGAAAAGTGGAAGTCTTTTAGTAAACGTATGCATGGCATTGAATCGCATCCGCACACCGGGAGAAATTAACCCACCCTGAAATGTTGCATGGCGGTCGATGAGGTCATAGGTAATGCAGGTACCCATATCGATCACCACGAGATCTTCACCAGGAAAGAGATAATTTGCGCCCGCAGCAGCGGCAATCCGGTCGGCACCGAGTGTCTGCGGAGTATCGTAATGCTTGGCAATCGGCAAAGGGGTATCGGGCGTCAGCCCCATCACCTGCACCGGTTCGCCAAGCGCTTCCTGAAACTCTTCCTGCGTTCTTCCGACTGATGAAAAAAACAAGTACTCCGGCAGTTCCGCCTTCACATTACGGATCAGTTCCGGGAATTCCAGGTGCGTCGTATATCGTATAAGTTTTTCCCCTTCGAACCATCCGATCTTCGAAAAGGTATTCCCGGAATCCACAACAATGTTCATAGTCCGCAAAATTCCGATTTTCCCGCCACAAAAACTAAGGCTGCAAGGAAGTTACTGCACGTTAAATCACCGACTTGTGCACATTATCCGAGATTTTTTGTCATACAAAAACAATAATAAACCGCTTGGCATGGTTTTTAAGCTAAATATTTGGAAATTAAACCATATATATTTACCTTCGTCCATCCAAGTCAGTATCGACTCGTAAATCCAAATTCCATCTCGCAGTAACTTCGCACCTCAGCGTTATCGAGATTTAAAATCTTGCTGATTTATTGTCAATACTCCTGTTTGTACCTGTTACAATTTTCAGATTTGATCCATCAAAGTTTTGCAGTTTGTAAAGCCTTTCGCGCGGGCTTTCGCAATAAATGCTTATCAACCTATCAATGACCATCACGTGACTTCAGGGCGCGCAGTCCTGTTTATATCCAATTATATTCACAACCTTATTGTCCAATTGGTAAAGTGACCCTTTACTTTCCATTTTCTGTATGCCTACAATTGATGATTTAAACATTAAGCTTTTATCAGAGCTACGAGAAATAGCGGGTGCTCTGGGAATACCCGATCATGCCAAACTTCCTAAAAAAGAACTGATTAACCGGATAATGTCGCAGCAGGAAGCACCTGCGCCTGTTGCCGCTCCCGTAGCTGTCGAAGCTCCTGTGCTCGAAGCAGTTTCAGCGGATTCTGGTGAACCCAAGAAAAAACGGGCTCGTAGGCCCATTGAACCGACTCCTGTGCAGGTTCCCGTGAAAGGCGGCAATAACCGTCCTGTACGGAATAAAAAAGATATCCCAACCGGCCCTTCTTCTGCCCCGCTGTTCGATACCCCTGCACGCCAGGAGTTCCCGAAACGCCAGGAAGAACGTCCGAAAAACATAGATACATCGCTCGAAATCGACGAGGATAATGATACCCTCAACGACTTGGGCAGAGAAGAAATCCCTGCCGAAGTAGAGACAGCTGCCGAGCCGGAAGTAACGGTTGCTGAAATTCAGGCTGATATTGAGGAAGAAAAACCGGCGGTAATTGCGCAGGAAGCAGTTGCTCAGCCACGTGAAGAGCGCCAGCAACGCCCTCCTCACGAAGGCCAGGAAAGACATCAACAGCCTCAGGCGCAACGCGAAGACCCTTCTTCGAAAATCAAACGCAATTACAATAACTATGTAAGAGAGTTTGATGGCCTGATCGTCAACGAAGGGGTGTTGGAAATCATGCAGGATGGCGGCTACGGCTTCCTTCGCTCTGCGGATTACAACTACCTGGCAAGCCCGGACGATATTTACGTTTCGCCTTCGCAAATCAAATTATTCGGTCTGAAAACCGGTGATACCGTAAAAGGTCAGATCCGCCCGCCGAAAGAGGGAGAAAAATACTTCGCGCTGCTGCGCGTGGAAACGGTAAATGGTAAAACCACCGAGGAAATCCGCGACCGTATTCCTTTTGAATACCTTACTCCATTGTTCCCGGATGAATGCCTGCGCCTGAGCTCGCGCCCGGAACAATATTCTACCCGTATTCTCGATCTTTTTGCACCTATCGGAAAAGGCCAGCGCGGAATGATCGTTGCGCAGCCTAAAACCGGTAAAACCGTGCTTTTGAAAGAAATCGCAAACGCCATCACCCGTAACCACCCCGAAGTGTTCCTGCTGATCCTTTTGATCGACGAACGTCCGGAAGAGGTTACCGATATGCAGCGCAGCGTACGTGCGGAGGTAATTGCATCAACATTCGACGAACAGGCCGACCGCCACGTGAAAGTTGCGAGCATTGTTTTGGAAAAAGCCAAAAGAATGGTGGAATGCGGTCACGACGTGGTAATCCTGCTCGACTCTATTACGCGTCTGGCTCGTGCCTACAACACCGTGGTTCCTTCTTCCGGTAAAATCCTCTCCGGTGGTGTGGATGCCAACGCATTGCACAAGCCGAAACGCTTCTTCGGTGCCGCGCGTAACGTCGAAAACGGCGGCTCATTGACGATTATCGCTACCGCATTGATCGACACCGGTTCCAAAATGGACGAAGTTATCTTTGAAGAATTCAAAGGTACCGGTAACATGGAATTGCAACTCGACCGCAAGCTGTCCAACAAACGCGTATTCCCTGCCATTGATGTAATGGCATCCGGTACGCGCCGCGAGGACTTGCTGCTCGACAAAGAGACACTCAAAAAAGTATGGATCCTACGTAAGCACATGGCCGACATGAACGCCATGGAATCGATGGACTTCCTGCTCGAACATATGAAAGGGACCCGGAACAACGAAGAGTTCCTGATCTCGATGAACCGATAAATAAGAAGGCCCGGACCAACGTCCGGGCTTTTTTGCGTTATTAACCCTCCTGTTGGATATTATTTGACGAAACCCTATTTTTAGGAAAAGCATACATCCGTCAAACTTCCGTTCCTCATGTTCAATAGCAAGGCGCTCTGGTGGACGTTCCTGGGATTCTGGATAGCAGGCTCTATTTATTGGCATGTTTGCAGAATCAGGCAGTTTTGCGACATGCTATTCGGCTCGCAATCGCTTTTGCCGGAAATGTCGGCACAGCGTGGCCAGCTTTATTTCTCCCTCCGCCCTTTCGGGTTGCCTGCTTATCACATAGAGCTCACGCATTTTTGGCAACATGTCATTATGATCGCTGGCACGCTGATTATCGGCTTTATATTGGGCAGAGCTTATGAAATCAAGAAAACAAGGGATCTCCGGTACAAGCTGAATCGAATCCATCGCGAGCTGGCTTATTATCAGATGAAACAATGAACCTCACGGCTATTACTATCGATCTCGACAGTCTTCCCGTAGCAGTTGCAGAAATTACGGTGCTGCTGACCGCCGCTACCGTCGCCGGTTGGTTTCTGGCAAAAGTGATTATCAGAAAGAGAATTGATAACTTGCGCGAATTAATAGAGGAAAAGAAATACGAACTCGCTCAATACCGGACTTTAACGAACACCACAGTGGATTACCCGATTGCTACCAACGCTCACAAAACCGTTTATCCTCCGATCAGCCCCGATCACGCGCCCGACGACCTCAAAGTGATTGAAGGAATAGGACCCAAAATCGAGGAGATTTTAAACAAAGAAGGCATTCACACCTATGAACAGCTCATGGAAACATCTCTGCTCCGCATTGCAAGTTTCCTTAAAAAAGCCGGCCCGCGTTACCAGCTCCACGATCCCTCGACCTGGCCACAACAGGCCGGTCTAGCCAAGCAGCAGAAATGGGAAGAATTGGAAAGATTCAAACACAAACTGATTTCAGGAAGATCATAAAAAAAAATGAAAAGCCGCTTTTACAGCGGCTTTTCATTTTAAACATCAATCTCGATTATAAAGTACTCACAGTTCTCTGGATAAACTGCGTCAGGTCATTACCAGAAAGCATTCCCTGTGACAGCAATGCCAGGTCGTAAACCTGCTTAGCCAACGACTTTTGTTCGTCTTCATTCTCCGATCCCGCAATTTTACCGATCAGCGGGTGGTTGGAGTTGAGCGAAACCGTGTACATCAAAGGCATATCGCCAAACATAGAGCGCTGGCCCGAAGATGCCTGCATGTCGGTCATACGGCGCATGAATTCGGGGAATGTGATCACCACCGGCAATTCGTCGACCGGCATTGCTTCCACGGTAATATGCGCAGTTTTGTTTTCCGAAACGCCTTCAAACACCTTCTTCACTTTTTCCTGATCGTCAGAAGAAAGGATGCTTTCCAACTTCACTTCTTTCTCAACCAGCTTATCGAGGGTGTCTGCGTCAACACGTTTGATGCTGATCTTTTCCAGTTTCTGCTCCAACGCATTAATAAAGTGCGAGTCGATCATGCTGTTCAGCACAAGCACATCGTAGCTGCGCTTTTTGGCCGATTGAATGAATGCATCCTGTTTTTTCTCGTCGGTCGTGTACAACCACACAAGTGATTCGTTCTTGTCAGTCTGATTTTCCTTGATATACTCGCGGTATTCTTCGAAAGTGAAATATTTACCGTCGGTGTTTTTCAGCAAACAGAAATCCTTCGCTTTTTCATAGAATTTGTCATCGCTGATAATCCCGTATTTCACGAACAAACCAATATCATCGAACTTCTTCTCAAAACCTTCGCGGTCGTTTTTGAAGATTTCGAGCAGCTTGTCAGCTACTTTACGGGTAATGTATCCGTTGATTTTCTTTACATTACCGTCCGCTTGCAGGTAGCTGCGTGATACGTTCAAAGGAATATCCGGCGAGTCGATCACCCCGTGCAGCAGTTGCAGGAAGTCGGGAACGATGTCTTTTACTTCGTCGGTAATGAATACCTGACGGCTGTAAAGCTGGATTTTTTCACGCTGACCAGCGAAGTCGTTGCGCAGTTTCGGGAAGTACAACACGCCGGTCAGGTTGAATGGGTAATCCACATTCAAATGGATCCAGAAAAGCGGGTCTTCGCCGAATGGATAAAGCTCTTTGTAAAATGCGAGGTAGTCTTCGTCTTTCAGGTCGGAAGGGCTCTTGGTCCAGATCGGGCTCGGGTTGTTGATCACCTTATCTTCAAACTCGATCTCGATCGGCAGGAACTTGCCATATTTTTCGAGGATGCCACGCAGGCGGTGTGCGTCCAGGAACTCTTCAGAATCCTCCGCAACGTGCAGGATAATGTCGGTTCCGCGTTCTTCTTTTTCTACTGAAGAAATTTCAAATTCTGTCGAACCGTCGCATTCCCAGCGAACCGGCTCCGCGCCTTCTTTGTAGGATTTGGTAATGATCTCCACATTCTGCGCCACCATGTAAGCCGAGTAGAAACCCAAACCAAAATGACCGATAATGCCTTTATCGCCCTCGCCTTTGTCTTTATATTGCTCTACAAACTCGGTAGCGCCTGAAAATGCGATCTGGTTGATGTATTTTTTGATCTCGTCGGCTGTCATACCGATACCATTGTCACTGATCGTGATCGTTTTGGCATCTTTATCGAGCTTCACAACCACTTTCAGATCGCCTAGCTCACCGTTGTATTCGCCATAGGAAGCGAGCTTTTTGATCTTTTGTGACGCATCTACCGCATTGGAAACGAGTTCCCTCAAAAAGATTTCGTGGTCCGAATAAAGGAATTTCTTGATAATCGGAAAGATATTCTCGGTGTGAATGCTCAAATTCCCTTTTTCCTGAATCACTGATTCCATAGTTATGCTATCGTTTGTTTTATATTTTAAGAATGTAATTTCACTTTGCAATACGCGCCAGAAATATGCGTTCCAATAACAATCAAAACGCATACCGGCTGACACATTGTCAGTACTCCCCTACCCAGTGGTAGGAAAGCTTAATCGGCTGGTATGTGAAAGGCTTTTTTACTAATATTGCGACCGGTAAACAACTCAACTAAAATCACCAAACCAGTTCCGCCGAACATCAATTTCTGACATGAATCTGATTAAAAAACTTTTTGTAGGAGTATTCTTTATCAGCGGGTTCTCTGCCTGCACCACCATGAACTCCGTTCCTCTCTCGAATTACACTGTTTTTACCGAAGACCTTCGTCGCGACCTGGAAGCTGCCAATATTTCCCTTACGAAAGTTCAGTTTTTCAACGACAAGTCGATCAACATCCGTCGGGAAGTGACCGACCCGAACGATATCAAGGTAAATCCGGAAGGACAGATCACGATGAGCAACGGCAAAAGCATTCAAACGATCAACGTACTGCCATTCACTCCGGGCGTTGCTCTGAGCACCGGCAACGGTACAATCAACGTTTCGTGGGACGATACCCAGCAGGATACCAAAGGGATGAAATTCAACCTGAGCGGCCAGAATTACTTCCTCGATGTACTTCCTAACAACAAATTCGACTACAAAGAGCGCACATTCGACCTGCAAAGCGGCAATGGTGCCCGCCTTTTTGTGAAGAAAGATTTGTTGAAACAGGTGAAAAACCAGAGAGAGACATTGAAAGGGCGCAAGGTGAACCAGTAATTCACTCGCATTCATAAAAAATAAAAGGTCGGGAAGCCCCGACCTTTTATTTTTTGAGCGTTCCTTTATCAGTTTAGGTTAAAATATTGGCTTTTATTGCTGTTCGGCCGGGGCTTCTGGATGATCTGCGAGTTGCGGATCAGCACAATCACCACCAGGCCGGTAATAATCGCAAGGGAGATTTGTAAAAAGGAGATAATACCAAAACTCGCCACATTCACTTTCGACGCTTTCACCAAGTCCTTCCCGATCGTCGACTGAATGCCCGCCAGCTCATTCAGGTTCAAGATCGTGCTCTCGAAAGTCGTGCTGCCAGGCGCTGAAAACACTTGCTTCGCCTCGGCGAACGATCCGACCGTACATAATGCAAGCACCTCGCCTTCCAGCCTTGCGTATTGTCCTATTTGACTTTTGAAGCCTTGGAGACTTTTCGCTTCCTCATCCACCAGGTAGGTTTTCTCAAACAGCCGGATCAGTGAATCGATGCTGCGGTCATGCGCGTGTAGCTGCGCCTTCACGTGCGCGGGCGACTGTTGCGCCTCTGAATAGAGGTAATTTTCAAGCGAGAGGCGCTTACGGTACAGATTTTCTGTGAGATACAAAATCGTGGTCGCCGGAACGAGGCGATCCTTATATATAGAGGAAAACGACTCGTCTATCCCTTCCACATTATAGCGGGAAATTAATGTTCCGCCAACGATCAATGCCATGATCCCTCCCAACAAAATAGCAGCTTTAAACTTCTGCTGAATAACAAACGACCATTTCATGGCGACCACCTCACGAATTGAAGATTAACTTTCCCAAGGTATCAATGTATTTAGAAAATACAAAAATATCTTTCTATATTAACGAAAAAGTGCGCTGTGTAATATCTGTTTCGCAATGTACACACAAAAAAAGCGCAGAGGCAAAGGCCCCTGCGCTACGGCAACAGCATCGCAAACCTAGTTTTGCTGGCCACCGCCACCTACAACATCCGTATTGTTAACCGACTTTGTCTTCTTCTTAGGTGCATTGAAGCTCATCTTTCCGATCGAATAGCTGAACGTAACCTTGAAGTTGCGGTTGTAAAGCTGTGTAGTGCCAGTCTGCACGAATTGCGGCGAAGTCAGGTCCGACGTGAACCGCACACCCTTGGTCAGGAAATTCTCTGCTCCGAAACCAATGCTGCCTTTCTTATTAGCAATATCCTTTTTGAACCCTAGCGAGTACATGTAGAAGCCCGTGCGCGTTCCCTGCAACTGGATCTCCTTGCCGCGGTAGAAACCAAATGCCTGCAATCCCCAACCGTTTCGCAGCGAAATCTGCGACATCAACCGTCCACCATAGTTGAAACCAGAGTTGCTGATGCCCACCGAAGTACCATCCAGGCCAGTCGTTTGGCCTTCCAGGTACGAATGCAGAATGTCGATACTTCCATTCAAAGTCCATTTGGGCGTCAGGTAAACATTCGCGAAGACATTCGCCCCGTAGGCTCTTTGCTTACCAATGTTTTCATAAGTGGTAACAATCGCGCCTTGCAGGGTATCCACGGCCATGCGCACCTGCGTAATGGAGTTGTTTGTCTGCCGTGCGAAAACCGATGCGTTAATGTAGGTCTTCTTAATGTTGGTGCTCAATCCGAGCTCAAAGTTGTCGGTCAGTTCGGGGCTCAATGCCGGATTACCGGTACTGATGCTCTGCGGATTGGCCAGGTTCACGTTCGGGTTCAGCTGCTGGATACCCGGGCGTTGAATGCGTCGGTTGTAAGCCGCTTTCAAAGTAGTGCTGCCCGAAAGTACTTTCGACACGTTGATACTCGGCACCAGGTTTCCGTAAGCAGGAATATCGATCGGCTTATTGTCCCCCATATCGGCTGTAATGCCGGTATATTCGTAGCGCGTTCCGAGTTTGAAGGTGTATTTGTTTTTAGTTGAAAGCGTGTAGGAGAAATACCCTGCCGCCACATTCTGTTTGTAGTTCAGAACACCCGATGGATTAGTAGTACTCAACACAAAATTCCCTGATTCCCCGGCAGTAAGGTATTTAAAATCACTATCCACAGTTCTGAAAATACCCTTTGCCCCGAATTCAAACAGCTGATTTTTGCCCAGCGGCGTCTGGTAATCCGTTTGGAGCGTCAGTTCCGAGTTCTGATTTTTGTTCTCGTTTTTCAGTTTGCTATCTACCGCGCCCGATTCGTTCAGGATATCGGTATTGAAATTATTGGTCAGTCCGGTGCGGCTATACAATGTCGAAATACTCCACTCCTGCTGCGGTTTAAACGTGCGGATGTAGTCGATGTTGAAATCCACAGTTCCGGAAAGATCCTTGCGGTCCACCTTGCGGAGTGAACTGTTGTTGAGAATGCTGTTTTCGTATTGATTGATAGTCAGATCCTGTTTTTGGATGAAATTCCGCGTTCCATAGCGCAAACCTGCGGATAATGCCTGGTTTTTACCCAAATCATAATCCCATCCCAGTGAATACTGCCCGAACAAACCGCGGTCTTTCGCAGTCGAACTCTGGTTGGTCAGGAATGAATTGCTGCCGGAATAGGTCGTCTGATCGAGCACCGACGTGGCCTTGTTATAGAATGCACGGCCGAAACCGCCGAGTGTAAAACCCATTTTGCCCTTCCGGTAGCTTCCGTTCAAGCCCAGGTTCGAGCCACGGTTACCAACACCCGAATCGATATTCAGCGTCAGGCCTTGCAGGTTGTTCTTTTTGGTAATGATATTAATGATACCACCCGAGCCTTCCGCGTCATACTTGGCCGATGGTGAGGTGATCACTTCCACCGATTTGATCATATCCGCCGGGATCTGCTTTAAAGCGTCCGCCACATTGGCCGCGATAATGGTAGAAGGTTTGTTATTGATCAAAACCTTGATATTCGCACTTCCACGCAAGGATACATTCCCGTCCAGGTCGACAGAAAGCATCGGCACTTTACGCAACAGGTCCGAAGCGTCGCCACCCTTGGAAGTAATATCCTTCTCCGCATTGAAAACCATCCTGTCCACCTTCTCTTCGATCAGCGATTTTTCTCCGGTAATGGTTACCTCCTGCAAATTCTGGACGCTCGAAGCAAGCTGAATCGATCCCAGTTCCACATCCTTGCCTTTTTCCACTTTCACATTCACGGCCTTATCTTTGTAACCAATGAAGGAAATCATCAGCTTGTAAGAACCCGGCGCCACTTTCGAAATGGCAAACTTGCCGCTCTCGTCGGCAGTGGTACCGTCAATCGCCTTGTTATCAGCGACATTGAATAATGCAATACTCGCAAACTCAACGCCTTTCGCGGCGGCTGAATCGAGTACAATTCCGGAAATTTTGGAGTACCCTTGTGCGGGGATCTGCGCAAAGGATTGATTGGCTGCAATGGCCAGAAACAGGGTCAAAACAATAAATCTGACAGCTGATAGTAAGGGATTCTTCATGGTTTCCATAAGTTTTCAAAGAGGGTGCTTTCGCCGCTATCCTACTTAAATACAATTCTCAATACAAAGGAAAAACATACTTCGTATTTATTATTTAATAATAGATAGCTACCCCGTTTTCATCTGCGAATCGGCACTTTCGGGATACCAAACTGAAAACGCGGTGTAACTTACCCGGCCTGATCCAACAGCTGCGGCCTGTGGTACAATTTTGGTGGGGAAGGCATTCAATACGGCGATCATGCAGATTGCTGCCCCATTTGTGCGTACTTTTGAAACTCGAATGCAAACCGGCGAAGTTCGGTATGTGCTAACTTACTCTTCTGTTCATGAATGATGTCGTCATAGATTTTAGCAAAGTCCACCAGATAAATCTATTCGGAATAACCATTATGGAGCCCTCGACGGTGCTGTCGAGCCTGATGATGACTGCTGTGTGTATCTACGCGTTTATCCACCTCAACAAACTCGGGCGCGCGCACCGCATGTACAAGCAAATCCAGTATTTCTTCCTTTTCATGGCCATTGCAACGGCCATCGGCGGGATATTGGGACATGGTTTTTTGTACATGACCGGGAAAGTCGGTAAAATACCGGGCTGGTTTGCCAGCATGATCGCCGTCGCATTGTTCGAACGTGCGGCCATATGGCATATCAAGCCGCTCCTGCATCAGCGCAATGGCCTTATACTGGGCTGGCTGAATTACGTCGAGCTCACCATATTTTTTGTACTGACATTCATTACCCTCGATTTTCGGGTTGTGGAAGTCCACGCTTTCTACGGGCTCTTCCTGATGCTCTTCATGATCGAGCTCTATGTTTATAAGAAGAAAAAGGACCCGGGCAGCAAGAATATCTTCCTCGCCACGCTCATGGGCGCGATAGCCGCCGGCTTCCACGCATTGAAATTCAGCTTCGGCGATTGGTTCAATTACAACGACATTGCCCATATCCCGATGTCGCTCTCCATCTGGTTCTACTACCAGGGAGCACGGCATATGATATTTTATGGAGAGGAGCAGATTGTGCCGGAGGAGGTGATTGAAGGGGATTTGACAGCCGACCGCTGACCGCCGACGGCGGATTGCTGTATCTGCGGACGATATGGTAATTGACCATGGACGATCGACGATCGACCATGGTTTTATTGTGTAAAAGAATAGACTTTCAGATAGCCAAAAAAAGCGGATGCCCAATCACAGGACATCCGCTTTTTTCAAGCCATCCATGGTCCATGGTCTATGGTCTATGGTCGAATCAGCCGTCGGCGGTCCATGGTCGGCGGTCAAAAAAGCACTACCGTCCATCGAACGCCTCAACGCCTTACTTATTCGGCTGCGGCGTGTAGCGCAAATACGGCTTCACGATATTCAAACCTTTTGTAAACTTCTTCTGCGCATCTTCGGTGCTTACAGCAGGCACCACAATCACGTCTTCACCATCTTTCCAGTCTGCCGGTGTGGCTACGGAATAGTTGGCAGTCAGTTGGAGTGAATCCACCACACGAAGGATTTCGTTGAAATTACGGCCTGTCGATGCAGGGTAAGTAAGCGTCAGTTTGATCTTCTTGTCCGGACCGATCACGAACACCGAACGTACGGTTGCTTTTTCGCTCGCGTTCGGGTGGATCATGTCGTACAGTTGCGCTACCTGGCGACCTTCGTCGGCGATGATCGGGAAGTTCACCTCGGTATCGTTTACTTCATTGATATCCGGGATCCAGCGATGGTGCGAATCCAGGTCGTCGACGCTCACGGCGAGTACTTTCACATTGCGTTTCTCAAACTCACCTTTCAAAAGGGCCGTTTTACCCAATTCGGTTGTACAAACGGGAGTAAAGTCAGCGGGGTGAGAGAACAACAATCCCCAGCTATCTCCCAGCCATTCGTGGAATTTAATGGGTCCTTGCGTGGTATTTGCTTCAAAGTCCGGTGCGATATCTCCTAATCGAAGTGACATAATGGTGAAGGTTTAAAGAATGAAACATTAATCTACTAACATTGTAGAGTAGAACACAAAATTAAAGAAATAGTTTCATAAACGGCCCATTTCTTCCATTAATAAATCCTGCGGCAAACCACTCCCACCAAAGCCGCATTACCGGCTGACAATCTTCATTTTAACCAATTTTAACCGCATTTTAAGGCTTGTTTAATTGCGTTTTAATTGCTGTTTGGCTCCTTTGAGAAACGAAAACCGGAGATGGGTTCTGCACCCGGCCGGTCGGCAAAAAGACTTTGTAAAACGCTATCAGTTTCTGCACATGACAGCCCGGAACAACTCTTTCGACGAACTCGCGGTACTGCATGAGTTGAAGCGATTTTTGCCGGCATTGTCGCCCGGAAGGACATTTACCCACCGGAATCCTTTGGAGGCTTTTCAGCACTTACACTTTCATGACGCGCTGCGGCACGCGTCCGAAATGCTGGGTTACCAAACCTCGCTTTCCCTGGAAGAATACCGTTCGCTTTATAACTCCAAAAGAGTGAAACCCGATGTCCTGGAAAAAGTGCTGGTGGAGAAAAAGGGGGCTGCAAAGACCTTTGAGTGGCAGGACAAAGTGCTGATGAAGAAATTTCCGGCCGCCGTGGCCGCACCACGGATCGGCCGGTTGAGGGCCAACTGGCAAAAGCAATATAAAACTGATCCAGATACCTGTGTGCATCCGAGATTGTTCCGGATTTTGGGCAACTATCTCGACCACGGCGTTTCGGACTGGTCATTCCCGGTACGCGGACAAGGCTTTCTCGACTCCATGCGCGAAGTGGAGGCGAACAGCTTCATCAGCGCATTCAATACGCCCCGGGCGCGTAAGATGCTTTTGCAGACCGACCCATCAATCGGCGACTTGCTCGCTATCATTGTCGGCGACGAGGCACTTTTCAAACAATACCTTTTCGACCAGCAATTTTCCCATCGCGGCTGGTCGGGATTGGTGGCGACATTGGAAAGAAACAGCAGCAACCTGCTCAATGGCAGTCATATTACCCTCCGGGAGTTGATCGTGTTCGAATTGCTCCTGGAAATCGATGTGCTGGACGATCGCCTTGGCAAGCAGTGGGACCCGCTCGCTTCCAGCCTGGCAAGTCCTCCGAGCGATTTGTTTGCGCCGGTCCCCGCCAGCGAAAAGAGCGAAGTGCTCGCTATTTGGCAGGAAGCGGTGGAATGGAGCTATTATGAGGAAGTACTAGCCGGATTAAGCCGGAATTCGCCGAATCAGCACAGCAGTCATACCTTGGGAACGGTTCGCACGAGCGCGCCGGAGTCCCTTTGCATTATCGGAAGGCCCACGGTAGTACGGGACACCCCGCCCGGCTACCGTGCGGCTCTCCATCACTATGACTTCTCGCTTGATCGGGACGGTGCTGAACTGGAAAGAATGCTCGAAACCGTGGTCCCCTCGCTTGGGGCCACCAATCTTGAATACTTTTTCTCTCGCACGAATTTCGCGGATGTGAATGGCGGCAATGCGCTGGGTGATCAGCTAATAGGCCTATTCGGCGTCGCCGACGGTACCCGGGGAGATTTGCGAACGGGTTTGCCAACCGAGCTAACGGAAGGGCTGGAACCGATACGCCTGCTGTGCATTGTAGAGCATTTTCACGAAATGGTACTGAAAGTGATCGGACGGCGATCCGTCGGGCGGCGGTCCGTCGGGCGGCGGTCCGTCGCACAATGGATTATGAATGAATGGGTACACCTCGTCGTGATTGACCCTCTCACCCGTGAACTGCGGGTCTTAAAAAACGGTGAAATGGTAGGCTATAAGTCCGATCCATTAAAGTATTCGCTATCGGTGGCTGGTGATTGGTGAGGCCGCATTGCTGATTAATACCGGTCGTCGATAGCTTTTTTGAATGTGAGTATATGTTTTGGAGTGATTTCCATTTTGACGGTTTGACGCTGGCCTATCTGACCATCGGATTGGCTATGACGACGCTGGCCGTATGGAATGGCCGCAAAACATTGCGCGGACATAAGCAGTGGCCCCGTTTTATCATTGCGGTCCTGCTTTTTTGTGCGGGTTACGGGTTAGCCATTTTGTCTGGCGGATTAAAAACACTGTTGCTCGGCTGGGAGGTTATGGGCGTTGCCTCATTTCTGCTCATTATCCTCCACCGCGATTTCAAAAACGGTGGCGACCCGACGCTCGGCATTCCGGCGAAAGCCTTCTTTATATATCGCTTGGGTGATGTGGGCTTGCTCCTTGCCATGTGGGCAAGCCACCACCTCGGGCGGGAAAACGCGGCGGTAGTCTCTTTGCTGGTGCTGGTAACGGCTTCCATGCAATCGTCGCAGTTGCCGTTTTCCTCATGGCTGCCGCAGGCGCTGCAAAATTCAACGACGGCGGGTGCGATTCTGCTGGCTACCCTTACGGTACAAATGGGTGTGTTCCTCCTGCTGCGTTCTTACCCGTTTTGGGAGCACCAGCTGTCCATAAGGGTGCTCATCGGATTGCTCGGGTTGACCGCGGCTGCGATGGCGGCAGGGTTTGCGAGGGTTCAATCATCGGTGAAACGGCGCGTTGCCTATGTATCGATGGCTCATACGGGGCTCATTTTTATCGAAGTAGCTGCGGGATTTAAAAGCCTGGCACTCATACATGTCGCAGCAAATGCATTCCTGGGTGCGTACCGGCTACTGGTTCCGCCTGCGCTTGTGTCCGCGGACACGGGGAAAAGCGTTCATTTAAATAAAAGAACCTGGGAGGACCGGCTGCCTAAAAAGCTGAAATACACCATTTACATGTTCTTTACGAAGGAATGGGGCTTGTATGCCCGCCTTTCGAAGTACCTCAGACCCTGACACCATTGATGTTAACCCACTAGTCAAATCATCAAACTGAATACCGATTTTCATAATTATAGTTAACCTGTTCGTTTAAGTTTCGGAAACCATCTCATGTTTAAAATGAGATGGTTTTTTGTTTATTTTGAACTAAGCCTGCCAGTTTTGCTTTTTTAAATAAAAACCAGCCCTTACCCTTGAAATTACCTGTCTACCTGGATCATAACGCGACTACCCCTGTGGACCCGAGGGTTTTGCAGGAGATGCTCCCCTATTTCTCGGACAGGTTCGGGAATGCCGCCAGCCGCACGCATTCCTATGGCTGGGAAGCCGAAGAATCCGTGGATATCGCACGAGAGCAAATCGCGAACCTCATAGGCGCACACCCGCAGGAAATCGTTTTCACTTCCGGTGCGACGGAGGCAATTAACCTGGCCATTAAAGGTGTTTTTGAAAATTCCGAACAACCCAAAAAACACATTATCACGGTATGTACCGAGCACAAGGCAGTGCTTGATACATGCAAACACATCGAACGCCACGGCGGCAGCGTCACCTACTTACCGGTAAATACGAACGGACTTATCAGTCTCACCGACCTGGAAAATGCTATTACTGCCAATACCATTCTCATTGCAGTAATGTACGCCAATAACGAAACCGGCGTAATCCAGCACGTTCGTGAAATAGCTGCTATTGCAAAGAAGCACCATATCACATTTCTTTCGGACGCTACACAAGCCGTGGGCAAAGTTCCCGTAAATGTGCAGAATGACGGCATTGACCTGCTCGCATTGAGTGCCCACAAAATTTACGGTCCCAAAGGTGCAGGCGCATTATATGTCCGCAAGAAAAACCCCGCGGTAGCATTAACCGCCCAAATCGACGGCGGCGGCCACGAACGGAACATGCGCAGCGGCACATTGAATGTCCCCGGCATTGTCGGACTGGGCTGGGCCTGTGAGATTGCCGGCGCGGAAATGGCCAGCGAAAGCAAGCGTGTTGCTGCGCTTAGAAATGCCTTTGAAGTAGAACTGCTCGTGCTGCACGACATCGAGATCAATGCAGAGGACGCGCGCAGGCTCCCGCATTGTACCAATATCTCATTCGGGCAGGTGGATGGCGAAAAGCTGATATTCGAAGCAGGGAGCGATCTGGCATTTTCGCGCAGCTCGGCATGTACCTCTGCCACTTTGGAGCCCAGCTATGTGCTGAAAGCGATGGGCTTTTCAGACGAGCGTATTCACAACTCATTCCGTTTCAGTTTCGGGAGGTTCTCTACGGAAGAGCACGTCAACCACGCGGTCTCCGTTATTTCAAAGATTGTAAAACAACATCGCCATGAAAGAGATCACGGACATCATCCGGTCGTATGAGCAGGCATTGATTTCGGGCAAGCGCATGGCGCTCGCGACGGTTGTGCACGTGGAGGGCTCCTCGTACAGGCGCCCGGGTGCACGCATGCTCGTAACGGACGACGGCCAGCTTACCGGAGCCATCAGCGGCGGTTGCCTCGAAGGCGATGCATTACGGAAAGCATTGTTGGCCATTTCCCAGCAGAAAAACAAGCTGGTAACCTACGACACCACCGACGAAAACGATACCACGCTGGGCGTTCAGCTCGGCTGCAACGGGATTGTACATATCCTTTTTGAACCCATTCAAACAGACAACGCCGATAATCCGGTGGAGCTGTTGAAAAAGGTTTCGGCCAAACGCCAGAATGCCGTGTTGGTAACATTGTTCTCCCTGCATTCCCGCACAGGCGCGCAACCCGGCACATGCTTCCTGCATTTGCAAACCGACGACCAGGTAACATGCAACTGCACCGAGGCTGAAATGCAGGAACAACTAGTGTCCGAAAGCCAAACGGCCTACCAGCGCTGCGATTCGTTTTTCAAGGCCTTCGACAGCCAACTAACCGGCTTCATCGAATATTTCAACACCCCTCCTTCTCTCATCATAGCCGGCGCAGGCAATGACACCATTCCGCTCACCGAAATGGCGAGCGTGCTGGGCTGGGATGTTACCGTCGTCGATGGCCGTACCGGGCATGCTACCCGTCAGCGGTTTCCCAAAGCCGGGAAAGTACTTGTGTCGCGTGCAGAGGATGTGTTGAAGCACATTACCGTCGATGAACGGACATTTGTGCTGCTTATGACACATAACTACAATTATGACCTCGCATTGCTGAAACAGCTGCTAACCGTGGACGCCTGCCAGTATGTAGGCGCATTAGGACCGAAGAAAAAGCTGGAACGAATGTATGCGGAATTGGAAAGTGAGGGAATGCTGATTACCGACGCGCAAAAGGCGAAAGTCTATGGGCCTGTGGGGCTTGATATCGGTGCCGAAACCTCCGAAGAAATCGCATTGTCGGTATTGGCGGAAATTAAGGCTGTGCTGGGCAGGCGCGTGGGGCTTTCGCTTCGTGAGAAGCTGGAACCAATCCATAACCGATCCGACCAGCGTGTGGATTATACCCGCGAGGAGAAGGAGGATTTTCTCTGTGCAGTGCAAACGATAATGCCCTGACCCGCCATGCCGCGCAACGAATATGTCATCGTAATCCTCGCTGCGGGCAACTCCTCCCGACTAGGCGAACCCAAGCAGCTGCTTCAATTTCAAGGCAAAAGTCTGATCCGCCACATTGCGGAAGCGGCACTGGAAACGGTCGGCGGCAACGTGATCGTTGTGACGGGTTCCAATGCCGAGGCAATTGCAACAGAATTGAAAAACCTGCCCTGCAAGCTGGCATTCAACGCCGACTGGCAGGAAGGGATGTCGGCTTCCATTAAAACCGGCATTAATGCGCTGCAATCACATTATCAATCTGTGAAAGGCACGATTCTGGCGGTGAGCGACCAGCCATTTGTTTCGGCGGAAGTATTTAATGCATTGATTGTCAATTCCGAAGAAACGGCAAAGGGTATCGTAGCCTGCCGATACAGCGACTCGTTCGGTACACCCGCATTTTTTGGAGCCTCCTACTTCCCTGCCCTCCTCCAACTCACCGGCGCCGAGGGCGCAAAAAAACTCTTCAAACGCTACGCCGACGACGTTTCTGCCTACGCATTCCCCCAGGGCAGCGTCGATATCGACACCCAGGAAGATTACAAGCGACTGATCTCCGGCATTTAAGCAGCTTTGTCTTTCCAGTATTTATCCAAAAATAAATTTTCGCTCAACTGTTGCGAATGCGGAATCATCAGTTACATTTGCAGTGTACTATTTAACTAGAACACTAAAACGATTTGGCCATGATTCACCTTAACCAGGTTTCTTTTGGGTACGGAAAGAGTAAGAAATTGTTTGAAAATCTCGATCTGCGTCTCAACGCCGGGCATATCTACGGGCTGCTTGGCAAAAACGGCGCGGGGAAATCGAGCTTGTTGCGTAATATGGCTGGCCTGCTCTTTCCGACCGGAGGGAGCATCGAGGTGGTCGGTTATGAGCCGCGTAAGCGACAGCCTGCCTTTTTGCAGGACGTTTTCTTCCTGCCCGAAGAAATTTACCTCCCCTCAGTGACAGTCGACAAATACCTGAGCCTCATGGCGCCGTTCTACCCCAAATTCGACGAGCAACTTTTTCGCGCCTACATTGCCGAACTCGACATTCCGGAAAGCAACAAGCTCACAGGCATGTCGTACGGCCAGAAGAAAAAGGTGCTGATCGCCTTCGCACTGGCTACCAACACGCGAGTGCTGATCATGGACGAGCCTACGAATGGCCTCGATATTCCTTCGAAAAGCCAGTTCCGCCGACTGGTTTCATCTGCACTCGACAAGGATCGTCTGATACTGATTTCCACTCACCAAGTCCGCGACCTCGACAATCTCATCGACGCCATTATCATTCTCGAAGACAGCAAGATACTCATCCAGCACAGCCTCGATACCATTTCGGAACGCCTGTGCTTCGGTATACTACCCAACATTGAATACGACAACCGGGTACTTTATTCCGAGCCTTCGCTGCGTGGATACAAAGCTGTTTTCGAGAATTCGACCCGGGAAGAAAGCCGCGTTGATCTGGAACATTTGTTCAATGCAGTAATTGAAAATCCCCACAGGATCAGTCAAATATTTGCCTATTAGCCATGAAAATTATAATCATTCTGCTGATCGCGTTAGCAGCCGCTACGCTTCGCTACATTCTGCCATTTCTAGTCCCAGCTCTTTTGTCCCCCATCGCAATCCTATGAACCAGACATTTGACATTCACCGCTTTGCCCTCATGCTGCGATTCGACGTAGCCGAAAAAGGCCGGAATTACCTGATGATGGCCGGCGTGCTTGTTTTCTGCATTCTGGCAATGATGCTACCCATCACGCAAACAAGCGAACCCAGCGAGTTCCTTAGAATTCTGCATTTTGCGGCGCTATTTATGATCGCGCTTTTTGGTGGAAGCCTTTATACCAGCACCGCTTTCTCACAGTATTCCGAACAAAGCAATGGCATTGCAGCATTGATGATCCCGGCGTCTCGTCTCGAAAAGTATTTCAGTTCACTTTTGCTCAATCTGGCATTCGTAATTCCGTTCCTGATTTTCTTCTGGCAGCTTCATTACTGGACCATCGACTACGCGAATACTTTGCTTCCTTCCGGCGGTACCGGCTATGGTTACATTCCCAAGGACCTGCTTGAATATACGACTTACTGTTACCTCATCATCCAGGCTTCTGTATTCCTGGGTTCTATCTACTTTAAAAAGTTCGCTTACATCAAAACCGCTGTTGCAGTGATAATTTTTGGTTCGATGCTCGCCTATTTCAACTATACTATGGCTATAAAATTCGCGTCAAAACCCAGCAAATTCCTGGCATATCCACTATCCGGATGGAAAGTTTGGTTCTATACCGAGGAAGGAATGGAAAGGCCGAAGTATTTTGCCGGCTTTTACCACATCCAATTTTCTGAAACTATTGAGTATGCAGTACAGGGATTTGCAGTATGGCTTGCTGCCATGCTATGGATTTGCGCCTACTACCAGATGAAGGAGCGGGAAATTTAATAAGCACCAATTATGGAATTTAAAGATAAACAAGCCATTTACCTGCAAATCGCCGACTACATCTGCGAGCAGATTCTACTGGGCAAATGGCCGCCCGGCGAGCGCATTCCGTCGGTACGTGACCTCGCTTCGATGATCGAAGTGAATCCGAACACTGTGATGCGGACTTATGATTTTCTTCAAAACAAGGAAATCATATTTAACAAACGCGGCATTGGCTACTCGACCGATGAGCAGGCGAATGGCAAAATCCTCGCATACCGCAAAGAACGCTTCCTGACTACCGAACTCCCCGAGGTTTTCAAGAACCTCTATCTGCTAGACATTGGTATCGACGAGCTGCACAGTCTCTATCAGAAATTCATTGAAGAAAATTACACGTTAACCAAATAGCCATGAAAACCAGTAACATTCTGTTAGCAATCACATTATCCGTGTTCTTTGTGGTAACATTGTCATCCAATTTCGTATTAAAAAGGCAGTTCGATAAAATCGATAAGAACGACAAGTATTACGGATTTTCGAAACATCAGGTGGGCAAATTCAAGTATCTTCATTTAAAAGGAAAAGGGTTTGCATTAACTGAAATACAACAAGGCCCAACGGCAGAAATCCGCATGATTACTTTACCGCAGTATCTTGAATGGGCTCATTCCGGCGATACTTTAGTTATAACCTACAAAGCCGACTGGAAACCAGATTACCTGCCACGCGACGCATTTGGTTCGCTGCCTTCGATCTATATTATTGCGCCAAAACTGGAAGGCATTGTTTCGGACAGTGTCCGCACAAGAATAAAGGATTACAAATTCGAAGACCTGGTTCTGGAACAGAAAGGCAATTCGGTAATGCTGGCCAACTCAACTGTCCGCAACTTCAAAGCCACCATTTCCCGTAGTGGTTACGCATTGCTGAACCCACAGAGCCGCATTGAAATGGCCGACATAGACATCCGTGACAACAGCACCTTCAACGCGGAAAAGGACATTTTCGGGGATATCAATACCCTAATCGATAGCTCTGCTTACATCAGCTTGCCGGGAAGTATGCTCAAAAAGATCATGAAGCAAAACAAAATAACCCCGAGGTAATCCCCGGGGTTTGAAAAGTTATCTAAAATATCAGACTATTTAATCCCCAACATCAAACTCGTACTGCCTCCTGCATTCGTAGTCGGCAGAATACCGTTCCATTTCGCCACCCATTCCTGTTGAATGAGCAAGGGCGTCAATGTTTTTTGTCTCAACTGGTTGGCTTCTGCTTCCGCCCTGGCTTTGATCAGTGTAGCTTTCGCCTGCCCTTCCGCGCGGGCGATGAGCACTTTTGCTTCGGCTTCCGCTTGTTTCGCCTGGTTTTCGGCTTTCAGACGTGCCTGAATGGAGGCGTTTTTCTCGTCGATCATTTGCCGCAAAGATGGCGGCGGGGTGATGGCCGAAGTCAACTGGTCGTACACGAAGCCGTCTTTACCCAAAGTTTTGGTTAGAACATTCTGCACGCGATCTTCGAAAACTTCGCGGTTGGACATGACGCTGTCGGACGTGAATGAGTTCGCCACGATGCGGTAGGCGTCGTAAATCGTGTTTTTCATAAACCCTTGCTGGATTTCCGCTAACGGTCGCCTGTATTGGCGGTAGATCTGCGGCACCTTGTCGGGATTGATATGGTAGTTCAATTTCGGATCGACTTTAAACTCGGCAGCGTCTTTGGTAGTGATCACAAACGATTCATAATCAACGCTCTGCGTGTACGTCGGAAATTCTACGATTTTGGTCGTCCACGAATTATACCACACACGCCCGGTTACCAGCGTGATATTATCGACCCCTTTCTCGCTTCCGTACAGATTAATGCGTATACCGACATTACCTGCATCAATGTTTTCGAACGAAAAAGGCTGGATTGCCAGCGACATGATCAATACGATAACTGTCAGTATTCCAATAATAATGTTTCTCTTCATGTTCGCTTATAGTTTAGATTTCAATTGGTTTACGATTTGTCCCACGATAATATATAGGCAATAAAATGCGGCGCCGACAATGGCCAAACCGGCAAAGACGAGCCAATCGGACTGGGCATTGACGAGCCGGAGCGCGTAGGTTACCACGATGATAACCGCCGCGATTTTCAGAATGTGTATCATGTGAGTGAGGTTTGTTTTTCGTAAAATTAATACGCTATCGAGCGAAGGGCCGTTAGATTTTATCTAATGGTGCTGCGGATTGTTGAGCGCTTCAAAAACCCTATAAACAGCACGAAGCGCGCCGACGGATCGACGCGCTTCGCAGCATTGGAGTAACAATATAATCTTAGAGCAACGCAGCCGCAGCTTCGTCCACGAACCAGTGCAATTGCCCTTTTACAGGCTGAATGATCTGTGACGGATAGAGGTCTACATTCCTATCCCCTTTCAAAACCTGCTTCAAAACTTCCGCTTTACCAGCGCCTGCCGCCAGGAAAGCTACGCATGCTGCATCGTTCACAACCGGGGCCGTGAGTGTAATGCGGTACATGTCCTGAGCTTGCAGGAAAAATGAAGTCGCGAGCGCATTTTGCTCGTGAATCACCTCCGTGCCGGGGAAGAGCGACAATGTGTGACCATCATCTCCCATGCCCAGCAATACGAAGTCGAAAGTGGTTTCTGAACCTTCGAAATAGGTTTTCACAATCCTTTCATATTCAGCGGCGGATTCTTCGGGCGTAATGTCCGTGCGCATGATGTGGATGTTTTCAGCCTTCACAGGCACTTTATTCAGCAATTCATCATAACACATTTTAGCATTATTCCTCGAATCTTCAAACGGCACCGCGCGCTCGTCGCCCCAAAAAAAATGCAGTTTTTCCCAGGGGATAGACTCCTTGTAAGGCGATTCGGCCAGCAATGCGTACAGTGCCTTCGGTGTACTTCCCCCCGAGAGCACGAACGTGAAACGGTCCTGTTTGGCGAGCACCTGCTGAATGTAATTGTTAATCCATTCAGCAAGGCTGGCACTTAATGCTTTGGTATCCTTCTCGATATGCAACTCCATAGCTTACGGGGTTGGAGGCAGGTTGAGCCACGTGTGACCGTCGCGGGCGATGAGCGCATCGGCAGCGTCGGGGCCCCATGAGTCGGGTGCATAATTCGGGAAGTCTTGCGGCGGGCGGTTTTCCCATGCTTCAAGGATCGGCATGATCACTCTCCATGCGGCATCAACCTGGTCGTTACGCATAAACAGCGTCGCGTCGCCTTCCATTACGTCCAAGAGCAAGGTTTCGTACGCCTCTGGTGCGTGCTCACCTGCTGCATCGTAATCGAAAGTCATATCCACCGGATCGAGCATCATCGTTTGTCCCGGACGTTTCGCCTGGAAGCGGATGCTGATGTCCATATTAGGCTGAATACTGATGGTCAGACGGTTAGACCTCCAAGTTTCGGCCGACTCCGGCGGGAATGCATAATGCGGCGCCTGTTTGAAATGCAAAGTAATGTGAGTCGCTTTCTGGTTGAGGTACTTACCGGTACGAACGTAGAACGGTACGCCCTGCCAGCGCCAGTTGTCGATATAGAACTTCACCGCCGCGAATGTATCGATATTCGACTGCGGGTTCACACCTTCTTCCTGACGGTAACCGACTACTTTTTCACCTTTTTTCCAGCCTCCCGAGTACTGACCGCGAACGGCAAAATCGTGTACCTGTTCCTTAGTAATGCGGCGGATCGCATTCAGTACGTCAACCTTTTTATTGCGGATCTCATTCGCATCGAACGACACCGGCGGCTCCATCGCGATCATGCAAAGGATTTGCAGAATGTGGTTCTGCACCATGTCGCGTAATGCACCAGCATGCTCGAAATAGCCTCCGCGGCCTTCCAGACCTACTGCTTCCGCTGCCGTGATCTGAATGTGGTCGATATAGTTACGGTTCCAGAGCGGCTCGAACAATGCATTGGCAAAACGCAGCGCGAGGATGTTCTGAACCGTTTCTTTGCCCAGGTAATGGTCAATACGGAAGATTTGCTCCTCGGCGAACATGCTCGAAAGCAGCAAGTTCAGTTCGTGAGCGCTTTCCAGGTCATGGCCGAATGGTTTTTCAACTACAATGCGGGTAGTGCCTTTCTCGCCGCAAATCTTCAATGCACCCAGTTTCTGAGCGATTGAAGGAACCAACTGAGGTGCTACCGCGAGGTAGAATATTACGTTGGGATGCACACCCCATTCTTCTTCTTTTTCCTTAACCAGATCGGTGATTTTGTGGTAAGCTGCCGCGTCGTCGCCGTCCATTTGCAGGTACGAAACGTGCTGCGTAAAATCCGTCCAGTGGCCATTTTGCTTACCCTTGCGGCGCGAGAATTTCGTCACGCCGTCGAGCAGGTGCTCATGGTATTTTTCATTGGAATAAGCACTCCGGCCGATACCCGCGATCGCGAACTGATCGGGCATCCAGTTGTCCAAAAACAAGTTATAGAGCGCGGGAGTGAGTTTCCGATAGTTGAGGTCACCGCTACCTCCGAAGATGAAGAGTACCGAGGCAGGGGGACGTTTATTGCTTTGCATAAAGTTTCTGATTTATTGTTGACCCCATTCTGTGTGGAATGTACCTGGGATATCGGTACGTTGGTACGTATGCGCGCCAAAGTAGTCACGTTGCGCCTGAATCAGGTTCGTAGGCATGTACGCTGTTTTGTAAGCGTCGAAGTACGCCAGCGACGACATCAAAGCAGCAGCCGGGATACCCGACTGGGCGGCAAATGCGATCAGCGAACGCGTATTACCTTCCACTGACTTAACCAAAGCAGCTACCTCTTGGTTCAACAGAATATTGGACAATTCCGGGGTTTGCTTGTAGGCGTTCGTAAACACGCTGAGCAGCGATGAACGGATAATGCAACCGCCCCTCCACACGCTTACTACGTCCGTCAGGGGGATCTCCATTTGCAGGTCTTTCGACGCCTGGAACAGCATCGCGAGACCTTGCGCGTAAGCCAGCACAGTGGCAAAGTACAATGCATCGTGTACCTGCTGGATCAGCACCTGGGTTTCTTCCGATATCGCATTGCTTGCACCGTAAAGTTCGGCCGCAACCACTCGCTCATCCTTATAACCCGATAGCGTACGCATGGCCACCGCGGTATCAATCACCGGAACGGCTACGGGCAGCTCCATCGAGTCTTGCGAAGTCCATTTACCGGTTCCTTTCGAACCTGCTTTGTCAGAGATCACGTCGACCAGATGCGCGTCGGTTTTGTCGTCTTTTTGCAGGAAAATATCGGCGGTAATTTCCACCAGGAATGATTGCAAATCACCTTCATTCCAGCTTTTGAATACTTCGTGGAGTTGCTGGTTGCTCAAACCCGCTTTTTTCAGTATCGCATACGATTCGCTGATGAGCTGCATAATCGCATATTCGATACCGTTATGCACCATTTTCACGTAATGGCCGGCACCTTCCTTGCCAAGATAAGCCACGCAGGGCTCGCCGTTGACCTTCGCCGCAATGGCTTCCAGCATGGGCTGTACATGCGCATAAGCCTCCTTATCGCCGCCCGGCATAATGCTAGGGCCTGTACGGGCACCTTTTTCGCCCCCCGAAACACCGATTCCCATGAAATGAATATCCTTTTCACGGAGGTATTTCACGCGGCGGAGCGTATCTGTATAGTGGGAGTTTCCTCCATCAATAATAACGTCGCCTTTTTCAAGAAGAGGTAACAGGGATGCAATCACATCGTCGACCGGCTGGCCGGCTGGCACCAGCATCATTACCTTGCGCGGGCGTTGCAACAGCTGGATCATCTGGGCAAGTTCCGAAACGCCCTTAACAGTGGTACCCGGGGTGGCACTGGATTCCAACGCAGAATTTTTGGTTTCGTCCTTATCGAAACCGATAACAGAGAAACCATGATCGGCCATGTTCAGTAACAGGTTTCTTCCCATTACGCCCAGTCCGATCATTCCAAAATCGAATAAGTTCTGTGACATAGATTAAACGTCTTGAATTAAGAAGCTGCAATATCAGGGTTTTTCAAAGACCAGCTTACATCTTTGTTGACATTCTATTTAAAATTTAAAATCTTCTCGATATTTTATTAAATTCACCCATACTATGGTCAATTCATAGTTAGTTAAATAGTTATTATTTACTATACACATTACTATGTACTACAAATTTATCAAGGTCGCCCTACTCGCGATCTTCGCCTCGTGCAATGCGTTTTCGCAAGACTCGCTTGTTATTAAAAACCGCTTCCTGGAAAGAAAATTCACTATCGGTGATAATTCTTTCTACACATCCCGTTTCCAGCATCTTCTGACGAACAAAGATTACAGTCGCCCTGGCTCGGAGGAGTTTTATTTTACAATTAATGGTACACCTGCAAGTGCCAACGGTACGCATGGGCTATTTAAATACATTAAACACACCTCCGCCAAGACGCATGACGGCATTCAGAAAGTGGCTGTGCAGCTCGCTGGCAAGCCGGGCACCAGCGCCGAAAATGTGATTGTGGATTTAACCTACGAACTATACGACGAACTGCCGGTAGTACGCAAGCAAATCAGTGTTACCAACAATGGTACAAAAGCCATCGCCATTGCCGACCTGGAAGTCGAAAGGCTGAACCTGGTACCGGTATCTTCGCAGCAAAGTGAATTGTATACCAATTACGGCTCCCGCTTCGCCTGGCGACCGTACCACGGCGACCACCACGACGCGGCTATTTTTGTGCATAACAATTACGCGAAAGAGGGCTTTATACTCGGTAATGAGGCTCCCAGTATCCTTAAAAAGACAGAAGTCTACACCGATCACCACCGCATTTCGATCGGTATGACCAGCCTCGCCGATCACTATCCGTTTAAAAAATGGATTGAACCGCAGGAAAAGTTTGATAGTCCCAAAACCTTCATCTGCCTGATTAAATCCGACAAATGGGAAGATGCATTCGAAGGCCATTTCGCCGACTTCATCCGTACCCGGCTAGGCGTGAAACTTTTCGAGCGGAAGGAAATCCCGTTCACATTCTACAATACCTGGCGGCCTTTTTATACCAACATCAACGACACCCTCGTAACCCAGCTCGCCGATGGCCTCGAAGGCACCGGTACCGACCTTTTCATTATGGACGCAGGCTGGGAAAGCAACTATGGCGACTGGGAAGCCCACCCTAGCCGCTTTCCGAACGGCTTGAAACCCATTACCGATCACATCCGGAAACGGGGAATGAAAGCCGGCCTCTGGATGAGCCTCGGGTCGGTGGACAAAAGCAGTAAGCTGTATAAAGAACACCCGGAATGGTCGGTGTACGACCAAAATGGCGAGCCTGCCTACCTCCACGAAGAAATGAAGAACCGGGTTACCATGTCGCTGGCCTCGGGTTATTATGATTACATTCTGGAAAAGATAAAACGCCACGTACGCGAGAACGACCTCGCCTACATTAAGCTTGACCTCGCCATCGCCAATTCCGCCTACGTGCTCGACTATTCAAAAAAGGGCGATTACAAATCCGACGGCAAAGGCTACAAAGACCGTGAAAGCTCCTATTATGCCATCTACGAAAAGGCATTACAGCTCTTCGACGACCTCCATAAGTCATTCCCTGATCTGCTTGTCGACTGCACCTACGAAGTTTGGGGAGAGTATTACATTAATGATTATGCACTAATTGAACACGCCGACTACGACTGGCTCACCAACTACGACGACGACGCGCCCGTAGGCCCAATCAACATCCGCCAAATGGCCTTCGACCGCAGCCGCGCCATCCCGACCGCGACCAACCTGATCGGCAACCAGTTTATAGATTCGCCTTACTCCAAGTATACATTCCTCTCGCTCGCCTCCGTAAAACCGATCCTCGTCGGCGACAGTCGCAAACTCCCAGCCGAACTGAAACCGTGGTACCTGAAATGGAATACGTGGTTTAAAATGATGGACAAAAAATACCAGTTCACCCGCTTCTCCTACGTTTCCGACATTTTCCAGCGCCCTACCATGAGCAACTGGGACGGCGTTTACAAATTCAATAAAGAGAAACAGGGTGGCGTGCTGTTCTTTTTCAGAAACGGATCGGTTGAGACGACGCGGACATTTGCATTTCCGCTTGCTGAGCCTGACAGCCGGTACCGGCTGTTTTCTGCGGAGGACAGCAAGGACTTCGGTGTTTTCAGCGGGAAAGAGCTTAATGATAAAGGGATTGAAATTCGAATCGATAAGCAGTTTGACGCGGAGGTATTGGGGATTGAGAAGGTCAATTGAACTAATAAGTATGCATTGGCGCCGCATACGGGCACCAATGCAACTATGAGCACCCATTCAAAAAGGATCGCTGGATGGAATGATGTAGGGATGAAACAACAATTTGGCTTCCGCTATATCCCGGCAATTTACAGGTGCCGCGCTTCCAGTGAAGAGAAAAGCCGAGTGGCTAAAACATAAAAATGCCGCTTCCGATATTTCAGAAGCGGCATTTTGTGGAGAATATCGGATTCGAACCGACGACCTCTTGCATGCCATCCAGATTTTTGAGGATTTTTTGTATATTTGATTTTTATAAAAAACAGTCTAACATATTGAATATTAGTCAGTTAATTGAGTTTCTTTAAGTTTGCTTAATTATCCTTAGACAAGAAATGTTCGACCTATGTTCGACCTAATTTTGATCAAAATATGCACGTATGGCACTTTCAACCAAGTTTATCCTAGCTTCCAAAGTTAATGATTCCTATGAGTATCCGATTATGCTCCGTATCATTATTGATCGTAAGAATCAGTTAGTCAGCACGAAAAAGAGTTGTAAACGGGAAAATTGGCTTGAAAGTCAACAGCAAGTTGCCCGCGGTCACCCTAAGCATCAGGAGGTCAATTTACTCCTAAGAACGATCGTTTCTGAATTAGATTTTCTTATCATATCCGAAGGAAAAAAAGGTCGGAAGCCAACGTTCGACGAAATGAAAAGTGTGGTTCGTAGTTTGACTGGCGCAACGAAAGAACCAGAGAGCAAATCACTTTTTAAGCTCTTTGAGGACCATATTTCTCTGCTCAATCAGCAAAACCGGATTGGCTATGCGGACACTTTCAAATTTACGCTGAGCAGCTTGAAAGGGTTTGTAAAAAACAAAGACAGAGATCTCCTATCCATCAATCTAAATTTTCTGAAGAAATATGAAGAATACTTGATGGAACGCGGATGCGCAATTACCACAAGAAGCGTTTATCTAAGAACTTTCAGAACGATGTGGAAGGTGGCAATTCGGGAAAAATTCTGTCCCGAAGCTCACTACCCTTTTAAAGAACTCGCATTTGGTAAATACAACAATCCTAGAACCAAAAAAAGAGCGATTCAAAAGTCGCAGATTGATCAACTCTCAGCGCTGGTGATCGATCCAATGAATGATACACTCATTAATTCACGAAATTACTTCCTTTTCAGTTTTTATTGCCGAGGAATCAATTTTACGGATCTTGCAAGTTTAAAATGGGATAATATTGTTGATGACGAACTCGAATATATCAGATCGAAAACCAAGGAAGAATTTCGCTTTAAGCTCCATCCAGAAGCTATGCGGATCCTTGATTTTTACCGAAGCCTTCGAGGCAATAGCGACGCCGGCTACATTTTTCCAATATTGTACAAAAGACACGACAGCATTCAATCGATCAGATATAGAAAGCAGAAGATTCGAACGCGGGTTAACAAGGACTTACAAGAATTAGGTGCAACCTTAGGCATTCAGAAGACCCTGACTACTTACGTGGCCCGACATTCATATGCAACCACGCTCCGGAGAAACGGAGTATCCAAGGAGAATATAGGTAGATCATTGGGGCATGACAGCTTAAAAACAACTGATATTTATCTGGAAGACATCGGGGATCCAATTTTGGATGAACTGATTAACTCAACGCTTTGAACGCATGTATTTTTTCAATTTGCCGGGCTTCGATCCTGATCTTGGTATTAACCTGGATGACCAGGGACGGTTTCCATATTTGAGATTTGTAGATCATGTTTTTCGCAGAGGAAAGGAAGACTACCTATCTCGTAACTTCCACTTTGAAAACATTGCTGATAAAGCAATGCCGCCAGTCTTTCTCAGTGAACCAAATCTCACTGCCATTTTCGACCCGAAAAACCGGAAGAATATCATCGTCGACCATCATAGCCCAATCTCGGAGTCTTTTGCGGACGAACTGAGGATTGAATTTGAAAGAGGGTACTTCGACGCGATGAAGGAGTATCCACTACAAATAGTCTCCATTCTTTATAACCCTGACAACGAAAGCAAAATCGCTCATTTGGAGCAATTCATTGAATTTTGCTCCTATCATTTATACTTTGAGGGATTCGCTGTTCCATCCTGTTTATACGCGCTCGGATTTATCCAGGCGTACCTTGCGCGTGCGTGTGGCGATAGAATAAATATGCTACGTCTTCCTAAATACAGACCTCCTGTCGTGTCCCGGAAGCAGGAATTGCCAGAAGCCGAAGTGCAAACGAAAGGCCCGGAGCGGATTCCGCTAGACTATGCGGTTGATGAAATCATAGCCATGTGGATGATCCTGTTAGATGCATGGAAATGCAAGGCAGTGGGCTCGATTCAGGTTTTTAAAAGTGAAGAGGAAGTGTTGCAGCTCTTAGGGATGATGTTTGAAGAAAAAGGAGGCAGACTGCCCAGACCTGAAAATAAGTACTTTGAAATGCCTCCGGGAAACTACGAGAGGGTTTTAAATCTGCTCATGCACGCCACCTACAAGCTTAACACAGATCGAAATAATATCGGCCTTGACCGGTACTGTCAATTGCTGCTCGATACTTTTTCGTGCTACTCGAAAACGAAGCTGGAAAGCCTGCGCAGTAACATCAATAAAGCGCGCGGCAACATCGTACAGAGTATTGGCAATCTAACAGATAGCCCGCATTCTAAAAATGTTTTGAAAACATTAAGGAAAATAAACGAATACGGCGTCGATGACCTGACTTAGTCAACTTCATATTGTTTTTCCCCGATTTTCTAGCCTTGCTTTGCCCATCACCAAAACGCAATAGGGATGAGCACAACAGTTCTAGTTTCGATGAACGATCAGCAATTATCAGAGCTGATCGAATCTTCACTGCGCCGGGTTTTAGAGTCAAAACCGGAGGCTTCCTCTGATACCAGCGACACTTTGCTGGACACCAAGGAGGCGGCGCGTCTTACCAAATACAAGGAGACTTCCATTTATGGGCTGGTGAAAAGAAAAAAGATCCCGTTCTGCAAAATGGAAGGCAAGTTGCTCTTCTCACGCAAGGAGCTTCTGGAATGGATAGCCAATGGTCAGCAGAAAATAGTAGGTAGCCATGAAGGATAATCCGGTGTATCTGCGCATTGGGACCAGTTACTTTAAGAAAGTCAACCGGCCATTATCCTCCGGCGACACGATTTCCTCTTTGATCCCCTGGTCGGCTGAATGCATACGGCTGGATCATAGCCGTGACTATTTGAAAGACCGCGTGGATTGCTTCGACGGATTTTGTTTTGTGCCGAGTCACCTGGACTACCAACAAAAGGTCGGCGGGTTTTACAATCGCTATCAACCATTCCAGCATGAGTCGCGGCAGGGCGATGCCTCGGTGATCTTTCAGTTTCTGGGTCACATTTTCGGCGAGCAGATCGAGATGGGTTATGATTATTTCAAAATCCTTCTCGAACGTCCGACCCAAATCCTTCCGATCCTGTGCCTGGTCAGCGAGGAGCGCGGAACTGGAAAGACCACATTCCTGCATTTTGTCAAGTCGATGTTTGGGGAAAACATGACGATCAACAGCAATGAGGATTTCCGCTCCAACTTCAACATCGAATGGGCGCAGAAACTGGTCATTGGTGTGGACGAAACGTTCCTGGATAGAAAGGAGGACTCCGAGCGGATCAAGAATCTGAGCACGGCCAGGTTTTACAAAGTAGAAGCCAAGGGCCATGACCGGCAGGAAGTGGAGTTCTTCGGTAAATTCATTTTGTGCAGCAACAACGAAGATCATTTCATTATTGCCGAGCCCGGAGAAATCCGGTACTGGGTGAGAAAGGTGCCACCACTAAAATCGGAGAATCATCACCTGCTTGCCCAGCTTCGGGCACAGATACCGTTCTTCCTGCATTTTCTGGTGAGCCGTGACTTCGTTCATCCCAGTAAAACAAGAATGTGGTTTACGGCTGATCAAATTGCGACACCTGCATTGAAAAAGCTGTTGAACCAAAATCGGAATAAGCTGGAAGTCGAGATCGCCCATATCCTGCTGACGATCGCAGACGAAAAAGAGCTGGACGAAATCCGGTTTTGCACCGGCGATGTCCAGGACTGGCTCAATAAAAAGCACATTCGTTTCAAAGACCTCTCACAGATCAAGCGGATCTTGCAAAATGCCTGGAAATTGAGCCCGGCAAGTAATTCACTTACTTACCCGCAATACAAATTTTTAACCGACGGCTCCGTCTTCGAGCAGACCGGCAAGGGCAGGTTCTATACCCTATCCCGAGGACGTATAAATGAGCTCAATGAATTGCCCTGATTTTTGATGCTTTGATGCGCATCATATCTAATTAATTGATTAATAAATAATTACAGCGCATCAAAATCAGCATCAACGCGCATCAATCACTGAATAGCGATGCGGCCCCTGATGCATTTTGATGCTTTTCTGATGCGGACTTAAGTAATTAAAAGTCAATCAGTTGTAAGCTCGTCGCATCAATTCATCATTTTTTCACTTTCAAGCCCCTGTAATTATGACTTGCGAGCAAGCCAAACAGATATCTATTGTAGACCTATTAGAACAATGCCATATTCGCCCCCAATATGTCCGAGGACAAGACCACTGGTACCTCTCCCCATTCAGGGAGGAGAAAACGCCTTCTTTCAAGGTCAATGCGCGGTTGAATGTCTATTATGACCACGGTAGCGGTCAGGGAGGTGATATTATTGATTTGGGACGCGCCCTGTTTCGCTGCGATACAAAAGCTCTGTTGGAAAAATTAGATTCTGGTCTTTTTCTATTTCAACCGCAAGATCTAAAATCGACGAGCTTGCATATAGACAGAGGCGTTACACCTGCCAGGGCTTCCGATCAATCTGGCATCCATATTACTGCTTTAAAGGAGTTAGGCAGTAACCCGGCGATTACCCAGTACCTGGAATCGCGCGGTATAGATCTGGTCGTGGCTAAACCCTACTGCCGGGAGGTGTACTATCAGGTCGGCGACAAGAATTATTTCGCCGCCGGTTTCAAAAACCGGTCGGGTGGCTATGAGCTGAGAAGTGCCTATTTCAAGGGTTCGACATCTCCGAAGGACATATCCCATATTGAGAGCGGCCATAAGTCGGTCTGCGTGCTGGAAGGCTTTATGGATTTCTTGTCGCTTCTCTCGCTTCGAAAACAGGAGCAGATCCAGACCGACTTTGTAGTGCTCAATTCGGTGAGTCTGGCAGAGCGCAGTATGGACATTCTCAAAGGTTACATCACCGTTTTTCTATATCCGGATCACGATGCAGCTGGGAAAAAGCTGCTTGAAAAATTCGAGAACGCGGGGCTCAATTTCGTCGATGCCTCAGGTATCTATAAAGATTACAAGGATCTGAATCAGATGCTGGTAGCAGGCAAGCAGCTGGAAAAGCAGCCCCAACATCAGCACCGTTCCAGAAAATCCCGAGGGCTGGGTTTCTAAGTTTCTTTCAGGGAGCAAGTTTGTGTTTTCGCTTCGCAAAAACTCGTTCCGGCCGCGCCGGAACTCAAACTTGCTTTTACTCCCGATGGTCGCAAAAGGCATTTAACAGACTCTGTAAAAGAGATAAAAGATATAGAAAGCATGGAGCAAAAGTCACACAAATCCAAAGGCGGTAGGCCGCCTAAAAAGGTCAAACGAAACGCGCAACTGATGGTCCGACTTTCGGAAACTGAGCGGTTTTTGATTGAGTCCAAAGCCAAGGACGCAGGCCTTCGGCCAAGCACCTGGCTGAGGCAAGCGGCCAGGAAAGCCAGGGTTGTTGCACGGCTCTCCGCGGAGGAAGCAGGGTTCGTGAGAATGCTGGCTGGTTTGGCCAATAACTTAAACCAGCTGCTCAGGTTTACGAACATGCAGGGACTGCTGTACGAGACAAAAAAGGCCGTACAGCTTCTATCAGACATTGATCATTTACTCAAAAGACTCACTAACGATGATCGGTAAGATAATGATAGGATCAAGTTTCGGAGGGGCAGTCAGGTATGTCATGCAGAAAGAGCAGGCTATCGTGCTTCATGGCGAAGGCGTCAGGACCCTGGATGTAAAGTCAGCTATCCATGACTTCAATGCTCAGCGCCAGATGAATCCCGAGCTGGGCAAGGCTGTCGGCCACCTGGTGCTGAGTTGGAGTGCGTTTGATAAGGATAAGCTCTCACAAAAAGTCATGGTCGAGAGGGCTGCCGAATATATGGCCAAAATGAAAATCCAGAACACCCAATATCTGATCGTTGAACATCGCGATACAAATCAGCCGCACATTCATATCATCTACAACCGGGTTGATAATGCCGGTAAATCTATTTCGGACCGCTTTCAGAAGCGAATCAATCAGAAGGTTTGCAAAGAGATGACCCTGAAACATGGCTACTACATTGGCGAAGGAAAAACGCTGGTTAACCGAGCGAGGCTTAAAGGGATTGATAAAACACGTTATGAGCTGGCAGATCAGATCAAGATGGCAAGCAGATCAGCAGTGAATTGGCAACAATTGGAAGGTGCGCTTTCATCGGGCGGAATTGCCCTCATCTACAAATACAAGTCTGGTACTGATCAGATTGAAGGTATCAGCTTCCAGAAGGATGGAACGGTGTTGAAGGGCTCAAAAGTGGACCGAAGCATGAGTTTTCTGGCAGTTGATAGAAGGCTGCGGGAAAATTTTCAGCAACAGATGTCGGTGAGGCGCCGGATGTGGGATCGGGGGATACTACCGCCTGCGCAAGAAAAAATGCTAACTCACCGATATGGTTTGCCGCACTACAACGAAGAAAACTTGCTGAAAGACTTGATGGATCCGATAAATCAACATGACACAATGAATCCAGAGCTCAAAAGAAAACAAAAACGCAAAAAATCGAGAGGACTGCATTTATGAAAAATATTGAAGATAAGCTCGATGGCTTCGAGCAAATACTAGCTATACTGGTAAAAAAGATTTCAGTGATGGAAAGCGTATTGATCGATCCCAAAGCTCCGGTCGATGATTTAGCACGTCAAATGCTAGCAGAAATTCAGGCCAGTGTGGCAAAAATGCCATCAGGCAACATGATGCTTTCCGAGCTAGCAGGTATTAGAAAGCACCTCGAGACATTATCGTACGCTTTGGAAAATCCCAAGCCAGTCACATTCAATTTTAAGGCTAAAAGTTATCTCGCCTCATCGGCAGTACTGCTTTGTACTACCGCCGCTTCTCTTGTGACAGTTAGATGTTCGTATGAGAAAATTGATCAGGCGAGCCGAACTGAGGCGAGGTATGAAGTGGCTCAGCAATTATCTCCTCGTTTAACGAGAATGATCGATCAAGCCTTCGACCAGACAGCTACCCCCTCGGTAGATTCTCTTTGGCATGTGTGGGAGTCTTTGGATTTAAATTCACGAAAGCTTGATGATAGCCGCCGGAAAAGATAAAATGAACAAACTAGCGGTTAATGTCGATGCAACCGCCATTTGTCGAGTCAAAACCGCGCAATTTCTTGTTTCGCTCTTACACCGGAACCTGACAACAACTCGACTTGGAGACGTTGCATCCAGTTATCAATGAAATCAACGATCTTGGGCTGGACCGAGATTTGTAAACAATCCGTTTTAATCCTCATATCAAATGGACAAAAAAGGCATTATTATCGTGATTGAGGATGATTTAGACGATCAATTCGTGCTCGAGGAGGCTTTCTTAGAACTTGATTTCCCCAACAAAAGGATATACTTCCCCGACGGCTTTGCCGCACTAGACTATTTGCGCGCGCATCATGGCACCATTTTCTTGATAATATCGGATGTAAACCTGCCAAAGCTCACAGGATTAGAGCTAAGAGTTGAATTAAAGAAGAATGCGGACATAGCACTTAAATGTGTGCCTTACCTGTATTTGACGACATCTCTTAACCATGCTCATGTAGTCGACGCCTACTGCGATTCGGTTCAAGGTTTTTTTGTGAAACCGGCCGGCTTTGAGGAGATAAAAGAGCTGTTGGAAACTATTGTTCGCTATTGGACTGCTTCTGCATCAAGCCGACTACATGAAGAATGTTTTTAAATTTAAATCTATGTTATAAGCTCTCGAGCTAAAACGATCTGGGACAAAGCAGACGGATAATATCAAACGTCGGATTTGGACGCTATGTTCCGTTCAAGCGTTGAGTAACTACATTCACCATCTGTCAAAGTTTTGTTAATAGGTAGGCTTTAATCACATCTTCAAAAGCTTCCTTAGTTTTTAGCTTTGAAGGGTTTATTGCAGAAAGTTGAAACAGTCTGTCTTTCAGCTCGTCGTGTAGGTAAAAGAAAATGGAGCCTTCCTTTATGTAGATTTTGATATGTGGTCCCGCGGCAGAACGCCAGTCCATGTATGCAATGTAGTCCTCGATGTCAAAGTCTTCTACCTCCGCCAAAAAGGTGTATCCGTAAAGAGACATTGTTATTCCTTCTTATTCTCCTTCTTTACCAGTCCTGTTTTCCTATACTTCATACTTTCATGAGGTCTGTATAGCCCAAAGGTTTACCTTTAAGCACATGCGCTGCGGATATTCGGACCCCATGGCATCTTTTATCTTTCTGCAATTTTGAAAAAATTTGAACTTATTGCAACAACAATGCTGGCGTTTAAGACTTATTTCCCATGATACCCTGTGCGTATGCAGAAAGTTCAGGATTCTAGATTAAGATCAAAAGTCTGTACTCGCTTGCGACAATTCATTGTTGTGTTACCTCAACGATAACCCCAGTACAATCGCTATAAGAGATTAGCGATAAGGTTCGGGCAACTGGGATAAACGGCGTTGCTGTCTAGTGATTTGTTAGTTCAAATTGATATGTCATTGTAGCTGAGCAGGGCTCGGTTAGTCCTTCCACAAGTGCGACTTGCTCGGGACCGGGTCCGATCGCAAGTGGGATATGGCCTTCACTGGTGAACAGGCCTGAGGTCGTGTCCAAACCAATCCAGCTTGCCCCTGGTATGAACACTTCTGCCCAGGCATGCAATTCAACAGAGTCGCCCGATGTGGTACCTAATTGTATTAAATATCCTGATACAAACCTGCTCGCCAGTCCTAACCGTCTCAGCGCCTGAACCATGAGCCACGCTGTGTCTCGGCAAGAACCCGTCCGGGATCTCAGGGTCATCTCGCATGATTGCACGCCTGATTCTAATCTATGAACGTACCGGATATGGTTACTAACATGTTGATTGAGTTTCACCAAGAATGAGAGGGTTTCACCATGAAACTTTTCGGTGCAGCCAACGAACGCAGTGAGGGCAGAACTCCTGTCTACGATTTGTAAATATGGCAGCAAAGCATTTTTAACGATCGAAGGATACAAAAATGGGAAGTACTGCAATTCATCGTCGACCAGTACATCGAAGGGATTCAAACTGGTCAGCTCGATTTCCAGAGTAACCTCCACCGACATAAAATCTGTTTTCGCATCGAAATCGGCCCGTGCCATTTTATTGCCGTAAACATCATGTTGCCAGTATAGGCGATTGGCGGGCCGCAGAACAAAACTGTATCCGTCGATGATCGCCTGGGTATAGCGCTGCGGCGCCAGGCGGAATCTGTGTGGGGACAGAAGTACTTTGTGACTGTAGCTGTAGTCTATCTTATGCTTGATTGAAACGCGCGTCATCTAGTATCCATTCGACTTATTGTCCCGCTTCTCCTTCTTGTCCGCGCGCTTTTCTTTCAGGTTTTTTGCGGGCTTCTTCTTGTCACTTTTCTGCTGATTTTTTTCTTTTGACATGGTTTTTAGTTTTGTTGTAAGGTAGATCCTTTTGCTTGATATTCAACATGTTTTATTATTCGTGGAAATTCTGTGAAGTATTAGGTGTCAGCTGAAATATTCCCGGGTAATGCCGTTTAATAAGGTTATCTTACAACAAATCAACAAACGGCCGAAAATGAAAATTGCCTTTATAGGAACCTACCCGCCAAGGGAGTGCGGAATTGGTACTTTTACTCAGAATCTATTTCATTCTACCGTCGGAGAGGAAGCACTGGTCGGCGGCTCGCAAGGTTTTGTGATCGCCATTGACGACAATGGCCTGCATTATGATTATCCCAAAGAAGTGAAGCTCACTATCCGGCAGGAAGAGCAGACCGATTACCTCGAAGCAGCCAATGTCATTAACCTGAGCGGGGCCGATGTCTGCATCCTCGAACACGAATTCGGCATATTCGGTGGGCAGGATGGCATCTACATTCTGCCGTTGTTGCACCGGCTCAAAATTCCGCTGATCGTGACGCTGCATACTGTCCTGAAAACACCTTCCTACAATCAGAAGGCTGTGATGACCGAGATATGTAAAATTGCGCAGTCGGTAGTGGTCATGAGCCAGACCGCGGTCGATATGCTGTCGGATGTCTACAAGGTGCCCATTGACAAAATCGCACTTATTGCACATGGTGTGCCGGACATACACTTTGGTCAGCTTCAGGCCAAGAAAGAGTTCAAACTTTCCTCCAAACAGGTCCTATTGACCTTCGGGTTTATCGGGCGCAATAAAGGAATCGAGACAGTGTTAAGGGCCTTGCCCGAGGTGGTGAAGAAGTACCCGCAACTTGTCTACATTGTGCTTGGAAAAACACATCCCAACGTTGTCAGGCACGCCGGGGAAGAATACCGTGTCTTCCTTGCAGGCCTGGTCAAACACCTGGGTATCGAAAAGCATGTCGTGTTTCTGAACGAGTTTATAAGTCAGTCCGAGCTTTTCAAATACCTCTCGGCCTCCGATATCTACATCACCCCTTACACCAGCGAGGCCCAGATTACCAGCGGGACGCTTTCCTATGCGATCGGCGCCGGCAATGCGGTGATTTCTACACCGTACTGGCATGCGGCAGAACTGCTTGCCGATGGCAGGGGGCGCCTTTTCAATTTCCACGACTCTACGGCGCTCACCGATATATTGCTAGAACTATTAGATCATCCCGAGCAGATGCGGCAGCTCCGGAAAAGTGCATTTGATTATGGTCGTGAAATAACCTGGCCGAAAATCGGGGGAAAATACCTGGAATTGGCGGAATCAATAGCGAAAATCGGACTGGATCTTGAATCGGGCAGTCCGATGATTCTGGACCCGCTTGCCCTCCCGCCATTCCTGCTCGATCATATCCAGCGCCTCACCGACGACACCGGCATTATCCAGCACGCCAAATACGGGATCCCGAACCTGAAAGAAGGCTATTGTTTGGATGATAATGCAAGGGCCTTGCTGATGGTGTTGATGACCTACAAAAGGAACAAGCATCCGCTTGCTTTGAAGCTGTCACCCACATATTTAAGCTACATCAACTACATGCAGACCCAGGACGGCATGTTCAGAAACTTCCTGAGCTTCAACCGCAACTTCCTGGATGAAGTAGGGTCAGAGGACTCTTTTGGACGTACCATATGGTCGTTGGGCTATCTGCTCGGGAATGCGCCTAATGACGCCTATTACCAGACCGGCCGCGAAATTTTCTTCGACGCCGTGCCGAATTTTACCAGTCTCAGATCTATCCGAAGCATTGCTAACACCATCGTTGGGGTATGCCACTACCTGAAAAGCAATCCGACCGACGAGGGAATAATCAAAATACTGGGAGCACTGACCGGCAGGCTTCTTGCCGAATATGATATCCACCACAGCAGTGATTGGCAATGGTTTGAATCGCTGCTGGCCTATGACAATGCATTTTTACCTTTGGCGCTCTTGCATGCTGCGGAGTTTTTGCATGATCCCCGCGTCTTCGAAGTAGCGATAGAAAGCATGGACTTTCTTTCGGATGTAACGCTCCGTAACGGCTATTTGTCGGTTATTGGCAACGAAAACTGGTATGGCAGAGACCGAGAGCAATCGATGTTTGCCCAGCAGCCGCTGGATGCGCTCGCCATGGTACTGATGTTCCATCAGGCATTCCGGTTTACCAAAGATCTATCCTATATCCAAAAATTATCCACCTGTTTCATGTGGTTCTTGGGGGAAAACGACCTCCGGGTAAGCCTTTACGATTTTGAAACAAAAGGCTGCTGCGACGGGTTAGAAAGCACAGGAGTCAACCGAAACCAGGGAGCCGAGAGCACATTGGCCTACCTGATCTCACATTTAAGCGTGCTCGAAGCATTTGAGGAAGTCACCAAAATGGAAGCTGAACTGGTATGAGAGTGGCTATACTATCATCGATCGCGTGGCGTACGCCGCCCCGGCAATATGGGCCGTGGGAGCAGGTAGCCTCCTATCTGACGGAGGGGCTCGTCGAGAAGGGCGTAGATGTAACGCTCTTTGCCACAACCGATTCGGTGACCACGGCAAAACTGGAAGGAACCTCGCACGCTCCCTATGCGGAAGAAAGGGACATCGACCCGAAGGTGGCCGAATGTTTGCATATCAGCCATTTAATGGAAAATGCCTTTCGGTTTGATCTGATCCACAATCATTTCGATTTTCTCCCATTAACCTACTCAAAGCTGATCCATATCCCCATGCTGACGACGATCCATGGGTTTTCTTCTCCGAAAATCTTGGATGTCTACCGGAAGTATAACGGCTCATGCTTTTACGCATCCATAAGCAATGCCGATCGTTGCGACGAACTGGATTACATTGCAACAGTATACAACGGTGTCGATGGGAAGGATTTCCCATTCGAGAGGAGCCCTCAAGACTATCTGCTGTTTTTTGGGCGTATTCATCCAGAGAAGGGAACGCTGGAAGCGATTCAGATAGCCCGGGACTCCGGAAAGGTCCTGCTAATTGCAGGGCTGATTCAGGACGATGCCTATTTCGAGCAAAAGATCAAGCCCTGCATTGACGAAAGATCCGTCTTTTATATCGGGAACGTCGGTCCATCCGAGCGGAAAACGTTACTCGGAAAGGCGCTCGCTCTGCTTCACCCGATTCAATTTGACGAACCTTTCGGTTTAAGCGTCGCTGAATCGATGTTTTGCGGCACACCGGTAATAGCCTTTAACCGTGGCTCGATGTGCGAGTTGATTGTCGACGGAAAAACCGGGTTCCTGGTGCATACAATTGGTGAGGCCGTTCAGGCTGTTAAAAAAGTTGCACATCTTGACAGGCCGGAGTGCCGCCAATGGGCGAAAGCGATGTTTTCGAAAGAAAAGATGGTGGACAATTACATAAGCGTCTATGAAGAGATTCTTCGTTAATCTTTGTCCCTGAGAAGGTCCTCTAATAATTCTTCCAAATTCACCACAGCGTACGTAGAAGCATAGTCGGAAGTGGCATAGGGGATAATCAGACTCTGATTGTGCACAAACGCGCCGCAGGAATACACTACATTCGGCACATAACCATCGCGCTCGCTTGCATTGGGGATTAATAGGGGGTTAATCAGACGTCCTATCTCATTTTCAGGGCTTTCCAATTCAAACAGCGAGGCACCTAGCACGTACTCGCGCATCGGGCCTACTCCGTGCGTTAATACCAGCCATCCGGCCCGGGTTTCAATGGGTGAGCCGCAATTGCCGATTTGAACGAATTCCCAGGGGAATCTGGGTGTCTGGATCAACGTGGCCTTGCGCCAAACGCTGATATTATCCGAATAGGCAATGTAATTATTGACGCCGTCAATGCGGCAAAGCATGGCGTATTTGCCCTTGATCTTACGGGGAAAAAGTGCCATTCCCTTGTTTTGCGCAATCTCTCCGTGAAGCGGCAGTACTTTGAAATGATAAAAGTCCCGGGTAGTCAACAACTTGGGCAGGATATTGATGCCATCGTATGCCGTGTAGGTAGCATAGTAGCTCCGTTCTTGCTTGTCATTGGTGAAACAGACAAACCTCGCATCTTCGATACCTCTTTTTTCCGTATCGGCGATGGGAAAGATCACACGTTCTGAAATGTCGGTATCAAGGGAAAAATCCATTTCGTAGTGCGAAGATGCCAGCCACATCACCTCGCGGAGAAACACCGCGCCCGCAATGTCCATCTCCGGCAACCTGCTGGTTTCTTCCACATACCGTTTTAGTTCTTCGTACGTAAAAGTCTCGGTCAGCTTTCCTTCCAAAGTCGGGTACGCAAGATTATCCAAATCCTGCATTTCGCCCAATTTTGACAAAAACGACTTTTTCTTATAGATGTGGTTACGCACATGCTCGGGAGAATCGAGTAACCGGCCAGGTGTCTCGATGACAATATCATTGTTTTGGTCAATGAGTGCCGAACGGAATACAATAGACGATATATGCCCTTCCCCCGTAGCCCGAAAGCTCAGAATCACGCGCGTTTCGCCCAGTTCCACGCCGGACTGGTCGGGATCGGCCACAATGGACGGATTGAAAAAGGCGGCTGCTTCTATGGAATATTCCATCGTGAAATAGGCACCGATCAGCAGACGCTGGTTCGTCTCCAGATCCTGCGGGTCTATTTGCATGGCTTTGAGCAGGACTTCCAGCTTTCGAAAATGCCGTTCGAATACTTTGAGGATATTCCGGTGCCTCTTAGCATACTTCCTCAGCACGCTATTCAGCTGTCGTACCTGGGAGCTTGTCTCAAGAGCGAGAATGGTCGATATCAGTGCTTTGCTCCGGTCGTCGCCGTTGTAAAGAAATCGCGCGATGACACGGCTCGAATCAGGTTGAAAAACGGTGTCTTTCCGAATAAGAAGTGGGGCCATGATAAGAATTTAAGATGAGTGGATAGCGCCCAATGACGGAATTTTCCACCGGTTATGTGACCATAGCCAGTAAGACGGCGCACGACTGATGCTAGTTTCCAGAAAGTGATAGTAGGATTTGGTAATGCTCAGGGGCGTTGACCGGTCAGGATGTTCCATCAGCCGGAACGTAAACTCGTAGCTGAAACGAGACCTTTTTTGAGATTCAACGTACACGACTGCCGCCTGAGATGAAGCCGCCATCCGTTCTCCTCCCGTTTGAACGGCAGTATCCTGATCCAGGAAAGAAATATGAAATTTGTCACTGCCGGGCGCAGGCCGCTGATCTGCAATGACCACTAGCATGTTTGGGGTAGCAGTTTGCCGCAACAACGACAATGCTTGCCGATAAAATCCCTTTTTGGGAATGAGTTTGACTCCCAGAAACGAACGCAACCTGATCATCATCCCGTTGAGCAGACTATTCTTGATCGGCGAGTAGGCTGTATAAACCGGATACTCCGTCACTTGCGGAAGATTAATCAGGTATTCCCAGTTCCCGTAATGCGACGCGAAGACTATTACCGGTCGCTGGTTTGCGTGAAGCAGTTCCAGAACTTCCGGATTAATATACTTAGCCAGGCGCTTTCTAAGTCTTTCGGGTGCCAGGTAAAACAAAAAAGGTTCGAGCAAAAGATCGCTCATATGGCGGTAATAAGCGCTCATAAGCGTACGAATCTCACGGGAAGATTTGGAAGGAAACGAGCTCGTCAGGTTTTTACGTATCACTGTTTTCCGGTATTGCAGTACAAACCGAAGAAAGAAGGAAAGTAAACTGGCAAGGAGCGAGGTCAGGCCAAGTAGCGCTTTACTCAAAAGCGTGGCTGGCAGATCTGTTAATCGCGGTGCTAACGTCCGCCTTAAAGATCTCAGGTATTGCTGGGTATTGGATTTCATCTTTATGATCAAAAACAAAAAATCCTCCGCAGCGGGAGGATTTCTATTGCTTTGTATGTTTGAGCCGCTTAGATAATAGTCACATTAACTGCGTTCAGGCCTTTTCTACCTTCTTCTACATCGTAAGACACACTGTCATTTTCACGGATATCATCATTGAGACCAGTAGTGTGTACAAAAACATCATCTCCGCCATGTTCCGGAGCAATGAAACCAAAACCTTTAGTATCATTAAAAAACTTAACCGTTCCTCTATTCATAACTTTATTTTAAAATATTTATCAAATGTAAAATAAAATTCTGACAATAAAAATGATTTTAGAAAATTTTAGAATAATATTTTATTCAGCTCAAAATTCACTATCTTGAAGAGACGCCTTATTAAACCCGACTTCTGTAATGCAAAACCTACTCGACCTTCATTTAAATCCTGACTTTATGGGTGTCCGTGAGCACTGTCTGGAAAAGTTGCGGCCTTATCAAATGGAGCGTCTTGAAAGCTTAATGCGAAAATACCCTACGTTGCTGTCCGGAGCCTTTTTTCTCCGATCGACATCCCGGAATGGAACCATTTTTAGCTACCCGGATGACGAAACCGGCGATAATGAGGTAATCGCGTGGTCGCGCATTTCGGACGACCATGAAATACTATGCGCTATGAATTTAGATCAGGAAAATTACGCTATTGTATACGTCACAGTCGATGATGTGATGCACCCTCGTGACAGCTCGATGAAGTGCTTGTTTGCCTCCGATCTGAGCCCGGCAGAATTAAATATTGAAGTGAGAAACGGGAAGGCAATCCGCTTAACAATACCTCCACACGCGCTGGTTATCTACTGTTGAGGTAGCCATAGATTACTAAGAGCCACCACTGCGCCGATCCCCGACGTTCAAGAGGAAATAGCACATGCCAGCCAATAATCTATGATGGCTTTCAGCGTCGAAACAAGTTCCTTTGGTGAATTGGGTTTAATAAAGAAGCCCTGTGCCATTTTACCATATGCATCAATTATCAGCTCGTGATTTGCCCTGTTCGTCAGATAAAGATAAGGGATGCCTATTCGCCTGATTTCAATGTCAGTAATAAGCTGAGTGTTAAGGTCGGCACCATCTGTATAAGGGTGATCAATGTCAGACAATACTAGAAAGGGTTCGGCATAGGGTGCATTCATATAGGCTAACGCTGACTCTCCATCCTTGAAATATGCCCTCCTGTTGGGATAGTTCAGCTTTTCAAATACGTATTCGAGCACATTTCTATCCTCTTCGTTATCCTCAATAATGATGATTTCTCCGTTTCTGTTCATTTGTAGGCAATGATTGGTAGGTGGCCAATTGAAGCAAAAATCTAGCCACAGTTAAGATCCCTTAAGGCTGGGTCATAAGCAGGTGAAGGACAGTAAACAAAAAGCGAGCCCTAGCAAATTGCATTTGGGCTCGCCGCACATCGTTTTATTAATCGATCAGTTCAATGGAATTGGAATCAATTCCCTTTCAAAAAATGCCAACATCTTTTTGTCACCGTCGCCGATTTCCTCACAATAGTAAATACGCTTCAAATACTTTTTGACCGTCAACCGCTTTCTGGGGTCCGTTAACAACGAGACCACCGACCCTACTAGATGTTTGTTTTCCATTCAGGAAGATAGGGAACTTAAATGGTTATAGCTAGAAGGACATCAAATTAAATAACTGCTGTTCAATGGCCTCTTATCAAAATACACTACCTTTATAGCACTGCCTCTCTAAAATTTTACCGCTCGGTCGCCTCATTGGGAAAAAACCTCCGGCAAACCGCTCCTGCCGGATGTAGGCATTCAACATCACTGATCAACTATTTCCAGGACACCCGCAGTGCCGCCCGTAAATTGCATGGACTTCTTAGCTTCAGAATCATAATGCGTTAGCATTCTTCACTTGTGCGCATCTGACTTAACGGTCAGGTTCAGACTTCGAGATTCGGATAGGCTTGAGCATTATGCCGCCTATTTAGCGAAACGGCCTAATGCCGCAAACAACCGCGTCAAATATTTCCACTATTTCAACCCATTACTATGAGTTTTATCGATGTCGTATTACGCGTACCATCTTATGGCTGGCAAGACCACGAGGGAAACCTTGTCAAACCCAGTGTTAAGCAATTATTTTCAGAGTTTTTCCAGAGATTGAATGTTTTTCGAGACAAAAGAAATTGGTTAACGGTTTTGAGTTGGGGAAAGGTAGTCTGCATGGTACCATTTCTACTACTTTTTATCTCAAAATTTTTTACCGTTCCATTGCTGATCGCCGCGTTCATATACAGCATGTTCGTTATGGGAACACACGGTACCATCTGGCACCACCGATATTGCACGCATGGCGCTTACAAATTTCGCAATCATTTCTGGCGGTTTTTCACACAGAATTTGACGATTAGTATGATCCCTGAGGAAATATATGTAGTGTCTCACCACGTACATCACGCCAAATCTGATCGCCCGGGAGATCCTTATAATGCAGAAGGCGGTTTTTTGTACTGCTTTTTGGCGGATGTTAATCACCAGCCCATTTCACTGAGTCTGGATGAAGCCCAATATAGTCGCGTAAAATCTCTAATGAAGCATACCGGTCTCGTCCCGAATACATTCCAGCAGTACAAGAGCTGGGGATCCTACCAACATCCTAGAAGAGCCTTAGTCAGTTGGGTCCTGAACTGGTCGTTTTGGTATTTAATCTTTTTTTTGCTTGGAGGGCATGCATTATCATGTACACTCTTCGGAGCGGCAGGCTTTTGGGCCGTAGGTGTCAGAACTTTCAATTACGAAGGTCACGGCAAGGGGGAGGATAAGCAGCGCCCCGGAATCGATTTCAACCATGCAGATCGATCTATTAACCAACTGTGGCCAGGAATTGTTGCCGGTGAATGGCACAATAACCATCACTTATTTCCTAAAAGCGCAAGAAGTGGTTTCAAACCATACCAAATCGATTTTGCATGGTATTATATAAAATTTCTGCATATCCTCGGTGCAGTGACTAGCTATAATGATGCAAAAAAAATGTTTGACACTCGATACTCAAATCCCAAAAATGAGGTATATGAAAACGCAGCGACAGTAGCGGCTGTTCGATTAAACGCTAAACCAGCAAAAAACCACTAAAAAGTAATGTTGCTGAATCGCCAGATGCCTAAGAAAGCCAACTAAAAACGAAGAAAAATGTTCGACCTATGTTCGACCTAAATAAAAAAACCACTTACAAAACATTTGTAAGTGGCTGATTATCAAGTGGAGAATATCGGATTCGAACCGACGACCTCTTGCATGCCATGCAAGCGCTCTAGCCAACTGAGCTAATCCCCCATTTCAAATATTACCAGCACTCGTTTTAGCCACTGGCCCTCGTTTAAGGAGTGCAAAGATGAAACGGAGAATTTTCAGATGCAAGCGCCCGCATGCGTTTTTTTATGTATTTCTAAATATACATTCTACCTGCACGTCACCGTGAGCCCCCGCCGAATGCCTTTGCGATTAGCCAGATCACGATAGCGATCACCCCCACAACGAGAATTACGCCTGTCCAGACGCCCGTTTTGAAAATGTCGCCGATCAGCTCACAGCTCGTCAGTGTGAAGGACAAAAGAAGTATTATGAGAAGATTGATGTAAGCTTTCATGAGAAGGAATCATTTAGGTTAGTGATGTTTTCTAACCCTCAAAAACCATTCCATGAAAGGTTGGCGCAATACTTACTACTGATACAAATCCATCGGGATAAGATTCTGGCTGTCGTTCAGCAGCAGTTTTTCGAAAAGGCGTACAGTCGCTTCGGCGTCACCGTGGGCGCGGTGCCGGTTTTCAATCATAATTTCCAGACTTTCGCAAAGATTTCCCAGGCTGTATGATTTCAGGCCGGGAAAGATTTTCCTGCTTAGCTGCACGGTACAAAGCAAATCGCGCTGAAAGTACTCATCCAATGCACCAAATTCCCGTTTGAGGAACCCGTAATCAAATTTCGCATTATGGGCTACAAACCACGCGTCGCGGGTCATGGCCCTCACAGCGTCCTGAACGTCGTAGAATGTCGGCGCGTCTTTCACCATTTCGTTATCGATCCCGGTAAGGCGGGTGATGAATGGTGGGATATACATTTCCGGATTAATCAGTGAATGAAAAAAGTCGACGATCCGGGTACCATCGTGTCTAAAAACGGCAATCTCTGTAATGCGTGAAGTTCCTCCCCCGCCCGTGGTCTCAATATCAACTATCGCATACATTAATTACTCACACTGAAATGGTTATTCACTCGTACTGTCATCGTCCGGCCTGCGGCGGAAAATTTGAATAGTACAAAAAAACGAAAAAATCCCCGCCGAAGCGAGGATTTTCTTCAATAACAGGGAGGCATCTACGCAAGAAGGCGATGATCAGTCCAGTTGAAATGCGATCGGCAGTGTAAATCTCACTCTCACCGGAACGCCGGCCTGTTTGCCAGGCATCCAGTCTTTCATCATTTTCACCACTCTCACCGCTTCTTCATCGCAACCAAACCCGATACCCTTCACTGCGGCCGCATTCTCTATTTTTCCATCAGAACCTACTGTAAATTGTACGAATACCTTTCCCTGAATCCCTGCTTGCGATGCAGGTCTGGGATACTTAAGATTTTTGCGCAGGAAAGCCGCCATTGCCTCGTTTCCACCTGCATATTGTGGCGACTGCTCTACAAACGTGAAAGTCTCTTCTTTCCTCTTTTCAATACCCGCAGCTTCCTCCTTAGGTGCCACCGCATTCTCAACAGGCGGGACAATCACATCCAAATCCGCCACTCCATCCGCTGTTTCTGTCGAAGGTTGCGCATTAGAAAGGTCCTCAACCACCGGCGGCAGCTCTTCAATCTCCACTTTGTCGTCAGGAAGTACCTCTGGCGTCAGCGACTTCACTGTTTTCTGCACGGGTTCCAGCTCTTCTTTGGCAGGAGGCGGGGCAGGCGGTTCTTCCATCACGATATCCACCGGTTTCGCTTCCACAATGTACGCAATGTCGTCAGGCTTGGGATCTGGTATCAGCTTCGCATAAAGCTGAGGAAACATTACCAGCAGCAGAAAGAACGCTACACCCATCACAACCGCCCGCTGGACGGTTTGCCCGTAACCTTTTCTCAGATCATACGCACCGTACGACTTGTTACGGTTCTCGAAGACGATGTCATTGAGGGATTTTTCCATGGCTAATAGATTTTGATGATCAACACTCAGATTCAGGAGGGTTTGCGCATCAGCCGTCTTCACCATATCCTGGTAAATCTGCTCGAATGGCTTGCCATCCCAAAGACTTTCCTCCGCTTCACAAGCCAGGTGGTCGAGAATCTCCGGAAGCAGTTCCGGGTCCAGCTTGTTTGCCTGCAAATACTTGCTTATTTGGTCAATGCGATTTTCCTGAAGGCGTTTCATAGATCGATCTGTTAGAGATTAGCCATGTACCTATTTGTTATTCTGTTGCCAGGTTTTTAGGGGCCAGCAGCAGTCTTACTGCCTCTATAAAACGTTCTAAGTCATTGGTTTTAGTACGGGCGGTTTCATTTCCGCGGTGCGTCAGGGAATAATATTTCCGAAGACGCCCGTCCACCTCCACCGACTCGGTCAACAGCAACCCTTCCTGTTCCAATTTATGGAGTACGGGATAGAGCGCGCCGAACGTCAGGGCGATAGCTCCGCCTGTTCTGTCTTTTACTTCCTGGGTAATCTCATAACCATACATCCGGTCGTGCTCTGCCAGCAAATTCAACACGATGGTTTTTAATGTACCCCGTACATACTCGTTACTCGTTGTGTTATTCTCCATGAGTGAAATTTTTATACAGCAAATATATATAAGTTTTTTATATATGCAATACAAAACTACAAATTTCTTTTATTGAGATCAAGCTAAATCTTCAACTAGCTCTCCGCCAACGGAATAGAACGATTGATACGTTCTTCCAGCGAAATGAACGTTTCGGTTCGCTGTATGCCGTTTACTTTTTGAATCTTGTCATGGAGGATTTCGCGGAGATGCCCGGTGTCCCTACATACTATCTTGAGAAAGATACTATAAATTCCCGTGGTATAGTGGATATTCACAACTTCTGGTATCCCTTCGAGCTCGGTGGCCACCTGCTCGTACAACGAACTTTTATCGAGGTAAATTCCCAGAAATGCGCTGATGTCCCAGCCCAGTTTGGTAGGGTCGATCACGAGTTGAGAGCCCTTTACGATACCCATTTGTTCCAACTTTTTCATGCGCACGTGCACGGTCCCTCCCGAGACGAATACACGCTTCCCAATTTCCGTGTACGGTAACGCTGCGTTCTCGATGAGCAGGGAAAGGATGCGCAGGTCGGTATTATCAATATCTGAATATTTTTGCATTTCGTGTTAAAAGTTTGAATTCTTCGCAACAATCAAGGTCAAATTATGAAAGAATTGTAAATTTTAACAATTTTAAATGAAAATATTTTAGAATTCAGATCAGAAGTTTTAGTTTTGCAGAACCAAATTATAAAAAAGCCGGTAGCAATGCCGCTTTTGCTTAGTTTGAAATCACATTGTAGGGTGATGAAATTGGCAGCCATGCCCTCCTGTCTCGGGGGTGGTGAATAAGGGATAAACGCGGCATAATGCCGACGCAAGTCGACTGGGGTGGACCACCAACAGTATTTGTACCGTAGCTAACCGCACCGTGGGTGGTTCGAATCCCCCTCCTACAGCAAAAAAAACTTGACAAGCGATTTTTTTCGTATTAGTTTTATTTGGTTTTTAGTTTGTTGATGAAGTGTAATTTGACACGCGGGTTCATTTTGAAACCTGCGTGTTTTTTTTACGCCTATTTTAAACCGGTGTAGCCATCATTTCGCAGGTGGCGGCACATAGCCTGCACGCCTCCGCACAAACGCGGCAATGATCCATTCCCATCGCTGCATGTTGTTCACACTCAGCGGCACACGCATTACAAACATCCGCACATACCCTGCAAAGGTGCGCACTAAAATCACTTTCGAGCGTCATTAACTCCACAGCGGCGCGGCATATTGCAGCACACTCCATATCGAGCTGGATACATTTTCGAAGATGAGCAACGTGTTCCTCGCGCAGGCACGCGGTGGCACAATAGGTGCACGCCTGTGCGCAAGACACACAGGCATCGATACATTCCTGAAATTGGTGACTGGCCATAATTTCGTCGTTTGGTGAAAAAATTTTAAAAATCTTTCGCCGACATGAAAATCATACCAATGAGAAAAGCCTTAAAATGCAAAAAGCCCAGATTTCTCTGAGCTTTTGTGCGGTCTGGACGGGACTCGAACCCGCGACCCCATGCGTGACAGGCATGTATTCTAACCAACTGAACTACCAAACCAAAAAATAAAGAACTTTTAATCTAATCGGCGGTCTGGCTGGGCCGGCATTCCGGCGAGACTCGAACCAGCATTACTACCTTACTTAATTTCTCGGCGGTCTGGACGGGACTCGAACCCGCGACCCCATGCGTGACAGGCATGTATTCTAACCAACTGAACTACCAAACCGATTCGTTTCACAAGCGTTTTTGTAAAACGTGGTGCAAAACTACTACTAATATTTACGATTGCAACACCTTACACAGCAATTTAGTTATTTTATTTGTAAAACAATAACCCTTCAACTAAGAATATTCTGAAAATGAAACAGTTGAATCACAGAAAAATTTATGACTTTCATCAAAGAAATTTTAGCCGAGCTCGAAAAGCTGGCCCCGCTACCATATCAAGAGGATTACGACAATGCAGGACTGCTCGTTGGCTCGCCGGATACAGAGGTTACGGGCATCCTGTTCACATTGGATATAACAGAAGACATCGTCGACGAGGCGATTCGCAAGCAATGCAACCTCATCGTCGCGCACCATCCTATTATCTTTAAGGGCCTGAAAAAACTCAATGGCAAAAATTACGTCGAGCGGACGGTGATTAAAGCCATTAAAAATGATATCGCGCTCTATGCCACCCATACGAACCTTGATCACGTGCCGAGAGGCGTAAACTGGCAAATCGCCAAAAGGCTTGGCCTCCGAAATATCAAGGTATTGGCCCCCAAAAAGCAAATTCTCTCAAAGCTGGCTTTTTTCTGCCCGGTTGAAAACACACAGGAAGTATTGCAGGCGCTCTTCGAAGCAGGCGCTGGCCAAATCGGCGAATACAGTAATTGCAGCTTCCGTAGCGAGGGACTGGGCACATTTCTACCCAGTGAGAATGCAAATCCCGTTATTGGCGACCGCGGCGAGCTGGAAACAGTGAAGGAGCATCGCGTGGAACTAATGTTACCCTCGCACTTGCAGGCACAGGTACTGCGCGCGCTCAACCGCACACACCCCTACGAGGAGGTGGCCTATTACATGTCCACACTCGAAAACGAAAACCAGGAAGTAGGTGCAGGGGCGATCGGGGAACTCCCGGAACCGCTGGAAACAGCCGATTTTCTGAATCATTTAAAGAACAGTATGCAGGCTTCGGTGATAAAATATACCGAGCCGACCGGCAAAGCAATCCGTCGCGTGGCAGTGTGCGGTGGTGCGGGCAGTTTTTTGCTGCGTAATGCCATTTCAGCAGGCGCCGATGCCTTCGTTACAGCGGATTACAAGTATCACGAATTTTTCGATGCCGAAAGACGCACTATGATCTGTGACATAGGACATTACGAAAGCGAAGTATTTACGAAAAATTTATTGCATGACTATATATCAGGAAAATTTAGTAATTTCGCACTCTGTTTGTCAGAAATCAGTACCAATCCGGTGCGGTATTTTTCCTGAAAACCGGTTTTGACAACGAATTCTGCTGATAATCTGTTTAAATTAGGGCTGACTACCTCACATTTCAAGCATTGAAACAAGTCCATAAAAGACATACATGGAAAACACAATCGCACAAAAACTAGATGCTCTCCTGAAACTTCAGGAAATCGATTCAAGCCTTGACGAAATACTAAAAACCCGCGGGGACCTTCCCGAAGAAGTAAGGGACCTGGAAGACGAGATTGCAGGATTCGAAACGCGTTTAGGAAAATTTAAATCTGAAATTGCCAATCTGAATACGGAAATCGACAATTTCAAAAATGCGCAGAAAGAAGGGGAAAAACTGATCAAGAAATACAAAGATCAGCAGATGAACGTCCGCAACAACCGCGAGTATGACGCCATCACCAAAGAAATAGAATTGCAGGAACTGGATATGCAACTGGCCGACAAGAAGATCAACGAAGCCAGAGCCCGTATCCGCCTCATTGAAGAAGACGCCAACCGTGCGGAATCTATCCTGAATGAAAGAAACGAAGACCTGAAAGTTAAGAAAAACGAACTTTCGGTAATTACCTCAGAAAGCCAGGCCGAAGAACAGGCACTGATCGCTGAAAGAGAGAAACACATCAAGAAAATCGAAGAACGCCTACTGAAATCTTACCAGAAAATCCGCGATAACTCACTCAACGGTCTGGCCGTTGTGCATGTACAACGTGGAGCTTGCGGTGGATGTTTCAGCATCGTTCCTCCTCAGCGCCAGGCTGATATCCGCGAACGTAAGAAACTGATCGTTTGCGAGCACTGCGGACGTATCCTTGCCGACGTAGAAAGCGTTCAGCCGGTTCACCAGCGCCGCTAGAATTTTAAATACTAAATTGAAAGGTTGTCTTATCCGGACAACCTTTTTTTATGCACATTAACATGAGTAGGAGTCATTCGGAGGTCAAAATTGAGGTATTCAGGCTGCTATTGTGCATGCTGCTCATCTTGTTTACCGTCCGCCCTGCATTAGCTATCGACGAGCAAGGCGACATCATCTTTTCCCCGAAACTACAAAAAGCCTATTTCGAAATACAAAAACTGAGATTACCCGCCGCACGCGAACTGATCGATGATGAAAGGGCAGCAAATCCCGATAACCCCTTCATCTCCTACCTCGACAGTTATGCAGATTTGCATTATCTGCTCATCGCCGAAGATCGGGCGCGCTACAAGGTTTTCACCCAGCAACAAGATAAACGGCTAGACCAGGTAGGACGACTTTCCGAAAAATCGCCTTATAAACGACTCTTCCAGGCCGATATCCGTTTGCATTCAGCATTTGCGAAACTCAAATTCGGCAACGAGGTGAGCGGCTCGTGGGAAATCATCAAAGCTTACCGGCTTTTGGAAGATAATCGCAAGAAATTCCCGGCATTTACCCCTACCCTCAAATCGCTCGGGCTGCTGCATGTGCTGATCGGGTCCATTCCCGAAAACTATACGTGGATCGCCAAAGTCCTCGGATTAAGAGGCAACATCGCGCAGGGCATCCGCGAGCTCCGGGAAGTGGTGAAGGAAGAGCCGTTTTTCAAACAGGAGGCCGAACTGATCGACTTGCTGTTGCATGCTTACACCCTCCAACTGAGTGCCGAGCAGCAAGCCCGTATCCGGCAATGGCCGAAGGAACAGCCCGATAACCTGCTGCTGCATTTCTTCGCTACCACGGTCTTAATGAAGGAAAACCGAAGCGAAGAAGCCTCGCATTTCCTTTCGGACGCGCCAACGGGCAAGGAATACATGCCATTCCCATTCCTGTATTACCTGCGTGGGGAAATTGCGTTGCAGAACGGCGACTATGATGAGTCATTTGCCTCCTATGCCAGATTCCTGAAACAATATGCCGGATTCAACTACATTAAGGACAGTTATTTTAAAATGTTTATGTGCCGCTGGCTTGCCGGGCGTGATCAGGAAGCTGTCGGCTATATGCAGAAAGTAACGCAAACGGGTAGCACAATTGTGGAGGCCGACCAGTTTGCCGAAAGGATTGCCAAGGAATTCGCTGAGGGGAAAATCAGTCCGAGGCAAAAGGTACTGTACAAGGCCAGATATGCGACCGATGGCGGCTATTTTCAGAAGGCTTGGGAGCTGATGAAAACTGTTTCGGAGAAGATTTTTGCCACAACCTACGAAAAGGCCGAGTTCAATTATCGAATGGCACGAATCCTCCAAAAATCGGGCCGTTTGAATGAATGCGTGCCATTTTACGACCGCTCGATCGCCCTCGGCCAAACAGACGCGGCTGCGGGAGGTTTTGCTGCGTCTTCTGCATTACAAATGGGTTATTTGTATCAAAAAAGGGCTGATAATCAGAAAGCTGTCATGTATTTCAAAAAAGCGATGAGCTTTAAAAAACATGAATACAAGAACAGCATCGACAACAAAGCCCGCGCTGCACTGACCGGACTGGGCCAATAGCTCCTGTTACCAAAGCTTACTTTTGGCGTATCAAGGATGCAAGCATTAATGCAACCATTGATATGCCCAGAAAAAAGAGCGACAACCCGAAAGTGATCATCAATTGGCATGATGACGATAAACCCCGTGAGAAATTCATGAACAAAGGCCGGGCCGCCTGCTCGGACTCGGAACTAATGGCCATTCTGATCCGCTCGGGGACGAGGGAAATGACCGCCGTGGACCTTGCCAAAGCCCTCATGACGTCGGTAGGCAACAATATCAACGAGCTTGCCAAACTGAACGTCCGGGATCTCACCAAAATCAAGGGAATAGGTGAAGCCAAAGCACTTACCATCCTCGCCGCATTGGAGCTCGGCAGACGGCGTAGGGACATTATATCCGATAAAAAGCGAAAGATCATCGGTTCCCAGCCGGTTTACGAAGCCATGCGCCCCTACCTGATGGATAAAACGCATGAGGAGTTCTGGATTCTGCTGCTCAACCGCGGCAATTACGTCATGCGGACAATACAGGTGAGCGTGGGCGGCATTTCAGGCACAGCTACCGATATTAAAATGATATTCAAAATCGCATTGGACCATATGGCCAGCTCGCTGATCCTGGTGCATAATCATCCGTCGGGGCAGCTTATACCAAGTTTTGCCGACAAAGTGCTTACCGAGCAAGTAAAAGAGGCAGGCCGATTGCTCGACCTGCCTGTTCAGGATCATATCATCTTTACCGATGACGGCTATTATAGTTTCAAAGATGCCGGTGAAATGTGATCAAAATACTGCTTCTTTCCTGATAATACCTTTCAGCTCCTCGTAAGGGATCGTGAGTTCGATCGGCCCCCTGGCGTAGGCAGCTATTTCATAAGGATTATAGAAGAACAAGACCCCTTCCGGTGTGAACACGTAGTTTGCAGGAATGAAGAACTTATGGTTCGCAAGAAAATAACCGGCATCTTCCAGGTCAACACCGGGAGCGAGCTTTTCCAGTTCACGAAACTTCTTTTCCACCAGATTCAGTAAAGCCACAGAGTCGGCCACAAAACGCTTCATTTCGATCTCCTCGCCCGTTTTCCCGTCGAATGCATGATACGATGTGAAGCTATTAGGATGTGCGCCACCTGTGAATGCGTAATGATCCAACTGATAGAACATCACTTTGGAAGTCGTCATGACGGTGTCTCCGTGCAATTCCACTTCCCAACAGCCAGGCGAATCGGGAAACTCCTTTTTGAAATCGTTGTAGTTCTTTTCAAAGTCCTCGAAAGCTGCTTTCGGGCTTTTAATGGCTTCCAGGCGTGCTAACGCGCTGGCTGGGTCGCCGTAGGAATTCAACCGCTTAATAGCCTTATCCGTCAGCAATTCCCTGATTTTGGTAGCAACGGCCCCGGAATCGGTCGGCTCCCAGAGACTGATCAGCACCGAAACCCCTTTGTTGGACACCGTATCGCAGCCACCAAACTGCTCCTTTTTCACCTCTCCTGCCCGGAAGCTGGTTTCAGCGACTGCATTATCTTTTTTTGACTGCTGGTTACATGCCCAAAACGACAAAGCGCCGAGCATCAGGGCAGCCATTTGCTTCAAACCCATAGTCATCGATTTTTTCAGTTGGGGAAGCGATTAAAGGCTCATCAGTTCCTTGAAACGAATGGCCTGGCGGCGCGAGATCTCGATTTTATCCCCGCCCTGCAAGGTTACCAGCAAGCCCCCGCTGAACCACGGCTCGATTTTTTCGATCCAATGCAAATTGATAATGTGCTTGCGGTTGGCACGGAAGTAAGTATTCGGGTCAAGACGTTCTTCGAGATTATTCAACGATTTCAACACCAATGGCTTCTGGTCGTCGAAATGCAGGCGAACATAGTTCCCCATCGATTCGAACAGACGGATCTTACCCAGCTTAACAAACCAGCATTTCTCACCGTCTTTCACAAACACCTGGTCGTTTTCACCCAGCACTTTCTCCGCGCGCTCATTCGCATGTGTGGGCGCCTCCGGCTGTGCCTGATTTTCCTCGATACGGTGGATGGTCTCTTTAAGGCGCTCGGTATCGATCGGTTTCAGAAGGTAATCCAATGCATTGAACTCAAATGCCTTGATCGCATACTCGTCGAACGCGGTCGTAAAAATTACTTCCGGACTTTTGCCTTCAATCGAAGAGAGCAATTCAAATCCGTTCTTACCAGGCATTTGAATATCCAGGAAAAGTAATTCAGGCTGCTGTTCTTCAATCAGTTTCAGCGCCTCTTCTGCATTTGCGGCCTCTCCTACTATTTCAATTTTAGTGTATGGTTCAAGCAATCTCTTCAACTCGTTGCGCGCTAGTCGCTCATCATCTACAATTAAAGTCCTCATGGCGGATGGATTCAGTTAGGAATAAAAAACAGATAGTATATTGATTTGGTCATTAGTTCTCTTTTTCGGACCCCTCTCCCACCATCATCACGCCTTCCGAAAGCATCGGGATTTTGATTTCCGAACAAACCACGTTCTCCCTCTCCTGGAAAATCCGGAATGTTGCCGCTTTACCGTACAAAATCGATAGTCGCTCGGCTGTATTTTTTAAACCAACCCCACCGGATTCGGTGTTGCCAAGGTTGCCTGCATTCACTTCCGTATTCCCAAGGTCACCCGAGTTATGGATCGTGATCACAAGCAGCTCATTTGCAATTTCCGATTTTAAGCCGATAAATCCACCTCCCATTTGCTTGGCCACACCATGTTTGATACCGTTTTCGACAAGCGTCTGCAACATCATCGGCGGTACTTGCCAGTAAATAGCCTGGGGATTGGTTGTAATGCTATAATTAAGGCGGTCTTCATAACGCACTTTTTCAAGTTCGAGATAATCCTCGACCGTGCGAAGCTCCTCCTGCAAATCCACTGTTTTACGGCGGTCGGCCAGCAAAGAGTTCCTTAATATATTGGATAACTGCGTAATGCTGAGCTGCGCGCGTTTAGGATCTTCGTACACCAACGCACGGATGCTGTTCAATGCATTGAATGTAAAATGCGGGTTAAGCTGCGAGCGCAGTACTTTCGCTTCCGCCTCGCGCATCGACATTCTCAGCATGATTTTCTCGTAGCTGGCTAGCCGGTTCTGCTCTACATAATGATAAACCGTATAAGACAATATCCACGCCAGCAGGATTTTGCACCAATTGGTATAATAACCCCAGAAAATGAGCGGCTGGTTGAGCATATTGTGTTCCAGCACCTCGCGGTCCATCGGCTGGTTAATCATCGTCATGATGAGCCCCAGCCACAACACCGACCCGATTACGCGCAATGCAAGCCTGGGCAACGGCAGCGACGACCAGTTCCACCGCCTGATCACAAGGCGGTACACGTGGGTAAGGCAAATGCCCAACAGGATATTAGCCAGCGCAGAATAGAACTCGGTCAGCTTGAAACCGTATTCCAAGAGATACGGAATGTATTCGAACATGATTATTAATGTCCAACCCAGTATCTGAAGAGTCCAATAGATGCGTTTTTTGGACATGAGCATGCGAACGCTGATAATGTATTGAAAAGCCACAAATGTATTAATGACCCCTCAGGGGAGGTACATTAATACACCAATGGAAACGAATCTACACAAACGGCTGCTATATCGTTTGCGGGATTTCGATGGAAAGAAGGTGTGTGATGTCGTTGGACACTTCCAGCTCGAACTGCTGGGTATCGTAGGAGTAGTTGATCTTGTAGAGGCAAAGATTGCTGTGCTCGTAGTCGTCCATACGCACCAGCGGCTGGTTGAAAAGCGTGGTCAGCAATACGCGCATGGCACGGCCGTGCATGGCGATGAGAATGTTCCTTTCATGCGGGCGCGAGAGGATTGTATCAATCACCGGAATCTGGCGCTCGCGCACGTCGACAGGGCTTTCGCCTCCTTCGGCTGCGAGGTTTACCTCACCCGCTTTCCAGGCATTTACCAACTCGCGGTAGTAGTTATTATCGCCCGTGTTCGGTTCGCGGCCTTCGCGGTCTCCCCAAGATATTTCGTTCAACCCCGAGTAGCTTTCATGGGGTATGCCGCGCCTGATGAACCCGCGAACGGTTTGATGTGTTCGCTTTAAGTCAGAGGTATAAATTTTGTCAAACGGAACATGTTGGTAAGCATTAAAAAAAGCTTCGGCCTGAGCTTCTCCCCATTCATTCAGCAAGGAATCAACACCACTTCCCTGTACAACTCCCCTGCGGTTCAAATCAGTTTCACCGTGGCGAATGAGGTAAATCGATTTTCTTTTCAATGTAATAGGATAATTTAAATATAAAATTTACAAAAACCTTGTTTTTTATCCGCAAAGCCAATACAAATTTATACATTTTTTAGATATGTTTAGTAAAACCGTCACTGTCGATTCACTGCAATCTTTTGGGAAAAACAGCATCGCCCATCACATCGGGATAGAGTTTACGGAAATCGGAAAAGATTATGTGTCAGCCAAAATGCCGGTCGACCAGCGTACCCACCAGCCCTTCGGGATTTTGCACGGCGGAGCGTCGGTTGTGCTGGCCGAAACCTTGGGAAGCATCGCCTCGTTTTTGGTCATTCCCGAAAACGAGAACAAGCACGCCGTGGGGCTGGAAATCAATGCCAACCACCTCAGGCCGGTGAAGGAAGGTTATGTGTACGGGACTGTGCGACCAATCCATATCGGCCGGACCACGCATATCTGGGACATCAGGATCACCAATGAAGAAAACAAGCTGGTTTGCATCAGCAGACTGACGGTTGCTATTGTGAATGCAGACCGCTAACATTATTTTGCAGAAAATTGACCTAACGGGACACGCCCATTCGTTATAAATGCTATCAGTACAGACCGACACCGGGATTTCGATATTTGAAGGATTACAGATTGAGGAGCTTTGGCACGCATCCAAAATGATGGGTTTCCCGTCCGCATTATGGCGCCTGCCTCACACCAACGAAATCAAACTGCTTATTTCCATTCAGGACGGTACACGTAAATGTATGCCTGAACTTGAAAAAATGAGCCCGGGCTTTGTGATAAGCACATTCTACTGGGAAAACGACCAGGAGGTGCTGTTCCTGGAAGGCGATATTATCCTGACATTCTCCGAAGACAACCGGATCACGCGCATCGAGAACCAACTCGGCGAAGAGCATCCCGAGGTAAAAAGGCTCGTTCAGATCGCATTAACCGAAAGCAGCGGACAAAATCAGCAACAGGTTCCCGCCAGCCCGCTCCTTCCACTAAGCGACCATCTCGATGCCAAATCCCGCTTTGAACGAACAGTGGAACTCGCCGTGGCAGCGATCCGCCAGAACCAATTCAAGAAAGTGGTGCTCTCGCGCACCAAAGACCTGCGATACACCGATGCATTCCAGCCGGCACAGGCATTTCAGCGACTTGTGAAAGCCTATCCGCACGCATTTGTTTCGTTGGTGAACCTGCCGGAAGAAAACGAACTGTGGCTGGGGGCGAGCCCCGAATTGCTGGTAGAACAAATGTCAGGCGGTACTTTCAAAACCATGTCGCTCGCAGGCACGCAAGGCGCTCGCGACGCGTCGGGCGCGCTCATACCCAAGTACGATATCCGCTGGGGCGAGAAGGAGATTGAAGAACAGGCGCTTGTAAGCCGCTATATTATTGAGTGCTTTAAAAAAATCCGTTTGCGCGAATACCTGGAAACGGGGCCTAAAACTGTGCTGGCGGGTAACTTGTATCATCTCAGGACTGTTTTTGAGGTCGATACGGTGGCGCTGAATTTCCCCGAGCTTGCCTCGGTAATGCTCAGACTCCTGCACCCGACCTCGGCTATTTGCGGCGTTCCCAAAGCGCCCAGCCTGCAATTCATCAATGACGTGGAAGGCTATAACCGCTCCTATTACAGTGGCTTCCTGGGGCCGGCGCAAGTGGGTGGCGATACCCATTTGTTCGTTAACCTCCGCACCGTGCGGTTCAAGGACGGCATTGCGACGTTTTTTGCAGGCGCCGGGATCACGGAAGACTCTGTACCTGAGCAGGAATGGTTCGAAACAGAGCTAAAATGCGATACTTTGCTTAAAGTGATAGGAAGTTCCTTATAAAAAAATTAGCTGGCATTAAACTTTTATAGCCGCGAAAAGTCTAATCGGTTCGAGATTAATCTCTAATTTTGAACAAACCTCTGAATAGGACGCATTTAGTCCGTCAGACTCCTAAACCAATTTAAGCCCAGGTTAACCAACCCTATGAATGTTATCGCCAGATCTGCCCGTGCAGAAGGATTGCCAAACTTAACCAAACCTCTGTCTTCACTTTTCATTGCCGGTTCGCTCTTATTTACGCTTTCGTGCGGAGAAAAAAAGGATACCTTTCAACAAAAAGGCGGTGGAGGCCCCACCATCGTAGATGTGATCGTTGCGAAATCCGAGAAGGTAAGTGACAAGGTAGAAGTGAATGGTACCATCGTGGCCAACGAATTCGCTGAATTACGGCCCGAAGTAAGCGGATTACTTACATTCCTGGATGTGCCCGAAGGTAAAACGGTCCAAAAAGGCACCGTCATTGCCCGGGTCAACAATGCCGACCTCCTTGCCCAGCTCAACCGGTCGAAAATACAGCTCGACCTGGCCGAAACGACCGAGAAAAGGCTGAAACAGCTGCTCGCCGTCAACGGCATCAACCAGGCCGACTACGACCTGGCCTCCAACAATGTCAATACCCTCAAAGCGGACATGGCTTACACCCAGGCGTTGATTGACAAGACGATCATTAAGGCGCCATTCACAGGTGTGGTAGGCTTGCGCAAGGTGAGTGCCGGCGCGTACGTAACGCCCCAAAGCATTATCGCCACCATGCAGCAGCTCTCCAATCTCCGCATAGATTTCACGGTTCCTGAAAGCTACCAGCAATACGTAAACAAAGGCGGCACCGTGGAAGTAATGCTCGACCAGGCTTCCGGTAAATATGAAACCGCCCGCATTCTGGCTATCGAACCACAAGTGAACCAAACCACCCGTAACCTGACGGTACGCGCGGTGCTCAGTTCGGGCAATACCAGCCCCGGCTCGTTTGCAAAAGTGTATATCACTGCCAGCAACAATAAAAATAGCATACTTATTCCCTCCAACAGCATTATCCCGGAAGCGCGCAGCAAGAAAGTCGTGACGGTGAAAGGCGGCAAGGCTGTTTTTGCGCAGGTAGAAACCGGCGACCGCAGAGAGGATGTAGTGGAGGTGACCAAAGGCCTGAATGTCGGCGATACGGTGGTTGTTTCGGGCGTACTTTTTGCCCGTCCCGATGCTCCTGTGAAAGTGAGAAGTGTTAGAAACCTGAATGTAGCGAGTAAGTAACAACTGCTTTCGCGGCGCTTGTTGCAGTGACCATTCCTTTGAAACCCCTGCTATGAATATTTCAGAACTATCCCTGAAACGGCCCGTTCTGGCGGTCGTGATGAACCTGCTCATCATCCTTTTTGGTGTGGTAGGATACAACTTTCTTTCACTAAGGGACTACCCGGCCATCGACCCGCCGATCGTGAACGTGCGGACGAGCTACACCGGTGCCAACGCCGACATTATCGAGAGCCAGATCACCGAGCCACTCGAAAAGAGTATCAACGGTATCCCCGGTATCAAGAGTATCAGCTCTTCCAGCCAGATCGGTTCCAGTAACATTACCGTAGAATTCAACCTTAAATCCGACCTGGAAGGCGCCGCCAACGACGTGCGCGACAAGGTGAGCCAGGCCGTACGGAACCTTCCGCAGGACATCGATGCCCCGCCGGTGGTAAGCAAAGCCGATGCCAACTCGGATTTCATTCTCCTTCTGGCCGTACAAAGCCCGTCGAAAGGTTTGCTCGAATTGAGTGAATATGCCGAAAACGTGCTCCAACAGAGCTTGCAGACAATCGACGGCGTGAGTGCGATCAATATTTTCGGGCAAAAGCGGTATGCCATGCGCATCTGGCTGAATCCCGATAAAATGAGCTCCTACAACATCTCTTTCAACGATATTACCACCACCCTCGCGTCGGAAAACGTGGAATTGCCGGCGGGTAAAATCTACGGTGACAATACCGAGCTAACGATCCGGACCATGGGACGTTTGAAAAGCGAAAAGGAATTCAATGACCTGGTAATCCGCAACGACAGCTCGGGCATCGTAAGGCTCGGCAACGTAGCCAAAGTAGAACTGGGTCCTGAAAATGAGGAACAAAGCTGGAAATACAACGGCATGTACGCGGTAGGGCTGGCAGTAATTCCCCAGCCCGGCGCCAACTACGTGCAAATTTCCGACGAGTTCAACAAACGTCTCGCAGAGATCCAGAAATCCAATAAATCGGACATTACCTTCAACGTCCTCATCGATAACACGCGTTTGGTACGCCAGTCGATCAAAGAGGTGGAAGAAACGCTGATTATTGCGTTTTCCCTCGTGGTAATCGTGATCCTCTTCTTCTTCCGGAACCTGCTCGTAGCGGTGCGCCCATTGATCGACATTCCGATATCACTCGTCGCGACGTTCTTCGTCATGTACATGTGCGGGTTCTCGATCAATATCCTGACGCTGCTCGGCATTGTGCTCGCGACGGGGCTTGTGGTGGATGATGGTATTGTAGTAACCGAAAACATCTTCCGAAAGCTGGAAAGCGGCCTACCCATACGGCAAGCGGCACTGGAAGGAAGCCGGGAAATCTTCTTCGCGGTTATTTCAACTTCGCTAACGCTGGCAGTGGTATTCCTTCCGGTAATCTTCCTGGAAGGTTTCGTAGGTAGCCTTTTCCGTGAATTCGGGATCGTGGTAGCCTCGGCGGTATTGATATCCGCATTCGTTTCACTCACCATTACTCCGGTACTAAACGTGGTGCTGAACCGCAAGGACGCAGGTCATGGCTGGTTTTATAACAAAACGGAGCCCTTCTTCACCGGTATGGAAGATGGCTACAACCGGATGCTCCGAGGGTTTATGAAAGCGCGTTGGATCTCGTGGGTGTTGGTAGTAGCATGCGGTGTGCTGATCTGGTTTACCTACACGCATTTGCAAAGCGAACTCGCTCCGATGGAAGACCGGAACAGTGTCCGTTTCAACTTATCGGCACCAGAAGGAACGAGTTTTGACCAAATGCAGAAGGTTTCAGACCAGCTCAGCGATTTCCTGAATGATTCGATTCCTGAAAAAGCATTTACCTTTTCCGCTACGCCCGGTTTCGGTGGCGGTGGTGTGAACAGTGGTACCGGGCGAATCGGCCTTGTTCCGGCTGACCAGCGGAAAAGGAGCCAGAACGATATCGCTCAAGACATTAATAAAAAATTATCGAGATTCAACGACGCGCGGATATTCGCGACGCAGGAGCAGACCATTTCCGTGGGTATCGGTTCAAGAGGTTCGCTTCCGGTTCAGTTTGTATTACAAAACCTTGATTTTGAAAAGCTAAGCGAAGTTCTCCCCAAATTCCTCGACGAGGCACGGCAAGATCCCACCTTCCAGAACGTCGACGTTAACCTCAAATTCAACAAGCCTGAGGTCCGCCTGACCATCGACCGGCTCAAAGCACGTGACCTCGGACTTTCGACTACCGATGTAGCCGCCACTATTCAGGCCGCATTCAGCGGTCGCCGCCTGGCCTATTTTATCATGAATGGCCAGCAATATCAGGTAATCGGCCAGGTAGATCGTTCGGAGCGCAACAAGCCTGCCGATATCGAGAAATTATATGTGCGCAACAACCGCGGCGAAAGCATTCCGCTGACGGCCGTGATGCATATGGAAGAAGAAAGCGGTCCGCCGACCATTTACCACTACAACCGCTACAAAAGCGCCACCATTTCCGCATCACTCGTAGAAGGCAAAACCATTGGCGACGGTGTGGAAGCCATGCGCAGGATTGGCGCTAAGTTACTCGATGAATCTTTCCAGACATCGCTCACAGGCCCTTCCCGCGACTTCGAAGAAAGTTCTTCCAATACCAGTTTTGCATTCGGGCTGGCGCTGTTGCTCGTGTACCTCGTACTCGCCGGCCAGTTTGAAAGCTTCACCGATCCGTTCATCATCATGATCACCGTGCCATTAGCATTGGCAGGTGCCTTACTGAGCTTGTATTTGTTCGGATTAACCATCAATATCTTTTCTCAGATCGGGATGATCATGCTAATAGGGCTTGTGACCAAGAATGGTATCCTCATTGTCGAATTTGCCAACCAGAAACGGGAACAAGGCATGGGCAGGATGGCTGCGGCCGTCGAATCGGCGACACAGCGCTTGCGTCCTATTCTGATGACCAGTCTGGCGACCGCATTCGGTGCATTGCCGATTGCATTGAGCCTCGGTGCTGCGGCAACCAGCCGGGTACCGCTGGGCGTGGTGATTGTAGGTGGTCTGATGTTCTCGCTGATCCTTACATTGTTCGTGATCCCGGCGATTTACACATTCATTTCACCCAAAAAACACAAGGTTACGGAAGAGCAGAAAATGGCAGAGGAGCTGGTGGCTTAAGGGATATTTTTTCATACAAAATCAACTATTGTTTTTTACATGGGCTCGCTCACCTTTTTTAAGAAATACAAATACGCCTTCATACTCTTGCTTCTTTGCTCCGGCACCAGCTGGGCCGGACATCCCGGCGCCGTGCAACCAGCCGATACGCTGGCGCTGACGCTCGAACAGGCCGTGGCTACCGCGCTTAAAAACAGCTACGAAATCGAGATTGCCAAGAATAATGTAGATGCGAACACCATTCTGAACAATTATGGCGTAGCCGGCGGCCTGCCGACCGTCGCCCTGAATGCTTCCAATACGGAGCAGATCACCCAGGTGAACCAGAAACTGAATACGGGTGTCGAGATCAGTCGTAACGCTGCTGCGGGTAATAACACGCAGGCAAACCTCGCGGTGGGAATGCTCCTGTACAATGGGAAACGCGTAGTAGCTACCAAAAAGCGATTGGCCGAACTACAATACCAAAGTTCCGAAGTTCTAAACTCGCAGATTCAAAACACGATCGCGCTGGTGATGACGAGCTATTATGATGTGGTTCGCCAGCTCAGCTACATCAATACAATCCGCACGTCCATTATCGCATCCGAAAAACGACTTGAAATCCTGCGCGTGCGCAAGGAAGCGGGTATGGCCAACAATGCGGATATTTTCCAGGCGGAGATCGATTTGAATACACTCAACCAAACTCTGCTCAACCAGCAAATGGTGGCGCAAGTGGCCAAAACTGAATTGCTTCGCACCCTTACGCTCGATCCAAAATCGGCATTAACCATCAAGGATACCATTACGGTTGACAACAATATGCAACTGGCTTCGGTAATGGACCGCCTCGCTGCCAATGCCGACATCAAAGCGGCGGACCATCAGATCAAAATCAATGAACTGATTGTCAGAGAAACGGCTGCGCTCCGTTATCCTACGGTTCGTTTCAATGCCGCTTATAATTTCAGCCGTAACCAAACGGCGGCCGGTCTTACCTTGCTCAACCGCGTGGTGGGCCCGCAGGCAGGCCTCACGCTGGCGGTTCCGATCTACAACGGCACGGCATTCAGACGCCAGAAGCAGGCCGCCGAAATCGACACCAAAACAGCCGAATTGCAAAAAAGCACACTGCTCCGCGATTACAGCGCGAGCGCGGTTAAAATGTACCAGACCTATCAGAGTTCTATCGAACAGCTCGAAAATCAGAAGAAAAACTACGCGCTCAGTAAACAACTTCTCGACCTGACGCTCCAACGTTTCGAACTGATTCAGGCGACGATCATAGACGTGCGCGAGGCGCAACGCAGCTTCGAGGAAGCAGGTTACCGGCTGATTAACCTCAACTACGCTGCCAAATCGGCTGAAATTGAACTGAAAAGACTTAGTAATACGCTTCAATAGAGCCATTTCACGTGCCCGGAATAAAAATTTTTCCGGGCACGTGCATTGATTTCCCTAACAGTCCTGTCGAAAGTGTAAAGGCCGAAAAGCGCGGCCTTTTTGAGACTGAAATCGGACATCAATGAAGGTACTGGCTATCCATAATATCCTCTGGTCGCACTACAAGGCCAAGATTTTCACCGAACTTCATCATCGGTTGCAACAGGAAGGTCACGACTTTTTTGTACTGCAACTGGCTTTCAGCGAGCTGAGCCGACTCGGTCTTAAAACCGATCTCAGCATTCATACCTATCCTTACGAAGTACTGTTTCCCGGCAAGGCCGTCGAACAGATCGGACATATTCAAAAAACACAAAAGTTACTCGCCACACTTCGCCATCACCAGCCCGGAATTGTTTACCTCAATGGCTACTACGACCCCTCTTACTGGTTTGTGTTGGCTTACTGTAAAATCAGAAAAATAAAAGTGGTGCTCGATTTCGAAAGCAGCGAAATCAGCCGGCGCAGAGTTTGGTGGAAGGAGCGCCTGAAAAAGGTATTCCTCGGTCAATGCGATGCGTTGGTCTGCCTCGGACAGAAGGCCGCCGAATATGCCCTGAAACTGGACGTGAGCCGTGAACGCATTCTCAGCACCAAAAACGTGGGTGTTGATAACGATGCCTTGCTCGAAATCTTCACGCGCGAACTGGCGTCGCGCGACCGCAGGAAAGCAGAAGCCGGCCTGCCTCGCTACAACTTCCTGTACGCGGGCCGTTTTGTAGAGCGCAAAAATCTCGACATGCTGATCAGGGCCTTTCATGAAGCCAAAAATCGCTCGGAGATTGGCAAGGAATGGGGATTGATCCTCAGCGGTGAGGGAAGACAGAAACCACGGCTACAAGAACTAGTTCGCTCGCTGGGCTGTGAACAAGTGCATTGGATGGAGCCCTGCGAATGGTACGAGGTACCTGTTCGGTACACGCTGGCCGACGTGGCCGTGCTGCCGAGTACATTCGAGCCATTCGGCTTTCTGACTAATGAAGCGATGGTCTACGCTATGCCCGTGCTCGTGTCGGAACGGTGCGGAAGCGCCACCGACCTCGTCATCGACGGCCTCAATGGCTTCCGGTTCGACCCTTCCAATCAAGAAGAATTTGCCAATAAACTACTATGGTTTATGAGCCATCCCGAAAAATTCAGGCAAATGGGTGCCAACGGCAAGGCGATCATCGATCAATGGTCACCAGATATCATCACGGAAGAACTTATTCAATCTTTTCATAAAGTATCTGCATATGACTAAGCAACAAGCCAAAACCGTGCTGGTAACAGGCGGTGCAGGCTACATCGGCTCCGAGCTGGTCCGAATCCTGTTGGAGGATCAGTTTCGGGTGGTCGTACTCGATAACCTTTCATTCGGTGGCGAATCGCTGCTGAGTTTTTGGGGAAACCCCGCATTCCGCTTTATCAAAGGCGATCTGCGAAACGACGACGATATCCGTACAGCATTAAATGGCGTGGATTATGTATGCCATCTTGCGGCGATCGTCGGTGAGCCGCCTTGCAAGAAATATCCGGTACTGGCGCTGGAAGTGAACTGGCACGCGTCCGTACGCCTGTACGAGCTTTGTGAAGAGGCCGGGATCGAGCGGTTTGTGTTTGCTTCCACTTGCAGTAATTATGGTAAAATGGCCGTCGCCGATGCACTGCTGGATGAAACCGCTGAGCTGAACCCCATTTCGTTGTATTCCGAGACCAAGGTAAACTTTGAAAAATACCTGCTTAAACAGAGAAACAGCACTATCACACGCACTATTCTTCGTTTTTCCACGGTTTACGGTATATCGCCACGGCCTCGTTTTGACCTCACCGTCAACGAATTCACTCGGGATGCTGCTTTGGGAAAACCGTTGCTGATCTACGGCGAAAACTTCTGGCGGCCCTATTGCCATGTGAGCGACCTCGCCCGCTCGGTAAAAATCGCCCTCATGGCCGATCACGAGAAGGTCGACGGAGAAGCATTCAATGTGGGCGACACTTCGCAGAACTATACCAAGAAAATGCTGGCTGCGGAAATCGGCAAGGCCATCCCTTCGCTCAAAGTGAATTACCACCCGGTAGTCACCGATCCCCGCGATTACAAGGTGAATTGTGATAAAATCAAAAACATACTCGGTTTCACTATTTCCAAAACCGTCCCGAACGGCATCACGGAAATAGCCTCGCTATTCCGCGAACAGGTGATCAGCGAACCGATGAATGCGCGCTATGGAAACATTTAGGCCCCCTGTGATCCCCCTCTGCGAGCCTAATTTGAATGGGCACGAAAAGCAATACATGGCCGAAGCCGTGGATTCCAACTGGCTGTCGGGCGGCAGTTTCCTGCGTCGCTTCGAGCAGCAGTTGGCCGACTACACAGGCGTAGCGCATGCAATAGGCGTGTGCAACGGCACGAGCGCGTTGCAGGTAGCGCTCACGCTCGCCGGTGTGGAAAAAGGGGACCTGGTACTCGTCCCCGACCTGACATTCGTGGCTACGGCGAATGCCGTAAAATACCTCGGCGCAAAACCGGTCATGATTGATGTCGATGCACGTACTTGGTTGATGGATCTCGACTTATTACAAAGTTTCTTGCAAAACGAGACCTACCAAAACAACGCGGGCTGTTTTCACCGCGAAAGCGGCCGACGCATAAAAGCGGTGGTACCTGTGCATCTCCTGGGAAATGTTTGCGAAATGGAACAACTCAATGGTATTGCGAAGCAATTTGCATTGGCCGTGGTGGAAGATGCCGCATGCTCGCTGGGATCATTCCAAAACGGCCGACATTCGGGGACGACCGGCTTACTGGGGACAATGAGTTTTAACAGTAATAAAATCATTACCACTGCCGGCGGCGGTGCCATCCTGACCCAAAGCGGGCTATTGGCGAAACGCGCACGACACCTCATTACCCAGGCCAAAAGCCACGCAACCGAATACATTCACGACGCGCTTGGCTACAATTTCAGGCTCGTGAACCCGCTTGCGGCGATAGGCTGTGCGCAAATGGAGCAATTACCTGATTTTCTACAAAGGAAAAAAGAGGTCGCCGCACATTATCGCGAGGCATTCGCGGATTACGAAGTTACATTTCAGCAATTAACGCCCGGCACCGATTCCAACTATTGGCATTCCGCCATGCTGGTGAACGAAAGCCGAAGCCTGATCGCAGCATTAACTGCCGAGAATATCGAAGCAAGGCCACTGTGGACACCCATTCACGAGCTTCCGGTATTTCGGGAGGATTTGTATATCACCCATAACAGTGTTGCCTCCGAAGTGTCCAGGCGCGGTATCATGCTACCTTGCTCGACGTCGATTACCGACGATCAGCTGCAAAGGGTCAGTCAGGTCATCGGAAGCTTTTTGAATGTCACGATTAAAAACTAGGCAATATGCTGCGGACCGCTGAAACGGGCCAATGGCCTGTAAATATCATCATTATGGCGGGCGGCAAAGGTACCCGCCTGAAACCCCTGACCGACAACACGCACAAATCGCTCATTACGGTGGGTGACAAGCCTATTATCCGGCACTTAATCGACCATTTGACTGTATCGGGCTTCCGGGAAATCCACATTTCGGTAGGGCATCTGGCGGAACAACTGACTAGTTACCTCGGCGATGGGAACGAATTCGGCATTTCGGTCCGGTATATTCAGGAGCGCAGTCCGATGGGTAGCATTGGCGCTTTGACGCTGAAACAGCGCTGGCCGCATGAGCATTTTTTGGTAATTAACGGAGACCTGTATTCCAATTTCGATGTCCGGAACCTGTGCACGGAGTATTTCTCCCGAAAGGCAGATATGGCTATTTTGACCGTATCAAACGTCGTCAAAATACCCTATGGTGTGCTCGATATGGCTACCGACGGCCATGTCAGGGCCTTTGTCGAAAAGCCGGACTACGAGTTTATGATCAATTCAGGGGTCTATATGTTTAACCGAAATACGCTCAACCTCCTGCCCAAGGGCATTCCTTATGAAGGCTGGCAACTCATCCAATCGGCGCTGCATGCGAACTTGAAGGTTGCGGGCATTCCTCAGACATCGGGGTACTGGATCGATATCGGAAGTATGGAAGCGCTTCAAAAGGCACAAGCGTTGAGCCAGGCAGGTATTACACAACACTAGCTAGATGGCACACATTTTTTTCATGCAAGATTAAAAAGTCATTAAACCTTCCTCCGACTTTTTAATCTAACCGGCTCACCTTCAACCTCACATATGCCAGCCCCCGCTGGTGATATGGCCCGTGCCGCCATGAAGAAAATACTGCTCATCGCTTCACTTCTCAATTTCCTGTGCATTTACCTCTATGCCCAGGACGAACCCTCGGCAACCTACCCTATTACCGGCAAGCTCGAAGATTCTGAAAAAAAGCCGGTACCCTTTGCGAATGTGGCACTCCTTGCCGCGAAAGATTCCTCATTGATCGGCGGCGGTACTGCGGATGAAAACGGGCTTTTCACTATCCCTGCGGAACCCGGTAGCTATCTCATAAAAATCACCTTTCTGGCCATGGATGAGAAGATTATCCCCAGCATCCGTGTGGCAGCACAGCCGGTGGCACTAGGCACGATCACTCTCTCATCCAACTCACGCCTGCTCGATGAACTCGTGGTACAGGGCGAAAAGAGCCAAATGGACCTGCAACTAGACAAGCGGGTCTTCAACGTGGGCAAAGACCTGGCCAATATCGGCGGTAATGCGTCGGACATTCTCAATAATATGCCCTCGGTGACAGTCGATGTGGAAGGTAATGTGGCCCTTCGCGGCAGCGGTAATGTGCGTATCCTGATCGACGGCAAGCAGTCGGGTATGGTGGGCCTCAATCCCGCCGAGGCATTGCGACAGATTCCGGCGGATTTGATCGAGAGCGTAGAGATTATTACCAACCCGTCGTCGCGTTACGATGCCGAGGGCGAGGTGGGCATTTTGAATATTGTTATGAAGAAAAACATCCGGTACGGGCTGAATGGCACGTTCACGGGGACAGCTGGCTACCCTTCCAATTTCGGGGCTTCGTTCAATGTTAACTACCGGAAGAAAAAGATCAACCTGATCGCCAACTACGGCTTCATGTACCGCGATGGCCCCGGCCGCGGGCATTCGAGGCAGGAATATAACAGCGCGGATACCAGTTTCGTATACGAGCAAACCAACCGGCGTAACCGTGCAGGCTATTCGAACAATGTCCGCGTGGGCCTGGATTATTTTCTGAACAACCAAAACACCATTACTGCAACGCTATCTGTCCGCAAATCGCAAAACGACAACAAATCGCGGCTTGAATACCGGGATTTTGACATGAACAACATCCTGACACGCACGGTTACGCGCAGCGAGGACGAGACAGAGCCGCGGACGAACATCGAAGCCGCATTGAATTACCGGAAGACTTTCGAAAGGAAGGGACAGAGCCTGACATTCGATGCAAAATACATTCTCAGCGACGAAACGGAAGCATCGCAATACCACGAAGTCGCCGATAACCTCACCGTCGATACCCGTCAGAGGTCGTATAATACCGAAGATGAGAAGAACTTCCTCGCCCAGCTGGATTACATTCACCCGCTGGGCAAGGATGGTAAGCTGGAAGCAGGTCTGAAAACGTCCGTCAGGCTGCTGGATAACGATTTCTCAGTCCATCAGCAATTAGAACCCGATTATTGGGTGATATTGCCCGATTATGACAACCGGCTGGCATACGATGAGAAAATCCACGCTGCCTACCTGATGGCCAGTAATCAGTTCGGGAAGGTTTTCGTGCAGGCTGGCTTACGTGGCGAGTACACCGACATTTTAACCGAACTCAAAAAAACAGCCCAAACCAATCACCGGCAGTATTTCAACCTCTTTCCAAGCATTCACTTATCGTACAAGCTGGAAGATGCCCAGACATTACAACTCAGTTACAGCTACCGCCTCAGCCGCCCGAATTTCCGAGACCTGCTTCCCTTCTCCAATTTCAGCGATTCCCGTGTTTTCCGCGCAGGTAACCCGCTTTTGAACCCCGAATTCACGCATTCATTCGAAGCCGGACATTTGCTGAATATGAACAAGGGCACGCTGCTTTCGAGCATTTACTACCGTCGCAGGCTGGGCGTCGTGGAGAATATCACGTCCGTCGACTCCACTGGTTTTACCACTATCACCCCCATTAACCTCTCCACAGGCGATTCTTATGGCTTTGAATTTAACTTTACCTACGATCCTGCACCGTGGTGGAAGCTGACTGCCAATGCCAATGTTTTCAGAGCAATGAACGAGGGTTATTACAATGACAAACTGTACCAAAGCGATACTTATTCCTGGACCAGCCGGTTATCCTCACGCGTTACCCTGTTCGGTTCGGTGGATTTTCAATCCTCGCTCAATTACCGTGCTCCAAGGCGTACCACACAAGGCAAGGATTTATCGATCTATTTTATTGACCTTGGCTTATCCAAAGACATCCTGAAAGGTCGCGGTACGATCACCGCGAGCGTCCGGGATTTGCTCAATTCGCAAAAGCGCCGGAGCATTACCGAAAATGCCGGCTATTATTCCTATTCGGTATTCCAATGGCGCCCGCGGCAGTTTCTGGTCACATTATCCTATCGCCTGAACCGTTCGAAAGAGAAACAGAATATGGATAAGCAACGTGAAATGAACGATGAAGAGTAAATCGATGCGAAAGCGCTACCTTTGTATCCGAACCTCGTTATTTGAATAATGCTATTTATAGGAAAATACAATTACCTGACCATCGAGCGGGTTACCAGCGTAGGGATGTTCCTGAGCGATGTGGAGGGTGAAGAAGTGCTGCTTCCCAACCAATATATCACGGACGACATGCAAGTCGGCGACCAGATCAAGGTGTTCGTGTACCTCGATTCGGAAGACCGGCCGGTGGCGACCACGCAGACACCCAAAATCATCCGCAACGAGTTTGCATTCCTGGAAGTGAAAGATGTTTCCGAATACGGCGCATTCCTCGATTGGGGCCTCATTAAAGATCTTTTCGTACCGTTCCGCGAACAGCCGAAGCCCATGGAGATTGGCGAATGGCACGTCGTGTTCCTCTACCTCGATCAGAAATCGCAACGCCTGCTGGCCTCCGCCAAAATCGATAAATTCCTTGAAAGCGAGCGGCTCACCGTAGCGGAAGGCGATGAAGTGGATTTGCTCGTCTGGCAGAAAACCGATCTCGGCTATAATGTAGTCGTGAATCAATACCACAAGGGTCTTATTTACGCCAACGAGGTATTCCAGCCGCTGCAAATCGGCGATTCTCTGAAAGGTTATGTCAAAAAAATCCGCGAGGAGAATAAGCTGGATATCAGTCTCCAAAAGACCGGCTATGAGGTGGTAGAGCCGGTGGCGAAGCAAATCCTGGAAGAAGTAAAAAAAGGCAAGGGTTTCCTGAACCTTTCCGACAGCTCATCGCCTGAGGATATTTATAACAGACTTAAAATCAGCAAGAAAGTATTCAAAAAAGCGATTGGCGGATTGTACAAGCAGGGCATTATCCGCATTACCGATGACGGGATTTACCTGGTTGGGGAAAGTTGATTGTATTTTTGTAAATTGATTTTTGAAACAAACTGGTCGGATTATGAAAACCATTGAAATAGAAATCACGGACGATAAAGCGTTGAAACTTCTATTGGATATGGAGGAAATGCATTTGATCAAAGTGATCCGGAACCGGTCACCGCTATCTGCGTTGCGAAAACAAATCAAGTCGCCGATGACGGAGCAGGAGATTGATTCACAACTGAACACACTGAGAAATGAATGGAGAAGAGATATTTGATCGACACAAGCGCTGTTATTAAGTATCTGAACGCCACGTTGCCTCCGCCCGGATTAATTCTAATGGACGGAATTATAGACGACGAATCGATCATCTCGCTGATTACAGAGATTGAGTTGCGTGTTTGGGAACCTACCGATGCCGCTGATAAGGATATTTATGAGGCTTTTATAAAAGGCTCCGTTGTGCTTGATCTAAACCGCGACATCATAGACCAGACCATCGTAATTCGAAAGAAATACCGCTTAAAGCTTCCGGACGCATTTATCGCCGCAACCGCAATTGTCAACAATTTGACATTGATAGCAGACAATGACAGAGATTTTGGCAAGGTTGATATTTTGAAGTACGTCAATCCAAATCACTAAAAACAAAAGCCATCCGTTTTGTAACGGATGGCTTTTACAATTTCTGACCTATTGACTTCCTGACTTACTTCTTCCCGTATTTATCCTTGTATTTCTCATAAAGTCGCTTCTGCTTGTCATCCAGATTGACTTTCCCGCCGCGGATATAGGCTGCCTGAATCATATTACCACGCATGTCGAGGATATCACCGTCGGAAACGAGCAATGAAGCTTGCTTGCCCTTTTCGAGCGTCCCTACATGTTGACCCGCACCGATAATGTCGGCTGCATTTCTTGTTACAAACTGCAACGCTTCTTCGGGCGCTACGCCGCTGAAACCGGAGGCAGTACCAGCCAGAAAGCCCAGGTTGCGCGTGCGCCACCATTCGTCGGCGTAGGTGATTGCTACTTTTACGCCTGCCTTGTGAAGCAGCCCGGGCAGCTCGTAGGGAAGATAAACGTTTTCATCCACACCCTCGGGAAGCCTGTGCGTGGTATTGATGATGACCGGAACCTGATTTTCCTTCAAAAATGTGGTCACTTTATAGGACTCATTACCACCGGCAATGACGATCTTCTTCACACCCGCTTCCTGTGCAAAACGAATGGATTCGATAATGTCCTTCGCGTAGTCGGCACGGATGTAGAGGTTGGCCGTACCTGCGAAAAGGGGTTTCATCGCTTCGAGGCGGAGGTTTACCGGGCTTGGATTAGCAATTTCCGCATAAGCTTTTGCCTCCGCGAATGTCCTTTTGAAGAGGTCAATTACTTCCTGACGCTTCTCGTTCCGTTTGATAGAATACGTAAACGTCTCGTTATCGAAATTCCCTGCCAGAAAAGCGGGCCAGCTTAGCCAGATACCATCATCCTTTTTCAGTACCGCATCTTCCCAGTTCCATCCGTCGCTGTAAAAAACGGATGACGAGCCCGAGATCGCGCCGCCTTGCGGCACTGCCTGCGAAACCAGGATACCATTACCCCGCAATGTCGGGATCACTTCCGAATCGGTATTGTAAGCCACAAGCGCGCGCACGTGAGGGTTGATCTCACCGACTTCGAAGTAGTCAAGGGTAGCTCTTACCGAAGCGATTTCCTGCAATCCGACAGTCGTATTCAGAGAAATCAGGCCTGGGAAAATGTGTTTTCCCTTCACATCTACGGTTTCGGCACCCGAGGGGCTTGTTACCGAAGCCGCCGGTCCTACCTGCGTGATAATGCCCTTGTCGAACGCAATGGCGCCATTCTGGATCACCTCGCCGTTTCCGACGTGGATGGTAGCACCCGTTAGCACTACCGGCTTGGTTTGCGGCTTGGCCGGTGCCGGATTTTGCGCTTGCGTTCCGGCTGTCAGTCCCAGCAAAAGGCCGGCGATCAGTGTATATCTTTTCATAAAAATCAATTTGAATGTCCCGAAACAGTTATTTACCAGCGTGGATATCTACATGCTCTGCGTGGATCCCCACTACATCTTCGCAATGCCACATATGCGGCTTCGTCGCTTCCGGCTTTTGCGTAGGCTTGCCCTCCGCTTTTTCACCCAGCATTTTCTGGATCAATCTTTCGCGTTCCACGGCAATGGATTTCTGTTTCTCTTCATCCTTTTTGCGGTCAAAATAAATGGCACCTTCTACCATCGTGAAATCGGGCCTTGCATATACTGAAAGCGGGCTCGCATTCCAGAGTACCAGGTCGGCATCCTTGCCGGCTTTCACGCTTCCCATCCGGTCGTCGACATGCAACAGTTTGGCAGGGTTCAAAGTCACCATTTTCCAGGCTTCCTCTTCCGGCACACCGCCATACTCGACAGTTTTGGCCGCTTCCTGATTCAGGCGGCGGGCCATTTCGGCATCGTCGGAGTTAATGGCTACCGTCACACCTTCATGGTACATTAATGCGGCATTATACGGAATCGCTTCTTTCACCTCCATTTTGTATGCCCACCAGTCGGCAAATGTCGAACCGCCAATGCCGCGTTTCTGCATACCGTCGGCGAGTTTATAACCTTCCAGAATGTGGGTAAATGTATTGATCCGGAATTTGAGCGAATCTGCTACGTGCATGAGCATATTGATCTCCGATTGCACATAGGAATGGCAGGTGATGAGGCGCTCGTTACCGAGGATCTCCGCAAGCGCATCGAGTTCGATATCGCGGCGAGGCGGTGCTATGTTCGTCTTTTTAGCATTTGCATTGTAGCTCTTCCAACTGGCGGCATACTCTTTCGCACGCAGGAAATGGTCGAAATAAATTTGCTCCACACCCATACGCGTCTGCGGGAAGCGTACGCGCTGCACGTCGCCCCAGTTCGACTGCTTCACGTTTTCACCCAATGCAAACTTGATGGTTTTCACCTGCGGAATCAGCATTTCCGATTGGCTTGCACCCCATTTCAGCTTGATCATCGCGCTTTGTCCGCCGATCGAGTTTGCCGAGCCGTGGAGCAAATGCGAGGCCGTAACCCCACCCGCCAGTTGCCGGTAAATGTTGATATCGTCCGGATTGATCACGTCGCTCATCCGCACCTCCGCCGAGCTGGATTGCCCGCCTTCGTTAATGCTGAAAAGCGCGATATGCGAATGCTCGTCGATAATGCCACTCGTAAGGTGCTTACCAGTCCCATCGATCGTTCTCGCTTCCGATGGTGCAGCGAGGCCCTTCCCCACTTTGGTAATTTTGCCATTCTGAACAATCACATCGGCATTTTGCAGAATACCTTCTTTTTCGTTGGTCCAGATCGTCGCATTTTTGATCAGTACCGTTTCTTTCGCAGGCAATGTTTCATTTCCGTAACCTACAAAAGGATACACAATCGGCCCCGTTTCTTTGCTTTTCGGCTTGGTGGTATCAGCGGCAGCCACTGTTGTGTTCTTTTCCGTAAGCGCGGCGCTCCATGGAATAACGGTGCCATCAGGCAGCACACCTTCTCCACTGAACCCATTTCCGCTCAGCCAGCCTGTGAGGCGCGTCGTGCCGCCCACTTTTTTGTCTTGCTGGTAGCTCAATGTAAGCAGTGCATTCGCCAGGATAGCCTTGGGAGTGATCTTGATCGAATCCTGCACGGTGATCTTATACTCGGGCTTCTCCGGCGATCCGGTAATCTGTAACTTTCCGGCTGGCTGGTTGTTCAGCGACAGCGAGTAAGTGCCTCTGATATCCGGTGCATCCAATGTCGTTAACACGAATTTCTTGCCCTGTATCCAGTTTTCGTAGATGATGTTGTCTTTCGAAAACAGGTCCCCCGAAGTGATGATGAAGTTGGCAAGCATTCCCGATTTCAAGCTTCCGATCTTGTTATCGGCCTTGACCAACGATGCAGGCAGGGTTGTGAGCGCTGCCAGTGCTCTTTCTTTCGGCAAACCATATTCAATGGCTGTCCGCAGATTTTTCCAGAAATCAGTCTTATTCCGCAATCCCGCGGTAGTCAATGCAAAAGGAATTTCCGCCTTCGCAACTTCCGAGGCATTACGTGGCGCCAGTTCCCAGTGTTTCAGCTGGCTCATGGTTACCACTTCCGCATCCCAGGGGTCGGTCACATCGTAGGCATCCGGGAATACCAGCGGTAACACCAGCGTTGCCTTACTGGCCTTAATCTCCTGAATGCGCTGATACTCGTCCCCTCCTCCACGGATAATGTATTGTATTCCAAACTCATCCCCGACCTTGTCAGCCCGCAGAATGCTGTATTTATCGCCTGCTTCAAAGAATGAAGGCAGCGCTTTGATCTGGTTGAATGCTTCAAGCGACAGGTTGGTTTCCTTTTTGTTTCCGCCTTTCGCGTACCAGTCGGCATCGTAATAGTTTTGTCTCAAAAGTGCCACCACGCCCATTCCCGACGACGGGTAGGTCTGCGATGAACTCCCTTTTCCAAAAGAGAAATGGGCCGACGCTTTGCCATTCAGCATCGCTTTGTTAGCCGGTTCGTCGGTAAGGGTCACAAGCGCGCCGCTTCCGCGCACAATGCCGTCGTGCGAATGCACCAGCACGGTACCGAAACCGATCTTCCGCAAATCGCCTGCTTTTTTGGAGTCGGGTGTGAAAAGAGTACCGGCATCCGTCTCGGGCTGAATGGCCTGGTTCCAGCCAAATGCACCTTTCTTGTTCGATTCCAGCTGAGGGGTTTGCCGGCCACCGCCACCTTGCGCCCTTCTCACCTCCGGCATTCCGTAATCCGAATCCAGCTCGATGAGCGATGCATAAATGAATTTCCCTTTCAGATCGACTGTAACCGTACCGGCGGGGATTTTCACCTGCTTACCCGTTTCCCGGATCACCCCGTCTTCGATCAGCATTGTGGCATTCTCGATCGTAGTTTTCGGATCCACGACGATCGTCGCATTTGTGAAAGCGTAGCGTCCCGTCCTTTCATCGTAGGCGCCGTTTCTCGGGAAAGTCTCCTGTGCGTGGCAATATACCGCCAGCGTCATGCAGCCTAATATCGTTGATAATTGTTTAAACATATATTGTTGTCTTAATTACAATTGTGCCTTACAATATACAAGTAAAATCGGTAAATCAGGGCTCTGAGGCGTATCTTGCAGCTGTTTTCACCGTTGTTCACCATCTTTCCATCGATCATGACATTCGAACAATTCCAGGAATCTGTTTCCCAGCCTGCTCCTCCCAAAGGCCTCCCTGTTCTTCTGGAAGCACTTTGGCACGACGCCAACGGCGATTGGGAAGCGGCTCATAATATCGCCCAAAGCAAAGAAGGTACGCAAGCCTATGACCGCCTGCACGCCTATCTTCACCGCGTCGAAGGTGATACATTCAATGCGGGGTATTGGTACCGGCGTGCTGGTTCAGAAGTATTTAAGGGAAGCCTGAAAGAAGAATGGGCTCATCTGGCGAATCTGTTCCTCCAAAGAGCATAAGGCTTTTTCCTTATATTTAACCAATATAAGGTTTTTAGCTTATATCTTTAAAATATAAGGCTTTTACCTTATATTTGACTATTATAAGCAAAAAACCTTATATTCATGAAAACGCTCCGGGCTGTCATAACTGCTGATATGGTCAATTATACGCAGTTTGCGCGTGAAGAATCGGCCGTTTGGCTGGAAGAAATGCTTATTGTTTTGCACCAAAACCAGTCTTTCAAATGGGCACTAAAACCCGAAATCTACCGCGGGGACAGCTTCCAGGCCGTATTAAAAAACACCGAAGAGATCATGCGAATGGCCATCCTCGCGCGCGCATGTATGCGTAAGCACGCACCCAACGCCGATATGCGCGTAGCCATTGGCATCGGTCATACTGAGCAACTCACCAACCGCCCTGGTACATCCGACGGCGAGGCATTCAGGCTTTCGGGACACCTGGCCGATAAAATCCGCCAGCAGAAAGCCAGGATCGGCATTGCATTCTCCAAGCCATCGGAACCCTTATCGGCGACCCTGGATCTGCTGGAAACGGTCATTGGAAGCTGGACTGCCGCCCAAAGCCAGGTGATTGAAGCATTGCTACAAGGCAAAAATATAACGCAAATCGCCGAAATGTTGTCCATCAGCCAATCGGCAGCAAGCCAGCGGGTAGCGTCGTCGAAGTGGTGGGCAATTGACAGTTTTCTTGCTACCTTTCCAAAGCAACTATCACTATACACCAAACGCTAAATCACTATGACAGAATTTCTGCTGCTCCTTTTAGCACACGTTCTCGTAGATTTTTACTGGCAGCCTACCAAATGGGTAACCGACAAAAAGGAGAAAAAATACAAATCCCGGTATCTGTATTTCCACATACTACTCGTCATAATCGTCTCCTATATTGCCCTGCACCAGTGGCAAAACCCGTTTCCGGCCATTGCGCTGGGCATCGCACATGGCGTGATCGATCTTGTCAAAATATCATTCGACAAAAAGGGCTCTCTGGCCTGGTTTATCGCCGACCAGGCCGCGCACCTGGCCACCATTGCATTCGCTGCATTGATACTCACGAGCAATATCCTACCTGGCTTTGAGGCGCTTGCCGTGTGGCTCAACAAGCCTAAAACCCTCGCAACGTTATCAGGCGCGTTGTTCATCCTCCATCCGATCTCCTTTTTTGTAGGCATACTCACCAAACCATGGCGTGAAGAGCTCGCCAAACTCGCACCCGGGGCCGACGACAACCTCGCTAACGCCGGCCGTTGGATAGGCCTTTCGGAGCGTTTGCTCATTTTTGTTTTTGTGTTAGTCAATCAATATTCGGCAATTGGCTTTCTTATCGCCGCCAAATCGCTACTGAGATACAATGAAAAAGCGACCGATTCCGGCATTCCGCCGGCATACATCAGCAAGAAATCGGAATATGTACTGGTAGGCACGCTCATGAGTTACACCTGCGCGATTGCCGTCGCATTGGCGGTTCAGATACTCAGCCAAAAATTTAAATAGCGCATTAAACTTGCCGCGTCTTTTTACATCTAACCCGGGTATCTAAACTTTTTTGACCATGAGGAAATCATTGTTGGCCATTTTACTGGCATTTGTAAGCTTCACAACCTTCGCACAACGCGGCGGCAACGCTACGCCCGAGCAACGCGCAGACAACCAGACTAAAACTTTAACCGAAAACCTCAAACTTTCGGACGATCAACAGAAAAAAGTATACGACCTTAGCCTCGCCCGCGCCAAGAAAATGCAGGAGCTAAGGGATTCTCAAAACATGGACCGTGAACAAATGCGCGCTTCGATGGAGACATTCAACACCGAACTTTCTAAAATCCTGACCGTAGAACAGCAGGAGAAGTATAAAACCATGCTGGAAGATCGCCGGAATAATCGCGGCGGCGGAGGTGGCGGAGGCGGACCCAGAAACTAACCTCAGTTAATGCAAAACAGGCTGCCACATTCACATATGGCAGCCTGTTTTATTTATATAGTCCAGATCTTAGATCACTCCTTCTTCCTTCAAAAGGTCAGTCAGACAAAACTGGTATTGATCAAAAACAGGAACCGTTTCATCCCATTCATAAACAGACCATTCGCGCGACTGATCCATTACCATGATCTTACGGTTTTCTGTCAAAATCCATATCACTCGTTCCGTACCGAACTCGATCATCTTTTCGCTTTTACGAGAAAAGTAATCCTCAGGGCTTGGGAACTGGCCTGCCTCGATTTTCACATCTATCTCAATGGCGACTTTCGGAGGGACATCAGGATAGCTTTTTGAAAATGTATCCTTGATCAACGCCTTGTCAAAAACAGCAACATCGTTGGCTAAGTTATTTCCATGCGAAACATGCAATCCAGTTTCACCAGATACCACCCAGTACGGCATGCCCTTTAACATTCGGCTGATACAAGTACTTACAATTCTCATAATCAACCCTTGAATAAAACTACAACCCATAACTTCTTCCGGAGACAAATTATTTTCCAGTACCTTCTTGTAGCCCTTGCGGTACAAGGGGCGTCCGTCGAGTTCTTCGAAGATCAGACTAGCTGGAATCGTCTCGGTGAGTATCATGGTTCTTTCAATTGGCTTCTAAACAAATATAGCGAATTTTAACCTCACTCAAAATCAGCCTCAAAGCGCCATTTCAGTCTTAAACTCCGACGTGAAATGGAAATGAATGGCGGGGTTGTTTTCGCGGTTCATGCGGATCATCCATTCCGATTCGGCAAGGAATACCGGGTTACGGTCCTTATCGTAGGCGATTTGGTTGCCTTTGAGGCGAATAAACTGGTCCATGGCCGGCTTGTCGTCGGCAGTGAGCCAGCAGGCCCGGGAGATATTCATCGGCACCCAGCGGCATTTCGCACCGTATTCGTGTTCGAGGCGGTACTGGATTACGTCGAATTGAAGTTCTCCAACGGTTCCTACGACTTTTCTATTGCCAAGGTCGAGGGTGAAAAGCTGCGCCACACCTTCATCGGTGAGCTGCTGGATACCCTTTTCCAATTGCTTGGATTTCATCGGGTCCATGTTGATCAGCTCCTTGAATATCTCAGGCGAGAAGCTCGGGATACCGGAGAATTGCAGGTTTTCACCCTCGGTTAATGTATCCCCGATTTTGAAGTTGCCCGTATCATAAAGTCCTACTACATCGCCCGGGAAGCCCTCTTCCATCACGCTCTTGTCCGAGGCCATGAATGTGAATGGGCTGGAAAAACGTACATCTTTACCTAAGCGAACGTGTTTATAGAATTTCCCCCTCTCAAATTTGCCCGAACAAATGCGTAAAAACGCAATGCGGTCGCGGTGGCGGGGATCGAGGTTCGCGTGGATTTTGAATACAAAACCAGTGAATTTCGGCTCGGTGGGCTCCACTTCGCGTACGTCCGTAGGGCGCGGCTGCGGGATCGGCGAAATATCGCAAAATGTATCGAGCAACTCTTTGATACCGAAGTTATTAATCGCACTACCAAAGAATACCGGCGCTAGCTGACCTTTTTGGTAGGCTTCCTCCGAGAATGCATCATAAACACCTTCCACGAGCTCCACGTCCTCTGTCAGCTGGTTTGCATCTCTTTCGCCCAACAATTCTTCAAGCTTTTCGTCTTCCAGGTTCACCTTCGCGACGTCGGCCTCAATTTTAGTTTTATTGATTTTGAAGAAATACAGCATTTGCTCATACAAGCTGTAAACCCCCTTGAAATTAGCCCCCATATTGATCGGCCAGGTAAGCGGGCGAACACGGATATTCAGCTTGCTTTCCAGCTCGTCGAGCAGTTCGAATGGATTCTGACCTTCGCGGTCGAGCTTGTTGATGAACACGATCACCGGCGTGTTGCGCATGCGGCAAACCTCCATCAAACGTTCGGTTTGCTCCTCGACGCCCTTTACGCAGTCAACCACCAGGATTACGCTGTCCACGGCAGTCAATGTCCGGTAAGTATCTTCTGCAAAGTCCTTGTGACCAGGCGTATCGAGGATATTGATCAGCAGATCCTTGTATTCGAAGGTCATTACCGACGTCGCCACCGAGATACCACGCTGCTTCTCGATCTCCATAAAGTCGGAAGTCGCAGTCTTCTTGATTTTGTTGGACTTTACCGCCCCCGCTGTCTGAATCGCGCCCCCGAAAAGGAGCAGTTTTTCGGTCAGAGTGGTTTTCCCGGCATCGGGGTGGCTGATGATCGCAAACGTGCGGCGCTTCTTAATTTCTTGTAAATTACTCATATATGCCTGGCAACGAGTGCCAATGGTTGGTCAAAATTTGCGCAAAGATACGAATTAAAAAAAGCCGCCCCTAGCAGGAGCGGCTCTAAATTCCGTCAGCTGACGTCACATGCTTCGTCGGCTCAATAATAAGAATGCTTGTAATCTTCTACCGAAGTAAGGATCACTTCATGCGCTTCGTCTTTACCATAAACATTGGTGATTTCGATATGCGCCTTCTCACCCGGCAAGTTTTTGTAAGTCAGGAAGTAGTGCTTCAAACGCTCCACGATACCGTCCGGCAGCTCGCTCAGGTCGTTGAACTGGCCGTAAACCTCGTCGCCTTTTAGCACGGCAATGATCTTATCATCCGCCTCTCCGCCGTCGATCAGACGGATACCGCCGATAGGCTTCGCTTCGCACATAATGTTACCGTGCGAAATGATTTTCTCGCACAATACGATGATATCCAGCGGGTCACCATCCCCCTCGGTCACATCACGACCGGAACGTTCCCGAGCCAGCGCTGCGATCTTATCTGCGCAGTAGGTCTTTGGGATAAAGCCGTACAATGCAGGAACGATGTTCGAGTATTTCTGAGGGCGGTCGATTTTGAGGTAACCGGTCGCCTTGTCAATTTCGTATTTTACTGTATCGGTAGGAACAATCTCAATAAATGCAGTAACTAATTCGGGTGCCTTGTCACCCATTGGAATTCCGTGCCACGGATGTGCTTTGTGTACGTTAGCGATCATTAGTTGTGTAATAGGTAATAACTTTAAACTTAAATTTCGTTGAATACTAATCTTGATTTCTTACAATCCTGCCTTTTCGGCAATAGTGTAATCCCCTGTCTTTGAAACAGATTGCTTCACAAACAATTCACCCAAAAATCCTGCGAGAAATAATTGAGAGCCTACCATAATCGCTACGAGTGCCAGAAAGAACAGCGGGTTCTCTGTAACATTCCGATAGGGCAATAAATTGTAAATGTTATATATCTTTTTTCCGATAAGCCACACAGCTATAAGGCTTCCAAGAAAAAACATAAGGGTTCCCAGACTGCCGAACAAATGCATGGGTCTCCGTCCAAACTTATTCACAAAGGCGATCGAAAGCAAATCCAGGAAGCCAAAAATGAACCGCTCGAGACCGAATTTTGTGTATCCGTATTTACGTGCCCGGTGCACCACCACCTTCTCGCCGATCTTCGCAAAACCATTCCATTTTGCAATCACGGGAATGTAGCGGTGCATTTCTCCGTAAATAGTGATATTCTTCACGACCTCCTTGCGGTAAGCCTTCAAACCACAGTTGAAATCATGCAGATAAACGCCTGAAATACTGCGGGTCGCCGCGTTGAATAGCTTCGTGGGGATTGTTTTGGTGATCGGGTCGTAACGCTTTTTCTTCCAACCCGAAATAAGGTCGTAGCGGTCGTTGACGATCATGCTGTATAACTCCGGGATTTCGTCGGGACTGTCCTGCAAATCGGCATCCATGGTGATCACCACTTCACCCTTTGCGGCCTGAAAGCCCGTTTGCAATGCAGCTGTCTTGCCATAATTCCGCACAAAACTCATTCCGCGTACATTGGGATTTTCCTTCGAAAGCCGCTGAATCACCTCCCAGGAGCGGTCCTTGCTGCCGTCGTCCATAAAAAGCACTTCATAAGTAAAGTGATTTTCATCCATGACCCTCGCAATCCACTCGCAGAGCTCGGGAAGCGACTCTTCTTCATTGTAAAGCGGGATAACAACAGAAATCTGGATAGCTTGGTCGGTCATGTACGGTTTCAGTGACAATGCTTTGCCGGTAATTTGCGGCAAAGTTCGTGTTTTTCCTGATCAAAATTTCAAATAAAAAGCTTTTAGCAACTCCCTGAAACGCGGATCATGGGTAACACCATCCGTTCCATAAATGTACAAATTGGGCTCAACGTGCACATTATGAGCAAATTCAGTTCGTTGAAACAGCATTAGCAAACGAAATGCTTTTTTATCTTCCTGGTGAAACAATGTCAATTTACGGGTGAGTTTCCAGCCGGCCAGTTCCGCTTTTTCGGCGAAGCGTTCGCCCTCGTCTACGGGAAAAAGAATGTTGAATTTACCCTCCGGCTTCAAAAGTCGTTGTATAGCAATCAGTAACTCCTCAAAATCAAGGGATTTGGCATGATGCGCGATATTCTTCTTATCAATCGGCGAAAGCAGGTCCGACTGAAAGAACGGCGGGTTGGTGATAATCACATCATACAAATGGTCCGAAACAAACTCCTGCACCGCCGAATGGAACAACGTAATGCGGTCGTGAAACGGGCTTTGCTCCACGTTTTCGCCAGCCTGGTAAAATGCCTCCGCATCGATCTCTACCGCGTCGATCATCGCATACGAGTTACGCTGCGCCACCATGAGCGACAGCAGACCCGTCCCGGCACCGATGTCGAGAATGCGGTCGGCACCCTCAACATCCGCCCATGCGCCTAGCACGCAGGCGTCGGTACATACTTTCATGGCACACTGGTCCTGCCGGACAGTGAATTGCTTGAACCGGAAATGGGCGTTACGGGGCATATTATGGTCTATTTTCTTCCAAAATCAGCCGGATTCTCCCCCCAATACTCCGTCTCCCATTTCAATATCCTGTTGGGGTAAGTGTTTGTTGCAAGCCAGCGTTCGGCGCGCTGTAACATTTCAAAAAGCGGCTTGTTCCGTTGGGTCAAGGCCAGCTTGGTATTCGCGTGTTTTTTCTTGATCCAGGCCATCGCCGTTTTCGAATCCGTATAAATCGGCAAGTCGCTTTCCTTCTTTTGCAAATAGGCCAATGCGTGCACGATCGCCAGAAACTCACCGATGTTATTGGTACCGTCCTTAAATGGCCCTTGCAGGAAAATGCGGTCGCCGGTGGCGTAATACACCCCCTGGTACTCCATATCGCCGGTAGCGGTATTCCACGCCGCATCCACGGCAATGCTGTTTTTAATGGGCCTTCCAACATTCGCAGGCGGCTCCTGTATCGCGGGTTTGGTATCCTTTTTGGCTACAAATTCCCAATAATTCCGCTGAATGGCGGCCTCTGCTTCCTGCAAGGAATCAAAAGACTTATAGCGCGCATCTTCGAAGCCCTTAATCTGCGCTTCGCATTCCTTCCAATCGGTAAAAACGCCCGTCTTCCGGCCTTGCCACACTACGTAAAACTTGGACTTTTTCGACACGAATGTAATGTTCGATTTTATTAACTACTATGTTTTGTCAGGTGTGGTCAGGAGGTCATTTATGGTCAGGAAGTCATTTGTAGTCAGGAAGTCATTTGTAGTCAGGAGGTCATTTGTAGTCAAGAAGTCATTTGTAGTCAATATCAGGCAAGCCTACGACAATAACTGACTACACTTGACAATAACTGACCACACCTGACTATAACTGACCACACCTGACAATAACTGACCACACTTGACTATTTTTCCGCCCAGACGCCCGCCAAACTCACGATAACGTCGACCGCCTTCTCCATATCCTGCACCGATACCCATTCCAGCTTGGAGTGAAACGCATGCTCACCGGCGAAGATATTCGGGCAAGGCAGGCCCATGAATGAGAGCCGGGAGCCATCGGTACCGCCGCGGATGCTGCGTTGGATCGGGTTCAAACCGACCCGCTCCATGGCTGTCAATGCATTCTGGATCACTTCCGGGTGCTGGTCGAGCACTTCCTTCATGTTCCGGTATTGCTCCTGAACTTTAAATTCAGCGGAAGAATTGGGATATCCTTTAAGAACCTCTTCCATAATGCCTTTCAGGAATGCCTCTTTTTCGTGCAGGCCTGCGACAGTAAAATCACGGATGATAAAGCTCAAAACGGCTTTTTCCTGAATGCCTTCCATTTGCACGGGGTGGATAAAACCTTCCTTATCCTGTGTAGTTTCAGGCGAAAGTTTGTCTTTCGGCAGCCGCGCCAGTATTTCGGCAACGATTTTCAATGCATTTTCCAGCTTGCCGATCGCGTAGCCCGGGTGCGTGCTCACACCGTGAATGGTGATTTTAACGCCATCGGCCGAAAACGTTTCATCCTCTAAAGTACCAATCGCCTCACCATCGACAGTATAGCCAAAATCGGCACCCAGCTTCTGCAAATCGACTTTCTCAGTACCTCTTCCCACTTCTTCATCCGGCGTGAAAAGAATTTTGATATCGCCGTGCTTAATCTGCGGATTAGCCAGCAAATACTCCGCCGCAGCCATAATTTCAGCAACGCCGGCCTTATTATCAGCGCCTAGCAATGTGGTACCGCTGGCAGTAACAATATCATTTCCAATCTGCTGATCGAGGTCGTGCAGCTCCCCTACTCTCAAAACCTGCGAATGATCGTCCGGCAGGATAATGTGCGATCCATCCCAATTCCGGTGAACGATCGGTTTTACATTTTCACCTGTAACATCCGGCGACGTATCGACGTGCGAGCAGAAGCAAATCACGGGAATATCTGTCCGCTCGGAGTTCGACGGAATCGTCGCATACACATACCCATGCTCATCCACGTGCGCGTCCGCCACGCCCAACGCGCGTAACTCTTCGGCAAGCAGGTTGCTCAGGTTACGCTGTTTGGCCGTGCTGGGGAATGTCTCCGAATTGGGGTCCGACTGCGTGTCGATTTGCACGTAACGCAGGAATCGTTCAAGAACAGAGCTCATAATGAACCGATTGAATTAGTAAAGTGTAAATTAACCGATGATCGACGCCAGGTCGGCAGGTGAGTAATTGATGTTCTTCAAAGTCTTGTCATCGGCGGTGCGGTACACGAGGTACTTGCCATTATCCTCCTTGAAATAGCACTCGGTGCCCTTCGCCTGGTAATGTGCCACGGTTGCTTCGGCCTCCTCCACCGAGTTGCAGGCCTTGGACATATTCGAGCGCTGCACTTCGTCGAACAACGTACGAAACTTCTCGCCCAGCCCGAATTCCAGCACCGCGCCGGACAATACATATTGCAGGTCGCAAAGCGCGTCGGCCACTTCCACAATGTCCTTTTCGAGGATCGCAACTTCCAGCTCCTTCAACTCCTCGGCCAGCAACGCCACCCGCAGGCGGCTTCTTTCTTCGGAGGGGATCGTCGGCGTTTCCAGGATCGGGTGTTTGAAAGTTCTGTGAAAATCCGCGACTTGATTAAGGCTATCCAGTTGTTGCATTGTGATATGGTTTTAAAAATTTGTCTTGACATAAAAAGCGGCAACCGGGGCGCCACTTACATCGAAAGGTTGGTTTTGAACAATTTAATGGAGATTGCCAGCAGGATAATGCCGAAAACCTTCCGGAGAATATCCGTACCGCCCTGCCCCAGCTTCCGTTCCAGCCAGTTCGATGATTTTAATACGAGGTAAATAAAAAAGAGGTTCAGCACGATGCCTACCAAAATATTCTGGATCTGGTACGTCGAACGAAGCGACAGCAACGTGGTCATCGTGGCTGCACCGGCGATCATCGGGAATGCGATCGGCACGATGGACGCCACGCCCACATCGATATTGCCATGTTTGAAAATATCGCGTCCCAGGATCATTTCCAGCCCGAGCAAGAACAGGATAATGGCCCCTGCGATGGCAAATGAAGCAATATCGACGCCAAAGAGGCTCAGCAGCCTTTCTCCCAGAAACAGGAATATCACCATTATCGCCCCCGCTACGATGGTCGTTTTCTCAGACTCTATCTTGCCGAGCTTGCGCCGGAAATCGACGATAATCGGCAATGAACCAAGCACATCGATCACCGAGAAGAGGATCAGCGTGACGGAAATTATTTCCTTGAAATTGAACATGGGCTTACACTTTGGGGCGTTTTGATCCCGCAAAGTTGCTCAAAACCGACTGCTTACACAACCTCAAAAGCCGATGATCGTGAAAATAACGGCGGCTAGGAAGCGCTTCCCGGCAGGAAGTTCAGGAATGTATTGAACTGCTTTTTGTACTTCTCCTCGTCGATTTTGTAAAAGAATGCACCCTTTTTGGAATAGCCCTTCTGCTTTTCATCCAGCTTGATCAACAAATTGGTTGACAACAATTTACGGCTAAAATTCCGCTTATCGAGCTCCGTTCCGAAAATCGCTTCATACAATTTTTGTAACTGCGGGATCGTGAACTTTTCCGGCAGCAATTCAAAGCCGATCGGGTGCTGTGAGGCCTTGTAGCGCAAATGCTGGATCGCCATATCGACCATCGCACCGTGGTCAAAAAGCAATTTGGGCAATTCCTGCATGGAGAACCACTGTGCTTCGTAGTTTTTGGAGATCTTATGATCGTAATCCTCCACATTGATCAGTGCGAAATAGGCCACCGACACCGTGCGCTCCACGGGATCGCGGTGAGGGCTCCCGAAAGTATGTAGTTGTTCGAGGTAAATGTCTGTCAGGTTGGTAAGCTCGAAAAGAATGCGGGACGAGGCACCTTCGAGGCTTTCGTCGGGCTGTACCCAACCGCCCATCAGCGACCAGGTGTGGTGTTCATCCTCGATGCCCCGTTTTACCAGCAGCAATTTCAGTTCTTCACCATCAAAACCAAAAATAATTGAATCCAACGCGACCAGACATTTGGTCTGGGCCTGGTATTGCTTTAAAATATCTAATCGCACAATCTAGAAATCCGCGGGTGAGTAGATTTGTTTTTTAGTTATAAATACAAGGAGGGCCATTTACTACTCATTCTGTCAATTTGGGGCCATTTTAACCAAAAAAGCCTTCAATATAGCTATTTCCTCATCGCTGATCGCCGGGAAATTGGCAATGCGAAAACTCGTATCCTTCTCTTTGCCATAACCGTTGCCCAGCGTAATCCCTTCCTTTTGCGCCGCATTTTTAAGGAATGCAATGCGCTCTTTCTCTGCACGAACGGCGATCACCGTGTCCGACCGCACGGCCGTATTTTCCACCACCAGTTCATAACCATTTTCGAGCAAGAATGCGTACCAGTCGTGCGCACGCTGGCGCGTCTGCGCATCCACCTCCTCGATCGCCGGCACCTGCTGCATCACCTTGCCCATCAAGTAAATACCGAGAATGTTCGGTGTAAATGGCGTTTGGAATTTCAGAAAGTTGTCGCGGATGAACAGCAGGCTATTGTAATGCTTCCGCTCGCCTACCTGTATCGCGCGTTCAATGGCCTTGGGCGAAACGATCATCACCGCCAGGCCTGCCGGCAAGCCAAAGCACTTTTGTACCGAGGCGTACCAGATATCGGCATTCTCCCAGGGCAAAATCACGCCGGCCATCGCCGATGTGGCGTCCACTGCAATGAGATTATCCACTTTTTTTCGGATATCGAGCAGGAAGCCTTCGGGAATTTTGGTACCGTTCGACGTCTCATTGTAGGTTACGCAAATCAGCTCGTTGCGCGAGAAAATAGCGGACCGGTCCATCAGCAGCGTTTCGTTCAGTCCGAAGGCCGCATCGGTGGCGCGGTGCGAAATGCGGTGGGTATATTCCATCCATTTCTCGCCGAATGCGCCATTGTAAATATGCAGGCTGGAATCGATCAACAGCGATTGAGCGATGATTTCCCAGCATTCCGTTGCCGACGACACGAAATAGACCTCGTAGCCCGCCGGAACGTCCAGCTTGTCCTTCAGGTCTGCGATCGTCTGCTCCAGCAAATGCATGAAACCGGAGCTACGGTGATTGGAGCTGATCAGTCCGCTGGCGAATGCCTCGGAAATATATTGTTCGACCTGCGGATAAACCTTACTAGGCCCTGGGTAAAACGTGATCATAGCATTTCGTTTTTGATTTAAAACAAAACATCACAGGCCGGAATTAAATCCCCAAACCTGTGATGCATGAAATATAAATTAGAAGCCGGAACACCCAATGTCAACACCCGACCATTCCTGACTACAAATGACTAACTAAACCTGACCAGGCCGCACTTGACAAAACCTGACCATACTTGACTATTCCTGACTACAAATGTCAAATAAACCCTTCCCTTACCATCGCCTTTTCCAGCTTCTCGCCCAGCTCTTTCGAAGCTTTCAGCAAAGGCAAACGAACGTCCGAGCTGCAAATGCCTTTAATTTCGAGGCATTTCTTGATCCCTACCGGGTTCGACTCGATGTAAAGCAATGTATCAAATTCCAGGAATGCGAGTTGCAGCTTTGCGGCGTCTTTGAAACGGCCTTCGAGCGCAGCCCAGGTAAGATCATGGAATTCTTTCGGGAATGCATTAGCAATCACCGAAATAACGCCATGCCAGCCTACGCTTGCCATGGTGGTTACCAGGTTATCGTCGCCCGAAAGCAGCAAGAAGTCTTCCGGTGCACGGGCAGCGAGCTCCATGCTTTGTTCGATGCTGCCGCCTGCATCCTTGATACCGATGATATTGGGATGCGCCGCCAGTTTTATGATCGTGTCCGCCTTCATGTTGATGACAGTACGGCCAGGTACATTGTACAAAAGAACAGGCACCGGCGAAGCGTCGGCAATGGCCGTAAAATGCGCGATAATACCCTCCTGAGTCGGCTTATTGTAATACGGGCAAACTGAAAGGATCGCATCCACGCCTGTGAAGTCGGTTTCCTTAATTGTATTCAGTACTTCCTGGGTATTATTGCTTCCGATGCCGTAAACAATCGGCAGCTTCTTGTAGTTATTCTTTATTGTAAATGCCAGGATATCACGTTTTTCCTTGGAAGTAACTGTCGGCGACTCGCCAGTTGTCCCTTGTACTACAAGGTAGTCTGTACCACCTTCCGTCACCAGGTCGATCAGTCTTTTCAGACCCGGATAATCAATCTCATTCTGTTCATCAAAAGGTGTGATGAGCGCGGCCCCTACCCCTTTGAAACGTTGGTCCAATGGCATTATTTACTTATATAATTGTTAGATTTTAAAACACAAAGTTAGCCTTCCGGGGCTATATTCTTTACTTAATTTCCAATCATTGCTAAAAATTCTTCCTCGGAGATGATCGTAACGCCCAGTTTCCGTGCTTTTTCGAGCTTGGAAGGCCCCATATTGGCCCCGGCGAGCAGGTAATTGAGCTTTCCGGACACGCCGCTGAGCACCTTTCCTCCATTCGCTTCAATCTTCTCTTTCAGTTCGTCGCGCTCGAAATTTTCGAAAACACCGGAGATCACAAACGTTTTGCCATCCAACAGGTCGCTTTCGATTTCCACCGGTTTTTCGTCGCTCTCCATCTGCAAGCCGGCTTGCTCCAATCGCTGAACCAGCAACTGGTTTTCCGGAACGTTGAAAAACGATTCGATGCTCACTGCTATGCGCCCGCCGATTTCCGGGACAGCCGTGAGTTGTTCGTAACTCGCGGCCCGTAATGCCTGCATTGATTTGAAGTAAGCGGCCAGTTTTTCGGCCACAGTTTGCCCCACAAAGCGGATACCCAACGCAAAAAGCACGTTCTTGAATGGCACGGTTCTCGATAAATCAATGCCTTTCAGGATGTTATCCACCGTTTTTTCGCGGAAGCTGATCTTTTTAACCTTCCCGGTTTCTTCGTTGAGCAGGTTCTTTTCGAGGCCCAGCAGTTTGTCGTAGTTGAGGTCGTACAGGTCCGCAGGCGTACGCACGAGGTCGAGATCGAAAAGGAGCTCTATTTTACCTTCGCCCAAGCTTTCAATGTTCATTGCTTTACGGTGGATGAAATGCTCGATGCGGCCTTTCAGTTGCGGCGGACAGTGGCTGTCGTTCGGACAGAAAAATGCCACTTCGCCCTCATTTCGCTGCAATTCGGAGTTACACTCGGGGCAATGCGTCGGGAAGACGATTTCTTCGGTTTCATATTTCTCACGCTGCGAAACATCCACACCGGTGATTTTGGGGATAATCTCTCCACTTTTTTCCACAAAAACGGTATCCCCAATACGGATACCAAGCCTTTCCAGCTCGTTCGCATTGTGCAAAGTCGCGCGCTTCACCCGCGTACCCGACAAATGCACGCCTTTCACCTGGTTGTAGGGCAATGCACGTTCCGAAAGATCGCAAAGGTTGGCAACCGGTGTCACCGCGCCCGTGCGGCCAACCTGGTAGGTAACCATGCGCAACACTGCCGGTTTGTTCTCAGCCTTATATTTATAGGAAATAGCCCAGCGCGGGCTCTTGGCCGTGAAACCGAGCTCTCTTTGCTGTTCGAAAGAATTTATCTTGATCACGATCCCATCGGTAGCCAGTGGCAAATGTGCCCGCTTCTCCTCCCATTCATGAATGTACTCGATCACCTCGTCGATATTCGATACTTTTTTCCAGCCCGGCGACACATTGAAACCCCATGATTTCAAAGCCAGCAAGCTTTCTTCATGGCTTTTGAAAAATTCATTATCCGAGAGAAATGAATAAAGGTAACAATCGAGCCCGCGCCGCGCCGCCTCCGCCGAATCCTGCAATTTGAATGAGCCGGAAGCCGCATTACGCGGGTTGGCATACTGGTTCTCGCCCAGCGTTTCCATTTCCTCGTTCAGTTTTTGAAACGACGAAATGGGCATAAAACCCTCCCCTCGGATCTCAAAAACCGGTGGGATGCCTTCGGCTTTCACGCGCAAAGGCAGCGAGCGGATCGTTTTGACATTGTTCGTGATCTCGTCCCCGCGCGTACCGTCGCCGCGTGTCACGCCGCGTACGAGGACGCCGTTTTCATATGTAAAACTGAGGGAAATCCCGTCGAATTTCAGCTCGCAAATGTATTCATAAGCCTCGCCGTCAAGTCCGCGGCGCACGCGGTCGTCGAAGGCCCGAAGCTCGTCCTCATTATAGGTGTTATCCAGCGACAGCATCGGGTACCGGTGGTATACCGCATTGAACGACTTGGTAACCGTGCCCCCAACCCGCTGGCTGGGTGAATCCTCCTGTCTCAGCTCGGGATATTCATTTTCCAGGGCTTGCAGCTCTTTGAGTAGCTGGTCGAATTCATAATCCGATATTTCCGACACGCTGTCCTGATAATAGCGGTCATTGTAATAATGTAGCTTTTCGGAGAGCTCCTGGATTCGTTGTTGGGGATTCATAATGGTCACGGCGGCTTGATGATTCGGCCCAAATTTAAGATTTAATTCAAATTTTGGGTATTGGATAATTAATGTGTTACCAATTGCACATCGGAGCGTATCAAGGTCACATTCACCTATTCGTCACACGCTCAGTATGTCACGTATTTTTTGTATTTTCGTTCAAAACGGCAAAGCTTATGAAAACCCTGGAACCGACCATTCACTACAATCCCGATCTGACGCAGATTATAAACGGGGAGGAAGTCATGTCGCCTAGTCCAAAAGATTTACATCAGCTGGTGTCGTCTGAACTAGGATTCGTGCTGACAAGCCACGTCAAGGCCAATAAATTGGGACGTATTTACTATGCTCCATTCGACGTAATTTTTGAAGAAGAAATCAATCGCCTGCAACCGGACATCTTATTCATATCCAGGCACAACCTGAAAATCGTGCAAGGGTGGGTAAGGGGTATACCCGAACTTGTCATCGAAATTGTTTCTCCCGGCTCAAAAAAGTTAGACACCATTATCAAAAAGGGTATTTACGAGCGCTTCGGCGTACCTGAATGCTGGATCGTGTTTCCGGAAAAAGTTTGCATTGAAGTATTTACACTCGTGGAAGGCAGGTACGAGTTGTACGGCGTATTTTCAGATGAGCAAAAGGTACAATCGAAAGTACTACCGGCGCTGTCGTTCCCCGCGAGTGCTATGTCAGGTGATTTTGAATAACTTAATCAACAGAAAGGTGCGCGCTTACCCGCATTGCCCATAATTTCACTAATTTCGGCCTCATTAATCATTACTAGCTTCTGATTTCATGGCTGAAATTGCCCCTTCCATACTGGCCGCGGATTTTGCAAACCTGCAACGCGACGTCGAAATGATTAACCGCAGTTCCGCAGGTTATATTCACGTTGATATCATGGACGGTATGTTCGTCCCCAACATTTCGTTCGGGCTTCCTGTGTGCGAGGCCATTCACCGGCATGCCCAAAAGCCGCTGGATGTGCATTTAATGATCGAACAGCCCGACCGTTACCTCGAAGCGTTCCGTAATGCAGGCGCATCCGGGCTTACCGTACATTATGAGACCTGCCCGCATTTGCACCGGACGATCCAGCACATTAAAGAACTTGGCGCGGAACCTGGCGTGGCGCTTAATCCGCATACGCCGGTGGAAGTTCTGAGTGAGATTATGGGCGATGTTTCGCTCATTCTGATCATGTCGGTGAACCCCGGATTTGGAGGCCAGAAATTCATTGAAAATACCTACCGGAAAATTGCGGCACTGGATGGCTACCGCAAAAAATTCGGTTACAATTTCAAGATAGAAGTCGATGGCGGCGTTAATCTCAACAATGCGCCCAGGCTTGTACGCGAAGGCGTGGATATCCTCGTAGCAGGCAGCTTTGTTTTCAGCTCGCCCGACCCCGTACAAACGATCGCCGAGCTGGGAAATAGCTAGCACCCATTGAGCTGACACCATGAATATTTCCAAATCGCCAGGCACCAGAATGCTCGCAGGACTCATGCTGGCTTGCCTGCTTTCGATGGGATTGGTATTTCAGAAGGAGGACCAGGCCCCGCCCAGGTTCCCGCTGAAAATCAGCCCGAACGGCAGACACATTACCGATAACCACGGAACACCGTTTCTGATGGTAGCCGACGTGGCCTGGCAAATGCTGCGCAGGCTGAGCTACGCCGAGGCGGTGCAGTACATGGACATTCGCAAGTCGCAGTCGTTCAATACATTTCTCGTGCATTTGCTTCCCGCATTGCCCAATCAGCGGAATTTCAACAAGGTCTCGCCGTTTCTCGACAATAACGACCTGACCAAACCTAACAAAGCCTACTTCGATTATCTCGAAAAAATAGTGATAGCCGCCCGGGAGCGAAATCTCGTAGTCGGGATTGTGGTGTCCCGGCAGAGCTGGAACACGGTTTTCGACGCGCAAAAGGAAGATGCGTGGAGAAGTTACGGAACTTATGTGGGAAAGCATTTTGCCAAATACGCCAACATCATCTGGATCGTCAGTGAAGAAGAGTATCAGAGTGCCTCACAATTCAAAGCCATTTCGGAGGGTATCCGTGGCGAATCCGATGGGCAGATCGTGGCGTCGCTCAATACCTGTTCGCCCACGAGCGTGAATGACAATTCTCCCAACCATTCGGATCTCAAATTCATTATTCCCGATTCCACGGTGACTCCGGCCGAATATGCCGCATTGGCCAACTGGCAGAAAAATTCCGCCGAGGCTGCATTACGGCCATTCCTGATCGCCAATTCGGAATTCCCCAAAGAAATTACCGACCAGTCGACGCTGATCCGCAACCAGGCCTACCAGTCCATTCTGAGCTCGGCCGCGGGTTTCTGCCATATGAGTACGATTAAGAACTTCAACCCTACCTGGAAGCTCAACATTACCAAAGACGGTGCCGAATACATTCACCAACTGGTAAAAATCCTGAAAGGCATCCCCTGGGAATATATGCAGCCGGATACGCCCGATTTGCTGGTGGATTCGCTCGACAAGGCCGAAATAGGCATTGTTTCGCTTTCTAACAAAAAGATGGCCATGCTGTACATTCCCACCTCGCGACCGGTGCGCCTGGATCTCAAACATCTGGAAGGAAGCCAGTTCGGTGCGGTTTGGTACAGTCCCCGCACGGGCAAAAGATGGAACGGCAAGGATTTGAAACTGGACGAGGAAGCGATCGTTCAGCCGCCCGAGCTACAACCGGAATGGGACTGGATACTCCTCATCGGTGCCAAGCAGTAAGTTTGGCTTTTTTTTGTATTATTAATATATTACCAGATATAGAATAGCCCGGCCGGTATCTGATCACCCCATGCATTTGAGATTTAAGAACACCCTTTTGAGCATATTAATGGCAGTAATGCCGGTTTTCGCGTACTGCCAGGAGGTGTTATGGGCCAACAAGGTTTTGGGGTATTCTTCCGAGTACAGGCCTTCGCAAATAGGCCACGCATACCGTTCCAAACAGATCCTGGGTATTCCCAACAAGCTTCCCGATTTTGGCGACAGCCCCTGTGCATGGTCACCGGCCGACGCCGACGGGCGCAATGAGGAATGGATCAAGGTAGGTTTCGACAAAGCCATTCCGTTGAAGCAGATCGCGATTGCCGAAAATTTCAACCCCGGGGCGGTCGTGCGCGTGTATGCATACGACCCGGCAGGCAAAGAATACCTTGTTTTGGATACGCCCGCTGCCCAGCAAACCGTGAAAGGCAGGATGCTGCATATATTCCCCAAACAAAATATTGAGGCCAATGCGGTAAAAATAGTCCTCCAACCGGGCAAGGTTTCGGGCTCCAATCAGATCGATGCGATCGGTATTTCTTCGGACACGGCACCCATCGAGGCGAAAATCAACTTTGTGGCGTCGCTTTTGAAAGCGCAAAAGGAGAATATGGGAAAGGCTATCAACTCGAAAGGCCAGGAAGTAGCGCCCATTATCTCGCCGGATGGTAAGACGTTGTATTTTACGCGTAGTAATTATGAAGGTAATATCGGCTCGCCATCGCAGCAGGACGTCTGGTATTCGACCCTTAATGATAAAGGCCAGTGGACGGAGGCTCTAAATATGGGGCCACCGATCAATAATGCCGCCAACAACGCCATTACCAGCATCTCAGCAGATGGCAAGACCATTTATCTTATTAATGTTTACAAGCCCGACGGGACGATGGTTTTTGGCTTTTCGCGATCATTTAAGACAAAAACAGGGTGGAGCTTTCCGAAGGAGTCCAAAATGATCAACACCGTGCGGCCGGAAACGAGTCTCGAAATAGCGGTGTCACCACACCAAAACGTCGCGATATTGTCTGTTCAACGCGCCGATTCGGAAGGCGGAAAGGATTTGTATATCTCTTTTCTTCAAAAAGACAACAGCTGGTCGGAGCCGCAAAATCTCGGCAACGTCATCAATAGCGCCGATTATGAAGGTACTCCTTTTCTGGCGCTGGATAACAAAACACTTTATTTTTCCTCGCAAGGGCATTCCGGCTACGGCCAGGGTGACCTCTTTCTTACCCGCCGGCTCGACGATACCTGGCTCAACTGGTCGACGCCCGAGAACCTCGGCCCGGCGGTGAACTCGCCGCTTTGGGATGCATTCATCAATATCCCCGCTACCGGAGATTATGCCTATTTCAGCGCCAGCGACAAGGTGGTAGGCCAGGAAGATATTTTTCGCATCCGCATGACGCCCGAGATCAAGCCGGACCCCGTGGCGGTTGTGAGTGGGAACGTCCTGGAAGCGGAGACCAATAAGCCGGTAAAATCCGACATTACCGCTGACATCAAAAGCACAAATGCCTCTTTCGCGACGGCAAGCTTTGATCCCGAAACCGGCGAATATCGGCTGATACTCCCGCTGAAAGAAATATACCGCATTACTGCTTCCGGCGAAGGTTTTTTCCCCGTTTCGGAAGATATGGACCTGAGCGCAGAAACCGGTTTCCGCTCGATCCGGAAGAATATTTACCTGCAACCCATTAAGGCGGGCCAGCAGATCCGGCTCAGCAACACGATGTTTTCCCAAAGTAGTGCGGAAGTGACACCGTCGTCCTTCACCGAGCTCGACAAGATCGCCGAAACGATGAAAGCCTACCCTACGATGGAGATATTGCTGGAAGGCCATACCGACAACCAGGGCGAAGTGCAAAAGAATATCAAGCTCTCCTCGGACCGCGTAGAACAGGTAAAAAAATACCTTTTGTCCAAAGGCATCGACGGCAAACGCATTCAGACCAAAGCCTGGGGACCAACGCGCCCTATTGCCAGCAACCTCACCGAGCAGACACGCCAAAAGAACCGCAGAGTAGAGTTTACGATTCTTAAAATCTAAAAAATATCCTATAACAGGAAATTTCCTTATTTTCGCGGCGTCCATCAGCGAACGCACTAATGTCTCCCAACCAAACCAAAGAAACCCTGCGGTCAAGGCTTATACTCACCCTCATTCTCGTTGCAGGTCTTGCATTAAGACTTCACAACCTCGATCGGTACAGTATTTTCTTCGATGAAGTGAGCACACTGCTCGTCAGCCAGGGCATCGTGTTGGAAGGGGCTAATCAGAAAGAAGCTTTTGCTACCTGTGAACTGTCCGATTCCCGTTTTTGGACAACACCGGCCCACCCGCAAAAACAGGTGCTCCGCTCATTTACGGCAAACGAAATCTACACGCCCAAGGCATTCACGCCTGCCGAGTTCTGGGCTCCGAAGTCCATTGAGGACTACTATGAGGCCATGACGCGCAGCGATATCGGCAACAGCCCGTTCTACTACGTGCTTCTGCATCCGTGGATCGACATTTTCGGCTTTTCGGACTATTCGATTCGTCTTTTTTCGGTCATTTTCAGTGTATTGATCATCGGGTTAACCTACCTGTTTGCGAAACGCTTCTTCGGAACCGACACGGCGCTGATAGCAGCCGGCATTACAGCCATCGAACCTTTTTTCATCGCTTACAGCCACCAGGCGCGCAACTATTCGCTGACATTCTTCCTGACGCTTGCCGCGACGTATTTCTTTTTACAAATAGTAGAAAACAAGGCCAATAAAAACACATTCTGGCTTTACGTCGGCTATGTGCTCTCCGCCGGGCTCGGACTGCTCAGTCATTTTCTGGTTATCGCAGTACTGCTGGCGCACGCATTATATGCATTGTTTTTCCTGAGAACGCTCAAAGGCTGGATTCGCATGGCCATTGCGGCGGTGTTTGCGCTCTCCGGCGTGGCCTGGTGGCTGATGTTTGGAGGTGGCGTTTACACGTTGTCTTCCCTGCAACACCAGGCTGCCTTATATAAAAGAATGGCTGAAACCGGTGGACAGGCATTTGGGAATATTCTGCCTGCAACGCCATTGAATGTCTTCAACAAATCGCTGCCCATTTTCGCTGATCTCGTGATTTTCACCAATGGCCTTACTGACGCCCTGGGAGGTAAAAAGAATGTGGCTGTGGCACTGGCCGTGGCATTGATACTGATCTGCTGGTATCGTTTCAAAGACAAGATTAACACGCCCGCGTGGCTTACGCCTCGTTTCCCATATTTGCTCGTCATCATCGTCGCGTTTTTTTACAATAATCACAAACTGCAATTCTGCATTCTAAGCGTCAGTTTGTTTGCATTGTCCTTCATTCCCGATCTGCACAAAAATGCGGATCGCCAGCAAAAAGCACGCCTGTGGATGCTTTACATGATGGCGCTCGTTCCGACGCTGTTCCTCATCCTGATGTCGTTCAAGAATGGGCATACTTATGGCATTATGCAGCGATACTCGGGCTTTTCGTTCCCTTACGTCATTATCCTGCTAAGTCTGCTGCTCCAATTCTATACGACTTTGAAGGTGGAATTCCGGGTGCTTATTTTTGTGTTCCTTGCCGCCCAGCTCTATTTCGTAGGATTGAGATTAAAAGAATTCTACGAGGACCGCTCACCGAAGTACGGCTATTTTGCCGTTCCGCGCGTGCCTAACCCCTACTGGGAGGCTGCAAAGAAGATAGAAGCGAATTACCAGCCGGGCGACACCATCTTTTATCCGGCCCCACGCTACGAGGTGCTTTCCGAAATGGACCGCACATTCCTGCCCTATTCGATCCACGATGCGCAGATTACCAACCTGTATTTCCCCAAAGACGCGCAATATGTGCAGGTCATGGATATGAATCAGGCAGATCGGATCTGGATCAAAAAACAGGGACGCTCCGAGCCCCTGGAAATCATGAAACTGACCGGCAAACGTTACGGTTTTGAGTAAGCGGCAAGGTGGTTTTGGCAGAGCCGTCCAATAACATTTTGTATATTGCGGACTTAAAACCAGAGATCTGGCCGTTATTTTGCAGGCAATTCCTTACATCGACATACAACATCAGGCATGACAGCAGAAGAGATATTAAAAGACCCGAAACAGTTGAGCGGCGAGCTTCGCCTTAAAATACTGGGCCTTTACCACCAGGCCAATGCGGGCCACATTGGTTGCTCGCTCAGCTGCATCGACCTGATGATTGCAGTCCTTTTCCTTCAAAAATCGGTCGATGATACCTTCATTCTTTCCAAAGGCCACGCCGCGGCCGCGCTTTATGCGTGCCTGAATACGCTGGGAGAAATTACCGACGAGGAGCTGGACACATTCTACCTGGATGGCACCACGTTACCCGCCCACCCTGCACCGCGCCAGTACAAAGGCATTCCTTTTGCTACCGGTTCATTAGGCCACGGCCTGCCCATTGCAACGGGCATCGCCCACGCTGCAAAGGTCGCCGACGATGCAACGTATTCGTTCACGCTGCTGTCTGATGGGGAAACCAACGAAGGCACCACCTGGGAGGCTGCGCACTATGCCATCCAAAACCAGCTCGACAACCTCATCATGCTCATCGACAAAAATGGCTTGCAGGGTTTCGGTTTTACGGATAAAGTTCTGGGAGAAACCGCTTCGGTTGAAAAATGGAAAGCGATCGGTTTCGAAACGGTGGAAGTGGACGGCCACGACATTGCGGCCATCAGCGAGGCAATCAGCAAGCTGAAAGAAAGCAAAAACGGGCTCCCGAAAGCCATTATCGCCAATACCGTGAAAGGAAAAGGGGTTTCCTATATGGAAAACAAATTGGAATGGCATTACCTGCCCATGAATAAAGACCAGTATGAGCAAGCTACACTGGAAGTAAAGGAACGCTATCTTAATGAATTGACGAATGCTTGACCATTTACCGGTTTACCGCGATAAAATAGAGAAATTAAAAGGGCCAGTTTTTGTTTTCGGTGCCAGCGGCTTCATTGGCGCCAATCTCTTCAATGATATATTTAAAATCCGGAAGGATTGCTACGCAGTAACCCACGACGCCACCAAAGCTTGGCGTTTGAAACTGCTGAATGTCCCGTTTGAAAACATTATTCACTGCGACATTCTTTCCGACAACTCCATCAAGGAGGTATTTGAAAAATATAAACCGCAAACGATTTTCAACCTTGCGGCGTACGGTGCGTACAGCAAGCAGAGCAATGTGAACCTTACTTACGAGACCAACGTGCTTGGAACGGTGAACATCCTGCAAAACTGCACGAAGGATATGGTTTACATCCATGCCGGAAGCAGTTCCGAATATGGTTTCAATTGCACGTCGCCCAAAGAAACCGACCGCGTGGAACCGAACAGCCATTATGCGGTTTCGAAGGTTTCGGCTGCTTATTTGCTCGAATATTATGCCAAAGTCGCAGGGTTGAAAACGCTCAACCTGCGCTTATACTCAATTTACGGCTATTGGGAAGAGCCCGACCGGCTGATCCCGCGCCTGATCGAAAATGCGCGTAAAAAGAGCTTACCTTCCCTGGTATCGCCCGATATCAGCCGCGATTTTGTGTTTGTAGAAGATTGCGTGGAGGCATTTCTGGATGCGGCTTTGAAAATCGACGACGAAAAATCGGGACGCTCCTATAACATCGCTACCGGCCGCAAAACCACGATGGGCGACCTCGTGGACGTGACGCGCAAGGCATTTTCCATCGCCAAAGAGCCGGAATGGGGCAGCATGTCGAACCGCAAATGGGACCTGGCCGAATGGTTTGGGGACCCGTCGGCATTTGAAAACGACTTTGGCTGGAAAGCGAGAACCTCCCTGGAAGACGGCCTGATCCGTTACAGCCAATGGCAGGATGCCGTGCAATATGAGTCGAGGCTGATCCCTGCTTTTGAAAATCCGAAACTTAACCCGGTTATCACAGCCATTATCGCATGTTACAAGGATGCCCAGGCGATCCCGTTCATGTACGAAAGGCTTGTGAAGACTTTCAATGAACTGAAAGTCCGCTACGAGATCATATTTGTCAATGACAACTCACCTGATAACCAGGAAGAAGTTATCAACGCGATTTGCGATAAAGACCCTAATGTGGTCGGCATCAGCCACTCACGAAACTTCGGCTCGCAATCGGCATTCCTGAGCGGGATGGAGATCGCAACGGGCGACTGCGTGGTGCTCATGGACGGCGACTTGCAGGATCCGCCTGAAATTATCCCGGCATTTTACGAAAAATGGATGGACGGCTACGACGTCGTGTACGGTGTACGCGTACAGCGCGAGATGAAGCCGCATATCCACTTCTTCTATAAGACATTCTATAAAGTATTCCAGGGGCTGAGCTACATCCCTATCCCGCGCGACGCCGGCGATTTCTCGATGATCGACCGCAAGGTGGTGAAGGAGCTTGTGGACTTGCCCGAAACCGAGCAATTCCTGCGCGGCTTGCGTGCATGGGTAGGTTTCAAACAAACCGGGGTACCTTATGTGCGTCCTGAAAGAATGTTCGGCGTGTCGACCAACAACTGGACGAAAAACATCTGGTGGGCGAAGAAGGCGATCTTCTCGTTCAGTTTTGCGCCATTGGAACTGATGAGTTATGCGGGATTCGGGCTCACTGCCCTGTCCATTCTGGGGATAATCTGGCAGATACTGGCCAAATTCTTTTTCTTCCCGGATACGCCAAGAGGCCTCAGCACCGTAATTATCCTGATCGTATTCTTCGGCGGGCTCACTATCCTGGGCATTTCGTTTTTGGGAGAATACATTACCAAGATATTCGAAGAGACTAAAAAGCGGCCCAAATATATTCGCACCAGAATTCGCCGGGGACCGAAGGCCTATAAAACCGCCGATGAAATCCGGGCCTTGGTAAAACAATTGAGAAAGTAATAAATTGCATGGTATCAGCCGGTTAGGCGGCCATTCCATTTAAGTTAAGCAATCAATCGGCGTAGCGCCCACTTAACGATGAGAAAAGAATTTTCAACAGCCATCGAAGAGCTTGCGGTCGAAGACGACTCCGTTATCTTCATCACAGGCGACCTTGGATATAATGCATTGGAAAACTTGCAGGCTAAAATGGGCAAGCGGTTTATCAATGCCGGTGTTGCGGAGCAGAATATGGTGGGAGTAGCTGCCGGCTTTGCGCACAAAGGTTATAAAGTGTTCTGTTACAGCATTGCACCATTTATCGTGTACCGCTGCCTCGAACAGTTCCGTAACGACGTGTGCTTCAACAACCTGCCGGTGTTCCTGGTGGGTAATGGCGGCGGATATGGCTACGGGATTATGGGCAGCAGCCACCATACGATCGAAGACCTGGCGTGTTTGAGCGGCCAGCAGAATGCCCAGGTGTGGGTACCTGCATTTGCTGATGAAGTGGTTCCGGTTGTGCGGCAGATCGCCGCTGACGCCCGTCCTGCATACCTGCGCCTTGGAGCGGGAAAAACCACTCCTGCAAACAGCTACCTCACGGGTTCATTTAAAGTGATCCACCAGCCTGCCCATGCCGAAACGACCGTTTTTGCACTGGGACCTATTGCCAACAATGTGCTATCCGCACTGGCGCTGGCTCCCGAGCTTGCCGAAAAGGTGAACGTGGTGACTGCCCTGCATTTTCCGCTGGAACTGACGGACGAGCTGATCACACTGGTGAAAAAAGCTCCTGCGATACTCGTTGCCGAAGAACACATCAGCACAGGCGGGCTCGCTCAGCAGCTTTCCGTTCAGTTGCTGGAAAAAGGCATTTTCCCGTCGGTATTCAAGAGTCTCAAAGCTGAGGGGTATCCCAACAGCCGCTACGGCAGCCAGAGCTATCACCAGAAGCTTTCCGGACTTGACGCAGATTCGATCCTGTCGAGCATCAGCCAACTAATGATCCCGGCATGACGAAAAAGGCTTTCACCATTATCCTGAGCCTGATCCTACTGTTACCCGTTGCCATTTATTTCACGGTTTGGGATTACTATGCCATTAATATTCCCAAATGGGACGACCACGCGCTGAAAAATTTCATCGCCGAATACGCGCAGGCCGATAACTGGAAACAAAAGATCCTGGCGCTTTTCAGGCAGCATAACGAGCACCGCATTGCGCTGACCCGCCTGTTCGCGTGGATTGATTATGCCATTTTCGGGCATCTCAACTACCGGCATCTGATGACCGCGGGCAACATTTTGCTCCTGGCCGCCATTCCGCTTTGGTATGACCTGCTTAAAAAGAACAAAAAGCCGCTCTTTGCATTGATACCCATTCCATTCCTGTGGATGACGCTCGCATTCTGGGAAAATATGTATTGGGGAATGGCCGCGGTGCAGAACCTGGGCGTCGTAACACTGGTACTTTGGACATTGTATCTGGTTATCAATCCCAAGGTTCTACCTTTTTCGATTGCTATCCTCCTAAGTGTTGTAACGGTGCTTACAAGTGGCAATGGGTTGATGGTGTTGCCGCTAGGCGCGGTTTTGCTGTTTCTGAGCGGTAACAGAAAGCGGTTTGCACTCTGGATCATTATCAGCATTACAGAGATCTTCTGCTATTTTTATTGGTATACCAAACCTGAGTCCAATCCAGAATCGAAAGCGGGCATCATACAACTTGCGAAAGGCTATATGGCATTCCTGGGCTCATTTGCGGAGTCCATCCCTGTGCTCGACCATTTTAAGGTTTGTCTTTTTCTTGGCATCGTACTGTTTCTTGTGGCGGTTTCAATCGCTTCCACCACCCTCTTCCGCATTATCAGAAATAAATACTCCGTCAAGTTCGAGCGCACAACCGACCTATTCTGCCTCGGTGCCGTCCTGTTTATTCTGGGAACGGCGTTGATCGTCGTTTATACCCGTGCCGGTTTTGGTCTGGAAGGACTAATCACGAGTCGTTACAAAATCTATTCGGTACTATTACTGATCATCGCTTACATTTATGTAGTGGTACCAATCCGCGGCAGTTTTCTTTCGCCTTACATTACTGCTATTATTGCATTGGCAGTGACATTCAATGTGTTCAGCTACCATTATCACTTGGTAGATGCCTATAATCTCAGGAAACAGCTGGTAACGTGGCAATTTAACTGGACATTTACGGACAAATCGCTGAAATATCCGGCAGACACATCGTTCGCGGCTAATATCATGGCGAAAACGCCCGTCATTTACGACAAATGGTTACCGCTTATCGCCGTTGCAGACCATCAGAATTATGCGGGAAGTTCGCGGGGGATGGTCGATTTGTATGATAAAACCACGATTTCTGCCGACACGATGTCCATTAAGGTGAGCAACACTACATTCACCAGCCAGCGGTTGCAGGATAGCGGGGTGTATGTGCTGCTGAGTTCGGATAAATGCTACTACATTTTCCCCGCGCTTCGCACGCGTAACACGAGCCGGAAGCAGTTGTTCCTAAAACAATATTATTTCGCCCCGGGCTTTTACGCCGACATCCCTTTCTCCGAAATGGATAAGGGAATTTATAAAGTGGCACTTATCCGCCAGCAGGGCGACGACACCGGCATTCTGTTCAAGGACCAGCGTGTGACGGTGAAAGAATCGCGTAAAAAAGAAGTGAAAGTTAACTGGTAACCATGCGCACCAATTCGGAAGGACACATTATTCAACTTGACGGCGTGCGCTTTATTGCGGTGGGGCTGGTTCTGCTCGACCACCTGATCGTGGAGATCAACATTATCCCATTCGGCGCATTGGGGGTAACGATTTTCTTCGTGCTCAGCGGTTTCCTGATCTCTCGTATTTTGCTTAAAAGCAAGGAAAAAACTTACGGCACACAGGGAGGTTTCAAAAAATACCTGCGCAAATTCCTCATCCGCAGAACTATCCGGATTTTCCCGGTTTACTACCTCATCATTGCATTGCTATTTATCTTCAATGTGCCGCCAGTTCGGGACAAGCTGCCCTGGCTCGCATTGTACGGGACCAACATCTACATTGCCCTCCACAAAACCTGGCTGGGTTCAGTAGACCATTTGTGGTCGCTGGCGGTGGAAGAGCAGGTGTACCTATTTTTCCCGTTCCTGATTTTCTTCATTTCCAAGAATAAACTGGTGCCTGTGCTGGGCCTGATGGGTGTTTTCAGCATTCTCCTGCGCGCCTACATTTTCTATTCGGGCAGAATACCAGGTACCAACTTCGTCACGATGGGTGAATGGACCGTAACGTATGTATCCACGCCCACGTGTTTCGATTCTTTCGCCTTAGGTGGCCTCATGGCCTGGATGCAGCTTTACAAGAATGATCTGTTTGTTAAATTTTTCAGTAAATCGTGGCCGGTATTGCTTGGTTTGCTGGGGTGGGTGCTGATCCAATGGTGGGCCAAATCGCTGGCACAGCCTTTCAACTTCCCATACGTGGTACTCGACAGAACCATGTCGTCCATTTTCGGGTTTACCTTGATAGGACGCGCTGTGATGGGTTTCAAGGGTTGGATGGCCGCGTTCCTCGAAAATCCGGTGTGTATTTATCTTGGCAAAATCAGCTATGGCCTGTACCTGTACCACAATTTTGTATACAACCATTTTCACAGCGGTCCCATGCACCCGACGGTCAGGCTTTTCCGGAAAATCTATCAATATATACCTAGCCTCGAAGGCAATATCGCGTTCGAAGCAACGGTCGTAGTGGCGCTCACTGTCTTAGTAGCGTCGGTTTCTTGGCACTTTTTCGAGAAACCGATTAACGCTCTGAAAGACAAGTACGCTTACTAAATAATGAAACCCCATAGCCCGGTTACAGGCTTTATTTATTAATTTCGCGCAACATACCAAATACGCTTTTGCATGTCATATCTTCTGAGTATAGTAATGCCCGCATACAATGAGCAGGATTGTATCGAAAAAGTAGTTTATAATTGGACCTCCTTCCTCAAAACTAAATTCCCCAACGATAACACTACCCTGATCGTCATCAACGACGGATCGAAAGACAATACGAAGGTATTACTGGATGAACTGGACAAAAAGATCGACAATCTGACGGTCGTCCACCAGAAAAACGGCGGGCATGGCAATGCGGTCGTGAACGGCTACCGCAAGGCGCTGGAAGTAGGTTCGGAATATGTGTTCCAGACCGACAGCGACGACCAGTTCGTTTCCGAAGATTTTGACAAACTGTGGGACAAGCGCTCCCAGTCACAATTCATACTCGGCTACCGCCAGGTGCGGCATGATGCCGGCGTACGCCTCTTTATCACGAAATTCCTCCGCGGCACGATTTCCGCTGTTTATGGTACATTCATCATGGATAGCAACATCCCGTTCCGTCTGATTAAAGGAACATTCCTGCAAAAACTGATGAACCAGCTGCCCAACCCGGAACCATTCGCACCGAACATTTTCCTGGCGGTAATGGCTAAAAAATCAGGACAGCAGCTGTTCGATATCCCTATCACCCATAAAGACCGGGAAACCGGCACCGTTTCAATTGTGAAATGGAACCTGTGGAAAGTTTGTATCCGAAGCTTTAAAGAACTCTTGCGGTTTCGCCTCGAACTGAATGATAAAGTGAAAGCGATCCGCGCTTAAAAAACAGGCTTGTGTCGAAAAAAAAACTGATTGCTATCCTGCTGGTCGTGCTTATCGCATCAGCAGGATATTTCCTGTTCAAATGGTCGAGGGGTTCGTCGGCAGCCTGGCAATTCATCCCCTCCAATGCCGTGGTGGTGATCACCAGTGAGCACCTGCAAGATTCGGCTTATACGGCCACAGAAGCCGCCCTTGACCTCAAACGGCTTCCTCTCCTCGATATCGCCAGCGATAACCTTACTTTGCTCAACCTGCTGACGAAAGACGCTAAAAAGCTCAAAACATTCCTGAAAGGCAAAGCCCTCTCCTACTCGTACCACCCGCGCACGAGCACGGAATGGGGGGTAATTATGTACATTCCTGTCACCGAGGAAGAAACCAAATGGCTCGCCAGCCCGCAACATGCCAACATCCGGCTTTTGCACCACAATTTCCAGGATCACCGCATTACCGACGCCATCGACGCCAACTCCCGGCCATTGTTTTCCTACCTGGTAAAAGACCATTACCTGATCGTGAGCTACTACGGCGACCTGATTGAAGACGCCGTGCGTGCATCGTCGCTCAATATCAGCTCGTTCAGGCTGCGTTCGCGCTTTTCGAATTTCAACGACTCCGATTATGGCACGAGCATTTACCTCCGCACAGATGCTTGGAAATCGGTGATGTCGATGGAAAATGTGGCTACGCTGGCCGAGTTTGGAAAAAGCTTCCCCGCTTACCAGGATTTTCACATTGAAAAAGCAGAAAACAAGGGAAACCTGGTCGTAAAATCCGACGGGGCGGATGCGCCGGATTACTATCTGGCCGAAATCCTGAAAGATAACCCAGGCACACCGTTTATCGGGCACAAGCATGTATCGCAGCAGACGTCGTTTCTATACCGCGCGGCAGCTTCCAACAAAGCGGCATTCAAGGAAGCATTTTTGAAATGGCATAAAAAATACAAGTCGCCCGCCTGGGATAAGCTCACCTATTACATTGCCGGTGAAAGCAATGTGCTCATCGACAATATCGGTTCGGAATTAGTACTGTGCCAACTGGAAGAAAACAACAGCATTACCGACGGCAAAATCCTGCTCGCGGAGTTCTCCAATTATGATAAAGTGAGGCCCGTGCTGCAAAAGCTCGCGCAACTGGCCAATCAGGAAAGCAACGTTTCGAACGATCAATATCAGGGTTACGACATTTACTCGGTACCTGTGCCCGAGCTACCAGCAGGTCTTTACGGGCCGATGTTCACCGGCTTTCCGCGCAGCTACATTACTTACATCGCGCCCTACCTGGTGATCAGCAACAACTCGCAGGTTTTACAGAACTACATTGTCGATTACGAAAACCAGATCACCTGGAAACAATCGCCGGAATACGACAGCGTGCTGACCAATGCCAACAATGAAGCGCAGCTTTCGATGATCGTTAACCTGCGGAAAGCGCAATCGGGCGAGGAAACGCAGGTGAGCAAAAAGTACAGCGACCTCACGGCTAAAATGGAGTCTATCACGCTGCAATGCCGTTTCGAAGGCAGCGAGGCATTCCCCGAGCTTACATTCCATCCTAAAAAACGGCAGACCGCCAGCAAGGTGCTCAACCGCACTTTCCTGAACATAGACATCGAGTGGCCGGATATTTACGATTCGGAACTAGCCGCATTGCAAAACCCGATCGACGGAAGCTCTGAAATATTGCTGACCGACAAGGAACATAACCTGCTCAGAACAAACAACCTGCGTGAAGGAAAAACCGAAACCATCGCCAAACTGAACGGAGCGATCGGCACGGCTGCTTACAAAGTCGACTTCCTGAATATTGGCCGTCAGCAGCGCATTTTTGCCACGGGACGCACCGTATACGCATTGGACGAAGACGACTCCTCCAATGTTTCGACTTTCCAGGCCCATTTACCAACCTCCGACCTCATTTCGGCATTGTACCTCATCGATGGCGGCGAAGACGGCAGTAACCGGTTTATCGTCAAGAGCTCGGCGGAAGAGCTGTTTGTATGGGAAAGTGTCACCCGCCCGCTCAAAAGGCTGAACCATTCCGTACGCTTCGAAAAGATCGTGGGTCCGGTGGTGGCGCTGAACCAGATCGGCAACCGGGGCTTCATCGTAACGCAGCAGAACGGAAAGATCTATTTATTGAAGGAAAATGGCACGGTACGCCCCGGCTTCCCCGTCGATATCCTGACGCGTACCGAAAGTCCGTTCACCTGGGCGCAAAACCCTCAAACGGGCCAGCCCGAGCTCGCGGGCGTGAGCGTATCCGGCGAGTTGATCCGCATCAGCCTGGATGGTAAAATCACATCGCGGCGGCAGCTTCTCCGCCCTGAACCGGGTTCACGTTTCCGGATCCTATTCGACCGCAATTCACTCGACTGGATATTGGTGCGGTCGGTCAATTCCAAAACGGCTATTATTACCAAAGATGGCCGCGAGCTGTTCGAGATCAAAGATATTTTGCCAAATTCGGTGATCCAATACCATTTCTTTGGTGTCGACAACCGGTTTATCACCATTAAATCGGGCAGTTATTCTACCGTTTTTGACATGAACGGAAGGCGCCTCGGCGATAAAGCGATCCCGTCGGAAATGCCGGTGCAGCTTACCTATCAGCCGGGTTATTACAAATTATTGATATTCAGCCGGTCGGAGAAGAAAATACAGGTCTGGTCGATCAAGTTGAGATAATGCTATGAAAATTTTAAGATATATCGTTCTGGCCGCTTGCTGCCTGATCTGGGTCGTAGGGCTCAGCCCGACCATACTACCCTGGCTGTGGAAAGAGCAGATTGTGGAAGATGGCTATCAATACGGCGATTTATACAAACTCTCTACCCTGTCAGAATTCCGTGATCCGCGTCACCAATGCACTGACTATGTGCCGCCAGCCCGGCCGAAGTCGGCAAAAAAAGTACATTTGTACATTATCGGCGATAGTTTTACGGAAAAAGGAAGGGTTGGCCTGAGCGACTTCCCGGTAGACGAATATACCTGGGTAAAATGGTCCGATTTCCTGCATATCAAACTCGACACCACCCAACATAATATCTTGCTGATGGAAAGCGTCGAACGGCATTTCCGCCAGAAATTCGCTTCGTCAGCCATTACCGTGCTCGTGCCGGACTCAGCGACATTTATTCAAAACGGGGCTTCCAGCAAGTTCATGCACCAGCTCGACGAAGCTTTCAAAGGCTCGCATACCGCCGACAGGCTCGACGGCTTCCTGTTCCAAAACGACTTCGCATTACGGATTAAAGAATGGAAATCCGATTTCAACCACCGTTTTTTCGACAGGACTGCTTCGGGTGTTACGCTCGTGAACAACGACCGCGATGTTGTGTATTACATGGATACCGACACCCCGGAAGTTACGTCGTCCTTCACGCCGATGCGCGAGACCGAGCTCGATTCCATCATCACCAATGTAAATGCCAGCCGCGATTTTGCGGATTCGTTGGGTTTCGATCATGTGATATTAAGTATTATCCCCAACAAGGTTTCCGTACTCAGCCCCGACTACGGTGTTTATAACAACCTCATCGAGCGGGTGTACAACCATGCCAAACTCGACATCCCTTACATCGATGTCCTTGGAGATTTCCGCCGCATGGGCCGTTCTTCGTACATGAAAGGCGATTCGCACTGGACTTGCGAGGGGCAAACGATCTGGCTGAACAAAATCAATGCGTTGCTCAACCAGCTCGTTGCCGGGCCGGCTTCCTAAGCAGCTTCCGCGTCGTCGGGCAGGCGGTCGGTGAGCTTGCCCACCGTGAGCCCCTGCACGATGATCGAGAACAGTACCACGAAATAGGTGATCGCCAGCAGCAGGTCTTTGTTGAGATGCTGGTCAATGGACAATGCCAGTGCGATGGAAACACCACCGCGCAAGCCTCCCCATACCAGGATCGTGATCGATTTCTTCCCGAAGCGCGTCTTGAATGGGATCAGTTTGACGGGAATGTAGATCGAAATAAAGCGCGCCGAAAGCACCACTAAGATCGCCACCAGGCCCGCCCAGCCGTATTGCTTCATGTCCGGGATCAGGAGCAACTCGAAGCCGATAATCAGGAACAGGATCGCATTCAGGATTTCATCAATAAGCTCCCAGAATTTATCGATATAGTCGCGCTCGGTATCTGAAACCGCACCCGGGTTTTTACCATAATTCCCTACTACCAAACCTGCCGCCACCATCGCCAGCGGGCCCGACATATGCAATGCCTGCGCGGCCAGGTGCCCGCCCATCACGATCGCGAGCGTGATAAGCACATGTACGTTATAGCCGTCTACCCGGTACATCATTTTGGAACCTAAAAAGCCGAGCAGCAGCCCGAGCAAAATACCGCCCAATGCTTCTTTTACAAAAAGCCCGGCAATGCCCGCAAACGACGTATTCACTTCCTCTCCCCTCGCCAGCGCGAGCATCAGGATGAACACCACCACCGCCATACCGTCGTTAAAAAGCGACTCGCCCGCGATCTTCGTTTCGAGCGATTTGGGAACGCCGGCCTGTTTGAGAATCCCGAGCACCGCAATGGGATCGGTAGGCGAAATCAATGCGCCGAAAACGAGGCATTGAATGAGCGGAATGCTAATGCCGATCAACGGCAGGATATAATAAATGAGGAAACCGATCACGAATGTGGATATCACGACGCTGACGGTGGAAAAAATAATGACCGGTAAGCGCTGCTCCCGCAGATCTTCCAAATGCAAATGGATAGCCCCGGCGAACAGCAGGAAGTTGAGCATCGCGCCCATGAGTATCTCCGTGAGATCGACGCTTGCTATCAGCGTGGAAATGCGGATGAATGTGCGCGGAAATATGCTATCGGTAGCGATAAGCCCCAACGAAACCATCAATGCGATCACCATGACGCCGATGGAAGGTGGCAATTTCAGAAACCGGGAATTGAGGTAGGAAAATATCGCAGAGAGGACGATTAACGCAGAAAAAGAATAATACAGCTCCATGAAAATATTTTTTAGACTAACCAAAAATAAGAAATTCCGGGCTCGCATTCAAGGCGAAACGGCTTGCACGGGTAAACTCTAATAGTATTCTAATTTGAAAGAACTGTCTGAAAACGGGGGCCGAAAACGATTTGAAAGTACGAAAATCCGGTTGCATCGATTGTTTTCCTACATTAGTAACCCAAAGGTTGCCTTGTTATTCAACGCTTCGCTATCACTCATGCAAAAGTCCCTGACAAGTTTCAAACCGTGCCTGGTCAGGCATGCGGCCATTGTCTTTATCCTGAGTACACTCGCCATGCAGCCCGCATGGGCGCAAACAAGCAGATTGAAACCCGGCTTCGATAAAGCCGAGTACCAGGAACTCGTGTATATGCACGCCTTGCTGTACGATACTGCCATGACCAACCGGCAAAAGTTCAAACTTCCGCGGCCCACGAAATTCGACTCCGTTTACACTTCTCCCGTGATGGGCCTCGACAACCGCTGGGGACTTTGGAAGAGCAAGTCCTCCGTAGGCGTGATCAATCTCCGCGGTACGACCATGAATGCCGTGGGCTGGCTCGAAAACTTCTATGCCGCGATGGTACCGGCCCGCGGGGAGCTGCAAATTGCCAAAGGTTATACATTTAAATACCATTTGGCCGACAACCCCAAAGCCGCTGTGCACATTGGCTGGCTGGTGGGCACGGCTTATCTGGCCAGGGATATTATTCCCAAAATCGACTCACTGTACAAAACCGGTGTAAAAGATTTCCTCATTATGGGCCATAGCCAGGGCGGCGCACTCAGTTACCTGATGACGGCGCATTTGTATTCGCTTCAAAAGCAGGGAGCATTGCCCAAAGATATCCGTTTCAAAACCTACGCCAGTGCCGCGCCGAAAGTGGGTAATACCTATTTCGCGTACGAGTATGAGCACATGGTCGATGGGGGCTGGGGTTATAATGTGGTCAATTCGGCCGACTGGGTCCCCGAAGTGCCGTTTTCGGTGCAAACCCTCAGCGATTTTAACAATACGAACCCTTTCAAGAATATCGACGGCATTATCAAGAAGCAAAAACTCATTGCGCGCATCGGCATGCGGCACGCTTACAAGGGCATGAAAAAGCCGAGCGAAAAGGCACAGCGCAACTACGAGAAGTACCTCGGACGGTTTGCGGGTAAGATTGTATCCAAAAACCTGCCCGAATACCAGTCGCCAGCCTTTTATAAAAGCAGTAATTACGTCCGCACCGGACCGACGGTCGTACTTCTGGCCGATGATGCGTACTACAAGCAGTTTGAAGATTCGGATCAGAATGTTTTCATTCACCACGGCCTTCACCCCTACCTTCACTTGCTCGAACAATATAAATACTGACATTTCATTCTTTTCATGCGCTCCAAACTAACACTATTCCTGCTGGGCATCCTGCTGGGCATCCTGCCGGGCATCGCATTGACCGCAAACGCCCAGTACCAGACCCGTTTCGAGAAAAGCGGCGGCAAGCAAACGCCCACTTACGAGGAGGGCATTGCCTACTACCGGCAGCTCGCCCAAAATTTCCCACAGGTGCAAATGCAGGAAAAAGGTCTTACCGATAGCGGCAGGCCATTGCATTTGGTGTTGTATTCAAAAAATAAGGTGTTTGACATCAAAAAACTGAAAGCGCAGGGTAAGGCTATTCTGTTTATCAACAATGCCATCCACCCCGGAGAGCCGGATGGCGTGGATGCGTCGATGATGCTCCTGCGCGACATGCTCGTGCACCCGACCCGATTTCCCGAGCTGGACAGCATTATAGTGGCTATCATTCCCTTTTACAACATCGGCGGCGCATTGAACCGCAACAGCACCACGCGTACCAACCAGGCCGGGCCGGAGGAATATGGTTTTCGGGGAAATGCGCGGAATTATGACCTGAACCGTGATTTTATCAAAGCCGACACCCGCAACGCACGGAGCTTCGCCGCGATTTTCCACGAACTCGATCCCGATCTCTTCGCGGATACGCACGTGAGCAACGGCTCCGACTACCAATATGTGATGACACTCGATTACGCCCAAAAAGACAAGCTCGGCGGTCCGCTCGGGGAATTCAACGACAAGGTTTTCCTGCCCTACATGTACCGGCATTTAAAAGAAGCCGGCTTCGAGGCGACGCCTTATGTGAATGCTTACGGGCAGACGCCCGACAAAGGTTTTGTCCAGTTTCCCGACTGGCCGCGCTATTCTACCGGCTATGCCGCCTTGTTTCATACCATCGGCGTGATGACCGAAACGCACATGCTGAAACCGTATGATCAGCGCGTCAAATCGACCTACGCCTATTTGCAAGGCAATATCAAGTTCCTCGCCGCACATCGGAAGGCCCTGCTGAAATTGCGGAATGAGACGAAGGAAGCGGTTAAAAAGCAGGAGAAATTTGCCATTACCTGGCAAGTGGATAAATCAAAACAATCCACGATTGCATTCAAAGGCTACGAGCCGGAGTACATTTCCAGCGAGGTAAGCGGGCTGCCCAGGCTGCATTACGACCGTTCGAGGCCTTTTACCAAAGATATTCCTTTCTATGACACCTACGTTCCATTGGATGAAGTGACACGGCCGGAAGCTTACATAATCCCGCAAGGCTGGCATAATATCGTTGCGCTGCTGCAATTGAATGGTGTTCAAATGAAAGCCCTCGAAAAGGACTCGGAAATGCAGGTGGAAACGTACTATATCGAAGAATTGGAAACGCCGAAACAACCCTTTGAAGGGCACTACTGGCACACTTCGGTGAAAGTACGGGCCGAAAAGCAGAAGCTGCCGTTCAAAAAAGGAGATTGGTATGTTCCGGTCAATCAATCCGCGAACCGGTACATCATCGAAACCCTCGAACCGAAAGCAGTGGATTCGTTCTTTAAATGGAATTTCTTCGATACCATTTTACAAGCCAAGGAGCATTACTCGGGTTACGTGTTCGAAGACCTGGCTGCGGATTTACTGAAAAAATCGCCCGGGCTGAAAGCGAAGCTCGACGAAAAACGCAAAGCCGATCCCGAGTTTGCGAAGAACGGCAATGCACAGCTGGATTTTATCTATCAGAATTCGGATTACGCGGAAAAAGAATATATGCGCTATCCCGTTTTCCGCGTCGTGAAATGATCAGAACCGCAAGCCCAGGTTGAAGTTGAACTCCCCGGTGATTTCCATGCGTCCGTTGCGGTAAGTACTCGAATGATATTTCTCACGATCCAGATACCGCGGGCCAACTCCGGCGTTGAGGCCAATCTGAAAATGCGGGGTGATCTGGAAGTTGACATAATTATTGACGATCATTCCCATTCGGAAACGTTGGCGCCCTTCCTCAGAGCTGGTGGTAACACCGCTTAAAGGATCATATTTGTTGGTGTACTGCCATTTTGTACCAATCCCGGTGAAAAGCGTCGGGCCCACCGCATAGGTAACGCGTTTCTGGCCAAATGGATAAACTTTCAAACTGGGGGAGAAATAATACATCTGGTCGTCGGAATTTTCGCCGATCGAGGGAAGGTAGTAACTGTCGGGAATGGTCAATGTAAATGGCAACAGCAGCCCGAAATAGCCGCGTTTGTCGAGAATCCTCTCGTAACTGATCCCAAAGCCGGGGCCACTGTCCAAAGCCTTGAAAGGTGAGAAATCGATTTTGTTTTTACCCAGTTCTTCATCCTGAACAATAGGCTCATTTCGCTCGCGTACCTTTGCATTACTACGCTCGGCACGTCTATCAAACCAGATCGTCTGGCCGTTCCCGAACTCGATGCGCAGCAATTCGTTCTTCCTGATCACAAAATTGGCGGCATTGGCTTCCTGGCTGATCTTGTATAATACCTTGTCGATACCCACTTCGACCACCTTCCCTTCGATGGTGGAACCGTTTTTCCGGACTATGACATCCTGTGCGTGAGCGGCAGCAAAGAAAAGCGAGAGTAAGAGTGTGAGAGTAAGAATTCTGCCCATAATGTAGTTGTGTTGATGGCTAATAGTCAAATTTAGAGTATTACTGAGTACTTTTGTCCAGTATATCCACTGAACGTTTAAAAATATAGTTCTGTTATACAATCGGCCGCAATGGCCAAATATATTATCCGGGCTGCATTTATCAAGTTAAAATAATGGCAGCCATTAAAAAGACCAAATGACATTTCAGGATTTAAAACTCATAGAGCCAATCAAGAGGGCTCTCCAAGAAGAAGGATACACCACTCCCACTCCCATCCAGGCCAAAGCTATTCCGGTTGTTTTAGAAAATAAAGATTTGCTGGGCTGTGCACAAACAGGTACCGGTAAAACAGCCGCTTTTGCGATTCCGATGCTGCAACTGCTGCACGAAAACCCGGTCGGGAAATTTGAAAAAAGTCGTATCCGAGCTTTGATTTTGACCCCTACCCGCGAGCTGGCGATCCAGATCGGCGAGAGCTTCGCTGCGTACGGGCGTCACACGCGTGTGAGACATACCGTTATTTTCGGTGGTGTAGGCCAGAAACCGCAAACCGATGCATTGGCAAAAGGTGTTGACGTACTCATCGCCACACCGGGCCGTTTGCTGGATTTGATCAACCAGGGATTCATTAAACTGAACCAGTTGGAATTTTTCGTGCTCGACGAAGCCGACCGTATGCTCGACATGGGCTTTGTGCATGACGTGAAGAAGGTGATTAAGCTGTTGCCCAACAAGCGCCAGTCGCTGTTTTTCTCGGCCACCATGCCTCCCGCGATCGTGACTTTGGCGGGTACCATTTTGAGAAACCCGGTAAAAGTGGAGGTTACACCAGTCTCCTCGACTGCCGATACCATCCGCCAGTCGGTGTTTTTTGTAGATAAATCAGACAAAAACTCGCTGCTGCTGCATATTCTGAAAGATGAATCGATTGCAACGGCGCTGGTATTTACCCGCACCAAACACGGGGCCGATAAGGTGGTAAAAGTATTGCGCAAAGCTGGTGTTACTTCCGAAGCCATTCACGGCAACAAGTCGCAAACTGCCCGCCAGAATGCATTGAAGAATTTCAAAAGCCAGACTACACGCGTCCTCGTAGCGACCGACATCGCCGCACGCGGTATCGACGTGGATGATCTGACGCACGTGATCAACTACGAAATCCCGAACATTCCCGAAACCTACGTTCACCGCATTGGCCGTACCGGGCGCGCGGGCGCGAAAGGCATCGCGATGTCGTTCTGCGACAAGGAGGAAAAGCCATACCTGAAAGACATTCACAAGCTGATCGCGAAGAATATCCCGGTTGTGAACGACCATCCTTACGCGCTGGGCAGGTAATTGGTGTTATGTCAAAAAAGACTTACTCGGACATTGACCTGCCTCAGGCGCTCGCATTGACCAAACGCCCGGACGCGGTGCTCGTGGATGTACGTGAAAACTGGGAATTTGAGGAATTCAATGAAGGAGGCGTCAATATTCCGCTGGCTGAGATCAGGGAGAAACGCCCGCTGGTAGCGCCGTATCAAACGATCGTCGTCATTTGTACCAACGGCGTCCGCAGCAAAGTAGCCGCAATGGATTACTGCCGCGTCCCGGAGTGGACCGACAAGCAGATTTATCATGTAAGAGGCGGCATTATCGAGTCGGAGTAACAGAGCTTAGAGTTTGAAGTTTAGAGTAGAAAGTTTAAAGTAAAAAGCAAAAGCCTTGCAAGTCGATGATTTGCAAGGCTTTTGCTTTTTACTTTAAATTTAAACTCTAAACTTTAAGCTCTAAACTTCCAAAGTTCCTTCAAAAACACGCACTGCGGGGCCGATCAGATAAATGTCTTTAAACTGGCCTTCACCCGCATCCTGGTACTCTACCGCCAGCGTTCCGCCGATCGTTTCTACCTGCACGGGACCTTCCCAGCCCTCGCGTAGGTGCGCGGACAATGCGCAGGCAGTTACGCCCGTGCCACAGGAATAAGTTTCGTCTTCCACCCCACGCTCGTAGGTACGCACGCTCAGGTGGTTATCCTCGATTACTTCCACGAAATTCACATTGGTACCGCCTTGGGGTCCGTACACCGAGCCGTAGCGGATCTCGCTGCCGATATTCACCACATCGGCTTCGTGAATGTCTTCCACGTAAGTCACATAATGCGGTGAGCCGGTATTCATGAAATCGTATTCCTCATATTGCTCCACGCCATTCACGTTCGACATTTTGAGGCGGATGGTATCGTCCGAAACCGTTGCTTCGTGCTCACCGTCGACCGCTATGAATTTGGTACTACCCTTGAAAAGCCCCAGATCGCTGGCAAAGCGCACCACGCAGCGGCCGCCATTGCCGCACATGCTGCCTTCACCGCCGTCGGCATTGAAATACACCATGCGGAAATCGTAACCTTCCGCATTTTGGAGCAGGATAAGGCCGTCGGAGCCGACACCGAACCGGCGGTGGCAGATCGACGCGATCAGTTCTTTGGAAACCGGGAATTGCAAGTCGCGATCGTCGATCATCACGAAGTCGTTGCCGGTGCCCTGGTATTTAAAAAAGGCGATAGTCATAAGTAGCGATCGTTAGCCGTCGGTTTAAACCGACGGAAATAGAAATAATCGGTTCCCGTCAGTTTCAACTGACGGCGGGGTTTTGTTGTTTTGAACAAAATCAGACTGATTTTGTTCAAAACAACAAAACCCCGCAAGAAAAATTCGCTTGCAGGGTTTTAAAATTTCGTCCCGAAGATCTTTTGGATTACTTCGTGGTTTTAAGCTCTTTAATACGAGCTGCTTTGCCCTGACGGCCACGCAAGAAGAACAGACGTGAACGACGTACCTTACCGCGACGAATCAATTCGATTTTCGCGATGCTTGGTGAAAGGATTGGGAAAACACGCTCAACACCGATACCGTTTGAAATTTTACGTACTGTAAAAGTTTCGCCAGCTCCGTTTACGTTACGACGCTGCATAACGGTACCTTGGAACTGCTGGATACGCTCTTTGTTACCTTCACGGATTTTCACGTGAACGTTGATCGTGTCGCCTGATTTGAAATCAGGATACTCGGATTTACGATTTTCAATCGTAGCTTCTACGAGTTTAATAAGTTCGCTCATGACGAGTGATTTTATGGATTTAAAATGATAGCTTGCTCCCAGCGGACGGGGTGACGCCCCTTCATTCAAAACAGCTTTTGAGAAAACGAGTGCAAATCTAGCATTATTTGTCGGTAACAAAAAGCTTTTCACGCTATTATCATGAAGATTTTCAATGTAGAACAGATCCGGGCGATGGACGCCTACACGATCGCACACGAACCTATCGCTTCCATCGATCTGATGGAGCGCGCTTCGCAGGCTTTTGTACGCTGGTTTTGTAATCAATATGTCAATACCCGGCCTATCGCCATCTTTTGCGGCAAGGGAAATAACGGCGGCGACGGCCTGGCCATCGCACGCATTCTGGGCGCCTGCGGCTACGATGTGCAGGTTTTCATCGTAGAATATACGCTCAATGCTACCGACGATTTCCGCCACAACTACGCCCGGCTTGGTAACCACCTCACGCCGCGGCGCATTCATTCCGAAAATGATCTTCCAAAATTGGGAAGTAAAGTTGTTTGTATCGATGCATTGCTCGGCTCCGGCCTGTCGCGTCCGGTTGAAGGTTTACTCAGCATTGTCATTCAATATCTGAACGAACTGCCCAACAGGCTTGTGTCCGTGGATATCGCCAGCGGGCTTTACACCGACCAGTCCAACGGGCCGGATGATGTGATCATCAAACCGAAATATACCGTTACATTCCAGCTGCCGAAACTCGCATTCCTGCTTCCACAAAATGCGGAATACGTGGGCGAATGGCATGTCGTCGACATTGGGTTGAGCACCCGTTATATTACCGATACAGTTACTACCTACTTTTTCACCGATAAGTTTGAAGCCGAAAAACGCATTAAACCCCGCCAGAAATTTTCACACAAAGGCACCTACGGTCACGCCGTGATCATTGCCGGAAGCTATGGCAAAATGGGCGCCGCCGTACTTTCGGGAAAGGCTTGCCTGCGCTCGGGCGCGGGCCTGCTCACGATGCACGTGCCCACGTGCGGGTACGAGATCACGCAAATCTCCGTTCCGGAGGCTATGACCACCGTCGATGAAGCAGAAAAATACATTAGCAAGCTCCCGGATCTCGCTTCGGCGACTGCTATCGGCATCGGCCCGGGCATCGGCCAGGAGCCGGCGACGGTGAAAGCATTGGAAAAAGTACTGGAACAAGCCAAGGTACCCGTCATCGTCGATGCGGATGCTTTGAACATTCTTTCTACAAACCGGCATTTACTTTACAAGCTGCCCCAAAACACGATCCTAACCCCTCATCCAAAGGAATTTCAGCGGCTTGCAGGCGAAAGCAGCAACGAGTATGAGCGGCTGGAAAAAGCGCAGGCATTTGCTGCCAAATACAAAGCGATTATCTGCTTGAAAGGCGCCAACACCGCTGTTATTCTTCCCAATGGTGAAGTCCATTTCAATTCAACCGGCAATCCCGGCATGGCCACCGGCGGTACCGGTGATGTACTCACGGGCATCATCACCAGCCTCCTCGCCCAAAAATACGACCCCGCCGACGCCGCCATTCTGGGCGTCTACCAGCACGGCCTCGCCGGCGACCGCGCCGCCGAAGCCCGTGGCCAAACGGCGCTGATCGCCTCGGACGTGATAGAGCACCTGGGTTGGTAACTCGTTTGATTTGAGTTAACTCAAAACCTGATAAACCAAAAACGCCGATCCATATGCCAGTACCATCAGGTAAGCCAGCTGGATCATGGGCCATTTCCAGCCGTGGGTTTCGCGGTAGACGACGGCGATCGTGCTCATACACATCATCGCGAATACGTAGAACATCAAAAGCGAATAGCAGACGGCCGGTGTGAACATCTGCCCGCCGGTTTCGGGATTCTTTTCCTGAACGAGGCGCTGTTTAACGGTAAGAACGTCCTCTGTGTCGCCGCTGATACTGTAAATCGTAGCCATCGTGCCGACGAATACTTCGCGGGCGGCAAACGATGCCAATAACGCAATCCCTATTTTCCAATCATAGCCCAGCGGTCTGATCGCCGGCTCGATGAAACGGCCGAACTGGCCCGCATAGGAGCTTTCCAAACGGGCTGACGCAACAGCTGCGTCGATTTCTTCCTGCGGCGCGGTGGTCATAGAGGCTACTACCTGCTGCTCGGCCACATTCATGCTATCTCCCGGGCCGTAGGATGCCAGCACCCAAAGGATAATGGAAATTGCCATAATAACTTTACCGGCTTCGAGCACGAAGGATTTCACGCTTTCGTACATAGTAAACCCTACATGCCCCCAGCGCGGCAGTTTGTAGGAAGGCATTTCGAGCATAAAGTAGCTCGGCTCCCTTCTTGGAATAAACAAAGACAGGAACCACGCTGAGCCCAACGCACCGAGCAGCCCGAGCAAATAAAGCCCGAACAATGCGATTCCCTGCATATTGAATATGCCCAGCACCTTCGTTTCAGGCACTACCAATGCAATTAATATCGTAAAAATGGGGAGACGGGCGGAGCAGCTCATCAAGGGCGTCACCATGATCGTGAGCAAACGCTCGTAGCGGCTGCTAATGCTGCGGGTGGTCATGATGGCGGGAACGGCGCAGGCTACACCCGAAATAAGCGGGACCACGCTCCGGCCATTGAGCCCGAAACGGCGCATGAGCTTGTCCATGATCACCATAACCCGCGCCATATAACCCGATTCTTCGAGAATGGCGACCAATGCAAAAAGGATCGCTATCTGCGGGATGAATATAATGATACCTCCGATACCGGCCATGATACCGTCGGTGATGAGGTCGTTCAGCACGCCTGCGGGTAATGTACCTTTTACCCATTCGATGGCAGCGGCAGTACCGGCGTCGATCATATCCATCGGGTACGATGCCCAGGCAAAGATGGCCTGGAATACGACCAGCAGCACCAATGCAAACGTAACATACCCCCAAACCCGGTGCAGCAGAATGCTATCCAGCTTTCTCGTCCAATAAGGCTGCTCGGTGGCACCTTCGGATTTGACGGCTTTGGATACGATCGGTTTGATTTTTTCGTAGCGGGCGATGGTTTCGTTCGCGAGGAAGTTGTTTTCGTCGAAGCCGTATTTCTCGATCAGGGCATCGAGTTTGGCCCGTACCGGCTGTTCGAGGAAAGAGAAGTTGTCGTGCTGGCAGACATATTGCAGCGCCACATAGTCATTATCCAGGTGATGGATTTCTTTCACCTCGTTAATCAGCCCTATTTCATTCTCCTTGGGCTCATAGAAATATCGCAGAGCGGGTTTCTCGGTCCGTCCCACAACCTGTTTCACAGCCTCTTTCAATCCCTTCATGCCTTCGCCGGTACGCGCATTGATGCGTACGACAGGCACGTTGAGCTGCATCGCGAGCTGCACCGCATTCACGGTCAGGTTCATGCTTTCGGCCACGTCGAGCATGTTCAATGCGAGTACCGACGGAATGCCCAAATCATTGATTTCGGTAAAAAGCAACAGGTTCCGTTGCAGGTTGGAGGCGTCGGCTACGATCACCACTACATCGGGGAAATCGGGGTGCTGCGGGTTGGCGAGGATGTCCATCACCACCGTCTCGTCTTTCGATTTGGGATAAATACTATATGTACCCGGCAAATCGACCAGCGTTACATGGGCGTCGTGCCCATTATCGCCTGCAATGCGGAACGTTCCGGATTTTTTCTCGACGGTCACCCCCGGAAAGTTGCCTGTTTTCTGGCGCATTCCGGTGAGTGCATTAAATAGCGTAGACTTGCCGGCATTCGGGTTACCTACCAGCGCAACTTTAATATTTCCCTGTTTCAATGGAGAGACTGTATGCGGAACGCAATCTTTACTCTAATTCAATCACTGCGGCTTCGTTCAAACGCAAAGACAGGCTGTAATTCCCGCCGACGTTGATGCAGATCGGGTCACCGAATGGCGCAATCGCATCCAGCCGCACCTCACAACCTGGCAAACAGCCCATTTCGAGCAGTTTGAGGGACATTGCACGGTCTGTGAATGATTTGATTACGCCTTTTTCACCCTTTTTAAGGTGGGAAACGGTACGAGCCGACATACGTTCCTTATTTAGATTCATTTTATTTAAAGTACAAATAAAGCACTCTCAGACGGTAAATCAAACTTTACTTCTCCTAATGTGCCTACCGTTCGCCAAATCATTCAAAATCCTGACCGTTTTATTATTTCCCTCGGGCTTTGTGTCGTACTTTTGCAGCGCGAAACGAAGTACCGAAGCCGGAAAAAAGTGACGCTGGTTACATTATAACAGCAAACCGAGAGCCGAAAGCTGCAAGCCGATGGCCCACACCAATCACCTTGAACGAGATTAAGACCCTGATCTGGAAAGAAGTAACACTCGAATGGCGCCAGAAATACGCCCTGAGCGGGATGTTGCTTTACGTGGTCAGCACGGTGTTCGTCTGCTACCTCAGTTTCAACCTCCGCAGGAATCAGCTGACGCCGATCGTCTGGAACACATTATTCTGGATTATCCTGCTCTTCACGGCGGTGAATGCCATTGCTAAAAGTTTCTCGCAGGAACGCCATGGCCGATTGCTTTACTATTACAACCTATGCAGCCCGCAAGCGATTATCATTTCCAAAATCATTTATAACTCGCTGGTTATGGCGGTATTATCGGTACTTGGATTTGTATTCTACGCATTTGTAATGGGCAACCCGATCCAGGATAATGGCCTGTTCACGATCTGTATCCTGCTGGCTTCCATTGGTTTTGCTTCCGTTCTTACACTCATAGCCGGCATCGCGTCCAAGGCCGACAATAGCGCCACGCTCATGGCCGTGCTCAGTTTCCCGATCATCCTGCCGATGCTTTTAATGACGATCCGTTTGGCCAAAAATGCCCTGGACGGCCTCGACTGGTCGGTCAGCACGGATGAAATCACCACACTATTATCGATCGATCTGATAGTAATTACGCTCTCCTACCTGCTTTTTCCATATTTATGGAGAAGCTGAAAAACAGCAGGTTACAGGGCATAACTTTTAAAGTATTAGTTTAAAATGAGAAAGATCTGGTGGAAAATCCTCTGTATTGTGATCATCTTCTACGTGATCATCATGGGATTTATCGGTCCCGTTCCACGCCTTCCAATTATTAACGAAAGTATCCGCAATACCTACTTTCACGTAGCGCTGTGGTTCGCGATGACCATCCTGCTTTTCACGTCCATGATATACTCGATCCGCTATCTCAGCAAAGGAAGAATCGGGGATGACGATATTGCCAGCGAGATCGCCAAATCGGGCATCTTTTTCGGCGTCTTGGGCTGTCTGACAGGCTCGGTTTGGGCTAATTTCACCTGGGGAGATCCCTGGCCGAACGACCCCAAACTCAATGGCGCTGCGGTGGGTATCCTTATTTATATGGCCTATCTGCTGCTCAGAAGTTCTTTCGAAGACGAGCAACGCAGAGCACGAATCTCATCGGTTTACAACATTTTTGCCTTCGCGGTATTCATTCCGATCATCTACATTCTTCCGCGTCTGACGGACTCATTGCACCCCGGAAGCGGCGGTAACAGCACATTTGGTTCTTACGATATCGACAACGACATCCGGAAGGTATTATATCCTGCGGTAATCGGCTACATTCTGCTCGGCCTTTGGGTTGCGGAGCTAAGAATACGCATTAAGCGCATAAGGCGGTTCCACGAGGAAGAGTCGATTAAGACGGGCAAATAAAAAAGCATTCTGGCCTGATTTGAGCCATTTACAAACGTTTCAAAGTAAAATTTCGTTAAGGTTTAGTCCATTCATATATACAATGAAAAGAATTTCCCTCATCCTCCTGACATTGCTGGCGATCTCCGGCAATCTGTTCGCACAGGCGGGAGACACCTCCGTAGCAATGGCCGACAAGCTTCGTGAAGACGGTAAAATCTGGGTCGTAGTGGCCGTAGTGGCCGTTATTTTCTCCGGCATAGCGATCAATATGCTTCGCATTGATTCCAAGTTGAAAAAGATTGAAAAAGACCTCAATATCAAGTAAGCCCCTATGAAAAAGATACAGATATTCGGATTGGTGATCATCGCGGTTGCAATTGGTATTATCGTTTCAACTGCCGGTGATGCAAGTACTTACGTCGATTTTACCAAAGCCAAAGAAATGGCTGCGGATGGTGACAATGAGAGCATTCACGTAGTAGGTAAGCTCAAAAAAGATGCTGCGGGCCAGATCCTTGAAATGGAATATCGCCCGGAAATCGACCCTAACCTGTTCGTTTTCACATTGGTAGATAACAACAATGTGGAACAAAAGGTGGTCTACAAAAACACCAAACCGCAGGATTTCGACAAATCCGAGCAGGTCGTAGTGGTGGGCAAAATGCATGACGGCTCGTTTTCAGCCGAAAAAATCCTCATGAAATGCCCGTCGAAATACGAAAACGGTAAAATGGAAACCACGGAACATACTGCAAAACAATCATGATTCACAGTACGATCGGAAGTGCAGGGCACCTGCTGGTTATAGTCGCGTTTGTAACGGCCATTCTGGCGACGTTCGCTTATTTTAAAGCGGGTATCGCAGGAGGTTCGGTAGAAGAAACGCAAACCTGGAAAAAGTTTGCGCGCGGCGTTTTCTGGGTACATTTGGCAGCGGTGATCGGCGTCGTGTTCTCGCTCTACTGGATCATCGGTAACCATTATTTCGAATACCATTACGCCTGGAAAAACTCTTCGCTTTCCCTGCCGACGGGCTACACCATTTCCAGCTTCTGGCAGGACCAGGAAGGCAGCTTCCTCCTCTGGATATTCTGGAACGTGGTACTCGGTGCGACGCTGATCTTCACCAATCGCTCATGGGAAGCGCCGGTAATGACGGTTTTCGCATTGGTACAGGCATTTTTGACCTCGATGATCCTCGGTGTGGTAATCCCCGGCCTCGATCTTAAAATCGGTTCTACGCCATTCCTTTTGCTGAAAGAGGTAATGCCCGACCTGCCGGTTTACAAAATGGACCCGAATTTCATCCCGAAAGACGGTAACGGTCTCAACCCGCTGTTGCAAAACTACTGGATGGTCATCCACCCTCCTACCCTCTTCCTGGGCTTCGCGAGCACGCTCATTCCGTTCTCGTTCGCGATTGCCGGCCTTTGGAGCAAGCGTGTCCATGAATGGATCCGCCCTGCATTGCCATGGTCGTTGTTTTCGGCGCTGGTTTTGGGTGTGGGTATATTAATGGGTGCTTACTGGGCTTACGAAACGCTCAACTTCGGTAGCTACTGGAACTGGGATCCCGTTGAAAATTCTTCTATTGTGCCCTGGCTCGTGCTCGTGGCGGCGGTACACGTGATGATCATCGCGAGAAGAAATGCGACTGCGTTGAAAACGTCGTTCATTCTCACGATCGCGACATTCATTCTCGTCCTTTACTCGACATTCATGACCCGCAGCGGGGTACTCGGCAATGCTTCGGTACACTCGTTTACGGATCTGGGCCTTTCCGGTCAGTTGCTGATCTACCTTTTCACGTTCATGATCGTGTCGATCGGCCTGCTGGTCGCGCGCTGGAAATCACTACCGAGCGACGAAGAAGAGGTTTCGACCTACTCGCAGGAATTCTGGATTTTCATCGGTGCGACGCTACTTTGCCTCTCGGGCTTCCAGATCATCGCAACCACTTCCATTCCGGTTTATAACAAAATCGCGGAAGCATTCGGTACCGTGTTGAATATGGCACTACCTGCCGACCAGGTGGCGCACTACAACAAGTTCCAGCTCTGGTTCTTCGCATTGATCATCGTTTTGACCGGCATAGGCCAGTATTTCTGGTGGAAAAAAACCGGCAAAGGCAAGTTGCAGGCATTGTACAACCCGCTATTGGTCGCATTGCTGATCAGTGCCGCGGTGATCACGTTCAAGCAGGTGCGCGACATTCAGTACATCGCATTGCTGACCACTTCGATCTTCGCAATCGTAGCCAATGGCAATATCCTGCTGAATATTATCCGTGGTAACTATAACCTCTCGGGCGGTGCTATCACGCACATTGGTGTGGCGCTGATGCTGATCGGTATTTTGTTCTCCTCGGCTTACACCAAAGTTGTTTCGATCAACAACTCCGGTTTGATGATCTCCCGCAGTGAGGAATTTACGGCCAATGATAACAAGGAGAATAAAGAAAATATCACCCTCTGGCTCAACAAGCCCGAGAAAATGGGCGATTACATGCTCACCTGGCGCGATGTGCGCGTAGAGCCGCGCCACATTCCGGGTTACATTCCGAAGAGCTGGGTCGATATCGTAGAAGGTGATTTCCACGCAGTTGCATTGCGCGACATCGAGGTAAACGGCCAGAAGTACAATAAAAAGGGCGATACCCTCGAAATTTTTCCTGAAAACTTCTATTACGAGATCGAGTACCGCGAACCTTCGGGCAAAATATTCACATTGTTCCCGCGTGTGCAGATCAACCCGCGCATGGGCGGAATCGTGTCTTCGCCGGATATTCAGCGTAAAGTTGACAAGGATTTGTACACCTACGTTTCGATGGTGACCAATCCTACCGCAGAGCCGGTTTGGAGCCAGAGCGAGAACTTTACGATCAACCTGCGCGACACATTCTTCGTAAACGACTATGTGGCCATTCTGGATAATGTAGTCCGCACCGAAGAGGTAGAAGGTATCAAACTCGGCCCGGGCGATGCAGCTGTGAAAGCGATCATCCGCGTGCTGGATAAAGACAAGGAGTTTGTAGTAACCCCATCGTTCGTGATCCGCGACCGCATGGTAGCACGCAAGCCGGAGGTAAGCGACGAGCTGGGCATGCGCATTCAATTCAACGAAATCAACCCGCAGACAGGCCAGTTCACATTCGGTGTAAATACCACCCAGCGTGATTTCATCGTGATGAAAGCGACTGAAAAGCCATTGATCAACATCCTGTGGCTGGGTACATTTGTGCTGGTTATCGGCTTTGTAATGGCAACCATCCGCAGGTTCAGGGATTTTGTCAAAATGCGTAACAAGGAAAGTGCCGCCACGGAACCTAGGCCCAAAGTAAAGCCGAAAGTGCAAACTGCGTAAGCGATTCATCTGAAATACATTACAAAGCGGTCCGGCCCCGAAAAGCCGGACCGCTTTTCTTTTGGAAACCAGAAACTAAGTAAATCTGCCTCTCACTAAAGGTTTGTTTGAGCTGCGTATATAGGTAAGTAATTTGAGGTACTCAATCGACCTCATTACATCATGGACAAGCCGCAACAATCCTCCCGGCGCGAGTTTCTGCGCCAATCCGCCCTGCTCGCGGGTGCCTCACTCATTTCAACCCGCTCTTTCGGGAACATCCACATTGGCAAACAGACCCGCGTGATCGTGATCGGCGCCGGGTTCGCCGGGCTGGCCGCCGCCTACGCCCTCAAACAAAAGAATGTGGACGTGACGGTGCTCGAAGCGCGCAACCGCATTGGCGGCAGGGTATTCTCCCATACCATTGATCCAAAAGAAAACCTGGTCGTAGAACTCGGCGCCGAATGGGTAGGCAACTCCCACGAGCGCGTGCGTGCATTGTGCGACCAGTTCAAAATACCACTGCTGAACAACCAGTTCGATACCCACCTCATTTACCAGAACGAATATTCCAAAGCAAATGCCTGGGATTTCACGGATAATTGGAAGGCTAAAATGAAGACGCTGCTCGAAGGCTACAAACGGCTGGACGAGAAACAGAAAGTCGAACTCGACAGCATCGATTGGTGGCGCTACCTCGTCAACAATGGCTGCGAAGGCAAGGACCTTGTCTTCCGGGAACTGCTCGACAGTACTGATTTCGGTGAAAGCATCCGGCACGTGTCGGCTTACATTGCGTTGGCCACATTCGCGGAAAGCAGCGAGAAGAACGAGATGGATTTGAAAATGCAGGGTGGCAATGCGATGCTCGCGAAGAAGTTTGCGGAAGGGATAGGAAATGATCGCGTACTGACCGGCCACGCCGTGAAACGCATCGAACAGAAAGATACCGTGAAAGTAACCTGCGAAAACGGCAAGACTTTCGAAGCCGACAAGCTCATCTGCGCCATTCCCACATTTGCTATCCGCAACATTCAGTGGGAACCGGGATTACCGGCTGAAAAGGTACAGGCGATTAACGAGCTGCAATATGCCCGCATCAACAAGAACGCCATTCTGTTCAAAAAGCGCTTCTGGAAAGACGAGAGCTTCGACCTCATTACCGACCAGACGCCCCATTACTTTTACCACGCTACCAAAAACCAGCCATCGCAAAAAGGCGTGCTAATCTCTTACACGATCGGAGAAAAAGCTGAACTCATTTCCGCACAAAACGACGATTGGAAGAAAAAAATGCTGGGGCAAACGCTTAGCCCGTATTTTCCCAAGGCCCAAAAACTCATTGAATCGCAAGCCAATTATTACTGGGGAACCGACAAGATTTCGCAAGGCGCATACGCGATGTACGGGCTGAACCAGTGGTACACGACCCGCCCCGCATTGCAGAAACCTTTCCTGCATACCTCTTTCGCCGGCGAACACCTCGCCGACTGGCAAGGGTTCATGGAAGGCGCGGTAGTCACCGGCGAAATGGCAGCGGCGGAAATCATTGCGGTTTAGAACCGTAATCCCAACCTGGTAAAGAAAAACGCCCCGTTGCTACCCATTTGGACAGGGTCCCAGGCTCCGCCCGATTCGGTTAATGCGGGCTGGAACTTATCGGGGTACACGTTCAGGATATTGCTTCCTCCGATGGAGAGCGATATGTTTTTGGTGAATTTGTAATTCAATGTAAAGTCTGTCTGGATTTTGGGATTGTATGTATCGATCATATAATCCCAATTCGCCAGCTTGATTTCACCGAAACGGATAAACCGCAACATCGCGCTGAACTTGCTCACAGCGTAATCGAAGGTAAGGTTGATCTTCGAAGGCGGTGCCGATGCCAGTACGAAATGACGCTCGCGCTCGTCGAAATAAATATCCTCTTTGCCAGCCAGCTTAGGCACGGTATTCACCGGCCCCAGTTCCATCCAGTTGAAGTTAGCGGCCACGGTGGTACTGAGCCTCCCGGCGCCCAGCGGTGTGGAGTGCGCCACAATTACGTCCAGCCCTTTGGTAGTGGTGTATTCCAATGCATTTGTAAAGAACTGCGCCTTCCCTACCCGAAGCGCTTTCAGCAGATCGCCAATATCCTCATCGTCGTCGCTGAACTGCCCGGTAAGCACCACGCGGTCTTTGACTTTCACGTAATAGCCGTCCACGGTCACCGAAAGCCCGGCCGCTGGTGTGAAGGTGATCCCGAGGCTGCCGTTCAGGGACGTTTCCTGTTTCAGCTGGGGAATGCCCAATGCTTTGGTAACGGCGCTGTTGTTGTTCGCCAGCAGCACTTCCACCGGCTGGCCGTTCACGAAATTGGTAAATGTGGAATTGAAATACTTTTGGGCCAACGACGGCGCACGAAAGCCTGTACTCACCGACCCGCGCAGCGCAAGCGCTTCGGTAACCTTGTACCGCAAGCCCAGTTTACCATTTAAAGTACTTCCAAAATCACTGTAATGCTCAAAACGGCCAGCCACATCCACCAGGAATTGCTTGGTAACATCCGCTTCCAAATCCACATATGCTCCTATATTGGAACGGCTGTGGTTGGTCGCATCCGCCGGGCTGTAACCGGGGAAGCCCTGCGAGCCGCCCGCAAATTCGGGATCATAGTTGCGATAGGAAGCCTCCTCACCCGCAAAGATCTTGTAGCGCTCCTTCCTGAATTCCCCGCCGAATGCGACGTTCAGGCCTTGCATAAACGTTTTATAATACCGGCTGACGTTCAGATTGACCACATTTTGCCCGAGTTGAAAACCGCCGGCATCGAACGAAGTCTGCGAACGCTCGCCTAGCGACCTATTCAGCGAGTTTTTAACTCCAAAATGAAACTTGTTGAAACCATAGGTATTGCTTAAATCAATATCCCATGATTTCCAGACCCCGCGAATACCTGCAGCCACGGAGCGGTCCTTGATCTCGCTGGTAATGATCGGATCAAAGCCATTCGGGTAAACGGAGGGGATATTCCGGTCGTCGTCCGCGAAGCGCGTCCATGCGTACGCATCGCCCTTGCGCTCGTTGAGGCCACCAAAACTGTAAACCTGAAAATTGCTACCCAACGGTATTTTCGCATTGTAATACACCGCGGCATTGCGGATTTCCGGGTCGCCATACTGCCGCCTAGCGAGGTCCGACTCGCTGGTAACGGTGTTGGCACGGTTGGTGTGGTCGCGGGAATTGTAATCGGCCGTCACGTTGAGAAAACCCTTTTTCGCGATTTTCACGCCGTAGTTTGCGTTGATATTGTAATTCAGGCCATCGAACTTCTTATCGTCAAACCGGTACTTGGCCTTGAACATGCCGGCATTGGCGTTCACAGCCAGCTGGTTGGTCGTTTCTTTCAGCACAATATTGATGACCCCCGCAATGGCATCCGAGCCGTATTGTGCTGCGGCACCGTCGCGCAGGATCTCGATACGTTCGATGGCGGCGGCCGGGATTGCATTCAGGTCGGTACCGGTGTTGCCTCTCCCGCGCGAACCGAAAAGGTTCACCAATGCTGACTGGTGCCGGCGCTTGCCGTTGATGAGCACCAATGTCTGGTCGGGTCCCAGCCCGCGAAGCGACGCCGGATCGACGTGGTCGGCGCCGTCGGAGCCCGTCTGGCGGTTGGAGTTAAAAGAAGGTGCGGCAAACTGCAAAAGCTGGTTCACATCGAGCTGTCCCTGCTTGGTAGTTACTTCGCGGATGTCGATCACATCCACTGGCGCGGGCGTGTCGGTCGAAGAGCGGTTCAGGTTACGGGAACCCACTACCGTTACCTGGTTCAGTACCGTGGCGTCGGCAAGCGCAAAATCCTGGCTGGCGGCGCCGTTCAATTCCCTTTCCATTTTGTTGTAACCCACGAAGGTTACCACGAGTGTTGCATTGTTATAGCCCACTGTGAGGCTGTATGCGCCGTTTTCGTCGGTAACGGTACCATTGCCGGTGCCTTTTTCCAGAACGGAAGCACCAATCAGCGGGTCCCCTTTTTCATCGGTAACCTTCCCGGTTACTTTCAGGCCCTGCGCATAACAATAACAGGAGAGGAACACGAAAAGCCATGTTTGGTAGATTAGTTTCATAATATCGAAATAAGGTGCTATTATTGCCAATAATGCAATTTTTAACCTTAAAACAAATATCATTCAGAATAAAATTTTTCAAAAATACCATTTCACGGAATTTATCTAAACCACCAGTTACATAAATACAAAATGTAACATTTCCGGGCAAAAGCTTTTTCGAACTTCCTGCGTTTCAAGGAGCTTGATGTGTATCTTTGCCGGTAAATTGTATTTCCCTATCCTGATTTCTTATGGTATCCGAACTGATCAAATCGGCATTAGGCCGCCTGCGCATCATTGCATTTCTTGAAGGCATTTCTTTTATTCTACTCCTGGGCGTAGCAATGCCCCTTAAATATTTTGCGGGTATCCCGCAGGCTGTACGCATCGTAGGCATGGCACACGGTGTACTCTTTGTGCTTTTCGTGCTCCTGCTTATCCAGGTTGCTACTGAAAAAAGCTGGTCGTTCAAAAAGTCGGCTTTATCGTTTCTTTCTTCGCTGGTACCATTCGGGACTTTCTATGCTGATTCCCGCTGGTTCAGAAACTGAGTACCCTTGAACCTTTTATATTCCTAAACATCCCCTGAACCAAGTGCTACGTACCTTTATCCTAACCCCTTTCATTTTCTGTTTCATCATTTTCCAAAGCATTGCCCAGAAACCGAACGAAAACTACCAGTACCACATCCACTCAGCCACTTCGCCCGTCAAAGTCGATGGGATAGCGGACGATCCCGCGTGGTCGGCAGCCGAAACTGCCAAAGACTTTTTCATGATCACGCCGATGGACACCAGCTTTTCCAAGGCGCTGACGGACGTGAAACTGTGTTATGACAAACACAACCTGTATATCCTGGTTGTCAACTACAAGCCCATCAATGGCTCGCTGATCGTCGAATCCCTCAAACGTGATTTTGCCTTCGGGAAGAATGATAATTTCCTGCTTTTCATGGACACGTTCGATGACAAGACCAACGGCTTTTCATTCGGCGCCAATGCGGCGGGTGCGCCCTGGGACGGCCAGCAGGGCGACGGCGGTACCGTCGATCTCAGCTGGGACAACAAATGGGTAAGCGCTGTGAAGAACGAAGACGACAAATGGGTCTGGGAAGCTGCCATTCCGTTTAAAAGTATTCGTTACAAGCCCGGTATTACGCGCTGGGGAATCAATTTCAGCCGCCAGGACCTGACGATCTCCGAAAAATCGTCGTGGGCACCGGTTCCGCGTCAATTTCCGTCGGCCTCGCTCGCGTACACGGGCGTACTCGTGTGGGACACGCCTCCGCCTACGCCCGGCCCGAACATTTCGGTGATCCCCTACGCAGCCATGCGCATGACCAAAGACCACCAGAACGACCTTCCTACCAAATACAAACCGACAATCGGGGGTGATGTAAAAATCGGCCTCACGCCGTCGCTCAACCTCGATTTGACTGTCAACCCGGACTTCTCGCAGGTCGATGTGGATGTGCAGCAAACCAACCTCGACCGTTTCGAACTGTTCTTTCCCGAGCGCCGGCAGTTCTTCCTCGAAAACGCCGACCTTTTCGCCAATTTCGGGTACGCTACCATTCGTCCGTTCTTCTCGCGACGCATCGGTTTGGGTGTACCCATTCAGTTTGGAGCCAGAATGAGCGGAAAAATCAATAAAAACTGGCGGATAGGCGTGCTCGATGTGCAAACCGGCGCCAACGATACGCTGACACCCCACAACAATTACGCCGTGTTTGCATTGCAGCGGCAATTGCTGGCACGCTCCAATGTGCGGTTCATATTCGTGAACAAGGATGCCACGAATTACACCCTCGAAAGGCATTCCGCCACCAACCGTTACAACCGGAACATCGGTGCGGAGTTTAACCTGGCGAGCGCCAAAAACCTCTGGACCGGGAAAGTAATGTTCCTCAAATCCTTCACGCCGGGCAAATCGTCCGACGATTTCACGCATGCCGCCGACCTGAAATTCACCAAAGCGAATTTAATATGGCAATGGCAGCATGAGTACGTGGGCAAGAATTACAATGCGGAAGTAGGTTATGTGCCCAATGCCGTGCGGATGGGTTATTACAAGATCAGCCCTAATGTAGCCTATCTGTTTTTCATTAAGCACAACAAAATCATCAGCCACGGGCCCAAGCTCGTGAGCAATGTTTACTGGGACAAGAAGTTTGATGTGAGCGATAAGGAATTCATTTTATCCTACAACATCAATTTCATCAACCGCGCCACGGTGGCCGTGTGGGGTTCGAGCAACTATGTGCGCCTGCTGCGGCCGTTCGATCCTACCAACCTCGGCGGCTTTACGCTCGCTACCGGTACCGAGCACAACTGGAAAGCCGTTGGTTTCGACATCGTTTCGGGACCGCAAAACCGCTTTACTTACCTCGCATCGGGTATCCTGGGCGGATATTACCAAAATGGCAAGCGCAACAACCTCAAAGCCGAACTCGGTTACCGCGTGCAGCCTTACGTAGCCATTACGATGGCCGGTAATTATAACGATATCCGACTTCCTGAGCCGTGGAAACGCACCCAACTCTGGCTCGTAGGGCCGCGTGTTGACGTGACCTTTACGAACAGCCTCTTTTTCACGACATTCATGCAGTACAACAATCAGGCAGATAACATCAACCTGAATGCCCGTCTGCAATGGCGCTACAAGCCGGCTTCCGACCTTTTTATCGTGTACACAGACAATTATCTGCCCGAGAATTTCAGGGTCAAAAACCGCGCAATCGTTCTGAAATTCACCTACTGGTGGAATCTCTAATAAAACACCTCGATATTCTTGCTTTTGAGCTGGCTCAACTGATCGCTGTATTTACGTTCGGCATCCTGTCCCAAAAACGGGTTGCCGCGTAAATGCAGCTTATCGAGCTTGCGAATCTGCAAAAGCTGCATCGGAAACTCCGGGAAGTTGTTCGCAGAAAGATCCAGCTCCTCCAAGTTGGTAAATGATGCGAGTTCGGCTGGGAATGTCGTCAGCCAGTTGTACCCCAAATCCACGATCCGCAGCTTCTTCATGCGCGTAATACGTTCGGGAAGTTTGCTAAGGTGATTATGATGGGCGTATATGGTATGCACGCTTTTCAGTTTATCCATGCGCTTCGGCAATGCCGTAAGCTGATTATAGGAGACCGCGAAATGCGTCAGGCGCTTCAACCTGGTGATCGATTTTGGAAGGGTTTCCAGTTTGTTATAATACAAATCCAGCACTTCCAGGCCGCGCATTTTGCGGATCCCTTTGGGTAAAACAGCCAATTCCGCCTTATAAAAGTTGAGATCTTTGACTTGTCTCAGCTTTCTGAAACTGGCATTAGTCAATCCGCTCAACCGGTTATTACCCAGCCAGAGGGTTTCGAGCTTTTTGCAGTTCCGGGCGGCCCGTGGCACATCAGTAATGAGGTTCATTTGCAGGTTAAGGAGTTCCAGCGATTTGTTTTTACTAATGGCAATGCTGTTGTCCCGTAATATATTTCTGCTCAGGTCCAGCTGCCGTAGCTTGGGCAGGCGCGCCATGTCGATGTTTACGGTTTCAAGGTCGTTATCTCCCAAAAACAGCTCTTCTAGGTTGGGAAAGCGGTATATTACCTCCGGAATGCTTGTAAGTAAATTTTGTCCGAGCGCGAGCGTCTTCACTTTTAATGTGTCTTTCGTCGCCATTGCCTCAGCCAATCCGTTCACAACGCTGTCTTTTCTGGCCTGCGGTTCCGTGAGGGGCCGGTTATAGAAACTAACGAAGACAGTGATGGCTGTTTTGGTGCCGATCGTCCTGCGCGATACAAAATCGCTGAGATAAGGTGTGAGCTGCGCCGAAACGGCCGCCGCGAGCGAGTCGGCCACGGAGGTATCTTCCTTTTTCTTTCCGTCCGCTAACTGAAAGCTTTTCGTAACACTCACAACGAGGTAGTCGATTTTACCCTCCGCATTCAGGTAAAGCTTGTTCCAGGCCATGTATTCTTTGAATTTATCCGTTTGAAGGATTTGCCTGTAAATATTATCGAATACCGTCCGCACACTGTGCGGGGTTTGATTCACCGGACCTTCGTTATTCTGGTATTCCCGATTTAATTTCTGTGCAAGCTCTTTGGAGACATCTTTCTGTAACAGAACTACGGGCTGGGCCGACAGCCCAAGGCTGGCGACAAGAAGAAAAATAGTTAGGAATATTCTCATGACAGACAGCATTAAGTGAGCACACAAACATAACTAAAAAGCTAGTTATATTATTATACTTACTTATATATTTTCTGTCAAATACGTGGATTTCGAATGAGTATATAAGTAGTCACTTGACTATTCACTCATCGTTCCGGCGACCCGGTTACTCATTGCCTTACTTGCTTCTTTCAATCGTATACTGAACGAGCTGTTCCAGTGACCGTCGGTGCGGTGAATCCGCGAATTCGTTCAGTAGGGTGAGCGCTTCTTTCACGTATTTTTCCATCACCTCCTGCGCATAGCGTAAGCCGCCCGATTCTTTCACGAATGCGATTACTTCACTCACTTTGTTGGGTTTATGGCTTTCGTTGCGGATAATATTGATAATACGGCGCTTTTCGAGCCAGGGCGCGTGGTTTAGCGCATAAATGAGCGGGAGCGTCATTTTCTTCTCCTTAATGTCAATTCCCAGCGGCTTGCCGATCTCGTCTTCGCCGTAGTCGAAAAGATCGTCCTTGATCTGGAATGCCATGCCCACCTTCTCACCGAACGCGTGCATTTTATCCACCACTTCCTTCGTTGCCCCGACCGAGCTAGCTCCGACCGCGCAACATGAAGCGATCAGCGAAGCCGTTTTCTGCCGGATGATTTCGTAGTAAACCTCTTCATTAATATCCAGCCTGCGGGCCTTTTCAATTTGCAGCAGCTCGCCTTCGCTGAGCTCGCGAACGGCGGTAGAAACTATTTTCAGGATTTTGAATTCTTCGTGATCAACTGAAAGCAACAACCCGCGTGACAGCAGATAATCGCCTACCAATACGGCAATCTTATTTTTCCACAATGCATTCACGGAGAAGAATCCACGACGGTAATTCGAATCGTCGACCACATCATCGTGTACCAGAGTGGCCGTGTGCAGCAGCTCGATCATCGCTCCGCCGCGGTAGGTCGATTCGGCAATATCACCACAAACTCCCGCGGACAGGAACACGAACATCGGGCGCAGCTGCTTGCCTTTCCGCCTCACGATGTAATTCATGATCTGATCCAAAAGCATTACTTCGCTTTTCATAAACTGGCGAAACTTCTGCTCGAAAGCTTTCATTTCATCCGCAATAGGAGCCTGGATATCCTTTATTGAAAGGGTCATATTCATGTACGAGGGCTAAAAGGTCCCTCCTGATAATAAAAGGACGCGAACAGGGGCATGAGTTTGTGAATATGTTCGTTTAACCCTCTGAACTCTGATCTTCAAATTTGGAATAAAATCTTCTGTTTACATCAATTTTAAAGCGAAAATGTTTAGAATTGGACAAAGGCCTGGGCGCCAAAAACGGCCAACCGCCGGCAGCCGGCGGCCGAAGTACAAACTAAACCACGTAACCCAGTCGATATGAAAGCACTCGTTCTCGGCGGCGGATCCATGAAAGGAGCATTTCAGGTAGGTGTGATCCAGGCAGTCCTGGAAAACGGCTTTGAGCCTGAAATGGTCTACGGAATTTCCGTAGGCTCGCTGAACGCCACGTTCCTGGCGAATGAAACCGGCAAGCAAATGGCCGAAAATAAGAAGATAGACTGGCCATTGGCGGGCCGAAAGCTGCTCGAATTCTGGATCAAGAATATTACCCAACCACAGGATATTTCCACGTTGCGCTCCCGGGTAATGCTGGGAATGAATACGCTCATGAGCCGTTTCGACGGCATCGTCGACCCGTCGCCGCTGCACCAGCTTATCCGTAAGCACCTCAACGACGATTACCTCCGCGATACGCCCATTAAAGTGAAAGCCGGGGCCGTGAATATCGAAACCGGGGAAATGAAATATGTTTCCACGCAGGACCCGCATTATGTGGATTTTGTATACGCCAGCTCGTCGATACCCATGCTGATGCCGGCAGTCGAAATCAACGACCAGCTTTATCTCGACGGCGGCTTGCGCGAGGTTGCGCCCATACGCGAGGCCATCGAGGACGGCGCGACGGAGATCATCCTCATCGGCTGCCACTCTCCCCTGCTCTACCAGCCGGAAGGCATCAACACCCGCAACCTGATTACGTTGATCGAACGTGTGCGCGACATTACCGTAAACCAGATCGTGAACAACAATATCCAATGGGCCGAGTCGTACGTCGACCGCTCGAACCTGCGGGGAAAGCCTATGAAACTGACGGTAGTGAGGCCGCTGACACCACTCTTCCTCGACTTACAGCATTTCAATTCGGAGGATATTTCACGGCTGATCATCGAAGGCTACCGCGCGGGGGTGGAATCAATTTTGAAAGCCGAGAAGGGCGGCGACTCGGCGGTCACCGACCCCGCCATCAACGGTTCCGCCATCCGCGACGCTTCCAGGCACGGACCGCTCCATACCGAATCAAATAATGTGACATAAACAATGAGAAAACAAACCCGGCAGGCCCTTACACTACTGCTTCTGGCTGCCCTTTCACACACTGCTCCGGCCCAAACCGGCGACTGCCAGTTCAAAGACGCCGAAGCACTTAAAAGCTATCTGAAACCGGGCAAACGCACCACGCCGTTGATTATGGCACACCAGGGTGGTACGGAAGACGGTTATCCCGGCAATAGCATGGCCACCTTCGAGCGGACATATTCCAAAGTGCCTTGCGTGCTCCTGGAAATTGATGTGCGGGCAACCGCCGACAGCCTGCTGGTGATCTCACACGACGATGAGCTGGCATTGAAAACCAACGGGAAGGGTTTGTTGAGTAAAAAGAAGTGGAAAGAAGTCAGCAAACTGAGGTTAAAAGATCCCTACGGCTCCATGACGGAATATCTCATACCCACATTTCAGGAAGTATTAAACTGGTCGGCCGGTAAGAATTTCGTGCTGATTGTCGACAAAAAGCCTGAAACAAGCATTACCCAGACCATCAGAATGCTGCAAGGGACGGGAAATCTCTACAAATCCGTACTAATCTGCTATTCATTAAAAGAAGCGCAACTGGCGCATCAGCTAGCCCCGCAGCTCATGCTGGCGGTCGGATTCAACAGCCCGGAACATATCGACGCCGTCGAGCAATCGGGGCTACCATTGGAGCAGATTGTAGCGCTCACGCCCCGGGAATTGCAGGAAAGCTCTTTTTACCAACGCATTCACGACTTGAACGTCACCTCTTCACTCGGTACCAACGGCAATATCGATACACTTCAAGTTGCCGAGTCAAGGCCATTGTACCAAAAGCTCCGGGATTCCGGCGGGCCCGACATTATCTGCACCGATAATCCGATTTTGGTGCAGAGTATTTTTTATAAGAAGGATTGAGGATTGAAGGGAGAATGGAGGAAGGAGAATGGAGGAAAGGATTGGTATAAAACAAAACGAGCCCGCATTGCTGCGGGCTCGTTGCTGTTAGAAGGCTTGCTATTCTTAGTTGAAGATATAACGGATACCCAACTGCGCCTGCCAAACGTCGTTGATCGTTCTTGACTTCACGAATGCGTCACGCAAAAGGACTGTCTCTCCATTCACTACCTGCGTACCCATGCGGTAGGTAGGAACACCCTGCGCATTTACGCTTGCAAAGTTGAGCGGGTTAGATTGAGTACTGTTCGAAGAGGCAGTTACCTGGTTGGCTACACCCCATTTATTGTTGATCATATTACCAACGTTGAAAATATCGGCACGCAGGCGAATGATGTTCTTCTTATCCTTCTTGCCCACTTTCACGTAGAAATCCTGCTCCACAGTAAGATCGAAACGGGTCAGCCATGGATATGCGCCGCCGTTACGCTCTGCATATTTGCCTTTTCTTTCTTTCAGATAAGGGTGATTGTCGATGTATTTCTGGAATGCTTCTGCCTGCTCCTCTGGCGAGAATGTGTATGTTTTGCCGTTTGCAGTGGTAGTCAAAGTCGCGAAAGTAATGTCGGTCGCCTTGTTCGGCACAAAGATCAGGTCGTTGTTCTGACCATCCCCATTCATATCGGTAGAGCTGATGTAAGAGATTTTAGTACCGCTTGAAGATACGCCACCCAATGTTACCATCGTAGCACCACCGAATTTACCGCCATATTCTTTGCGGTAAGAAACATAACCTACAAAGCGGTGACGAACGTCATTACCTGAATAAGCGAGATCGAGGTAGTTCAAGCCATTTACCCCCGGCACGTTACCTTCCACGGTAGAAGATACCGAAGCGATGTCCTTAGCCATACCATAAGTATAACCCACCATTCCACCGAAGCCGCGTGTAGCAGGTTTTTCGAGTTTACCCGTCAAAGAGTAGGAATATCCCTTGTTGGTGTTGGTCAGCACGTAAGTGTTCGAAACCTGGCTTGAAATCATACGCGCTGCCGTTGCCGCACTACCGCTAAGACCGGAAGCCGGGAAACGATCGCGGGTATCAGGACCTGCAAACTGAGCATTGGGCGCTTTCAGGTTCACGTCGATGTATCGGAGCGAGTTATAGTTTTTGTTGAAAATACCTTCCACAGTTGCTACCACGCCCCAACCGAGTTGCTGGTCGATACCAATGTTGCTTTTCCAGATTTGGGGGAATTTCAGGTCTTCATCCGATGCATTAACCTGGTAGCCTTTAAGCGGCTTGGTGTCTTTCGGATCGGGGTTGTAGCGCGATGGATCTAGCGTGAAAGGATACGCGGTAGTATTGGCTCCTACAACCGTTGCGGAGTTCACCCCATTGTTACCCAACTGGTTCGAAATCAACACATAAGGAATACGGGAAAGGAACAAACCGGTTCCACCACGAACCTGCGTGGTACGGTCGCCTTTTACGTCCCAGTTGAAGCCTATGCGTGGTGAAAGGTAAATGCGTGATTTTGGAACATTACCTGTATTCACATTGTAAGGGTCACCATTTGGCGATCTGAATACGATGGTATCCACAACAGCATTGTAATACTGTTTGGAAGTGTTAGGCATATTGATGTAGTCCGCGCGAAGGCCGGCAGTCAGCTTGAAATTAGGCGTAACCTGGAACTCGTCCTGCGCATACAAGCTGATCGTTTGCGTCTTGAACGTCTGCCATGGAGCAGCACCGCCTGGAAGCAATGAGTAGCGGTAGTTGAAACGAACTACGGTGTCAGGAGCGGTTGTCAGGTTAGGATTAGCCAGGTATGCATTCGCTGCATTCTTGAAATCCTGAATCGATTTGAATACCCAAACGCCATTTGAAGTGGGGAAAAACAAGTTGTTCGACTTGAAGTGCTCATATGACGCACCTACTGTAAATGTATGCTTGCCTGCGAAATATGTCAGGTTGTCGGTAATGTTGAATGTCGCGTAATCCAGACGGTTGTTAGGCGTAAATGGATCTGAACCGATGGTAGTGTAAGTAGATCCGTCTTTCTGGATTTCGATCGTCGGGAAGATCGGCGCCTTGTATTTACGGTCTTCGATCTGCTTATTGTAAGTTGCGATCAGGTTGTTGGCAAATTTGCCGCCGAAGTTCGAGTTCAATTCCGCTACAAGTGAACGGGTGTTATCCTGGATAATGTAGCCTGTGTTCTGAGGAGAAATCGCCGAAAGCGAGTTGGTACGGTTACCGAAACCTGCCGTGTTGGAGCTGTTCGACTGGCTGATCAACACGTCCGAATCCGAATCGTGGTGCGAATAACGCAATGTCAGTTTATGCTTGTCGCTGATGTTGTAGTCGATACGGCCGAGGAATTTCTTGCTTTTGTTCTCATTATTGAAGCCGTCCAATGCACCTACATTGTAATTGAACTTCTCTTGCATAAAAGAAGCCAGGTCCTGCATGTCCGCAAGCGTGGTACGCGACACGTTGCTACCCGATTGCCCGCGGTTCAATACGAAGTCGAGCGCCGGGCTCGAACGTTTTACAAACTCACCATTTACAAAGAAGAACAATTTGTTCTTGATGATCGGGCCCCCCAGACGGAAACCGGTTGTTTTTTCATTGAATTCGGCAACCTTGAATTCAGTACCATCGATTTTCTTTCCTGCCAGGCTCTTGTTCTTGAAGAAGTGGAAAACCGAACCCGAGAATTCGTTGGTACCTGAGCGCGTTACCGCGTTGATACCCGCACCCGCGAAGCCCGACTGGCGTACGTCGTAAGGAGCGATGTTGATCTGCACCTCTTCGATCGCGTCCAGGGAGATCGCCGTAGAACCGGTACGACCGCCTGCTTGCGCTTCGTTACCGAGACCGAAACCGTTGTTGAACACCGAACCGTCGATGGTAAAGTTGTTATAACGGCTATCCTGCCCGCCGAATGAGCGGCCATTGCTGTACGCATTGTACTTGGTAATGTCGTTCAGCGTACGTCCGAGTGTTGGCAGGCTGGTGATGAGACCTTTGTTGAAAGTCGTTGCGGCACCGGTACGGTCGGAGCTGAAAATGTCGCTTCCTGCACCGGTAACAATCACTTCCGCGAGGTCGGTAGAGCCGTCTTTCAGTTCGAAGTTGACGTTGGCAGCAGTACCAAGGTTAGCAAAAATGTTTTCCTGAGATTGTTCATTAAATCCCACGAAGGAAACAGTCACTTTGTAAGGACCACCCACGCGCACCGCGGGAATCGTGTAAAGTCCCTGCTCGTTGGTTACAGAGCCATATTTTGTGCCTGACGGTTCGTGGATCGCTACGACCGTGGCGCCTGGGAGCACCTCGCCTTTGCCGTCTGCAACACGTCCCGTAATCGCTGATGAAGTAACCTGGGCTTGCGCCGCTGGTCCAAATAGAGAGAATAGAAATGCGGTAACCGCGAGGCACACCGCCCGGAAGAGTAAACTTTTCCCGTTCATAAATTTGGTGATTTGGTTTGTAAGAATACTAGCGGATTCATTCAAGGAGGATGAATAATTGACGCAAAATAATAGCTTTTTACATTTACAAACAAAAGACTAAATCCTACTAAAATACAATACTAGTGTTCGTAACTGACTGATCTATTGAAATAATGCAGATTCGTGCACCAATACTTCAATATTTTTCATTTTATCAAATCATTAACAAATCGCGAGAAGGGCCAAAGGCTTTTGAAGAGCGGAATGGAGGCAGAAAAAAAAGATTTTTTATCTATAAATTCAGCAATTATTGTACCAAGACGTAACCGGCATTTAACAAATTGTTAAATTTTAGAAAGCCGGGATTTTTTTCCTTCCCGGAAATCCTTACAACCTTTGCATTATTCGGCTTTCGGCTATCGGCAGTCGGCTTTCGGCTGGTTGCCTGTTGAAATAAATAGCTGACAGCCGACTGCCGACTGCCGAAGTACTACATTAATTATCCTATGCAACTCAATTTCAAACAAATAGGCGAAACAGGCAAGCCCCTGATCATCCTTCACGGTGTGTTTGGTTTTCTCGACAACTGGCTTACCATCGGAAAAACCATTTCAGAACACGGTTACCGGGTTTATCTGGTCGACCAGCGCAACCATGGGCGCTCCCCGCACGAGGGCCCGCTCAACTTCCCGACGCTAGCTGCCGATTTAAAGGAGTTTCTCGAGCAGCAAAACATCGAGTCTCCGATCCTGATCGGGCATTCGATGGGGGGAAAAACGGTGATGGAGTATGCAGTGACCTATCCGGACACATTCGATGCGCTCGTGGTGGTCGACATCGGCCCCAAAGCCTACCCTATTCACCATACCAAAATCCTGAAAGGCCTGAATGCGATTCCCATTGATGAGATCGAAAGCCGTAACCAGGCCGATGAGCTTCTGAGTGAATACGAGCCGCTGGTGGGTGTGCGGCAGTTTTTATTGAAAAACCTTTATAGAAAGGAAGAAGGCGGGTTCGCGTGGCGCTTCAACCTACCATTGCTCACAACCGACATGGCAAATGTAGGCGCACAGATCAAATCCGACCACCCGGTCGAAACGCCCACGCTGTTCATGCGGGGAAGCAATTCCAATTATGTTCTGGATGAAGACCTGGAAGGTATTCTCGACCTGTTTCCAAATGCACAGCTGAAAACAATTGAAGGAGCAGGGCACTGGGTGCAGGCTGAGCAGCCGAAAGCGTTCGTCAGCACCCTGCTGGAATTTCTGAATACGGCTATCTGACGTATTTCATCCTGGGCGAGTTGCACGTAGCGATAATAAGCTGATCATCGCTGATCGATATCTCCCAAGTGGGACAGGTAATGCAATTCAGCAGTTCGCATTGCGGGTTATTGGGCAATGCGGTTGCGGGTTTCACATCGAGAAGGGTGCCATTGATGATCATCGTGGCAGGTGCGCAGCAGCGAGGTGTGCCGTTGGCATTGAGCACCACGCCATCGGCACGAAATATCAGCGAATCAGACTTGGCAGCTTCAATCGGCTCCCAGGTACTCTTATTATCAAGCGAAGACCTTTCAACTTCGATGGAATGCCAAATGCCCGACACTGTCGTGAAAGCATAGTTGGGTGAAAGGTCATTGAAACTATCCTTTTTACAAGACAATAACCACACCAGGACCAAGGGTATGTATAATAGTCTTTTCATACTTATTAAATAATTTTATTTACTCCGTAGATTCACAATCAGGGCATTTGGTTGGAAAGGATTGAAAAAATGAGACACCTATGAACGATTCCGGGATTTCCCTGTACTTAATCCCTACAGTACTGGCAGAAGGCACCCAAAATGCCGTCCTCGCGCCGCAGATCACAGATACCGTAGCGCATCTGGATGTTTTCTTCGTAGAAAATGTCCGCACTGCCCGGCGCTTCATCAGCAGCCTGAAACTCGGCAAAGTGATCGACGAACTGACATTCATCGAACTGAACAAGGATACCACGGAAACGGAAACCGTTGCGTCGCTGCGAAGCCTTTCAAAAAGTGCCGGGGTTATATCGGAGGCAGGGTGCCCGGGTGTCGCCGACCCCGGCGCGGTGGCAGTGCGCATCGCGCACGAGCTGGGGATACATGTGGTGCCGTTGGTGGGTCCATCGTCCATTCTGCTCGCATTGATGGCTTCCGGAATGAGCGGGCAGTCGTTCGCATTTCACGGTTACTTGCCTATTGATAAAGTGCAGCGTAAAAAGGCATTACAAAACCTTGAAAGAAACGCGAGGCAACATCAGCAGACGCAGATATTCATGGAAACGCCCTTTCGTAACAATCAGTTGCTCGAAGCGGTAATTGAAGCATGCTCACCCGACCTGGCATTATGCATTGCGGCCAATATCACCGCACCAGACGAGCTGATCAGGACCATGCCCGTCAGGAAATGGAAGGCACAAAAGCCTGATTTGCATAAAATTCCAGCTATTTTCCTCATTGGATAGGCTTTTGGCGAACGCTGTTTTAATTTTACCAGTTACAACGCATAAGGCTATTTCAGGGTCTTTCGTTCTCTTTGCAAACTGCTATTCATGTTGAAAAAATATATTCTGATAGCCATCGTGGCCGCAGCCGGATTGTGGAGCTGTAATGAAGACAGTCTCGATGCAAGCATTACCGTCGATTCCAATTTCCAGTCGGGAGCCGGCGGGGAAAATGGCTGGATTCCCGGATATGCCGGATATGCTGCAACTGCGGATTCGAGCCAGTTGGATACGGTAGCCGCTACGGCGCTGCTCCCGCGGGGCCTCGATACGACCCAATATGGTTTTCGGATCCTGTCGAGGTATTCAAAAGGCAATATGTTCAGTTATATCAAAAAGCGCGTAACCGGTTTTAAGCCCAATAAGCCCTATGAAATGACGCTTCAAGTAGATCTGGCAACTAAATACACCGCGAGCGCCGTTGTCGACAAGGTGACGTTCAAATCGGGAGTGTCCACCAAAGAGCCTTTAACTACGAAACTGACGTCGGGTGTCTATGCATTCAACCTCGACAAGGGTTCAGGCACTCAGGTAGGCAAAGATGTTCTGCTGAGCGGCAGCATTGCCAGTACCAATCTCGACACACGCTATTATACACTACTAAGGTATTCCAATGATGGACAGCCCATTACTGTAACCGCCAACGGCAATGGCGAGCTATGGTTTTACGCCGGGACCGACTCAGATTACAAGGATACCACCATATTTTACTTCGACCGCATCATAGCGCGGTTCAAAGAACTGTAAAGTGTTTAGTAAATTCGCGCCCATTCATTAATCCTCATATCCCTACCGGAATGGTACAGGTCCAAACATTTGTATTTAACCCATTTTCTGAAAATACCTATCTCCTATACGACGAAACGGGCGAGGCGATCATCATCGATCCGGGCTGCTACGACCGCTCGGAAGTCAACGAACTCACAGATTTTGTGCAACAACACGGCCTGAAACCCGTGCAGATCGTGAACACCCACGCGCACATCGATCATGTGTTGGGCGTAGCAGCACTCAAAAGGAAATACGGTATTCCGTTTGTGTTGCACAAGTTGGATGAGCCGCTTTTGAAGGCTGTCAAAACATATGCTTCCAACTACGGCTTTTCAGCATTTGAAGAGCCGGAGATCGACGGCTTTATCAAAGAGGGCGAAACCATTGAGTTTGGCAATACATCCCTGAAAATCATATTCGTACCCGGCCACGCGCCCGGCCACGTTGCATTGGTGAACGATGCCGAAAAATTCGTCATCGGCGGTGATGTGCTGTTCCGCATGAGCATCGGGCGTACCGACCTCCCGGGCGGCGACCATGCCACACTGCTGCGGAGCATCCGGGAGCAAATGTTTACATTACCCGACGATTACACGGTGTACGCCGGCCATATGGAGCCTACTACCATTGGTTTTGAGAAAAGAAACAACCCTTTCTTCAAATAGCGCCCTATGATCCGTCGCAACATCCCTAATGCCCTCACCTGCGGAAATTTGCTTTGCGGCTGCATTGGCGTGGTGGAAGCATTCCACAACAACCTGCTGCTTTCTTGCGTGCTCATCGGCGTCGCGTTGATATTCGACTTTCTGGATGGCTTTATCGCCCGCCTGCTGAAAGTAACCTCTCCCATTGGCCGCGATCTCGATTCGCTGGCTGATATGGTCACATTTGGGTTGCTTCCTTCGATTATAATGTATCAGTTGCTGATGCAAAGTATTCCCGACTTGTTCGGTATCTGGAAAGCTTACCCTGCATTCATCATCGCGATTTTCTCGGCGATCCGCCTGGCGAAATTCAACAACGATCCGCGCCAGTCGGACTCCTTCATCGGTGTACCCACGCCCGCGAATGCGATGCTGATCGCCTCTTTGCCGTTGATCGTCCATACGGAGAGCGAGATGTGGAAGAATATCATTATTAACACCAATAACCTACTCATACTAAGTGTGGTCATGTCGTATGCACTGGTGATGGAGCTTCCGCTGATCGCGCTCAAATTCAAGAATTTCGGGTGGAAGGGTAACGAGGCACGCTTCATTCTAATCGGTGCTGTCGTGGTTCTGCTTGCTACATTGAAATTCCTCGCTATCCCGGCAATACTGGTCGTTTACGTACTTCTTTCCATTGCCGCGAACGTCACTAAAAAGCAGGCTTGAATTGGTACCGAAGACTTTTTTTTGCATTTTTGTAGTCTTTGCGGCAACGTATGTTGCTTATTATTATCATTTTAGTATTAAATACCGTTCTTTTCTGCCTTTAACCCTCAGCAGTTTTGAACCATCCCCACTAGCATGGCATTCTCCCGCATTACAGGCTTAGGCTTTTACGTTCCCGACAATATCATCACCAACGACGACCTTACCCAATGGATGGAAACTTCCGATGAATGGATCCGCGAGCGGACCGGAATTCAGGAACGTCGGTATTTCGAATACGGAAAGGACACCAATTACAGCATGGCTGCCGCTGCATCGCGACAGGCCTTGGACCGGGCAGGGCTTACGCCGAACGATATTGACGTGATCGTGTACGCTACCATCACCCCCGACTACTTTTTTCCGGGCTCCGCATTTCTGATGCAGCGCGAGCTCGGCATGGACGGCAAACCGGTGATCGACATCCGTGAACAATGCTCGGGATTTGTGTACGCGCTTTCCATTGCCGACCAGTTCATCAAATCGGGGATGTACAAAACGGCATTGGTCGTCGGTTCGGAAATTCAGTCCTCGTGGATCGACAAGAGCACGGCGGGACGTAATACGGCAGTTATTTTTGGGGATGGCGCTGGTGCTGCTGTGGTTTCCGCCACGGACGATCCCCAACATTGTATATTATCTACACACCTCCACGCCGACGGCCGGTTTGCCGAGGAGCTCTTTGTAAAAGATCCGGGCAGCAGCCGCGAAGGTCGGCCCGTGAGCCAGGAGGTGATCGAAGCAGGCGGGCACAATGTATACATGAACGGCAATGCCGTTTTCAAACATGCGATCGTGCGCTTCGGCGAGGTAATCCAGGAAGCGTTGGAGGCTAATGGCTATACGGCCGGCGATATTGATCTGCTCGTTCCGCACCAGGCAAATATCCGGATCAGCGACTACGTCCGCCAGCAGCTTGGCCTTTCTGAATCGCAGGTTATCAACAACTTACAACGTTTCGGAAATACAACGGCCGCGTCCATCCCGATCGCTTTGACGGAAGCATGGGAGACTGGAAAAGTAAAAGAAGGCGACCTGGTTTGCCTCGCGGCATTCGGAAGCGGGTTTACGTGGGCGTCGGCACTAATCAGATGGTAAGGTACCCGGACTAGAATTGTCCGGTCGACAGCATTACCAAAGTGCACCCCTCTATTGGTATGATATTTTTATCAATTAAAATATCCTTAAATTCAGGATTCTCTGTACCAGGGTTGAAGATAACGCGTTTAGGATTTAGAGAAACGATGTAATCGTAGTATTCAGGTTGGTGGCTCGGATTGATATACAGTGTGACAGTATCTACGTCTTTCCAGTCAGTTTTGTCTGTGTTGATTTCCTCTCCTAATGCAAAACCTTTCCTGCGTCCGATGAGTAAAATGGGATGACCATAATGCCTGAGTTTCTGTGCAGCCAGGTAAGCGTATCTGGAAGGATTGGAAGTCGCTCCTATGATGAGTGTACGTTTCATGCCAAATCAATTTAATAAAACAAATAAGGGCTGCAAAGCAGTATCTGCAACAGCCACACACACTTTTTGAAACACCAAAAGATCGTTCCCGATTCCCGGAGAGCCCCGGAGGCATGATCGATCGTACAACGTTAAGAAACTATAATAACAGCTTTTATCAAAATGAATGAATCAAATGTAAGCCGGAGCTTCTGGAACGAAAAGTGGGCAAAAATTATATTCGACGAGATCGAGAACGCTCCCCATTACGAAGTATCCAACTATGGCAGGTTGAAAAGTTTTCAAAACAACCCAAAAGAAGGTGTCGTAATCAAAGGCTCTGTCATTCAGGGATATAGGTCATTGAATATTCGCGTAGCAGGTGGCAAGACCATCAACCGCTATGTACATAAACTTGTTGCTGAGCATTTTGCGGAAAAGCCGGATGCCGATCATAACTTCGTGATCCACCTGGATTTCGATAAGCAGAACAATCACTACGAAAACCTGAAATGGGTTACAAAGGCTGAAATGATCGATCACAACCGTGAAAACCCTGCGTTCATCAACCGGGTAATCCCACGGCGTACCAAAAATTACAAGCTGACGGAAAGCAAAGTGCGGATCATCAAGAAGCTTTTGAAAAACGATAATAACCGTTTAAAAATGATCGCGAAACAGTTCGGAATTACACATACCCAGCTCAATCGGATTCGCTCGGGAGAGAACTGGAAGCATGTAACCGTTGAAGATTGATCAAAACACTTATTTGAGTTTTTCAGCGGCGGAAACCGTATAACCGCTGCCGTTCGCCCCCTCTTCAAAGTCCACCGACACGCCGATCACATACATCAGATGGCGCTTGTCTATCAGTACCTTAATTCCCTCGATAAGGTATGTCTGGTCATGCTCTGTGGCTGTGTCGAACCCAAGCAGAAAAGATCCGCTGCACGCACCCCCTCTTAACCCTACCCGAAGTCCGTAGGTATCCGGAATTTTATTGGCTTCCAGTGTCGTCCTGATTTCCAGCCTTGCTGCTTCGGTCAATTGAATCGGGTTATCCATTCCTGCTCGTTATTCTTGGTTGCGATAAACCAGTTAACGCAAACTGCCGCTGTTCCATTCGCGTTTTGAAATAAAATATCTGCCAAATGCAGCTAATCCTTTAATTTTGTGCCTCATTTTGGCATAAAATTACAATTTCACACCATGGAATATATCTGGATATTGACAATTCTGGTACTCGGCGTTATCGTAACATTTGGCGTTTACCTCACCATTACGACCGTTGCCAACAAGATATTTGAGAAGCAGCGCTGGGATATCCGTAGCAAAAACATCGAAATCACATTGCCTCTGCGCTTGCAGGCGTACGAGCGTATGTGCCTCTTTCTGGAACGTATTACCCCTAATAACCTGTTACTTCGATTGGTACCTTCGGCGATAAGCGCGCTGGAACTGCAACAGATTATCCTGCACGAGATCCGGGAGGAGTACAACCACAATGTGGCGCAGCAGCTCTATGTGAGTACCCATGCCTGGGAGCAAATCGTGAATGCGATGAATGAAACTGTGGCAATTGTGAATCAGGCTGCGGCAGAAGTCAGCGCTGACGCCCCGGCAGCAGACCTCGCCAAAAAAGTTTTTTCGCACGTGATCGAGAAGGAAATCCAGCCGTCGACGCACGCTTTGAAGGTTTTGAAAGAGGAGATACGGAACGTTTTTTAGAACGGCAGTCGGCTGTCGGCTATCGGCAGTCGGCTACTCAGGATCCAAAAATTTACATTAACTAACAGTGCTGACGGCTGATTGCCGACAGCCGATTGCCATTCAATCACCGTGCTGACGGCCGATCGCCGACAGCCGATAGCCATTAGAAATGCTTTACCCCAATACATTAGAACAAAAACTGGGATTTGACAAGCTGAGGGAACGTTTGAAAGAGCTTTGTATCAGCTCTTTGGGACAGGGCTTTGTCGAAAAAATACGGTTTTCAGAGAATTTCGGCATGGTCGAGAAGCTGGTGAGCCAGACCGCCGAAATGCAGCGCATACTCGAACTGGGAGAGAATTTCCCTTCCCAGAACTACATCGATGCGACGCCCTATTTGAAACGCGCTTCCATTGAAGGAATGCTGCTCACACAGCCCGAGTTTTCGGACCTGAAAGTGTCGTTGCTGACAATCCGCCTTTGCCTGCGCTTTTTCGAAAGCCAGGAGCCCGATGCATTTCCTATTCTGGGTGAATATGCCAAAACGATCAAGGTTGAAAAGGCGGTTACCGACGCCATCGATCGCATCATCGATGATCGAGGCCAGATCCGTGATTCGGCTTCGCCCGAGCTCGCACGCATTCGCAAGCGGCTGATTTCCGAACAGGCCGGTATTCGTAAAAAATTGGATACGATTTTGAAATCGGCCAGAAGCAATGGATGGATCGGCGACGATGTCTCTTTGACCGTCCGCAACGGCCGTATGGTAATTCCCGTTGCCGCCGAGCACAAACGGAAGCTACGCGGGTTTATCCACGACGAATCAGCGACAGGCCAGACCGTCTTCATCGAACCCACGGACGTTTTCGAATCCAATAATGAAATCCGCGAGCTCGAATATGAAGAACGCCGGGAGATCAACCGCATTCTGCTCGAACTGACGGCCTATATCCGTCCTTTCGTACCCGATTTGCAAAAGGCTTACGGCTTCCTGGGGCTAATGGACTTCCTACGCGCGAAGGCAAGATTAGCCGGCGAAATGGGGGCCATTAACCCACCGTTCGAAAACCGCCAGTTTATCGACTGGCGCGAGGCACGGCATCCGCTGCTGCATTTGTCGTTCCAGAAGCAGGGCAAGAAAGTAATCCCGCTGAATATTGAATTGCAGGAAAAACAGCGCATTCTCATCGTTTCCGGGCCGAATGCCGGTGGTAAGTCGGTGGCGTTGAAGACTGTGGGATTGATTCAGTACATGTTCCAATGCGGATTGCTGGTACCAATGCTCGAAGGCTCTTCCATGGGCTTTTTCCAGAATATCTTCATTGATATCGGCGATGAGCAGTCGCTGGAAAACGACCTGAGTACTTACAGCTCGCACTTGACCAATATGCGCCATTTTCTATCGATGGCCAACAAAAGGACGCTGTTCCTGATCGACGAGTTCGGTACCGGAACGGAACCGGGCCTCGGCGGGGCCATTGCGGAAGCCATTCTGGAAAACCTGACCAAATCGGGTGCTTTCGGGATGATTAACACGCATTATACCAATTTGAAAGTACTTGCCGATAAAACCGAAGGACTCGTGAATGGGGCCATGCGCTTCGATGGCGAGCATTTGGAGCCGCTGTACCAACTGGAAATCGGCCGACCGGGCAGCTCGTTTGCATTTGAAATTGCTTCTAAAATAGGGTTGCCGAAAGCGGTAGTGGCCCGTGCGAAAGAGAAGCTCGGCACGCAGCAGGTGAATTTTGAAAAACTGCTGAAAGAGCTCGATATCGAACGGCGCGTATTTGCGGAAAAGAACATCGAGATCGGAATCAAAGAGCGTAAGCTGACCAAGCAGGTAGCCGATTATACCGCATTGAAGGAGAAGCTCGAAAACAACGAGAAGAAAATCGTCAATGAGGCCAAGCAAAAGGCTAAAAACCTTCTTTCGGATGCGAATCAGCTGATCGAGAACACTATCAGGGAGATCAAGGAAAATAAAGCCGAGAAGGAAAAGACCAAAACCGTGCGGACTACGCTCGAAAATTTTGGTAAAAACAACCTGAAACTGGCGGAAGTGACCGAAACGCAGCCCGTCGAAGAGGAATATGAACCGGAAGGCGGCGACATTACGCCGGGCAGCTACGTGCGTATCAGCGGGCAGACGGCCATTGGTGAAGTACTTTCGATCAAAGGGAAGGATGCAGAAATCCGCATTGGCGACCTGAAATCGAATGTGAAGCTCAACCGCCTCGAAAAAGTATCGCGCAAAACCTACCGTGCCGCTACCGGGGAAAAAGGGCTGAAAACAACTTCCAAAGGTGTGGACATGAACGAGCGGATGCTCAATTTCAGTTTCAACCTCGATATGCGTGGTAAACGCGGCGAGGAGGCGCTCGGGCTAGTCGATCAGTTTATGGACAATGCCATTATGCTCGGCTATGACGAGCTGCGCATTGTACACGGCAAAGGCGACGGCATCCTGCGTACGCTCGTACGCAACCACCTGCGCGGGTACAAGCAGGTTGCAGGGATGTACGACGAGCACGCGGACCGCGGAGGGGCGGGCGTGACGATCGTAAAGCTCAGATAATGTTTTTTAAAATGCCACCAATACAAAACGGGCGCCTTATGAGCGCCCGTTTTGTATTGTTATATCAGCTAAAATCAGTGAACTGCCGCCGAAGAGGTAGTTACTGTTTTACGTCCTTTCATCCAGAAATACAGGATAGCGAATGCGACGATCAGCAATGCGGGGAACATCACCATCGTACTGAGCGTCGCCTGACCGGCTGCCAACTCCATTTCGTCGCCGGTAAGACCTGCCGCCAGTTTCTCTGCTTTGGCGTCATCCAGCCATTTACCGATCACCGGCTGCCAGATAGCCGTCGAGAACATTCCGATACCACCCACGATAGACATTCCCAATGCACCGCTCAAAGGCACGTTCTGAGCGACGAAACCGATCATGGTTGGCCAGAACAACGCTACACCCATCGCGAAGATCACCGCCGCTGCATAAGCCGCAGGACCGGTTACAGTGCTAAACAGGTAGATCCCAGCCGCAGCGAGGATCGAAGAACCCCACAGAATACCGGTTTGGCCTATTGCCGCCACAATCGGGTGGGCGAAGAAGCGTGTGATCGCCATCAGACCCGTTACCAATGCAAGGATCAGCATCGGGCTTGCACCACTTTTGCTCATGATCAAGCCTGTCCATTGCTGCGGACCGAACTCGCTGATTGCAGTAAATGCCATACAAACGAAGATGAAAATGAACAGCGGCGAAGCCATCGCTTTCAGGTTCTCGCCGATTGAAGTTACACCATCCACGTGTGGTTTAGGGAATGCCTGTCCCCAGAAAAGGAACGCGTAAATGATGGTAGGGATCAAAATAACCCAGATTTGTGCCTGCCAGCCGAGGTTCGAATCCGTCATGAATTTCGAAATCAAAGAACCTACTACGATACCGCCCGGGAACCACATGTGGAAGCGGTTGAGCATTTTGCTCATTTGCAACCCTTCGTAAGAATCCGCGATCATCGGGTTACAAGCAGCTTCGGTACAGCCGTTACCTACCCCGATCAGGAATGTGGAGATCAGAAGACCTGTGTAGCCGCCCGAATAAATCGTCATGATGATACCAATCGCGTGACAAACGAATGCCACCTGCATGATCGTTTTCGGACCGATCGTGTGGTAAACGAGCCCTCCGATGATCATTGCGAGCGGGAACCCGAAGAACCACATCGAGTTGATAAAGCCCAGTTGCTCGGCCGTGAGGTTGAACTCGGTGCCCAGCTGGGGCAGAATCCCTGCACGGATACTGAATGAGAATGCAGTGGTTATGAGCGCAAAACAACTTGCATTGAAGAGCCTGCCGCTGTTAACTGATTGGGACATGTGACTAAATGGGTTTGATTATTTGAATTAGATGATTGATTTCGGGATACTATTTTTATTCAAAGATTTCACAAAAAAAACAAAGTCCGGGGAATTCTACTGCATTTCGCTATTCCTAAGCAATGTTTTTTATGTCTTAAATTTATATTTGTAGGAAGTAAGAGTCTCTCCGAAGGCACTTTCTTATCTGTATAATCTATTACAAAAACCTTAAACCAACTGGAATGTCAAGAAAGATCAGAATGGGCATGGTAGGCGGGTCCCTGGATGCATTTATTGGTGGGGTCCATCGCCGTGCAGCGATCATGGATGGAGAAATTGAGCTGGTTTGCGGAGTTTTCAGCTCCGATCCTGCCAAGTCTAAGGAAACCGGAAAAGCGCTATATCTGCCTGAAAACAGGGTTTATAACGACTTTGAGGAGATGATCCTGAAAGAAAAGCAACTGCCGGAAGGGGAACGCATGGATTTTGTTTCCATTGTTACACCCAACCATATGCACGCTGCACCTACGAAGCTTGCGCTGGAAAATGGCTTCCACGTCGTATGTGATAAACCGATTACACTCAATACCGAAGAAGCGGAAGAGATAGTGGCTGTGGTTGAGAAATCAGGCCTCGTTTTCTGCCTCACGCATAACTACACCGGATACCCGATGGTAAAGGAGGCCCGCCAGATGATCGCCTCGGGCGCCATTGGAGAAGTCAGGAAGGTAATTGTGGAATATCCGCAGGGCTGGCTGGCTACATTGGTGGAAGTTACCGGCAACAAACAGGCCGCATGGCGCACCGATCCGAAGCGTTCGGGGGCCGCGGGGGGGCTCGGTGACATCGGTACCCACGCCGAAAACCTGGCTGAATATATCACCGGACTCAAAATCACCCAGATTTGCGCCGACCTTACAATATTTGTGGAAGGCCGTTTGCTGGATGATGATGCCAATATTCTACTCCGCTTCAACAACGGCGCCAAAGGCATTCTACAAAACAGTCAGATCGCCAACGGCGAGGAAAATGACCTGAATATCCGCGTCTACGGCGAAACCGGCGGCCTGCAATGGAAGCAAATGGAGCCTAATACGCTGATTCACAAAACCAACCAGGGCACACGCATCATCCGTACGGGCGTGGGTAACCTGTCCAAGGCTGCACAGGTGCATACCCGCATCCCGGCCGGCCACCCCGAGGGCTATTTCGAGGCCTTCGCCAATCTCTACCGCAACTTCGCCATTCATGTGAGGGCTTACTGGGAAGGTAAAACGGCCGATCCGGTGTACGATTTCCCAACCGCACAAGATGGTTTGAGAGGTATGAAGTTCATCGACGCCGTCATTGCTTCGAACAAGACGGAAACGAAATGGACCAACTTCTGATCCTGAATACGCAATCAATTACTGTACATCTCAATTTAACCCGCGAGAGCGGACTGTTTTTCACCAATCATTCCATACCCATTTATGAACAAAATCAAAGTTGGCGTTGTCGGAACAGGCTTCATTGGCCCTGCACATATTGAAGCACTGAGACGTCTTCCTAATGTAGAAGTTGCCGCACTTTGCGAAGTGACCGCAGAACTGGCCAAGGAAAAAGCTGACGCGCTTGGCATTGCACGTTCCTACACGTTCGATGAACTGCTGAAACAGGATGACATTCAGGCTGTCCACATTTGTACGCCTAACTTCTTACACTACTCACAGTCGAAAGCGGCATTGCTCGCCGGTAAGCACGTGATTTGTGAAAAACCATTGGCAAAAGACCTCGCGGAAGCGGAAGAACTCGTGGAACTGGCTGCGAAAACAGGCCTAGTGAATGCGGTTCACTTCAACCTGCGTTACTATCCGCTGGCGCGCCAGATGAAGTCGATGCGTGAAAAAGGCGAACTGGGCGAGATTTATTCGTTCATCGGTTCGTACCTGCAAGACTGGCTGTTCTACGAAACCGACTACAACTGGCGCCTCGAACCGGACAAATCCGGCGATTCACGCGCGATCGCGGACATCGGCTCCCACCTGATGGACATTCTGGAATACATTACCGGATTGAAAACCGTTGCCGTTCTGGCGGATTTCAATACCGTACACAAAACCCGCAAAAAGCCCTTGAAAGCCGTTGAGACTTATTCGGGTAAATTGCTGCAACCGGAAGACTACGCCGATGTACCTATCAATACCGAGGACCACGCGAACGTATTGCTACGTTTCGACAATGGAAACAAAGGGGTAATCACCGTTTCACAGGTTTCGGCCGGCCGTAAAAACCGCATGTCACTGGAAATCTCGGGTTCTAAAAAGACATTCAGCTGGTGCTCAGAAGCTCCGAACGAAATGTGGATCGGTAACCGCGACAAGGCGAACGAAATCCTCATGCGCGACCCATCGCTCGTGAACGAGGACGTACGCTCGACGATCACCTTCCCAGGCGGCCACAACGAAGGCTTCCCGGATACCTCAAAACAAATGTTCAAGGAAGTTTACGCGGCCATTGCAGCCGGTAAGCAGCCGGAGAATCCAACATTCCCAACCTTCGCCGACGGCTACCGTGAATTGCTGATTTGCGAGAGGATTTTGGAAAGCAATAAGAAGGAGGCTTGGGTAACAATTTAATTTTGAATGATTGAATGACTGAATGATTGAATAGGGCGTCTGTGCTTTTTGCAAACACACTATGAATATGGCTGATGATAAAAAGGATTTTGTCTCTCAGTTGCAGGGGCGCACTAAGCAGTTTGTATTGAGGAGCATTAGAGTCTTTAAAGCATTGCCGCCGACAGAGGAAGCACGGGTTGTTGGGAAGCAGTTTCTACGATCAGCGTCGTCTGTCGGAGCCAATTATCGAGCTGTGTGCAGGGCAAGAAGTCGGAATGAGTTCTTTGCCAAGATGAGCGTAACTGTTGAAGAAGCGGATGAATCACTCTTCTGGATGGAGATAATATCCGAAGCAGGGATTCTCCCCTCCGAAAAGCTGAAAGCGCTGATGGACGAAGCAGAAGAACTCATCAAAATTCTCTCCAAGGCCCGCAAAAACGCCAAGTAACTACCCGCAGTCATTCAATCATTTTTCATTCAGTCATTCAATCATTCAGTCATTCAATCATTAAAATTTATGAAAACAATAAAAGGCCCCGGTATCTTCCTCGCCCAATTCCTTGGCGATGAAGCGCCGTTCAACTCACTGGATACCATTGCCGACTACATGGCCGGGCTCGGCTACAAAGGCCTCCAACTTCCTACCTGGGACCCGCGCGTGATCGACGTGAAGCAAGCTGCGGAGTCGCAGACTTATGCCGACGAACTGAAAGGCAAACTGGCAGACAAAGGACTACAAATCACCGAATTGGCTTCGCATATTATCGGCCAGCTGGTGGCTTCGCACCCTGTGTACGACGAAATGTACGATAATTTTGCAGTGCCGGAAGTTCGCAAGAACCCGAAAGCACGTGCTGAATGGGCTACGCAGCATTTGAAATATGTGGCGCAGGCAAGCCGCAGACTGGGTTTGAAAGCCAGCGCATCATTTACCGGTGCATTGGCCTGGCCTTTCCTGTACCCATGGCCTCAACGCCCTGCCGGCTTGGTTGAGACCGCGTTCAAAGAACTCGCGGCCCGCTGGAAGCCAATTCTGGACGTGTATGACGAGAACGGCGTGGACGTAGCGTATGAATTACACCCTGGCGAAGACGTTTTCGATGGTTCTACATTCGAGATGTTTGTGGACTACCTCGGCGGCCATACCCGTGCGAACATCAACTACGACCCTAGTCACTTCGTGTTGCAGCAGTTGGATTACCTCCAATTTATCGATCTTTACCACGATCGCATTAAGGCATTCCACGTAAAAGACGCGGAATTCAACCCTAGCGGCAAGCAAGGTGTTTACAGCGGCTTCGCAGGCTGGGCCGATCGCGCGGGACGTTTCCGTTCACTCGGCGACGGACAGGTAGATTTCGGAGCCATATTCTCGAAACTGTCTCAATACGATTACGACAGCTGGGCGGTTCTGGAATGGGAATGCTGCATTAAGTCGCCCGTACAAGGCGCGGCGGAAGGCGCACCGTTCATCGAAAGCCACATTATCGAAGTAACTACAAAAGCATTTGATGATTTCGCCGGAACCGGTGCAGATGAGGCATTTAATCGCAAGGTGCTGGGTTTATAATTGTCGATCTTACAAGTATATTAAAAACCTATCTTCCTTTTTGGAAGGTAGGTTTTTTCTACGTTAACCAATACCAACCAATCTAATGAATGAATCCCCTTTTCGAAAAGTTTTGAAACGTTTCAGGATTGCCGGCGTGATGGCCCTGGCATGTTGCGGTCTGGTAGCTACGGCCCAGACGGTGACGCCGGAAAAGCGCGTGCTGGTATTCTCTAAAACCGCCGGCTTTCGGCACTCTTCTATCCCGGCAGGTAAAACTGCCATCATAAAACTGGGTAAAGAGACAGGCTTCGCGGTAGATACTACTGAAAATGCGGCTGTTTTTACCAACAAAAACCTGCAAAAATACAGCGCAGTCATATTCCTGAACACGACCGGCAATGTACTGAACGACAAGCAACAAGATGCATTTGAGCGCTACATCCAGGCGGGCGGCGGCTATGTGGGTATCCACGCGGCAACCGACACCGAATACGACTGGCAATGGTACAACAAACTCGCAGGCGCGCAATTCCTGAGCCACCCGGGTAACCCGAACGTGCAGGAGGGCGAGGCATTTGTGGTGAATGACCAGCACCCTTCGATGGATGGTTTTCCGAAAAAATGGAAGATCAAAGACGAGTTTTATGATTTTAAAAACTTCAACGAGAAGGTGAATGTCCTAGTAAAGATCGATGAGAAGACTTACAAGGATGGCAAAATGGGCGATAACCACCCGATGTCATGGTACCACGAGTTCGACGGCGGCCGCGCATTCTATACCAACTTCGGGCATGAAGACGCTACTTATACCAATCCCGTTTTTGTAAAACACCTTACCGGCGGCCTCAACTGGGCCATGGCGTCGAAGCTGGATTATGCCAAATCCCGCCCGGAAGAAAACCGTTTCACCAAAAAAGTATTGGCTTCCAAGCTCGACGAGCCGACCGAACTGGTCGTTCTGGATGACCAGCGTGTACTTTTCACTGAAAGAAAGGGAAAAGTAAAGCTATACAATCCTAAAACCGGCAAGATTAAACTCGTTGGCGAAGTACCCGTTTATACGAAACAGGAATATGGGTTAATGGGTCTGAACATCGACCCGAACTTCAAGACCAACAAATTGATTTACATGTACTATTCGCCGCCATCAACGGAGGCGGATACCGCACAGCATTTGTCGAGATTTAAATACGACGATGTGAAGGATACAGTGTTGCTAAGCACCGAGGAAGTGCTTTTGACAGTTCCTGTAAAACGCACCGACTGCTGCCACACCGGCGGCTCCATTGCGTGGGATGCCAAAGGTAACCTCTATCTATCCACCGGTGATGATGTGAACCCGTTCCAATCGAATGGTTACGGCCCCATCGACGAACGCCCGGGGCGTGAAGGCTGGGATGGTCAGCATACCTCCTCCAACACCAACTCACTGAGAGGGAAAGTATTGCGCATTAAGCCTCGCTACGGCGACCGCCGTGCGAACATGCCGGGCGGCACGAATCTGTACGACATTCCCGAAGGCAACCTGTTTCCTCCCGGAACGGAGAAAACCCGCCCTGAGATTTACGTAATGGGTACGCGTAACCCTTACCGTATTTCGGTCGATCAGCATACGGGCTATTTGTACTGGGGTGATGTAGGTCCGGATGCGTCCAATGACGATCCCAAGCGTGGACCAAGAGGTTATGACGAAGTGAACCAAGCGAGAAAAGCGGGCTATTTCGGTTATCCGCTGTTTATCGGCAACAACAGGCCTTATATCGATTTCAACTTCGCCGACAGCACCTCCGGTAAGCCGTTCGATCCATTGAAGCCGATCAATAACTCACCGCATAACACCGGCTTGCAGGAATTGCCGCCTGCTCAGCCTGCATTCATTTATTATCCATATGCCGATTCTCCGGAATTCGGGGCGATCGTCGGCAAAGGGGGACGTAATGCCATGGCCGGGCCGGTATATTATGCTGCTGACTTTCAGGATAGCAAGGTTAAATTCCCTTCCTACTACAATGGCAAATTCTTCGCCTACGACTGGATCCGTGATTACATCAACATTGTGACCATGAACGAAAAAGGCGACCTGCAAAGCATCGAACGCTTCATGCCGGGCACCAAATTCAGCCACCCGATCGACATGCAGTTTGCGAATGACGGTTCATTGTACACATTGGAATACGGCCCTAACTGGTTCGCACAAAACGACGAAGCCAGCCTGTCGCACATTACCTTTAATGCAGGCAACCGTGTGCCGGTAGCCGTTGCGAGCGCTACCAACACCACCGGCGCAACGCCTTTGAAAGTAAACTTCTCTTCCAAAGGTTCACTGGATTATGACGGGGACCCGATCAAATACGAATGGTCGTTTGGAAAAGGCCTGCCTAAGAGCACGCTGGCTAACCCAAGCTTCACGTACGCTAAACCAGGTGAGTACACCGCGACTTTGAAAGTGACCGACAATGCAGGCAACTCCAACACCTCGGACGTGATCGTGCGTGTGGGTAACGCGATTCCAAAAGTAGATGTCGCTATCAAAGGCAACAAGACCTTCTACTGGAACGATAAGCCCGTGAACTACGAAGTTTCCGTTTCGGATAAGGAAGACGGCAGCCTGGCGAACAAGAAAATTCCGGAGGACGAAGTGGTGCTGACCATCAACTATCTCGAAGGGTTTGACAAAACTCAGCTCGCACAAGGCCATCAGGCTAATACCGGCTTCGAAACCGGTAAGCGCATGATCGAACTGAGTGATTGCAAGGCTTGCCACTCGATCGATAAAAAGTCCATCGGCCCAGCGTACCGCGAAGTAGCGAAGAAATACGCAAGAGAACGCAACTCCTTGAAAACGCTGACAGACAAGGTATTGAAGGGCGGCAGCGGTGTTTGGGGAGAGCAGGCAATGCCCGGCCACCCGCAGCACAAGCCGGAGGAAATCGAGGAAATGGTGAAGTACATTCTGGACCTCAACAATGTTAAAGCTGTGGAAAAGAAGCCATTGAAGAGCTCGTATGTAACCCAGGCTAAGAAAAAAGAGGGTTCATACATCTTCACGGCCAGCTACACCGATAAGGGTAACGGCAATATGGGCCCACTAACCGGCTCGAAAACCGTGGTGCTGCGTCCTTCGACCGTAATGGCCAACATGGCAGACACCACCAAAAATGCCTTCAAATACAAGGGCGACAATGGCAATGAACTGGTGATCGGCATGAAGGATGGCGGTTTCATCGCTTTTGATGAAATCGACCTGACAGATATTTCGAAACTGGCCGTTTCGGTTGGGAGCAGTGCAGGCCGCTCTGCCGGCGGCACGCTCGAAGTTCGTCTCGACGGCATTTCAGGAGCCAAAATCGGCGAAGGCAAGGTCGATAAGACGGAGACCATCAGCGTTCCTGTGAAGGCGCCAGCCGACGGCAAGTTGCACAAGGTGTATTTTGTATTTAAAAATGCAGAAGCAGGCAACAAGCCGTTGTTCTCGATTGAATCCGTGCGATTTGAGAATACTGCGTTGTAAGGGTAATTTTTCATAAAAACGATAAAAGCGGGCCTCTTTACGGGAGCCCGCTTTTGCATTTATACAATGGGTGATGGCTTACTTTTGAACCACCATTTTCTTCACGCCATTGCTTTTGCCGTCTGTTACCAGGTCGTAAAGAAAGACACCACCCTGAAAATCACCGGCTGAAATCGTCAACTGCCCCGCTCCCCGCTCCGTTACTTGATAAGAATTCATTTTTAGTCATTCAATCCGTTTCGCCGGTTACTCATTAACCAAACAGAACTCCGTCACCAAAGCCTGTTTTAGTTCACTAATCATAACCCCTACTCCACAACCATCTTTTTAGCACCCAAGCTCTTACCATCCATAACCAGATCATAAACATGCACTCCGCTCCGGTATTTATCGGCTGAAATCACCAATTCACCTGCCCCACGCTCCGAGATAGGGTGCGAACTGACCTTCACGCCCGCTACTGTATAGATATCAATCACAGCCGTTTTCACGGATTGAGGAATAAAATATTTAATGGAAGTCTTATTCGAAAAGCCGTTGGGAACATTTTGCTCCAAACTGCCAGCCTCTTTTCCAGCGCTGTTGAAAACCCCTGGCGTGGCGCTCATTAAGCGCTCCAACTTTTCTAGCCGACTTTCCAGATTCTGTATTTGGGCTTCCTTATCCTCGATAATGCGCTGCTGCTCCTTCACAGAGTTGATCAGAATATAGGTGACTGCATTGGCGTCGTAATCCAGGTAATCTGTTTTGTTACCCAATGAATCCTGATGTGTGAAGGTGCCAATGGTGTAAGGCGCTATTTTCTGCATTTCCTGAGCGATAATGCCTACAAACTTCTTGTCGCCTGTTTCGATGCCTGCTTTTCCATTATACTGGAACCACACGGGTTTGATTTGTTTCAAAACATCGAGCCCTTCGGTGAACTCGGATATATTCCTTTTCAATCGTTGATCTGACATGACGGCCCAACTTGACGAACCCGGTTTTGCAGCTGTTTCGGCACTAAGTTGAAGTTGATAAACGGGCGCGGATACGCCAATTCCTACGTTGGCATTGCTTCCCAAAACGAGACAGTTACTGGCAGTCACCTTTGCAGAAGCGCCGATTGCTGTGGCATTGATGATATCTGCTTTTCCTCCGGAACCATAACCGAGGTAAGTATTTTTCTCGCCAGTAGTATTGCTATATCCGGCTCCGTAGCCCAAAAAAGTGTTCAGACTACCACTTTTATTAGAATATCCGGTTTTGTTTCCCAAAAAAGCATTGCCGAGCCCGCTGTCGTTGTTGCGTCCGGAAGTTTCGCCGATGAACGCATTTCCAATTCCGGTCGTATTCAAATAGCCAGACTCCTTTCCGATAAAAGTATTGTCGCTGCCATTATTGTAGTAACCCGCCTTGGTTCCCAACATGATATTACCACTTCCTTTGTTAAGAGCCCCTGTTTCCCAGCCAAGGAACAGGTTATAATCACCTACACTTTCAACACCGGTAGAAGACCCGTAATAGCCATTTCCATAACCAGTGGCAGTTGCCCCCGCGCCAGCGCCAACAAAGGTGCTAAAATCAAGTTTTTCTAAATTTGAACCCGCCTGATGCCCGATAATTGTATTGGCCATACCCTTTGCGTTGAAGCCCGATTTAGTACCTATGTAAGTATTAGCAAAACCCGATGTACTCATGTACCCCGATTTCCAACCGATGTAGACATTTTCATTCTGCTGGTTATTATAGCCGGCCTCAGTGCCAATAAAGACGTTCCTACTATTCTTGCTTAGATACCCTGCTTTTGCTCCCAGAAAACTATTATCGCTGCCATTGTTGTTATAGTTTCCTGTTCTGAAACCCAAGAAAACATTGTTGGACCCAGAACTTTCAGACCCGGCCTGATCACCGAAAAAGGAGTTTTGATCACCCGTTGATAACTTTCCGGCGCGCGCTCCAACAAAGGTGCCTTGGACATATTCTCCGTTATTTTGGCCGGTTTGAAAACCCACGAATGTGTTGGACTGTCCTGTGGTGGTTTGAAGGCCGGCGGAATTTCCTATAAAAGTGTTACACTGCCCATAAGCATTCTTCCCAGCAAAATGCCCTATATAAGTATTGAAGCCTCCAACGGTACCATTCGTCCCATTTGCCTTACCAGCATCCGTCCCGAAGAAAGCATGCTCCGGCCCAAGTGTTCCCGCTCCGGTGCCATAATGTGTTTGAGCGCTTACCGAAATTGCCATTCCCAGTGAAAGTGCCATCAATCCACCTGATTTGAAAAAGTTTTCCATAATAGAATGTTAGTCAAAGTGTGAAAGGGAGAAAATCCCAAATAATGAACTACATCCAATTTGAACTTTTATCATATCACAAAGAGAAAACAATACGCCACAGGCCGAGCAAAACCAGCAAACGGAACGTGAATAATCATTTCAAAGAGCCACATTCAACATACTTCCACAAGACGGAGAATAATCTTTGAAGCCAATCTCAAATTAGCTCGAAATTGAACTAAAAACAGAACGATTTATTTCGCAAACCCCTCAATCCCCAACCCGAATAAAGCAAAGTCATACTTCACGGGATCATGGGGATCGAGCAGGCGTAGCGATGCGGTGAGCTCAGTAGCAGTCTGCCAGTCGGTAACGGGCCGTTTGATGAGGCCCAGGACGCGCGCGACGCGGTCGACGTGTACATCGCAGGGGCAGACGAGCTGTGCAGGGCGGATCGTGTTCCAGATGCCGAAATCGACGCCATTATTGTCTTTGCGGACCATCCAGCGCAGGAACATGTTCAGGCGTTTGCACGAGGATTTGCGTGCGGGCGTGGCAATGTGCTTGCGCGTACGTGCGGGGAAGTTTTCGGATTGGGTAAAAAAGTCGTGGAAACCGGTAAGCGCACTTTCGATGGTAACGTCGCCCGGCTTCATATGGCTGCTGAATGCGAATTCCAGCGAATCGTGGATTTTGTAGTATTCCTGAAAGAAATGCAGGAAATAGAGGGTGTCGGTGGCGTTGAAGGTCCGGTGCTTGAAATGCAGGAATGGTTTCAGGTCGCTGTCGTGGTGGTTACGCACAAAGTCGTAGGGCGCGTTGTCCATTAATGCGGCCAGTTCGAGGCATTTGTTGATAATGGTTTTGCGCTGGCCCCAGGCGAGCACCGAGGCCCAGAAACCCATGATTTCAATATCCTGCTTCACCGAAAACCGGTGGGGGATGCTGATCGGGTCGAAAGGAATGAAATCCGGCTGATTGTATTGCGCCACCTTCTCATCAAGCAACTCGGCCACGAAGGATGGCGGGTAGGCAGTTTGGCTAACGTCGGGCATGGCTACCTCCGAACAGGTAAGCCAGCACACGGGAGATACCTGAGAAAATCATCACTATCCCTGAAAAAAGGAATGTAAAAATGGCGATAAACGGATACAAAAGCGTGAACATCACACTCCAAACTTTGTATCCTGTGGTATGTTTAAGGGCTTCCCGCTCTTCCTCTCTTTTCGAACGAAACTGTGGTGAGTGTTTCATAATATCTTCTTCTGTAATTACTCAAGGTAACTCACTACGGCCCTGAATCGTTTACTGTTGGGGGAAACTTTTTCGAATGCGCGTGACGACAGCTTGATTACAATGTCGTCGTTTACGCTCGTGTCGGGAATGCGGCCGATAATGCGGACGATGATTTTTTCCTGATTGTATTCATTCAGGACCTCCACCAGCGAGCCAATCGGCGCAGTGCGGTGCAAGCCCAGGAATTTGCTGGTGCTTTCGTCTGTTTCAATCACCTCTGCAAGGCCTGATTCCGACTTTTTCTTGCTTTTCACTACTTTCGGCGGAGCTACTTCTTCCACGGGTTTCACCACTTTCTCCGGAACGGCCGTTTTGGCCTTCACCGAGTCTTTCACCACCGTCGTAGCAACCTTGGCCGGAGGCGGTGTCGCCGCGGGTGCGGCTGCTTTTTCTGCGCCTTTTTCGCTGACGATCAGCTCCTGACCGTCTTTGAGGTTATCGTCTGTCAGATTGTTCCACTTACGCAAATCGGCCATCAGCACACCGTATTTCACGGCTACTCGGTACAATGTCTGGCCGGGTTCTACTTTATGAATGCCATTGGCGGGAAGTGCGGTGGCAGAAGATGCCGATGGAGCAGTAGTACTGGTAGCTACGGACGGGGTGTCGGCAACAGGCTTGGTTTCCTTCACCTCTGCTTTCACCAATTCCTTTTTCTCCTCTTTCTTTTCGTCTTTTTTGGCTTCTTTCTTGGTGACCTTAGGCGTGTAAGGCACCCGGATCGTCTGCCCCGACTGGATTTGATCGCTCATGCCGGGATTGGCTTCGCGCAAGGCATGGATAGTCGTTCCGTACTGCCGTACGACGGCGAACATCGTCTGGCCTTGGTTAACCCTATGTATAATGAAGATCTTCCCCCCTACCTTTTCAACCCCCACGGAGTCAACAGCATTCAATCCCTTAGCCCGGGCACTCGTCAAACCTGTCATCAATCCTGCCAAAAGGGCCAGGCAAAAAATGTATTTCATCTATTATGAAAGCGTTAAACTCGAAAACTCGTTGCTATTTTTCAGATAAACCAGTGTGGACGCTTTCAGCATCATCGTCGAGCGGCCCGTTCCTTCCCGCTCTTCCGATAGTTTCTCGTGTAAAACCTGTTGCTTCTGATCGGTTACTATAAGGAGGTATTGCACTGTTTTATCTTGCTCGTAAATATAATAAGAAAAGATTATATAGGGTCTTTTCTCCAAATAATCAATGGCTGCGGGGTTGTGACCGCCGGTTGCGTTGTTAATAAATTGCGCGAGCTGTCCGAAGTACCTGTTCCCTTCGTTGTAACGAACTGGCTCCGTTAAAATTATTTCTTCGCCCGGTTCGGTCGGCGCCGCCATCAACGGTTGCACCTCCCCAGTCGCGGCGTTGCAATGCAGATGTTTAAATGAATCTCCCTGCTTGGTAGCTATTTCCAGCAAGCCATTTCCTGCATTGCTGACCAGCAAATGGTTGGGTAAAATCCATGATAGCAATCCGGTTTCCACATTCACGGCAAGCAGGTCCGTCGGTTCGGGTACCTCGGGGTAGCGGTAGTTGTGTAAGTAAATGTGGTGGTCTGAAAAAGCAGTCAGGGATGTCCACCAATCCGTACCTTCCACGTGCCGCTGCCATTTTACGGCGAGGTTATCTGTATCGATCACCGCAAACGACACTTCACGACTATCCGGATTACGTAACTCGATGGCCCACAGCGAACTGAACGGATCGGCATCGGGCATTACCCGCCAGATGTTTTCCGAAAACCGGAACGAAAAAAGATTTTGCAATTTTTTACCTTTATTTTGAATTCGAATTTAACTGACAACGACCTCGTGCGCATTCTAGGAATAATACCGGCCCGCTACGCTTCTACCCGCTTCCCTGCCAAGGCTTTGGTGGATATTGGCGGCAAAAGCATGATCCAGCGGGTCTACGAACAAGCATCCAAAGCTACTCAACTCGATCACGTCATCGTAGCGACGGACGATGAAAGGATATTGAACCACGTCCGCGAATTCGGCGGAACCGCGGTAATGACCTCGCAGGACCACCAAAGCGGCACCGACCGCTGCTTTGAAGCCCTCAACAAAACAGAAGGCGAATACGACTACGTGATCAACATCCAGGGCGATGAACCGTTCATCAGCCCGGAGCCGATCGACCACCTCGCCTCGGTCCTGAATGGCGAAACCGAACTGGCCACGTTGGTCAAAGTGATCGACAATGACGACATTCTCTTCAACGTGAATGTGCCAAAAGCGGTTCTGAACAAGCGAAATGAAGTTATGTATTTCAGCCGGCAAACGATCCCTTACCTGCGTAATGCGCAGAGCCAGGAAGACTTTCTGAAATCTCATGTTTTTTACAAACACATCGGCATTTACGCTTACAGAACCGATGTTTTAGCCGAAATAACAAAACTTCCGGTGTCCTCACTGGAAAAAGCCGAAGCATTGGAGCAACTGCGCTGGCTCGAAAACGGCTACGCGATCAAGGCGGTAGTTACCTCTGACGATTCGCATGGTGTGGACACGCCTGATGACCTCGACCGGGTCACAAGAAAATTTTTGCTGTGACAGGCCTTTGTGGAATACATTTTTTACAAGGAAGGTTAACGTATAAGGATTAGCCGTATATTTCTTAAAAAACGTTAAAACCGTTTTACGTATACGACCAGCTTCTTCCGATGCGTTAGCCTTTTATTGTTTTAAACTAATTACCACTTGAAAAAAGAGCCTTATGCAATATAACATCCTTTGGGCCGATGACGAAATAGATCTTCTCAAACCGCATATCATGTTCCTCACCAATAAAGGTTATAATGTGACGCCCGTCAACAGCGGTGCGGATGCGCTGGACCGCATTGAGAATGACCGGTTTGACATTGTTTTCCTCGACGAAATGATGCCGGGTATGACCGGCCTTGAAACTCTCGCGCAGATCAAGCAACAGCAGCCTAATCTGCCTGTGGTAATGATCACGAAAAGCGAGGAGGAGCACATTATGGAAGACGCCATCGGCTCCAAAATCGATGACTACCTCATCAAACCGCTGAATCCCAACCAGATACTACTTTCCGTTAAAAAGATCCTCGACAACAAACGCCTGGTGACAGAAAAGACGACGCTCAGCTATCAGCAGGAATTCCGCAGCCTGGCCATGCAATACCAGGACCGCATCGGGCACGAGGAATGGGCGGATATTTACAAAAAACTCATTTACTGGGAGCTGGAACTCGAAAGCTCCGACGACCAGGGAATGGCCGAGGTTTTCAGCATGCAAAAAAGCGAGGCGAATGCCAATTTCTGCAAATTCATTGAGGATGAGTACGAAGAGTGGCTGAACGACCCGCGTTCCGATAAGCCGATCCTGTCGCACCAATTGATGAAACAAAAGGTGTTCCCCCATTTGAAAGGATCGAGCGAGCCGGTATTTTTCCTGTTGATCGACAACTTCCGCTATGATCAGTGGAAAATGATCCAGCCTATTTTGCAGGAGTTTTTCAATATCGAAGAAGAATCGTCGTACTACTCCATTTTGCCAACCACAACTGGTTACGCGCGTAACGCGATCTTCTCCGGCCTTATGCCGAGCGAAATGGAACGCAAGCACCCGCAATGGTGGGTAAGCGACGAAAATACCCCGGAAGGTGAAGAAGGTTTGAACAACCACGAGCAGGATTTCCTTCAAAAGCAGCTCGAAATGAACCACTTGAATATCAAGTTCTCCTATAACAAGATATTGAATACCAACCAGGGTAAAGCATTGGTAGACACGTTCAACAACCTGCTGACCAACCAGCTGAATGTGATTGTCTACAACTTTGTGGATATGCTTTCCCACGCGCGTACGGACGTGCAGATGATCAAGGAACTGGCCCCGGACGAGGCGGCTTACCGCTCCATTACGCGCTCCTGGTTCCAGCATTCTCCCCTGCTCGACTTCATCCGCAAAGTGGCTGAGAAAAAAGGCCGCCTTATTCTCACCACCGACCACGGTATGATCCGCGTGCAGAAACCGGTGAAAATTATCGGCTATCGCGAAACGAATACGAACCTCCGTTACAAACATGGTAAAAATCTGGGCTTCGACGATAACCACTTGATGGTATGCCGCAAGCCGGAGCGTATTTTCCTGCCGAAACCACACGTTTCGACCTCGTACGTGTTCACGAAAGAGGATTATTTCTTCGCCTACCCGAACAACTACAACCAGTATGTGAACCTCTACCGCGACACTTTCCAACACGGCGGCGTGTCGCTCGAAGAGATGATCATTCCGGTGATCGATATGAAGGCGAAATAGGAAGTATAGAAATACAAAAAGGGCGTCTGACTAACTCAGGCGCCCTTTTTGTTTGGTTTAATACCTTATTCGCTCACTGTAACGCCGCCATTCTCGCATTTGATCACGCGGGCCGGGAAGCGTCTCAGGAATTCGTGGTTGTGTGTTGCCATTAATATCGCAGTTCCGGCATTGTTGATCGTCCGGAAAACCTGCATGATCTGGTCACCTACCTCGGGATCGAGGTTACCCGTTGGCTCATCGGCTATCAGGATTTGCGGTTCGTTGAGCATGGCGCGGGCAATTACCACGCGTTGCTGTTCACCACCGGAAAGCTGATGCGGCATTCTTTTCTGGGCCGTTCCCAGCCCTACCTGCATGAGTACCTCGGCAATGCGTTTCGAAATTTTACCCTTGTCTTCCCAACCTGTGGCACGGAGTACGAACGCCAGGTTATCCTCAACAGAACGGTCGGAAAGCAATTGAAAATCCTGGAAAACGATACCTATGCGGCGGCGAAGGAAGGGGATATCAGCCCTTTTGATATTGTGCAGCTCATACCCGGCCACCTTGGCAGAACCGGTATGCAGCCATAAATCGGCGTATAGTGTTTTCAAAAGCGAGCTCTTACCGCTACCGGTACGACCGATGAGGTAAACAAATTCGCCCTTATTGATCTCAAAATGAACGTCGTTCAAAACAGGCCTCTCACCCTGATAAATATCTGCCCTTTCCAGTCTGATTATTGGCTCCGTCGAATCGGTGGTCATAATGTGTTAAATGTAATGATTGGATTGTCGTCGACAATTATCGCGATGCAACAAATCATCTACAAATCTTGCGGTGCTCCGCCCCTCTCTTGTTGAGGTGCAGAGCACCGCAAGATTTGTAGATGATATAACCGTGATTAAGCGTTACCCTTTTTGTAGTCAGAAAGGAATTTTTCAAGACCGATATCAGTCAATGGGTGTTTCAGCAATGCTTCGATAGCGCTCAATGGGCCTGTCATAACATCCGAACCAACCTCTGCGCACTGGATAATGTGCATTGGGTGACGAACTGAGGCTGCCAATACTTGCGTATCGAAACCGTAGTTTCTGTAAATAGTCAGGATTTGCTCGATGAGGCCGATACCGTCTGTTGAGATATCGTCCAGGCGGCCTACGAAAGGAGAAACGTATGTAGCACCCGCTTTTGCAGCTACCAGCGCCTGTCCTGCCGAGAAGATCAGCGTACAGTTGGTACGGATACCTTTTGAAGAGAAATATTTCAGCGCTTTGATACCTTCTTTGATCATCGGGATTTTTACCACGATTTTCTCGTCGATTTCAACCAGCTCTTCGCCTTCGCGAACCATTCCTTCAAAATCAACCGAGATTACTTCCGCACTTACATCACCATCCACGATATCGCAGATAGCTTTGTAGTGACGCATTATATTATCCTTACCTGTAATTCCTTCTTTCGCCATCAAAGATGGGTTGGTAGTAACACCGTCCAAAACACCAAGTGCCTGCGCTTCCCGAATTTCGTTCAGGTTCGCAGTATCAATGAAAAATTTCATATTGAAAATTTATTGGTTAGAATATTCCACAAAAGTAGAAAACCCTGAACAAAAGCAAAAAGAAAGAAAGACGGAAAAACCTGAGGCGAAGAAATAAAAAAAGGCAAACCGAGAATCTCACCGCATCGACCACCTACCCTTGCTTCCGTCAGGACCTGGGGGATTCGGAAGGAGCTGGTAGTTCCGATTTGCCGGGTGCAAAGATAAGGACATTTTATTCACAAAAAGAAAACATTCGTGTAACGTTTCCCCTTACTTTTGTGCGAATCAACTAGAAATGAACCAGTATGCCTCGATTATTTTTTTTATTTTTTCTGATTTTCCTCTACTCCTGCTCCCAATCTTCCGACGCATTTCTCCAAAAAGGCAAAGAACTCATGCAACAGGGCAAGACACGCGAAGCCATTGAGTTCATCAACAAAGCGATTGAAAAAAATACCACCAATGCCGACGCATTCAATCTTCGGGGCGTGGCTTATTATGAACTGAAGGAGAACGACAATGCGTTACTGGACTTCGCCCAGGCCATTAAACTACAACCCGGCTCTTACCGCCCCTATTTCAACCGCGCATTGCTCTATACGGACGAAAACAAGCTCGATTCCGCATTTGCCGACTACAACAAATCCGCCGAACTCGCGCCCGATACCGCCGACGTTTTCCTGAACCGCGGACAGCTTCTCGTGCTGATGGACAAGACGCCGGATGCCATCAAGGATTTTGAAAAAGCTACCCAACTCGACGACAACAACAAACAAGCCTGGTACAATCTCGGCAATACCTATTATCGGACGCAGGATTTCAAAAAAGCGACATTGGCCTTCCGCCAGACTGTGAAACTCGACGGACAATACGGAAAGGCGTTCTACGGCCTGGGCCTTGCGCAGTATAACGACGGTGAAAAAGATCTCGGGTGCACGAGTCTGAAACAGGCTCTGAACCTGGGATATAGCGATGCCGCGAATGCATTGGCGCAATTTTGTCAGTAAAAGATATGTTAAAAGGGTAACACCGACGGTTAATAAGTGAGCGGTGACGCCTTTTTAACGTAGTCTTTTATTTTCGTATTCTTAACCCACTTTGTCATGAGACTTTTAAAGATATTCTTCGGGATCCTTTTCGTGATCTTCGCCTATTTGCAACTCAACGACCCGGATTCGGGCACCTGGATTGCGATTTACAGCTTCGCTGCTCTCGCCTGCTTCATGAGCATCCGCGAACTTTGGCCCTCCTGGGTGTTTTATGTGCTTGCAGCGGGTTACGTGGTCGGTGCGATACTCCAATGGCCGCCAGAATTCGAGGGTATTTTCTTTGGTGAAACTGCTATGAGAAGCCTCAACATCGAGCTCGCACGTGAGTCGCTCGGACTAGGCATTTGTGCTGTGGTGATGGCCGTTATCGGCAAATGGGGCTGATCAATCTCTGACCCATTCGATTTCCTTCAAACCGAACTCAAGTTCTTCCGGCTCGGTAGCCAATTTGACCCGCAACTTCCCAAGTTCGGTCACGTTGGTTACCGAGCCGCTTGTTATATTTCCTTTGTACAAAAATTTCACATTCTGCTGATAACCATACAAATGGCCCAAGTATTCGGCACGGATCGCATCGTGCTGGTTTCCCGACCTCAACCGGACATAATAGGCATCCAGGCATTTGAGCAGTTTGTGAAATTCCTCCGCCAACACAAATGACGACCCGGTTTCACGGCGCAGCGACGTGGCGTGGCTATTTTCGAATCGCGGCTGATTGATATTGACGCCAATGCCCACAATGGAATGCGCATACCTAGCGCCCTGAAGCGAATTTTCAATCAGTACCCCTACCGCTTTATGGTTGTTCATGTAAATATCATTCGGCCATTTCACCTTCGTGTCGGGCACGTAGCTGCCCAGGTATGCGCGTATCCCGAGTGCCGTGATCTGGCTGATCAAAAACTGGTCCTGAATACGCAGGAATGCAGGTTTAAGTATGACGGAAAATGTAAGATTTTCGCCCGCATTGGCATTCCAGACTGTCCCGCGCTGGCCTCTTCCCTTTACCTGATTATCGGTAATGACAACCGTTCCTTCCTCAAACAGCCCCGCATGTACTATTTCAGCCGCTATGTCGTTGGTGGAATGACAAGTTGGCAGGTATATAACTTTTTTACCAATTATTAGCGTGTCCTGTGTAGAGTTGTACAATTTTTTTGTTTTACTTTAGGGTTTTAGAAAAGGAAATAACAACGCATGAAAGAACGCAAAAATAAAGAACTATCCTCAAAAGATCTCACCGAACTGGTTGTGAAGGGCATGACAGAAAAGAAGGGTTTGGACATTGCCATATTAGACCTCAGAAAAGTAAAAAATTCAATAACCGACTTTTTCGTGATTTGCTCGGGGAACTCCGACACTCAAATAGATGCTTTGGCCAGCTCGGTCGAAGATGAAGTTTATAAAATATCCAAAACAGAACCCTGGCAAAAAGAAGGAAAGGCGAATGGTGAATGGATTTTGATTGACTATGTCGACGTGGTCGCACATATTTTCAACAAAGAACGCCGCAAACATTACGATCTGGAAGAACTTTGGGGAGATGCAGAGGTGACATACCTGGAAGACTCCATGGTATAAAGGCCCGCCGGGCGAACATTAGCCCCGCCGGGATTGTTGTTTAATATATTTCCTCTTAATTAAAACGAACGAATGTCTGAAAACGATAACAAAAGGGGGCCACTCAACCCTAAAAGTCCTCAGAAGGGATATCAAGGTTGGATAATAGCCGCTCTGATCGCTACTATACTCGGAATCACGTACCTTAACCGCACATCGACAATCCGCGAAACCACTCAGAAGCGTTTCGAAAAAATGATGGCTGACAAGGAAGTGGAGCGTGTCACCATTGTGAATGACAAATCGGTGGAAGTTACGCTCAAGCCCGAGGCGCTCAAACTCGACAAATACAGGGTTGTTGCAAAGGAAAATAACTATTTCGGCGGGGAAAGTGCTTCCCATTACCAGTTTCAGGTAACATCTGCGGAGACCTTCAAGAAGGATTTTGACAAGATGCAGGAAGGCACTCCGGACGACGACAAGGTGCCTTTTGTGGTAGATACCCGCAACGACTGGACCAGTTTCCTCGGAACCTGGGGCTTTTTCATTGTCATGATCCTGGTGATGTACTTCATCCTCGGCAGAATGTCGGGCGGTGTAGGTCCAGGTGGCCAGATTTTCAATATCGGCCGCTCCCGCGCGACGCTTTTCGATGCTGAAAACAAAGTTAAAATCACATTTAATGATGTGGCCGGCCTCGATGAAGCGAAAGAAGAAATCAAGGAGATTGTAGAATACCTCCAGAGCCCTGATAAATTCAAAAAACTGGGTGCCAAAATACCGAAAGGTGCATTGCTCGTAGGCCCTCCGGGAACGGGTAAAACCTTGCTCGCGAAAGCGGTAGCAGGTGAAGCAGGCGTGCCATTCTTCTCCCTGTCAGGGTCCGATTTCGTGGAAATGTTCGTGGGTGTGGGTGCAGCGCGTGTGCGCGACCTCTTCAAGCAAGCGAAAGAAAAAGCGCCGTGTATCATCTTTATCGATGAGATCGATGCCGTAGGTCGTTCACGTGGCCGTGGCGCAATGCCCGGTTCCAACGACGAACGCGAGAATACATTGAACTCCCTGCTCGTGGAAATGGACGGTTTCGCAACCGACTCTGGTATCATCATCGTAGCAGCTACCAACCGCCCCGACGTCCTCGACCCTGCATTGCTTCGTCCGGGACGTTTCGACCGCCAGATTTCGGTGGACAAACCGGACGTAATCGGTCGTGAGGCGATTTTCAAAGTGCATTTAAAGCCATTGAAACTGGCTACCGACGTTAATATCCAGAAACTTTCGTCTCAAACTCCCGGCTTTGCCGGTGCTGAAATCGCGAACGTTTGTAACGAAGCTGCGCTGATCGCCGCCCGTCGCAACCGCGAGGAAGTGACCATGCAGGATTTCCAGGATGCAATGGACCGCGTAATTGGCGGTTTGGAGAAGAAAAACAAGCTGATTTCACCGGAAGAAAAACAGATCGTGGCATACCATGAAGCAGGTCACGCGGTGGCAGGCTGGTTCCTCGAACACGCCGATCCTTTGGTGAAAGTGTCGATCGTACCACGTGGTGTGGCGGCATTGGGTTATGCACAGTATCTCCCGCGCGAGCAGTATCTGTACCGTACCGAGCAGCTGTTTGATGAAATGTGTATGACATTGGGCGGTCGTGCTGCGGAAGATGTAGTGTTCGGAAAGATCTCTACCGGCGCATTGAGCGACCTGGAACGCGTCACAAAAGTGGCGTATAGCATGGTAACCATGTACGGTATGAACGAGCGCATCGGTAACATTTCGTTCTACGATTCTAAACAAACCGACTACGCATTCACCAAACCTTATTCCGAATCGACGTCACAGGCGATTGACGAAGAAGTAAGAAAGCTGGTGGACGAGGCGTACCAGTTCGTGAAAAACCTTTTGGTCGAAAAACGTGATGCGTTGGAAGTACTGGCGAAAGAACTTCTTGAAAAAGAAATCCTTTTCCAGGCAGACCTCGAAAAACTGATCGGCAAGCGTCCGTACGAAAAGGAAACAAGCTACCAGGCTTATATCAACCGTCGTTCGAACGAAGAAGCTGCGATCCACGAAGAAGTGGTGAAACAAACGCTCGAAAAGGACCGTAAAGAAGAAGAAATGGCGGAAGCCGAAAAAAGCGCCGACAACGAATAGGCACCTTTTTAACGAATAAAAACCAGATAGCCGGACAATTCAACCTGTCCGGCTATTATTTTTACGACATATAGTAAATCGTTTGACCCTAAACCTTCAAAGCATATGCCCTTTGAAATCTTCAAACAACAATTCGGTGACCTTACCGAATATGTGATACACGAAACAACTACTGAAAACCGCTGCGTAGTCATTCCGGAACTAGGTGGCATTGTGCGGCAGCTTTCCCTGCGCAAAGGACTGACGCTCTTTTCCGTTCTCAAAACGCCCCCTACCCCGGCGGCACTCGTGGCCGACACCAAGAGCGCAAGCGAACTCCTGTTTCCATTCGCAAGCCGCATTCCCGATGGTAAGTACAAGTTTTTAGGTAAAGAATATCAGTTGCGCAAGAACGAGGACGGAGGCCTGAATGCCATTCACGGATTGGTACGCAAAAACCATTTCCACCTCGACGAGCAGGTCATTCACGAGGATAACGCGTCCATCCAGCTATCCTACGCGATCGATAACGCGGAAGGTTATCCGTTCCAGGTGCATTTCTCGGTACGTTACACGTTGCATGCCGATGGCCGCTTCGAACTGAAATATGAGGCCAAAAACAATGGGCAATCACCTTGCCCGGCGATGTTTGGCTGGCACCCCTACTGGATGCTCGGCAACGAAGATGTGGAAGCCTGGAAGATCAATATTCCGTCGAAACGCCTGGTTACCTTCAATGAAAACCTGATCCCGATCGGTACCGAGCCATTCGACATGGCCATGCCGGCGTTACTGCACCGAAAAGAGTTTGATAACTGTTTCATTGTAGAAGCCAACGGCCCGCACGCAGTGACTGAACTGATCTCAAAAAACCAGGATGTTACCCTGCGGATAGAGCAGGAAACCGGGGAAGGGAAGTTTAACTACCTCGTCGTATACACGCCGCCGGCGCGTGATTGCGTCGCCATCGAGGCGCTAACAGCCAATGTAGATGCATTTAATACCGGTGAAGGCTTAAATATCCTCGCGCCCGGACACGGCATTGACGGCACGATCACGGTCAGCCTCACCTGAGGAGCCCTTTCGATACCAGCTGATCTTATGCCATAGCAGTTTCCAATGGGTCAGATACCCAATATGTGCCGCGACGATGGAAAGTTTATCCGACCATTTGTCGCGGTATTTTATATTGTAAAGAAAAATACGCCAGGTTTTGGTCTTCAACGACGGCCGCTTATTCTCCCAATGCGTGAGTATATCCGTTAAAAAACGCTCCGAAGGATAGCTTTCAGCCGCACCCGTATATTTCACATAATCCCTGCCGCGGAAATACCCGGCTACGCCCAGCGATTCCAGCAACAGTTTATGGAAGCCCTTCGCTTTGGTGATCTTATTAATATATGCCCAATCCATCGAATCCGCCGCTTTATCGAGCAATCTCAGCAAATCAGCCACGTATTTCAGTTTGTCCCACTGCTCGACGCCCCCGTGGTGGATCACCATCATGATCAGCTGGATTTCCATTCCCGGAACCAGCACAGGTTTCCCCATCATATTGAACGCTACCCGATTTTCGGCCAGTTCGTCCCATGTAAAATTGTAGCAATAGCGCGGATAAGTACAGTTCCATTGTATTTCCAATGACTGCAATGCGTGCTCTTCTACGGGCGTGAGGGGAAGCTGGTAATCGGTATTCAGGTAATCCTCGACAACAGCTTTCTCTTTCAGCAAATAATGGCGATAGTTATCCGCGGCAAAACCTTCGCTGAGAAGGATATCCAGGCTTTTGGAAACATCTTCTTTACCAATAAAATAATCGATGTCACCAAATTCCCGCAATACGGGCTTGTCATAAAGCATCCAGGCCCATAATGCCCCTTTCATCGGGAAGGCACGCACGTCGTTTTCAATCAGTCGGTTATACAACCGGACGCAAATCCCCAGAAAAGCCATATTCGTAACAGCCTGCCCCAGCGTGAACTCCCGCAACATTTTAAGCACATTATCAGGAAGCGCCAACGCCTTCGCTTGCACATATTCAAAGGCAAGTGGCCTGATCTGGTGCCAGTTGGCAAGGGTTGAAAATCTTTGCGGATCAAAGGGTTTGTCTTCAATTTCGAACGACTGACGCCCCGACGGGAACACCGCCGCTTCTATCAGATGTGCCAGTTCGCGGGAAACTTTGGGCCGTTGCATCCTATTCCGCAATTAGTTGTTCACGGATACTCGCTTCCACCCACTTTTCCAGGTTTTCGAAACCTTCGGGCCTTCTTTTACGAAGCAACTCCGCAGCTTTGGCACATTGAATGCTTTGAAAGAAGTGCTTTTTGAGGTTGTCGCCATTCATAAGCTCCGTCGCGAGGGGAAAATTACGCAGCAATTCGCCGGGTATTTCAGCCAGATTCATCTGTTGAACAGCCGGCTTATTTCTGGCCTTATGCAGGAAAAATACCTTTTTCAACCGAACTGGCTCTGTGGGAAACTGCTCCCGAGGATGGTATGCAAATTTCTTAACGCCCTCACTGACGGGTTCCAGGTCGGATTCGGCGTAATGCAGACCGCTGACAGTCTTTTCCCAGATTTTGAGCTGGGGATAAGCAGGAAGGATAATCGGTTTGCCGGTTTCATCAAATGTAATCGCAGTGAGATCGTCACTCAGCAACTTGCAACCCGCTTTCATAAACGCTGCTGCGGTGCTGGATTTCCCGGCCCCGGGCATACCCATGAAACACCAGGCCTCGTCGCCTACCTCCACCGCACTGGCATGAAGCAAAAAATATCCTTTTTGAAACAAAATGAGGCCTAGTGCTTCGCTCACCGTAAACAGGCTGATGATATTAGCCTCCGAAGCCACGGGCGAAACAATCAGCTCCTTACCGCCGGAAGCCTTATAAGATGCTACACCAGCCCAGTTCAGAAACAGTGCCTGCTGTTCATCCTGGCCGAAAAATGCCTTCACGCCCCGTCTGTAAATCGTCGTCGGGCGCATGGCGGGCAGCTCCACGTTGCCCTGGCGGATATAAACGTCAGCGGTGGAATGCGGGTTGCCTTCGGCGAGTTCGGGCAGAGAAATTTCTGAATGGATATGGAGCCCGAAGGCGGTGTAATGGTGCATGTGTGTAAAGTACAAATTAAATCATTCCCAAACCCAGAGCCGTTTGTAGGAAACGGTATCAGGCCAACGCCCGATTATGATGTTACCGTTTTGCTCCACCCAGGCATGTGCTTCGAATTGCTTGGCAGGGTTGATCTCTATTCCTATTTCCAGGGTCAATGCGGGTGAATTGCGAAGCAGGTACTTGGTAGCAAGGGCACGCGGCAGGCACAAAAGTTCAAATGGCAGCAAGTTCGCGGCGGTATCCACCGCCCAAACGGTGCGCTCCATGGTTTCCGGTGCGGTTTCCTGAACCCTGCTCGGGCGACTGAGCCTATGGTACCATTTTCTAAATAGCGAAAAAGGAAGGAAAAGAAGCCCGGCCTTGATCCACAGCAGACACCAGACGGCCCGCAGGAATATCCATTTCTCCGGCCCGGACAAGCTCCGCCATTTCCCTATCAGCTTACCGATTTTACCCAAAATCTATTTGATTATTTCAACCAGTCTCTCGGAGATCAAATCTTTCAATAACCCCTCGATATCGCGCTTGCAAGTGTCGGCATCGACATCATACTCGCCGATCACCACGTCGCACAATGCTTCGATCGTCTGCGGCCCTTTCTCTAATGTTTCCCAGATGAGTACCCCCACTTCATCCAGACCGTAATAAGCTCCTTTGCTGTGGTTGAGAATGACAGTTTCCCCTGCAACTTTGGACGATATCTGTTCTGACGTAAGCTGGTATTTCATTCTGAAAAATTAAATCTGAAAGTATAATGTGCAACCGAATTGTACAAAGTTAGGCATTTTAATCACTCAATCTCAAACTTTATTCCCTGCGCCAGGGGCAATGCGGTGCCGTAATTGATCGTATTAGTTTGACGCCGCATATAAGCTTTCCAGGCATCCGAGCCCGATTCACGCCCGCCACCGGTTTCCTTTTCACCACCGAATGCACCTCCGATCTCCGCACCGGAAGTCCCGATGTTGACATTCGCAATGCCGCAGTCGGAGCCCCCGAACGACAGGAACCGCTCGGCATCACGCAGATCGTTGGTGAAAATGGCGGATGAAAGTCCTTGTGGTACATCATTTTGCAGCGCGATGGCTTCGTCGGCATCGCTATAACGGATCAGGTACAAGATCGGCGCAAATGTTTCATGCTGAACGATCGCCCAATGGTTTTCTACCTCCGCAATGCAAGGCGTAACATAACAACCTGATGCATACTGATCTCCTTCGGGCACGCCAGGTGCTACCACAAATGAGCCTCCGGCCTGTTTGATCTGTTCTGCGGCATTCTGGTATTGCGCTACCGCCTGCCGATCGATCAAAGGTCCCACATGAATACCCGGATCGAGCGGGTTCCCGATTTTCAACTGGCCATATGCCTTTGCCAGACGATTCTTTACCTCCTCAAATATCGAATCATGCACGATTAACCGGCGCGTTGAAGTACAGCGCTGGCCAGCCGTCCCTACTGCGCCGAAAACGATCGCCGGGATGGCGATTTTCAAATCGGCCGTAGGAGTTACGATAATCGCATTGTTCCCACCCAGTTCGAGCAGGCTCTTACCTAATCTGCGGGCAACGGTCTCTCCTACCGAACGGCCCATCGGAATGCTGCCGGTAGCAGATACCAATGCAACCCGCGGATCCTGCGCAAGCCATTCGCCCACATCGCGCCCGCCGGAAACAATGCATGAAACGCCTTCCGGTACGCTGTTGTCTTTTAAAACATCCTGAATAATATGCTGACAGGCAATGGCCGTCAGAGGCGTTTTTTCCGAAGGCTTCCACACGCACACATTCCCGCACACCCAGGCGATCATCGAGTTCCACGACCACACGGCCACCGGGAAATTGAATGCCGAAATAATGCCTACGACGCCCAACGGATGCCATTGCTCGTACATGCGGTGCTGCGGGCGCTCGCTATGCATGGTAAGGCCGTAAAGTTGGCGGGAAAGCCCGGTGGCGAAATCGCAGATGTCGATCATTTCCTGAACCTCCCCGAGCCCCTCCTGTAAGCTCTTACCCATTTCGTAGCTGACGAGCGTGCCCAGCTCCTGCTTATATTCACGAAGTTTCATCCCCATTTGCCGCACAATTTCGCCGCGTTTGGGGGCAGGTATGCTCCGCCAGCTTTTGAATGCGAGCGAAGCGGTTTCCACCGCACGGTCGTAATCGCCACGCGAGGCTTGCATTACCGCTCCGATTTTACGGCCGTCCACCGGGGAAAACGATTCCAGCAACGCACCGCCGCTTTCCCAGCTCGACTGCCCGGTAGTTACGCCATGATTGACGTCCTCAATGCCTAGTTTTTCAAGAATTACACCTATCCCTTTCATACTTCCTCAGTCTACATTCTTAAAAAACTGTCCATTCATCGTTTTGAAAAAATCATCCAGCCCAATGTCTTCCTGCCGGATAAACCCGTTTCCGGGCAACACCCCATCGGCTACCATTTCCACAACCGACGCAATGGATGCCGCCGTGGTCCAGGAAATGGCCCGCCAATGCTGCCCGTCTATCTGAATAGGATGATAGGCCTGGTAAAACTCTTCTCTTTCGAGGTGGTTGCCTTTCCAGCCTTCCACCACCGCGTATACATACACCACATCCTGCTGCACGGGCGGCTTGGCCTCTGTCAGGATTTCCTCTACCAATGCGCGCTTGTCTTTCAGGCACAGTTCGTACAGCACGAAACGCATCAGGTTGCAATGCCCAGGGTAACGAATGGTTTTGTAATTCAATGTATCCACCTTTCCTTCGAGCGTTTCGCACATGGTGGCAAGGCCTCCCGAAGTGCTGAATGCCTCGAATTCCTGCCCTTCGATATTGATCATTTCAATGCCTTCGAGCGATGGTACCATCTTGCGGACGCCGTTGTGGATCACTTCGGCGTCGTTCAGGTACTCGTTCACTACACCGGCGGGCGACCACGTGAACGAATAACCCATCTGCCCGTTCGGGTAGCGCGGCAAGGCGCCTACGCGAAGCTCAATGTCCCGGATTTTGGTAAAACGTTTGGCCAGATCCATGCCCACAATACCAATAAAGCCTGGCGCGAGCCCGCATTGGGGCGCGAGTACGCTGCGGCTGTCTTTGGCCATTTCGCGGATGGCGGCGGTGGTAGGGACGTCTTCGGTGAGGTCGAAATAATGGATACCCGCCTTGTGTGCGCGCTGCGCGATGGGCAGGTTAAGATTGTAGGGCATACAGGACACCACCGCGTCGAAACCGGCCAATGCCTTATCCAGAAATGCGCCGTCGTTCACATCGCCGGCCACTACATTGAAGGGCAGTTGCACAGCCGGCTGGGCCTTATCGACCCCGGTAACCTGGAAACGTTTGCTCAACAAAGTCGCGACGAGCGAGCCTACTTTTCCTAATCCGATCACAAGTACTTTTTGCATGTATAGTTTAAAATGGTTTTAGTTGAAATTTTTGAAGCTATTTTGAAAGATAGAAAAAGAAATTGCAGTTTTTAAAACTTGCATGTCATTTTTGTAGGACAAATCAGGCATTATGACGATTACCATTGTGGGCGGCGGCGCTTCGGGTTTTATGGCGGCGATTACCGCGGCAGAGACGTTTCCGGACGCTCGCATTACCATTCTTGAAAAGAGCAGGACGGTCCTTAACAAGGTCCGCATTTCCGGCGGCGGCAGGTGCAATGTCACACATCGGCCCCACGAGTTGCGCCATTTCATCAAAAATTACCCGCGAGGCGAAAAGCTCCTCCGCAAACTCCTGCCGCATTTCGATGCCGACGCAACGGTAGAGTGGTTTGAAAAAAGAGGTGTTAAACTCAAAACCGAAGCCGACGGGCGCATGTTTCCTACCTCGGATTCATCGCATACCATTATTGAATGCCTCGTTAAAACAGCCCGCAACCTGAATATCGAGATCAGGACGAGCGTGCATGTAGATTCTTTTGAGAAAACGGGCGATGCATTCCATTTGAAGATCGTCAACGGCGAACCCATCTCAACCGATCGCCTGTTGATTGCCACCGGAGGCTATCCGAGAGCGGAAAGTTTCGATTGGTTGGCGGAACACCGGCACGCGATCGTACCGCCCCTGCCTTCGCTTTTTACATTCAATACTCCCGACAATTACTTGCTGCCGCTGGCAGGTGTTGCCGTGAAGGATGCATTGGTTAAAATAGCGGGCACCAAGCATGAATGGCGCGGGCCACTGCTCATCACGCATTGGGGTTTCAGTGGGCCGGCGGTGCTGAAACTCTCAGCCTGGGGTGCACGCGACCTCGCCGAAAAGGATTATCATTTTACGGCCCGGATCAACTGGCTGCCGGACATGAAGGAGCAGGAAGTGCGTGACTTTTTACTGGCCGAAAAAACGAATACGGCCAAGCAGCAAATCACCTCCCACGCCAAGTTCGGATTACCTTCGCGGCTCTGGAAAGCATTCACCGAAAAAGCAGAAATTCCCGATACGCTGCGCTGGGGCGATGCGAGCCATAAGGTATTGAACCGAATGACCGAACTGCTCACCAACAGCCAGTATGAAGTGAAAGGCAAAACCACTTTTAAAGAAGAATTCGTGACCTGCGGCGGTATTGCATTACCAGATATTGACCCGGAAACATTGCAAAGCCGTTCCCTACCCGGTCTTTTCTTTGCGGGAGAAGTAATGGACGTCGACGGCATTACTGGCGGCTTTAATTTCCAGAATGCCTGGACGACGGGTTATATTGTTGGAAAAAACATTGGCATTTAATCGCCGGCCATTGTATCGAAGTACGCCCTTACCTTTTTCGCCCGGTCGAGGCCGATCAGGTCCGTGAGCGTTTCGACGGAACTCTCGCGTATCGCGCGCACAGAGCCGAAATGTTTCAAAAGCTTCGTAGCCGTCACTTTTCCAACACCCACAACGCCTTCCAGCTCGCTTACCAGGCTTGCCTTGCTACGCTTGTCGCGGTGGAAAGTGATCGCAAACCGGTGTGCTTCGTCACGAATCTGCTGGATCAGTTTCAGCGATTCGGATCGCTTGTCAATGTATAATGGAAGCGGGTCTTCCGGAAAATAGATTTCCTCCAACCTTTTGGCAATACCAATAATAGGCACCTGCCCGTAAATGCCAAGGCTTTTCAATGCATCGCAGGCCGCACCCAGCTGCCCCTTGCCGCCGTCGATCACGATCAGATCAGGCAATGGCTGCTCTTCGGCGATCAGGCGCAGGTACCGGCGCGAAACGATCTCATTCATCGAAGCAAAGTCGTTCGGGCCTATTACTGTTTTGATATTGAAATGACGGTAATCCTTTTTTGACGCCTTTCCATCCTTGAAACACACCATCGACGCTACCGGGTTAGTACCCTGGATGTTGGAGTTATCGAAGCATTCGATATGCCTTGGCAGCGTTTTGATCTGCAAATCGGCTTTCAAGCGGATCAGTACCCGGTCTTTTTTAGAAGTTGTGGCAGATGCTTCCACCTCGCGGCGCTCGGTTCTCTCCCTTCTGAAATACATCACATTTTTCATCGACATATCCAGCAGCTTCTTCTTGTCGCCGATTTGGGGAACCGTCACTTCCAGTCGCATGTCGAGGTCCGGTTTCAGGTTTGAAACCAGTTCTTTCGCCTCCGAACCATAAGTAGAGCGCATTTCCACGATCATCATGGCAAGAATTTCCATATCGCTTTCGTCGAGCTTTTTCTTGACTTCCAGCGTCTGCGTCGCCACCATGTAGCCTTCCTTGATCTTCATGAAGTTCAGATAGGCCGCCTCCTCGTCGGATACGATCGTGAGCACGTCGATATTACCAATGCGTGGGTTGATGACAGTCGCCTTACTTTGGAAATTAGACAAATGCTCGATTTTCGTTTTCCAGGCGTGGGCTTTTTCAAAGGCCATTTGCTCAGCAGCTTCCAGCATTCTCTCTTTGAAATACTGCTGTGGCGACGACAAATTGCCCTTCAATATATTATGTACCTGCTCGATCTCCGCGTTGTACTCGTCCTCTCCTTGCAAACCTTCGCACGGCCCTTTGCAATTACCAATGTGGTATTCCAGACAAACCTTGAATTTTTTGGCCTCGATATTCGACTTCGTCAGCGGCAGCTGGCACGAGCGGATCTGGTACAATGCCTTAAACATGTCGAGCAGCGTGTGCATCGAGCGTAAATTGGCAAACGGGCCGTAGAAAGTGCCCTTAGTACGGTCCATGTTCCGTGTCGGGAACACACGTGGAAACGGCTCGTCGGTAACACAAATGAATGGGTAGGTCTTATCGTCTTTAAGCAGGATATTGAATTTGGGCTGTAATTGCTTGATCAGCTGGTTTTCCAGCAGCAATGCGTCCCATTCGCTCAAAACGATGGTAAATTCGATCCGACGGATCTGGCTCACGAGTCGTTTGGTCTTACGGTCGTGCTGGTTATTCTTCAAAAAGTAGCTCGAAACCCGGTTACGCAGGCTTTTGGCTTTTCCTACATATATCACCTCACCGGTTTCATCGAAATACCGGTACACACCGGGATCGAGAGGAATTTTGGCGAGTTCTTCTTTATAATTGAATTCAGACATTGATTGAGATTTAGGACTAAACGGCGCCCCTGTTGAAGAAAAACAACCGCATCAATTGAAAAGTTGCGTCGCTCACGAGCTGGAATGCCTCGCTTTGGGCGGCATTCAGGTCCATGGGCCTGTTCAAAACGGAAACAGCGTAGGTAATACCCACTGCGCGGGCCTGTTCCGGGGTGATTTGCAAAGTGCCGCAAACCACGGCCAGCGGCACATGGTGGCTTTTGCATAGCCCTGCCAGTCCTTTTACGACTTTCCCAGCCAGCGTCTGCTCATCCACTTTTCCTTCACCCGTGATCACCAAATCCGCATGGGCTACCAGCGAGGCAATGTTGCATTGCTCCATTACAATGCTGATCCCATCTTTCAGTTCCGCATTCAAAAACCACATACAACCCGCACCGAGGCCGCCCGCTGCACCCGCGCCCGGCACCAGGCTCACGTCCCGCCTGAATGCGCGCGTGGCTACCTGCGTGAAGTTTTCGAGTCCATGATCGAGCTGCGCTACCATTTCAGGGTCGGCTCCTTTTTGCGGACCATAAACAAATGCGGCACCTTCTTTGCCAAACAATGGGTTTGTCACATCGCAAGCCACTATTACGGATACCAACGCAAGCCGGGGATCAGCATTATGCGTGTCGATCGACGCGATTTTTGCCAGCGACTCGCCATTTGGCAGCAATGTATGCCCCGCGGCATCTTTGAATGCATAGCCAAGTGCTTCGGCCATTCCGATGCCGCCGTCGGTAGTAGCGCTCCCGCCGATTCCGAGAATGATTTTTTTCACACCTCGGTCCAATGCATCCACAATAAGCTGGCCTGTACCAAATGTGCTTGTACGAAGCGGATTACGTTCCTCTGTTTTAAGCAATCCGAGACCCGAAGCCGCGGCCATTTCAATAAACGCAACCTGATGATCTTCCGAAAGTCCGTAGGTAGCTTTGACCGGCCGGTTCAGCGGATCCATTACGGTTACCGTCACTTCCGCACCCCTGGCCTGCCGTGTCAGTATCTTCGAAGTCCCCTCGCCGCCGTCGGCCAGCGGTATGGCCGTCACTTTCGCATTGGGATATGCCTTTTTCACGCCATCGGTAACGGCATCGCATACTTCCGCAGCTTCCAACGAACCGCGAAACTTGTCAGGGGCAACGAGAATATTCACGGGCAAAAAATTAAATGGGTCAGAATAGAACGCCTTCGTCGTCGGACCTTGATGGCGGAATATAAGTATCGGTACTATCCGTCGCTACGCCTCCGCACTCACGGACGTAATTTTCAGGTTTGGTAAATGGCATTTTGCGGTACTGCACCAGGGTCGGATCAGCGTATACCTTTTGCATAAACAGCCCCCACGCCGGCATCGCAATGCGGCCGCCTTGTCCATAGGCAATGGTCCGGAAGTGGATGCTGCGGTCTTCGCCGCCCACCCAGATTCCCGACACCAGATTTTGTGTCATACCCATAAACCAACCATCCGAGTAGTTCGAAGTAGTACCCGTTTTGGCTGCGATCTCATTCCCTTCGGTCACGCCGTACTGACGTAAACGGCCGGCTGTTCCTCCCGGATCTTCCACCGCGCCACGCATCAGGTACAACATATTATAGGCCATATTGGCACTGATTTCCTGGTTCTGTTTCTGGAAGAATTCCTGCAAAACGTTACCGTAACGGTCTTCAATACGCAGGATCGTCATTGGCTCCGTCCTGTGGCCGCCGTTCGCGAATGCACAATAAGCGCCTACCATTTCATACACCGAAACATCACTGATCCCCAAGCAGAGCGATGGTACTTCCTGTAATTTGGACGTTATACCTAGCTTATGTGCATATTCGACCACCGCTTTCGGCCGTACCATTTTCATCAGGTAAGCACTCACGGTGTTTACCGATTTACCCAAAGCCTGCCGCAGCGACAGCGATTGATACGAGTACTTGTTGTTCGAGTTTTTCGGCGACCATCCGCCCGGCACGCCATCAGAAAGCCCGAAATAAACCGGCTGGTCCGTCACATGGTCACACGGTGTCAGGAAGTTTTTATCCAAAGCCGAAACATATACAAACGGCTTGAAAGTGGACCCTGGTTGCCGCGACCCCTGTTTTACGTGGTCGTATTTAAAATACTTGAAATTAATCCCTCCTACCCACGCCTTCACGTGCCCGTTACGCGGGTCCATGGACATCATACCTGCGCGCAGGAAGCGCTTGTAATAGGCAATGGAATCGAGCGGGCTCATGGTCACTTCCTTCTCGCCATTCCAGGTAAAAACCTTCATTTTGTAAGGTTTCTTCATGATTTTCCACGCTTCCTCCTCGCCCAGGTCTCTTTTCAGGGAAATAAAATGCGGGGAGCGCTTTGCAGCGGTGGTGATAAAGCCGGGAATTTCCTTGCCGTTGTCGAATGTCCAGGGGTTACGGCCTTTCCAGTGCTCGTCGAACAGCTTTTGCTGGGCTTTCATGTGCTCGGTCAATGCAGCCTCCTGGTAGCGCTGCATGCGCGAATCGATCGTCGTGTAAATGCGCAGCCCACTTGTATACAGGTCGAGATCGGTGTCATTCTCTTCATTGTACAGCTTCACCCAGCTTTTAAGATACCCGCGCATAGACTCGCGGAAATAGGGCGCCAGGCCGGTGTTGTGGCTATCGACCGTGAAATTCAGTCCCAGCGACTTTTCTTTGTATTTCTCAAAATCCTCTTCGCGGATGTAATCATACTTATACATCTGTGCCAGAACCGTATTTCTCCGGTTCAATGCATTGGTCGGGAAGCGCAGCGGGTTAAATAGCGTCGGGTTTTGCAGCATGCCTACCAGTAATGCAGCTTCGGTGACGTTCAGGTCCCAGGGCTCCTTATCGAAATAAGTTTTGGAAGCTACTTTAATACCGTATGTATTGTTACCAAAAGAAACCGTGTTGAGGTACATCTGCATGATCTCCTGTTTGGTATACTTTCTCTCCAATACGACTGCCAGCACCCATTCCTTCGTTTTGGCAATGACAATGCGTACTACCGGAATCTTACCGAGCAATCCTTCATATTCTTCCGAACGGGTATTGAAAAGGTTTTTGGCGACCTGCTGTGTAAGCGTACTGCCGCCCCCGGAGCTGGAACTCCCCGAAACGACGCCTTTAAATACCCGTGCAAGGCTTCGAGGATCAATACCCGAGTGGTTTACAAAACGTGCATCCTCCGTAGCAACGAGCGCGTCGATGAGGTTGGGGGAAATCTGTGCAATGTCGATCGGCGTCCGGTTTTCGAAGAAGTATTTGCCCAGCGATTTGCCGTCTTCGCTGATGAGCTCCGATGCCAGTTCGCTCTTCGGGTTTTCGAGCGTTTTCAGGTCCGGCATACCGCCGAACAACCACAAAAAATTAAAACTGACGGCAACGATGTAGAATATGATCAGACCCAGTCCCAGGCCAACTATCCGCCAGAGACGAACAATGGTGCGCCGATACTTTCCGGGTTGCAATTCAATCATAGATGTGGGGTGATAGGTTACTGGAAAAGGCAAATATACAATTTCAGCCTATTATCTCTTGCCCATGGACAGGGAATTGAATTCCTGCATTTCTTTCAGCCGGGGCAGGTAAATACTGGTAGGATACAGTCGCATAAACTCGGTAATGGCTTGGGCATAGGCCTCCTTACCTCTCACTTTGCCGATCAGAAATACGCGCAGCAATGCGAACTTGTCTTCCATAGAACTGCCTTTGTAGGACGGCAGGTTTTTCTCGATATCTTCCAGCGCTTTGGTGTAGTTGCCGTCCGCGTACAGCTTGTACATGGCTTCATACTCTTTCGTCGCGTTTCCGGATGTGCCTCCCGTGTCGGTCGTTTTGTTGACCAGGCGCGCATACGTGGATGTTGGATATTCGCTCAGTAACTTCGATTTCCAGGATTCCTTCTGAGCGGCATTCTCTTCATTACTCAGGAAAAGCAGGTAATAGATTTCATCCTTATACTGCGTTTTAGGGTACTCCGTCAGCACGCGCTCAAATGCCGCTATGGCACGGCTGGACTCTTTGAGGTCAAACCGATAGATCTTGCCCAGGTTATAAAGCGCATCCTCTTTCTTCTTCTGGGATACCGCAAATGCCGTATCCGACAGCGGAACATCTTTTTTAAGCAATGCATGCACCTGATCCCATTCCGGTGTACCTTTTTTCAGGCCGGTATTCTCTTGCGTTGCCTGCGCGACATTGGTGCTATCCGCGCCACCCGCTGCATTATTCCCTGAGAGCGTACGCAACGGGCGACTGCTCCGGCGCCAGTCGTCTTCCAGCGGACGGTTACCCCAGGCCCTTTTAAAGTCTATTTTACCTTTGTTAACCAATGCAGGGTCGAACAGCTCGAAACGGCGCTCGCCGCCAGTCACCAGCGGGTTTCCTCCGCCTTGCTGCATGCTTGCATTTTGTGCAGCAATTTGCGCCTTTCTGGCCTTTTCCTCTTCTTCCAAGCGCTTCTTTTCCTTCGCTTCGATGATCTGGTCGATCTTGTTGTCCAGTTGCGCCGGGTTCATTTTCGCCAGTCGCTGGAGACTGTCCTCGGCTGAAACAATGGTGTATTGCGTCACAAAGTTGTCGAGTGCACGTTTTCTGTCGGCGACAAGTCGGTATTCGGGAGCTTCCTGCGGCAGAATGGCCAATGCACTGTCGTAATAGGCCTTGGACATTTCGAAATTTTCGAGTGCTTCATATTCTATCCTCGCCAGTTGCAGATAAGTGTAGGCCTTTTGCTGCATATTTCCTTTGGACGCCGATGCTGCCATTTGCAAGTACTTCACCGCTTCCGGGATCTGCTTTTTATGTTCGGCCAGCAAGCCCATCGTGAAATATACGTGGTCTTTCAAATCGTCGTTTTTACGATCGCGGAGCATTTTATCAAAGCCTACGTTGGTAACATCACGCTTCGGGTCCAATACCACCTCGTTTTGCAGGGAATTCATGTTTGAATAAAAGCCGAGGTCGTAATTGGGCTTGTTCCTGTTTACGCTTTTATAATGTTTGTTGGCCAAAGCATACTGTCCGAGGCGGTCGTACATCTGCGCTGCCGCGAAGTGAATACGGGCCGTCTCGATCGATTTTTTCAAAAGCGGGAATGTCTCTTCCAGGATGGCAACGGAGGTAAGGTATTCTCCGTTCTGTTGGTGCAAATAGGCTTTGGTAAGGTAAAAATCACGCTGTGAAGCCTTGCCCAGCGGCTGCTGGCTCAGGTATTCGGCCACGCCCAATGCATTGGAATAATCCTTATGCTCGATGTACGCCCGCATGAGCAGGATCAGGGCGTTGTTTTTGTCGTTCTCGTCGCGTCCGTTGGCATATACGTAACGTAACGCTTCCAGGCCATCCGCCCATTGCCCGAGGTACAACCTCGATTTACCCAGAAGGATATAGCTATTGTCGATCCACTTACTGTTCTGATGCTTCTCGGCTACAATTGAGGCCTTTTTAATCGCATCCTGCAACTTTGGCTTCACGGGCTGGGCGAGGATCGAATCCATCGGGAGCAATATCGGCAGCAGCTGGTTATAGTTTTCTTTATAGGCCTTCTTCATTTCAAACTCCGCCTCTGCCATATCCTGCTCGGCCATGAAATAGGCATTATACCGCGCTGCTACGTTGTGAAAAGTGATTGCACCCGGCCGTGAGCTGTACTGCGAACAGGCAGCCGCGACGATAATCATGACAAGTAGCGGTAATGTGCGTCGGATATGGGAGGTAAAACGGTCGATCACGAAATTGACTTTATGGGGTGTTCGTCTTTGTGTCAGGTTGCAAACCTAAAACGGTATTTTCAATAAATACGTATCGAAGATAATGCCATTTGCAAAATTTGAAGCAATTTTACCCCGATATTCTACCATTGTTTTCCAACAAGGTTTCCACCCGGATTTCCAACCGGGTTCTCAACCGAAACGGGCAACTGCTGCATTATGGAAAATCCGAAAAAGCTTCCCGGCAAAGACCAGTCATCACGCTTCCTGAAATACTCGGGGATGGCGACGCAAATGCTGGGCACGATCCTGGTGTTCACCTACGGCGGTTACAGGCTCGACGAGTGGCAGCAAAACAAGGTACCGGTGTGGACACTTGTGCTTTCGCTAACCTCGATTGCCGCATCGCTTTACCTCTTAATAAGAAGTTTTACCAAACAATAATTGCTCCTCCCCGACACACGCGTATGTTACGTACCCTGATCGCAACCATTTCGCTGGGAATTGTATTTTTCCTTGCTCAAAGATTCCACGCCGATTCTTTCCTGCATCCTTATATATGGTACATTCTCGTATTCTTTTTCGGGCTCGCTTTTCTGGTTCACCGGCTGATGGAGTTCGGAATGCGGAACAAGCGTGAGAAATTTGTCACATTTTACATTTCAAGCATCGTTGCGCGGATCATTCTGAGCATCATTTTCATTGGCTTATTTTTGTATAAAGGGCTAACTGATTCATTCCTATTCGTTATCAACTTTTTTGCACTCTATTTATTTTATACATGCTTTGAAATATATGGTTTGTATCGTAACTTGCGCCGCGATTGACAAAGCATAGTATTTCAAGCATTTATGTATACCCATCTGAGACGGTTTTTTACTATCGCCCTTATAGCGGCAACATGCGTTTTTAACCTCCCGGCCCGCGCCGACGAACCTACTCAGCACGAGACTGACAAGGTCGCCCAGGCTGTGAATGAGGAGGAGCATAAAATTGAACATAAGCTTGAAGAGCACGAAGCGAAGTTCAACATCGGTGAGATGATCATGCACCACATTGCAGACTCTCACGAATGGGAGTTCTCCCACGGTGTTTCTCTGCCGCTTCCAGTGATTCTTTATTCAGAAGACCGCGGTTTAGAGGTTTTCCTTTCTTCTAACTTCCACAACGAGCACCACGAATACAACGGCTACCACCTGGTACACGGAGAGTCGGAGCAAATCGTGCCGGTTGACGAAGCCCGTAAAATTTACGATTTCTCGATCACCAAGAACGTAGCTTCGATGCTCATCAGCGCGGTGATCCTGATCCTCGTTTTCACAAGCGTTGCCGGCTGGTACAAAAACAGCAAAGGCAAAGCGCCGAAAGGTTTCGCATCTGCGATGGAGGTAATCATCCTCTTCATCCGCGACGAAGTAGTGAAGCCAAACGTAGGACCGAAATACGAAAAATACCTTCCTTACCTGCTTACGTTGTTCTTCTTCATCCTGATCAACAACATCATGGGTCTGCTTCCGGGCTCGGCTAACCTTACCGGTAACATTGCCGTAACCATGACATTGGCAGTGCTGACATTCATCATCGTTCACCTGAATGCGAATGGCAACTACTATAAGCACCTTTTGAGCCCTCCGGGCGTGCCTGGTCCGCTGTTGCTGATCATGATCCCGGTTGAGATCGTAGGTGTATTCATGAAGCCATTCTCCCTGATGGTCCGGTTGTTCGCCAACATCACGGCAGGTCACATTATCCTTCTGAGCTTGTTCGGTCTGATCTTCATTTTCCAAAGCTTCGTGATCGCCCCGGTAATCTCCCTGTTCGCGTTGTTCCTGAACTTCATCGAGATCATGGTAGCGTTCATCCAGGCATTTATTTTCACACTATTGTCGTCCATGTACATCGGCACTGCTATCGAAGAGCATAGCCACGATCACGGACACCACTGATTCTGAATCTCTTTTTTATTAATTTATATTTTAAACAAACAAATTATGTTCGCTCAAATTTTGCTTCAAGCTGCTGAACAAGGTGGTGCAGGTCTTGCAGTTTTCGGTGCTGCTATCGGCGCAGGTCTTGCTGCTATCGGTGCAGGTCTTGGTATTGGTAAAATCGGTGGTAGCGCTGTTGAAGGTATCGCCCGTCAACCGGAAGCTGCTGGTGCAATCCAAACTGCTATGTTGATCATCGCGGCTCTTATCGAAGCGGTAGCGCTTTTCGCAGCGGTAATCTGTCTGCTTATCTCTTTCAAGCTTTAATAGAGCTTCCCGAAAGGGTAACGCTGCCCCGGCGCGCTAGGCCCGGGTGCGGTGTAAAAAACATGCTCGTGGAAGCATTAGGCTTCCACGAAATTTTAATAAGAAGAGAGAAGATTTTAGATCGTTCTTACACTCAAAAACTCATTTAACTATGTCATTGCTTACTCCAAACCCAGGCCTTATTTTCTGGATGCTGGTAGTATTTTTGCTGGTAGTGTTCATCCTGTCCAAATTCGCATGGAAACCTATCCTCAAAGGTTTGAAAGACCGCGAAAACGAAATTCAGGGTGCTTTGGACCTCGCAGAAAAAACCCGTGCTGAAATGGCACAATTGAAGTCGGACAACGAAAAACTGATCGCAGAAGCCAATGCAATCCGTGACCAGATCCTTCGTGACGCGAAAGATGCATCTGACAGAACCATTGCCGAGTCGAAAGACAAAGCGGCTGTGGAAGCACAAAAAATCATCGAAAGCGCACGCGAAACGATCCGCAACGAACAAGCGGTAGCCGTGAGCAAAATCAAGAAAGAAGTTGCTACGCTTTCATTGGAAATCGCTGAAAAAGTATTGCACCGTGAATTGGAAGACAAAGGAGCTCAGGAAAAACTGATCGCTGACCTTGCTTCATCTGCGCGTCTTAACTAATCAGCATTTAAAATCTAATTCCGATGTCAGTAAGTATTGTAGCATCCAGATATGCAAAATCGCTGATCGAGCTCGCGAAAGAACAGAACGTTCTGGACACGGTTTATCAGGACATGCTGCTGTTCAAAGAAACAGCAGACCAGAACCGCGGCCTGATGCTTGCATTGAAAAGCCCGGTGGTGCGTCACGAGAAGAAATCAGGCATTTTGAAAGGCCTTTTCAAAGAGCGTGTAAGCCCGGTTTCATTCGCGATATTCGATATTATCACCAAGAAAAACCGGGAGGCTATCCTCGACGAAATCGCGGTGGAATTCATTAAAGCCTATAATGTTTACAAGGGAATCGAAAAGGCGACGGTGGTAACTCCTACCCCGCTGACCGACGAGCTTCGTAAACAATTTACCGATATTGTTGCCAAAGCAACCGGAAAAACGGTTCAGCTTGCCGAGAAAGTAGACAATACTTTGATCGGCGGATATGTGTTGACAGTGGGCGACCGCCAGATCGACGCTTCGCTACGCAGCCGTTTGAACGAACTCAAATTACAGTTAGTAAACTGAAATTTTTATCTGCATAATTTGGAAGACCCGGCTGCTATGCGGCCGGGTCTTTTTTTATGCTAAACTTTCATCTTCACGACGTTCTTGAAGCTGGTTTCGATAGCTTGTACCGGCGGTACTTTCGCTACGTCCTGCTCCACGAAGAAATGCGTCATGCCCGCAAGTTTGCGGTTATCGAAGATCTTCTTGAAATCGATGGAACCGGTTCCTACCTCTGCAAATGAACCATCCTTCTTGTCGATATCCTTCACGTGCCACAGCGGGAAACGGCCCGGATATTTCTTGAACAATGCAACCGGGTCAACGCCCGCTTTCACAGCCCAATACAAATCCAGTTCGAGCTTCACGAGCTTCGGATCGGTTTTGCCGGCAATGTAGTCGTAAGGCAGCTCGCCGCCGATTTTCTTGAATTCGAAATCGTGGTTGTGGTAACCGAATTGAAGGCCCGCCTTCTTCGCTACTTCACCGGATTTGTTGAACAGGTCCACGTAGCTCTTGTACTGATCGATCGTCTTGCGCTCCGATTCGGTCAGGTAAGCACAGTTTACATATTTCTGGCCCAGTTCTGCCGCGTCGTCGACTGCTTTCTGCCAGCTATTGCTCAATGTACCTTTGGTGGTCTTGTTCTCCACCCCGGCGCCATAATGGCCGCTTACAGGATTCAGGCCCAGGTCGCCCAGGATCTTCTTGAATTCCTTAGGCGTTTTGCCGAAGAATTTGCCATCAGAGTAGCCATAAAGCTCTACTTCCTTATAACCGATCGCCGACACTTTTTTCAGCGTGCCCAAGAGGTCTTTCGATATTTCATTACGCAGCGTGTACAATTGCAAACCGATTGGCGAGGGGGCTTTCACGTCCAGGCTCAATTTCGAGAGCATGGGAGTAGCCAGCATGAATGCGCCGGCTTTGAGGAACGATTTCCGGGAAATCTTTTCGTTGTAATCCATTGGGTTAATGATCAAAAAAGTAAAAAATAAACTACGGGGTAATATCAACGGCGCCGGATGCCGAAAGCTTGCGCTTGGTATCGTCGTCCAGTTTCCATTCTTGTGTGAAGTAATTATCGATCAGCAGGTTGGCAGCTGAATCTTTGAAAAAAATAATGTCTTTGAATTCCGGAAGCTTGCGGTGCACAATCGATACAAACGGAAAACCCTCATCTTTCACCCCGGTCCACCAAGGTAAACCCGAACTTACAGCTATGTAATGGCCTTCCATTGGCAGTATATAAAACAGCCCATGCGCTGTATCGCCTTTCTTTAAATGCACGGGAAGCATATCCGCATGCTTTGCGATCAATGCATTGGTTTCTTTTGTGCCAAACAATATGAGATTTGAGCTTTCAATATCGCTCGGGCGCACTTCCTTGTCCGCCAGCACGCGCGGGAAGAACATGATCCGCCCCAAAAACTCGCCCCTGTACTGCGACCAGCTCGCAGCCTGCGTAGCAATGTCGACGCGCTTTCTCAGCTCCTCAGGCGAAGGGTTATCCGCCGTCCCATACACATACACATGACGCGAAGCAAATGCGGCATATATCGGCCCCTCGGCGCCCTTTTTCTTGCCTGTGTAAATGGACATGATGGTCGCACCCTCCACGGCCCATTTGCCACCTGCCGACTCACGGAACAAGGTTACCACGCTATCCGTCCTCGCATTCACATTCGAGCCGTCGATTTTCAATGTTAATGCAGCACCCGGCTTGAATTTCGGATGATTTTTCAGGTTCAGGGTAAACTTTTCCAGGTTCTGCGTCTTGATATCCAATGCATTCTCCTTCGTAAACTTAGCATCGATTTCAGCCAGTTTTCCAGCCGCGATTCTGTTGAACGTTACCCAAAACGCCTTATCATACTTGTATTGCTTGCTCACAAACCGCACGTGATCGGGGTGCGGGTTCCGCTTGTAATCATCAAACCATTGGAAAATGTATTCGCTGTCGTAAGCATTCACCCAGCTGTCGTGCTTCACGTCGACAAACTCCTTATAACTCACTTCTGCGCCCAGGTCCTGCAAAGTCGCTACCCATTTCTGGGTACCCGCCACCGGCACCACCGGATCGGCATCGCCGTGGAAGAAATGCACAGGAAAGTTGGTCGCGTTAGGCGCGAGCTCAAATGTACCTGCGGGTGGTGCGGGGCACACGGGCGCGATGGCCGCCCATATATCCGGGCGCGTGAGGCCGATCCATAATGTACCGCCGCCGCCCATGGACAGGCCGGTTAGATAAGTACGATCCTCGTCGATTTTAAAGCGCCTTTTGACATCAGCCAGCACATCGTACACATCCTGTTCGGGAACGCCCTGGTAACCGGCTGTTCCGCGTGCGTACGGTGAGGCCACAATGTAGTCCACATTGTCCCATTTCGGAAAGTAGCGGGTAGCTTCTACGTCGGTTTCGCCTTCGGCATTGCTCTTGCCAAAAACCCGGCGCAATGCAAGCCGATGATTAGAACCGGCACCGTGCAGCATGATCACGAGCGGGTACTTTTTGTTTTCGTCAAAGTTTTGTGGAAGATATAGGCCGTAGGGCTGCTCGGTATCGTCGGCGTCGGAGAAAAATGTGAGGACCTGAGGGCCGGAAGGCAATTTCTGTGCAAGAACGTCGGCATGAATGGCTGCAAGACTGAGCGTTAGACTCAGTACAGCGTTTTTCCAGTTAGATCCCATTAGTTATACGAATTTTCGATGGCTAAATATAAATAAAAAAGGCAGGTCTTTCGACCTGCCTTTTTAGCTACTTGTGCTTTCGGAGCATTGCAAATCTAGTTTGCGAGCTCTTCTTCCTTCTTGCGAACACTAATAACGAGTTGTTCACTCTTTTCTTCATGATCGGCCACCAATACATCGCCTTCACGCAGGTCGCCTTTCAATATTTCTTCCGCTACGGGATCTTCCAGGTATTTCTGGATCGCCCGGTTTAAAGGACGTGCTCCGTATTGCGGATCGTAGCCTTTGTCGGACAGGAAGTCTTTCGCAGCGATTGTCAATTCTATTTCGTAACCCAGACCTTTCACGCGGCTGAACAGTTTGCCCAGTGAAATGTCGATGATGCGGTGCAGATCTTCGCGTTGCAGCGAGTTGAACACGATCACATCGTCGAGACGGTTCAGGAACTCCGGAGAGAATGCTTTACGCAATGCGCTCTGGATGGTACCTTTCATAATGTCGTCCTGGTTCTCAGCTCTTGCTTTGGTAGAGAAACCGATTCCTGTTCCGAAATCTTTCAAATCACGCGCCCCGATATTCGAAGTCATGATGATGATCGTGTTACGGAAATCGACTCTTCTGCCCAAACCGTCTGTCAGAATACCGTCGTCGAGTACTTGCAACAGGATATTGAACACATCCGGGTGCGCTTTTTCGATCTCGTCGAGCAATACAACGCTGTATGGTTTGCGGCGGATCTTCTCGGTCAGCTGGCCACCTTCTTCGTAGCCTACATATCCCGGAGGCGCTCCTACCAGGCGCGATACGCTGAATTTCTCCATGTATTCGCTCATATCGATACGCACCAGCGAGTCGTCTTTATCAAACAGATAAGTCGACAATACTTTTGCAAGCTCGGTTTTACCTACACCGGTTGGTCCAAGGAAAATGAATGAACCAATTGGTTTCTTAGGATCTTTCAAGCCCACACGGGTACGCTGGATCGCTTTCACCAGTTTCTCGATCGGCGGGTCCTGACCGATAACTTTCGCTTTCAACTCATCGGCCATGTTCAGCAATTTCTTGCCTTCATCCATTGATACGTTGGTCACAGGGATACCCGTCATCATCGCAACTACCTCAGCTACATTCTGTTCTGTAACGGTATAACGTTTCTGCTTGGTTTCCTCTTCCCACGCGAGTTTAGCCCTTTCCAGCTGATCGATCAGTTTTTTCTCACGATCTCTCAATTGGGCAGCCTCTTCATATTTCTGGCTTTTTACAACCCGGTTTTTCTCTTGTTTGATATTCTCAATTTGTTCTTCGAGCATCAAGATATCCTCGGGTACCGTTATATTGCTGATATGCACACGAGCGCCTACTTCATCGAGTACATCGATGGCCTTATCCGGCAAGAAGCGGTCTGTGATATATCTTTCGGACAGTTTCACCGCTGTGCTGATCGCCTCAGGCGTATAGTTCACGTGGTGGTGATCTTCGTATTTGTCCTTGATATTGGTCAGAATCTGGATCGTTTCTTCGATCGAAGTCGCATCCACCATTACCATCTGGAAACGACGGGCCAAAGCGCCGTCTTTCTCGATGTACTGGCGGTACTCGTCGAGTGTGGTAGCTCCGATACATTGGATTTCCCCGCGTGACAACGCCGGCTTGAACATATTCGAAGCGTCCAACGAGCCCGATGCACCACCTGCGCCCACGATCGTGTGAAGCTCATCGATGAACAGGATCACATCCGGTGATTTTTCCAGCTCGTTCATGACCGCCTTCATTCTTTCTTCAAACTGGCCGCGGTATTTGGTACCGGCCACCAGCGAAGCAAGGTCGAGCGTCACAACGCGCTTGCCGAAAAGCACACGTGATACTTTTTTCTGAACGATCCGCAATGCAAGACCTTCTGCGATGGCTGTTTTACCAACCCCCGGCTCACCGATCAGGATCGGGTTATTCTTTTTACGGCGGCTAAGGATCTGGGCTACGCGCTCGATCTCTTTCTCACGTCCGACGATCGGGTCGAGCTTGCCTACTTCCGCCATTTTGGTTAAATCCCTTCCAAAGTTATCCAGGACAGGTGTACGGGATTTTTCAGCACCTTTGGATTCTTTACCGGAAGAAGAGCCACTTCCACCACCAAACATTCCGCCTCTGGCTTCATCATCCCCGTCTTCGGTCTCCGGCCCCATATGAGGTCTGGATCCGGATGATTGATATTCTAACATTTCCTTGATGACTTCGTAGTTAACATTGAACTTATGCAATATCTGGGTCCCTACATTGTCTTCGTCACGCAATATCGAAAGAAGCAAATGCTCGGTGCCGATGAGCGTGCTTTTGAAAATTTTAGCTTCCAGATATGTAATCTTCAATACCTTCTCCGACTGCCTCGTCAGAGGGATATTTTGTAAATTTTTAACGTTGTTTGTGGCTGCACCTTTGGTTGCCTGCTCGATCGTCTGGCGGACGTCGTCCAGCGATACGCCGAGTTTTTTAAGCAACCCTATGGCTACACCATCTCCCTCACGGATCATTCCTAATAACAAGTGTTCTGCACCAATGTAATCGTGACCCAGGCGGAGGGCTTCTTCCCGGCTCATTGAGATTACCTCTTTCACTCTATTCGAAAATTTTGCTTCCATTGTGTAGCAATAAAAAGTGTTTATGTATTCTAAACGCTACTTGATCCCCGTTTGTTCAAAATAGCTTTTATTGAGACTTACAGGATCTTAACAAAACACTTTTTGCTTCCGGCCCCATATTAAACAGTAAATCAACAATACTTAAATTCCCCACAAAATCATTCCCGAAGGTCTGGTAATAAGGTGCAGGGCTGTAATATTTATGCAAATCAGGCTGTTTTCGGTTGTTAATGAGTGAAATAGCGTTTACAACCGCATTTTCATCCATTTTGACTCCTGACAAATTGTACTGAATGTCCTTTTTTATACCACTCAATCTAAGACAAATTGTCAACAATTCATAGTTCAGATCGACGAGGTATGCCAGCTTCTTTTCGTAAACACGCTTGAACTCGTGGGCGTAATACTCGTAAAAAGGAGACTTTCCGTAGGCTGACTGCAGGCAACCCAGATGGCGCCGCGTCCAATCCTGGTTATAGTCGATCAAAATATCTTTCGTGGAGCTCGCTGCCTCATATCCTTTCACAGGGATCGTCAGCGTATCTATTTTATTGGTAGTGAGTACATTGCAGCGATTTCTGTAAGTCTGCTTCACATACCTCTCCTCAACGTCAATGTAGACCCGGTCGTACTGTAATATACAAGTAAAATACTCTAAACAAGGCAGATACTGCAATTCAATCCGTACTTCCGTGGACTGATCCTCTTTAACTAAAAAATCCGACACTATCAAATATGGTAAAGGCTTATGATATTATCAAAAAATTTATAATAATTATTTTGCACAGTCAACAATGTTCAACAGCAACTTAAATCATTACAATTTTTGACCTCAGAGAAAGATACTTACATCGCCCAAACCTTCCCGAATGATCTCAAAATCATCGCCGTCGGCCTTCACAATCGTAGACGCCACATTGCCCCCGTACCCGCCGTCGACCACCATGTCCACTTGGTGCTGAAACTTCTCGAAGATCAGTTCGGGGTCGGTGGAATACTCGATAATTTCGTCGTCGTCGCGAATGGAAGTCGTCACGATAGGGTTCCCTAACTCTTTTACGATCAAACGGGGAATAAGGTTGTCTGGCACCCTGATTCCGACCGTTTTTTTATTGGTATTCAAAAGCTTAGGTACATTACTGGTTGCTTCGAGAATGAAGGTATACGGTCCCGGAAGTACCCTTTTCATCGTTTTGAAGGCAGTATTCCCCACTTTCGCGAAGTCGGAAATATGGCTCAGGTCGTAGCAGATAAATGAAAAGTCGTTTTTCTGAGGCTTGATGCCTTTGATACGCGCTATTTTCTCGACTGCGCGGGTATTGTAAATGTCGCAGCCAAGACCGTACACCGTATCAGTCGGGTAAATCACCAAACCTCCGTCGCGAAGGCAGTCTACTACCTGACGGATTCGACGCTCGTCAGGATTTTGGGGATAAATTTTAACAAACTCAGCAGGCATAAGGGAAATTTAACTTTTTGACCTAACAAAATCAAAACGCAAATCCTTCCTGCGGTGTTATTTTTTTTAAGTTTTCGATGTAGAACCTGTAAGCAAAATTCACCGGCAAATGCAGCCTGCACATCAGTACGATCAGCTCTGTCTGCAAGCCCGGATTCTCGATATAGTTCAATAACCGGCGAAACCGCACGGCCAGCTCGAACTCCTGCGCGTACAGACATTTACGTATGAATGTACGTATGCGCGCGGCCAAAAGATCGAACTCCTTCTGATCGCGGTTCAGGTCATAGGCTTTGTTGCAAACGGCATAGTAGGACTGCAACATTCCGCTTCCCTTTTTGTAAACGCCGGTTGATAGCGAAGTTTTCAGTACCCGCTTTTTGGTCAGGATTTCGTCCAGGTAGAAATATTTGAAACGAACCGACGAGCGGACCCAAAAATCAAAGTCCTCAAATGCCAGGGTTTCGTCATAGCCGCCGAGCTGCTGCAATGCGGCCGTCCGCATCATCATGGTAGGCGTGCAAATGAAATACCTTTCGAGGATATTTTTGTAAACGTCGCCCGACGGCACCTTGCAGGCTGCCTTACCCCTGTTATCAGTTTCGTAGTGGTAATGCAGCTGCTGACCGGCCTTTCCGATGTACCGAGCATTGGTAAACACCACGGCGTATTCCTCAGAAAGTGTTTCGAAAGCTTCCACCTGCTTTTCGATCCGATCGGCGATCATCACATCGTCGCCTGAAAGATCAATTACGTATTTGCCTTGGGCAATGGCTAAGCCCTGATTGAAAGCCCGGCAAAGGCCCACATTGTGGTGGTTGCGAATTACCTGGAAGGCGGGCGCCTTTCCTTTGAAACTTTCGATCACACCCAGCGTATTATCTTTGCTCGCATTATCGATGACGATCAGCTGGATGTATGGATAAGTCTGGTAAAAAACGGAAGTCAAAGCTTCATCAATGTACTTCTCCTGATTGTATGCCGTCAGGATAACTGTAACGAGTGGTTTTTCCAAGTTTGTCATGTCGTGCGCTCCATGCGGTCCCTTCATTTACGGTGGTACATTCGGAGGGGGATAAGGGCACCGCAGCACAAAATTACCAACAACAAACCGGAGATGCCGATAATGTTATTATCCGGCAAATCACCGCTTTACAACGCGCTTCGAAGTAAGCCGCCCGCGCGCCCGGTTAATGCTCGCATTGATTTCGAAACCCAGAATAATCACAAATGCAAGCAGATAAATCCAGATCATCAGGGCGATCATCGTGCCGATAGACCCGTAGAGCTTGTTGTAGGAGCTGAAACGGGATAGATAAAAGGAAAATCCGTACGTAGCTGCGAGAATGAGAATGGAGGCGATCACCGAGCCCGCATTCACGAACGTGAACTGGCGCCCGTGCGAGGGCGCAAACCGGTAGATAATCGAGATCGTCAGCATCAGCGAACCAAAACTGATCACATAACGCAGGATATTAAGCAAGGCAATGAGCCAGTTATCGCGGATAATGTGCCAGTCGCCTATGATATTCATCACGGCATCTCCGACGATCAACAAAACGACTGAAAGAAAAAGTACCGCGATCAGCAGCAACGTAAGCATCATCGCGATGCCCCGGATGGCCAGAAAACCACGCGTTTCTGTATCATCATACACCATATCGAACGCCCGCATGAGCGACATCATGCCGTTGGTGGAGGCAATCATCGCGAAAATAAAACCGAGCGAGAGCACTCCGGAACGTGGCCGGCTCACAATGTCCAGGATCGTCTGGTCGGCGGCCTCGAACGTGCCGCGCGGCATATTGTCACGGAGCAATGCGAAGATCATCTGATCCAGGTTTTCGATCGGGATGTAGGGAATGAGCGTAAAGAGGAAGATTATTCCCGGAAATGCGGCCAACGTGAGGCTGTAAGCCACTGCCGAAGCCCGCTGATCGATCTCGTGCTTCTTGTTGCTGTTGACCAGGTTCAGGAGAATATCATACAACGACACCGTCCCCCGGAAGAGCATCGTTTGCTGCAACCAGATAATAAGGCGCTTGATGTGGCGGTTTATCAGCAGTTTTTCAAGCATAACCGGCCGCGTGTTATCCCTTTGATTCAAAATAGGGTTTCAGTTTTTCCAGCAGTTTATCGGGCGCCGGGCATAATTTGCCGGTATCCATTCGCTGGAAAACCAATGTGGTATCCCCGGTATTGAGCAAAACACGTTCCTGATTACGGATTTCATAGGCAAACCGGATCCGCACACCAGGCAATTCTTCTATCTTGACCAGAATATTCAGCTCGTCGTCATAACGGGCTGGTTTCAGGTATTTGTAATGGCATTCATAAACGGGCATCATCACACCCGAATCTTCCATCGCTTTGTAATGAAAATCCAGGCTGCGCAACGCCTCTACCCGGCCGATCTCGTAGTACCGCGCATAATTTCCGTAATACACATATCCCATCTGGTCGGTATCGGCATACCGCACCCTGATGCCCTTAACTTCGTGAACAAACATCCTTACTTCATGATTTTCAACCGGTTCAACTCAGCCTGATAGAGGCGCGCATTGTTGAGGTGGTCGGTATAATTGGTGGCAAAAGCGTGATACCCCGAAAGGTCGGCTTTGGCACACATATAAGTATAATCGTGCTTTTCGTAATTCAAAACCGCGTCCAGCGAGTTGAAATCCGCGACACGGATCGGGCCCGGAGGCAAACCGGTGTTAATGTAGGTATTGTAAGGCGATTTAATCATCAGCTGCTGGTTAAGAATCCGTTTGATCGCAAAGTCCTGCAATGCAAATTTGATGGTCGGGTCGGCTTGCAACGGCATATTGGCGTGCAGGCGATTGATATACAAGCCTGCCACGCGCGGGCGCTCATCGACTTTACGAGCCTGCTCTTCTTCCACAATCGAAGCCAGGATCGAAACCTGAACCGGAGTCAAGCCGATTTCTTTGGCTTTCGCGATCTTCTCGTCGGTCCAAAACTTCTTGTATTCGCTATGCATGCGATCGAGGAATTTCTCGGTGCCGGTGGTCCAGTATATTTCGTAAGTATTGGGCAGGAACATCGAGACGATCGTCAATGTATCGAGGCCATATTTGTTGCAAACCGTCGGGTCATTTAATGCCTTGCGGAAATTGTCTTCACCAAACTCGAAACGGGAGCCAATGCGCTTGATCAGGTCTTCTTTTAAACGGATATTATTGAATGTCAGCTTCACCGCATCCTGGCTGCCCGATGAGAGCTTTTTGATCACCTCGTAGTTGTTGCTTTCAGGCTTGATCACGTACCGGCCTGGCTTCACTTTTTCAGTGTATTTCAAAAATTTGGCCAGAAACTGGAACGAAATATGGTCGTTGATAACCTCGTAACGGTTCAAAGAGTCCAGCACCGTTTTGTAGGTAGCGTTTTCAGGCACGAGCAACACGAAGCTCGATTTTTTATCGACCTGCAAATTCGGCGTCCGGAAGATCTGCCAGAAATAGAAAGTGAAGGTGGTGACCAGGATCGCGATCGTGATGAACAATCCTATTCTAAAATTGCGCGACATATGTTTTAGCTGTCGGCCTTCGGCAGTCGGCCGTCGGCTTTTGTTTTTTCTTGTTTACAAATTGATTTCAAATGGTATGCCGAAACGCTTCGCCAGCTCATCGAGTGACAAAACTACCGGTTCGAGCAATTGGATGCCATTCACGCCGCGTACCGCTTCCATTTCACGTTCAGGATCGCCGGGGATAAGCACCTTTTCGCCATCCACAGCCCGCGCATTACGGAATGCACCGATCCATTTGTCCATATCCGCCTTAAACTCGTCGGCCGGCCGGAAACCGTCTACACGCATCGCACCCACGAAATGCCCGGTCCCCAATCCCACGCTCTGCTGCACGCCCATGAAACCGGCGGTAGCGAACGGCGGCACCCACGGTCCAAAGTTAGCACCGGAAAGCACTCCGGAAAAAATATCCACGATCGCTCCCAGCCCATAACCTTTGTGGCTGCCATGCTCGCGGTCAGAGCCCAACGGCAGCAAACCGCCCCCGCTTTTCACGGCATTGGAGTCCGTAGTAGGGTTACCATCCGCGTCCTGTGCCCATCCCAGCGGCGCAGGAAGGCCCTTTCTTTGCAATATTTCAAATTTGCCATAGGCTACTGCCGTCGATGCAAAGTCTGCCACAAAGGCAGGCTCTGTCAATGCCGGCACTGCAACGGCAATGGGATTTGTACCTAATAATTTATCCAATGAAAAGGTTGGGGTAACGAGCGGCGCGGCATTCGTCATCGTCCAGCCGATCATATCCTTTTGCAATGCGAGCATCGCGTGATAGCCCGCAATGCCGAAATGGTTCGAGTTTCTCACCGATACCCAGCCCGAGCCTACTTTTTCGGCCTTTTCCATCGCAATTTCCATGGCTTTGGGCGCCACTACCAATCCCAATCCGCGATCTCCATCCACCACAGCCGTGCTCGGCGTTTCATAGGCGATGGTTACATTCGGTTTCGGGTTCAGGCGACCGTGGTCGTAGAGCCTTACATACCCTGCCAAACGGGCTATTCCGTGTGAATCCACACCCCGCAAATCCGCGCTGACCAACACTTCTGAAGCCAGCCGGGCCTCTTCCTGAGAACACCCTATTGCCAGAAAAACTTGCTCAGTAAAATGTTTTAAATAACTGGCCTGATACATATACGTCAAATAATGAACTTCTTGCTAATTTTGCCCTACCGCCAGCCAACGCGTCCTGCGCAGCGCCCGGCGTGCAAATATGGAAATTAAAAACTCATTCCTCAAACGCATCATCAGCTACTTCATCCGGGGGCTTGTGCTGGTGGCGCCGCTCTACGCGACCGTCCTCATTATCTGGTCGGGCGTCGAATATCTCGACAATATCCTTCCCATTGAAATCCCGATCTCGAATCAGCAGATGGTCTATCTGCCCGGCCTGGGCGTGCTGATCATCATTTTCGGCATTATCCTGCTCGGTTTCCTGTTCTCGACGATCGTCCCGCAGTCTTTCTTCAAGTTCACCGAAAGCATTATGCGCCGCATTCCGCTGGTGAGTTTGATCTACTACTCCATTAAGGACCTCATTCTCGCATTTGTAGGGGATAAAAAGAAATTCAACCAGCCCGTACTGGTGACGATGTATAAGGATACTGATATCAAAAAGATCGGCTTCATCACCCAGACGGACCTCAGCCACCTCAAAATCGCGGACCATGTAGCCGTGTATATGCCGCTCTCCTATTCGCTTTCGGGCGAACTTTTCATTGTACCCGCCGATAATGTAACGCCCGTTGACGCCAAAGCGACGGATGTGATGAAGATGCTTGTATCCGGTGGTGTATCTGTAAAGGTTTCGAAGGAAGAAACGGCTGAGGACGACTAGTTTAACCCGTTTTTAATGAGCAACAATGCAACAGTTGTGCCCGTTTAAGAGAATGATTCCCTATATTTGAACCATTCTTTTAGTACTATGAGACAACTCCTTCCCATTGTCGTTTTGCTGTTCCTGGGGAATATCAAAGCATGGTCGCAAGACCATTATGACCCTAAAAAAACCCTTTCCAGCGAAGAACTCTTTCTGAAACAGGGCAACAGCAGCCGGGTAATTGCTACGCCGGGACAAAAATATCTGGTACTCGACGCATCACCCGTGATCGGCGGTTTCCACCGGTACCGTTTCTTTCCGGGAGACAATATCAAATTCCGGATGAAAAACGAAACAATACGCTTCAACGAAACGATAGCGTCCGTGGACGACTCCGCATTTACCATCGGGGTAGTCAATGAAGCTGTTGGCCGGATGGATTATCAGCGCATATTGCTCGAAGATATCCGCCTGATGAAAGTTTCCAGAAGGATACCCTTCGTTTCCCAGGCTGCCCCATTGCTTCCGCTGGCCGGTTTGATCTTCATCGGGGCCGATTTCTTCAACAAAGGCGTCGATAACAAACGCTACACGACCGACACTTCGACGCTCGTCATCGGCGGCTCGCTCATGGCTGCGGGGTATATTTGTTATAAATTCACATTCGCTTCCCTGAAAATCAATTCCAGGAATAAGCTGAAAGTGCTTGAAACCTATTAATTGCGAAACACCATATCTGAAAAGTGAAATCCATTCTCGTTCATCCCCCCCAACAATCCATACGTGCTGAAATACAGCTTGCCGCATCCAAAAGTGAATGTAACCGCGCGCTGATCATCAATGCGCTTACCGGCTTCCAGTCCGAGCTAACCAACATTTCCGAAGCCCGCGACTCGCAAACCATGCTTCGCCTGCTCAATTCCGACGACGCTGTGGCGGACGTGATCGACGCAGGAACGACGATGCGCTTTCTGACAGCCTATTTCGCGGTGACTAACCAGAAAAAAACCATGACCGGCACGCCTCGTATGTGCGAGCGCCCGATCGGGATCCTGGTGGATGCGCTGCGCAAGCTCGGGGCGGATATTACCTACGAAAAAGTGGAAGGCTACCCGCCGCTCCAACTGAATGGTTTTAATTACTCGGGAAACAATGAGCTGACCATGCGCGGCGACGTGAGCAGCCAGTACATTTCGGCATTGCTGATGATCGCACCGCAATTACCTGCCGGTTTGAAAATCAAACTCGAAGGCGAGGTAGGTTCAAGACCTTACATTGAAATGACTTTGAACCAGATGGCGCATTTCGGTATTGAATACATCGCCGACTGGGAGCACAATACATTGACTATCCCTGCATTTAAATACCAGCCCAAACCTTACGCGATCGAATCAGACTGGTCGGGTGCGAGCTACTGGTACAGCATTGTGGCATTAGCCAAAGATGCGGAAGTGGAATTGCTCGGATTGAAGAAAAACTCGCTGCAAGGCGACAGCGCCATTGTCGACATTATGCGCCACCTGGGCGTGGAAAGCGTTTTCACCGACCGCGGCGTACTTTTGACTAAAATCCCTGCGAAAGCATCCCTCGGCTGGGATTTCACTAATTGCCCTGATTTGGCCCAGACCGTAGCGGTTGTTGCTGCCGTTAAAAAGATCCGCCTGTCGCTTACCGGCATCGAAAGCCTCAAAATCAAAGAAACCGACCGTGTGTTTGCATTGCAGCAGGAGCTCAAAAAGCTCGGCTCGGAGCTGAAAGAGGTCGAAAAAGATCATTTATACGAAGTTACGACCCTTACCGACATCCCGACTGACCCGATACCGTCCATTCACACCTACGACGACCACCGTATGGCGATGGCGTTCGCGCCTGTGGGCATGGTGAGCGACATCCTGATCGAAGAGCCGGGCGTGGTCGTGAAATCCTACCCTGGTTACTGGAAAGACCTCGCGAAGGTTACCACCTGGGAAGAAGTTTAGAATATTCACCATCTGGAATTGTTTATGGAAACTGTCTGGTCGTTCCTGGCATCGGTGCCTGTTTGGCTTTACATCATTCTGGTTATTGCCATCATTATTGCCCTCCGGGATGTATTACAAAAGAGGCACACCATTCAGCATAACTTTCCCTTGGTAGGGCATTTCCGGTACATGATCGAGACGATCGGGCCGGAACTGCGCCAGTACATTGTCGCCAACAACCGGGAGGAGCTGCCATTTAACCGCCGGCAGCGCTCCTGGATTTATGCCTCTTCCAAAAAGGAGAACAACTACCAGGGCTTCGGCACCGACCAGAATATGCAGGAAGCGGGTTACGTGCTCATCAAACCCGCCATGCTTCCCTATCGCGTGGATTCGACGCACAGCCACCACGTCAAAAACGGCAACGATCCGCACCATTACACCATTCCGAGCGCCAAGGTCATTGGCGCGTACCACCAACGCAAGCGCCCTTACCGTCCGCGCTCGATCGTGAATGTGAGCGCGATGAGCTACGGATCGCTCTCGGCACGGGCTATTGAGTCTTTAAATAAAGGTTCCTTCAAATTCGGCAACTACCATAATACCGGCGAGGGCGGACTTTCTCCTTACCACAAATATGGAGCGGATGTGGTTTTCAATATGGGAACCTCGTACTTCGGCGTGCGTGATGAGGACGGGAATTTCGTGATGGATAAGCTGGTGCAACTGATGCAGAGCAATCCGGCGGTTCGGATGATCGAACTGAAACTATCGCAGGGCGCCAAACCCGGCAAGGGCGGTGTGCTGCCGGCGAGCAAAATCACGGCCGAAATTGCTGAAATCCGCGGTGTACCCATCGGGAAGGACGTTGTTTCGCCACCTTACCACAGCGCATTCTCGAATGTGCGTGAGATGATCGACTTCATCGAAGCAATGGCTGCCGAAACTGGTTTGCCCGTGGGCATTAAATCAGCCGTGGGTAAAACGGAAATGTGGGAAGAGCTCGCCGATCTCATGGTCGAAACCGGCAAAGGGCCGGACTTTATCACCATCGATGGGGGCGAGGGAGGTACCGGCGCGGCCCCTCCGTCATTTGCAGACCACGTGTCGCTGCCACTCGTTTTTGCATTCAGCACGGTTTATAAAATATTCCAGAAACATAACCTCAACGACAAAATTACCTTCATCGCTTCGGGCAAACTTGGTTTGCCTGCGCAGGCCGTAATGGCATTTGCGATGGGAGCCGACATCATTAATGTAGCCCGCGAGGCCATGCTTTCGATCGGCTGCATTCAGGCGCAGAGCTGCCACACCAACCGCTGCCCTACCGGCATTGCCACCAACAACAAATGGCTGGAATCGGGCATTGATCCGGCACTGAAAAGCGAGCGGTTCAACAATTACATGAAAACCCTGGCGAAGGAGATCATCGAAATCACCCACGCTTCGGGTTACGAGCACCCTTGCCAATTCGGTATGGCGGATATCGACATTTCGATGGGCGATAACAACCGCACCATTACATTGGCTGATAATTATGGTTATCTCAAAACCGTCGTACCTTTCCCCGGCATCAAAGCATTGCTCGAATGCGACCATCTCGGCGGCCGAGACATACCGGGCGAAAAAGTAGCCTAACCACAGGATAACCGCCACAATTTTGCCTTTGGAGAAGTATATGGAAAAAGAAGCAATGAACGTTGCTTTCAAAAAACCGTGTCCATGAAAAAAACTTTACTGCTTACCGCATTTGCATTCGTTATAGTCCAGGCTGCCGTTTTCGCACAGAGTTATCCGAGATACCTGGTCCTGTTTAAACAAAAATCGGAGGGTACATATTCTCTGGATAAACCTACCGAGTTCCTGTCGCCACGTGCCGTCGACCGCCGCAAAAAGCAAAATATCCCCATCACGGAAAATGACCTGCCGGTAGAACAAATCCATCTTTCACTCATACGCCAGACGGGCGCGAAAGTCATCTACCCTACCCGTTGGTTCAATGGTGCATTAATCGAGGCATCCGACGCCCAGCTGGCCCAAATTAAGGCAATGCCCTTCTACAAAGGCATTGAGTTGAACCTTCCGGTAGCTAATATCACCTCCAAATCGCCCGGCATTGCCCGCACCGCAGCCACGCATCAGAAGCTCGGCACAACTGCCGATATCGATTACGGTAAAATGAATACCCAGCTCGCCCTCATGGAAGTGGCCGATATGCACAAAAAAGGCTTCCAGGGTGAAAACATGCTCATTGCCATTCTCGACAATGGTTTTGCAAAAGCTGATGAAGTAGCCTATTTCAAACAGCTGCGTGACGAAAAACGAATTATCGACACCCACGATTTCGTTGCGCGTGACGGGAATATCTACAACGACGGCTTCCACGGCCTGAATGTCATGTCGACCATAGCCGGTTACTTGCCCGGCACATTGGTAGGCACCGCATTCAAAGCCTCATTTGCATTGTATGTAACAGAAAATAATGCGGGCGAATCGCCCTATGAAGAAATCACCTGGCTCATGGCTGCCGAACGTGCCGACAGCCTCGGCGCGGACGTGATCAACTCCTCGCTCGGCTACACTACATTCGAGGACGAGTTCGACTCCCCTGCCTACAACCATACCTATAAGGACATGGACGGCAAAACGACGATCGTGAGCCGCGCTGCGCGTTACGCGACACGTAAGGGTATTCTGGTTGTAAATTCGGCTGGTAATGACGGAAACAACAGCTGGCACTACATCGGAGCACCGGCCGATGTGGATTCGGTACTGACCGTCGGGGCGACGAACTATGATCGCAGCTATGCCTCGTTGAGTTCGGTGGGGCCCAACTCCGCAGGCGTGCGGAAACCCGACGTTGCGGCGGTCGGTGCGGGAGCTACCATCGGAGATCTGAACGGCGGCGCATCCAGCGGCTATGGCACTTCATTTTCAGCTCCGCAAATCGCCGGGGTAGCTGCTATTCTCTGGCAGGCGTTTCCGAATCTGACGGCGCAGCAGATTATTTATGTACTAAAAAAATCGGGGCACCTGGCGGCAACACCCGACAATATGCTGGGTTATGGCGTCCCCAACCTGATCAAAGCCCAGGAAATAGCTCAAAACGAATTTTCCCCGCTGGGTACCGAAGGAGAGCTCCTGAGCTCCGTCATTCTTTCGCCCAATCCGGCACAGGATGAAGTGACGCTGACCATTCCACAAACATTGATCGGCAAAACAGCCCATGTGAGCGTGTACGCAGCAAACGGCGCGACCATGCACGCAGCAGCGGCACGCCTTACCGGCAAACATACCATTGCTACCGGCCAGTTGGCATCCGGTCTTTACCTGGTTCGCCTCAAAGTGGACAACCAGGAAAGAACGCTGAAATTTATAAAGCGCTAGTTTTCCTGACCATCCGCATAATCGACTCCGAGTCGTTCGAATGCTGTACCTCGGAGACAGGCACCCATTGCACGTCCTTGGATTCGCTGTTTAATACAATTTCCTGCCCTTCGGCTGCTTTGAATGCGAAGCGGATATCGTAATGGTAGTGCTCCGGTATTTCTTTGTTAGCAGGAATTAAATGCACATCGACGTCGAAAATCCCGTCTTTCAATGCTTGCAGGTTGGTAATACCGGTTTCTTCCATTACCTCTTTCATCGCTACCTCGCGCACATCGGGATCGCCGTCGCAATGGCCGCCGGGTTGGAACCAGCGGTCGAGCTTGCGGTGATGCATAAGCAGTACCGCATCCTTCCCCGGCGAAAGCACCCAGCCGGAGGCCGTAATGTGCCCGATCAGCAGGCTACGTTCGAAACATTCGGGATGTTGTTTCACAAAATTGACCGTATCGCTGTGCATTTCAGCCTCTAAGCCCTGCTCCGGTTCGTACGATGCGAGCAATGCGAGCAAACTGTCCCTATTCATTTAGACTATCTGGTTTTTTCGTTCTAATTTCACCACAAGTTTAACACTGAAAGCAATAAACCACCTTATTCAATCAATGAAAAAGTATCTATTATCCATGTCCCTCGCTGCCCTCATGGCAACCAGTGCAATGGCACAGCGCGTGCCGGCACCCAGCCCCGCAGCCACCGTAATGCAAACCGTAGGTGTAACCGATTTCACCGTTAAATATTCCCGTCCGTTCATTAAAGGCCGTAAAGTATTCGCCGATGCCTCTGCGCTCGCTCCGTACGACCAGATCTGGCGCACCGGTGCCAACATGGCGACCATCTTCGAGTCTAGCACAGAGTTTACATTCGGCGGCAAAAAAGTGCCTGCCGGCAAGTATGCATTGTTTTCGATCCCTAATGGCGCTGCGTGGACGGTTATTTTGAATAAAAACTATGAGCAGGGCGGTACCGATAACTATAAAGAGTCGGAAGACGTAGCGCGTACAATGGTTGTCCCTACTTCCAGCGAATACAATGAAGCATTCAAAATCGAAATCGAGCCGGTGACGGACAGCACCGCATTGCTGAACCTTTCGTGGTCGTCGGTGACTGTACCCGTTCCTCTTGCGGTAAGTACCGAGTCGCTCACCATGACCGCTTTGAACAAAGCCGTTGCCGAGAAGCCCGAGGACGTAGCTACATTACAAAGCACGGCTGCTTATATGCTTTCAAAAGGCAAGGATTTGCAGGTAGCATTGTCATTGGCTGATAAGGCCATTGGCTTAAAGGAATCATTCGGTGCATTATGGACCAAAGCGCAAATCCTCAACAAACTGGGCAAAACCGCGGAAGCGATCCCTGTGGCTCAAAAAGCATTGACGGTAGGCGCAGCCGCTCCCGACGGTGCTTACAACTTCTACAAGCCGCAAGTTGAAAAGGCCATCGCAGATATGCAAGCCAAAGCCGCACCGGTGAAAGAAGCTGTTTCGACCGTTAAAAAGAAGAAGAAATAAGACAGTATTCTTTGAATGCAGAGACCGCCGGCGATTATCCGGCGGTCTCTTTTTTTACCTGAAAAAGCGGGGAACGCTCCATCCATTGCGCACCGCCAGAATGCGGAGCACAATGATCACGAGGGCCGAAACGATGAATGTTGTATTTCGCTCTACGCCGAGCCCATCGAGGATCAGGTACACGCACGCACCGCTGAAGCACGCGGTAGCGTATACTTCTTTCCGGTAAATGATCGGGATTTCGTTTGTCATCATATCGCGGATCACCCCGCCCATGGTGGCGGTAAAAACGCCCATGATCACGGCGATTTCCGGCCTTACGCCCAGGTTCAATGCCTTTTCAGTCCCCACCAAAGTAAACAGCGCAATTCCGAAAGTGTCGAACAGGAATAGCGTTTTCCGAAGCCTGAGCAGGAATTTGTAAAAAATGAATGTGACTAAAATACCCAGGATAATGGCGTGGATGATCGTGATATCGCTGATCCACACCAACGGGTAGCTGTCCAGCAACACATCGCGCAGCGTACCGCCGCCGATGGAAGAAATAAAGGCTGTGAAGCTCGCACCAAACCAATCCTGGTGCTTCTGATCCTTCACAGCCAATGCGCCGGAAATCGCGAATGCGAATGTCCCGACGATCTCTAATATATATTGAATGCTCATCCCGCGACGAATATTACACCGCTACCGGAGCCTTGATACCCGGCCACGGGTTGTAGTTCACGAGCTCGAAATCCTCGAATTTGAAGTCCAGCACGTTTTTCACCTCCGGGTTCAGGATCATTTGCGGCAATGCGCGCGGTTCACGGCTCAGCTGCGTTTCTACCTGCTCCAAATGGTTGAGGTAAATGTGGGTGTCTCCACCGGTCCAGACGAAATCGCCCAGATCGAGGTCGCATTCGCGGGCGATCATCATCGTGAGCAATGCATAGCTCGCAATGTTGAAGGGCACGCCCAGGAACACATCCGCGCTGCGTTGATATAGCTGACACGAGAGTTTTCCTTTCGTTTCACCAGCTTCGGTATCGGGCGGCGCTACATAAAACTGGAACAATGCGTGGCATGGATGCAGTTTCATTTGCGGCAGTTCCGACGGGTTCCATGCCGAAACGATAATGCGGCGCGAGTCGGGCGAGTTTTTGAGTTGTTTCAAAACCTCCTGCAACTGATCCACCGATTTGCCGTCGGCACCTTCCCAACTCCGCCATTGTTTGCCGTAAACCGGTCCGAGGTCGCCGTTTTCATCAGCCCACTCGTCCCAGATCGACACGCCGTGCTCTTTCAGGTAACCGATATTGGTATCGCCTTGCAGAAACCACAACAGCTCGTGGATGATCGATTTGGTATGCACTTTCTTGGTCGTCACCAGCGGGAAGCCCTTTTTAAGGTCGAAACGCATCTGGTAGCCGAACACGCTGATCGTGCCGGTGCCGGTCCGGTCGGTTTTCCTGACGCCCTCTTTCAGAATGTGGCGCAGCAGGTCGTGGTATTGTTGCATGAGTTATTTAAGCTGAGGCAATTTCAACGTCGTAAGTAATGGTCGCCAGCGCTTCCAGCTGAGCGGTTGCGGAGCAGTATTTCTCCATCGAAAGACCGATCGCGCGCTGGATCTTGGCCTCGTCGAGGTTCACACCCGCGAATTTAAATGTCAAATGGATTTTACGGAACGGCTTGCGCTGGGTATCCGGCTCCTGCTCGCGGTCACCATCGGCTACGATGCGGAAATCGGTGATTTCCTGGCGCTGCTTTTTGAGAATAAGCACCACATCGATAGCGCTGCAACTTGCGAGGCCCATCAGCAACAGCTCCATCGGCCTCACGCCGAGGTTCTGGCCGCCGATTTCAGGCGAGCCGTCGGTATGTACTTTTACTTCGGAGGAACCGGTGCCTTCGAAATGGAAGGCGTCATCTACGCGGACTAGTTCTACTTTCATAATGTTTGCCTGCTGTTTCGCAGGCTGTCGTTAATTTATCAATATGGTGCGAAGCTCCTGTTTCGTACCGACTATTCGGAGGCCTCTGGCCTGCATGCTCAATCGGCACGTATACTCTCTAAAGCTTTTAACCCCGGCCAAAGTTCAAATATACTCGATCGGTCTTGAAAGGGCTAAGTCGGCGTGCAATTTCACGAAGAATAGCCTTATATTCGGGTGCGGAAATCCAGCCTGCCGCCCGCAATACGGCAAGCCCTGGCATAAGTATTTTGGCAAAACCAACTCAACAAAACACCGAAAACCATGTGGCAGGAAGAAGATAACAAACTCAAAAAGAGCTTTTCATTCAAGGATTTCCGCGCGGCTTTTGCCTTTATGAACAAAGTGGCCGATGTTGTGAACGAAATGGACCATCATCCCTACTGGACGAATATGTACAACAAGGTCAGTTTTGAATTGAATACCCACGATGCCGGCGACACCGTAACCGAAAAGGACCATAAGCTGGCTGCGGCGATCGACCGGATTTACAACGCATGAAACTTTACATAGTACCCACGCCGATCGGCAACCTCGAAGACATTACATTAAGGGCTATCAACGTGCTGAAAAGCGTTGATGCGGTCCTTGCAGAAGACACCCGTACATCGGGGAACCTGCTCAAACACCTGGGCATTTCGAAGCCATTACAGAGCTACCACATTCATAACGAGCACCAGACCGTCGCGCGCGTGGTGGAGCGCATCCGCAAGGGCGAGACATTGGCGCTTGTATCCGATGCGGGTACACCCGCCGTGTCCGACCCCGGCTTCCTGCTCGTGCGCGCCTGTATACGCGAGGGCGTACCCGTAGAATGCCTGCCCGGGCCCACCGCATTCGTGCCTGCGCTGGTCAATTCCGGCCTACCGAGCGACCGGTTTACATTCGAAGGTTTCTTACCGCACAAAAAAGGCCGTCAAACACGGCTGCAAAACCTCGCTAACGAAGAACGGACAATGATTTTCTACGAATCGCCGCACCGGCTTGTCAAGGCTTTGCAGCAGTTCGCCGAGCATTTCGGTGCCGACAGGCAGGTTTGTGTTTCGAGGGAATTGAGTAAAATGTTTGAAGAAAACGTGCGCGGGACCGTGACGGAGGTCATCGCGCATTTTGGCGACAAACCTGTAAAAGGTGAAATCGTAATTGTAGTGGCTGGTAAAGCCGATGAAAAGAGAAAATCGAACGACGAAGATGAGGATTAAACATTTAAGATTAGCCCTATTAATCTGCCTTGTCTGGGTAGCCATGCCGGTCGTTTCCCGGGCGCAGTTTGGTATTTTGAGTCCTTCGGCAAAAATCAGTCTGGTTACGGTAGCCCCCGGACAGGAGCTCTATTCCGGCTTCGGGCATAGCGTCCTGTGGGTTTACGACCCCATGACGGGCGTCGACCGTGCATTCAACTATGGCACATTCAGTTTTCAGGAAGGGAATTTTTACATTAAATTCCTGAGAGGGACATTGCCTTACAGCCTTTCTGTTTCGCCCCTCTCCTATCAGGTCGCGCATTATCAGGAAGAAAACCGCTCCATTTCCGAGCAGGTTTTGAATCTTTCAATCCCCCAAAAACAAAGGCTTTACAACTTTCTCGAAAATAACTACCTGCCCGAGAACCGGGAATACCAGTACAAGTTCTTTTACGACAATTGTGCCACCCGCATGACCGTCGCATTGAAGGCGGCCGTCGGCGACAGCCTAATTTACAATGGTTATACCAAAGAAAAACGGAGCTTCCGCCAGTGGATCGACCTGTACGCATTCAAGCAAAATCCGTGGGCTGATTTCGGAATGGACCTGGCGATAGGTGCTCCTTCCGACGAAATCGCGACACCCGAGCAAGCCACTTTTCTGCCCGATAACCTCGCCACGGCATTTGCCGATGCCAAAGTAAAAACGGCTACCGGCACTGCGCCATTGGTATCCGCAACGAGACCCATATTCACCGCCAGTCCTCCTCCGCCGGTGAGTCCGATAACGCCCACCGTCGTTTTCTGGTCGCTGGCGATCCTGACATTAGCATTTACCTACTGGCAAATCCGTACCGAACGGGTCAATTTTGTGTTCGATAAAGTGCTTTTCGGCATTGCAGGCATTGCCGGCTGGATTCTCTTACTACTATGGTTTGGTACGAACCACGGCGTTACCAGCTGGAATTACGATGTACTCTGGGCATTTCCGCTGTGGATGCCGCTCATTTTCTCGCTTTCGAAAAAGCGGAAACCAAGCTGGTTTCAATTTCTGTTGATTTTTTATGCATTCCTCTTACTTTGCGCAACGGGTAACCTCGCAAAGCATAATCTGGTGTTAATTCCCATCCTGGCGACGCTGATCATCAGGGTTTACTATATTAACAATTCACTTTCAAAAATTCCCCAAAAGGAAATTGCGTATGGATCTGGAGTTGCTGACACAAAAAACCATTGAAATAGTAAGGCAGGCGTCCTCATTTATCCAGCAGGAAGCTGCCCTTTTTTCTCGTGACAAAATTGAGTACAAAGACCTCAACAACCTCGTTTCCTATGTCGACAAGGAAGCTGAAAAACTGCTTGTTGCAGGCTTGAAGGAAGTTCTCCCGGAAGCCAGTTTCATCACCGAAGAAGGTACCACCGGCCAGGAACCCGACCCCGATGCATTGAACTGGATCATCGACCCGCTGGACGGTACCACCAACTTCATCCATGGCATTCCCGTGTATTGCGTGAGCGTAGGCCTCGCGCGCGGAAAGGAGCTGCTCCTGGGCGTGATCCACGAACCGAGTCTGAACGAAATGTTCTACGGCTGGCAGGGCGGAGGCGCTTGGTGCAATGGAAAGAATATCAAAATATCGACGGTACCCCAATTGGCCGACGCCCTGGTGGCAACCGGCTTCCCCTATTATCGCTTCGAGAAGCAGAAACGCTATATGTATATCCTCGAACTGCTCATGCAAAGGACGCACGGCATTCGCCGGATGGGCGCAGCGGCAGTAGATCTGGCGTATGTGGCAGCAGGCCGTTTCGACGGTTTTTACGAATACAACCTGAACTCCTGGGATATGGCGGCGGGAACGTTGCTCATTAAAGAAGCGGGCGGCATCGTGACGGATTTCAGCGGCGGCGACAACTACCTTTTCGGAGGCGACATTATCGCAGCGGCCCCCGGCGCGCATCCCGAACTCGTTCAGGTCATTAGCGAAAATTTCTGAACGATTAAAAGTCAGGAGGTCAGGAATGGTCATTGGTAGTCATGTATAGTCAGGGGTAGTTATTTGTAGTCATGATTAGTATTCAAAATGAAACTACACCCGACTATAAATGACTACACCCGACCACAAATGACTACACCTGACCATAAATGACTACACCTGACCATAAATGACCCATAACCATTCACTCATCGCACCGGCGACCCGGTCATAATTAATACCGCACCATGGACTTGCACGAACTCAAATACCCTATCGGCGAATTTCAATCACAGGAAAGCTATACGCCTTCCGAGATCAAATCAAACATCCAGATTATCAGCGCATTGCCTTCAAAGTTCATCAACCTGCTGGGCAATTGGGACGATCATCGCCTGGATACCCCCTACCGCCCCGGCGGTTGGACGGTGCGCCAGCTGATCCACCATGTGGCCGACAGCCATATTAATGCTTATACCCGTTGCAGGCTGGCACTGACTGAGGATAACCCGACGATCAGACCTTACGAGGAACAATTGTGGGCCGAATTGCCGGATGCCAAAACTGCGCAGGTCGAATTGTCGCTCCAATTGCTCCGGTACGTGCATTTGCGCTGGGTATTACTCCTGAATTCGCTGGATGAAAATGACCTCGCACGAACCTATTTCCACCCCGGTTCCCAGAAATTGTACCGTCTCGACGAGGTGATCGCCAACTATGCATGGCATAGCGAGCACCACTACCAGCACGCATTCAGGCTGGCGCAGCGGAACAATTGGCAGTAAAATACGGTTAAAGAACCATGGAGCAGCAGATCATCATTTGGGCATTGTTTCTGACCGCGGCAGGTTACATGGGCTGGCGGATCTGGAAAGCATTCGACCGGCGTAACAGCGGCGGGTGCGCCAAAGGGTGCGGTTGCGCTGCCGATAAAGTGAATTCGGTTAAAATCAAATAGATTTCTCGTTCAGAGAAAATGCAAAAGGCCCCGATCGGGGCCTTTTGACTTATATGTATTCTTAATGTTACAACTTCCCTGCCTTGATCTCCTCCACAACGGCAGGATCAAGCAATGTGGAGGTATCTCCTAAGTTACTCACATCGCCTTCCGAGATTTTCCTCAGAATCCGGCGCATGATTTTGCCCGAACGCGTTTTGGGCAGACCGGATACAAACTGGATTTTGTCGGGCTTGGCAATAGGGCCAATGATGCGGGAAACAGTCACCGCGATGTCCTTGCGGAACATATCAGGGTCTTCCGACGTCTGCTCGGCAATAACAAACGCATAAATCCCCTGGCCTTTAATGTCGTGCGGGTAGCCTACCACGGCCGACTCCACCACACCCAGGTGCATATTGATCGCATTCTCCACTTCGGCGGTGCCGATACGGTGACCTGACACGTTCAACACGTCGTCGACGCGGCCGGTAATGCGGTAGTAGCCGTCCTCATCGCGCAAACACCCGTCGCCGGTGAAATACTTTCCGGGATAAGTCGAGAAGTAGGTCTGACGGCAGCGCTCATGGTCGCCGTAGGTCGTGCGGATAATACCCGGCCAAGGGAATTTGATACAAAGGTTACCGCTCACTCCGTTTCCTTCGATTTCATTACCGCTTTCATCCACCAACACCGGCTGGATACCCGGCAATGGCAATGTCGCGAATGTCGGCTTCTCGGGCGTTACGCCTGCCAGCGGGGAGATCATGATGCCCCCGTTTTCGGTCTGCCACCAGGTATCTACCAGCGGGCAGTGATCGCCGCCGATGTTGGTTTTGTACCAATGCCATGCTTCCTCGTTGATCGGCTCACCTACGGAACCCAATTTTTTCAATGAAGAGAAATCATGCCCTTTTACATAATCCAAACCAAAGCCCATCAGCGAGCGGATGGCGGTTGGTGCGGTATAAAGGATATTAACTTTATGTCTTTCAACGATTTTCCAGAAACGACTTGCATCCGGGTAAGTAGGAACGCCCTCGAATACCACGGAAGTAGCGCCGTAGCAAAGCGGCCCATACACGATGTAGCTGTGCCCGGTGATCCAACCGATATCGGCAGTACAAAAATGCACCTCGCCCGGCTCGTACTGGAATACATTCGCAAATGTGTAAGTCGCGTACACCATGTAACCACCGCAGGTATGTACTACGCCTTTCGGCTTACCGGTTGAGCCGGAAGTATAAAGGATGAACAGCATATCCTCCGCATCCATCGGCTCGGCCGGGCATACGGAGTTTACTTGTTTCATTTCATCTTCCCACCACAGGTCGCGGCCTTTCAGCATATGCACCGGGGTGCGGGTACGGGTGAGCACGATCACTTTCTGCACCGTCGAGCATTGTACCAATGCCTCGTCCACGGTATCCTTCATCGGAATCACTTTCGATCCGCGGAATGCACCGTCGGAAGTGATCACCATCGAACATTCGGCGTCATTAATGCGGTCGGCGATCGATTTGGCGGAAAAACCACCGAAAACCACCGAATGCACCGCGCCAATGCGTGCACAGGCGAGCACGGCAACCGCCAGCTCGGGTACCATCGGCAGGTATATACAAATGCGGTCGCCCTTTTTTACCCCGTGCTTTTTGAGCACGTTGGCAAAACGGCAAACCTGTTCAAACAATACATGGTAGGTAAGCGTCACCGCCTGATCTTCGGGATTGTTAGGCTCCCAGATAATCGCGGGCTGGTCGCCGCGTTCGGCCAGGTGACGGTCGAGAGCGTTCTCGGTGATGTTCATCACACCGCCTTCGAACCATTTTGTACGCGCTTCCTGAAAGTCCCAGCTAAGCACTTTCTTCCACGGTTTACGCCATTGAAATTGTTGGGCTACTTCCGCCCAGAAACCTTCGGGATCGTCTACACTTTGTTGGTAAGCAACCTTGTACTCTTCAAAGGTCTTAATTCTCATGATAAATAAAGGTTTTAACAGGAAATTTAGGATTTGGCTGTGAAGTTATAATTTTCATTTGGTTAGTCCTACTTGCACAGAAACTGTATTACGGACACTTGCAGGCCATTTTATTGATAATCAATCGATAGCGAAAGATCAGCAATTGTTATCATTCTAATAATATTTCAAAATCCGTCCCCGGGGAACCGCTATTACCGCCGCTGGGTAAAAAAGATGTACTTTCGGGCTTCGAACTAATTGAACAAATGAGCAAAGGGCATGAAATGGCTGCGGAAGGCAATGCACACAATGGATTAACGGAAACCGAGATCGCATTTATCCGCGAGCATCTGCACGACAATCCGGGCGAGCTGATCCTGAAAGCCGGCAAGTTCAGGGGACTGGATGTGAAAAAGCTCGCAGCCCAAATTCAGTCGCGCCAGAAAGCACTGAAAAAATTACCGGAATGGTCGGCCAACGAAAACCTGATATTCCCGCCTGCCCTGTCTGTGGAACAATGCTCATCGGAAGCCACAGCGCATTACAAGGCCGGCATGGTTTCCGGCGAAACGCTGATCGACATCACCGGGGGCATGGGTATCGATTGCTACTACATGAGCCGCGGCTTTGCCGAAACCCACTATTTCGAGCAACAGCCCCAGGTCGCATCCTCGGCCGCGTACAACTTCGCGCAACTGGGCGCTACACGCATACACGTACACGCGAGAGAATCGCTGGCCGCATTGCAGGACGGCCTCACCGCCGACTGGCTCTATGCCGACCCTGCCCGACGCGACGCCAACAAGGAAAAAGTAGTGCGGCTGGCCGATTGCACACCCGACGTTGCGGGAAACGCAGCACTACTTTTAAATGCAGCCCCAAACATTTTAATCAAAACCTCCCCCTTGCTCGACATCGACCTGGCATCCAAAGAGCTCCAAAAACTGAAAGAGGTGCACGTAATGGGCTATGAACAGGAATGTAAGGAGCTGCTTTTCGTACTAGATCGCGAAATGCCGGAGCGGGATTTCAAAATCAAAGTCCGCATCATCGACGCTGCCGGCCAACCCATTCACCAGCTCGATTTCGACCGCGAGGAAGAGCGGAATGCATTCGTAAGTTATTCCAAACCACTGGGTTATTTGTATGAACCGCACGCCGCGGTGCTGAAAGCAGGTGCATTTAAAACGCTTTGCACGCGATTTGATGTGCAGAAACTGGCCATGCACAGCCAGCTATATACTTCGGAAGATTATGTCGGCGCATTCCCGGGCCGCAGTTTCAAGATCGTGGCCGTCTGCAAGCCCGATATCCGGGAGATTGTACAGCATATTCCAGGCGATAAAGCGAACATCACCACCCGCAATTTTCCCGCAAAGCCCGAAGAATTAAGGAAGAAGTGGAAAATCAAAGATGGCGGCGAGCATTACCTGTTCGCCACCACCCTCGCCGATCAGTCGAAAGTCGTGATCGTTTGTGTGAAACCTATTTAAGGTAAGTTTCTTCGTAGATTTTTTCGTTGTAACCCAGCGTGAGCGCCTTGCCGTTTTCATCTTCGATCACCGGACGCTTAATGGCCGTAGGGTTCGACGAGAGCAGTCTAGCGGCGGATTTCGCGTCGGTTACTTTCGCTTTTTCTTCCTCGCTAAGCTCTTTCCAGGTGGTGGAAGCCTTGTTCAGGACCTTATCCCAGGGGAATTCGCTGAACCAGCTGCTTACTTTTTCCGGACTGATCCCGTCTTTTCTGTAATCGTAGAACTGGTAGGGCACCTTGTTTTTGTCGAGCCAGGTGCGGGCTTTTTTAATGGTATCGCAATTCGGGATTCCGTAAAGGGTCAACATAAAAATTTACTCTGAAAATGACTGGATTAGACTTCCGTAGCTGCGGGTTCCTCCACAACCTTGTCCGAATTATGCATTTTCTCATCATCAAGTTCGCCTTCCCAACGGGCGATAACGGCGGTTGCCAGACAGTTACCGGTCACATTCACCGACGTGCGCGCCATATCCATCAGTTCGTCGATCCCCATGATGAGCAATACTGGCCATTCGGGCATGCCAAAGTTAGCGATCGCGCCCAACAATATCACCAAAGTAGCCCGAGGGATACCCGCCACGCCTTTGCTGGTAAGCATTAATAGCAACACCATCGTGAATTGCTGCCCGATCGACATTTCGGTACCCGTCGCCTGCGCAACGAACACCGTAGCGAGTGCGAGGTATAATGTTGAACCATCGAGGTTGAAACTATAACCCGTTGGCATTACGAACGATACGATCTGGCGCGGCACACCGAATTTCTCCATTTTCTCCATCGCCTTGGGCAATGCGGACTCCGAGCTGGTCGTAGCAAATGCAATGGATACCGGTTCGAAAATGGCTTTCGCGAATTTGATCACCGGGATTCTGGCGATCATTGCCACCGGCACGAACACGATCAGAATGAAGACGATCAATGCACAATATAATGTAGCGAGCAGCAATGCGAGGTTTTTCAAAACATCGATCCCCATATGGCCTACCGTTTCGGCAATGGCTGCCCCCACGCCGATCGGCGCAAAATACATGATGATTTTAGTGAATTTGAACATTACCTCTGCCAGCAGCTCCACGCCATGCACGAATTTTTCTTTCTTCGCAGAAGGCAATAGTGCAAGGCTGATGCCGAAAAGCACGCTGAAAACGACGATTTGCAGCACTTCCCCGTGGTAAATGGATTTGGCCACGTTCTCCGGGAATGAATGCAGCACGATTTCCTGCCACGTCTGCTGGTTCACTTTCGGCAATGTCGCGTTGAGGCTTTCAGGCGGTACGATACCGACGCCCGGTTTGAACCAGTTGGCAAACACAAGCCCGATGACCAATGCAAATGTGGTGACGACCTCGAAATACAACAGCGATTTCCAGCCCATGCGGCCCACCTGTTTCAGGTCGGAATGCCCGGCAATACCCGTCACAAGCGTAGCAAAAAGCAGCGGTGCGATCACCGTTTTGATCATTTGAAGGAATATCTGCCGCAGGAAGTGCAGCTCGGTGCCCATCTTCGGGAAGTCGTAGCCGATCTCCGTTCCTACGAGCATCGAGATCAGGATCGAGGTAGTGAGGTTCTTTTTCAGGATCGCATACACGATCAGGCTCGCCAGCGCCAGCCAGCGCAGGCCGATGAGCACACTATCAGATAACGGCAGGAGACCGTAGGCACTTAAAACGGAGGCTATCGCAGCAATGGTAACCAGCACGATATTGATAATGGTAATCTTGCTCTTCATACAGGGAATTTGGTATCCTAGATTAGTTTGTAACGGTAAACTTATAAAAAATCAAATTAATGATTGTCAACACAACCAATGCATTTTACTCAAAACACAGAATTTAATTTATGCTTTGAACAATAAGAGTGAATGTTTGTACTAAACAGAAGAGAAAAACTAAAACAAACAATCGTTTACTTCAATTCAGTAAACACATTGGACAAATACAAAATGTACTGAGAGTCGCCTGTGCGGAACAGGCTGATAGCGGCTAATCAGGATACAATTTGGCACAAAATTTGAAACCTCCAAGATTACCCCAGCATTAAATCTCATCCGGAACGGATCAGGGATGCCGCCTGGCGCCGCATCCCGACCAAAAGATGACGAAAATCCTTGGTTCAGGTTCCTAAAATCGATATGTTAGGACAATCCATACCCAAAACATAACTCAACCCGACATGAGAAGTATCCTGATTGCCATCGATTTTTCCGAAAATGCCGAGCGTGCATTGGCCGCAGCAAAACTGATCGCCGAAAAAGATGCGACCGAACTACTGATCCTGCACGCTTATCAGCCTTATATAGCCGATGTAAACGTAACACCCGGTAATGTGATGCCCGGTATCGGCGGCGCCGATTTTCTGGCGATGACCTCTGAGCTTGAACAAGAGTTTCATAAACGGCTCGATGAATATGCGGCCCGCCTGGTAGCGGAAGGATACAATGCCAAAACCATCTGGACAATCGGCACCGTGCAATCGGCGATTGAAGAGGCAATTAACGACCATGTGCCGGATATGATCGTGATCGGGCGGACCGGTACCGGCGGCTTCCTCGACAAGCTGATCGGCAGTTCGGCCACCCATATTGCGCTCAACTCACCTTGCCCCGTGCTGGTAGTACCGCCGCAAACCGAACCAACTAAGTTTAAGAAAGTGGTGTATGCCACCCAGTTCGAATACGAGGAAAACAATATCCTCCGCGAGGTGTTTGTACTGATGAACCACCTCGGTGCCGACCTTACATTGCTGAAAATCAATTCGGACACGCAGCCCGACATCCAGCCGGACAACCAGTATATTACCGAAATCAAATCGCATTTCACGATCCGTGAAGGCCAGATTGTGATCCGGGAAGCGAAGCACGTGCTCGACGGCATCGAGGCCTATTGCGATGAAGTACAGGCCGATCTGCTGATCATGTCTACCCGCGAGCGGTCATTTATTGAAGAATATCTGATCAATCCGAGCATTACACGCAAGCTCGTTGTGGATACACACGTACCTTTGCTGGTGTTTCACCTCAAATAACAAAACGGTTTGAACGGGACAGAAAGCGGCAAATCCGCCGGGGGCAGCAGCACCCGGAACGGCGGCAGAAAATCCAGAAAGTACCGTAAGCGTGGCCTGCTCACTTCGCCGGGCACGCTTACCTACATCGGTCCGGATATTGGTTTGAAGACCAAAATCCGCCGGATCAGGTACAGCGAGCATATGTACAAAGAAGAGGCCGTAAAATCGCTCGACGAATGCCGGTCTGCCGAAAATGGTGAAAATTTTACCACCTGGCTGAATATCGACGGCATCCACGAGGTCCCGCTCATCGAGAAACTGGGAAAATTGTACCATTTGCACCCGCTGCTGCTGGAAGACGTAGTGAATACAGAGCATAAGCCGAAGCTGGAATTGTACGACACCGGGCATTTGTTCCTGACCCTGAAAATGCTGCACGTCGATTCGGAATCGCCGATCAGCATTTCGTCCGAGCATGTGAGTTTTGTATTGGGCAAAAATTACGTACTGTCGTTCCAGGAAGAGCTCACTTCCGACATTTTTACGACCGTCGAAAACCGGCTCGAAGCTTCCGTGGGCAAAACCCGCCGCAATGGGCCCGATTACCTGCTGTTTGCATTGATGGACGTCGTGGTGGACAACTATTTTATCGTCCTCGAAAAACTCGGCGACGCCCTCGACGCCACCGAAGACCAGGTGATCCGCGGCGTGCAGGAGCTTTCCCTCAAAGATATGTATGCCCTCAAACGCGAGCTCACGCTGGCCCGCAGGCAGATATGGCCCCTGCGCGATATGGTAAACCAGCTCATCCGCGAGGATAATATGCAAATCAGCAAAGAGGCAATCCCCTATTACCGTGACCTTTACGACCACATTATGCAGGTGCTTGATACCATCGACTCCTACCGCGAACTTGTGGCGAGCTTGGTGGACGTGCATTTATCGACCATCAGCAACCGAATGAACCAGGTCATGAAAACGCTCACGATCTTCTCGGCTGTTTTCATGCCGCTGACGTTTATAGTAGGCGTTTACGGGATGAATTTCGAGTTTATGCCCGAACTGAAAGACCCCAACGGCTACTACTATGTGTGGGGACTGATGGTCGCTGTCACGATAGGGATGATATTTTATTTCAAAACTAAAAAATGGATGTAGATTGATACCTTTGTGCTCTGATTAACGAGCATTGGAATGAGTCTTACCGTCAATACATCCCCCATTGTAACTACACAAGCCCAGTACATCCTGACCGACAGCCGTCAGGTTTCTTTCCCCGGCCAGAGTATCTTTTTTGCCATCAAAGGTGAGCGCCACGACGGCCACCGTTTCCTGCCCGAGCTGTATGCCGCCGGCGTACGCGAGTTTGTTGTCGAAGAAGCCGCATTCACCGGAGAGCTCCGCGAAACCGCCGCCGCCTGGGACGACGCGCAAATCTGGGTAGTAGCTTCGAGCATTCGTGCATTGCAGCAGTTGGTGGCTTCCAAAAGAAAGCAATTCGATATTCCGGTGGTGGGCATTGCGGGAAGTAATGGCAAAACGATCGTCAAAGAATGGCTTGTGCAGCTCCTCTCGCCCGGCCGGAGCATTGTGGCGAGCCCCAAGAGCTACAATTCGCAGATCGGCGTACCGCTTTCGGTATGGAACCTGAGCAAGGAGCATTCATTAGCGATTTTCGAAGCGGGCATTTCCAAAGCACATGAAATGGAGTACCTGCAACCGGTTATGCAGCCTACGATTGGCATTTTCACCAATATCGGGCCAGCCCATGACGACGGTTTCAGGAGCCGCAAACAGAAGATCACCGAAAAGCTGCGCCTTTTCACGAAGGTCAAAAAGCTGATTTACCGGAAAGACTACCACGAAATAGACGAGGAGATCAGCCTGATCCTGAAACCGGTGAATGCATTCCTTGAAACGCTGAGCTGGGGAAGCAACTATTCAGGCTCGCACGTGCAGGTGACGTACACCCCACAAAAAGATAAAACCGTGATTTCCCTCACCGGAAAGCTCGGCAGCCATACTTTCGAAACCGGCTTCCGTGACGATGCCTCACTCGAAAACCTCACGCATTGCATTGTTTTCCTGCTCGATTTCGGATTGGAAGCAGCCGTAATCCAGGAAAGAGTGCTGTTGCTCAAACCCGTTTCCATGCGTTTGGAGCTCAAAGAGGGCATTAACCACTCCTATATCATCGACGACGCCTACAATAATGATTTGCAGGGCCTCTCGATGGCCCTCAATTTCCTGGCGCAGCAGGAGCAGCGGAACCGCAAAACCGTCATTCTATCAGATGTGCTCCAAACCGGCCAGACGCCGACCGAGCTGTACAAAATGGTGTCCCGCCTGCTGAGCGAAAAAAGCATTGACCGCCTCATCGGCATCGGCAAGCAGATCAGCAGCCAGGCATCGCTGTTCGATATTCCCGAGCAGGAGTTTTATGACGACACCGACACTTTCCTTAAAACATTTGCTTTCCACACCCTCGCCGACACGCTCGTGCTCGTAAAGGGCGCGCGACCTTTTTCGTTTGAGAAAATCGTGCACCGTATTCAGCAGAAAGCGCATGGTACCGTGCTCGAAATCAACCTCGACGCATTGGTGCACAACCTGAACTATTACCGTGCGAGAGCCGGACAAGGCACCAAGATCATGGCCATGGTGAAGGCCTTCGCCTATGGCAGCGGCAGCTCTGAAGTGGCCGCATTGCTGCAATATCATCGCGTGGATTACCTCGGCGTAGCCTATACCGACGAAGGTGTGATGCTGCGCCAAAGCGGCATTACATTACCTATTATGGTTATGAATGCGACGCTGCCTACTTTCGACTTGCTATGGCAGTACAAACTTGAACCGGAAATTTACAGCCGCCGCATCCTCACCGACTGGCTCGAATACATTTCGCGAAAAGGCGAACCGGCCAATACGCCATCGGTGCATTTGAAACTCGATACGGGTATGCATCGCCTCGGTTTCGTGAAAGATGACTACGAATGGCTGGTAGCGCAGCTTCGCGAGAACCGCGCATTGAAAGTGGCGAGTATTTTCACCCATTTGGTTGGTGCTGATGAAGGTGTACACAATGAGTTTTCAAGAAAACAATATGCACAGTTCATCCAAGGCGCAGAGTTGATCGAGCAGACTTTGGGCTATAAAACCATTAAACACATCCTCAACTCCGCCGGAATCGTTCGCTTCCCGGAATACCGCCTCGATATGGTGCGGCTCGGCATTGGCCTGTACGGCGTAGAAGCTACCGGGCAAGACCAGCGTTCGTTACAGTCGGTGGGCACATTGAAAACCATTGTTTCGCAGGTGAAGTACCTCACATCGGGCGAAACCGTGGGATATAGCCGCAAAGGCGTCGTCGACCACGATTCAGCCATTGCGACACTCGCGATCGGTTATGCCGACGGTTACGACCGCGGCCTGGGCAATGGCGTAGGTAAGGTGTGGGTAAATGGCACATTATGCCCTACTATCGGCAATGTGTGCATGGACATGACCATGATCGACGTCACACATGCCCAGGTAGAAGAAGGGGATGAAGTGATTGTTTTCGGTAGGGAAGTCCCTATTACAGAACTCGCGAAAACCATCCACACCATCCCCTATGAGATCCTGACGGGTATTGGCGACCGCGTCAAGCGTGTATTTTTCAAAGAATAAAATACTTACTGGCCAGCCTCGGCTTGCTGCGCTACTTCGGCATCTGCACCGTCAGATTCGGGAGTAGCGCTTTTTTCTTTCTCCTTGTTTTCCACCCGGAGATCCTCTTCTTCGAACAAATGCGTAGCCATTACCTGATCCAGCGTAACATCGTAAAATGCCTGGTGCACGTTCAACGGTTCACTGCCTTCTTCAATCTCGCATTTGACGTAATTGCCGTCTTCTTGCAATTCGTAGGCATTCACATTGTCTTTCAGGCTGTAATACAAAATGTGGATCGCTTCCTGGCGCACGCGCGGGTCGACGAGCTTGAAAAGCGACTCGATGCGTTTGTCGAAGCTACGCACCATCGCATCGGCACTACCTCCATACACCAGCGGGTTGCCGTTCTGGTGGAAGTAGAAAATGCGGGAGTGCTCCAAGAAGTCGCCTACCAGTGATCGCACCGTGATATTTTCACTCAATCCTTTTCGCTGCGGCCGCAAACAGCACATACCGCGGACGATCAGTTTAATCGGTACACCCGCCTCGGAAGCCTTGTACAGCTCGTAAATGGTATCCCGGTCTTCGAGGGAGTTTATTTTAATACAAATACCACTCTTCAAACCTGCTTTCGCATTCTCCGCTTCCTGCTGAATGAGCTCAATCAGCTTCGCACGCATGTAGCGCGGGGCGGTAATCAGGTTCTGGTATTCCGATGGGATCGAATGCCCCGTGATGACGTTGAAGAACTCCGAAATATCGTGGGTATACTCTTCATTGGATGTCAAAAGACCAGTATCGGTATACAAACGGGAGGTATCCTCATTATAGTTACCGCTCGACAAATGCGCGTAACGCAGTACCCGGTTACCCTCGTTCCGGACGATCAGCAGCAGCTTGGTGTGCGTTTTGAGCAAACCAATACCATAAATCACGAAACAGCCGGCCTTTTGCAGACGCTGCGCTTCCTTGATATTGTTCTCCTCGTCAAAACGCGCTTTCACCTCGAACAACACCGCTACGTGCTTGCCGTTCTCGGCCGCATGCAGGAGCGCCTCAGTCACGCGCGAGTTTTTCGCGAGGCGGTAGATCGTCAGTTTAATGGACAGCACCTTCGGGTCTTCGGCCGCTTGTTCGAGCAGCTGCAATACCGGCTCAAAGTTGTTGTATGGATGGTGCAACAGGATATCCCGCTCACGCATTACTTCAAAAATATCGGGAATGCGCTCGCGTTCCAACCCCAGCGGCGGCACCGGCGGGCGGGTCGACGGTATCTGATCTTTGAACTCCGGATGTTTGATAATACCCCAAAGTGCCGTGAAGTCGATCAGCCCATCGGTCATAAACACATTATGGTCGTCGATCTCCCAACGCTTTTTGATCAGGTTCAGCAGGTCCGGGTTCACATCCGGCTCGATCGAGACCTGCACTACCCTTCCCAAACGACGGCTTTTGATCTTTTGCTTGATTTCGTCGATGAAATCCGCTTCGATATCGTCGCTTTCTTCCAAGGTGAAATCACCGTTGCGGATAATGCGGAACAGGTTCGCCGAGACGATATCGACATTCCTGTACAATTTGTTGATATGCGCCTTGGCAATGTTTTCAATTGGCAGGAACAGCAGTTCTTCCTCCCGCTCGATCACGTAAAAACGCGGCAAGTTGGGTGGAAGCTGCACAAATGAGAGCTTTCTGTCTTCTTCGGAAGTAGTACCTTTCACCTGCGTGATCACACCCAGTATAAGCACTTTCGCAAGCAGGACGGGAAATGCGTGTGTGTAATCGAAGAGCATCGGCGTCAGCATCGGGTACACCGTGCGATCAAAGTACTCCTCTACGGCAATTTGCTCATCGTGGGTAATCTCGTCCATCCCGATAATGCGGAAGCCGTGATTCGCGAAATGCGGTAACAGCTGGTTTTTGTAGCATTCGTTCTGCCGGCGCACAAAATCATGCACTTCCTTCATCAGTACCTTGCGAAAAGGAATCTCGCGCAGGCCCGAGTAATCGAGGCGCTCCTTGCCGAAATCGAGGTAATTATAAAGGCTTCCTACACGTATCGTGAAAAATTCGTCGAGGTTGGATGAAGTAATGGCGAGGAATTTGAGGCGATCGAACAGGTTGCGCTCTTCATTAGTCGCCTGATCGAGCACGCGGTCGTTGAACTTCATCCAGCTGAGATCCCTGCTGATCAGGTCACTTTGCTGCATTTGGGTATTGGCCTTTTCCGACGAACTGACCGCTTTGGCATCCTCTGCCGCCGCCGGTTCCTTCGGACTTTTGAACAATGCGAACAAATTGGTCAGCTTACTTCGTTTTTCATTGCTATATATATTGTCGGATGAGCCGGACATAACGTTATGCTATTAAAAAGGTGTATCAGGATGGCAATAAAAATTCAACGAATCTAAACAATCTATTGTTTTCGGGTCGATGAAGTTTGTGTTAAATTTTCGTTCCAAAAAGAAACGGATGACCGTGTTTCACAGCCATCCGTTTCAATATCGCGGTTTAAGCTAATGACTACACGTCGACGCGGGCGTATTTCGCGTTTTTCTCGATGAAATCGCGGCGGGGAGCTACCTCGTCGCCCATCAGCATGGAGAACAGGTGGTCGGCTTCGGCAGCAGATTCAACAGAAACCTGTTTCAAACTTCTGCGCTCGGGGTTCATCGTTGTTTCCCACAGCTGCTCGGCATTCATTTCACCAAGACCTTTGTAACGCTGCACGTTCACCGAGTCTTCCTTACCGCCTCCAATCTCACGCACAGCCTCTTCGCGTTGCTGCTCGGTCCAGCAGTAGCGCTCTTCCTTGCCTTTTTTCACGAGGTACAATGGCGGCTGAGCGATGTAGATATAACCGTTATCGATCAGGATCTTCATATAGCGGAAGAAGAACGTCAGGATCAGCGTACGGATGTGGCTACCATCGATATCGGCATCGGTCATGATTACGATCTTGTGGTAACGCAGCTTGTCAATGTTCAATGCGCGCTCGTCGCCGTCTTTACCGATCTGCACGCCCATCGCAGTGAACATGTTCTTGATCTCTTCGTTTTCGTAGATCTTGTATTCCTGCGCTTTCTCCACATTCAGGATCTTACCACGCAATGGCAGGATCGCCTGAAATGCACGGTTACGGCCTTGCTTGGCGGTTCCACCCGCCGAGTCCCCTTCCACGAGGTATAGTTCGCAAACATTCGGGTCGGTTTCGGAACAGTCGGAAAGCTTTCCTGGCAAGCCTGTACCGGTAAGAATGTTCTTGCGCTGCACCATTTCGCGTGCTTTTTTCGCAGCGATACGGGCTTTTGCGGCAAGGATCACCTTATCGATGATCACACGGGCTTCTTTCGGGTGCTCTTCAAGGTAGCTTTCGAGCATTTCAGCCACCACCTGGCTCACGGCACCAGTTACTTCACCGTTACCGAGCTTGGTTTTGGTTTGACCTTCGAATTGCGGTTCCGCTACTTTAATCGAGATAACCGCTGTAAGACCTTCGCGGAAGTCGTCCCCGCTGATCTCCACTTTTTCTTTCGCCAGAATACCCGATTTTTCAGCGTAGTTTTTCAATGTACGTGTCAATGCGGCACGGAAACCGGAAACGTGGGTACCACCTTCGATCGTGTTGATGTTGTTCACGTACGAGAACACGTTCTCGCTGTACGATGTGTTGTACATCATCGCCACTTCTACGGGGATAGCACCTTTGTCGCTTTCCATGTGAATCGGCTCGGGAATCAAAGGCTGGCGGGTAGCATCCAGGTATGTCACGAATTCGTTCAGACCTACTTCGGAATAGAACTCTTCGCCGCGGAACTTGCCATTCTCGTCCTCTTCACGTTTATCTTCCAGCGTAATTCGGATACCCTTGTTCAGGTAAGAAAGCTCGCGCAAGCGAGTTGCGATGGTTTCGTATTTGTATTCCGTTACGGAGAATATCGTTGCATCGGGCAGGAAGTGGATGATCGTTCCGGTATCTTCCGCCTCACCGATCACGCGGGTCGGGTAAAGCGGCTTGCCTTCGCTGAATTCCTGCTCGAATATCTTGCCTTCGCGGTGCACTTCCGCACGCAGGTGCGTAGAAAGCGCGTTCACGCAGGATACCCCTACCCCGTGCAAACCACCGGAAACCTTATATGTGTCTTTGTCGAACTTACCACCGGCGTGCAATACCGTCAATACTACCTCCAAAGCGGATTTTTTCTCCTTGGGGTGCATTCCGGTGGGGATACCGCGGCCGTTATCTTTTACAGTGATTGAATTATTGGGCTCTACGGTGACGTTGATGGTATCACAGTAACCCGCCATCGCCTCGTCGATTGAGTTATCGACAACCTCCCAAATCAAATGGTGAACGCCTTTGAAGCCAGTGTCACCGATATACATCGCCGGACGTTTACGAACGGCCTCTAAACCTTCAAGAACCTGGATATTTTCAGCCGAATAGCTGTTTACTTCTAGCACTGCTTCGTTTGACATATAGTTTGTTTTACACTTGGATAAAAAGAACCATTATCTGGCTTTTTAAGCACGTAAAGATACGAATTTTTTGTGGTTTTACCTAGCAAAACCTATCGCAAACCTGCCGTCCGACGCGCCCTTCGGAGCGAATACCGGCCAAGGCGCGCGAGATGCCGAAATATGACATTTCTGTGTTAGAGAATATCAGTGAAAGCCTCGTAATACGTATTCTCCAGTGACTCAGCCGGATGAGCACCCGGCGTCCGAAATTTAGCGCAGCGAGTACCCGTCGCCGGTCGAAATGAGGTTCCTGTCGAGGCGGTAGAAAGTCTTCCCGCCATCCCCCGACACGTCCAGGATGCCGAGCTCGTAAGTACCCGGACCAAGATCGTTTTCGCGGAGCATGGTATTGAAACCTCCCTTGTAGTAATGCCCCTCTGTGAGGATATTCTTCCGCGCTTCTATTTTGGGATTTGCACTAATGAGGTAGGTGGAATCGGTAGTGGTATTTTTCATCGCCAGGAAGCGATCATCCCAAAAGTGCTTCCGCTGCGGTGAAACATTACTGGACACAAAATAGTGAGTCAGCTCTTCCACTTTTTCCCGCGCTACCCGATGAATGTTCCAGGTTTCGAGGTAGAGCTCATTATCCTTTACCGGCCCTTTTTTTGCAAACATTGCGTCGAGTTCTTTTTTTTCTATCACCGGTTTCGGGAGCCGGAAGTAACCTTTTTCATATCCAGGAATCAGATAAAAACTTCCATAATTGACAATGGATTTCTCCACCGAGAACATACTCCTATTGTTTTGCCAATTGTAAACATCAGCGAGCAGCGCCGTTCTTTGGCGTGCTACCGTTCCGGTAAACCGGTAGTAACAATAAGCCCAATAAAAAACACTGAAACCGAGAACAGCCCTGAAAACCCATTTCGTCCGCAACCAATGGGTATAAAACAAAAGGATAACATAAAAAATAGCCGTTGAAAGCGCCGCGTACATCTGGAAACGGCTGGCTAATGTGCTACCCGCCCAGGACCGGAATAACGCGACAACAGTACTTGAAATAAAAATGAATGCGAAAAAAGAAAGCAACTCGATTGTACCAGGCTTTACTTCCATCGGCTTTTTAAAATAAACACTTGCAACCCGGACGGTGACCAGCACCATACATATCGTGATGAGAAAACCCCAGATAGCCGAAAACAGCTCCGGCATAGCCCACATCGACATTGAAGCACCGACAAAGCCAAACAGCGACGTGAAGAACTGCAATGCGTTTTTGGGCAGATTCACCGCCTGGCCCGACTCATAGCCCGACATGTAGATCCAGAGGCACGCGAACATGAAAACGGCCGTCAGGATCGCACTACGGAAGTCTTTGTGGCACAGGTAAAAGAAAATGACCGCGGGAAATGTGAGAATCCCGTTACCATGCGTGAAAGTGGCCAGGAAACAGCACAGTATAGCGCCATAAAAGGCGGGTTTTGTCCCGCGGGAAACCAGCAGGATGGCAGCGGCCAGAAAAGCCGTCAGGAAAGGATGCTGTAAACTTGTAAGCGCCCAGTTCGAGACCTCGTAGTACATCGGCTGGAAGATCACGAGAGGAACCGGAATAAAATAGTAGAGCGGCAGCCCCGCTTTACGAAAGTTGACGTAAAGAAAATAGCATATATAAATCAGCGCTAATGTCCCCAGGGCAATGTAAAAACGAAAATGCAAATGCCCCGTAAGTTCATAATCAATTAAAGAAACAAATCTTGGAACCGCCGCTTTATGATCATTAAATGTGCGGAACATTTCCTCAATCACTTTGATAAAACTTTTATCGTCCCTTGTGATTGCTTCAATGAATTGAATAAACAAAAAATCGTCCTGATAGGGGAAATCGACCGAAAAATGGAGATTATAAAGAAAAAATAACAGGATAACGGTAATAATGGCGACAATTGGTAAAAATCGAAGCATGGTAAAGCCGTAACGTGTGGTATGTGATAGATTCGGATGAGTTATAAGCAAATCTAAATCTTTATCGCCTCGATTCGTAAGATAGTTTGCTTTTCTTAGTAACCGAAAATCAACGAATAAATTGCGATAAAAACAGAGAGAGCGGAGATTTTTCTCCGCTCTCTAAGTGTACAGCAATTATCGTACCAGCCCCATTACTTTTCCATCGGATGGTCCTTCAAAAGTTGCTCGGGTGAGTAAAAATCCTTTTTAGCCTCCGTAGCAGCGCGTACCTGCTTCACCTTTTCAGGCGAAATGGCCCCACCCTTGTTTCCAAATGAATTACGGACATAGGTCAGCACGGCAGCTACTTCATCGTCTTTCAGTAAACCTGCGAACGGCGTCATCGGAACCTGGCCGGGGTATTTCTTCCCATTCACCTCAATAGGTCCGAGTAGCCCCTTCAATGCGATCTTGATCAACCGCTCGTCGCTTCCGGTAACCCATGCGCCCGAAAGCGGTGGGAAACCCGATGCTTCCAGACCTTTGCCGTCGGGCTGGTGGCAAGTGCCGCAATAGCCCTCTTTCGCGTAAATCTGCCGTCCCTGATTGAACAGGATCAGGTCCTTGCCTTTCAGGTTAGTCGCCGCAACGGTCTGCTTTTCTTTTTTGACGTTCTCTCCTTTTAAATGTGCCTCTGCTGCTTCGAATGCGTGGATCGTCCAGTCATCAAGCGGCATTTTCTTGGCTTCCGCCAAAATCGGCAGGCCTTTTTCCTTACCAATCCACGACGCCGCTACAATACCCATCAGGCGCACGCGGCTGTTCTCGTCGCGTACCGCTTGCATCAGCAGATCCGCCTGGTCGGGCACCTGGTGGCCCGTGTAGCGCACTACCTGCACAGCTGCTGCGCGTGCGTGATAGTCTTTTGCTTTCAACACCTTTTTTAACAGCTTCTGATCCACTTTGTCCATTCCCCAGCTTACCCACAAACCTTCCAGCAAATGATGTTCGTAACGCGGATCGTTTTTATCGAGGTTAGCCACCCAGGTGTTCAGTTTGGCCAAAACCTGAGACGCATCGCGGCCGCGTAGCTCCCGACGGGTGCGGTAGCGTGTCCGGTATTCGGGCAATTTGAGGTTATCGAGCAATTCTTCGATGCTCGCTCCATCCACTTTCGCAGGCGTAACCAGCGGGCGCGACGGATAAGTAATGCGGTAAATACGTCCGTGCGAGTGGTCACGCAACGGGTCGCGCGCATTGTGCTGCATGTGCCCGATAAGGATGTTATGCCAGTCGATCACGTACAACGAGCCGTCCGGTGCAAATTCCATATCTACCGGGCGGAAGTTGCGGTCTTCGCTCACCACAAGATCCTGACGATGGTGGCTTTTGTAGCCGGTGCCTTCGTCGGTGAGCGTGTGCTCTTTGGTTCCGAGGAAGCCGATCGTGTTGTTAATCAGGAAATCCCCCTGAATATCATCCGGAAAATGCCGGCTCGATACAAATTCCAGGCCGGAAGTCGGGCGTACGCGGTGCTTATCCTCCACCAGCTGCACCGATTTGTGCGTTGCTTCGCCATAACGCGGCAAAACACTACCCGGTAGCATCCAGCGCACGTCAGGGCTCGATGTTTCAGCAAAAAACGGCTGACCCCAATCGTCGAATGCAATACCCCACGGGTTCGGGATCGAAAGCTGGGCGGTACGTTCCAATTTTTTCAGCTGAGGTGCATAACGGTAAAAACCGCCATTGGTAGCACGCACCGGACCATACGACGTCTCCACATTGGTGTGCAGGAACACCCCTTCGCCGGAGTAAATCGCACCCGACGGGTCTACCGTAAATGCGTGGCTGTTGTGGTGCGTATCGTGGTCATCGAAGCCGCTCAACAGAATCTCTTCTTTATCCGCTTTGCCGTCGCCGTTTGTATCGGTCAGCAATTTCAGGTTAGTACCCTGCGAAACGTAAACACCTTCTTTGGCAATTTCAAAGCCCAACGGCAAATGCAGGCCGTCCGCGAAAACACTCTGTTTGTCGGCCTTGCCGTCGTTATTGGTATCTTCAAAAATGATGATCTTATCATTCGGCTTCGAATCTCCCGGCTTGTAATGCGGATAGCTCGGCATTGTGGCTACCCACAGGCGTCCTTTGTTATCGAAAGACATCTGCATAGGTTTGGCCAGATCCGGGAATTCCTGCTCGGAAGCAAAAAGCTCAATTTTATAGCCTGCCGGCACTTTCAGTTTTGCCAACGCGTCATTTCCATACAGATAGGTCAGGCTACCGTTTTTGTCGGGGTTGAAATTGGTTTTTACCTGCGGCAATGTGCGGGTGCTCTTATCAGCCACAGCCAGGTCGGTCTTTTCCCCCTTCGAAGCTGCCAGCCATATCGCCTGGTCGCGAATGTCGGTCAGCTGGCGGATCTTCTCGATTTCGGCAGGATAGTTATCCGGGCCGAAAGGATTGTAACGACGACCATACACGTGTACCCCGTTCGGGATTTTGAAGTCGTTATGCCACATCCAGTTCTTTTCATCGACAGCCGCATGTACCAGCTCCCGGTTTTTACCTTTTTGCGGTGCTTTCCCGAAAATTTTATCTACCAATAATACGCCCAGCTTTTTATAACCTTCCGCATTCAGCTGTGAGCCGTCGATCGTCAGGTCCTCTTTCGTTTCAGCATACCATTTTTGAGATGGTGTAAATGCATCTACGAACAGTACTTTATTCTGGTCGGCGACTTCCTTCATTGCTTTGGTATACAACAGGAGGTTTTCATTCTCCTTCTTGCCGTTTGGCAGGTCATATTTAGCCGAAAGGTCCTCAAAGGCGATCGGCGAAACGATTACCAGCTGCGGTGCGGAAGTACCGTTGTATTTCTGCTGCAATGTCCATTTAATGAACGCATCGAGTTCCGCCTTGTAGTTCGCCAGACCAGCTTTGCCTTCAAACGATTCATTATAACCAAAGAACGAAACGATCACATCGGTTTTCAAACGAGTGAGCCATTGATCGGGCGTTTCGAAATGTCCCTCGCTTTCGGAAGGATTAGCCAGCTCTGTCTGGAATTTCTCAGCTCCGGGGAATGCCCAGGGCGTATTGCGGCTCGCATGCGGGCGGAAGCCCGGCGTGTCGCCGCCGTCGCACATGTTGCGGATAATGAGGTTGTCGTCCGGGTAACGCATGTACAACTCCGTTTCGAAGTTGTCATAATTCATCATCCGGGAACCCAGGTTGTTACCGATTAGTGAAATGTGCGTGCCCTTAGCGATCTTCACCGGCACCGGCCGGTTTAACTGGAATGCGCTGAATGCAATGACTGCCAGTCCAAAGGCAATGAGCGAAGAATAAACGCTGATTTTTTTGGGTTTAGACATTTGAAAAGGTTTTAGATTGGGTTTTGAGGTAGCGTTATGTGAAAGTTATTTGGCCTCGCGGTAGGGTACCTGGATATCCATCTTCCCCTTCCATTCTTTCGGGATTTTCAAACCCAGCTCGTAATGGATTGCATTAATAACAAGCCGTTGGAAAGGTTCCAGCCGGAAATCTTCGGGGTGGCCCAGAGTGGTCATGAACACTTTTCCGCCGAATGAGTTGGTACCTGTCCATGCCACAGGGTTCTCGATCGCCTCCTTATCGGGATTCACCGATTTACCCATCAGCAGCCAGGTAGAGCCTTTGGTAGGGTAATCGGGTAGCACGCGGTACAACCACGAGCGGGCATGGAACGGCCCCTTTACGCCGGTTAGGATCGGGTTTTTAGCTTGTTCGGGAATCACCGTCACATCGGTACTGCTGTTATGACCATAATGCGTGTGCTTGGCCGCACCGCCCCATCCCGGAGGCGCATTCAGGGCAAACTCGCCGAAAGCGTTCCATTTTTCGCTTTCATGCCCTTTCGGGAAATTGAATGCATGTGTGGTCGTCCGGAAACCCATCACCGGCTTTCCGGTTTTCAGGTATGCTTCGATCATTGCCAGTTGGTCGGGCGGCAACTGACGCCAGCGGAGGTAAAACACGGCCAGATCCGCATCCTTCAATGCTTCCAGACCGGGAATATTTTTTTCGCTGTTGTGATCGGGATAGGCTTTGAGCACAATCGCGCGCATTCCGTAGTTTTTTTCGAGTTCCGCCGCGACGATCGGCAGCGTTTCCTCGCCGCTGTACTCATGATCGCCCGTAACGAATACGACAAGCGGAGTTTTTTTGTCTTTTTTAGACGATTGCGCCGTCGCGACATGTGCAACGGCCACTACTGCAAATGCCGCAAAAAGGAAGCAAATGCAGAACTGTTTCAATTTCATGATGAAAGGATTAAGGTTCAAGCTTTGTAAGTAAAGGGGTATATCTGGAAGACTGTTTAATGCAATTTTTCCCCTAGTTAATTATAAACGAATTATAGTGCATCCTGTGATGTCCTGTTTAAGGGCACATATAAGGGCCTTATATGAATATTCCTGCTTCACACGACGAGTTTATCTCTGTCGGCGGGTTTGAAATACCGGGAGTAGATGTCGCGGAAGATGAAGAGCATAAGGTAGAGCTGACGGTATTTACTCACGTATGTCTCGTCCTCCGCCGATTCTTCGAGCAAGTCCCGCAACTCAATAAAACTCAAACCGGCCAGTTCGGGGAACTGCGAGGCGGCTTTCACCAGTTTGTCGCGATGCTCTCTGAAAAGCCGGACCTGTTGTTCCGCCTCTTCGAATGCTTGCTCACCGCTCCGGTATTTCTTGATGGGAGGACAAAAAAACGCCGAGCAGGTATACGGGCGGGGCTTGTCATACGCGGTACAGCTACCGGAAAAGCACGTGCAGGGCAACTTAAACAACAGTTTCTCCTTGATCTCGGTAACCGGTAACCCGAGGTCATCCGCCACTTTCTTGTCGGCCTCATCCCGGATAAATCCGTAGGGGAACAACGTACCGTCGCAGCACAATCCGCAACTCATACAAAGATCCGAAACCTCTTTTTCGCTGCCTGCCATCTTCGATTTTGTTAGGTGTGTAATGATAGCAAATATAATTTAACCCCAACGACTAGAAAATAGCCTCTAAACAGTTTTACAAAAACCGAAACCCAAGCGTCAGCGAAAACCTTGAAAGATCCACACTGTCGTCCTTCGACAAATGTAATGTCTCCGTGCTGAATTCGGTTTTGCGCTGGAGGCGGTAGATGGCACCCATCATGGCAGTGCCGGTGAGGTTAAGGGCAAATTTGGGACTTATAGGCTGCTCGATGCCGACACTAACACCCCAGTTCATCGTTTTGCCCGAAAAAGTGAACTGCTGTGCACCTACGGCACTCTTATTCTCGTAGGGCTGATAGCCGAGCAGCAGGGAAGTGAGAATAGCCGTTTTGCCGTTTTTTAGAAAGGAACGATGGATCAACGCGCCGCTCAGGTGCTGGATTGTCACTTTTTCGCTTTGCAGGCTATCCAGGTTTGCCTTGCCTTTGTACATTTCGTAACGCAGGCCAAAGCCGACATGCTTCCAGGGAAAATAGGCAATGTCGCCGCCAAATGCGATACCGGATTTGAGGTCTTTGATATACTCTTGCTCATCGTGGCTATACACCCGGCCCGCACGGAACAGCCGGTAAGCATAGCCGCCGTTCAGGCCCGCACTCCAACGCGGAAGGCTGGGCTCTGTCGCTTTTTTTTCACGCGGCGTGGGTTTTGAAGGCTGGTCAAACGCCTCCTCGCGGTCCTTCCTCCATTCGGTGATGGAAGCTTCCTGAGCGCTGGCGCTATGGCCGAGCATACCCAAAATCAGTAAGAAAGCGGCAAAATATCTGATCATTATCTGCGGAACGCGCGAGTTTTTAAGAACTCAAAACTACTATTTTCAGGCCATATTCAGCTTCCGCCCTGTCAGAAATTGTCAGATTGCGGCTTTGACACCCGCTTTTTTGAGTTTTTCAATAATAAAAGCTCCCAATGCCTTGCCTTGCGCCTGGCCGTTTTCGATAGCGTCGCGGTAGTGGATTCCGCCGTAAAGCCGCGAAATCGCAGCCTCTTCCGAAGCCTGCCGGAACGACCGAAAATCTCTCGTCGGCAGTTCGAATATCACTTCGGTATCGTCACGGAATGCAAAATTATCACCTAGCAAATAGGTTAATATTTCGGCAACTGCCGTTGAAATGACGCTATGCCCGCTGGTATACTCAGGGAAGGGGGGCGTTTGCAAAAGCGGTTGCCATTGGGGATCGATGCTCCGGTTGATCACCGTTTCGGGCCGTACCCGGCTACTGCGATACTTTTCGTCCCAGCAACTGATGAATGCATCCATCAGCGTGGCGGCGGCCAGCGAATGCACCATAATGCCTTTGTCGAGGTCGAGATTGGCCTTGGTCGTGGCAATGCCGGTGATGTTCATCCAATGCCCTCCCGGACTGATTTTCTTGAAACCAATATTCATATGCCCCGAGGTATTGATCGCGAACGGGTTGCAATCCCAGTATGAGGCAATGAAACGCTGCTGCTCTGTCAGATTTTTACCCACATCATATACCTCTTTCGCCATCTTGTAAAATGTACTGGTACTGTCCTTGCTGAACTCCACCGGCGGTATGGGTATAAACTGGCTGCATGAGTCGATCAGCACCGGGCGGATCGTTTTCCAATGCGGTTCAACACCCTCCATATAGCCCGGAGGAGTCGGATACCAGAACCCGTCGCCTTTTTTCGGCCGGTACCGAAGGCGAGTACTGAGTTTGAGATACCCATCGGTAGAAGCGTCGGCGGCGATTTTCCTGGCCACATCCTGTGCCACGGCAATCGATTGATCGATCGTCGCCTGCGAATGCCCTTCCCGCAGCAATGCGATAATCAGTTTTTTCTGATCTTCTTCAAGCATGTACCCCGACGGGATGATCAGCCTACCCGTTTCCAAAATGCAATACAATGCGGCAATCTGGTAATCATAGCTCTTCGCCTCGATGCTCACCGGGTTAATGCTTTTGGTCAAAACCGTCGGTGCGACAATCTGCTTGTTATTCCGTGCTACGATCTCGTGCGCGCCCAGGAGGCAATAAGTGTAGAAACGGCTGGCTGCGGGCGGGTTCACCACATCATGGATCATCACCATGGTTACCGAAAAAACAGCCGGCTGCAAGTGTTTCCGCAACTCCTCTTTGGCAGGATTTGCAAAAACTGATTGGGCAAAAATCAAAAGGAAAAGAAGGGTACGGCGCATTACTTTCTGGAATTTTTATAAAACTGCAATGGCTCATTGAATGCGCCAATCACTAAAAAAGGTTGGTTACCGATATTGACCTGCACAGCCGTCTTCACATCCCCGATCACCGACAACCCGGCCTCCGGCTGCTCCACAAAACGGAAGCTACCCTTGCCGTCGCCAACGAAAAGGCTGCCGTAATTGGCATCCATACTACCCAGTTTGAGGCGGTTATCCGTTTTGTTGCCCAACAGCAGCAGGTCTTTCAATCCATCGTGGTTAAAATCGCCCGTCAGGATCGTGCATACAGGCCCGAATTGCGCGCGTGCAGGCATGGCTAACTTCTCAAATTTGCCACTACGGTTCATAAAACAAACGGTACGAAGCTCACGCACTTCGAGCTTGCCGGCTTTCGCAAGCTCGGCAGCCGGGATCACTTCGGGCATGGTCGCATTGGCATAGTCACGATAGTAAGCGAATTTTTTACGCATAGGATAAATCTGGTCGTTCAGCTCGTCGCGGCTTACGAACGGGTACGATTTGCCCTGCACGTAGAAGTTGAAGAACGGGTCTATCGAGCCATTTTTGTCAAAATCGGCGAAATACAGTTCCGCGGGCTCCTTTTCAGAGGCTTTGATCTGCGAATTCTGTCCCAGGTTACCAGCCAGGATATCAGGCTTACCATCGCCGTTCAGGTCTTCTATATGAATGGTATTCCAAAAACCGCTCTCCTCCGTCTGGAAGAAATCAGCTGTTTTGTCGTCAAAGTCTCTTCCATTGTAGGTAAAAACCTTCACCGGCATCATTTCACCCGCTATCACCAGTTCCGGTTTACCGTCGGCATTCAAATCGCCCCATTGTGCGTCGGTAACCATGCCTATTTTGAAAAACGGCGATTCCCGTATTTCGAAACGTCCTTTTCCATCATTAACCAACAAGAACGACGCCGGTGCCTCGGGGTACCGGCCGGGGATAATGCGCCCGCCCACGAACAGATCGAAGTCGCCGTCTTTGTCGAAATCAAACGGACGTACGCACGACTTACTGCTGGCTTTCAAATTCGGTACGGAGAGCACCGACAAGCTTAGCCCGCCCTTTCCGTCGCTCAGATAAACCTCATCTTGCAGCGAAACCGTATTCGGCTCAAAAAGCGAATAGCCGCCTTTGGCAATGTACAAATCGTCGTAACCATCGGCATTGGCATCAAAAAACACGGCCGCCGAAATGGCCGACGTATTTTCATCGCCGATCGCGAAGCCGGGCATTTCTCGAAACGTTCCGTCTTTTTGCTGCAACCATATTTTGGCCTGCTTGTTCTGATCACCGCTCACGAAAATATCGTCCAGGCCATCCTTGTTCACATCACCTTTTGCCACCACAGGGCCTGTCTGCGAATACATCGAGAGCATCAGCGGCTGGCGCTTGAAATCATTTTCGCTGAAACCCTCGTGCTGGTAAGTGATTGCCGGGGCCTGCTTTTGAAACAATGGCGCGGGAATGCTCTCCTTTCCGGACTTGTCAGCCTTCTTACCCGACTTTTCGACCACCAGCAACTGGTTAGCCTTTACATTTTCGACGATCTGGCTCGTGCCGTCCGGCCACAGGATTTTTACCGTATCCATCGCCGCAGCCTCACCAAGCCCGAAATGCAGGCGTAATGGCGTACAAGACAGGTACCCGCGGTTGGGATTCACCTCCTGGTATTGAAGTGCGCCTTTGCTTTTAACATACACCCTCGCCCCTACTCCGCCGGCATTAGCACCGTTTTGTTTCAGTTTCAATTGCAGCCAATTCCCGTTTTGAGACTCACTGGCAGTATTCTGGTATACAAATGCCGGTTCATTGATATTGTTCACGACCAGGTCCAGGTCACCGTCATTGTCCAGGTCAGCATATACTGCTCCGCTGGATACCGACGCGTGTTCGAGGCCCCAGGACTGCTGCGTTTTGGAAAACGTGAGGTCGCGGTTGTTTTTGAAAATATAGTTGGCCAACGCCGTTGAAGGCATTGCTTTCACAAGATCCATGAGCTGGAACGGCTCCTTATCGACCGCCCGTTTGATCTTGTAATCGCCCCAGTATTTCAAAAAGTCCTTATTGGTATAATCCCTCAGATAGCCGTTTGAAACGAAGAGGTCCTTGAACCCGTCGTTGTCGAAGTCGGCAAAGAGTGGTGTCCAGCTCCAATCGGTGTTGGAAACGCCGGCAAACTGGGCAATCTCACTGAATGTGCCGTCGCCGTTGTTGAGCTGCAACATATTGCGCATATATTGCTTTTGCAGGTCCTGCCGTACCATCAGCTCGAAGGCTTCGTAGTTTTCCTGCAATTGAAGCAGTTTCTGGCGCTGGTTGTCTTCCGGCAGCATGTCGAGCGACATGATATCCGGCAGACCGTCGTTGTTGAAATCGGCAATGTCGATACCCATCGAAAACTGAGCCAAATGCCGGAAATACTGGCGTGTCACGTCCCTGAACGTGCCGTCGTGGTTGTTGATATAAAGGTAGTCGGGTTCGTTGTAGTCGTTGGTGACGTAGATGTCCTGCCAGCCATCCTGGTTCACATCCGCGATGGCAATGCCGAGCCCGAATGTGAGCGGGTACTGGTGGATGCCCGCCTTTTGGGTAACCTCTACGAAATGATTTTTCTGGTTTTCAAAAAGCTTGTTACCCGCGAGCTCGTCCGTCTGCGTACGGAACTTCGCAAGCTCCATGTTGTCGATCTTCTTGGTTGTATGGTTGAGCAACATCATATCCAGATCGCCATCGTTGTCGTAATCGAAGAAAGCGGCCTGGGTGCTGTAACTGATATTGTCGAGCCCGTACTCCTTCGCCTGTTCGATGAATTTGAGGTTGCCCTGATTGATAAAAAGCTGATTCCTGCGGTCCTCGTCCTTCACTTTACCGGAGTAGCAAATGTGGATGTCGAGCAACCCGTCGCCATTCACATCGGCCATCGTCACGCCCGTTTTCCAGCCGCCCTTCCGGCCTTCGAGCCCCTTGCCAGCCGCCCCGGTAATGTCCTTGAATTTCATTTTCTCCCCTTTCGCGCCCAGGTTCAGGTAAAGCTTGTTGGAACCCATATTGGACGTAAAGAAAAGGTCGTCGAAACCATCGTTGTTGATGTCCCCCACCGCTACGCCGCCGCCATTGTAATAGTATTCATACGACATTACGTTCTGACTTTCGGTTTCGCTGATCGGGTTCACGAAATCGATCCCCGTCTGCTTGGCTTCAAGGAAACGGAACAAGGTGTTCTGTGCCCTGACGCCGGTAAAATGTAATGTCAGCAGTAAAAAGGCAGGCAGGCAAAAAAGGCGACCTTTGTGATTCATTGAAAGTGCAGTACCGATTTAGAAAGGAAGATTTAGTACTAAAATAAAAAACTTCAACCAAAAGTTGAAGTTAAAACTTAGTGCAGTGCTTTGGGAAGAAAGCACCAGGAAAATTAATATTTCCTGGCGCTTTTGTATGATTTATTTGTCCCACCAAACGCGCGAAACCCAGTTGTCACCACTTGCCAGACGCCCTACGGCATCGTTGTAGTTGGCGCTGTTCTGAGTAGCCTCAGTGGTCGGGTAAGGCTGGCGACGCGGAATGGTTCCGTTCGAGAAATTACCCACATAGTTGATCGGCGTTAGCACGGGGAAGCCCGAACGTTTCCAGTTGCTCCAAGATTCCACAAAGTTGAAAAGAATACCGGTCGTTGCCCAGTACTGCTCGTTGATCTGTTTCAACGCATTGGCAGCGTCCAGCGGATGCGCTGTTGCGTAAGCATCAGCCGTTGCTGCGTCGATAACCGCAGCCGCACCGTATTTACCCAGTGATTGAATACCTGCCGAAAGTCCGTTTTTATAGTGAGCGGCGGCAGTTCCTCCTACTGCGAATCCACGTGTTACAGCTTCTGCAAGCAATAGCTCGGTTTGCGCATAAGTAAGCACCGTAATCGGTCCGCTTCTTGAACGATAAATAGCTGTCGGCCGTGAATATTTACCGATGGGCGTTACGTCGGCTCCGGTACCGGTTCCGCCGGGATAGCCCGCCGACTTGGTGATATCGGTAGCACCGCCGTTCATATCGTAGCCATTCGGCAGTCCGAGCTGATTGGCAGGAGTAGCGTCACCGGCAATGGTAATGCTTTGGTTGGCGGCAAGACCTGCTGCGGGTACTTCTGCGATTTTACCCAAACGCGGGTCATTACCGGCTTTCAGGTAGTCGATCATAACTTTGCTCCATCTTACCTGGTAAATATCCGCAGGTGTAGACAATGCAGCGCCGTTACCGTTCGTGTAGCCGTTGGCGTCGTCCATTACGATGTAGGCGTCATCAGCCACACTGGTAAACACACCGCCTGTAGCAGCCTTCTCCGCATAGGTTTTAGCAGTAGCGAGGTCGGCTTTGGTGAGGCGCATCGCCAATTTCAACATCAGCGAGTAACCGTACTTCTTCCATTTGGTAATATCACCCTTGTAACCTGCGAATGAATCGTTGGCTGGAATGGCAGCGGCAGGGTTCAATGCAGCTGTGGCAGCGTCAAGGCGCGCCAGCAAGGATTTATAGATACTTTCCTGCGTGTCATAAACCGGCAATGTAATGCCCGTTTTCGCCTGCAATGCCTGGGTGTAAGGGATATCGCCGTAAATGTCGGTGATCGTCGCCAGCGCCTGCACCTGCATGATGATCGCGATGTTGGTCAGGTTCACCAGGGCTGGCTTGTCCTTCGTCAACTGCTCCATTTCGTAGGCAAGGCTGGCTGCCCGGTAACCCGTATTCCATGAGCTTGCCAGATAGGAGTTCGTGTTGCTCGAAATCACATATTTGTCAGCATTGGAATAATAGTTGGCAGCGCCAGAAGTGGTCGAAGAGAGAATCTGCACCCACATGCTCTGGAAAAGGATCGTACCATTATAGCCCGCCGTCGCATTGGCGTGGTTGAACTGAATCGTCGGCAATAGCAGGTTCGGGTCGAAAGTCTCACCCGACGACTTGGTTGGGTCAGTATTCAGTTCATCGAATTTGTCCGTACAAGCCAAAGGAAGCAGGCCTGCGAGGACGATCATATTGATTAGTTTCTTTTTCATATTAATGCTCATTTGAACTTGAAGGCTACGTTAACACCGTAATTGCGGGTTGCAGGCAAGCTTGTACCTTCGATACCGGAGTATTTCAGGTTGGCGCCGAAAGTAGCTTCCGGGTCGATGTTGTTGGTTTTCTTCATGAAGTAGAACAGGTTCCGTGAAACCAGCGAGATGTTTACCGCGCGGATCAGAGGCCATTTTTCCAACATCTTAGCAGGCAGGTTATAACCCAACGTAACCTGGCGCAATTTGATGAAGTCTCCATCCAGGACGCTGATCGCGGTTACGTTGTTAGCGAGCGCGGTATAGTAATCCTGCGCGGTTGCAGTAACGGTATTAGCCGCACCGCTTTCTGTTACGCCGGTAGTGATACCCCCTTCGCGTCCCACCAGGGTTTCCTTCGCCAAACCACGACGGTATGCGTAGTTCTCAGTTGCAGAAAGGATTTTATTACCAAAGTTGTAATCGATCAGGAACGACAGGCTCAGGTCACCAAAACGGAGATCGTTATTGAGACCACCGTAAAGGGTTGGCAGCACAGTTCCGTAGTTTTTGAGCTCGCCACGAACCGGCAATCCAGACGCATCTACGACAATCTGTCCGTTGGAAGCATATTTATAATCATATGCCCGAATCTGCGGCCCAGCCTGCCCCACCACGAATGCCGTAATCGCATTACCCAGGGTGGCGCGGTTTTGGCCGAGTGAAATCGGATTGTTGTCAGCGTCTGTTTCGAGGATTTTGTTTTTAACCGAAGTCAGGTTGAAAGATGCGTTCCACTCGAATTTCGAAGATCTTACAGGCGTACCTGTCAACATCAATTCCAGACCACGGTTTTGAACTGAACCTGTACCTACCACACCGCTCACGTAACCGGTAGCGCTGCTGTAATTGGCAGGCATGATTTCGTTTTTGGTTTTCTGGCTGTAATACGACGCATCCAAACCAAGACGGTTTCCGAAGAATTTCAATTCAAGACCTACTTCAACTTCATCCTTGGTAAATGGTTTCAGGAAAAGGTTAGGTAATGCATCGCTGAAATTACCGGTTGCCACTCCATTGAATGCGTTTCCAACACCGTAGTAAATAGCCGTACCATAAGCGGTAGTAGGCTCACCACTTGTCTTGGCGTAAGAAGCACGCACTTTACCAAAGCTCAGGCTCGATACGTTCATCAAATCGGTGAAGATGAATGAACCTGTAACCGAAGGTGTAAAAATGCTTCTGTTTGCGCTCGGCAGGGTCGAGTACACATCGTAACGGCCGGTAGTGCTCAGATTAAGGATGCCTTTGTAGCCCAGATCCACGCTATAATAGGCCGATTGTACCTCGGTGTTCGCAACCTCGTAGTTACGGTTGAAATTCACCACGTTGTTCCAGCTGTACAGGTAAGGCAATACAAACGGGCTACCGCCGATACTCAGTTTCTCATACTGATTCTTACGTATGTTTCCTCCCACGATCGCATCCAGGGACAAGTCACTGAAGGTTTTGTTGACGCCGATCAAACCGTCAAAGTTCAACTCGGTACGCTGTGCATTGGACAATTCATCCAAACCACCTTTCGCACCATTCGAGTAGGCGGTTCCCCAAGGCGTAACCTTGAAAATACGGTCGTTGGCATTGTCGTAACCCATACGGGCCTGCGCGTAGATCCAGTCTGCGAACTGGTACTTGGTCGCTACGGCTGAAATTATTCTTTTGCGGGAAACGTCGTTTACAAACTGGTTGACCACGAAATAAGGGTTCGTCACGTATTCATCATCCGAGAACACGATTTCCTTACCGGTTGTTGGGTTGTAACCAGGCGAGAGAATGCGCTGATCAATGTTCGTAGCCAGAAACATTCCGTTGTTAGCATTCATAGGGCCATCGCTGAGAATCGGTTTACCTGTAATCTTCTCATTGATATAATTGGCCATTACATTCACGCTCAGCCTTTTGGTAATGTTCTGATCAGCCGTAAGGTTGACTGTCCTTCTTACCATACCGCTGTTTTCGATAATCGACTTGTTATCCAGATTGGCAAGCGACAATCTGAAAGACCCATTGTCTCCGCCCTTAGTTACCGAAACACTATTGGTGAAGTTGCTGCCGTTACGATAGAAATGCTTCACATTGTCTTTCTGCGCCGAGTACTTGTAAGTTTTACCGTCGAACTGAACTATATCGGAACCGTCGAGTTTCCCGCCCCAGCTCATACGTGCGGTTTGCTGTGCCAATGCGGTCGTGGTAGGTTTCTGACCGCCGATTCCCTGTCCGTATTCGTATTGGAAGTCGGTCATGTCGCGCGGCGCGTCAAGAGAGTAGTTCAGGTTGTAGTCCACTGAAAAATCGCCCTTTTTGCCCGCTTTGGTTTTCACGAGGATAACCCCGTTGGAAGCACGCGCACCATAAAGACCCGATGCAGCCTGACCTTTCAACACAGTCATGGACTCGATATCGTCGGGGTTAAGGTTACCCAAACCGTCGCCACCATCGGCACCACCCCATTCACCGGCACTTCCGCGCTGCGTGTTGTCCATAGGCACCCCGTTGATAACGATCAGCGGCGATCCGCCCGAGTTCATGCTGGGCATACCACGCATGAGGATCTTCGCTGTACCTCCAGGGCCACCGCTGGTTCCTTTTACGTTCAAACCAGCCACACGCCCGGCCAACGAGTTACCGATGTTGGTCTCTCTCGCTTTGGTCATCACATCGCCGCCGATTGTGCTCACAGCGTAGCCAAGCTTACGCGCCTCTTTGGAAATGCCGAGGGCGGTCACGACCACTTCTTCGAGGTTCGCCACGTCGGGAACCATTTTGATATCCACTGTGCTTCGACTTCCAACTGTCAATTCCTGCTTCAAATAGCCGATAGAGCTAAATACCAGGACGTCGGCGTCTTTCACTCCAGCCAACGAAAAGTTACCGTCCGCATCTGCGTTGGTACCCCGCGTTGTTCCCTTCACCGTTACTGAGACACCAGGGAGGCCCTGGTCTTTTTCATCGATGACTTTACCAGTAACAGTCCGTTCCTGAGCAAAGGAGGTCAACGATGCAAAAAGCAGAAATAGCCCTAGGGGGATAATCCCTTTCCCCAGGACCATGCGTAGCTTTTCTTTCATAGGTCGAAAAATTAGTAAATTTTAAATAGGTTAAATTTGGTAAATACCGAATTTTAGCGAAGCCAAAATCCGTTCTGAGCAAATATCATAAAATAAATTATAATTAAATAATTTTAAAAACGATTTGTATTTACCTTATTTTTTTAATATTTCTTTAATAAGTTATGAAATGCATTTTACAAATGACTGCCTTCTACTCCGTTAGGTTTAGGGGTGCGCACACACAGTCGATTAATGCAATTCGCCCTCGTTTTATTTCTAAAACATCACAAAAAATGCCCGAAAAGCGCCAAAAAGGGCCTTCCGGGCAGCAGAATATTTTAATGAAAAATTAATTACTTGTGCCTTTCGATCTATAACTGATCAGGGGCGCATTATTAATCGCACCTACTAAATACTTCGTGCCCCCGGCTTGGAAAACAGCCAAAGCCCGCACGTCGCCCTGTACATAAAAGCCCGTCCTATGCTGGGGTAAAAGACTGAACTTCAACGCACCTTTATTGGAAAATACCTGTAAAAGACTGGCGTCGTTTTTACCCATCCTCACTCGGGTCTGCCGGGTATTGCCCCCCAAAACAACATCTGGTTTGCCATCCCCATCCATGTCATGTACGGCAATGGCATACACCGGCGCAAACTGAGCCTCAACAGGCAATGCGTGAAACACGAATTTCCCGTTCGCGTTCTCCAACATCCCCGTCCGGTACTCATTGACAGTGAACTGCTTAGCATCCTTCAATTTTTCAGCGGGGAGCATCTCCGGCAATGTCGCTTTGGAATAGCTGACGTAGTCGGTGTACTTCTTTTTTAATGAGGGTATCTGATCGAGCAGTTCGTCGCGGCTGGCATAAGGGTACTGCTTGCCATTCTCGGTCACTGCCACAACCGGCACAATCCTGTTAAGATTATCAAAATCAGCCGCATAGAGTACTAACCCGTTCGGAGAAGTGATATTCCATTGCCAATTTCCGCCCATATTTCCCACGACGAAATCCGTATCTCCATCACCATCGAGGTCGGCAGGCCGGATCACATTCCAGCAGCCATGTAAATGGGCAGTTCCCCACTTTTCACCCGCATCGATCAATTTTCCTTTACTATTGTCAAAAATCCGCACAGGCATCCAGTCCGCTGTTAGCAGCAGCTCCGGAAAACCATCTTTTTCAAGATCTTCAAATACCGCATCGGTCACCATTCCGGCCTGTCTGAGTCCAGGGGCGAGTTCGGCGGTCTGATCTGAAAATCCGGCTTTACCATTATTAACCATCAGTACACCTCCCGTACTCTCCGGAAAACGACCCGGTGTAACGCGTGAACCAAGGAAAATGTCGAGGTCTCCATCTGCATCAATATCAGCCACAGCAACCGAAGACGCATTAGCTCCCACAGCCGGAAACGATGCTTTTTTAAAGCCGCCTTTTTCATTCAGGTATAACCTCGGCAGCAGCAGCGGGTCGCCGGCATTGAGCTCGTAGCCGGCGCTGGTAACCATTAAATCCTGGTCCCCATCACCATCCGCATCGAAAAACACGGCATCGGCATCCTCGAATGCAGCATCGGCTTCAAATACAGGTTGTCCGGACTTGCGGAAGGTGCCGTTGCTGCTCAAAAACAACGCCCCCGCCTGGCCGCGCGCACCGGCGATGTAAAAGTCGTCGACACCGTCGCCATTGATATCCTTCTGCGCCATATGCGGCCCCTGGTAGGTGAGCATGGTCGGCAGCAATGTCTGTATCCGAAAATCGTTGCGCGGATCCTCCGTGTGCGTGAAGTCTATCAGCGCGGTCGGCTCCCACAATGCCGGCAAAGCGGCCGGACTATCGTCTCCCTTGCGCGCATCCGCGTAGTGAAGGGTTACCTCTTTCCCACTCACGCCTTTTAACACTTGCCGGCTGCCGTCCGCCCAGGTTACGCTCAGCGAGTCAATGCGTGAATTACCGCCCAGGCCGAAATGCAGCGCGTCCCATTGGGCCGACTGAAACCCGCGCACGGGAATGAAATTTTGCGTTTGGGTAATGGAATCGCCGTATACCGTCACTTTCGCTCCCGCCAGATGGGCATACTTTGGAGAGTCCAGTCTAACGCGGAGCGAGGCATTACCCGCCCGCATTTGCTCGGCATTGTTGCGGTAAATGAATGCCTTTTGGCTGACGTTGCTCGTCACCAGGTCCAGGTCTCCATCATTATCAAGGTCTGCGTAAATCGCCCCGTTCGACTGGTTATTTTTCTCAAATCCCCATTCCTTGGTCCTTTTCGCGAACGTGAGGTTTTTCTGGTTCTGGAAAATATAATCCGGCTCGTTGATCGGCGGCATCTGGGCGATTATCTCCATTTGTTTCGGTGCATCGCTTCCCCGATTGCTCTGTACCTGCTTATCGGCCGAGTATTTGAGGAACTCCATGTTGGTATAATCCCGCGCATAGCCGTTTGAAATGAAAATATCCTTCCACCCATCGTTGTCGAAATCCGCCATTAATGCAGCCCAGCTCCAATCGGTGTTCGAAACACCTGCCAGCTGTCCTATTTCACTGAAAACGGGGACGCCATTCTGGTTCACACCGTTGTTGAGTTGCAACATATTGCGCATGCTCTGGTCGTGGAAACCTGCCCGGAGCAATTGCTGGTATTTGTCATAGTTGTCGTCGCCCGAAGTGAGTTTAATGCGCTCGTTGCTCGCCGGCAGCATATCCAGTGTTAGGACGTCCATCAGGCCATCGTTGTTAATGTCGGCGGCATCGGTACCCATCGAGAAAAGCGACACATGCCCCATCGACTCGCGGATTACCTCTTTAAACTTGCCGTTCTTTTCATTCAGGTAGAGGTAGTCGTTCTCATTGTAGTCGTTGGCGATATAGAGATCCTGCCAGCCGTCATTGTTGAAATCATTGACATTCACCCCTAACCCAAAGCTCAGCACATTGGAAACGATCCCTGCCGAATCGGTAACATTCGTAAAACGGCCGCTATCGTTCCGCAGGAGCTTGTTGCCGTAGGCTTCATTACGCTGCTGACGGTAGTTGGCCAGTAAGTTGCTGAACCCCGCATATTCCTGCAATGAGTGATTAAGCAAAAAACAATCGGTATCGCCGTCGCGGTCGTAGTCGAAAAACACGGCTTGCGTGGTGTAGGAAGCGTCATTCAGTCCGTATTCGGCTGCTTTTTCGGTGAAAGTCGGGATCCCGTCGGCGGTTTTGCCATTGTTGACGTAAAGCAGCTTCGTGCGTAAGCGCGGGTCGGCTGCGCCTGCGCGGCACACGAAAATATCCAGCCATCCGTCGTCATTGATATCCACCAGCGACACCCCCGTTTTCCATCCCTCGTTCAGCCCCGTTCCCGATTTCTCCGAAACGTCCTCGAATTCCATATCGCCCCGGTTGAGGTACAATTTGTTGGCCACCATATTGCCGGTGAAATACAGATCGATCAGCCCGTCGTTGTTAAAGTCCGCCGCCGCTACACCCCCGCCGTTGTAGAAATAGCCATATCGCAGCACATTGTTCTCTTCGTCCTCATCGATATAGTTGTTAAAATCGACACCCGTTTTGCCCGAATCGAGCAAAGTAAATAGGGTATTATCTTGTTTACAGCCCGAAATGAGGATTAGCAGCAGTAGAATTTTTCGCATGGATGGAACGGGATAATGCTTTGCTAAAGATATGAAATACGGTATTGCAAAAAGGCAGACGCGGGGTCTGCCTTTTTGCTTTTAATAAAGATATTTTACTCCAAAAAACTCCGGATCACGGTTTATCCCACCACAGGCGGGTGCTGGACTTATCTTCGCCTCCGAGTTTCCCGATGGCCGCATTCGCCGCCGTCGCATTTGCCTGAAATTCGCCGATCACGAAAGGCGTCCTTCTCACAACCGCATCCTTCGGTGAGTCCGGGTTGTCGGAATTAATGCGAGCGTACAACTTCGGATAACCTGTACGACGGTATTCGGCCCAAGCCTCGTGGCCGTTCGGATAATTCGCCAGCCATTTCTGCGTGATGATCTGCTCCAACTGTTTCGCCGGATCCGCAGAGAATTTAACCGGAATATCCGACAGTGCAGGCGTCTTCACCATGTCATTCAGTGCGACCGGCGTGGTGGTTCCATTGGTGTAGGCTGTAATCACCGCGGCATCTGCGATGCCCCATTGTTTAAATGCAGTTTCAATCCCCTTTTCATAGAATTCCTTGGCAGTACCACCCATGTTCCATCCCTTCAATGCGCCTTCCGCCCGGAGGAAATAAGCCTCCGAAGCATACATGATCGCGAATGGGTTGGTCGCCTGAACAGCCGGCAAGAATTGGTCGGCTACGTTGGAGGTTGCATTCGCATTGTTTTCAGGAGCGCCCAACTCACCCTGCGTATATCCATTCCTCAGACCTTTGAAATTGTTTACAGTTCCCGGTACCGGCGCATAGTATTTACTGATACGCGGATCGACATAACCTTTCAGTACACTTTCCATGGCCGCACTCATCCGGAACTCATTCCAGGCGGTAGCCTGGTTCATCGGGTTAAATGAGTTGGCCGTCACTTTCAGAAATGCATCGTCTGCATTGGTCGAAAGTACGCCGCCTGCCACAGCCGCTTCGGCTTCCGTTTTAGCGAGCGCAGGCTCTACTTTCGACATACGCATTGCTACGCGCAGCCGAAGGGTATTCCCAAACAGAATCCATTTATCAACGCTTCCGCCGTAAATCTGATCGTTGTTGCCGAATACGTTGGTTCCTTTAAAAGCTTGCAGCGACGCCGTAGATGCAGCCAGTGTTTTGACAAAGTCCTTGTAAATGGCCTCTTGCGTATCGTATTCTACACTAGCTTCTCCATTCCCCACCTGGCTGTAAGGGATCGGGCCCCAATAGTCGGTGCGCGGAAGGTACATATACACTTTCCAGATACTGGCGATCGCGTACATGGCCGCGTTTTCGTTCGGTCCTCCGGGTTTGGTATTCTCCAACACGCCGAGCAATGGCGGGATGGCCGTTCCATAGAAGCCATTCCAGGCGCCGTTCAGCCAGTTACCTACCATCACATTACGATCGGACGAGAAGTTTTGCGCGATGTTCGCGAAATACTGCCCTTGCAAGTCGGCGAACAAACTCTGGAATGTCTGCCAGCTTGCCTGGATCGACCGGTATTGGGCCGCTGCGAAGGCGTTACCGATCGCAGAACCGTCCAGGGCCGTCAGTTTTGTTTTGTTGGTATTGATCTCATCGAAGTTGTCCGTACAGGAGTAGGTACTCCCCGCCAATGCGGTGATCAAAGCCAGCGATAGTATTTTATATCTCCGTTTCATTTGTATCAGAATTTTAGCAATTAGAAGGATAAGTTAAGATTCAAACCCAGCGAACGGGTGGTCGGCATAGAGAAGGACTCCAAACCAACAGTGGTATTCCCAGACCCGGCAACCAATTCAGGATCAAAACCTTTTGCCTTATTCATGATGAAAAACAGGTTACGTCCCACGAGCGACAGCGACACATTCTGGAATGGCGATTTGCCGATCAATTTCTGTGGCAGGCTGTAACCCAAGGTCAGCTCGCGCAGCCTGATGTTGGACGCGCTATAAGTGAATACCTCACCAATTGGCGTATTACGGCCTCCTACGAATTTCCAGTAAGCCTCAGCAGTGGTCGAAACCGTGTTTTTGCTTCCGTCTTCCTGCACACCGTCCACCACCATTCCGTCACGACCAGCCAGCGTTTCTTCTGTCACACCATCGGCATAGATGACCGCATTGGTGAAAGATGTCACCACACCGCCGATACGTCCGCTGACCAGGAAGCTCAGATTAATGCCTTTGTAAGAGAAACGGTTAGTAACACCACCTGTCCAGGTCGGGCGTGATGTACCCAAAGGCACAGTGGTACCAGATGTTACGAGCGGGATACCATTTTTACCCACTTTAATGCGTCCCTGATCATCGCGTTGGAAACCACGGCTGTAAATCTGACCCAACGCCTTGCCTTCTTCTGCACGCATGAAGTTCATGAAGTCATTAGCGAGCGGCAACGTCTGAAGATTAGGCGCCAGCGTGATCACCTTGTTGATGTTTCTTGCATAGTTGAAATCCAGGTTCCAGGTAAAGGACGAAGCTTTCACAGGTACCAAATTCACAGTCAGCTCGATACCTTTATTATTAACATTACCCGCATTAATATACTGGAAGCTCCATCCCGATGCTGGTGGAATCGATACACGGAACAGCTGGTTTTTGGAATTACTGTTATACAATGTCAGGTCAAATCCGATACGGTTTTGCAGGAACTTCGCCTCCAAACCGACTTCCTGCGCGTTGGTCAGCTCAGGTTTCAGATCCGGGAACGGCTTTGTGTCGTCGCGGATAATGTACCCGTTCGCACCACCCGCGATGTAGGAGTAGGTCTGCGTCAGCAGGTAAGGCGACGCGTCGTTACCGGTTTGTGCAATGCTACCCCGGATTTTCATGAAAGAAATCGCCTGCGGCATGTTGAACAGGCTCGAAAGCACTGCCGATGCACCTACTGATGGGAAGAAGTACGATTGGTTCGCCTTAGGCAATGTCGAAGACCAGTCGTTACGTGCCGATGCAGAAAGCGTCAACGCATCTTTCCAGATAAAGTCCGCCTGCGCGAATACGCCTTGTTTACGCGTCTGCGTTACCGTGCGGTTGGTAACAGAGTTTCTTGCATTGGTTGTTACAAACAGGTTGTCACGGTTCAAGCCATTGTTCAAAGTCTGGTGGTTGAGGTAATCGCGTTTCAGCACGTTACCTCCTATTGTCGCATCAATCTTAAAATCTTCTCCGATTTGCTTATTAATCAATGCAAACAAGTCCAGGTTCAGCTCACTGTTGTCGCGCCAGTTGGTTTGGTAGTCCCCGAAATCGGCAATGGTGTAAGTATTGGTATACCATTTACCTTCAAACTTATCAATGTACTTATCATATCCTGCACGTCCCATGACAGTCAACCAGGGCATGAATTTGTAGCTCAACTGGGTAAATCCGTAAATACGGTCACGCGTATCGTCCGCCAAAACCCGGTTTTTGATCCAGTACGGGTTCTGGCCGCCGTTTGAGCCGGGATTCCAGTAGTTTTGCAGCAATTTACCCGACGATGGGTCCACATACTCATAATCCTGAGCCTGTTCCAGGGAAATGCTTCTTGGTAAACGCAGGATATGGCGTTGCAGGTTGGCAAATGCCTCACCGGTTTGCTGCCTGTTTTCGATGTTTTCGTTCAGGTAAGTGATTTTTCCGTCGAAGCTCAGCTTGCTGGTAACCTGGCTGGAAAGGCGCAGGTTGAAGTTATGGCGATCCAATTTGTTGTTTGATACAACGCCTTTCGCATGCGTGTTGGTGTAGGAGAAGTAGGTTTGTACCTTTTCATTACCCGCCGTTAGCGAAACCGAGTTGGCCAGTGAAGTACCCGTCGAGTAGAAATCCTTATAAGAATTAGGGTTCGGGGAATATGCGTAAGTTTTGCCTTTGTTCGCAGGATCTGGCCCCCAGGCTGCTACTTGCTGACCATCCATTTTAGGCCCCCAGCTAAATTCGCTGTTCGGAAAGAACTTGCCTTCTACACCTTGTCCGTATACGTTTTGAAAATTCTGCATTTCCATGGCCTTCTCGACCTGGAAGGTGCTGTTGATGTTCACACCGATTCCTTTTCTCACCGCACCTTTCTTGGTGGTGATCAACAATGCTCCGTTTGCCGCGCGGCTACCGTACAGCGCCGTCGCAGACGCACCTCTCAATACGTTGATTGATTCGATGTCGTCGGGGTTAATGCTCGAAAGCCCGTCACTGGCGTCGCGGCCACCATTGGCAGTCGTAGGGCTGAAATTGGAGTTATCGATCGGCACCCCGTCTACGACGATCAATGCCTGGTTGTTACCAGTAATAGAGCGATCACCGCGTAACACTACCCGGCTTGAACCGCCCACACCGGACGACGACCGCACAATATCCAACCCCGCCACGCGACCGGACAGGGAATTCGCTACATTCAATTCCCTCGCTTTCGAAAAGTTGTCGGTATTGATCATCTGGGTAGCGTAGCTGAGCGTTTTCTGCTCCTTGGTGATACCCAGCGCGGTAACTACTACTTCTCCGAGGTTACGGACATCAGCGTCCATAGACACCGTAATACTCGTCATACTCTCCGATACCGCCACTTCCTTGGATGTGTAGCCCACGGAAGAAATAATGAGTGTCGCCGCTCCATTGATATTCAAACTGAAATTTCCGTCTGCATCCGTATTTGTTCCCCTCGTGGTCCCTTTGACCAGGACATTGGCTCCGGGGAGACCGACGCCATTCTCATCATTCACTTTCCCGGTGACCTGTCGGTCCTGGGCGTGCGATGTGTTAACTAATAGTACTACCGACAGAAATGTCAGCAGCACGAACTGTAAAGTTTTGCGCATAGGTAAGTTGGGTTTATTTTGGAATTCCAAGAAATTTAAATCTATTCACACAAATAAGCAACTTATTCTACCTTTTTTAATTGCACTAAACTAATATTTCGGATAAACGGCTTTTAAAAGCATATAAAATGCACATTTTACACAATTTTGAAATATTATTTGTCGAAAGCACAATTATCTAACGGCACAAGATTTGGTTGCGTGCTCGAAACACAATTGCATATTCGGCATTTTTATTTTTTTGCAGATAATGTTAGAAACCCAATCACTTGTCGACAAAAAAGAGAATTGCGACGACAAAAAAGTACTACACACCGATGGTAACGTCGGCCGTCAACTAGTATAAAAGCAAGATAGCGGATAAGCGCCTACTCGTACTTCCGCCACGCGCCGAGGATAGCGCCCGTGAGTGCGTATACGATCACGCTCACGCCGCCGTTGATCAGCGAGAGCGCCAGCGCGCGCATCGAAAACATGTCCTTAACGATCGTTTCGAACAACACGAAGACGATACCAAACAGCAATCCGATGAGAAAACCCATGACGAGGGATTTGACGGGGACTTTGGTGAATACCCAGGCCATGGTGTAGGCCATGAAGGAAGTGGAGACAATGCTGGCAAGATAAGGGATCGGGCTGGTGGCTGACTTAATCTGCTCCATGGTGAAGCCATTCAAAGCCATCCATTGTTCTGAAAATGTGCTGTACCACAACGCTGGTACTATCTGACCTATCACTACGCATACTAGCACGGCCCAAAGATTGACAGATTGTTTTCTCATTGTATTGAGTGTTTTATTCAGTCATCGAAAGGAACTCCCCGGCCCAAATATAAGAGGTTTCAGATATAATTGTGCTTTTTATCCATCGGATATGACAAATTCGATATTTCGCTTTAAACCGGCGTATTTGGCTCTTTTTACGGGTGATCGGCGGAATATTTCGCGAAATATTTCCTCCGTAATCTCCTGCCAGTCGCCATTTGAAAAACCGGCAAGCTCCTGCGGTAAATTGAACTGCGGGGTCGTGTGCGGGCGAGCGAAGCGGTTCCACGGACAAACGTCCTGGCAAACATCGCAGCCGAATATCCAGTTATTGAATTTCCCCCGCACTTCTTCCGGTATGGCGTCCTTTAACTCTATGGTGTAATAGCTGATGCATTTGCTGCCGTCCACTACAAACGGGCCGGTAATGGCGTCCGTCGGACAAGCGTCGATGCATTTGGTGCAGGTGCCGCAGTAGTCGCCGGTTGCGCTGTCGGGCGCGAGGTCGAGGTCGCAAATGATCTCCCCGATGAAGAAAAAACTGCCCATTTCGCGATTGAGCAGGTTGGAATGCTTGCCGATCCACCCCAGTCCGCTTTTCGCAGCCCAAACCTTGTCCATTACCGGTGCCGAGTCGACGAAAATACGACCGTTCACTTCACCTACTTCCTCCTGAATGGCCGTGAGCAGCGCACCAAGCTTCTCCTTTAAGACATAATGGTAATCGGTACCGTAGGCGTACTTGGAAAGTTTGAGGTCGTCGTCGCCTTCCGGGAGGCGTTCTTCGGGATAATAATTTAATAACACGGAGATAACACTCTTCGCACCCTCTACCAGTTTGGTGGGATCGAGGCGTTTATCGAAGTGGTTGGCCATGTAGGCCATGGCGCCGTGGTGATTGAGCGAAAGCCATTTTTCGAGGCGCGGGGCTTCGCTTTCGAGGAATTCCGCCTTAGAGATACCACAAAAATCAAAGCCGTTTTCAAGTGCTTTCGCCTTGATAAACCTGCTTCGCTCCTGCCTTACGATATCTGCTGCCGTCATATTGCAAAGTTACAAATTGATTGTAAAATGCCATCTTGTCAGTAATTTAGCCCTGGCAAAGTAATTTAGGAGAAGAATGGCTGTTGCAAAAGTCACGTAACCGCGAAGAATTATGCCGGAAAATACAGAATTCAACATAGATCAAGACAAAAATTACGAAATGAACGAGGATAAAGCTTCATTGGAAACTGACAATCTGGTAAACGAAGAAAATTCCGAAATTTCTAACAATGTGCCGTTAGATAATGCAGGCCAGGAGATTACGGGAGAAGCACCTGCTGCTGACCCGCTGACCGCTGCAAAAGCTGAAATCGCCGAGCTGAAAGACAAATACCTGCGCCTTTACGCAGATTTTGAAAACTTTCGCCGCCGCACAGCCAAGGAAAAGCTGGAAATGATCTCCGGAGCAAGTGCCGACATGGTAAAGCTCATCCTTCCGATTGTCGACGATTTCGAACGCGCCAAGGTTTCTTTTGATTCTTCTACCGATACCGAAGCATTGAAAGAAGGTGTAGACCTGATTTACAACAAACTTTATAAAGCCCTCGAATCCAAAGGCCTGAAAGCCATGGAATCCAAGGGCACCGACTTCGACGCTGAAATCCACGAATCCATCGCGCAGTTCCCTGCACCGTCGGAAGACCTGAAAGGCAAGGTGATCGATGAAATTGAAAAAGGATATTATCTGAACGACAAGGTCATTCGTTACGCCAAAGTAATCGTAGGCGCCTAATGCTCTCAACCTTCCTTACAGGATACATCAGTAATTAAAAATGGCAAAGAAAAGAGATTATTACGAAGTCCTTGGCGTGGATCGTGGCGCCTCCGCGGATGATATTAAAAAGGCTTACCGCAAGCTCGCGATCAAGTTCCACCCAGACAAGAACCCTGACGATCCTACGGCGGAGGACAAGTTCAAAGAAGCAGCGGAGGCATACAGCATACTCAGCGACGAGAACAAGCGTCAACGCTACGACCAGTTCGGGCACGCCGGTGTAGGTGGTGCTTCAGGCGGCGGAGCAGGCGGCTTCGGCGGCGGTTTCTCCATGGACGATATTTTCTCGCAATTCGGGGATATTTTCGGGGATAGCAGCCCGTTCGGTGATATTTTCGGCCGCCAGGGCGGAAATGGCCGCAGGGTACGTAAAGGCTCCGATCTTCGGATCAAGCTGAAACTGAACCTTGAAGAGGTGGCAAACGGGGTTGAGAAGAAAATTAAAGTAAAAAGACACGTTACCTGTAATACCTGCGGCGGCAACGGTGCTAAAAACGGCACCTCCCTCACCAACTGTAACGGTTGTAACGGAACAGGCCAGGTGCGCAAAGTAGTGAGCACCATGCTTGGTCAGATGGTTTCAACCACCACCTGTCCTACCTGTAATGGCGATGGCAAGATCATCAGCGAACGCTGCGACTCCTGCGCAGGCGAAGGCCGCTTGCTGCAAGACGACCTGATTACCCTCAACATTCCGGGCGGTGTGGCCGAAGGCATGCAACTCTCGATGTCGGGCAAAGGAAACGTTCCCGCACGCGGAGGCGTTGCAGGTGACCTGCTGATCGTCATCGAAGAAGAGGAGGATGCATTGCTCAAAAGAGACGGTAACAACGTGGTATTTGATATGCATTTGAGCTTTATCGATGCGGCGCTCGGCACATCGGTTGAAATACCGACCATCGACGGCAAAGCCCGCATTAACATCGAATCAGGAACACAGGCAGGCAAGATATTACGCCTCAAAGGCAAGGGCATCAAAGACCTGAATGGCTATGGAAAAGGCGACCAGCTCGTACATATCAATGTATGGACACCTCAGCAGCTGACCTCCGACGAGCGCTCGACCCTCGAATCGCTCCGTCACTCGCCGAACTTCCAGCCGAAGCCCGGCAAGAACGAGAAAGGCTTTTTTGATAAAATGAAAGATTTCTTCCATTGATCATGCCTGTTCAATAAATATTCCAAAAGAGCTGCTCCATCGCCGGAGCGGCTCTTTTTGCTTGACACCAATAGCGGGTTACCGCCATTCATCATCGATCATTCCATAACCAAAAACATTACTCAATGAAATCGCTATTGCTCTCCGGTTCGTTGCTATGCCTCGGGCTAACGAGTCCGGGACTTCTTAAGGCACAAACTGCGCCGGCCGCCGGACCACTTTCCGAAATCACATTCGCCACCTACAATGTGAGTATGGAAGCCGAGAACTACATCCCTCGCGGCACGCCGGGGAACTCCGAAAAGGTATTGATCAAGGAACTTGCTTCCGGCGCGAACCAACAGATCAAAAATATCGCGCAGATCATCAAAACCGTCCGTCCCGATGTCATTCTGCTCAATGAGTTCGACTATGTGAAAAACCCCGCGGAAGGCGTCGGCCAGTTTATAAAGGGTTATCTCAAAGCGGATTCGAATGGCGCGAAGGGCATCGACTACCCTTACTACTATTATTCGACCGTGAACACCGGCCAGCCGACGCCCTATGACCTCGACAGGAACGGCAAAACAGAGCAATACGGCTCCGACGCCTGGGGATTCGGCAACTATCCGGGCCAGTATGGAATGGTACTTTTATCCCGCTTCCCAATCGACACCAAGGCCATACGCACATTCCAGCACTTCAAATGGAAGGACATGCCTGATGCTTTGAAAACCACCACCGAGGACGGCGCCGATTGGTACGCCCCGGAAGCCTGGGCCCAATTCCCCCTTTCTTCCAAATCGCATTGGGATATTCCGGTGAAAGTCGGGAACAAAACCATCCACGTACTCGCAAGCCACCCTACCCCGCCTTCGTTCGACGGCAAGGAAGACCGCAATGGCAAGCGTAACCACGACGAAATCCGCTTCTGGAACGATTATATAACGGCTGGCAGAGGCAACTACATTTACGACGACAAAGGCAAAAAAGGCGGCCTCGCCTCCAATACCTCGTTCGTAATCCTTGGTGACCAGAATGCCTCCCCCGACGAAGGCAACGCCATCCCCGACGGCATCCGCCAGCTCATCGCTAACCCGGCTGTGAACGGTACCACGGCCCCAGCCAGCAAGGGCGGTACCGAACATTCCCCAGCCAATGCATTTGCCAAGAACCACACTGCCTTCTGGCGCATGCGCGCGGATTACGTGCTACCCTCGCGCAAGGGCTTTAAGATCATCGACAGCGGCGTTTTCTGGCCTGCCAAAGGCGAGCCGATGGCGGAGTTGGTGGAGAAGCGGGAGTCGAGCTCGGATCATAGGTTGGTTTGGGTTAGGGTGAAGGTTGAGTGATGGGCGCATCCTCAGCAAGGGGAGCCGGTTAAAGCAACAATATCAATAACCAAACGACCCGAACTATTCCGGGCCGTTTGGTATTTTAAAAGACCTTTGTCTTGATTGTTAGATGACCTTTTTTGGCCGTCCCGGGAATATAGTCAATCCGAACCTCCCTGTCATAGAAATCCCAACGGCCTGATGAATCAATGCGCCCGGCGGGAAGCTCAAAGGTCCATACGCGGTGTATCGTATCCGGATAGTAGATCTCCACCGTGGCCGTACCATCCAAATATCCGCTGATGGATGCTTCTACGACGTCCGCATGGCGGGAGCGGGAAGAATCCTCAAACATATATATCTGAGAAGGATCGGGAACTTCGAATACGCGTTCATCTTCCATCCAGTACGGCCACATTAGCAGAAATGGGGCAAAGCCAATGAAGAACAGGATGATCGCTTTGGCTATGTTATGGACGTTAAATATGTTTTGCCATTTCATTTTAAAAGATTGAAGTCTTGATTGTGAGATTCCCTTTTTTCGCCTCCCCCGGGAAATATTTGATGGCTATCTTTCTATACACATAGAGATCCTGATGCGACTTGACATTTACCTTGCCTTTGGGCAAATGAATACTATCGTTAAGCCCTCCGATCAAGTAACTCTGAACTACTACCACCGCAGGTGCGTCCAATGTCCCTGTCACGGTGGTTGCGACACAGCAGCTAGGGTGGAAAGAAGCCGAGTCTGTGAAGTAATGCTTTTTGATACATCCGTTATGTGAAACTCGCCCTTTTCGAATGAGCAACCTACGGCTATATGGATAAACAACAGGCTGATAAATAACCTACTATCCAAATATCTCTTCCTTTCCATCTTCATTTGCGTCATTTCAAAAGATCAAAGTCTTAATTTTTAGGCTACCTTTTTTCGCTTCGCCCGGATAATATTTGATAGCAATTTTTCTATACCCATAGAAATCTCCGTGCGAGTTCTCGATATTCACCTTACCCTTCGGCAAATGCAGGCTATCGATAAACCCACCGATCAAATAACCTTCGACAATTATCAAGGCCGGCGCGTCCAACATGCCGGTCACGGAAGTGGAAACGCAACAGTCGGGATGGAACGAAGTGGAATCGGTAAATGTGTGCTCTTTCGACACGTCCGCGATGTAAAACTCTCCCTTTTCATATGAGCAACCGGCGGCTATTCCGATGAACAGCAAGCTGGCAAACGCCTTAAAACCTTTCATCTCAATAGATTGATGTTTTGATTGTCAGACTTCCTTTCTTCGCTTCGCCGGGGAAATATTTGATCACGATTTTCCTATACACATAGAGATCTTGCTGTGACTTGACGTACACGTTACCCTTCGGCAAATACAGACTATCGTTGAGTCCACCAATTAAATAGCTCTGAACAACCACCAGGGCTGGTGCATCCAACTTACCAGTCACTAATGTTGCCACGCAGCATCTGGGGTGAAACCACGCCGAATCCGTAAAATAATGGTTTTGAGATACGTCAGCTATTTGAAATTCTCCTCTTTCAAATAAACATCCAGTGATCGTTATTGTGGCTAGCAGACTTGGAAACAGCCTGTCGGCCACATATTTTTTAACGATTTGAAATTGATTCATATAGCTCAATGGCATCTGTTGGCTCCGTTTGTCCAAAAAAATGTTTGAGGTGTACCAATGGACACGTTTACAGGCATTAGCCTCTTGCCCTCCCCAGCCGCGATTTTTTTCAGAGCAGTATCTGCTATCAAGGCTAGTTTTAGGCCGGGATTGTGTATGGGTATGGTCGCCAAAGAAGCGCTGACGCTCTTGTATATCTTAACCCCGAGATCATTATTATGCAAATCCATTTCCATCTGATTCGGCGGCGACTCCAGTTCGTGGTTATTGGTGATTTGAAGTGCAGTTGACACTCCAAATTCCATGCACAGGATTGCGGACAACACCGCATGCTTATATGCATTCCAGTTACCATCGTCCGAAAGATTGCAGTAAAACCATTCTGCGAAGGACATTGCCGCAGCCGTTGCGGAGGCGGCCTGCGGTATCATCCATATTCTATTCAAGAAGTAATCTTTCTCCGTGTCATTGATCCCACCCCAAAAACTGGATATATAGGGCAACTGCATCAATTCATTGAAGAGCACGGCGCTTCCGCTGCTCAGCGATACATCCAGAGAATTCGACCACACTGTTCCGCTACCACTAGAACCCGAGCTTATATACACCATCTCACAAGTAGTCTCCTGATAAACCCAACCCGAGCAACCATAGCCAGCCACGCACCCTTGATGGTACCAGTCCGTGCAGACTTCCACCATGTCCGACGTACGGCCGCCTTTATTTGGCCCGAATGTGGCTACCTGCTTTCCTGCTTCGTAAATCAGCCCATTCACGAGCTTGCCATTCATGTCAAAAAAGTAAACCTTCCCTTCAAAGTTGGAGGGGTCGACCTGGCCGTTCTTTATTCTTGGCTCATAATCTGCATCGAATACCGTCCGCATTTCCATGGCTTCCATTTTACCGCGTACCTTGCGCACAACGAGGCTTCGCTGGATCCTTCCAGCTACATTCTCTTCGTCAGGCTTCCGCTTATCCTTTCGGCCGTCTTTAATGCGGCAACCAAGGAAATTGCCCGATAACACCGGCACTACCACGATTTCATCGTCCTCCGCCACTTTCCGCTGCGTCGCAGCTCCCCAAATCACTTTGTCATAAGGCTGCCCGACGCTTCGGGATGATTTGCGAAAGTCAGAATACCATTTCTGAGCTTGCCCGACGGTGAAGTCATCAGAGGGCAACACATTCGCTTTTTCACCGGTGTCTTTACACCCAAACACAAAGGCAAAAGCAATCACCAGCGCGGAGCGCCGGACAATGCATTTTTTCATAAATTTGAAAGGTTTTGGTTGAAAACTTGACTCAAACCGCAACCCCGCCCGTCAGGTACCAAGCTTACGGCGGGGTTTTGATTTTGGTGAATGTTGGGATTCGAAGAGAGATATACAAATGACATTCACCTTAAAAACGGGCGCTCTGGCAACTTCTAGCGGCAATAGCATTACCCTACGGCACATGGCACCATAACCATCTGATTTTCAACCAATAGAATCTACCCACCGGCAACTAATTTTTGCCGTTGCTTGATAATTACTTGCCACTCAATGTGTAGAAGAAGTTAATAAATATCAAAGGCACAAAGAGAAAGGGCGACATCTGCTCTCGCAAATGCCGCCCTTCGTATTTCTCTTTTTTATATCTTACTGCCCTCCACCATACATATTAAACGCAGCCAGATGCTTCTGGAAAATCGCTTCGTATTTCTTCGCGGCGGCCTCCTGTTTCGCGTCGCGGCATTCCTGGACGATCACTTGCATGATGTACAGGTACACATTGCTGTCGCGGCGGCGTGTCGTAGAATTGTTCTTCGCCCAGGTAAGCACTTCGTCGGCGCGGTTAGCCATTGTTTCGGCTATTTCCAGCGCTTTCTTCGTTTCACCCAAGTCGAACAACGGGCCTATGAAATTGGCTGAAAACTGATCGTATGGAATGCTCTTATCCGGCATGGTGGTCAACGAGCGCTCGATAGCCTTTTTCGCTTCTTCCTTACGGCCGTCGGCGATGAGTTGGCCGGTGAGGCGCAGGAATGCGATGCGTGCCGTTGCTACCGGTGAGCCGAGGTAGGTATTGTCATAATAAGTGTTCGGATTGTCGAGCTCGCGCCAGAACATCTTCGTCATCATATTATTGTACATCACATCGGCATTCACGTAGCCGTCGCTGGCGCCAGGCACTTTCACCGGCAACAGGCGATAAGCGTAGCCTTCCAGCTGCATGTACTCTTTCAAGTTCAGGTAGCTCGATCCGCCCAGGGTCGACGAGAAGTAAATAGGGCGTTTCCAATCGTTGGAGGCGATGATATCGAGCATGATCAGGTCGGATTTGTACAAATCGCCTTTACCGATCGTCCAGCTGATCGAATCGCTCACAAATGGAACGAGGTCGCTTTTGATGATATTCATCTTTTTAACAGCCTCTGCATCCACCGGCAGGAACAATACCGACGATGGCAGGATGGACGTCATATCGCCGCTTGTTAACGGCACCTGAATAGCCTTGTTTTCCTGTTTTACTAATCCAAGATATTCTTTCAGGTTGATACCTGCCTTCACGCTTGGGATTTCATAGAAAGGCACGATATCATTCTTTCCGAATGCGTAATTGTTCTTGTCGAGTGAAATCGGCAGCGCTTCCGACAGGTAAGTCTTGCGCTTCATCTGGTCGATATACCAGTCGGTACCGAGGAGGCTCAGGTTACACACACGCACATCCGTACGGAAGCCCTCTACCTCCTGCACGTACCACAACGGGAATGTATCGTTATCCCCCCCTGTGAAAAGGATCGCATTCGGCGCACAAGAGTTCAGGAGATTTTTAGCGAAATCAACCGAGTGGTAACGATGGTCGCGGTTGTGGTTATCCCAGCCTTTTGTACCCATAATAACCGGAGCTACCAAACCCAATGCAGTAGCAACGCCGGCACGGGCGGTACCGCTTTTCACAAACTTGCTGATTGCATCCGCGATGGCAATGACACCATAGCCAATCCAGATACAGAAAATGTAGAACGAACCTACATAAATATAATCACGTTCACGCGGCTCGGTAGGTGGGGAGTTGAGGTAAACCACCAACGCCACACCGGTCAGGATAAACAACAAACCTAATACAAGGAGGTCGCGCTTCTGGCGGAAGTAGCAAATCACAATACCGAACAATCCAAGGAGGAACGGTAGCATATAATAGTTATCGTGAGCCTTATTATTGGCGATCGGCTCAGGATATTTGGTAGAAACATCCCAGGGTGTCATATTACCGGCGCCTTCCTCATCACTCTCACGACCAACAAAGTTCCAAAGGAAATAGCGCCAATACATATGCCCGATCTGATACGAGAACATGAAAGAGAGGTTATGCGACATGGTGGGTTTCTGACCTTCCGCCAGACCGGTCATTTGCATATACAATTGCGGGTGCCCCGGCTGCGTGCTATACATACGTGGCAGCAGCATATTTGCGCCTGGCTCATATTCGTACTCCGGGCGGTAGTCGTAAATCACGTACTTACCATCCTGCTTGCGGTACATCGGCGCACCACGTTTCTGGCTTACCGGACGTGATACGAACGACGGCCCGTACAACAACGGGCGGCTGCCATACTGCTCGCGTTTCAGGTAGGACACGAAGCTCAATACGTCATTCGGGTTATTTTCGTTGATCGGCGGGTTATACTCGGCACGCACCAGTACCATCAGGTAGCTGGCATATCCGATCAATACAAATGCCAATGAAAGCAAGCTCGTATTGAGCAGCACATTGCCTTTCTTTTGAGAAAAACGGATTCCCCAGATCAGCGCGCCGATGAACAATATAATGAAGAAGATCACCCCTGATTTATAAGGCAATCCCAAAGTATTTACAAAGAATATCTCAAATTTACCTGCAATGCTCGGCAAGCCCGGGATGATACCGGAGTTGATGATCCCCAAAACCACCAGACCGCCAACGAAAGCCATAATACCTCCGAAAACACTGACTTTCTGATACTTCTTGAAATAATAAACCAGTGCAAGCGCCGGAATCGTAACGAGGTTCAACAAGTGAACACCGATAGATAATCCTACCAGATAGGCGATCAGGATCAACCAGCGGTTCTCCGCAGCTGGGTCCTGAATGCGCTCCCATTTGAATACCGCCCAGATAACAATCGCTGTGAAGAAGGACGACAAACCGTAAACCTCAGCTTCCACTGCCGAGAACCAGAAGGAGTCGGACCAAGTATAGGCCAATGCACCAACGATACCGGCTCCCATTACAAGAAGCGTATCAGCTTGTGTCAGCTCTTCGTCATTTTTGGCAACCAGTTTACGAACCAGCAGGGTAATGGTCCAGAAAAGGAAGAGGATGGTAAATGCGCTGCTCAGCACCGATACCATATTGATCCAATACGCTACTTGCAGCAGGTCCCCCATGGCAAAAAGGGAGAAAATACGGCCGATTAGCAGGAAGAAAGGCGCGCCCGGAGGGTGAGGAACCTGCAATTTGAATGCACAGGCAATAAACTCCCCGCAATCCCAGAAACTGGCGGTACGTTCGACGGTAAGGGCGTAGGTGATGAATGCAATAGCAAAGACAATCCAACCCGTAAGGTTGTTTGTACGGCTGAAACGGGTCATCTGAAAGACGGTAAATTTGAAAAAGTTATATGCACAATGCGCAAAGATGGCGACTCTTTTTGAGCAGTTCTATCAATGATCGGCCAAAATTAGCAAAATAACCACAACGGCAACGGTTTGTGAATCTTAAAAAAAGTTAAAGGGGCTGTCGGCCTTCGGCTATCGGCAGTCGGCTTAATTACCTAAAAGAATAATCCATCAATAGCGGAAAGCCGAAGTACGAAAGCCGACGGCCGACGTCACTTATAAAATATCCACTTCACCAATTCCTTATAACTAACTTTCTTCCCGTACATAAGGATACCTACGCGGTAAATGCGGGCAGCGATCCAGGTGGTACCCATGAAACCTAATACCAGAAGCACCATCGACAATGCGATTTCCCAGGCCGGAACGCCAAACGGAATGCGGACCATCATGATGATTGGCGAGGTGAATGGGATAATGGATGTCCAGAACGCCAGCGTACCATCAGGGTCGCGGAGGACGAATTGGGCAAATACAAAGGAGAATATAATGGGCAATGTAATGGGTAGCATAAATTGCTGTGTATCCGCATCATTGTCGACGGCCGCCCCAACGGCGCCGAATAGCGCGCTATACAGTAAATATCCACCCAGGTAGTAGAACAGGAAGCAGCCGATGATCAGCGGGAGGTTCAGGCTGGACACTGCGCCGAGTACTTCCGCAACAGGATTATCGACATTGCCACCAGGCAGGCCCTGGTTCGGCATTTGCGCTTTCTTCATTTCCTGCGCCATCTGCGCCGATTCTTTCGACATCTTACTGGCAATTACAGCCGATGTGGCGCTTGTCAATGCGGTAGTCAGTAAAATCCAGAGCACGAACTGGGTGAGCCCGACCAACGCTACGCCGATGATCTTGCCGAGCATCAGCTGGAACGGTTTCACGGAAGAAATGATCACTTCCACGATCCTACTGGTTTTTTCCTCGGTGATTCCGCGCATTACCTGAGTTCCGTAGATGAATACAGACATATAAATGAGGAATGCACAAATCCCACCGATAACAGTGGCCGCGCCCGAGCTGCTGGTTTTCTCTCCTTCTTCACTCAGGCTGATCGTTTCCGAATTGACATTCACGCGTGAATCTTCCAGAATCTTATGCGTGATACCCGCCTCCGCGAGTTTGATGTCTTCGATTTCCTTCTCGATCACCTTTTCGATCTCGGATTTCAGTTCTAAACTCACATTTTTGGCTGCGTAAATGCGGACGCTTTTGGGCGATTTGATCACATTGGCCGGAATATAAACCAGCGCATTGGCATCGCTGTTTGGAAATGCAGCTTTGGCGGAGTCGATACTCGTATCTGTCAGTTCGAACTTTAAGGTTTCCGAATCCTTGAATTTGTTCCGGAATAATCCGCTTTCATCGAGTACCTGCACCGTTTTGATATCCACCGAGCTCACCGCGGCCCAGAATACCGTCCCATAGAAAGCCACAAAAAGCAACGGCCCCAGCACGGTCATCACCAGGAACGACTTCTTTTTGACCCTTACCAGGTATTCTCTTCTAATAACCAGAAATATATTTCGCATGGGAATCGGATTAATAACTGTGAATGGAATGCGCCCGGGTTATGCCTCGGGCACTTCATTGACCGCCTTCATAAAAATATCGCTCATCGTCGGGATATTCTCTCCAAACGCGCGGATCTCCACTTTCGACAACAAATTGAGCAACAACGCATTGGAATTCGCTTCACCGTCCAGATGGATATTGGAGCGCAGGTAGCCATCTTCGAGGATCTTCTGGTCGAGGATTTGGTATATAGGGTCCAGTTCGTCGAGATGGCCTTTGTATTCGACAAAATAGGTATGTGTCTTGAATTGCTCTTTAATCTCTCTTTTCGCACCGTCGAGCACCTTGCGCGACTTATGGATCAATGCGATATGGTCGCAAAGTTCCTCCACGGTTTCCATCCGGTGGGTCGAGAAAATGATCGTGCTACCCTTCTGTTTCAATTCTAGGATCTCATCACGGATCAGATTGGCATTAATCGGGTCGAAACCGGAGAATGGCTCGTCGAGAATGATCAGGTCGGGCTCGTGCAGGACAGTCGAAACGAACTGCACTTTCTGCTGCATTCCTTTCGAGAGGTCACCGATTGTTTTGTCCCACCAGGTCTTAATATCAAACTTAATGAACCAGCTTTTGAGCTTTTCCATTGCCTCCTTCTGCGAAAGCCCTTTAAGCTGCGCCAGATAGAGCAACTGCTCCCCTACTTTCATCTTCTTATAAAGTCCCCGTTCCTCCGGCAAATAGCCGATCCGCGAAATGTGATTGGGATTTAGCGGCACGCCATCGAACAATATCTCTCCGCTATCGGGACCGGTGATCTGGTTAATAATCCGGATCAGCGACGTCTTCCCCGCGCCATTTGGCCCCAGCAGCCCAAAAATGCAGCCTTTGGGAATAGATATACTGACATTGTCCAGGGCGGTGTGGCTGGAATATTCCTTCGTTACATTCCTTACCTCTATGATGTTCATAAATCTCAAAACGATGTAGTCGCAAATATGCGAAGTAATTTTCCTGGTCGCGGTAACCGCAGGTATAAAAGCCTTATTTGACTGACCAATGGCAAAAATAAAAAGCGGGCGGAATAATCCGCCCGCTTTACGCGGCACAGGCCGGTTAATATTTATGCGTATTTCTCCCGGATCTGGAAAAGGACCCAGAAACCGATGATCCCGCCGATGATAAAGCCCAAAATGCTCAACTGGATCAGGTTGCTGATCAGGCCGATCAACAGTGCGTAGTAAAGCAGGTTCCATCCCGCTCTTTTGCGTGCTTTAAGCGGCGAAAACGCCATCAGATACATCACCAGCGTGACGATCCCTAGCGCAATCCCAATGTAAGCATTGAACCCAATACCTGCCGTAAGTCCCCCCGCACCCAAAACCGCACCACCTACGCCCAGCGCCGTGAGCAAGCCCAACACCCCGAGAATAGAGAGTACCAGGATAATGTAAGGGCCATACTGCACGAGAAATTCTTTGACGCTCTCGGAAAATGGCGGGAATTTTTGAAGGAAAATGGGTTCGAGTTCCTTTTCGAGAAGTAGTTTAGATTCCATAGACTGGGGATTTTTTAGCTGAATTTCAAACAATTAATTTCTAAAACTAAAATAAAATTCAGGAACCCGATCCCCACGACCTAGTAAGCGTTCCAACTGTTTATTAAGCGGCCCTACGCAACTTTCCAAACGACATCCAGCCGCTAATCTTCGGGATATGGCACGTACACAAAACCCGAAAACTCGCCGATCAATGCAAACAGGCAGCAGAACTCTTCCGGGTTTTTATAGTTTTCCGTGAAAAGCAGCACCGATTCCGGTCCGATCAGTTTGCGATCGACAAACTCCTGCATGTACGACGCCTTGTAAATATAGTTATTTGTAAGTTCTCTCGCATCGATCAGCAACACGCCCAGATCGAGCTCGTTGTTAGTAACCGCGAAAATCGGGTATTCCGAAAAGCCACGTTTACGGATCTGGTATGAAGCTTCTTTCAACTGGTCGGCGACCTTGACAAAATCCTGCGATATATAACCCATCAATTTCTGATTCAAATCCGGAGAATTCGCATCGTCCATCAGGGTGTTTTCATTGCTGTTGTTAATCATAATGTACTTCGGCCGTCGGCTTTCGGCGGTCGGCCTTTTTTAAATTATACCTCGGCTGTCGGCTTTCGGCAATCGGCTTTTTTATAAATAATATTATTCTAACTCAAAAAGGCTGACAGCCGATAGCCGACAGCCGAAGTAACCCTCACATCCTCGCCGCCAAAAGCAACGTCAAATCCTTATATCTCATATTAAAGCTCCGGGCGATGTGGGAGTTGGTGAGCGTGCCTTTGTGGCAATACACTCCTTTCATAAACCAACGATTGGCATAAATCATTTCCTCAATGCCGCCTATTGTGCCGGTTTGGAGCAAAAAGGGCAAAAATACATTGCTGAGCGCCGTACTCGCCGTGTGCGCCACGCGCGAGGGGATGTTAGGCACGCAATAATGGATCACTTCATTGTATTTGAACGTCGGGTTTTTATGCGTCGTCATCCGCGAGGTCTCAAACGACCCGCCCTGATCAATGCTAACATCGATGATCACCGAGCCGGGTTTCATTTTCGACACCATTTCACGCGTTACGACCATCGGGCTCAGGCCATTCTCGGCCCGCATGGTACCGATCACCACATCCGCCCTGCCAATGGCTTCCGCCAGCGTTTCGGATTCTATAATGGATGTGTACAGGTTTTGCCCGATCGAGTATTTGAGCCTTTGCAGGCGGTAAATGTGCTTATCGAAAACCTTCACGTCCGCGCCCACGCTAAGGGCTGCGCGTGTGGCATATTCCGAAACGGTACCCGCGCCGAGGATTACGATTTTGGTTGGCGGTACGCCCGTAATCCCGCCCAGGATAATGCCCCGGCCGCCATTTGGTGTCGAAAGGTACTCGGCAGCGATGAGCAATACCGTGCTTCCGGCGATCTCGCCCATGGCACGGATGATCGGCTTCCCTCCTACCTTGTCCTCGATCAGTTCGTAGCCAATGCCGGTTACTTTCAGTTCATTCAGCTTTTCAAAATATTGCTTTTCCAACGCAGGGAGATTGAGCGCCGAAATCAGCGTCGTCCCCGCTTTCACGTAACGAAACTCCTCTTCCACCAGCGGCTCCACTTTCAGGATCACATTGGCCTGGTACACTTCCTCGGGACTGTGCACGATCTTCGCACCGGCTTCGCTGTATTCATGGTCCGACAGATTGGCTCCTTTGCCGGCGTCTTTTTCTACCCATACTTCGTGCCCGTTCCTGACCAGTATCGCGACCGCGTCGGGCGTGAGCGCTATGCGGTTTTCCTGTAACGAAACCTCCCTCGGCAAGCCGATATGCAGCGAATTCTGGTCCTTCCGGACCGCCATTAACGATTCCTGGGGGTAAAGCACCGACTGCTTGGCGAGCTCTTCAAAACCGGTAATCTGAGGTTGTGCCATTGACTAGCAAAATGAAAGTGAAACTGTAACTAACTAAATGTGACCTCTTATACCTTGGTGACTTCCAATATTCTCATGCCAGTTTCATCCGCTTCCAGATGCAGCTGCATATATTTCAGCGGCCAAAGGTTCTCCACCTTACCCGGCCACTCGACAAAACAAAGGTCCCCCGAATCGAAGTACTCCTCCACGCCCATATCCAGGGCTTCTGTTTCGTCCTTAATCCTGTAAAAATCAAAGTGATAGATTGTTCTGCCCCCCGCATCATATTCATTCACCAGCGAGAAAGTGGGGCTCTGCACATGGGTTGTAACCCCGAGATGGCTGCATAGTGCCTTAATGAGCGTCGTTTTACCTGCCCCCATCTGACCTTCGAAGAGCCAGACGGGCGTTTCTGCACCAAGCCTCAGAAGTGCTTCGGATACATTTCCGAGCTCGCTGAGTTCTTTAAAACGAATAACCGTGGGCTGTCCAATCATGTTACAAAAATACACAATTTGGAAAAACCCGTGACAATTTTATGTGTCCGACAACATCAGACTTTCCATTCTTTTCGCATCGGCCTGCCCAGCAGTTGACTGGCTTTTTTATCCCCTTCAAAATCTTCCTTCACCGGATCCCATTTCAGCGAACGCCCCAAACCGTACGCGATATTCCCGATGTTGCAGACAGATGCCGTGCGATGGCCGGTCTCGACATCGCAGATAGGCGGCTTTCTCGTCCGGATCGCATCCAGGAAGTCTTTATAATGATTGGTACTGACGTAAACGCCAGCCTCGCCCGCATTGAAAACCTTGTCTTTCAACAGTTCCGGCGTAGTTCTCAACTCGCCACGTGCTACGAATACTTCGCCGTCAGTGCCCACGAAATGGCAATACTGCTTGCCTTCCATGGGACGGTGAACGACTTCGACACCATTGGCATATTTGTAAATCAAACCTTTGCCTGGTTCGGAATATACCAGCTCAGTAGGGCCGCCGGCGTCCATATTCAGCCCCCATTGCGCAATATCGAACATATGTGCGCCCCAGTCGGTCATACCGCCACCGCCAAACTCCACATAATCGCGCCATTTTGGCCAGAATTTCGCATCCATTGCCGGCGCGAGCTCATTGTTGTAAGGCCTTTCGATGGTGTTAGGGCCCATCCATAGATCCCAATCGAGGCCTTCCGGTTTGGTTTCGCTTTGCAAATCCCAGACTTTCGGCGGGCCGCCTACATTGACATACACCTTCTTAATGGTTCCAATGGCACCGCTGCGCACCAGCTGCACAGCTTTTGTAAATTCCGGAGCCGAACGTTGCATACTGCCCGTCTGGAAAACCCGGTTGTGCTTTCTGGTCGCATTCACCATCGCCCGCCCTTCCTTCACGGTTAGTGAAAGCGGCTTTTCGCAATAAATATCCTTACCCGCCTCGGCCGCACGTACGGCCATGGCGGCATGCCAATGGTCCGGCGCAGCGATCACCACGGCATCAATATCCTTTCGCGAAAGCAATTCCCGGAAGTCCTTTATACCAGCCGCAGCCTTGTAAGTGCCCTGCCCAAGCTTTTCGGAATACCATTTATTGGCAGCATTCACAAAAGCGTCCTGCTTGACCACATATACATCCGAAGCAGCGATAATGCGTGTTTCCTGAGTATCGAGGAAGCGGTTTCGCAGGCCTCCGCTCTGGCGCCCGCAACCGATGAAACCCAAGGCGATCATATCGCTGGGCGCCTGATACCCACGCCCGAGCACATGCCGGGGCACGATCATAAAAGAAGAGACAACAGCACCTGCTTTCAGGAAATCGCGGCGGTTCAGACGCTTAGCATTCATATTTTTTCAGGAATTTATACTAATTGAATTTAAATTAAAGACCGGAGTCAGTGATTCTACTGGATATTGGAGTCTTATATTCGGTTACATTCAACTTCCTAAACCACAGCCGTTATGATCCGACTACTACTGGCATTTGCCCTGGCGATCGCGTGGTCCGGGGCCGCCCGGCCTGCCAGCGCGCAAATCACACCGCGAAACATTCTCGCACAGAAGTACACGCAGAATGCATTTAAAGAAGCCCTCATACCGCTCGACAAATGGGCCCCTTATCCCAGAACCCCGGAAGAATGGCGCAGTAAAACCGACCCGGCCGAGCTCGCGAAGATTATCAAAGCTGGTGAAGAGGCATTAGAAAAGCCTATCCCAATGGTTACGGCAAGCCTTCTGCTCGATTTCACCCGCAGCGGCGACCGTGAGCGACATGCAACAGCGTCGTTCGGGCGAAGAAGCCAGTTGATGAACCTTGTCCTTGCCGAAGCAGCGGAAGGCAAAGACCGATTCATGGAAGCTGTCCTCAACTCGGTATGGGCTATTTGTGAAGAAACTTACTGGGGCGTACCCGCGCATTTGAGCGTGCAAAAGGCCAAAAACGGCTTGCCCGATGTCCAAGATCCAACCGTCGACCTCTTCGGCGCCGAAACCGCGGGAGTACTCGCGCTTACCGATTATTTCCTGGGAACAAAGCTGGATAAAATATCGCCGTTGATCCGTCCCCGCATTTACTTTGAAACCAACAAAAAGATATTCGAGCCGCTAAAAGATGCCAAACGGTACGGCTGGCTGAGCACCACAAACCCTGTTAATAACTGGAACCCCTGGATCGTATCAAACCTGCTTATTGCCGATCTCTTGCTCGAAAAAGATACCCAGAAGCGTGGAGATAATGCCTATCAGTATATGGTGTTCCTCGACCGGTATTTCAATAGCCTGGGCGACGACGGTGGCTGCGACGAAGGCCCGAGCTACTGGTTCGCTGCGGGTGCGAGCGCCTATGACGCGCTCGCGATCCTCGAAAGCGCCACCGCCGGGAGCGTTAATATTTATGACAATGATCTGATCCGTAAAATGGCCGCCTATGTTTATAAAGTACACATTGCGAACGACTATTTTGTCAACTTCGCCGATGCGGACCCCAAACTAAAACCGGATGGATTAATGCTTTACCGCTTCGGCAAGGCAGTTAAGGACCCGGAACTGGTTGCGCTTGGTGAATGGGCCTACGGCCAGTTTGGTGCGGTAACCGGCGGCAATGGCTACCAGCGCCCCAGAAAGGTTTGGAACCTGCTCACAACCTCCGAGTTGAAGCCAGATCCATCCAAAACCTACACGCAAGTAGCGCAATCGTGGCTTTCGGATATTGAAGTACTCACCGCCCGTTCCGACAATGGCTTGTACCTGGCAACCCACGCCGGCCACAATGCCGAAAGCCACAACCATAATGACGTGGGCGATTTCATTGTATATGCAGACGGCGAACCGGTGATAGTCGATGCCGGCCGCGGCAACTATACGGCGCGGACGTTTTCTTCGAAACGATATGAGCTTTGGTTTACACAATCGAAGTACCACAACCTCCCGATAATCAACGGACTCGGGCAACCGGCCGGGAAGCAGTTCAATGCGAGGAATGTTAAGAGTAATGTTTCTGAAAAAGAAGTTTCGCTCTCCATGGACATCGCGCCGGCATATCCGCAGGAAGCCGGCATTCAAAACTGGAACCGGCTGGTAAAGCTCAATCGCAGTAAAAATATCGTAGAGGTCTCCGACGACTACATCCTGAAACAGAAGCCCGACTCATTGCAGCAAATATTCATGACCGTCTGTAAAGTCGATACCAGCGTACCAGGCAAAATTATCCTGACGACTTCTGGTAAAAAAACGGTCTCGCTCTCTTATGACCCAAAGAGCTGGACAGTTTCAACGGAACTGCCGTCTACCGAGGGCATGGAATACAACAGTTTCAAAACCAAATGGGACGGCGCTCCGGTTACCCGCATTATCCTCACCAGTAAGGCATTGAAAGCCAAAGGCAAACACAGTTTTGTTATCACCAAATCCTGATTATTCCTCATGAACTTATCCCGCAGAGATTTCCTCATTAACAGCGCCCTCGCAGGCAGCATTATACCTACTTTGGCCCAGGAGACATTCGCAAGGCCCGCGAACAGGGTCGCAGATGATTTGAAGGTCAATATTTTCTCCAAACACCTGCAATTCCTGAACTACCAGGACATGGCCGAAGTGGCCAAAGAGCTCGGTTTCGACGGTATCGACCTCACGGTGCGTCCCAAAGGCCACGTTTTGCCCGAAAAAGTCGAAACGGACCTTCCATTAGCCGTGGAAGCGATGAAAAAAGTGGGATTAGCACCACAAATGTTCTGCACAGCGGTTGAAGACGCCACAAACCCGGTTGACAAAAAACTGCTCGAAACAGCAGCCAAGTTGGGTTTCAAATATTACCGCATGAACTGGTACCGCTACAATGAGCAAAAAGCGATTCCCGAACAGCTCAATGAGTTCAGCTCCAAAATGGCTGGATTAAGTCAGCTGAATGACAAACTGGGCATTCATGGCTGCTATCAGAACCATTCGGGGCGGATGGTGGGTGCTTCGATGTTCGAAATCTGGCAGATTTTGCAAAAAGCGAATCCAAAAACAATGGGCGCGCAATACGATATCCGCCACGCCACTGTCGAAGGTGGTCTTTCGTGGCAAACCGGTTTCAACCTGATCCGCCCTCATATCAAGACGATCGTGATCAAAGATTTTTATTGGGACAAAAACAGCAGCGGTAAATGGGCGGTGAAAAGCGTGCCGCTGGGCGAAGGAATGGTGGATTTTAAAACCTATTTCAAACTGCTCAAAGACTTGAAAGTGGATGTACCGATCTGCCTGCACCTGGAATATCCGCTGGGCGGTGCCGATCAGGGCGCATTTCAGATTACTGTGGATAAAAGAGTGGTTTTCGATGCGATGAAACGTGATTTGCAGAAGCTGAAAGAACTCTGGGCAGCCGCATAACAATCGTGCATCCATGAAGCTAACGCCCATCCTCTTATCGGCCTCCTTTGCCGCTTTATGCGGTTTTGTGATCAGCACGCATTCTGCCGACCAGAACTGGCCGGAATACAACGGGGACGGCGCGCGCAGCCATTATTCCGCCCTGAATCAGATTACCAAGGATAATGTAGCCCAGCTCAAAGTCGCGTGGACGTACGCGTCGGGGGGCGCGGATACGACGCGTAACCGCACGCAAATGCAATGCAACCCGATCGTAATCGACGGCATTTTGTACGGCGTATCGGCAGGGACGCAGGCATTTGCATTGAATGCCGCGACGGGGCAACGAATCTGGCAAACCCATATCACCGATAACGGTGGTACCACCAGCCGCGGGGTCACCTATTGGTCGGACGGCAGGGAGAAGCGTATATTTTTCGGAGCAGGAAAGTGGATTTATGCATTGAATGCGGCCGATGGCTCACTAATACCAGCCTTTGGTGAAAACGGCCGCATCAACCTTAAAACCGGCATAGAACGGCCCGGCGCGGACGATTACGTCACACCCAACACGCCGAATACCATTTACAAAAACCTGCTGATTACCGGCGCACGCGTCAATGAAAACGAAACTGCCTTGCTCGGGGACGTGCGCGCGTATGACGTGCGCACGGGCAAGCTGGTTTGGACGTTTCGCACTATTCCCGCCAAAGGGGAGTTCGGAGCCGAAACGTGGCCCGTAAACGCGCGTGAGCGTTTCGGCGGCGCCAATGCATGGGCTGGCATGGCCGTCGATCGCCGCCGCGGGATCGTTTACATCCCGACAGGCTCGGCCGCCTATGATTTTTACGGCGGTAACCGGCCGGGTAACAACCTTTTTGCCAATTGCCTCATTGCCCTCGACGCCGCGACCGGCAAGCGCCTTTGGCATTACCAGCTCGTGCATCACGACATTTGGGACCGCGATCCTCCCTGCCCTCCGAACCTGGTGACCGTCACGCACAAGGGCAAGCACATGGATGCGATCGTGCAGGTGACCAAGCAAGGTTATGTCTTCGTTCTCGACCGGATCACCGGAAAGCCGCTGTTCCCGATCAAGGAAACGACATTTAATTTCCCGGGCGTTGATGGTGAAAAAGTCAGCGCCACGCAGCCTATTCCCACATTGCCGGTCCCATTTACGCGACAGACATTTAATGCAAGTGACTTCAATGCATTCGTTGCCGACCGGGATTCGCTTGTCGATTTGCTTTCCAAAGCCAAAACCGGCAGCGCCTACATTCCTATTACTTCCAGCATGACGATATTCTACCCCGGTACCGACGGCGGCGCACAATGGGGCGGCGCAGCAACGGATCCAAGTGGCGTTATGTATGTTCCTGCCAAGGAAATACCTGTTTATACTTCACTCGTAAAAAAAGAAGTCCCCCAAAACGCGGCGAGCGTAACCGGCGCGCAATTGTACCAAATGAACTGTGCGGCCTGCCACGGCGCTGACAAAATGGGCAACCACGACGGCTCCTATCCCTCGCTCGCCAACCTCGAAAAGAGGTTAAAACCGGCGCAAATCGAGGCTATACTGCAAAATGGCCGCGGCATGATGCCTTCATTTACGCACATTTCGGAGGCGGAACGAAAGTCGATCATCGCTTACCTCAGTAATCAGGACAGCAAGGGAAGCATTAAAGTCGATTCTAAAACACAAGTTCCCTACCAGCACACCGGCTATAACCGCTGGTACGACCGAAACGGCTATCCGGTAAGTCGGCCGCCATGGGGCACCCTGACGGCCATTGACCTTAACACCGGACAACGAAAATGGCAGGTACCGCTGGGAGAATATCGGGAACTCACTGCCAAAGGCATCCCACCTACCGGCACCGACAACTACGGTGGCCCGCTGGTAACGGCCAGTGGTTTGCTATTCATTGCAGGGAGCCGCGACGAACAATTCCGGGCATTCGATAAGGAAACGGGTAAGATTTTATGGCAAGCCCCGTTGCCGGCAGCCGGCTATGCCTCGGCAAGTACCTATTCAGTGAATGGCCGGCAATATGTCGTCATAGCTTGCGGCGGCGGGAAGTTGAATACGAAGTCTGGGGATAAATATGTGGCTTTTGCTTTGCCATAAAAGTATTCAGTGTAAGAAAATGCCGTTAGGCATGCAACGTAGGTAGCAAAAACACGGCGGCAACGTTCGGTAAATGCCCTTGGGCATGTAACAACAGCGCATTGATTGCCTCGGTTGTTATATCCCTGACGGATTTGGCATGATATACTATTTGATATTGCTACCAATATTGCATCGCTACGCGATTTCCGGATAATCTCGATTTTCTTTTCCTAGGTTGTCATGGCAAAACACCTTGATACTAGTCGAATATAATGTTTAATGAGTCAAATCTCCTATCAATCCTAAACATCCTGCAATGGTTCCTTGCTCAGTTTTCGAGGAAGGCTACCTTTGTGACAAAGCAAAATCTAAAACTATGCCTTCAAAAATTCTCAATGTCGGTTTAATCGGTTTCGGTTTGTCGGGGCGGTATTTTCACTCGCCGTTCCTGAGTACCAATCCGAATTTCAAGATCAAAACGGTGGTCGAAAGGTCCAAAAACGAGGCGCAGGAATTTGACCCTACCATTGGCAATGCGCGGTCGGTGGAAGAGCTGCTCAGCGACGAGGAAATCGACCTGGTTTTCATATGCACGCCTAACGACACGCATTTCGAGTACGCAATGGATGCGCTTCAAAACGGGAAACACGTCGTGATCGAAAAGCCGTTTTCAGCGACCGAAGAAGAGGCCCGCGAGCTAGTGAAAGTAGCCAAAGAAAAAGGCCTGATACTGACCGCCTACCAAAACCGCCGCTGGGATTCGGACTTCCTGACGATTCAGAAATTGCTTGCCGAAGGAAAACTGGGCGATGTTATCGAATACGAATGCCGCTACGACCGCTACCGCGAAGCTGTGGCCGGCTCATGGAAAGAACGTGCAGTACCCGTGGGCGGTAATGTGTACAACCTCGGCCCGCATTTGATCGACCAGGCATTGGTACTCTTCGGTGAACCGCAAACCGTCACAGCCGACATCCGCATCGTCCGTCCGAACAGCGAGATCGACGATTATTTTGATATTCGCCTGGGTTATGCCGACAAGTCGGTGATCGTAAAATCGAGCCTGATGGTGTATGAAAACCATTTGCGTTACGTATTGCACGGCACCAAGGGCTCATTCATCAAAGGTGGCCTGGATCCGCAGGAAGAGACATTACGCAAAAATGTGTTGCCTACCGAACAACCCTGGGGTGTGGAACCCGAAGACCGCTGGGGCAAGCTGTACAGCGCTGCATTTACCGGAGTTGTGAAAAGCGAAGCAGGCGATTATATGCCGTTCTACCAGAATGTGTATGATGCGATCGTTAATGGTGCCGAACTGGCGGTGAAACCGGAAGAGGTCCTGCGCACCTGCCGGGTGATAGACCTCGCATTCCAGAGCAGCAACGAAAAGAAAGTATTGGCTTACTAAACGGCCATCGTAAAATAGTAAAAGGCAGTCCGGAATATCCAGACTGCCTTTTTTCATACCCGCAAGGGGCTTATATTATTTGATAACTGCTGTTACCTGGCGTTTTGTTTCAGTCGAGATCGCGAATGGCTTTGTAGAGATTTCGCTGCCATTGTTGATAATGAAGCTGTAATTGCCGTCTGCCAGGTTCGACAGGTCGAAGATCTTAGTGTAGTTTTCAGACTTAGGGATCGATGTGCTGTAAACGATTGTTCCTGTGTAGTCTTTGATAACCAGTGAAGATCTTTCTTTTACGTTTTCAAGAGACAATTTGAATTTCAATTCTGCACCTGAAACGAGCTCGATAGAAGCGTTGTTCTCTTTTACTTTATCAGCAGCGATTGAAAGATTTGCAGTTGATACTCCCACCAATACTGCGATTGCCAAGATAGTCTTTTTCATTTTATTCTTAATGTTTAATGTCTGATTCAATGTTACCAATTTGTACTTTTCAGGCATTTCCCTGATCAAGTTCTCTGAGCAGCTTTACGTTTCCGCTTTTTGCTCTTTGGACATTACAAAGGTACCCAACGTTGTGTTTAAAAGTCAATAAGAACGATTTAGACTGGGCAAAGTTCCTTTTTCATTGATGTATAAATATTGGAATAATCATATGTTTATAGGAAAAGTACAGCAAGTCGTTTGAAATTTGCCAGTTCTATTAGAATAGTACAAATTATATATTGTTGTACTATTTTTATATATTTAAATAGTATACTTAGTTAGTGGGTTTTGCTACGAAGGCACGAAGAGGCACCGCAGCGGCGGACCGCGAATACTCTGACTTCGTGTATCTTCGCGGTCCGCCGCTGCGGTGTCTTCGTGGCTAAAAAAACTTATTACCCTTTAAAGTATTTCCAAAGTCCAGCCGTCTGCCAATCTATAATAGCTTAAAAGTCCGTTTGTCGCAGAAAAAGCCAAATATCATCCAAACCGTCACATCCTATGGTAAGCAATTGCTCGGGTTCATCCGGCAGCGCGTGAATACCGATGAGGATGCGGAGGATATTTTGCAGGACGTTTGGTACCAGCTGAGTACAGTGCCGGAGATTGAGGCGATCGAGCAGATGAGCAGCTGGCTTTACCGCGTGGCCCGCAACAGGATCATCGATAAATACCGCAAGCAAAAGCCCGAATCGCTGGAAGATTTCGGGTACGAAGACGAGGATGGCGAGTTTCATTTCAAAGACATCCTGCTAGCCGACGACAATACACCCGAAACCGCCTATTTGAAAGATCTCTTCTGGGAGCAATTGAACATTGCCCTGGACGAGCTGCCTGAGAACCAGCGCCAGGTGTTCATCTGGAATGAGCTTGAAGACCAGACATTCCAGGAGATATCCGACCGTACCGGAGAAAATATCAAAACCTTAATATCCCGTAAGCGCTATGCGGTCCGTCACCTTCGTGAACGGCTCGAAAGCGTGTACCGGGAGTTTGTAAATTATTAAATTTGTTGACCATGATGAACCCGCAAAACAGAGGTAGGAGATTTCGGCTTGCGCTACCGGTTTTTATCCTGATCGCAGCCCTCGGACTCGGAGCAATTGTACAATGGCTTTGGAACGCCATTCTGCCTGCTGCCGCGAACTTTAACACGATCAACTACTGGCAGGCAGTAGGTTTGTTTGTTTTGTGCAAAATACTTTTCGGCGGCTTTCGCGGCGGGCCGGGTCAACACCGGCATCATCATAAATGGCAAAAGTTCAACCGGCGCTTTGGTCGTGGGGGGCGCGAGGAAATGCTGGCGTGGAAAAATAAATGGATGCAAATGACCGACGAGGAGCGTCGGCGCTTCCGCCAGGAAATGCGAAACCGGTGGAGAAAGCCCCCTGAGAATATGTAACTTATACCCAACCCGGCCCGACAGCCGGGTTTATTTTTTTGCATTGAGTTAAAGTATTTTTTCGAACTGCACGTCTGCATGATTGTAGGTGCAAACGATGCGCCAACATTCATCAAAACCAGAAAAGATCATGTTCATCGTCATTCTAAAATCAATAGGGGCCGCGGTACTGGCAGGTTTGTTCCTGTTTGCACTCCCATTCCTGATATTCAAAGCCATATTCTTCTTCCTTTTCCTCGGACTGATTTTCAGGCTATTTACAGGCAGGAGGCGCTACCGCAGGTGGCGACATTATCATTCGGGCTTCTACGGCTATCCTAATGCCGATTTCGGAGGTCCTCAGCGCGAATACCTGGCCGACCCGTTTGGCCCGGCGCCCCAAAAAGTTTAAACAATTCATTCAACAAACAATCAAATACCATGTGTGATAACAGATTCGGACGTCGTGGCTTTGGAATGCGCCACGACCATTATGGCAGGCATTTCGGCCCGCAGCGCGAATTCCGCGTACCTGTGAACATCGTCAGAAACGACGACAGCTACGAAATGCTCATTTTCGCCCCCGACCGCAACAAGGAAGATTTCAAAATCAACGTACAGGGATTGGAACTGACCATTTCCTATGAACTGAAAGATAATCTGAGCGAGAAGCGCAACTGGATCAGGCAGGAGTTCAGCAAGAGTTCTTTTCAGCGGACATTCATGATCGACAGCACCGTCGATACGGAAAATATCAGCGCTCAATATAACAACGGCATCCTGCAACTGACGCTACCGATCGTGCCCGGCTCGGAGAAGCCTGCGCAGGAGATTAATGTTAGCTAAGTAATTAAAAACCTTCATCAACTAAGAAAGCCCCCGCATATCCGCAGGGGCTTTTCTGATTACAAACGCTTAACAAATACTGGTTTTAACTAACCAAAATCATTTATACGCAGGGTCCTGTGTGAGCGTAGCTACTCCCGCCTTGTACGACCGGTCGATCGCTTCCTGTGGAATCGGGAAAAACTCATTTTTACCTTTGGTAAATACTGCACCCTTTTTGTAAACTCTTTTATTGGCTTCTACGGCCACGTAGGCATTCAATACCTCAGCCGCAATTCCCCAGCGCGTCAAATCGAAGAAGCGGTGTCCCTCCATCGCAAATTCGAGGCGGGTTTCGAAACGGACTGCTTTACGGGCAACGGCAGCGTCGGTCCAGGCCTGGTCGTAAGTCTTGATCACGTAGTTTGCAGCCGGCTCATTTAGCACAGAGTAATCATCCCTCGACTTTGGCCCCTGAACCGCTTTTTTCACAAAACCAGCCGGATTGGCCGCGCGTGTACGGATCTGGTTTACCAGCTTCCGTGCATTTTCGAGGTTACCCAACTCTACCTCGCACTCAGCAAGCCAGAGCAGGATCATGCCGTAACGCATAATGCGGTAGTTGTTGCTCGAAAGGTTACCCCAGCCGTTGATACCGAAGCCCGCTTTCTCGGAAATGTGCTTTTTAGGAGAATAAGGGCCTGCATAAGTCTGGTCGCGGATAAAGTCACTGCCGTGGATCTTGAAATCCTTGAAAAGAATACCGCGGCGGCCGACTGTCTGATCCAACCGGGGATCCAGTGTTCCGGTATAAGGTTCAAATGGATCGGTGTATTTCAAACCCTGGTCGTTTTTCACGTCACTGTCATTGAAATTATCCAGCATCGGCAAGCCGGCGGCAGTGGTTTTAAATGCATTCACGAGGTTTTGTGAAGGCTGATAAAATCCGCAGCAGCCCCATGGATCAATGTAAGGGTGAGCCAAACCTACGCCCGCATCAGCCGCGTCACCCGACGCACTGGAAACCGCATACTGGATTTCGAAGATCGATTCGACGTTGTTACGAGTCGCGATCAGGAAGTTATCCTCGAATTTCGGGGCCAGCGAAAATTTGCCCGACGCAATAATTTGTTCCAGGATAGGCTTCGCTTTTTGCAAAACAGCCACATTAGCCGCACCGGTAGAGATATTCCAGCCCTGGTACATGTAAGCCTTGGCCAGGAAAGCCAGCGCTGCCCATTTGGTCGGGCGGCCAACTTGCGACTGTGCTTCGGGAAGTCCTTCGGATGCCGCTTTAAAATCGGCTTCGATCATCGGCCATACATCCTTATCGTTTGGGATTTTGGTACTTTCCAGATCGTCGAGTTTATAAATCGTCTCGTCGATATAAGGGATCGTTTTCCACATTTTCTTGGCTTCAAAGTGGAACAATCCGCGCAGGAAACGTGCTTCGGCGATGATCTGCTTTCTGCGTGAGTCACTTACCTCTTTCACCTCTGCCAGTGTGTTGATTACGTCGTTGGTGCGGGCAATGCCTTTATACAATCCACGCCATTTGTTTTTAATGTGGTTGTTGGTAGGCTGAAAGTCCCATTTTTCAATAAACGATTCCTCCGGCTGGTCACCGGCATCGGTACCTTTGTAAGAATCGTCAGAAGCAATCCCGCCGAAAACCCAGCTCTGAATGTCGTTGTTCCACGGATCCTGTCCGTCGAGGCCCTGCCCGTCGATCATCGCATAGGCGCCCACGAGCAAGCCTTCCACACCCGAAGGCGTTTTGAGCGCCGTCGGACTGTATTGTCCTTGCGGATCGCGGCTCAGGAATGAGTCTTTACAAGCCGAGACAATCCCGATTGCCAGACCCACCGATAGCATGTATTTTACAAGTCTTGAATTCATATATATCGAATTTTTAAGATCAGAAGAAAAACCGGTTATCAGAATGACACGTTAAGGCCGAGCAGGAACGTCCGCGACACAGGCATGTAGCCGCCATCAAAACCAAGGGTGCGGTCTTCACCTGTCTGAATTTCTGGGTTCAGACCGGTATATTTACTAACCGTGAACATGTTCTGTCCCTGCACGTAGATCTGCGCATTACTGAAACCAATCTTTGCAGCAAGCGGTTTGGGCAACGTGTAGGTGAGCTGCACGTTTTTCAGACGGAAATAAGTGCCTTTTTCGACAAAATAGCTGGACGGGCGGCTGCTGATCTGGTCATCCGCATCCATAATAGGTACAGTGCCTTGTTTGTGATCCGGCTGCCATGCATCGTACAATGCACGTTTCGCACGGTTACCCTGGAACGTGTTGAAATCAGTGAAGTAGCGCAGGTAGCTGAAAATTTCGTTACCTACCACACCATTACCGAAAACAGTCAGGTCAAAGGCTTTATAGCCGATATTCACGTTTACACCATAAACAAAATCGGGGTGCGGGTTACCGATAACGGTCCGGTCGTCGTCAGTGATCTTACCGTCGTTGTTAATATCCGCAATTTTGAATTTACCTGCTTTATTGTAAGAACCATAAGGCGCCCAGGCTTTGGCTTCCTCGTCAGACTGGAAGATGCCCAGCACTTTATAACCGTAGTAAGACGAGATCGGCAATCCGGCCTGTGTGAGCGTCACCGCCGGCACGCGGGAGCCAGCACCGAAGTATTTGGTATTCTCGCTTTCATCGAGTTTATCTACCGTGTTGCGGTACATCGAGTAGTTGAACGACGCTCCGTAGCGCAAATCGCCTTTCATCGCGGTATTACGGTAGGATAGCCCCAAGTCAATACCCTTGTTTGTCATCTGGCCTACGTTGAATGAAGGCGCGTTCGCGTCACCGGCAGTAAATGTGATCGGCGTCGAGAAGAGCATGTCGGTCGTCTTTCTATTCCAGAAATCCAATTCGAGGGTCAACGCATCGTTCAGGAATGTCGCATCGAGACCAATATTGTTGGAAGTTGTCGTCTCCCATTTCGCATTCGGGTTACCGAAAGAGGAGGCGTCATAACCGATGGTTGGCTGACTTCCCGAACCGTCGATAGGATAACCTGCGTGGAAAATATCTGCCCGGTAGGTGGTGTAGGCATTGTAGTCCCCGATTTTCTGGTTACCCGTTTTACCCCAACCGTAGCGAAGTTTCATGTCGTTGATGAAGCTCACCGATTTCATGAAGCCTTCATCCGATAACCGCCATCCCAAGCTGAATGCAGGAAACACCGCACTTCTGGAAGCCTGCTGGAAACGGGAAGAAGCATCGTTACGCAAAATGAACTGGAACAGGTATTTGTCCGCAAATGCGTAGTTGACTTTTCCGAATTGCGAGTAAAGGCTATAATCCCTGTTTACACCACCGTAGTTGGTTGCCTTTGTAGCATCACCGAGGTTGAGGTAATTGATAATCGAAGGAATTTCAAATGCATAACCCGAACGGGAGGCACCGAATTCTTCGGCAAATTCACGAATTGCTTCAATACCTACGTAAGCATCTACCTTGTGATTGGTGCCGAAATTGCGGGAGTAACTCAATGTATTCGTCCAAACCCATTGGTACGAATAATAATCGGTTGAGGTCGATCCGTTGTTGAAGCTACCTTCCACATATTCAGGGTTAGCGCGACCGATGTAGCGACCTCTCTGGCTTACTCCGTCGATACCCAGACTTGTTTTCACAGTCAGGTTAGGAATGATATCAAACTCGCCATAAACATTACCAAATGCGCGCAAACGGTAAGTGCGGTTGTCTTTTTCACGATACAGCGTCGCATATGGGTTCGAGTTGTTACCCAGGTTAGCACCGCGCGAACCGGCGAAGTTGCCTTTGATGTCATAAATAGGGAGCAACGGGTGGTGCTTGTAGCTACCCGATACCGCATTTTGTTCCTGGTTGTTACCAAAACCTCCTTTTCTGTTATCGAAGGATACCGCCAGGTTCTCTCCTACGCGGAAACGCTTGTTGGCAGTCGAGAATTCGGTGTTCGCCCGGACTGTGTAGCGATCGTAACCGATGAATTTCACGACACCATCCTGGCTAAAATAGCCCACTGACAGTGCATACCGGCTGTTTTCGGTACCACCGGTTGCGGACAACTGATAATTTTGAATGGGTGCTGAGGCGGTCAATTCTTTCCACCAATTGGTATCTGCCGCTTTGGTGATGGCATAAATGTTACCTGGCACGAGCGAGTATTTCGCAGGATCTACCTCCGGCGTGCCCTCTTTGCCTTTACTTGGAAATACATAATCCGGTACAGTAACCTCACCGTTCGGGCCAAAGGTATACTGGCCATGGGAAGGCGTTTTGCCCGCGTATTTGTCGGCCAGATACAGGTACTGACCCAGCTCTTTGGCATTCAACGCTTCTACATCCTTATAAGCTTTTTGCGTTCCGTAGTAAGCATTAAAGGAAATAACCGGCTTGCCGATTTTGCCGCGTTTTGTCGTGATGATCACCACCCCGTTGGCCGCGCGTGAACCATAAATGGAAGCAGAAGACGCATCTTTCAGGATCTGGATCGTCTCAATGTCGTTGGGGTTAAGGTTACCCTGGTTTTCAGTTGGCACGCCATCGATAATGAAGAGCGGATCATTGTTACCAATTGTACCGAACCCCCGTATACGTACGGTCGCGTTCCCACCCGGCGTTGCGTCGTTCACGATGTTCAAACCCGACGCGCGGCCTTGTAATTGCTGCGCGAATGTGGTTGCCGGAACAGACTGCAAATCCTTCGCATTGACGGTCGTTACCGACCCGGTAATATCCCGACGTGACTGCGAGCCGTAACCCGTCACAATCACTTCTTCCAAAGCACTTACGTCACTGGTCATCGATACATCGATAACCGTCCGATTGCCTATCGCCACCTCCTTGGCCGTGTAGCCGATAAATGAAAAAACGAGGACCTGAGCGCTGGAAGGTACTTTAATGGAGTACTTACCGTCCGCGTCAGTGGTAACGCCAATGGTTGTCGAACCTTTTAGTGTGACAGAAGCTCCCGGCAGACTTGAACCGGACTGCTCATCCATAACCTTGCCGGTGATGGTGATATCCTGTGAAAAAGCTGTTAGGGAGATTAGAAAGAGAAGCACGCAAAAAACCAGCCTGCTTCCCAGGTGAAGGTAGTTTTGTTTCATCGTATTTAGTCAGGTTAATATAATTATGCTACTCAAAAATATTCATTTAGAATCATTAAATAATCTAATATCTACAAAATATATTCAATCAAATATTAAATTGTACTATTTCATTTACATAAGTAAATCAGAATTGATCTTTTCCAAGATTTAACACTCGAATATCATTGATTTTAATCCAATTTTAATGTCAAAATAAATAAGTGTCAACCGTACAAATAACACAAAATCAACGATTTATAGTAAAATATTGGTTACAAAACCGCGATTTAAGGAAGAACTGAAAAAGATAAAATATCTAGAAATGAATCACCGGCCATTTCCGGCACCTAGCTTTGATTATTTTATATAATTAACTTTAATATTCATATTTCAGATTATCCAAAATTAACCTCAAATGGGAAAATTTATATTTCAATAAAAAAGCCGCTGTGATAGTCACAGCGGCAAAATACCATAATACCCACGGCAGGGGATACTGATGTGAATAGACCTATTTCAACTCTCTTTTGTTTCCTTTTGAATCGGTAACGGTTGCAGTTGAAACGTAATCGGGCAGAAACAATGCTCGGCTCGATTGCGAGAGGAACGAAGACCCGTAACCCGGCTCCTCCCGCCTCGATTTTCCGTTTTTCAAATGCAGCAGTACGGATGTCTCGCCAATCGCCAGGCCGATTTTCCGGGTAGGCTTGGCCGCACGATGAAACCGCAGCAAGTCGCGATTCTGAGAGGTCACCGAAAGCCAGCTGCCATCAGAAGAAGCAACACGCACGAGTGCTTTCATATTCCCACCCGCCATATAACCGCTCTCCGAAATGCTAAGCGGGCGAAAACCACCCTTACCGTCACCTTTGAGCACAAGCCCGTACATCGCATCGTACCGCCCTACCGACACTTCGGAACCGTAATCGTTTCCCGAGAGCATCAAGTCGAGGTTACCATCCTGATCAAAATCTTCCGCTATCATTCCAAAAAGTGGGGCAAACTGCGCCTGAACAGGCAGCTCCCGCAAAGCAAATTTTCCGCCGCCCTGGTTCTCGATATAGCTGCTTTTCATCCAGGTAGCCGTCAGATGCAATGCATCTTTCAACTCTTCGGGTTTCAGAATATCCGGCAAACCCGATTCTGCAAACTTACCATACTCCTGAAAGCGCTGGCGCACCTGGATCACCTGCTTGCCCATATCGTCGCGTGTGTTGTAAGGAAACTCCTTATAAGTATCGTCCTGCGCCTTGTAGAACACAGTCGGTATTGCATCGAAATAGCCGTCGTTGTTGAAATCCTTCGCGTACACGCTCACGGGACGGCTCTCCGAAGCCCTGCTAAGGGTATTCGTACCCAGGTTCCCGCCGATGTAATCCATGTCGCCATCGTTATCAAAGTCACCCGCTACGAGGCTACCCCACCACCCTTTTTGAGTTTCCAGCCCGGTGGTAACCTTCTTAAATTTGCCTTTTTCGTTTTTGAGGAAAGTCAAAGGCATCCATTCTCCTGCCAGCAGCAGGTCGGCCCAGCCATCGTTGTCATAGTCAGTCCAAAGGGCATCGCAAACCAGCCCAATGCCCGCCAGCTCGGGCGCCACCGCTGCCGTGACATTTGAAAACCGCACCGTAGTGCCATAGGAATCGTTCCGCAGAATATAACTTGAAACCGGCTTCGGATATTTCCCGGCCTCTACCCTTCCACCAATAAACAAATCCAGATCGCCATCACGGTCAAAATCAACAGCTTTCACGCATGAACCATTCACCAGAAATGCGGGCAATGCGGCGGTATCGCGCGTAAAATGGCCTTTCCCGTCGTTGAGATACAATGCGTTTTTCAATGCATCCGAACCTTCCTGAATCTCATAACTGCCGCTCACGATATACAAATCCAGATCCTGGTCCCGGTCGGCATCAAATAGCAATACACCCATGTCCTCTGATGTTTTCTCAAAACCTTCCGGTCCGGGAAGCAAATCCGCCACCGTAAATTTACCATCAGGTTTTTGGAGTAAAAAACGCCCTTTGTGCAGGTATGCCCCACCTACGAATACGTCTTCTAACCCATCGCCATTCACATCGCCAACCGCAAGTGCAGGCCCGAATTGTGACATTTTATGTGGCAGCAGTTTTTGAACATTGAAATCAATGATATCCGTTTCCTCATGGCGATAAGGCACGTTAAGGTCAGTGGTAATATCCGAAAACAGCGGCGAAACAGTCCTTTCCGCAGGCGTCGGGGCCGCCGTCGCATCTTTCTCCCGCACGACTAACACCTGGTTAGCTTTGATGTTTTTCAGCACCTGGCTTTTTCCACCTGGCCAGGTGATTTTCACTTCCTGCAAAGCTTTCTCTTTTCCTAACCCGAAATGCAAAACCGGCTCCACAGTCGACAAATAGCCGCGATAAGGCGAGTTTTCAGCTATCTGTTTTTTCCCACTTCCGTAACTAATTTCGGCAATGGCTCCGATCCCGGCACCATTGTAACGATCCCCCTTAAACGCAATGCGCAAATAATTGCTTTCCTCCGGTTTCAACTGTACACTATTGTTGCGATAAACCATCGCCGAGTCGTTGATATTATTGACGATGTAGTCGAGGTCCCCATCGTTGTCAAGGTCAGCATAGGCTGCCCCGCTTGAAAATCCGGGTGTCTCGATCCCCCAGTCGCTGGTCACGTCGTCGAAGCCGAGATTGCCTTTGTTTTTGAATGCAAAATTCTTGATCCTGACGCTGGGAATATAGTCGAGCATCATCATCGGGGCCATAATGCTCGATACTTCGTTGCGGTACGCAATAAAATCGAGATCCGTAATGTCCTTAGGAAAGCCATTTGTAATAATAATGTCACGGAGACCGTCATTATCAAAATCTGTGACCATCGGCGTCCAGCTCCAATCCGTCTCGGCAACACCGCTAAGCAGCCCTATTTCACTAAAAACCGGAGACTTACCATTACCCGAGGCGCTTCCCATATTGAGCTGCAATGTATTTCTGGCTACCTGATACTGGTAACCAAACAAGTCGTTGTTCTGGTAGGTAACATAGCTATTCGCGGGCGTCATCATCTTTTTGCGGCGATTGGTAGCCGGCATCATATCCACGGCCACCACATCCACGAGGCCATCGTTATTAATATCGGCCACGTCGTTGCCCATCGCCGAATGCGAGGTATGCTTGAAATAATTTGCGGCCTGGTCAGTAAAAGTACCATTGCCATTATTGATGTAGAGGAGGTCGTTCGTGAGGTAATCATTCGTAATGTACACGTCCTTCCAACCGTCCTGGTTTACGTCCGTCACATTGATACCCAGGCTATAACCTTCGATCAGAATACCGGCCTCCTTGGATACGTTGGTAAAAACAGGATGATTCAATTTGGCGTCCCAGTCGTTACGATACAACCTGTCGGTACGGCGCGACGAGCCGTCGACTACCTTTTTATGGTATTTATTGGGAAAGTTGTTATCGTCCATTTCATTGACGATCAGGAACAAATCCAGGTCACCATCATTGTCATAATCGAAAAACGCCGCATTGGTCGTATGCGTCGTATCTGCGATCCCGTATTCTTTACCCATTTCCTTAAAAACCGGCACTTTATCTTTCCCCAAGCCTTGGTTTACGTACAGTAAGTTCTCGCGCTGCTGCGCTACCTCGCGCACAGATGCACACACGTAGATATCCAGTAAGTTATCATTGTTGATATCCACCAAAGCCACGCCCGTCGACCATTTGTTTTGCGGCGCTACGCCTGCCTTTTCGGTAACATCCTCGAATTTGAAGTCGCCCTTGTTCAGATACAACTTGTTAGGGGTGGTATTACCGGTAAAATATACGTCGGGCAGGCTGTCGTTGTTGAAGTCACCCAATGCCACTCCCCCTCCATTGTAAACGTATTCGAACGCCAGAATATTCATCGTATCGTTTTCGGCAATACGGTTCGAAAACCGGATGCCTGTCTCATCAGCAGGCAGTTCGGTAAACGTTTTGAGTTCTTTTTTACAGGATACAAGCAGGACAGAGCCCACCAAAACAGGGAGTAAGCGCTTAAAAAGCATTTGCCAGGTGCGATAATAAAGTGACAGAATCAGGATATTCCGAAATTAACAAAAGGAGATGGTAAATACATACCATCTCCTATAAATTAGTCAGGTTTGAAATGCTTAGAAACCAGGGTTCTGTTTCAGAACATCAGCGCCCTGAAGGTCGATTTGGCTCTGTGGTATCGGCAACAATTCATATTTAGCTGCAAACTTAGCGCTACCCAAGGCACCCGTAAGTTGCTTCGATTCGAAAGTCAGGTATGCATTGAGTTCCTTTTCGGCAACACCCCAGCGCACAAGGTCGAAGAAGCGGTGACCTTCCAGGTTCAGTTCCAGCTTTCTTTCAAAACGAACGGCGGTACGAGCGGCCTCCTTGTCGGTCCATGCAGTTTTGTAAGTTCCGATCACATACTTCGCTGCCGGAGCACCTGCTTTTTTCACAAAGCCATCGGGGTTGGCGGCACGGGTACGTACCATATTCACGTATTCACGAGCCTTTTCAAGCGTACCAGCTTCCACTTCTGCCTCTGCGGCCATCAGCAGCACGTCGGCAAAGCGGATTACAGTGTAGTTGATCGCTGTGTAACCTGGTGTCCAGGAACTATTATCCTGCAACGAACCTACATCGGTTTTGTAATAAGCATACTTTTTAGGGCTGTACGGGCCGCCATTGGCTTGGTTACGGATCCAGTCGGCACCTGGGTGGTCAATCCAGTCAAGGAATGGAATGCCGCGGCGACCTACTGAGTGGTCGAGTCGAGGATCGAGGTTACCAGCGTCAGGGGTGAATTTATCCTTGGAAAGCAAACCCATATCCGATACCACCGCATTTTTATCCGAATTGTACGAACCGTCAAGTAATGGCAAGCCATTCGCATCGGTACGGTGAGAGTTCACCATTTCGAAGCTCGGCTGGAAGAAACCGCAGCAGTTACCAGGGCCATTAGCACCAGTGTTATAAGGCCAGTTAAGGTCAAATTCAGGGTTCGCGTTGTTCACACTACCCGTGTTGGCCGCTGCCTGCACCGCAAAAACGGACTCTGAGTTGTTGTCGTTCGAAGCGCGGAATACATCGGCATATTTAGGTACCAAAGCGTATTTCTTGCCGTTGGTAGTCTGGCCGTTTGCGATAATCTGGTCGAAAAGCGTTTTGGCTTCGGGGAATTTCTTCTGGTACAGATATGCTTTGGCGAGGTAAGAAGCCGCGGCCCATTTGTTAGCACGTCCTACTGCATCCTGTGTTACCGGTAGGTTGTCAAATGCAAATTTGAAATCCGCCTCGATCTTAGGCCAAAGGTCCGCATCGTTTTTCACCTTTTCGATCCCGGTTCCATAGTCAACCGATTCGTCCACATAAGGAGTATTGCCAAATGCCTTTTTCAGTTCGAAATAATAATGTCCGCGCAGGAAGCGGGCCTCTGCACTAATGCGCGTCTTGGTAGCATCGGTGACATCGGCATCAGCCTTGGCTACGAGGCGCAGCACGGCATTCGCACGTGAAATGCCTTCATAATTGCCCTGCCATTTTTCAGAGATAACCCCTTGTGTACTCAGGTATTCATAGCGCTGGATCGGGTTGATGTCGCTGTAATCGCCAGGGTCGGTACCTTTGTTGGCATCGCCTCCTCGGATACTTCCCCAAACCCAGTTGCTCGGGCTGGCCATCCTGCCACCCGCACCCTTACCGTTAATCTGGCCATAGACCGAGATCAGCGCTCCTTCAAGCCCTTTTGTAGACGTGAGAAGGACTTCACTTACCGCGCCCGTGGCCGGCTTTTCCAGAAAACTCTCTTTGCAGGAGAAAAACACCGTCATAACGCCGGCGATAATCACCATACTATTTGTTAATATCTTTTTCATCGATTCAGAATATTAATGATTCATTCAATGTAGAAACAGCCTGTTTTAAGATTAGAAACCAAGGTTTACACCAAAAACCCAGCTTCTTGTTACAGGATAGTTACCTACATCGATCCCGAATTGCGTGTCCGCGTTACCACCTACACCGGGATCGAGACCCTGGTATTTGGAGATTGTGAAAATGTTGTTGGCTGAGGCGTACAGTCTCAGTTTCTGCATTTTCAGCTTGGCCAGCAAAGTCTTGGGCAGGTTATAGCCCAGCGAAATATTCTGCATTCTCACATAGTTGCCATTTTCCACATAGAAAGAGTTGGCTTGCGTATTCGTACTGAAGTTGGAAGCACTTTCGAAAATAGGGATAGCTGCACCTGTGTTTGATGGCGACCAGGAATCTTTCACCCTTTCGCTGATGGCTGCACCGGCAAACGAAGGATAGAAGTCGGTAAACCATTTCGAAGCATTGAAAATCTTGTTTCCAACGGAGGTGTACATATAAGTTTCAACCTCGAAGTTCATGTAGGTCAGTTTCAGGTTCAAACCGCCGGTGAATTTCGGAACCGGGCTACCCAGGTACTTGCGGTCGTCGGCATTGATAAGGTTATCACCATTGACATCCTCATAACGGAACCGGCCAATGCCCTTTCCGTCCTGTGCCGGAGCCCGGTCAACTTCTTCCTGAGTCTGGAACAAGCCGAGTACATTGTAACCATAGAATGCCGAGAGCGAATAGCCGAGCTGGTTACGGATCGGTTGCAGACCACGGTAACCCGGGTTAATACCCGCCAGGTATTTATCGCCGCCAAGGTCGCCGATCTCGTTTTTGAGCACGCTACCGGTTACGTTCAGTTCATAGCCGAGCTTACCACCTGCTTTGCCCTTTGTAATGATCTGGAAGTCGATACCCTTGTTGGTAATCGTTCCCGCGTTCACATACGGAGGCGTTGCACCCGAGCCAACAACGGCTGGCACCCCTTTCTGGAACAACAGGTCTTTGGAATCTTTTTGCCACAAATCGAGGATTACGTCCAGTTTGCCATTGAAGAATGTCGCATCGAAACCGATGTTTTTGGTAACGCTGGTTTCCCATTTAGCATCTGCATTCCCCAATTTGCTACGGTAATAACCTTCGGCCGCGCTGGTATTGGAACCGGTAATGTCATAGGCCGATGTTCCGATACCTGCCGAGTAGAGGCTATACTGGTTATCAGGCCGCACGGCATTGGAGTTACCCATTGTACCGTAACCTCCGCGTATTTTCAGGTCACTCAGGAACGTCACGCCCTTCATGAAGTTCTCGGAAGTAACACGCCATGCCACCGATACCGCCGGGAACACCCCATAACGGTTAGCTGCACCGAAGCGTGAGGAACCATCGCGACGCAACACCCCGGAAACAATGTACCGGTCATTGAATATGTAATTCAAACGACCGAAGAGTGAGTAGAACGTCACCCCATTGCTCAACTGGCTGTTGGTAACTTTCGACGACACGTTCGACATGTTTACATAATTGATGTCGTTCGAGAACGGGTTCAGACCGGACGCCTGCAAATCGCGGCTTACGCCGGTGTTCAATGCTTCCTGACCTACCAAAACGTCCAGATTATGCAAGCCGAATGTCTTGCGATATTGGGCAGTGTTGGTCAATGTCCATGCAAAACGGTATCCCGATCCTTCGCCGTAGCCCACTGCCGAGTTGTTTTCGGAGTTTTCGTACTGGCGGCGAGAATAGTTCCAATAGGTATAGTTGTTATACTGACCACCCAGGCTTGAACGCAACGTCAGGTTTTCAATCGGATCGAATTCGAGGTAGATGTTACCGAAGCCGTTCGCATTGAATGCGTTGTTGTTTTTCATACCGTCGCGGGTAGCCACAGGGTTTCTCGGGTTGTTGAAACCTTTCGCTGCCGTTCCTGCATAACCGCCGAACTCGTCATAAACCGGAATAATAGAAGGCATACGGAATGCGCTCAGGATGTCGTTCTCGTCGTTTGCCACACCCTGGCCGTTGTTTGCTCCGCCGATACCCAGCACCTGACGATAGGTTCCCTGAATGTTCTCTCCGAACCTCAGGTTTTTAAGGATATTGAATTCGGTATTCACACGGAAAGTGTATCGTTTGAAGCTGTTGTTCAAAAGAATACCTTTTTGATCCTGCAAGCCTAGTCCTACGAAGTAACGACCGTTTTCACCGCCGCCGGAGAAGCCCAGCGAGTGACGCGTAACGGGCGCTGTGCGGGTGATCGCATCATACCAGTCGGTACCTGCGCGGTTCGCCCTTACCACCTGATACACCGTTCCTGCCGTAGGATCAACGTTGTATTTTTTACGTTCTGCTGCCAGATCCACGTTACCGGTAACGCCATACGTTCCGCCCACCATCAGGTAGTCGGGGATTACGGGCGTAGCGCCAGTACCAAATTGTGGGTGAGTCCAGTTTTTATCGCCTGGTTTCCAGCCGGAATTGCGGAACGCATTCCAGGTCCAGTCTGCAAAATCCGTTGGGTTCATCATTTTCTGACCGCTGCCCGGAGTCGTAAAACCAACCAGACCATCATAGGTAACGCTCAGCTTTCTGTTGCGGGTACCTTTCTTGGTGGTATAAACGACCACCCCCGCTGCGGCGCGCGCTCCATAAATAGATGCTGCGGCGGCATCTTTCAAAACGGTGGTCTGGTCGATATCGTCCGGGTTGAGGAAGTCCGTAGAACCCACCGGCACCCCATCTACGATATACAATGGCTCGTTGGCTTCAAAAGAACCGAAACCGCGTACACGGATCTGGCTGTTGGTACCTGGCTGACCATTAGTAATTACCGTTACACCCGCTACGCGGCCCTGCAATTGCTGCTCCACGTTACCGGACGGAACGGCCGTCAAATCTTTCGCTTTTACGAGTGCTACCGAACCGGAAGTTTCACGGCGTTTGTCGGTCGTATAACCGGTCACTACCACTTCTTCCAACGCCGCTACGTCGTCTTCCATTTTCACATCGACCACCGTCTGGTTACCTACGATGATCTCTTTCGTTTTGTAGCCGACAAAGCTAATGACGAGCACGTCTTTGTCTGATCTGACATTTACTGCAAAACGCCCTTCCGCATCTGTGTTCGACCCGATCTGCGTACCTTTTATCAGAATGGTAGCTCCGGGAATTCCTGTGCCCGCGGGATCTGACACAACGCCAGTCACTCTCCGATCCTGAGCAATAGCTGAAAAAACAGTCAGAAAAAGGAGGAGGAAAGTGAACAAATCCCGACCGGGACTTTTGTAGATTATTTTCATATTCCTTAGTTAGGTTAATAAATTATTAGGCATATCAAATTTATAACTATTTAATCAAATATTTATACGTACAAAAGACACTTTTTTATTTTTTGACAGAATAGTACCATAAATGGATAAAAAAATGTTACATCATATCACTATCGGTTACTTATGGACTTTTTGTGCAAAAACACCACTTAATCGTTTAAGGAGCGGCACACTATACGATATTAGCATACATTTATAAAAAATGAGTGACATATACGCAAGAAGCATGTGCGCTTTTAAGCACTATGCGACATTCACTCACAAAAAGGTGAGTACCCCTACCCTCAGCGACGGATAGGATTATACGTAAAAAAGAAACTTGATTACTCGTCGCGCTTCCAGTCGGCGGGGAGAAGGTTGGAAAAACGGTCGTTGCCGAGATCACCGGCGATTTCAAAGCCCATAGGCATCACAACCCACCCTTGCGGCGTAATGACCATGTAACCTTGCGGAAGTGTTATCTGCGTGTAGGCATAGGACATGTCGGAATAGGGTGATTTGCCGTGCTTGTTCATATTAAATACTTCCAGCTGCGTACCCGACACGACGAGCCGCTCCGTGGGCAGCTCTCCCAGACGCACCAGACGCATACCGCGCACAGGTTCGATCCGATTGTGGATGTGATTATTAATAGTATTATATCCGTTGACGCTCCTGACCGATTTAAAAATGCGGAGAGAATCCGGAATTACCTGAAATACCTTGAATCCCTGCTCCTGCAAACTATCGGCGACCATGCTTGTCAACAAATGTTTGAGAGAACCCTTATAAGCCTGTTTCTGATTGGCGCGCCATTGCTTGCGCTGTGCATCGTCTTTCGGCGCCAGAAGCTCGAAACGCGTGGCACCACCGTAATAGACCTTTCCATTGAAATAATCGAAATCATCCAGGTCCTGGTGAATGCGGTAACCCAATGCATAGTTTTCGATAATGAGTGGCTTCGTTGTTTGTGCGCCAAGATGCCCGTCGTCATCCTCCGAGATCCGCAACACTTCCGGATTCAGCACTTTGCACAATTTGCTGAATTTGCCTCTCCCTAACAGTTCACGAATGATGATTTTCAAATGCCTCTCCCGCTTTTTATTCTTTTTAGCCACAATGGTCACGCCTTGCAGTTCCTGCCCTTCGCGCAGTTTGAAAATAACTGTCTTGGTACCCGGCTGTTCGAAGCGCAGTGTTTGCTTCATGGTTTCATAGCCCAGGAACGACACCACCAATTCCAGATTACCGACTGCGAGATTGGGCAGGCGATAATTGCCGTTTTCGTCGGAATTGGTTCCTATGGTCGAATTATTAATGAAAACATTGGCGAAAGGCAGCGGTTTACCGGTTTTCTCATCGGTCACTTTACCTGTGAGCGTAACCGTCCCTGCCTGCTGCGCGTACATGCTTGTGCGCGCGAGAACAATCACGACCAATATCAACAAATAACGAGTAAGGGATATGCGGTTCAAAAAGGGGTGCATCGGATGTTCAAAGCTTTAAACCTCAAAGATAAATGAGGAGTTTGTAAACTTTGAACCGATACCCGAAATACCCTTCAAACGTTGCATATCCCTTCACTTTCAGTTATGGTTTCGTTTTCAATGTGGCGGTCTTTTGAGACGATGCATAGGAATTTTCAGCAACAATCTCCGCAAAAATGATCGAAGTCGTGTTTTTGCCCTTTGGCGCGGTAATGGGCACTTTCATGACATAGTTACGAAGCTCGGCATCATACTTCTGAGCACCCGCGGGTACGGTCGCAAGAAGTGTTTGCGAGCCCGAAGCCGTCGGTGCCGAGTAGATCTTGAACTCCTTAACGGCTACTTCCGAGGTATATTCGATATTCACATTCACCGTACTGAGCGAATCCACGGTAGTGGTCGTTTGGAGCACGCCGGCTGCATTATAGACTTTCGCATCGCCGAGCCATACAACCGCAATCTGCGCCACCTTTCCGTTGCTGACCAGCAGCTCCTCGAACAAATCAGGCTCCTTATAGCAGCCGCTAAGCATCACCGCCGGGATCAGGCATACAAGCATATATTTCAAGATCAGTTTCATATTCTTTCTGTTTTATAAAATCTATTTGTTGATCAGCCACATCAGCACTTCGGGATCTTTCTGGTTGGCCAGCACAGTTTTGGAATTCCGGGTGATCTCCGAATCAGGATATTTCATGCGTTGAATGCGTTTGCCCTGCAAGTCGGGATTCGGATTGGCCGGCATCGGGAAATCCAGGTAACCGTATTTACGGATATCCGTCCAAATGTCGCCGATAAGCAGCATGGACTTGAATTTCTCGGTAACGATTTGCTTCGCCGTCAGTTTCGAAGCACCGATATCGACCTTCACATCTTTCAGGAATTTGTCGATATCCGCCTGTTCAACACCCACTTTCTCCATATTGGCGGAGATCATTTCCTGATAAGCCGCATAGCCCGCCGCCGAAGTACCTCCGCTTGCATTGCCGGCCAACCTCGCCTCCGCTTCGATCCCTTTCAGCTCGGAATAAGTCATCATGACCAGCGGCGAGTTAATGTTCGAATGCCACGCCTTGTTATTCAGGTCGACCGTAGAGCCGCTGCCTGAGCCGGGGATAACGCCGGAATAGACAGTCTGGTTGTTTTTCAAACCAATCACTTTCGATAAGCGCGGGTCCACAATGCCTTGCGCCGCTCCATTGAAAAGATCGACAATGGTATTCGAAAACGTCACCGAGAGGTTGCCCGTCGTGTTCGGAATAGCCACTTTGCTATACCAGGGGCTGAGGTTTTTGGAATTGTATTGTAATTGAAAATCATCCTCATTTCCTTTCATACCCTTTTCCAATGCTGCAAGCGCTCCCTGTGCGGCTTGCTGTGGATTTCGTAATGAGCCATGCCAAATGTAGCGGGCCCGCAACGAATAGGCCAGCCGGGTCCATTTATCCAAGTCTCCCTGGTAAATGAGGTCGTCCTGGCCGGGCTTGGCGCCGGTGCTGCCACTCAGCTCTGTCACCGCCTCATCGAGCAGCTTGCCGATTGTCGCATATATCTGCTCCTGCGTATCGTACGCGGGAGAAAAATCATTTTTGTCGGCCTGGCTGTACGGCACATTCTCCCAGTTGACGGTCGCGATACCGAGGTTATGGGCTGTAAGCACCTTGGCAATGCCCACATAGGCCGGCGAGGCTTCCTTTTCCCCTTTCCGGATAATTGCATTGAGTTGCGGCAGGGCGTAGAGGTACAAGTTGGACCAGCCCAGCGTATTATCCGTTTCGGCATAAGTATCGATCCCGTTGGAGCCGAGCGCGCTACCCAGTTGCTGTGCATACTGGCAAGCCACGTAAGCCTGCTGAAAACTGGCTTCGGCTGTATAAAACTGCGCGGTCGGTAACAGCTCCTGCATGGTCGCGTCACCTTTGAGCGTTTCGTCGGTATTGACGTCCAGGAATTTATCGCAGGAGGTCAGCAGTAGCCCCAGCAAAGGCAGCATTTTGAATATGTATCTGATATTTCTCATGTTTTCCTAAAAATTGACATTGACACCCAACTGAAAACTGCGAGTAGCGGGATTGTTACGCCCCACAAAACCGATGATATTGGTCCCGGAACCAAATGTGAGGGCTTCCGGATCATACCCGCGGAATGGCGTATTCAAAAAGAGGTTGGTGCCGGTGAAATTGAACCGAACACCACCTTTGAAAATTGATTGGGCCAACGCGGCTTTCGGGATCGCGTAGGAAAGGCTCACCGTCCGGAGCCTGAACCACGAGCCGTCCTGGATATTAAACTGCGCGGAGTTCCCCATGTAGCGTGCCGTAGATGGATTATAGAATGCATCGTCCAGCACCACCGATTTGGTATTGGGCACGTAGGTTACGGAGTTATCTGCACCTTTTTGTTCGACAACTCCTTTAAATACAACCCGTTCATAACGGCGTCCGGTAATTTCGATCGACCCTGCGCGAAATGCATTCCGTTCACCAAGATCCACCACGTCGCCACCCTGCCGCCATTCGAGCAGGAACGAGAGCCCTATTCCGCGGTAGTTAAAACTGTTGGTAAGGCCAGCCGTCCAATCCGGCAATGCATTGCCCCAGGGCACGGTCACCTGGCTGGTCAGCGGGAAACCATTGGGTTGAATGAGCAATTGCCCATCCGGCGCACGGAGATAATCGAGTCCCCAGAGTTCGCCGAGTTTACTTCCTTCCCGCACTTTCAGCACGCCACGACTACCGTTGTCGAAATAGGAGATTTCTTCAAGTTCCTCGGGCATTTCGATCACCTTGCCCGACATTTTGGTAAAATTCAATGACATATCCCAATTAAACCGCGCCGTCTGCACCGGCTTGAAAGTGGCCAGCAACTCGATACCCTTGTTGCGGATCAGGCCGATATTGGTATAATAGAAGGAATACCCCGATACATTCGAAACCGGCGCACGGACGATCTGGTCTTTGCTATCCATCGTAAAATAAGTCGCATCGAGCATGAGCCGGTTCCTGAAAAAACGTAGCTCCGTACCAAACTCAATGGAGGTAGTACGCTCGGGTTTGAGGTTATCCGCCGCGGTGGTAGACCGCCGAACATAGCCGGGCACTGTGTTGCCAAACGGAAAGTTGTCGGCGAGCTCGTAATACACGCCTATCACGTACGGATCTGTGCCCTTGCCCACCTGCGCCCACGATGCGCGAAGCTTTCCGTAGCTGAGGATATTGTTTTTGGGAAGATTTTCGGTAAAAATATACCCGGCACTGAACGAGGGATAAAAGAACGAATTATTGGCCTTCGGAAGCGTGGACACAATGTCGTTGCGACCCGTCGCATTGAGGTAGAGCATGTCTTTATAGCTCAGCTTGGCATCTGCGAAAAAGCTCACGATCCGGTATTGCAGCGGCGAATAGAAACGTTTCTGCTGGTTACGGTAGCTGCTGATCTCGTCGGTAAAGGGCGCTTTCCAGCCTTCGCCGCGTTCGTAGTAGCTATCGGGCCGCTTGCTGCCTACTACCGAATTCCCCACCATCAGCGAGCCGTTCCAGTTTTCGCTGAACTGCTTCGTGGCCGTTAGATATAAGTTGGAGTTGATTTCGCGGTAATTGATATTTTCTTCGATCAGAAACCCTTTCACAGCCGTGCCTACATCGAAAGTACTGTCGACTTGCCGCTTGCGCCGCTCGTTGAACGCGTCCATAGTAATCTGGTATTTGGCCGAGAGCCAGTCGGTAATGTTGTAATTCAATGTGACGTCGGCGATGTAGCGATTAACGGCGTCTATCCGCGGGCTCTTTTTGACGAGGTACACCGGGTTATCCGTAAAACCAGGCAAGAGGTTCTTGTAGGATCCGTCGGGGTTCAGATAGTCGTTCACGTCGTAGGTATTCGGCCAGTACGATAGCGCGCTGAATACCGATTTATCACCGGCAGGCGGGCGTTTCCCACCCGAGCGGATGTAGTTGAACGAGCCCGAGGCCGAAAAGCGCTTCGTAAAATTGTAGGTACCCGCAATTTTGGCGGAAGTTCTTTCGAAATAGGTGGCCGGCACAATGCCTTGCTGGTAATTATGCCCTGCCGAGACGTAGATGTTGCCTTTTTCGCTTCCCTTGGTGAGTGTAATATTATTGTTGGTTCGAAAACCCGTTTGGTAAAACCCGCGGAAGTTGTCATAAATGCGGTCGGTGGTGTTACCGATTACCGACGGTCCGAACGACTGGTAGGGCGTCCGCTGGCGTACTTCCGTAGGTGAAATGAATTCTCCGAAGCGGCCTTGCAGGAAGCGTGTCTGAATATCCGGTGATTTACCCAGCACATCCACCCCACCCGACAGCGACAATGAGACATTGAGCTTGCCCGATTTTCCGCGCCTGGTGGTGATGATAATGGCGCCGTTGGAAGCCCGCAAGCCGTAAAGTGCCGTGGCCGCTGGGCCTTTCAATACCGAGACGCTTTCGACGTCGTCGGGGTTGATGTCGGCCGCACGATTGGTGTTCGCAAACTGCTCGGAGGCTCCGGGAGAGGCCGACCCCGCGCTGGGCAGCGGGTTACCTGCCGTGGTGGCGTTGCTGATGATAATGCCGTCGATCACAAATAGTGGCTGGTTGTCGGCACTCCCGCTGAGCGAGGTAATACCCCTGAGGATGATATTTACCCCCGCGCCCGGCGCACCGCCCGAACCCGTAATTACCGCTCCGGCAATCTTTCCCTGCAATGCGCCTACCATATTCGGATTCCCCGATTCCTTGATTTCATCGGATCGGATCGACTGCACCGAATAGCCGATCGCCCGCTTTTCCTGCGTCTGCCCGAGCGCAGTTACCACTACCTCGTCGAGCATCGACACATCGGCTTCCATTTGCACATTTACATTGGAACGCTGGTTGCCCAAAACGACTTCCTGCTTTTTAAAACCAATAAAACTGAATACCAGTACAGCCCCTGGTCCGGCCTGCACCGAGTATGTGCCTTTCTCGTTGGTGGAAGTACCTTGCGAGGTTCCTTTGACGCTCACACTGACGCCGGGAATCTCGACCCCGTCTTTATCCGTGACTTTTCCCGTCACAGGACCGTTTTGTGCCCGCGCGGCATTCCAGCAGAAAGCCATCGTCAGGCAAAGCAACATTGCGTTGTTGTGAAGTAGTTTTTTCATCATCAATTAGCTAGGTGTCGTTATATCATACCTGTAATTTACAATTCGTTCTTTAAAAAGTATCACTTATAGTCTTCATAAGACAACAAAAGGTAACATATTGATTATCCAGCGGTGCATTTGGGATTGCCCCGTGCAGGGATTCCTTTCCGGATTTTTCGTCAAAAAATATTATTACTAGAAAAATAGTTTGTCAACTATAAAAATAGTTTCAATATTTACGACATGGAACTTGAAAAGCTGACCAACAAGGAAGAAGAAGTAATGCAGGTGCTATGGAAGCTCGGCAATGCATTTGTGAAAGACATGCTTCCGCTTTTCTCGGAACCGAAGCTGCATTACAACACCGTTTCAACCGTTATCCGGAATTTGGAAGAAAAGGGTTATGTGTCGCACCGGCAATTCGGGAATACTTATGAATATTTTCCGGTCGTGAAACAGGAGGATTACCAGAACCATTTTGTGTTGGGCAAGGTCGTTGGCGGGTATTTCAATGATTCCTATAAGGACCTGGTTGCCTATTTCGCGAAGCAGGAAAAAGTGACGCCGGACGATCTGCGCGAGATTATCCGGATGATCGAAGAAGGAGAGTAAAGTGTTGATGTACCACATTAATCCGCCGACTTTATGCTGATCCCTTACCTCATGAAAGTCAGCCTTGTGCTGGCTGTGCTTACATTGGCCTATCGCTGGCTGATCCAGTTTGAAACATTTTCGAAGCTCAACCGCCTGTTATTGTGGCTCAATGTAGCTGCCGCCTGGACATTGCCGTTGATCAGCCTGCCCAGCTGGGGGCCGGTGGAAGTGCAGAATGAATTTCACCACAGCATTCCCAAAGTTGTAGGAAAGCTGCCGATACTCAGCGAACGGATCGCGGCCATTCAATCGCAGCCGTTCACCCCTTCCGCAGAAATGGCACTACCGGCAATGAATGTCGCCGATTGGATCGGCGCAATTTACTTTTCGGGCATGCTCGTAATGGCAGGGTATTTCCTTTTTCAGATCTGCCGCTTATTTCTGCTGATTGCGCGTGGCCAGAACGAAGAATACCCCGACGGCACTTCTGTGGTGCATGTAGCAGGCGCTTCGCCTTTCTCGTTTTTCAAATGGATCGTGCTCGACCTTTCGAAGCATTCCGGCCGCGAGCTGCACAATATCATCGCGCACGAGGCCGAGCATGCGCGGCAGTGGCACAGCGCCGATCTGCTGCTGGCAGAAATCCAGAAGATTTGCCTGTGGTTCAACCCATTTGCGTGGATCCATCAAAGATTAGTGCAGGAAAATCTCGAGTACCTCGCCGACCGAGCTGTATTGGACAATGGTTTTGAGAAAAAGGAATATCAATACAATTTACTCAACACGGTGATGCAGGCCCGCGAGCTGCCGCTAACTAACTCATTTGTCCAGTCGTTACTTAAAAAACGCATTCAAATGATGAACCGGAAGCCTTCGCATTATCTGGTTTGGGGCAAATATGTGGCTGCGGTGGCACTGGTTTACATTTCATCCGCATTCGTGGCTCCATATCGCGAGCAGATCGTCGAACTGGCGCCGGAGGCGATCAGGCCGCTTGTAAAGCCGCTGGTGGGCGAGGCGATTATGGAAGAATCGGCAAAAAAGGATTTGATTGAAGGCCTGGACGACCAGTACGAAGTTCCGGCGGTGACACCGGAAGAGGCAGTCGCACCGAAAGCCATCGACACCATTCAGGTTGTACAAGACTCCGGCCCAAAGATCAAAGGCATTTTGGTTAGAAACGATACATTGTATTGGGCCATTACCCCTTTAATGACCTGGGATGAGATCAATCAGATGAAACCCGAACTCCAAAAGTTCGGTTACAACATGATTATCAACAAGTTGCAATATGATCCATTGCAAAACTTCATCACCTCTATTTCCGTACATATCAAAGGCCAAGGCAGTATGGGTGAAGGTGATGAAGGCGAAGACGGAACTACACCGATGAAGGGCTACTCCGGCTTTGTGCGAAAAGGTGGCCTCGGAATGGGTCAAAGTCCACCTGCGCCATTGCAGCTCGAAATGGAAAAAGATTACCAGAGCGCATTGGCCATTATGAAAGCAAAGGGGGTTGACTTTTTCGAGAAGAAAATCTTCGGCTCCATCGGGCCTAATTCAGGTGGCTCCGTAGAGGAAGGTTTTTTCGATGGCAAGGGCAACAAGGGATTGCTGGAAAGAGAAGGCTTCGGAAAATCAGAACAAAACACATTACAATTTACTGACAAGCACGCGAATTCCGAATTTTACATTAATACCAACCGCTCGACCCGGGAAGAAGTCAGTAAACTCTCCATTAATAAAATAAAAAAAATCTCCTACCGGGAAGACAACCAACACAAGACCTACTTTATTATTCATACCAAATAACAGAAGGCGGCCCAAATGAGCCGCCTTCGCATTTTATTAACCTATTGTAAGGTCCTATTTCAAATTCAGCTCCTCGCCGATCGCCTTCACTTTCTCTTTCAACGAAGCGTAAACGCTATCGAAATCCTCGTTCTTCTCCAACGCAGCGCGCACGCCTACGTAGAACTTGATCTTCGGTTCGGTGCCGGATGGGCGGCAAGTGAATTTCGTACCGTCCTCGGTGAAGAACTGCAATACATTCGACGATTCGATACCCATTTCTCCGGATGGAATGGCAACCGTATTGCCCGATTTGAAATCGGTCGTTGTCAACGCTTTGTAGTCGTCCATTCTTACAACCGGCGATCCTGCGATGGTTTTCGGAGGATTGGCACGGAAATCGGCCATCATCTGCTGGATTTCGTCAGCGCCCGACTTGCCCTTTTTGGTCAGTGAGATCAACCCCTCATAGTAGAAACCAAACTGCTTGTAGATTTCCATCAGCATATCGAAGAGGCTCAGCCCTTTGTCTTTCGCGTAGGCCGTCAGCTCGGCGATCATCGCGCAGGAAGCAATGGCATCTTTGTCACGTACCGCGTCGCCGATGAGGTAGCCGTAGCTCTCCTCGCCACCACCGATAAACTGCTCCTGGCCTTCCTTCTCGCGGATTACTTGCGCAATGTATTTGAAACCGGTGAGCGTGTTATAGCATTTCACATCGTAAGCCGCCGCCATTTTGTCGATCAGGTCGGTGGTAACGATCGTTTTACACACGAACTGCGTTCCGGTAAGCTTGCCGGCATCTTTCCATGCATTCAGGAGATAATAAATCAGCACACTGGCCGTCTGGTTGCCATTCAGCAGCTGGATTTCCCCGTGGTGGTTTTTCACAGCGATACCTACGCGGTCGGAATCGGGGTCAGTGCCCATTACCAGGTCCGCATCGATTTCCTTTGCTTTTTCTACCGCTTTGGACATTGCTTCGCTTTCCTCGGGATTAGGATAAACCACCGTAGGGAACTGGCCGTTACCTTTTGGCTCCGCCTGCTCTTCGATCATGGTTACTGCTTCGAAACCCATTTTTGCCAGCAATTGCGGCACCAGCGTCACACCGGTTCCGTGCAATGGCGTGTACACTATTTTCAGGTCCTTCTGGCGCTCTAATGCACCTTTCGAAATCGAAAGCGAAAGGATGTGATTGATATATTTTTCATCCACCTCGGTACCGATTTTAGTGATTTTCGAGGCATCGCCATCAAATTTCACCTGGTCGATCGACGTGATCGCATTTACTTCATTGATAATGTTGGTATCGTGCGGCGCCACCACCTGCGAACCGTCGGTCCAGTAGGCTTTGTAGCCGTTGTATTCTTTCGGGTTGTGCGATGCCGTTACTACTACCCCGCTTTTACAACCCAGCAGGCGGATCGCAAAAGAGAGCTCAGGCGTAGGGCGCAAGCCTTCGAACAGGTAAACCGAAATACCATTCGCCGAGAAAATATCCGCGATGATTTTTGCAAACTCATCCGATTTGATACGGCTGTCATAAGCCACTGCCACGCTTTTCGCTTCGTTCGGGAATGCCTTATTCAGGTAATTAGCCAATCCCTGGGTGGCCGTACCCACCGTATAGCGGTTCATGCGGTTGGAACCAATGCCTATGAGGCCCCTCAATCCGCCAGTTCCGAATTCGAGGTCTTTGTAAAACGCATCCGTCAGTTCAGTATCGTTGCCTTCATCGATCAGTTGTTGAATGGATTGTTTCGTATCGATATCATAATCACCGTTGAGCCAGCTGCTCACTTTGGTCATCACATTCGGTTCCAATTTTGCAGTCATAATCAGTTAAATAGAATTAATTAAGAGAATTGTAAAATGTATGTACCGTCCTTATTTACTAACTTCCATCGGTTCTTTCTCAATCGCCGAGAACCGCTCTTTCGCGGTTTTGTGGATCAACTCTGCAACCAGGCCCGTCCAACCGGTTTGATGGCTCGCCCCGCATCCGCGACCATTATCCCCGTGGAAATATTCGTAAAACAGCACGTGATCGTTAAAGTTAGGGTCCTTCTGCATTTTCTCATCATGACCGTACACCGCGCGCTTTCCTTCCGAATCCTTCTTGAAAATGTCGATCAACCGGCAGGCAATGGCCAATGCGGCGTCTTTGATCGTCGTAAGGTTACCGGAATTCGTCGGATATTCGATCATGAAATCCTCACCATAATAGGTGTGGAATTTCATCAGTGAGTCGAAAATGAGGTAATTAAGCGGGAACCAGATCGGCCCGCGCCAGTTGGAGTTACCGCCCATAATGTCGGTCAAAGCCTCCGCAGGCGTGTAATCGACTTGCAATACCTCCCCGTTGATATAAAACTTGTAGGGGTTCTCCTCGTGGTATTTGGACAATGCGCGCACACCGTAATCGGACAGGAACTCGCTCTCATCGAGCATCCGTTTCATGATCATTTTCATCCGGTGCCCGCGCAGGATCGACAGCAATCTGTTTTCACCCTTACCCGATTCAAACCAGCGCGAAATCAGCCTCGCCAGATCTGGACGGTTGGCCAATACCCATTCAACCCGACGTTTGAAAATCGGCAGCTTGTCCAGGTTCTGCGGATCCAGGATTTCCACCGCAAATAGCGGTATCAACCCCACGATCGACCGAACTTTCAACAGAATGCTTTGCCCATTCGGAATGTGGATAACGTCGTAATAGAACTGATCCTCCTCGTCCCAAAGGCTAATCGATGAGTTTTTGCCCCCTATCGACTCCATCGCACCTGCGATGTGCAGGAAGTGTTCGAAAAACTTGGAGGCCATATCCTGGTAAACACCATGTACCAGCGCCACTTCGACTGAAATGCGCAGCATATTCAAGGTGTACATCGCCATCCAGCCGGTTGCATCGGCCTGTTGCAGCTTACCGCCGAACGGCATAGGTGTCGAGCGGTCGAATACACCGATATTATCCAAACCGAGGAAACCTCCGCTGAATATGTTGTTGCCGGTATCATCCTTCTGGTTGACCCACCAGGTAAAGTTCAGCAGGAGCTTGTGGAATATTTTTTCCAAAAACTCAATATCCCCTACTCCATTATTTTGCTCCCGGTCGATTTCGTATACTTTCCAGGTGGCCCAGCCGTGTACCGGCGGGTTCACATCGGAGAAGTTCCACTCGTACGCGGGTATCTGCCCGTTCGGGTGCATGTAGTACTCGCGCAGGAGGATTTCAAGTTGTCTTTTGGCAAAATCGGCATCCACCCTCGCGAGCGGCACGCAATGGAAAGCCAGATCCCAGGCCGCAAACCACGGATACTCCCATTTGTCGGGCATCGAAATGATATTCGCCGCATACAAATGCTTCCATCCCGAGTTGCGGCCCCACTTCCGTCCCTGGTTAGGCCCTGGCTGTGCCGGGTCGCCTTTAAGCCATTCATATACATTATAGTAGTAGAACTGCTTACTCCAAAGCATTCCGGCGTATGATTGTCGCTGGATCGAGCGGAGGTCGGCGTCGGTCACGTCGCGCTGCAAATCGTCATAAAACTCGTCGGCCTCGCGGATTCTTTTGTTGAAAAAATCTTCAAAACCGCCAAAAGGCTCCGAAATGGAATGATTGACAAACCGCAGGCGTAAAGTGACGCTTTCACCGCCCTTGATGGTTTTGGTAAAACGCGCAGCCGCTTTCGTACCTATATTATTCGGATTGACTGTATTCGATTTCTGGCCGCTTACGATGTAATCGTTGATACCGTCCTTTGGATAAGCGGTATTATTGGCCGTGCCGTACAGTTTTTTGAAGTTCGTCTCATTCTCGCAAAAGAGCAGTTCATCCGCACCATCGAGGTAAAGGTTATATTTCCCGTGTTTCCGGTGCGTTACCTCGATGAGCCGGTTAGAAATACCGTTCATGATCGGCTTGTAGTTGAACGCCTCGTAGCCCCACGACCAGGTATTCCGGAACATAATCTGCGGCAGCACAGTAATCGGCGCTTCTTCCTTACCCCGGTTGAAAACCGTCACTTTCATCAGGATATCCTCTTCATCGGCCTTGGCGTGCTCGATGAAGATATCGAAATAGTCGTCGTTATCGAACACACCTGTGTCCATGATCTCGTATTCCGGATCCTGTTTGCCGCGCCGGCCGTTTTCCTGACGCAGCTTGTCGTAGGGGAATGGCTGCTGCGGGTACTTGTAGAGCATTTTGGTGTATGAATGCGTAGGCGTGCTATCGAGGTAATAGTACATCTCCTTCACATCCTCCCCGTGATTCGATTCCCGGTTGGTCAGACCAAAAATGCGCTCTTTCAGTATTTTGTCCTTATGGTTCCAGAACCCGAACGAAAGACATATATGTTGCTTGTTATCAGAAAAACCACCGATCCCGTCTTCCCCCCAGCGATATGCTTTGGAAAGGGCCATTTCATGGGTAATATAGTTCCAGGCGTCGCCATTTCCACTATAATCCTCCCGTACCGTGCCCCATTGGCGCTCCGACAGGTAAGGCCCCCATTTCTTCCATCCCCTGTTTTCCTTTTGAAGACTTAACCTAACTTTTTCAGCTCCTTGTGCCATTAATCCGTCAATTTTTCGAAAGGAATGAATTTCAATAATTACCCAATTTAGAAAACCGGTTTTCAAAAACACCAGAAACCGAAAGAAAATTGAAAAAATTTAACAATCCGGCAACTGGTTATCTGCGGCTACGAAAAAACGGATAATCGACTCATAATGAGCCAAAATAAGTAACCCGAGAATACTTGCAATTACAGAACCGGGTTGTCTATTCGGATAATGTCATAGGAAACGTCCCCGGCGAAAAAATGCGTGAGCGCAGCCGCCTTTTGGGAGGTTTCGACGAGCAGCGGGTGTCGGTCGGCGTGCAGCAAGTCTTCCACATCCGATACATATTCCTTGAACATCAATGGATTGGGCAATTGATAGAACTGGCCGTCGGCGGCTTTCAATACGGGCACAGGGGCTACCTTTCCACCCGCATTTAACAAGCCGTAGCGGCGCCGTGCCTCGACGTAGGCTTCGTCCGTGGCGTCAAAAACGATGTGTTCGACAGGTTTTTCAGTAGCGACGTTAGCAGCGATGCGCTCATCGAGCTTTTCGAGCAATGCGCGGAGCGCCCACGTGTGCTTGCCCGTACGTATACGCTCGCGCAGAGACTGCCGCACGAGGTAGGTCAATGCCTGGGTTACGTTCAGGCCGATCTCCGCCATTTGCTTGAAAATGAAAGAAGTAGGCGACATTCCCGGGATCGTGTTCGGATCGTGGAGCAGGATGGTGCCGTTTTCGGTCAGGAAGCCGTCGATCCGCACGCAGGCGTTGATACCCAGTTGCTGGAACGTCGCTGCGATCATCTGCTGGATTTCCTGGTTCTTTTCGAGCGTAGTATCCACAGGAATGCGCTTGCGGCTGGCACCAGGTTTATATTTTGCATTAAAATCAAAGACCTTCACCATTTTGATGACCTCGCTCGGGGGCAATGCCAGCGGCGAACCGTCGTCGAACTGTATACAGCCACAGGAGAACTCCTGGCCATTCACAAATTCTTCCACCAACACCTGATCTTCTGCATTGGAACTGCTCAGTAATGCATGGTCATTGCCTTCGGAGAAGTAGATTTCCAGCTCGCTGATCAATGTCGTGGGGTGATAGATCGTCTTGCCGTCCAGGATTACCGGGAAACCGATACCTTCATCCAGGTTGGCGATTTTTTGCCCCCAGGCCAGTTTTTCGGCTTCATCCAGCTCCTTCCACGTCTCGGTATCTAGCTCAATCTGGAAGAAACACTGGTTTACAGCCGACACAAATTCTTCCAGAGAATCCTCCTTCACAATCGCCACGCCGATCGACGAGCCTTGATGGGGAGCCTTAATGACCAGTGGCAGCCCCAGATGCTTTTTCAACACCTGGAAAAGTAATGGGTAATCTTTCGGAACCCACTGGCTGTATTTGAGCGTCCAACTCTTCTTCTCCTGCCCGTTCACGAGGGCAATCATCTCATTTTGTAATATCTTATCAATTCCCACAGCCGACCCCATCAAGCCAGGGCCACTGTACGGGATTTTATACCATTCGAGCAAACCCTGAATCGCACCGTCCTCGCAATCGGGGCCGTGCATAGCCAGGAACGCGAAATCGAAATGCTCCTTGAATTCCAGCGGTGAAATCAGTTTCCCGATTTCAGCAGAAACACCGGCCGCAGCCAGTTCGGGAAAAGATTCGATGTAAGTTTTAAAACCGTCTTTTTGAATGCCCGGCGCAGGATAGAACTCCCGGATCTCGGATGAATACATCAATTCCTTTTGCAGCAGAATGAACCTGCCAAAGCTGTCCACAAAAACCGGTACCGGCTCAAAAAGTGACTTATCGAGGTATTCAAATGCTGTTTTACCACCTGCAAATGATATCTCCCGCTCACGGGAAGGACCTCCAAAAAAAATTCCGATACGCATGTTTGATATTCCTGATTAATGCATTCCAATGATGCCCGCAATATAAGCGACTAATCGGGAGGAATCAATTTCTGCCTATTTACCGCGCGGATTAAAAAGCAAAAAGCAGCTTCCCGTTCAGGAAACTGCTTTTGATCAATATTTGATATCAATTTTCCGCTGTTATGCCAGCTCAGGCACATTCGAGGAAACAACCTTATTAATGTAAGGCACCGCTTTGCGGATCGATTCTTCCAGGCCTGCACGGAAAGTCATTGCGCTCATCGGGCAGCTTTGGCACGAGCCTTGCAGTTCCAGCTTCACAATCATGTCGTCCGTCAGCTCCACCAATTTCACATCACCTCCGTCTGCATGCAGGTAAGGACGCACGGTTTCGAGCGCCTGCTCGATCAATTCTATGGTTTTTTCTTTTGAATCCATTGTTAAAAAGTCTGTCTGCTAAGATGCAAGATTATATCCAAAAAATCAAATCATTCAGTTACTAACTGCTAAACCTGGATTTCAACAGCTTTGGTTTTCTCACGCGATGCATTGCGGATGGCAATCTGCTGCGCCAATGCCTCAGCGGCATCCATAAATGCCTCGTTCACGATCGGATTCGTATCCATTACCGCGGGACGGCCATCGTCACCAGCTTCGCGAATGCCTTGTACCAATGGGATTTGTCCAATCAAAGGCACATCGAACTTATCTGCCAGCGATTGCCCTCCCCCCTGGCCGAAGATATGGTATTTGTGGTCAGGCAGTTCTTCGGGCGTAAACCAGGCCATATTTTCAATCACACCTAAAACAGGCACGTTAATCTGCGGCTGCTTGAACATCGACAACCCTTTCACAGCGTCGGCAAGCGCCACTTTCTGAGGGGTAGTTACCACCACAGCGCCTGTTACGGGAACAGTTTGTACCAACGTAAGGTGAATATCGCTGGTGCCCGGAGGCAGGTCGATCAACAGGTAATCCAGATCACCCCAGTCGGTATCGCCGAAAAACTGGCGCAATGCCTGGCTAGCCATCGGCCCTCTCCAAACAACCGCGCTATCCGGCGGCGTAAGGAAGCCAATCGACATCATTTTAATACCATATTGGCGAATCGGGTTGATAAAATTCTTTCCGTCTTTGGGCGTGATTGTGGGCTGCATATTCTCCGCACCGAACATCACCGGGATCGATGGCCCGGAAATATCCGCATCGATGATCCCCACTTTCGCGCCTGAGCGGTGCAATGCCATCGCGAGGTTGGCCGTCACCGTAGATTTCCCCACTCCACCTTTACCGGATGAGATCGCGATCACGTTTTTCACGCCGGGGATCAGGGGCCCAGTATGCCGTGTTGTCGTTACATTCGCCGTGAGTTTGATAATCACCTCCACTTCCGGGCTCAGATGCTCATGGATCGCATTCTCACAATTCTTCCTGATCAGTTCTTTGAGAGGGCAAGCCGGGGTGGTAAGCACTACCGTAAACCGCACCTGGTTCACCCCTATTTCTATATCCTGGATCATACCGAGCGTCACCAGATCCTTTTTCAGATCGGGCTCTTCCACAGTACTCAATGCCTGCAATACTTTTTCTTTATTGATTGTAAATTCTCCCATTATTATGGTTGGTACTTTTGACTTGATATTATGCAACACGAAATGCCGCCAATGAGTTTGTTACATTCCCGGAAATTCTCCGATCCTACGCTCCACTTCCTCCATTTCGGCGGAAACATCCACATTCCGTGAGATCGCATTGAGCTTGCTCCACAGCGATTTCAGCATTTTCAAGTGCCCCGGCGTGTTCCCGTGCTGCGGCCGGTGGGCCAGCGTATCCCGAACGGACGCCCATTCGGTCATGAATTTCAAAGAGCCGGCCTCGATATAGTTTTGTGCAAATGCATTGAAAACGTATTCTTCCGCAATATTGCTCGGATGGATCATGTCTTCCTTATAAAAACGGTAATCACGCAATTCGTCGATCATGATCTCATACGAAGGGAAGTACTCTACGTGCTTATACTTCTCTGAAAGGCGGTGCGCTACCAGGCGCAACGTCGATTTACTCACCTGATTAAGTGAAAGCGTGTCGCGCGTGTGGCGCACGGGGCTTACCGTGAGCAGTATGCGCAGTTTACGATTATAGGGGATCAATTTTTGGATTAATTGCTCAAATGCGATCGAAATCTGATCGAAATGCAGGAGCTCTTTTATAAAACGGTCGCTGGGTACCTTATGGCAATTGCCCACGATCAGATTTGTCTTTCGGTGACGGTAAGCATAGGCGGTGCCCAACGTGATCACCAGCAAATCGGCCTCGCTCAGAAATTCGCGGATCTCGTCCAATTTATCCGAAAGCAGGGCATCTAACGCCCCCTGGCCACTGGCCCATTGCGACGAATGAAAATCGTGGTGCAACCAAATTTGGTCGGGATTTTGCAGGAACAATGCAGGATTTGGTCTTTTCTCCTCTACCGCGCTATCCAGGATCTTACAAACAGTAAGCGGGTTGAATACCGTACCCATCGGATTATTGAGCACATCGAACTTGAAATCACCCAACTGACTGCCAAGCACCTCGGCAAAGCAGGAGCCGATGGTCAGTATTTTAGTGTGGTGATCGATCTTCCAATCCGGGGTATCCAGGGCAACTTCCGTACTCAACTTTATTTCCTTCATTACATAAAAACGACAAGCGGGCTACAAAATTAAGCATGAAAACCACAGAATTTCACTAAATGCTGGGGTTTAGCAATTTATAATTTGGGTTATGGGGGATTTTTATATGTTTGAGGGAGAATATCAAACACACTATAAGTCGTTTAATGTATGGATGAAAGGAGCTATCCATTTGAGATCGGCGTTGACGGGCTGATCTATAAATTTGAGAGTGTCAGCGAGAATAAAACAATCCTAAAAACTGTTTCGTTTGTGCGGATTGGTAACACCGATATATTCAACGTTGCGTTACTTTATCCCCTCGAAAGCGGTGAATTGAGTGATAAAATAGAAAGTAGGAATGGCGATCTTCCTCTTGTACTCGCTACTGTTTTCCAAATAGTGTGCGACTTCTTAAACAAATTCCCCGACTCCGCGGTCGGTTTTCGTGGAAGTGACGCCCGCAGGCACAGGTTGTACAGAATTGCCATTACACGTGAACTAGCGAACGTAGCTGGGAAATATGAAATATACGGCATCACAGCCAGTCTGGCTGTGGTTGTCTTTGAATCAAATGTAGATTACGACCACTATCTTATCAAAAAATCAAAACCATGGACAAGGCTATCAATAAGCGACGAGACTTTAAATTGACGCCGGAGCAGCAGAAAATAGTTGACGAAAAAGTGAGGGACCTCGCAAGGGCTGTAAGAAACGTCGACTTGAATAACCTGCCGAAACGCGAAAACCATCCGGATACTTCCACGCCGGGAAATGGTTCGAAACATACCGAAAAAGCATAAAAGGCTGACTCATAACCATGCAGGAAACCATCACATTGTTTCGACGACTTAGACTAGCGGCATTCATCACCTCGATTTCCACATCAGCTGGCTGCGCCCAGCCCTCAGAGAAACCGCAACCTGCGACATCCCAATACGAATTCGCCACCACCCCATCCTGGCAGGACGAATTCGACACGCCCGGCAAGCCCAACCCGGCTAAGTGGTCCTACGACCTCGGCGATCATGGATGGGGAAATAATGAGCTGGAAAACTATACCGACAAAATCGAGAATGCCAAAGTGGAGAATGGCAACCTCGTGATCACGGCCATTAAGGAGCCGTCGGGTAAGCAGCAGTACAGCTCGGCCAGGCTGGTTTCGAAGGGCAAGGGCGACTTTACGTATGGCAAATTCGAGATCAGGGCGAAGTTACCGAAGGGGCGCGGGACGTGGCCGGCAATCTGGATGCTTGCCAGCGGGAATAGTTACGGCAACAAAGGATGGCCGGACAATGGCGAGATCGATATTATGGAGCATGTGGGCTTTGACCAGGACCGGCTGCATGGAAACATCCATACGAAAGCATTCAACCATGCCATTAAAACCAACAAGGGCAACAATATCATTGTGAAAGGACTTTCGGAAGACTTCCACGTGTACACCTGCGAATGGACGCCCGAAGCGGTGACGATCCTCGTCGACGGCAATGCCTATTTCACATTCAAAAAAGAAGCCTCCTACCAGTGGCCTGAATGGCCGTTCGACAAGCCTTTTCATTTAATTTTAAACATCGCCGTCGGTGGTAACTGGGGCGGGCAAAAGGGCGTGGATGACAGCATTTTCCCACAAAAAATGGAGGTCGATTACGTGCGCGTGTACCCGCTCGTAACGAAGTAACGGCTTTGAAAATCCAGTGCTCGGAAGTATCTTGCACCATGGATCATTTCGTTGTTTCGGCCAGGAAGTATCGTCCCGTCACCTTCGATTCGGTGGTGGGTCAATCACACATCACTACCACATTAAAGAATGCCATTCGCACCAATCACCTCGCGCAAGCTTTCCTTTTCTGCGGTCCGCGCGGCGTAGGGAAAACGACCTGTGCGCGTATTTTGGCCAAAACCATCAACTGCCAGAATCTGGGCGACGATGTGGAGGCCTGTGGCGAATGTGAGTCTTGTGTGAGCTTCCAGAACAACGCTTCCTTTAATATCCACGAGCTCGACGCAGCTTCCAACAACTCTGTGGAAGATATCCGTAACCTGATCGACCAGGTACGTTACCCACCTCAGACAGGGAAGTACAAGATCTATATTATTGATGAGGTCCACATGCTTTCTCAGGCTGCCTTCAACGCATTCCTGAAAACATTGGAAGAACCGCCTTCGTACGCCATTTTTATCCTTGCTACGACGGAGAAACACAAGATCCTGCCGACGATTCTTTCGCGCTGTCAGATATTCGACTTTAACCGCATTCAATCGAAAGATATCGCGCACCACCTCGCCGATATTGCAAAAAAGGAAGGTATCAATGCCGAACATGAGGCCTTGGAACTGATCGGCCAGAAAGCCGACGGGGGGTTGCGGGATGCGCTTTCTATGTTCGACCTTAACGTGACGTTTTCCACCAACAACCACCTCACCTACGCGGTGGTGCTGGAAAACCTGCACATTCTCGACTACGATTACTATTTTAAAATCACAGACGCGCTTACGGCTGGCAGTATTGCACGCTCGCTGGTGCTGTTTGATGAGATTTTAAGGAAAGGATTCGATGGGCATCTTTTTGTTATAGGCCTTCTCGAACACTTCCGGAACCTGCTCGTGTGCAAAGATCCGGCGACAGTAACCTTATTGCAAGTTTCCGAATCAGCTGAGCGGAAATACCTTGAACAATCCCTGATGGCCGATCTCAGCTTTCTGCTTTCGGCGCTGAGCATCACCGGGCAATGCGATATCAATTACAAATCGGCGAAAAACCAGCGGTTGCATGTGGAGCTATGTCTCATGAAACTCGCCAATTTGCCCCAGGTTCTTCAACTTCAATCTCTTGCTGCCGTTGATGAAACGGCAAAAAAAAAAGTTGAGCATCAACAACCCCTGAACAATCCGGCAGCCCCATCACAAGCAGCAGCACCTCAACCTGCGGCGCCACCTAACGGCCAGTCAAACGGAAGCGCTTACGCGAATGCACCCATACAACCGGTAGCTGCACCGCAGCAAGCAACTCCGCAGCAGTCGGCACCCCAGCAAGCTGCACCTTCACGGCTTAAAAGCACCGTTTCGCTGACGCAATCACTTACTCCACCGGCACAGCAAACTACCAAGCAAAGCAATGCCGAGCCTTCGGTAGATTATGCTGCTGTTCCAAATGGTGCAAAAAGGGAAGAACTGACATTGGCCAATCTGCAACGGTTCTGGTACGAATTCTCCCAGAAACGCCTGCAAGCCGGCAATTCAACGACCGAGCAAATCACATTGAACCGTGAAATTCAGCTGAATGGTACCACGATCGAAATCGCGCTGGATAACGATCACCAACAGGATGCCGTAATGAATATGCGGTATGAGTTGCTGGGCTTCCTGAAAGCACGGATGGATGCACCGAAGCTGGACATTAATCCCCGAGTTGCACCACAAGAGGTAAACAGACTGCCTTACACGCCTGCCGAGAAATTCAACTTTTTAGCAGAAAAAAACCCCTATTTGCTCGAATTGAAGCAAGCACTGGGGCTGGATGTGGATTTCTAACGTTCGGAGGGTTTCCTTTTCAAGAAAAGTTCGTGCAAATGCAGTACTTGCGGGATCAGCTCGGAAGCATCGTCATTATTCACAATATAATCGGCTATCTCGCGCCGCGATTCATCGGAAACCTGCCGTTCGATAATCGCCCTGATTTCCTGCTCTGGGCGCTGATCCCTCTGCAATATCCTTTGAACACGTAACTCGACCGGCGCTTCCACCACAACCACCGCATCCACCGCATTGGCCTGTCCAGCCTTAGCCATAATGGCGGCCTCCTTCACTAGATACGAAGCTCCCGCATTTCGAGTGACCCACGCTTTGGTATCACGAAGTACGACAGGATGGATAATCGCATTGAGCTCTTTGAGTAATGGCTCATTTTTGAAAACACAGGACGCGACAAACCGGGTATTGTACACTCCGTCGTTATCATAAGCCTCTTGCCCAAGCAGTGCCACTACCTTCGCACGGATTTCCGGATCGTTGTTAGTAAGCCATTTGGCACGACTATCAGCATAATAAATAGGAATGTCCAGGCATTCAAACAGCCTGCAAACCATGCTTTTACCCGAACCGATACCCCCAGTAACACCTATCAGAAGCGGAAGATCCATGTGGTTATCGGTCAAATGAAGGACTAAGCTATTGTTGTGGCGGCGCAATAAGAAATTGCGCGACTTCGAAACTCACATAAACGTCACGATGACTCACTTCCACCAATGGGGAAACCGGCAGCGGGATAGGCAAGCTCTCGTCGTAGTTGTTCTGGATCTTAGGTGTAGGCACGCGAATCTTGATCGTATCCGGGAAGGTCTTGATCAGTGAAACCGGCCCATCCACTGAAATAAGCGAAGGCGAGACGTTGATAAAACTCGAAATTACATAGCCTTCGCGCACATCAATACCCGCGCTATCGACGCGGATGGGAATGATCTTCCTGATTTTGGGCTCGAAATTAAGCTCGAATGTATCCGCTACCACATAGTTGACGTGCAGGTTCGGGAACATTTCCGTGATCTGATCGGTGAGGGTGGTAGAGTTGATGAAACTAGACACCGTCGGGTTTTGAACACGGTAAACCACCGGGTTTGCATTAAAATTCAGCCAGGATTTTTGAAGCAAAGTCCATCCATCCCCCGTTACATTTACCGAAATCCGTTTCGGAAGCGGCTGCATCGGCACATAGGCTGCGTTATCATATTCGATCGACAGCGGATAATTCAGTTTAAGGGAATAATTGTCCTTATTGAGGACATTCATTAACCAAAAAAAGGATGCTGCAAGCAAGCATCCTATAAACGTTTTGATCCTGTTCTGGTTGGGTGGGACTTGACTCACAACAATTTTGAAAATGCATGCATTAGCGGGAATGCATGCCGTTCATGATTAGTTTTTACCCGGCAATGGTACGCGAAATAGCCGATTTTTCGACCGTTAATTTCACTCCTTTGTCCAACTCAAGCGTAACTGTCGCTTCTTCCACAGTATAAACTCTCGCGTGGATACCACCGATCGTTACCACTTGATCGCCTTTTTTCAGGTTGTTGAGCAATTCTTTCTGTTCCTTCTGCTTTTTCTGCTGCGGACGGATCATGAAAAAATAAAATACCCCGATGATACCGACCCACATTACGACCTGGTAAATCATGCCCTGGGAGCCGCCCGCTGCTTGTGCTAAAATAGAATAATTCATTGTAGTAGATGGGTTGTATAAAAATTACTTCTTCGCCGTAGCTGAATCTGCATCGACAGGCTGAGGTGCTGCGTTTACAATACCTTTCAGCCTCAATTCGATATTAGCCGGTTCCGTATTGGCATAAACCGTGATGGTCTTCACCTGCGGACCTGCCTTATGCTTACTATCGAAACGAACTTTGATGCTCGAAGTCTCCTTCGGACCGATCGGATCCTTCGGCCATTCGGGCGTGGTACATCCGCACGAAGAGCTGATATTGTTGAGAATCAACGGATATTCGCCATCGTTACGGAATTTAAATTCGTGCTCCACAATGGCGCCTTCCTGAATGGTACCGAAATCATATTCCGTACTGTCGATCAAAGCAAAAACAGGCAGTTTCGAATTTGCCTGTTTTTCTTCACCACTCTTTTCATTTTTGGAGCAACCGGAAAAAGCTACTGCTAATCCCAGAAACGCGAAAAGGGCTATTTTTTTCATAGGTCATTCGCTGGCCTGGCCCTTGATCTGCGCCATCAGACGGTCTACGTCTTCCAGAAGCTTTTCGGCTTTTTCGCGTGCATCATTCACAACGCGCTCGCCTTCTGTTCTTGAAAAATTATCAGGCAGATCTTTCTTATCGACCAGGTCCTGAATCACTTCTTGTAGTTTCTCACGGTATTTGGACAGTCTGTATGTCAGCTGGGTACGAAGTACCTCCCCTTTGTCGGGAGCGTAAAGTATGCCCAATGCTGCGCCGGTGGCAGCGCCTGTCAGAAATGCGATTAAAGTATTACTGGTTTTACTCATGGTTTCTGCTGTTTTTTTGCTGCAAACGGGTGTCAGCTCATGTATTAATAATGGCTTCCAAAAATTGTTCCATTTATACCCGGCCACAATTTCGTCAGCTTTTATTTATTATCAATCAATCCGCGCCCGCTTTTTCTGATGACGCCCTCTTTGGCCAGTTTCACGGAAAGCACGTCCAGGACGCCGTTCACAAACTTACCACTTTTTGGGGTACTGTACCTTTTGGCGATCTCAATAAACTCATTAATGGTGACTTTCACAGGGATACCCGGGAAATGAATGAGTTCAGCAAGGGCTGTTTTGAGGATAATAAGGTCCACCAGCGCGATCCTTTCCAGTTCCCAGTTTTTCAGCTGGTCTTCCAGATAAACATCGTACTGATCACTTTCTTTCACCACGACTTTGCAAAGTTCCTCCACAAATGCCCTATCCTCTTCCCAATCTTTGGTAAGCGGTGCAAGCTGGAATGTGTGTGCCAAATCGGCAGTACGCAAGGTTTTGATTGCAAGGCTGCGGATCAGCTCGCTGTGGTCTGCCCAGTAAAGATCGCGTTGTTCGAGGTATTCGAGCGACACCTCGTGTTTGAGGATAATCTGACGCAGGACATGCTGGATAATCTCCTGGTCTTCTTCCGGCATATGCGTCGCCGATTTGCAATATGTTTCGTAAGTTTCGTCCTTCCGCAAACCTTCCCGGTAAATCTTCCGGATCAGATTCATTTCGTTGGTCCAGTTGATGCCGCTGCGGATAATCTCCTCTTCCAGCGCCTTATCTTCCTGCAAAACCTTGATCACCCGGTTGGTATCCAATCCCGAATCTTTGGGGAATGGCGCCTCCGGATCGTCGTACCTGCGCTCGCGGTCGATTTTTGCCTGGTGTGATAGTTCGATCAGCATCGACAGGATTCGGATGAAGTCGGCGTAAATTGTTTCCGTTTCATTCAAAACCCTTCTAACGAGTTTTTCTCCATCCGTATTAGTCTGCCGGTTGTATGCTTCATAGGCTGTCTGAGCCACTCTCAGCACGCGATCGGGAAGCTCTTCGTCACCGTTGGGTTTACCATTTTTAATAAACTCGTCGAGCGTCATGTTCGCGAGCCTTTTCATGCCCGAAAGCTTTTTCTTGTCCTGAAACTCCATCGAGTTCAGGTCAGGAGCGAATGCCTCTTCAATCTGATCGAGTGCCAGTAAACGGTTCGCATCGGCTGTGAGCTGCCGTGCATAAAGTGCCTGAACCGCTTTGGTTCTTAGTAATCTTCTATTCAGCATATGCCGGAATACTATTTGGATAAAAGGTACAGTAAATCAAAGAACGTGTCTGCATGTATTGCAGGGCCATTCTGCCTGGTACCCTGCATGAGTTGTTTTAAAATCGACCGCAAAATTAGACTATTTTGTTCACAATCGGAAAATTGAGATGCGTCGTTTTAATTTTGCAACGTTTTGGTAAAATAGGATGTTGGCTAGAAAGCGTCCAGCACGGCTGATCAAAATCTGAACCGGTGAAAGCATTAAAATCTCTCAACAAATATTTGTGGAAATATAAGTGGTACCTCATCCTCGGTATCATTTTTACGATTGTATCCAATCTTTTCGGCATTATTCCGGCCCAGCTCGTGCGTTACGCGCTCGACCTGGTGATCGAAACGCTCGACATTTATTACCTCTATAATGGCGTATCGCTGCAAAGTGATATGTATGACATTTTTGCGTTCAGCATTTTGCTCTACGGCTTCCTGATCCTGCTCATGGCGCTCCTTAAAGGGATATTCCTCTTCCTGGTGCGGCAAACGATCATCGTGATGTCACGCCATATCGAATTCGAGCTTAAAAACGACGTTTACCAGCACTACCAGACGCTACCGGCCGCGTTTTTCCGCCGCCACAGCACGGGCGACCTGATGGCCCGCATTTCGGAAGACGTGAGTAACGTCCGCATTTACGTCGGCCCGGCATTGATGTACGGTATTAACCTGATCGTACTGTTCTTCCTGGTGATCTCCTATATGATCTCCGTCAGCCCAAAACTGACGCTTTATGTGCTGTTGCCGCTGCCGGTGCTTTCGGTGAGTGTGTATGTGGTCAATAGCATGATCATGAAACGTTCGCAGGAGATTCAAAAGCAGCTTTCGGCGCTTTCCACTTATGTGCAGGAGGCGTTTTCCGGAATACGTGTGATCAAATCCTTTGTACAGGAGGATCGTTCTTATGCTAATTTTCAAAAAGAGGCAGAGGTTTTCAAGACCAAATCATTGGGCCTTACCAAAGTCGATGCGTTCTTCTACCCTATGATCGTCCTTTTGATCGGTCTGAGTAACATCCTGGTCATTTATGTCGGCGGCCAGGAAATTATCAATGGCCGCCTTACGCCTGGCAATATCACTGAGTTCATATTGTATGTCAATATGCTTACCTGGCCTGTGATGGCTTTGGGATGGACCACAAGCCAGATCCAGCGCGCCGCATCGTCACAGCTCCGGATCAATGAGTTTTTGAATGAAAAAACAACGTTGGTATCCGAGAAAAACCTCAGCAAACCGCTGGACGGCAAAATCACTTTCCGCCACGTCGGCTTTGTCTACCCGGATTCAGGTATTAAGGCATTGCATGATTTTGATCTGACAGTCGAAGCCGGCGAAAGCGTGGCGATCCTCGGCACCACCGGCTCGGGTAAAAGCACGCTCGCTCATTTGCTATGCCGGCTCTATGACCCAACCGAGGGGCAGATTCTGATTGACGGCATTCCGATGAAAGATTACGATGTCCACGGTTATCGTCGCCAGATCGGCTACGTTCCGCAGGATGTGTTCCTTTTCTCGGATAGCATTGAGAACAATGTACGATTCGGTACCGAAGATATGCCATTTGAAAGAATCGAACAGGCCGTGAAAGACGCCGATCTTTACAATAATATCAAAGATTTCCCGCAAGGCTACGAAACCATGCTCGGTGAACGGGGCATTACGCTCTCGGGAGGCCAAAAGCAGCGTCTATCGATCGCCCGCGCCATCGCCCGCGACCCGAAAATCCTCGTACTCGACGACTGTCTTTCCGCAGTCGATACCAACACCGAGAACATTATTCTCAACAATATGAAGCGGATCATGGACCAGCGGACTTCCCTGATCATTTCCCACCGCGTCTCCTCCGCCAAACTCGCCGATAAGATCGTAGTCCTCGACGAAGGCCACATAGTCGAGCAAGGCACCCACACGGAGCTTATGGCATTAAACGGAGCATATAAAGAACTGTATGAAAAGCAGTTGATTTCCGAAGAGGTGTAAAATACACCCTATTCTTGAAATGCAGTAGTGATTGATTAACTTTGAATAATTACAAAAATTAATCAATCACACTATGCACTATACAGTCACAATCGATGTCCTCGACGACAATGCGCTTGAACTTTTAAGGAAACTCGAAAACCTGAGCGTCATTCGTCTGCGCGAAAGCACTCTGCAGATGAAAGACACGAGCGCTATCCGTTTTCTTAAGGGCAAAATGACCAAGCAGCCAGTTGAGGAAATTGAGCGGGAATTTAGACGATTACGCGGCAAATGAACCAAGCCTATCTTTGGGATACCAATATTGCCATCTACTATCTTCAATAGCAGCTCCCTCCATATGCAGGGAACGTAATGGATGACATTGCCGGAAATTCCCGAATCTGTTTTTCAGTAATCACAGAAATAGAATTATTCAGCTGGAAATCAGCTGCTCAATTTGATTTCGACTTAGTCAATATGTTTGTAGACATGTCGGTTCTGTTAGAACTCAAAAAAGATATCAGAAAAAAGGCATCTGAGTTGCGTAGACAATATGATTTGGAACTACCCGATGCGATTGTCGCAGCTACTGCCATAGTTCACGGGCTTACGCTGATTACAGATAACACAACAGATTTCGTAGGAATCGAAAAATTGAGTTTACTTAACCCATTCGATCCTCAATAGTTTAGCAGCGCTATTTAGCCAGCTTCTTCACCTCCTGGCGCAACTCCCGCATTTCCTGATACAGGCCTTGCAAACTTATTTCCGTCTTGTCGTCTTCCAGATTGAAAGACAACTTACTGTTTACCTGCCATATTTCACGGATCTCGTTACGATCAACACGAATCGGTGCATAGTCGGGATTGAGCGATACCAGGTTCACAAAAAGGGAATCTTTTTCCTTCCGGATCTTTTTGACCAGCACGCTGTCGATCGTGACGATGACATACATATGTTTATCACTCAGCGCATCCCAGTCATCCACCGCGCGAGCCCAAATCCATTCACCTGACTGCAACGCCGGTGTCATACTGTCGCCATCGACCTGAAACCCTCTGAACGTCGCATTACGGTATTCCGGCAGCGGTATTGTAAAGGCTGGCAACGCTTCAAACCATTGCGCGTCACCGATATTGTTGGGATAGCCGGCCGCCGCTTTCGCGCTGACGAGCACAATATTGTCGTTACCCGCCTGATCGACCGTCACTACTTTCGGATTGACGAATACCCTGTCCGTATATAGGTATTTCTGCGAACTGTCTCCGAACAGCCAAAGCGGGTTGATGTGGTATTTTTTAAGCAGTTCCTTTACCACCTGCCCGGGTATGCGCGTACGCCCCCGCTCGATGTCGGCAGTGGTGGCGCTGATGCCCAATTCCTCGGCAAATGCCGCCTGGGTCAGATTGAGTTCCTCTCTGATTTGCTTGAAACGCCTGAATTCTTCATCAATGGCCATAAGCATGTGTGATGATTACCGGTTGACAATGTCTTGACTCTTCAAACATACAAATATTTTGGAATATTTCCTTTTAACAAATGGATATGATCCATATATTTGGAATAAATCCATAATTTAGTAAAAAATCCAAATAGTAGTGGACCGTGCGATATTACATTTTGACCTGGATACCTTTTTCGTATCCGTAGAGCGCAAGCAAGACAGCCGGCTTGAACACAAACCGATACTCGTAGGTGGAACAGGCGACCGCGGTGTGGTAGCGGCTTGCAGCTATGAAACCAGGCAGTTTGGAGTGCATTCCGGTATGCCTATGAAGATGGCCCGCATGCTCTGTCCCGAAGCGACTGTTATTCGTGGAAACGGGGAAGCGTATTCCAAGCAATCGAAGGAAGTGAGCGAGATCATCAGCCAAAGCGTCCCTGTGTTTGAGAAGGCCAGTATCGACGAGTTTTACGCGGATCTGTCGGGAATGGACAAATACCACAGTTGCTATGGAATGGCCAGCGAGCTCCGGCAGCGCATTATCCGCGAAACCGGCCTGCCTATTTCGTTTGGGCTGGCTACCAACAAGCTGGTGTCGAAAGTTGCTACCGGGGAGGCCAAGCCGAACAATCAGCTCAAAGTGGATGCCGGGCAGGAAAAACCGTTTTTGGCGCCGATGGAAGTGCAGAAAATTCCGATGGTAGGCGAAAAAATGAACCAGACACTCAACAACCTCGGGATTCGGTATGTGAAAACAATCCAGGAAATGCCTATGGAAATCATGGGGCAGGTGTTAGGCAAAAATGGAATCTCGCTCTGGAACCGCGCCAACGGTCTCGACAACTCTCCCATCGTCCCGTTCCACGAGCGCAAATCGATTTCCAGCGAACGAACTTTCGGGAAAGATACCGGCGATGTAAAAAAAATGCGTGAAATGGTACGGGCGATGGCGGAAACGCTGGCTTTTCAGCTGCGGACGGGCGAAAAGCTCACTTCCTGTGTTTCGGTTAAAATCCGTTATTCCGATTTCAACACATTTTCCAGACAGTTGAAAATCGCCTACACTTCCGCGGACCATGTGCTGATCCCGCATATCGAACGGCTTTTCGACCAGCTTTATAACCGGAGAATGATGGTAAGGTTGGTAGGAGTCAGTTTCAGTGACCTCGTGACGGGGAATTACCAGATCAACCTTTTCGACGATACCGAAGAGCGGCTCAACCTCTATCAGGCCATGGATTACATTAAAACCAAATACGCCTATAATAAGGAAGGCGACCAGATCCTCACCTGGGCCAGCACAATGGGAATCTCGGATATCGGCGCAATGGGAAACCCATTCAACGGTGAGCCGCCCATTATCCCGGCGCATAGAAATGCCTAGCGATGTTCCGTTTTTCAAATACTCATGTTACTCAACTGCCACTCTTATTTCAGCCTTCGCTTCGGGACGATTCCTGAGGATGAGCTCCTTGCGCTTTGCCGGGAGAATGGGTACGACTGTGCCGCGCTGACGGATATCAACAACACCTCGGGCTGCCTGAATTTCATTCGTATGGCGCCCAGGTTCGATATTAAACCCATTGTCGGGATCGATTTCCGGAATGGGGGGACGCAGCAATTTGTGGCATTGGCGAAAAACAACATCGGCTTTCAGACTATGAATGCTTATCTCTCGGCCCAGAAACTGACGGACGTCCCTTTCCCCGACCGCGCACCTGAAATGGAGCATGTCGCAATTATTTATCCTTTTGAAAAACTGAACAAAGAGCGCCGCGAGCAGTTCCGGCCCAACGAATACATCGGCATTTCGATGCAGGACCTGGATAAGCTGCACTACTCGCCGCTACACCGGTTCATGGATAGGCTGATCATCCAGCAGCCGGTAACTTTCCGGAACAAAAAGGATTTCAATGCGCACCGGTTGCTGCGGGCCATCGACGGCAATACGCTGCTCAGCAAGCTCACAGTCGGCGAAACAGGCAAAGAGAACGAACAGATTGTACAGGCCAAGGTTTTGGAATACAACTTTAAACAAAAGGACTTCCGCACCATCCTCGAAAACACGCGTAAACTGATGGACGAATGCAATATCCAGTTCAGTTTCGGGAATGAACGTGAGCACCAGAATCTAAAAGTTTTCAGCCAAAACGAAGAAGAAGATTTCAAACGGCTGAGGTCGATGAGCTATCAGGCACTTGGTTATCGTTACGGCGACAATATTACCGATGAAATTTTTGACCGCATTGCCAAGGAACTGGATATGATCCGGCAGCAGAATTTCGTACCGTTTTTTCTGGTCAATCACGACATCGTGAATTATGCCCGCCGGAAGGGGTACTACTACGTCGGCCGGGGCAGCGGGGCGAACAGTATCATCGCCTATTTACTCAACATTACGAATGTCGACCCCATCGAGCTGGATTTGTATTTCGAGCGGTTTATCAACCTTCACCGCAAAAACCCACCCGATTTCGACATCGATTTCTCGTGGCGCGACCGCGAGGATGTGACGCGTTATATTTTTGACACCTACGGTAAAAATGGCCAGGCGGCGCTGCTGGCGACGTACAGCACGTTTCAGCACAGCTCGGCCGTGCGCGAGTTGGGGAAAGTATTTGGTTTACCTGCCTATGAAATCGATGCATTGAGCAATGGTAAATATGACCCGAAAAAGCTCGATCAGCTTTCCGGGCTGGTGATCAGGTATGCTGATTATTTCCAAACCAACAACCAGCCGAACCATTTGAGTATCCACGCGGGTGGTATCCTCATTTCGGAACGGCCTATGCATTACTTTACCGCTACCGACGTGCCGCCGAAAGGCTTTCCCACCACGCAATTCGATATGGTGATTGCGGAGGATGTCGGGCTGAATAAATACGATATCCTGGGCCAGCGCGGGCTTGCGAAAATCAAGGAAACGCTTGAAATCATTCGCTATAACCGCCCCGATGCCGCAGATTTTGACATTAACGATGTCCGGAAATTCAAAACCGACCCAAAGATCAACGACCTGATCAGGCAGGCGCAGTGCATCGGCTGTTTTTACGTAGAATCTCCGGCGATGCGGATGCTGCTCAAAAAGCTGGAAGTGGACAACTACCTCGGGCTTGTGGCGGCCAGTTCCATTATCCGGCCCGGCGTCGCAAAAAGCGGGATGATGCGTGAGTACATTCTCCGCCATCGCCATCCCGAAAAGCGGAACGAGGCGCACCCGCGCCTTTTGGAGCTGATGGAGGAGACTTACGGCATTATGGTGTATCAGGAAGACGTGATCAAGGTCGCGCATTATTTTGCCGGACTGACGCTCGGAGAGGCCGATGTGATCCGCCGCGGTATGAGCGGCAAGTTTCGCGGGCGTGAAGAGTTTGAGCGCGTTAAAAAGAAGTATTTCAAAAACTGCCGGAGCAAGGGTTATGACGAAGAAATGACGATGGAAATCTGGAACCAGATCGCCAGCTTCGCCGGGTTTGCCTTTGCCAAAGGGCACTCCGCTTCCTATGCCGTCGAAAGCTATCAGACATTGTTTCTGAAAGCCTATTTTCCGCTGGAATTCATGGTAGCTGTGCTCAACAACGGCGGCGGCTTTTACGCACCCGAACTGTACATACACGAGGCACGCATGCTCGGCGCGCTGGTACATGCACCATGCGTGAACCACAGCGAAGCCCAGGCGACCATCGAAGGACATGAGATTTACCTCGGCATGCAATTCCTGAATGCACTGGAAGAAAAAACGATCGAAAGGATCCTCTGTGCCCGCAGGCAAGACGGCCCGTTCACATCCCTCAACGACTTTCTTGACCGCGTCCCGATTTCGATAGAACAATTGACGATCCTCATCCGGATCGACGCATTCCGGTTTACGGGTATCGGCAAAAAAACACTGCTTTGGAAGGCGCATTTCCGGCTGAGTACCACGCCCGTCAAAGTACCGCAAAAGCAGTTGTTCCATACCGAAATCAAGGATTTCAACCTGCCGGAATTCCACTCGTCGATTCTCGATGACGCCTATGACCAGATCGAATTGCTCGGTTTTCCGCTTTGCAGCCCTTTCAACCTGCTTAAAAACCCGTTGCCCAAGAGTATCATGTCGCGCGACCTGCATAATTATATAAACCAGGAAGTGGTCCAATACGGCTACCTGGTGGCCTTGAAAAACACCCGGACAAATCGCGGCGAGTCGATGCAGTTTGGTACTTTTCTGGATTATGAAGGGCAATTTATCGATACCGTCCATTTCCCCACGGCGGCGGCCAAAGTGAATGGGTCTGTGAAAGGCGTTTACAAAATCCGCGGCGTCGTGACGGAAGAATTCGGCTTCCTCACCGTGGAAGTAGCAGAAATTACGCGGATGGAGTCGGCGGCGCGCTGATGCTCCGCGTAACGCGCGCAGGAGCGATTTCCGAACTAAGCTCAATGAAAAGCCAGATCAGCAGGGCGTTCCGTATGTTCAGAATAATAACCATCAGCAGTTGTTTTGAAATCAAACTATAATAGTGACCTGGGAATATAATTATTGTAAGCATTAGCGTAACTGTAAAAATCAGCGATGCTCTAAACCTGCAAAACGGGACTAACGGCAACAGCCAGATCAGGTATTGCGGGGACAGGACTTTATTGAGGAGGATAAATAACAGTATCTGTGCCGCCGCAGCAGCATTCAGCTGCCGGAAGGGAATCGTACCCGAGATCGATACCGTTTTGTAAAATGACCAACCGAGAAAAGCCAGCATCGCCACAAAGCAAACCGGCGTGAGGATATTAATACATTGCAAAACCGGGCCCGAAAGCGATGTAACCAAATGCATGGCGCCAAAGCTATGCGCCACGTCAAGTTCCACGCCCCCAAACTGCTCAAAAAGCAGTAAAACCCCTCCCGCAAGGCTCTCGATCTGAATACCGCGCAAAAGGTGGTAATGCATAAAATCGGCGGCTGCATCCATTCTAAGCCAGGCGATGCCGCCCAATATGATGGCGCAAATGCAAACAATACCCGCCATCAGCCCGAGCATTTTCCTGGTATCACGGTTGAAAACATAATACAGGCCAAAAACCGGAATGAGCACAACGCTATACAATTTCGCGGCCACGGAAGCCATGAGCGACATTCCGGCAACGAACGGTTTACGTGAAACGTTGACGATCGCGATCAAGGTCAGCAAAGCCGGGAACGGATCGAACCGAAAAAGAAAGATCGGGAAAGCGAACAATGTGGTGATCACATACCGCGGAAGTGCTTTGCCGCTGGCGTCCAGGCCGGAAATCATCCAGGCCGTCACCACCCCCAGCACCAGATTTTGCAGCACAAACCAACAAGCATAGCTTTCGAACGACCCGCCTGCTAATTGACTCAAAAGGCCCGGAATCAATACCGGAATGAGCGCAAAAATGGGGTATTCAATGCGAAAATCACGAAATGGCACCTGGCCGTCCATTATTTTGGACGTAATGCTTCGGTACAATGAGAGATCCTGAATGTGGCCATGGAAGCGAAAAAACAGGTAATAGCTTTCAAGGGCAAGATAAACCAGGATTACCGACAGCACCAAAACATGACGCGGGCTTTTGATCAGGTACTTTCTGACAACAGCGTTGTCTGCGACAACCTGTATTCCGGGGATTTTAAATTCAGACATACATCGGGACGCTTTACGGGGGTTACATCCTTCGGGTGTGGGTAGCGGCACTAGTCATGCACCATTAGTCATGCACCATTGGGCATGCATACCGGATAACTCTCCGGTTACATTTTCACTTTTAGTCTGTCTTTGAAGAAATCATATAAAACTAGCAATTTCCGGGTGCTTTCAAACAATGCTCCGCCAACTATTATGACCCTACGAAATGTTTTTTGATTCGTACGGGTCGCATTTGTCCTACGCACCAAAATTTTCCGGGGGTTACTGTCATACTGTTGTCAATGGCCGGCCATTAATTGCGCTCATTGTCAACCTGAAACCAACAGAGCTATGGAAAAACTGGATCTTACCAAACATTTCAAAAGTTACTACACCGCAAAGGCTGAACCCGAGGTGCTGCACATCGAAAAGGCCCGGTACCTGTCTATTACCGGTAAAGGAGATCCTTCGGGGGAGGATTTTGCACAAAAAATCCAGGCTATCTACCCGGTGGCTTATGCATTGAAATTCGCATTCAAAGCACAGGGCAAGGACTTTACAGTGGCCAAGCTGGAAGGTTTGTGGTGGTATGACGAAGTACGGTATGCCGGCATTTCGATCGCCGATTCGCCGAAGGCCATTCCCCGCAGCGAATGGGAATACCGGCTTCTGATCCGCATTCCGGATTATGTGGAGAAAAAAGACGTAGAAACCGCCGTAGAGGCCAGTTTCGCATCAAAAGGCCAGGCGGCGATCAGGGAAGTTTCCTATTTTGAAATGAATGAAGGGAAAGTGGTACAAATGCTGCATACCGGACCGTTTGATAATGAACCTGAAACACTCGCAAAGCTGAATGACTTTATTTCGGCCCACGCACTCGGACGTAATGGGCTGCATCACGAGATTTATCTGTCCGATTTTCGCAAGACGCCGCCCCACAAATTAAAAAGCATTCTACGCGAGCCGGTTAAATAGATTATTTCAATATCTTTCGCCCCTCCTGAATTTCATCAAAATTAAAATTAGAAAAATGAAAAAGGCGTTCATAGCACTATGCTTGGCCGGATGGGGTGTGGTTTCTGTTGCGACGGTGCACGCGCAGAACCTGAGCACTCAAAAAATCCCTCTCGATCCCAGTGTAAAAACTGGAAAACTAAAAAACGGAATCACCTACTACATTAAAAAGAACGCGGAACCCAAGAACCGCGCAGAACTCCGGCTGGCGGTAAAAGCGGGGTCGGTGCTCGAAACCGATGCCCAACAAGGATTGGCGCACTTCATGGAGCATATGAATTTCAACGGCACCACGCATTTCCCTAAAAATGAGCTGGTCAATTTCCTGCAAAAGACGGGGGTACGCTTCGGCGCCGACTTGAATGCCTATACCGGTTTTGATGAAACCGTTTACATGCTGCCTATCCCGACAGATTCCGCGGGGTTACTCGAAAAAGGCATTCAAGTGCTGGAAGACTGGGCCCACGGCGCATTGCTCGATCCTTCCGAAATTGAAAAAGAACGCGGTGTGGTGCTCGAAGAGTCGCGCATGGGGCGGGGCGCGCAACAGCGCATGCGCGACAAGTTCCTGAAAGTGATCCTCAACAACTCGCGCTACGCCGAGCGGTTGCCGATTGGCAAAGACAGCATTCTGAAAAACTTCAAACCGGAGACGATCAAAGCATTTTACCAGGATTGGTATCGCCCCGACCTGATGGCTGTGATCGCAGTCGGTGATTTTGATGTAGCCAAAGTGGAAGCCCTCATTTCGCAGAAATTCGGCTCCATTAAACCGCCTGTCAATCCCAAAAAACGCATTCGCTATGATATTCCGCTGGATGGTTCTACCAAAGTGGCTATCGTAACCGACCCTGAATACCCGCAGAACCTCATTCAGTTGATTTACAAACAGCCTAATACGAAAGAAAAATCGTTGCAGGATGTACGGAATAGCTTTGCGCAGGAACTGTACAATGCCATGATGGGCCAGCGGATGCAGGAACTTACCCAAAAGGCCAATCCGCCGTTCCTCTACGGCGCGAGCCAATACGGTGATTTCCTTGGAAACCTGGATTCATACACTTCCATCGCGCTCGCCAAAGACGCAGCTTCGATGAAAACCGCATTGACCACGCTCCTGGAAGAAAACGCGCGGGTGCAGAAGTTCGGATTTACACAACCTGAACTTGACCGCGCAAAGAAAGACTTTTACAATGCCGTTGAAGAAGATTACAAGGAGCGCGACAAAACGAAATCGGCCAACCACGTCCAGGAATATCTCAATCATTTCCTTCACGACAAGGCTTTTATGGGTGCCGACGCCTATTTCGAATTCGTGAAGAAGCACCTGGACGGCGTGACACTGGCCGAAATCAACGGCCTGGCTAAAAAATACATTACCGATAAAAACAGGGCGGTCGTGATCATGGGACCAGAAAAAAGCAAGGATGCCCTTCCTACCGAAGCCGAGATCCGTACATTGTTGAACGAAGCCGGCAAAGATGTGACAGCCTATGTGGACGACGTTGTGGATGCACCGTTACTAAAGACCGAACCTGTTGCAGGTAAAATCACAGCCGAAAAATCGCTCGACAAGCTCGGCGTCACCGAGCTGACGCTTTCGAATGGTGTGAAGGTGCTGTTGAAGCCAACCGACTTCAAAAATGACGAAATCCTGATCAAAGCGACTGCGAAGGGCGGATATTCGCTTTTCCCGGGCGAGCGCGAGACGGGCATTTTCACGAGCTACCTCGTTCAATCGGGTGGTGTAGGACCTTACAATCAGACCCAACTGCAAAAATTCCTCGCGGGCAAGACAGCGAGCGCGGGCCCGTACCTGAGTGAGCTCACCGAAGGCGTCGGCGGCAATACCAACCCGAAGGACCTCGAAACGACATTGCAGCTGATCTACGCCTATTTCACAGAGCCCCGTAAAGATGCGGACGTGGTAACAGGCATACTGGCCAATCAGAAGGCATACCTGGAAAATATGCAAAAGACTTTAACGCCTGAAAAAGTCTATTCCGATTCATTGAATGCGGTGTTGACAAGCCACAACCCCAAACGCCAACCGCTGAAACCGGAGAGCATCGACAAAGTGAACCTCGACCGTGCATTTGAAATTTACAAAAACCGCTTCGCCGACGCCTCGGATTTTGTATTCACGATTGTGGGCGCATTCAAGCCGGAGACGATCAAGCCATTGATCGAGAAATACTTGGGCAGCCTGCCATCGAGCGATCGGGACGATACGTTCAGCCACCCGAATATTTTCCCGCCGAAAGGGCGCATCGAGAAAGTGATTTACAAAGGTTTGGAACCTAAAAGCAGGGTAACACTCGTTTCGAGCGGGGAGTATGACTATAACCCTGAAAACAATGTGCAGATTGAGGCATTGCAGGAGATTTTGCAGATCAAACTGATCGAATCACTGCGGGAGGAAGAAAGCGGCGTCTACGGAGTGAGTGTTTCAGAAGGTACCGACAAATTCCCGACCGGTCATTACCGGTTCTCCATCGGCTTCGGCTGTGCGCCCGAGAATGTAGACAAACTGATCAAAAGAGCCCAGGAAGAGATCAACAAGATCAAAACAAACGGCGCGGATCAGAAGGATATCGAGAAGTTCGTCGCGGAAACTCAGCGCAAAACAGAAACCGCGCTTAAAACCAACGGCTTCTGGCTCGATTACCTCGACGATAATACATTCCTCGGCGACGACCTGAATGAAATTTTCGAGCAGGACCGGCTATTGAAATCAGTGACCGTGGCCAGTACCAAAGCTGCTGCGCAGAAGTACTTCAATGATGACAATTTCATCAAAGTGGTGCTTATGCCGGAGAAGAAGTGATGCTGATCAGCTTCGGCTAAAGCCGATCGTCTGAGGTGCTGCCTAACCCAGGGCTGAAGCCCTCGGTTAGGCTACCTCGCCCATCCGGAGCCACGTATCATGCACTTCGTCCTAAGCCATATGCTGGGCTTAACGCCCTTGGTCACTAGCCGCACGACGTCTACCAATCCCGATCGCCATCAGAGCGGATGTATGATACAACCCGCCGGTCATCTATATCACAGCCCCCTCAACCCTATGCTTCAGCCTAGGGGATAGCGCCCGCAATCACAGGCCAGTGACAGCCACCCGATAACCATACCGCAACCCTAGGCTTCAGCCTAGTGCCCTCATCACTCCAAGTCCCCACCATCATACCCTATCCCCCGCGCAAAGGCATCGAACTCCTCCTGGAACTTCCGCTTTGCGTGATGCGTCTGCTGGTTATCGATATACCTTCTTACAAAACGGATCCTGCTTTCGCTGACGGACGCTGCGAAATATTTGTCAGCCCATTCGAAATTGCCGCGCACCAATTTCATTTTATTGGCCCAAAAGGCACTTTCACCTTTTAGCAATTGTATTTGCTTCGATATACCATACTCGCTTTTCAGCAGCATCAGCACATGAATATGGTCGTGATGTCCATTGATCCGGTCGATGCATATATCGTTGCTTTTCGCGTTTTCCCGGATGTGCGCGCAAAGTTGTGCCAGAATAGGTGGCTGTAAAACGGGCTGTCTGTGTTTGGTCCCCCAAACGGCATGTATCCAGATTTTTACGTAAGACATTGATGTACGGGATTGAAAGTGAATCAATAACTAATGTCCTTGATACGTAAGGATTCCGAAAGGGTCACATCTTGTAGAATACTGTGGGAATTTGTTCCGGTGAAGTAGAAAACTATATAACACGCGCACCCGGAGCATGGCCCCAGGTGCACGTGTTGTACATGTGTCGGAAATGATGCTATGCGACTTTTCGCAAACCCTGGATCAGAAATTCCAATCCGTTCATTTTGATTTCCAGCATCGTTCCCAGCAACATACCGAGCTTGCCGGATGGAAACCCCTCACGGTAGAACCATTCGAGGTAAGAAACAGGGAGGTCGGCAATGACCCAATCTTTGTATTTGCCGAAAGGCATTTTGTAGTTAATCAGATCTTTGAGGATCTCGCTGTTCGGATGTGTTAACTCTTGCATACTCTTGTTTTCACGCCTGATTACCTGCGCGAAGTTTAAAAATCAGGTTCGTTTTTAAATCAAATAATTCCTTTTCAAGACCTACCGGGTAGGTGTGCGGGTTTACAAAGCGTTTAATTCCCTTATAAAAATGTGCCAGCTGCTGTTGCAAACGCTTTCGTGTGTCGTGCACGGACGGCAATTTGTAGATCAGCTGGCCTTTTGCGAAAACGGGGACGAGCAAATCCTCGTAGTGCACTGACTCGTCGAATGACCTATTTTTTGTAAAATCATACGGGTCCACCATCGTAGCCTTGCCGATCAGGGGAGTTTCGATGTCGAATATCATATCCGAAACAAAGCCGCTCGCATCCCTGAAACGTCTCACCTGCTGGATCCCCGGCGTCGATACCTTGATCGCCTGCTCCGATAGTTTCAGTTTGTAATCCCATTCCCCCGAATCCGTCCGAATCGCTGCGAGCTTGAAAACCCCACCCAATGCAGGCTGATCAAATGCTGTGACGAGTTTTGTCCCGATTCCCCATACATTTATTTTCGCTCCCTGGATTTTCAGGCTGTCCATAATGTACTCATCGAGGTCGTTGCTGGCTACAATGCTGGTCTTTTCGAAGCCCGCATCATCCAGGATCTTCCTCGCTTCGATACTCAGGTAAGCAAGGTCGCCCGAATCGAGCCGGATGCCTGCGAGATCGTGCCCCTGTGCGCGCAACTGTTTCCCCACCTCTACCGCATGCCGGACGCCGTTCAGCGAGTCGTAGGTATCCACCAGCAAAGTCACATTGTTGGGCATGTACTTCGCGTAAGTTTCGAAAGCTTCCAGTTCGCTGTCGAACGACATCACCCAGCTGTGCGCGTGGGTGCCTTTCACAGGAATATCGTACAATTTCCCCGCAAGTACATTGGAGGTAGCATCGAACCCGCCAATGTAGGCGGCCCGGCTCGCTGTAACGCCTCCGTCGGGTCCTTGTGCGCGGCGCAAGCCGAATTCGAGCAACGCATCGTCTTTGGCGACCAGGCGCATACGGGCTGCTTTGGTAGCCACCAGCGATTGAAAATTGATCAGGTTCAAAAGCGGCGTTTCGAGCAGTTGGCATTGGAGGATCGGTCCTTGAATACGGAGTAACGGCTCGTTCGGAAACACCACCGTACCTTCCGGAATGGCGTCGATACTGCATTGCAGCTCCATTTTGCGGAGGTAATCGATAAACCCGTCATCGAAAAGCTTGTTGCCATCGCTACCGGTCAATGAAGCGATATAGGCCAGGTCCTCTTCATTGAAACGGTATTCCTGCAAGTACTCAATCACGCTGCTCAGCCCGCACGCGACGGTAAATCCGCCCTGAAATGGATGTTTTCTGAAATAGAGATTAAAAACAGCCTCCTGCTCTGCCTTACCCGATTTCCAGTAGCCATAAGCCATGGTGAGCTGGTACAGATCGGTCAGAAGGCTCATCGAAGTATCGTAAAGCTGGTTGATCATTTCACTTCGGATTGGTGTCTTAAAACCGCCTAGTTACTAAATAATCGGCATTATAGCTACCAATAGTGAGTTTGCTGCACACCCATTGACCGAAAGGTTAACCACAAAAACAAAAAGCGGGGCTGCTCCGAAAGCAACCCCGCCGGCATTATTGCTTCAAATCAGATCAGATTGCTTCGAGAATACGCTCGATTGCTACCTGATAACCAATTTTTTCTTTCAATTCGCTGATGTGCACACGCTCCTGCTCCATTGAATCGCGGTGACGGATGGTAACGGTTTCGTCCTCCATGGTCTGGTAATCGACTACGATACAAAACGGCGTACCGATCAGGTCCTGACGGGTATAACGCTTACCGATCGCCGCATTGTCGTCATAAACGGTGCGGAATGACGATTTCAACGAGTTGGCCAATGCCTGCGCTTTTTCTGCAAGCCCATCCTTTTTAACCAACGGCAGCACTGCCGCCTTGAATGGCGCCAATGCAGGGTGCAGTTTCAGGAATGTGCGCTCTTTTGCGGCGTCGCCTTCTCCTACCGATTCCACTGTGTAAGCATTGCAGAATGTGGCCAGGAACAAACGGTCGGCACCCACAGATGTTTCCACCACGTAAGGAATGTAGTTACCGTATGGCTTGCCATTTTCGTCCAGATCCGCGTCGAAATACTGTTGTTTTTTCTTCGAAAGCTCCTGGTGGTTGCGCAAATCGAAATCCGAACGCGAGTGGATACCTTCGATTTCGCGGAAGCCAAATGGGAATTCGAATTCGATATCCACAGCCGCTTTCGCGTAATGCGCCAGCTTTTCGTGGTCATGGTATTTCAATTTTTCAGCAGGCAGACCGATCGCCTTGTGGAACTTCAACCGCGCCTCTTTCCATTTGTTATACCATTCTTCTTCGGTACCAGGGCGTACGAAGAATTGCATTTCCATTTGTTCGAACTCGCGCATACGGAAGATGAACTGGCGCGCCACGATTTCATTACGGAATGCCTTACCGATCTGTGCAATACCGAAAGGCACCTTCATACGACCGCTTTTCTGCACATTCAGGAAGTTTACAAAAATCCCCTGCGCCGTTTCCGGGCGGAGGTAAATCATATTGGCATCCTCAGCCACCGATCCTACCTGCGTGCTGAACATCAGGTTAAACTGGCGAACTTCGGTCCAGTTGCTGGTACCCGACACCTGGCATTTAATACCTTCCGCGATGATCAGATCACGAACGCCGTTCAGATCTTCGGCGCTGAGCAAACGGCCCATTTCAGCGAGCAATGCTTTGGCCTTTTCGGGCTCGCCGTCCTTTTCATATTGTTCTGCTTTGCCTTCCAGCAACTGGTCGGCGCGGTAACGCTTTTTCGAATCCTTATTGTCGATCATCGGATCGTTGAAGCCATCGACGTGCCCGGACGCTTTCCAGGTAAGCGGGTGCATGAAGATCGCCGCGTCGATACCCACGATGTTGTCGTGGAGCTGCGTCATAGCCTTCCACCAGGCCGCTTTCAAGTTGTTTTTCAATTCAACACCGTTCTGACCATAATCGTAAACGGCTTGTAATCCATCATATATTTCGGAAGACGGGAATACAAAACCGTATTCCTTCGCATGCCCAACAATGTCTTGCAGAGAGGTAGCAGATGCCTGGCTCATTCTATTCGTTTAAAATCAATAAGAAAAAAGACTATTAAATCCATCAAAATCATGAATTTGGCAAAATTAGGGATTTTGGCGGCATTGCGCATTCTTCGCCTGAGGGAAATCCCTCGTTAATTTTTCATTACCACGCGTGCGCCGCTGAACAGGAATGTCCGCTAGTGAACAACCAGAGCGCCATTTCTTATCATAAAACACTAATAATCAACCAGAAATACCATTGGCATATAATTTATTGGTTTAGGATCACTGACTAACAAACCTTGACTTATGCTATTCAACTACCTCAAAATATCGATCAGGAACTTCCGCAAGCAGCGGTTGTTCAGCGGGCTGAATATACTTGGGCTCGGGATCGGCATCGCCGCCGTGTGGCTCATGGTACTTTATGTGGCCGACGAGCTGAGCTACGACCGCTTCCACGCCAAAGCCGACCGCATTTACCGCGTGACGCAGGAGGCCGAATGGGCAACCGGCAGCTTCAAACTCGCGCCTACTTCGCCACCATTCGCGCCGGCATTACAAAATGAATATCCTGAAATCGACAAGACCGTGCGTATCAGTGCGGAGGGTGGCGGCAAGATCCGGTTCGGTGAGAAGCAGGTAGATGCGCCCGATGTCTTTTTTGCCGACGGGTCCGTTTTCGATATATTCTCTTATTCATTCCTGTATGGTAATCCGGCAACGGCCTTGCGCGAGCCTCAGAAAATCGTATTGACGAAAACCCTGGCAACACGTATCTTCGGCGATGCTTCGAAGGCTGTGGGGCAAACCGTTTTCTTTTCCAATAATTATCCCAATGTCGTCACAGGCGTCATCGAGGACGTCCCGGCCAATTCTCACTTGAATTTCAGCGCATTGCGATCACTACCCGTCGATTACACTGGCGGATGGCAGGATGGGGATATTTATACTTACCTCCTTCTGAAACAGGGCGCCGACGCTAAAAAGCTTGAAGCCAAATTCCCGACTTTTTATGCCAAATACCTCGAAAAATATATACGTGACGCCGAGTACCGCATGAAGCTGCAACCGCTGACCTCCATTCACCTGCATTCGGACCTGGAATTTGAGATCGGCGCCAAAGGAAATATCAAAACAGTCTACATTTTCTCGGCCATTGCCTTGTTGATCCTCGTTATCGCCTGCATTAATTATATGAACCTCTACACCGCCCGCTCGCTCAAACGGGTACGTGAGGTAGGCGTGCGCAAGGCCATCGGGTCACAGCGTTTCCAGCTGATCGCGCAGTTTCTGACGGAGTCGTTCCTGATGACTATCCTCGCCGGTTTTGTAGGTTTCTTGTTGGCCAAAGCTGCATTACCGTTTTTCAATCGACTTGCCGAGAAATCACTGAGTCTGGATTTTCATGACAATAGCATTATCACAATGGCTATCGGCGGCGCATTCCTCCTGCTGATCGGCTTGCTCAGCGGATTGTACCCGGCGTTGATGCTCTCGGGTTACCGGCCGGTTATCGCATTGAAAGGCCAGCTGGGCAGCCAAACGGGCGGAGCGGGCTTCCGGCAGTCATTGGTAGTATTCCAATTCGCTGCCACGGTAGTGATGATCGCCTGCTCGGGCATTGTGTACCGGCAGATCCGGTATGTGAATCACAAGGATTTAGGTTTCAATAAAGACCAGGTCCTGACATTTCATATTGATAAAAACGAAGTAAGAACGCAGGTAGGTTCTTTAAAGGAGAAACTGGAACAGAACCCGGTGATCGAAAGCGCCGCCGCAGCCAGTAACCCTATCGGCAACAATACCATCGGATCGGCTGCATTGTTTGTTGAAACCAATAACGGCGATATCCCTTCCACAACCCAAATAACACAGCGCTTCATGGCCGACGCCGATTACCTGCGCACTATGGAGATCAAGCTTTTGCAAGGCCGCGATTTCATTAAAAATTCCCCCGCCGACCTTGCCGGTTCAGTTTTGGTGAATGAAGCATTGGTCCAAAAACAGGGCTGGGCCAATCCGATCGGGAAGAAATTGCGTTACCCTGCGGATAAGGATGGCAATGTGAAAGAACTGACGGTTGTGGGCGTAACCAACGATTTCCATATCTATTCGCTGCAACACAAAATCGAGCCGCTGGTGATCCAGCTAGCGCCGCCTCAGGAGCAGGACAACATGTATGTGCGCATCAACGCCACCAAAACATCCGAAGCGCTCGCCTACATCAGCCAGGTTTACAAGGCCTTCGACGCCGATGCCCGCCCGGAATTCCAGTTTCTCGACGAGAATTTCGCCAAACAATACCAGGCGGAACAGCGCCAGGGTAATGTATTGCTGGCATTTGCAATACTGGCCATTGTGATCGCCTGTCTGGGTTTGTTCGGGCTCGCCGCATTTGCAGCCGAAGCGCGTACCAAAGAGATCGGCGTCCGCAAAGTGCTTGGCGCGAGCGTGCAGGATGTAGTACTGATGCTTTCGAAAGATTTTGTCAAACTCGTACTCATCGCCATTGTCATAGGCACGCCTATCGCCGTTTACGCGATGAGCAAATGGCTGCAAAACTTCGAATACCGCGAAACGCTGTCCTGGTGGGTCTTCGCCCTGGCCGGCATCATCGCAATCGTGATCGCACTGGCAACTGTGAGCTCGCAAGCATTGAAATCGGCGCTTACTAATCCAGTGAAGGCGTTGAGAGCGGAATAGGGCCTGCGGCCCGACCATGGACCGCCGACCGCCGTTCTTTTGTTGAATCTAATTGACCATGATCCATGGTCGGCGGTCGGTGGTCGGCCGTCGGCCCTCAAACCACCACCGTCACCCATACCATCATGCTCAAAAGCTACCTCAAAATCGCCATCCGCAACCTCTGGAAGCACAAGTTGTTCTCTTTTATCAACATTACCGGCCTGGGCCTGGCGATGGCGTTCTGCTTCATGCAGCTCATACAGGTGCAAAGCAGCTTTGAAAAGGATTCCTTCCACCCCTATCCGGAGCGTACGTTCCGCGTTCTCACGGACGCCACCGATAATATCGGCGAAAAGCATTCGCTCGCTTCGACGCCGTTTCCCCTGGGCCAAAAGCTGGCCGATGGGCAGAGTGTAATCGAAAAGACCGTGCGCATTAACCGCTCGTTCAGCTCAAATCTCAGCAACGGCATCAAAACGCTCCGTACCTACGGACTTTATGTGGAACCGGCATACTTCGAAATCTTCGGCTTCCCGCTGGAAAAAGGAAAACCAGCCACCGAGCCCTGGACGGCGGTCCTCACGCACGACATGGCCGAACGTTATTTCGGCGATGCCAATCCGATTGGCAAGACGCTCACCAATAGCGAAATAGGCACATTCACCATTACCGGCGTTTTTAAACCCGTTAAAAAATTCAGGACGCATCTGGATGCCGACATTGTGATATCGATGGCGACCCTGCCGCTGGTGAACAAGAATATCAAGACCGATGATTGGCTGAGTTACAATACGTATACCTTCGCATTGATCACCAAAGGCTCCTCCCGCGCCGACCTCGACCAGGCCCTGGCGCGAGTTTCTGCCGAAAATCAAAAGACTGTCCGTTTCAAGGACATTAAAACGCATTCATTCCGCAGCCAGGCGCTGTCGGAGATTTCGCCCGACTGGGAGGGCTTGCTGGACAACCCGGACGTGGAACCGATCTGGAAAATGGGCGTCAGCCTGCTCATTCCGCTGGTGATTATCGTATTGGCGGGTTTCAACTACATTAACCTCACACTCACACGGTCGCTCAGCCGCGCACGTGAGGTGGGCGTACGCAAGGTCGCAGGCGCGAAAAAATTCCAGTTGGTGAGCCAGTTCCTGGTCGAAACCATCGTGATCGCATTGCTGGCATTCGGGCTTGGGTATCTTGGGCTCCTGCTTTTGCAGGCGTATATCCATGTGGGCTGGCTCACGTGGGAGGTGAGCGACACGCGCATGCTGTGGGCAATTTTCGTCGGCTTTACATTGTTTACGGGCTTTCTGGCAGGTATTTTACCTGCGCGTATACTGTCATCCTACCAGCCCGTGCAAATCCTGAAAGGTGAAATGGCGCCTACCGGACTCGGCAAGTTCGGGTTCAGGAAGACGCTCACCATTATTCAATTCGTGGTCGCGCTGGTGTTTATGACCGGCACCGGTATTATGAACAGCCAGTTTGAATTCATGGCGAACGATAACCAGAATTTCAACCGGAGAAACATCCTGAACGTCCCGCTGGCACCTGACAGCGATTTCAAACTGCTGGCCAATGAAATGAGCCGGGAAGCGGGTGTCAAACGCGTGGGGCTCACCTCCGCTACGCTGAACGAAAGCGCAGGAAAGGCCAAACTGGCGCCATTGTCGCAGCGCGACCCCGCCAATGCGGTGGAAACCTTCATTTACGCTACCGACCGAAATTTTATTGAGAATATGCGGCTGCAATTCATAGCCGGCGAAAATGTACCTGCTACCATCGACACGACAGTCCATTTCGTGGTCTTGAACCAGAAAGCGGCGGAATGGCTTGGTTGGAAAAATCCCAAGGAGGCTGTTGGACAAACCATTCTGCTAAATGAAACACAGGTAATCGTGTCGGGGATTGTGAAAAACTTCTGCTTTATGCGTTACGAACTGCCGGTAGCACCGCTTGTGCTTGCATTCGATCCGCGGGAAATCAAGGTGCTTTCGCTCGAAGTAGCCGCCGGGACCGACCATGAACGCCTCACTGCGGCATTGGGCAAGACCTGGAAACGATATCACCCGCACGAGTCGTTTGTGTACTCCTGGTATGAAGACCAGCTTCACGAGGATTACCTGGAAAATGAGGATCAAAAGATCACCGATTTGCTGGTGTTCGTCGTGTTCACGATCGCAGCGATGGGCTTGCTCGGAATGGTCACCTATTCGACCGCCAAGCGTGTAAAAGAAGTAGGTGTGCGAAAAGTAATGGGCGCAAGTACAGCCCAGATCATGCAATTGCTTTCCGGCTCATTTGTAAAACTGATCCTGATCGCGGCCATCATCGCGATGCCGATCGGCTACGGGCTGGGCGCATTATTCCTCAACATTTTCACCTATCATCCCAACCTGGGCCCCGGCGTATTCCTTACTTGCATCGGTAGCCTCGGGCTCATCGGCCTGCTGACCATCGGCGTGCAGACTTACAAAGCAGCCGTTACCAACCCGGCCGAGACATTGCGGAATGATTAATGGGAAGAGAGGGAGGATGGAGGAAGGGGAGGATGGAAGATTTCCTTTCTCCCTTCCTCCCCTTCCTCCATCCTACTCTCCTCTCTTTCTGTTAAAAAAAGTTAAAGAAAGCGCCTCTGATAATCAGCAAGTTGACAAACCATTAGTTTTGAAGTATGCTAAAAAATTACTTCAAAACTGCCTGGCGGAATTTGCTGAAACGCCGCTTTTACGCGTTGGTTACGATCCTCGGCCTGGCTGTCGGGATGACGTTCTCGTTCCTGATGATGAGCTACGTCTGGGGTGAATGGCAGGTCAACCGGCATTTGGCCAATGCCGATAACCAGTACATCATCCGCAGCAAATGGACCGACCCGGGTATGGGTCTGGACCTGACCACGCTGGGGCCGCTGGGGAAAGCGTTGAAAACAGATTATCCCAACCTGGTTGCCAACTACTATCGCTACGACGCCATTACCGTAGCGGTATCGCATGGGGATAAACATTTCAGGGAGGATGTGCAGACGGGCGACTCCACCCTGCTGGCCATGTACGGCTTCCCGCTCCTGCACGGGCATGCAGAAACCGCATTGAATGCGCCCAATTCGATCGTCATCACAGAAAACAAGGCGATAAAGTACTTCGGCCGGACGGACGTGGTGGGTGAATCGCTTACGCTGCATAATTTCGTGGGAGGCAAGCAGGAGTACCAGATCACCGCTGTCATGAAAAAGCCGCCCTTCAATTCTGTGACGCATTTGCTGACGAGTGAGGCGGAGATTTTCTTCCCGTTCAGCAGCCTCGAAGGCCGCAAAGGCTCGGAAGATAACTGGGGCTTTGCTTTTATGGTCAACTACATCGAGCTGAAAGAAGGCGTCACCCCTGCCGACCTGGCCAAGCCGATAGCCCGAGAGGTAGCAACACACGCGCCGGAAGCTATCAATGCCAATCTCAAAGTATACCTCACCCCTCTCAGCGAGTATTACCGTGAAGCCAATAATGGCGTCGTCAACAAAATGATCCTTACCCTATCGGGCATTACGCTGTTCATTTTGCTGATGGCGATTGTCAATTTTGTCAACATCTCCATAGGCAGCTCCTCGTCGCGTTTGAAAGAAATAGGTGTGCGAAAAGTGCTGGGCAGCCAGAAGCGCCAGCTGATCGGACAGTTTCTGGCAGAATCCACTCTCCTCGCATTTCTGGCAATGCTCATTTCGCTCGGGTTGTATCAGCTGCTACGGCCTTTTTTCGGTGATATGCTAGGCAAAGAAGTAGCCTCTTTGTGGTCGCTGATGCCTTACACGCTAGTCGCTCCGGTTTTGGTTTCCCTGCTCGTGGGAATGCTGGCGGGACTGTACCCGGCCCTGGTACTCTCGCGGGTGCCTTCGGTAGAATCGATGAAAGGCAAACTCAAATCGGTCGGAGGTAGTATTGTATTCAGGCGATCGCTCATCGCGGTGCAATTCATCATTGCGTTGTTCGTCTTTGCCGGCGCGGGTATTGTAGCACAGCAGGTCGATTATTTTTTCAATAAAAACCTCGGGTATAATAAAGAATCACTGGTCACACTGGGCGTACCCCGCGATTGGACACCCAACGGACTGACCAAAATGGAGCAAGTACGTGACGGTCTAGGTCGGCTCGCCCAGGTTAAAAGCATTTCCCTTTCTTACGAAATCCCGAATGGAAATGGCGGCTATTTTGGCTTCTACAAACCCGGCCAGGATTCCACCGAAGCCGTTTTGGCCACCCTGCTGCGCACCGACGTATCCTATGCCGAAACCTACGGTGTGAAGCTCCTGGCAGGCGAATACCTTCAACGTTCCAACACTGCCTACCAGCCCGACCGCATCGTTCTGAACGAAACGGCGATCAAGTCGCTCGGGTACACCAGTGCGCAGGAAGCGTTGGGGCAGCAGGTACGGGTACATTTTTATCCGAACCCACTGACCATCGTCGGCGTCGCGCAAGATTTCCATTTTGAGTCAATGCATCAGACTATCAAACCGCTGGTGTTTGCCGACGTCCGCGGCACCAATACCTACCGATACCTCAGCATTCGCCTGAACCCGGGCAATATCGGCAGCGCAATGACAGCCGTTCAGCAAAAATGGCGCGCGCTTATGCCGGACGCCCCGTTCGAATACGCATTCATGGACGAAACACTGCAAAAACTATATCAGTCGGAAATACAGCTCAAAAAAGCCTCCCGCGTCGCGACGTTTCTCTCCGTCGTCATTGTGCTATTGGGCATTTTAGGCATGGTTTCGCTCAATGTAGCCCGCCGCACACGTGAGGTCGGCATCCGCAAAGTCCTTGGTGCTACCAGTATGCACGTGGTAATGCTATTTCTGAAAGAGTTTTTGGTAATCCTGGCCGGGGCAATACTCATTGCATTCCCATTGGCTGTACTGTTGGGAAATCAATGGCTGAAAACCTATGCCTACCGTGTAGAAATTGGCTGGGAAGTGTTCGCGGGAATTACTATGTTATTCGGAATGATGATCACCGTGCTCGTCTGCGCGCAAACGTATAAGGCGGCGATAACGGATCCTGTGAAAAGTTTGAAGAGTGACTGATCAGGGTTTAAAAATTTCGTAAATATCGAAATCGTCACCAATAATAAATTCTCTAATCATTTGGACCTTTTCGGTAAGCAGTTCTGACAGCACTCTGGTAGAACAATTTCCTGCTCTGATCCAGACAATTTTAGGAGGTTGTGAAAACTGATTGATAAGTTTGATAAAGTCTTCGTCGGCTGTAATCACCGCCTGATAACCGTTGTCGCGGGCAAACATAAAAATCTCGTAATCATCTGCGTCTGTAAGCCCCAACTGCCTTACGTGGTTCAAAGTATCAAACTGATGTGCCAGCAGCGGCAAAATCCGTTGCGAGATATTCTGATCAATCAGAACCTTCATGCAGCAACGTCATAAAGCGTCCTTTTCAGCTGGTCCGCGGAGAATTCCAAAGCAACAGTAATATCTTCTCTGGCCAACTCAGGAAAATCCTCCAAAATATCATCAAATGACATCCCCGAAGCCAGCCAGCGCAAAATATCTTCGACTGTGATACGCATGCCTCTGATACAGGGCTTACCACTTCTTTTCCCAGGTTCCAGCGTTATGATATTTTTGTAGATATACATACTGTGTAATCTGTCTGATGCTTAACAAAAATAACGAATTACCACAGCATAAACCAAAGTACTGACTAACTCAGCTTAACCGAAAACAAATCCTTCGAACGCAAGTACACCCAGGTGACGACAACGAGCGTCAGCATGCCTCCCATCATGACGGATGGAACGGTGCCGAATGCCTTGGCCATTACGCCGGATTCAAAGGCGCCAAGTTCGTTGGAAGAACTGACGAATATGCCGTTGACGGCCGCCACTCGGCCACGCATTTCATCGGGAGGATAGATTTGCAGGATCGTCTGACGGATGATCACACTGACGCTATCGAACACGCCGGTCGCGAAGAGGGCACCGCAGGAGAGCATGAAGTTAGTAGAAGCCGCAAACACCAGCGTGAATATGCCAAAACCGGCCACTGCCACGAGCATGTTGCGCCACGCGTTATGCGTAGGCGGGAAATAAGCCATCGCGAACATCGTCAGCATGGAGCCAATCGAAGGCGCTGCGCGTAACAAGCCCAGCCCCTCCGGCCCGACTTTCAGGATATCCTCTGCGAAAATGGGAAGCAAGGCGATTACACCACCGAAAAGCACCGAGAACAAATCCAACGTCATGGCATACAGCACAATGCGCGTTTTGAACACGAATTTAAAACCCTCTTTCAAGCTTTCCATGATGGGCGTCACGATCTTCGGAAACTCCGGACGCGTTTTGATCATCCCCAGCAAAACCCAGCATATCAGAAAGTTAACGATCACAATCAGCAAGGTGTGCGTCAGCCCCATATAGGCATACAGAAAACCCGCAGCCGCCGGACCTATAATCGCTCCCGCCTGTGAAAAGGAGCTGCTCCAAGTAGATGAGTTATGGTAAATCGCCCGTGGTACCAGAAAGGGTTTGAGCGAGCTTGCCGCGGGGGAATAGAATCCTTTTGCAAAACCTATCAACCCAAACACTGCATAAATGACCGCCAGGTGCTGCCACTCCGCCAACCGGTTGTAGACCCCGGGCTGAAAAGCAGTGTACAATATCCCCGAACCCAGTAAAATCACCACCAGGCTAATGTGCATGATCGTGATCTTATTCTTCTGATCGGCCACATAGCCTCCAAACAACGACGTAACGATAAATGGAATGGCCTCGGCCAGCCCCACCAGGCCCAATGCAAGCGGGTCGTGCGTGGTTTTGTAGAGTTCATAACCGACAATCACTTCCTGAACGCGGATCGTGGCAGAGAAAAGAAAGGAATTGGATACAAAAAACCGGAAATCAGAATAGCGGAGTGCTGCGTACGGATCGTTGGTTGCTACTGTTTTCAAGTGAGTGTTTGGGTGTTGTAAAAAACTAACACCGGCGGTCGGGAAGAATGTTCTGCTTTAACTGAAAATTAATGCCATTTACTATCCCAATGCTATAAAAAGCTGTTAAAGTCCCAAAATCAATGTTTTACATTTCCTTTACAATGTTTTACAGGCATTTGTTCGCGTAGCCTTCGGGTGTAGCTACTTTTGGATCAAGCAGTCACATTCATCCAAAACACATTCGGACATGAACTTCAAAGCAATCAAAATCATCCCGGCAATCCTCCTGTTGTTCGCCCTGCAAGCGTCGGTGGCACTGCCAAAATCAGCCGATACACCCGACGAGAATTCCTTGCTCATCAACGGCCGTGTAGTTACAACGGAACAGTTTGCATATGTCACCAGCGGCATTCTCACAATCGCAAAAAGCAACCCCGTTTCACATCAAAACACGACTGTACCTTTCCTGATTTACCTGAAACGCGACGGCAGGATCGTGAATCCCGAATCCCATGCACACAACTTTGCGGTATGGAGCTCCGACGTTCGCGATATGCTGGAATATGCCGAAGCCGGTGACCAGCTCATCATCGATCTCGTCAAACCGCATAATACCGCCACGAGGAAAGTTATCACCATCAAAAAAACGCAAATCGTCCCGCGATTCCAGTGGTTTTATGTTTTGAAGCAAAAAAAGGACAATTGCTGAAATTCGCTAAATTTGATCATTGGTTCGAGGCTTTATGATGCGGTATTTCAAAGCGATTTTCGGAGGGTTCCTGCTCGTAGCATCCGTATGTACGGCACGTCCGGCTATGGCCAATAGCGACGCCGTGCGCTTCTCCGAAAATGTTAACCTGTCGCTCCGACGGACGGTCGACCTGCTACTGCGGGCCAATGGCGATTCGCTCTCGCAGATCCCGCCGGTAAAGCAGACGGACGCCAACACATTTTCGGTGCAAATGGACCATATGTTCGACTACGACAAACTGCCCGAAACATTACAGCGCTCGTTTAACTCCTATCATATCGACAGGCCGTACAGCGTCGCCGTACTGAACTGTGAAACCGGCAAGGTAAGTCTCGGTTACCAGTTCTTCGACCTGAACCAACCCGGCGGGGTACCGTGCCGGGGGCGCTCGCGCGAAGCGGGCTGCTATACGCTGCAGGTACGCTTCACGCCAGAAGCCGCCAAACCCCAAGCTGCCGGTAACACGTGGTTGTTGATTACGGCGGGCGGGACATTGGCAGGTTTGGGCTTTATCGCCTGGACGCGGTCGCGGCACAAAAAAAGGCACGAAACCGAGCCACAGGAAGCCCCGCATTCGCGCATTGCATTCGGAAATTCCTGGCTGGATACCGCCAACCAGGCGCTTTACAACAGCCAAGCCACCCATACTCTTACGTTCCGCGAAGCTAAGCTGCTCACCTTGTTTGTCCGAAACATCAACCAGGTCCTGGAACGCGACGCGATCCTGAAATCGGTTTGGGAGGATGAGGGCGTCACCGTCGGACGGAGCGTGGACGTATTCGTATCCCGCCTCCGCAAAATGCTGGCCGCCGATCCGCAAGTCAAAATCACCGCCATTCACGGCGTAGGCTACAAAATGGAAGTTCATTCCTAAAAATCCATGTTCAAAACCTTTCTGAAAATAGCAGCGCGTCAGCTCTGGCAGGGACGCCTGTATGCCGTGATCAACGTCATCGGCCTGGCAATTGGCACTGCCTGTATGCTTTTCGCGGCGATTTACACGAGCGACGAACGCAGTTTCGACGGCTTTCATCGCCACAATCCCCAACTTTATCGCATTACCAGCTCCTACCACGAGCGCGGCGAACGCATCTCGTCCGGTGGCACGGGGCAGGTACAAGGTCCCGCGTTTCAGGCACGTATGCCCGAGATCATGCATTATGCGCGGGTGATGGGCGGGGACATCTACGGTGACGTGCGGCATGAGCATCATGCATTCAAATTGCAGTTGCTTTTTGTGGACGCCTCTTTCTTTAATGTGTTTACATTCCCGCTATTGCTTGGAGATGCCCGTACCGCATTACAAAACGTCAATTCGGTGGTGATTACCAGGCGTACCGCGATGAAATTCTTTAACCGCACCGATGTACTGGGTGAATTGCTCCAAATGGACGCCGACCCGTCGGCGATGCGGATCGGGAAACCGCTGGTCATTACGGGTGTGGCGGAAGATCCGCCTGCCAATTCCTCGGTTCAGTTCGACATCTTGTTTCCTTTCGAATTCATGAAGGTGTCGTTCGACGATACGAGCTGGCTCAATGCCTATCTGGGAACGTTCGTCGTGCTGCGCCCCGATGCCCGGCCAGACCAGGTAGTACGGAAATTCAACCGCATTGCCAGCGCATTGTCCCAAACCCAGCGAAAAGACCATCCCGAAGCCACCACCATTACTTATGGCCTGCAAAAAATGACCGACATTCACCTGAATACGCAGGAAATCCCCAACCAAAACGGCGAATCCGGCATTGTGAACACGAGCAGGCCCGTTTACTTCTACATTTTCATCGGTATGGCCGGATTTATTCTAATCATGGCCAGCATCAATTTTGTCAACATCCACATTGCCTCCTCGATGAAGCGCGCAAAGGAAGTCGGGATACGCAAGGCCACGGGCAGCGGCAGAGGGCCCATTATCATGCAATTTCTCGGTGAATCGGCGATTCTGGTAGGTATTTCAATGGTTTTTGCCGTCTTATTTGTGATATTGCTGCTCCCGGCATTCAATCACCTGGCTCAAAAACAAATCGCACTGAACCAGCTATGGAGCTTGGAACTTATGGGGTGGCTCGCATTTATTTTCGTGGTAAACATCGCCTGCGCCGCACTCTACCCTGCCTGGCTGATTGCCGGGCTGACTCCCATTGAAACACTTTATTCCAAAACCCGGCTTGCGGGCAGGAACCCGGCGGGAAATGTGCTGATGGTCTTTCAGTTTGCGATGGCTGTGCTACTGGGCATTGCGAGCGTGGTATTTTACAGGCAAATGCATTTTATCAGGTCCAAAAACCTCGGTTACAATCCTGATCAGATCGTCAAGATAGCGATTCAGGGCGTGCGGGATGTTCGTCAGGTGCATACCCGCTTTCAAAACGAACTCGCGGGCGATCCCGCATTCGGGGCGATCTCGCTTGCGGGCGAATTTGGCAACCGTGATGTAGTGGTGAAGGGGCAAAAATTCCTTGCAAATGTGCGTACGGTCGATACCGATTATCTCCCGATGCTGGAAATGAAACTGCTCCAAGGCCGTAATTTCTCCCGCGCCTTTTCTTCGGACGAGAAGTTCGGTGTTCTGGTAAATGAAGCCTTCGTCAAAAAATCAGGAATTACCGAGCCTGTCGGCAAAACATTGATCCCCGATGACCATTTCGGTAAGCAGGGCCTGACCATCCTCGGCGTCGTCGGCGACTTCCATTTCAATTCCCTCAAAGAGCGCATAGGACCTATGATCATGCCCATGAGCACATATTACGGAGGCGGGGATTTATGGATTAAAATTGCCCAAAACCGGAAGTCATATGCCATCAGCAGGCTTGAAACGACGTTCAGGAAGGTCGTCCCCGATGCCGTTTTTGAATACACATTCCTGCACGACGCCAATGCCCGCGCCTACGCAACGGAGCTTCGCTGGCAACAGATCATCACGCTGGCGGCCATCGTAGCAATCATCATTTGCAGCCTAGGACTGTTCGGCCTCGCCCATCTCGCCATCACGCAACGCCGGCGCGAGACGGGCATACGGGTTGTACTGGGCGCTACCGGCTACGACATTGCCCTGGGTTTTTCCAAAAACTTCATCCGCATCATTTTTATAGCCATTCTCATGGCTTCCGTCTCGGGGCATTACCTGATGCAGTCATGGCTGGGGCAGTTTGCCTACCACGCGGGTCTGCCATGGTGGGTGTATGCCTGCTCGGGCGCCGTGGCGCTGGCACTGGCATTGGTTACGGTATTCGCCCAGGCGTTGAGAGCCGCCGCCGCCAATCCGGTGAAGGTTTTAAGGACCGAATAGCCTCCATTTCGCACGGCAACCGCCGTGTCCGGAACGCGTCCGATTGCGTACACATTTTGTACGGTATCGGACGAACGTCTGCCACGCTTATTTTAAAACAACATGAAAATCAATTATTTACACTTTTGGCAAGGCTTTTTAAAATAGGACTGGCATAAGAGACGCGGATGTAAGCATTTGTTTTTAAAACAGGTTGTCCGTAATTACATACCAAATCTCAAACTCCAATTTTTTATGATCCAGTTAGAAAAGATATCCAAATATTACCCGGCAGGTTTTGGCAAAACATACGTGTTGCGCCACATTGATTTGAACATTAAAGAAGGTGAATTTGTGTCGATCATGGGGCCGTCTGGCTCAGGCAAATCCACCCTGTTACATATACTGGGCTTGCTGGAAGAGCCTTCCGAAGGTGAATACCTCTTCCTCGACGAGCCGGTTCAGAAACTCTCTGAAAAGAAGCGTACCGAATTGCACCGCCACCACATCGGTTTTGTGTTCCAGGCCTATCACCTGATCGACGAACTGACGGTTTATGAAAACATTGAGACGCCGCTTTTGTACAAAGGCACGTCGTCGTCGGAGCGCAAGAGCCGCGTGGCGGAATTACTCGATCGCTTCAATATGGTTGCGAAGAAAGACTTGTTCCCGCATCAGCTTTCGGGCGGCCAGCAGCAGCTCGTAGGCGTTGCCCGGGCGATCGTACACAATCCGAAAGTGATTTTCGCCGATGAACCGACCGGCAACCTGCATTCGGAACAGGCGATCGAGATCATGGAATTATTTCAAAAACTTAACCAGGAAGATAAAGTCACCATCGTTCAGGTAACCCACTCGGAAACCAATGCAGGTTACGGCAACCGGATCGTTCGGTTGAAGGACGGATGGCTGGCGTGACCTAACTCAATCTATTAGCCATGAAACGTTTTATTTTTCTTTTCTGCCTCCTGCCATTACTGGGGCAGGCACAGTCCAAGCTGAGCCTCGCCGACTGCGTGGATCTGCTGGCCAAAAACAACCTCATTTACCAGCAAGGCACATTGCAGGCGGAAGCAGCGCAGGCACAGCTGCGGCAGACAAAGTCACAAATCCTTCCGCAGATATACATTTCGGCCGATCAAAGCCTTAACCTCGGCCGCAGTATCGACCAGTACACCAACACGTATATAGACCAGCTTTACAGCTACAACTCAATCAGTACGGGGTTCCAAATGCCCGTTTTCCAGGCAGGAAAATTACAAAACCAGACGCGCCAGGGTACATTACTGAAAGAGTCGGCGATGGAAAACCGCACCGCAGTGCTGAATGCGCAAACCATCCTGCTCATGCAGGGCTACGTGAATGTGCTCGCGACGAAGGCATTGCTCGAAGCCGCCAACGAGCAAGTAGCGTCTTCGCAACAGCAGGTAGATAAAGTACAGAAACAGGTAAACGCCGGAACAGCCGGAAACAACCTCCTTGCCGAGATCAAGGCGCAGCTTTCGAATGACAAATATTTGCAGGTAACGGCTCTCAGTAATTACCGTACGGCACGCCTTGCTTTGTTTCAGCGAATGAATATCACGCCGGACGACAATGTGGAATTCGAGCCGCTATTACCGAAGGAAAGCATTACGCCCGCTGCTGCCAATGCCACGGAGTTGTACGAAAATGCATCCAAGTCTTTCCCGGAAATCCGCAGCGCTGAGCTGAACCGCCAGAGCTACAAGTACCTGGTGAAATCGATCAAGGCATTGAACTATCCTTCGCTGAACCTCAGCACCAATGTGCGGGCATTCTACGCGTCGACGAATGACAACCTCGATTATTTCAAACAGCTGAATGCAACGCGCAACGGCTACGTCAACCTCGGCCTGAACATCCCCATCATGGGTCGTTGGGTAACCCGCCCACGTGTAGAGCTGGCGAAAGTGCAGGAGCGCCAGGCACAGAATACATTGGACATCACCAACCAGCAGCTTCGCCAGGCGATTGAAACCGCTGTGCTGAACCTGAACGCCATGGCCGACAAACACGCGGCAGCGGAAGGTCAGGTAGAATCACTCGGAGCAGCCTTCGCGGTGGTGGAAAGCAAGTTCAATGCGGGTGTATCAAGCATTTTCGAATACACCCTTTCCAAAGCGAAACTCGCACAGGCACAAGGCATAGCTATTCAGGCAAAATATGACTACCTGATGCAACAGAGATTATTGCAATACTACCGTCAGGGCAACTGGCAAGGGGTGTTTTAGATGATAGGCTGTAAGCTTTAGGCTCTAAGCTGTAAGCTCGAAGCATTAAGACATAAAAGGGGATCAGCTTATAGCCTAAGGCTTACAGCTTAAAGCCCCAAAGACTGTTAGGTTAAATTTGGTATCGGTAATTCTTAGAGGCAGCCAGGCGCATTGGCTGCCTCTTTTTGTTAAATAAACCTAAATTGTTAGGTGGTTACATTATGGTGTGTAAATTAGGTGCAAACTAATTTTATGGACCATGAAAAAACTTTTTCTATTGTTACTGCCGGGGATGGTGTTTCTGGCAGGAAGTGCGGAGGCGCAGTTGCAGAAAGGGACGAAATACTGGGGAGGCACGATTAGCTTCAACGGTACTTTGAATCATAACCAAGACAAATTCGACAAGGACAATGTGAGCAAAACCCGCAGGCCAATTATCTCCCCTGAGGCTCAACTTGGCTGGTTTGTTTCTGATAAAACCATGCTTGGCGTTGGATTGAGGTATAGCATACAGCAGGAGAAAACCATCTACGAACCATCCGGTCATAAATCAAGTACGCTAAGCCAATCGCTGCAATTGCTACCATTTGTCCGACAGTATTACGGCCTGGGAAACAGATGGGCATTATTTATCCACGGAGAGCTGGCGCCCAATTATTCCTGGTGGAAATCGAAAAGCGAAGATGTTACAACGATAACCACTAAGAGGGATCTCTGGCAATACGGGTTGGCGGTCAAACCCGGTGTAGTTTACACATTCCCGAACAAAAAATGGTCGGTGGAGGCTTATACCAATTTTCTTTCGCTCAGTTTCAACTATATGCCCATTCCTGAAGATAACGGGCGGCAATTCACTGTTGACTCCGGGTTTGGCACCGGCTTTCCCTCCTATTTTTCGCTCCGTATAGCAAGGTACCTTCAACCTAAAAACTGACCCACCATGAAAAATTTGATCATCTGCCTGTTAACCGGCGCCTTTGTGACGGCGCAATCGCCTGCCCTCGCACAATTCAAAGAAGGAGAGAAATTTATATCGGGCTCATTCTACCTGAATCTGTTTGACAACAAAGTAAAAGATATTGATAGCCAATACAGGCGATACAACCATACGATCGGCGTATCGATGGGTAAGTTCAAGAGCAACACGATGGCCACCGGCTGGGGACTCAGCCATAGCCTGGCCTTCCAAAAATTGGAAAATTTCAATATAGATCCCAAACCGCTTCAAACCCTGGGCTTCGGGATAGAACGTTTTTGGGAGTTTTATAAGCCGCTAAACGACAAGTTTGCATTGTATGTCCGTCCTGATGCAGGTTTAAGTTACACATTGAAAAATTCTTTCGACGTCATCGACGACAGGATCGCCAGAGAAACCCAAGACAACTCCTTTTTACTGGGTTTCGATATAAGTGCGGGTATTGCATGGCGTCTCGCACCCAAATGGGTCATGTACGGCAGTTTTGCATTTTCAAACCCGATCTATATATCCTACGGATTTGGTAAGATCACTCACACCGTCAACCCTCGCCCGGATGGCCAGTATCCGCAAACAAATACGCGAGGGTTTGCCTACAACTTTGCGCCGCAGCTTTCATCTGGTTCGATCGGGCTCGGTTTCCGATATTTCTACTGAGCTCAAAATCGAAGATAATCGTCCAAAAACCATTAAAAACCCCGTGGATATGGCTTTTAAGGCCATATCCATTTTTTTTAGTAATGAAAAAACACCTTCTGATTGTCCTTTTCGCTGCATTCAGCGCTTGTCATAAACCACAAACAACCAACCTCGCCGGCCCGTGGGAGCCCGATTACGATGTGACCCGCTCCGAAGGTGCTATTAAGGAATTCGAGAGAAAAGATGCGGAGCACATGCCGGCGCCAGGCGGAATAGTTTTCACAGGCAGCTCTTCATTTACCAAATGGCCCAATGCAGTAAACGACCTCGCGCCGCTACCGATCATTAACCGTGGCTTCGGAGGCTCTACCTTGCCGGAAGTAATCCATTATTCCGATCGCACGATTACCAAATACAAACCGAAGACGGTCGTGATCTATTGCGAGAACGATATGTTCGGTAAAAAGCCGAAGTCGCCCGAGCAGGTGCGCGATGCGTACGTGGCGCTCGTGAAGAAGCTGCGCGAGAAACAACCAGATGTGCAACTTTACGGGGTGTCGCTGAAACCTTCACCGTCGCGCTGGGCGAAGCGGGAGGATGTGATCAAGGCGAACAAGCTCATTCAGGATTACATTAAGAAAGACAAGAATCACCACTACATTGATGTGTGGCCGGTGATGCTCAAAAACGGACGGCCGGACGGCGCTATCTTCGTGAGCGACAGCCTGCATATGAACGAAGAAGGTTACAGAAGATGGACAAAAGTGTTCCGCCCGATACTGGAAAAATCAGTCTGAAAGTATCCTGCACTTTACGGTTTTTTACAAAGATTTTAAAAGAACAGATAAGGGTATTGGTTTTAACGTAAAGTCACTATATTGACCGAAAAAATACATTTCCGGGTAAAAAAGTGATATTCCAGTAATGAAAGTAACAGCGGTTTTTGATATTGGCAGGACCAATAAGAAGTATATACTTTTCAACGAGAAGTATGATATCGTTCATGAGTTTTCAGAATCCCTCCCAGAAACAGTTGACGAAGACGGCTTCCCTACCGAAGATTGTGAATTGTTGACCAAATGGGTGCAGGACCGCTGGGCCGAATTACTGGCCAATCCGGAATTTGACATCAAGGCTGTGAATGTGGCCGGTTACGGCGCCAGCCTGGTGCACCTCGATGCTGCCAACCGTCCGCTTACGCCGCTGTATTCTTACCTCAAACCCTTCCCGGAAGATCTATTAAAGCAATTTTACAGCACCTACGGCGACCCTACCCGCATTTCCCTCCAAACCGGCTCGCCGGCGATGGGTATGCTCAACTCGGGGATGCAGCTGTACTGGCTCAAACATACCAAACCGGAGATTTACAGCCAGATCGCGACGACTTTACATTTACCACAATATATCCTGTACCTGCTCACTGGCCGCAAAGTGAGCGATTACACCTCTCTGGGCTGCCATACGGCGTTATGGAGCTTCGAAATGTGGGATTATCACGAGTGGGTAAAGCAGGAAGCAATTCACAAGAAACTTGCGCCGGTACTCGCTTCGTCGTCGTTTATTTACCGCCATGGCGACAAGGGTATTCAGTCGGGTTTCGGGTTGCATGACAGCTCGTCGGCATTGATACCTTACCGCATGGCTGTCAAAAAGCCATTCGTATTACTTTCGACCGGAACCTGGTGTATCAACTTCAACTCGTTCGCATCGAAACCGCTGACTTCCTACCAGCTCGAACGCGACTGTATGAACTACCTCACACCCGAAGGTAGCGGCGTTACCGCATCACGCCTGTTCATGGGCCGTGAGCACGATTATCAAGTGGCACGCATTGTGGAGTATTTCAAAGTAGCACCTGATTTTTATAAAAGGGTAGTGTTCGATGAAGAGATATTAAAACAGGACACTCCGAAATTCTACACCGCCTGCATGACCGGCAACGGTCCGTTCCCGGAACCAAATACCCAGGAATGGCAGATCAGCGCGTTTGCTTCGGCAGAGGCCGCATACCATCATTTAATAAAAGGGTTGACCGAGCTGCTCTTCGTTTCGCTGGACTTGGTGAATATCAACGACGTACACGCTATTTACGTCGACGGCGGATTTGCCCGGAACGAAATATTCACAAGGCTCCTGGCGCGGCATTATCCGAATCACAAAGTTTACGTATCCGATCTGCCCTATGCGACGTCGCTAGGCGCTGCATTGCACGTGACACGCCCGCAGACGTATGAGTTTGCCAACGAAATCCGTGAAATAAAACCTTGATTAGCTGATCCGGCTCCAGTTGGTTTCTTCCTTGCGCAAATTTTCGAGATGGTTGCGTATAGGATGGTGAACCGGCTGGAGCAGATCGGGATCGGCCGTCAGGATTTCCTCTGCTGACGCCCGCGCGGCTTTCAATATCTCCCCATCCTGGGCCAGATTCGCCACCAATAAATCCACCAAACCACTTTGCTGCGTTCCCGAAATGTCACCGGGGCCGCGTAATTGCAGATCCACTTCCGCTATTTCAAAGCCGTCGTTAGTATTGCACATCGTGTCAATCCGCAGCTTGGTGTCTTTGCTGAGCTTATAATCCGTCATCAGAATACAATACGACTGCTCGGCGCCACGTCCTACCCTGCCTCGTAGCTGGTGCAACTGCGACAGCCCAAACCGCTCCGCATTCTCGATCACCATTACCGATGCATTCGGCACATTCACACCCACTTCAATCACCGTCGTCGCGACCATGATCTTGGTCTCACCCCGTACAAAGCGTGCCATTTCGAAATCCTTGTCCTGCGAACGCATCTTGCCGTGCACAATGCTCAGCGGCACGCCCGGGAATGCCCGTGCAACACTTTCATACCCGTCCATCAGATCCTTCAAATCCATTTTTTCGGACTCTTCGATCAGCGGATACACCATATACACCTGCCGCCCTTTCGCGATTTCTTCCTTCAAAAACCCGAATACCGACAAGCGATGCTTATCGAACCGGTGCACCGTTTTAATGGGTTTCCGACCGGCGGGCAACTCGTTTATGGCGGAAATATCCAGGTCGCCGTACAGCGTCATCGCGAGCGTGCGCGGGATGGGCGTAGCCGTCATGACGAGCATATGCGGGTTAACGCGCGAATTTTTGGCCCAAAGTTTGGCACGCTGAGCTACGCCGAAGCGATGCTGCTCATCGATAATGCAAAGACCGAGGTTTTTGAACTGTACCGCATCTTCGATCAATGCATGCGTACCGACAATAATATGGAGGGTACCATTCAGCAATTCGCGGTGGATGACTTCCCGCTCCTTTTTCTTGGTAGAACCCGTGAGTTTGGCAATGTTGACGCCAAGCAAATCCGCGAACTTTTTGAGGCCCTGGTAATGCTGGTCGGTGAGAATCTCGGTGGGCGCCATGAGGCAGGCTTGTGCGTCGTTATCCAATGCAAAAAGCATGGTAATGAATGCCACGATCGTCTTTCCCGAACCCACATCGCCTTGCAGCAGGCGGTTCATTTGCTTGCCGGTTTTAAGGTCCTCGTGAATTTCGTGCAACACACGTATCTGCGCGCCCGTGAGTTTGAAAGGCAAATGCTGCTCATAAAACTCCTTTACCAGCATAGTTTTGTCAAAAATCAATCCCGGGTACTCGGTCTTATGCAATAGCTTGTTCTTGATCAGTCTGAACTGGTTATAGAACAGCTCCTCGAATTTCAATCGCCGCTGCGCCTGGTGAAGCGTACGGGCATCCTGCGGTAAATGGAAATGCCAGAGGGCCTGCGCTTTCGAAACCAGCCTGTATTTTTCCACCAACGGGGCAGGCAATGTCTCGCGTATATGCGGGTGCGCGATTTCGAGCAGGCTCCGCATCATTTTACTTAAAGCCTTGCTATCGAGAAATTTCTTGCGCAACTTTTCGGTAAGCGGGTAAATCGGTTGCCAGTACCCGGCGGCCGCATTTTCCTGGGTTAGGACCTCTATTTCAGGATGGGTAATACTCCATTTACCTCCAAAAGCTATGGGATTTCCGTAAACAATATATTCTCCGCCAGGCCTCAGCCACTTTTCATACCAGGAAATACTTTGAAACCACACCAGTTCCAGATAGCCGGTTCCGTCCTGAAATGTGCCTACTAATCTCTTCTTACTTCCCTCTCCTATTATGCCAAAATCACGCAACCGCCCTTTCACCTGCACCGCAGGCATTTGTTCATTCAGTTGACTAAGCTTGTGAAAAACGCTGCGGTCCTCGTGCCGGAAAGGGTAGTGCTGGATAAGGTCGCCGAAGGTAAAGATATTCAGTTCCTGGTTCAGCAATGCGGCCTTTTGCGGACCTACGCCTTTCAGGAATTCGATCTTGGTATCGAAAAAACGGGTTCTAACAGATGGGTTTGTTTCAGAAGTCATTATTCAAATATAAACCGAAATACCCAAAAACCCGGTTTTGACGGCCCAAATGTTAATCTCTGTTAATGGAGTAGCTATTCCATCAATTTCGGCTACAAGCTGCTTGATTCGCAACTTTTGAATGCTTTACTTGCTGCTTTGTATTTCTTAAACCACCAATCCATTATCAAATCTACACGACTTATGAAAACCACATTGTTATCGCTTTTCCTCACACTGATCGCATTCACCTGGGCATCCGCACAAAGCCCGCACGTAACCGCGAACGGCAAGAATTTGAGCGTCAGATACGGCCAACCCTCTAAAAAAGGCCGTGTATTGTTCGGCAAAGCGGGAAGCGGCAGCCTCGAACCATACGGCAAGCCATGGCGTATCGGAGCGGACAGCGCTACAACCATTACTTTCAAAAAGGACGCCACATTCGGCGGAAAGCCTATCAAGGCAGGCACCTACACGCTGTTTGCAACTCCCAACGAAAAAGAATGGACCATTATCCTGAACAGCCAGCTCGGACAATGGGGTGCATACGAGTACGACAAGCACAAAAGCAAAGACGTAGCACACATTACCGTTCCGAACAAGAACTATCCATCGTCCGAAGAAAAACTGACTTTTACCGTGAAAGACACTTCGCTGGATTTCCAATGGGATAAGGTTGGTTTCTCGGTGCCTGTGAAGTTCTGATTTTTTTTAGTTAGAAATGACAAAGGGAGCTGCAATGCAGCTCCCTTTGTCATTTCTAACTAAACACACCCTACCAATCAAACTCCTCGCTCTTGATTGTTCCCTCATATCTGAACATCACTTTCCGTTCATTGATTGTACAGGCTACCAGCAAATAGAATGCTTTACCATCCTGTGCGACCTTCACTGCTCCTCCCTCGATCACCGCTCCTCCAAGCCCATCCAACAATACCATTGCACCGTTTGAAACCTTGCACCGAACCACAATGTTGTAGAAATGGTTGCGCTGTAAGTTTTTTAGATCCTTGGAATTCTTGTAAGCAAATTCGCCGGCCAGAAAATCCTGATTAGTATTTAAAATCAAATATTGGACAGCCACAAATACACCACTTGACCTATTAATTGCCATTAGTTGGTAACTCCTTCCTTCCGGAACATTTTGATAAGTCACGGATAAGCTGTCTAACAAATATCTTTCACTATCGACCAACAGGTAATTTCCAGCTTCTAAGGTGTTTTCACTATCTTTATCTCTATGGCTTTTACAACAAAGGACGGCAACCAAGATTACAAAGAGCAAAAGCGACTTTTTCATAGGCTGAATGTTTAAAGATGAACATTAACCTCAAGAAACGTCCAGATTCTTTTGTGAAACAATCTAACTCTCGAACGGCAGGGGCGAAAAAATTAAAGGAAAAAGAGGAATGATAAGGTGACTACAAATTCTGCTTAATCATATTCTCCAAAACCTGTAAATGCTCCGTAAAGGCCTTCTGCCCGTCCTCGGTGGCTTTGTAGGTAGTGAGTGGCTTACGGCCGTTGAATTGCTTCTGGAATTCGATGTATTTAATTTCTTCTAATGCTTTCAAATGCGAGGCGAGGTTACCGTCGGTGAGCTGCAATAGCTCTTTCAGTTCGTTAAAACTCAGGGAATCGTTGACCACGAGCACGGACATAAGCCCAAGCCTGATCTTGCTTTCGAATATCTTGTTAAACTTTTCTAACCACTCCATTACAAATTCCCTGTTACGCGGACGCCCGACCGCATTGCGCCGAACGCGTTATTGATTGGCTTCCAGAAACAGCATGGCATCCCGGTTACGGATCCAAACTGCCTGGTCGCGTTGATTATTGGCGGCCATGGTAAACCCCGAGCCCACCAGGCCTGTACCGACCGAAATCCAGAAAAAAGTCCTCAAATGGTCGCGATTGCCCGACAACAGCGATATCACCGAACCAGCCGACCCGGCCAGTGAAACAACCAGCCCGATACTGCGCGTTCTCCTGGATTTCAAATAAAGACCGAGGCCTTCCGGCGAAACCATAAATTCGTTCCGCAATGCCTTTTGTCCGGCGTAAACGACATTGTTTTTGACAAAACTATTCCCATTTCTCAAATAAATGGTCTCCTTATCGTACCATTTTCGCGCTTTTGATGCAGTACTGTCGGATGGCATCCGCACCTGCGCCGAACAAACCGAGCCCGAAGCGAGTATTAGCAGCACCACTGCAAGGCCCGATTTCCCGCCAGGTAACTCTCCGCTTGGCAACTTCTCTCTTTCATACCGGTTATACATGGTAAGGCCGTAAACAATATGCAGAATACCAAAGCCTACCGCCCAGAATATCAGCGAATAGCCTGTCAGGAACAATGCGATGCAACCTATCCCTATTTCGGAAATACCCATATAAAACACTTCCGGGTAAGTAAACCGGCTCGCATTCACCAGCGCCAGTCCGTAAAATAACAGCGTTACCGGGAATACCAGCCAAATAAAGCCATAATGCAGCATCGCCAGAGCGAATATACCGCCTGTTGCCAGCGGGATCAGCATCGCGACCAACAACCGCTTTGAACTGCCATTCCAAACCGTGAGGCCTTTTTTCCGCCCTCTGCGTACCGTAAGAATAATCCCCACCGCGAGCGACGATACGAGCACACAAAGGCCGTCGACAAACAAAAAATCGATCACATCCTCGCGTGAATGCCCCTGGTAGGTACCTAGTGGAGCTAAGATGTCGGTCAGCCAGTCGGTTTTAAAGCGAACATACGCCGCCCCCGCGCCGATCAGAGCGAAAATGCCGGCAAAAACCCCGCTCAAACCACTGAGGGATAGGAACTTCGACGAGCGCTCCATCAGGTCGCGGATCTCGTTCAAAGTATGCAAAGAATCCTGATTCGGGTTCATAAGCGTATAAAAATGTAAAAATAACGGTCAGTGATTATTGGAAATAGTCAGGTGTTGTCAAGTATGGTCAGGCATCGTGTTAAAAGAGCAGCAGGATTTTTGGGATAAACACAATTCCTCCTACTATAACCGCCGAAATAGCCAACAATAATACGCCGGCCGCGGCGGTGTCCTTCACTACTTTAATCACCGGATGGTAATCGGCCGAAACCAGGTCGGCTAGTTTCTCAATAGCGGTATTGAATGCTTCCGCCGCCCACACGAGCGCGATCTGGATCACTATAATGCACCATTCGATAGTTGATATCTGAAAAAATATACCTGCAATGGCCACCACTACGCAGGCAATCAGGTGAATGCGCGCATTATTTTCGTAGCGGAACAGGCTGTAAATCCCAGCACCTGCGTAACGGAAGCTTCGGACGGCTTTAAGAATATCGATGGGTCCGTTCATGTTGTTTCAGTTCGGCAAAAATATGGAACGCAAAGTACAACAACATGAGCACGAACGAAAACGTAATGGTGTGTTTGATCGCCAGCGGATCCCTTAAACTATGGTAAATGCCCTTCGCGAGCGCACCTGGCTGCGTAACGATGTCCCAGCTGTTCCAACGGCCATAACGCCCCAGAAAGATCCCGAAACCGCTCAGAATCATCGAATTCAGGATCGCGAACCACGCCAAACGCTCGTTCCAGCGGTGAGCAATAATGCGGTGAACAATGCGGATGCTGTAAAGACCGGTCATAAAACCAGCCAGCGAGAATGTGAAAATCATCAACGCATCGTACCAAAGCATGTTTTCGGGCACAAAGCGGAGGTGTTTCAAATCGGTGATGATGTAGGGCGCATTCGGGAAAAACAGCAGCCAAACCGCCAGATAGACCATCAGAATCCCAAACCGCGCCGATTTGCGCTTCTCCATTTCCCACACCCACTTGATGAAAAGCAATGGTAGCCACGCCAGAAACAGGTTCCAGGCCAGAAAAACGAAATCCCAGTTTTGCAGGGTAATCCTGACAGTCAATAACGCCATCGCAGCGGCGGAAACAAATGCAAGGAGCGCCACTTTCAAATTGCTCTCCAAATAGTTGACCAGGTTTCTAAGCATCGTTTAAGATTTTTTAAAGTACTTTGAAATACAAAGTTAATATAAAACATTTTATAACTCCAAGCACACCGGCCGGATTAAGTCCAGAAAAGGTTACTTTGATTAAACGGTTACTTCTTATCGGCAGCGAAAGCTTTCATCATCGCCCACTCACGGCCTGCAGTTTTAGCCTTGAAAGTTTCCAGGCAGCCACGGTCCTGCAAGGTAATGTAGCAGGTTTTGCCATTTTTACCTCCGAAGCAGATGTTCGAAACCTTCTTTCCTATTGTGTGAATGGTATGGATTACTTTTCCTTCGGGAGAGAGTACCGCCACTTCTCCTTTCCCGTGGCGGGTAATGTAAAGGTTGCCATGGACGTCGCAGCGCATTCCGTCCATGCCGCCGTCTTCGAAATGGTGCAGCAGCTTTTTATTGGATAACGTACCATCCGCCGCAAGGTCGAACACCCACACATTCCGCTGCACGCTTTCGTTGACGTACAGTTTCTTCTCGTCGGGGCTGACATCAATGCCATTGGTTGTACCCATGTTGCCAAAGGCGAGATTCACTTTTCCTTCGGGCGTGATGTGCCAGATTTGCCCTGTCCCGTCTTTCCAGTTCGGATCGGAAGCGAAAACGTGACCGGAAGCAGTTACAGCGAGGTCATTCGGCTGGTTCATTTTCGGTTCGTTCGCGAAAACGGAAACATCCTTCGTGATCATATCCACTTTCAGGATGTTGTGTCCCGTAAAATCGGCCACATAGAAAGTGTTTTTGTTCACAAACCGGATTCCGTTGCCCGTGCTGCCTTTCGGCAAGGTCACGAAAAAGCTCGCATTGCCCTTTTTACTGAGCTGCGCGATCGTACCGTCGCGGGCGAAGTTCACCGCGTAGACGTTGCCGTCTTCGTCCACCGCGGGGCCTTCGCAATTAGCGGTGAACTCTCCTTCGTTGGAGAACTTTTTACTTTTTGTCTGAGCCAGACTGATTCCCGGCGACAACAACGCGGCGGTGAGGAGGATTGCTAAAATTCTGGTCATGGGGTAATATCTTCAAAATCACTGATTTTTCCACTTGATGGCGCAGCCGACTGGTTTTGTGATGGTGGTTACCACCGGTTTACCGCCCACGAGGTTGGTCACCGCTTCATCCACGTACAGTTTCGTCACGCCGGCGGCGTCCTGGGGGTTGTCGTCGATCATACCCATATACCGCACCGCAAACTGTGCGCCGTTTTTCTGCAACACAAACACTTGTGGTGTACGACCGGCCCCGAATTTGCGGGCCACCTGCTGCATGTCGTCAACAAGATAAGGATAACCATAATGCTTGGCCGCAGAACGTTCCTTCATTTTTTCGAAAGTGTCGTCCTGATGTGTTCCCGGGTCGCTCGGATTAATGGCGATGACCGGGTAGCCCTGCCCTGCAAATTTGTTGTTGAGGGCGATAATGCGATCCTCATAGGCCTTTGCGAACGGGCAATGGTTGCTTGTAAAAACCACAATCGCACCCTTCGAACTGGTAAAGTCCGAAAGCGATACCATGCTTCCGTCGGTATTTTTCAAACGGAAATTCGATACGACATCGCCTACCTGGTAACCACCCTGGCCCTGCGCCTGAGCGAGGCGCCCGAGCGATGCAAGAAACAGGACCATCAAAACCCACCGACTGACTTTTATCTTCATGTTTTCTAAATCTACTATCTCTAAGACCCCAATAATAGGTAAAAGTAAAAGCGCGACCTGTTAAATTTTGTTAAGGCAACCCTTGACGCTCCATGTCTAAACGCGGGAGTTCCCCTGAACCATATAAAGGTAACTTTTTGCGCATTTTTAACTACATCGGCCATTTATAATTCAAACACAGGCAAGCCCCACTAATGACAACCGAATCGCGTCTTACCCTGGTTACCGGGCCGGGTTCCTGCGAGATATTAAAAAAACCGGAATATTCCGCTTAATACATTGTAATTCTGTCACTCTCTTTTTATCTTTGCACCTCAAATTTTGAATCCAGTTTAATATAATTATTAACATGTACGCAATCGTAGAAATCGCAGGTCAGCAATTTAAAGTTGAAAAGGGTCGCGAAATCTTCACGCATAGGCTTGAAGGTGACGTGAACGCTGCACTTGTATTTGACAAAGTCCTTCTCGTTGATAACGGAGGCACAGTACAGGTAGGTCTTCCGACAGTAGCAGGTGCTTCTGTAAAAGCAACTGTTCTCGAACACCTGAAAGGTGAGAAAGTGATCGTTTTCAAAAAGAAACGCCGCAAAGGATACCGTGTTAAAAACGGTCACCGTCAGTATCTGACCAAAATCAGCATCGACGAAATCGTTGCCTAATCATCGGGCGGAAGCCTGAAACAGTTCTAAACAGGAAACTACAATTTAAGTATAAGATATCATGGCACATAAGAAAGGTGTAGGTAGCTCGAAAAACGGACGTGAATCGGAAAGTAAACGTCTTGGTGTAAAATTATTCGGTGGCCAGTTGGCAAAAGCAGGTAACATCCTGGTTCGTCAGCGTGGAACCAAGCACAACCCAGGTAAGAACGTAGGTATCGGCCGCGACCACACATTGTTCGCATTGGTTGATGGTAACGTGGTGTTCCGTAAGACCCGTGAAAACAGATCTTACGTTCACATCGAACCGATCGCGGTTGAAGCTGCTGCGGAAGCATAATCAATGCACCGTTAGTACTTCCCAAAGAAGCTAAAAAGAACCCGTCAGGCACCAGTTTGACGGGTTTTTTATTGGCTAATACGCCCGATGCCAAACCAAAAGGCCGCATTCGGTGTTCTCTAAACCGGAAAGTTGTTTTACCCTATCATTATCGACCATCCCCATGTTGTCACGACCTATTTTTGTATATACCGAACTGAGCCCCAACCCCAACTCGATGAAGTTCGTCCTGAATTTCGAGCTGGTACCCGATGGACTCTCGTTCGATTACCCTTCCCTGGAAGCTGCGCTGGAAGAAGGCAAGTCATCGCCGCTGGCGGCCGACCTGTTCCAGTTCCCGCACGTGAAGCGCGTATTCATCGCGAGCAACTTCATTACCATTACCAAAGGCGACGACATTGCCTGGGAAGAAGTATTGCGCGATACGAAGCAGTTCATCAAGATCTATTTCGAAGAAAATCACCCGGTATTCGAGCAAAAAACGATCGACAGCAATACGTTGATCGTCGATGCGCGGGATTCAGACACGGTACAGAAAATTAAGGCTGCATTGGATCAATATGTGCGTCCGGCGGTAGAATCGGATGGCGGTGCGATCAACTTCCATTCGTTCGATGAAGGTTCGGGCGTGGTGAAGGTACTTTTGCAAGGTTCTTGCAGCGGCTGCCCGTCGTCAACGCTCACGCTGAAAGCCGGTATCGAAAACCTGCTCACCCGCATGGTGCCTGACGTGAAAGAAGTGGTAGCAGAAGGCGTTTAATGCCTCATACATATACATTGAAAACCCTGTCGAAACCCGACAGGGTTTCTTTTTTTGAGGCGTTTTGTTAGCTTCGGCGCATGAAGCCACCGCTGGATGCATTTATCGACCGCATTGAGGCATTACAATCGACCGGTAATGCATTGTTTCCCAAAGGCATCTTTCCGGCGCAACGGTCCAACCACCTGATCGGCTACCGGCGGCCCGATACGACGATGTTCTTTTCGGCGATCACGGCATTCACGCTGCTATCCATTCGCAAATATTGCAGTTCCGAAAGCCAGGCGCAGATTGATACTATCCGCAGCCGGGTAACCGCCAACTATCCCGATTTTCAGAATAAAGACGGCCTGAAAACCTATAATTTCTGGAAAACCAAACCTTCACGCCACTTCCCGAATGGCCGTTGGTTCCACCGTTTCGAGCATTTCCGCATTCCCGACGATATTGATGATACTGCATTTGCCTATTTAACCACGGATCCTTCACAAGAGGAATTATTTTGGTTAAAAGAAAAACTGACGCTCCACGCCAACGGTGCCAAGCTTTGGATTAAAAACACTTATCCCGAGTACCAGAAGCTGCCAGCATACTCGACCTGGTTTGGCAAGAATATGTACGTAGAGTTTGATGTGAGCGTGCTGAGCAATATGCTGTACTGCATTCTACATTATAATCTCCCGCTGAATGTCCACGACGAAGCCAGTTTCGAATATATCCGTTCGGTCATTGAAACACGCCGGTATATTGATGCACCATTCCGCTGTGCACACCAGTACCCACGCACACCGCTGATCATTTACCATGTTTCGCGACTCATGGCGGCATTCAAACCCGCCGCATTGCTACCGGTTTGGGAACAGCTGGCAAACGACGCGGAAAACATTTTGAAAACCACTCGCAACCGCATGGACCGGGTCCTGCTTGCGACGTCGCTTATGCGGCTCGGCCGCGCCACGGAGCGTATCCCGGTAGAGGATTATTCGGCGAAGGATTTCAAAGGCTTTTACTTTTTTATAGCCGGCCTGCTGACGGCCTATGAAAACCCTGTGCTTTACAGGCTGTCGGTGAACCCGCTCGTGCACATGCACTGGACGTGCGAGGCCCATTGCTGGACGCTCCTGGCAGAATATGAGGCAGTTTGGAACCAGCAGCAGCCCCAGGACGCTTTACCATTATCCAATCCCAGCTAGGCAAATGGAAGACCACACGATATCATTAAAGCTCCGAGAGATTATCCGCGAAACCGACGACGCCAAAACCTTCGTTTTCGAAACACTCGACGGGAGCACATTAACCTACAAAGCCGGGCAGTTCCTCACCTTCCTTATCGATATGCATGGCCACGAGGTGCGGCGCTCCTATTCGATGAGTTCGGCACCGGGCGTGGATGCATTTCCCGCCATAACCGTCAAAAGAGTGCCTAACGGGGAGATTTCACGGTTCTGGATCGACACTGTGAAAACGGGGGATACTTTCAAAGTACTCGCACCTTCGGGGAGGTTTGTACTGGAAAAAGAAGATACCGGGGTACGGGACATTGTCCTGATCGGCGCGGGAAGCGGCATTACCCCGCTTTTCTCCCTTCTAAAACATACACTTACGCAAGATCCCGAGAGCCAGGTCACGCTGATTTACGCGAGCAGAAACGTACGCAACACACTTTTCTGGAACAATATTATCGAATGGCAGGAACGCTTTCCCGAACGGCTGCGCGTGATCCACATCCACAGCCAACCCGCAGAAGACTGGGGCGGCATTCAGGGGCGCATTAACAACACCCGCCTGGAACAGCTCGTGAGTAAATCCATCCGTTTCAAGCACGAAGACGCCCGCTTCTTCATTTGCGGACCATTTGAACTGATGCGTTCCGCGGGCATTACCCTGCATTTCATGGGCTTCCGGAGCGAGCAGATCCGCAAGGAGAACTTCGTGATCCCCTCCCCGCCTCCGCCACCGCCCGTTTCATACCCGCATCGCATCATGCTCGATTTCCGCGGGTCGATGTATGACCTGCTCGTTCCCGCACACTCGACCATCCTGGATGCTGCATTAGCCGGGGGCATACAGCTTCCGTACAGTTGCAAAGGCGGGCGCTGCGCCTCATGCGCGGCCGCGTGCACGAGCGGGAAGGTACATATGAGCGTGAACGAGGTCCTCACCGATCGCGACCTCGCAGAAGGCTGGATCTTAACCTGTTCCTCCTACGTCGATAGCGACGACGTAGCGATCGAATTCAGGCAGGAATAAAAACAAAGAAGCGTACAGACGATGCCGTACGCTTCATTTAGGTTTAGGATTAGAGGAATTTCAATGAATGAATTCCTGAAAAGGTTAAGTGTTAGGAATATTAAAGAATAAAATTTTCTTTCTTATCTTATTTACAAAATTACTTGCCAAATTGGTTTTTCCTAGCAAAATTTAAAAAAGTGTTCGAGCACGCATTAAAAAAAGCACATTGGGCTCGTGCACGCATAGGACTACTAATAGTGGTTTTTGGTCAGGTAAAGCTAATGTGCGGCATCAATAATCTCAAATTTATCATAAAAAAAATTTGAAAAATTTTGTTCAGCATAGTTGCCTTTCACTAGAAACACGCTATTTAACCCATCTTCATAATTACTTGTTAGATTTGCTGAACGGAACCGAAAAATCCCTGAATAATAGTCGAGTGTGAAAAAGAAAATTGTCAGAATCAAAGATATAGCCGAAAGGGCACAAACCTCCAAAGGCACCGTGGACCGCGTGTTGCACAACCGCGGCAGAGTGGCAGACGATGTACGGGAGCGAATCCTGGCCATCATTAAAGAGTTGAACTACGAGCCAAACCTGATCGCCCAATCGCTGAAATCCCAGCGGGCTTTCAATCTCGCGGCCCTTATCCCCGACCCTAACCTCGACTCCTACTGGGAAGCACCCCACAATGGTCTTGAAAAGGCCGAGAAAGAACTCCGGCAGTACGGGGTACGCATTACCAAGTTCATATTCAATTCGCATTCCGACACTTCTTTTATTGCCAAAGCCAAAGAAGTAGGCCGCGAACATCCCGACGGCCTGCTAATCGCGCCGATATTCTATAAGGAAGCGTTACCGTTCTTCAAAGAGTGGGCAGAAATGGGTATTCCTTATGTCCTTTTTAACACGCAGATCGAGCACGTGAACCCGCTGTGCTACATCGGGCAGGATTCGTACCGGAGCGGCTCGCTGGCGGCGAAAATACTGCGTTTCGGGTTGCATTCACCGGGTACTGTGCTGGTGGCACACGTGAATGAGGACATTTCCAACTCGGCGCATTTGATCACCAAGGAAGAAGGCTTTCGCGATTATTTCAAAAGTGAGCAGCTGGAAGATACATTTAAGGTGATCAGCAAGGAAATCAACTTCCCGGACGATGAAGGTCCCGATAAGCAGCTCGACGACCTACGCAAGCAATACCCCGACCTAAGTGCGATATACGTTACCAACTCCAAGGCATTTGAAGTAGCAGCATATCTTGAAAAGAACGCATTGAAGGACATCAAACTGATCGGCTATGACCTTATCGGCCGTAACCAGCAATACCTCAACAAAGGCATTATCGACTTCCTGATCAATCAAAATCCGCTGGGACAGGGTTACTGGGGCATTCACCAGCTGGCCAACCATTTGATTTTCAAAAAGGAAATCCCTGCGATCAAATTCCTGCCGCTCGATATTATTACCAAAGAAAATCTGGATTACTATCTCGATCCGCAATGATGCAACGACGGTGCTGGGTGGGCAGGTGTAGTCACGTGTGGTCATTTATAGTCAGGTATGGTTAGGTGTAGTCAGGTGTAGTCATTTGTAGTCAGGTATGGTCATTTGTGGTCAAGTATGGTCGGAATTATACTCTGTGACGAAGGAAAATGCAGCGTATAAATCGCGTAGCGATGAAATGTAGGTAGCAATCGGACCGCATGCTATATTTCGAAAAATGCCGTCAGGCATGTAGCAACAGTGCATTGTTGTTACATGCCTGACGGCATTTTAACATAATCCATCGGATTGCGTTTCCTACCGATGTTACATGCCTGATCGCATTGGGCTCCTGTTCAATTTAAAAACGAAACGCACCCTACAACCCTTGACCACCACCTGACCACAAATGACAACACCTGATTCTCTTGACAATCAATGACCACACTTGACAACCTCTCCTCCAAGTTGCATTACGCATAAAGGTTACAAATCCCCAAACTGGCTATACATTTCTTTGAGTTTCGGCTCGGTTTCCTTTGCGCGGATGTCTTTCCGGAGCGCTGTCACGCCCTGAATGTCCGTGAGCAATCCCAGCGCCTGAAATGCGCCGAAACGTACGAAATACGAAGAATTGTCGCGTGCGAGGCCTTCAAGGATCGGAATGCTTTTGCGCTGGATGTCCTGCTTCGATTTGATGAGGTACTTACCAAACACTTGCAGGAAGTTGTATTTCTCCGTCGGCTTCATTGCGTTCATCTTCGTGAGGAACCAGTCGAAGCGCTCGGGCTGGGCCAGGCCGGCGTAATAATTACCTACCGAGGTAATGATGGCGTCATTAGGCGAATTTTCGAACTGCGCCGCCACTTCCGCCGCGTCGTTGGGCTGGCTCATGAGGTATTTCTCAATGGCTACCGACGCTACGAGGTAAGAGCTATCGGCCAATGCCGCTTTGAAAATCGGATCGCTGTTATTGTCGCCGAATGAAGCCAGCGTAATGATCGCCTCCGAGCGTACCTGCGGATGCGGGTCCTTTTGTGCGCGGTTCTGGATCACTTTTTCAATGTCTGCAAAGCCTTCCCCGGCATATTCAGCGAAGTTACTGATTGCCATCTGGCGCAGTTTCCAGAAAGGATCGTCCATGGCTTTCACCAGGATTTTGCGTGCGGTCGTATCGGCCAGCGCTCCTTCGAGTGAGGATAATGCTTCGTATTTATGCAGGAACCGGTCGGAATTGACATATTGAAACTCCATTTCCGGTCTATTCTTCTCATGCTCGACAACCGCCAGCAGGTTCGCATCGGCATCGAATATCACGAGGTCGGGCTTTTTTGCCGCCGGGAATTCGAGCGTCTGGTTTACTTTATCTACCACCACATCGTAACGGCTTCTTTTGCCCGAAACCCACACATCCACTTTCGTAGGCAGGCGATAAACGGTCGTAGCCAGCGTATCCTGTGTTTGTTTTATTTTCAAAACCACCTTTGACTGAGCCGGCACAAATTGCTGGTCGATCTTCAACGACGGATGTCCCGGCCTGTGGAACCACTGATCGAAGAACCAGTTCAAATCCTGGCCTGTCACTTTCTCGAAAGAAATGCGCAACTCGTCTATCTCGGCGGTACCGAATGCATGTGATTTAAGATACAGCTGCAATGCCGCGAAGAATGCATCGTCGCCCACCAGCGACCGCAGCATATGCAAAATGCGGCCTCCCTTGGCATAAGAATGCGCGTCGAACATATTCTCGCGGTCCTTATAAAAGTAGCGGACCATCGGCACCTGCTTGGTTTCCGACTCTGCCAGGTATTCTTTCGTTTCCTGCAAATTCCCCCAGTCGGCCTCGAACCGACCATCGTTATACTCGCTCCAAAGGTATTCGGCATAGTTGGCGAACGACTCGTTCAAAGGCAATTGCCCCCATTCTTCGGCCGTCACATAATCGCCGAACCAGTGATGTGCAAGCTCGTGAGCGATTACAGCATCGGAATTTCCGTCAACGAGCGAGCGGGCATCATTTTGCACGCCTTCCTCATGCACTGTCGCCGTGGTATTCTCCATAGCGCCGGCTACAAAATCACGCACGGCAATCTGCGCATATTTCTCCCACGGATACTCCACACCGAAGATATTGGTAAAAAAACCCATCATTTCCGGCGTCCGCCCGAAGATCGCGTGCGCGTCGGCACCATATTTCGGCTCCACGTAATAGCTTAGTTCGAGACCATTCGGCATCATATCCTTCGCTACCGCAAAATCACCCACGGCAATCATCGCAAGGTAAGGAGCGTGTGGGCGGGTTTGCTTCCAGTGATCGGTACGCAAGCCTTTTTTGCCTTCCTCCTGCCCCACGAGCAAGCCATTGGAGAGGGTTTTATAGGTACTGTCGACAGTGATGTAAATGTCCTGGGTAAACTTCTGGTTAGGCGCGTCGATCGTCGGGAACCAGCAAGAGCTGCCCTCGGTCTCACCCTGCGTCCATACCTGGCGCGGCTTGCCTTCGTCGAGGCCGTCGGCATTGATAAAGTACAACCCTTTATCGGATGCACTGTCGTCCTCCTTTCCTCTCGGCACATCGTTTGGCTTCGCGACGTAATCGATTTTCACGAAAAGCGTATCCTTACGGGTATATTCCTGGCCCAGCTTAATGGTGAGCTTACGCTTGTCGTAGGTAAATTCGAGCTTCTTTTTGACTTTTCCCGCAATTTCCTCCCCAGTCAGGTCGCCATATTCACCAGCGGCATCCAGCATGGAAATACCCTTAATTTCAAACCCTTTTGCATCGAGTTCGAGTGTATTCTGCGGATAAAAGTGGGGTTTGAACTTCAATATCGCGGATGCGGGTACCTGCTGTTTTACCCAATCCAGCTGCAAATCCAGCCGGGTATATAAAATGTCGCTTTTGCGGGCTCTTTCGGGCCGGTAAGGTCCCTGCTTGGTTACCGTACCTGGATTTCTTCTGTAGAGTGTGTCAGCATCGACGCCAGCCAGGGCCGGAGCGCTGAATGAAAGAGAAAGTATGCCAAAAACTGTAAAGATCAATCGGTTCAAAGAAGGCCTTTTAATATCACCGGTCATATCCGCTTTCTGATTGATTGCTAGGAAGTAAGTCAATGTAAATAAGTTAATAAACGATTTTCTGGTGTTTTCAGGCCACTGCTATACCCGCAGCAGCGCACCCGCCTCTGCGGCCCTTCTGGCCGGGATGTACGAAACAACCATAGTTATCATAACGACAATTACGCCCGTGTAGAGTATGTCTTCCCAAATTAATTTAACGGGATAAGCATCCACCAGCGAGGTGGTCATACCCATCGAAACAAAGCCGTACCGCATTTGCAGCCAGCAAATCGCAATGCCGCCCAAAAGCCCCGCAATGGCGCCCGAAAATGCCACAATCGCCCCTTCGGCCAAAAAGATCCTCCGGACCAGCGACTGCGTTGCACCCATCGCGAACAGCATCGAAACGTCCTTCTTCTTCTCGATCGCTAACATACTGAGCGAGAAAAAGATATTGATTGCAGCTACTAAAATAATCAGCGAAAGGGTGACTGCCACAAAAAGCTTTTCCATTTTTATTGCCCGGAGCAGATCCGCATTCAGCGAATCCCGGTCTTTCACTACAAAAGCCTTGCCCAGCTTCGCACCGATTTCCTCGCTCACTTCCTTCTCGGTGTAGCCCGGTGCTGTGTAAACTTCCAGGGCGGAAAGCTCCCCATTGTATCCCATCAGGCTTTCAACCTGTTTCAACGGGGCAATAATGTAATCGTCATAGCGCGATTCGATGGAGAAAACACCACCCGGGCGAAGGTTCAGCTGATTGAATGCCTCGGGGGACGTCAGGTTAAGCGTTTTCGTGCCGGTACGCGGGTACAGCAGTTCAAGTGGCGTGAATATGTCTTCGAGAGAGATAGACAATGCATTCCGGATACCTTCGGCGATGATCGCGTAGGGTGTGCCATTATCCCCGACAAGCTTCACCGAGCCCTCTATGATGGCGGTATCAAGCTGTTTCTGCTGTTCGAATGTACTGTCGACGCCTTTCAGCCGGATAATCGTTTGCTGGCTTCCATAGCGGGCCAGTGCATTATCTTCGACCACCTTCGTAACGAGTTTCACCCCTTTTACCGCTTTCAGTTCATCCATCAAAGCCGGCGTCATCTTAAACCGCTTGCCTTCTGCGGGTACAATGCGCACGTCCGAATCGAACGTCTTGAAAATCTGCCGGTTGAGGTCCTCCATCCCGTTGAACACCGACAATACCACTACCATAGCCATCGTCCCGACCGCCACGCCGGCCATAGCGATGCGAGCGATCAGACTGATGAAACTCCTTTTGTTACGCGAAAAAAAGTAGCGAACGGCAATCCGGTAGGAAATGTCCATGGGCTCGAACTTGAAATCAGTAGCTATCTTCTTCCTCGTCGGGCTGTGCAGGCGGGATCACCAGATCCGCAAACAACTGATCCATTTTAGCCGCATATTCGGCAGTATCGTCGATATAGAATTGCAGGTGCGGAACGATCCTTAGCTGGTGGCGGACACGTTCGGCAAGCTTCTGACGGATGAAACGGGTATTTTCCCGGATCGTTTCCAGCAGCATCGTTTTGTTTTTATCGGGCAGGAAACTCAGGTACGCGCGCGCAATGCTCAGGTCGGGCGTTACCCGCACGGCCGTGATCGTCACAAAAGCACCACTTGTTAAATGCTGGGCATCCTTCTGGAAAATCTCGCCCAGGTCTTTCTGTATTTGTCTGCCTACTTTTTGTTGTCTTTTCGATTCCATGTCTTGAATGTTAAACGGAGGGGTTTATCCGGTCCTGACCGCACATCCTGGTTCACCAGTTAGGATGATGTAAACTAACATCTCCTAAATCATTCCCTCTCTCCTTTCAATAAGTACAAATATCCATACTTATTTTGTTTTTGTAGAACCCGGCATTGTAATTTCGTGAAACTTATTCCCATAAGATACCTAATCCACCAGCCGCTTGCTTAGTTTTTTTCGCGTAAATGCACGGTACCAGACCATCAGTTTAGTAGTATTCTTCCTGCTGCTCCGTCTCCCCTTTTTCCTGGGCGGCGCGCCGTTGCTGATACCCGAGCTGAGCTGGATGCTCGTGGGTGAGCAAATGGGGCGCGGGTTTATGCTCTACCGCGATGTGTGGGACAACGTAAGCCCGTTCTCGGGCCTTACCTACTGGCTCATCGACAGCCTCTTCGGCCGTGCACAATGGGTGTACCAGCTTGCGGCCATGGGCGTTTCGCTTGTGCAGATATTGTATTTCAACTACGTGATCCACTCGCGCGACGTGTTCCCCGAGCGCACGTTCCTGCCAGGCGCATTGTACGCACTGTTTCTGAATATCTCTTTCGATATGGGCACATTGTCGCCTATGTTGCTGGCCAATACTTTCCTGCTTTTCGCATTCGGCTCCATTGTTAAAATGCTGGTCAGGAGAGAGGTCACCACGCAGGTTTTCGAGCTGGGGCTTTACATCGGTATCGCTACACTGTTTTACCTGCCCGCGTCGCTGTTCATGGTATGGGCATTTCTGGCATTGCTGTTCTATACCGGTTCCACTTTCCGCCACCATTTGCTCGGCCTGTTCGGTTCGATATTCCCGTTGCTGATGGTCGTGCTGTTTTTCTACCTGAACAACGGCATGGAGAGCCTGAACCGGAACCTGCTCACCTCGGTATTCCAGGTAAAACAATACAACCTCAACGACTTTTCGTCCCTGCTTGCGTCGCTTTTGCTGCCGCTGGGTTTCGGGATCATGGGTTTCATGCGGATTTTCACGACGCTCCGGTTCGTGAACTATCAAACGCGCATTCAGCAGGTAATGGCTCTTTGGTTTATTGCCGCGGTATTTACGATCCCGTTGATGCAGTTCCTGGCACCCATGCAATTCGTGATATTCATTCCGCCGGCGGCATTCTTCGCCACGCATTACTTCCAGAGTTTCAAAAAGAACAGCTGGGCCGATGAGTTGCAGTTCACCCTCATGGGCGCGATGATCGTTTTAATACAGTATCAGGGGTTACGCGGCGTGCTACCCGGCGTGGCCATGGGTAAGCTGGAAAACCTGCGGGCCAAGCCGGCCAGTTTGCCGGAGCAGATCCAGAACAAGCGCATTCTGGTTTTGGGACAAAATTCAGGGGAGTACATCAATAACCTCACAGCCACTCCCTACCTCAACTGGGAACTGGCGAGCTACGATTTGCAGAACCTCGATAACTTCGATAGCGTGATCCACGTCTACGACAACTTCCGCAAAGATCCGCCCGAATTCGTGATCGACAAGGTAAATATCATGCCGAAACTCCTGAACCGGGTTCCGGCATTGAAAAAGCAATATATTCTAAGCCCCTGGAAAGGTATTTACCAAAGAGCTTATTAGCACGAAATCTTGTCGACGCGCGTCTGGTGACGGCCTCCTTCGAATTCGGTACTTAAAAATGCTTCCAGGCTGGCCAGAGCAGTTTCCAGCTCAATGAACCGCACGGGAAAACAAATCACGTTCGCATCATTATGCTGGCGGGCCAAAGGCGCGAGCGGCAAATCCCACACGAGCGCAGCGCGCACGCCCTGGTGCTTGTTCGCGGTGATGCACACGCCCTGTCCGCTTCCACAAAGCAACACGCCCTTTTCGAACTCCTTGCTTTCCACACCGCTGGCCACCGGATGCGCGAAATCTGCGTAATCCGCCGAGTCAGCACTGTATGTTCCGAAATCCTTTACTTCGAAACCATTGGTGGTAAGCCAGTCGATAACCGGTTGCTTGTAGGGGAAACCTGCGTGATCGGAGCCGATAGCAATTTTTCTCATTACTTTTTTGTTAATTACAGTCCACCGTTCGTTAGCGAAAGCGGACAGAGTGAAAAGTTTTTTATTATTGGGTTAATGGTACAAAGTTACCATTATACTGATCAACAACTCAATTGAATGCTAAATATGAGTGAAGAAGTAAAACCTACCAACGGAGAATTAGTGGATGTTTCTCTCCTCAATCCGGCGGTCCCGGAAGATGAGAAAAGGATCAAGGAGGCGTTTGAAGACCGCAACTGGAACGAAATCAAGAGTGCCGACTCATGGGTTGTATTTAAAGTAATGGCCGAATTCGTAGAAGGGTTTGACAAACTGGCTAAAATTGGCCCGTGCGTCTCCATTTTCGGTTCCGCCCGTACATTGCCCGACAACCCTCATTATAAAACCGCGGAAGAAATTGCGGCAAAGCTTGTCCGTCACGGCTACGGTGTGATCACCGGCGGCGGGCCCGGTATCATGGAAGCCGGTAACAAAGGTGCATTCGAGCAGGGCGGTAAGTCCGTCGGACTGAACATCAAACTGCCGTTCGAGCAGCATAGTAACCTGTACATTGATCACGACAAGAGCATCAACTTCGATTTCTTCTTCGTGCGAAAAGTAATGTTCGTTAAGTATTCGCAAGGCTTCATAGTCATGCCGGGCGGTTTTGGTACGCTCGACGAACTTTTCGAAGCGATGACGTTGATACAGACCAAAAAAATCGGCCGTTTTCCGATCGTTCTCGTGGGCACTGCCTATTGGTCAGGTCTGATCGAATGGATCAAAGGAACCATGCTGACCGAGCATAATATCAATCCGGAAGACTTGAAACTGATCAGCCTGGTGGATACTCCCGACGAGGCCGTGAAAGTGATCGACATGTTCTATTCGAAATACCTCCTGAAACCCAACTTCTAACAACAGATATTCTCCTAACCGGGTTCTCCAAACGGGGCCATATCATCAGAACGACAGGTATGGCCCGGCTTTTTGTATCACCGCCTCGTCCAGCACTTTTACGTTCCGCAACTCTTCCAGCGAACGAAACGCCCCGTGCTGTGTGCGATAGTTGATCAAAACCTGCATTTGCTTTCTGTTCCTCAGGTAGGGATGCCGCCCAAGTTCCTCCGCGGTAGCAGTATTAATGTTGATCTTTTTAACCGCGCTACCCACCTTCGCGAAGCGCTTCAACTCGGATAAGGCAAGAGAATCGAGTCCGTAAACCTCATTGAACTGCTCGGTAGAATGGAAACCGCCCAGCCCGTCACGGAACTTCACAATCCGCAGAGCCAGCTTGCTGCCGATTCCTTTCAAGCGGATCAGCTCAGTCGTATCGCATTGGTTAATGTCGAATACCTGAATGCTGTTTTTTACCTCGTACTTACCACCTGTGCCCGGGGAACGTTTTGAAGAACTTTGCTGCGCTGCATTAAAACCCCGTTTCTGGTCGCTGATCACCATGTATCGCTCCAACCGCGCATAGAGGTCCGGCGGGAAATCGTAAATCTTCATCAGATCTTCCTTCCGATTGAAGCGCCCGCCCTTATTTCTGAACCTTTCAATGCGTCCCGCCAGAAACCCGGAAATGCCCACCCCCATCAGCTCACGTACCGAGGCTGTGTTAGGATCAAACCTGACGAGCTTTATTTGTTCAGGCCTCAATGCAGCCGGCTCGTTTGCAGCAGGCCTGTTCCGAGGCTTGTACTTTGTTGCCTGCTGCCTCTCCAAGAGCAATGCAATACTATCCAGCACCCTCCGCTCAGGCGGCGGACTGCCGGTTGGCACGAAAGGCAAAATCCAGCGTCGGAAAATGAAGGGCATCCAGATAATCACCGCGCAGCATACCATCATCACCAGGGCACCGCGCGCTTCCTTCCGGGATATTCCGAAAAAGTCTTCTAAACCATTTAAAATTCTCTGATACATACGTCGTCGGGATTGTTTTCTCCTTTTGACGCAGCACCGGCATTTTGGTAACAGGTTTTAAAACACAAATGAGCAGACGGTAAGCCGCCTGCCCATTTTGTGAACCTTAATTGTATGTAATTATTGATTTACATAAACACCGCCCGCGCTGGCCGACAATGTTACCGGAACTCCTCCTCCATTCATTTTACCCTGAACACGGTCTTTTTCAGCCGAGCCATCGAAATTTTTAAGCGGAATAGCCACTCTGTTACCTCTCAGGTTCAGGTCGACGCCTTTATCCAGCGGCATCGTGACGCGCACGCTGCCTGCGGATGTAGAAAGGTCAACATATTTACCCAGCGATTTCAGTTCCAGCTCGATGCTGCCGGCGCTGGTATTGGCGCGAACGCTGCCCGAAACGTCGGCCAACCGCACCGAGCCACCCGAGGTACCGGCATCGAGTGAACCGTCAACGCCCTCGCCACGAATGCTTCCGCCGCTCGTATGCGCCAGGATATCGCCATTCAACTTGTTCAGTTCGATACTGCCGCCGGAAGTTTTCAACTCGATTTTACCTTTCAACTCATTCGCTTTAATGCTTCCGCCACTGGTATGCAGGTTAATTTCCTTGCTGCAATGCGCCACATCAATGCTGCCGCCCGAAGTACGGCCATGAATTACACCGTCGAGGTCGTCGATTTTCAGGCTGCCGCCGCTAGTCTGGAAGTTTTGAGGCCCGGTCAGAGAAGCGATTTTAATGCTTCCGCCGCTGGTTTTAAGATTCGTAGCCACATTGCGAGGGGCTGTCACTTTGAACGCGATGGAGATGCTCCGTTTTTCATTCCATTGCAGGTTGCTTTTTCTTTTTGCGGTGGCAACCACTTTGCTACCTTCGGTACCGATCAGGATATCGTAGTCTTCGAGACGATCTTCGATCTCCTCTTTACTCAATTCCTTATTGCCGTTCCAGCCATTGCTGCGTATGTACATCTCTACTTTGAATCCATCCGATTGACCACCCAGCACCGAAATGGAGCCACCGGAAGTTTCTACCTGTAATTCTTTCAGGGACGAGCCGTTGAAGTTTTTTGTAACGTAAGGTTTGTCATCATCGCCTTGCGCAAACGCGCTTACGAAACACAGCGCGGACAGGACGAAAGTTAGTAATTGTTTCATTTTCATGGAAGTCTGTGATTTGTTTGACCAAGGATGTAAAAGCCGGCACCCAGGTTGCATGTAGTATCTTCAAAAGTTACAACCCGGTACAATTTTTGCTACTTTAGAGTCAAAACCAGGTAAAACCATGAAAACATATCGCGTAAAAGCCGTCCGTGAAACCGAGGAAGCATTGGTATTCGAAATCCTCCAAAACCTCCAACGAAAAGGAACGATTGTGTTCGAAGAAGAACAGATAGAACCAAAGCCTAAAGCAACTACACCTGCCACGGAAGAGCAGGTGCAGGAGATTATTGATGAAGCGGAGTTGATGCCTTATTATTCCGAACAGGAGGCAAAGAAAATCCTCCATTTGTAAGGATTATTTTTTGTGAATTTCAACGACGTTGATTTCGTCATACGTTGCAGTGCGGCCCCAACCGCATTGTACAGTGCTCTTTGAACCTGTCAGGGTGTATTTCAAATGGACCGGCGTGAAGCTGTAATAGTCTTCGATCTTACCCAGTTCCTTCTCTATTTTCGCCCTGGACGCTTCGCTTGGCAGCACCGAATAGGTCGAATCCTTGGAGGCGATCGAGAAGTGCCATGAACAACCGTCGGTGGCAAGCATATTCGTCCAGGTTGCATCTTCTTCGTACACCTGCTCATTGATGTCGCCACTTTCATCGTGGCAGCCTATCCAGGCCAGCAAACCGAATAAAACAATCAGGGCTTTCATGGTTAAAGGGGTTTATATTTCGGTTAGACACACCCTTTTCCGAATTAGTTGGAAGCAAAGTTACTTTTCTGTCTTTTTAAGAAATCGGGCAAACCATTTCCCCGACTCCTTCACCGTGCGCTCCTGCGTTTTAAAGTCTACAAATACCAGACCAAAGCGGGCCGAATAACCGTGCGCCCACTCAAAATTATCCAGCAACGTCCATGCAAAATAACCGGTAATATTGACCCCCTCGTTCTTCGCCTTTTTAACGGCATCGAGGTATTCCTGGTAGTAACCCGTCCGCTCTTGGTCATCCACTTTACCATCCTGCGGCTTATCTTTAAATGCAGCCCCGTTTTCAGTAATCACCAGTTCGCGAACACCCTGGTATCGGTGAAACTGCTTTAAGATCTCATACATCCCCATGGGGCTGACCTCCCAGCCCAAACCGGTCGTAGGAACATTCCTGAGCGTGGCCGGCACTTCCTTTAGCCACATTACCGGCGCCAGGTACGAATGCTGCACCACCACACTGAAATAGTTTTGCAGGCCCCAGAAGTCAAAATCGAATTTTAACCGTTCGCGGTCACCCTCGCGCATGAACCTTTTGATATTGGATAAAAAAGGAAATGCATCCTTGGGATAACCCAGCCCCAATGCCGGCTCGATAAAAAGCCGGTTCATGAGCGCGTCCGCCCGACGCGCCGCCCGAATATCCGCGGCACTCTGGCTATTAGGAACCACGTAAGAGCAGGAAATTGCATTGCCAATGCGCGCTTCGGGCAACAGCCGCCGCAGCACCCGGCCACCTTCCGCCTGACTGAGGGCCAGGTGATGCACCACGGGCAGGAAATTATGGATTCCCTTGTTCCCGGGAGCGTGCTCGCCGGTGGTATAGCCAAGCCCGGCTACGGCCATGGGCTCATTCAATACGATCCAGTGCCGCACGCGGTCACCAAATGCATGGGCGCACACGGCGGTGTACTCCGCAAACCATTCCACAATGCGCCGGTTCTTCCAGCCGCCTGATTTCTCCAGTACCTGCGGCAAATCCCAATGGTACAGCGTGATCCACGGCTCGATACCCAGCGCAATGCACCGGTCGATCAGCCGGTTATAATAGTCGATCCCCGCCTGGTTCACACGCCCGTGCCCGTCGGGCAATATGCGCGACCACGAAATTGAAAACCGGAACTGTTCAAACCCCAGCTCCCTTACCAGTTCCAGGTCCTGCTCGTAACGGTGATAAAAGTCACAGGCATGCCGTGCATGATCACCATTCCGGATTTTGCCTTTCTTTCTTGCAAAAACATCCCAGACGCAATCGCTCCGGCCATCGTCATGTACGGCGCCCTCGATCTGGTACGCCGCCGTTGCCACACCCCATTTAAAATCACTTCCAAAATCCTCCCGCGCCAAAGGGCTCGTCGTCGACGGCCTGTGCCCCGATTGCTTCGTATGTTGGTTAATAACTGTTGTCAAGTCTGTGTACCGGTTACTTTCAGATACGAAAGTTAAAACTAATATGTAAACAAAAGCCCTTCGTCCGGAAACTGCGGACGAAGGGCTTTCACGAATACCGATCCGGAGCTCGGGGAGCTTACCGTACGACCAGGATTTTGCGCATCAACGGACCATTGTTGATTTTCACGTAGTAGGTTCCCTGCGCCAGTTTCGTCAGGTCTACTTCGTTAGCCGAATCCGGCGTAGTGCTCAACACCAAGGCACCTGTCTGAGCATAAACCTTTACATTCGTGACCTGCTGGTTGCTGCTCACTTTGATACGGTCTGCGGTTGGGTTAGGATAAACATTCAGCTGCTCCTGGCCGTCGAAGTTCAGGCTCTTAATGGCGCTGTAAGCGAATGTTTCGTCCAAATCCACCATTTTCAACCGGTAAAGGTTCACGGCAAATGGATTAGTGTGGGTATAGGTGTATGTTTTGAGTTCCTTGCTTTCGCCTTTCGCTTCCACTTGTGCGAGCGCAGTCCAGTTTTTACCATCCTGGCTGTGTTGCACTTCGAAGTAAGCCGAGTTGGTTTCAGCGGTAGTAGCCCAGGCCAGCTGTGCAACCGAACCTTCTTTTTTCGCGGAGAATGCAGACAATGTTACCGGCAATGGAGGACCTGAGAAAGTAAGACATGCGTTGTCTGCAAGCAAATCGTTTCCGTTAGACGAGAGCAGCACGCGTACATATTTGCTGCCCGACGGAACGGTTCCTGCCAATGTATACTTTTCAAGACCCCATGTTCCGCTGGTAAGCGCTTTGGTAATGTCCTTCGTGATCTGACCAAGTTCAACCTGCGCTTCGCTGAGGAATACCAGCTGGATTTTCTGGCTATTGGAAGTGCTGTATGCCGCGTAGATATTCAGTGTAACCTGGTTTCCGGTGGTAGTCTGCAATTCTACATCCTGCCAGAATTTGCCTGCACCGCTCAATTTCGCTCCGTTCACACCGCATACCGCGTAGGTTGGCTCTACCGTCAATGTACCGGTTACGTTCCAGTTGTTGGTACCGTTTTCGAAGCTTGGGTTTTGCAATGTATTGCCGTTACATTCCTGGCAGGTAACGGGCTGCGTGATGTTTGTACAGATTGCATCTACTTTGAAATAATCACCTGATGAAACAAGCGAGAAGCGAACTTTCACAGCTCCTGCCGGCGCAGTGGCTGAAATCGAGAATTGTTTCAGTTTGCTGTCTACCACCTGGTAGTTCATGTCTACAACCGCTTCACCTGAATTGATTTTGTTTCCGGCACCGTCGTAGAAAGTAAGCTTGAACTGGTGGGTTGCACCTGTATTGTGCGTACCGCCGTAGGCAGTGACATCCACCTTCGCACCTGCTACTACATTAATATCCTGCCAGATAGATCCCGCGCCGGTGATCAAACCGTTGTAGTTACCACACATTTTATAAGAACCATCGGTACCGAAGTTTGTACCGCTCGACTTTGACCAGTCTGCAGTTCCGTTTTCGAAACTTGCATTTTTAATATATTGGTTGGAGTTCACGCAGTCACAGTCAACCGGGGTTGCAGGAGGTGTGATCTTCATACATGCCGCATCTACTTTGAAATAGTTACCGCTTGAATACAGCAGGAAACGAACTTTTGCAGTATTCGCAGGTGCCGTTGCCGACATGCTGTAAAGTTGCAACTGATTTCCACTGCCTACTTCGAAGTTCATGGCCTTCACTACCGCATCACCGATCTGGCTCCCACCCGATGTCAGGAAGATCAGTTTGAACTCGTGCACTTTGCTATTATCGTGCGTACCACCATATACGCTCAGGTTGACTGTGCTTCCGGCCACAACGTTATTAACGTCCTGCCAGACAGATCCCGAACCGGAGATCAGACCATTCTTGTCACCGCACATGTTGTACGCGTCGTCCGTACCGAAGTTGGTGTTGGTTGATTTCGACCAGCCGGTAGTTCCGTTTTCGAAACTGGCGTTGGTCAGAACGTTGTTGTCACAACCACAACTGGTTGTGGCATTGGCCTGGAAGGCGAAGCCCAGGCTCAATAGTAATAGGGTAAAGAGGAACGTAAAATTTTTCATAACGTATTTGATTTGTAATTGATTAGCTGCACTGGCCTGTCAACAAAATGTACGCTACAAAGGTATAGATTAGATTCTCTCAAAATAGCACTTTTTTTATATGACAAGTGCGTAAAAATTATGTTTATGTCGATTTTTCAATTATTTCTAAGTAATTTTTAGAAAGTATTTCTACAAAAAAATACGCATTTATTTGTCGTCTTAGCTGATTTATGACAAAAACAATTCTATTATCATTGCCAATTGGTTACATATCAATTTAAAATTAATAATAGTACTTTTTCAATAAACACAAGCAACTACCCGCCTTTCTCAGATACCCTTCGGTTACATGAAAACAAAAGAAAATTTTGTCCGATCCCAGGTCATCATGGCTTTCTATATAAGCACACCGATACCTTATTCGTTTACTTCGAAATCATCTCATAGTCACAATAGTGACGGCTCCGCAAGTAAAACTTCTACACTTCTAAATGGCATATGGGTCGTTTTTAGAGACAAAATGCCTGTTTTGACTAACCAACGGCAGTTGCCAAAAATGATCGGAAATGTGGATATCAATGAACTTTCACTGAAGAATTTCGACAAAACTTTTTTTCACCCAAACCCCGGGTTCTACAAGATTTCTATTGACTACGAACAAAATGCAGCCATTTCATGACTGTATCACAGCCATTTAGCTAAGTTTTCTTCGGATTTACCCACCACAACATCCAAATAAACTTAGACTAAATATTCGTTATGCGATAGAAAATACTGCATTCACGGGAACTTGACAAAACAAACGATGATTAAACTGGTCGTTAAACCAAATAACTCTCGAGTTATTTTTACAAAGGGAATCGAACCTGAAATAGGATTTAAGTCCATGTATGATGGGATTTTGAGCTCAAAACACGCTGGAATCAAAAATTAGGTGCTCCTTACGCCCCCTGTTTCGCTGTATTAGGACGGGTTTCCGAATAACCTGTGTATTTTAAGTCCGAATTGCAGTACAAGGCCTCAATCCATGTTATTATGCTCAAACGATACTTTACTATACTCACACTTGCAATGCTAGCCGGCTCGTGCAGCACACGCAAGACAACGGTTAATCAGGGCTCCCGCCTGGACAGCATCGCCCGCGAGTACGTCAGACTCGGACTGGCGATAGGCCAATACGACGGCGATTTTGTGGATGCCTATTATGGCCCGGACTCCCTGCGACCGGCCAAAACGGATACCTCGCAATTCCCGAAAGATGCATTTCTGCAAAGAACCGGCTCCCTGAAAAAGGTGCTGGCTGCATTTGCAACGAACACTCAAAACGACACCCTCACACGCCGCGCTGCCTGGCTCACGGCCCAGCTAACGGCATTTGAAAGACGCATACACCTGTTTTCAGGCACATTTGTATCCTTTGATGCCGAATCCAAAGACCTTTTCGACGCCGTGGCGCCGGTATATGACGAGAAGCATTTTCAGGACCTCATTGCAAAGCTTGACCGGCTGCTACCTGGCCAGGGGCCTATTCCCGCACGCTACCAGAAGCTCGCCGATCACTTCCTGATACCGGCCGAGAAGATCGATACCGTATTCAGAACGGCCATCGCAGAGGCCCGTAGGCGCACGCTGGCGCATTACACGCTACCTGCGGGCGAGGATTTTAAACTCGAATATGTGCGGGATAAACCGTGGTCGGGGTATAACTGGTACAAAGGCAATTACAAAAGTGTGATCCAAATCAACGTAAGTCAGCCGATTTACATCGAAAGGGCCATAGATCTGGCTTGCCACGAGGGATATCCGGGGCATCATGTGTACAATGCATTGCTGGAAAAGAACCTTTACCACGATAAAGGCTGGATGGAGATCTCGCTCTATCCGTTGTTCAGCCCGCAGTCGCTGATCGCCGAAGGAAGCGCCAACTACGGCATTTCCATGGCTTTCCCGGGGAATGAACAGCGGGAGTTCTGTAAAACCGTGCTGATCCCGCTCGCGGGCCTCGACACCACAATGGCTAATGCCTACTTCGAAGCCCTGGCGATCCGCTTGGCATTGAATTACGCGCGCAACGAAGTAGCCCGTGGGCTGCTCGGCAACGGCATGAGTGAGCAAGATGCCAGGCGTTGGCTTACCGACTATTGCCTGCTGCCCGAAAAAGGCGCGTCGGATTACCTGCGGTTCATCCGCAAGTACCGGAGCTACGTGATCAACTACAATTACGGGCAGGACATTATCCGGAAGCACATAGAAGCACAGGGAGGCACCGCCGCCGCTCCCGATAAGCGATGGAAGCTTTTTGAAACATTACTAAGCAACGAAAACAAAGCCAGCGACCTGCTCGCACCGTGAAAAAACAATGGGTGGAGCGTGAAGTAATGGCCGAACCCAATGTCGCCAAAACTGGCGATTTCGCTTCAAAATGCGGGTAAAATGGCCTATATTCAGCATTTTGAACTACTCCCTTTTACCAATCTTGAAAAATTTTAATTTACTCACCAAAAAGAACAGCCCTAACATTTTCCAAACCGGTGCCGCACTGACACTGGCGGCCCTGATCAACGCCAGTGCACAGGCTCAAACCTCACCTTCTCCTAAAACCTACACCTGTTACCGCACTGAAAAAAGCATCGCTATCGACGGTCGTATGAACGAGCATTCATGGAAGAAAGCCGCCTGGACTTCCTCGTTCGTGGACATTGAAGGGGACAAAAAACCGCTGCCGCTGCAAGAGACCCGCGTGAAAATGCTTTGGGACGACCAATACCTCTACATTGCCGCGCAAATCGAGGAAGAGCACATCTGGGCATATCAGGACAAAAAGGACCAGATTGTGTACCTGGAAAACGATTTCGAGGTGTTCATCGACCCGGACGGCGACACCGAAAACTACTATGAGCTCGAAATCAATGCCATTAATAACACATTCGACCTCTTTTTGCCTAAACCCTACCGTAAAGGCGGCAAAGCACAACTCAAATGGGATATCAAGGGCCTGAAATCGGCAGTATCAGTGATTGGCACCGTCAATAATGCAAAGGACAAGGACAAGCGGTGGATTCTGGAAATCGCCATTCCTTTCGAATCATTATCTACTGAAAATGTAAAACCCGTAATCCCAGCCGACGGCTCCGAGTGGCGGATCAACTTCTCCCGCGTGAACTGGCAGCACGAAATCGGCGAGGATGGCCGCTATAAGCGCAAACGCAATGCAGAAACCGGAAAGATCATCCCCGAATACAATTGGGTATGGTCGCCGCAAGGCATTATCAATATGCATTATCCCGAATACTGGGGAAAATTGGTTTTCAGCGGCTCGAAGGCCGGGAAAATCAAAGAAGTAACCACCGCTCAAAACTGATAAAGTATGACCAGGCCCGCTATTTTACTTTTCCTCACGCTGTTAACGGGGACATTATCCGCTCAACCACAGGCAACCGGCAAAACGGTAGTCGATCAAAAACTGACAGCCCAGCTCGAAGCCGCGCTCGCGGGCTTTCACGGGCGGGTGGGTGTGTATGTGCGCAACCTGAAAACCAACCGCATTGCCGCTGTAAATGCCGATTCGCTCTACCCTACGGCCAGCATGGTGAAGGTGCCGATCATGTGCGGCATTTTTGACAAGATCGAAAAAGGGGAAATCGCATTCAATCAGGAACTCGTTTACCGCGATTCACTGAAATACGACAATGGAATCGTGGGCTCTTTCCGCGACAGCACGAAAATCGCCCTGTCGAAAGTCGTCCATTTGATGATCTCCCAAAGCGACAACACCGGCAGCTTGTGGTTACAGGCAATGGCCGGCGGCGGCGCGACGATTAACCAATGGCTGGATGGAAACGGGTTCGCGAACACGCGCGTGAACTCCCGTACACCCGGGCGCAAGGAGTTTCAGGCACGTTACGGCTGGGGCGTCACTACACCACGGGAAATGGCCGAGTTGGTGGCGATGATCCGAAACGGGAAGGCCGTCAGCCCGGCGGCGAGCGACAGGATGTACCGCTACCTCGGCATGCAATTCTGGGACGGCGAGGCCATTTCCCAGTTACCTTCGAATGTAAAAATAGCCGCCAAAAGCGGGGCCGTGAACCAGGCCAAATCGGAGGTACTGGTGGTACATGCGCCGCACGGTGACTACGTGTTCTGCATTGCGACCAAAGACCAGGAGGATCAGCGGTGGCAGAAGGACAACGAGGGCTACGCGTTGATCCGCAAGGTATCGGCCATCATCTGGAAACATTTTGAGCCAAAAAACGAATGGAAACCGGTAGAGGGATCCGAAAAATTCTGGTTCTGAAAAATCCCGGCAAGCGCAACACTTGCCGGGATTTTTGTCAGTGCCCTTCGCTGGACTCGAAGCCCAGGATAGCCAGCCGGTAAGGCGTAGCGGAAACTTTCACCTTGTTGATTTTGGACAAATTCGCCGCATTTACCACGAGTAATTCGCCCGTCTTGGGTTGGGTAATATATATGTAGCGTGAGGTCGCTTCCAGTTGCGGCTTCTGCGTTTCGTCTTTGGCAGTAGCACCTGTTACCGCACCGCTTATTTTCAAAGTATTGGTTTTCAAATCGTAGATACGGAGCTCGCCGCTGTGCAGCAATATCACCACATTGTTCCCCGCGTAGTCCACCTTCGCCTGCATAATGTCGGTGCTGGCGAGCACGGGTGTCACCGATTTGGCAGCAACATCAATGATGTAAACCCCTTTTGCGGCAGTGTAACCCAGGAATTTGCCTGCACCTTTCGCTTCCAGGATCGACCCGAACCATGCCTCGCCAAAGTCGGCGGGATGCGCGATAAGCTGCTGATTACCCGTAGGCTCCACTGCCAGAATGCCGCTGGAAGAGCCAAACAGTGAAACGCTGCCGTTCGTCGCATTGCCGTGAATACCTTTGGTTTGAATGGTCGAGGCGAACAGCGTTTTGCCAGAAACGTCGATGATCTTCACGCGCTCCGGCAATGTTCCGGCCGCCGACCCGTCTTTTTCCGTAATTGCATAGGTGCCATTGTCGAATTTCGTCATCGCACCGTGGTGCGCCACGTTCCCGGCATTGATAAGCGTCATTTTCTTGCCTGCGGTGTGAAAATCCGCTTCTTTGGCAATGCTCAGCGTACCGTCGCCATCGTTGAACGTGATAATCTCATCCCCCTTGCTTTTGAAATGCGTAGGCTTGTTACCGTCGCCCGTCAGCGCACCGAACTTCGGCGTTCCTTTTACATCCACATGGTCGCCGTGGCCTTCAAAACCTGTGTCAAAAAGTTGTACAAAGTTGTTGGCCCCATTCAAAATAGCCCCAAAACGCCCACCCTGCGTGCCATACAATGTCGATTTGGCAAATTGTGCTTCAAACTTCTCCGCGGTAAGTTTCACCGGATCCACCAGCACCAGCTCCTTCGAAACTTCGTCATTCACCATCACACGGATGAACTTGTACTCGGTGTCCTCTACCGGTGTTACGTCATCTTTCTCCTTGTCGTCGCAAGCCAGCAGCAATGCGCCGAATGCCATCGATAGTACTACTTTGAATAAATGCTTTTTCATAAAAAAATCTTTATATGCAACAATGATGCAAATGTAGTTTCAGAAAAACTACAAATGCAACAATGTTGCATATAAAGATTAAAAAAGAATTAAAGAGCCCCCTGAATCCCCTATCAGGCTATTGCCTCTCGTAACAGGTTCCTGCTCTCTTTTTTCACGAATGTGATGGGCACAAACTCGTCGTTAGGCGCGCCGATATAATAGACGGTCCATTCCGGATCGTGATGCGCCAGCATTTCGCTGATACAATCGGCACGGTGCGCTACCGGATTGGTACAATCTTCCCAGTAAAACAGCTCGACCCTATAAAACAGGTTCTGCTTGATTCCGTTGATCGTTACCTCAACTTTGATCTCCTGCTTACCTTGAAGCGGCGGGATAGGGATTGCAATGTGGCTCATGGTATTATCTGGTTAAAATTCAAATCATTGGTGCTGGTCGTTGTTGTTTTTGACCGCGGACGGCTGACCACCGACCGCCGGTCTCCTTATTTCCGGATTTGTCGGGTGTCGCTTTAAATCCCCGGCGGTCAGCGGTCGGCTGTCTGCGGTCTGGGCCGCAGGCCCTATTCCGCTCTAAGACTTTTAACAGGATTCGTCAATGCGGCCTTGATACTCTGAAAGCTGATCGTGAACAATGCGACAAGCACTGCCAGCGCGCCGGCCAGCAGGAACATCCACCATTCGATATCGATGCGGTACGCAAAGTCATTCAGCCAGGTTCGCACGGCCCACCAGGCGACCGGCGTAGCGATCAGAATGGCTACAAGCACGAGTTTGAGAAAATCCCTTGACAGCAATGCGACGATGCCCGCTACCGACGCGCCCATTACTTTTCTCACCCCAATTTCCTTGATCCGTCTTTCCGCCGAATAGGAAGCCAGCCCGAACAGCCCCAGGCAGGATATAAAAATCGCCAGCCCGGCCAGTATGCCCACGATCTCGCTCACCTGGCTGTCGGCACGGTACATTTCATCGAAGTGCTCGTCGAGGAATGAGTAGGTAAATGGCTCTTCGGGGAGTATTTTGCTCCATGCCGCCTGCATCGCTGCCACGGCCTGCTGCGCATCCTTACCCTTTACACGTACCGATATTTCGGAGTAATTCCAGTCCTTCTGATTGAAAATGCACAACGGCTCGATCTTGTGGTGAAGTGAATTGAAGTTAAAGTCTTCCACGACACCCACAATGCGGGACAGTGAGTCCATTCCATAGAAACCAAACTGTTTACCGACCAGAGATTCCAGAGTAAGATCCGGTTCATTTTTGAGGAGTTCCTGCGCCAGCGCTTTGTTGATGATATAGGTTTTTGCGTTGTCGGCCGGGCTATCGGTAAAGTCACGACCTGCGATCAGTTTTATTTTGTACAAACTCAAAAAGTCGGGATCGACAATGATCTGCGATGATGTAAGCTCTCTTTTGGGACCCGTTCCCTGAAAATGAATAGCCGTCTGATGAAGGTTGTTACCCAATCGCTGCTGGGAACCCGTGACGCCATTAATGAACGCGCTACGGAGCATTTCTCCTTTCAAAGCATCATATTTGGTATCCGATCGCGAATCCAGCGGTATAATTACCACCTGCTCCTTATCGAATCCCGGATCCTTGTTAATCATGTAATTCAATTGTCGCGCGGCGAAAGCAGTAGCAACGATCAGGAAAACAGCACTGGAAAATTGTGCTACAACCAATGCATTCCTGAAACGGCTTTTACCCGAACGCACAACACCTTTGAGCACTTTCACAGGTTCGAACGCTGAAAGGAAGAACGCAGGATAGATGCCGGAGATCACACCGATCAAAACCGTACCGGCCAGCAGTAACGGCAACAACCCGGGGGTTTCGAGAAAAGAGAAATTGAGGGGCCGCTGGCTAAAATTCGCGACTGCCGGCATCAACAACCATACCATACCGAGCGCTAGCACCAATGCAAGCAACGCCAGCAGCACCGATTCTCCGATAAATTGCCTGGCCAGTTCTGCACGCCTCGCCCCGATCGATTTACGGATTCCGACCTCTTTGGCTCGCGCTGCCGAGCGGGCGGTCGAGAGGTTCATAAAATTCACACACGCGATGACCAGGACAATCGCGGCTATGATTGAAAACACATAGGTATACCTGATGTCGAACTTCTGAAAATTGACGTAGTCATGGGTAATATCCGTCGAACCCGCATGGATGTCGGTCAGCGGCTGCAAGAAAAGCTCGAAATGCTTCCAATGCTCATCTTTCATGTGTCTTTTCAGGTAGGCCGGAAATTTCTTTTCCAAAGCGGCCACGTCGGTCTGGTCGGCTAGCCGGAGATAGGTATTGAGCCAGTTACTTCCCCAATTTTCCATAAAATCGGGCTTGGCAATCGTATTGAACGACACCAATGCGTCAAATTGCAAATGCGAGGTGCCCGGCACGTCGGCCATAATCCCGGTTACTTTGAGGGTCAGGGTATCATTGCCATACACATGGATAGTCCGCCCCATAGGAGCCTCAGTGCCAAAAAGGTTCGAGGCGGCCTTGCGCGTGAGTACTACTGAGTTGGGATCGATGAGGGCGTGGTTGCGGTCGCCTTGTTCGAGTGGGAAATCGAACATTGTGAAAAAATCCGGGTCTGTCAGGAAAGACTGCGCAAGCTCCACCCTTTTGCCTTTATAGAATACTGGAATCTTGCCCGTTCCATTAATCCGCACAAAGCTTTTGACCTCAGAAAATTCTTGTTTTAACGTCGGCCCCATTGGATACATGGAAAGCGCCACATTCTGCGGTGTCATACCATCGAATGTCTGTACTTCATTCAGCCGGTAGATATCGCCGGAATGCATCCGGTCAAAACTACGTTCGTAAAAAACGAACAGCATGATCACAATGCAGGCTGCCATTCCAACGGCCAAACCCACGATGTTGATAGCCGAAAAAACCTTGTTCTTCCAGATGTTCCGGAGGGCAATTTTGAGGTAGTTTTTGAGCATGCTGCTGTTCTGAATAGGGTTAAAAACACCCGGCAACAAATTTATGCCAGATCGAACAACAGCCTGATGTTCAATATTTTAATACACAAAAACAAAGAAATACTGTCCGAATTCGGACAATCTTGTTCACCGATGGACAATGCGGAAAAATACCTTGCGAAAGCTGCTACCAGTTCTTACGAATACCGATGTAGCCACCGGTCCTTTTGGTAAAAATATCGCCCTGGTCGGTAGCCACACGGGCGATGATGCTCGTGTTTTGTAAACCCGGAACCGCATATTGTGCTCCCAGAACCGATGAAAACTGCCCCCTCGGCGGATCGAAGTCGGCACCCGGTGTTCCGAAATTTTTGCTGTAAGAGAATTTCAAGGTAAGCGCCAGCGAACGGCCTACCCTGCCCTGTGCACCCAGGTAATATACATTCACCCGGTTGTTGGGGAAATACCGGTAATTCCCGAGCTTCGACTGGTCCATATCCTTGCCAGGAATGATAAACGGCGTACCCACCGTCCGGCCCTGGTACGACCACCCTTCCGAATACTGGGTATGGTTGAAATAATTATCGGCCCCCTGGTATTTGCTTCCGGGAATGTAAAACTCTGAGCCGGATTGGTCTTTGGTAGTGAGGAATTCCAGTGTCAGATGCGTAAGAGCCACAGCATTTCCCTGGCCTGGCAGCAGTTTCAGGTTAGCGCCATAGAGCCCGTCGGGAATGTTCTTGAAAAGCATGCTCGAAACATCCTCGAAAGGATGCTGGTGGTATACAAAAAGCCGGTAGCGATCGATTTTGGTCTCAAAAGCGATATCGTAGCTGCCCAGGTGGTTCCCAACGCGGTAGCTATCGAACGCACCATATCCATTTTTTTCAAACCAGTTTTTGGAGGTGAACGCCAGCACTACATTCGGGTAGATAGACCACGACGACGGCAGTTCGCCATTCACCGCCAGTTCGGGATGAAGTTTCAGGTAGTCCGAATGCCCCGCCCACATGACATTGTGATTCAGGCCGAGGTAGAACTTGCTTTTGTGTTTCCCCAGTCTCAGATACAAAAACTTCTGATGCAACCGCACACCCTGGATGTAGTCTGTATTAAACCACCCATGTGCAAACCCCGCATGCACGGCCACGAAGTTCCCGGTGAATTTCAGCGGTGAAAAGCCCACCGTCCCGATCTGCACTTTGGGCACTGGCAATGAATTCCCCGACATCGCGTAAAAGCCCGACGACAGCGTGGTATCCCCCAGTCCCATTACCTCGCGCCTGCGCCCTACCCACAGCTCCACGCGCTTGAACCGCACGCTCGCATGCGCCTCAGGAAGCACGAATTCAAACTTGTTTGCCTTATTATACACTCCTACCGGACTTACGCCCGCACTCCAATCGAATTTTCGCTTCCTGTTAGTAAGGCTGTCGTAGAAAACATAGTTCCTTCGCGCAGTGGCCTGCAACACGCCGGCCGTAGCGCGGTCGGGAACGGCTCCGAATTGATTGGTACGAAGCCAGAACGGCGTTTCGCCATTGGAAGACAAATACGCCCCGGCCTCCGCACTCGCTTCGAGATTGGACACAATCGTATTTTTCTGAGCAAAAAGCTGCCCGGAAATGATTGCAAACACCGCAAAGACACTAAGGGTAAAGGTTCTGCGCAATTGATTCCGATCGATAAAGGTTTCCTGCTGCAAGATAGGAACGTGCGGAGGAATATTTGTTACCGAAGAATGAATTGTGGGGGGCCGGCGGTCGGCGGTCAGTCGTCGGCCGTCAGCCATCCCCCCTCACTCCGCCCTAAGACTTTTAACCGGATTGATCAGCGCGGCGCGGATGGCTTGGAAACTGACGGTCAGCAGTGTGATCAGAAGCGCTCCGAAGCCGGTACCCGCGAAAATCCACCAGGATAGCTCGGTGCGGTAATAGTAATTTTGTAACCACCCGCTCATGAAGTACCAGGCGATAGGCCCCGAAATAACGCATGCCAGCATAACCAGTATGATGAAATCGGTGGAAAGTAGCTGCCACAAATTGGCGATGGACGCGCCGAGCACCTTCCTGATCCCTATTTCCTTCGTACGCTGCTCTGCCACGAAAGATGCCAGTCCGAAGAGCCCCAGGCAGGAAATAAATATGGCCAGCACCGTAAAGAAGGAAGCCAGCTTCCCGATCCGCTCTTCATCCGCGAACTTTTTCGAAAACCGCTCGTCGACGAACTGATAGGCGAACGGGCTGCCGGGGTCATATTTACGGAAAACAGCACCTACTTTTTCCAGCGCATCGCTTACCCCGACCGAAGGTGAGAGCCGGATATTGATCACATTCGTATTCCTGTAATTAACCACAAAAAACGCCGGGCTATTCTGGCTGAACGGCGACTCGCGCACCATGTCCTTCACAACGCCGATCACTCTATACTCCTTTCCGCCCCAGTTCAGGATCGATTCCAACGGCTTTTTAAGACCCATCAGCTTCAATGCCGATTCATTGATAATCATCGCCGTAGAATCCGTCGGGTAAGCGCGGGAAAAGTCCCTGCCCTGAATTAACTGCCAGCCGGCCGTCTTACCATAGTCGTGTGAAATGTTGTTGGACATCAGCAGCGGCACCGCATCGGGGGCCTTGCCTGGCCAGGACAAATTGGTTATCCCTCCGGCCTGTGTCGTCATCGAACCCGATGATTGCGAATAGCCACTCACGACGCCGGTATTCATCAGGTCGTTTTTCAATGCATTATAATGCCCGTAGAGTGCCGGGGTGGTCATAGCCACTTCTATCAAGCCCTGCCGGTCGTAGCCTACCGGACGGTTTTTAGCATGCTGTATTTGCCTGAAAACAACCACCGTACCGATGATCAGCGTGACCGACACTGTAAACTGCATCACCACCAGCACTTTCCGGGGCAATGCGGCGAACCTGCCTGCTTTGAATGTGCCTTTCAGCACTTTTAAGGGTTGGAAAGAGGAAAGGTACAATGCAGGATAGCTTCCGGCTATGAATGCAGTGAGTAAACCAAAAACAATCCCGGCAACCCAGAACAGCGGGTTAGCCAGCGGTAATGTGATCTTTTTCTCCGCCACTTCATTAAAAGCGGGCAATGCAAGTCCGGCCAATACCAGCGACAACACAAATGCGACCATCACCACCAGCACCGATTCACTGAAAAACTGGCTCACCAGCTGCGCCCGTACCGAGCCGATCGCTTTGCGGATACCCACCTCTTTGGCACGTTTTTCGGACCGGGCCGTGCTCAGGTTCATGAAATTGATACAGGCCAGCAGGAGCACAAAAACGCCGATTGTTCCGAACAGCCATACAAATGTGACCAGCCCACCCGTATTTACCCCATTCTGAAAATCCGAATACAGGTGCCATTTATCCATCGGATGCAGAAAAAATTCCGGCTTATACCCCGGCGGATTTTCACGCTTCATGCGCGAATCTTTTATTTTAGCTGAAACCGCCGCGAAATCAGCGCCTTCACGAAGCTGCACAAATATTTGGTAGGAGTTTTCGTCCCAATTCTTTTCAGCTCCCCCGATCGATGGATCGGTAGCAATAAAAAGGCCCCACGGCGCCAGCACTTGCGTGTCCCTGAATGTGCTGTTATTGGGAAGTTCCTCAAACACCCCTGCTACCTTCACATTACGAGTGCTGTTGAGCTTTACAATGCGGTTAACCGGATTGGCGTTTCCGAAAAGCGACCGGGCAAAGGATTCCGAAAGCAGGATGGAGTTCACATCCCCCAGGTTATCACTGCCGGCAACGATCCGGATCGACATCATTTTCGTGAAGGAAGGCTCCACATATTGCCCCGATTTGGAAAACATCTTATCTCCGTTGGAAATGATGATATCGCGGTAAGCCGATTTACTGATCTCTTCGAAGTCGGGATACTTCTCCCGCATATCAGCCGCCAGTGGTAATGGTACCACATTATACGACGACTTCTCCGGCCCGAATTGCACAAACTGCCACACCTGCCCGATGCGCCCATGATTCCGGTGATAATGGTCGAATGACACCTCGTCATAAATCCAGAGGCCGATCAGCACTGCCACGGCCATCCCTACCGAAAGCCCGCCAATATTAATGGCAGAATACCCCTTGCTTTTCAGCAGGTTCCGTAATGCGATTTTGAAGTAGTTGCGTATCATGTTTTTGGGAATGGAAATATTGGAAGAAAGGAGGAAAGGGAGGAAAGGAGGATGGAGGATGGAGGAAAGGAATCGGGATATCTTTTCTTCACATCCTCCCCTTTCTCCCATTCCTCCCTTCTTCCTTACTCCGTCCTCAAAGATTTAACGGGATTCATCAATGCCGCCTTAATACTCTGAAAACTGATCGTCGCGAGTGTCACGAGCACCGCGGCTACGCCAGCGCCCAGGAACACGAACGGACTGATGCTGATATGGTAATTGTATTTAGCAAGCCAGTTTTGGAGGAAATAGTAGGCCAAAGGCGACGCGATCACGCAACTGATCAGCACCAGGAACACAAAATCGCGCGAAAGCAAGAGCCAGAGCTGTGGTATCGAAGCCCCGAGTACTTTGCGCACGCCGATTTCTTTCGTTCGCCGCTCGGCCATAAACGAAGCCAGTCCGAAAAGTCCGAGGCAGCTGATCAGGATAGCCAGCCCGGCGAAAATCCCCGCCAGTTGGCCGATCTGGTCTTCGCTGCGGAATTTCTGATCATATTCATCATCCACAAATCGGTATTCGAACGGGTAGGACGGGTTATATTTTTCGATGACCGGTTGGATAGCCGCGAGCGCTTTCTTTACATCAACCCCGTCCTTGAAACGGATCAGCCCCTGAAAGGTGAAATAGGGGCGCATGAGCATGACTGCCGGCTGCACTTCTTCGTAAGGATTTTGCTGGATCACATTTTTGGTTACCCCTATTACCGTCATATCGTCATCGCCGAACTTCACATGGCTGCCGACCGGGTTCTTGAAACCCATTAATTTCACAGATGCTTCATTCAAAACGATCGCATTGCTATCGGAAAGCATTTTTTCCTCGAAAAACCTGCCTTCTTTCAGTTTGAGGCCCGCGGCTTTGAAATAAGCAGGATCGACCATCAATGCTGAAAACAATGGCTGGCTCTGCGGGTCCTTCCCGGGCCACGAGAACCCTTCCCATTGATTGTAAACGCCCGTCATCGGACTCGAAGTTTTACTCACGGCCTCCACATATCCGCTTCCCAGCAGCTCGGTCTTCATCGGGAAGAAGTTCTTTTGGAGGTCGCTGGAAAGGCTCAGCCAGATCAGTTTATCGGGATTATAACCCATAGGCCGGCTCTTCGCATGCTGGATTTGCTGGAAAACGATCACTGTCCCTATGATGAGGGCGATCGAGAATGTGAACTGGCTAACGACCAGTATCTTTCGTGGTAAATTGGCTGCCCTGCCCACCTGGAAAGTACCTTTCAGCACTTTCACCGGTACAAACCCCGACAGGTATAATGCCGGATAGCTCCCCGCCAGCAAGCCCGTGATAATGCAGCCCGCCAAGGCGACTGCCATCAACGGAATATCATTCACACTAAATGTAATATTCTCAAAGCCAACATCTTTCAAAAAAGGTAATGTAAACCCGACAATTACCAGCGCGATCACAAAGCCCAGGAATGCCGTGAGCATCGATTCCATGAGGAACTGCGCGATGAGCTGCTGCCGTTGCGAACCAACCGCCTTGCGAATTCCCACTTCCCGCGCCCGCTTCTCCGAACGCGCAGTGCTGAGATTCATAAAGTTAATGCAGGCAATGAGCAGCACGAGTGCGCCTATCACCGCAAAAAGCCGCACATACTCGATCGCGCCGCCCGTGTTCACCCAATCTTTGAACTCGCCGAACAAATGCCATTTCGGCATCGGGTGCACAAAGAGCAGGCTTTCGTCCTTATCATTCATCTTTGTCCGCACGAGGTTGGCAATGCGAGCCGAAAATGCCTCCGGCGAAACGCCATCGTTCAGCTGCACAAATGTTTGCAGAAAATTGTTGCCCCACTGGTCCTGCGCTCCGCGTACGAAGTCGGAAGTAGCGATATTCAATTCATAAGGCATGAGATAGTCGAATTCCAAAGACGAGTTCTTGGGAATATCCTTTAATATGCCCGTTACCATCACATCAAACTGGTTGTCGACCCGGATCACCTTGCCTATCGGTTCCGCATTGCCGAACATCGCATGCGCGAGCGACTCCGTGAGCACAATGGAATAAGGGTTCTTCAAAGCCTGCTCCGCGTTGCCTTTCACGAGCGGGAATGTGAACATTTTCAGGAAGTCAGGATCAGCATAATGGCCCGGCCTGCTCAATTTCTGGTCCCCGGCTACCAGGCTATGTTTATCGCCCCAATCGAGCCTAGTGACATACTTTGCCTCTGAGAAATTCGTACGCAGCTCCGTCGCCAGTGGGAGCATGATACCGTCCCCCGTACCCTTCTGGCCATTGAAATAGGTCTTTTTCATGACCCTCGCGATACTTGCCCGGTTTTCATGAAAGCTATCAAAGCTCCATTCGTACCGCACCCAAAGGCCGATCAACAGCGCCACCGCCATTCCCATCGCCAATCCCAGGATGTTGATCGAAGCATACCCCTTGTTTTTCACAAGGTTGCGCACGGCGATTTTAATATAGTTTTTTAGCATTGTTTTGTTTGTTTTAGGAGGAAAGGGATTAGGGAGAAAAGGGAGGAAGGAGAAAGCAAGGAGTGGCCCCTTTTCCATCCTCCCTTTCCTCCCTAATCCCTCCTCAAAGATTTAACAGGATTCATTAAGGCCGTTCGCACGGATTGGAAACTGACTGTGAACAAGGCAATCAGCAACGACAACCCCGAAGCCGAGAGGAATATCCAGGCACTTATTTCGACTTTGTAAGGGTAATTTTCCAGCCATTTTTGCATGGCATAATAGGCGGCCGGGAATGAGAGGACAAATGATAGGGCCACGAGTTTCACAAAATCCGTGGACAACAATGCCACAATACCTGCAATGGACGCTCCAAGCACTTTGCGGATGCCGATTTCCTTCGTGCGTCGCTCCGCTGCGAGCGTAGCCAGGCCAAACAGCCCGATGCTCGAAATAAAGATCGTCAGCACCGCACCGAAAAGCATGATCTGCTTCCATTTCGCTTCGGACTCGTAGCTTTTGGCGTTGGCTTCGTCCACAAACTGATAGCTGTAAGGCACCAGCGGGAAAAGTTTACGGAATATCTTTCCAATGTGGGCCAGGCTGGCCGATTCCATCCCCGGCTTGACGCGGATAAATACTTTCCCGAACGGATTGCCCGGTTTCATGGTAAAAAGTTGAGGGCGTATGGTCGTCGTCAGCGATTGGAAATGATAGTCTTTCACAACACCCACCACGGTATATTTTTCACCTGGGGTATACCAAAAATCCACCTCCTGCCCCAACGGTTTCTTCCAGCCTGCCTTTTTTACAAATGCCTCATTAACTAGCACAGCTTTCGTAGAATCCGAAGCCAGCTCTCCCGAAAATGTCCTGCCCTGTACCAAAGGTATTTGCAACACCGAAAGATAATTGGAGCCCACCGTTTCATATGAAAACTCCATATCCGTGCCCGCATTGACCCTTGCTATCGTCCCCCATTGCCCGCCATTTTTGGGCGTAACCGCCGTAATCGACCGGCTTTTCAGCAGTTCGTCGGTCAATAGCCTGGCCTCCGGGCGCGTGAGGTTTTGTTTTTCAATACTAATCAGGTTTTGATCGTCATAACCCAGTTCCATGTTGGTGAGGAAATTGAATTGTGAACGCATAGTCAGCGTGACGATGATCAGAAATGAGGCGAGCGCGAACTGGACTACTACCAGCGTTTTTTGGAGATAATTCCTGCCCGAAAAGTTAAACCTGCTGTAAAGCGTTTTCACCGGATCGTAACCCGAGAGCACAACGGCCGGGTAGAAGCCCGCCAGCAGCGCAGTGAGGACAAACAATGCAACATAACCGGCAATCAATTGCCAGTCGAACAGGTAGGAAAGCGCCAGGGCTTTGTTAGCGAGCTGGTTAAATGTAGGCAAAACGGACTCCACCAGCAGAACTGCCAACAAGAACGCCGCAAAACACAGCACAAAGGACTCGCCCAGGAATTGCGCCGCAAGCTGGTACCGCCCGCCGCCAACCACTTTCCGCACCCCGATTTCCTTGGCACGTTTCAGCGAACGCGCGACGGTCAGGTTCACGAAATTGATGCACGCGATCAGCAAAATGAACAACGCAATACCCGAAAGGACGTAGGAGAACAAGGGCTTACTGCCATTCATCAAACCATTTTCAGCACTTAATTGCGAATCGAGGTGAATGGCCGTAAATGACTGCAACCCATAATACCGCTTGTTGATCAGGCCATATTTTTCCGCAACGGCTTTCATCGCGTCGCGGGCGTCGGACTGGTAAATGCGGTTCATCGTCGCGCTCACTGCCTGGGGATTTGCCCCGGGAGTCAGTTTTACAAATGTGTTGAGCGAGCTGTTGAACCACGCCTCTCCCTGCATTTGCGATTCAGGAACGGGCAATGGCTGTAAAAAGTCGAACTGGATCGATGAATTCTGAGGACATTTGGCTGCCACGCCTGTCACCACGAAGGGTTCAAAAGCAGCGTGTTCGTCAAACGAATCCTTGAAAAGCATTGTCTTACCAAGCGCATTGACGGTACCAAAATGCTTCTCCGCCATCGCCTCCGAAATAACCACCGAACGCGGCTGCGCGAGCGCGGTGAGCGGGTTACCGCTGAGCAGTGGAAAAGAGAATATCCTGAAAAAGTCGCGATCGGCCTGGTACACTTCCTGGCTGACCACCTGGTCGCCTAGCTTCACGTCGTTCCGATGCTGCCGGTACCGGGTGAATGCCTCGATTTCGGGAGTACCGGCCGAAAACTTCGGTCCCGGCAAAAAGCCGGTAATGGCGCTGGTATTTTCCAGCACGCCGACCGGGGTCACCGACTTGAAAGTGATCCGGTAAATATTCGGGTTGTTGGCATGGAAGCCGTCATAGCTAACCTCGTCCTTGGTATACAGCATGATCAGCATCGCTGCCGCCAGTCCGATGCTCAGCCCGGTGATATTGATCACCGAATAGGCCTTGCTCTGCGCAAGTGTCCGCAACGCAATTTTCAGGTAGTTTTTTAACATGGCTTGTTTGTTTTTGGGAGGAAAGGGAGGATGGAGGAAAGGGAGAATGAACAATTAGTCACGTTTAGTCAAACATGGTCAGGCATTGTGTTATTATAATTGCCTGGTATCACACAACACCTGACCAAGCCTGACTATACCTCCCCTATTTCCATTTCCTCCCTTTCCTCCTTCATTGTAATTTGATCAACATCTCTTTTGCATCGTTATATAACCTGTCTTTCATCGTCACATATTCCTTATAGCGCACGAGCCGTTCGAGCATGGCCTTGGCTATGGCGGGGTTCCGGGTTATTTGGTACTTTGCCACTTTCATCATCGCATCCAACTTGTAGGACTGCTCTTTGAAATCGTCACCTGCGGCCAATGCATTATAAAATTCCATAGCCTCTTCCGTTTCACCATTCTTTTCCAGTATCAACCCGGCGTAAAAGGATTTCGCGGGATGTACTTTGCCTGTTCGGGCAAAAACAGCAACCATTTTTTTACCAAAATCCAGTACCGCTTTATCATCCGCCTCCGCTATGAACTCGAACGCGGCCGCGGCCTGCCAAAGCGAGTGAACCGGGTACCTTCGGATCAGCATTTTCAACAGATCAATACTTTTCGCCGCGTTACCCCGGATGGTTTTGCCCGAATAGGAGAGACTCATCACCGTTCCAAACGCTTCATGCACCCAAACATCGGCCACATCCCCCGCTCTTCGTTTTCCCAAACTTGCTTCAATGCGCTCCGGGTCTCCCTCAAAATCAATGGATTCCGATGCATTTAAAAGGTAATTCCGAACAAACGAAGCTACGACAGGCGACATCAGCGGATTGCCGAAGCCCAGGAGTGCTGCCGCAGAATGCGCATTGGCAGGTGACAGCAATATCAACGACAAGTTCCGTTGCGGCACGCGAAGCAGCAATGCCGAACAGTTATCGCCATAACCATACGACCAATGCAGGTCCACGCCCGCCACAGGATAGGTAAACCAGCCCATTCCCTGCGGGCTACCGGGGTAAAATGGTGTTGTGATCTTGCGGTACCGATCGGCCGGCAGAATGCGCCCCTCACCTATCGCTGCCGAGTAGCGTACCAGGTCGCGCATACTGCTCATCATTCCGAAGCCCGGCCCGCTCTGCATACCCGCCGGGTTCACAGGCCGTGGTACGTATTGATTGGTTGCGGCATCCCAACTATATTTTACAGCTATCCATTTTCTCAAACTCCCGTACTCCCGCTCCGAGAATCGCGTGAGCGTATGGGTCATTTGAAGCGGGTTTAGAATACCTTTTTCGATCTGTATCGTAAACGGACGCGTCATTTCTTCGGTGGAATCCATCGGGTTGATGGCCGTAAATGCATTGAAAACAATGTTGTACCTGCTCCCGTTGTACACAAACGACGATCCCGGCGGCATGCTTTCCGAAGTGTGACTCACGAGATGCGCCAGGGTTGTCTGGGCATTCCAGCGCTCTCTCGTAAAATAGCGGTTCGGGAACTTATCGACCGGGTCGTTCAACGAAAGCTTCCCGGCTTGCTCCAGTTGTTGTAATGCAATGGAGGTAAGCGATTTTGTAATAGAAGCTATTTCAAAAATATGGTCTTGGGTAATAGGCACCTTGCCCGCCGAATCTGCATATCCCGCGCTCTTGAAAAACACCAGCTTATCACCCTCCGCCACACCCAGCGCATACGCCGGTAGGCCGATGATGTGCGCGTAATGCTCGACGTCCTTCTCAAAACTGCCCCTGGCCTGCGACCACGATCCTTGAAAAGAGCCTAAAAAACAAAGAAGCGTCAGAATATATCTCATAGCTTTTGGGTAGTAGGACGGAAGGAGGAAAGGGAAGAAGGAGGAAGGGGAAGAAGGGGAGGGACACTTGTGGTCCCTTTCCTCCATCCTCCTTATTCCCTTTTCAACGATTTCACCGGATCCATCAAGGCCGCTTTCACACTCTGGAAACCGACCGTCAACAATGCCACAAGTATTGCGAGAAGCCCCGTAACCGGGAAAATCCACCATTGAATGCCTACCTGGTAGGCAAACCCCTGCAACCACTCCCGCATACCCCACCACGCAACGGGCGTGGCGATCACGAGCGCGACGCATACGAGCACGAGAAACTCACCCGAAAGCATACCCACAATGCTGCCTACCGACGCTCCCAGCACCTTTCGGACGCCTATTTCCTTCGTCCGCCGCTCTGCCGAAAATGCCGCCATCCCGAACAAGCCCAAGCAGGCAATCACCACCGCAATGCAAGTGAAGTACAGCACGATGCTGCCCGTTAGGTGCTCTTTTTCGTAATTCTTCTGAAAATCCTGATCGAGGAATGAATAGATGAATGGGATATCAGGGTTCAGCTTCTTCCAGGTAGCTTCCACCGATGCCACTACATGGGCGTAGTCCTGCGTTTTTACATTGGCAATGAAATACTGGTATTTATCGGTAATGCTGGTAGTAAGCGCATAAGGTTTAATCCCTTCATGCAGGCTGCGGAAGTTGAAATCCTTCACTACACCCACTACCTGCAAACTCCGGCGCTTCCCTGCCAGCTCGAAAAACACATTTTTACCGATTACCGATGCCACGTTGTAACCCAGCTCCCGGACGGCCGTTTCGTTCAGGATAATGCTGCTGGAATCGCCGCTGAATGCTTTGGTAAACGAACGCCCGGCGGCCATTTTCAGGCCCAGGGCTTCAACGTAATCGTCGCCGACGGTTGCGAAATGAATGTCGACGGCGTCATGAACAGTCTTGTTTTCTGCATAAAAAAGCAGGTCTTCAATATTCTCAATGCCCGGATACACCGATCCGCTCGTAGCGCTCTCCACACCAGGAATGCGCAGCACTTCCTCTCTGAATGTATTGTAATGGGCCGTCGCTTTCGCATTTCTGAACGGTACTACCAGTTTCTGTTCCTTGTCAAAACCCAGGTTCTGATTTTGCAGAAACGATAATTGCTGCCCGATCACGATCGCTCCCAGAATGAGGACAATGGATACTGTAAACTGGAACACGACCAGTCCTTTTCGAAGCAATACAGCCGAGGTGATGTTCACCAGCCGGCCTTTGAGTACGCTCACCGGCCTGAACGACGACAGATAGAAGGCCGGATAAAGCCCCGCCACAAGCCCTGTGAACAGGGTAATTCCTGCCATCCAGTATAGAAACGCCGGATGCACAAACATATCCAGGTTTTTGCCTGTCAAATTGTTGAAGTACGGTAAAAGCAGCTGCACCACGAGCACGGCAATCGCAAGGGCCACGACGGCCAGCATCATCGACTCGCCCAGAAATTGGTACATCAGCGAATGCCTGACAGCCCCCAGGACTTTCCGCACGCCTACTTCCTTTGCACGTTTTTCGGAGCGTGCGGTGCTGAGGTTCATGAAATTGATGCAGGCAATGAGCAGCAGAAACACCGCAATAGAACCAAAAATGTACAGGTAGGTCATGCTGCCATTCGGGGCGATCTCGTTCCCGATGTTGGATTTCAGGTAAATATCGGTCACCGGCTGCATGAACAGCTCCTTGGAAATGCCCAGCGCTTTCAGGTCCGCCGCACCGTGCCGGTTCAGGAATGGGGTTAGCTTGGATTCAAATGCAGCGGGGTCGGTGCCTTCGCGGAGTTTCACGTAGGTATGAAAAATATTGTTCATTGCCCAGTTGTTCTGGCTTGTAACCCAGCCGCCCATATCGCCATTTTGCATGGATAATAAGAAGCGGGCATCGATATGCGATTTTTGATTGTTACGGTAAACACCCGTAACGGTATAGTCAAAATCACCGAACGTCAGCCCGACGCGGATGACCTTACCCACCGGATCGACGCTTCCGAACAACTTTTCAGCTACCTGCTCGGAAAGGATCAGGGTATTAGGCCTACTGAGCGCCTGGCGGGCATTCCCATATTTGAAATCGTAGGTTAATACGTCAAACAGCGTCGAATCGGCATAATAGCCATTGTTTTCATAGAAACGCGTGGTGGTCTGCCCGCCATTACGGTTTTCGAGCAGCATACGGTCCATGCCCGAAAATTTCAGTACCCGCGCCACCGATTCCACTTCCGGGAAGTCGGATTGGAGGCCCGCCGCCAACGGCCCGGGCGTGCCCGCCCATTTTTCATTCCGGGCTTCCATCGCAATGCGGAAAAGCCGGTCGGCCGACCGATGATGTTTATCAAAACGCAACTCATCGGAAACATACAGCACAATCAACAGGCAAGTCGCCAGCCCCAGCCCCAGTCCGAACACATTGATAGCAGTATACCCCTTGTTGTTCAAGAGGTTACGAAAGGCGATTTTCAGGTAGTTTTTTAGCATTGTTTTTTTAATTGGGAGGAAGGAGGATGGAGAAAAGGGAGGAAGGAAAGGGTAAAAAAAAGCTCATCCTCCCCTTCCTCCATCCTCCCTTTCCTCCTTTCCTCCCATTTTCCTCATTCCGACCTTAACGATTTAACAGGATCCAACAGCGCGGCCCTGATTGCCTGGTAACTTACCGTTGCCAGCGTGACCAGCAACGCTCCGCCTCCCGCTGCCGCGAAAATCCACCATGGGATTTCGGTTCGGTACTCATATTTTTGAAGCCAGCCGTTCAGGAAATACCATGCCGTAGGCGTTGAAATCAGGAGCGAGATGATAACCAGCAGTACAAATTCGCGGGATAGTAATGCCCAAAGATTGGATACCGAAGCACCCAGCACTTTACGCACACCAATTTCCTTCGTCCGCTGTTCTGCGGTGAACGATGCGAGGCCAAACAATCCGAGACAGCTGATAAAGATCGCCAGCCCGGCAAACACCGTTGCCAGCGTGGCAATGCGCTCTTCGGCCGCGAACTTCCGGGCATATTCTTCATCGGTGAATTTGTAATCGAATGGCGCACCGGGATTTACCTCCCGAAAAACTGCCGCCACTTTCGCGAGCGATTGCCTCAGCGGAAGCCCCGGTTTAAGTTTGATGCTGATAAAGTTCGCCCATCCGTAATTAACCATAAATAATGTCGGACGTACCGGGCTGAACGGCGAGCCCATCACCATATCACGGATCACACCCACTACCTTGTGAGGGTTATCACCCCATTTCACCGTTTGGCCCACAATATCCGACGGTTGCCGGAAACCCATATACTTCATCGCAGATTCATTCATCACCATCCCCAAAGAATCGGTGGAGAATTGGCGGGAGAAATCGCGGCCACCGATGAACTGCCAGCCTACGGCTTTGCCAAAATCATGGGAGACACCGATGGTACCAAAGTTATCGTGCAGGTTAGGATCTTTGCCCGGCCAGCTGAAACCGCCATTGTTGGAGCCCAGGAATGTGGATGGCGACGAAGACGTAGCCATTTCCTCCACTGCACCGGTTTCCTGCAATGCCCCGCGAATCCGGTTATACTGACTGTACAATTCGGGCGTGTTCATTTCGACGGTAATGAGTCCGTTCCGGTCGTAGCCGACCGGCCGGTCCTTGGCATATTGGATCTGTTTGTAAACAATAGCCGTGCCGATGATGAGCGTCACAGACACCGTGAACTGCAACACGACCAACACCTTACGAGGCACTGCCGCAAACCGGCCCGCATTGAATGTCCCTTTCAAAACCTTCACCGGCTGAAACGATGACAGGTACAATGCCGGGTAACTGCCCGACAACAACCCCGTGAAGAAACAGAATGCAAATCCTGCCAGCCAGAAGTAGCCATTTGCCCATGGGAACCCGATCCGCTTGTCGGCAATTTCGTTGAACGACGGCAGTGCAAGCACCACTATCAGGATCGCGAGCACAAATGCCAGAAACACCACCATAAACGACTCGCTGAAAAACTGGTTGATCAGCTGTCCTCTAATCGAACCGATTGCCTTTCGGATACCGACCTCTTTCGCCCGTTTTTCGGAACGTGCCGTGCTGAGATTCATAAAATTGATCGACGCGAGCAGCAACACAAATGCCCCGATAATCGAAAAAAGCCACACGTAACGAATGCGCCCATCCGCTTGCCCGGCATCATCCCAGGTGCCGTATAAATGCCATTTCGACATCGGCAGCAGGTAGTTTTGGGGTTTCAAAAACCGTGCTTCCGGCGTGTGTTCCATTTTGATATTCCTGATTCTCTCCGTAACCCCTTCGAAAGTGGAGTTGGGCCGGATTTGCGTCAACAACTGCCAGGAATTGTTGTTCCATTGCTCCTTATCCCGCGCATCACGCACCCAATTCTGCGACGCGACGTACAAATCCCAGGGCGCGACGAAAGTCAATTCACGGAATTCCGTATTGTAAGGCAGGTCCTCATAAACACCCGTCACTTTCATATCAAACTGGTTATCCAGCTTCACGATCTTGTCCATCGGGTTTTCCTTGCCGAACAATGCTTCTGCGACCGATTCCGAGATCAATATCGAATTGCGTTCTTTGAGGCCATCGCGCGAGCCCCTGCGCATTTGCAGCGAGAACAAATGCGGTGCCCCCGCGCTCATGTACGCGCCAGTTTTGGTAAACTTGTTGTCCTTGTATGCTAAAATGTGCTCATCCGTCCAGGACGACTGAATCACATATTCGAAATCGTCCTTATGGTGCTCTTGAAGATATTGTCCCAACGGGTACGAGGTATGCTCACCGCCGTCATAGGTTTTCCCGTCAAAAACACCCCGTTCTACTACCTTCGCAATGCGGTCGTAGTTGGCGTGATAGCGGTTAAACGCGAATTCGTCATAAACCCAAAGGCCTATCAGTATGGCCACAGCCATTCCCACAGCCAATCCACCGATGTTAATAGCCGAGTAGCCCTTGCTTTTGACAAGGTTACGGAACGCGATTTTTAGATAGTTTTTAAACATGATCGTATTTTTTTGGGGAGGAAAGGAGGATGGAGAAAGGGGAGGATGAAAGTGGGAGAAGTTTACAAACCGCTTCCTCCCTTCCTCCCTTTCCTCCATCATTCCCTTTTCAAACTCGTTACAGGATTCACCAACGCCGCCTTCACCGCCTGAAAACCTACCGTCGCGAGCGTGACGAGTGCAAGACCTGCGGCAGCGATTAGGAAAATTCCTGCATCGAGGTCAATACGGAATGCGAAATTGGCCAGCCATTGGTACATTACCCAGCCTACCAGCGGGAATGCAATGAGCAATGCGATCGCGAGTAGTTTGACGAAATCCATGGAAAGCATCAGCACCACGTTGCTCACCGAGGCGCCCACCACCTTGCGGATACCGATCTCTTTCTGCCTGCGCTGGGCCGTAAATGCGGCCAACCCGAAAAGCCCGAGGCAGGAAATCACAATCGCCAGCCCGGCAAAATAGCGTGAAAGCACCCCTACCCGCCGCTCCGAGGCGTACAGAGCCTTATAATTCTCGTCCAAAAACTGGTAGTCGAATACCAGCCCCTTGTGATGATCCTGGAAAAGCTTGCGCAGACGGGCAATCGTTTGCTCCTCGGCGCCACTTTGAATTTTCACCATCACATTAGGCATAATGGGGTACATCTGGAAAAAACAGGGTTTCACAGGCTCATACAGCGATTCGAAATTAAAATCCTTCACCACGCCGACAATCTGCCGCTCCATACCCCAGAATTTCACCGTCTTGCCGACAGGGTCTTTGAGGCCCATGCTTTTAATAGCCGACTCATTGAATATGATTTCGTTGCGCGCATTCTGATTCTGGGAGAAAAACCGGCCCTCGCGCAGCGTCATACCCACTGTTTCCATGAAATTATAACCCACTTCCAGGTTCGAGAACTCAATATCCGTCCCGGCAGGCTTACCCGGCCATTCGAAACCGGAGATTGCACCGTGCTTGCCGGTGAGGTTGTGGTAATAGCTCGAAGCATTCACGACGCCGGGGGTGTTTTTCACTTCACCCAGAAATCCTTCTGCCGCTTTCAATTTCAGCGAGTCCATTTCAAGTGGTATTTCAAAATGAATCAGGTGGTCGCGGTTATAGCCCAGGTTCCGGTTCTGGATAAACTGGATTTGCCGGTACACGACGATCACCGAAACGATGAAGATCACCGACACTGCAAACTGGAACACGACCAACCCTCTCCGCACGAGCAATTCTCCCGCAGTGTTTTTCAGCCTGCCTTTCAAAACAGAAACCGGATCGAAACCCGACAAATACAATGCAGGATAGCTTCCCGCCAAAAGCCCGGTGACCAGCGTAATGGCCAATGCTGCGAAAATCAGTGTCGGGTCCGGTGAAAGCGTAATTTGCTTGCCGGTAATGCTATTAAACTCCGGCAACAGGAGCATGACCATGCCCACCGCGACGAATAATGAAACAAACGTGAGCATCAGCGATTCACTCAAATGCTGCACGACCAGCGAGCTGCGCAATGCTCCCACCACTTTTTTGATCCCCACTTCCTTCATGCGGCCCGAAGCTTTGGCCGTGGAGAGGTTCATGAAATTGATACAAGCGATCACCAGAATGAATACCGCGATCACCGAAAACAGCCTCACGTACGTAATGCGCCCACCCGCCTGCACGCCGTTTTCGAATTGCCCGTGGAGGTGTTTATCGGAATAGCGAATCGCGAAAAGCTGGAAATCGTTGTCCTTATTCTTGGTTTTCAGAAAATGGCGGATCTTCTCATTGAACGACGTCAGGTCTGCGCCGCTTTTAAGGATTACAAATGTGTTCGGATCGCTGTTGCCCCAGTTTTCCATGCCAGGCCGCCGCGCCTTGAACTGCTCAAAATTGAAGAGAATATCGAATTGGTTGCTCGCGTTGCGTGGATTGCTTTTAAATACACCACCCACACGGTAAAGCCCGCTGAACTGCCCTTCGTCCCATTTCACAGTCTTTCCAACCACATTCTGCCCGGTACCAAAAAGCTTTTCGGCCATCTCTTCCGACAGCGCCAGCGTGTTCTTGTCGCCTGTCAGAGCGCTCGCATCACCCTGCGTGAACGGGCAGGTAAAAACATCGAAATAATCGCGGCTTACAAACTGTCCCCCGGCCTTCAACTGAGTTTCTCCGACCGACACCACACCTTTGTTCGAAAACCATTCTGCGGGCACCACCGTCGTCGCCAACTCCACCTCCGGCATCTCCGCTTTCAATGCGTCCGCCAGCAGACCCGGCGTATGCTCTCCTGTCTTGATACCATCCTCCTGCGGCTGGTTCACCATGATCTGGAACAAATGCGCATCCTTGGCATTGTGCTTGTCTACCCGCAGTTCGTCGATCACCCAAAGATAAATCAGCAGCGTACAAGCCAGCCCCGTAGAAAGGCCCAGCAGATTGAGCAGCGTAAATTGCCGATCCTTGATCAGGCTACGCCATGCGATTTTTAGATAGTTTTTGAACATTGGTGCTTATTTTGACCATGGACCGCCGACCATAGACCATTGTTTTGAGTTAATCATTCATTAACAAATCCATGGTCGATCGTCCATCGTCCATGGTCTGGCCGAAGTCGCTACTCGGCCCGTAACGACTTAACAGGATTCACCAGCGCCGCCCTGACACTCTGGAAACCGACCGTCAGCAAAGCAATACCGGCTGCCAGGAAACCTGCCCAGGCGAAAATGCCCCAATGGATGTCGATCCGGTAGGCGAAATCCTGCAACCAGCGATGCATGAAATACCATGCAACCGGGCTGGCGATCACGATCGCGACGAGCACCAGTTTCAGGAAATCCATCGACAGCATAGCCGTAATGCCGGCTACGGAAGCGCCGAGCACCTTCCGCACTCCTATTTCCTTGGTACGCTGCTCGATGGCGAAAATGGCCAACCCAAACAGCCCAAGGCACGACAGACACACCGACAGCAATGCAAAAGTGGTCGTCAGGCGCGTCGCGAGTTCTTCGCGTTGGTAGAACTTCGCGATCTCCTCGTCATAGAAACTGTACTCAAATACATTTTCGGGAAACTGCTTCTGCCAAACGGCACCGATCCGGCTGATGGTCGACGCATTCATGCGGCTCAGCTTCACCCCGGCCCTGCGGTAGCGCGCCTGATCGGCAAATACGATCGTCGGCTCGATGCCCGTGTAGAGGTCGCCGTTGTTGAAATCGGACAAAACCCCCACGATGGTACCGGTTTTGCCCGCGTCGCCCACATGCAGCTGGCGGTTCAACGCCGCTTCGGGCGATTTCAATCCTAATGACCGCACGAGTTTCCGGTTGATCAGCAGCTCGTTGAGCGTATCCGAATGCACCGGAACACGGCCCGCAACGAGTCTCAATCCGTAGGTTTTTACAAAATGGTCGTCCGCAGCCCTCGACCGGGCTACGAATTTCTCCCAGTCGCGGTTTTCAAATTTGATCGTTCCGCCACCGCTAATCTGAACCGACGGGGCGCTTCTGAAAAACGACAAATCGATAACCTCGGGCAATGCCGACAGTTCGTTGCGCAGGGCCGTCAATTTGCTGGTTTCAGTTTCGGGCAAATTCATGTGCAGGATCAGGTCCTTATCCATTCCGAGGTCTTTGTTTTTCAGAAATTCGGATTGCAGGATGATGAGCGTCGATACTGCGATAAGGACGAATGAAATGCTGAATTGTGTCACTACCAACCCTTTTCTGACCGAAAAAAAGCTTCGGCTATTTTCCTTCAACACTCCCTTAATGGCTTTCACCGGGTTAAACCTTGAAATCAAAAATGCGGGATAAACGCCTGCCAACACTACCACGAACAGCAACAACGCCACCCAGAAAGCCAGCAGTTGAGGGTCACCCAGAATGTCTATGCGCACGTTTAAATCCAGCCATTGGCTAAGCATCGGTGCAAAAACCCATGCGAGTACCAGGGAAATGACGCCTGCGGCAAAGGTTAGCAATGCTGTTTCTTGTATAAAAAGCCAGAAAACCTGCGCCTGCGAAACGCCCAGCACTTTTCTTACTCCCACTTCCTTGCTGCGCTTGAACGCCTGGGCTGTCGAAAGGTTAATGAAGTTGAAACAGGCGATGAGAACAAGCAATACACCCACCGTCCCCAATACGATAATGGTGTCGTACTTGATTTTCCCGCCATAGGCCACATTGAAATGCACATCGGACAAATCCTGCAAATGGTAATGGAAAACCTTGCCGTCGGCGCCGTAATACTTGTTGGCGAACGCCGGCATTTGTGCTTCAAATGCAGCCTTATCCTCAGGCGAGCGAAGCGTTATGTAAGTTTCGCGACCGCTTTCGATCCAGCCCCAGTCTTCGTAGCCATATTCCGGGACAATCTTTTTTAGCGTAGGCAGTGAAACGAAAATATCCTGCCTGAAATTAGTTTGATCGGGGTAATCGGCCACAATGCCTGCGATCACAAGGTTTTCACGGTTATTGGCGCGGATTACCTTCCCCATGGCATTTCCGTTTCCGAAATATTTCCGGGCATACCGTTCCGTCACCACAGCCTGGTTGGGCGCAGCCATCGCCGAAGCACTGCCACTAATCCACTTATAATCAAATATTTTAAAGAAATCCGGGTTTGTAAAAGCCAGATGATCTTTTTCCATGAACTTGCGTGAAGTCCCTCCGTGATCGACCCGGGTAGTCAGCTCCTTATGCGCCAGGTAAGCGGCGTCCTGGACGTAGCTGAATTCCTTTTTCAACGTTTCATGCAAAACATAAGCCGAGCCCCGCTCCTGCTCCACGGAACCATCTTCCAGGTGCAGGTCCACCACCACGCGGTAGGTCCTGTCGGCATGGGCATGGTAGCGGTCCACACCGAGGTGGTACTTCACCAGTTGGAACAACACAATGGCACCGGCCATCCCCACGGCCAGGCCAATGAGATTGATACCGGCATAAACCTTATGCTTTGCCAGGCTCCGAAATGTGAATTTTACAGATGTGTTGATCATACTTCTATTTTTTCGGGAGGAGAGGGAGGATGGAGGAAAGGGAGGAAGGGGACAAATCCATCCTCCCTTTCCTTCCCTTCCTCCCTTTACTCCCTTTACTCCTTTACTCCTCTACTCCCTTTTCAAACTCATTACAGGATTTGTCAACGCCGCTTTAATCGCATGATAACTGACCGTCGCGAGCGTGAGTACGAGCGCCCCTGCGCCTGCAAGGGCAAATATCCACCAACTGATTTCGGTGCGGTATTGATAGTTTTGCAGCCACGCGCTCATGGAATACCAGGCCAGCGGCATAGCGATAAGGCTCGCAACAGCCACCAGCAAAACAAAATCTTTGGAAAGCATGCCCCACAATGCCGCTACCGACGCTCCCAGTACTTTGCGAATGCCTATTTCCTTGGTACGCTGCTCGGCCGTGAATGAGGCCAGCCCGAACAACCCGAGGCAACTGATCAGGACTGCCAGCGAGGCGAAAAATCCGGCGAGCTTGCCGATCCGCTCTTCGGTCCGGAATTTGGCGTCGTACTCCTGGCTGGCAAACTTGTATTCGAACGGCGCCGCCGGTACCAGCTTCCTGAACACGTTTTCAATAGCAGGCAAAGCCGCTGCCGGACTTATATTCGCGCTTAGTTTGATATTGATCCAGTTGGGAGAACCGAACAGGAAGAAAACGGTCGGTTTCACGGGTGCGAACGGCGATTCCATGACCATATCCTTCACAACTCCGAGGACGGTGAACTGCTTGCGGATGTTGTCGGTCATCCATTGGCTTTTCCAGGAAACCACCATTCCGACCGGGTCGGTAACGCCCAGCAAATGTGCCGCCGATTCATTAATGACGAAGCCCGACGAATCCGAAGCGAAATCCTTCGAAAAATTGCGCCCACCGACGAACTGCCAGCCGGCAGTTTTGGCATATTCCGGCGAGACGGTCAGCGTGGCAAATGTTTCTACAAAACCCTCCGGCATTCCTTTCCAGCTGAAACCTTCGTTGGACGACCACACACCGGTAATCGGGCTTTGCGATTCGGCTACTTCCTCCACCATGCCGGTATTCTTTAATTCGGTGCGTATAATGTCGGTTTTTCCGTAAAAATCGGTCGTTTTCATCGGTACCATCAGCAGTCCGTCGCGCGAGTAGCCTACCGGCCGCTCCTTGGCGAATTTGATTTGCCGGTAAACCATGCTGGTGCAGATGATCAATGTGACGGAAATAGTGAACTGCAACACCACCAGCACCTGCCGCGGCGTGTAGGCAAAACGCCCGAAATGCGTACGCAATGACCCCGCGGAGCCTTTGAGCACCTTCACCGGTTGGAAAGAAGTAAGGTAAATGGCTGGATAGCCACCCGCCAGCACCGACGTAAGAAGCACAAAACCCAGGCTGCAAACCCAGAAGTAGGCATTAGTCCAAGGAATAACCATCTGCTTCGCAGCCAGGTTATTGAACCACGGAAGCGACACTACCACGCCCACCAAGGCGACCACAAACGATAACAGCACCACCAGAAGTGATTCACTGAAAAACTGCCCAACCAGCTGCATGCGCATCGAACCGATCGCCTTGCGTACGCCCACCTCCCGCGCGCGCTTCTCCGACCGCGCGGTGCTCAGGTTCACGAAATTGATGCAAGCCAGCAACAACACAAAAAAGCCGATCAGACCAACCATCCAGACGTATTTAACGGGTCCGTCGCCCGCTGCGCCGTTTTTGAAATCGGAATACAGGTGCCAATCTTTCATCGGGTGTACCCACATCTCAGGGTGGGTGGCAATTTCCCCCCGCATGTCGTCCATTTTGCGGATCGCATTCAGTTCGGAAAGGCGGATAGCCTCACTGGCGGTTTTGAAATCGGTATTGTCGGCTAGCTCGGTATATACCGAAATCGCGTGATTATCCCACTTTTTGTCGCGCATGTAGCGGTTCTTTTCCAGAAAATAATCCCAGGAACCCATGAATTGGACGTCGCTGAACTTCGTGTTTTGCGGAAAGTCCTCATAAATGCCCGTCACTTTCAAGTCGAGATCGGTATCTACCTTCACAATTTTGTTCATCGGATCGGCATCGCCGAACAGTGCCCTGGCCGTCGATTGCGAGAGGATAATGCCCTGGCGGTCTTCCAGCGCCGACCACGAACCGCGCAACATGCGGAGCGAGAACATTTCGGGTGCTTCTCCATCAACAAACTGGCCATTGCGCGACAGTTTCGTGTTCCCGGCCGTGAGAATGTTTTCGCCAGTTTGAGTGGAAGCAATAATGCGTTTGAAATGACCGGCATAATGCGTTTTCAATTCCGCAATGAAGGGTACAGGCAGCGAAAACCAGGTTTTCTTTTCGCCATTCTCTACCCTGTTTTGCAGGATTTGCCCTATTCGGTCGTAACTTTTGAAATAACGGTTGTACGAAAGTTCATCATAAATCCACAGGCCGATCAGCATAGCTACTCCCATACCAATCGCCAGCCCGCCAATATTGATCGCCGAATACCCCTTATTTTTCCAAAGGTTGCGGAAGATGATTTTGAGATAGTTTTTTAGCATGATGTATTATTTTGGGGAGGAGAGGGAGGAAGGAGAAAGGGGATGAAAGGGAATTCTCATACATTCTCCATTCTTCCCTTTCCTCCATTCTCCCCTTCCTCCACTATTCCCTTTTTAAACTCTTTACCGGATTCACCAAAGCAGCCTTGATACTCTGAAAACTCACCGTCAGCAAAGCCACGCTCACAGCCAGTACACCCGCAACGAGGAATACCCACCATTCGATACTGACTTTATAGGCAAAGTCCGACAGCCACTGGCTCATGCCATACCACGCCAGCGGAGAAGCTATGACGATGGCAATCCCCACGAGTTTTACAAAATCTTTGGAAAGCAGTGATACGATGCTCAATACCGAAGCGCCCAGTACTTTACGCACCCCTATTTCTTTGGTCCGCTGGATCGTCGTGAAAGCTGCCAGCCCGAACAGCCCCAGGCAGGCGATCACGACCGCGAGCCCGGCAAAAATCCCGAACAGCTTCCCTACCCGCTGCTCCGATTCGTACATATTGTTAAAACGTTGATCCAGAAATGAATAGGCAAACGGATTATCCGTCGTTGCCTTCCAGGTCTTTTCCAATGTTTTGATCACCCCGGGAATATCGTTCGTTTTAATCTTGACAGCCATTTGGTACTGGTCACCTCCGTAGAACATCACCAGCGGGGCAATGCGCTCGTGCATGGAGCGGAAGTGGAAATCTTTGGTAACACCTACCACGGTATAAAACCGCTTGCTTTCCGGCGTGCCGTTACCAATGGTCCTGATGCGCTTTCCGATCGGATCTTTCCAGCCGAATTGCTTCACTGCCGCCTCGTTGATCAGCACGGAAGCGCTATCGCTGCCAAAGGTTTTCGAAAAATTCCGGCCTGTAACCAAGCCGATCCCCAGCGTTTTCAGATAATCTTCGTCCACCTGGTAAGTCGTGAAACGATAGGGCGTAATGTTGTTGTCGGCGCTTTCCGGTAGAAAACCATCTGTACCGTTGTTGGAATTTCCCGCAGGCAAATAACCGGCCAGCGTCACGCTACTCACCGCGGAGAGGCCTCCCAGCTGCTCTTTGAATGCCTTTGCCTTATCCCCCAGCAAATGGGTATCGTGCAGGATCAGCACCTGCTCTTTATCAAATCCCAAATTTTTATTTTGGATAAAACGAAGTTGCTGGTAAACGACCATCGTGCCGATGATCATCACGATGGAAACCACAAACTGAATGGTAACCAGCGTATTCCGAAGCCATCCGCTTTTTACGCCCGCCTGAATGCTCCCTTTCAGCACGGCCACCGGCCTGAAAGCCGAGAGGAAAAATGCGGGATAGCTGCCCGCAAGCACCCCCACGACCAAGCACCCTGCCAGGGCATAGCCGATCGTCCGTGCATTCAGAATGGATCGAAGATCGAACCGCTTGCCCGCCAGGTCGTTGAAACCCGGCAAAAGCAGTGCTACAAGCATTAAGGCCACCAGAAGCGCAAAAAACGTTACCAAAACCGATTCGGTAAGGAACTGCACCATGAGCTGCTGCCGCACGGAACCCATTACTTTCCGGACGCCCACCTCCTTCGCCCGCCCGGCCGATCCAGCGGTCGACAGGTTCATAAAGTTGATGCAGGCGATCAGAAGAATGAATGCTGCGATGGCCGTGAATATGTAGATGTATTTGATATTACTGTTCCCTTCCAGCTCATTTTCGAGATTGGAGGTGAGGTGTATGTCGGTCAATGGCTGCAAACCGAAACCGAACTTATCCCCTTTTCGCAGGTACTCGTCATAGCTCATGCCCAGGAACTCCTGGATTTCGGGGCCGATGTACTTCCGCACCATCTGCGGCATCTGGGCCGAAAGTTTTTCAACCGGATAGCCTTTTCGCAGCAATACATAGGTATGCGCACCGCTCGACAACCATTTATCCCCCAGCGTGACAGATTTCATCGATCCGAAAAAATCATAATGGAAATGCGAATTGGAGGGCACATCTTCGCAGACGCCCGTCACACGGAACGCACCGCTATTACCCATTTCGAGGCTCTTACCGATCGGATCCTCATTCCCGAAGTATTTCAATGCCGTGGACCGAGTCAGAACCACTGTCTTTGGCTCTTTCAGCACGCTGTTGGCATCGCCCTTCAAAAGGGGTATGGAAAAGAAATTGAAAAAGTTGGAATCGGTAAAAATGACACGCTCTTCCAGGAAGCGCTTTTCGCCGTTTTTAACAAGAAATGTACCGTTACCGCTGAGCCTCGCGTAAGCCTCCACACCCGGGTAATCGTGCATCAGAGCGGGCCCCGCGGGAGCGGACGCGCCCGCGATGTTGATATCATTCCCCCCGATCCGGCCATGCAAAGTAACCCTGAATATGCGGTCAGCATTGAGATTGAAGCGATCATAACTCAGTTCATGTTGCACGAACAGGAGGATCAGCATGCAAGTCGCTAACCCGATTGCCAGTCCGAAAATATTGATGGAGGCAAAAGCCTTCTTGTTCCAAAGGCTCCTGAGAGCGATTTTCAGATAGCTGGATATCATAACTGCGCCGGTTTCGGGGGTTGAAGGATGGATTCCCCATTCCGACAGTCAAATTATGCACCAGTCGATAGCAATATCACAACAAACTGAAAATCAATTTTTTATATTTTTACAAAACAAATCAGCGGTGTTCACTATCGGACACGCCCCGTTCGATTTGGAACGGGGCGTGGAACACAGCCTATTCACTGCGCAAGCTCTTAACCGGGTTCATGACGGCCGCTCTGATACTCTGAAAACTGACTGTCACGAAAGCGATAACCGTAGATAATGCCGCAGCAACCACGAATACCCACCAGTAAATATCGGTGCGGTAGGCAAAGTTTTCCAGCCAGCGGTCCATCCCGAAATAGGCGATCGGCGACGCAACCACAAATGCAATCAGTACCAGTTTGAGAAAATCCATAGAAAGCAGGCCTACAATGCTGCCGATGGACGCGCCCATGACCTTCCTCACACCTATTTCCTTCGTGCGTTGCATGGTGCTGTAAGATGCCAGCCCCAGCAAACCAAGGCAGGAAATGAAGATCGCCAGGATTGCAAAGTTGAAAAACAACTTCTCAAAACGCTCTTCGCTGCGGTATTGCCGGTCGAAGAATTCGTCCATAAAATAGTAGGAGAACGGCCTGCCCGGAATCGCTTCTTTCCACTTCTGCTCCACGGCGGCAACCGTTTCCTTTAAGCGGTTGCCTTCAATCTGGACTGAAACAAGGCTTGCCCCTCCTGGTTCAATGCGCATGGTAAGCGGCCTGATATTTTCCTGCAAAGAACGGAAATGGAAGTCTTTGATCACCCCGACGATCTTGCCCTCGCGCCCCCATTGCTTGAAGCGGCGCCCCAATGCATCTTCGGGTTTGGCGTAGCCCAGCAGCTTCACAGCCGCTTCATTGATGACCATGGCCTGGGTGGTATCCGTACCGAACTCTCGCGAAAATGGCCGCCCAGCCGCCATTTTCAGGCCAAATTGCCGGATATAGTCGAAATCGACGAAATAGAGGTCAAGGTTGGCCACCTGCAACTCACCGCTTCTGTTCTCGATTTCGGAATATGCGCCGGGATTCGAGCTCCCAGGAACACTCGACGATGCCGCAGTGGATTTTACACCCGTAAGCCCGCGCAACGATTCTTTGAATACCTCCCGCTTGGGATCACCCTCGGTATTAATCACCAGCATTTGATCCTTGCTGAAACCGAGATCGCGGTTGCGCATGTAGTTCATCTGGATATACACGATCATCGTAGCGATAATGAGCGCTATCGAAATCGAAAACTGAACGGTAACGAGCCCTTTTCGGAGCAAAACACCTTTGAAACTGGTCGAAAAACGTCCTTTCAAAACGGTAACGGGCTCAAACGACGACAATACCAACGCCGGATAAATGCCGGCCAGAATGCCGATAAGGACCGCCGCCAACAGCATGTATACCAAAAATGACGGATCGGCAAATAGGTCGGAAACGATCACTTTGCCGGCCAGGTTATGGAACAATGGCACCAGCGCGGCGGAAAGTACGAGGGAAAGCACGAATGCGATCATACAAAGTAAAATCGACTCGCTCACAAACTGCCTTGCCAACAGCCCCTTGGCGGCGCCCACCACCTTGCGAATGCCCACTTCCTTGGCACGCTCTGCGGAACGCGCCGTGGTGAGGTTCACGAAGTTGATGCAGGCAATCAGCAAGATAAATGCCGCTATAACCGAGAACACATATACGTTACTCATGCTGCCTTTCTCATCCACATCCCGCTCCGACTTCAAATGCACATCCAGCAGCGGTTCGAGGAACAGCTTATACGACATTTTCGACTCACGCATGAGCTTGCCCGCACGGCGTTCGAGGTATTCGGGGAGCTTCTTTTCCAATGCTTTACTGTCGGCGTCAGGTTTCAGGAGCAGGTAGGTTTTCGCACCGAAATTACCCCACTGTTCGTCGATACCACGGTTCAAGCGCTGTGTCATAGTCGTCATCGAAACGAACATATCGCCTTTGATCAGGGAGTTCTCCGGAATGTCTTTCATCACACCGGTTACTTTCGCCGGAATCCCCTCTCCCGACAACAGCAGCGTCTGCCCCACCGGGTCGGCGTCGCCAAAATATTTTTTGGCTGCTTTCTCCGTGAAAACAATGCTCATCGGCTCTATAAGCGCCGTTTTGGGATCGCCCTGGATCAATGGGAAGTCGAAAATGCGGAAAAGCGACGAATCGGCAAATACGGTAGACTCTTCCTGAAATTTGATATCTCCTTTCCGGACAAGGAAACTTCCCCCGTTCACCCGCGTGTAAGCTTCCACCTCGGGAAAGTCCTGTTTGATGGTCGGCCCGAAAGCCCATGAAGTAATGCCTGCATTGATAGTTTCGGAAGGCGTAATCACGTCGGTCACCAGCCGGTAAATGCGGTCCGACTTGGTGTGAAAAGTATCATAAGTCAGCTCGAAATTGACGTACATAGAAATCAGCAAACAGGCTGACATCCCGACGGTCAGACCCATAATGTTGATAAATGAAAACACCTTATGCTTCCACAAATTCCGGAAGGCGATTTTGAAATAGTTTTTTAACATGGCAGTCAGGTATGATATACTTTCAATCTCCTCATCCATTAAATGCATACCAGAAATCAAATTAATTGATAATCAAACACATAATACAACAAAATAAAAGCCCGGCTGTCCGAAAACGAACAGCCGGGCTTTACACCTGTACGGCGGATCAAAGATTGGTAAAATGCAGCGTCTGCGCGTACACAACCGTTCCATTGCTCAAAATGGCATAGGCACGGTAGTAATTATTGCTTGTACAAATCTGTGGTCCCACCTTGGTTTTTACCCCTGTTGAGAACGGCATGTCAAAGATAACCTTGGAATGGGTTCCAACCACCGGGGTATCGGTGAAAGGCCCGTCGCCGCCACCCACCGCGCTGAACACCACGCCGTATTCGGTGACCGGAATGGTGCCGATATTGAGCACCTCCAACTCCGTAGTAAACGAACATTTGCCATGAAGCGAATCGTAGAACAACTCGTGTGTACTCAGCAAGGGAGGCTCGCCCGGAACCTGATGATCCTGACATGAATAGCTGAACAAAAACAGCGACAACAAGACCACTCCTAAAACAGACAGTCGTTTTTTCATAGTAATGGGTGGCTAAGGATGGAGGAAAGCTGAATACAAATTTTACAAAATATTCTTCGTTTTGTAAAATAATCCTATTTAGCGTGACTACCTAGTCATTCCTTAATGACGCCGCCGGGTTAACCATCGCTGCATGAACGGCTTTGAGGCCCACTGTCAGAAGCGTGATGAGCAACATCATCGTGATCGTCAGGAAATGCACCCACCATGGAACGCTGATCCGGTACGCAAAATCTTCCAACCAATGCGACATGAAGTACCAGGCGGCCGGCATGGCTATTACCCCTGAAATAAGTACCAGCACCACAAATTCCCGCGAAAGCATTCCGACAATGCCCGCAGCCGAAGCGCCCAGGATTTTGCGTATGCCAATTTCCTTCGTCCGGGTTTCGGTGGTAAAAGTGATGAGCCCGAAAAGCCCCATGCAGGCAATGAAGATAGCCAGCACGGTAAACACGGAAAACATTCCCGAGAGCCGCATTTCGTTTTTGAATGTTTCATTGAATGCGTCGTCGAGAAAGTAGTATTCGAAGGGAGTTTCGAGGTCGTACTTTTTGAAAAGCTCGCCTATCTTTTTCACGCTGGCTGCGATATCCGTCTGCGCATCCATTCGTACGTACATTACCCCCCGAGCTGCGCCCGGCATTCGGAGCATATTGGTAGTATCAGTCGCTACCGACAACATCATCGCCTTACCGCCATGTTGCACGTCCGAAAAATCGAAGTTTTTTACGATGCCATCTAGCGTCATACCTTCCCTGATCTGTTGTCCGATCGGGTCACCTTTAAAGCCCAATTCAGTAACGGCCTGTTCATTCAACAAGGCTTGACTACGTTGTGTACCGGCTGGCGGCGATATTTTCCATTGAAGTCCGAGCGTTTTTACAAACTGTTCGTCTACAACCATTTGTGCCAGCGAAATATCCTTTTTGGTGATTTTATTTGGGATAAAAAACATGTTATACCCCTTGAAAAGGCCAGCGTTCGCAAAAGTAGCGTTCAGAACACCCGCCTGCTGCCGCACCGCATTACGAAACGGAATGTAGTTGGCCGCCATCGACGGACCGAGCGGAATGCTCAGTACCTGGTCCTTATTGAGCCCCAACTCTTTCCGTTGCATGAAAACCAGCTGCTCGCGCACAATGAGGCTTCCTACGATCAACGCCATGGAAACCGCAAACTGAAATACAATAAAAACGCGCCTCACACCTACCCCGCCGATATTACCCGTAAACCGGCCTTTGATCACTTCCAAAGGCGCAAAGCCGGACAATACAAATGCCGGATAGCTTCCCGCCACCAATGCGGTTATGGCCAGCAAACCCGCCAGGAACGACAAAAAGAAAGGAGAGATCACAAAGGACGTATCGATTTTCAGCCCCAGCAAAGTGTAAAATGGCTGGCTCAGATAAAACACCATCAACAGTCCCAAACCGAACGCCAGGGCACACACCAATGCCGATTCCATATAAAACTGGCTGCCCAGCCCTGCGCGCGTTGCACCCACGACCTTCCGCACGCCCACCTCACGTGCGCGTTGCGTCGCCCGGGCGGTGGTGAGACTCATGTAGTTGAATAGGGCCAGCATCAGCACCGCGATTGCTGCAACCGCAAAAATCGGGATCAGCTTGCTATTGCCCGAGTCGGTGAATGCACCGCCGAGGTGCATATCATCAAGGCTTTCGAGTGTGTATTGCGGTTTAAGTTCGCCTGCGGTTTCCTTCAAAGAGCCCAGTTGATTAATCCCCCGCTCGACCTTCGCTTTCGACGCGCCGGCATCCAGAAGCAAGTAGGCGTTGAAAATACCTGCCCCCGCTTCCCAGTTTTGCTTGTTTGCCTCGCTAAGCTTAGGATAGGTGGCACTTGAAATTACAAAATCAAAATCCAGCGAAGAATTGGACGGTGCATTCCGGGCGACGCCGCTAATCTGCACGAGGTGCTTGCCCTCATACAGCAGCGCCTTTCCGATCACATCGGTATTGCCAAAATATTTCTCCGCCGCACGTTCGGAAATCACCATCGAGAAGGGCTTTTGCAATGCGTCCGCTGCGTTTCCTTTTTCCAGCGGGAAACTAAACACACTGAAAAACGACGGATCGGCAAACAGAATATCCTTTTCGAGGATTGCCTCGTCTTTCCGCGCCGGGTTCGCCATGGCGGTATTCCTGTACGACGGTAAAACCCTGACGTAGTCCGCTACCCTTGGCACACCTTCCCGCAGCACCGGTGCAAAAGTGGCCGCAAAACTATTCATCTGGAATTCATTATCGCCCATTTTCACTTTGCCCAGCACACGATAAATATCGCTGTGCCGGCTATGGAACCTGTCGAAGCTATGCTCGTGCACCACAAACATCAGGATGAGCGTAGAAACGCATATCCCGCCGGAAAGCCCGAGGATGTTGATCAGTGAATACGTCTTGTGCCGAAAAAGGCTTCGGACCGCGATTTTGAGGTAGTTTTTAAACATAGGTAACGTAGAAAGGCTGCAACTGCTGATTCAGCTCAATTAGACAACAAAGTCGTACCAACAATTCAAAATACTCAATATCAAATATTTACTCCAACCAGAGTGTCCAAAACCGGACACACAACATTGTGCACGCCACCATCAAACAAAAGTGTATATTAATAATGGACACTTTTGTTTGATATCAAAATACAATATTGTACTTTTGAATTGGCAAACTTGAACAATGATCTTAAAAAGCACCATAGCGAGCGTTGCGGAGGCACAAAAGGCCAACCTTTCCGTCCTTGAACTGGGACTGGCGAGAGCCGCATTGGATAAATTGCCGGATATCACCTCGCATGCGCTCATCGTTTCCGGTGTGAGACGTTGTGGTAAAAGCACGCTGCTGCATCAGTTACTGCGCGAAAAACATCCCGATGCTTTTTATCTCAACTTCGAAGACACCCGGCTATACGATTTCGAACCTTCCGATTTCCTCCGCCTCGACAGCCTCGTGACGGACATGGGGCAATCCGTGTTGTTTTTTGACGAAATTCAGATCGTCGACCGGTGGGAAACATACGTGCGGCAGAAGCTCGATGAAGGCTGCAAGATCGTGATCACCGGCTCCAACGCCTCGCTCCTGAGCCGCGAACTTGGCACAAAGCTTACCGGCCGCCAGATCACCAAGGAGCTTTTCCCGTTTTCGTATGCTGAGTTCAGCACATACAGAAACACACCGCCTTCTGCCGAGATCACCCGTGACTATATGGCAACGGGCGGTTTTCCTGAATATGTAAAATCGGGGCTGGAAGAGATCATGCACCATTTGTTCGAGGATATCCTGATCCGCGACATTGCCGTGCGCTACGGCGTGCGCGACGTCCGGACTTTGCAGCGGCTCGCATTGTATCTGGTTTCGAACGTAGGCAGGCTCATCACCGGCAACAGGCTGAAAACGATGTTCGAAGCGGGTTCCACAAGCACGATGATGGATTATCTCTCGTATTTTGAATATACCTACCTGTTTCATTTCGTTCCAAAATTCAGCTATTCCTTGCGCAAGCAGCTCATCAATCCCCGCAAGGTTTATGCGATCGACACGGGGCTGGTGAATGCTAATTCAGGATCGTTTACGGATGATTTCGGGGCCGTATTCGAGAACCTCATTTTCCTGCATTTGAGAAGAAACTATAAGGAAATCTACTATTTCTCGGAGAAAAGCGAGTGCGACTTCGTGGTATCGGAAAGAGGCACTGTGCGGCAGGTCGTGCAGGTTTGCTATGATCTCAATCACGATAATATGGATCGCGAATTGAAGGGCTTATTCGAGGCGATCGCGCATTTCGGGTTAAAGGAAGGGACGCTGGTGACATTCAATCAAAACGACGAATTCGAACGGGACGGTGTGAAAGCCCGTGTCGTTCCCGCTCACCGATATCTGGCAGAATGACAAACGCCGGGCTTTCGGGCCCGGCGCTGCTTATCAGTTACCTCCATTCTGCACGTCATCGTTGCGAATGCCCCGTTTGTTCTTTTTGATACCGTCTTTCAGCTTTCCGAATTTATAGTTCAGACTGAAATTAAATGAGCGGAAATAACTCCAGCGGTCGGAGAACTGGTCGAAATCCGGACCGAAAGTAGAGTTATGGAATCTTCTGAATTTCGTGAAAGGGTTACTCACGGCGGCTGAAAGCGACAGCTTATCCTTCACCACATCCTTATTCACGCTGAATGATGTACTTTGAATTGAATTGGTAGTGCCTTGCAGGTTCACACCCGGCCCGTTTGCATTCAGGTTGGCATTCACGCGCCAGTCCTTCGGCAGTTTGTAACCCGTTGAAAGTGAAAACTGGTACATTACCCCGCTGTTGGTCGTTTCGATTCCATTCACCATGCCGGTCACCTTGCCATGCGCAATGCGGAGGTTGGTGCTGAAATTCCATTTTTTTGTGATCGGGTAATTTGCATTCAGGTTACCGCTAATGAGCCGCGCCCGGCCTGTATTCCCGTAAGAGGTACGTGTAATCTGTGTTTCAGGATTGTAGACGGCGATCTGGAAAATCAGGTCTTTAAAATGCGTATAACCCACACCGAAGTTGATATTGCCTTTTTTAGCCTTGTTGTAGCTCAGTTGCAGGTCATTCACATAGGCCGGTCGCAAGTCGGGGTTACCGGTGCGCTCAAAGCTCGGGTTCGACCTGTCGACGAACGGATTAAGTTGCCAGATGCCGGGCCGTTGAATACGCTGGCTAAATCCGAAGTTGATCCCCGCATTGTTTTTAAGCTTCCGGTTGACCGACACGGACGGAATGAGGTTGAAGTAATTTTGCTTCACTTTCGAATCGGTAGAGATAAAGTCCGCGTCGATGATCGTCTGCTCCACACGTGCGCCTGCCTTCACGCCCCAGTTTTTGAAATTGTACGAATATGTGTTATAAGCGCCAAATACCTTTTGCGTGTTGTTGTATTTGTTGCTCATTGCAGCGTCCAGTGTATAAGAATGAGTTTCCGAATCGAAAACTAAATATTGAAAATCACTCTTATTGTCACGCATAATCCCCTTCAAACCGGCTTCTATATTCAGCTTTTTGACAGGATACACCAGGTCGACCTGGAATGTCTGTTCTGAAAAGCTCTGGTCGTTAACCTGCCGGTAATCAGGGCGTGTGTAATTGATCCGGTCGGAGATCCCGATGTTCCCGTTTTGTTTGTTGTCGTAGCCATAGTAGCGATAAGAGAAGGTCAGCAACCGATTTTTATCCGCTTTGAAACTCTTCTGATAGTTCACCGCCGCATCCCGGCCATTACCGCGATCGGAGCTATTGCTGGTCACGTTGTAGCGTTCCAGGATTTCTTTATCGGCATTCAGAAGCGATGACTGGTAACCATTCTGACTATTCCTGCCGCCGTTGACGTTGAGTTGTGCACTCAACAAGTTAAGCGTGTCCACCTCATAAGTGATCTCGTAGCCGATATAGCCATTCTTATTGTTAATCTCGGTCCACCCGCGCTGATCGAGCTCGGTAGGATTCGTACCCGTAGTCGTACGGTTCGTGATCGATTGCGTAGCCGGGTTTTTGTACTGGTTCAAACCCGCATTCAGCGACATTCCAATCTTCCCGAGCTGGGCCGAGAGCGAGCCACCGACTCCCGGTCCACCCGTCGGGAAGCGTTCACTGACATTGAGCGTTCCATTATATCCGTTATCGATTTTTTTGTTGGTAATGATGTTGATAATCCCGGCCAGGCCTTCCGCATCATATTTCGCGGGCGGCGTCGTGATCACCTCTATCCGCACAATGGACGACGCCGGCATGCTCCGCAGCACATCCTTGTAACTCCGCTCAACCATACTCGACGGCTTGCCGTTGATCAGGATCTTGAAATCGGTGTTGCCTTTGAGGGAAATATTATCCTCGGCGTCCAGCGACAGGTACGGCACCTTACGCATCATTTCGAGCACGCTGTAAACCTTACTTTCAGGATCGGCTTCAAGGTCGTAGCTGATCCTGTCGACCTCCTGTTTAACAATCGGTTTCAATGCGGTAACGGTCACCTCTTTGAGCCCGACAGCCTGCTGGCTGATCGTGATATTTCCCAGATCGACGTGCCGGCGTGTGTTGTCGGTTAAATCCACGTCAATCGTCTTGTTTTTGTATCCTACCCCAACCAGTACCAACGCATATTTCATCGGTTTCAGGCTTTGAAATGTAAATGAACCGTCGGCCTTCGAAAAATCGGCCTTCACCGCGGTGCTTTTATCTTTCATCAGATTGACAGTGATGAAATCCAGCACCTTACCGGTTGCAGAATCGGCTACAATGCCTTTGATACTCCCACCCGCAGATACGGTTGCGGCAGGCGTACCTGCGGCAGGCGATCCTGCGACAGGCGATCCTGCGGCAGGTGTACCTGCGCCAGGCGCTACTTGCGCGAATGAATACTGGCAGCAAACCAATCCCGGGATCAGGATGGACATGAGTAGTTGGAATAATGTTTTCATGGAGAAAAATTTCATGGCTAATAAATTTTGGAACGGGCATAGGAATTCCGATAAGAGATTTTGGGCTCTTTCAGACAGCGATCAGTGTATCAATGAATTATGTGCAACTATTCTATTGACACACCCATACAGACTAACCTAAATTTGACTATACAAATGTATTGGAAGGTACTTTGTGATGCAAGGTACTATGCCTGATTTTTCGGATTAAGTGATGAGCGGCTGAATAATACGGTTGACCGGCGAGGCTCTCGTACTACTCGCGGACTCTGGTTTTGTTCAGATGTCTTTCGATGAGAAAATTGAGGATCAGGCTCAGCCCTCCAAAGAGGAATACCATAGCGAGGTAGGCTACGCCTTTGCTGAAATCGTACGTTTTGTCCAGCCAGTTGCCCAGCAAAATGCCAAGTGCAATACCCACGAAAAGCATCCCGAATTTCAGTGTAGGATAATAGACCTGGTTCTTATCCGTAAAAATGGAAGCATCGGCGCCTTTCTCGATCAGCGCTATACGTTCACGATGTCGCGTCATCAGGAACACATAAACGATCCCGAAAATGCCCAGAAAAGCTGCAACAGAAACAAGTACGGCATTCATGACTAAAAGATGGTTAAATTTCGAATGTTACCCATTGGACGGTACTACGGCGGGTGCGGTTACAGTTTTCTCAAAAAAATTTTCACAAAAATAATTTACCGAAAATTGTAACCGGTATGCTTTCCGCACGGTCATATAGGCACGCGAGCCATGAAATGCATGAAAAACCAAGACGACCGGACCTATATTGAAAACGTAAAGCAGGGCAATCTGGCCTCCTATACTTATCTGGTCGAGAAGTATAAGAACATGGCATTTACCATTGCGAAGAAAATCCTGCCCAATGCTCAGGACGCCGAGGACGCGGCGCAGGAGAGCTTTGTGAAGGCCTATATGCAAATCGGAAGCTTTGAGGGAAAGTCCAAATTCTCGACGTGGCTATACACCATCGTTTATCGAACGGCAGTATCGAAGTTGCAGCAGCCACGGCTCGCGCTGCAAAACATCGACGAAGATTTGGAAGAAAATTACCATTACGCATACAGCCCGCCGCCATTCGAGGCGTTACAAGCGCGCGAGCGCGAGCAATTTGTGAAAGATGCAATCAGCCGGCTGCCGAAAATCGAGGCATTGGTGATCACTTTGTATTATTTGAACGACAGCACGATTGAAGAGATCACGGAAATAACCGGATTAACCGGCAGCAACGTAAAAATCAAGCTGTTCAGGGCCCGAAAGGTTTTGGGCAAAGAATTGCAGTTTTTGTTATAATGCAGGAATTATGGAACAGCAAGACGATAAACAGGAAGCGCATTTCAAAAAACTGATCGGCGAAACGGGTACCGACGCCCCTTCCGACGCATTTACGCGGGCGGTGATGAGGCGTGTCCACGAGGAAGCGGCATTCCGTGCCCTGATGCAAACGAATGTTGCAGACGCCCCTTCCCCGGCGTTCAATAGTGCCATTATCGCGCAAATCCAGGCTCCCCGGCCAACCGTAGCACCGAAGCCGGTCATTTCCCGGCAAGTATGGTACTGGATCGCCGCTGCCTGGGTGGCATTGATCGTCGCCTCTTTCTTCGTCCCCGGCAATGACCAACCGGCGTTTTGGGGCAAAGTGAATGGCATGATGGTATCGAATCCGGTTTTCAACCAGAAATTCTCCGCCATTCCGCAGCCTGTTACACTTACGATTATCGGGTTGTCGTGCCTTATGCTGCTCGATTATTTTCTACGCAACAAGTGGATGCTGCTCAATAAAACGGCCAGGTCCTGAGACCTGGCCGTTCGTTCATGGCTATTTTTTCAATTGTTATCCTCTGCGGTTGTAACGGTTATCAAATCGGTGCTGATAAGCGAACAAACGTTGGCGTTGCGCGGGTGTCAGCACGTCCAGGATCTCTTTTTGCTTCTCTTCTTCAAGTCTCTTCATGCCCTGGTAGGTATGGTATCGCTGGTTTCTACCGGTCAGGCGATCATATTTGTTTTCGATCTTTTTGATCTGGTTCTCCTGCTTGCGGGTCAGCTTCACGATCTCGTCCAGCTTATTGATCTTAAACTCTTCGGCAGCATTGTCGGCGCGGGCGTCGATCACGGCTGGGTTGGGTCTGTTATATCGCTGAGCGAAAGTATTTCCAGCGGTGAAAGTAACGATTGCGGCGATGGCGAAAATGATCTTTTTCATGGTTTCCAGTATTTAAATTGTTTGTTTATGTCTTTTAGAGGCACATTTCCATCCCAAGTTTAACGCACTGGAAACACAATCTGCGAAATGTCACTGCTAGTAGATGACGACTGGTTTTTGATCGACGAATGGACTACCGTCTGCTGGGTAGAATTGCTAAAATTTTCTTTTGTTTTTAAATTTGAATAAGGTCTAAACTGGAAAATTATGCAGACGACGGTCAAGGGAATTTATGAAAACGGAAAGGTGACGCTGACAGGAACGCCACCCGTCCAATCACGCACTGAGGTAGTCGTTACCTTTCCCGACAAGGGCACTAAACCCATAAAAAAGCGCAAAGCTGGAATATTGAAGGCAAAAATCTGGATGGCCGACGACTTCGATGAACCGCTCGATGATTTAAAAGAATATATGTAAATGAAAATATTATTGGACACACACACTCTGATTTGGTTTCTTGAAGATAATCCTAGACTTTCCAGAAACGCCAAACTACTCATCGAAGACCTCAGCAATGAAGTCTTTATACATGCCGTCAGCTGGTTTGAAATCGCCATCAAAACAAAAATCGGGAAACTAGCGCTTCCCGATTCCGTCGAATTCATTTTCGCAAAAGCTACTGCAAATCAAATAGAGACCATACCTATTTCTCCATCTCAACTAACAGCGTATCACGCTTTACCTTTTTTTGAAGAGCATCGTGATCCATTTGGCCGTCTGATAATTGCCACTGCATTAAATGACAGCATGAAAATTATCTCAAACGATCCAAAATTCCCTCTGTATGCCAATGCACAATTAATCTGGTAAAGAGGCTTACGTCACTCACTCCGCAACGACTTCACCGGATTCATCAGCGCTGCTTTAATCGCCTGAAAACTGACGGTAAGCAGCGTGATTGCGACTGCCAGCAGCGCCGCTACGACAAATACAACCCAGCTCAGCTGAATATGGTACTCATATTTATCCAGCCAATCGTGCAGAAAATAGAGCGCGATAGGCGATGCTATGACACAGGAGATCACCACCAGATATACAAATTCCTTCGAAAGCATCGCCCACATCTGCGCGACGCTCGCTCCTAACGCCTTACGAATACCAATCTCCTTGGTGCGCTGCTCGGCGGTATACGCTGCCAGTCCGAACAACCCGAGGCAAGATATGAACACGGCCAGCACGGCGAACACCCGCGACAGCTTCCCGATCCGCTCCTCGGCGCGGAATTTGGCATCATACTCTTCGTCGGCAAACTTGAATTCAAATGGCGAGTCGGGATCGTGCTTGCGGAAAACAGCCTCCACTTTCTTCAAGGCTTTGTCGACCGGTGCTCCGGGTGTAAGTTTGACGTTGATCAGGTTCGCCCAATCGTATTTCAGCATAAAAATCGTCGGCACCGCCGGCTCGTAAGGCGATTGCATGACCATATCCTTGATCACACCAACCACCTGTTGCTCCTTGCCATTGTAACGGATCGTTTTGCCAACGATATTTTTAAGACCAGTCAGTTTGACGGCCGATTCGTTGAGAATGAATCCGGAGCTGTCGGTAGAAAACTCCCTCGAAAAGTCGCGGCCATCGATGATCTTCCAGCCGATCGTTTTGCCAAAATCGTGGGTACAGGCGATTGTGCCGAACAATGGCACAGAGCCGGGTTCCAACCCCTCCCATTCGAAGCCTATTTGATTGGAATAAATACCAGTGGTGGGGCTCGATGATTCGCTCATTTCGTACACGCTGCCGGTTTTCAAAAGATCGTTACGCAATGGATCATATTTACCCCACAAATTGGGAGAGATATTGATCTGCAAAAGCCCCTGACGGTCATAGCCAACCGGCCTGTCTTTTGCATGCTGAATCTGCTGGAACACGATAATTGTCCCGATAATGAGCGTGATCGACACCGTGAATTGCAACACGACCATCACTTTGCGCGGCACGCCCGAGTATTTCCCCACTTTGAATGTGCCCTTCAACACCGATAGCGGATTGAATGAAGACAGATAGAAGGCAGGGTAACTTCCTGCGACAAGCCCGGTGAACAGCGCAAAAAAGATCAGCAGCAACCAGAACTGCCAGTAGAAGAACGGGAACTTCACGTGCTTGCCCGCGAGGTCGTTAAAGGCCGGTAGCGAAACGAGCACAATGAGGATCGCGAGTACCAATGCAAACATCACAACCAGGAACGACTCGCTCAGAAACTGGAATACCAACTGGCTTTTCAGCGAACCGATCGATTTGCGGATCCCTACTTCCTTCGCCCGTTTCTCCGACCGCGCCGTACTCAGGTTCATGAAATTGATACAAGCCAAAAGCAGTACAAATGCACCGATGATACCAAACAACCACACAAACTGAATGCGCCCGCCGATATTCTGGCCATCCTTAAAGTCGGAGTAAAGGTGCCAGCGGCTCATCGGATGGAGCATATATTGCGGCTTGTCGGTCTTGGAGAATGCGTGCGGCATTTCCACGTCCCGGATTTTGCGCGAAACCGTCGCAATATCAGCATGGTCCGCAACCTGCGCGAACCATTGGAAAGAGTGGTTGCCCCATTGCGTCTGTGCGTCCTTTATCCAGCCTTCGGCTTGCAGGTAATCGTTCCAGGGCAGGATCAGGTACAACTCATTGAAACTCGAATTAAAAGGAATGTCCTCATAAACGCCCGTCACTTTCACATCCTTCTTGATATCCAGTTTGAGTGCTTTGTTCAGCGGATCCGCGTTGCCGAAAAGTGCTTTCGCGAGCGATTCACAGATCACGATCGACCCCGGGTTTTTCAAGGCGTCGTAGTCACCCCGGATCATTTTTAATCCCAGCATTTCCGGAAGCGAGGGCTGGGCCCACATTCCCGTTTTATTGATCTTCTTGTCACCATTGGCCAGCAAATGCCCGAAATTCCAGGAAGCGAGCGCGGTATGCTTGAAATCTGCGGAATACTTGGTCGCCATTTCCGTAACCGACGGAATCGAAACCGCGGTACCAGTCCCGGTTTGACCGTTGAAAGTCTGGCTGATCCACGCCTGCACGACGCGGTCGTAGTTTTTGTGGTATTTGTTGAAGGATAATTCATCCCAGACCCACAGCCCGATCAGCATCGTGACGGCGATTCCTACCGCCAGCCCAACGATGTTGATCAGGGAATAAACTTTGTTTTTAAGCAGGTTACGGAGTGCGATTACCAGATAATTCTTGATCATGGCCAGGATAGATATAATGGGAGTTTAGAACGCATTTCGCGAAAGATGTAAAAACCACTGCGCTGGTTGCATCTGTAAACTCTTGATTATTCACTTCTTAACGCCTTCACCGGATTCGTCATCGCGGCCTTGACACTCTGAAAGCTGATGGTTACCAGTGCAATCAGTACCGCAGCGACGCCCGCCACAGGAAAAAGCCACCAGCTGATGCTCACTTTGTAGCTGAAATCCTGCAACCATTCATTCATGAAATACCAGGCGATAGGCGACGCGATCACCAGTGCAATGACCACTAGCTTGATAAAATCGATTGAAAACAACCCGAAAATGTTCATTGCCGAAGCTCCTATGGCTTTTCGGATACCCATTTCCTTTGTACGCGATTCGGCCATGAATGCGACCACACCATACAAACCAAGACAACCGATGAAAATCGCAATGAAACTCAGGATTTTGAAGAGGGAAAAGAACTTGGCCTCCTTCTCATAGAAACTATCCAGCGTTTGGTCGTAGAACGTGTATTTGAACAAATAGTCCGGGAAAGCGGCCGTCCAAAGCTTCTCGATGCGGTTGATTTGTTCCAGCCCGGCGTTTTTGTCCAGTTTAACACTTAATGTCTGATAATTGTTGCGCATGGAGGTCATCACGCACGGGATAATCTCCTGGTGAAGGGTGTAGGTATTGAAGTTTTTCACAACGCCTACAACCGGGAGTTTCGAACTTCCCCCACCGATCGTCAGCCGCTTTCCGATAATGCCCTCCGGATTTTTGAAACCCAGCTTTTTGGCGAATGCTTCGTTCACGACATATTCGCGGATGGTATCAGCGGGCAGGTACATTCGCCCGGCTGCCATTTTCAGTCCGTAAGTATTGAAATAGGCCGTATCGGCGGGACGCATTACCACGGTAAAATCAAGTTCTTCCGCATCATTTTCATACCTGAATCCGGTTTGCCAGTTGCTTCTCGACATCGGGGTGAATGCACTGTAAGCAACAGACTTCACGCCGGGTATCGCCCGAACCTCGTCTCGCAGTGCTTCCAGCTTGCCTTCCGGCTGATCGGGAATGGCGATGGTCACGATCTCGTCCTTTTCAAAACCCAGGTCGAGCGTACTGAAATACCTCATCTGACTGTAAGCGATCAGCGTCCCGATCAGGATCACCTGCGAAATCGAAAATTGAAGCACGATAAGCCCTTTGCGCAAATTGGACTGACCGTTGCCAGCTGTGCGCATTTTCCCCTTCAATGCTAAAATAGGTTGGTACCCCGACACCACCAATGCAGGATAAAAACCCGCCAGGAAAGTGGTAGCAACCGTCAATACGATGCAGCAAAGCAAAATCGACGGGTCCTGAAAAAACACCACGTCGCGGGTCTGGATATTGAGAACATTGGCAATATAAGGCAGTAGCAACTGCGCCGAAACCAATGCCAGCAGTACCGAAAACACGGTTATGATCCCTGTTTCAGAGAAGTACTGCCGCAACAATTGCCCGCGGGTACTACCCAGCACCTTCCGCACGCCCACCTCACGTGAGCGGCGCAGTGCCTGCGCAGTGGCGAGGTTCACAAAATTCACGCAGGCGGTAATGAGGATGAAAACCCCAACCAGCGACATGGCCCAGATCATCCCCTTGCTGATCGAGCGGCTGGCGTAGTTACCTGTTTTTGTCGCAAAATGGATGTCCTTAACCGGTTGCAGGACGAACTTGACCCGTTTATCCTCCTTCGGCTCCCTGTACTTTTTATTGAATGCCAATAGCTGCTGCTCAAACTGCGCTTCGCTCACTTTTTCGGGCAACATCAGATATACCTGGCCACCGCCATAGGTTGAAACCCAATCGTCCCAGTTGGTAAATGCGCCGAATTCCTTCAATGAGGCAAAGGAAAGCATGGTCGTAAATGGCAGGTTGGTAGTAGCAGGTGGGTCGGCAACTACGCCTGTCACGACGAAATCCATCTGGTTTCTTACCCGGATACTCTTGCCCATCGGATCGACTTTCCCGAAATACCGCAAAGCCTGTCCCTCAGTCAGCACCACCGAACCTGGATTTTTGAGCGCTTGCGAAGGCGAGCCTTTCAGCCACTTATAATCGAACATCCCGAAATATTCGGGGCCAATGAATGCAATATTGTAGCCCGGATCCGAAAACTTCTTTTTCTCCGACCCTTGAGTCACCGTAATCAATGTCTCGCGGAGGCCATAGGTACACGTTACCTGATCGCGGATCTCGGGGTAATCATTGCGCAATGCCGCCAGTGCCGGAAGCTGAATACCTGCATTGAAACCCTTTTCCCCGTCCTCCAAGCTGTGGTTGAGCAGGCGGTAAAGCCGGTCGGCATGCTTGTGATGGCTGTCAAAACTGAGCTCATACCGCACCGTAAAGAAGATAAGCAGGCAGCAAGCCAAGCTCAAAGTAAGGCCGGTAATGTTAATCAGCGTAAAGTTCCAGTTGCGGCGAAGGTTTCTGAATGAGGTCGTTAGATAGTTTTTGATCATGGCTAGGTTGATTGGTTTCAGGCGTGATTAACATATCTAAATCCTGTACCATTCAAGATAGACACTCATTTTCAACAGGTTAAGCCAGATAAGAAAATATACACACGTCCGCTTTCGGACAGTTTCTGTACGCGTTTGAACATCAGGCACTTCCCATTCAGTTAGCTTAGTTCCGAACGTAATGGCCTAAATTATTCGCAGAAATCCAGTAGGGTAAGTATTTATGAGTGACCTCCTCAACATCCAGGTCCGTAACTGAAATGAACGACACATTTGTAAAAAGCGCACTGTGCTTCTTAAACAATGGGATCGTATCTCTATACATAGTACGGATTACATGAGCCTCCACCAAATGTCCTCCGTTCTGATAGCGAACTTTGGCGCGCAACAGGCAGAGCTCTACACTGTCAGTAAAAAACAGGATTAGGTGGACCTTGGTATCTCTGCGAGATACGGCCAGACTTTTGACATAATCGTAGTGTGATTCATAACCAAGATTCAATTCCAAAGCAAAGTCCCGGCCATCGCTAATGCAGGAATCTACGAATTCGTTGGCTTTGAGCGAAGCGAGCTCTGAATAATCCGCAAATCCTTTTTTCTTGTACTGATAGGCCGCAAGATCGTGATCTACTATTGGAATGTGGTTGGGAACAAGTTCACGCCCATAAGTACTCTTTTCAATGCCTGGCGGACCGGCGATGAAGTAAATGTTCATTGAATGAGCATTACCGTCCCGTCTGCATATTCCGCGACAGCCTTCCCGTCCGCGTTGTAATAGACCAGAGGCTGCCCAATAGAAAACAAATAGGCTTTGGCACGTTCGTAGGAATCTTTTTTCCATTGACGCAACTCTTCCACATTCATTTTCGCCGGACGCTTCTTCATCAATCCGGTTTTGCTTGCCACGTAGTCTTTCATAAGTTCAGGTGTGATCATTACAAAGATAAGGTGTTGAAACCTAAGTCCCAACACCTTACTTTTGCATCAATCCGGTACTTATTCACTCCGCAGCGACTTCACCGGGTTCATCAACGCGGCTTTGATGCTTTGGAAACTGACGGTGGCGACGGCAACGAGTACTGCGGCGAGGCCTACGGCTACAAATACGAGCGGGCTGATTTCAATGCGGTAAGGATAGTTATCCAGCCAGAGCTGCATGAAATACCAGGCCGCCGGCGTGGCGATCAGGATGGCAATGAGTACCAGTTTTACAAAATCTTTGGACAATACGAACACCAGGCTCACAATGCTGGCGCCTAGCACCTTACGTACGCCGATTTCCTTCGTGCGTTGCTCCATGACGATCAGCGCGACGGCAAATAGCCCGAGGCACGACAATATCACTGCAACGGCGGACGCCAGACTAAAAATCTGCGAAAGCCGCTCCTCTTCCTTGTACCAGTTGTTGGTATTTTCGTCCAGAAACGACCCGATAAACTCCGATTCCGGCGTGATCTCCTTCCAAATATTTTTCAGTTTCTCCATCGACGATGTCAGGCTCTGAGGCGTCACACGGACGAAAATGTACCCGATGCCGTCGGTATGCGAAAGGTACATCGTGACGGGCTTTTTCTCGGCTTTGGACGAGTACAGGTTAAAATCAGGGACGACACCGATGATCTGATGCTTGATACCGGCCGTATCGGTCTGAAAGAACTTGCCGACCGGGTCCTTTTCGCCGATAGCTTTCGCCATGCTTTCGGTGATGATCACCCTGCCCATCGAATCGGTCGGATAGGCGGGGTTGAACTCGCGTCCGTCGATCAGTTTGATATTGAGCGTTTTGAGGTAATCATAACTAATGTGCAGCCAGTCGGTCTCTACCTCGCGCTCTTTGAATGTAAAACCAATAGAACTGCGGGAGCTGCTTCGGTCGAGTCCCATGCCCAGGTTCACACCTGAACCCGTAATACCCACGATGTTGGGATCGTTAGCCAGGCGATTGCGCATTCGGCGCAGCGCTGTTTGGCCGTTGACCTTATTCCCAACCGGAATACTGATCACCTCCTCTTTCTGAAAGCCCAGAGGCTGCTTCCGAAGGTGGTCGACCTGCTGCACGGCGATGATCGTGCAGCAAATCAGCAAGCTGGAAAGCGCAAACTGAGCTACAATCAATGAATTACGCAATATGCCCGGCTTTTTGAGCGACACCTTTCCTTTCAAAACTTCCACCGCATTGAACTTCGACATTTGAAGCGCTGGATAACCGCCTGCGACAAGGGTAACAAACAAAAACAACCCGACCAGCATGGCGATTTTATCGGGTTCAAAGATGTACCCGAGTGTCAGTTTCGCCCTGAATGTGGCATTAAATACCGGCAGAAGCAGGACCGCGAGCACTACGCCCATCAAGAAGCCCAGGAAACAAACAACCCCCGCTTCACCCCAGATTTGGAAGAAAAGCTGCTGCTTCAATGCGCCCAGCGACTTACGTACACCCACCTCACGTGCGCGGATAAACGAGCGTGCGACATTCAGGTTAATGAAGTTAATGCAGGCGATCAGCAGAATAAAAATACCGATACCCATTAATGCATAAATCAGGGAACCCTCCTTTCCGCCGGAAAGCTCCCGGTTGAAGTGTATATCATCCAGTTTTTGAAGACGGAGCGCATAGAAGTCACCTCGTTCGTCGGGCTTGGCCCCTTTCTTTTTGAGCTTCGTGATCGTTTCTGCGAAATACTTGGCTGTAAATGGTTTGAGCTTTTTTTCAAATGCCAGCTTATCTACTCCTGGTTTTAGTTTCAGGAAAATATTGTGAGAAAACGCGTCCCATTGATCTTTCTGGTGCTGATAACCACCCACATTCTCACTCCGCACAAATGCGTCGAATTGCAGGGAAGAATTTTCCGGAAAATCCGCGAGCACGCCGCTTACGACGTACTCCTTCTTGCTTCCCTCCAACCCCACCTGAATGTGCTTACCCATCGGATTTTCAGTGCCGAAAACAGCCTTGGCCATATGATCGGTAATGACGATGCTGCTCAGGTCGCTCAAAGCGGTTTCGGCACTACCCTGTGTAAAAGGGAATGAAAATATCCTGAAAAAATCGGGCTCTGTAAATTTGATATTCTTATCCAGATACTTCCCTTTGTATTCCACTACATCCGAGCCGTTCACAACCCTCGCAATCGCCTCGATGTCGGGATACTCCGCCTTTAATGCGGGGGTGATCGGAAAGGGCATGGATGCAGTACGATCCACACGCTCGGGATCATTGGCAAAGAAATAGGGCTCGAAAATCCTGTCCTTATCGGCGTGGAAATCGTCGTACGACAATGCGAAATAGGCCGTCAGAAACAAAAAAACGCTTACGCAAAAAGCCACCGACAGGCCTACGATATTGATAAAAGCATAACCCTTGCTCTTCCAAAGGTTACGCAATGCGATTTTGATATAGTTCTTGAACATAAGAAGGTGTTTTTAGGGAGTAAAGGAGGATGGAGGAAAGGGTGAATGAAGGAAGGAGGAAGAGTATTCGTAGTCCCATTTCTCCGTCCTCCCTTTCCTCCATCTTCCCTTTTCTCCTTTACTCTGTCTTCAACGATTTCACTGGATTCGTTACGGCTGCTTTGATGGCCTGGGTACTCACGGTGAGCAATGCGATGATTACCGCCAGCGCCCCGGCCCCGGCAAACATCCACCATTGCAGGCTGATCTTATAGGCAAAATCGTCCAGCCAGCGGTTCATGAGGTACCAGGTAAGCGGGGTGGCTATCACGATGGAAACGACTACGAGTTTCACAAAATCACCTGAGAGCAGCCCTACAATGTTTGTCACCGAAGCACCCAGCACTTTCCGCACACCTATTTCCTTGATGCGCTGCTGGGCGGCGAATGCGGCCAAACCGAACAACCCCAGACAGGAAATCAGGATCGAAATGATGGTAAATGCATTCACCAGCCTCGAAGTACGGGCGTCGGCTGCGTAATTTTTCTGAAAATCCTCATCAAGGAATGTGTACGCGAAAGGCTCATCGGGCACGAGCGATTTCCATTTGCTTTCTATAAATGGGATTGCTGATGCCGCATCCTTGCCTGCGATATGAGCAATCAGGTAATTGTAGCTTGGATCCATATTCAGGAAAAAAGCATACGGCTCAATAACCTTGTGCAAATCCTGAAAATGGAAGTCTTTCACCACGCCAACCACCTCCACCGCACCCGGCGTATCTCCGCCGTTATTGAACAGAAACTTCTGTCCTACGGCTTTGTTCAACGGCACATTGAATTTGCGGAGCGTGGCCTCATTGACCACTATTTTATAATTTGTATCCGCCGGAAATTCCTTCGAAAACATACGGCCCACAACCGGCTTGAAACCCATCGTTTCCATGAAATCCGGCGCGACCCAGTTCGTTTTAATCAGATTATCATCATTCACGGTTTGCCCCGGCAGATAAACCGACATGTCACTGGGATTGAGAATACCCGGATAATAGGCAGTTCCCGAGGCAGCCGTAATCCTGCTGTCCTGCAAAAGTTCATTTTTCAATGCCGTATATGCCTGCCTTGCTTCCTGGCTCCGGAACGGGATTACAATCTGCTGGTCCTTGTTGAAACCGAGCGGCTGATCCTTCATAAACCGGATCTGCCCCTGAATAACGATCGTAGCTACTACCAGCCCGATCGAAATCACAAACTGGAACACCACCAGCCCCCGGCGCAGCGTAGTGGCCGATACCGAGTTCACAAACCGGCCCTTAATCACATCCAGCGGGTTAAATACCGACAAATAGAATGCCGGATAGCTTCCCGCCAGCAAACCGGTGATCAATGCGAGCAGTACAAACCCGCCGACAATTTTCGGTTGCAGGAGTTCATGCAAGTCCAGCGACTTGTCGGCAAGCTGGTTGAAGAATGGTAGCAGCAACACCACCAGCGCCATGGCAACCACCAGGCCAAGGAACGTCAGCACCATCGACTCGCCCAGGAACTGGCCGACCAGGCTACCCTTGTTTGCGCCCATCACTTTGCGCATCCCTACCTCAGCCGCCCGTTTCGCAGAGCGCGCTGTGGCCAGGTTCATGAAGTTGATACAGGCGATCAGCAATGTAAATACCGCGATACTTGCCAGAACGTACAGATAAGTTGAACTCGTGGTGGAAGATACAATGCGGTCGATCTGGCTGAAAAGGTGTATATCCCGGACGGGCAACAGCACCAGTTTTTTATCATATCCCGCAATTTTGAGGTCTTTCCGCGCATACTTGTCGATAAATGCAGGCAATTTCGCCTCGAACGCCGCACCATCGGTACCCGGCCTGAGGCGCAGGTAATGGTAAAACATGTTGTTGTTTGTGAAATTGAGGTCGGGCTGCCGCAGGTAATCGCCTATCCAACCCACTTTAAATGTCACAAAGTAATGCGCATCGATATGGGAGCGGGCACTTTCGTCGCGGAACACGCCCGTTACTTTGAAATTCTCGTTATGGCCTGTCTTGCCACCCACTTTCACGGTACGATTCAACGCGGGTTCGTTACCGAAAAGCTTTTGAGCAAGAATATCGGAAAGTACAATGGAATGCGGGTCAACCAACGCTGTGCGCTGATCTCCTTCCAGGAATTGGTAGGTAAAAACGTCAAAAAACGTCGAATCGACGTGTGTTCCTTTCGTTTCGTAGAATGAGAGCGGGCCCTTTCCCGGCTGTTTCACCGTCAGTAATGCCTTATCTTCCAGGAAATTCTGCCAGAGGCGCGTGACCTGTACCACTTCCGGGTATTCGGCTTTCAGCGCTTGTGCGTAAGGTGCCGGTGCGCGCGGGTTGTCCATTTTCTCCCCGTTCGGCTGCACATTCTCGGAGCGAACCAGGTACAAATCGTTGACATGCTCCTGATGCTTATCGAACGAAACCTCGCTCAGAATATACAGCAGCAGGAGCATGCAACAGGTCATCCCGACCGACAGGCCGAAGACATTGATAACGGAGAACATCTTGTTTTTCAAGACGTTCCTCCAAGCAATTTTCAAATAGTTCTGGATCATGGCTAGGTCATTGGATTGCATTCCGGTTCTTTTGGAATGAAGAATTGTGCCAATCACTCAACAAGCAAATAATTATCTAAAAATCAATAGATTATATACAACATTAAACAACAAAGGTGTCCGAAAGTGGACACCTTTGTTCAGTATTGGACTTAGTTGTTTCGCCGCAAAAAATTCTCTCAAATACCTAGCCTACCATTTATTTACTTCAAGGACTACGTCTTCATGGGTATAATAATTTCCGGATTTAACACGAGCCACAGCTGCGTCCAATTCAGAATTGTACTTTTCTATTTCATCAGCACGCCAGGCCGCATAGGCTAGCGCTTCACTGATATCTTGTGTTTCAAGATATGGATAGAAAGCAACAACGTCATCGAAGCTTTTACCGGACGCAATAAGCCCCACAATTGCTCCAACCGTTACCCTCATTCCTCTGATGCAGGGCTTCCCGCCCATGACATTGGGATCGAAAGTGATTCTATTCAGTTCCATAAACCATTCTTTCTTAAAGTTAAGAAATATCATCAAAACAGATATCTTCAACTCCCTACTCACTCCTCAAACTCTTCACCGGATCTGCCAGTGCGGCCTTAATACCCTGAAATCCAACCGTCAGTATGGTAAGAAGCAATGCCGCGAGGGCGACAAGCACAAAAATATACCAGGGCAGGTCGACATGGTATTCAAAACTCGCCAGGTACTTAATCACAAAAGTGTATGCCAGGGGCAGTCCTACCAGCATGGCAACGACCAGCAGAATGATAAAATCACGGGAAAGCAGCATGGCAATCCCCTGAACGCTCGCGCCGAGCACCTTGCGGATGCCTATTTCCTTCGTGCGCTTGCTCGCGGCAAGTGATATGAGGCCAAAAATACCTGCCAGGGCAATGACAATTGCCAGTAGCGTCACAAAATTGACCATTTTCCAGATCCCATCGAGGTCGTTGTACTGGCGCCCGAGTTCTTCCTGCATATAGAAAAACTTGAACGGGCGTTTGGACGGGATTTTCTTCATGTCCGTTTCAAGGCCGGCCAGAACGCCCTTTGCTTGTGAAATATCGGTGAACTTCAATGAAAGGTAGCTATTCAGGCTGGGAGGGCCATCGTACCAATGCAGCAATGGCTCGATACGCTCCTTCAATGGGCCATAATTGAAGTCCTTCATCACACCTACCACCGTATAAACCTCCGCATTGTTACCCTGGCGGAGCCGTTTCCCTACTGCCGTCGTCCAGCCGAAAGCCTTACGTGCGGCCTCGTTGATCACCACGGGATGCTGTTCGCCGTTTCTATCAAGTTCTTCGGAGAAATCTCTTCCTTCCACCATCCGGATATCGTAGGTGGCTGTGTAGTTGGTACTCGTACCCACGTGGCGCAGCCGGATGTTTTTCCGATCCTCGCCCTCGGGCGTATACACATTATAGTTGTTCCAGTAGCGCGTCGGTACAATGCCTGAAACAGCGATACTTTCGATCTTCGAATTTTGTTTCAATCCATTCAAAATAGGCACAAACTGCTGCACGGCTGCATTCTCATCCTTGTATTGCAAGTCCGACGACACCACGACCACCTTTTCTCCCCTGAAACCCGTATCGGCCTGCCGCATGAAATTGATCTGCCACCGAACAGCAATCGCTCCTACTACCAGCACAATGGCAATCACCAATTGTACGATGATCAGCGTTCCCTGCATCCAGCTTTTCGATCCGGGTTTGCCCGACAGTTTCCCCTTCAATGTGTCCCGCAAATCGAGCTTATTGAGGTAAGCCGCAGGGATGGTTCCGGCTACGAACGCAATGATGCCGATAATGCCGATCAAAGTGAGGAAAGTAGCCGAATCCTGCTGCCAGTTTACCACCAGCTGCATTCTACCTTCCCTGAATTCATTGAATTGAGGCACCAGATACAATATGCCAAAGACCACGGCAATCAGCAACGAACCTGCCAGTACCAATGCCGATTCGGTCCAGAACTGCCCCAGCATCTGCCCTAGCGTAGAACCGGTAACCTTTCTCACTGCTACTTCCTTTGCGCGCGTAAACGACATAGCGGTGTTCAGGTTCACCATATTTATACTGATAATCAGCACAATAAAAACAGCAATGGTGATGGCGCCGTAAATCATCCAACGGAAGCCAGGATTTTGATAATGAATGTATTCTTCCAACGGCGCTATGTGGATTTTCCGCTTCTGCCCGTCCGCATGAAAATGGGTTTTCGCAAAGGCCGGGAACTTCGCTTCGAGTTTACCGGGATCCGTACCTTTCCGTAATTTGAGGTAAACGGTGGCGAAGGTGTTGTACCAATCTGCATTCGACGCAAAACCCTTATTGTCTTCGAGATTTGAAACAGGGAGCAACACTTCAAACTGAATAGACGAATTCGCCGGAACCGGTTCGAGCACGCCCGTTATCGTAAAAGTCATGGTGTCCTCCACCGTCACGGTTTCGCCCACCGGGTTAACGTTCCCGAACAACGCCTCCGCAGCCTGGTCGCTTAGCACAATGGACTGTTTCCGCTTCAATGCTGTCGCTGCATTACCGTATTTCAATTTGAAGGAGAAAACATCAAAAAAAGTACTATCGACATACTTTGTTTGCCGTTGCAGGTCCTTACCATGGTGATTCAGCCATACGTCATTCCAGCCCTGTACATGCGTACCGGTTTCAATTTCCGGGAAGGTCTTAACCATCTGTTCCAGAATCGGGTATACCGTCTGATTATACCGCCCCGAAACGTCGGCCGTTTGTACAAAATAAATCTGATCGTTGCCCTTGTGGAAGGTATCGAAGGTAATGCCCCTCTGGATAAAAAGAAGCAGCACGCCAGCGCTCGCCAACCCCAGCGAAAGCCCCAGCACATTGATCGCCGTAAACAGCCGGTTCTTCCACAGCGAGCGAAATGCGATTTTGAAGTAGTTTTTTAGCATGGTTGAAAAGGAGAAAAGGGAGGAAAGGAGGAAAGGGAGGAAGGGATGAAGGGGAGAAAAGGAAAAATCCATCCCTTCCTCCATCTTTTCCCTTACTCCCTTACTCCGTTCTAAGTGACTTCACCGGATTCAGCATAGCCGCCCGGATGCTCTGGTAACTTACCGTCAGAACGGCAATGGCGACCGCCAGCACCGCCGCCCAGGCGAAATAGGTCCACGACATCGGGATGCGGTAAGGAAAATCCTGCAACCACAAATTGGCTCCGTAGTACGAAATCGGGAGTGCGATGACGATGGAAATGACGACGAGCTTCACAAAATCCATTGAAAGCAGCGCCGTAATGCTCGCTACCGACGCGCCCAGTACCTTACGGATGCCGATTTCTTTCACGCGTGTCTCGGCATTGAAAGTCGCCAGCCCGAACAGGCCGATACAGGAAACGAAAATCGACAACACAGCCGCGAAAGTGATCATCTGCTTCCATTTAGCCTCGGATTCGTAGCGTTTAAGGTTTGCCTCGTCTTCAAATTTGTATTCGAAAGGCAGGTTCTTGATATGGCTTCTGAAAATTTTCTCAATCGCTTTGATCGTCGCCGGGGTATCCTTACTATCCAATTTCGCAATAATGGTACCAATGCGATAGTTCGGATCCTGGGTCAATACCAATGGCGCGATGGTGTCTTTCAACGATGCATAATGGTAATCGCGGATCACGCCGATAATCTTCATCTTCTTGTTCTTCCATTCGAAGTTCACCTCCTGCCCGATCGGATTTTTAAGCCCCGCGCGCTTCACAAATGCCTCATTGACCACAATCGCTTCCTCCGGATCGGTAGAAAAGCTTTTGGAGAAATTCCGGCCTTTCAGTACGGGAATCTGCAATGTGCTCAGGAAATCGTCGCTCACACCAATGTAGCCGAATCCGATCTCGCGGTTGTCTATTTTCGCAATTGTTCCATTATAATTTCCATTAAACGCCGCCACCGACGCAATGCCCGAGGTGCCTTTCAACTCATTCTGAACAACCTCCATAACTTCCTTACCCGGCCCGCCGCGGCCCAGGCTGAAACTCACCAGATTTTCGTCGTTGTAACCCAGGTCCTTGTTGGTCAGGTATTTGAATTGAGAATAAATCACGATAGTACCGATAACGAGGCACACCGATAATGCAAATTGAAAAACGACGAGCCCTTTGGTCAGGTAATTTTTCTGTGTCAGCTTGGTGCGGTTGTAAAGCGTCTGCACCGGACTGAAACCGGAGAGTACCAATGCAGGATACATGCCCGCAACCAGGCCGGTTATGAAAAACAATGCCACGTAACCCGATACAAGCCCGCTATCCAGCAAATACGAAAGCGCAAGCTGCTTGTTGGCCAGTTCATTGAAAACGGGCAACACGAATTGCGTGAGTACAATAGCCAGCGCAAATGCCAGAAAGGAGAGCAAAAACGATTCGCCCAGAAACTGATATACCAACTGTTTCCGTAACCCGCCCACCACTTTCCGTACCCCGATCTCCTTCGCGCGGTTGAGCGAACGTGCCACGGTGAGGTTCACAAAATTGATGCAGGCGATCAGCAGGATAAAAATCGCAATCCCCGACAAGATATAAGAATAAATGGGGCTGCTGCCGTGATCGAGGCCGTTGCGCAGGTCGCCGTTATTGCTCTGCAAATGCATATCCAGGAAGGGCATCAGATCGAAGGTAACCTGATTCCTGATATCCCTACCCTGACCAGCCTCCGCGGTGATTTTGCTCTTGGAGACCTGATTCATTTTACGCACTACTGCATGATAATCAGCCTTTTCATGTAGCAATACAAATGTATTCATGTAAAAACCCATCCATTCGCTGTCGGTCCAGCCCTTTGCTTCCTGATATGCAAAAGGCAGCACGGCATCAAACTGGATCGATGAGTTCTCCGGACAACGCTTCGCCACGCCGGACACGACAAAGGGCTCAAATTCATCCCCGACTTTCAGCTGCATCGTCTGCCCCACCGCATTTTTTGTCCCAAAATACTTTTCAGCCAGGTCTTCGCTCAAAACGATAGAATGAATATCCGACAGCACCTTTTTGGGATCTCCGGAAAGCAGCGGCATCGAAAAAACCGAGAAGAATGGAGCGTCGGCAAACAGCACGTCCTCCTTCAATACCTCATTACCCTTTTTAATCACAAAAGAATTGGTCTGCGCCCGGATGATCTCCTTTACATCGGGAATATCCTGCTTGAAAGTAGGCCCGTGAATGGCATTGGTACTTCCGAATGTGCGGGTTTCATGCTCGTCCTTGCTCGTAACCATCACACGGTACAACTGGTCCTTGTTCGCCTGAAAGCGATCAAAACTCACTTCGTCTTTCGTGTACAGCACAATGAGCATGCAGCAGGTTAGCCCCAGCGACAGGCCGGCGATGTTGATCACCGAGAAAACCTTGTTCCTCGTGAGATTTCGGATGGCGATTTTGAAGTAATTTTTTAGCATGGCTTAATTGTAGGGAGTAAAGGGAGGAAAGGGAGTAGGAAGGAAGGAGAAAGTGGGAGAAAGAAAAATTATAAGGAAGATTACATCCTTCCCTTTCCTCCTTGCTCCCTTTCCTCCATCATTCAGATTTCAACGACTTCACCGGGTTCATCAGCGCTGCTTTAATCGCCTGGAAGCTGACAGTAAACAGCGCGATCATCAATGCGGCCACACCTGCGACGGCAAAATACCACCATTCCATTTCAATGCGGAAGGCGTACTTTTCAAGCCAGCCCGTCAGGAAGTACCAGGCGACAGGGAATGCGATCACCGCCGCAATGCCCACCAGTTTCAGAAAGTCGGCCGAGAGCATTCCTACCAAGTTCGAAACACTGGCGCCCAGCACTTTCCGAACTCCGATTTCCTTCGTTCGCTGCTCCGCAGTAAATGCGGCCAGACCGAACAAGCCCAGGCATGATATAAAAATGGCCAGGAATGCAAAGTAGTTGGAGAGCTTGCCGACGACCATTTCGGCTTTATACAGATTTCCAAATTCCTCGTCTGCAAAATGGTATTTGAAAGGCATACCGGAGTTATACCGCCGGAAAACCCTTTCCAGGCTTTCGAGGGCTTGCTTCGTCTTGCCCGCTTCCGCGCGCACCATACCTACGCCCCAGGCTTCTTTTTTGGGTTGAAGGTTAATGATCAAAGGTTCGATCGCCACGTGCAGAGAGCCAATGTGGAAATCTTTCATCAAGCCGATAATCTTGCCTTTTTTGCCCCACATCGTCAGTTCCTTACCCACCGGATCTTTATAACCGATTTTCTTCGCGGCAGCTTCATTTACCAGGTAATTGGAAGTATCCGTCCCGAATGCAGGGCTGAAATCGCGCCCGTCCAGGAGCTTGATCCCCATTGTTTCAATGAAATCAAAACCAACCGGGTTTACGTTGAAAAGCAGCTGCTTAGTGGTGTCCTTCCCGGGCCAGGATACGCCCATGGTAGAGCTCCCGTATGCAAGCGGGTTCGCCTGCGACCGCGCCACCGACTTGATGCCCCGCTCCGCTTCGAGTGCCTGCTTGAATGCATCGAAGTTGGTACTCATCGTATTTTCAATATCAGGAATGTAAAGCAGGTTTTCCTGACTAAAACCGAGGTTTTTATGCTGTATAAAATCAATCTGCCGGTAGATGACGATCATCGAGAGGATCAGCAGGATCGACAATCCGAACTGAAACACGACCAGTCCCTGCCGGAAATAAGTAGCATTAGGCTTGAACTTCAATGCGCCTTTCAAAATCGTAACCGGGTTCAGCGACGACATAAACAATGCAGGATAACTGCCGGCGACCAGGCCCGTTATTAACGTCAGCGCCAACAGCAAGAGCAGGAAAGCCGGATCCAGAAAATCGAGGGAAAGCTGCTTTTCAGTCAGCGAATTGAAGCCCGGCAGCAATGCCAGCACAATGGCTATCGCAACCACCAGTGCAAGCAGCGTAATGAGGATGGATTCGCCCATAAACTGCCCGATCAGACTCGTTTTATAAGCGCCTACCACCTTCCGCAAACCAACTTCTTTCGCGCGTTTCACCGAGCGCGCGGTAGCGAGGTTCATGAAATTGATGCAGGCGATAATCAGGATAAATATCGCCACGACGGTAAACATCCGCACGTAGTCGATGCGCCCGCCGTTCTGCTTGCCTGCTTCCCAGTTTGAATAGAGGTATGACTTCCCGTAATTGATCAGGAAAAGGTCGACGTTGCTGTCCTTGTTTTTGGTCTTGACATAATCCTTGATTTTCGCATTGACCTTGTCGATATCCGCATTTTTGGCCAGCAATACCGCACAGCGCGGGCCATTGTTGCCCCATTCCTTCGACCACGGTGCGCCTTTCTGCCACCGGTCGTAGCTCATCATGAAATCGAATTTCATAGACGAATAGCGTGGGATCTCTTCCAGCACGCCGGTAACCACTACATCGTCCTTATTATCCACGCGCATGGCCTTTCCGATCGGGTCCTGCCCCTTGAAATACTTGTCGGCCAGCTTTTGGGAAATTACAATACCATCGGGACGCTTCAATGCTGTGCGGGCATCGCCTTGTTTCAGTTTAAATGAGAACATCGTCAGGAAATCTCCCTGTACGTAACGGCCCTTTTCGTTGTCGTACACATTACCCACTTTCAAAACCGGTGATTGCTCCCAGAGTACCTGACTGGCTTTTTCAATCTCCGGAATGTCTTTCACGATATTCTCCGCCAGAATCCCAGGCGTAGCCGCGAAAGTGTTGATCTCCCCTGAATAATGCTGATTTTCCATGACCGAGTAAAGCCGCGCATCATGCTCATGGAAGCGGTCCATTTTCACTTCGTCCTGCACCCACAACATGATCAGCAAACTGCAAGCCATCCCCAGCGCCAGCCCGAGGATGTTAATCGAACTGAACATCTTGTTTTTCAACAAATTCCGCCAGGCGATTTTCAGATAATTTTTAAACATACCGTTTGTTCATTGGTGATGGAATAAATAGGATGTGCAATATGTTATTGGATATATTTGATTGTCTGTAAAAGCTAATGCTATGGAACCAGTCAGAAAAATTATCGTCCCGACAACCGACTCATACATGCTGAACCTGCCAAAGGAGATGGTAGGAAAGCAAATCGAGGTAACCGCTGTTGAAGTTAGCCCCACAAATCCGACTGATATTGACACCAGAATGCAAAAACTCAACGATTCCCTATCCAAATTGAAAGTAGACCTTACTAACTGGAAGTTCGATAGGAATGAAGCAAACAATTACGACTGATAAAATAGCTGTTGATACTAATATCCTTGTTTATCTCCATGAGGCCACACCGACGTTTAAATGCGAGGTCTCTCACAGCATAGTTCGGAATTTCCCAATTCTATCGAGTCAGGTACTTTCCGAATATATCAATGTACTAAACCGGTTGCTCCGAGCGCCTAAATTACATCTCATCGATCATTGTCTGACACTTACCGAAGGTTGTACTGTGATCGGCATGGACCATCAGCTCATTGTCAAAGCACGCGAACTCGTAGTCACCTATGACTTCCAAGTTTTTGATAGCATCATCGTTGCATCAGCATTGCAGGCCGGATGTAATATCCTTTATTCAGAAGATTTTCAACATTACATGATTGTTGAAAATCAGTTAACAATCATCAACCCCTACCTCGAATTTCAATAACTCATTCCGACTTCAACGACTTCACCGGGTTCATCAGTGCGGCTTTGATGCTTTGGAAACTGACCGTAAGCAATGCGATCACAATGGCCAGCAAGCCAGCTGCGGCGAACATCCACCAGGCCAGATCAACGTGGTAGGCGAAATCGCTTAGCCAGTGGTTCATACCAAACCAGGCGATCGGACTGCCGATCAGAATGGCTATCACGATCAGCTTTATAAATTCTTTGGATAGCAGGGCCACGATGTTGACCACACTCGCGCCGAGTACTTTACGGACGCCAATTTCTTTCGTGCGGCGCTCGGCCGTGAATGCTGACAGACCGAATAGTCCGAGGCAACCAATAATGATGGATATCGTGGCAAAGGTGATAAATATCTCCCCTACCCGCTGTTCGCTGCGATAGACATTGTCGAAATCCTGGTCCATAAACTTGTAGTTGAAAGGCTGACCGGGCGCCATTTTCTTCCAGAGCGCCTCTACTTGCTCCACAGTGCGGGGTGCGTCGCCGCCCTTCATGCGAAATACCACCGAACCCGAACTTTTATAGAGAATCAAACTCAATGCACCAATGTTTCTCCGCAATGATTCGAAGTGGAAGTTTTTCACCACGCCGATGATCGTATAGTCGACGCGTTTCGTTAGTGCCGCGTCTTCATAACCGAATATCTTCTTGCCAATGGGGTCCGCGTAGCCCAGCACTTTCGCCGCCGCCTCGTTGATGACGATTCCCGTGGAGTCGGACGGGAACGCTTCTTCGAAAGCACGCCCACTTGCCATTTGAAGCTCCATCGTTTTCACAAAATCATAATCCACGGCCCATTTCTGCATATTAATGCCTTTATCCTGCTGCATTTCCCCAACCGGGAAAAAAGTATGGTCGGTACGCGAAGAAGGTGTAGGTAGGAAGCTGGTAACTGTTGCGCTTTCGACGTTCGGAAGCTGCAAAACCTGCTCTTTGAATGCTTTCACTTGGTTGTCCAACGCATATGCGTCGTTCACAATCAGCATCTGATCCTTATTAAAGCCCAGTTTCTTGGTTTGAATGTAGTTGAGCTGCCGGTAAATGACACCCGTGCCGACGATCAGCATCACCGAAATCACAAATTGGAATACCACCAATGCATTGCGTAGGTAACCACTTCCTCTGCCTTCCAGCTCGATCGTATTTTTCAGGACTTTTAATGGCTGAAATGCCGACAGGAAAAATGCCGGATAACTTCCGGCCAACACGCCGACAATGCCGCCCGTCAGCAGCAGTACCGACCAAAACCATACATTCGTGATGGGGAACTGGATTTGCTTGCTTGCCAGATTGTTGAACAACGGCAATGCGAGATAAGCGATCAGGATCGCGAGTACCAGCGACAGGAAGCTCAGCATCACCGACTCGGTCAGGAACTGGCTCACCAGTGATGAGCGTTCCGACCCCAATGCTTTGCGCACTCCTACCTCCTTCGCCCGATTTGCTGAACGCGCCGTGGCGAGGTTCATGAAGTTGACGCAGGCGATGGAAAGCAGGAAAATAGCTACCACTCCAAAAATGTACACGTACTGGATATTGCCATTGGCATTAATCTCAGCCGTACGGTCCGAATGCAAATGAATATTCCTAAGCGGTATTAGTGTATAAACGAGGTAATTGCCCGTTTTCCGGACTTCATCCAGCGTCGATCCCAGAAAACTCTTGATCCATTTAGAAGTATATTTCTGCAAAACAGTTTCAAAATTCGCTTCAAACTGCTTCGCGTCGACGCCCTCACGAAAAAGGATGTAGGTATTGAAATTATGACTGCCCCAGGCATTTTGTCTGCTTTCCTCGGTCGAGCTCATAGAAAGCAGCATATTCACGTCTCGCATGTGCGACTGCGCAGGAATGTCGCGCATGACACCGGTAACCGTATACGTTGCGTTATTATCCACCACCAACGCCTTGCCCATCGGGTTGGCATCTCCGAAGTATTTCCGGGCATCCGTTTCCGAGATCACTACCGTCTGCGGATTGCGCAATGCGGTATTCGGGTCGCCTTGCAACATGGGAACCGAGAATACCTTGAAGAATGTCGAATCGGCGTAGTATACATGGTCTTCTTTCAGATTATCGGTCGCATCGGCACGACGCACAAGCTGGCTGCCGTTTTCGCGCAGGCGTACCACCTGCTCTATCTGCGGGTAATCCTTTTTTAATGTAAATGCCAGGGGATCGGGCGCTACCGCGAGCGCCATGTCGGCACCGCCGAAACGGATATCTGCATTGATCCGGTAAATACGGTCCGCGTTCGCGAATGTGCTGTCGTAACTCAACTCGTCCACCACATAAAGCGTAATGAGCAGGCAACTTGCCAGCCCAAGCGACAAACCGAATATGTTCAGAAACGTGTAAAACTTGTGTTTACGCAGATTCCGCCAGGCAATTTTCAGATAGTTTTTCAGCATTATTTCAAGCTTTTACATTTCCATGCCGTTTCCCGGCAGGCCCATTTCACTTTCAAAATTTTGAATGATCCGCTGCCGTTCTTTCTCCGATTTCTCGGCGGCATTCACAGTCTTTTCGTAGATATACTCGTCGCCATCCTTCATGAACCGGTACTTGATAAACATCTCACCGGTTTCGGAATTGTAGCGCACGTGTTTGGAGAAGTCTTTCGGATACTTCGAAGCAGGTTCTTTGATAAATCCTTTCCCCGAAGACACCATTTCGGCATTTACCTCATTGGAAGAGAATGCCATCGTCTCAGGCTCATCTGCTGATGCCTCTGCGGCGGGAGCAACCGGCGGTACAAGCGGCTTGGGTTTGCGCTGACGCGCCGCCACGGCCACCGATTCCTTGCAAACGCCTTTTGGCGCAGGCAATTCCAGATTTCCCTCGGCTATCGAAGACAACACCTTGTCGCGCAGCGCCTCACGGTCCTCCTGGCTCATGCCTTCCACATCAAACGTTTTGTCGATATCAACTTCTTTGCCGTCCAGCGTTCCGGACACTTTAATCGATAGCTTTTTGCCGTCGTCATCAATGCTTCTGCTCAGGTAAGCCTTTTTCTGGGCAATGGCCAGCGTACTCACGCCGGCCAACAGGATGGTTAGGATTTTTCTCATGGTTAGATTTGGCATATTGTTCAAACTAGCTTTGGCACCACGCGGGAGCCCCACACTGCATTCCAGGAGGCGCTCGCCCCCGCATCAAATGTTCCTGCTATAAAGCCGCGCTAGTCGTCAATAGCCGGAGGAATTCTAAACATGTATTTTCTCTGTCACGATCTTACCGTCGAACAGGTTCACGACACGGTGTGCGAAACCGGCATCGTAAGGCGAGTGCGTAACCATCAGGATCGTGGTTCCGGCGGCATTCAGCTGACTTAGCAGGTTCATTACCTCTTCACCATTCTTAGAGTCGAGGTTACCTGTCGGCTCATCGGCCAGGATTGTCTTGGGGGTCGCAACTACGGCGCGGGCAATGGCGGTACGCTGCTGCTGACCACCCGATAACTGCTGGGGGAAGTGGTTGCGACGGTGCATCATGTTCATACGGGTGAGTGCCGCCTCTACTTTCTCCTTGCGTTCTGCCGGAGGGGTTTTAAGATATAGCAACGGCAGCTCCACGTTTTCATAAACCGTCAGCTCGTCGATCAGGTTAAAGCTCTGGAACACGAAACCGATGTTACCCTTGCGGATCTGCGCACGCTGGCGTTCCGACATTTTGGCGACCTCCGTGCCGTAAAACTCGTAGGAACCTTCGCTTGGATTATCGAGCAATCCCAGAATGTTCAGCAAGGTCGATTTCCCGCAACCGGAAGGGCCCATGATGGCTACAAACTCGCCATCCTTAATTTCCAGGTCGATGCCGTTGAGGGCAGTTGTCTCTACTTCTTCCGTAGAAAACACCTTGTGCATGTTGTTAATCTTGATCATTTGTTTTAAAGGCTTGGAGGAAAGGGAGGAAGGAGGAAGGGGAAAATGGTTATTATTGCCCTTATCTTTCATCAATCCTACTAGTTATGTCAAAAGTTGAAAAATTCGAAGATTTAAAGGTTTGGCAGGATGGGATCAACTTATCCATCCATGTTTATCAAACGCTTGGCGCCTGCCGCGATTTTAGTCTCAAAGATCAGATGTGCCGCGCTGCCGTGTCGGTTCCGTCTAACATTGCTGAGGGTTTCGAGCGTCATTCAAATAAAGAGTTTATACGTTTCTTAAGAATTGCAAAAGGATCTTCGGGTGAACTAAGAAGCCAAATTTACATCGCCATAGGAACGGGCTTGATAACCGAGGAAAAAGGAACAGAACTAATCTCTAAGAGCCGCCTCTTATCTGCGATGATCCAAAACCTGATCAAAACAAGAGAAACAAACTTCTAACCTCACCTACCATTCACTCACCGTTCCTCCCCTTCCTCCATCCTCCCATTCCTCCCTAACTAAAATTCTAACACTTCATTATCTCCAAAGTTCTCATACGAGCTGGTAATCACCTTCTCACCGGGCTGCAAGCCTTCAAGAACTTCGAAATATTCAGGATTTTTGCGGCCTAATGTGATCTTGCGTTTCGCGGCGCGCTTGCCACCATCTGCCACCACATACACCCAGTTTCCGCCTGTTTCGGAGAAGAAACCACCTACCGGCAGCAATGTTGCCTGCGAAGGCTGGCCAAGTTGCAAGCGGATCGGTGCCGATTGTCCTCTTTTCACCATTTCCGGTGCGCCGTTGTCGAACTTCATATCTACTTCGAAACGCCCGCTCAGGATCTCCGGGTATATTTTGATAATCTTCAAACCGTAGTCTTTTCCGTTGAACTCCATAGAGCCCGTCAGCCCGACAAAAATCCGCGACAAATAGTGCTCATCCACGCTGACACGCATTTTGAAACCATTCAAATCGTCGATCTGACCGATATTCTGACCCTGACTGATGTTAGAACCAACTTCAATGTTCATGGACGACAACAGACCCGATACCGGTGCTTTCACCACGAGGTTGTCTAGCGTCTGGCGCCACAGGCTTACGTTTTTCTGTGTGCTCGCCAAGGTACCTTCCAATTGCGTAATCTGCATTTTGGCGTTTTCTTCCTGGTATTTCTGCGATTCGATCTCGATTTCGCGCTGTCTTACCAGTTTTTCGTAATCCCGTTTCGTTTTCAGGTAATCGGCCTCGGGAATCACTTTGTCTTTATAAAGCTTCACGTTACGCTCATGTGCGTCTTTCGCCTGGTCGAGCTGGAAATCGAGATCGCTTAATGTCTTTTGGAGTGTAAAACGTGCCACTTTCAAATTCTGACGCGTATTTTGAAGATCGTTTACCAATCGGCTTGCTTCTGTTTCCGATTGAAGGAAGCTCAGTTTCAGGTTCTGGTTCTCGAGGCGAAGCAGTACGTCGCCCTGTTTCACCATATTACCGCCTTCAATGAGTTTTTCTGTTACATAACCACCTACGATCGCATCAAGCTGGATGGTTTTAAGGGGTTGAACAACCCCGGTCACGACGATAAACTCGTCGAATTTACCTTTCTGGACCGTCGATATCGTCAGCTTGTCCTGCTCTACATTCAGCTTGCTTCTCTTGTCGGCAAAAATGAATTGGTAAATCAGGAACGCTGCCAGTAGTACGCTACCGCCGATGATGCTGATACGTTTGGTATTCCAGAATTTCTTGGGTTTTACTCGGTCCATTGTTGATCCTCCGGAAAATCCGTTACTGGTGCTTGTCGAGTTAGGTGTCTTAACTTCCATTATATGCTAGTGATTGAGTTCGCTTTTGTATTTGGCTTTACTAATCCAATCACTATGCCAAAGAAGGCTACGCTATCTAATGCATTGAAAATCAATATAATTTAAATTCAGAACTTGGTTAATATTGTTCGTTATCGGACAAATTTGTTCGGGCGCGGACAAGCCTTTCAAGCTGCCTTTTTAAGGTAAAATAGCGACATTTTAGCTTGTTAGGAAATAATATTTCAAATTGCGTCCTTATCTTGACAAACAATTCCGTTAAGTCCCTATCCGGCAGTGTTAACCCGCCCTGCGCACCACAAGAAATAACAGCCATGCTACTATCAGAAGCCAAAATCCTGATTATCGACGACGACGTTGATGTCCTTAGCGCCGCCAAACTTTTACTGAAACGGCACGCCAAAGCGGTCGACATTGAGAAGAATCCCCAAAAACTGCCATTCCTCGTTACCAACGGAGATTATAACCTGATCCTGCTCGACATGAACTTCACCCGCGACGTGAACAGCGGACGCGAAGGTTTCCATTGGCTCGACCGCATCCTCGACATCAACCCCGCCGCGAAAGTGATCATGATCACCGCTTACGGCGACATTGAAATGGCGATCCGTGCGATCAAATCCGGTGCGATTGATTTTGTGTTGAAACCCTGGGAAAACGATAAGCTCCTGGCGACAATCAGCACAGCGCTGGAAGGCGGCAAGGATAAAGTAGTGCCGGTAGCAGAAGAAAAAAGCAAAGACGATAATAAGAAGAACAATAAAGCCACAACCGACACGATTGTGGCCACCAGCGATAGCATGCGGCAGGTGCTGGTTACGGCGGAGCGTGTGGCGTCGACCGATGCCAATGTGATCATCCTCGGCGAAAACGGAACGGGTAAAACGCAGCTCGCCAAACACGTCCACCAGCATTCCAAACGGGCCGACAAGCCATTCGTGGCCGTCGACCTGGGTGCGATCAGCGAAACACTTTTCGAAAGTGAGCTGTTCGGGCACGTGAAGGGCGCATTCACGGATGCGAAAGAAGACCGGGCCGGCCGTTTCGAAGAAGCCAAAGGCGGTACGATTTTCCTCGACGAGATCGGTAACCTCACATTACCATTGCAAGCCAAGCTGCTCACCGTCATCCAGGAACGCAAAGTAACCCGCGTTGGCTCGAACAAGCCCATTGCACTCGACGTGCGCCTCATTTGCGCGACCAATATGAATATCGAAAAGATGGTGACGGAGAAAACCTTCCGCCAGGATTTGCTCTACCGGATCAACACCATCGAACTCGAACTGCCGCCCTTGCGCGACAGGCCCGAGGATATCAGTGCGCTGGCGGACTATTATCTCAAACAATACGCCAAAAAGTATAACCGCCCCGTCAACGACATCAGCAATGCATTGGTGAAGAAAATGCAGCAGTACAACTGGCCGGGTAACATCCGTGAGTTGCAACATGCCGTGGAGCGTGCGGTGATCCTTTCGCAGGAAAAAACCTTGCAGCCTGATGATCTTTTCCTCAAAAGTTCGGCCGGGCAGCCTGCCACTGCCACTGGTTTCGACCTCGAAGACATGGAAAAAACGATGATCATCAAAGCATTGAAACGCTTCAACGGAAACATCACCGACGCCGCCCGTGAGCTGGGACTCAGCCGCGCAGCGCTTTACCGGAGGATGGAGAAATACGGTTTATAATCCGTTTCAAACCGCGCGGAAGGACAATTTTGGCATGTTTTTTGGGTTTAATTTCTATACAAAGCTCAACTGCGTTCCAATTTTGTACTTCCGATGACGAAATCACTTTCCATATTTATCCTTACTTTTTTCTCTCATTTCGCATTTGCCCAAACCGGCGGGATCAAGCCGGTGCCGCTTAAAAACGTTAAAACAACGCAAGGCTTCTGGCACGATCGCGTGGAATTGGCGCGGGCTGTAACCGTTCCTCATGCATTGCACCAATGCGAAGAAAGCGGCCGGTTCGATAACTTCGCGGTAGCTGGCGGATTGAAAAAAGGGGTATTCCAAGGGGCAAGATTCGATGATTCCGATGTGTTTAAAGTCGTAGAAGGCGCTTCTTATGTACTTCAAAATCAATACGATCCTAAACTGGACCATTATCTCGACTCGCTGATCACACTTTTCGCCGCCGCGCAGGAACCCGACGGTTACCTGTACACAATCCGCACCATTAACAAGGACACTACCGGCTCTTACGACTGGATTGCCGGACCTTATCGCTATTCATTCGAGAATGGGAGCCACGAGTTGTACAATGTCGGGCATTTGTACGAAGCCGCCGTGGCGCATTACGAAGCGACGGGCAAAAAGACTTTGCTGAATGTAGCCATCAAGAATGCAGACCATTTGGTCAAAACCATTGGGCCTAAACCCGGGCAAATGGTGGTAGTACCGGGACATGAGGAAACCGAGCTCGCATTGATCCGCCTTTACCGTGTCACCGGCAAAAAGGAATACCTCGATCTTTCGAAATTCTTCATCGACATGCGCGGCCGCTCCGACAAGCGCACGCTCTTCCTCGACGAGCACAAGCTCGGCCCCGCCTATTTCCAGGACCAGGTACCCTTCGTGCGCCAACGCGAGGCGGTCGGGCACGCCGTGCGCGCACAGTACCTGTACACAGGCGTAGCCGATCTGCTCACCCTCCGCCCCGATCCCAAAGATGAAACGGCCGTGAACGCGATCTGGAATGACGCCACTTACAAAAAACAATACATTACCGGCGGAATGGGCGCCCGGGAAGACGGCGAAGCCTTCGATAAGCCCTACATTTTACCCAACGACAACGCCTACGCCGAAACCTGTGCCGCCATCGCCAATATGCTTTGGAACCACAAAATGTACCTGCTCACCGGTGAGGCCAAATATATGGATGTTTTTGAGCGAGTGCTCTACAATGGTTTCCTGGGCGGCATTGGTGTGAAAGGCAATACTTTCTTTTACGTAAATCCAATGTCGTCCGACGGCAAAAACGATTTCAACAAAGGCTCCGGCGCGGTGCGGCACGAGTGGTTCGGTACCGCGTGCTGCCCTACCAATGTCTCGCGCTTCCTGCCTTCCATGCCTGCGTACATGTACGCTACGCAGGGTAATGCATTAGTGATCAACCTATTTGGTGACACAAAAGCAAATATTGCACTGCCCAACACGCAGATTCAGGTCACGCAACAGACGCAATATCCCTGGCAAGGCAACATCCGCATTCAAGTCGATCCTGAGAAAAGCGGGGCATTCCCGCTGCACATTCGCATTCCCGGTTGGGCCAACGGGCAGGCCATCCCGGGCGATTTATATAGTTATGAAGACAAGCTCGCCAAACCTGTAAGCCTCACTATTAATGGCAAAAAAGCGGAAACTGCTATTGAGAACGGCTATTTGAAGTTAAATCGGACCTGGAAAAAAGGCGACGTTATCGAACTCATACTGGATATGCCCGTGCGTAAGGTAATTGCCAATGAAAAACTGAAATCCAACCAGGGAAAAGTTGCAATCGAGCGCGGGCCGGTGCTCTACTGCGCGGAAGGACATGATAATGGAGGAAAAGCGCTGGCGATCAAAATATCCGGAACACAGGAATTCACCCCGACTTACCAGAAGGAAATGCTGGGCGGTATTAACGTGCTGAAATCCAAAGAACAAAACATCACGCTAATCCCCTATTACGCCTGGGCCAACCGCGGCGCGAATGAAATGACGATCTGGTTTGGGAGGGAGTAGTTTGACGGTCGGCGGCCGACCGCTGACGGCCGACCGCGGACCATAGACCATGGACCATGGACCATGTGTCATGGACGTTAGCTATTATTTGACAGGTAGCCTCTTTTCCAAAAACCACATGGTCGGCGGTCTATGGTCGGGCCGACAGGCCCCATCGTCGGCGGTCGGCGGTCGACCGTCAAAACCTCACTCCTTCCTTTCCAGGTTCCGTTGAAACGCCTCCACATCCTTCAACTCGCCATCCATTACCAGGTTCATATCGCTATTATTCAGCACCTCGCTTTCGGATTTGATTTTACTTTTGAAATAGAATGTGAAAGGCAACTCTTTCCCTTTCCCGATTATCTGCGCTCCTGCCTTTATTACTTTACCTAAACTTACTTCAAGCGGGATTTCATAAATATCCTTGCTTTTCGCTTTCACCTTCGTAATGCCCGTTACAGCACCTTCCGCGAAGCGTTTTTGCTTGCCTAAATCCATGGCATATTTCGGATTCTGGAATTCCAGCGAGAACGGGTTCAGGTTGGTAACCTCAACTTTTACCACAATATCCGACTCTTTCAAACCGAGCTTTTTGAAATCATAACCCGCCATTTTAATCATCGGCAGCCGGTAGAGCGGCAATCGCTTGTCCATTTCGAGAACGAGGGAGTCTTTTCCCAAAAATGATTTTTCAAAATGCAGGATCGTTTTGAAATGGTAATCGGCACTGTCGTTGCCTTTCGCAGCTTCTTCGTCGCCTTCCACGCGCAGGTTGCGGATTTTCACTTTGGCGGGTAATGTGAGCAGCGAGCTGTCGGCGGCCTTCACTTCAAGCGGCTTGTTATAATGGTCCTCGACGATCGTACTGCCATTCATTTTCACCACATAATTGATATTTTTTAAATGCATACCCACCGGCAGCGGGTTATTGACGAGCGTTTTGAGTTCCATTTTAATGGTGCTGTCGGTAACGTCGCTGATGCGCGCGATACTCATTTCCACGTGCGGTTTAAGGCCGGTAACGGCATCGGGCTTGCTCTTTTTGAAAAAATACCAAACAGCGAACGCGACGCCGACGAGCAGAAGAACGATGATGACTGATTTAAATGGCTTCCGTTTTTTCATGGTGTCGATTGATTGATGCCCGACTATTTCAAAAAGCATTCCTGCCGCTTTTGTGCCCGCGCCACACGTATATGTGTAGGAATCTCTTCAAGCACCATCCAAAATTTCCGGACAAACGCGATTTTCGTTTTGGTATGGATTTTTAAAAACGATGCGACAAATCGATGGCGATTGCCACGAATCTCAACAATACCACGACCATTAAAACTTAGTAATCATGAAAGCGACAAAAGGCAAAACAGCGAGCAAGCAAATCACCGAAACGGACAGTGCAAAACTAAAAGAACTGTTTGTAGATGGCCTTAAAGACATTTACTGGGCAGAAAAAAACCTTGCAAAAGCATTAACAAAAATGTCGAAAAACGCGACTTCAGAGGAACTGAAAGCGGCTTTCGAACAACATACCACCGAAACCGAAGAGCACGCTAAAGTGGTAGAGCAGGTATTCGAAATGATCGGCGAAAAGGCGCAGGCCAAAAAATGCGCAGCCATGGAAGGGCTCATCGAAGAGGCTAACGAAATCCTCGAAAGCACCGACAAAGGTACCATGGTACGCGACTGCGGGCTCATTATGGCCGCTCAGAAAGTGGAGCATTACGAAATCGCTTCATACGGCACACTGCGCAACATCGCGCGCACGCTCGGCCACAGCGACGTCGCAGATCTATTGCAACAAACGCTTGACCAGGAAGGTGAAACCGACCATAAGCTCACCGAACTGGCAGAGGCCTATGTGAACGAGGAAGCAAGTGTAGAGTAGAGGCTTTTGCCTTTTATAAAAACAGAGAGGCGATCGGGAATCCCGACCGCCTCTTTTGCATTCAATATATACATCTACACCAGATTCAATTTCCCATGATCGCCGCCGTCGGGCGTGGTGCCGGTTATCACTGCTTTCAGCATCGAGAAGAATACGACCATTTTGGAAGAAGTACTATCCCAATAGGCGGCTTCTTGCGTAGTAACCCTCAGCACCGCTAGGTCCGGATCATCTTTCCCACCCGGAAACCAGGCTTTCGACATCAGATTCCACAGTTCCTCCTTGCGGTGCTCACTTTCCACGATCGACGCCGTGCCGGATACACTCAGGTAAGTATTATTTTTAGGATCTGAGTAAATCAACGTCACGGTATCCCCACGCCGCGCATCGCTCACCAGCTCTGTGTGGCGGCTTGTAAAGAACCACACATTCCCTTCCGCGTCGATATCGAGCGTCGTCATCGGGCGCGACACGATTTTACCGTCTTCGATGGTCGTGTACATGCAGAACCGGATGTCCTCCGCAAGCGATTTCAGTTTCTTAATAGCCTGATTATCTTCAAAATCCTTCTCCATAACAATTGTTTTTAGATCTGTTGAAATTTTGGTTTGAACCCAGGTCTGTAAAACAACCGTTCCAAGGACAGGCTGATAAAGCGGAGGGTTTCCGAGCACTGACCACCGACCATAGTCCAAGTTGTCATGTGTAGTCAGGAATAGTCATTGAAATACAATACTTGACCAAGCATGACAACAACTGACCATACTTGACCACTACCGTAGCAAAAATGCAATCGGCGGTCGCAACCACCAGGCGTCCCCACCGCCCCAGCATTAAAATTCGAGGCGATAGTTCAGGATCGGCAGCATACCTGTCTGTGTAATCAGCTTCACCCGGTCCTCCTTCTTGTTATAATAGCGATCGAACGCATTCAACCGGTTGGTTACATTCTGAATGTCGAGCGAGATCGTGGACGTCGTGCGTTTTTTGTTTTTGGTATAGCTCACCCGCAGGTCGGTGCGGAAATAGGCAGGCAATTGTTCCGAATAGCTCCGCGACCAATCCCGTTCTGTGCGGCCTTTCTCCCGTGATTTTTCCAGGTCAATCGGCGTGGTACGATTACCACCCGCGGCCAGTAGTTTGATATTCGCTGCGAAAATATTGGTTTTGTTCTTTCCGACCCGCCATTCCTTGCCTGCGAGGAGGTTCTGTACATATTTGCCATTGAAGCGGCTATCCCGTTCAATACCATCGCGGCCGGTGTATTTGGATTGGTACAGTGACGTCGTGCTCATCAGGTAAATGCCGGCGGTCAGCGATTTCTCGACCGTCAGTTCCAAACCGTAGCTGCGTCCCTTACCGTCGCTCGTTAGCGAATCGCTCACGAAACCGCTGATCTCGTTCAACTGCGAGTTATGGAGCAAATAGGGCGTGGTTGTATTCGCAGGGCCGATCGGGATGTTATAATGATGCTGGTAGTACGTTTCCGCAAGCACCCGCCAGCTCGCCAACGGCCTGAACTCGTAACCCGCCACCAAATGCGCCGATTTGGTGAGTTTAAGGTTCTTATTCAGCAAATCCGTCTTATCTTCAGACACCTTCACCTGGGCGAAATAAGTTGAAATCGACTCCGTCTTGCTATGCAACCCCGCCCCGAAACTCACGGCCGAGCGCGGCGCGACCGCCCACCTCACTCCTACGCGAGGCTCGATCGAATAGCGGTTGTTGAGCCCCAGCAACATGCCTTGTAAGCCTGCATTCAATGTAACGGTAGGCGTTAAACGCGACTTCCATTGCGCATAGGCCTGAAACAGCTGGGTATTCCCTTTTCGGTCCACATTGATTTCATACGGGCCGTCTTCATTGTCCTTGTCATACAGGTTAAAATCCAGGTGATTGATGATCACACCGAGCCGCACCGTGTTACGTGCATTGAGTTTGTAATTATATAAAGAGGAGAGCCTAAGTGCCTGGTTTACAAATTTCTGCTGGTAGGTGGCGTCGATATTTTTGTCGTAAAAATCCCCTGTCTGGCTTGTAGCGGAGTAGGAAACGATATTTTCCATGTAGGATTTGCTGTTGATATAGCGCAGGTAATTCACACCCACCATCCCGCGATTCGATTTAAAAGTCTCCTTCATGTCCTCGTCGTCGACTTTGGAGGTGCTCATGCCCCCTAGCCCCCACACGCTCACCACCACCTTGTCGTCGTAAGGAATATATACTTTAAAAGCGCCGTCCTGAAAATCAATCGAAGCATCGCCGTTAAGGTTAACGCCGATCTTGTTAAGAACGGAAAGAGTAGAATAGCGGTAATTGGCCAGATAAGAAGCGCCGCCCTTCGCGCCAATGGGGCCTTCGGCAGCGAAATCGAGCCCGAGAATACCGGCCTGCATTGCGTATTCGCGTTTTTCATTGTTCCCTTTTCTGAGTTTGAGGTCAAAAACACCGGATGTTGCATTACCGTATTCAGCCGGGAAAGCTCCCGTCAGAAAGTCGGAGTTGCCGAGCACGTTGGCACTTAATGCGCTGATGCCCCCGCCGCTGGCTCCTTCCTGCGCGAAGTGGTTCGGATTGGGAATTTCGACGCCTTCCATGCGCCACAGCATTCCTTTCGGGCTATTTCCGCGGATAATCAGCTGATTACTACCGTCGTCAGTCGCAGCCACGCCGGCAAACGACATCGCCATCCGCGCCGGGTCGTTCACCGAGGCTGCAAAACGCTTCGTCTGATCCACGGTAAATGACCGGCCGCTCACGCTTACCATGTCGTTCAAAGGCGCTCCATTCTCCTTCTGTGCTTTCACAACCACTTCATTCAGAGCACGGAACGATTCCGCGAGTTTGATATTCAATTCAACTTCCTTTCCGGAGCCTACATTGATTTCCTGAACAAATGCATCGTCGTAACCCATGCTGGTAATTTTAAATGAATGCCGGCCGACCGGTACTTTCTCGATGCGGAAATTCCCTTCGGTATCGGTCACCCCACCGATAATGGGCGTCACAGAAGTCACGATCACATTCGCCCCGATCACCGGTTGCTGCGATTCCGTATCAACGACGCGTCCTTTGACCGTCTGGGCAGGCTGGGCAAAGGCCAGGGCGCTCATGGCCCCGGCCATTAAGGTCAAGATAAATTTTTTCATGGCTGGTTGTTTTGTAATTCTGACAACTCAGCCGGGTATGTCCCTAAAAATTTTGGGGGAAAATTTTTCAGCAGTTATGTGAACGGTTCCAAACCAGGGGTATGTCGTAATGCTGAAACTGCTTGTCGCAAGAAACCATGATGAGTTGACCAGCCTGACATTGAGAAATGATCATTCTGTCAAATGGGTCATTATGGTGTAGCGGTAATCTACTCGCCGACAGTATGTGGTCGGTCCCTATTAGCAAAGATTTAATCCCACTCCGTTCGATGGCTTCCAGTACAACACTGAGCTCTTCATGAAGTGCAAGCTTTCCGATGGCATGTTTGATCCCCATCTCCCAAAGAGACGCTATACTAACATAGCAATTATTGGTTGAATCTTCTATCTGCCTACGTAAGAACATAGGAAGTCTACTGTCCTCAGTAATATACCAAACGACAGCATGCGTATCCAATAGTAAATCCATGTTAAAGCCTGGTAAAATCGATCGGGTCATCAAACCCTTCCTTCATTTCAATCATGCCTTTGGCCAGACCAGCTACGCGTCTTTGCGGTGGCCTTGGCTCCTTGGGAAGTGATTCAATAAATTTCAGAACTGCCTTTTTGTTTTCGTCAGACAGTTCCAATAGCGTGAGGTATAGTCGTGTATCTGTCATAAGAATTTGTGTTTAATCAAATTTACAAAAATATCTTACGAATTGCTACCCCCTAACCCCCCCACGCTTCCAACCGATAAGCGCTATCCCAGAACACATATTCCAACTTCGAAGCCGTCAGATAAGCCTCGATCATTTTCGCGCGCGTAGCATCCGAAGCATTCTCGGCCAGCCGGTCGCAGATATCCAGCGCTTTCTGCACGGAATGCGCAAAGTCTTCACCTGCGTAGGCATTAATCCAGTTTTGGTAGGGATTCGGTGTCGCCTGGTTAGCGTAAATATAGTCGCCGATTTGCTTATAAATCCAGAAACAGGGCAGCAATGCGGCTACCGTCACTTCGTAGGATTCGAATGCGCTGGTGGCCATCAGGTAATTGGTATACGCAAAACAGCCCGGTGCTTTCCCCGATTGGTAATCAATTACATATTCTTTGAAATACCCTAAATGCAATGCGCGCTCTACGAGGATGGCGTTTTTGGCAAATTGCAGAAAATCGAGGAGCTCGTGGCTATTACCAGCCTTTGTACCCGCTACCGCCAACGCTCGTGCGAAATCGGCGAGGTAAAGGGAATCCTGATAAATGTAAAATTTGAACTTTTCGAGTGGTAATGTGCCCTCTTTCAGTTCCTGGTTGAACGGATGATGTTGTATTTTCTCAAATATCGGCAGCGCCTCGGCCCAAAGCAGGTCAGTGAATTTCATGATATAATCTGCATCGAAATTGGTGAAAATGAATGGTTCAGCGGGCCGGGCCCATGACCGGTAACGACGTCTTTACCCTCCCGGATCGCCCCGGCAATGTATTCCTTCGCAAAAATGATCGATTCCGCCAGCGAGTTACCCTTAGCGAGGTAAGTGGCAATGGCCGACGATAATGTACAGCCCGTACCATGGACATTCCGGCTCTCAATATAGTCCGATTCGAGGATCAACGGTTCCTGCCCTCTTTGGGCCAGCACATCATAAATCGTTGGCGCTACCAGGTGCCCGCCTTTCAGCAGCACCGCCTTGCAGCCCTTTTCAACCATTTGAATGGCCGCACCCTTCATCGTCGCTGCGGTACGGATTTGCCCGCCAATGAGTATTTCCGCTTCATCGAGATTAGGTGTAATTAGGTCCGCGCGTGGGAAAAGCTCTTTCCAGAGCACCGCGACTGTCTCGTCCTGGATCAGTTTGGAGCCGCTCGTAGAAACCATTACCGGGTCAAAAACAACAAACGATGGCCTGAAACGATCGAGCGCCTCGGCAATCACATGCGCCACTTCGCCCGTATTCACCATCCCGATTTTAACGGCATCAACAGTAATATCCTCAAAAACAGCCTCCAACTGTTCCTGCAAAAAAGCCGGCGGTACAGGATGAATGGCCCGCACGCCCTGCGTGTTCTGCGCAGTGAGCGCAGTGATGGCCGATGTTCCGTAGGCACCCAGCGCAGCAATCGTTTTGAGGTCGGCCTGGATGCCCGCGCCACCTCCGCTATCGGATCCGGCAATGGTAAGTACGGTTGGGTAACGGTTCATAGGAATGTGGTTGGTGGTGTTAATCGGGTGTGGTCAGGTGTAAACAGGTATTGTCAGAGGTAGTCAGGTATTGTGAGAAATAGTTAGGTATGGCCAAGAGTTGTCACGTGTTGTTTGAGGTGGGCCAGAGAATGGCGTCCTGGATGGCTTTTTTAAGTTCTTTTGCCGCTTCTCTTGGCGAAGGGGCGCTGCAAATAGCCGATACGACCGCAATACCACTTGCACCGTTCAGAACGGCCTCGTATGCGTTGCCTGTATGCAGCCCGCCGATCACCACCAGCGGATGCCTGCTTTGCTGCCGCACCCATTGCAGCCCGTCAAGTTCCCAGGGTTGCTCCGTGTCGGTTTTAGTGGGAGTCGCAAAAAGCGGGCTCACAGCAAGGTACGACAGGTTCCAATGCTCCGCTTCGATAACGTCAGATTGTTTCTCGGCCGATAATCCAATGATTTTACCTTCGCCAAGCAACCGGTGGGCCGTTTGGAAAGGCATATCACTCTGCCCGATATGCACGCCGTCGGCGTCCACCGCCAATGCTACATCCACCCGATCATTAATGATCAAAGGGACATTATAAGATTCCAAAAGGTTTTTCAAACGCTTCGCTCTATCGATAAATGCGCGGGTCGAAAGTGATTTTTCGCGCAATTGCACCATCGTGACGCCGCCCTTCACAGCCTCTTCCACGACCCAGAAAAAATCGCGCCCCAGGCATGCAGCTTCGTCAGTGACTAAATACAGTTCGAGATTCAACATCATACATTCATTTAAATGCCGTCAGGCATGTAATATTGGTAGCATAAAATGTTCCAATCAATTTTCGAAAATGCCCCTGGGCATGTAACAACAATGTGAATTTGTTCTGTCGTTACATCCCTCACGGGATTTCGAAACATACGATTACAATCGGCGCTACCAATATTAAATCGCTACGGGATTGGTTACTATTCAAATTTAACCCTACTCAATTCGGCCAGATGTGCCGGGCTAATCTCCGCCAATTTATCCAAAAATGCGATCTGGAACGAGCCGGGTAATTTCGCCTCTCGGTGAGCCAGCTCCCCGCACACGCCCATGGTAGCAGCCGCTGAAACCGCCGCCTCGAACGGATCGCTGCAAATGGCGGCAAATGCGCCGGCAATAGCGGATGCCGAGCAGCCCATACCCGTCACTTTGGTCATCAATGGCACGCCATTGGAAACCCAGCCGGCGCGGCTGCCATGCACGACCACATCCACCGCACCGCTCACACTCACCACCGAGCCGAAGCGCGCGCTCAGTGCCTGTGCGGCACCGATGCTGTCCATCGAGTCGGCGGTGCTGTCCACACCCTTTGTCTGGATGCTGGCGCCCGCCAATGCGAGTATTTCGGAGCCATTGCCGCGGATAATCGTCGGTGGGGCAGTTTCGAGCAACTCGGTTAGCACCTTGTTGCGGTAGGGTGTCGCCCCGGCTCCTACCGGATCGAGAACGATCGGCTTGCCGAGTTCGGCAGCTTTTTTCATTGCCAGCTTCATCGCTTCCACCCAGTGCGCCGAAAGTGTACCGATGTTGATCACCAATGCCCCGGCGATCGAGACCATATCCTCCACTTCCTCTACCGCATGCGCCATTACCGGCGACGCGCCCACCGCCAGCAATGCATTGGCGGTGAAATTCATCACCACGAAATTGGTAATATTATGCACCAAAGGCGCCGAAGCACGCAGTTTTTCGAGGTTTGTTTCGAGTTGAATTACCATTGTTGCTTTGTTTGGGAGAAAAGGAGGAAAGGGAGGATGGAGGAAAGGAAAAAAGAAATGCAGCACTTCCTCCCCTTCCTCCATTCTCCCATTCCTCCCATTTAACCGATACTCCTTCCAGGTCACGAGCGAATGTAGTAGTTTTGGGTGGTTATCAAAAATCCCCACACTCACCTAATCATGATCAAAGCAGCAATTTTCGACATGGATGGCCTGCTCATCGACTCCGAACCGATGTGGACGGAAGCAGCGCGTTCTGTCATGCAAAAAGTCAATTTTGAAATCACCGACGCAATTCGCATTCAAAGTACCGGGCTGTCCATCAAGCTATTTCTGGATTTGTGCCACCAGATCCAACCCTGGAACACGCCTTCATTCGAAGAGCTTGAAACAGAAATACTGGAAAAGGCCCACCACGATATTCTGGCCCGTGCCGAAGCCATGCCCGGCGCCGTTGCGCTGGTCAGGGAATTAAAAAAACAGGGCCTGAAACTCGCAGTCGCATCGGCCTCGCATATGGAGCTCATCGAAGGGGTATTAAAAAGACTGGAAATTATTGACTATTTTGACACCTGGCATTCCGGCGAGCTGGAAAAACACACCAAGCCCCACCCGGCGGTGTACCTCACTACCGCCCAAAAACTTGGTGTTTTGCCCGGAGAATGTATTGCCTTCGAAGATTCGCACGCGGGCCTGCGCGCCGCACACGCAGCGGGGATGATCACGATTTCGGTACCCGCGGCGGAAGTTTTTGAAGATAAAAAATTTGATATGGCACATTACAAAATCCCTTCGCTCGAAAAGTACATTCTGAGCGAAATGTCGGGTGTGCCGCAAAGTGTGATCGAAAACTAAACCTCGACCCTATCCCGCTTACCCCGTATGATCGGACTCCGGCATTTCAGTATTATGATTATGATCAGGATAGTAGTGATTGTCCTGAGCGTCATTGCCCTCGCCTGGCTGGCGTCCAAGCATACCAATGAAACGCTGGTGTACATCCTCGGCACCATATTCATATTCATCCAGGGATCGCTGCTATACCAGTATGTCACGAATGTCAACCGCAAACTGACCTACTTCCTCGAATCCGTGCGGTATTCGGATTTTACGATCAACTTCCGGTCGGACAACAAAATGGGCCGTACCTTCAAAGAACTCAACCAGCAGTTCAACGAAGTACTGCTCGCATTCAGGCAGGCACGGGCGGAGAAAGAGGCCAATTTGCAATACCTCAACACCATCGTTCAGCATATCGGGACGGGGCTCATTACATTTGATGCCAACGGGCAGGTAAACCTCATCAACAATGCCGCGCTGCGCATGCTGGGTATTTACCGCCTGCACCAGCTCATCGAACTCAAAGAAAAGCACCCGCGCCTTTACGAACTGCTTTCCGACCTCGACACAGGCGTCCGCGATCTTTACCGCACGCCCAACGACCAGCCGCTTGCATTGCAGGCAGCCGCCATCCAGCTGCGCGGGATGTGGGTTAAGATTGTGGTATTACAAAACATCCAAACCGAGTTACAGCAGCAGGAGGTCGAATCCTGGCAAAACCTCACCCGGGTGCTGCGGCACGAGATCATGAACTCCATGACGCCCATCGTATCCCTCGTGGGCACCATGCGCCTGATCGTGAACGAGGATATCGAGAAATCTACAAATGACCAGGAAGCCGTAAATGACTTGAAAGAAGCGTTATCGACGCTCGAAAAACGCAGCAAAGGCATGATGCAGTTCGTGAATGCCTACCGCGATTTCACGACGTTGCCCAAACCGGTATTCGCCAGCCTGGAAGTGGCAGAGCTTTTGCAGGAAGTATTACAATTGCTTCAAACCGACCTGACACAATCCGGCGTACTCTGGAAGCTGTCGGTAAAGCCGGAAACGCTCACCGTGAAAGCCGATGCCAGCCAGATCCAGCAGGTGCTGATCAACCTCATTAAAAACGCCTCCGAGGCATTCTCGCACCAAACCAACCGCCTCATTACGCTTTCGGCCTACCAGGTCGACGGCACCGTGATGATCGAAGTCGCCGACAATGGCGACGGCATCGAGCCCGAGGCATTGGAAAACATCTTCATTCCATTCTATACAACCAAAAAAACCGGCTCCGGCATCGGGCTAAGCCTCTCCCGCCAGATTTTACAGCAACACAACGGCCAGCTAAACGTTGAGTCGCAGGTGGGTAAGGGAACGGTGTTTACGTTGGTGTTTTAGGGGCCTGCGGTCTGACGGCCGACCATGGACCATCCGACCGCTGACCGCCGACGGCCGATTTCTTGTTGTTGTTGTGTTGTAATGCATCATTAAAACGATCTGAAAATCTTCAAATATCATTTATTTACAAACTAAAAATCGGCGGTCAGCGGTCGGCAGTCGGCTGTCGGTAGTCAAAATCCCCCACGTTACAACCATTCCCCACCGCACAGCGTCTTTCCACAAACCTAAATGAGAACCCGATGAAAAAGTATGTTTTCGTGCTTTTTGCTGCCATGGCGGTGGCCTGCAAGAGCACTGGTGTGGATAAGAAAGATGAGGGCATCCAATACAAGGAAACCGTCGTATTGAATGACGTTCCGACGGCTACTCTGACGTTTTTTGAGATAGAAGACAGCCGTTGCCCCGAAGGCCTGCTTTGTATTTGGGGAGGTCGTGCGGCGGTTGATCTGCTGTTGTCGGGAGTTACTACCGAAGGAGGCATTAAAGAGCACGTCAAAATGTGCCTCGGTGAATGCGATGCTTCGACCGGCGCAGATACAGTGGAAAAGACATTTGCCGGAGAAAAATACAGATTTGTGCTCAGCGCAGTCAATCCCTACCCCAAGTTTGGCGATTCTACACGGACCAAGGATAAGTATTCGATACAGCTGAAAATCGAGAAAAAGTAACTTATCGGCAAGCGATATTCAAAAAGGGAGGCCCGGCAGCTTCCCTATTTTTGTGCCAGTTTGCTCTGTTTATAGCCGTAGCTGAAATAGATAACGAGACCAATCGCCAACCAGATGACGAAAATCAGCCAGTTGGAAGCACCTAGTTCGGTCATCAAATACAGGTTTGTCAGGATTCCGGCTACCGGAAGCGCAGAGAAGTTATGCTGGTAACTCAAAATAGAAAGCGTGCACCAGGTAATCCAGAAGATAATGGTCAGCAGCTTGTGCTCCATGATTTCGGCGAAGCTGAGCATCCGCCATTCCACAATGACGCTCTTTCCATAAGTGAGCAAGCCCACAATCGCGACGGCAAACAGTATTCCCACCAGGTATTTGCCATTGATATAAGGCACACGGAATTTGGAACGGGCCGAAATCCCTTTGTGATCGAGGTAAAGCACGCCGCCGCACACGAGGATGAATGCAAAGAACGTTCCGACGCTCGTGAGATCGACGAAGAAATCCATCTTGAAAAACAATGCGGGAATACCCACGACAAAGCCGGTCACGATCGTCGCGAAGGACGGGGTCTGGTATTTGGGGTGGATTTTAGCAAACCGTTTCCAGAGCAGGCCGTCGCGGCTCATCGTCATCCAGATCCTCGGCTGGCCCAATTGATAAACGAGCAATGCGCTTGTGATGGCGATAACCGAGCTGACCGAAATAACGCCCGCCATAAAATCCAGGCCATTCTTTTGGAATACAAATGCCAGCGGATCGCTTACTTTCAGCTCCGTGTAATTCACCATTCCGGTGAGTACGAGCGTGATCAACACATATAATACCGTGCAAATGACGAGGCAGTAAATCATCGCCTTCGGCATGTCTTGCTGCGGGTTGCGGCACTCTTCGGCAGTGGTGGAAATGGAATCGAAACCAATGAATGCGAAGAATACCGCCGCTACCCCGCTGAGCACGCCCTTTACACCATTTGGGGCAAATGGAGACCAGTTTTCGGGTTTTACATAAAATGCACCTGCTAGTATCACGAGCAATACGACACCCACTTTGAGTACCACCATAATATTGCTGGCCGTCCTCGACTCGCGGATCCCGATGTAAACCAATGCCGTAATGAGCAAGGTTACCAGTCCCGCCGGCAGATTGAGCAGAATGTGAAAGTCCCCGATCGTAGGGGCCGATTCGTAAGCCGATGCCGCAAAGCGCTCATAATCCGACAGCTGTGCCGCCCCCACACTCTGTAATTTCTGAAATGCCTCGCGTGCCGATTCACCGTTGATCGTGAGCCAGCCAGGCAGGGTAATTCCAAAGCCTTTTAGCATACTCACAAAGTATTCCGACCACGAAATGGCCACTACCATGTTGGAAACGGCATATTCGAGGATAAGCGCCCAGCCGATGATCCACGCAAACAGCTCACCGAATGCTACGTATGCATAGGTGTATGCGCTCCCCGACACCGGCACCGTACTCGCGAACTGCGCGTACGAGAGCGCCGTGAATACACAGGCCACAGCCGTGAATACAAAGAGCAGTGATACCGCCGGGCCGCCATTGTAGCTCGCCAGACCGATAGTACTGAATATCCCCGCGCCCACAATGGCCGCAATGCCGAGTGACACCAGGTCGCGGACACCCAGTACTTTGGCTAAACCTCCCTCACCTCCCGAATGGGCATCTTTCAGAATCTGGTCGACGGATTTTTTTCGGAATAGAGGAGAATTCTGGCTCATGCAGGCGCTATTTATCAGGTATCAGTTTGTAATAAGCAGGGCTAAAAATAATGATATTCTAAAACGATCGCGGCATTGGCTGAAAATTTGTTCCTTTTATCCCAAAAAATCCGTAGAAAATTCTTCGCAAGGGAAATCAAACAGGTTATGATTGCGTTATCGAACTAATCCCCGTTACTCCGTTCCACCAATTTGCCATGAAAAAAATCGCTACCTGCTTCATCAGCGTCATCCTATCTATTCAATTCATTGCAGCCCAAAGCGTTAAGTCCTATTCTACCGCTCAGGCACATTCGCACAATGATTATGAACGGGCACGCCCGTTTGAGGATGCTTACGAACAGCAGTTCGGTTCCATAGAGGCTGATATTTTCCTGGTCAACGATTCGCTTTTTGTAGCCCATAACCTGAAAGACATTCGCCCCAACCGGACTTTTGCCGCATTATACCTGCTTCCGATCCTTCAAAAGGTGGAACAAAACGGCGGCCGCATTTATACCCAGGACAATGTGCCGCTCCAATTGCTGATCGACCTCAAAACGGAAGGCGAGCCTACACTGGCGGCGCTGATCAAGCTGCTCGAACCTCATAAGCATATTTTCGCGCCGACCGGTAGCGTCAAAGTCGTGGTCAGCGGTAATGTACCCGACCCCTCCCGCTTCGAGCAATATCCGAACTTCATCTATTTCGATGGCCGCCCGGAAAAAGTCTACACCCCCGCACAACTCGCGCATGTGGGACTGATCAGCCAGGCATTTCAGCAATATTCCAAATGGAACGGCGAAGGGCCTCTTCTGGAAAAAGATAAAAAGAAGATCCAGAAGATGATCAACGACGTGCACGACCTGGGCAAAAAAGTGCGGATATGGGCCACACCCGACAATATCAATTCCTGGAAAACCATGATGGCGCTGAGCGTCGATTACCTCAATACCGACAAAGTGCGCGAACTCGGCGACTATCTGCGTACTGCACCACGGTAGTTTTGCAAAACAAAATACGGCCTGCGATTTTTTTTCAGTAGTATCAAATGGCTTTGGAAGAGTTATAGACTATATTGTACTGTCATCAATTAGTCAAACCTGTCCTTCATGTCTGCTGAACAAACCGCTGCGCTCAAAAAAGTCCTTAAACCTATCCATCTCTGGGCCATTGCCGTCGGGCTGGTCATTTCCGGCGAATATTTCGGCTGGAATTACGGCTGGGGCGTATCGGGTACCATCGGCTTTCTGATCGCGACGCTCGTGGTGACGGTCATGTATGTGACTTTCATTTTCAGCTTTACCGAGCTCACGACCTCCATTCCGCAGGCGGGCGGACCGTTTTCTTACGCCTACCGCGCATTCGGCTGGTGGGGCGGGCTCGTAGCCGGTTATGCCACGCTGGTGGAGTTTCTGGTGACACCTCCCGCCATTGCATTCGCGCTTGGGAGTTACACCCACTTCCTCTACCCCAACTTGCAAGTACTGGAAGTCGCATTTGCCTGCTACGCCATTTTTATTGTCATTAATTTAATGGGGATCAAAGAATCGGCCACTTTTTCACTTGTCGTCACATTGCTGGCCGTGGTGGAGCTGCTGATTTACATCGGTATCGTCGCCCCGCATTTCTCTTATGATACATTCGTTTCTGAGCCGATGCCTTTCGGATGGGCCGGCGTATTTGCCGCGCTGCCGTTCGCGATCTGGTTCTACCTCGCCATCGAGGGGGTGGCCATGGTGGCCGAAGAGGTGGAAGACCCCAAAAGAACCATTTCGCGAGGCTACATTTACGGTATCCTTACACTGGTGGTACTGGCATTGGCGGTGATGATTTTTACCGGAGGCATTGCGCCATGGCAGCAGCTCAGCGGCATCGATTACCCCCTGCCCGCAGCATTGGGCATCGTGCTCGGGCGTGACAGCGGGCTTACGCAATTGTTTGCCAGTCTGGGCTTATTCGGCCTTATCGCGTCCTTTCATGGGACCGTAATTGGTTACTCCCGGCAGATTTTCGCCCTCGCGCGAGAAGGATATTTGCCTTCATTCCTCGGCAGGGTGAATGCCCGTTTCCAAACGCCGCATTGGGCGCTGGTCGCCGGCGGGATCGCGGGTTGCCTCGCATTATCACTGGGCACAACCGATCAGGTTATTATCCTTGCCGCATTGGGTGCCGTAGTAATGTACATTATCAGCATGGTGGCGCTTTTTGCACTAAGAAGCAAAGAGCCGCACCTCGAAAGACCTTTCATCGTACCTGCATTCCCCTATTTCCCGGCCATTGCATTGGCGATTTCCGTGCTGTGCCTGATCGCCATCGTGTATTACAACTGGAAGCTCAGCCTCTGGTTCTTCGGCGGGCTGGCGGTGGTAGCCGTCATTTTCAGCCTGACGGGCCGCCACAAGAAACTGGAAGTTTTACAGCACTCAGAAGAAGAGCGTCACGCCTAATTTGGCGAAAAACGGTGTTCCCGGTGTGAAATGAATTTCTTCCACTGGCTCGGCTTCCCCTTTTATCCGGCTTTCCGTCGCAAACTGGGTTTCTTTCCATTTGGTATTGAAGAGATTTTGAACCGAAAGACCCACGCTGTACTGGCTTTTGGTATAGTTCAGCTGCATATCGCTTACAAAATAGCCCTTCGCCACAATCGAATTGTCCTCGTTGGCGGGGCGGTTCGCGATGTAGCGATAGCGAAGTGAGCCATTCAGGCCGCCGGGCATTTGGAGGGATAACCCGCCTGCGGAAGTAAATACAGGCGCCAGGGGCAGATAGTTTGCTCCGTCCAGTTCTCCCACGGCCCTGGGCTTGGCTGTGTTGAAATCGGCATCCGCGTAAAGCGTTTTGGTAAGCTGGTACCGCACTGACAAGTCAAGTCCATGCCTGCGCGACTTCCCGCTGGGTTCCACCACGCCCGCGTCACCCACATACACGAATTCCTGCTGCATCCACAAATACCACGCGGCTGCATTGACCACCATTTTGGGAAATGGTTTGAAAATTAACCCCAAATCGGAGCCATATGCTCCTGGTAAAATCTGCTTGCCCCCTTGCGGTACCACCACGCGGGTATCATTCGAATGGAAGCCTTTTCCGGTATTGAGATAGAGTTGCAGGTTTGGGTTAAATGTATAGTAAAAGTTGAGCTTGGGCGACACTATGGCATCGCTTGCATGCTTTTTATTCACGGGCTGTCCGAGCAGGTCCTTATACTGATCCCTGAAATAATCTACGCGGACGCCCGCGTTGACGGAGAAACGATCGGTGAAGCGCACCACTTCATCGAGATAGATGGATGCGTTCAGTTCATTGATGTTTCCCAGCTTGTATTGTTCGAGCGTTTCGGTTCGGTTTTGGGTGTGGGAAAGCGCTGTTCCGCGCGTCAGATCATGGCGGTACTGGACGCCCAGCGTGGTTACCCAGCTGGATTTTCCAATAAACGATTCTTTTGAAATACTCCCATTATATCCATACAGATTACGCCGCTCTTTCTGGCGGATCTGGTCGCCATTCAGCGAATCTTCCAGGAAGAACGTGAAGTTGGAATAAAGTTCGAAGTTATAGTTGCTGTAAAAAACCTGGTTTTTGATTACAAAGTTGCGCGGAGTAACCGTCACAAACTGGGCATTAAAATTGGTCCGACTGGTTTCTCCGCCTTCTGTCGGGTCGATGGAACCGTAAAAACCGATCAACCCCGACTCGACTGCCCGGTCCGGGACCTGGCCGGAGTGGTTCCATTTGCTCCAAAATGTAGAGCCGGTCAATGTCAGATTGGTATTGGGTGTAATGTGTCCGTGGTATTTTCCCACCACATTCAGCCTGTTGAAATTCTGTGGGTTATCGAAATAGGAATTGGTAAATGAATATTCCGAAGCAATGTAGGCCGCCTGATTTTTCTCCCTGCCTTTTTGTCCCAGCAGATCAATGCCCGCAACCGCGCGGTAAGTATCGAATTGCCCCGCTTCCAGTTTGACGAACGACTTGTCGAGCGCGTCTTTCGTCCTGAAATCGGCCCAGCCTGCGGTACTAAAATTCCCCTTATCAGTAGTATAAGGCCCCTTTTTGAAGTCTACCGCATTCACCAGCTCCGGAATCACAAAATGCAGGTCGGCATAGCCCTGCCCGTGCGCATGCGAAACCATATTCACCGGCATACCATCGACCGTCAGCCGGATGTCGGTACCGTGATCGATATCGAACCCGCGCAGAAATATCTGCTCGGCCTTACCGCCCCCGGCGTGCTGCCCGATGAATAGCCCAGGTACTATGCGCAGGATCTCCTGCGAGTTGGTAATCGGGCGCAGCCGTATGTCGAGATTGCTGATCAGCTGCTGATCGTGCGCCCGCCGGCTGGAAACTGTCACCTCGCCGAGCTCCACATTCGCAGTGGGCAGTTCCGTTTTCAGAAAGGCCGTCTCATCCGAAACCACTGTCACTTCGAACACCTGCGTGCGGAAGCTTACGTGCGAGAGTTCTATTTTATACCGCGCCGGTACAAGGTCCTCGAAACGATACTGGCCCAGCTCGTTGGTGATGGCCGCTTTTCCTGTTCCGGAAAGTTGCACTGTCACATCTTTAAGCGGTAGCCGCGTCGACTGATCGTACACCACACCCGAAATTCCTCCCAGGTGGGCCAGTGCACGCAAGCTGACGATCAGAAAGGAAAACAGTAGCGTAATTTTTTTCATAGAAGAGTCGGTGAGTGATATAACCTGGCATTTTAGAGCACAAATCTAGGATTAGTTTTTCTGTCCTGCACCAACAAACGGTTTTCCCAGGCCTTATCCCCGGTAGCAACCTCGATGGCCCGCCCGTAGCAGTTCGTGATAAACTCGCATGAGGTAAATAAGCTTAAATGCGTAAACTGGAATGAATGTGATCTGCAAAAACGAGCCGCTGACCGAAGAAACCGTCAGCGCGGAAGCAATTGTGGGTGAAGGGCAAACACCGTGTTACCAACCATCCGGGCTTGTATACATTTCCACCGTAACGCCCGGATGTACCAAAGGCAAAAAACTATGGTTCCGAAAATAGTTGAGTATAATTATGTAAATATTAAATTAAATAAATCAAATTAAAAAGATTCGGATGCACCGGAAGCTGCGGGGTAAAACTATTGCTACAATACGGCAACCGCTTGTGCGATAGCACATTTTGCCGTTATTTTAACGTGAGGTTACTTCGGGAACTTTCTATGAAAGATAATTCGACAAATTCCACAAATCTCACTTTGCAATTAATTCGTATATTATCCTATTATTTGTATACCGGCTGTGCACTTCGCCACGACGGCTTCCGAACATAACCCATTTTATAATCTCTTTCAAGAAGGGCAAAGGCTGACTACATATACCAAAGATGAATATTCTAATCGTTGAGGACGACTTTATCATTGCGAAACATCTCCAATTTCTGCTGAATGGTTTCGGTTACGACGCAAACGATATCGCTACCGATTATACGACTGCCACTGAGCTGCTTCATAGCAAGGTTTTTCACCTCGCTGTGCTGGATATCAACCTCAACGGCTATCAAACGGGAATCGACCTGGCGCATTACATCAGGGAGAATTTCAAGATTCCCTTTCTATTTCTGTCGGCCCATGAGGATATTGCGGTGGTGAACGCCGCGTTGCAGGCCGCGCCCCATGCGTTTTTGCAAAAGCCCTTTCAGAAAATCACCGTTTATACGGCTGTAAAACTGGCCCTGAAAAATTACCGTCTGGCGGCGCTGGCGGGTGAAACTACTTCGGAGGAAAAAGAGGACACGACGGTGATCAAGGACGCCCTGTTCATCAAGGAAAAACACATGTTCACCAAGATCATGCTAACTGATATTCTATACATCCGGAGCGACGACAACTACCTCGAATTACACACCACCAAGAAGAAATACACCATCCGCGAGACGCTGAAAAACATGCTTCAGCAGTTGCCCACCAATTACTTCTTCCGGGTACATAAATCCTTCATTATCAACCTAAATGCCATCACAGCGATCGACTACGTGCACGTGATGATCAACGACATTGAGATCCCGATCACGAACGATAACCGGACCGAGCTGCTAAGCCGTATCAGGACCTTCTCCTGATACTAGTACAATCCGTCAGAAAAACGGTTACTTACTGTTTCTCCGGCTACACCCCATAAAAGCTATACTTCACCACTTTGATTTGTTGAGGAGTTACGTGCGAAGTAATTTTATAGCACGTAAACACCCTCTTCTATTATTTATATATACTTTACCCCGACAGAAGGCCTGGGCTTCAATAAATTTTTAAAATTTTTCTGAGGTCCAGGCATCTGTTTCACTCCAAAAAACGTAATTACGGTCGATTGAGCATATTTGGCATGATACTGAACATTATGCACACATTTGTTTCTCAAACGCACACCATATTTACCATATCAAACCTAAACTAAATCGCTATCAGTTTTAATTAAATATCGTTGAGAATAATTGAACATCCCCGGGAAGTTTCCCTGGGATGTTTTGTTTTTAAGCCACTAATGATCAAGAACTTGAAGAATCGTCAGGGTTATCAAGGATAGTCAGGAATTGTCAAGGATTGTCAGAAATTGTCAGGGGTAGATCAGGTATTTCTTTCGCATTTCTTTGTATTGCCCGAGGCCGGGTTCCCAGCTTTTGCGTATTTCGTCCTCCGACACCCCGGCGATGATCTGCTTTTTCAGATTTTCAGTCCCTGCCAACTTGTCGAAGTTACCCATTTGCTTGCTTTGGCTCATATCGAAGAACTTCTCCTTGTCGGGATAGGCTTTGTAGAGCTCGATGAGCCATTTCAGATGAAGCTTGCCGCTTTTGCGGATATCTTTCAGGTCATATTTACGCAAATCGAGGCCGTAGCATTCCTTGTCCTGATGCAGCGGCGTTTCGCTCATGCCTTTAATACTGTGCGGGGTGAACGTGAAGTCGTACTTACCTTTCAGCAAGGGCGCCCCCAGTACCGTGAACGGCATATAAGTACCACGTCCCTGGCTTAGAATGGTGCCTTCGAACATACAGATGTGCGGGTAAAGCATTACGGATTGCTGCGTATTGAGGTTCGGCGAAGGCATTACGGGTAGCACGTATGGCGTGTCGTGCGCGTAATTGGCCACTTTGATGATCTTCAACTTACACTGCATTTTGTTCGGCAACCACCCCTCACCATTGATCATCTGGGCTAACTCCGCTATCGTGAGGCCGTGCGAAATAGGGATTTTGTACATCCCGATCCCTGAATGCAGATGGTCTTCCAGAACGGGGCCGTCCACGAGGAAGCCATTCGGATTGGGACGGTCGAGGATGAGCATTTCCTTGTTGTTCTCTGCGCATGCCTCCATCACATGCCCGAGCGTGTTGATGTACGTGTAAAAGCGCGCACCCACGTCCTGAATGTCGAATACCATCAGGTCAATGGCCGCCATTTGCTCCTTGGTGGGCTTTTTGAGCTTTCCATAGAGCGAAATAGCCGGAATACCGGTTTTCGGATCGACGCTGTCGTTCACCTTATCACCGTTACTGGCCGTGCCGCGGAAGCCGTGCTCGGGACCGAAGATGGTGACGATATTGACGCCTAATGCTACCAGACTGTCGACAATCGGCTTGGTGCCGATGATGGAAGTTTGGTTGACTACGATACCAATCTTCTTGCCTTTCAGGTAATCCAGATATTGCGAAATCTGGTCCGCGCCGGTAGTTGGGCCTTTTGCTTTGGTTAAATCTTCGGGCGCTGCGGAAAGTGAATCCGCCATCGTCGGGCTCTTTTGGGAGGTAGAATTGACACAGTTGCTATTGGCAGCTAATGCGGCTGTGAGGCCTATGGCTAATGCTATCGTTTTCATGGGGTCAGATTTAGGAATGGCAAATTAGGTTTTTAATGTCACCGCAGCGGCGGACCGTGAAGACGCGAATTAGCACGAATTCGTGGATATTCGTGCCTGCGTGGCATAAAAAAATCTAGAAAAGCTTCATTTGCCCAGCCCGCATAAACTGCGAAGTATCCAAAGGCGGCAACTCCCGACCAGAAAGGTACTTCCGGCAACAATGATCATGCAGTTGCCGGATATGCTCGGCAAAGTTACCCTCTCCCACCATCCGGATTCCAAACCGCGAGTCATTCACCACACCTCCGTGGCATTCTTTGATCTGGTTCAGAACCTTCGCAGCCCGGTCGGGAAAGTGATGGTGGATCCATTCATCGAACAAAGTCGAAATGGCCCCATTCAGTCGCACCACCGTGTAATGCGACCATAATGCCCCATTTTCGGCAATCGCCTGGATCAGCGAAGGAATCTCCTGATCGTTAAGCCCCGGGATAATCGGCGCCGTCATGACGCCCGTGGGAATACCGGCCTCACTCAGCGTTTTCAGCACCTGCAAGCGTCTTTTACCTGTCACCGTCCGCGGCTCCAAGGCACTTCGCAGCTCTTCGTTCAAAGAAGTAATCGACAGTGCTGCGTGTACGAGGTTCAGCTTAGCCATTTTTTCCAAAACATCGAGATCACGAAGGATCAATGCATTCTTGGTAAGGATGCTCACCGGATTACGATACCGCAAACAGATTTCCAGCAACTGCCGGGTAAGCCGGTATTTCTTTTCGCCCGGCTGGTAGCAATCGGTATTACCTGAAATATGAATCTGATGCGGCACCCATTTCTTGGAATTGAACAGCTTTTCCAACAATTGCGGCGCATTCTTTTTCACCACAATCTTGGTTTCAAAATCCAGCCCCGCCGAAAACCCCCAGTACTCATGCGAATTGCGGGCATAGCAGTAAATGCAGCCATGCTCACAGCCCCGGTAAGGGTTGATCGAATGAAAATTGGGCAAATCAGGACTGTCCGACACACTCATGAGCGTCTTGGACTCCTCTTCGATGAATTGTGTTTTGGGATTTACCTCCGGATCTTCCCACTGCTGCCAGTCCTCGGAGGTGTATTCGATCTCGTGCTTGAAGAATTTGTTGGGCGTGTTGATAGCAGCCCCGCGCCCGCGTGCCCGGTTATCCATTGTTTTCCAGTAAGTTGATGAAGTTATGAAGTATGCTAACGAAAGGTGTGTGTAGTTGGCGGGGCTGAAATTAGCGGCCCCGCCAACGCATTACTTAATGTACCGGAAATCCTCGTCTCCTTTCAGCGAAAGCAGCACGTCGTACATCAGTTGTATTACATTCTGCACATCCTCTTTGGAAACCATTTCCACCGTGGTATGCATGTATTTCAATGGTAATGAGATCAATGCGGACGCAATCCCTTCCGTGGAATAGGCAAATGAATCCGTATCGGTGCCGGTCGAGCGGCTTACTGCCTGGCGCTGGAACGGGATCTTCTTCTCCTCGGCCACGCGGATCAGCAGGTCGCGGACATTGTTTTGTACCGCCGGGCCGTAACAGATTACCGGTCCGCTGCCGCATTTCAGGTCGCCCTGCTCCTTTTTATTGTACATCGGCGACTGTGTGTCGTGCGTAACATCTGTACAGATCGCCAAATCAGGCTTCAGCCGGCGCGAGATCATTTCAGCACCGCGCAGGCCGATTTCTTCCTGCACCGCATTCACCACATACAATGTAAACGGCAGCTTCACATTATTCTCGTGCAACATACGCGCCACTTCCGCGATCATGTACCCGCCCATGCGGTTGTCGAGCGCGCGGCCCAGGTAGTATTTGCCGTTCAGTTCGTCAAGGCCGTCGGCGAATGTCACCACGGTACCTACGTGAATGCCCATTTCAAGCACTTCATCCTTCTTGGCTGCGCCCACATCGATGAAAAGCTCATGTACTTTGGGTACCTGGTCTTTGGCGACGTCGCGCACGTGGATCGCCGGCCATCCGAAAACCCCTTTCACCACGCCTTTCGCCGTATGCAGGTTTACACGCATCGAAGGTGCGATAGCCGCGTCCGAACCTCCGTTACGGCGCACGTGAATGTAGCCATCCTCCGAAATGTAGTTCACAAACCACGAAATCTCGTCGGAATGCGCTTCGATCACCACTTTGTAATCCTGGCCCGGACCGATAACGCCCACAGCCGTGCCGTACACATCGATAATCTGTTCTTCAATATATGGCTTGATATAGTCGAGCCATATCTGCTGACCGGTCGATTCGAAGCCGGTTGGCGAAGCATTGTTCAGGTACTTATAAAGAAACTCTGTGCTCTGATCTGACATACTTTTTAATTAAATAACGACTAAAACTGCATTCTCAAAGGTACTTCCACCAGGCACAGAAACGCCGCTTCCGCAGATAACCGAGGTCGTGCTCGTGGGTGTAGGCTTCCTTTTCAAACGAAATATGAAGATAGGCTAAATAATGGTTCCTGAATTGTACGAATCGGATTAAATATTCTATCAAATACCACGCATAGAAGATAACCAGCCCCATTTCAAGCTGTTGCTTCAAATGAATGCGCTCGTGATTGAGAAAGACCTCCGAAGGGGCCTTCCGCTTCGACAAAATGAATGGAAACAGCGCCATTCCGTCGACTCGCAGGGAGGGTACATTGAGCAGGAAACCTTTGATGCGCATAGTGGTGTGGTGTTGGGTTAGGATTTGCTAAGTGACCGCCGACCACTGACGGCCGACGGCCGATCACATGGTTTTTAATATCGCAAACAAGCGATCGGCGGTCGGTGGTCGGCGGTCATAACAAATCTCCACAAAAAAGTTGGGTTGCGAAACAGCTTGTTCCACAACCCAACCTATTATATCCGTCAAAGATTACTCCCCGCTGAAACGGCTGATATCGAGCACTTCAAACTCCATCATGCCGGCAGGAACCTTTATTTCTGTCGTTTCACCCACTTTTTTACCCAAAAGCCCCTTGCCGATCGGCGAGCCTACGGAAATTTTGCCGGCTTTCAAATCAGCCTCTTCTTCCGACACCAGCGTGTAGGTCACTTCCATTCCATTCTTACGGTTTTTGATCTTTACCTTCGAAAGGACCGAAACCTGTGAGGTATCCATCGTCGACTCGTCGATCACGCGTGCATTCGACAGGATTTCTTCCAGTTTGGCGATTTTCATTTCGTGCATGCCCTGCGCGTCCTTGGCCGCGTCGTATTCTGCATTTTCACTTAAATCACCTTTGTCCCGCGCTTCTGCAATTTGTCGTGCAATCTCCGTGCGGCCTTTGGTTTTCATCTCATTCAGCTCGTTCCTCAGCTTGGTAAGTCCTTCTTCCGTATAGTATGAAATTTTAGCCATGACCTTTATTTTGTTTATAAGTCTTTTAATTTTTGAAATTCTGCATAAAAAAAAAGAACGGCTCAAAGACCGCTCTACAGAGTTAACGAAACTCTCGTAGAAGGCTAGAAGACCTTTTCTTTTCGGTTGATATATGATTTTGTGTTCACCATAATTTTCTGTTAAGAACGACAAAATTAACAATATTTGTGAATGGTAGCACCATTTTTATCCAAAAGCGCCATCTGATATGTCAAATCCGCTGAGAATTATTTTTATGGGGACGCCCGAATTTGCCGTCCCAAGTTTACAAAGTCTGGTCGAAAGCAATTCTAATGTTGTGGCCGTTGTGACCGTTCCCGATAAGCCAGCGGGCAGGGGGCAAAAGCAAACGGCTTCACCTGTCAAAATATACGCAGAATCACAGGGTATCCCCGTATTGCAGCCCGAAAAATTGAAGAACCCAGCCTTCCTCGAAGAGCTGAAATCCTACGACGCCGATTTGCAGGTGGTAGTGGCGTTCCGGATGCTGCCGGAAGTGGTATGGAGCATGCCTTCGAAAGGCACATTCAACCTGCACAGCTCGCTCCTGCCCCAGTACCGCGGCGCGGCGCCCATCAACTGGGCCATCATCAACGGCGAAACCGAAAGCGGCGTCACCACATTCTTCATCGAAAAGGACATCGACACCGGGAAGATCATCTTCCAGGACAAGGAGCCCATTTCGCCAGACGACAATGCCGGCACGTTATACGAGCGCCTCATGCGCAAGGGCGCGAACCTGGTTGTGAAAACCGTACACGCCATCGAAGAAGGCAACTACCCGCAGGAACCCCAATCGGAGCCCGAGGACATTAAAGCCGCCCCGAAAATCTTCCGCGAAACCTGCGAAATTGATTGGAACAAGCCTGCCATCGAAATCCACAACTTTGTAAGAGGCCTCTCGCCGTACCCAGCTGCATGGACAACCCTGAATGGGCTTTCTTGTAAGGTATTTAAAACAAAAGTTGCTGAATCGGCCGACGACGCCCTGCCTGGCGAATACCGGTCTGACGGCAAATCCTACCTGCATTTCAAGACCGGCGATGGTTGGCTGGCCATTGAGGAGTTGCAGATTGAAGGGAAGAAACGGATGGCAATTGGGGATTTTTTGAGGGGGTATAAATTGTAAATATACCCGGCATTTCATTTACACACTTTTACACACAACTATATCATGGCTAACACGTATTCGCAGGTTCACCTGCATTTCATTTTTGCGCCCAAATTCCGGCAAGCGCTGATTTGCAATAGCTGGGAAACGTCTTTGTATAAATACATTACCGGCATCGTTGAAGCCCGTCAACACAAAATGATTGCGATTAATGGGATGAGTGATCATGTGCACATGCTGATAGGCTTTCGTACCACCCAGTCTATCGCCGATTTAATGCAGGACGTCAAGGCTGATTCGTCGCAATGGATTAATGGCAATCGGTTTTGCGGCAGTCGGTTTGAATGGCAGGCTGGGTGTGGAGTATTTTCTTATTCCAAATCGCAGGTACCGAATTTGGTCAACTACATTCAGACACAGAAAGAGCATCATCGAAAATTGACGTTCCGGCAGGAGTATTTGTCGTTTCTCAAAAAATTCGAAATTGAATACGACGAACGTTACATTTTTAAGTCCCCGGAGTAAAATCGCGTTAGCGATGTAATATTGGTAGAAACGCCAAGCATTGTGCGTTTCCAAAATCCCGTCAGGGATGCAACAACAGTGCCAACGCAATGCATTGTCATTACATGCCCAACGGCATTCCCCGGGCGTCATACGACAACGGTTTGCTACCGATATTACATGCCTGACGGAATTAATTGTCAATGCATGATTGTCATCGTGGCAAGAAACCGCAAAATCGCGTTAGCGATGTAACATTGGTAGATGCAGAATGTCGTGGCGATCGCCAAATCCCCTCAGGGATGCAACAACGGCGCAAAAGCAATGCATTGTCGTTACATGCCCAAGGGCATTCCCCGGACATCATACGACAACGGTTTTCTACCGATATTACATGCCTGACGGCATTGATTGTCGTGCTGATGATTGTCAGTGCGACTAGAAATCGAGTCGGCGATGTAACATTGGTAGCATTATCAATGGCATATTGCACCGGCAATCCTGTCAGAGATGCAAAAACAACCCAGGAAAGCTTCCCCAGACCCACATTTCGACCCATCTTTGCAAAAACATTTACCATCACATGCATATTTCAATCATCGTAGCCGCCGCGGAAAATGGGGCGATCGGTAAGGATAACCAGCTCCTCTGGCGGTTGCCGGACGATCTGAAACGGTTTAAACAACTTACATTAGGACATCCGATGATCATGGGCCGGAAAACGTTTGAGTCGATCGGAAAACCGCTGCCGGGACGGACGTCCATTGTGATCACCAGGAGTGCCGATTTCGCATTTGAAGGAGTTATCGTTGTACACTCCCTGGAAGAGGCACTAAAAAAAGCGAAAGAAATTGACGAAAAGGAAGCCTGCATTGTCGGCGGCGGCGAGATTTACCGACAGTCGCAAGACATTGCTACCCACATTTACCTCACCAGGGTACATACTGAAATCGAAGGCGACACTTTTTTCGAAATTGAAAACCCAGACGCCTGGACTGAGACCGAAAGAGTCCTCCACGAGCCTGACGAGCGTCATTTTTTTCCATTTGAATTCATTAATTATATTAAAAAAGCTGATAAATAAGTACTTTTGTACCCCTCGTAACCCATAGTGACTCAATGAAAGTACAAGAGTAGAATGCAAGTAGAAGTTGACACCCTTACCATTGAACTAAGCACAGTACCTTTCGATAATCGTCCGGTCTTCATCACAGGCAATTTTTGCAAGTGGCTTCCCGATCTGGAAGAGTACCGCATGACAATTGTAAGTCCGGGTAACTACCGTTTTCAATTCCCCGAGGACGCTGAGTTGCCCGATCCGATCGAATATAAATATACCCGCGGCGGCTGGAACCAGGTGGAACTCGACCGCGCCGGCCGACCTTACGGCAACCGGTTCATCAAAGCCGGCGAGACGCTCGTCAAAGACAATGTAATCCGTTGGCAATCTGACATTTCGACAAAAAAAGACCTTTCACCGCTTGTTGAAACGGTTTCGGAAGCATTTGAAATCACGCAGTTCAGCCGTACCCGCCGCGTGCGCGTGCTGCTCCCGCACGACTACTACGAAAATCCCGACCAGCGCTACCCGGTCCTTTACATGACCGACGGCCAGAATCTCTTTGGTGAAGGTTCGGAATATGGCAACTGGGAAATAGACAAAAGCCTCGCAAAGCTTGCGAAAGACCATAAAGCCGGTGTGATCATCGTAGCAATCGACCACGGTGAAGAGGATCGTGTGCAGGAGCTTTCGCCATACGATAATGCCAAACTGGGCAAGGGTTATGGTGCCAAGTTCATGCAATTTATCGCCGGACCGCTTAAAAAGCACATCGACGAAAAGTACCGTACAAAGTCTGACAGGTTGAATACCGGCATCGGCGGAAGTTCGGTCGGCGGGTTGTTAAGCGCTTATGCGGCGCTGATGTTCCCGCAGACATTCAGCAAGTTTCTGGTATTTTCTCCGGCATTGTGGATCTCGGAGAAGATTTACTTCGACGCCGTGCATTTCTTCGAGCCGTTCGAAACGCGCATTTACCTTTACGCTGGCGGCAAGGAAGGCGCCCATATGATCCCGAACGTCACGAAACTTCAGGAAACACTCGAAACACAAAGCTTCGGTTACAGCCGCGTAAAAATCAAGTCTTCAGTAGACGCCCGAGGCGAACACGCCGAAAAACAATGGAGCCAGGAGTTTCCTAAGGCTTTTGAATGGTTGTTTTATTAAAAAAAGGGAGGAAAGGGAGGAGGGAGGAAAGGGAGAATGGAATTACAACTCCATCCTCCCCTTCCTCCTTCCTCCCTTTCCTCCTTAACTTAAATTTTCGTATCTTTGATTAAGCTCAAATGATATGGAAACGATTGTGATTGAAGTAGACGACCGTGTGGCTGAGGCTTGGCGCAATGCGCCGGAAGCGGCTAGGGAGGCTATTCGCTACAAAATCAACGTATCCCTTGCCCACGAGCTTATCAAAGACTCAACTCTGGATTATATCTCGTTCCTTCAATCTTTAAGATCTGAAATGTCATCGGCCGGCCTTACCCAGGAGGAGCTGGATAACATTATCAGGGATGAGTAAACCACTCATTGTCATAGACACAAACGTGTTCATCAGCGCTCAACTAATCGAAGGTTCTACGAGCGCACAGGTCTTTGACAAAATTCTTCAAGTCGGCAATATCGCGCTAAGCGAGCCGCTACTCTCAGAGTACATGAATGTGATCTATCGTAAGAAGCTCGACAAATATTTGTCCGAAGAAAAAAGACAGGCCATTCTGCGCAAAATCATCGAAAATGCCTTGATGTTTACCCCAACCATCACAGTCGGTGATTGCCGGGACAGAAAAGACAACATCATTCTCGAACTCGCGATAACCTGCGGAGCCGCCTGCATTGTAACGGGTGACGCAGATCTCAAAATAATGCACCCTTTCAGGTCAATCCCAATACTATCCGGAAGCGAGTTTCTAACCGAGTTTTGAAAAGAGGTGGAATGGGAGGAAGGAGGAAAGGGACAATGGAATTTCAAAAAATCCATCCTCCCTTTCCTCCATCCTCCTTCTTCCTTTTTTCCTTTAAAGAATATACTGGCTCAAATCGCGATTCTTCACCAGCGCTGACAGCCTTTCCTGCACCATTTCGGCGGTAATGGAAATTTGAGAGCCGTCGCCGATAACATCCGGGATGTCGAACATGAAGTCGTTCAGGAGCGAGCTCATGACGGTCTGAAGACGACGGGCGCCTATATTTTCGACTTCGCTGTTTACTTCAAATGCAATGCGGGCGATTTCGCGTAATGCACCGTCTTCAAATTCCAGCTCTACACCTTCGGATTCCATCATCGCAGCGTATTGCTTCGTCAATGCATTCTTTGGCGCTTTCAGGATTTGGTAAAAATCACTTTCTGTGAGGCTGTTGAGCTCGACGCGGATCGGAAAGCGGCCTTGTAGCTCGGGAATGAGGTCGGACGGCTTGGAGACGTGGAACGCACCGGCGGCGATGAAGAGAATGTGGTCCGTCTGGATCACTCCATGCTTGGTATTTACGGCACTTCCCTCCACAATCGGCAGCAAGTCGCGCTGCACACCTTCACGGCTTACGTCGGGGCCGCTTCCACCGGAACGGCTGGATGCTACTTTGTCGATCTCATCGATAAATATGATCCCCAGGTTTTCAGCCTTCTTAATGGCTTCGAGCTTCACCTCGTCCATATCGATCAGCTTCGACGCTTCCTCGTCCAAAAGCAGCTTGCGTGCCTCCTCAACGGTTACCTTGCGCTTTTTACCCCGGCGTGGCATCATATTGCCAATCATCTCCTGGATATTCATCATCGAAACGTCATCTACCGCGCCGCCGATCATGCCCACATTGGGCACCTGGTTTTGCTGCACTTCAATTTCGATTTTCCGGCTATCGAGCTCACCATTACGGATTTTCTCGCGAAAACGCTCGCGGGTGCGCTGGTTGAGTTCGGCATCGCTCTGGGGCATCTCCTCGGAACCGTTGTCAGCGACAGGCTTCACCGCCCCCGAACCGTGAACCGGCGGGATCAATGCATCGAGGATAATGTCTTCCACGGCCTGCTCAGCCTTGATTTTCACTTCTTCCTTCTTCTGCATCCGCACCATGCCTACCGCCTGCTCCACAAGGTCGCGAACCATGCTTTCGACGTCGCGGCCCACGTAGCCGACTTCCGTAAATTTGGAAGCCTCCACTTTCACAAATGGCGCATCAGCGATCTTGGCCAGCCGGCGGGCGATTTCGGTTTTACCCACCCCGGTAGCTCCTATCATTAATATGTTGTTCGGGATAATCTCCCGCTGAATGTCCTCCGGACTGTTCATGCGCCTCCACCGGTTCCGCAGGGCGATCGCCACATTGCGTTTTGCGTCATTTTGTCCGATGATATATTGGTCGAGCTCGAAAACGATCTGACGCGGTGTAAGGCGGTTAAGGTGTTCTGTCATGTTGATTGCTATGGATTCAAAACCTAACGTTAAAAAGAATTATGCCGGTACAAAATGGCAGAAAACCTGCCGTTGGTAAATCTTTGGCCCCATTACTTTTTGTTCTCTGCCCTTCGATTACTTTTGTCCCTGCATTTATAAAATCCGAAACCAATATAAAAAAGAATTATCCCCAACATGAAAAAACTCCTGTCCTGCCTTTTTACCGTTATTGCCTCGCTGCAATTATCCTACGGGCAAGGTACCGCCAATCTGGTCGACTATGTGAACCCGCTGATGGGTACGCAGTCGAAATTCAGTTTATCGGCCGGTAACACCTATCCGGCCATTGCCTTGCCCTGGGGAATGAACTTCTGGATGCCACAAACCGGCAAAATGGGCGACGGATGGGCCTACATGTACGACGCCGAGAAGATCCGCGGTTTCAAGCAAACCCACCAGCCGAGCCCCTGGATCAACGACTACGGCCAGTTCGCGATCATGCCGATTACCGGTAAGCTGAAAATCGACGAAGAAAGCCGCGCCAGCTGGTTCTCGCACAAGGCCGAGACCGTCAAACCGCACTATTATAAGGTATACCTGGCGGATTACGACGTTACCACGGAAATCGCGCCGACCGAACGAGCTGCCCAATTCCGCATTACCTTCCCGAAAGCAGATACCTCCTACGTACTGTTGGACGCATTCGACAGGGGTTCTTATGTAAAAGTCCTTCCTAAGGAGCGCAAAATCATTGGTTATACTACCAAAAACAGCGGCGGCGTACCAGCCAACTTCAAGAACTACTTTGTTTTGGTTTTTGATAAACCATTCACATTCTCCTCCGCATTCCACGGTAAAACGCTTGCAAAGGATACGCTGGAACTTAGCGCTGCGCACGTAGGTGCGGTTGTCGGTTTCAAAACCAAAAGAGGCGAGCAGGTAGGTATCAAAGTGGCATCCTCTTTTATCAGCCCCGAGCAGGCCGACCTGAACCTCCAACGCGAGCTGGGCAATGATTCTTTTGACGCTACCAAAGCGAAAGGCGAACAGGCGTGGAACACCGAACTTTCCCGCATTAAAGTGGAAGGCGACAATATCGACCAGATCCGCACTTTCTATTCATGCCTCTACCGCGTGCTGCTGTTCCCACGCAAGTTCTACGAAATGGATAAGGCCAACAAGGTCGTGCATTACAGCCCTTACAATGGCGAGGTACGTCCAGGCTACATGTTCACCGACAACGGTTTCTGGGATACTTTCCGCGCGGTGTTCCCATTCTTCACGCTGATGTACCCGACATTGAACGCGCACATCATGGAGGGCCTCGCCAATGCATATGACGAAAGCGGCTTCCTGCCCGAATGGGCCAGCCCCGGCCACCGTGACTGTATGATCGGATCGAACTCCGCTTCACTCATCGCCGACTCGTATATTAAGGGTATCCGCGGCTATGATATCAACAAACTCTATGAGGCTATTCTGAAAAACACGCAGAATGCAGGCCCGGTTAGCTCGGTGGGCCGTTTCGGACATGAGTACTACAATGAACTCGGGTATGTTCCTTACGATGTCAAAATCAATGAAAATGCAGCCCGCACGCTGGAATACGCCTATGCGGATTTCTGTATCGCACAATTGGCGAAAGAGCTGAAAAAGCCGCAATCGGAAGTGGATTTGTATTTGAAAAGAAGCCAGAACTACAAAAACCTGTTCGACCCCGAGACCAAATGGATGCGCGGCAAGAACAAGGACGGCAAGTTCCAATCGCCATTCAATCCATTCAAATGGGGCGATGCATTCACGGAGGGAAACAGCATTCACTACACCTGGTCGGTGTTCCAGGATGTGAAGGGGCTGATCAACCTCGTGGGCGGCCGTGAGGCATTTGTACAAAAACTCGATACGGTCTTCACATTGCCTCCGGTATTCGACGACAGCTACTACGGTTTCCCGATCCACGAAATCCGCGAAATGCAGATCATGAACATGGGTAACTATGCTCACGGCAACCAGCCGATCCAACACATGATTTACCTGTACAACTACGCAGGAGCACCCGATAAGGCACAATACTGGACACGTCAGGTAATGAAGCGCCTCTACCAGGCAACGCCGGACGGCTACTGCGGCGACGAAGACAACGGCCAGACTTCCGCCTGGTACGTATTCTCTTCGCTGGGCTTCTATCCAGTCACACCAGGTACCACGCAATATGTAATCGGTTCACCGCTGTTCAAAAAAGCGACGCTGACGATGGAAGACGGCAAGAAATTCACCGTCGAGGCACCGGCGAGCAGCGAAAGCAATCTGTACATCCAGGGCGCGAAGCTGAATGGCAAGGCCTACGACAAGACTTACCTTGAACACGCAGATATTCAGAAAGGCGGAAACGTACAATTCGATCTGAGCGGCAAGCCTTCGAAAAGCTGGGGTACGAAACCGGAAGCGGTTCCTTTCTCGCTCACGAAATAACAAATGGTGCGATGCTCCCACTTCGTGCCGCATATTCGCAGGCCTCCGGCCGGTCAGGTATGCAAGACCGGCCAGAGGCCTGCAAATAGTGTGTGCGCAGCAGGAGCTTCGCACTATCTTAACCCAAACATCACCATGAAACTATTACTAACATTACTCTCAGCCGCGGTCTTCTGCACGGCGGTATCTCCCGGCCAGGACGATGAACTTGCGAAAAGCATCGAACGCGGTAAAATGGTTTACTCCGAAAACTGCATTTCCTGCCATATGGGCACGGGCGAGGGCATTACCGCCACTTTCCCGCCGCTCGCCAAATCGGATTACCTGATGAAAACACCCGAGAATGCGATCCAGGCGATCAAGTTCGGGTTGATCGGAAAAGTGACGGTGAATGGCGTATCCTACGACAACATGATGCCCGAACCAGGACTAGCCAACGAGCAGATCGCCGATGTGATGAATTACATCATGAACTCCTGGGGCAATTCATCGGATAAAAAGATGATCACCGTGAAAATGGTGGAAGCCGTAAAACCGGCCGAGGAAAAATAGCAGCAACATTTCAAACCGCATGCAGCCGCATTGTCCGTTGGACAATGCGGCTTTTTTATGACTAAAATCATTATGTAACAATCCGTTAACTACTATTTTAAATAAATCTAAATAAAATCTTGCCTCGTAAGAATTACCGACGGATATTTGCGGCTCGTTAACTATTTAGTCCAATTTTAGATAAATGAAAAGATTTTATATTTTCTTCCTATTACTGCTGATAAGCGTTTCCGCATTTGCGCAAAACGGCAGAATATCAGGACAGATACTCAGCTCGGATGGACAACCAGCCGAGCAAGTTTCGGTCGGAATAAAGGGATCTGCCCGCGGTGCCGTCTCGGACAATCAAGGAAAATTCACAATTGAAAGAATCAAACCCGGAAGCTATACATTGCTGGTGAGCTTCGTGGGACTTGCCACTCTGGAAAAGGATGTGGAAGTAGCTGCCGGTGAAACGGTGAGCGTTTCTTTCACGCTGTCCGAAAGCGCCAACGAATTGCAGGAAGTGATCGTTAAGAGCGGTACTACCTACAAATCGGACCAGTTTTCATCCAGCATGAAACTGCTCACGCCGATCCTGGAAACCCCTCAGAACGTGCAGGTTGTTACCTCAAAAGTACTGGCCGACCAACAGGTGATCAGCATGAGCGACGGCCTGATCCGCAACGTCAGCGGTGCGGTCCGTCTGGAACACTGGGGCGATATGTATGCCAATATCAGCATGCGCGGCTCTCAAATCCAGGCATTCCGCAATGGCTTCAATGTGGTGAACTCCTACTGGGGTCCATTGACAGAGGATATGAGCTTCGTCGATCACATCGAATTCGTAAAAGGTCCGGCTGGCTTTATGCTTGCGAATGGCGATCCGAGCGGTTTGTACAATGTGGTTACCAAAAAACCTACCGGTCAGACCAAAGGTGAAGTGGGCTTCAATGTAGGCAGCTTCGGCCTCTACCGCGCCACCCTCGACCTCGATGGCAAATTGAGCAAGGATAGCAAGTTCCTCTATCGTCTCAATGTAGCGGCGCAAAACAAAGGTTCTTTCCGTCCCTATGAATACAACAACCGTTACAGCATTGCTCCGGTCATTTCTTACCAAATCGACGAGAAGACGAAACTGACAGCTGAATACACGCTGCAATATGCGAAAATGTCGAACGTAGGGTCCTTCTATGTGTTCTCTCCCGATGGCTACGCTACGCTGCCGCGCGATTTCACGACCATGGCTCCCGGCATTGCTCCTACCAGGATCAACGACCAGAGTGTGTTTGTGAATTTGCAGCACCAGCTCAACCCCGACTGGAAACTGACCGCACAGGTTGGCTATTTCAATTACAACCAGCAAGGCAGCAGCATGTGGCCCAACGTGGTAAACCCTGATGGTACTTTGATCCGGGCCGTGGGACTATGGGATGCCAAGAGCGAAATGACGCTCGGACAGGTGTTTGTCAATGGCGATGTGAAAACCGGCGCGGTAAGACACCGCATTCTCGGGGGGATTGATATTGGTAGCAAGCATTACTTCGCCGACTGGTCGCAATCTATCGCGCTCGACTCCGCAGGTGCTGAATTTGACCCTAAAAACCCCTATTATGGCACACCGGTATTGGGTTACCCCCAATTCGATCGCTCCATGCCCCTTGAATCCCGTGCGGCAGCAGGCGGAGGTTTACAGGATCAGAATTATACTGGCCTCTACTTGCAGGACGAACTGGGCTTCCTCGATAACCGCGTCCGCCTGACATTGGCTGGCCGTTACACGTATGTGAAGCAATCGGCATACGGCGGCGCTGACCAGGAGGCAAAGCACTTCACTCCGCGTGTGGGCCTGAGCCTCTCACTAACGAAGAATACCTCATTGTATGCATTGTACGACCAGGCATTCATCCCGCAAGCAGGCCGGTTGATCGGCGGCGGCAAGGTGAAACCGGTTACAGGAAACAATACCGAGATAGGCGTAAAACGCGACTGGGCGGAAGGCCACTGGAATACCACGCTCGCATTCTACCGAATTTTGAAAAACAACGAGCTCACAGGTGATCCCACCAATCCAAACTCGGGACTAAGCATGGTACTAGGCCAAAAAAGAGCCCAAGGTGTTGAATTCGACCTTCGCGGTACGATCATCAACGGACTTAACCTGACAGCTAACTACGCTTACACGATTTCCGAAGTTACGAAAGTGGCCGAGGGGGTAACCGATATGAAAGTAGGCGATTTAATTCCCGGGTATGCCAAGCACACAACCAATGCCTGGTTGAGCTATAAAGTACAACACGGCTCGTTGAAAAACGCCGGTATCTCTGCGGGTTTCACTTATCTGGCAGGCCGTGCTACCACTAACTGGTCGTCAACTAATAGTAGTCTTAACCAGCCTGATTATTTCAAACTGGATGGCGGTCTGTTCTGGGAGAAAGACAACATCCGCCTCACAGCGAACGTGTTCAATATTCTGGACAAGTACCTGTACAGCGGCGGTTATTACGATTGGTTGAAAGCCTACTACTGGCAGGCCGATCCTCCAAGAAATTATCGTTTGAGCGTTACTTACAAGTTTTAATAGGATAGTTAGATCAATACAAAGAGGCTTCCCAGCGGGAGGCCTTTTTTGTTGACTATACCGCGTGGGCCATCATCAATTTAGCCCCTTTGCTGAACTTTCTGCCGAGGGCATCATATTGTTCGTGCGTGTTTTTGTGCGCGGCAAACTCCTTCCCTACCTGTGTAAATGCCGTCAGTTCCGAAAAATCACTGACAACGCCGAGCGCCTTCAATCCCATCATAGCAGCACCTACTGCACCTGTTTCGACGGTCTCATTCAGTTTTACCGTTTTCCCAAAAACATCGGAAAGCATTTGTACCCAGGTAGCACTGCGCGCAAAACCGCCATTGGCATAGATCGTATCGATACCCTGCATTTCCATGAGTATTTTACCAATGCTGTAAAGGTTCAGCAGAATCCCTTCCATGACCGCCCGCGCGAAATGCGCCCGTGTATGCGTGATGTCGAGGCCCGAGAAGCCTCCCCGAACAGAAGAACTCCAGAGCGGCGCACGCTCGCCGAGCAAATAGGGATAGAATAGCAGTCCCTCCGACCCGGGCTTAATGCCTTCGGCTTCTTTGAAAACCGCCTCATACTCATCCGTTGGAAAGAAGGTATTCATAAGCCATTCAAAAATGACCGCACCGTTATTGGACGGCCCGCCGACGATGTACGTCTTTTCATCCAATACATAACAGAATGTCTGCATCAGCGGATCGGAGAATGGCTTGCCGGAGCATATGCGCACGGCCGCGCTGGTACCGATCGTGACGGCCATCGAGCCCGTCCTGATCGCCCCGCTGCCGAGGTTGGCCAGGCAGCCGTCGCTCGCGCCCATGATCAGCGGCGTACCCTCCCGTAATTTGGCAGGATTGCCTTTCGGGAGCTTTACAATGTGATATGGCGATACTGCCGTGGGCAGCTTTTCAACTTTCAGCCCCAATTTTTTCAATGTATAGCCATCCCATTGCAGTTCACGGATATTGAACATGCCGGTGGCGGAGGCAATGGAATAATCTACCAGGAACTCACCGGTGAGCCTGTATACGATGTACTCTTTCACACCGATGAACTTACTCGTCTTACGATAGATCTCCGGCTCGTTTTTCTTCATCCACAACAACTTGCACACGGGGGCCATGGCATGAATGGGCGTACCGTTATGGTTGTAGATCTTCTTGCCAACCTGTGATCCCCGCAGCTTGATCGCGACGTCGGCACTGCGGTTATCGGCCCAAATAATGAGGTTAGTAAGTTGCCTGCCGTCTTTGTCGAGAGCCAGTACCCCATGCATCGCGGCGCTGAAACTGATCCCGACGGGTTCGCCGTGGTGCCTGCATTTCTCGGTAACCTTTTTCAAAGTCTTGCAGGCAGCCTGGAAAATCTCTTCCGGATCCTGCTCGCTCCAATCGGGCCGCGGGTGCTGCATTTCATAACTTTCACTGTGCGAAGCGAGGATTGTTCCTGAAACGGTATCGAAGGCGACAGATTTGACGTTTGTTGTGCCGATATCACAACCGATAATATAGGGCATTGGCAATTGTTTTAGAGGCAAAACCCGCATTCCCGAACGCGAGAAAGACGGCAACCGATTACTAAAACAAAAGTATGGATTTTGGAATAACGAACAACCTACAAGGCCGTAGCCATACGCTGCGTTCTCGTCGCTACTACGAAAGTCTGTACAAACTTCTCATTGCCGTCTGTCAATTCGAAAGTGTATTCGCCATCTTTCATCACCGACAAGTCGAAATTCTTATGGTAACGCTTGTAAATAAGCGTCTTCTCGACAAAAATAACGTTCTGCTCTTCGTCTTTGATCCGCACCAGCACGCGGTCCGTTTTGGGGTATTTGTAACTCAGCTCGAATTGCATCGGTTTGACCTGCATCACATAAAAATCGGCGAAGTAGGCGTCAGGTTCGGCATTTGTTACCGTTTGAGCGCGGGCAGCAAAGGCGTTGCATAAAAAGGCAAGCACGAAAGTGGAAAGGATTTTCATAGGAGTGAGGTGCTAGGTTTATTAAAATATTTCTATTTCATTAAATCATCGATTTACAGAACATAATTTCGAAAATCGATACCTCAAAAATAATTTATACCAAAATAGTATTCAACTACCAAATACAGAGCCTCTTGAAAGTTATTTAAATAGCCATTTCCATTCTTAGCAGGATACCACGAAAATACCCAACACTATGCACTTTGTTTAAATAGTACAATTAGCCACTGATAATCAGCAAAATGCAGCCAAATCCCGAAATCTGCACGACCGCCGCGTAGCAAAACAGATTGCTGAAACAGGACTAAAAAATACAGGTGAATGCGAGAAACTTAACCCCGATTTATTATTTTCGCAGCATCGAAAGCTATTAATACATTCCGAATATGTCTGAAACATCGCATACCGAGTCTACTTCGCTGCCAACCTTCGCTTACATCGCAGCGTTTATTATCCTTTTTATCATCCTGGCAGTATTTGGCGACCTGTTCGTGTTCATCCTTGGCACCATCGGTCTGGTTGTGACTTTCGCAGCGTTTTACAAAGACCACAGCCACGACGATCATCATTGACACCACGCCCGCATGGGCATGATCATATTCAACGGACGGCCAGCTCGGGAAGGACATTAACCACCTCCCATTCGAGTTGGCCGTCCGCTTTGTTTACGATCCAACTTTCTTCCATCACACAGGTATCTTCCAGGTCGCGGTACTCGGCCACGAGCTTTTCATTCCGCAGTAGCAGCCGCACAAACCCATTATAGCCCAGCGCACGGCCCTTGATTTCCTTCCTCACCCGTGTGTCGTAGTAATCAATTTTATACAATTCTCCCGCATCAGGCGGCCTGATTTCTACCGGAAGGCCGCCATGCCCGATACAGCGCCCGTATGCCTGCGGCCCCTTGCCATTCCGGTCGAAGCGGTAGGCTACCATGCGATGGTCGTGCCCCCAGATCCAGACAACCGGTCGTTGCGCATCGCCCATGAGCTTTTGCAACTGCTCGCCCGGGCGGATATATTCTTCGCGGAATGCCGATATATAAGGGTGGTGGCTCAGGATCACGATACCGCGTGTATCCAGCGGGTCACCGAGCTTAACCACATCGCGCAGCCATGCTACCTGCTCTTTCCGCAAATGGCAATCGGGTGGAGACAGTATTTCAAAGAAAGGCCTGCCTACCGAAGTATAGCCTGTATCGATACCGATAATACGCCAATGCTCATTTTCCAGACAGAAAAAGCCGGCCTGCTGCGTCTTGCGCACATCGCCCACCTGCGCGTACATCGCGGGAAGCAGGTGCTGGAAGAATGCATTGCCGTTGGAATACATTTCATGATTTCCCGAAAGCGCCAGACTGCCCGAAGCGCCATAATACCAGGAAGCATAGGGAGCCGTAAAGTTCTCTTCCACTTCTTTGGGCGTTCCTACAAAATAAATGTCGCCCATATGCACGGTGTAATCGGGTGCATGGCGTGCTACCAGATTCGCTACCGCATCGGATTCGGCCGTATCGCTGGCCCAATCCGAAAGCAATGCAATGCTGATTTCATCCCTCGAAGCGATAGAAGACTGCAGCGGGTAAATGCCCGTGTCGTCGTTACGCGGGTAGGCTTGGTAAGGATGCCTCGCGCCAAACCGGCTGCGCAGGTAATGCCAGGCAAAGCCGATCAGGTTGGTTTTGAAGAACTCGGAGATGACATTGGTGACCGAGGACGTTTGTTCCACCCGCTTTTCATAGAGTTCTAGTTGAGTTTTCGCGTGGTTCTCGGCCTCACTGTGGCCGAGATTGAGGTATTTCTGCGCACGTTCTTCGGAAGTTCCGGGCATAGCGATCCTTTACGTAAATGGCTGTGGATGGTAAATAAAATAATAACCCGCCTAACCTCCACGATTACAGCACGATTTTCTTGAAACTCAGCCCCAATCAGATGTCACTCTTCGGCACATTACCATTACTTAAATATTTGATTCCCATGTTGACAATCGCATTCCTTACCGTTACCTTTCGCGAAAATTTATCAACCACCAAACACAAAAATCGAATGAAAAAAATCGCTATTATCTGTATGCTTTTAGTGGCGGGCAAAGTTGCATCCGCACAAACCATGACGGCCAAATACATTAAAGATTGGGAACGGGCAAAAGAATACACCAAAGAATACCTGGATGCGATGCCCGAAGATGGTTATGCATTGAAACCTACCCCTGAAATCCGTTCGTTTGCAGCGCAAATGGACCACCTTGGGGACGCCAACTACCTGTTTGTGTCATCCGCGACCGGCAAGGCGAAACCGGAGGGTTCTCTTGAAAAAAGAGCCGATCAGTCGAAAGCTGCCGTAACCAAAGGTGTGATGGAAAGCTACGATTTCGTGATCGCAGCATTGAAAGGCATGACCGACGCCGATCTTGCGAAGGATGTCAAAGTGTTCGGGATGGATATGACAGCCGGAACTGCATTTGAAAAGGCTTTCGAACACCAGACTCACCACCGCGGCCAAACCACCCCTTACATTCGCATGAAGGGTGCTACGCCTCCGAAAGAGAAGCTGTTTTAAAACAAAAAGGGCCGGCTCAATCGAACCGGCCCTTTTTGCTGCTATCAGCCCTACCCCGACAGCTTGCTTTTCAGGTTATAGAGATTCAGCGCGAAAAAGCTGTATATTTTCATAAAAAACGGCGGAATGATGAAATCACGGATCACCTCTTTCTTCCGCTCCGGCGATGGCTCGGCCATCGAAAGGTACTTCACCGCATATTTGACGCGCGGCCAGTAAGTGTCGCCATACTCTCTCGAAAACAGCATTTTATAATAGTACGTCGCGATATTCTTCGTGAGCCGGTCGTGGTATTTGTATTTCAATTCCTTGTCGATATTGGAATACATTTCAATGCGATTGAAAAGAAAATCCTTCCCGTAATGGTTATCCGCGAAACTCGCACCGCCGCGTTGCTTCCGGTACACCGACATCACCTCGTCGATATAGCCGATCGGCCCGCGCGTTGCCAGCATGATGTTGCGGGGAATATCGCCGCTCGTAGATAGGTTCGTCCATTCCGGGTCCGGATTTTTGGCAAAATCCTCGGTCCGGAACATCAGGCTCGACGTCGCGATGAAGCAAAGCTCGTCCTCGCCGATGAGGTCGTCCACCGTGAATTCTTTTTTATTAATCCAGTTGACCAGGTGCGGAGGGGCCGAATTGTCGTCGTATATGACCCTCGCATTGTGGAAACACGCCGAATAATGCGGATTGGCATCCATCATTTCAACCTGCTTTTGCAGCTTGTCGGGGACAAGTAAATAATCGTCGCCGTCAAACTGGGCGATATATTCGCCTCTGGCAGCGGCAAAGGTCGCCAGCGCATTGAACTTTCCGTTCAGGCCCATGTTTTTCAGGTGCAACAATAGCCTTATCTTATCGGGGAAACGCTGCTGGTATTCGGTTAATATCGCCCGGGTGTTGTCTTTGGAAAAATCATCTCCTACAATAATCTCGAAATCAAATGTAGTCTGCTGCATCAGGATCGAATCCAGCATTTTTGCTACAAATTTTTCGTGGTTGTAGGTGACTACACACACGCTCACTTTTATCATAGTCACTGTTTCATTGAATAAGCGGAGTCGCTCGGCACAAATTTAGCTGAATTCTACGCAAAATCTGTACCCCGCTATTTTACGGTTCTTTTACGGGGAACTTCCGGGCACATAACGGCAATGCGTCAAAATAAATTCAGCCCGAAATGAATCCGGCGGCGCGATCGTTTAATTTTGGAACCGTTTTCCATTAATTTCAGAAGAATGCTCGCTTCCCCCACGACCGACAAACAACCCATATTCCGTAAACCACAGATATTTAGCCAGTTCCCCGAGTTGGTTGCCGCCGAAAGTACGCGCCATGGCGGTGTAAGCACCGGCCACTACGCGTCGCTGAACCTCGGTGGCTCGCAGGATACGCCCGAAAATATCATGCAAAACAACCTGATATTCTTTGGAGCACTTGGCATACCCTTCGAAAACGTCGCAAAATCGCATCAAGTGCATGGGACCGACATTGTAACCGTTACCTCGCCGGCCCGATTCGAGGGATTCGATGCCCTGGTGACCAATATAAGGGGCATTCAGCTTGCGGTGACCGTCGCCGATTGCACGCCGATCCTGATCTACGACCCGGTAACGGGCGCGGTGGCGGCTATTCACGCGGGATGGCGTGGTACTGTGGGTGGGATTGTCGAAAAGACGGTTGCGACCATGCAGGGCAACTACGGCACCCGGCCCGGGGATTGTTTCGGATATGTGGGTACCTGTATTGATGAATGTAGTTTTGAAGTAGGCGAGGATGTGGCACAGCATTTCACCCCGACCTATAAACGCTGGGATGAAGGCGCCGGCAAGTTTTTCGTGGATCTGAAAGCCTCCAACCGTGACCAGCTGGTCCGCAGCGGCATAAAGCCCGAACATGTGGAAATATCCCCTTATTCGACCGTACTTCACAACCAGGATTATTTCTCACACCGCGCCGAGAAAGGCCTGACCGGCCGGTTACTTGTCACAATAGGACGCACCAGCTAACCTGAAAGCAAAACGACCAGCAACGGAAATCCGTTGCTGGTCGTTTTCTGGCATTCACAGCCTCGTTATGCTTTCTCAGGAGCCGGCGCAGGTGCGTCGGCTTTCGGAGCAGCTGCCGGTTTCGCGGCAGGCTTGGCAGGTGCAGCTTTCGGCGCGGCTGGTTTTGCGGCCGGTTTCGGAGCGCTCGCTTCTTTACCCACCGTTGGCTTCGCAGGGGCAGCCACAGGCGCTTTGGACGATGCAGCCGCTACCAGCGCTGCTACTTTTTCTTTCTTCTCCGCCTTGCTCTTTTTGCCTTCCTTCTTATCCTTTACTTTCTTCTCCGCATTCTTGGCCTCTTTGGCTTTTTTCTTGAGAGTTTCCTTTTCAAACTTGGCTACCTTCTTAGCCAGTTTCGCGGCCGCTTTCTCGATGGATTTCTTTATTTTTTTTGAACCGGCAGTGACTGCTTCAATCTTTCCGGCAAGGGTTTCAGCAATCTCTGTCGATAACTTTTTGGTAGCGGATTTCATAAATCTGATATTAAGAATTTCATAAATAATACATGTAGCCCGGCTCCGCAGAGGAGCTATACCAGGTCAAAATTGCCATCAGGCAATAACCTACAAATACCCATTATTAATTTATAAATAGCAAATTTTCGGTATTATTTTTATGTTATATTTCTCCTTACAAAATCCCACAATACGATTCCTGCCGACACCGAAACGTTGAAAGAATGCTTCGTCCCGAACTGCGGAATTTCCAGACAGCCGTCGGATTCTGCGATGGCAGCCTCACTCACCCCTTCAACCTCATTACCAAATACAAAGGCATGAGGTACTCCCCTTTCGGGCCCGAAATTTTGCAACAGCACACTTCCCTCGGCCTGCTCCACACACCAGACCTTATATCCTTCCGATTTCAATATTTTAACCGCCTCGGCCGCGCTTGGGCACTTCTCCCACGCCACCGACATTTCGGCTCCGAGGGCACTGCGCGTGATCTCGCGATGCGGCGGCGCCTGTGTGTAGCCGCAGAGGACTATTTTCTCCGCCCGCAACGCATCCGCGGTCCGGAAGAACGAGCCGATGTTGTTAAGGCTCCTGATGTTGTCCAGCACGATCACAAACGGGAATTTTTCCGATTCCCTAAACTCTTCGACCGACATCCGGTCCATTTCATCTACACTCAGCTTGCGCATGAATTTCACTCGATTGATTTCACAAAAAAAGGTTTCTGCACCTGGTACAGAAACCTTTTTCGGTATGGTAAGAATAAATTACTTAATCTTGGTAATCAGCTCTACGATGTTCTTAACGCCCAGCTTCTCAAAAATACGGGCCTTGTAAGTACTAACGGTAGATAGCTGCAAGTTCAGTTTTTCTGCAATTTTTGCGGTTCCTAAGCCTTCCTTCAAAAGGTTCATCACGTCGGTCTCGCGCGGCGAAAGGCTCACGATCGGATCCGGCATGTATTCCTTCGGATTGATGAGGCGATTGATATTCATTTGCTGCATATCTTCGCTCATATACTTCTTATTGTTCAGGACGCTCATAACGGCGGTTTTGAACTCTTCCTCCGGTGCATCCTTCGACAGGTATCCATCTGCACCCGCTTGAAGGTACATCAGGCCGTAAAGTTGTTCGTCGTAGCTCGAAAACATGAGAATTCTGACGCCCGGCGATTTCGCGCGGATGGTTTCCACCATTTTGGTAGTGTTACCGCCCGGAATATTGATATCCAGAATCAGGAGGTCATAAGCTTTGGTCTCAAGTTCCTGAAGAATTTTATCAAAATCGTCAACGTCCGAAATTGTTGAATCCGGAATTAGTGATTTGAGGAGGTGTTTGGTACCGATTCTTACCACAGCATGGTCTTCGGCGATCAGTATGTGTTTCATGGATGGGTTGGGTCCAATGGATGTAAAAAACTACTGGTGTCAAATTAATCCGGACAATCAATTTCCAGCCTGATGATTGCCCTTGAACTGAAAATCCTGATTACCAACCAGTACTATTTTGTACATCCTGGTTGAACTGATTTGATGAATTAACAAAAATAGTAATCAGCATTGTATTAAACATAAAAAATATCAAATTAGTATATCAATAATTTATCAAAATCCTTGATCTGAGCACATTTAACACACATACTATAACTTGTGGGCCCGATAAGTAATAGTTTTACACGCACTTCTCTCTGCTCCTGGACCAATGACGACAGCATCGTGGATGTATTTCCAATGCAGGACGCTCCCTTTCCCACGGCCGTTCCATGGCTTTTTTTCAGGAAACAACAACTGGCTATTCAGACTTCTGACCTAATTTATTCATTTATTCTTAGTTCCAAAGAATCCGGTCATATTTTGGCCGTACTTCACTGCCAGCCAGGCACTCATGGCTGGACTTCCCCACCATTGGCCCCGTTTGGCGGCATCATGCCAGTAGCACATTGCCCGGAACGCCAGCTGATATTTCTGCTTTCATGCACCCGGGAATGGGTAAGCCGCATGGGAGGCAAAACACTTACTATAAAAACCGCGCCCGCATGTTACCACCCGCTAATCCATGAAATTTGCCATCACAGCTACCTCGCTGCTGGTTTTTCACCCAATCATACCTATTCTAATCATTATATTCCTATTACTGACCAGCGTTTTGACCAGATTATTGAGCCAGCGGAGCGACGGCGATTAGCCAAAGGCAAAAACAGCGGTTTAGGTATTGATCTGAAAATCGGGATTTGTGACGAGGCAACAGAAACCCTGCTTCACGACTGCGACCGCGCGCACGGTCGGCATAGGCGGGTAGAGCCGGGAGAAATAGCCAGGATCATCCATGCAACACCCGAAAGCTACATCAGTATGACGGTCAGAGACGGGCAACAAACCGTCGCCGCAGCATTATTGGTGCGGGTAAGTGACCATGTTTTATACCATTTTTTGTCCGGCTTTCTTCCTGAATTCCGCACAATCAGTCCTTCCCTTATGCTTTTCGAAGCGGCTTATCAATATTGCAGGAACAGCGGGATAGAAATCCTGGATCTCGGCATTTCCCTCGACCACTTCGGTCACGAAAAAGCATCACTGGCCAGTTTCAAACGCCGCATAGGAGGCCGGGAATGCCCCAAAATTATTTACGAGGCCATCCTCTGAACATGAAAGAGCTGGTCGGGAACGTTTTGCTTACAGGGCGCAAATAGCTACATTAGCAGCCAAATTTTTCCCGGCCTGGCACAAAACCTCGAACAGCCTAATGAAGTTAAAGACGATCAAGACCATACTGAGTCACCCTTTAAATCAGAACAACAAACTCCCGGCCTTGATGACGTTCTTCAAAAGAGGGATTGTCATTCGTTTGCACCATCACCCGATGGTGTATCCTTTTCTTGAAAATACTTCGCTGGTGGTCGAAAAAGGAATGTCCAGTGCTGAACTTCAGATTTACACGGGGCTGTACGACCTCCACGAAATGCTTTTCCTTACGCATTACCTGCGCCCGGGCGACACGTTTGTGGACATAGGCGCCAATGTGGGGGTATACACGATCCTGGCCGCAGGCGTAGCCGGCGCCAATGCCATCGCATTTGAACCGATCCCGTCGACATTCTCGAAATTAAAAAGAAATGTAACCTACAATCAGCTGGAAGGCCTGGTTGACCTGCGGAACCTGGGAGTCGGTGATAAGGAGGAAAAACTGGTTTTCACCAACAATCTCGACGCCACTAACCACGTAATCAGTAACAGCCAGGAGTCGGCAGGCGCCACGATTCAGGTCCCTGTCGACACGCTGGACCACCTGCTGGCAGACAAAACAGCGAACTTTTTAAAGATCGATGTGGAGGGCTTCGAGGCCAATGTCATCAACGGCGCACCCGATACCCTGGCCAATCCCAATTTGAGGGTGATCATTATGGAAACGAATGGCCTTTCAGATCAATACGAATTCGGGCAAAACTACCTGCATAACAAGCTGCTGGACCTGGGATTTGTACCACACAGCTACGATCCGTTTAAAAGAGTCCTGCAAAAGCTGGAAACTACCGGCTCACACGACACGATCTACCTGCGGGACCTGGAATTTGTACAGGAACGCATTAAAAGCGCCAGGAGAATCCGATTCCGGAAAATGGATATTTAAACAACGCCCGCACTCGGGATTATTTACCATTCACATAAGGCAGCCGCTTTTTGGCAGTTTCAAAAAGCGCTCTTATCTCCGGCGAAACGTCCAGTTTAAGGATCAATATGGCGAAAGCCACACATAAGAACGCCGACCGGAGTACGATGGCGAGCATAGCCGACAATTTGGAGACGGTATATTCCGGTTCAAGGAAAGTAGATAGATACAACACAGCCAGCACTAGTATCACTTTCACCGTCCCCTGTGAAAAAGGCTGAATGCCAAATTTGCGCCAGACCAAAAATAACCTGGACATGGAATAAAGGAATGTGGTGATCATGGTAGCCAGCGCCGCGCCGATAAAGCCGTACATGGGTATGAACAAAACGTTCAATAAGAAACCCAAAATGGCCGACCCGAGAATGAGATACGTCGCATATTTATAAAACCTCGAATACAGGATTATTTCCGTATTGAGCCCCGTTCCGGTATCGAATACTTTTACCAATGCCAGGAAAAGCACTACGAGTTTCCCCTCCCGGTAGGTTTCGCCTTTGGGAATGAGCAGGAAAATATCATCAATACTACTCCATATTAATAAAAAGAATAGTCCCCCGGCTATCAATTGGTTCAATGCGGATTTGACGTTGATCTGACGGACAAATTCGTAATCTTCTTTCCCCAAAGAAGTGGACAATAAAGGAATGGATATTTGCGAAATAGCCTTCTTGGGTATTTCAATTACCCCGGCGATATACGCGGCTATGATAAATATCCCTGTTTGAATAAGCCCCCGCTCTCCCGCGAGCATGGAACGGTCGATAAAGAGCATCAGGTTTACGCCTATGCCTCCGAGAATCGAGAAGCTTCCATAAGCCAGCATATTCCGAAACAACGATCTGGTGAGTATTTGCGGATTGGGTTTAAACCAATACCATTTCCCCAGCTTGTGAATATAGAATATCAGCGAGATCAGGGCCAGACCATAGGATGCGATCAGCAGCCAGAGCATTAATTGAAAACTGACCCATCCGAATCCGAACATGAGAATGACCATTATGTTGGCCAGTCGGAGGAAAACTTCACGGATAAAGTTGGGAACGGCAATGCGCGAATTATTCCGGCAATATGATTCCAATACAGCCAGGTATAGCCAGAATATCGTAAGAGGAATTACCAGAATATGGTATTTGATCAACAACGGGGAGTTTTCGGAGTAGTATTGTTGTATCCATCCCGAGCATAGCAGGTAAAGGATCGTGAATAACAAACCTCCCACAAATGGCAAACCCAAAAGGAGCGGCAATATGCCATTATGCCCGGAATCGTCGTCCCTGAATTTTGCGAAAAATTTGTCTGCAATAAGCGGCGTGCCCAAATGTGCAAAAGCGGCAAAAAGTAAACTGTTTTCGAAAAGCAACCGGGTCAGTGCCAATTCTTCTACCGAAAGGAATTTGGTAGAAACATACATTTGATTAATAATCCCGATCCCAACCCCGATATAAGAGCCCAGCCCTGCCTTTAAGCTTTGTCGTACAACAATTCCCACGTAAATCTATTTTAAATACTTCTTTTGAATTATTTGCACAATGCGATCCGCCGCGAGGCCATCCCACAGTGCAGGCAAAGATGTCTGGTTCTTCTCCTTTTTTAAAACTTCGGTTATAATGCCGAGTGCATGAGCAACATCCAAATCACCTACAAGCCGGTTCGTCCCCTCCCCGATTGTGGACGGGCGTTCCGTAGACTTCCTGAAAGTCACACAGGGCACGTTCAGAAATGTCGTTTCCTCCTGCACGCCGCCGGAATCGGTGATGACGAGGGCAGCATGGGAAATCAGGTTGATAAATTCCAGATAACCCTGGGGCGGCAGCAAATGCAAGCCGCTGCAATTTTCAAGCTGACCCCAGATTCCATGGCTGATCAGGCTCGATTTCGTCCTGGGATGGACCGGAAAAACGACCGGCCTGATTTTACACAAGGCCTGTATCAAATCCGCCAGCAACGTCAGTTCCGCGAGCGAATCCACATTCGATGGCCGATGCATCGTCAACACCACATACCCCCGCTTTTTCAATCCCAAATCATTGAGCAACGGGAGCTCCATTGCTTTTTCCCGGCAATAAACCAGCGAATCGATCATTACATTACCTACAAAATGGATTTTACCCGACGGTATCCCTTCATTTTGCAGGTTTCTGACAGCCGCTTCCTCTGAAACGAAAAGCCCGTCGGCCATATGATCGATCAAAACACGATTGATTTCCTCGGGCATACTTTTGTCGCCGCTGCGCAATCCGGCCTCCACATGCGCCAGCGGAACCCCTTCTTTGGCCGCTACCAATGCACATGCCAAACTCGAATTGACGTCGCCGACAACCATCACGAGGTCCGGAGATTCGCTCGAAAGCACCTTTTCAAAAGCCAGCATGATTTGGGCGGTCTGTTCGGTGTGGGAGCCGCCGTGAATGCACAATGAAAAATCCGGTTCAGGAAGGCCCAGTTGCGTCAGAAATACCTTATACATGGCATCGTCGTGATGCTGCCCGGTATGAACCAGGCTGACGGAAAACTCCGGACATTTTGAGAAGGCTCTGTACAGGGCCGCTACCTTCACAAAATTGGGCCGCGCCCCCATCACGCATATTATTTTCAACGACTTCGATGACGATTTTCCTGCAAAGGTAGTACAGTTTGGCCACCAAAACTCGCGGTCCTGACTTTTTACTACTTTCGCATTTGTTGTGATTTAGAAACGATTCGACCTACTTTTGCAACGATAACCGACAAATGAGCTCATGCGCGCCCATGCCCCTATCGTTCTTTTTTGCTACAACCGTCCCTCGCATTTGCAGCAGACTGTTAAAAGTCTGCAAATGAATACGCTCGCTTCCGAAAGCGAGTTGTATATCTATTCCGACGGGCCGAAGCACGCGCAGGAGGCGGAAGCGGTGAACGAGGTGCGTGCATACATTTCGGGCATTTCAGGTTTCAAAAAGGTGACGATCTTCGAATCTCCGCGAAACAAAGGTCTGGCGGCTTCTGTGATAGAGGGCGTCAGTTTTGTTCTTTCCAAGTATCCGAAAGTAATTGTGCTGGAAGATGACATGCTCAGTACCACCGATTTCCTGTCATTTATGAACAATGCGTTGGATGCGTATGCGGAGCGCGACGATATTTACTCGGTTACCGGCTACACGCCGCCTATCGACGTTCCTGAAAATTACCCGCATGAGCTGTACCTCGCACCACGGGCGAGCTCCTGGGGTTGGGGAACCTGGGCACACAAATGGGCGAAGGCCGATTGGCAGGTACGCGATTTCCCAAGCCTGAAAAACGACGGCAAACGGCGAAATGCATTTAATCAGGGAGGTGACGACCTGTGGCCAATGCTGGCCAAGCAACAAAAAGGTGTCATCGATTCGTGGGCTATCCGCTGGACTTATTCACAGTTCGCCAATGACGCCTATGGACTGTATCCCGTCCATTCCAAAATCAAAAATATCGGAACTGACGGCAGCGGTACTAATTTCACTTTTAAATCCGGGGAATATGGGGAAGAAATGGCGGAGGGGGATGTGGCTATGCCCGCCGATTTGAAGCCTGATGCTGATTTGATCCGCGCATTCCAGCAATATTACCGGTTATCTTTCCTTTTAAAAATTAAAAATCGGGTCAAATACGGCATTTGACCTACTACACATATGTACTGGCTTCGCTACCTGCTTAAAGAACCTTATCACGCCCTCGGCTCGGCCCGGAACCGGGAATTTATGGCGTTGCTGCTCAAATACGGCAACCGCGCCCGATACAAGCTGACCGACGTGACATTCGGCGGGTTCAAACTGAAAGTCCCCGATACCATGTCGTTTCTTTGGCAACATAAGGAAATCTTCGCAGACGAGTTCTACTACTTTGAAAGTGAGCAATCCCAACCTGTGATTTTCGACTGCGGCGCGAATATTGGAATGAGCGTTCTATATTTCAAAAAACTGTTCCCGAAGGCTAGATTGCTCGCATTCGAAGCCGAGCCGGCAATAGCCTCATTGCTCCGCCAGAACCTGGAAAACAATGGTGTGAACGATGTCGAAATTATCGACAAAGCTGTGTGGGTTAATGAGAAAGGCATTTGGTTCGGAAGCGAATCGGCGGACTCTTCCTCAATTTATTCAACGGCGCAGAAACGAAAAATCGATTCCATTCGCTTGAAAGACTTTCTGGAAAAGGAAAGCCGGATTGATTTCCTGAAAATGGATATTGAAGGTGCTGAGATCGATGTGCTTCACGATTGCCGGGGCTCGCTGACACAGGTGCAGAACCTTTTCGTGGAATTTCACTCCTACATCGGCAACGCGCAGGGCCTGGCAGATGTAGTGAAGATTTTCGAAGAAAACGGTTTTCGTTATTATGTGGATACCAATCAGCACCGGCTCCGGCCATTTGTGAACCATCGTTATCGGGGTAATGATGTGATGGATCTGCAATTGAATATCTTCGGCTGGCGGGAATAACCGGCTGTCAAAGCCGGGAATCGACCATATTCTGCGGCAACACCGATTTCAAATCGAATATCACCGAATCCGCCGCGGTGAACTCGCCGAATTCCATTGCCTTGAACTCCTGATGCGCCACCGCCAGGACGACTGCTTCGTATTTGCCCGCGGGTTTGTCCAGCGTTGCAATATTGTATTCACTCAACACCTGCTCAGCCGATGCCCAGGGATCGTGCACTTCAACCTGCATACCAAAGTCGGTAAGCTCGCGGTAAACATCGATTACCCTCGTGTTGCGGATGTCGGGGCAATTCTCCTTGAACGTAATGCCGAGGATCAGTACGCGGCTGCCTTCGATCTTATGCCCTTTGCGGATCATGAGCTTTACGAGCTTGTTAGCTACAAATACGCCCATCATATCATTTACCCTACGGCCGGAGAGAATTACCTGCGGATAATATCCCAACGACTCCGCCTTATAAGCCAGATAATACGGATCGACGCCAATGCAATGCCCGCCGACTAACCCCGGTTTGTATTTCAGGAAATTCCACTTCGTGGCAGCAGCTTCGAGCACCTCGGTGGTGTCGATATTCATGCGGTCAAAAATCAACGCCAGCTCATTTACAAACGAAATATTTACGTCCCGCTGCGCATTTTCAATCGCTTTTGACGCTTCCGCGACCTTCATGCTGGACGCCAGGTGCGTACCCGCATCGATCACCGATGCGTACAGGCTGTCGACGAAACGAGCCGTCTCCGGCGTGGAGCCCGATGTTACTTTTTTGATTTTTGTGAACGTGTTGATCTTGTCGCCCGGATTGATACGCTCCGGCGAATAGCCGCAGAAAAACCCTTCATTGAATTTCAAGCCGCTTTCACGTTCGAGCACCGGCACACAATCGTCTTCGGTACAGCCAGGATAAACCGTAGATTCGTAGATAACCACATCGCCTTTTTTCAGCATTTGACCAATCATCCCGCTGGCTTTGAGCAAATGGGTAAGGTTTGGCTTCTTGTAATGATCTACGGGCGTAGGGACGGTTACGATAAATACGTTGCATTCCTTCAATGCCGCCTCATCCCATGAGAATGCAAGGTTAACAGCCTTGCGCAGGTCCTGACGCGATATTTCCTTGGTCGTGTCGTAAGCATCTTTCAGTTCCTGAATGCGCCTCTTGTTGATATCGAAGCCGGTTACGGGATACTTTTTGCTAAAAGCCACGGCCAGCGGCAAACCGACATAACCAAGCCCGATAACGGCAATTCTAACATCTGATCCAGCTAACATGGAAGGTACTTTATTGAATGTTCGGCCATAAAACTAGGCATATTTCAGCCTACCAAAAAATTATCGACGAATGCGTGACCAAAGTGAAATGCGAGCGTATTTGAATAAAGTGACACCTAAACTGGTCTTCGAAAATGGATCTACTAGTCATTCAAAACAAAGTGTTTACCGTTCGTGGCTATAAAGTCATGTTGGACTTCGACCTCGCAGAGCTTTACGAAATCGAGACAAGATCCCTAAAACAGGCAGTACGAAGAAACATGGAAAGATTCCCCCAAGACTTTATGTTCGAACTGACTGCGGACGAGCTTGCATCTTTAAGATCACAAATTGTGATCTTAAAGAAAGGTCGGGGAAGCCACGCGAAGTATCTGCCTTTCGCCTTTACCGAACAGGGAGTAGCCATGTTATCGAGCGTTTTGAACAGCTACAAAGCGATACAAGTGAACATTACGATCATGCGCGCATTTGTAAGCATACGACAGCATTATATTGATTCAAAGGAACTTAGAGAGCGAATCGACAAGCTGGAAGATGAAATGCAGGTAAAATTCAACGACATCCACCAGGCACTCAGTTACCTTTTGGAACCGCCGCAGAAGGAAAGAAGGCGGGTCGGTTTCAGGCAGAAGTCAGCAAAATAAAATGCGCACGAGCACTTGCTAAATCTCTAAGGTCACAAATTGTGACCTTAGAGAAATCAGTGCGCCGCTACATCAACCTCAATGTGCGTAGGGATTAGGCGGAAAAATATGCACCTGAAAACCTTCTTTCTGCATTGCCTTCATCACTTGTTCAGAAGGCAGCTTCTTGAAAATAATGGCGCACAAGATCTGTGAAGGCATTAATGAAGCCTTTACAAGGAAATTGTGGAATGCTAGCTTGCGCTTGATCTTACGAAACGCCGGCGAGGAATCGTCCGCCTTTTCGCGTCCATAAGACGGATGATAATAGTTGTTGTTGATACCCTTAAAAGCGACTGCCGGTAGGCCGATCCCATTCGCGAGCTTGTCCATTTCGCGCTCAGACAACTTAAAAACGTAGTTGCCCACCGTTTCGAAAGAATACCTGTTTTTCCAGTACTTCTGCAAGGCCGTGGTATCGAAGCGATCGAAAATATTTCTTAATGCCAGCAAAAAAGGCATTTTCGAGATCGGGTCGTGCGGCTCCACCAGGATCACGGCCTCGCGCGCTACCCGCAGCATCTCGTATACGCCCAGGTACGGGCGCGGGAAATGATGATAAGCCTCCTTGCAAAAAATGTAATCGAAGCTATTGTCGGCAAACGTAAGGTGCTCCACGTTTTCGACTGCATACTTTTCAATGAATCCTCGTTCCTTCGATAAGGGCAAAAACGTACCGGCAATATCGCTTGCAGTGGCATCCAGCCCTTTTTTGAAAAAATGGTTCGCATCGAACCCGTAACCATCCCCCACCGTCAGCCATGATTTCTTCTCATTCACAAACGGATCGGTTAGATCGAGCATACGTTTGTGAATCCAGTGATTAATCGTCTGATGCGCATTATCATACTCCCACAATTCGATGACCTTGTTTTTCGCCTCCTGAGTTCCAAACTGCAACTCATACCATTCCGAATGCGCCTCGTGGCTTCGTTTTTCGCTTGACATCTTTCCGGTTTACTGATTTAGCGATAAAGATAGTTTCATCGAATAAAAAAGTATTTAAAGGCAGAACTATTAATTTTACCCGCATGGAATGCCGCCGGGGACAATCATCCGGCCAAAACACGAATTATCGATTGCGATCAAATGGTGCTTCAACTAAGTACTTTTCATTGGGAAGGAGGCGCCGGGGTCGCTGCGGCAAGGTTACACCAGGCATTACTCAATGCCCACGTCGATTCTCGCCTGATGGTTTCGGAGATTTCCCACCCCGGCCCGCAAACCACAGCTTGGGCGGATAGTCCCTGGAAATCCAGAAAGGCCTGGGCAAATTTCGTCCTGGAAAGGCTTAGTTTCCTCCCTTATGAAAAGGACAAGTCGGTCCGTTTTGCCTTTTCCCCTGCAGCGATCGGAGCCGACATTGCCGATCACCCGCTCGTCAGGCAAGCGAGTGTCATTCACTTGCATTGGATCAATTTCGGGTTTCTTTCACTCCAATCGCTCGAAAAGCTGTTTGCACTGGGGAAACCGATCGTCTGGACATTGCACGATATGTGGGCATTCACTGGCGGCTGCCATTACAACCGAGGCTGCGAGCGCTATCTTTCGCATTGCTGCTATTGCCCCTACCTCAAAAAACCGGGCGAATACGATCTTGCATTTGCCCAATTCGAGAAGAAACATCGTCTTTTTCAGGGAGCATCAGTGACATTCGTTTCTCCCAGCCGTTGGCTGGACAGCCTTGTTCAAACTGCCGCATTGACCAGTGGTATGGCTTCCCGGGCAATCCCGAATTGTATCGACACCGATTTTTTCAAACCCGGCAACCAGGACGATGCCCGGAGAGCATTTGGACTCCCCACGGACAAGAAGCTGCTCCTTTTTGCCGGAGCCAACACACAAGATCCGCGCAAGGGGTTTACCTATTTTCAGGAGGCAATGCGCCATGCCAACCTCGCCGACGTCGAAGTGATGATCCTTGGTAAGGGAAAGGCCGATGATTTCGAGAATATGCCCGTAAAGACACATTTTCTGGGCAAAATATCGGATGTAAGCCAAATGGTGCAAGCCTATCGTGCAGCCGACATGCTCATAGTCCCATCGTTGGAAGACAATCTGCCGAACACGATTATGGAAGCCATGGCATGCGGCACACCGGCGGTAGGTTTCGGCACAGGAGGCATTCCGGAAATGATAGACCATTTGGAAAGCGGCTTCGTGGCCGCACCCAAATCTGCGTCTTGGCTTTCAGAGGGTATCCAATGGGTATTGAAACACAATACTAATGGCAGCGTTTCGGCCAATGCACGCAGGAAGGTTCTGGAGCATTATTCGGAAGCAGTGGTCGCGAGGCAGTATTCCCAACTTTATGACTCCCTGCTTCATGGACAATAGCCCGCTGCTAACGATCATTACCGTTACGTTCCAGGCCGAAAAATTCCTCGGGCGCACGCTCAACAGTGTGGAAAGGGCCCTATCCGATGTAAACCATCCGGCACGATTGGAATACCTGATTATAGATGGTGGTTCCAAAGACCAGACGCTCGCAATTGCGGAGCGGTATCCCTTTATCTCAAAAATCATTTCCGAGAAAGACAAGGGTCTTTACGATGCCATGAACAAAGGTTTACGGCTTGCCTCAGGGAAATATGTCTGGTTCTTGAATGCAGGCGACGAGGTCTTTGATAGTCATACACTACACAACCTTCTATCCTCGCTCGAAACCGGGGCTGGCGTATATTACAGCGACGCCATGATGGTTCGTGAAGACGGTACCGAGGTTGGCCTGCGGAGCCATTTTACGCCCCACACTTTGCCTGAAAACCTTCGCTGGCAGGATTTTGCATTAGGCATGAAAGTCTGTCATCAGGCATTCATAGCGAGGAAAGACATTGCGCCGCTCTACGAATACGAAAATCTTAGCGCCGATATCGATTGGGAAATCGAATGCCTGAAACGGGCCGAAACCGTGCAATTTCTGCCGTTTACGCTCTGTCGATACTTGCTAGGAGGTTTATCAGTCAAAAACCATCGCCGATCGCTTACCGACCGGTACAAAGTGCTCAGAAAACACTTCGGTCTTATACCAACGCTGTTCAATCACCTGCGCATATTCTGGCGGGGCTATTGGTTCGCTCGGAAAAACGGCAAATACTGGTAGGCAAAACCTGCTACTCCCAGGTAATCCACGACTTCGCATCCTTCGCGCTTACCATATCATACGTTTCATCCGACGTCTGGATCAGGTAAAAACCGCTTGGATCGTAAAGCAACTTGGCTGATTCGGCCGCCGCACCCGCCGCGGGGATCGTACCATAAGTACCTGCCGGCGAAAATATTGCTCGCCCGTCGGCCGTAAATGTCGGCGGAGCCGGAGCATGCCCATAATCGAGGAAGATGCTCTTGCCATCATAAAAAATGGGCGCAAACAAGTCGTTGCGGGCACTAACGCCCGGCTGATAGACGTAAAATGCGAATATCGACTCATCCGATTTCAGGTCAGCTACTTTGAATGCATCGTCTACGCCGTTGACATGGAACCCGGTCGCCGACCGCCAGTCTCCCCCTGACTCAATCGGCGTCTGCCACCATCTTTTAGACGCTGCCAAGTCTACCGAAATAGGTTTGATCGCACTGACGACAGTACCTGTTGCTCCTCCGCCGGAGAAACCCAGCTGGGTCGAATTCGCATTCCAGGTAATATTCCCGAAACCTGTGATCGTCTGCGAGCCATTCACGAGCGGGGACACGAACGCAACGCCCGCGGGAGTGAGGTAGTAGCTCGTTGTGAATGTCTTTGGTGTACTCCCGTTCAGCCAGGTAAGTTTCACAGTCCTGGCATTTTGATTCACCGTGATCTCGTAGGTATTGGCTCCCAGCGTAACGCGCTTGAAGTAAGGTATGTATTTCGCAATGTTATTGAACAGCAAGGCCTTGGCCAAATCGCCATTCGTGTAGGCAGTCGCCTGCGCCTGCGTAGCTTTCGTGAGCACCAGACGGCTCTGGTTCTTGCGACCAACGAACGCCATCCGGTCCGCCGTCAGGGAATCGCCATAAATACTGAATTCGAAATCGGATTTAAGGCCTTCTCCGCGCACTCCGTCGTTGACTTCCTCATCGGGATCAGCCAGGACATGCAGGTAAGAGTAAGTATCAAATATCAATGAAGGCGTTTGCATGGCTTTTAACCGGTAGCTGCTTTCCTTCGGTTTGGCAGCAGAGGCATCCGAAAAATCGGAGTACATCGTTACCCTGTTCTTATCGTCGAATTTGAAATAAAACCCGTAACTACCCCCTCCGCCCGGATAAATCACCGCATTCCAGCCGTACGGCGCTTCTACAAGCTGTTTTTCATAAGAAGCCAGCGCTGCATTCAGACGCACGTCCGCCGATTCTTCAAAAACCGTGTCGTCTTTGTTCTCGCAGGAGAAGAAAACAGTGGTCAGCAACAACAGGTGTAAAAATGATATCTTCATCTGCTATTAAAAAAGTTTATTCATTGACGTCCGCACTCTATTTTGCAGACTGTAAAAATCAATTTTCCAGGTATTCTTATAATAGGCTACAATAATAGCCTCTTTTTGACGCAATGCGGCCTGCGCCTGGGCCTTTGTTACACCGCTGGGGCTAGTTCCTTCCGGGATCGAGTTCACGATCTTCTCGAAACCTGCCTTTCCTTCGGTGAGCATCATCGCGATCATCTCTACAAAATCCTCGTCGAAGGCGGATGAGCTATAAGCGGTAATAAACCCGTCTCGTCGGGCGTCCGCATCACTCCAGTTGATCCAGTTCCCACCCTGATAATATGCTTTTGAAATGTTCTTGTATTCAACGGGGTAAAACACTGTCTGATGCAGAATATGGCCGAATTCGTGGTGAATCGTGTGCAGGAACCAGTCTTTTACAAAAGAAGAATCTCTTCCGGGATCATAGCCTGTCATCCCTTTAATCTTAAAAAGATTTACTCCGTACAAAATCACTTTCCGTCCCCCCTCTGCGGTTCCCAGCGTAATGGAACCCTCGGTGTTATACTCGTTACTACCCGAGAGAATGAAAAATTTGGGTGAATATTTATTGTAAAAAACCTTTCCTGCCTCCTCCACGTAGGGGTTTGTCCATGCCTTTTTGATAGTGCTAAGCAACGGGATCACTTGCGCTTCATCCGGTGGCACGAGGGTTTTCGTTAAATTCCCGAATTCGAATTGATCCCACTTATATTTTGCGGAAATATTGTAAGGTACAACCAGGCTGTCCTGAATCCATTTATCAATCGGCCCCTCCGCCCATACGTCGCCACCCAGTCCGGGAATATCGTCTACATTGCCCAAGCTTTCTTCCTTACAGGACATCATGGTCGTGCCCGCCAGCAGGGCAGCAATAATGCAGTTGGTAAAACTTCTTAATATCATTTTCATGGTTGAATGGCTTTCTTACCTTGGATTCTGTGCTATGCCTGAAAGTGCTGCTGTCTGCGGAATCTGCAATACCCTGCGGTTGTCCCCCGCAGGAACCGAAACAACCGATCCGCTGCGGGTTTCGTGTGTCACCGTCCTATTATAACGCTGAATGTCAAACCAGCGCATTCCTTCCTGTACGAACTCGACGCGCTTGAATGCTAATACGGTTTCTATAATGTTGTTTCTTAGATTACCTGTCCTGAAATAGCTCTGCATACTGGCCGCAGTAACCTTATGCTGTGACGCATCATAGTTATCGACCCGTTTGCTGATGTAAGTATTCAAATCGGTAATGCAGGCGGCTGTATTATTGAGATAAGCATTGGCTTCAATCCTGTTGAAGAGCACCTCTTCCACAGTAAAAGCGGGCAACATCACGTAGGGAAGTCCAATCTCGGCATTAACCGACTCGCGCACGAAATACTCCGTCAGTTTTGGAATAAAGTAATTGTTATCGCCCCGATAATAAAGTGGGTACGCCCATCCGGCTCCACCGGTGATAATCCGTTCACTGTCCGAAATCTCCTGCCATTTCGGATAGGTCATGCCATACCTGTAATTGGCCACGTACCGTCCGTATGTCGATGACGTTTCAATGAGCAGCAAATTGGCATTCTGGTTTGCTCGGGAATAAAGCCGGAACAACTCTTCCGGCGACAGGCTGGAATAAGTTGTATTCCATGGACGGAGGTTTTCCGCAAAGTTGTTGCCCGGAAATGCGGCATTTGTGTATTGCAAAACCTTTTGATAGTCTTTTTTAACCAGATAAAAACGACTCGCAAATGCATTCGCAGCGGCGATATTGAAATGGTATTTAGGCACCGTGTATGAGCCGTCACTAATCAGCGGAAGCCCTTCGAGCAAGTCTTTTTCGATCATTTGATATACGCCGGCTACCGTCCCGCGCTCGTATTGCTTGATCACGACATCTTCCGGTACAGTTACATATGGAACGCCCGGACTGTCGTTGGCTTGTTGCGGGTCGAAAAAACGACAGTAGTAGTTTACCAGCATGAAATGCGCGTACGCTCGCGCCAGCAATGCCTCCCCCTTCTGTGCATTGTATTTATCGGGATCTGCAACTTTGCTGATAATATCCAGCGCTTCGTTCGCTACCGAAATTGCCCGATAACATTCTGCCCAATACTGATCCGGCGAATCCTGTTCATCCACGGTTGCTTCCACTACTTCGAAAAGGAAAGAAGCACGGTTTGTTTTATCGTCCTGACCGGCTCCCTTATCGGCCACATTATCACTCATTCCTTCGGAGAATACAATGTAGCCTGCCTGCGGATAAGCAGTCGTAAGCAACTGGGACACCTGTTTGGGAGTATTGATAATGGCCCTAGTGCTGTCCGGTTCCTTCGACAGGAAATCCTCACAACCGGCCAGCGCCAGCAGCGGGAAGATCATCGCGATTGTTTTTATTTTTTTGATCGTAGTCATATCATTCCTAATAGATCATCTTCAAACCTTACAATGTCAGTTTCAAAGCAACTGTAAATTGCTTTTGAATGGGCTGCGCTACTCCTCCCGAGTTAAAAAACTCAGGATCCTGACCTTTCAGCCGCTTATCAGCATAAATCAACCACGGATTGATCGACGACAACTGAACACTTGCTGCCTTAAATCCATAGCGTGAAATCACCTGTAACGGCAACTTATACGCCAGCGACACCGACTTCAACCGCACAAAATCCCCCTTCGCAACACGTTCAGTTGAATAGTTATAAATGTTGTAGGGATAAGTCCCCTGCAGATACAGCAATTCCAACTGATCCGAAATCGAAGGCTTTGCCGGATACCTTTCATCTCCCGGAATTACCCAGCGATCGTAAAATTCTTTCGGCATCGCGTCGAGATCACTAAATGCGCCCCTGAACAAGGGGTTAAGCCTGATTTTATTACCCGCCTGATAAGTAAAGAACACGTTCAGCGTTAGCCCCTTATAGCTCAATGTATTGTTAAAACCACCTGTAAATGGCGGATCAACCGGCCCCTCATATTTGAGATACTGAACATTCTGATCCTGCAAATACACGTCAGAGCTTACTTCCCCTTTTTCATTGATAAAGATAGGAACACCGGTTTTAGGGTTTAGTGCATTATAATCGATCGAGTACAGGCTGCGCACGGGTTTGCCCTGTACATTCGCGCCTTCAGCTTTCACAAGATCAAATATACCGGGGCTGTTATCCACATTCGTGATGCGCGTATGCGAATAGCCGAATGTAATACGGGAGCGAAAATCCCAGTCGCGGGTCTTAAGTAACACGCCGTCCACAGAAAAATCGGCACCATAGGACTCCATATCGGCATAGTTGGCAACTTTATAGATTTGTCCGCCAATCCCGGATGTTTTAATCTGATCGATCAAATCGAAGCTGTTACGGATGTAGCCATCCAAAGTAAAATTGATACGGTTGGCGAACAATCCTACATCTAACCCAACATTCCCGCTGTACAGCTTCTCCCAGGTAAGCTCCTTGTTTTGCAGCGCGGCAAGCTGGATAGCCGATTCCTTTTCATCCGCGTATGGCCTGCGGGTGATAATGCTTTGCAGCAACACCGCCGCATTGGTAGCCGGACCCGTATCTGCCGAGAGCCCGTAGCTCAACCGCAGACGCCCCATGCTCAACCAGCTCAGGTTTTTGAAAAAATTCTCGCGGTCGAAGTTCCAGGAACCGGCAATGGTGTACGTAGGCAACCACCGCGCGATCGCTGACTTACCGAAACGGTTCGAACCATCGTAACGCACGTAGCCTGTTACGTTATACTTGCCGTCCAGCGTGTAACCAAGGCTCCCGTAGAATGCCGCGAAACGCTCATAATCCATTTGCATTCCGTAGTATTGGAAGTTGGTTTCAATCGTTTGTTTCAAAATGCGGTAGTCGACAAACGGCGTCCCCCCCTGATCGTATTGGAACCCGTAACCTGTGTTATTGGAATTCTGGCGATTGGTGAATTTCACTTCCTGCCCCACCAGTGCATTGACTTCATGCCTTTCCCCGAATTTCTGGTTATAGCGAAGGTTGTTCCTTACGTTGTAAAAAAGCATCTGGTCCTCATTGCGGTTATAGAAACCGCCACTCGGCAGAACCACCACCGGATTCGCATTCGGATCATCAGGATCGACGTAGAGGTATTTATTAGCTGCCGCAATAGTAGCGTTGTCGGCTGCCCGGTAAGCATTAGCCATGTTGCTGTGCTCGGTGATAATGTGCTCGCGGCCTGTCTGGATATACCGTAACGCGCCAAGGAAATCGTAGCTCAGGTGATCCGTAAGTTTATAGGATAGGTTTCCTTGCAGTTTAATATCCGCCAATGTCAGATTAAGCCTGTTGTTGGCAAGCTCGGAAATGATATTGAACGGAGCGAAATTCCTTCTGAAGAATTCAAGATTGCCGTTCTGATCGTAAGCAGTGAGCGTCCGGCTGGTGTTCAATGCATAACTGAATGGATTGATATCAAAATCGCGGTCAAACTTACCCTCCACCGGGTTACTCCTTCTGCTCAATGAACCCGGCGCCTGCTGCCGCCTTACCGAAGCCAGTGTAGTCAGCCCAATACTCAGGCGATCGGAAAGCTGGTAGTTATTGTTAAAATTAAGGGTATACCTTTTTACCTTATCAGCGATCGTCCAGCCATTGTCGTCCAGGTAACTGACCGACGCGTACGAATTAGATTTCTCCGTCCCGAACGAAACACTCAGGGAATGCTCGTGGATGAAATTCTGCTTGAAAAGGACGTCAAACCAGTCTGTATTGGCATTCGCATAGCCTAACAAAAATTGGCGCCTCTTTTCCGCGTTATTCATCAGATCAAAGTTCCCTTGGTCATTGCCCACCTGAATCAAATTGTACATCTTTCCATAAACGCCGTAGTCTGGTTTGGAAAGGATATCCGTACCCAAATAGCCATCCCGCTCCAAATTTCCCAGCACCGACATTTGCCGTGCCGAGTTCATGATATTGAAATTGCGGTAAGAAGGCACGAGCTGCGTACTGAAGTTCCCCGAATAAGTAATCACCGGCTTGCCGCTTTTTCCCTTTTTCGTGGTAATCACAATCACCCCGTTCATTGCACGGGCGCCGTACAATGCAGCGGCGGCGGCGTCTTTCAATATGTCGAAAGTCTCGATGTCGTTCGGATTAAGCCCTGCCACGGCGGAGCCGAGCAATGTCGTCGGGTCGCCGCTGGAAAGCTGGTCGTTGGAGATATTTACAATGTCTTCCTGCACAACGCCGTCGATCACCCAAAGGGGTTTGTTGGCGCCATTCAGCGAGGTCGCACCGCGAATGCGAATCTTGGGTGCGGCCCCGAAAGTACCGGATACGTTCTGGATCGAAACACCCGCAGCACGGCCTTCCAGCATCCGGCTAACGTCCGGCAGACCGTCAATTTTTACATCATCGGTTTTAAGTGTTACTGCCGAGCCCGTGAATTTGTCCTTATTGATTTGCTGAAAACCGGTTACGACCACATCCTGCAAGCCTACTGCATCTTCTACAAGTTCGATGGTCAGGCTTCTGGCCGCCTTCACTTCCTTGGGAAGGAAGCCGATCATGGTGATCACAAGCGTAGCATTATCGGAAACGCCCTGCAACAGGAACTCACCCTTTTCGTTGGTGACGGTACCTTTCTGCAAGCCTTTCACCCGCACGGTCGACCCGATGAGCGGCTCACCGGTGCTGCTTTTTACGACACCTTTCACGTCGATATCTGCGGCAAATGCAAACGAAGAAAACGGAGAAGCGAAAACGGACAGAAAGAAGAAACCCAGGAGCAACGCAATAAGCCGACTCAGGCCACTGATCCGATAGAAAAGATTCATATAAATAAGTATAAGTCTAACCCCAAATAACTGTCCGTCCGCCCGAAGCGGGTTTAAAAATTAATAGATTCAATAATACGGATTATCGCACGAAAAGCGAAAACATTCCACCACCAGCGGTGACAAAAATTAAAGCAATGCCAATTGTGCAAAAACAAAAGAATATACTCAATACGCACAAAATCCCGATACTGTTGAAGTGCGTAGCGTTATTCCGACAAATAATCTCTCTAAAAACACTGCAAAATCGCATTTTATTGTCTGGAAATTGCGATTTAAGCAGTTTCAGGAGACATCTTTTTTCTTTTCTGTCAAAACCGAAGTAATGCGGTTCAATTCGTCGACCTTCGAGGCAAAATCACCTTTCAGCATATCGCGGACCGCTTTGAGTTGCTCCATCGCCGTTTCAAGGTTATCCGGCAGCGCTTCTCCAAGGACTTCTTTGAGCCGTTTGGCAAATGTGGGCGACATTCCGTTTGTAGAAATGGCCACTTTGAGGTTGCCTTTTCTGACAACCGAGGAGAGGTAGAAATCGCAAATGTCGGGCGTATCGGCCACGTTAGCGAGTATATGCCGGGCTCTGGCGGCTTCCCATATCCGTTTATTCTCCGCCTTATCATTGGTTGCCACAATCACCAGGTCTTTTTCCCGAAGATCGTCGTCCTCGAACTTCCGGGCAATTAGATTTATTCGGGAATTGGCCGCTGCAACCTCCCTTATTTCCCCGCGGATTTCCGGTGCGACGAGCGTCACGCGTGCGAGCGGAGAGTTGTCAAGAACGGCGGTAATTTTTTCCAAACCCACGTAGCCGCCGCCCACAACGAGCGTGTGCAGGTTTTCGAGTTTGAGGAATATCGGGAATAGATTGTTCATTGACCAAATTTACATAAATAACCCGTTCATAACGACACCGCAACTGCCTTTATAACTATTCCAACATCGCGCTTTTTCTATCTGCTTCTTTCCCCGTACCTTTGCACCATGATCGCGATTACGAACCTCAGCTATTTCCTGGGCGACCGTGCATTGTACGACGGCGCCTCGCTACATATAAAGCCCAAACAAAAGATCGGACTTATCGGACTGAACGGTACCGGCAAGTCTACCCTCTTGCGCATGATCAATGGGGAATTCCAGCCCGACGGCGGCTCGATCTCCAAAGCCGGTGATTGTACGATCGGCTTCCTCAACCAGGATCTGCTTTCATACCAAACCGAAGATTCGATCCTTTCGGTGGCTATGCAGGCATTTGAAAGACAGAATGTTCTTCAAGTGCAAATGGATAAAATCCTGCACGATATGGAGCATAACTATACCGACGACCTCGTGGACAAGCTCGCCCGTGTGCAGGAAGAGTTTGAAGCATTGGACGGATATTCGGTACAGTCCAAGGCCGAAGCGATCCTGGAAGGTCTCGGCTTCTCAACGGCTGATCTGAACCTGCCGCTTCGCCAATTCTCCGGAGGGTGGCGGATGCGCGTAATGCTTGCGAAATTACTTTTGCAAAAACCGTCGCTCCTCATGCTCGATGAGCCCACCAACCACTTGGACCTTCCTTCAATCCAATGGGTGGAAAAATATACGCAGAACTACGAAGGCGCCGTGATCGTCGTTTCCCACGACCGCCAGTTCCTCGACAATACCATTGATACAACTGTGGAAGTTTCGGGTGGGAAACTCAACTACTACGCCGGAAACTACTCCTATTACCTGGAAGAAAAAGCACTCCGCAACGATATCCAGCGCGGTGCGTACGAAAACCAGCAAGCCAAGATTCGCCAGACAGAGCGCTTCATCGAGCGTTTTAAAGCCAAGGCAACCAAATCACGCCAGGTACAAAGCCGGGTGAAGGCGTTGGACCGGATGGATATGGTGGATGAAGTATTGGACGAAAACGCGAAAGTGCATTTCCGTTTCCAGTTTACGACTCAGCCGGGCCGTCACGTGTTCCAACTGGAAGACGCCTCCAAAGCTTATGGCGACAAGGTGATCCTCGACGCAACCAACATCAGCATGGAGCGCGGCGACAAAATCGCGTTGATCGGTGCTAACGGTCGTGGTAAATCCACCGTACTTCGCATTGTAGCCGGCACCGAGCCTATCGAAGGCAAAAGGCGATTGGGGCACAATGTGTCGTTTACATTCTACGCCCAGCACCAGCTCGAATCCCTCAACGTGGCGCATAACCTCATCGAGGAGTTGAAATATGCCAACCCTACCAAGACCGAAACCGAATTGCGGACCGTTTTGGGTTGCTTTCTTTTTACGGGGGATGATGTTTTCAAGAAGATTAAGGTACTTTCCGGAGGTGAAAAATCTCGGGTTGCATTGGCCAAGGTACTGCTTTCACAGGCCAACTTCCTGCTGCTCGATGAGCCTACCAACCACTTGGATATGCAGTCGGTCAATATTCTGATCCAGGCGTTGCAACAATATGAAGGCAGCTACATTGTCGTTTCCCACGACCGCTATTTCGTGGAGAATATTGCGAACAAGATCTGGTACATCGAAGACCATCAAATCAAAGAATACCCTGGCACGTACGAGGAGTATGAGATTTGGGTAGAAGAACGAGGATTGCAATCGGCTGTAAGTGAAAAAGTGCAGGTAAGCAGCGCTCCACCGCAAAAAAACCAGTCTGCACCTGCGCAGAATAAGAACAATGGGAAACCTCAATCCAACGAAGATGTTCAAAAGCTAAAAAAGGCCAGAAAGAAGATTGAGGAACTGGAAGATACCATTAACAACCTCGAAATACGAAAAGCGGAAACCGAAGGCAAACTAGCCGACCCTAAGATTTATAATGATTCTGTCGCATTAGCTGAGCTGAACCGGTTTTATGCGGATATTAAGCAAAAGCTGGAACAGAGTACAGAGGATTGGGAAAATCTGATGCTGGAAGTGGAAGAGCTTTCGGGGAAATAGAATGAATGTGTGGGGAGCTGAATGGCTCCCCGTTTTTTTATTTCAAATCTTCGGTTTGCGCATAGATGTCAGACATTTCTAGCATGAGGCCGATGTGACCAATTTCGATGCTGCCTTCAATATCGCTTGCTTCGGATGCAAGTGCCCAGATACCATCACTTCCCTTCCGATACACCTCAGCTCTGGCCTCCTGAGAATCGATCAGCACATACTCCGCGAGTGTCCGAAGACTTCGGTATAGATGAAATTTCTTTCCTTGGTCATAGCCTTCTGTGCTGGGTGAAAGTACCTCGATAATTACCGAAGGATTGAGTAATGTATCGAATTCATTATCCTGAAACTCCGGTTTACCGCAAACTATCAACAGGTCAGGATAGGTATACAGCGTATTCTCCGGAATATGAACACGCATATCTCGGGAAAAGCTTTGGCAAGACTTTCCTTTGAGGAAGGTACCAATTTCAATGGACAAATTTTCCGTAATCCGGTTGTGATACCGACTCGCTCCCGACATCGCAAATATCTCCCCGCGATAGTACTCGCTCTTGTACTCCGCGGCGCGTTCCAGTTCAAGATATTCTTCCTGTGTGTACATTTTGATCGCTACGGCTGTCATGGTTTCTAATCAAAAATAGTTAATAATGTTCAAATCACCTTTTCCAAACTATATGTACCTTACCGTAAAAAGTATCGTTACTCATTTAAAAATCCCGAGATGCGTTTAGTATTGCTGATAGCTCTTTTTCTCTTTTGCACACACGCTTACGCGCAGCCGCAAGGACTTCGCCTGGAAGATTTTATTTATCAGGACAAGATCAAAACCGTACTGTTGTACCCGGCCCTTGACGATCCTGAAAACCCGACCCGCCTGCTCACACCACCCATTACACCGTTGGGTAATCCGGCCCCGCTCGTACTCGAATTCGATGATATGACGGGTCAGCCAGAGGGTTACCGCGCAAAAATCATTCATTGCAATGCCGATTGGACCAAATCGAATCTGAACGATATCGAATTCACCTACGAGTTCAACGAATACCCGGTAAATACTTACGACCAGTCGTTCAGCACGAAGGTGCCTTACACGCATTATCGTTTTGAACTACCCAAATTGAAGCTGCCGGGGAATTATGTAATCTATGTGTTTTCCGACCGTGACAGGAAACTAATGTTCAGCCGGCGGTTTATGCATTATCAACCGCGTGTGAATGTTACCGCGAAGGCACGTTTTTCCCAGGGAATCGAGCAACAGTTCTCGGATCAACAGATTGATTTTTCGGTCGATTACAAAGGTTACCAGCTCAATGCCCCGCAGACAGATCTCAAAGTGGTGATCCGGAAAAACTTCCGTTGGGACCAGGCGAAGACAAATTATAAACCGACCAACGTGCGCCCATTTGATCAGCTGCTTGAATACACATTTTTCGACCTGGAAAACACTTTCCAGGGCGGAAATGAGTTCCGGTATTTCGATAGCCGTTCGCTCACCGGCCGCGGTTATGGCGTGAACGAAATCGAGCGGACAGATGATTTCACGAAGCTGTTCCTCTTCCCTGATAAGCCCCGCGCTCACGTCCCTTATATACAAATCGATGATTTCAACGGCCAATACATTGTAGATCAGCGGGAATCAGGTCGCGGGAGCGTTGAGGCCGATTACACGCCGGTTGTGTTTACATTGAAAACAGAGGAAGATCCTGGCGCGACATTTTATGTGAACGGTGCTTTCACCCTTTGGCAGCTTACCGATCACAATAAAATGACTTATGATGCCACCGCACAGGCATACCAGGTAGAAATGATGGTGAAACAGGGTGTGATTAACTACAATTACACCATGGTTAAAGGCAATCAGAAGCCTGACGAATCTTATATTGAAGGAAATTTTGCAGCTACCGAGAATGACTATGATATATTGATCTATCACCGTCCGCCTGCCAGCCGTGCCGATTTGCTCGTTGGCTACCGCACCGTAGAATGGAACCGGCGGCGTTAATTACTTAACGTTATGAAATCATCAGCAAACAGCGTATACCTCACATCCAATCTCTCGATTACGAACGACGAGAATTACATTGTCGATTGTCTGGTTGACCATGATGAAATGCCAACCAATTTCGAGACGAACCATGTGATTAGCTTCTACGTGCAGACCGACCTTTACCTGGTCCTCTACTTCCAGCAGCTCGACGACCGGGGTTTCCAAATGTACGTCGTGGAGGACTTTTCGCAGAATATCGATGACCTGGTGTTTTTGCGCGAGATGTTCATGCAGCTGATCAACGAAGGACACAATCCTGAAATCTTTAAGAAAGCGCATTACAAAGTCGATACGATCCTGCATATGGCCAAAACGCTTCGTGCCGTGATCCATAAAGACGCACCCGATTATTACGAGGATTGATATACAAAACAAAAGAGCGGCACATGGCCGCTCTTTTCATATCTAATGCATTAGTCAGAAACTAGACATTAAAACGGAAGTGCATGATATCACCGTCTGCGACGACATATTCCTTGCCTTCCACCGCCATTTTACCGGCTTCTTTTACGGCAGGTTCCGTTTTATAGTGCTCATAATCCGCGATTTTGATTACCTCCGCACGGATGAAGCCTTTTTCGAAATCGCTGTGGATCACACCGGCAGCTTGCGGCGCCTTCCAACCTTTCACGATTGTCCATGCACGCACCTCTTTAACACCGGCAGTGAAATAAGTAATAAGATTCAAAAGCGCATAAGAAGCTTTAATCAGTTTGCTGAGGCCCGATTCCTTCAACCCGTATTCACTCAGGAACATTTCGTGCTCTTCCGGATCCTCGATTTCAGAGATCTGAGATTCAATGGCCGCACAAAGTACGATCACATCCGCTCCTTCGTGTTTTACAGCTTCTCTCAGTTTTTCAGAATACTCATTGCCAGTCAGCATGGAGCCTTCGTCCACGTTCGCTACGTAAAGCACAGGTTTCGCTGTCAGCAATTGCAAGTCACCGATCACCGATTCTCTCGTTTCCGCATCGATTTCAACGGCCCTGGCATTCTTGCCCTCTTCGAGCGTAGTTTTATATTTTTTCAGCCATTCCAGTTCGGCTTTCGCTTTGGCATCGCCGGCGCGAGCACCTTTCTCTGTACGCTGAATTTTCTTTTCGATTGATTCCAGGTCTTTGAGCTGCAACTCGGCATCGATGATTTCCTTATCGAATACCGGGTCAACGCGGCCTTCCACGTGCACGACATTGTCGTCGGAGAAGCAGCGTACCACGTGCACGATCGCATCCACCTCTCGGATGTTGGCCAAAAACTTGTTACCTAATCCCGCTCCCTGGCTAGCGCCTTTTACAAGGCCTGCAATATCCACGAATTCAATGATCGTAGGGATCACCTTTTGAGGGTTCACCAGCTTGGTAAGGGTATCCAGCCGTTCATCAGGAACGGTCACAACGCCCACGTTGGGCTCTATGGTGCAAAAAGGATAATTGGCAGCTTCGGCTTTGCCGGTAGAGATGGCATTAAAAAGGGTGGATTTTCCAACGTTCGGCAATCCGACAATCCCACATTGAAGACTCATATATGAATGGTAAGCAGTGAACGGCGGCCGCATGCCCGATTTGTAATGCAAAGCATGCCCGCCTGCTGAATAATAATTTTCGCAAAATTACTATTTAGCAGGTACAAAAACCAAAAGCCTTCGTAATCAATTGCGAAGGCTTCTACTTAATATCTGAATTTCTTAATCCCACTTAAGGTCCGACTCCCCTACTACGTCTACCTCGTCTCCTTTGGATTCGAATTGCGAGAAGTCAACCTCTGGCATCAATTCTGTCTTCACGTGATCCACCGCTTCTTTCAATGCCTCCACGAACTTGTCGAAGTCCTCCTTGTACAAAAACATTTTGTGTTTTTCGTAGGTAAATCCGTCTCCCTGAGGGTGGCGACGGCTTTCTGTGATGGTAAGATAGTAATCGTTAGATCGCGTAGAGCGAACATCGAAGAAGTAAGTCCTTTTTCCCGCCCTGACCCTTTTGGAGTAGATTTGCTCTCTGTCTTCCACTATGTTTAGTTTTAAATAGGTTTCCAAACGCTAAAATATAAAGTTTATTGCTGCTTCCAAAAAAACCGGAACATATTAGCAATTTGTTAGTTGTGGGTTACAAGTACAGTCGACCGCCGCGTTGAAATTAACTGCAATTTTTGCTGGTTTGTTTAGATCTTTTCACTAGTTTTGAAATTCGTGGGTTTTAAAATTGACCTGAAACACCAAAGGAAGATATGAGATAAGGGACTTTTACCTTATTATGTTTCACCTAAATCCAGAAAAATGACTTATCGTCGGATTCTGATTCTCACCATGTTAGCGTTTGTCGCGCTGTTACCGGAAGCCATGGCTCAGGTAAAACTCGGCAAAACGGAAACCGGGGCCGCCTCCTACTACTCGGCGCGCTTCCACGGCAGGAAAACCTCATTCGGGGAAGTACATAAAAGCAGTGAACTGCTGGCCGCCCATCGGAGCTATCCGCTCAATACCATGCTCGAAGTGACGAATCTGGATAATGATGAAAAAGTGATTGTGAGAGTCAATGACCGTGGTCCGTTTTCAAGGCACCGTGTGATAGATCTCAGCAAAGAAGCAGCCCGTCTGCTGGGCATCCTCGCCAAAGGCGTCGCCAATGTTTCGGTAAGGGTTGTTGGAATGGAAGGAATGGTGCTCTTGTCACCCAACGAAGAAATCGACCCGAAATCGGGCAAAGTCATTTCGATGAGAAGTAAGTAAGCCTTGATGCTAACATGAGTGTCCGCCAACTGGATCTGGCCAAAGTCAGAGAATTCGGGAATCTGGAATTTCTTGCAAAACAGTTGGTAGAAGGTTTCATCACCGGTCTTCACAAATCCCCTTTTCACGGCTTCTCAGTCGAGTTTGCCGAACATCAGCTTTACAATACAGGCGAATCCACACGGAATATCGACTGGAAGGTTTTTGCCAAAACCGATCGGCTATATGTCAAGCGCTACGAGGAAGAGACTAACCTGCGGTGCCATATTCTGCTGGACACGTCGTCTTCGATGTATTATCCCGAGGACAATTACGGCAAAATGACATTCAGCGTCATGGCTGCGGCGAGCCTTACCTATTTGCTGCAACGGCAAAAAGACGCCGTGAGCCTGTGCACTTTTTCGGAACAAATTGAAGTACAAACAGCTGTAAAATCCACGCCCTCGCATGTGCACAAGATCATGCTCGAACTGGAACAGCAGCTACAAGCCAACCGTCCGCTGCTGAAAACTTCGGTGGCCGACGTGCTGCATCAGATCGCCGAAAAGATCCATAAGCGCTCTTTGGTGGTCATTTTCAGTGATATGTTCGATAATATCGAGGAAGCCGACAAGATTTTCTCCGCATTGCAGCATTTACGGCATAACCTGCACGAAGTACTGCTCTTCCACGTCACCGACCGTAAAACGGAAGAGAATTTCGCATTCGAAAACCGTCCTTACGAGTTTGTGGACCTCGAAACCGGGGAAAAAATCAAAGTCCAGCCCGAGCAGGTACGCGAATCGTACCAGCAGTTTGTCGGCGATTTTTATCAAAAATTGAAGCTGAAATGCGGGCAATACAAAATCGACTTCATCGAAGCGGATATTGCCAAAGGTTTCGACCCCGTATTGCTCGCCTACCTGGTGAAGCATTCCAAAATGCGTTAATGCATTTGGCCACCATTAACAGCTGTGAATCCAGGCTATTGATTCAAAAAGAGCGACATAAACAGCTCGTCCAAATGTGCAACAGGTATCACTTCGATTTTCCCTCTTTGCAAATCCAGGCCTTTGCTGTTGTATTTTGAAATATAAATTTTCTTAAATCCCAGCTTTTCCGCTTCTGAAACGCGGCTATCGATGCGATTCACCGCGCGTACTTCGCCACCTAGCCCCACTTCCGCTGCAAAACATACCGATGGCGGAATGAATTTATCCTCATAAGAAGACACCAGCGAAGCAATCACCGCCAAATCAATGGCCGGATCTTCCACTTTCAAACCTCCGGCGACATTCAAAAACACATCCTGCACGCCAAGCCTGAAACCGCCCCGTTTTTCGAGCACGGCCAGCAGCATTTGCAATCGTTTTGCATCGAATCCTGTGCTGCTCCTCTGTGGCGTGCCGTAGGTTGCCACACTTACCAGCGACTGGATTTCCACGAGCAACGGGCGATTCCCCTCCATCATCGAGCCAATCGCGATACCGCTGACCGGCTCATCGCGCTGCGAAATAAGGATTTCCGAGGGGTTGCTCACCTGCCGGAGACCGGTTCCCTGCATTTCATAAATGCCCAGTTCGGAAGTGCTTCCGAAACGGTTCTTCATCGTCCTCAGTATCCGGTATGTATTGTGGCGGTCCCCTTCGAATTGAAGCACGGTATCCACCATATGTTCCAGCACTTTCGGGCCGGCAAGCGAGCCATCTTTGGTAATGTGCCCGATAAGGAACACCGGAACACCCATTTCCTTGGCATACTTCATAAATTCGGCCGTACACTCGCGTACCTGCGACACACTACCCGCGCCCGACTCGATATAAGTCGATTGCATGGTCTGTATTGAGTCAACAATCAGGATTTCCGGCTGAAAGTCCTCTATTTGCCTGAAAATATTCTGGGTTTGAGTATCTGTGAGAATAAAGCAGTTATCACTTTTGGCCGCCATACGCTCAGCTCGCATTTTGATCTGCGCTTCGGATTCCTCGCCAGAAACATATAGCACCTTTTTATCGGAAAGCGTCAATGCAATTTGCAGCATTAATGTCGACTTCCCTATTCCCGGTTCGCCGCCGATCAACACTAACGAGCCAGGCACGATACCTCCTCCAAGTACGCGGTTTAGCTCCTCGTCGAATGTGCGAATGCGCGGTTCATTTTCGTAGACAATTTCAGCAATCGCCCGCGGTCGGCTAGCCAGATTCACCGATTTCCAGGAAACCGCTGTTTTTTTGTCCTCCTTTTCAATAACTTCCTGAACGAAAGTATTCCATTCACCGCACGACGGACATCTGCCCACCCATTTTGGCGAATTATACCCACATTCCTGACAAAAATATGCCGTCTTGGCTTTGGCCATAATAGAATAGTCTAATTTATATCCCCTTGGTGACTAACGTAATTCCGACGATATTAATCCAATTTTTGCATGTTTTGGCCATAAAATCAAAAAAAATGTAGGATAGGTATAGTTTTTTGCAAATTGGCGTTATTAACCTGTTTTACTTAAAAAATCATATTATCCATGAACATCCTGACAAAAGTGGCCTGTGCCTGTTTGCTCTGCATTTTCGCATTCTCAAATGTGCAGGCCCAGAAGAAAGGTTTTGCGTTTGGTATCAAAGGAGGGGTGAACTTGTCGCGGCTTACGATGGGCGACGTTTTCACAACACGTTACGATGATAATGGAAATCCATATCTCGGATATGACGGTAAAGAGGTTCGGGATAACCTGAAAGAAAGTTTCAACACAAGGACCGGCGCCGTAGGCGGGATCTGGATGCGCTTCGGCAAAACGATATTCATCCAGCCCGAGGTACTCGTCTCAACGAAGGGAGGTTCATTCAAAATAATCCAGAATGACCAGGAAACACCGGTTGAAAAAACAATTAATGTGAAATACAGCAATATCGACGTGCCATTGCTGATCGGTTTGAAAGGCGGTCCGTTCCGCATTCTTGCAGGGCCGGTTACTTCATTTCGGATCGGCGACAACCAGCGCCTGCGCGACGCATTCAAATACTACACATCCGATTTGAACAATGCCATGTCCGAAGCGACGTTCGGCTACCAACTTGGAGCAGGCCTGGATTTGGGCAATTTTAGTTTGGACGTAAGAAAAGAAGGCTCTTTCACTAACCTGGCCTCATTTCAGGTAAGCGGCCAGCCTGTGAACGGTGGCGCCTCGTTGAAGCAGAAAGTGAGTTCGTGGCAGGTGACGCTTGGACTGAAGTTGTTCTAATTTTGAATGACTGAATGATTGAATGACCGAATAATTGTCATTGAGTCAGAAGTGGTCATGAATTGCCAGAAAAATAACATCTGACCTCATGACTATACTTGACTTTTATTCTTCACTCATTCAATCATTCAATTATTCAAAATTCGCCTTCGCCCATAAACAAAACGAGCAGCCTTCGATCGAGCGATGGCTGCTGTTTTTATGAATAACCCACTAATTTAATTCACCAAAATGTCTTTATGCGCTGATGCGGATGAGGTTGGTGTGATCCAGAAGACCAGACACTTCTTTGATTTTCCGGCGCGATACGACTACTTCTTTACCGCATGAAAGTTTCAACATGCGATCGTCTTCGAGACGCTCCACGACGTAGTCGGCATTAACAAGATATGATTTGTGAACGCGAAGGAATTTAGCGCTCAACTGCTCTGCAAGAGATTTCAAAGTTTTCGAAACCAGGTACTTCTTCCCGTTGTTCGTATATATGAATGTGTAGTTTCCTTCACCTTCCAGGAAGGTGATTACGTCGGGCGTCAAAAAGATCGTTCTACCCATCGATTGAACCGAAATATAAGAGCGGCTGTCGTTGTAAGATCTGTCTGACAGGTTGGGGCGAGTAAAGCTGGGGAAATTTTTCATGGTAACTACGCTAATATTGTTGTGATTTCTTGTTTCAAAATTAGCACATCGCGTAGTGTTCAGAAAATACGTAAAAGTACGCATCACAATACAAAATCCTGAAAATCAGACATTTAATAATTAGGCAATATGTAAAATGACGTAAGCAAACTTAGTTAAATGCGTAATTTTACGTAGTCTCAAAAACATGGATTTTTCCAATAAACCCACCCAATAAACGCAAGTACGTCATTTCACTTCCGCCTGCGAGCTAACTTTCGTTATCTTTGCAGGAATTTCGGGGCCCTCAAAAAGAGCCTCATGCCGCAACAGACGCGGTGTAAGTCACCAATAACAACAAGCTTTTATGATTACCGAGCGGGTAAAAGAGTTAGTTTCTGAAATTGAACAGGCAACAGTCAGCACCAAAGAGCAGCTGGAAGCTTTCAGGTTGAAATATATCAGTAAGAAAGGTGCGGTAACCGAGCTTTTTGATAACCTAAAAAATATTCCGCAGGAAGATCGCCGGGCCGTCGGGCAGGAATTGAATACACTCAAAAACCTGGCCCAAACACGCTTTCAGGATTTTCAAACGGCGCTGGAAAATTCGGCAGACAGCCATCCTGAAATGCTGATAGACCTGACCTTGCCCGTCACCCCCAACTTACAGGGAAGCCTCCACCCGCTAACGATCGTTCGTCGGCGGATCATCGAGATTTTCGAACGCATGGGCTTCAATGTCTCGTATGGGCCGGAAATCGAGAAGGATTGGTACAATTTCAGCGCGTTGAACTTTGCCGATAACCACCCGGCACGTGAGATGCAGGACACCTTCTTTATTTCCAAAAGCGAAGGCGATGTGAAGGACGACGTTCTCCTGCGTACGCACACGTCCAACGTGCAGGTGCGCCTGATGGAGCGCCAGAAGCCGCCTATCCGCAGCATTATGCCGGGCCGCGTGTTCCGGAACGAGGCAATCTCCGCCCGGGCGCATTGCGTTTTCCATCAGGTAGAAGGCCTTTATGTGGATAAAAATGTGAGCTTCAAAGATCTGAAAGATACATTATACCACTTCGCGAAAGAGATGTTTGGCAAGGACTCCAAGATCCGCCTCCGTCCATCCTACTTCCCTTTCACCGAGCCCAGCGCCGAAATAGACGTTTCCTGCTTCATATGCGGAGGAAAAGGCTGCAATGTCTGTAAACATACCGGCTGGGTTGAAATCGCGGGATCGGGGATGGTGGACCCGAACGTTCTGGAAAACTGCGGGATCGACAGTGAAGAATATACCGGGTTTGCATTCGGCATGGGTATCGAGCGGATTACGATGCTGCGCTACGGCATCAACGACCTTCGCTTGTTTACAGAAAACGATGTAAGGTTCCTCCGTCAGTTCGAAGGAGCCTGATCAACTATATTCTAAAAGTAAAAAGCCCTGGAATGATCACATTCCAGGGCTTTCGCTTTTTAAGCAGTATCAGAATCTCGTTTCGAGGTAATAAGGCAACATTTTCTTCCAGGCCCACCATTCATGGGGAATGTCGCTCCCCCATATATCCAGTTCGTGCGGCACGTTCTTCGCCGCCAGAATGGACGAAATATGTCTCGAATAATCCGGAACCTCGTACGCGCCCGAGCCCGTGACAAAATGAATATGGCGGCTATCGCGGTACATTTGCAGGTGCCACTCGGCTTTCAGGTTTTGCAAATAATGCACCGGCGAGTTGAAATACACATTATCATCGTAATAGCCGTCGGTATACACGCTCAAATCGTAACAGCCGCTCATCGCAATTACCCCGTGAATGTAATCGGGGTGTTTGAAAAACAGGTTGGCTGCGTGCAATGCTCCAAACGAAGCGCCGGCGGCAATGATTTCATTCGTCGGACTGGAATCCTCCTTGATAAACGGCACTACTTCCTTGATCACATAATCGTTGAACGCCTGATGCCTCACCGCTTTATCGTAGCCATGCATGTAAGGATTCAGCCAGCTTTCCGCATTGATGCTGTTGATACAATAAACTTTCACCTTCCCGGAATAGATATGCGGCTCAATAGCGTCGATCAGCCCATTCCGTTCGTATTCCAGGTAATCGGATGCCGCGGTGGGGATCATCAGAAGTGCAACTCCGTAATGTCCGTAAACGGCAATTTCCATTTCTTTGTTAAGCGCCGGACTGAACCATCCGGTTATATGGCGTTGCATTGTTGAATCATTTAAGTTACTGACTATTCTAATTCAGGCAGTTCAAACAAGGTTTACCGAAAAACACATAAACCGTTATCATGAACAGACTGCCAGTAACTGTTAATGATAACTTAATACAATACCCAGGTGTCTTTTCCACCACCACCCTGCGACGAGTTCACCACAAGCGATCCTTTGCGCAATGCCACGCGGGTGAGCCCGCCGGGAATTACGTTAATATCGTCGCCATATAATATGTAAGGCCGGAGGTCAACATGCCGTCCTTCGGCGTGTCCATCGACCATACAAGGCACTCTTGATAGTGAAATCGTTGGTTGGGCAATATAATTCCGCGGATTGTCCTTTATTTTCTGGCGAAAAAGCTCGTGCTCTTCTTCCGTAGCCTTAGGCCCGATGAGCATTCCGTAACCACCAGCCTCATTCGCTTCTTTTACAACCAATTGTGAGATATTCTCAAGAACATAGTTCATGTCATCCTCTTCGCCGCAGATGTAGGTCTTCACATTGGGAATGATCGCTTCTTCGCCGAGATAGTACTTGATAATGCGCGGCACATAGGCATATACCACCTTATCATCGGCCACACCCGTTCCCGGCGCATTAGCCAATGCCACACGTCCTTTTTTGTATACCTCAAATATGCCTGGAATGCCGATCAGCGAGTCCTCGCGGAATGATTCGGGGTCCATGAACGTGTCATCGATCCGGCGATAGATCACGTCGACGATCTGCAAACCATTGGTTGTCCGCATTTTGACATAGCCATCCGAAACCACGAGGTCGCGCGCATCCACGAGCTCAACGCCCATTTGCTGCGCCAGATAGGAGTGCTCGAAATAGGCCGAATTGTAAATACCGGGGGTAAGCACGGCCACGGTCGGGTTAGGACGGTCGGCCAAGTGTTGCAGCATTTGGAGCAGGCGCGTAGGGTAGTCGGATACGGGCCGCACGCCGGTGCGAGCAAGCACATCCGGAAATATCTGCTTCGACAACTCCCTGTTTTCCAGCATATAGGAAACCCCTGATGGGCAACGCAGGTTATCTTCCAGCACCATAAATGTGCCGTCGTCGCCCTTAATAAGGTCGGTACCGGTAATGTGGCACCAGATGCCTTTCGGCGGTTTCAGACCGATGCAGGGTTTAAGAAAGCATTTACTCGACTCGATCAGTTCACGCGGAACCACGCCGTCATTCAATATATTCTGCTCGTTATAAACGTCGTCAATGAACATATTCAACGCCTTGATCCGTTGTTTCAGCCCTTTTTCAAGCCATTCCCATTCCGCGTTCGACAGCACCCGGGGAATAATGTCGATCGGCATGATACGCTCGGTACCCTCGCCTTCGGAATACACATTGAAAGTAATACCCATCGATAACAGCGCACGCTCGGTAGCTAGCTGGCGGTTGGTAAGGTCTTCGTGCGTCAGATTTTCAAATTTGTTCTTTAAATGTTCATAGCCCTGACGTATTTCGCCCTCCGGAGTAAACATCTCATCGAAGAAATTTTCTATTTGATAATTAGAAAATGAAAAATTCATACAATTCAAAATTTGAATAAGTCAATACCGATAGTTCACAGAACAATATATGGTCAATGTATGAATTAACAAAACAAATACCAACAAGCATTGACAGCTTACCACTTCTTCAAATTCCCGGAAAAAGCCAAAAGCGATCTAAACCTCTGACGGTGACAAGTTACCACAGGGCAACCGTTTGCGCATTTCCTTCGTATTAAAATCATGCCGCCCAACGTTATGGAATATTCTTTACCCTTTCAGTAAACATTGTTGCAAGTCAATGCCGTTAGCGTTTTCTTTGTAACCAGATTAAATGTCGGCTACCCCACCGAATCACGTTCCCTATGCAAAGAAGTTGGTTATCCATATTAGGACTGGTCTGCGGATTAACCATCAACGCCCAAGCCCAGCATTTGCCTGGCACCGCCATGAGCAATTTTGCCGGAACGAACGCATTGTACCATAATCCGGCATTTGTGGCCGACAGTCGTTACAGCTTATATGTAAACCTGGTGGGCACGCAGTTTTACACCGCTAACAACCACGTCAAATACGAGGCACCCTATTCGTTCCTGAGCCTGCTCACCGGGACCGTGCCTGCCAAATACTATAATGAAAGAGGCATGTTGTTATTCCCCCGCTCCTACCTGGGCGAAAAACTGAATGGCAACAAAAAATACCTGAACGCCGGTGGCGATACACGTCTGCCGTCGATTATGTTCAATATGTTCAAAGGCCGCGTCGGTGTGGGAATTTCATCGCGGGCCCGCTATATCCTCAACACCACGCAGGTAACAGAGCCGCTGGCGAGGCTGATCAGCAAGACTACGCAATTCAAGGAATTGCAGGACCAGGTATACGAGCACCAATCGGGTCAGTTGCATTTGAACGGGCTTGGCGAGATTGCGGTTACGCTGGGTGGCACCGTTTTCGACGATGAAACGGATTATCTGAAAGTAGGTTTTACGGTTAAAAGACTGATAGGCCTTTACAATGCCCACGCCATTATCGAGAACTCATCCTACGACATTCAGCCTGATGCTGCCTGGGAAAACAAGCGGCAGTATATCAACGTCAATGAAATCAACGTACGCTATGCACTCACGCGCGACGAGGGTTTTCAGAACGTCAAGCCATCGCCTGCCTGGCTCTTTGGCGGCGCGCCTCCGGGAAGCGGCTGGGGCTTCGACCTCGGCGCTGTTTACGAGTACCGGCCCGACGTTCACAAGGCAACCTACCGTGAAAGGGGCGAACGCAAACGCGACGCATCCAAAAACAAATACCTATACCGCATAGCCGTCTCGCTGACGGACATCGGCCGTGTCCATTTCAAAAACCCGGCTTACATCCTGCAACAGGAAACCCATACGACAAACAAGGAATTCAGGTACGATACCTTCCAGAAGCTCAAAGGCTCCGAAGGCATTTTCAATGCGATCAACTCTTCCCTCGATGGCGGGCAACCCATCGCACCGAACTTCAAATCGATATTACCCATGGCATTCCAGGCGAGCGTGGATTATAATGTAAAGCCGAATGTATATGTCAATGGTCTCTGGGTGCAGAACCTGGTCCCGCAGGGTGCATTTGGTATGAAGGCAGAATCTTATATCGGTGTTACCCCCCGCTACGAACACAAATGGTACGAAATATCGGTACCCTTGTCGCTCATGAACCGCTATCGCTCTCCGGCCATCGGGCTTGCGGGGCGCATCGGCCCGCTTTGGATCGGCACCGACCACCTTACGGGGCTGCTGAATATCGGCAACCCGAGGTCGTTCAACTTGTATTTCGGCATTTCGGGCGGCCTTTTCCGCCGACCGCCCGAATCCCAAAACCAGTGCTGGCCACCGCAGGATTCATGGCTTCGCCGCATTTTTTCTAAACGATAAATTCCGCTTCAACGTTATCAAGGGATATGGTATGATTTTTCTGACCATTCCTAAAAAACAAATCCATGAGAGAAGTACAAAAGACCAGGGAAGAATGGCAGCAGGAGCTTACCGGCCAGCAATGCTTTGTTCTGTTCGACAAGGGTACCGAGCGGCCGTTTTCGCATCCTTATAACGACAATAAAGAAGAAGGCACCTATGTATGCGCCGCATGCGGGACGCCGCTTTTCAGTTCCGAGGCGAAATACGATTCAGGTTCGGGATGGCCGAGCTTTTTTATGCCGGTAGCAAAAGGAAACGTAGAAGAAATTGTGGATAAAAGCCATGGCATGATCCGTACGGAAGTAGTTTGCAGAACTTGCGGCGGGCACCTCGGACACGTTTTCAACGACGGCCCCAAACCAACCGGACTTCGTTACTGCATGAACGGAGCCGCATTGAAATTTCACAAAGCTGAATAGAATAAATCTTAGAAAAAGCCGGATTGAATCATATCTATCCGGCTTTTCTTATCTTTGACACATTACGAACCAAAACGTTTGATGGAAGTTATCCGATCGTTTTTTAACACAATCAGAACGCTGTTCCGGGCACTCCGGTCACGTCTTGCCACACTCATCAACAGGATTGCTTATAAAATCACTTCGCTTGTAACCGGCAAACCCAAAGCCGACGAGCTCTTCCATTCCTACCGGCAGAATAAAAAGTCGATGCGTAACTGGTGGGAGGATAATGTGGACGTTAATTCGAAATATTACCGCCCCATTGTAACAGTTTGGAAAACCATCGTTTATGGGATCGTCGCATTTGCATTGTACATCTTCTGCGTTGAAACGAACTTCCTCTGGCTCATGGGCAGCATGCCGAGCGTGGAAGACCTGCAAAACCCGAAAGTGGCGCAATCATCCGAAATTTACACCGCCGACGGCATCATGATCGGCAAATTCTACACTGAAAACCGGACGCCCGTTCCTTACAAACAAATCTCCCCCAACCTCGTCAAAGCATTGATCGCCACCGAGGATGCGCGTTTCTACCGGCACTCGGGTATTGACTACAAAGCCATGGCCAGCGTAGCTTGGGGCATCGTTACCGGCGCTACCGATCGCGGGGGCGGTAGTACCATTACCCAACAGCTCGCCAAGAAGCTTTTCAAAACACGTAAATCGGGTGCTCGCGGACTACTGGGCTATGTTCCCGGCCTGGGCACATTGATTTACAAAACCAAAGAATGGCTCACGGCCATTAAGCTGGAAAGGAATTTTACCAAAGAGGAGATTCTGACCATGTATTTCAACACGGTCGATTACGGCAACAATACTTATGGTATCAACACGGCTGCCAAGTCGTATTTCAGCAAATCGCCCGACAGCCTGAACGTACAGGAATCGGCGGTACTGGTAGGTCTGCAGAAAGCGACCACGACCTACAACCCGATCCGCAACATGAAACGTTCGCTCGAACGCCGCAATGTGGTGATCGATCAAATGCGCAAATACGGGTATCTGAGCGCCAAGCAAGCCGACTCTATCAGCGCGCTGCCGATTGAGCTGAAAACCAAATTCGAAACACCTTATGACGGCAATGCCAACTATTTCAAGAATGCGGTAGTTGATTTTGTTAAAAAATGGGGGGATGAAAACGGCTATGACCTGTATACCGATGGCTTGAAGATCTACACCACCATCGACTCGCGCATGCAAGAAGATGCGGAAGAGGCCATGACCCAGAAAATGAAGCAGCTGCAACGCGTCTTCGAAGATCACTGGCGCAACCAGAACCCATGGCGCGATGAAGATGGCAACGAGATCACCGACTTCCTTCCGACCGTCGTGAAGCGTACCAGCAAATACCGCGCGTTGGCCGCCAAATTCCCAAACAACCCCGACAGTGTGACCTACTACCTCAATAAAAAGGACACGATGACCGTCTACGACTGGAAAAATAGCGGGGAAATGAAGAAGTATTGGAGTTCGATGGACTCTCTCGATTACTACAAACGCATTCTCCGCGCCGGTATGATGGCCATGAACCCGCAAACTGGCCAGATTAAGGCTTGGGTAGGTGGTTTGGATTACAACTATTTCAAATACGACGCGGTGAAGCAGGGTAAAAGACAACCCGGCTCTACATTCAAGCCGTTTGTCTACACGACTGCAATCGACGATTCGTCATTTAATATGAACCCTTGCGACGAAATCGTCGACAAGCCATTTGAAAAAACTTACGAAGAAGACGGTGAGGAGAAAGTCTGGAAACCCAGAAACGCGACCGGAACTTACACCTACGCCCCTATGACGCTCCGCCGGGCATTGGCACAGTCCATTAACTCGGTTACCGCAGAACTTACCGACCAGGTTGGTGCCGCAAATGTGGTCCGGTATGCTAAAAAAATGGGTATTACCACGCCGTTGAAAGCGGTTCCGTCAATCGGCCTGGGGCCGTTTGACGTGTCACTTTATGACATGGTGGCGGCTTACGGCGTTTTCGCGAACAATGGAACTTACACCCAGCCTATTCTCGTAACCAAAATCGAGGATAGCAATGGAAAGGTCATCGAAGAATTCCAACCCGAGCACCGTCAGGCGATCAGCGAGGAATCGGCGTTCCTGATGCTGCAAATGCTGCGCGCGGGTGTGGAAGAAGGCGGGGGTACTTCGGGAAGTATCCGGTGGAGATTTAATGTGACATTGAACGGCAATCAACTAGGAGGCAAAACCGGAACAACCTCCAACAACTCCGACGGCTGGTTCATGTGCGTGACGCGCGACCTCGTGGTGGGCGCCTGGGTAGGCGGCGACGACCGCAGCATCCACTTCCGGACTACCAACCTCGGCGAGGGTGCCAAAACTGCATTGCCGATCGTAGGAGCATTTCTGGAAAAGGTTTATAAGGACAAATCCGTCGAACCAGGGCCGTTCCCGAAACCGAGCTTTAAAATATCTAAAACCTACAACTGCCCTACGCAATGGGCACCGGCTGTGAGTGACTCGCTTGGAATCGAAGGCGACAGTACACCAGCCAAACAGAACGACGAAGACGAATTCCTGATCGGCCCTCCGCCGATTCCTTTGGATACTAGTAAGAGGAATTGAGTTTGGGCTATAAGCTGTAAGCTTAACGCGCTTATAGCTTATAGCCTAAAGCTTATAGCATAAACATCTACAATGTCCCGATCTTATGAACCTCTTTATACTGAATACGATAAAGATTCGCATAAGCTCCATCTTTTTCCAGTAATTGCTCGTGGTTACCTTCTTCCACGATCCGTCCTTTATCCACCACAATAATCTTATCCGCCTCCTGGATCGTCGATAATCGGTGAGCAATGACGATCGCCGTGCGGCCGTGCATTAGGTTCTCAATGGCGTGCTGAATGAGCTCTTCCGTTTCACTGTCGACAGACGAGGTTGCTTCATCGAGCACGATAATCTTCGGCTCATGCACCATAGCGCGCACGAAAGAAATGAGCTGCCGCTGCCCTACCGAGAGCGTTGCACCACGTTCCATTACATTATAGGTATAACCGCCCGGCAAACGCTCGATGAAATCGTGCACACCCACGAGCTTCGCAGCTTCGACGATTTTTTCATGCGTAATGCTCTCATCGCCGAGCCGGATGTTGTTTTCAATGGTATCCGAGAAAAGGAACACATCTTGCAACACCACGCCGATGTGCTTGCGCAATGCATTCAGTTCATAGTCATGCACCTCAATGCCATCCACGTAGATATTCCCTTTGTTAATATCATAAAAACGCGTGAGCAGGTTGATGATCGAAGATTTCCCAGCCCCGGTGGCACCTACAAAGGCAATGGTCTCTCCTTCTTTTACTTTAAAATTAATATCTCTTAAAACGTATTCCTCGTCGTTATAGGCAAACCAAACATCCTTGAATTCGACATTACCTTTGATGGACTCGGGCGCAAATGTGCCTTCATTGACGGTGTACTCGTCGCTATCGAGTAATTTCAAAATGCGGTCCGTGCTGACGATCCCCATTTGCAGCGTGTTGAAACGGTCGGCGAGCTGCCGGATAGGGCGAAAGAAAAGGTTGATGAACATCACAAATGCGGTAACCGTACCAAATGTAATCTCGGCGCCCAGAATCTGCTTCGAGCCATACCAAACCACGAGGCCGGTACCTGCCGCAGCGATCACATCCGCCACCGGATAATACACCGAATAATAGAGAATGGACCGGATGTTCGCATTGCGGTGCACCTTATTAATCTCCCTGAATTTCTTGTATTCGATATCCTCGCTACTGAAAATCTGTACGATACCCATGCCGGTAATGTGCTCCTGTACAAATGCATTGAGATTGGAAACGGCCGCGCGCACTTCGTTGAATGAGTCCTTGATCTTTTCCTTGAAAACATAGGTACAGAAAAGCATCAGCGGAATCATCGAAAGGCTGATGATCGAAAGTTTCCAGTCGGTGTAGAACATCACGGCGATGATCAACACCAGTTGCAGTATATCCCCGGCAATGGCTGCCATACCGTCGCTGAATACATTGGAAAGCGTTTCCACGTCGGAGATGGTGCGGGTTACGAGGCGACCAATGGGTGTATTATCAAAGAATTTGAGCCTTAAACCGATGATCTTCTGGTACAACTGCACGCGGATGTCGCGGATAATGTACTGCCCCAGCCAGCCCGACATGTATGTGTTCCAGAATTGCGCCAATCCCTGGGCCAATGTTACCACCAGCATGACGATCAGCATCATGGTGAGCTGCGAATAATCCCCGTTCGCGATCGGTGTGTCGATGGTATACCGGATCAGCAGCGGCGTCAGCGGTGCGAGGACCGCATTAAGCAATATAATGGCTATGAGCAGGTAAAACTGCTTCTGGTAAGGACGAACGAATGTGTATAGACGCCTTAGGGTAGGAAGATCGAATATCTGGCCGCTTTTGGTTTCCTGGTTCACCGGGTAGCTATTAGGTAATACAGTGGTTGTCTTGGATCAACAATGCAAAGGTAGAAAATGTCACAAAGGCGATAAAAAAACTACCAATCGGCGCATATCTTTTTCAAATACACTACATTAACGTTTTTATGCCTCGAACTAGTCAAAATGGAGCTGTTTCTGAGTTTATGCCTGGGAATTGGCCTCAGCGCAAGCTGCGGTTTCAGGATATTCCTGCCTATGCTGGTCGCAAATATTGCCGCCATGAACGGCTGGATCACACCGGGAGAACAATTTGGGTGGCTGAGCACCTGGACGGCCTTCTTTGCATTGGGTACTGCTACATTGCTTGAAATAGCCGGATATTACATTCCGTTTGTGGACAACTTGCTCGATACTGTGGCTACTCCCGCTGCGGTGATCGCGGGAACCCTGCTCACGACCTCATTCATCGAAATAGACAACCCGATGCTGCATTGGGGGCTCGGGCTCATACTCGGAGGCGGCACGGCCGGGCTGGTGCAGGCGGGTACGGGTATTTTGCGGCTTCTTTCGTCCAAAACAACGGCCGGCCTCGGCAACCCGGTGGTTTCTACCGCCGAGAATGTCGCATCATTCGGCTTGTCGGGCCTGGCGGTATTTCTGCCCGTCATCGCGTTGGTACTGGTAGTTTTACTGGCTGTGTGGCTTTTGAAACGGTTAATGAATTTGAAAAAGTCTTGATGCATGGTTTTCGTGTCTGATGCAATCCCGGTCCATTCGCTTCCCAAAACGCCCAGCCAGGTACCCGCATTAAAGATTTTCAGGTTTAAAAACAGTACTGAAATCCAGCACGAGGGGACTATCCAGTCCGGCCCTGTTTCCCTGCCCATTACCCCACTCCCGACCGACGCACCGCACCGCCACACCTATTATGAAATCCTGTTTATCGAAGAAGGGCAGGGCTTTCACGAGATCGACTTTCATTCTTACAATATTCAGGGAGCCGGACTGCATTTCCTGACGCCGGGGCAGGTGCATTTGCTTACTTTTTCGAGTTCTTTCCAGGGCTACATCGTCGCGTTTTCGGAAGATTTTTACACATTTTATAATCCGATGAACCCGTCGCTTTCGCAGCTGCCGTTCTTCCAGCCGGCGAGGCGGCAGCCTATCATCGCACTGTCGGGAAGCGACAAGCATTATTTCCACAATATCCTCGAAAACATGGTCACCGACCATTTGAGTGCTGAAACCGACCAGGCACTCATTGGAAGGTATTTGGGATTGCTGTTACAAAAATGTGCTTTCCTCACCCAGCATAGCGCACAGCCGACAGAATCTTCCGCATTAAGCGTGCCCGAGCTCGCAGGACGTTTTCAGGAGCTGGTGGAAAAAAATTTCAGGCAAATGCATGAAGTGCAGCAGTATGCCAGCCAGCTATCGGTCACACCTGATTATTTGAGTAAAATCATCAAAAAACACCTCGGCATTTCCTGCCAGGAATACATTCTTGACAAGCTGCTGCTCGAAGCCAAACGGCTCCTGGTTTTCTCCAATCTGAGCAGTAAGGAAATCGCCTATCACATCCATATGGACGACCCGTCCTATTTCAGCCGCATCTTCAAAAAGAAAACCGGTCTCACCCCGAACGAGTACCGCGAGCATGTTCGGAAAAGTACCATTTAATAGCAGATTTGTACCTTGCTATCGCTTTTTACGGCAAATATCTTTGTATTATCCAAAATTAAAATGGCTAAATAATACTATTGATATAAGTTATGCAGATAAAAAACGAACTGACTGCCGCTTCACTCCAATCCAAACTCGACCGTTTCTGGGAGGTTTCCGGTGAAAAAATCAAGCTCATTAATAAGGAGTATGACAATTCAAAAGGAACGCCGGTTTTCACCGTAAATGGCAAATACACCCTTCGCGGCTGGACAGAATGGACGCAGGGATTCCAGTATGGCGCGGAGGTATTGCAATTTGACGCGACCCGCGACGAAAGCTACCTCGCGAGCGCACGCAAAAACACGGTAGACTTCATGGCTTCGCACGTAGGACATTTCGGCGTGCACGATCATGGTTTCAACAACGTGAGCACATACGGCAACCTGCTGCGCCTGATGAACGAAGGGGTGATTGCGGAAAACGAATGGGAGCGCAACTTTTACGAGATCGCGCTGAAAGTATCCGGAGCCGTACAGGCACGCCGCTGGACGAGCATTAAGAACGGCCAGGGCTTTATCCACTCATTCAACGGGCCGCACTCGTTGTTTGTGGATACGATCCGTTCGGTAAGGGCTCTGATGGTTTCGCATTTGCTCGGCCACAGCTACATGGGTGAGAACGACTTGAAAACCAGCCTGCTCGAACGCGGAACGCTGCACTCCATTGCCACCGCCAACTATTCGGTTTACTACGGCGAAGGCCGCGACAGCTATGATCTCTGGGGACGTACCGCGCACGAAAGCGTGTTCAATACCAACGACGGCAACTACCGCTGCCCCAACTCGCAGCAAGGCTTCTCGGGCTTCACCACCTGGACGCGCGGCCTCGCGTGGGCGATGGTAGGCTTCGCGGAACAACTCGAATCTCTGGCCAGCTTCTCCGACGAGGAACTGGCACCGCTCGGCGGCCGTGCCGAAATCGAGCGCATTTACCTCAAAGCTGCACAAGCTACCTGCGATTTTTACATTGAAAACACGGCATCCGACGGCATTCCTTACTGGGATACCGGCGCTCCGCAAATCCATAAACTGGGCGATTACACTTCCCGCGTTTCCGATCCTTACAACGAGTTCGAACCGATCGACAGCTCGGCGGCGGCCATCGGCGCGCAAGGATTGCTCCGTTTGGGCAAATATCTGAATGATAAAGGCCAAACCGAAGCTGGCAACCGCTACTGGCAAGCTGGCCTTACGGCTGTGGATTCGCTTTTCGCAGAGCCTTACCTCTCTACCGATCCTACGCACCAGGGATTGATCCTGCATTCGATCTACCACCGGCCAAATGGCTGGGATAATATTCCTGCGGGCCAGAAGATCCCATGCGGCGAGTCGAGCATGTGGGGCGATTACCACGCAAGAGAAGTGGCACTTTACCTGCACCGGATCAATAAAGGGCTACCTTATTACAGCTACCTGGGAGCGGTGAAGTAACCGTGCATTCAAATCAGTATTAAATCCATAACCATTTCTCCGAATTGGAAAACATAACACTCGACCGGTGCTGTATCCACACCATTACTACGAAGCCCTGGGGACTTTCGGAGGCGGTGGAAAACTATGCTGCTGCCGGGGTAAAAGGCATTAGCGTCTGGCAGAATGCCACGGAAGGGACCGGGCCGCACCGTGCGGGCGAGATCATCCGCGCTGCCGGGCTGGAAATTGTCTCTTATGTCCGCGGCGGTTTTTTCCCGCATACCAGCAGCGCGGGGCGTGCACAGGCGATCGATCATAACCGCAAGCTCCTCGAAGAAGCCGCAGCTTTGGGAGCACCCATGATCGTACTGGTATGCGGTGCTTCACCCGACCAGTCGCTGGAAATTTCCCGCGATCAGATCCGCGAGGGCATTGCAGCCATTTTGCCGCTGGCTGAAAAATTAGGTGTGAAACTCGCCATCGAGCCATTGCACCCGATGTATGCCGCCGACCGTTCGGCCATTAACACCATGGCGCAGGCCAATGACATGGCCGAGTATTTCAAATCGCCTTATGTGGGCGTGGCCGTGGATGTGTACCACTTGTGGTGGGATGGCGATCTGGAAAAAGAGATCGCCCGCTGCGGAGCGAATGGCAATTTGCTCGCTTACCATGTCTGCGACTGGAAAGTGAATACGATCGACCTTTTGAACGACCGCGGCCTCATGGGTGAAGGGTGTATTGATCTGAAAAAGATCAGAGGCTGGGTGGAAGCGACGGGTTTCAAGGGCTTCTGCGAGGTGGAGATCTTCTCGAATATCCATTGGGCGAAAGACCAGCATTTGTTCCTCAGCGAAATTACCGAAGCGTTTGTAAGAACGGTGTAATCGCGCAAATGGCGCGAAGCTCTGCTTCGTGCAAACTATTCGCAGGCCTCTGGCCGGCGTCAGTTAGCGTAACGTAAATCAAGTCGGCCGGGCCTCCGAAATAGCGGGCACGAAGCACAGCTTCGCGCCAGGAAACGGAAACTTCGCGCCATTAACTAAAAAAACAAAACAAAAATGACAACACATACCATTGGCATTATCATGAACGGCGTAACCGGCCGTATGGGTACCAACCAGCATTTATTGCGTTCGATCAAAGCCATTATCGAGCAAGGCGGCGTAAAGATCTCTTCCGACGAGGTGATTATGCCCGACCCGATCCTCGTAGGCCGCAATGAGGCGAAACTGCAAGCACTTTGCAAACAATCGGGTGTGCAGAAATACACGACTGACCTGGATTCCGTCATGTCCGATCCACATTACCAGATCTATTTCGATGCACAGGTGACCGGTCGCCGTGCAGCGGCTGTGAAGAAGGCTATCGAGGCTGGAAAACATATTTATTGTGAAAAACCGACCGGTACTACCACCGAGGAGGCATTGGAGCTTTATGAACTGGCTACCAAAGCAGGCTTGAAAAACGGTGTGGTGCAAGATAAGCTCTGGCTGCCTGGTATGGTGAAACTGAAAAGATTGATGGAAGCGGGTTTCTTCGGCAAAATCCTTTCGGTACGCGGCGAGTTCGGATACTGGGTTTTTGAAGGAACGAGCATTCCTGCACAACGTCCTTCGTGGAACTACCGTAAGGAAGACGATGGCGGTATTATCGTGGATATGCTCTGCCACTGGCGCTATGTACTTGATAACCTGTTCGGAAATGTGAAAGCGGTGTCCTGCCTGGGTGCAACGCACATCCCCGAACGCGTGGACGAGAATGGCAATACCTATAAATGTACCGCCGACGACGCTTGCTACGCGACATTCGAACTGGAAGGCGATGTGGTCGCGCATTTCAATTCATCATGGACCGTACGCGTACGCCGCGACGATTTGCTTACGCTGCAAGTGGACGGAACACACGGCTCAGCCGTTGCCGGTCTGCGCGACTGCTACATCCAGCATTACGGTAACACGCCGAAACCCGTTTGGAACCCGGACATCGCACAACCGATCCCATTCTTCGACGGATGGTCCAAAGTACCGGAGCAGGAGATTTACGACAATGCATTCAAGGCGCAATGGGAGCTTTTCCTGAAACACATTGTAAAAGACGAGCCATTCCCGTGGGATCTGAAAGCCGGTGCGCGCGGCGTGCAACTAGCCGAAAAAGGCCTCGAAAGCTGGGAGAAACGCCAATGGGTTGACGTGCAGGAACTATGAAAAAGACCGCATTAATCACCGGCGGAAGTCGGGGCATTGGTTTTGGCATTGCCAAAGCGCTTGCCAAAGAAGGATATAACCTGGCCATCAACGGCGTCCGCGACGAAGCGGGCGCTGCTGATGCGCTTAACGAACTGCGCGAACTGGGAGCGGAAGTGGCTTATTGCCAGGGAAGCATCGCCAACGCGACCGATCGCGAGGCGATTATTGAAAAGGCCTATTCCGTTTTTGGGCAGATCAACCTGCTCGTTAACAATGCCGGCATTGCGCCGCGTGTGAGGCTCGACATCCTGGAAACGACCGTCGAGAATTACCAGGAAGTGATGACGACCAACCTCGAAGGCCCGTTCTTTTTCACCCAGGCCATCGGCAAGCGCATGGCGGCGGCGAAGCAGGATAACCATGCGTTTGAAGCGGCGATCATCTTCGTAACGTCCATTTCAGCCACGGTGGCTTCCATTAACCGCGGAGAATATTGTATTTCAAAAGCCGGGCTTGCCATGACCAACTTGCTTTTTGCAGTGCGCATGGCCGAGTACAATATTCCGGTTTACGAAATCCGTCCGGGTATTATTTCCACCGACATGACTTCCAAAGTACAGGAGAAATACGACAACCTGTTCCAGAGCGGCATTGCATTGCAGCCCCGCTGGGGCACGCCCGAGGATGTAGGCAAGGCGGTTGCATCGTTAACGAGAGGTGATTTCCCCTACTCCACCGGCCAGGTGATCGGCGTGGATGGCGGAATGCTGATCGACCGATTATGACTTCGGCTTTCGGCGGTCGGCAGTCGGCGGTCAAAAAAAGAATTGATTGACATTTAACAACACAGGCCGACGGCCGAAAGCCGAAAGCCGAAGTAAAACCTAACCCTATGTCAACAACAACCAACAATCCTCAACCTTCGCTGCTTTCGCAGTTATTGCAAGTACCTGTAATAGTGGCTGCATTGGGCTACCTGGTCGATATGTACGACCTGTTTTTGTTCAGTGTGGTGCGGGTGCCGAGTCTGAAAGCGCTGAACGTCGCCGACGATCAGCTGCTGAATGAAGGCATTAGTTTATTGAATTACCAAATGGCCGGAATGCTGATCGGCGGTGTGTTGTGGGGGGTGATTGCAGATAAAAGAGGCCGGCTTTCCGTTCTTTTCGGATCCATTATTATGTACTCCCTGGCCAATATCGGCAATGGCTTTGTCAACTCGCTTGATCAATACGCGCTTCTTCGCTTTATTGCGGGCGTCGGGCTGGCCGGTGAGCTGGGAGCCGGGATTACACTTGTTACGGAAGTACTGCCCAAAGAAATACGGGGCTATGGTACCACATTGGTGGCTACCCTCGGTGTTTTGGGCGCAATTTTAGCTTACTTCGTAGCCGATTTATTTGCATGGCGCATCTCTTATTTTGTAGGAGGTGGAATGGGTTTGCTGCTTTTGGTATTGCGTTTCAATGTTTTTGAATCGGGCATGTTCAAACATGCCAAGGAGCGTTCGGTGGATCGCGGTAATATTTTCATGATCCTGACCAATGGAAAACGCCTCGGTAAATACCTGATGGCGATCCTGGTAGGGCTTCCGATTTGGTTTGTAGTAGGAATTCTTATTACATTTTCACCCGAATTCGGAGCTGCGAAAGGTATTGAGGGAATTAATGCCGGGAAAGCGGTAATGCTGGCTTTTTCGGGGCAAGTGGGCGGAGATATCGTCAGTGGATTACTTAGCCAGTACATGCGTAGCAGGAAAAAAGTGATCAGGCTGTTTATCATGCTTTCGCTTGCCATGGTGATAGGCTATTTGCTTATTCCGATGCAAGATTTGTTCTCCTTCTACTTGCTTTGTACCTTGCTCGGGTTCTGCAATGGTTACTGGACATTATTTATTACCATTGCTGCGGAATTGTTCGGTACGAACCTTCGCGCGACGGTCGCGACAACGGTACCCAATTTTGTGCGCGGCGCGACTATTCCGCTGGCGTCATTGTTTGTGAGTTTCAAACCTGACCTGGGAGTGATCCAGGCCGGGCTGGCAATAGGCATAGCAACGTCCCTGGTGGCCTTGATCGCCTTATATTTCCTGGAAGAGACATTTACAAAGGACATGGACTTTGTAGAAAAAGAATAGTTTCGGTTTTAGTTTTAGTTAAAAGCGGCCCCCACAGATGGAGGGCCGTTTTTTTTTAACAGTTATTAACACTTTTCCAAGCAACACTCCTATCAGGTCTTACGTCTCTTGGTTACATTTTTGAAAAATAGCCATGAGATACCGTTCAATTGCTTATGCTGGGAATCAACCACTTGTCCCACCCGAAATTCCGCTCGTGTACTTTGATTCAGATCGTACACGAGCCTGCTCTTACCTTTGTCGTGTTCTTGAAATAGAACAAAATTTATAGCCATAAAAATAAAATAGCCATGAAAACATCAGTTAAAACCTTCATCTGCGCATTTGCGCTTGCAGCCGTTTCTTTCACTGCCCAGGCAGGAGACAAAGAAGCCAAAAAAGCTTCCACTTTCGGAACTGGCATTTATGCCACCAAAACCGGTAAAATCAACGTCCTTGTAGACAAGGGTAGTACCGATTCCAAAACAACATTGTTGCTTAAAGACGCGGAGGGAGTCGTGGTATACCGCGAAACAATTTCGAGAGACCACAAGAAATTCGGCCGTACCCTGAACCTCGACGCCATGGAACCCGGCAAATACAAGCTGGACATCATCAGCGGCAACGAAGTCCAAACCAAAACTTTCGAATTGGCTGACCAAAAAGTAGAACGTATTCTGACAGTTAAGTAAGGTTCAAATACATAGTATCCAGGCGGCACCTCCCATTGCGGGAGGTGCCGCTTTTTTTGCACTCCTCCCATTTTTGACCTGCAAATAATTCTTCCGTTACCTTTTTCAAAACCGGCGTATCAAGAGAAAGCCCAAACCTGAAAGTTCACTTTTTAGTAGAACTTTTCTTAAATTGTACAGCCGGGATATGGTTATTGAAGGTAAAAGGATTTTAGAAAGGCTTATAAGAAAGAATAGAGGAAACTCGCGACTGGCAAAAGCTGTCGACCAACTTATTAAGGACCTTAGAACGAGTTCTGTAGATGATATCGGAGATCTCCTGAAAATCAGGCACGATGCTGACCGAGTGCATAGTAAAGGGCTATATTTCTTCAACCTGCACATTCATAGGACTTTGGTTTTCATAGAACTTGAGAAGGATCAGGCCGAAATTCTATGGGCTGGGACACATGAGGAATATGTAAGGGTTTTCAAAAATAACACAAACACGATCGAGAAATGGTTAAGAGCAAACACCAGCTGGAACTAAACGAACCTAATATCAAAAGAATATTGGACGCCGGTCGGATTGAAACCGAACTTGAATGTGAACAGGTTACACTCGCCAAACGATATTTAAGGCTCCACGAGGAAAATCTGCCGGATCTTGGCACGACCATAAAGGCGTTGAGCAACCTGATTATTGAATTTGAAGACAGGCGCTGGTCAGACAGATCACTTATTACGGACGCCCAGATCGAAGAAAGCGACGCAGCAGTAATCCAAGCCGAAAAAGAATACGTATTCATCAGGCAACGACGCAATCTCATTCTCGCAAAGCTCCAAGAACTTTCATTAAAACAAAAAGACCTAGCGCTGCTACTAAACCACAGCAAATCCTACACCTCCGAATTGCTTAATGGCGTCAGGCCGTTTTCGACCAATGATCTAAAATTGATTCATTTACTATTCGAAATCCCGCTTACGGATCTCATTATCACCATTCCTTCACAGGAAACACTGAGCCGATTGGAAACCGCGATAGACAAAATCTCTTCCTTTAACCCAAAAGCGAAGTTGCTGCGTGAAACGTTAGCGAATCGTCCGGTGGCGAAAGGCTTCCTGCCGGATAACTGGGATGAGGAAGATGCGGAGGAAGAAACCGAACCGGAAAAACACGCCGACGAATTGACACTTTCAAATAAATGAGTTACAAAATTTCAAGGAGATCAACAGCAAAGCCCACTTTTTGCCTTTTGAATATTCAACTGAAAATCACTCATCAATATGGATACCCGTCGAGATTTCCTGCAAAAACTATCATTGGGCATCGGCGCAACGGCGTTGACCGACCTCCCTGCATCGGCTCGTGAGCTCTACTCGGGCCCGAAGGCCGACAAGCAGCTACGCGTAGCGTTGATGGGGCTGGGCAGCTATGCAACCCGCGTGGCGGAGGCCATGAAGGATTGCAAAATGGCAACGCTCGTCGGGGCTGTTTCCGGTACGCCTTCCAAGCTCGAAACCTGGAAACAGAAATACAATATTCCAGAAAAGAATACCTACAACTACGAAACGGTCGGTAAAATAAAGGACAATCCGGATATCGATATTGTATATGTCACGACGCCCAACTCCCTGCACCACAAACACGTGCTGCAAATTGCGGCTGCCGGAAAACACGTGATCTGTGAAAAACCCGTTGCCGACAATGCAAAGCAAACCCGGGAGATGATCGCGGCTTGTAAAAAGGCCGGTGTGAAGTTCTATATCGGCTACCGGATGCATTTCGAGCCGCACACCCGCGAGCTTATACGTATGCGCGAGGCCGGCGAACTGGGCAAGATCATGCATGTGAACAATTATATGGGTTTCAAATCAGGCGACCCGAACCAATGGCGGCTGAAAAAAGCCCTCGCGGGCGGCGGCGCGATGATGGACGTGGGTATTTACGCGCTGAACGGCGCCCGCTACGCAACCGGTGAAGAGCCGATCTGGGTAACAGCGCAAGAAACCAAGACCGATCCTGTCAAATTCAAAGAAGTCGACGAGACGATCATGTTCCAGCTGGGTTTCCCCAGCGGCATTATGGCCAGCTGTGGTACTACCTACGCATTTAATAATTACGAGCGGCTTTATGTCGTCGGAGAAAAGGGTTTTGTGGAATTGAGCCCGGCGTTCGGTTATGGTCCTATTAAAGGCCGTACCCACCTTGGCCCGATGAACCAGCCCGTGGTTACACATCAGACGCTCCAAATGGACGGCATCGCCGATATTATCCTCAACAACAAACCGGATCCGAACGTGACCGGCGAGGAGGGATTGAAAGATATGATCGTCGTGGATGCCGTTTATGAATCCATTCGCAAAGGCGGCGCTAAAATTATGCTCGCCGGAAAATAATAGAATATGCATCGTCCCAACATTCTGGTCATTTGCGGCAAGAACAAGCGCCGCAGTCGTACGGCCGAATATGTTTTCAAAAACGACCAGCGCTTCAATATCCGATCAGCCGGGTTAAGCCCTCAGAGCAACAGAAAAATCTCGGAGGGTGACCTTAATTGGGCGGACATTACGCTGGTCATGGAAAGCGATCATAAATCCAAGATTCGAAAACTGTACGCCCATTTGGATTTACCGCCCATTCAGGTACTCGATATTCCGGACGAATATGAGTTTATGGAGGAAGAACTGATCGAAATCCTTACAACCAAAATCAACACTTTGCTGGAAATGCATTTCGAGGCCTGAAAAGACGAAGAACGCATAGCCCCAAACCGTCAACCAGTAAAGCCCCCGCCATCCCGGCTTTAATACATTGGCCCGGTTCGAAACAACACCGGGCGCGTTTTATATGCAAAAATCCAAAATCATCATCCCCGTGCTGGCCGGCTTGGCCGCGCTGTTTACTCCTGTTTTACTATCCGCACAAATCATGGATTCGAAATCAATCGTCGCGCCCGGAGCACAGGTCGAGAAGCTGGGCGATGGGTATAAATTCACCGAAGGGCCTGTTTCAGATAAAAACGGCAATGTGTTTTTTACAGATCAGCCTAATAACAAAATTATCCGCTGGGATGCCGAAACGGGCGCATTCAGCACGTTTTCCGACAAAGCAGGCCGGGCCAACGGCATGTATTTCGATAAAAAGGGAAACCTGATCGCGTGCTCCGACGAGGAGAACCAGGTTTGGTCATTCGATAAAAAAGGCAACCCGACGGTGCTGGTGAAAGATTACGAAGGTAAGCTCCTCAACGGCCCCAACGATCTCTGGATCGACCCCAAAGGCGGCATTTACCTCACAGACCCGCTCTACAAACGCGATTACTGGAAACGCGACCCAGCTATGCAGCAGGATGGCCAACACGTTTACTACCTCAGCCCCGATCACAGAAAATTCACCCGGGTGGACGAAAAGCTGAAAAAGCCCAACGGCATTATCGGCACCGCCGATGGTAAGAAACTTTACGTAGCCGACATTGGTGACAGCAAAACCTATGTTTACGATATCCAGAAAGACGGGACACTAGCCAACAGGCAGCTGTTTGTTTCCAAAGGCTCCGATGGCATGATCCTCGACGAGGAAGGCAACCTTTACATCACCGGCGACGGCGTGACGGTATTTGACAAAACGGGTACCCAAATCGCCCATTTCCCCGTGCACAAAGGATGGACCGCGAATGTATGCTTTGGCGGCAAAAATCGTGATATGCTGTTTATCACTGCCGAAACAGCAGTTTACGGGTTAAAAATGAGGGTTAAGGGCGTAAAGTAACCTATCCGGCTTTGATGATGGCGGAAGTTCCCGGTTTAGCGGGGAGTTCCGCCATTCTTTTTGTATCAGCTGCAACGGTTTTGGCCCGGATATCGTCATGGTCAAATACAACTGCACCATACTAGATCACCGACCGACTCGTTACTCAAACTAACCGCAATCTCGTCTATGCGTCTGATTTTTACGGCCTTTCTTCTTCTTTCCCACATCATTTCTGTTGCACAGAACCGCGTTACGATCAGCGGTTTTGTGCGGGAAAAAGGCAGCCAGGAGCAGCTTCCGGGAGTAAACGTGTACATCGATAATACCCCCTACGGCGCAGTGACGAACACCTACGGCTTTTACTCCCTCACCTTGCCCGCGTCAGATTCCGCCACGGTTTCCTTCTCATTTGTCGGTTATGAAAAACAGCAGAAACGAGTGGCGCTCCGGACGGACACCGAACTGAACATTTTTCTTCCTACCATCACACAACTGGAAGAAGTGGTCGTGTCCGCGCGCAAGCAGGAGGATTATGTCAGCCGGACCGCGCAAATGAGTAAAATCGAAATCCCGATACAGCAGCTGAAAAAAGTGCCGGCATTCTTTGGCGAAAAGGACGTATTGCGCGTCCTGCAACTCATGCCGGGCGTGCAAAAAGGGACTGAGGGGCAAACGGGACTATATGTACGCGGCGGCGGGCCCGATCAAAACCTTATTATCCTCGACGACGCGGTGGTTTATAACGCCAATCACCTTTTCGGCTTCTTCTCAATCTTCAATTCGGATGCGCTCAGGAGCGTGGAGCTGACCAAAGGCGGCTTTCCGGCGCGGTATGGCGGTCGGCTGTCGTCGGTGCTGGAAATGAATATGAAGGAAGGCAGTAAGGAGAAACTACACGGCGAAGGCGGAATAGGCCTGATTTCCTCGCGGCTAACCCTCGAAGGACCTATTTCAAAGGGAAAATCCTCTTTCCTGATCTCCGGCCGCCGGACGTACATCGATTTTCTGGCTGCACCGCTGATCGCCCGGGAGCAGCGCGGCGAAGACAGCCAGGTGAAGCCCGGCTATTATTTTTATGATTTGAATGCCAAGATGAACTACGATCTCGGCAGCAAGGATAAACTTTACGTGAGCGGCTACTTCGGTCGCGACAAGTTTCATGCGAATGAGAAGAGCAGCACTTCCGAAACCCGTGCCGGCCTCGATTGGGGCAATGCGACAGCGACGATGCGTTGGAACCATGTTTTGAACCAGAAATTGTTTGTCAATACCTCCTTCATATTCAGCAACTTCAAATTCGGGGTTTCCAGTTATTCCAAAGAACTGAATAGCGACGGCTCCCTCGACGACGAGTTCAGCCTAGAATACGATTCGCGTATCCGCGACCTTGGCATTAAAACGGATTTTGATTTTTACCCCTCCTCCAAACACGCAGTGAAGTTTGGTGGGCAGGCCACTTTTCACAAATTCGTCCCCTCGGCGCTCGCGATCGCGGGTACATTTACCGATAACCCCATCGAACGATCGGTCAAGCCGGTCCACTCCCTCGAAACGGGGCTTTACATCGAAGACACCTGGCAGGCACTGGACGCCCTGAAAGTCAATGCCGGACTGCGGTTGAGTACGTTTCAAACGGAAGTTAAGACCTATGTCCGTCCCGAACCACGCATTTCGGCGGCATTGCGCCTTGCCGAGAACCTTTCTTTCAAAGCCTCGTATGCGCGCATGAACCAATATGTGCATTTGCTGTCCAATACCGGCCTGGGGCTCCCAACCGACCTTTGGGTACCCACCACCGCCCGCGTTGCGCCCCAGCAGTCGGAACAAATTGCGGCCGGCCTGGCCAAAGACTTCGAGCGCCCCGCGCTCACGGTTACGCTCGAAGGATATTATAAAAAAATGAACAACATCCTTAACTATAAGGAGGGTTCGTCGTTTCTGAGCATCAATGGCGAGAATGCTAATGAGCTGAGCTGGGAGGATAATGTGACTTCCGGCAAGGGCTGGTCGTACGGCGGTGAGTTTCTTGTTCAGAAGAAAACCGGCCGATTCTCCGGCTGGATCGGTTACACATTGTCGTGGACCTATTGGAAATTCCCGGAGCTGAACTTTGGCAAAACATTCTTCCCGCGTTACGACCGGCGCCACGATCTTTCGGTAGTAGGGATATATGAATTGAGCAAAAAAATTACACTCTCGGCCACGTGGGTGTACGGCACCGGCAATGCGTTGACGCTCCCAGTGTCGAGCTACCGGGCGGCAACGGACAACTTTGTGACGCGCATCACGGGGGACGGCAAGCCCGCCATCAACTGGTTTGGCCCGACCGTCAGCGAATACGGGCAAAAAAACAGCTACCGCGCCGAGCCGTTTCATCGAATGGACATCGCCATTCAATTCCATAAAAAGAAGAAACGGCATGAGCGCACGTGGGAGTTTGGGGTTTACAATGCTTACAACCGCAGGAACCCGTTCTTCTACAATATCGACGAAGAAATGGTAATTCTTCCCAATGTAATGCCGGCTACGCCAGTGCCGAAATACACGCTGAAGCGCTATTCATTGTTTCCGGTACTGCCCTATTTCAGCTATAACTTTAAATTCTAAAAAGAGGCTATGTTTCTCAGATACATCATTTTCCTGATCGTTACATTGTTCCTGGCGGCATGCGAATCGCTTGTGACGGACGTCGACAAGGGCGATCTTCCACAAGTAGAATCGAAGCTGGTCGTGCAATGCTTTATTTCGCCGCAGTCTGCACGCATTAACGTGGTCGTTACAGAGTCGATACCGCTTTTTGCCGAGCCCGATCTGAAAGGCGGCGTGATCCCGAATGCGGTCGTCAGATTATCCGACGGCACCCGGGAGGCTGTGATCCCATTCGACACTGCCAACCAGCTTTACTCCGCCGACAAATCAGCTCTCGCCATTCTGCCCGGGAAAACCTATTTCCTATCGGTTGTCAACGGTATCCGGTCGGTAAATGCAACCTGTACCGTACCGGCGATTGCCGTCGTACCGGCGACCTACAAGATAGACACCTCCTATTCCGGCAGCATGTCAGCCAGGGACACCCTGTTGACCGTAAAATACAATTGGAACGACATCGCCGGACAGACCAACTACTATCGGGTCCGCGCGGCGCTGGACCTGGAATACAGCATTCCGGAAGAACTTTCCAATAGCGGCCAATTCAAGGAGAAAAGGGTAAGAAACCGCTTCAATTTCAACTGGGACGATACCATCGGCCGAAACGATTTCCGTAGCGACGTAAACCTGGACGGTACCGAGTTCAGCTCGCCGATCGGCCGCGTAAACCTTCCCGACCCGCTTAGTTACAGTTCCAATGGCACTGTGTACACTTCTTATCCCAAAAGTAAAATCGTATCCATCACGATGGAGGTGTACAATACCGACGAGCATTATTTTAAATACCATCGCTCGGTGCAAACGCGGGGTGATTCGGATAACCCATTTGTGGAACCGTCACTGATCTATACCAATATCGAGGGTGGCCTTGGATGCTTTGGTGCTTACAACTCAGGACAATTGGTGTATCGTCCCAAATAATCCGGTTTATGTACTATTGAGGTTCTACAAAATCTGGCAAACTGAGGTCAAAGTACCTCAATCTGTACATCGCCGGATTGACATTTTCACAGCAAAAACGGCTGTTCAGCAAGGCATACTTTTTTCCCGGATGATGTTCAAAATCGCTATCAGTTGTTGATTCAAGCAGATCATCCATCTTAAAAAATAAACACTATGGACTTGCAAGGAACAGACCAGGATAAGGTTAAGAAACCGCATCCTTCCAACAAAAACATGAGCGAGCCCGATACGCTCATCGAAACGCTTGAAGATTTGCAGGAGCAAGGCTATACCTATGATTTTAATCTTACAGCCCATGCCCTGGAAGTACATAAGGACGATGGCATCTGCCTCACATTATCGCCTGAGGATTTCGATATTGTACAGGTTTACCGTTTCGAAGGCATGACCAACCCTTCCGATATGTCGATTTTGTACGCTATCGAATCGAAGGACGGCCTGAAAGGAACCCTGGTGAGCAGCTACGGCGTGTATGCCGACGCGATGTCCAACGAAATGATCAAAAAACTGGACACGCGCAGCTCGCTGATCGTCCACCCGGAAGACGACGATATGGCGCATTAAAGTGAACTGATATGGAAATAATTGAATTGACCGAAGAACTCATTGAATCAGCCGAGCAACGGTCGGCCGGCCAGCCCTACCCGCTATTTGTCAAAAACCTGAAAGCCATCGGGGTCGACAACTATGAAGTGAAGGTTAAAAATCACAAACGTACCTATACGTCCGTTAACGGCGACAAGTTGATTATAGCCGGTGATTTACCTGAATTTGAATGTGCGGAGACATTCGAACTGGAAGAAGTGAAGGCGGCTATCAAACGCAATCAAGATGGTCTTACCGACTACCCGACTTTCCTGCGTGAGATCGGTGCTGCGGGTATACACACCTACGTAGCCGATCTCACAGGCATGAAAGTGATTTATCAGGGTCCCAATTCGGAATATGAGTACGAGGAAATGATCCCTGAGGTTTAGAATGTCCGGAGCCTGGTCTGCATGGTGTCCAGCAAGTCGTCGGTGAAATCGAGGTGCGTCACAAACCTGACGAGCCCTTTCCCAAATGTGACGGCCAGGATTCCGGCATCGGCCAGGCGGTTAACATATTCTTTTTCGGATATACCATCGTTCAGTCGGACGATGACGATATTCGTATCGACCGGAAATACCTCGGCTACTTCCGCCCTGGCTGCAAACAGTTCCCCTATGGTTCTGGCCCGGCGGTGGTCTTCCCTTAGCCGGTCGACGTGGTTATCGAGCGCATAAATACCTGCCGCGGCCAGGAAGCCGGCCTGCCGCCAGCCGCCGCCCATTACTTTGCGGAAACGGCGCGCTTCACGGATCATTTCGTGAGTACCGAGCAACAACGATCCTACCGGGCAACCAAGCCCTTTGGAAAGGCAAATGCTGATACTGTCGAACACCTGCCCATATTGTGCAGGTGTTTCGCCCGTTTCCACCAATGCATTGAAAAGCCTCGCACCGTCCAGGTGCAAAGGGATATTACGCTCGCGGCAAACGTCGCGGATCGCTTCGATCTCTTTAAAATCGTAGTAACAGCCGCCCCCCTTGTTCATGGTATTTTCAAGTGAAACCAGCCTGGTTACCGTCGAATGCACATCATTTTCCGGGCTGATCGCCTCGCTTACCTGCTGTGCAGCGAGCCTTCCGCAGTCGCCGTCAAGCAATTTCACCGACGAAAACGAGTTGAGCATAATGCCTCCTCCCTCGTACAAGTAGATATGCGAATGCTTGTCGCAGATCACATCGCTACCTGGGCGCGTATGTACGCGAATCGCCAGCTGGTTGGTCATGGTGCCGGAAGGGCAAAAAAGCGCATCTTCCATTCCGAAAAGCCGGGCGGCCTTCTCCTGCAATGCATTCACCGTCGGGTCGTCACCGAAAACATCGTCGCCCACCTCGGCGCCCCACATGGCTTCCTGCATTTCCCGGGTGGGTTTGGTGATGGTGTCGCTGCGGAGGTCTATTTTCATTTCAAAAACATTCATGGGATATTCGCTGCAATTTCCCGCCAAATTAATGCTTAAAGCTGATTTCCGGGCAGCTATTGCTTAGTTTAAACGGGTATATTGCAAGCAAATTCAAGCAACATGGAATTCGAAGAATATCTGAAATCGAAAAAAATAGACGCCGGGGCATTCAAAAAGGGCGATGTTTTGCGCTACCAGGAATGGAGCGGCCTTTTTGAAACCATGCATCCCGAAAGCTTCACTGCCCATAAAAAATTCCTGATCAACGAGATCCGCCGGCGTTATCTTCTCAAAGAGGATTAACCCCGCATTTCTTCCATCAGCTTCATCAGTATCCCTACGGTCTTCTCGGTCTGCTCCTTACTCGGCGTTGTGTCCCAGTTGCCTACAATGCCATTACTACCGATGTAAATGCCGTCTTTGCGGGCAATGAAGTTGGCGCCCTGCGTGTACAATTTGTAGTTCACATCCCCCTGCGGAATAAGGCACGAAAGCTGGCCCGAAACAGGCGTTAGCTCCTGGTCATTGAAAACCGGCTTTGCACCAAGCCCCATGCAATTCACGACCACTTTTTCGGGTAATGCGTCGATATCTTCCAGTTTTTTGATCTCGTGGATTTTCACCTTCCCGCCAAACATCGTAAAATCCTGCAACTGATGGCGCAGGTAAGTGGGGATATTGAACATAATATTGGTCCGCCGCGTCACGTGGTCGGCTTTGAAAGGATGCTCCTTCTTTTCTAATCGCACCCGCTCGGGTAGCAGGCCGTGTATTTCAAAATCTTCACCGCCGGCTCCCGGCGTATACACCGGTGCTTCCTTAAACACCCCATATTCCTCTGCCCAGCTGGCGATGTCGTTCATGCCCAGCAGAAACTGAAACCTGCGGAAGGAATAACGGGTCGCTTCTTCCCATATGGCCTGAAACTCAGGTTTTGCAATCTTTTTATCACACACCCGCGACGCCGGCGACCAGGTTCCGGTAGCCAGATTACTCGTCACATTGGGGGGAACATCCTTGGTGTAAATGGTTACCTCGCAGCCGCTTTCCTGTAACAATCGTGAAGTCGCAATGCCCACGGTTCCGCAGCCCAGTACCGCTATCTTCTTCTCGCCGGTAGCCAGTACATTTTTCCGGGCAATGTTGCCTGTACCCCACGACAACGACCAACCGCTGCCGCCGTGGCCATAGTTATGGACGATCGTCTTGTTGCCCAGTTGCTCCACATCCAGGCGCGGGCCGGATGCGCGGAAGGGCCGCAAACCGACCGTTTCCTTCACAATGCGGTCCATAGAAAGGCGTAATTTGGGGATCTGATGATACCCCCGGCTAATGTGGAAATGCTTGTCGGGATACCTCAACTCGGTTCTCGGCGCACAGGACGACGCCACTGCACCTAATGCAAAGCTTGCCGGAATGGCCTTTTCAAAGAAATTTCTGCGGTTCATGGGTTGGGAGTGAATAGTAATGGAATTGTGGAATTTAGCCACCAACCGCTATGAATGCAAATTTTATATGGTAGTCTTAAAAAACATCAAAACATTCTTTCTTGAAACACAATTTCAACAACCTGACAGCCATCACCAGGGCCTCTCAGTTTTTAGTCAGTGAAAAAGGCATATCAGCCGCCTGCACGCCCCATTCCTTATTGGGCTTGTCCCCCATTTGCAGCACCAGTGAACCGCCTTTCAAAAGCTCGCCGTGGGTAATGTAGGTCCGGGTGAAAGGCTTGCCGTTCAACGTCGCCGATTGAATGTACCGGGCATTGTCGGAAACCCCTTTCGCCTTCACGGTAAACTTGCGATTCTTGCCGGTCTCAATGGAAATTTCTTCAAAAACAGGGCTCCCGAGTACATACTGATCCGTTCCCGGCGCCACGGGGTAAAAGCCCATCATACTGAACGCCAGCCAGGCCGACATCTGCCCACCGTCCTCATTACCGCTCAATCCGCCTACACTGGCATCATATTCGCTTCGGATAATGGTCCGCGTCCATTGCTGGGTCTTCCACGGCTGGCCTGCAAACGCGTAGAGGTAGGCAATCTGATGATTCGGCTCATTGCCGTGCCAGTAATGCCCCTGGTCGAACAATGTGTCGAGTTTCGCGGTGAAGCGGGCCTTCCCGCCCATGATCTTTTGTAACCCTGCCATATCCTGCGGCACAAACCACGTGTATTGCGCCGGTGAGCCCTCCGTAATGAAGCTGGCCCGCTTGGCGAAAGGGTCAAAATTGGCAATCCAGCGCCCATCGGCATATCGTCCGCGTGCATAGCCTGTCGACGGGTCGATCACATGCCGGTAATTGAGCGCCCTGCTGCGGAGCTGGTCGGCATCCTCTGTCTTCCCCAAGCCGTTTGCCAGCGTCGACAGGCAAAAGTCGTCGTACGCGTATTCGAGCGTACGCGACACCTGCTCGCGCTTGTGGAAAGCCTGCCAAACGCTGTCTTCCAGCGGCACATAGCCATATTGCAAGTAGGATTTCAGCGCCCGGCGCCCCTGTCCGGCCTCATAGCTTTTGGCATTGGTATTCACCTCGAATGCGTTTTTGTGCAAAAACTGATAGGCGCTGTTCACATCAAAATTCCGCACATTCTTGGCATAAGCATCCGCAATGACGGACAATGCGTGGTCGCCCACCATGGCCGCCGTGTAATGGTTCCAGCAGGGAAAAATCGGCATCCAACCGCCTTGCTCCGCTTTTTTCACCAGCGACTGCATCATATCACCTGCCCGTTTGGGTTCGAGCATTATTTCGAGAGGCATTGCCGCGCGGAATGTATCCCACATGCTGAAATCGCAATAGTAATCGAATCCCTCTGCTTTTTGCAGCGGGGTACCGCCTCCAAATGAGGGGTAACTGCCATCTACATCCGAGAAGAGCCTTGGCGAAAGCTTGGTTCTGTACAGAGCACTATAAAAAAGTGTTTTATCATTGTCGCTACCGGCTACCCTCACCTTACCCAATGCTTCATTCCACGCTTCACGTGCCGATTTACGGACAGCCTCCAATGGCTTGGTACCCAATTCCTTTTCAAGATTCGCCCTTGCCCCCTCAATGCTCGTGAAAGAAGTACCGATGCGCACGGTAATCACCTGCTTTTCATCCCCAAAGCCTACATAAGCCCCGAGCTTCTCGCGGTTCCCCTTGCCGGTAAGTATCCTGCCCATCGGCGTAATGGTGTCGCCCAGCCACACGCCCGACTGCATGAATTTCTTATCAAACTTGATCACAAAGTATCCGCTGATCCCCGCCGGCTGCCCTGAGCCCTGGTAAATGCGGTGAACAGGATTGTAGCCTACAATTTCTCCCCGCTCGCGAAGCACTTCCACGAAACCTTCCCCTTCGTCGCTATTGGGTTCGATGATGATAAACGATTCCTCCCCGCTCTCGAACTTGAACCGCATGAGGGCCGTTCGGGCGAGGGCTGTTACCTCGGCATTGATCTGATGGTCTTGCAGCCATACGCTGTAATAATCGGGCGTGCTTTGTTCCTTTTCATGACTGAACAGGCTGGCCCGCTTTTCAGGATTGGTAGTGAGCTCGCCCGAGAGCGGCATAACCGTCACCGATCCGTAGTCCTGCACGCACGAGCCATTCAGCCAATGCGTCCCGCGGAAACCCTGAAACTTGTTATCGTTATAGTAGAACGGAGCAATGCATTTGGTTTCGGTGGAACGCGTCTGCGGCGTCCATTGCGTCATACCATTCGGGACGCCCACCGCAGGGATGGTCTGCCCTTTCAGCTCGCTGCCTGCCTCGCTATGCGCTTTGGCGCTCTCCGTGGCCGATGGCGCGGTGCCAATCATTGTCGCCACGTAATCGACGGGCATTTTTTGTGCATAAGATTGATTATCAACAAAAAAAGTCGACAACAACAGAAAACTGACTGAGAGGAACGGTACGCGCATGGTTAGGCTTGTTATTAATTCAGGTCGGAAGATCGAAAAAATAATGGTATGTTAGGTCGATAGAATGTTGATATTCCACTGATCAGGACGATTTAAATCCAAATAACCCTATGAAAATCCATATCATCGACACCGGTTTTTTCAAGCTCGATGGCGGGGCCATGTTCGGCGTGGTTCCGAAAGTTCTTTGGAACAAACAGAACCCGGCCGATGAAAAGAACCTCTGTTCCTGGGCCATGCGATGCCTGCTTATCGAGGATGGAGCGAAACTGATATTGGTCGATACCGGAATGGGAAACAAGCAGGACGACAAGTTTTTCGGGCACTACGACCTCCACGGCGAGGCTACACTGCATTCGTCCATCGAAGCAAAAGGTTTCAGTCCCGCCGATATCACCGATGTGTTTCTAACCCACCTGCATTTCGACCACGTCGGGGGCGCCGTGCAATTCAGCCGCGACGGCTCCCGACTCGAACCGACTTTCCCCCATGCCACCTACTGGTCCAACGAAGCGCACTGGCAATGGGCCACGCATCCCAATCCACGCGAGAAGGCTTCTTTTTTGAAAGAGAACATCCTTCCGTTGCAGGAATCGGGGCAGTTGCGCTTTGTTGAGAATGGCCAATCGCCATTTGAAGGCATCAGCCTAATTCATGTCGACGGCCATACCGAGCAAATGATGCTGCCCGTTATCCAATACAAGGGCCAGAAGATCATCTACTGCGCCGACCTGTTTCCATCGTCCTACCACGTTCCCATTCCCTGGATCATGAGTTACGACATGCGGCCATTGCAGACGATCGAAGAAAAACAGCGCGTCCTTCAACAGGCCGTCGACGAGCAATGCATATTACTTTTCGAGCATGACCTTATGTATGAGGCGGCATTGGTAGAGCAAACCGAGAAAGGCATCAGGATTCGGGAGCGGGGAATGCTGGGAGATTTTCTGGTTGAGTAAATGCGGCCATTTCGTTATATTTGAATATGCAAGCGCTGGAAAACATATCATTCGATGAATTGATCAGCCTGATCAGAGGCCTATCGGACACTCAGCGTGCCCAATTGAAAGCCGAGATTAACCGAATGGAAAATGAATCTACCAGCGATTCACTCGAAGAATTCCTACTGTCAGCCCCAACGTTCTCTGAAGATCAAGTAAAAACGATTGAAGAAACCAGAAAGGCAATTGACCAATGGCGAAAGAACTAGTGCTTGTTGATACTTCCATTCTCATCGATTTTTTCCGCAAATCCGACAAAGCAAATTCCCGGCTGATGAAACTAACAACAGGGGGTTTCCGCTTTTGCATTTCGGCGGTCACAGAATTCGAAATTTACACCGGCACTACCCAAAATCAAATAGATTATTGGGAGGACTTTTTGCTCAGAACGCAGGTTTTGGCATTCGACAAAGAAGTCGCTCGCACGGCTGTCGACATCAACAAGGCCCTCAAGAAGCAAAGCAAATTAATCGGCATGGCAGATCTTTTCATAGCCGCTACGGCGATCCATTACCGCTTGCCGCTAATAACGTTGAATGTGAAGCATTTCGAACGAGTCGATGAGTTAATACTTCTTCCCTAACCATGAAAACAGCACTAGTCCTCTCAGGCGGGGGCGCGCGTGGTATCGCGCATGTGGGCGTGGCGCAGGCGTTGTGGGAGCATGGCGTGCGGCCGGATGTGATCAGCGCGACGAGCTCGGGCGCGTTTGTGGGAGCGTTGCTGGGTTACGGATATGAGCCTATGGAGATATTGAAAATCATTCGCGACACGAGCTTTTATCCCTATCTGAGATTTGGGATCGGAGCGAATGGCTTGCTGCACATGCGGAAGATGGAGGACGTTTTCCGCAGGTTCATTCCTGAAAATGCTTTTGAATCACTTAAAATACCACTGGTAGTGACCGCTACCGACATTGTTTTGGGCGAAGAAGTCCGTTTCCGAAGCGGAGAACTGGCTTTGCCGGTGCTGGCTTCGTGCTGCATTCCCGGGCTTTTCAGCCCGATGCATTACCATGGCCGCGACCTGGTCGATGGTGGCGTTTTGAACAACCTGCCCGTCGAACCGGTGCTCGACGAAGCAGATTATATTATCGGGAGCCATTGCAATCCTTTTAACCTGGATAAACCGCTGAAACGCACCACGGAGATCGTCTACCGGAGCCTCATTCTGGCCATGCATACCAAAACCAAGACACGGTCCGCGAAATGCGACCTCCTCATAGAGCCGCCTGCGTTGAGCCGTTTCAGCATTTTTGATTTTCGGAAAGCAGATCAGCTTTTTGAAGTCGGATACACATTCGCGCAAGCGCTCCTGCGCGAACGCAAGATCCTACTTTCCTGACGCCGCCACCGCCTGGTTGCCCAGCTTCCCGATCACCCATTCTCCGACTTTCCGGCCTTGCTTCTGACCATTCTCGATCGCATCCATAAAGTGGATACCACCGTAAAAACGCGAAATGCCGGATTCCTCCGAGGCGTGAAGAAAGGACCTGAATGGACGTGCTTTCAGATTGAAACGTTCCTCCACAGTGTCGGTATAGGCAAAATTGTCGCCGAAATAATGGGTAAGAATAACGGCAGCCGCTGTTGATATGACTGAGTGTCCGCTCAGGTATTCCGGAAATGGCGGTGTCTGGAGAAATGGCTTCCAGGTCGGGTCGATGTATTTGCGGATGGCAGTTTCGGGGCGGATGCGGTTGCTGCGGTACTTCTCGTCCCAGCAGGCCATAAAACCATCCATCAACCCGATCGCCACCGAGGTATTGATCAGCATGGTTTTGGAAAAATCGGTTTTTGCCTTCCGGCAGGCAATATCGGTAATGCCCATCCAGTGTGCTCCCGGGGAGATTTTCTTCATCCCTACCAATAAATGGCCCTTATTTTCTAATGCAAATGGGTTACAATCCCAGAACGCAGCGATTACCCGGTGCTCTTCCGCTTTTTGATCGTCGTCGTAGTTGCGCTTCATGAGCTTAAAAAACTCCGAGTCTTTCGATTCCGAAAACGCGACAGGCGGCACGGGCTTGAACTGCGATGCCGAGTCCAATGTGAATGGCCGTACGGTTTTGAAATAAGGCTCTACCGGCGGAAAATAGCCGGGGGGCGTCGGGTACCAGGTTCCCGGGCCGCCGTGCGGCTCATAACGCGGGAAGTTGCTGATCTTATTGTAACGGTCGGCTTTGGCATATTTGAGGATCTGCTTGCTGATGGCCAGCGCATATTCCTGCGATCCGGCCAGTACCTCTTCGGTGAACCCGATTTTCTTGCAGGAATCCACCAGACTCTGCTGGTGCTTTTTGAGCAGCAAACCACCCGACGGCTGCATTTTTTTTGCCGTTTCGAGCATCGCCAAAACTGCCGCCAGTTGATAGGAGTACTCGGCAACCTTCGGCTTTTCGATTTCCGGGAAGTCATTCAGGACCCCGTGCATGGTGGGATACGCTTTGTCGTTGGCAGCTACCACTTCGTATCCTGCCAGACACGCGTAGGAATAAAACCGCGCGCCCAGCGGCGGATTAGTGACGTCATGTACCATTACATCGGTCATGTGCTGCGTCACCTGACCGATCACCGTCGGATCGATCTCCTTTTTTGATTCACTTTTTTTGCAAGCCGCCCACATGAGAGCCAGCAGCATTCCCAGAAGGAGGTTACTGAACTTTACCAATTTGATATGCTTTAATTTCCTGTTGATTGATCCCGAATAGCAGCTTGTTACCGACCGGCAGTACGCTGCGCACATCGCCTTTTAAGCCAAAACCCGATTTATCCTGATTGACGTATTCAAATTGCCCTTTGCCATTGCCCTGCAAAAGAATACCGTAATTGGCGTCGTACTTCCCGAAACGGAGCCGCGCCTTGCTGATATTACCGCAAAGCAACAGGTCTTTCTTCCCATCGCCATTGTAATCGAGCGAGGTAATGGTGTACACGGGCGATACCTGTGTCTGTAACGGCAATGTTTTTTCCACAAACTTGCCGTTCGCGGCCCTTTCGAAATAGGCCGTTTTCAGATAGGTCGCTTTCAATTCCTTCGCTCCTTCCAGTTCTTCTTTGGTAAAAATCTCCTTCACCGTCAGATCCGCGTAGCTTTTGTAATCCTGGTAACGGGTACGCATGATGCTCATCTGATCGAGCATTTCGTCGCGGGTAACATAAGGGTAGCTCTTGCCCTGAATGTAAAAGCTCATAATCGGGTCAACAGAGCCATTGCCGTCGAAATCCTTGTACACCATTTCCACCGGCTCACTATCACTGGCTTTGCATTGGGTATTGGTACCCATATTCCCGATCACGAGGTCGTCCTTTCCGTCTCCGTTCAGGTCTTCCACGAGGATTTTGTTCCACCAGCCGTTGTAGGGTTTGTCAAAGTATTCAGTGGTTTTGTTTTCGAGCTTGCCATTGTTGTTGATCAAAACCGTGACCGGCATCCACTCTCCTACCACGATCAGATCGGCTTTTTTATCACCGTTCAGATCTGTCCAGGCCGCATCGGTCACCAGGCCTATGTTTTCCAGCTCTTTGGAAATGGAAGCCGTCTGGTCGGTGAATTTGCCTTTGCCGTCATTAATCAGGACATAGCTGCGGGGTATTTCGGGGTACCGGCCCGGAATGACCCGGCCTCCCACAAAAAGGTCAGGTTTGCCGTCGCCATTGATGTCCGCCGTGCGTACGCAACTCGTGCTCGTGAGCATGGCAGGCAAAGCGCCCGAGGCTTTGGTAAAATTGCCTTTGCCGTCATTGATGTACAACCGGCTTTGCAACAATGGATCCTCCGGCATGAAGCTCGCGTAACCGCCGCTAGCCACGAATATGTCCTGCGAGCCATCGCCATTCGCATCAAAAAACAATGCGTCGGTATCTTCACTTCGCTTGTCGGCCTCAAAAGCGGGAACGGGCTTTGCGGTAAATGCGCCGCCCTTTTGCTGGATATACAACTTAGCCGCCTCACCCGAGGTACCTCCGATAAACACATCATCCAGGCCATCCCCATTTACATCGCCTTTCCGCATGCACGGGTTCGAGAAGGAAATGGGGTTGATCAGCAAGGGCTGCCGTTTGAAGTCATTCATTTTCACAGCCGGGCTCTTGAATGCGATCGGCGAAGCAACCGGCACAAACACCGGCGCAGCCACTTTTACCGCCTTCGCTTTTTCTTTGGCATTCACCTCTGACAGCGCCAGCGTGGTATTTGTTTTAGGATTAATCACCATTTCCTGCTTGCCATTCAGCCAGGTTACTACCAGCGAATCAACCGCCCCTTCCTTACCCAATCCGAAATGCAGTGTCGGCGACACACTCGACTGGTATCCGCGGGTCGGCATTTGTTCGAGGTACTGCTGCTGGCCTTTCTGGTAGATCGTCACCTTCGCGCCAAGGCCGAGTGTATTCTGGCCGGACCCGTTCAGTTTTACTTTCAGGTAATTATTTTTCAAATGTTTATCCCCTTCATTCTGGTAAATGAATGCGGGCTTGTTGATATTGTTCACGACCAGGTCCAGGTCGCCGTCGTTATCGAGGTCGGTATAGGCTGCGCCGCCGGAATTGGATATTTCTCCGAGACCCCAGCTGTCGGCTACGTTGGTAAATGTCAGGTCTTTTCTGTTTTGGAAAAGATAGTTTTTCATATTCGAAGACGGCATCTGGTACACCAGTTGGAGCACGTCTTCACGCTTCACCTGGCCTTCAATGCGCTTCAGATGATCACCCATAAACTTCACAAAATCCATATTGGTGAAGTCCCGCAGGTTGCCATTCGTAATAAAAAGATCTTTCCAGCCGTCGTTATCGTAGTCCGCAAACAGCGACGCCCAGCTCCAGTCGGTATTGGAAACGCCCGAAAGCTGACCGATTTCGGAAAACAGGGGATGTTTCGTGCCCTTGCCCAGGCCTTCATTCAGTTGCAGCATATTGCGCATATACTGATGATGAAAGCCCATTTTGACATTAAAATCAAACAACTCGTAATTATCGAGGCCCGTCAGCAGTTTCTGGCGGCGGTTATCCTCGGGAAGCATGTCGAGCGTGAAAATGTCGGGCAGTCCGTCGTTGTTAAAATCGGCGATGTCGTTACCCATCGAAGAGTGCGATGTGTGACCGATACTGGCGTCCAGCACATCGGTGAATGTGCCGTTTCCATTGTTGATGTATAAAAAATCCGGTACGGAGTAGTCGTTGGAAATGTACATATCCTGCCAGCCATCCTGGTTAATATCGGCAATGCCTATACCCAGGCCGTAGGTCAGTTGCGAGCTGTGGATGCCTGCTTTTTTAGTAATGTCTGTAAAATGTGGTGTGCCATTTTGCGGATCGTTCCGGAACAGCCTCACGCCGGTCACGGGGTCTTCCTTTTTGAGAATATCGGCCGTGCTTGCCTCGTCGAGGATCGGCAGGGCTTTGGGATTATGGTTAAGCAGGAACATATCGAGGTCCCCGTCTTTATCGAAATCAAAAAATGCTGCTTGCGTGCTGTTGCTTAATACACCCAGGCCATATTGCTCCGCCATTTCTTCAAACTGCGGAATTCCCTGCGCATTGTTGCCTTTGTTAATGAACAGCTGGTCTTTCAGGCTCTCGGGCGAAACGGCGCCGGAGTAGCAAACGTAAATATCCAGTTTACCATCCCCATTTACATCGGCCATCGTCACGCCTGTCTTCCACGGGCGCTCACGCCCTCCTACGTGCGCAACGGCCGTAATATCCCCGAATACCATCTTGCCCTTGTTCAGATACAGCTTGTTCGGCACCATATTGCCGGTGAAGTAGATATCGTCGAGCCCGTCGCCATTGAGGTCGCCCACAGCAACCCCTCCCCCATTATAGAAGTATTCGTACATCAGCACGTTGGTGTTCAACCCCTCGGTGAGTGTATTGGAGAAATCTACTTTTGTCTGTTCGGGACTCAGGAGTGTAAAAAGCTTCGGGCCGTCGGCACCTTTCTTTTCTTCTTTGGAATCGGAGGATTTGTCACATCCGGAAAGTGCCAGTCCAGCGATCAGAACAATGCTGCCTGCTTTCCAGGGCCATATTTGCTTCATGACAGGAATGAAGAGTTTTGAAGGAGTAAAAAAAGAAACTATGCCTTGTAAGCCAAGACATAGTTTCAGTAAAATTAGTCAATAAAATATAACTATTTATCGTAACCCGGGTTTTGTACCAGTTTTGCGTTACGGTTGATTTCGTCGCGGCTGAACGGACGGAAATACATCTTGTCCACCCACGTACGGTTCTCATGCGATTTCTCTTCTACCGGCGTATAAGTATAGTCGTAAACCGTTGGATCGTAGTGATATGGCTCTTTCATCGACTTACCAGGCTTGAACTTACCGATTACGTTGATGTACTGCAAAGAGCGGCCCAAAGTAGTAGGAGCAACCATCCAGCGGCGTGCATCGTGGTAACGCTGCTCTTCATAAGCCATTTCAATGCGTTTCTCGTGGCGGAAGGCTTCTTTCAAAGCAGCACCTGACACTTTCAATGCAGGCATACCAGCGCGGAAACGGATCTTGTTCAGCCATTCCAATGCCACTGCGTCCTCGCCTAGCTCAATGCTCGCCTCGATGTAATTGAATACGTTTTCAGTTACACGGAAGAACGGCCATGGAATGTTCTGACGATCGGTGTTGTCGTACAGCGACGGGTTCGGATCGATGAACTTACGCATGTAGTAACCCGTGCGGCTACCGTTCCAGTCTTCGATTGAGCTGCTGCGGGTATCCAATCCTTTACGGTTGATCAACGCACCTTTGTCGTCCAGGAGGTCATATGCACCGGTCTGAATCTGGTTAGCAGGGTCTTTCGCATCCGAAGGACGTGGTTTCCAGTTAGCTCCGTCGTACATGATCGTTGCATAGAAACGTGGGTCGCGGTTTACGTAAGGATTCGCTTTGTGCGTAGGATTAGTCCATGAGAACGACGTACCATCCATCATTTCATAATCGTCCACCAGCGTTCCGATCGGCGTGTTACCCGCCCAGTTGTGATAGCCGTTAGGACCGTTGTTCAAACCGGTCTGGCGCGCACCTTCGTTCTGGCTTGGCGTGAAATAGCGTCCGAAAATGATATCGTTCGCCGACGCATCCAGGGTTTTGTCCGCACTGGCACCAGCCATCGCCAAGGAGATGTAGTTAAGACGACCTTGCTCCGCAGTTACCGGCGCAGTCAGGTTCAGCTTATAACCATTACCGCTTGCGTCCAAAGCAGCTTTCGCAGCAGCTTGCGCGGCCACCCAGCGAGCTTTACGGTCGCCCGAAGTGTATCCGAGAAATTCAGGATTCGGGAAAGCTGCGATCACTGGTGAGTTCGCCTTAGCAGTCGGAATGTCGTGCAGGTCGCTGGCAGCGTACAACAATACCCGGGCTTTCAATGCGAGCGCAGCAGTCTTGGTAGCGCGGCCCTTAGCCGGATTTTTACCGTCCAGCAGCAGAGCTGCGCTGTCGGCGTCACTTACGATCTGCTTCACACATTCGTCGAAAGTGCCGCGTGCTACGGAATAATCTTCGTTCAAAGCATACACTTTCTTGATAATAGGCACACTACCATAGTAGCGTACGAGCTGCTGATAATAGTAGGCGCGCATAAAATACGCTTCCCCTCTCAGGCGTGCTTTCAATGTCTCATCTGTAAAAGTGGCAGTCGCCAGTTTAGAGATGGCCAGGTTCGAAGCACGAATGTATTGGTACATTTGGCTCCAACCGTAGGTAGCATCCACCCAACCGAGGTTGGAAGGGCTCAAACTACCTTCGTTTACGGTGTTAATGTTACGGCCTGTGTGGGTAAATACCGCCTCGTCCGTCAGGGAAGCAAGCATTTGCTCGCTGAAACCGCCCTGCTGCAAACCAGCGTAAATACCCGTGACAAAACTTTCCGACAAGGCACCGTCCCCCCATACCGCGTCGCCCGCGATTTCGGTCGGTGGCGTTACATCGAGGAAATCAGTATCGCATGATGACAAGCCTCCCGTCATCAGTGCAGCAACCAATAAAAACTTATATGTCAATTTCATATTTCTGATTCGTTAAAATGCTAGACGTACACCTGCGCTGACAACTCTTGATTGCGGATAGTACTGACCACTGTTGGTAGTCGCTTCCGGATCCCAAACCTTGATTTTGTCGAAAGTCAACAGGTTCAATCCGTTCACATAGACTCTCAGGTTGCTCAAACCGATTTTCGAACCGATTTCCGAAGGCAGGTTATACCCGATTTCGATATTTTTCAAACGCAGGTAGTTGTTGCTTTTCAGGAAGTAGTTGTTGATACCTGCCTGACCTGTGTTGGTGTAGTAACGGTTGTTACGGTTGGTCAGACGTGGGTATTTGTCGGTTGGGTTGTCGATTGTCCAACGGTGGTCGAAGTCGTATTTCAGATAGTTACCGATGTCACCCGACTCTGTCAAACCTACGATTTGTAGCCCTCCCAGTGTTCCCTGGAACAACATCGACAAATCGAATTGTTTGTAACCCAGGTTGACCGAAGCACCACCTGTGAACCATGGACGAGATACTTTCTCGGTACGGATACGGTCGTCGGCGCTGATTTTGCCGTCGCCGTTCACGTCTTTGAACTTCATGTCACCAGGGCGCAGGTTACCTGTGATAGGGCCATAATCGAGTGTTTTAGCATCGATTTCTTCCTGGCTCCTGAATACGCCGTCGAATTGGTATACAAGGAATGATCCGTAAGGCATGCCGGTTGAGCGCTGATAAGAAGGAGCTCCCGGAACCTCATCCCAGTACTTGATTTTGTTTTTGGCATAACCACCATTAACGCTCACAGAGTAAGTGAAGTCGCCCGCATTGCCGTCATAGCTCAGCTTGAACTCCCATCCTTTGTTTTGCAGTTTACCCAGGTTTTGGGGAGGAAGCTTGCCGTCGATACCCGCAGTTGAAGGTGTAGAACCTGTTTTCGGGATCAGTGTTTTCGAACGGTTGTTTACGAAATAGTCGAATTCGAATGAGAGCTTGTCGTTGAACAACGTACCTTCGATACCGAAGTTGGAGTTGTTGGCAACCTCCCAGGTAAAGCTTGGGTTAGCAACACGGGTTTCAAGCAATGTTTTTGCAACCTGATCATTGATGATGTAGGTTCCGAAGCCCATTGTCGACAAGTATTGATACTCAGCCAGTACATCGCTTCCGAGGTTGTAAGGCTCTGCACCCATCTGTCCCCACGATCCGCGCAGCTTCACGTTGTTCACGTAACGTGAGATGTTGTTTTTCCAGAAGCCTTCTTCTGAAATACGCCATCCTGCCGATACTCCCGGGAAGAAACCGAAACGGCCATCTTTAGGGAATACGTAAGAGCCATCCACGCGCCACAGGAATTCGGCAAGGTATTTCTCTTTAAAGTTGTAACCTGCACGACCGAAGTAGCTCAAACGTGCTCTTTTGTACAAATCGAAGTTACCCAGATCCTGCTCAGGCGTACCACCTGCGAAAAGCTGGTCAACAACCGGAGAAATGAAGTAACGACGGAATGCATAGAAACCATCAGCATCCACTTTCTCGCGCTGAATACCACCCATCAGGTTGAAGTTGTGGCCGTCGATCGATTTTTCGTAAGAAACCTGACCGGTCAGCTGAACCGACAATTCCTGTGAAGCACTTTCTCTCAGACGTGGGTCTTTGAATGTAGAACGTACAGTTCCTGTCAGGAATGGTGTTTTACCGTCGGCTTCATACGTTTTCTTGTCCCAGAAATACAATGTCCAGGGAGTTTCGAAGTTTTTCTGACGACGCAGCTGCTTGTCAATAGCGGCCATTGCATTGATTTTCAACCCTGGCACACCTGGCACCTGGATTTCCAGACCTCCATTAGTTTGGATATAGTCTCTCTTGTCGTTGTTATAACCTGTTGTGTTGGTAGTGATCACCGCCGGGTTCTGACCGTTCTCGATATCAGGACCTGGACGTCCGTCCGGCCAGATTGCGATTTCGGTTGGTTTACCGCGCATCAGCATACGGAAGATCGCACCTGCGCTGTTACCACCACTCGGGAAATGGCGGAACTCTTCACGCAAAGTCACACCCAAGTTTGCAGTTACATACTTGTTGATTTTCGTGTCGAGGTTCAAACGCATGTCATATTGCTTGTAACCAGTCGCAGAATTCACGTAATAACCATCCTGGTTGATGTGGCCGATGGAAGCAAGGTATTTTACGTTCTCGCTACCGCCTGTCAATTGCAGGTTGTGGCGTTGCTGAGGTGCCCATTTGCGGATCACCGAGCCGTACCAGTCTGTATTAGGGTGCAAGAAAGGATCTGATCCGTCGCGGAACTTCTTCATATCGTCCGGCGTAAACACAGCGTTAACTACGTTTCCGTTGTCAGTTCTGGTGTAAGACCCGTTGGTGTTAAAACCTTGCAATGCACCTTGCCACTGGCCTACCGGCAGGTTGTCATAAATTTGCAATTCGTTACGGATCGTCGCATATTCAGCTGCATTCGACATTTCAGGCGTACGCGTAGGTTGCGACACGCCCAGGTTCATATCATAAGAAATCTGTGGCTTGCCCGACTTACCGCGCTTGGTGGTAATGAGGATAACCCCGTTACCTGCACGTGAACCGTAGATTGCCGCAGCCGCATCTTTCAGTACCGAAATACTCTCGATGTCGGCAGGGTTGATGCGGTCGAGACCACCGGAACGGTTAGGAACACCGTCCACTACGATCAGCGCGTTGCTGTTACCCAATGAGTTGGTACCACGGATACGGATCGCAGAGCCGTCATAACCAGGCTCACCGCTTGATTGTACCGCCGAAATACCGGGCAAACGACCGCCCAGTGTGTTGGATAAGTTGGCGGCAGGCGCTTTCTGAAGTTCAGCACCTTTTACAGCAGTAACCGAGCCGGTCAGGGTCGCCTTTTTGGCGGTACCATAACCTACCACGACTACTTCTTCCAATGCTTTTGTATCAGCCAGCAGGATCACATCGAGAATGCTTTTGCCGCCTACGGGGATCTCCTGCGTGAGGTAACCGATGAATGAGAACACGAGTGTGCCGTTTCTTTCGGCATTCACGGTGTAGAGTCCTTCATTGTCGGTTACTGTACCTGCGGTGGTTCCCTTCACGACAACGCTCACACCAGGCAGCGGCTGTCCCTGTTCATCTTTGATCTTACCCTTGATGGTGTTCTGGGCGAATGCACCCACGACCGTCAACAGGGCCAGACAAAGAGAAAAAACACTTCGTGATACAGCACGAGGCGTCCATCCAGTAGAAAATCTCATAGATTAATAGTTAGATTAAAAAATGTTGTAGTAAGAATGTTTGCTTAACCGTATAAGCACGGAACGTAGCGTCAGACGGTGATTTCCATTCCGAAAATCTGCCGTAGCGAGTCAGAAAAAGTGTAGCCAGGAGAATTTTTTACATAGAGTAATTTTAGTGATAAGGGTGAGTACTTTCATCGATCAGAGTTCAGGACATCAAACAGTGTATATCATACACAATCTCATATAGATACTCCTGTTGTTTGTAGGAGAAGTACCATTAGATTTTATATACTCGTTTGATTGTACAAAAAGATATCAATTTTTTAACAAAAAAAAGGTTTCCCGATTAATGAATATGCATTCTTAAAAAATAACAATAAATAGTAGTACCAATCGAACAATTTTTATGAACTAGTGATATATAAGTTACAATAAATCACACTTTTGTACATTATTATCGCCGAATTCTCATTTCTTGCTATATTCGTAGACGTTTCCAGTTACAAATTTCCCAACTCAATCGAATGAAGTTTCCTTTACTCTCCCTCTTGCTTGTCTGCTTCTTATACGGATGTAAAAAAGAGTCTTCGCCCAACGAGTATAATGCGAAAGCAGCCGATCCTCAGCTTTTCCATGAGACCGCGACGCATCTTACGGACGTGATTATTCACGATATATTTAAGCCGCCGGTTGCAAGCCGTATCTATGGCTATTCGTTCCTTGCCGCTTACGAGGCGCTATCTCCGGGCAACAAAGAATACCAATCACTTGGAAACCAGTTGGTTAAATTCAAAACCCCGCCCAGACCGGATACGACGCTGGCCTATTGCTTTCCACTTGCGAGCATCAAGGCTTTTACGGTCGTCGCCAGGACGCTTACCTTCTCGGGAAATATGTGGGATGACTATGAAAAGGGGCTTTTCAAAAAATTCCAGGAAATGGGCATTCCCGAGGAAGTATATGAACGCTCCATCGCATACGGTGATACGGTAGCGAAGCATGTACTGGCATATTCGGCCAAAGACCACTATAAAGAGATACGCGGATACCGCTATACGGTAACCAATAAACCCGGCACATGGGTACCCACGCCACCCGCATATGCGGATGCGTGCGAGCCTATGTGGAATACCGTGAGGACTTTCGCACTTGACTCGGTGACGCAGTTCCGTTGCCCCCCGCCGGCACCGTATGACCTCGCGAAGAGCAGCAAATTTATGCAACTGGCAATGGAGGTTTATAACATCGGCAACAACCTCACCGAAGAGCAGAAAGCGACGGCCTACTTCTGGGATGACAATGCGTTTGTGACCAACGTAGTAGGACACGCCATGTTTGCCAATAAAAAAATGACCCCGGCCGGTCACTGGATGGCAATCGTGCGAACCGTAGCAACGGACAAAAAACTGGACCTGATGCAATCGGTAGAGGCCTATACGCTGGGAGCACTTTCAATTTATGACGCGTTCATTGCGTGTTGGGATGAGAAATACCGCACGGTCCGGATCCGCCCCGAAACGGTGATCAACAGCAACTGGGACCCTAACTGGCGGCCCTTCCTGGAAACACCCGCATTCCCTGAATACGTGAGCGGTCACAGCTCCATTTCAGCAGCCTGCGGTGTTGTGCTTACGCATCTGGTTGGGGCTAATGTAGCATTCACCGACACCACCGAAAAGAAATACGGACACGGTATCAAGTCCTTCAAGTCATTTGAAGAAGCCTATTGGGATGCGTCCATCAGCCGGGTTTACGGCGGTATCCACTACCGCGACGGCGTGGAGGAAGGCACTCACCTGGGCCAGAAAGTAGGAGAAAACGTTTGGCAAAGAGCGGTAACGCGCCGCAGCCGGAACATGCTCGCACAAGGTTCTAAGCTGTAAGCTTTAGGCTCTAAGCTGTAAGCTCTGAAATTTGAGCTTTAAACTTTGAACTCTAAGCATGCACATGATCGGCATTGTAATGCAGCCCGATGTTCTCTCGTCGGGCCATTGCCATTTTAATGATCAGGTAAGAAACCGAAATCATGTTCCTCAGCTCGCATATGGCTACCGATACCTTTGATTCGCGGTACAGCTGCTCGTGTTCCTGGTGCAGTAGTTCCAGACGGTCGTAGGCACGTTTCAAACGGCGATCGGTGCGTACGATGCCCACGTAATTGGACATAATGCTGTTGAGCTCGCGGGTCATTTCGGTTACCAACACTTGCTCTTCGGGATGCGTGGTACCGCTATCGTCCCACTCAGGGATGTTTTGCGCGATAATCGCATTCCCGAAATTGGCGATTGTGCTTTCATACGCTCGGTGCCCGAAAACGACTGCTTCCAGCAGGGAGTTGGAAGCGAGGCGATTGGAGCCATGCAGCCCCGTACAGGCGCATTCGCCTACCGCGTACAAAAATTCGATATTGGTTTTACCCCACTCATTCACGCGCACGCCCCCGCACATATAATGCTGCGCAGGCACGACGGGGATCATATCCTTCCGCACATCCACACCCTGTTGCAGGCAGTATTCGGTGATGTTCGGGAAGTGTTCGAGAAACTTTTCGTAATCGCAATGCCGGACGTCGAGATACACATGATCGACCCCGTTTTTCTTCATTTCGGAGTCGATAGCGCGGGCGACGATGTCGCGCGGGGCGAGCGAGAGGCGGGCATCATAGTTTTCCATGAAGGTACTTCCGTCGGCCCTCTTTAATATACCTCCAAAACCACGTACTGCTTCCGAAATCAGGAACGATGGCTTTTGGCCAGGCTGGTAAAAGCTTGTGGGGTGGAACTGGATAAATTCCATATTATCGCAAATGCCTTTTGCACGGTAGGCCATTGCAATACCGTCGCCGGTGGCGATGGTAGGGTTGGTAGTACTTTGGTAAATATTGCCGATGCCGCCGGTAGCGAGCAACGTCGTTTTAGCCAGAAACTTCTCTACTTCACCCGTCTGGCGGTTGAGCACATAAGCGCCGAAGCATTTAATATCTTCCCGGTAGCGGTAAACTGTTTCGCCCAAGTGGTGCTGAGTGATCAGTTCCACCGCGTAGTAATGCGTAAAAATCTGGATGCTTTTATGGCGGTTCACCTCTTCCAGTAATGCCCGCTCGATTTCCGCCCCGGTTATATCTTTGAAATGCAGAATACGGTGATCGGAATGCCCGCCTTCTTTGGCGAGGTCGTATTCGCCGCCCTTTTCCTTATCGAAGCGTGTACCATAGTCGATCAGCTCCTGGATACGCTCCGGCGCCTCGCGCACAACGATTTCAACGATATTCCTTTTATTGACCTCATCCCCCGCATCCATCGTGTCCTGAATATGCTTTTCAAATGAATCGGACTCCGCCCAGACAACCGCAATGCCTCCCTGGGCATATTTGGTGTTGGTTTCATCGGCCTGAACCTTGGTGATTACAGCGATGGACACTTCCTGTTTCAATTCATCGAAATGGCGGGCTAATTTGGCGGCATAGCTAAGTCCGGCAATTCCCGAACCGATAATCAGAAAATCAAATTGGGGCATAATTTCAGGAATAGGGTTTTATATCGGGTGTCAGATGCCTTTGCTCAGTTCCAGCATGCGTGCTACGGAATCATAAGCTTTCAGGCGGATATCCTCGGGAACAAAGATCTCCGGCTGTTCGTACAGAAGCGCATTATAGACCTTTTCGAGGGTATTCATTTTCATATAAGGGCATTCGGAGCAAGCGCAGGTGTTGTTGTCGGAGCCGGGAGCCGGAATCAGCTTCTTGTCGGGCACCGACTGCTTCATTTTATGCAAAATACCTGCCTCGGTAGCAACGATAAACTTGTCGTGGCTCGATTCCTTCACGAATTTCAAAAGGCCGGTCGTCGAGCTCACGAAATCCGCCTGTTTAAGAATATCCTCTTTACATTCCGGGTGGGCGATCAGCAATGCGTCCGGGTTTTCTTCACGCAGCTGCGCGAGTTTTTCCCTCGAAATATCAATGTGTACAATGCAGGCGCCATCCCAAAGCACCATATCCCGGCCGGTTTTGTGCGCCACATAACGGCCCAGGTTCGCATCCGGCGCGAAGATGATCTTCTGATCTTTCGGCAGGCTTTCCACGATCTGCAATGCATTCGAAGAAGTGCAGACAATGTCGGTCAACGCCTTGATCTCCGCCGAGCAGTTGATATAGCTGATCACGATATGGTCGGGATACTGCGCTTTGAATGCCGCAAACTTATCGGCCGGCGCGGAATCCGCCAGTGAACAACCCGCATTCAGGTCGGGGATCACCACCTTTTTATTCGGGCTGAGGATCTTGGCCGTCTCGCCCATGAAGTGCACGCCGCAGAAAACGATCATGTCGGCATCGGTAGCGGCTGCCTGCTGCGAAAGGCCCAGACTGTCGCCGATATAATCCGCCAGGTCCTGGATTTCCCCATCCACATAATAATGCGCGAGAATGACCGCATTCTTTTCTTTTTTCAGGCGGTTGATCTCCGCCACCAGATCGATATCTTCCGCGATCGCCTCCGTCACATAACCGTAGCGGTTAACCTGCGCTTCAATTGTAGTCATTATGGTGAATAATTGGCTTTTATTTAATACTAAAATCCATGCCGAATTTACGATATTAAACCAATGAAAAGCAAAGAAAGTGCGGCCGCCACGCTAAAACAAAAGCCGCCGGGAACGGTCCCGACGGCTTTTTATACCTTCAAAAATATTAGCTTTTACAAGATCCAGCGGAAAAATGCGTACAGCGTCCCCGCCAGCAACATGGTTACGGGCAATGTCAAAACCCACGCAATCACGATGTTACGAATGGTGCCGCCTTGCAGGTTTTTCACCCCTTTGCTGGCCACCATCGAACCCGCAATACCGGACGAAAGTACGTGTGTGGTACTTACCGGAAGACCCAGGTAAGACGACACTCCAATCGTACTCGCCGCCACTAATTCAGCGGAAGCGCCCTGTGCGTAAGTCAAATGCTGCTTTCCGATCTTCTCACCGATCGTCACTACAATCCGCTTCCAGCCTACCATAGTTCCAAGGCCGAGAGACAATGAAATCATGAGGATAACCCAGTCGGGAGCGTAGTCGGTATATCTTCTGATACCATGCTCGCTGCCCGATTGTTTTTTCAGGAATGCGAGGTCGGTGGCATTCAGGTTGGCGTCTCCGTTATCCAGAATCGTCTTGATATTACGGCTTATCAACAACAACGAGCGACGTGCCTCCATACGCTGCTCTTTTGGCAGGCGATGCTCCGGCAATGGGCTGTTGATCTGCGCCTGCAAATGCGTCAGCTCTGCTTTAATGGTATACAAATGCGCGCGGTCGGAGATCGACAGGCGGGATGAATCAATACTGTTCACAGCCCGCTCGATACCAACGAGGTCGGTTTTCATTCCGATAGGATCTTTGGAATTATCCAATGCGAAATGCGCAGGTACGATACCTATCAGGATGAGCATCACGAGCCCTACCCCTTTCTGGCCGTCGTTGGAGCCGTGGAAGAAACTTACCAATGTACAGGTTGTAATCAGAATGGCGCGGATCCAGATCGGCGGCGCCTCATTTTTCTTAGGTTCGCTGAAAACGATCTCACGGAGCGGCTTCGACAATGATCTTCTCAGAATAAACATAATAATGATCGCCAGCGCGAAACCGAAGATCGGCGAGGTCAGCAGCGACATGAACAACTCTTGTGCTTTCGACCAGTTCACACCGGTTCCCTGTGTATTTTCAGGCATCAATGTAAATGCAAGACCCACGCCTAGGATCGAACCGATGAGCGTGTGCGAGCTGGAACTCGGCAAGCCGAAATACCAGGTACCCAGGTTCCAGATAATGGCGCTAAAAAGCAGCGAAAAGACCATCGCGGCACTGTGATACACGTTCTGATCGATCAGCAACTCTACCGGCAGCAGGTTCACGATACCCATGGCCACGGCAATACCGCCGAAGAATACACCGCAGAAGTTCATGAAACCCGACCATATTACCGCTACATTCGGTTTCAGGGAGTTGGTATAAATAACCGTCGCCACCGCATTGGCGGTATCGTGGAAACCATTAACAAATTCGAATGCGCAGGCCGCTAAAATACTAAACGCGAGGAGGATGAAAATGTCGGTTTCAAGACCAAACATAAAAGAAGTTGATAGGTTGAATTATTGACGCAAAACTACTTATAAACCGCCGACCCAATGTTAAGAAATTGTTAAGTCAGGTTAATCTCAGTTTGTTTCTTTGTTAGCCAGCTGCCCGCAAGCGGCATCGATATCTTTCCCTCTACTCCTTCTCACGTGCACCGAAACCCCTCTGTCTTCCAGGAAAGCGGCAAATTTATCCAGCCGGTCGGCCTCCGTATTTTTAAAATCAGCCTCGGCGATCGGGTTATATTCAATGATGTTCACCCGGGCCGGAACACGCTTGCAAAACTCCCAAAGCTCTTTCGCATCCTGTAAAGTATCATTGAAATTGTTAAATACAATGTACTCGAAGGTAATGCGGTTGCCGGTTTTCTTATAAAAATAGTTCAATGCCTCGGCCAGGTTATCGAGCGAGTTCGACTCGTTGATCGGCATGATCTGGTTACGCTTTTCGTCATTCGCCGCGTGCAGCGACAATGCGAGGCGGAACCGTACTTCGTCGTCGGCGAGCTTCTTAATCATCTTCGCAATCCCCGCCGTAGAAACGGTAATGCGTTTCGGCGACATATTGAGGCCTTCCGGCGAAGTAATGTACTCGATCGATTGGAGCACGTTCGCGTAGTTGAGCAACGGCTCGCCCATTCCCATATATACAATGTTGGTCAATGGCGCATTGAAGGTGTTCTCGGCCTGACGTGCAATGGCGACTACCTGATCGTAAATCTCCCCTGCTTCGAGGTTCCGCTTGCGGTCCATATAGCCCGTCGCGCAGAACTTGCACGTCAGGGAGCACCCTACCTGGCTGCTCACGCAGGCGGTCATGCGGTCGGCGGCGGGTATGAGCACGCCTTCCACGAGGTTACCGTCAAAAAGTTTGAATGCGGATTTGATCGTACCGTCGTTGCTGTGCTGTTTTTTCGCAACGTCGAGTGAGTGGATCACAAAATGCTCGTTCATCAGCTCCCTTGTGGCGAGCGAGAGATTGGTCATTTCGTCGAATGAATGGGCCGATTTTTTCCAGATCCATTCATATATCTGTTTTGCCCTGAAAGCCTTCTCTCCGTGTTCGGTCATCCAGGTTTTGATCTGGTCGACATTGAGTTTACGGATGTCCTGCTTTTGCTGTATCGTGGTCATTTTCTGCTATAATCTGTCAAACACACAGGGCATTCAACTGTAAATTTTCTGCAAAGGTACTGAAAGTCAATAACGAATGCTTAACCGAGACGGAAAATTGAAAGTTCAATCTTCGAGGTAATCGCGTTTCCATTCACGGATAATGTCGGTGCCTTTGGGCATGAGCGATAATCCTTTAGTGATCACCGTGGGGGCTACGGGCACCACGAGCGGGTACAGATAGGTATCATCCGTGCGGTGCGAGGGGATTTTCACGCCGATCGCGTCCACCAGCCAGAAAAACACGCTGATACCGAACACCCACGTAAAAACGCCCACCATGGCGCCGGCAAAACTGTCGAAAGTACCCAGGATAGAATACCGAAGCGACCGCCGGATGGTGTAGCCGAATTGATTCAATAAAAAAATAGTAGGAAAGAAAATCGCCGAAAAACCCACATAAGGCAGGATTTTCCGTGCGACGCCCTCGCTGAAATACGGCGTGAGGACCTCCATCCCCAAGCCCAGGAATTTGAAACCCAAAACCATGGCTACCACCATGCCCAGAATCCCGATGATCTCGATCAGCAGGCCTTTGCGGTAACCATGTAATGCGCCCCATAGCAGGGGAAGAAGGATGAGAACATCCAGTAATTTCATGCGAGCAATGCCTTAACCAGCGTGGAAACGACACGCCCGTCGGCCTGTCCGGCGAGTTCTTTGGTAGCTACGCCCATTACCTTGCCCATATCCGAAGGCCCGGCGGCGCCTACTCTTGCAATAATGTCCTGCAATTTGGCTTTCACCTCGTCTTCGGTCAATTGTTTTGGCAAAAACTGCTCGATCACGGCCAATTCTGCTTCTTCTTTTTCTAAAAGATCGGCGCGGCCTTGTGTTTTGTAGATATCCGCTGACTCGCGACGTTGCTTCGCTGCTTTCGTCAAAAGTTTCAGTTCGTCGTCGGCAGAAAGCTCGCCGCTGGCACCGCCTTTGGTTTCTTCCAACAAAATCAATGATTTAATGGCGCGCAATGCACGTAATGTATCCTGGTCTTTGGCACGCATCGCGTCCTTGATGCCGGATTCTACTTGGGATTTTAGTGACATCGTTACTTAATTTTGAATAATTGAATGATTGAATGACCGAATATTGTGTCAGTGTTAGTCAGGCATTGTCATTCGGTCATTTCTTGTTTGTCATATTGATTTAGGCTAAAAATTGGCATTAAAAGTGTTTTTCTACACTCGAATGCTAAATTTGTAACAGACCTGGCAAAGTTAGTGATTCACTTGAAAACTCATCTCTAAGAATCAAAACTCACACTTCGCTCCGGCGACCGGTCACACAACCCATGACCCACTGACAATACTTGACTTCTTTAAATTCACACATTCAATCATTCAATCATTCAACATTAAAGCTCCATGACCCGTCTAAGCGTCAACATCAACAAGATCGCCACCCTTCGCAATTCCCGTGGCGGTGACAATCCCAATGTATTGAAAGTAGCGCTGGACTGCGAGCGGTTCGGGGCACAGGGCATTACGGTGCACCCACGGCCCGACGAGCGGCATATCCGCTATCAGGATGTGTACGACCTCCGCGAGTTCGTTACGACCGAGTTCAACATCGAAGGCAACCCGTCGGAAAAGAAATTCGTGGAGCTGGTGCTGGCCAACAAACCCGACCAGGTAACATTAGTACCCGACGCATTGGGGGCCATTACTTCCAATGCAGGTTGGGACACGATCACCCACCGATCCATTCTCACCGACCTGGTAGGTACATTCAAATCGGCGGGAATCCGCGTTTCCGTTTTTGTGGATCCGGATGAAGAAATGGTGGAAGGTGCCAAAATCTGCGGCGCCGATCGCGTGGAACTCTATACTGAGCCTTTCGCAGCCGGCTATTTCGATAACCGCCAGAAAGCGGTGCTTCCATTTATCAAAGCTGCTGAAAAGGCGCGGGAAGTAGGATTAGGATTGAATGCGGGGCACGATTTGAGCCTCGATAATCTTCATTTTTTGAAACAAAGCATTCCCTGGCTGGATGAAGTTTCCATCGGTCACGCATTGATTTGCGATGCATTATATATAGGATTAGAGAATACGATCCAGATGTATTTGCGAGAGTTGGAGTTGTAAAATTCGTATTGGATAAGCGCTGATGTTACATCCCTACGGGATTTAAGTATACGGGGTTAATCATCCATTCTACCAATATTACGTGCCTAGCGGCACTTCACTGCTGGTTGCCCAGTCGCGTTAGCGACGTAATATTGGTAGAAAACATATACAACCGACATCACCCGCAATGCCGTAGGCATGCAACAACAAATACGGTGTAACCATATTACCATCCCGTCCGGTACTCCCTTTTCACAAACTGGTTCGCCACATCGAAGTTGGTAATCTTCATATTGGCCCCATCCCACATCAGCCGCTGGCGGCCCGGGAATGTAAACCCTTTGCCATCCGCCTTCGCCTCGCGGTGCAGGTATGACCGCACGGCCAGGTTACCCATGAGCACAATCTCGGTCAACGGCCCCGACTGGTCGAATGAGGAGCTTGTATAGGCCCCATATCCCTTTTTACAAGCCTGCACAAACTGTTGCTGGTGTCCTTGCCAGCCACCCTGCACCAATGCACGCGGTTTGGTAGCAATGCGGACGTTCGCGAATTTACTCTCGGGCCACAGCCGCGGGTTTTCGCCGAACATTTCCGCGCTGATAATGCCTTTGGTACCTATAAACAACATACCACCGTCGACACTCCCGAAAACGGTCTTGTAATCACAGCCATCGGGCAGCTGCGGGCGCATTCCGCCGTCGTACCAGTTCAGGTTGATTTCCTTGCCGGGTGTTTTGGAAGGGAATTTTAAATGGATGCTCGCCGAAGGCGGAGCTACATCGTCGAAGAATGCTTGCTGGAAGAAATCGGCATACACGGAGCCGACGCTGCATTCCACAGAGGTTGGATAGCCGAGTTTCAATGCGCGGAAGGGCACGTCGAGGAAATGGCAACCCATATCGCCCAAGGCGCCGGTGCCGAAATCCCAGTAACCACGCCAGCGGAAAGGCATGTAGGCTTCATGGTAGTCCCGTTTTGGGGCGGTACCGAGCCACAGGTCCCAGTCGACGCCCGCGGGTACGGGTTGCGACTCGCCTTTGTCTTTCGGTGATTTCACGCCTTGCGGCCACACGGGCCGGTCCGTCCACACCTCTATCGTATGCACGTCCCCGATCGCCCCCGACTGCACGAGCGCTTCGGTGTTGCGGGTACCGTCGCTGCTGCTGCCCTGGTTGCCCATTTGGGTTACCACCTTATATTTTTTGGCAGCCTCGGTCAGCATCCGGGCTTCCCAGATATCTTTTGTTAATGGTTTTTCAACATATACATGTTTCCCCAGCTCCATTGCAGCGATAGCAACGGGATAATGCATATGGTCGGGCGTGGTGACGAGGACCGCATCGAACGTCTTAGCCTCCTTCTCGAACATTTTGCGAAAATCCTTATAGTAAGGTGCGTTGGGAAATTGCTTACGGTACTTTTCCGATTGGCGGTCGTCGACATCACAGAGCGCGACGACGTTCTCAGTACCATTATTATATGCCTGTTTGATATTGAAGTCGGCCTTGCCGCCGCAGCCTACTGCTGCGATATTGAGCTTGTCGCTCGGAGGGGTGAAGCCGCGGCCCAGTACATGCCGCGGGACGATCATGAAACCGCCGGCCGCCAATGCACCGGCCTTGATAAAATCCCTTCTTTTGGTGGTATTTCCGGATGCCTTTTCGTGGTTGTCCATGCTTGTGTGATCGTTTGTTGAAAACTGATGGTATCCAGAAAAAGGCACCCGGCCTGAAAGCCTACTATCGGCGTCCGAAGGTTTCTGCGATCTTCATCGCCACGCCCATATCGCCGTCTATTTTCAACTTGCCGGTCATGAGCGCCATCATCGCGTTCAGGTCGCCGTCAATGAGTTTCAATGCATTTTTCACCGATACTTCGAAAGTGCAGTCCGCTTCGCCGTCGGTATTGGAAACGCTGTTGGGTACGGATTTACCATCGACAAACAGGACTCCTTCATCGGTTACAAATTTGGCTGTGGCATCCAGTCCGCTATCGGTCCCCAGGATATTTGCAATGCGTTCAGTCAGAATTTGAAGGCTCATAAGTACTGTTTGTTAGAAAGTTTGAGTTTTTATTGGATTAAAAAACGACAAATGTAGGCCGACTGGAAGAATATTCAAATGCCTTTGGTGTTTTCACCGAAAACGGCAAATTTTACATCCTTCATCAGAAAACCTGCTGATCTGTTACTAACTGAATGAGTGCACCTGTGAATCGCCCCACGTTCCTTACGATTTTGTGTTTTCTTACCTTCATGAGTGCTGTTTCGGGCCTTTGGACCCAATCCGAAAGGCTCTGGAACCCGGGAATTACCGCCGACAGAACCCGCGAAACGTTTGAGGCTGTCCGTGAAAACCTCGAACGCCAGGATAATACCGCCGAAGCGAAGACGATGGACAAGATGTTTGAAGCTGTGATTGAGCAGACTACCGCCGAGAACATCAAAACCGGCGCCATCATCATGCTTATTTTCGAATCACTTTCGCTGTATGCAGCCTACCTGATGTGGAACCTGCAACGGAGGGGTTATTACCTCTATCTGGGCGGTATGGCGGTCGCATTTGCAGCGCCGTTGCTGATGATCGGCGGATGGATGGGCGTCATTACCGCCATGGCCGGCATATTTTTCAGCATTTTCATGGCGATCCTCTACGCTTTCAATCTGAAACACATGTATTAAAGCCCTGCAACCGTCCTCTTGCTCTCTCCGGCCCGCCGCGCAGCGACCGGATGTTGCCAATAATTGTAAATACGGATGTAAGCTCTTGCATTCCATAAAGAAAACTTTTTATTTTGCGCACTAATTTGAATCGAGAAAATGGCTTTAATTAACAAAATCAGAGAAAAATCCGGGGTAGCCGTGACGGTTATCGCTATCAGTTTAATTCTTTTTATGGTGGGAGGCGATTTGCTGGGCCCTAATTCTCTACTTGGCGACAACAAACAGGTCGTGGGAGAGATCGCCGGGAAAGAAATTAATATCAAAGATTTTCAAAGCCGGGTGGACGGGTTCCGTCAGAACTACGAGGCGCAGTCGGGCCGCAGCCTGAACGAAGGCGAGCTGGCTTCTTTGAGAGATCAGGCCTGGAATCAGTTCGTGGTGGATATTGCTTACAAAAAGCAGTACGACAAACTTGGACTGGCGGTAACTGACGAAGAACTGTACGACATGGTACAGGGTAACCACATCAGCCCATCGATTCTGCAAGCATTTTCAGATCCTACCACCGGCCGTTTCGACAAAAACGCGGTGATCAACTACCTGAAAAACCTCAAAACACTTCCTTTGGAACAACAAAAATCATGGGAGAATTTTGAGAAAAGCCTTCGTGAAGAACGTACCCGTGCGAAATATGAAAACATGCTTCGCCTCTCGACCTACACCCCAAAAGCGCAAGCTGAAAAAGAGTACATAGCGCAAAATACCAAAGCCAACCTGCGCTATTTGTATGTACCGTATTTCTCGGTTGTAGATACTACGATTAAAGTAACCGACGCGCAGCTGCAAGACTATCTCAGCGCACACAAAAAAGAATATAAAGGAACCGACACCCGCTCGATCGAGTACGTAACGTTCCCGGTTCAGCCTGCGAAAGACGACAGCGCTGCTTTGTATACCGAAATTAAAGAACTCGCACGCGGCCTCGCCACGGCACAAAGCGACTCTGCATTTGCCGCGATGAACAGCGACATTCCAATGCCGATCAACCAGTCGTACGCTACCATGAGCGACCAGTTGAAAGAAGCTGTGAAGACATTCGTTCCGGGTGGTGTTTACGGACCTTACCGCGAAGGCAATACCTATTTCATTTACAAATACGGCGGAACCCGTTCCGATACCGTTTCTTCTGCCAAAGCAAGCCACATCCTGATCCGTGCTGAAAACCAGTCGGACTCTGCCAAAGCGGCTGCACGTGTGAAAGCAGAAGGCATCCTTGCGCAGATCAAGGCAGGGGCCAACTTCGAAGCGTTGGCTGCTACTTCCAGCGCAGATCCGGGCTCGGCTCAACGCGGTGGTGACCTGGGTTACTTCCAGAACAACGGCGCAATGGTGAAGCCATTTGAAGAAGCTGTGTTTTCGGCAACCGCTCCCGGCCTGATCCCACGTTTGGTAGAAAGCCAGTTCGGTTTCCACATTATTAAAGTAACTGCTCCGAAATCGAATACCCTGTACCGCATTGCTACCATTGGTAAGACAATTGCTCCAAGCCAGGCGACGCGCGACGAAGCTTACAGAAGAGCTGATGAATTTGCAAACGCCGTAAAAAGCCGCGAGCAGTTCGAAGAAGCTGTGAAGAAAAACAAAGCATTGGTTCTCGCGAATGCAAACCGCATTCCTGAATCAGCTACGAATATCAACGCGATCCAGAATGCACGTGACATCGTGAGATGGGCATTCAAAGAGGATACCAAGCCTTCATCGGTATCACCGGTTTTCGAAACCGAAGAACAATATGTTGTAGCTGTCCTGACAGGCAAATCGGATGCGAAAGACGTGAAAGTAGATGATTTCCGCGACGAACTGACTACCAAAGTGCGTAACCAGATCAAAGCAGAGCAAATCACTGCGAAGCTGAAAGGTGCAACCGGATCACTTGAAGACATCGCGAAGAAATACGGTGCAGGTGCATTGGTTGAATCAGCGAACGACATTTCACTCGCAACCGGCTTCCTGACCAGCGCAGGTTTCGATCCTATCGCACTTGGAAAAGCATTCGGTTTGAAAGCCGGACAAAAATCAGGCGTATTCACCGGCGAAAACGGGGTGTTCATCATGGAGCTTTCAAGCAAAACGGATGCACCTAAGATCGCAGACTTCACTCAGTACAAAACACAGCTGACCCAATCACTGGAAAGCCGCATGTCGTACCTGGTGAACGAAGCCATCCGCGAAAACGCGAAAATCGAAGATCACCGCGCGAAATTCTTCTGATCAGAACCGCTTAAAAACTTATCCTGAGAGGAGCAGAAATTAAATCTGCTCCTCTTTTTTATTGGTACTGCAAAATTTTCAGAAAAAAGTGATAGTATTGCAGTATGAAATGTCAATTTTACACTTATTAATTAAATAAGGGAGAAAGGAGGATGGAGGAAAGGGAGAATGGGTTCTCCTTGGAATACATCGGCCGGTTTAGTAAAGCATTAAAAAACGATTAACTACATTACAATGAGCATTCTACTCGGAGAACAGGAGTATTTTAAGGGTATCGGAAAGATCTCTTTCGAAGGCCCGGAAACCGACAACCCACTGGCTTACCGTTGGTACGACGAAAACCGCGTAATCGCCGGCAAAACGATGAAAGACCACCTGCGCTTCGCAGTGGCTTACTGGCATACATTCTGCGGTGCTGGTCTGGATCCATTCGGTGGACCTACGCTTTTCTATCCATGGGATAAAAAATCTGATGCCGTAGACCGCGCCAAAGACAAAGCGGATGCTGCGTTCGAATTCATTACCAAGCTGGGTCTTCCCTACTACTGCTTCCACGATGTAGACGTGGTGGACTACGCCGACGACGTGCGCACCAACGAAAAACGCCTGCAAGCATTGACAGCCTATTTGGGTGAAAAACAAAAGGCATCCGGTGTGAAACTCCTTTGGGGTACTGCCAACCTTTTCGGTCACCACCGCTACATGAACGGTGCTTCCACCAACCCTGATTTCGACGTGGTCGCTCACGCAGGTGCACAGGTGAAGATGGCTTTGGATGCTACTATTGCTCTGGGAGGTGAAAACTACGTGTTCTGGGGTGGTCGCGAGGGTTATATGAGCCTTTTGAACACCGACATGAAACGCGAACAGGAGCACTTCGCACAAATGCTGAAAATCTCTGTGGGTTATGCCCGTGCGAATGGTTTCAAAGGCAAGTTCTTCATCGAACCGAAACCTTGCGAGCCTACCAAACATCAATATGACTACGACGCGGCTACCGTGATCGGCTTCCTTCGCCAGCACGACCTGTTGGCTGATTTCAGCCTGAACCTCGAAGTGAACCACGCTACTTTGGCGGGGCACACTTTCGAGCACGAATTGCAGGTAGCTGCCGACGCAGGCATCCTGGGATCGATTGACGCCAACCGTGGTGACTACCAGAACGGCTGGGATACCGACCAGTTCCCGAACGACATCGCAGAATGGACCCGCGCATTGATCGTGATCCTGAACGCGGGCGGTCTGCAAGGCGGTGGTATCAACTTCGATGCGAAACGTCGCCGTAACTCTACCGACGTGGATGATGTATTCCACGCACACATCGGCGGTATCGACACCGTAGCACGTGCGTTGGTGATCGCCGACAAGATCATCCAGAACGGAGATTACGACAAGATCCGCAAGAACCGCTACGCGAGCTTCGACAGCGGCAAAGGTGCAGAGTTTGAGAAAGGTGCTTTGAAACTTGAAGACCTGTTCGACCTGGCTGCTACCAAAGGGGAGCCTGCAACAACTTCCGGCAAGCAGGAATACCTCGAAAACCTGATCAACCGGTTCATCTGAGACTAACACAATGTTACCTCAATATTAATTTTCAAAAGCCATTGATGTATTTCAATGGCTTTTGGCATTCATGCAGGTACGCCGCCGTAACTTGCGTGAAATTAACCCAGCGCTTTCTGCCATGCATACCGGCCGCGCCAAGAAGCATTCCCCCTCTCCTATCCTGCTCCGCATTACCCTGCTTGCGGTGTGGATCGTAACTATATCCTGCGTATTTATCCAAACGACATTTGCCCAGGAACCGGAGCGTAACATTCCTGCAAGTCCGCAAAACTCCGATTCGTTGCTGATAGGCTTGAAAGCCAACTATAATTCCGCCGTCGGGAAAAACAATGATGTGGAAGCCGCAGGCTATTTGCAGCAAATCGGCAGACTTCTTTTCATTTCGGGACATTACCCGCAGTCGCTCGACTATTTGCTCCGAGCCGAGAAGATATTCCGTAACAAAGACCAGAAAAAGATGCTGGCTGTGAACCTGAATATGCTCGGTGAGCTCTATTACCGAACACGCAGGCCGCAACTTGCCCGGAAACAATATGACGAGGCATTGGCCATTTACCAAAACCTCCGGCAGGAGTCAGGTAAGGCAGAGATTTACGGGCGCATCGGTCACCTCTACGAAAAGCGCGAAATGTACGACAGCGCGTTTTATTTCCAGCGAAAGGCCCTGCATTCCTACCAGCTCGACCACCACACCGACGGCGCCGCGAAGATTTACGAAAACATCGGCAGCATTTACGAAGACCTCGAAAGATACGACTCAGCCTATTTCTATTTCAACAAAGCTTACACGCTCAACGCGCAGACGCACAACCGACGCGCGCAAGTAGAAGTGGTGAATAACCTGGGCGATGTACTACGAAAAACCGGGAAGTTTCGGGAAGGGCTCGCATACAGTTTCCAGAGCTTGAAACTAGCTCAAACCAGTGGCGAACGTTACCAGATTTCGAGCGCCTATAGTGATATTTCCAAAGCCTACAACCTGCTGGCCCGCAACGACAGCGCATTTCACTACCTCACGCTGAGCCGCGGCATGCTCAATGACATTTATTCCGAGGAAAGCAACAAGCAGCTCGCATTACTGCAAACGCTATACGAAATCGAGAAAAAGGACAATGAAATTGAACAGCTGACCCAGGCACGCCGCATCGACACGCTTATCTCCATTGCAACGGGTATTGTGGTGGTATTGGTGATCGTGGTGGCGGCATTGATTATTAGCCGGCAGCGTCTCAAAATCAGGAACGAGCAGAAGCTACGCGCGCAGCACAAGCAGGTGTACGAAGCCCAAAATCAGTTGATGGAGGTTGAGTTGAAGAACAAAAAGCTCGAAGAAGAGCACCTCAAACAGCAGCTTGAAACCAAAACACAGGAGCTAAGCAGCTACACGCTGCACGTGATCCGCAAAAATCAGCTGCTGGAAGACCTGCGCGCGAAGCTCGATGAAATGATCAAAGACGATAAGCGCGACCAGCGGAAGCAGATCAAAGCACTGTCCGAGCAGATCGGTGACGGCTTGCAGGACAATCAGCATTGGGAAGAGTTCCGGGGGATATTCGAGCAGGTACACCAGTCGTTTTTCGACCGCCTCCAGCAGCAAACCGGCCCGCTCACCGCCAACGACCTGCGGCTGATCGCATTGATTAAAATGAACCTCACTTCCACCGATATTGCCACGCTACTCGGCATCTCGCAGGACAGCCTGCGCGTGATCCGCCACCGCCTGCGCAAGAAACTGAACCTGGCCGCAGGCGACAATCTTTCGGCCTATATCCAGTCCATTTAGCCACTTCACAATTTCTTAACAGTGCGGTAATGCAATCATAATGCCATGAACCAGGGATTTAAATCCCTGGAAAATAACACGTTGCACAAAAAACTTAACGCTTGTTGCCTTGATGTAACGCCCGGAAATGGCCTGTTGCTCTTTTGTTAACGGGGCTGATTTGGATCACTGAGTTTGTTCTGCACACTTTCGCATCGTCAAAAAACGACCGCTGACCGCTGACAGCCGACTGCCGACTGCCGACTGCCGACTGCCGACCGCCGACCGCCAACAACAACTTTGATACGATGATCCGAAGTTACCTGTATATCCTCCTTTCGCTATTCAAAATCACCAGCCTCCAAGCCGGGACGCTGAAAGGCAAGCTTTTCGAAGCAGCCACCGGCGAGCCCGCGTTGGGCGTGGTAATCTCTATTGAAGGCACCAACCTGCACGACATTTCGGGGCTCGATGGTTCGTTTTCGATTCCAAACCTCCAAAAGGGCTCCTACCGACTTAACATCCGCCACATTTCCTATGCACCCATGCAAAAGGAGTTTGCGATCAGCGGGAACGAGGTAATTCAAATGGACTTTTCGCTGGAAGCCGCCGCCGGCATGAAACTGGAAGAGGTGGCTGTCACCGGCAAGCGTGACGGCGCGAGCGACAACACCGCCCGCCTCATGGAGCGCAATGCGAGCCAGGTAATGAATATCGTATCCGGCAAAACCATCCAGATCTCCCCCGACCTCACCGTTGCGAACGTGATCCAGCGCATTTCAGGGATTTCCATCGAGCGCAACAGCAATGGTGACGGCCAGTATGCGATCCTGCGCGGCATGGACAAGCGCTACAACTACACCCTGGTGAACGGCGTGAAGATCCCCAGCCCCGACAACAAATACCGCTACGTTCCGCTGGATATTTTCCCTTCCGACCTCCTCGACCGCCTCGAAGTGTACAAGGCCCTCACGCCTGCTATGGAGGGCGACGCGATCGGCGGTGCGGTGAATATGGTCATGAAAGATGCGCCGGACAAGTTAACCTTCTCGGCCAATGTCTCCACAGGCTATAATGAGCTGTTTATGGATCGCAAGTTTATGGGTTATGCTTTCAGAAGCATTCAATCCAAATCACCCTATGAGCTGAATGGCAACCAGTACAATGCCACCCCGGCCGATTTTTCAACGGCGGCCGTCAACTATAAACTCAAAACACCTACACCCAACCTGCTGGGCAGCATTGCGGTAGGCAACCGTTTCCTGAAAGACAAGCTGGGTATCCTGCTCGCCGGCAGCTACCAGAACACCCACCGCGGAAACAACAGCCTCTTCTATGACTCCGAAGCAGTGGATACCCTACGTGGTGAAGCCCTCACGAAAATGAGCGAACGCCAGTACTCGGAACAACAGATCCGCTATGGGCTGCATTCGAAGATAGATTACCGATTCAGCGACAAGCACAAAATCCAGTTCTACAATGCATTCATGAACCTGACCAATGTGCAGGTAAGGGATGTAAAGTCTACGCAATTGACCATCGGCGGCTACGATCCGGTGGCAGGTAATGCGACCCTCAGCTACTCCACCCGCTCGCGGCTGACGAAGCAGCAGATATTCAACAGCACATTGCAAGGCAAGCACCAGTTGCTCGATGCGCTCGCAATGCAATGGTCGGCCGTGTATTCCAAAGCCACCAACGAGGTTCCCGACAACATGACTGTGCCGCTGACAGGTATCAGGCAGAATTTCCAGGAAAGAAAAACGACGGTAGGCGACGCTTCACGTCGCTGGGAGCACAATTCCGACCGCGACTTGTCGGGTTACCTCAATCTGATTTACAATACAACCATAGGCTCGACGAACGTGGAATGGACCGCAGGCGGCCTCTTCCGCGACAAATCGCGCTCCAATTTCTACAATAACTACCAGCTTCGCCCGGCCGACCCGTTCGCGGAATACGGTAAGGATTTCACCGACTATACCCAGATCCGCTGGACGATCCAGAATCCCCGCGGCTCGGTTGGGAGTGCATTGACCTACGATGCGACCGAACAAATCAAAGCCGGTTTTATGCAGTTCAAAACTGAAACGAAGAACCTGGAAATACTCGGCGGCGTCCGTGTGGAAAACACCGACCAGGGCTACACCATGCGCTTCACGATTGGGGAAGACCGGCCTGAGGGCAACCAGAAATACACCGATGTCCTGCCCAGCCTGCACCTTAAATACAAGCCGGAGGAGCATATCAACCTTCGGGCCTCGTACTTCCGTTCGGTCAACCGCCCGGGCTTCTTCGAAATCGTGCCCTACCGCATTGTGCAGGAGGAATACCAGGAACGCGGCAACCCCGATCTGAAACGTGCCATTGCCGATAACATCGACCTGCGTTACGAGCTTTTCCCACGCGCTTCGGAGCAATTTATGGTGGGTGTTTTTTACAAAATAATCAAAGACCCCATCGAGTATACACTCCAACGCGACGCTATCCGTGGACAGGACATTTACTATTCGCCTGGCAATTTCGGGAATGCGAAGAACTACGGTCTCGAAATCGACTATATCAAATATGTGAAGCAGTTTGGGATCAAAGCCAATTACACCTACACGCATTCGCGCATTACCACGCCCAAATCCAAGCGTATACGCAACGAGAGCGGCGATCTGGAAACCATCAATGTACAGCAAACCCGGCCTCTTTACGGACAGTCGGCGCATGTGGCCAACCTCTCGGTTCTTTACAAAAATCAGGAGAATGGCATCGATGCACAGCTCGCGGGCGGCTACACGGGTGAGCGTATCAACACGGTTTCGCAGTTCCTCGACAACGACCTCTGGCAAAAAGGATTTATTCAAATGGATGCCTCTGTTGAAAAAACCTTCCGCAACGGCCTCGGCGTGTACCTGAAAGCCAATAACCTGCTCGACACCCCGATGGAAGTTTACATGAAAAATACGAGCGCCTCCAATGTCAACATCCCCAATCAGGACATACCGGGGAAAACGCTCATCCGCCGCGACCGTTACCAGCGCTCCTATTTGCTCGGCGTACGCTATAAGTTTTAATCAGTCATCAAAATTTTAAATCTCATGAACAATTCCAAAATGAAACAGCTATTCATGCTTTCAGCGCTCGCCGCATTCCTGATCACCGGTTGCAGCGACGACAAGTCCGACCCAACGCCCGTGGACCCAAAGCCGACCGAGCAATCGGTATCCGGCGAAGTTTCCGGCACCTGGACCAAAGGCAATACCTATAAAGTAACCGGCCACCTCCAGATCCCCGACGGCAAATCACTCACCATTGAAGAAGGCGTAACTGTATTGTTCAGCGACTCGGTGATCAAGCCGGAAGTGGTGGTAAAAGGGAACCTGTACAGCCTCGGTACTGCCGCGGCTCCGGTGAAATTCACCGTACCTGATGCCTGGAAAACGACGGGCAACCAATTTGGTAACCTTTGGGGCGGGCTTATTGCCGGTCCTAATTCGGCTGAATTCGTATTGAGCAACACCATCATTGAATATGGCGGCGCGGTGACGACGGACGAATCACCCTCCGTCAAAGCGAAATTGTATAAAGCCATTGCCGGTGAGCACGTACCTGTTATTTACTATCCCAATATCAATGGCAAGCTGGTGGTCGTAAACAGCACCATCCGCAATTTCAATGAGGACGGCTTTTACATCGAAGGCGGAAAGGTGATCATTGCCAACAATACCTTCAACACGACCGGCGTATCAGGCGGCGATGCGATCAACATCAAGTCGGGTGTGCAGGCTGATGTGGCATTCAACGTGGTTTACAGCCCTAACACCAATGCATTGAAGCTTTCTAACAGCGGCGACCGCTCTCCACAGGCTTACATCGTAGGTTATAACAACACGATCATCAATGCCGGTTGGAGAAGGCCTACCACCAAAGGCGGTTCTATCTGGCTCGAAAAAGGTGTTCGTGCGGATCTTTACAATAACCTGCTGGCCAACGACCGCTTCGGTATCAAGAAAGAGAATGTCGATAAATCGGTAGACGACCGTTCGGTGATCAGCAACACATTGTATTATGGGGCTACCGAAGAAGGCGTAAAGCAGTTCCAGCCATCGGTAGAGATCCTGAAAGGTGCTAATGACCTCGTATCTGCCAAAGTGGGTGATAACGATCCAAAATTTGTAAACTACCCATTGACGACCGACAGCAAAAACGCCGCATTCAATACTGCATGGGACTTCCATTTGCAGGCCGGTTCACCAGCGTTGGGCAAAGGTAAAACTACCTTTACCCGCCTGTATGCCGAGGGGATCGTGATCAACGGCGTGACCTACAAATCGCCTGCACCCGCCGACTACATCGGTGCGTTTGGTACTAAATAACTTCTCCTTCATTCTGCTCCCGGCCCGCACTCCCGGCCGGGAGCTTTTTATTCCAACACCAGTGAAAGCATTCATTCTCCCGGCCGTTGGGCTGGCTGCATCGCTTGTGGCCTGCCAGTCCGGCAACAACACGCCCATTCATTCCGCCAAAGCCGATACGGTGAGCGCGGTCATCCAGCCGGTTTTCATCACCGACACCGTAGCCCACGATACCGACGATCCGGCGATCTGGATCAACCCGGCCGATCCTTCCCGAAGCCTCATTATCGGCACCGACAAAGACCAGGACGGCGGGTTGTATGTATTCGACCTGCAAGGCAAATTACAGCGTGATAAAACCGTGACCGGCCTGAAACGCCCGGATAATGTAGACATCGAATACGGCCTCATGCTCGCTGGCAAGCCGGTGGATATCGCCGTTACCACCGAACGTTTTACGCACAAGCTGCGCATTTACAGCGTACCCGACATGAAGCCGTTCGACAACGGCGGGATAGAAGTATTTATGGGAGAAACCGGCGAGAATGTCAGGGATTTGATGGGCATAGCACTTTACAAGGACAAAAGCGGCAAAATATACGCGATCGTGGGCCGCAAATCGGGACCTACCGACGGCACTTACCTCTGGCAATACCTGCTGGAAGACAACGGCAAAGGTCAGGTAAAAGCATCGCTGGTCCGCAAGTTCGGCCAATACAGCGGGTTGAAGGAAATCGAAGCCATCGCCGTCGACGATCAGCTGGGCTATGTTTACTATTCCGATGAAGGCAAAGGCGTCCGCAAATACTACGCTGATCCTGAAAAAGGAAATGAGGAACTGGCCTTGTTTGCCACCAATGGCTTCACCGAAGACCACGAAGGTATTTCCATTTACCAGCTCACCGACAGTACCGGCTATATCCTCGTGTCGGATCAGGGTGCCAACAGTTTCCAGATCTTTCCAAGGGAAGGCACATCCGGCAAACCGCATAACCACCCGCTTTTAAGGAAAGTCACCGTCAAAGCAAGCCACAGCGATGGCTCCGATATCGTTTCGATCCCCCTCAATGCCCGGTTCCCCAATGGCCTTTTCGTAGCCATGAGCGATGATAAGACATTTCACCTTTACCGCTGGGAAGATATTGCGGGGAAGCACTTGAAGTCCATCCGGTAAAACTGGAATCCGTTATGACGCGAAAAAGCCGCCGGAAAGTCCCCGGCGGCTTTTTGATTACTATCTACTATTAAACTGAGTTTAATGATTAACCTGTTCTGCTAATATCCTTTGTTCTGATTCAGATTCGTGTTATTACGCACTTCGGCCGTCGGGATCGGGAAAAGCAATTCGCGCTCCGTCAAAGTTGGGCCGTAAGAGAATTTGTGCCCAACGTAGTTCTCAAACTTCTTGGTGGTGACATTGAAAGCCTTCCGCAAACGTGCCATATCAAACCAGGTAATATTTTCGAAACACAGCTCATGCCAGCGCTCTTTCCATACAGCTTCCCGGAATGCATCCTTGGTAAGACCGGCCAACGCGGGCAGCTCCGCACGCGTACGGATCGCATTCACAGCCTCGTAAGCTTTGGCCGATGGCCCTCCTACTTCGTTGGCCGCTTCGGCGTACATCAAAAGCACATCGGCGTATCGGATCACCGGCCAGTTCAAATCGCTGTTGGCGCTACTGGTTTGGGCCACGTTATCGAAGTGTTTGTAAATAAAGTAGCCGCCCAGATCGACCACCTTGTTACGGTCGCTTTCATTGGTAAACTTGGTGAAAAAGAATTGCTTCTCTTTGGCGCGCAGGTCATTGGCTTCGTAGGACTTCACAAAATCACCCGTTGCGTAAATACCGCCCGTTTCATCGGAATAGGCCGAGATATTTTTGTTATAAGGGATAATGGAAACCTGCCAGTTGGAAGCGATCAACCCGGTTTTATACTGGATCATGAAGATGTTTTCTTCAACATTCTTCTTGGCCGGGTTATGCAGGTCGTCGTAGGTAGAAAACAATTTGAATGCTTTCGAATCGATTACCTCCTCCGCTTTCTTGGCAGCGAGCTCATAATATGCTGCACCTTTTTGCAATGGATAACCAGCCATTGTCAAATAAACTTTGGCCAGCAGCGATTTCACCGCTCCGAGCGTCACTTTACCGCTGTTTTCGGTCATAGGCAGTCCCGACGCTTCCGCTGTTTTCAAATCCTCCACGATCTGGGTATACACGGCTTCGGGGGTTGCTGCATTAGGACGCAGCTGGTCCGATTGCAGGTTCACCGGCGCCGTAATCAGCGGAATATTACCGAACATCTGAACCAGTTGAAAATAGTAGAATGCGCGAAGAAAATATGCCTCGCCAAGCACTCTTTTCATTTCGGCGGCATCCATGGTAATGCCCGGAATCCTCGCAATCGAAAGGTTAGCTCCGGCAATCCCTTTGTAATACTGGGTCCAGTAGGTCTGCCCATAGCTATTGTCGGAGGTATTGCGCAAATCCTTGATAAAGTAGCTGTTCACAGCCTGACCAAGGTCGGTACCAGCCAATCCGGTCGCAAACTCGGGCATCATCCAGGTTCCTCCACCAAAACCGCTCACCATTGGTTCGCGCAATGGCGTATAGATCGCATTTACGGAACTGCGCGCGTGCGCCGGCTGCGTGAAATAGTTTTCTTCCGTGAAGTTACTGGGATCGGACTCGTCCAGAAAGTCGGAGCAGCTGGTCGCTCCAAATAAGCTCAATAATGCGAGCAAGCCGATTTTCTTTGATATGATAGTCATTGTGCTTTGCGTCTTTAATGTTATAAACCGATGTTCAGGCCGAGCATAAATACTCTTGGCTTTGGATAGTCATACAAACCAAAACCCTGGTCGAATGGCGATCCGGAGTTGGATACCTCGGGATCATAACCCTTGTATTTGGTAGCTACAAAGAAGTTCTGAACGGATGCATAAGCTCTCAGACGTTCCAGTTTCATTTTCGAAGCAATGTGCGACGGGAACACGTAAGCGAGCAACAGGTTGCGGCCGCGGATGAAAGATGCGTCGGTTACCTTGTGGCTGTCATTGTTGGTCGTGTAATAAGCGTTGATCGGACGTACCTGCGCGATCGGCGTGTTCTGATTGGTTTCCGTCCACGCATTCAACACGGTTTTGTAGCTGTTTGCGATCCCCTGGCGGTCCTCAGCGGAGTGAATACTGCGGTCGAGTACGTCGTTACCGTACATATATTGCAAATCCACCGTCAATGACCACTGTTTGTAGCTGAACGTGTTCAGGAATGTTCCGAAACCATCAGGAATACCTTTACCGATGATCGTACGGTCATTATCGTTGATCGCGCCATCGTTGTTCAGGTCGGCATATTTCACGTCACCCGGCAGCATATTGTACTTCTTGGCCTGCTCAGCCTCCGCAGTCGACCAGGTGCCCTGATGTACGCGTCCAAAGAACGAGCCTACCGGTTCTCCCACGCGGATCACCGTGGCGCCGGAAAAGATATCGCTACCGCCCGAGAGTGCCAGTACTTTGTTTTTGTTTATAGAGATATTGAATGTCGTGCTCCACGAGAAATCACCCGCTTTAATATTGGTTGAGTTAATCGCGAATTCAACCCCTTTGTTCTCCATGCTGCCAACGTTGGTGAAAATGCTGGTGTAGCCACTGCTTGATGGTAGTGGTGCATCCAACAACATCTTGTTCACCTTTCTGCGATACAGGTCGAGCTCAAAATTGATGCGGTTCTGGAACAAGCCCAACTCTACCCCGAAATCCACCTGTTGTGTTTTTTCCCATTGCAGGTTCGAGTTCGACATCCGGCCTACACCGATACCGATGTTACGCGTGCCTCCGAAGATAACGTCCGAGCTTGCCATCCCGGCCAATGCACGATAGGCGGGAATTTCAGAGTTACCGGTAGCACCGTAGCTTGTACGAAGTTTCAGGTTGGAAATCGTGTTGGAGTTTTTCAGGAATTCCTCCTCGTTCACACGCCACGCCAATGCCGCCGACGGGAAGAATGCGTAACGGTTGGCCTCCCCGAATTTAGACGAACCATCCATACGGCCGGTGAACGTCACCAGGTACTTGTTCATCAGACTGTAATTGATCCTGGCGAAATAAGAGTTGAGCCCGTAAGCCTCCGCTTTCGAGGTCGGAGCTACTGCAATAGCACCGGCGCTCAGGTTGTTGTATTGAAAATAAGTGTCCGTAAAATTCTGGGCGCGTGCCTGAGCCTCGAACCGGTCGACGTGCTGCCACGACAAACCAACCATTGCATTGATCGAATGGATTTTGCCGAAGTCTTTGAAGTAGGTCAAATAATTTTCAAACTGCCAGGAATTGTACCGGTTGTTGGTCACCCAGGCCTCACCGTTGCTGGTAATGTACTGCAAGCCCGCCGCAGCGAAATAGTCGTTGCGCTGGTTGATCACGTTAGCACCCACGGTAGAGCGCAGTTCCAAACCATCGGCCAGGCGGATATTGGCATACATATTACCCAGCATCGTTTGCGTTTTCAGGTAATAGAGACGCTCATTTACCACCCTCAATGGGCTATCTCCACCTTCCATGCCCGGATAATCGCGGTTAGAAGCCCATTTGCCGTCGGGGTATTTCACGGGAATGATCGGCAATGCTTCCAGCACCTGGCGCATCGCGGTGATACCGCCGCCGCCCAACTGGTCGATCTGCTTTTCGTTTTGATCGGTATAACCCAGCGTACCGCCTACTTTCAGCCAGCTTTTAATTTGTGAATCAAATACCAACCTACCCGAGAAGCGTTTCTGCCACGATTCCTTGATGATACCATCCTCGTTGCGGTAGTTCAGGAAAGCCCCGAAGCTGCCTTTTTCGTTACCACCGGTAAGACCTAGCTGGTGGTTCTGCGTAAATGCCTTTTGGAACGCTTCTTTCTGCCAGTCGGTGTCGTATAATGGATTGCCGTTCGAATCGAAAAGTAGCGGATTAGTCCGTTTCAGCTTGGGATCGGTGTATTTGGTACCGGTAGCCCAGCCCACAGGATCATATTTCGCCGCATTGGCATAAAGGGTTTCCTCTACTTGCAAGAATTCCTTCGAGTTCAACACAGGCAACTTACGCGGAGCTACGCCAATGCTGAAATCGGTGTCGTAGGTAACTTTTCCACCTCCCGATGTACCGCGTTTGGTAGTAACGAGGATCACCCCGTTGGCACCCCGCGCACCATAAATCGCCGTCGAAGAAGCATCTTTCAACACCTCGATGGAAGCAATGTCGTTCGGGTTAAGATAATCAATCGGCGTACTACCATTTTGCAGGTCTACCGCATTCAGGATCACACCATCGATCACGTAAAGAGGGTTGTTGGAAACACTGATAGAGCTGGCTCCACGAATACGTATGTTAGCGCGACCACCCGGACGACCGGAGTTAGACGACACGTTTACCCCGGTAATACGGCCCGAAAGTCCCTGGTTCAATGAAGAAGCCGGACGCTCCTGCAAAACCTCCGCTTTGAGCGTGCCCACAGCACCGGTAAGGTCGGATTTCTTGACAGTACCATATCCTACCACAACTACTTCTTCCAAAGCATTCTCATCCGGCGCCATGTTTACTGTCAGCGCCGACTGGTTTCCCACTGTCACCTCCTGTGATTTGTAGCCTACAAAGCTGAAAACAAGCACTGGCTGGCCGCCCTCCGGAATATCCAGGCTGAAATCGCCCGCAGCGCCCGTGGAAGTCCCGCGCTGGGTGCCTTTCAGCACAACGCTTACACCCGGGAGAGACGCTCCTTTTTCATCCGAAACCGTTCCTTTCACGGTCCTATCAACGGCTGCCTGGGTTACCTGTGCCGGTGCGGTCAGGTTTTCCTGCGTCATCTGCCCCTCCGGCAGTGCCATCGCCTCGTCCTTGCTTTCCCTCACCGGCATCGCTTCCTTTGCCTTGCCTTCGGTTATAACAAATGTGTTCTTTCTGGTCTTTTTATATTTCAAACCATTCTGCCGCAGCAGTATATCCAGGTTTTTTTCTATGGGCTGGTTGAAATCCAGGTTGCTGGAAGCTACGTTCACTGAGCCTACCAGTCGGTCTTCGAAAATGATTTCTACTCCGTAATGTCTCTGAAGGTCGAGCAAAACATTTTTAAGCTTCATTTCCTGACCGAGCGAAGTATGTTGCTTGGCCGGCATCGACGCAAAGGCAATGACCTGTGAATGCACGATCCGGGACGACTGCGTCATCAACACAATCCCGATCGCCACCCATTGCTTGGCTGATAGCGTTAGATTCATAATCAAGTGGTTTGGAATAATTAATTGTTCGTTAAAAGGATGCTTGCGCCGTTCTGCTCGACCCGGAGATCAAGTACTTCCGAAATCGTTTTCAAAAGTTCTTCCGCGTTTTTGGTCTTGAAATTGCCGGTTATCGAGCGTTGGGCGATGTTGGAATCGGAGAGGCTTACTTTCTGTCCAAAATTCTCCTCGATCATCGCTAGTATTTCTTTTACGGGCGTCCCATTGAATACATAGCGCTGCTCGGTCCAGGGAGCGAATGTTTTGACGTCCTGCTTTCTTTCGAGCTGCACCGCCCCTTCCTGATCCAGAAAAGCAAGATCGCCAGGCTCCATCATGACTTCCCTGCGGTGGTTGTCCTGTGAATAATCGATGCGCACGCTGCCGGATTTTAATGCCACTTTGGTACCCCTTGGCCGGGCAAATACAGAGAATGTGGTACCGAGCACTTCCACCTGAAACTTCTCGGATGTTTTCACCACAAAGCGCTTATGATCAATCGTATGGCTTACCGAAAACTCGGCCTCGCCTTCCAGTGCCACTTCACGTACATCTCCCCAGAAACCCAGCCTCGGCACTTTCAGTTTGGAGTTCGAATTCAATGCTACGCGGCTTCCGTCTTCGAGGTACACGTCGGTAGTCTGCCCATATGCTGTCTGGTACGATTTGTATTGCAGCGGCTCGCGAAACCACCAGCCGCAGCTCACGAGTAACGTTACCGACGCGGCCGCCATCCAGAACCGGTTGCTCCGCCTGGCAAACCAGGAAGGGGCCCCACCTTCCTCCTCCCCTTCCTCCTTCTTCCATGCTCCCTCCTCTTCCATCGTCGAATTCAGTCGGAGCAGGAGATTTTCGAGGGCAATATCCTGGTTGGGAACAAACTGCGGCGACTGGGTTTCGTATTCCAGCAACCACCGGTGAAATGTCTCTGCGTTCTCTTTCCGCACGATCCATTCTTCTACGAGTTGCCTTTCGAGCGGATTAGCGCGCCCGCTCAGGTACTCGAAAAGCGTATATTTAGATATAGTTCTTTCCATTTTCTGTTCGGTTTACAACGTTGACGGGGCCCCTCCGGATGGGCCTTCCGGGCCAGCTTCTCAGGCCGGATTTCAGAGGATACTTAAAATGGTCAGGCATAGCGAGATCATCCATTCGCCGTGAAGGGCAGAGCGCAGATGTTTCAATGCCTTGGAGATGTGCACTTCAACGGTTTTGGGAGAGATATGCAGCTCGTCAGCTATCTCATGGTATTTTTTGTTCTCGAAACGACTCAGCAAAAACACCTTCTGGCATTGCATAGGCAGCCGGGCGATCACCTCGTTCACTTTGAGGAACAGGTTATTATAGTGGATTTCAGCATCAGGCTGCTGATGGTACGTGGAGATCGAATGCTCCTCGTTCATTTCGAGAGTGTCGGTTTTGCCAAACTCTCTACGCATATACGTATAGCATTCGTTGCGTACGGAGCGGAACAGATAGCTGGTGTACGATGTCGTGATGTTCTCGTAGGCCTTCGTGCGGTAAAACTGAAAGAACACCTCGCTCACCAGGTCTTCGGCGATCTGTTTGGAATACACAAACCGCACCGCATGGCTGCAAAGCGGGTTATAATACCTTTTAAACAGGAGTTCCAGACCCTTTCCCGGATTTTGCTCAAAAGCCGATCTCAGGAAAGTAGCAGAATCAATCTCACTTACGGGGGCCTTGCCTTCGTGTGCAGGAGACACAAATGGCCCAGGGCGCTTCGTTTCCGGGTTAAGCAAAGGATCGTGCATCGGGTATCTGTTCGTATGTAATAATTAAAAGACTTTCTTGCACTTAAAATCCCTTACCCTTGATTTAAAAAAATTAAAACTTTTTTTAATCATATCTTAACCCAAACTGACCAGATATTAAAAAAGCCGCTATCCTTGCGAATAGCGGCCTTTATTAAAAACTAGTTATTTCGGGTTACAAATTCTTCGCCTTCATCTGTTTTACGGCATAGTCCACTGCGCGGGCAGAGAGTGCCATATAAGTAAGCGAAGGATTTTGCGTCGCGGTCGAAGTCATGCAGGCTCCGTCGGTCACGAATACGTTTTTGCAGTGGTGCAGCTGGTTCCACTTGTTCAGCAGCGACGTTTTAGGATCTTTACCCATCCTTACACCGCCCATTTCGTGAATATCGTTACCCGGGTTACGGTGATTGTCATGCGTTTTCACATTGGTGAAGCCCGCTTTGGTAAACATTTCGCTCACCTGCTCCATATAATCCTTGATCATCTTCTCGTCGTTATCATCGTAATCGACCGAGATTCTCAGTTTCGGCATGCCAAACGGGTCTTTTTCAACCTTGTCGAGTGCCGCGTAATTGCTCTCCTTCGGGATTGTTTCGCCCATCATGTGAGAGCCCACACTCCAATTGCCGTATTTCGTTTCGTGCAAGCCGGCTTTCAGCGATTCGCCCAGGCCGTTGCGGTCGTTATAGGTATTGCGGTTGGCACCGAAGCCGGCCGCATATCCTCTCAAAAAGTCGGTTTCCTGCTTGTAAACATTACGGAAACGTGGGATATAACCACTATTGGGGCGTTTTCCGTCGGTAGTCGAGTCGAGGAAACCTTCGTACTCTCCTGAAACCGTTGCCCGGTAGTTGTGAAATGCGACGTACTTACCCAGCAAGCCGTTGTCATTGCCCAATCCGTTCGGGAAACGGCTGGATACCGAATTCAGCAATACCAGGTTGGAGTTCAGCGCAGCCGCATTCAGGAAGATGATGTTGGCATAAAACTCGATCATTTGCTTCGTGTTCGCGTCGATCACGCGCACGCCTGAGGCTTTCTGCGTTTTGTCGTCATAGATAATCGAATGCACCACCGAATGCGGGCGGAGCGTCATATTGCCTGTTTTCGCTGCCCAGGGAATGGTGGATGCATTGCTGCTGAAATATCCTCCGAACGGGCACCCACGCTCGCACATCACGCGATGCTGGCATTTGGCGCGCCCCTGGTCGAGGTGAATCTGCTGCGGATCGGTGATATGTGCCGCGCGACCGATGATAATGTGGCGGTCCTTATATTGTTTGGAAACTTGTTCCTTGAAATACTTTTCCACGCAGTTCAGGTCGTGCGGGGGCAGGAACTCGCCATCGGGCAGTGCGTCGATGCCGTCCTTGTTGCCGGTAATGCCTGCGAATTTCTCTACATGGCTGTACCACGGCGCCAGGTCGTCGTAGCCGATCGGCCATTCCACGGCGAATTGATCACGTGCCGGGCCTTCGAAATCATACTTGCTCCAACGCTGCGTCTGCCGTGCCCATAGCAACGACTTTCCGCCCACCTGATAGCCCCTCAGCCAATCGAAAGGTTTTTCCTGAATGTAGGGATGCTCATTGTCCTTCGCGAAAAAGTGCATCGACGATTCCTTAAAGTTGTAGCAACGTGCCGCGATCGGGTTAGCGTCGGCGATTTCCTTGGTTAGCCGCTCGCGGTGTTCAAACTCCCACGGCATCATGTTCGTCGTAGGATAATCTTTAATATGCTGCACATCGCGCCCACGTTCGAGCACGAGCGTCTTCAAGCCTTTTTCGGTCAGCTCCTTCGCCGACCAGCCGCCGCTGATCCCCGAGCCAATCACAATGGCATCGTAGGTGCGGGCTTTTTTACTATCAATATTAAAATTTGCCATAGTTCGGTTTGAGAAAATTGGGAAGAAGGGGAGGAAAGGGAAGAAGGGGAGGATGGAGGAAGGGAGAAAAAACAATCAATGACCTCATGACTCAATGACTTAAATTCTAGTCCCTTTCTTCCCTTTCCTCCTTCCTCCCTTTCCTCCTTTATCCTTTTTTAACAGGTACACACCCATGGTAACGGGCGGGGATCATTTCGTAATGGGTAATGTTGGTCATCACAAATTCGGAGGTCATGTAGCCCTGGATCGTGAGGTTTTTGACCATGCTGAAAAAGCCCTTCTGTGCCGCGTCGCTGCCCTTTTCGATATCCGACAGGATTTGCAGGCGCTGCTCCTTGCTGGCATCTACAAACGACTTCCCGAAACGCTGAATGCTTTGCTCATCGATATTCGAAACGCCGCTTGCCAGGCTCGCCTGCGCTTTGGAATCGTAACAATCCTTCACCATTTTCTGTACAAAATCCCCTACTCCCAGCTCTCCCGCTCCCGGTGTATCGGTTTTAGGGATAATGGTTTCGACGATCATCGTAAGGTTTTTGGATTGGTCTGCCGAAAGCAACCCGCTCTTCGCCACCGCACTCTTGTTCCAACCGGATGCCCAGGAAGGCAAACCCGCCATGGCGCCCATGGCCACCGCCATGCTTTTAAGCGCTACGCGTCTCTCCATTTTCGTTTCTATTTTGTTTGAACGTCGTTACTTGTATTGTTACTTTTTGTCAGGAATTGTCATTTGTTGTCATTCATTGTCAGGAAGTTGTCATTCATTGTCAGGGATTGTCATTTGTTGTCACGAGTTGTCTTTTATTGAAATTATAGCATTCTTCTCTCTCTCTCTCTCTCTCTTTCTGACTGACTATTCCTGACCACACCTGACCATTTCCTGACTACCACCGTCATTCCTCGAGAAAGTCGAGATCGCGACCATGTGTTTCGGGAATGGTGAGAATGCAGAAGATACCTATTGCAAAACAGATCAGCCCCACGAGCGCACCAGCCTGAATGACCGTGAAAGAATCTTTAAAAATAGCAAATAATGTAGTCATTCCCACCACGGTGCCGCGTACCATGTTGGGGACGGTAGTGGCCGCCGTAGCCCGCAGGTTGGTACCGAATTGCTCTGCCCCGATAGTCACGAACATGGCCCAGTAACCGATCCCGAAGCCCAGCAAAGTGGCGATTGTATAGAAAAGAGAGGCCGATTTAATACCTGCAAAAAGATAAACCAGGCTGAATACCAATGTAAATAGCATGAGGTAGAAGACCGCTTTCTTGCGCGATTCGAGCCAGTGGCTGATGAACCCGCTGCAAAGGTCGCCTACCGAAAGACCAACATAGCACCACATAATAGAAAGGCCCGGCTTGATAGGCTCTGCAATGCCCAATGCCTTGCCGAATTCGTTGCTGAATGTAGCCAGGATACCAATCACAAACCATGTAGGAAGCCCGATACCAATGCACCTGAGATATCGCCCGAGCCTGTCTTTATTGGTAAACAATGCAAAGAAGTTGCCCTTCTCGATATGCTCTTTTTCTTTCAGATCCTTGAAAATACCCGATTCAAAAACGCCTATCCGAAGCAGAAGCAGTGAAATACCCAGCCCGCCGCCGATGAAATAGGCATAGCGCCAGTCGAAAAACTCGACCGTGAAATAGGCCACCACAGCACCGAGCAAACCAATGCCGGCCACCAGCGAAGTACCGATCGCACGCAGGTGCTTGGGAAGGATTTCGGAAACCAATGTGATTCCCGCACCCAGCTCGCCCGCAAGGCCGATGCCCGCAATAAAACGGAGCCCTTTGTAAACCGTCACATCCTGCACGAATCCGCAGGCAATGTTGGCAAGGGAGTAAGTGATAATGGAGCCGAACAGTACGGAAAGGCGCCCTTTCTTGTCTCCGAGCACACCCCACAATATCCCGCCGATGAGCAGCCCAGTCATTTGCCAGTTCAGAATACTGGCGCCGGTGACGGAAATATCTGCTTCGGAAAGGCCTAATGCAGCCAGACTAGGCAGGCGCACGATCCCGAAAAGGAGCAAATCATAAATATCTACGAAGTAACCAAGGGCAGCGACAATTACGGGAGCACTGAAAAGGTAGGAAGCGTCTGAGCGCGTTGCTGGGACGGATGACATTTGATTTTGTATGGGTTTCATCGGAATAACTTGCAATATTATGCAAATAGCCGGACATAAGCCCGGCTATTCGTTGGTAAATTAATAAAATTTAAAGAGAAAGTTTTGTTTTGAAATATCCGCACCCGCTGCAAGTTTCATATCAGGCAAGTGCTTACAGTTCAAGTTTCTGCTTGTCTTTCAAAAGCTGCTCCTTCAATTTGGCATAATCGATGTCCTGAACGGCCACTTTACCGTCGATCGCCTGCACCGCAGCCGTAGCCGCGCTCTGGCCGAGGATCATGAACACCGGCTCCATACGGATGGACCCGTAAGCGATATGCGATGCCGACACACACACCGGCACCAGCAGGTTTTCGCATTCGGCTTTCTTGGGAACAATGGAGCCATAGGAAATGCTGTAAGGCGTTTTGGGGTGCACGCCGATATCGCCCTCGTTCTGCACGAAACCATCCTCCTTCACATAGCGCTGCGCATTATGCGCATCGAGCGAGTACGAGCCCATGCCTACGGATTGTTCCACCGCCTTTTTGCCCAGCGTCTCATTTTCGGTCATCACGCTTTTCCCCAGCATTCTGCGCGCTTCGCGGACGTAAATCTGGTGCGGCCAGCCGCCATTGTCCTTGAATTCGTCTTTCGGTAAACCCCATTCACTCATCTTCGCGCGCACATCTGCCGGTACCGCGGGGTCATTGGTCAGAAAGTACATCAGGCCTTTTTGATACAACTCATGCTCCTTGATGATCTCCTTGCGGCGCTCGTAAGAAGCATCGGGATAGTCGTAGTTTTGGCCAATGAAGTCCGTGCTGAACGGGCCGTGGTTGTTCGTATCCGTTTTACGGTTGGGAATGGGGTCGTACTTGTCGAAAGTTTCGGTCCAGCCAGCTTTGTACACGCGGGAGAGGAGTTCATATTTGCCCGGATCATACCCTTCCGGCTTCGCGAACGGAATGCGGTTGTCGGGGTGCGACGAGAGGCACATGCGGAAGCAATAGGCCTGGATCTTGTGATCGCCTTCCCCGTTCTTCCCGATCTTTTCACCCGTAACATATGGCAGCAGGCCGCTTTTGGGATCACCTTCGACCTTGTAGGGGCTGATATTCTTCGCGAAATAATGCCTGTGCTGGAAAACGCCTGCCTGGATACCGTTCCATTCTTCATTATAAACGCTGTTGGCCTCACGGCCTACGTGGTATTTTACACCGGCAGCCGCCATCAGGTCACCTTCGTAGGTAGCGTCGATGAACATCTTGCCTTTGAATGTCTTGCCGCTGAGCGTTTTCAGAGAGGTAATCCGGCCTTTGCTTTTCTGCACACCATTTTTGCTACGGTCCAGCCATTCGTCGCGGTAGATTTTGATATTGTTTTCTTTCACAAAATCCTCAAAAACCTGCTCAGCTACATGCGGTTCGAAGATCCACATCGTGCGCTCGGCGCCGTCCATAGCTACCGTGCCCTGGCCTTTGTTGCCATATTCTTCTTTTTTTTGCCAATGCCAGCCACCGGGCGTATCATAATGCTGGTAAACACGGTGGTAAAACTCACGCGCAAGGCCGCCGATCACCGATTTGTTGCCGGTATCGGTGAAACCCAGCCCACCGGATGAAAGTCCGCCCAAATGCTTGTCGGGCGAGACTACAAGTACCGTTTTCCCCGATTTGATCACCTGCACCGCCGCAGTAACCGCCGCGCAGGTACCGCCGTAAACGATTACATCGGCTTCATACGACTGTGCTGAAACAGCCCGCGGCATAACCTGAGAAATGAGGATTGCGACTAGTAAGAGTATTTTTCTCATTAAAATGTCTGATTTGGGATTGATTAATCGTCATTGGGACCATCGACCATGGACCGCCGACGGCAGAATGTTTCATTTTTAATCTGACCGCCGACCGCCGACGGCCGAACCTTTCTCGATGATCTTTAGTCGGTGGTCTATGGTCGGCGGTCAGCCCCCTTCACCGTTCACCCGTCGGTACGAATAGCACCGCATCGGCGGCCACCGCTCCTGATGCCCCTTCCGCCGAAATGTTCACCGAGGACGCATTGCCTTTCGGCAGATTGAACTTGCCTACGTGGTACCATTCACCGGAAGTCTGACCTTCCACTACAATGTCTTTTTCAAGCACTGAAATGTTTTTGGTTTCACTTCCCGCCTGCACCGAAAGTTTTATTTCCGAAGCCGGCTTAGCCACTTTGGGGAAATAAACGTAGATCTGGTAATTACCGGGAGCCGCGATTTCAGGTGTGAAAGTGACATTGCCACCATTCTGACCGCTTTCTGAAGCCAGAAACGACGGGCCGTACCCACCTTTTTTGACCGGCTGCCAGTTTCCTTTAACCGAGACACTGCTATCCTCATTATCGACCAGTATTTCGGGTGTTTTGCCGTTTACCAGCGGGTCGGTTTTGAGCTTTGCCTGCAATTTGGCGATGTCGATCTGCTGCACGCTTTTCTTCGAATCGATAGCCATCACCGCGGCGACGGCCGAAGATTGGGCGAGTACCATAAACACCGGCTCCATACGGATAGAACCATAGGCAATGTGCGTGGCAGAGAGGCACACCGGCACCAGCAAATTGGTACATTCCTTTTCTTTCGGCACCAGCGACCGGTAGGCGATCGGGTAAGGGCCCGAGGCGCTTACCTCCACATTACCCTCATTTTTCGCCATGCCATTCACCACAATGCGCTGAATATTGTGCGAATCCATCTGATAAGCCGCCATACCTACGCCGTCTTTCACCACTTCTTTTAACTCGCAATGCGCCTGGGTCATCACGTAGCTGCCCACCATTCTCCTGGCCTCGCGGATGTACAGCTGCGGCGACCAGTTGCCGGTTTCTACGTATTCATCTTTGGGATATCCCCACTTCAACATCGACTCGCGTAGTTCCGCAGGCACACGGGGATCGTGGCCGAAGAAGTAGAGCAATCCCTTGGTGTACGTTTCGTGCGCCTTAATAATCTCCTCCCTCTTTTTGTAATCGGCGTCGGGGTAATCATGGTTCATGCCGATCATATCCGTCGAAAAGCCGTTGCGGTTGTTAATGTCCGTCTTGTTGTTCGGCATTTTACTCCAGATGAAGTAATCGTTCAGCGTTTTGCGTTGCGGCTGTTTGGCGATGAGCCGGGCGAGCAGTTCATAGCGAACGGGATCATAGCCCGCCGGCTGGGTAATAGGCACCATATTAGCCGGGTCGGATGTGAGGCAGATGCGGTAATTATAGGCCTGCACTTTCTTGTCGCCGGTGCCATTAGGTTCCAATTTCGCCGGAGATACGCCCCAAACCAAGCCGCTTTCGGGTTTTCCTTCGATCTTGTAGGGATCAATACCATCGGGAAGCTGGTGGCCGTGCATGAGCTGAACGCCATCGATGGTTTCGTTGTACTGGCTGTTGTCCTCCCTGCCGACTGTGTAGGAAACGCCCGCTTTCGCCATGAGGTCACCTTCGTAGGTGCAATCGATGTACATTTTGGCAGAAATAACCTGGTTGGATTGGGCACCGGGTTTGAGGCTGTTTTCCAAAACAATGGACTGAATACCCGTCCCGGATTTACGGGCGCTTACGATCCGGCTTTGGTACATTACCTTAATACCCGCTTCGTCCAGGTATTGCTGCAAGGTTTTCTTAGCTATACTCGGCTCGAAAGTCCACTGCTCGAATTTACCATAGTGCTTGCCAATGCGACGGTAAAAGTCCCTGGAAAGCCCGGTAATAGCATATTTGTTGCCAATATCGGTGTAGCCGAGGCCACCGGAAGTCATGCCGCCCAAATGCCCGCCCGGCTCGATGAGTACGACGGACTTGCCCATTTTTTTGACCGTGTATGCCGCAATTACCCCGGCCGCCGTTGCACCGTAAATGCAGACATCCGCCTGCACAGGAGCGACGGCTTTCGGTTCCATATGGAACCGAAAGCCGGACAACAGGAACGCAAACAGACAAGCGAACTGTGCTACTGCTATCTTTTTTCTCATTGTATTTGAAATGATTAAAAATGCTTAATAACCCGGATTCTGGTCTTTGGCGGTAATGGCCTTGTTATACAAAATCTCGGAATTCGGGATCGGCCACAGCATGTGCTTTTCGGCGACGACAATGTTTTTCACTTCTAAAATGCGCTGTTTGGCTATTCCTAACCGTTTCAGGTCGTTCCAGCGCTTGCCCTCGTACATGGTTTCATAACCCCGCTCCTGTACCACTTTGTCGATGTAGGTTTGTAATGTGGCAAAATCGGCGAGTTTAAAATCGACCGTCGAAGCCGCTTCGGCCGGCTTGCCGTAAGCGCGGCGATGCACTTTGTTGAGGCTTTCGAGGCCGTCGGCGGTAGGCTTGCCATTTGCACGGGCATCGGCTTCCGCATGGAAAAGGAGCAGGTCGGCGTAGCGGTACCAGGGGTAGTCGTTGCCTGCGCCGCCGGTTGCGAGCGGGTCGCGGTACTTACGGTACAAGAGGGACGTGGAACCCAAGCCTATATCGACATTATAAAACATGTGATTCTTGCGCAAATCCTTGAAATCCCAGTTTTTAATTACCGAATTGGACACCGAATCGGTATACTGCGCGTACACGCCACCCGGGCCATAGTAATTGTACTGGCCAATCTTGCGGTGCGCATAACTCACCAACCCGAAGCCTTGCTGACGCGAATATTTGAAATAGAAAATCTCCTCGCTCGTATTCACTACTTCGGGACCATATATTTTCTGGAAATCCTCCGAAACACTCACCGCCACCAATGAATACTTCTTCGAATCGATCACCTCCTTTGCTTTCGCACGCGAATCTTCCCATTTTTCGAGGTAGAGATACACCTCCGACAGCATGGTTTTCGCAGCCCATTTGGTAGGGCGTCCGATTTCCGAAGGGTTGTCGGGAAGCCCGGCTTCGGCCGCCAATGCATCAGCGACAATGAGCTTGTAAACATCCTCCACACTCGACCGCGGAATGTCGGCTACCGTCATGTTCTCTTCCGTGCGCAGGGGTACACCTGCCCAGTTACGCACGAGCGCGAAGTAGATCAGCGCACGCATGTATTTGGCCTCCGCTACAAACGAAGCCTTTTCCGCATCCGTCATGCTCGTTCCCTTCGGCACATTCGCGATAACCAGGTTCGCATTTCGGATAGATTGGTAAAAGTTGTCCCAAATCGTCGCTACGCGGTTAATGTTCGTATTATCAAGCCCCTGGTACAAGCTCACGGGCGTCTGCGTACCTCTTGAATTACCATAATCCGCAAGACCTTCCAGCTGTGCAGGATAGTTGGTCGAAAGTGCCGGATCGGTACGCATTGGACCGTAGATCGCATTCACAGCGGCTTTGGCTTCCGCTGCGGTATTATAAAAATTTTCGGAGGCCAGCGACTTGGGTTTCTCTTCCAGAATATCGGAACAACCCATGCAAACCGCCGCGAAAAACAAACTTGTGAATATCTTTTTCATAATGATGATTTCTCTTTAACCGGTGATTAAACTGACCTTAAAACCCAATTCTGAGGCCTACTGTGGTGGTTTTAGCCACGGGGTAAACGTAGTGGTCCACACCCTGCACGATAGAGTTGCTGCCTCCGTAAGAGTTCACTTCCGGGTCGTACCACGAGTACTTGGTAAAGGTGATCAGGTTCTGGCCGCTCACATACACCTGGCCATATTTCATCCATTTGATGTGCAGTTTGGCAACCGGGAGATTGTAGCTCAGCTGGATGTTCTTAAACCGGAGATAAGAGCCATCCTCCACGAAACGGTTCGACATCTGCGCCTGCGAAGAAGTTTTGATGACCGGGTATTTCGCATTGGTATTCTGAGGTGTCCAATGGTTGAGGTACACTTCCCGTGGCATATTCAACGCCTGGCCGTAGTCGTAGCCCTGCCCCTGCGCACTGAGGTTGAAAATATCGTTGCCTTGCGAGCCCTGGATAAAGAATGTCAGTTCGAAATTTTTGAAGGACATATTCGAATTCAAACCATAGGTAAATTTAGGATTAGGATTCCCGATGATCTGCTTGTCGCCCGCGTCGCGGCTGCCGTTGCCGTTGAAGTCTTCATAAGCGATAAAGCCTTTCTCGTCGTAGCCTTTTTCCACATAACCATAGAAGGACCCGAGCGGATAACCTTCGCGGAGGATGTTCACGTTGTCATTCACCGCAGCACCGATTGTCTGCCCCAGGATGTCGTTTCCGCCATAAAGCTTCACGACTTTGTTTTTGTTGATCGACAAATTGGTCGACACATTCCACTTGAATGCACCTTCCAGCACTGCCGCATTAACCCCGAGCTCAAAACCCTTGTTTTGAATTTTTCCGATATTCTGAATGGTAAATGTGTAACCCAGCGACGACGGCAGGGCCACGTTGTTCAACAGGTCCCGGGTGTTTTTGATATAATAATCAGCCGTGACATTGACACGGTTGTTCCAAAGCCCGAGGTCGATACCGAAGTCGGTTTGAGCCGTGGTTTCCCATCTCAACGATCCCGCCAGCCGCGTGCCGGGCGCATAGGATGTCATGAATGCATCGCCGAACACTACCTGCCCCGAGTTCAACTGGTTCAATGTGTAGTAGGGCTGAATGGACGTGTTACCCGTTTCTCCATAGCCCGCCCGCAGTTTCAGGTCGGAAATGAATGGGATATTTTTAATAAACTCTTCCTCAGACAAACGCCAGGCAAGCGCACCGGAAGGGAAAAAGCCCCATTTCTGTCCCTCGCTATACCGCGACGAACCGTCCGCACGGAAGCTGGCTGTGGCGAGAATCTTGTTATTGAAGGTGTAATTAACACGCGCCAGATAGGAAAGGAGCGACCATTTGGAATACGAAGAACTGGGCACGCCCTGCGTTGCAGCCGCTCCGATATCATAGGTTTCCTGATTATCGCTGATAAATCCACTTCCGGAGGCGCTCAGCGAGGTAGTCGTATAATCCTGATAGGTAAACCCGGCCACGGCAGATACGCTGTGTTTGCCGAAATCCTTCATATAACTCACAGTGTTTTCACTCAAAATACTGGTCACTCGTTGCGTACCCACCTGCGCACTACCTTTCGAGTTCACGAACTTGGTAGTCGTGTAAGTATCAGTGCGGTCATCGGTGCTTTCGATACCGGCCAGGGTTTTGATCTGCAATCCTTTGAAAGGTTCGTAAGTAATGGCGCCGTTGGTCAGTACTTTATTAGAGCGGATCACATCCGAAAACTGGTACAGGAAATTCAAAGGATTAGTAATCACATTCGAACCCCATGCATAAGCCTCGGCCAGCTTCGAGTAGCTGCCGTCGGGAAGCGTGGAAGGAATGGTAGGATAGCCGGAAAGCATGGCCGACATGAGCGTTCCTCCGCGGTTTCCTCTTTCGGAATTTTTGCGGTCGGAATTGATACGGCTCAGCAATGAACTGAGATCGAATTTGAATTTCTTGCCGATGTCGGAGCTCAGGTTAATGCGCAGCGCGTTACGCACGTAATTACTGCCGATCACAATGCCATCCTGGTTAAAATTGCTGGCTGCTACCGAGAATCGCGTCTTTTCATTGCCACCGCTCACGGTCAATGCGTGGTTCTGGACGGGCGCTTTCTGAAATACCAGATCCTGCCAGTCGGTGCCTTTGCCGAAACCCGCTATCTGGTCCGCTGTGAAATGCGGGGCCAGGCCATCATTGGCGGCTTGTTCATTGTAAAAATTGGCGTATTCGGTCGCATTCATCAAATCCAGCTTTTTGCGGATGGTCTGCACGCCATAGTATCCGTCGTAGTCGACGCTCACGCGGCCTGCCTTGCCTTTTTTGGTCGTAATGAGCACCACGCCGTTCGCACCGCGTGACCCGTAAATGGCAGTAGCGGAAGCGTCTTTGAGAACTTCAATGGATTCAATGTCAGCATTGTTCAGCAACGTGGGGTTACCTGAATACGGGAATCCATCCACCACATACAATGGCTCGTTACTACCCTGAATGGAGTTGGTACCCCGCACGCGAACACTGATGGAACTACCCGGCGCGCCCGTATTTTGCGATACATATACGCCCGCCGCGCGTCCCGCGAGTGACTGCACGAGGTTCGTGGCCGGATACGCATTCAATTCTGATGATTTAATGGAAGAAACCGCTCCGGTAAGATCGCTTTTCTTGATCTGGCCGTAACCGATGACCACTATTTCCTGCAACGACTTATCTTCGAGCATCATGGTGATGGTCAGCTCCGCCTGACTGCCCAGCACAATTTCCTGCGATTTATAACCTACAAAACTGAAAACCAGCACCGAATTCGGCGCACTTGTTTCGGGAATTTCCAGCTGGAAGTTACCATCGGGGTTGGTGGTAGTACCGGTCTGCGTTCCTTTGAGCACAATGCTGACACCCGGCAGCCCCGTGTTGGACTCGCCGTCGAGTACCTTACCCGAAACCGCTCTTTTGGGAGCATTGGCAGGTAAAGGTTGCCCTGCGGGAGCGTCGGGTGTGGCATGTTCCAGCCTTCGGAGAATGATGATCTTGCCGGAAACTTCATAGTCGAGGCCCAACGGCGTCAGAATATGGTCAAGCGCTTCGTACAAAGGCTTGTCTTTCAAGGAAACTGTCACTTTCCGGGCCGACTTGATCAGCTTGGAGCTGAACACGAAGCGCACATCGACCTGTTTTTCCACCTGGCTGAGTACCTTTTTGACTTCACTGCCGTTCGCTGTCACGGAAATTTTCTGGCTGAGAAGGGATTGTGCGCTACCTTCACGTGCGTAACCCGTGACGATAAACACCAAGGCAAGCATGAGTTGAGTAGCTGTCATTCGCATGGTCCACAGTAATACCCTACGGTACTTTAAAGGTTTTTTCATAGATTTGATTGTTTTGTAGAATAGGAAATTTGGCAAAACGATCCCTGCCTCCCGCTGGGGAGGGTAATGGCGACCAACCTGTCAGGGAATTCTCCGAGCCGGTAATGCGGGAACATTGCCGGCTCTTCTTTTAAGGATAAGCTTTCTGTTTTTTCTGTTGGGATTTAAAGGGTTACGTGATTGTTTTGGGTTAATTCCTGCATCCTTTGCTATGGATAATCACCTGGCCGTCGACGATCTCGTAGCTCGATTCTACGGCCTTGCATATAATACTGAGTTTGTCGTGAAGTGTCTGGTTATCGAGGCGTGCGGTAAGCGGGCAATCTTTCAATAGTGCCTCGTCGTATAAAATGTCGATGCCATAGGCCCTGGCGATCGTGTTAAAAACCTCGCTCGCAGGCGTGTCCTCAAATTCAAACTGGGGTATTTCGGCTTTGGAAACGACCATTTCAGGCCTCTCTACCAACGTTTTCACCATTTTGACCTCGTTGCGGGCGTAGATGATCTTCTGGTTAGGGGTCAGCACAACGCCTTGTAACTGCTTATCGGCCACTTTTTCTTTCAAATGCGGGTCGGACTGGGCGAACACCGCCACTTTTCCGGTTTTCACTTCCACTGTCACTTCCCTGGAATTGCCGTAAGCTTTAATGCGAAAACTAGTACCCAACACTTTTGTGACCAAACCATTCGCATACACCAGGAACGGATGTTGGAGATCCTTGGCAATGTCGAAAAACGCTTCTCCTTCCAGAAAAACCTCACGCCGCTCTCCGTCAAACCGCTCGGGATACCGAATGCGGCCTTTCGGGGCGAGGCTGATTTTACTGCCATCGCTCAATGCAAATTCGATGGTTTGGGAAGTTGAATTGGTCTTTTCGGTCATTGCCCCGTTGTGTTCGATGGCGCTATCCTGCTGGGTAAGCTCCGGCTTTTCTTCCCTTTTGATCATCACCGAATACACGGCCCAGCCCATGAGCATGATCAATGCCACCGAAGCTGCAAATTGCATCCAGGGAATGGAAAATACCGGCACCAGGCGACGTGGGGCACGTGCAGAATCCTCATTGGTTTCCGTAATCCGGCCGACAGTCTGCTTCACCACCTGGTTAATCTCCGAATCGTCGATCTCCGGTTCGTGCAAGCGAAGAGACAGCACAATGGCCTTGGCCTGCTCCACTTTTTCGAGCATTTCGGGATTGGCGTCAATCCAATCGTCCCAAAGTGCGTCGGTTTCAGAGGTGGGCGACAATGTCCATTGACGAAAGAAATCGTCCCAGACAAAGTCTTCAACAGAAAAATCGTTGTAGCGGTCCATACCAGTTCATTGTGTCTAAATGTGTATAGACAAGGCCGGGCGCGGGATACCAATAATTTTTAAATTATTTCTTCAAAAAAGAATAAAAACCGCCTGAGCAACTGACGGAGTGTGGATTAGAACAGAAAATGCAGCAGAAAAAATATTAGGAATTCAGCTTTCCAATGCGTTTTCAAATGCCGGATAGCGATTTGAAGCAGGTTGGAAACCGTCTGCGGCGACACGCCCATTACCTCGGCAATCTGCTCGCGGCTGAGTTCCTGGAAAAATTTGAGGTACACCACTTCCTTCTGCCGTCGGGGCAGCGCATTGATCAGCTTTTGTAAATGATGCGTGCGGGAATGGGTCGCTTCGTTGCGGATATAGTCGTCTTCTACCGAAAACTCGATCTCGAAATAATCGTCCTCCTCCTGCAACGCCTCCCCGCCTACCCACGTGCGGGAGGATACCTGCCTGTGCATGAGGCGCCGGAGCGAGGCCATCAGATAGGGCTTTACGGCTGCATCGGGATTGAGGTTATCCCTTTTTTCCCATAGTATCAGAAAAAGGTCCTGAATGCTGTCCTTTACCAACTCCCGATCTTTGGAAAACTTGCTCCCATACCTGAAAAGCAGGCGAAAATTATCGGACATCAGCTTCTCGAATGCCCGCACTTCCCCCGCCAGGAAATCCTGCCAGAGCACGCGATCTTCCGGAAAAGGGGATGTTGAATTCATAACTTGTTGAAAAGGACGACTAAATAAGTCAAACTTAACCGCAAACTCAATTTATTTTACAAGATTAGTTTAATTGAATCAGGTTATCGTCCTATCCAAACAGTTACTCGATCATGATCTTAACCGCCTGTTTCTGACCATCCTGGTTTTGAAATTGCAAAATGTAAATACCGGGTGCAAGCGGACTCAGCGGTTTCAGGCTTAACTTACCCGGCGCTTCCGGCACTGTTTTCGATGGAAGCACCCTGCCATTCAAATCGATCAGACGAACCGAGGATGCATTTACCCCTTTTCCAGACAGTGAAATCCGGTCCCTTTTCGCCGGATTCGGGGCCACGATCGCATTGTCGGCAACAGGGGCCCGCCTGCCGTCGTCAATAGATATTTCATCGATCCGGATCTTGCCCACACCATTGCGGTAGCGCATTTCGAAGTTGGATAATTTGGTTTTGGAGTAAACCGACGTACCCGGATAAGCCTTCGCAGCCCTGGCAACCGGCTCGTCATCTACCCACAGATCGTATGTCCCGGGCGCTGTGGTTTCTTCGGCAGACGTTGCATTCAAGCGATAGGCCAACGACTCTTTCGAGTTGTTCAGCACCCAGGTGAGGGTAACCAGCTTCTTTTCAGCATAAGTTCTGCTCACCTGCCGGGTTTCGAGGTCTTTGATATTGAACCCGTCCTCGAGGAAGTTGACCGAGCATTTCGCGAACATTAACCCATTGCCGGGAAATGAGTTGTTGACCGGGTTGAAATCTTCCCCCACATAAAAATACATCGCATTCAATGCGGGCGCCTGAATCCCCTCCGCACTAAATGTAATGCGCACAAGCAGTGTCTCGGGATTGGGGTTGAATGGGGTGGCGCGCATGGCACGTATAATACCCCCCGTTGCCGAATCCAACCGGCTGCGGGTGAGCTCCATATTGCCTTTGTGAAATTTGTGGTAAGAAAGTGCCGGCGCCGTGAGAATGACGTGACTGAACTGCCCGGTGTCGGGCTGCGGGTTGATCAGGCCGGTGGTCTGACTGAAATCCTGGTGGAAGTAGATCGTTTGAGCGCTGCCGGTCAATGAAGCCAGCAGCGCCAATGCGGAGGTGAAGTATCGTTTTAGCATAAACCGGTTTGGAGTTTATGCTTTTAGACGTCGAAGGTTTGGAATGGTAACGGGTTGTAGTAGTAAATTTTTTTATGCCACGACGGCATTCGTGTAACATTCGTGCCTTCGTGGCATGAAAATCAATGACTTCTCCCAGCCTCCCTTAACCTTTCAAGCTCCGCAGCCATCGCCTTCACCTTCGCCGGATACTTGTCGGCCACATTGTTTTTCTCACCAATATCCTTGCTCAAATCATACAGCTGCGGCTTGGGATTAGCACCGGTTTCGATATTGGTAAGCTCGGCAACCGCCTTGCCCTCGCGCGGCTCGATATACTTCCAGTTACCCTGCGTGATCGACAATGCACCGCCTTGCTTAATCAGCCAGCTGCGGCCGGTTTGGCTTTTGCCTAACATGGCGTCTATCACATTAAAACTATCCACAGCCTCTTCGCTTCCCGTTTTTTGCTGAAAGAAATTGGCGAACGATGCCATCATATCGATCTGGCAGATCAATGCGTCCGAAACCATACCCGGCTTGATCGCCTGTGGCCATCGCGCCAGCCAGGGCACGCGCGTACCACCTTCGAATGCACTGTATTTGCCTCCGCGCAGCGGGCCGGCGGCACTGTGCCCTTTCGCCAGCTCTACCGCGCGATCGGCGTAACCGTCGTCGAGTACCGGGCCATTATCGCTTGAAAAGATCACCAGCGTATTTTCAGCGATTTTCAGCTCGTCGAGCTTCTTCAATATTTCTCCTACCGTCCAGTCCATTTGCAGGATCACGTCGCCGCGCAAGCCCATTTTGCTTTTGCCTTTAAACTGCGTGCTCGGCATCCGGGGAACGTGAATGTCGTTCAGCGAGAAGTACAGGAAGAATGGACTCTTGCGGTTATCCTCAATGAATTGCTCGGCTTTGCTCAGGAACACGTGCGCCACTTCCTCATCGGTCCAGCGGGCCTGCTTGCCGCCTGTCATCCAGCCTATGCGGCCTATACCATTTACAATCGTATTGTTATGTCCGTGATTCGGTGAAGCCGGGAGTTTCAGCAATTCGGGATTTTCGAGTCCTGTCGGTTCGTTGCCTATTTTTTTGGAATAATCCACCTCAATAGGGTCGTTCGGATCGAGGTCCTGCACATCATGATTTTCTACGAAAACCGTCGGAACGCGATCCGAAGTTGCAGGGAAGAAGAATGCATAATCAAAACCGAGCTCATTCGGGCCTTTGGATATGGGTTTATTCCAATTGATTTGCTTATTGGTTTCGCCCAGGCCAAGGTGCCACTTACCTACCGAGCCGGTCTTATAGCCTGCGTTTTGAAAAATAGCAGGCAACGTCAATTGATTTGTCGGGATGATCAGCGACGCATCGCCGGGAAGCACACCCGTACCCTTTTGCCTCCATGGATACTTACCCGTCATGAGCGCGAAGCGCGAGGGTGTACATGTGGCCGAGCTCGCATGCGCGTTGGTAAAGCGAATACCTTCCTTAGCCAGGCGGTCAAGATTAGGCGTACTGATTTTCGTGGCGCCATAGGCACTCAGATCGCCATAACCGACGTCGTCGGCGTAAATGAAGATGACATTGGGTTTGGATTGTTTTTTCTGAGCATTTACCACAAATGGCAAGAGCAGAACCGCCGCGCATAGCCACGACGCTACGAAGGAGTACTTTAATTTCATAAGGTTGGGGTTAAGAATTCCGGCTGTGAAGATATTCATTCAGCCCGACTTTGCCGGTTGAAAAGCGAAAGTTTACCCTAAGGAGATCTTTTGAAAATAAATTAACCGCCTGATAAACGGATTTGGAGAAGGCGGAGTGGAATGCGTAACGTTGTTCTTGTTGCGGTTATCATATTCCACCACTATACTATGGATGAGTCTTATTACAGTGTCGAATCACTATGGGATGGGCATCGGTTTGACTATGTCAGTATCGGGTCCACGATTATTGAAAAGGCTATCATATTTTATGAACTGAACGTCCCATTTTTGTATTCGTTACTTCTCGGGGATATTGAAACAGATGGTTCAATTTCAACAGAAAGCCGAAGCAACAATGGTGATATGATCAAGAATTTAACGACTGTGTATAGAACAATCGAGCAGTTTCTGAACAACAATCCGAGAGCTCTAATTGCCTTTCAGGGAAATACAGTAGCGAAAACAAGATTGTACCGAATCGCGATTTCCAAATATCTGGATCGTTTTCTTGATAGATACTTGATTTGGGGAGTCCGCTGCGATAATAGGAAGCATGAGCCATTCCAAATCAACCAATCTTATCAGGCTTTTTTTGTAACCATCAAATCTTTATCAACATGAATAATTCCAGTGTTAAAATCGGAAAAAAGAGAAAACGCCCCTCATCATCTCGTCCAGATAGTATTATTGGCGAATATGCCACTATTGAGGAGGCTATTGAGGCGAAAAAAGCAAAATTATTAGAGGTGATACCAGAGCTGGATTTATCAGTTCTTTTGCAGCGTATTGCACAATAACAAAGGCCGTGCTAGCTATACGGCTCGCACGGCCTTTGCCCCTCTTGGCCTCCTGAATTAATCCTACTTCGCAGCAGTCAATTTCTTAATCAAATCTACCTCAGCCTGCTTGTAAGGCGTTCCGTCTTTTCTGAAAATATCATGGAACCACAAATCAGGTTCTTTGGTGTAAGTCTTTTTCCAGCTGTCCCAAGGGTAAATGGTTTGCGATTTGCCATCTACGAGGCCCCAGTTGATGGCACCTACGTTGTATTTCTTGGCAATGGGCAAAGATGTTTCGAAGAAGCTGCCGTTTCCACGCGACATGTACTCCGTGCAAATCAAAGGGCGACCATATGGTTCCAGCCATTTAATGCGCTTCTCGAATTCCTGTGCGTTTTCGTAGTTGTGGAATGTGATAACATCCGACTGTTCGATCTGCGCTTTTTCGATCGGTTTCAGCTTTTCGGGTGATGACCAGTCGCCCGCCCACACGCCGGACGACAGTGGCTGCGACGGATTCACCGAACGTGCCCATTCGAATGATTTCACCATAAGCGGCAATACGTAGTCCACTTTGTTAGGCAATTCCACTTTACCGTACGAACTGTTGTTCGTGTTATCCGGTTCGTTCCAGATATCCCACATCAATACCCGGTCGTCGTTCGCGAACGCGGCAACGGTGCCTTTCACGTATCTTTCCAGACGCGGATATTGTGTGCTATCCTTCAAGGCATCAAAACCAGGGTTTTGTACCCAGCCGGAGTTGTGAACACCCGGTTTAGGATCACGCTGCTTGCCCAGTTTCGGGAACGGATCCCAGCACGAATCGAAAAGTACCAGCACCGGTTTGATATTGTGCTTCTTGGTAATGTTCAGGAACGTGTCGAGACGTTTGATGAACCCTGCAGAGTCTTGCTGATAAAGCAAATCGTGCAGGTATACGCGCATGGTGTTCATTCCGATGTTCTGCGCCCAACCTAGCTCTTTGTCGATAGTAGCAGTGTCGAACGACTCTGCCTGGAACATTTCGAGCTGGTTGATGGCCGTGCTGGGCAGGAAGTCGGCGCCTACGAGCCAGCCTTGTTTGGCATACCATTCCTTGGCTTGCTCTTTCGTCCATATTTCACGGCCAGCGGCGGTTTGCTCGGTCGATGCCGCCTCGTCTTTCTTCTCTTCGTCGGCTTTCTTGGCGCAGTTCTGCAACATGAGGCAGGCCGCAACAGCCCAGATCGTCGTTTTTAACAATTTCATCAGGTGTTAGAATTGGTTTTGTTATTTAAAAAGCGGTGCAGGCCGGCTTTCTATGCTTGGCTCTGCGTTGGAAATTTCGGGCCAGCCATTTTTCCAGGTCAATTTATCCAGCATTAACACGCGGCGGTTAGCGCCGCTCGATACCCTTGGCTCGGCCTTGCTGATGGCGTGGTACAAGAGCCAGTCGGCACCCGCGTCGTCGGTGATCCAGCGCGCATTATGCCCCGGCCCGGCGTACACATCATTTCCGTGAAGCAGCATCGTGCCGGTGCCGCGTTCTTTCAAATCCTTACCCTCCTGATCGACGAACGGCCCGAAAAGGGATTTCGAACGGCCCATTCGCACATGGTACCTGCTTTTTTCAAACTCGCAGCAACTTTCCTTCGATCCCAGAAAGTAGTAGTAATCCCCTTTCTTCTGGATCATCACGGCCTCGAAATCGCCCGCAGCGACTTTGAATTTCTTCGAAAGATCGGTTACCGATTTACCGTCGGCAGACAATTCCACACCGTAAGTGCCCTGCGTAGGCTTGTCACTGAAACTGCCCCAGAAAACATATTTTTTACCATCGGCTTCGAGGTAAAAAGGGTCAATCGAATTGGGTACTTCCACGTCGGCACTATTGAATAGTTTCCCCTGATCCACGAACGGGCCCGCCGGCGAGTCTGCGATGGCGAGACCTACCCCCGGATTGACATCGCCCCAGGTCGAATAGGCGTAGTACATATGGTATTTGCCATTCACTTTCACGACATCGGGCGCCCATATGCCGCCCTTTTCCTTCCACGCGGGCTTGGCCGTAAATGCTTCCTTCACATAGTCCCAATGCACGAGGTCTTTGGAACGAACAATGGGTATCAGCCGCGAACCGTGGCCATCGCCCCAGTCGTCCTGCGTACCGTAGGCATAAAAATACCCGTCGTCGCCCTTCACAACAGTAGGGTCGGCGAGAATGGGTTCGAAAACCGGGTTCTTGTATTCCTTATCGCCCAGTCCGGGAGTATCCACTCCGGGAGTATCCACTCCGGGACTATCCAGTCCGGGGCGATCCAGTCCGGGACTATCCAGTCGGGGACACGTTAAAATCAGTGGTAATAGCAGTGATAAGAGTGGTCTGATCATTTCAGATTTGGTTAATATCGTTATTCGAGCCAGATAATCTGGGTAAATGCGCCGTTAGCGGCTACATCCCAGAGTTCAACCCGCAGCCATTTACGGCCTTTGAGGTTTTGAGTAAATTTAAAACTCTTCTGACCGAAAGCCTGTGTGTCGTTCAAATTAATGATATCGTGAAAAACATCTTTGCCATCGCCGGAAATCACTTCGGCGCGGTTGAGCGGGAAAGTCCATTTCGCATCAAGGCTGATTTCCACATTTCCTTTCGCATCCGGCCTGGCAGTTTCGCCCACCACGGCATTATTCACTTTAAATGCCGGGATTAAAACTTCACCGGTTGTCACGAAAAACTTCCCTTTCCGCATGGCGTCCAGTACCGGCTGCCAACCATCTTCGAAACGAGGAAGCTGGTCGAGTTGGAGGTAGTTGACGTTCAAATGCCCGTACAATTCGTAATTGGGCTCGATACGGAACAGATCCGCCTCGGCCAGGACATTCTTTTTATAGCCCCAGTTGGCCATATCATCCATCAGGTCGAGCACGCGTTTGCCGAGTTTGGGCTGTGACAAATCGGCCGGCATGGCCTTCCATGCTGCACCTAGGAAATGATCGGATTTGTAGAATGCCTCGTCCTTATGCTTGTCAGGAAACCCGGTGGAGCCCTTCGTGCGCGCATGTGCGGTCCACGCGAGGCCGTTTTCCATTTCCAATAGTTTCAGCATTTCTTCTTTATTACCAATGCGGTAGACTTTGCCATATTCGGGATGGTCCTCCACAAATGGCTGGTCCTTTTCCCGCGACATCAGCCAGTAAACCGGTTTGGGAAAAATATTCATCCAGTGCCCGCCGAAGAAATTGTTAGGCTCCTCGCCCGGCAGCAGCAAAAAGTTACCGCCCGAAAGTCGCGCGCATTCTGCAAACATCATTTTCAGCTCCGGCCAGCGTTTAGCCTCCGGTCCGCGCGGGCTACCCGGGCCGTGGAATTCGGCCAGATGCACAATATTCACACCTGTATTCCGGAATGCCTTCACAAAACCCGGCATATCGGGCAGCGGCTTACGCGTGAGCACGTCATCCACATGCTCCTGATGGAAGTGGCTCGACATCGTGTAGTACCCCGGAAGCGGCTCATACTTATCCGAATGTGTAAATGCCTTTACGTTTTCCAGCACCTTGCCGTCCTTTTCGCGGCTAAGCAGACAGAAGAAATTGTAACGCTGCTGCGTTCCCGGAGGCGCATTGAACCACGGCACCCAGCGACGGTCACCAAGCAAATCGTGACGAATACCTATTCCAAAACCAGGCAACAGTTTACGGTAATTCTCACCGTACCAGATGTGTTCGAGGTTGTAGCAATTATCCAGCGGATAGAAATACTGGTGCGGCGCCGGGAACACTGCGAGGTTACCTTCCTTGCCCTGCCCGATGATCGTCCGGTATTTCACGGCCATCATTTCGACGGTATCCATTTTGGTTACCTCCGCGTTGCGCATAAAATCCTCGGTATCGGCCCAGAAAAGCTTCTGCCAGGGCATTTCACGGGAAGTAAGGCCAACATCGTAAATCACAGCCAGCGAATCGACGTTTGTCGACATAACCGCCGCTACGTTCATCAGCGGGCTGCCATTGTACATTGTAAATTGGATGGAGCCCGAAAACGGTCCGGCTTTGGCGCCATTGACGGTGATTTCCGTCCGGGAGCCGTTGCTGGCTACTTTCACATCGGTTTTATCGAGTTTTACCACATAGCTCTGGTATTTCAGATAAGCGGTTTTGTCAAAGAAAATATTCCAGCCATTCTGCGAAACGAGGTCTCGCTTGCCTACTGTGAGGATAATGCCCGGGTCGAGGTTGCGGGCGATGGTGTATTGTTTTTCTTTGGTACCAATGCCAAGGCTGCCGATCAGCGCATTTGTTTTGTTTAAATCAATAGAAACCCTGCCGGTTTCCGCATTACCGGCGGGCCATTCGATGTTCAGCATGGCGTCTCTGACGCTCGCCTGGACGCCGCTTTTCTTGTCAAAACCTTTTAAATCGACAGGCACTTGGGCGTATAGCCCCGTAGAGATGGCCAACAAGAAAGCAAGCAGGATGTTACGCATTGATAGCAGAGTGTGTTGGAACAAACATTTTTTGGTAGAAGGCGAGTCCTTCTTCGGCGAGCTCGTCGGCGCTGTTCGCCAATGGCCGCCAGATGCAGGCCGCGCGGGCCAGTTCTTTGGAGGGTTGTCCGAAGGTTTCGATCACTACGGCGCCGTTGTAACCGATTTCGGTCAACGCTTCCTGAATGCCCTGCCATTCCAAATGGCCGGTTCCGGGAGTTCCGCGGTCGCTTTCATTACCTTGTACATGACAAAGCAAATCTTTCCCGATTTTCCTGATCGTAGCCGGAATATCTTTTTCCTCGATGTTCGAATGGAAAGTATCCAGCACGATTTTCAGGTTCGGATTTCCGACCTCGTCCAGAATCGACAATGCCTGATCGACCGTGTTGACCATATCGGTTTCAAAACGGTTCAGCGGTTCCAAGCCAAGCGTCACGCCACAATCTCCGGCTATTTGACTTACTTCTCTTAAAATATCCACACACCATTTACGCTCCTGCTTTTTCTGTTCCGGCGAAACAATGCGCGTTTTGCCGACTGCCGAGTACAATGGTCCCCCGAAAACCGGACTATCCATTTGTTGGGCAATGCGAATGCAGTCGATAATGTACTGTTTCCCAATCTCGCGGAATGCCGGATCAGTACTCGAAATATCGCGCTCCGGTCCGAATGCACCACTGATGGTGATTTTCAGGTCGAGGTCGCGGGCGGTGTCTTTGATAAGCTTCCAATCGATGATGCGGGTATCTTCCACGGCTATTTCGATGATGTCATAGCCCATGTTTTTGACCTTGGCGAGCAGGTCTATATTGGCCGTAGAAAACGGGGATACCCAGATGAATGTGCTGGCTCCGAATAGCATAAGGGTTCAGGTTTAGCAAAAAGCCAGGTCTTGGGGCCTGGCTTTTTTATTGGATAAATTATTCTTCGAAACTCGGCACATCCACACGGATACCGCCTTTCATCGCCGACTCATGTGCGCAGATGCCCGCGCAGGTATAGTTGGCAGCCAGGGCAGCATCCACCGCCGAATCCCGGCCTTCCACGATCGCCGCCACGAACTCCTGCACCAAATGCGGGTGCGAACCGCCATGGCCCGCGCCTTGAAGGAACGATACGTGGTTAGGGTCATCAATCTTCTCGCGCTTCGTAAAATGTTTGATCGGTTCGATCAGCAAATCGTCGGTATCAGGCACATTGATGCGTGACGCGTTTTCACCGCCGTCAAATATCACGTGCTCCTCGTCCTGTAATTGCTCCCATTCGAACGACATTTTGGTACCATACACATCGTAGCTCTCGCGATACTGGCGCACCACATCGAACAATGAGCGGGTCGCTTCCGCTACCACGTCGGTGCCTTTCAAGGTAAATGTGGCTGTCTCCACAGCAAATGGAGACCCGTAACGGCTTGCAAGGTCGTCGCTCAACCGGCCGGAGCCGTGGCAAACCACCGTTTCAGCAATGGTATTGTTGATTTTCAAAAGTGGGGAAATGGCGTGGGTACCGTTCAACATCGGCGGGTAACCCTTCCAGTATTCGCCCCAGCCTTCCATACTCATATCCTGAATGTGCGAGCCGCGCACGAACTGAATGCGACCTAATTGCCCCGTTTGTGCGAGGTTGAGGCCATAGAGGAATTCGCGGGTGTAGAGTGCGGTCTCCATCATCATATACACCTTACCTGAGCGGCGCTTAGCTTCTACGATGGCTTTGCAATCCTCCACTGTCATGGCCATTGGGATGGTGCAGGCGGTATGCTTATTGGCATTGAGGGATGCCAGGGTCATGCGTGCGTGGTCGGGTACGGGGGTTACCACGTGTATCGCGTCTACGTCGTCGCGCTTAGGAACGTCTTCGAAATGCTCGAAAACGAGGTCAGGGTCGAGATTGAACTTGGCTGTCAGCTCGTCGCGGGTTTGTTTGCTGCGGGTACAAATCCCTACCGCCTTGATGTTCGGGTGGCTTTGATAAATAGGGATAAATTCTTTCCCGAAACCCATACCCACGATAACTACTGTGATTTGCTTGTCGCTCATTGTTACTTTGGTTAGTCCCCGGGTTAAAACCCGGGGTTAAGAAATGGATTGATTTGCTTTGTTTTTTTCGAGCCTACGGCTCTGGGGGCGCTGCCCTTTTGAATTGCTGACAGTGAGCCAGAGGCTCACCCATTTTTTGTCCCCGGGTTTCAACCCGGAGGAATGGGGCTTAGTTAGCCGCCCATGCTATGGCGTTGCGTAGCAGGGTTTGATAAGGCTCGATGGTGTGCGATTTGGCATCATGTCCCAACGCGATGCCCACTATTCTCCCTTTCGGATATTTTACAATGAAAATGCTTGGAAAAACCTTATCCGATGTTTCGGCTTTGGCAGTTGCGAGTACTTCAATGGGCGTTCCGGCCGCATCGGGTTTGAAATAATACAACTCGTCGTCCAGCTTGAAACTCGCCGGTACGCCTTTCGTCACCGGGTGCTTTTTTGTAACAGTCACCTCAAACGGCCCGTATTTATCATGACCTTTCGAGCCGCCGCCTACAAGCTTCTGATTGTATTCCGGCCAATCGGCCCAGTTGTACCAAAGCGCGGGGTGTGCCAGTACCAGGCCTTTTCCCGCATCCACGAATGCGAAAATGGCTTCCCGTGTGGCTTTGTCGGCGATAGGCTGGTTGTTTGAAAGGTAGAGCACGTCGATGTCTTTCAGCTTGCCCAGGATCGTCGACGGGTCGCTGGTGTATTCCACCGTTGCCAGGCCGCCTTTTTGCAGCGTTTGCACATCTTCCTGCTTGTACCACCGGTCGAAATCGTGTGAGGAGCCACCGCCTACCAGCAGCACGCGGATCGCCTTTTTCTTTTCGGGGTTTTCCGCTATCGCACTATTGGAAATCATGGCTAACAGAAGCAATAACGAGGCGATGAACTTTGAGGTTGAATGCGTCATTTTTAAGTTGTTAAGTTTATCAGTTTAAAGTTCGACTCACTTCGTCACGCGCAGGATGCCATTCATTCCGCGCCAGTGACCGGGGAATGTGCACACGTACGGATAATCGCCCGGTTCATTTGGCACCGTTATTTCGAGCGTAACGGTTTCACCCGAATTCACCAGTCTTGTCGAAAACAACACTTCCGGAATCTTCGGAACATACTGCATTTCAGCGGCTTTCGGATTAGCTAGAAGCTCATCCGCAGCCTTTCCAACTTTCTGCAACGTGCCAGGTTTGATGATAAGCAAGTTATGCTGCATTCCGTCCGGGTTTTCGAGATTAATCACCACTTTCTGGCCCGCCTTCGCCGTAATCAGCTTTTTATCATACTGCATGATTTCCTTCTCCACTTTCAGCTCGATCACCGTCGCATTGGAAGCCGCTGTCTTGGAAGCAGATTGGGCCAATGAAGCCGCATTGCTACCTCCTTCATTCGGACGGTTCAGTTCGAGGGATGCTTTTTGAAAATTACCCACAAACCCGAAACGGCCTTCGTAATCTCCAACTTTGTCCTCGCCTTCCATATCTTCGCCGGAACGTACCGAGTTGCTCAGCGGCGCATTGAAAAGCATATGTGCTTTGCCGGTAGCAGCTTCCTTCCCGTCGATTTCGATGCGGATATTACCACCTTCCGTAAGGCTTGCCACCACATCGAACTTGTCGGGCAACGGGTCCTTCGTCGAAGCTTTGCTTAGCATGCCGTGCTGCTTCACGGCCATAATCAGCTTGCCGTCCTGGATGTACAGCGCATAACCACCGTCTTTCCCACCCTGGCCTGCGATGAAGCCTTGCAATGCACGGTCGCGGGCTTTGGTAATGCTAGCGCGGATTGTGATTTCTTTGCCCGAAACATCCGGCGGGAATTGCAATGTGTTTCTTCTGCCCAATGGATATACTTCTCGGCTCAACGCTTCGGTTACCTGCGACGTCAGTGCAGATGGCTGCGATTGCTTGCCGGCCGCGGCCAGGAAGCCCTTCTCGTGCTGGATGGCCGCCGCGAGAATAGCGCGTGAAAGCCAGGGGTCCTTCGCATTCTGCTCGTCGAGAGATGCCTGGTAAATGGCCCTTCCCGCCTTTTCGGAAGCCGGTAATTCCGCGATGGCTACGAATACACCGAGGCGAGTATTGAGGTTGGCATCTTTCATACCTTTTTCGAGTATTTCAAAACTTTGCGCCTGTTTGGGTAACACGCTCGCCGCTGCTTTACGTACGCCCGCTGCCGGGTAGGTCAATGCTTTGCTCACCACCTGTAATGCCTCGGCATTCGAACCGTCGAGTGCCCCAAGGCCGTGCAATGTCCACAATGCATGTACAGCCGGGCTGTTCAGGCCTATTTCATCGACTTTCGGATTATTAATGATTTTATACAAATCCGGCAGTACCGACAGTTTCTTCGATTCCACGAGCAAGCGCTGCGCGGTCATGCGCCAGAACATATTGTCGTTTTCCAACGCGGCCACCAACCCCGGCAGATCATCTTTGGAGAGTTTCAATGCAGGCGATTTCTTGCCGTTTTTGTAAACAATCCTGTAAATGCGGCCGTGGTTCAAATCGCGCATCGGGCTGCTGAATGCATTGCCCGGGCCGTGGGGCTGCTCTTCAAATGGCAGGATGAATTTCGAAGGCGACTGCGCCGGCACGAACACGTTGTGCTGGATAATGAAGTTGTACCAGTCGGCAACCCATACGGCTCCGTCCGGGCCTACCTCGGCTTGTACCGGGCCGAACCATTCGTCGGAGCTGGCCATGAAGTTCCAGCCGTCTTTTTCCTTAAAACCTGCGCCGTCCGGTTCGAGAATGGCTTTGTGTATCAGCCGGATCGTCGGCTCGGTCACCAATGCGACGCGGTTCCAGTACTCTTTCGGATAGTTTCTGGCTGTGTAAAAATGGTGGCCTGCGGCGGAAGTAAACCCTCCTACCACGTCGACCTGCCGCAAATTGGGTGTTACAGCGTGCGCATCGTAATGCCCGTCGATTTTCTGAATAGCTTGTACCGAAGGCTGCTCTTCCCCTAATGTGCGCTGCATTAACCGGCCAGGCATCGAAAAGAATGCGCTGTGGGTGTTGTTGGCAGTAGAAAGAAATACGTTGTTATCCTCGGTGAAGCCGAGCCCCCAGGTGTTGTTGCTGCTGCTGCCAAGGTATTCAAACTCTTTTCCGTCCGGTTTGAAATTGTAAAGCCCCTGCGAGAAGCTCATCTTCTTGCCGTTGATAGTCCCGTTGAACGCCGAGTAGCCCAGTACTCCCCAGATTTTGTTGTCAAAACCATATTGCAGGTTGGAAGGACCGGCGTGGGTATCGTTCTTGCCCCAGCCCGTAATGATCACCTCACGTACATCGGCCACATCATCACCGTTGGTGTCTTTCAAAAACACGAAATCCGGTGCCATGGAGACAATCACGCCGCCATTGGAAAATACCATGCTGGTAGGAATGTTCAGCTTGTCGGCGAAGACGGTGAACTTATCAGCCTTACCATCACCATTCGTATCCTCGCAAATTTTAATGCGGTCGTTGGAAGCGCCATCCGTTTCCTTGAATGTGTTGGGATAATCGACCGACTCCACCACCCAGAGCCGCCCCCGCTCATCCCACGACATGGCAATAGGGTTGGTAATGTCGGGCTCAGAGGCGAAAAGTTGTATTTCAAAATCCGGTGGGATCTGCGTCAGCTTATTGGATTCGGCCGGTGAAAGCGATTCCTGCATTTTCGGCACCACATGCCGTTTGGTGTAATGCGAAATGGTGTCCGAATTGTAAATGTCCACGTCTGGCAGGTTCAATGCGGCGATTTGCGCCTGTACCTGGTCACCAATGGCCCATAGCACACCGTTTCTGACGAGGTCGAGAAAGCCTTTGTTAGTCCAGGTGCTATCCTCGTGCCCATATGCAGTGTAAAACACGCGGCCTTTGCCCTCGTTGCGCACCCAGGTGTAGGGCTCGTGCACATCCCCTTCCAGGCGGCCTTCCACTCGCTCGCCCAGGACGGTTTTGTCCGGGTTCAGGTTTTTGTGGACGTAAGTTTCATCCCAGGTCTGAAAGTCGGTGATGCCCTTCATGACCTGGTGTTCCGGTTTTAGAATAGTATTTTTAAATGAGCCCGTCTTGTGGGAAGCGAACTGGCCGCCTATTGTTTTGATATACCAGGTAGAATTCCTGAAACAACCGGAAGCCGAATGGATCGGGATAAGCCCTTTTCCGCCTTCTACAAATGCTTTCATGGCGCTTTCCTGCAAAGGCGAGAGCGAGTCATGGTTGGCGTAGATGATCAGTCCGTCGTATTTAGCCAGATTTTCAGGATTAATATCGTTGGGATTGGTCGTGTACGACATATTAATGCCGCTTTTGAACAGCTTGATCGACAACCAGGGCGCGTACTTGCCAGAATCGTGGTGCTTGCTGTTGTGCCCCAGGAACAATACTTCGGCCCTGCGGCCTTTGGAAGCGCCGGCCTTGTGGTCCGGCGTCCCGGCGGCCGACGCCCGGGAGGCCGGCCCCCCAATCTTACTTTTTGCACATGCCAGCGCCATGAGCCCGACAAGCAGAAGTGCAATGTAATTCCTCATTCAAATTGGTTTTAAAGAAACGTTTCGGTTTTAGTATTGGAATCAATCCTTACAAATTGACTTTCTGGACCGGCGAGAAAACCATGTCCTCCACATCTTTGATCTTCACACCTACCCGGGCGAACACGTAGTTCTGGGCAGGCGAAAGCGTTGGTACGGTGGCGGTGAGGTTGATCGCATTCAGGTCTTTGATGTCGGTCCCGGGCACGTCGGTCACGGCCACGTTGGTAGCGCGCGCAACAAAATCGGTTTTGTTCACATATAATGAGACCCTTTCGATGTCTTTACCCTCGGCGCCGGTTAGGATTTTTTCGAGTTTGAGCGAAACATTCACCTTACTTTCACCTCCTGAAAACTGCGGCGTGCGGATCATGTAGTAAGGCATTACTTCCACATCGAGCGCCTGGTTGCCTGCCAGCTTCACAAACAACGTGTCTTTGGCAGCAGCGTCTTTTACGATGGTCTTGAACGGCCCGCGGTTTTTGGGAAAAACCAGTTTGTAATTTCCGTCAAACAAAAGCGCCGAATAGGAACCGTCCTGCGAAATAGGCGCATCGATGGCGGCCAGCTTACCGAAGCCCGGCTGCCAGAGTTGCAGGCGCACTTGCCCGGCTTCCACGCCTACCGGCTCGCCCTTGTAGACGACCTTACCCGAAAGCATAGATTTGGGCTCGGTATAGTTGTCCTTTTCGCAAGCCGACAGGAGCGCTACCATCGCGACAAGCGGCATAATATGAAATCTGATCTTCATGATATCGTATCGTTTGAATGTGATGGCCTATTGATTCGGGTTTCTGACGAGCTTGGGGTTATTGCTGATAATGGCGTCGTCGATGTACGAATAGTAGTTTCCGAGCTGGAAGCGGTCGGCTCCGGTTACGCGGCTGAGTTTAACCTGCTTGTAAACCCATTTACCATTGTTGAGCGAGCCGGGATCGTAGATTTTGTACGACCACAATCCCCATGGCTGCGTGTTACGCTTGGTCGCTTTACCGAGGTCTTTGGAAAGTTCGGCAGCGGTGATCGCGTTGCCGTCCAGGATCTGGTGCGCGATCCGCCATCTTTTCATATCAAACAAAAGGTGCCCTTCGAATGCGAGTTCCACACGGCGCTCATGCACGAGGCGGTCGAAATTGATTTCGGATGCTTTCAGAGGCGTTGCCAATCCTGCGCGGGCGCGGACCTGGTTCATATAACCCGCCGCTTCTGCTGTCTGGCTGAGTTCAAATGCAGCCTCAGCGGCATTCAGAAGTACTTCCGCAAAACGATAGCGAACGAGCCATACTTCGCTGTTCACCCCGCGTTGACCTGAACCTACGACGGGATCGAGGTATTTGCGAAGATAGAAACCCGTTTGGGCAGTGAATTCGAATCCGTCGATCGGGCCGTCGAAACCTACGACCTGCTCAGGTACCGTTTTGCCGGGAAGCGTTTTTTGCGCACCACGGTCGTCCCCGCTGATAATCGTGCCGTTTGCCAGCTGGTAACCTGCCCAAATATCGACTTTGCGACCTTTGAAAGTAGTTCCAGGCAGCATGACCGTTCCGGCGAGGCGGGCGTCGCGTCCTGCGAAGATGTCGGTTTGCTCGTTGTAGTAAATCGGTGTTCCGTTTGCATTGTTCGTCGGAATCGGCGCAAAGGTGTTGTCGAGTTTTTCAAATGCCTCTACTAGTTGCAGCGACGGGTTAATGCGGCCTCCTTCCTCTTCCTCGGCACCGTAACGGGGCTGGTTCCAGCCGGTGAAATAATGCACTTTTCCGCTTTGCAGTTTGAAATCCTCTACAAAAATGACCTCCGGGTTGTTGGCCTTGTCATAGAAAATGCTGGCGAAGTTCTCGGAAAGATCGGGCTTCTTGGTATACAAAGCATATGCTCCCGCATTTCCTGAAATGATCTCCTTTGCAGCCGCTAACGCTTTGGTATAGTAACCATTAGCCGCATTGGCCGGAATACCTACCTCGCCGCCCGGCAATGAAACCTGAGGCGTGTTCGCGCCGTATTTCGCAATAGAACCTGCGTAAATAGCCGCCCTAACTTCCATGGCCAGTGCCGCAGCTTTGGTAGCACGCGATTTTTCAGCCACGCTGGCCGGCAATTTGTCCTTAATTTCTTCGGCTTCTTTAATCACGAAATCATAGATCTCTGATTCCTTGGCCCGAGGATGTTGCAGGTAAGAAGGATCGCCGCTGAAATCGTACACCATCGGTTCGAGGATGAGCGGCACTCCGCCCATTCTTTTCACGAGTTCGAAATAGTAGGAGGCTCTCAAAAAGCGTGCTTCCGCCAGATAGCGTTCACGGACGGCTGGTGCAAGTTTATCGGCCGCCGTACATTTCTGGATGAACAGGTTCATTTCGCGGATATAGCCATAGTCCCACGCGCTCCACGACCGCACATCCCAGCCGCTGTTCTGGAAGTTGTTATAGCGGCCCGCTTCCGACCAGAATGCCTCATTAAAGTCGCTCACAGTCATCCATCCCGGAACGTCGTTAATGGTTTTGAAGGTTGAAATATCCACATAACGGTTATACAAATCTCCCAGCACGGAGAGCACCTGGCCTTCGTCGTTCCATATCTGATCTTCGGAGAGCTGCCCGGTAGGCGGACGGTTCAGGAATTCGTCGTCGTTACAGCTCCAACCCAGGGTCAATACGGCAATCGATAGTATTTGAAATATCTTTTTCATGTTGAATTCCAATCGGTTTAAATAGATAGGTTGATGCCCACGTTCACGAACTTGTTCTGCGGATACTGTAATCCGTTGTCATCCTGGATTTCGGGATCCACACCAAACTTCTTCAAGTTGTCGATAGAGAACAGGTTATACCCATTGATATAGAACCGGGCACGTGACATTTTCAGCTTTTCCAGCACCGATTTCGGCAGCGAGTAGCTGAGCTCGATCGTTCTTGCACGGATGTACTTCACATTATGCAGCCAGAAAGTCGAATTCCTGTTATTGCTATGGTCTTTGTCGTTATAACGCAGCGCCGGATATTTTCCGGGAATCCACTGGCTGTTCACATCGAACGGATCGGTGCGGTGCCATCTGTCGAGGAAAATGCTGTTCAATGCACCTTCGTTCTGGTATGGCCAGCGTTGCTCGTAATTCTGGTTCCACGAATACATGCCGCCACCCGAGAAATCGGCCACGAAGCCAATACCCTTCCAGCTCACGGAGAAGTTCAATCCGAAGTTGACGTTCGGCTGGCCGGTCGCATTATAGCCGATCGGCCGCTGGTCGTACCCGTCGATCACATTATCGCCGTTCAGGTCTTTGTAAATCAAATCACCCGGCAGCAATGTGCGGTTGCCTTGTCCGTCGATATTAACAGGGTATTCGGCAATCTCCTGCTGCGACTGAAATTGGCCGATCGCTTCCAGGCCCCAGAAAATGTTGGTGTAGCGATCTTCGCCCGAAGCCCGGTAGCGGTCCCACGAGTTGTTGAAAATAGGTTTGTATGACGACACGAATTTGCTTCGCGAGAACGACACGTTTCCACCGATGGAGTAGTTGATATTACCCGCTTTGCCATTGTAGGTAAGCGCGCCTTCCCAACCCTGCTGCGAATCGCTGTTCACGTTTTCATCAGGCAATGAATAACCCAACTCGCTTGGAACCAGGATATCGTATTTACGGCCCAGCAATCCTGTGCGCAGACGATAGAAGTAATCGACGCTACCGGTGATTTTCGTTCCAAGGAAAGAGAAATCCGCGCCGACGTCAGTGATCTTACTTTTGAACCAGGAAATGTTGTTGATAATCTGGCCTTTGTCACGGCTTGTAACCACCGCATTGCCGCTCAGAATTACATTGCCTTTGTTGTAGTCGTAGCCAGGCAGGTAGGCATAAGGGCTTAATGGTCGGTTGGGATCATTGTTGAAAAGGATGTTGTCGTCTCCAAGGATACCGTAAGACCCTCTGAATTTCAGGTCGTCCAGAATGCTGCGCTCGCCAATGAGGTTTTTGAAGAAGCCTTCCTCCGAAATTCTCCATCCCACCGACGCGGAAGGGAAGTATCCCACGCGACGGTCCGGCGCGAACTTCCAGGAAGCATCGCGGCGAGCTGAAACCTCGAGGTAATATTTGCCTGCGTAGTCGTAATTCACTCTACCGATATACCCTATACGTGCAAGTTCCGTATCGCTGTCATTGTAAGTATCCACAGTGGGGAAGTAGATCAATGGCAGCACGTTTGTTTTGGGAACGGCATGCACCCACTGGTCCTGCACGCGCTCATCCTGCCATTCCGATACGAATGTGGCGCCCACTGTGTGCTTTCCAAATGTGTTGTTATAAGCCAACTGTCCCTGGTACACATTGCGCATTACTTTGCGGGTACCACGCTCGCGCCATGGATTGGTACTACCGCCGGTCACGGTGTAGGTATCGTCGTTCGGGTTGTAGGTGTAAGCTTTGTAGGTGTACTCGTGGCCGTTCATCACGCGGTCGGCTATGTAGTAGGAGTACATTCCTCTCGCACTGAGCCCTTTCACGCCCGGAATCTGATATTCAGCCGAGAAGTTGGTTTGCAAAACACGCCAGTATTCGGTCCAGTAACCACCAAGTTTCTTATTATTATACGCCCAGTTGGTTTCGTTGTGCTTAATATCGTTCAGATACTCGGGGTTATCGTTCGCGTACGGGCGCTCGAACGGGCGGTTACGCAGGATAGCGAAACGTGGCAGCCAATAATCGTCACCGCCAGGGATACCAGGCTGGTCGCGCTTCTCTATACGGCCGTTAATCTGCACACCGAGCTTCAAACGGTCGGTGATTTTCGCATCCACATTGCTTTGAATGTTCGTGCGGTCGAATGTAAACTCGCGGCCCAGTACCGAGTTCTGATGTAACCTGGTTGCTGAGATGTAGTAGTTAATCTTGTCCGAACCGCCGGTCATGTTCAGGTTGACGGAGCTCAACGGCGAATTCTTCTTGATAATGAAATCTTTCCAGTTAAATGTCTTGTAACCCATTTCCGTGCCGGCGCGGTATTTTTCCAATTCCGCCTGCGTGATCGACGTTTTGCCATACTGGTTCATTTCCGCCTCGGCTTTACCGTGCATCCATTGATACGAATCGTTCACCACATTCGGGAACCGTGACCAGTTTTGCCAGCCCGTATAAGCGTCCAGACTTACCGTATTCTTGGCCCCCATTTTACCGCGTTTGGTTGTAACTACCACTACTCCATTCGCCGCGCGAACGCCGTAAATGGCCGCAGAAGCGTCTTTCAGCACCGAAATGCTCTCAATATCGTTGGGAGAAATGTTGTTGAACTGGCCCGCATCCTGCTGGATTCCGTCGATTACGAACAACGGGTTACCCATATTGCGGATCTGGATGTTGGCACTCGCACCAGGACGGCCGTCGGGCATACGGAAGGTCACGCCGGGGATTTTACCTGCCAAACCGGAGCTCACCGTTGAGCCACCATGCACGCGTTCGAGGTCTTTGCTGGTCACCGTCGCGATCGCACCGGTCAGCGACTCTTTTCTTTGTGTACCATAACCTACCACCACCACTTCTTCCAAAGCCTTGTTATCCACTTTCAGCGTAACATCCAATGCGCTCTGGCCGGATGCCACCGTCACTTCCTGCGACAGGAAGCCTACAAACGAGAATATCAGAATATGCTCGCCGTTAGGAACATTGAGCGAGTATCGGCCCTTTTCATCACTTGAAGTACCGGTTTGGGTACCTTTCAATACCACACTCACACCCGGTAACCCGGCGCCGGTTTCGTCTTTCACCATACCTGATATGGATTTGTCCACCGTAGCAGCACTGAATTCTACCACCGGAATTTCTTCGGAAACCGTTTCAACGGCTTGTTCAGGATGATCGGGCTTGATAACGATCAGGTCGTTCTTGATCCGATAATGCAATTCCAGCGGTTTCAGCAAAGCATCCAAAACAGCTGACAATGAACCATTTTTAACCTTAATCGAAGCCCGGCGATCGGATTGGATCAATTTTGAGCTAAATATAAACTTGGCATTCGTTTGCTTTTCCAGCTGCGAAAAGATGGTCTTGATCTCCTCGTTCCGGATGTCAACGGTAACCTTCTGGCTCAATGCGGATTGAGCCCTCCCGTCGTTCGCCCACGTGATGCCCGCGAACAGGCCAGCCAGGATACATTGCATTAATGTGATTCGCATGAGCTTGATGAGAAAGTCTTCAGGTCGTCGAACTTTTTTCATATTTTTGAATGAATTTGTTGTTTAAGGAGATTATTCAACGAAATCTTCCCCGGTTCATCCATCGTCCAAATGGATGTGCAGTAATGTCCGTTACTGTTGGGGAACCCAGGATCAGTCATGCTGGAACATGGCTGGTCTTTTTTATTTTTTAGGCAATACGGTAGCGTTACGTCATAGGCGGCGTTCAGGGTAAAATGTTGATATGTGGTGTCAAAAACTACTTACATCCTTTTCCCAGGATTGTTATCTGGTTATCGGCCACTTCGTACTGCGCGTCGAGCGCATTGCAGATCACTTCGAGCTTTTCCTTCAAAGGCTGCCCGATCAAAGTCGCGTTCAGCGGGCAACTGCCCATCTTTTCCCGGTCGTAAACGATCCGGACATTGTAGGCGCTTTCCAGTATCCGGAACACCTCCGAAACCGGGGTTTCATCAAATACAAATTGCTGTTTTGAAACATCCTTGTCCGAAGATGCCGCCACAGCAGCTGGCAATGGAATGATTTTACCGCTCTCTTTCGAGAATGCGATCCGCTGATCGTGATTGAGGGTCACTCCTTCCAGTTCCGGTTTGTCGAGAACGGCTTCTTTTTGGCTGTTATCCAGATTATTGATGGAAAACACCGAAACCGTCCCCGTACGCACTTCTACTTTGATATCCTTACTTTCCGAGGAAGCGTCGACGGTGAAGCTGGTCCCGAGTACCTTCGTAGCCAGACCATAACTATATACCAGGAATGGCTTCTGTTTATTTTTTACTATTTCAAAAAATGCCTTTCCGGTCAAAGTAACCTCTCTCCGCTTCCTGTTGGCACCCTCCGAGTAGCTAAGCCGACCGCCAGGCTGCAACACCACCGAGCTACCATCTTGCAGCAATACCGTCATGGGTTTGTCGGTATCATTGTATTTCTGGATCGTATTCGGCAATTCTATCTCTTCACGCACCGCTACTTCCTGCAATGGACCATCCGCCTTTTTATAGTAGAACCAGTAGCTCACCGAGCCGATGCTCAGGATCAACGCCGCCGACGCCGCCACACGTGCCCAGCGCCATCCGTGCCCGCGGCTCGTTTTGAAAACGGCTTCCGGCTCCTTTTCCTGAGGGTTCGGTGCCTCATCATGCATGTGGCTTTCGACGATGCTCCACATTCTGTCGCTTTGTTTCTGGGTAGGCTGGTGCCTGCCTGTATCCTTCGCCAACAGAATGACGTACTCCCTGGCCGATTCAACGGTTTTGCGCTTCCTGGGATGTTTTTCCAGGAACGCCCGCCATTTGCGGTCGCTGAGTTCGTCGGGATGCATTACCCAGGCGATAAACTCTTCATTTCTGATCAGCTCGGTCAGAGAATAAGGATCATGCTTCATGTTTCGCGGGATGCAGTTACGTCGTTCAACAGTACAGAGCGACGAAATGCAGATTTGACCTCTTCAAAATGAAATTTTTTGAAGAAAAATTTTAAAAAAATAGTAACACCCAGAAAATCAGGGAAGAAATCAGCAGCATCTCCCGGCTCTGACGGAGGGATGTCAAGGCCTTATAGATGAAATTACGGACAGATTTTTCATTCACGCTCATGATTTCCGCTATTTCATCAATGCTAAAATCATCGAAATAGCGCAGCGTAAGTGCTTCGAGCTGGCGTTCGGGCAATTGCGCAAGCAACTCCTGTATACGTTGCGCACGCGCGGAGGAAGACTCCGCTTCGATCAGGATCGCTTCCGAATGCGTGTGATTTGCGGGCGTGTCCTCATCATCCAGTTCACTGATTTCCTCCATCGAAGGAAACTTGTCGAGCGCCACGTGAATGCGGCGGCGCAATGCGCGATAGAGGTAAAATTTAACGGAGGTAACGTTCTCCGTAAGATTATGACGCAACCGCCAGATATCGATAAACACATCCTGAACTGCGTCTTCTACCAGTGAAGAATTGGTCGAAAGCTTGCTGCCGTAGTTATAGAGCGTGCGGTGGTATTTCTCAAAGATCGTGGTAAAGGCTTGCTCATCGCCCACGCGAATCCTCTGCCATAGATCATGATCTTTGGTTTCCCCCGTTGAGGTAGCAATTTGCATCACCGCTTCTGTCTGTTTTCGTAAGAAAGCATAAAGCTAAAAATTTATCCTTAAAATACTATTGAGGCTGTCGGCTATCTTACTTCGGCTATCGGCTATTTATGCAAAAAGCTGCCTTTGAGGGCAGCTTGGTCAATTTGGAATATATATTTGTTATAGGGTACGTTTGATTTCCTTCACGAACTCTATCGTTACACCCGCCAGTTCTGCGATTTCCTTTTGCGTGAATTTCGTCTTACGGAGAAGGTTCTGGACGAAGAGTGTGTCACGTTCGAGATGGCCTTTAGCGAGTCCTTGTTCTAAACCCTGTTCCAGTCCTTCTTCTAAACCTTCTTCTTTGCCGTACTCTTTGGCTTCCTCTTTTACAATATGCAAAATAGCTTCTTCGAATGTCATAGGGATATGCGATTGATTAACTACATGATCAATTTCCAGATCTAACTGTCCATCCATTTTATCATTTCCCAACCTTACATAAAATTTCAAAAATTCCATCAACTTTCCAATCTTCCACTTCGGAATATTGCGGCTTAACAGCCTTTTAGCCAGATCAATTTTCAAACGGTAAAGTTCATCCACCGAAAGCTTCTTTCCAATGATGGCAATTTTTGTTGCCAGTACCACCTGCGCAAACGGATTATCACTCGCTTCCAACTCCGCCTCCGACTGATCCAGCACCTTATAACTATTAAACCGAAAACAAACGCTCGTACCCAGGCAAGCCTGCTCGAACTGGCTGGGCAGAAAATGCCTGCAATCGTCCGTGAGGATGGCGAATGCAGTGATGGGCTTGCGGTGCTTGTCCCAGATGCGGTAATAATAGGTAAACATCCGGTCGGGGAAAGTCTCGTCGCGGTAGCCTTGTACTTCAATGTGCACCAGCAGCCAGGCTTCGGCGCCGGAGCGGCAGTGTACTTTCACCAGTTTATCCACATACCGGGTCGCAAATGTGTCTGCTTCCGGCGGGAATAGTTGGTCGAGTTCCTGATCGAGGTATTCGAAACCTCTTTCCAGGTCGAAGAGGATCTCTGCGTTGGGAAAGAAGAATTTGAGAAAGTCATCAAAGATGTCTTCCAGTATCGATTTCCATAGTATGTCGTTACGCTTCATTTCAAAAAAGAAAAGGGTGCATGAACATTTAGACGTTCATGCACCCTTTTGGTAACGCTATTCTACAAGCTATTTTTTCACAGCTTACCGAGCTCGTGGATCAGCCTTTCGGTTTCTTCCAAAGATGTGGCAGGGAAGTTGGCAATGCGAAGCTGCGTAGCTTTACCGGCGCCATAACCGCTGCCGATCACCATGCCCTTTTCTTTGATACGCTTAATAATATCAGCGGATGGAGCCTCAGTGTCCGTAACGACCACAGTCTGTGAACGGAATGCCTTTTCCTTGACAAACGGAGAGAAACCAGCCGTTTTCTCGATAAACTTGTAAAGCAACTCTGCTTTGTGTTCGGTCTCCTTACGAATATTCTGCACACCAATACGGTTAAAATCCTCGGCTATCTTACCCAACAAGTAAATGAGCATTACGTTCGGGGTCGCGGGAGTTTCATTGTTCTGCGCATTCTTCCAAAGTGTAGGAAGGTCATTGTGTGCGCCGATGGAATACGTGTTACGGATATTTTTAGCTTTTTCCAGGCAGCGCTCGCTCACGATCCATACGCCCAAACCTGCCGGCAAACCAAATGCTTTTTGCACCGAGAAAAACGCCGTGTCGATAATGCCGTAATCGAGTTCGGGATAAGGAGCAGAAGACACCATATCCACGGCGATGAACTTGTCGGGATGCTTTTGCTTTAATTTGTGAATCTCGGCAACCGGCATTTGCACACCTGAGCTGGTTTCGTTGTGCGTGGTTGCGATCAGCTCGGCATACTCCGGCACGGCTATTTCGCCCGCCGTGAAACCTTCGCCCATTGGTTTTTCAAACTTGTGGGCATATTTATTCAGTGCATTCGAATAATCGTAAAACTTTTTGGAAAACGAGCCGTTCACGAGGTGGAAGCTTTCGAGCTCCACGGTGCTGAACAGAATGCGCTCCCATGCTTCCGAAGCCGAGCCGAGAAAAAGGATCGCGTGCGTATCAGGCACATTCAGCAGTGTCCGCAGCTGGTCTACGGTGAATTTATGTAAATCGCGATACTGCTGGCTGCGGTGCGAGATAGAGCCGAGTTGGTTTTCGACAAATGCCTTCAAATGCTGCTCGAACGTCGGGTACAGAGCGGCTGGTCCAGGAGTGAAAAAAGTTAATGACATTGGTAATGTTAAAGAATTAAATAATTAGGTGAAGAGCCGTTCTGAAAATCAAATGGTCAGCTTGTAACGGCTGACCATTCGAATCATTTCTTAGTATAGCATCCGGAAACGGATCGTTCCTTCTACCTCTTTCACTTCCTGGATAAATTCTTCTGTATAATCCTTGGCAATATCCACGATCACATAGCCGATATGCTCATTGGTTTTGAGGTACTGGCCAGTGATATTGATATTGTTTTTGGCAAAAATCTGGTTCAGCTTCGCCAGCACACCCGGTACGTTCGCGTGGATGTGCAACAGGCGGTGCGAGTCTTTCAGCTTCGGCAGTTGTACCTCGGGGAAGTTCACGCTGCCATATGAGCTACCGTTGTTCATGAATTCCAGCAATTTGGAAGGCACAAAATGACCGATATTTTCCTGAGCCTCCTCGGTGCTACCACCAATGTGCGGTGTCAGGATCACGTTGGGCAAGCCAAGCAGCTCGCTTTCGAACATTTCATCGTTGGTTTTCGGTTCTTTCGGAAACACGTCCACACCTGCGCCGGCTACTTTACCGCTTTTCACAGCTTCTGCCAATGCCTTAATGTCGACTACGTGTCCGCGTGAGAGGTTCAGGAAGATCACACCGTCTTTCATGAGCTCAAACTCGCGTTTACCGATCATGTTGGTATTCTCCTTGCGACCATCCACGTGCAAACTCAGCACGTCGGAAATCGAAAGAAGTTCTTCCAGGGTACTCACCTTTTTAGCATTTCCAATCGACAGTTTTTCGACTGTATCATAGAAATAAACTTCCATACCCAATGCTTCGGCTACAACCGACAGCTGGGTACCAATGCTCCCGTAGCCTACCATACCCAGTTTTTTACCACGTACTTCGAAGCTGCCGTTTGCAGATTTGTCCCAGATACCTTTGTGCAGCTGGTTGCTTTTGCCAACGATGTTACGGATCAGCAGGATCATTTCACCCACCGCCAGCTCCACCACAGAGCGGGTGTTGCTGTAAGGCGCGTTGAATACCGCGATACCTTTTTTAGCAGCCTCGTCGAGGTCGATCTGGTTGGTACCGATACAGAATGCACCGATCGCCATCAAACGGTTCGCATTTTCGAGCACGCGTTTGGTAATGGTCGTTTTAGAACGGATACCAATAATAGATACGTCCTTAATGCGCTCGCACAATTCGTCCTCATCGAGCGCGCCTTTCACGAATTCCACATTGAAGCCTTCTTCCTCAAATGCCTTGCGCGCAACGGGGTGCACGTTTTCAAGAAGCAATACCTTGATACGGCTCTTGGGATAAGACTGGCTTCTGCTGAATTTATTATCAAAAAGAAAATCGTCGAATGAAGTAGCGATATGGTCCGCTACCGCCGTCACTTTCGGACGCTCCACGTTTTCTGTAAATGCATAGAAACGATTGGCCAGGCCGGATGCTTTCAATTCATAGTCCGTATAGCCATCACCGATCGCGTAAACGTCGCCCGACAGGTTCAACGCAGAAAGGATCTTGATCTTTCCACCGTCCATAGACAACACGTTTTCCTCGTCGATCCCAACGATATTCCCTTCCTCGTCGAACACGAACTCGTTGGCATACACATGGTCGGCCAGGATGCCGAGCTCGGTAGCCACGGGAACGATAAACTCCTTAAATCCGCTGGAAACGATAAAAATCTGCTCCGCATTCTCCGTCAGAAACTGCGTGTTGCGCTTAAACGAATCCGAAACCTTTGTGCGCAGGAAGGAAACCAGTTCTTCAATGTGCGAACGGTTAGCTTTCAGTAAGGCGATTCGTTGGCGCAGACCATCCGCAAACGACATTTCGCCATTCATACCCTTGTTGGTCAGATCAGAAATCTTCTGAACAATCTGATCACGCTCCGGATGGCCTTTGAGGGCGATCGCGGCCAATTCGTCGAGCCCTTCCACTTTCGTGAACGTGCTGTCGAAATCAATGATAATGTACGGTGCTGGATTGAGAGTTAATGTGGACATGAAACGGGGAATAACTGAAAAATGATCGAGTTAACGGAATTTTAATCGCTAAGGGTCCGACCTGTTTGAAACAGGCCACAAAATTACCAAAATCTATTGGTATATGTTGCTAACAAAATAATGTTTGGAACAGTTTTCTTACTCGACGAAGTCTCGCCGAATGCGAACGGCGAGGTGGAATTAGTCAGGTGTGGTCAGGAGATGGTCAGGGATTGTCAGGTGTAGTTAGGGAATGGTCACAGGGTAGTTAGGAATTGGAGGGCGTATTTTTCTGACCAATAGAACTCGTCGGTGAGGCGGGCGGGGCGAAAACCGCAGTGCCCGCCGTCCTTTGTTGCCAGCAAAGTCACATTGGGGTGCGCTCGGAGCATGTCGATCGGCAGGCTTTCGAACGGCACGATCGGATCATTTTCTGCATTCACGATCGTCGTTGGTATCGCTATCTGCTCGACGAAAAACTTCGAGCTACATTCGGTATAATAGTGGTCGGCGCCTTTGAAACCATGCAGCTTCGCCGTGTAGATGTCGTCAAAATCGTACAATGTCCTCACCAGTTGATGGTCATCCAGACTGATTTTTTCCGGGAAGAAACGCGCCTTTTCCACCACTTTGGGTTTTAATGTATTCAAAAAACGGCGCATATAGATCTGATTACGAGGCTCAATGATCGACAGGCTGCATGCCTTAAGATCCATCGGCACACTGAACACGATCGCACCTTTAATGCGGCTATCGATACTAGCGCCTTGTTCGCCGAGGTATTTCAAAGTCAGGTTCCCACCCAGACTAAAACCCATCAGCCGCACATCGGAATATCCCTTTTCAAATGCATTCTGCACCACCGCGTCCAGATCTTCCGTAGCGCCGCTGTGGTAAAACCGGGCCGTCTGGTTCATTTCACCGCCGCAGCTCCGGAAGTTCCAGGCCAGGCAGTCGAATCCGTGGCGGTTCAGGAGTTTAACCATGCCCGTTATGTACTGGCGCGTGGTGTCGCCTTCGAGGCCGTGCGAGAGGATCACGAGCGGCTTCGGCCCCTCATTTTCGGCACGCGACCAGTCCAGATTCAGGAAGTCATCATCGGGAGTTACAATTTTTTCACGAAAATATTTTATACCATTTATTTGCCGGAAGAGCGCCGGGTAAATGCTCTGAAAATGTCCATTTGGAAGCCAGTAAGGGGATATTTTCGATTTAAGGTGGACTAGCGGCATGATATAAAACGCATTCTGATATATTGGAATAATTCTAAGGTAAAGAAAGTTTAATGTTGTATATCTGCTTTTTATGTCTAAATTTGGTCTTTACAATTAATAAGATCAATTCTAATGGCAGAAGGTACAGTTAAGTTTTTCAATGAATCAAAAGGATACGGATTCATTCAACCATCATCAGGAGAGAAAGACATTTTCGTTCATGTTTCAGGTCTTCAGGACGATATCCGTGAAAACGACAAAGTGTCTTACGAAGTAGAAAATGGAAGAAAAGGCCTAAACGCAGTTAACGTACGCGTTATCTAAGGTTAGTTCATAATAAAGACATTTCGAAAGCGCGCCCCTCCAGGGCGTGCTTTTTTAATGCCCTATTTCCTGCCTTTCGTTAAAGCTTCGTAAGCCTGCTGCGCTTCTTTATCCGACGGCTCTCTCTGCATGAGCGAACGGCGCTCACCTGCATCCTTAACCCACCGGTAAACCCACGAGAAGCCCCAGTTTCCATGATAATGCAATGGTAACTTGTAAGCCGGATCAGCCATCGCTTCGCCCAGGCTGATCATCCGGTATTGTTTCTCTTTCAGTTTTTGAACCAAAACCGGCAGATAATCCGTGTTGAGCCGGTTGTCGTGGCACAGGTAAATTTGTTTGATCGGCTTGCCTACCACTTTCAATGCTACACCTTCAAAGTGATCGAAAAGTTTCAGACTCAAATCCACATAACGGTTACCGATCGCTTTTGCTTCTTCCAACTTACCTTCTTTCAAAGCCTTTTCGTAAAGCTGTGTAAACAGCCAGTCCTCACTCTCAACGGTAAATGGTGTTGAAATGTATTGATGTTCAATCAGGAAAGCCCGCATTCGCACCTGCTCCGCACTGTCCTTACCCATTCCATTAAAAGGAAAACGAAAATAGTCCAGCTTTTTACCAGCCTTCTCCGCCATTTTCCGGGTCAACTCCTCCCCTTTTAAAACATCTTCGCTGAATGCGTCAAAACCGATTTCTCCGTAATTCGGGTGCGAATAGCTGTGGTTACCGACGGTCATGTAAGGCTTTGAAATCCAGCTTTGGAGCAGCATTTTATTTTGCTCAAAATCCTGGTTCTGTTTCAAATGTCCTTCGTTGATAAAAATCGCAACCGGCAGGTCCAATGAATCTAGTTTTTTCAACAACCGGGATGAATGACCGTCCGCTGTATATAAATGCACATTCGGCACATCATCGATAGTAATAGCGACGCTTCGCTCTTGCGCGTGTGCAGGTAATGCGAGCGCATACGCGACTGTGGCGAGCAGGTGCACGCGCATGTTCCGCAGGTGCTTTTTCATGGCGGGCAGATGGCGCTTCATCATGGCTTCCCCGGAATGCGTTCCCGCGCCTGCCGTTCGATCATCCATTGCGGATACTCGGGTTTTAACGCGCTGATTTTATTCAATTGATCCAGCTCGTCGGCGTTCAGTACCACGTTTGTAGCGGCGATATTGTCAGCCAATTGTTCCGGCTTTTTGGCACCGATGATCACGCTGGTCACAGCTTTCTGATGCAGTAGCCACGCCAATGCGATCTGCGCTACCGAAACCCCGTGCGCCTGCGCGATGGGCTGAATAACATCAATAATGTCGTAAGCCTTTTCTTTATCCACCGGTGGAAAATCGAAGTTATCGCGGCGGTTTTCACCCGTAGACTCGCTGTTGCGGGTATATTTTCCGGATAAAAACCCACCTGCCAGCGGGCTCCAAGGCATTAATCCCAGGTGCTGATCTTTCATCATCGGGATGAGTTCTCTTTCCAGGTCGCGACCGGCGATGGTGTAGTAATGCTGGCAAGCCACAAACTTCGTCCAGCCGTTTTTCTCCGCAATGCCGTTGGCCTTCATGATCTGCCACGCTGCGTGATTGCTCACGCCCAGGTAACGCACCTTACCCGAGCGCACGACATCTTCCAGGCCGCGCATGGTTTCTTCCAGGGACGTTTCCGCATCCACGCCGTGAATGTAAAACAGATCGATATGGTCGGAGCCGAGCCGGGCGAGGCTTTCGTTCACAGAATCCATAATGTGCAACCGCGACAGCCCTACGTGGTTCGCGCCAGGCGCCATCCGGCCACGGGCTTTGGTGGCGATAAAAACATCGCTGCGTTTCACGCCCAGCGTCCTGAACGATTGCCCCAGAATCTCTTCGGATTTGCCATATGAATACACATTGGCGGTATCGAAAAAGTTGATCCCGGCGTCCAGAGCCGTCTTCACCAATGCATTCGCCTCATCCTGCTGCACTTTTCCAATTACTTCAAAATAACCGTCGCCACCAAAAGTCATCGTCCCGAAACAGAGCTCGGAAACGAGCACACCGGTGTTGCCCAGGAAGTTATATTTCATGCGTGTTGCTGTTATGTGTGACGAATGTTTTTTGGACCGCCGACGGCCGACCGCCGTTTGTATTTCTGACCATGGACGATGGACCATAGACCATGTTGTTCGATGCTATTTCGGATTACTCATGGCCAATGGTCGGCGGTCCATGGTCAGCCATCGGCGGTCGGCAGTCAGCGGTCAAAAACGTTATTCAAACAAATCCTCCGACCGCTCCAACATCAATATCGACGACTGCGGAACGATCACGTATTTCTGGCCATCGTATTCGAGGTCGATGGCGTTACGCTGGAGGTAAATAGCGAGGTCGCCTTCTTTGGATTGCAAAGGCATATATTTCACTTTTTCTTCGGTCTCTTTCCAGGGCTCGTCTTCCGCAGCCACAGGAATAGGGTAACCCGGACCAACCTTGATCACGTAGCCGGTTTGCACCTGTTCCTTTTCGGTGACGGTCGGAGGCAGGTAGAGGCCGCTATTCGTGCGGTCGCTGGGGCTTTTGGGGCGGATCAAAACACGGTCCCCCACTACGATCAGGCTTTTGAGCCTGTTGTCGGATGTTACTTCGTACATTGTAATAAATGCTTAATCGGTAATAAGAACGTCAGGTAGTCCTGCAAAAATTGGGTAACAAATAAATAAGCGCAAATGTTTGCCGCGATCTCCTCCCTTTTCAGAACTGGAAGTAAATGAACTGGTTTTCGGATACGACACCCAAAAAGTAATTCGCCAGCAGAATCAGCGGGAACAATAAGAAGAACACGGTCGTATTTCGTGTTGGTATCTTGAGATAATAATGCTCCTTGATCAGCAGGAAAATAACCAGGAACACACAGAACCACATTTCGAGATGGTTCATAGGCGTTTGCAGCGGCTCCGAGAATGAGAAGCCGGCCATTTTTTTCAAAATCATGAACGAACGCCCCACCGGCGCTTTGTCATTCCGGAAGAAAACCCAGGTGATGGTTACCAACGCGAATGTAAAAACGACGCTCAGCGCATTGGTAATTGCGTTTTTGGGTATTTCAATGCCTGCTTTTTTCAACCATTTGTCGCGTAGGGAGGCCGCTACCTGGTAAAAGCCATGCAATGCGCCCCAAATCACGTAGTTCCAGCTCGCGCCGTGCCAGAGCCCGCTCACGAGGAATACGATAAACTGGTTGCGGTATTTCATCCATTCGCCTTTGCGGTTACCGCCCAATGGTATATAGAGATAATCTTTAAACCACGAGGAAAGCGAGATGTGCCATCTGCCCCAGAACTCCGAAATGGATTTGGAAATATAAGGCGTCTTGAAGTTGTCCATCAAGGTAAAACCCATCACACGAGCGGCGCCAATGGCAATATCCGAATAGCCGGAGAAATCGCAGTAGATCTGAAACGCAAAGAAAACAGTGGCTACGATGAGCGTCAGACCATTATGCTCTGCCGGATTTTGATAAGCTGCATCCACAAGCATCACGAGCCTGTCGGCAATCACCATTTTCTTAAAAAAACCGAAGGCCATTTGCATTAACCCTTCCTTTACCTGCTCGAAATCGTACTTGAAAAACGAGTGGTACTGGAACAGCATATTCTGCGGACGTTCGATCGGGCCGGCCACGAGCTGCGGGTAAAACATCACGTACAATGCGTAAATCCCGAAGTGCTTTTCGGCCTTTTGGTTGCCGCGGTACACCTCGATGGTGTAGCTCATGGCCTGGAAAGTATGGAACGATAATCCGATCGGCAACAGCAGTTTCCCGCTCCCGGTAGTCATCCACTCTGCGATCGGGCCGGGAACGATCCGCGTGAATGCAGGGAACATCGGCCTTAGATGCAGGTTACTAAGAATGGTATTCACCGAATCCTGCACGAAATCGTAATATTTAAAAAATGCGAGAATACCGATGTTGGAAATGAGGCTGATCACAAGCAGTAGCTTCCTCTGCTTCTGTTCCTGCGACTTTTCAATCCATATTCCGGCGTAATAGTCGATAATGATGGTTCCAAACAGGATCAGGATGAATACCGGTTTGAAAACCATATAAAAATAGCAGCTGGTGAGCAGCAAAAGCACCCAACGGCCGGTCCACGACAGGCTGAAATACGCCAGCGTGACTACTATAAAGAAAACTGCAAATTGAATCGAATGAAAATCCATCAGGTCAAATGTACTCCCGGTTGACTATTTCCTCTTTGATAATGAACAGGGGACGGTTTTTGGATTGAAAGAAAATCCGGAGCACATATTCTCCAATAATGCCCAGCGCCAGCAATTGCACCCCGCTGAACAGGATGATGACAAACAACAAGGCCGCAAAACCCTCGATCACGTGGGCGAAAAATAACTTTTTGAGTACCACCGTCGCGAAATAAATCAACGAAATCACAATGGCCGTCATACCCACCCGGCTCATGAACTTGATCGGGAATTCACTGAAATTGAAAATCCCGTTGTAAGCCAGCCTGAAAAGCTGCTTGAAAGTATATTTGGATTCCCCCGCGATGCGCGCGTCGCGCTCGTACTCGTATCCGACCTGCTTGAAGCCGATCCAGGAGCGCATTCCACGCAGGTAGCGGCTTTCCTCAGGCATTTTGTTCAAAACATCGACTACCCTGCGGCTGATCAATGCAAAATCACCACTGTCGAGCGGGATATCTACATAGGAAATCGAACGAAGGATGCGGTAAAACCAATGATAACCCATTCTCTTGACAAATCCCTCTTTACGCTTCTTGCGAATGGCGTACACTACGTCGTTTCCTTCCTGCAACAATTTGTAAAATTCCGGCAAGAGCTCCGGCGGGTCCTGCAAATCACCATCGATCACAAAGAGCGCTTCCGTGCCGCGTGCGGCGGAAATACCGGCGGTCAGCGCCAGCTGGTGGCCGTGGTTTCGTGATAAAAAAACACCGTGGTATCGCTCGTCCGTCAGGGCCACCTGCCTGATTTTAAGCGCTGTATCATCCTTACTTCCATCGTCGATCAATACCACTTCAATAGCAAGTGGACTGACGTCCATTAACGCATTGATACGCTGTACCAGTAGCGGGAGCGTCTCAGATTCATTATATAGCGGCGCGACGATTGAAATTTGAGGAGTTTTCAATATGCTGAGTTTTTCAATGACCAATAGAGGCAAAAATACACCTTTCGGTCTATTATCGAAACATTCTGTTATTTAAGGTATTGTCACTTTTCCAAGAACACCACCTTTGAGAGCGGCTCCTTCCACGTTCACGATTCCCAGATCGTACGTTCCCGGCAACAGGGAGGAGTGTGGTATTTCAATGTCAAAACCCTTATCGTACTGCTTGAAAAAGTTGCGCCCGTTGTATTTATGCGGCTCCATTTTGAAGAAATACAGGCGTTCTCCGTTACGCACGAATGCATACTCGCCATTCGAACGCGACAGGGAGATAGTCCCTTCCGGGTCGTTCACATAAATACCCTTTTCGCGGTGCGTGACGGTTACCTGGCGCTCAACCGGGAATGCCGTAGTGAGTGCATTCACCTGCCGGCCGAGTTCGTTTCCTTCTTCCGGATATTTGTAGACACCGGCTTTCACCAGGTGTTTCATGACATTATCCACGTACCGGGCGCCTTCCGAATAAGGCACATGCCCCAATCCGAAACCATTATGCTCCTGATTGTAGCCATTTACGGTGTAGTACTTCCTGCGCTCCGAAATAACCGGCAAATACGAGTAAATGGATACGCTCCAGATCACCAGCCCTACTACCGCAGCCCCTTGCAATGCGAGCCTGCGCACGCTTTGGTTTTGGGTTGAAACAACAAAGGACAAATAGGTAACAACCAGGAAAAGAGCCGGATATATTTTGTAATTACTTACTATCATCACAAAAAAGCCGAACCGGGGACGTAACAAACCGATCACCAGCGCTTCCACCAGCAGGAAGCTCAGAATACCTAGTAGAAATGCATTCAGATTGCCGGCACTTTCGCTCTGAACTACGACCGGGCCATTTTTGAACAAACCAAATGTACGCGCGAGCCAGGGCGTAATTTGCCGCCACAGCCAGATTACCACCCAGATCATGACCATGAAAGCCATCACCACCGGTAATGCAGAGCGCACAACGATGCTTTTCTCAGGAAAGAAATCAAACAGCCCGCCCAGGAATGTAAAAAAGCCAAGGACCGATAAATGCGGATTTTTGACAAAAAACGCGAAGCTCGACTCGTTACCCTGCGCCGACATGCCGTAGAAATACAAACCTACTGCCACGGCACCTACCAAAACCCAGGCAACCAATTGCTTGTACTGCGATCGGAGCAAGAGCACCGCCACACCCGCCGGCCATACGAAAATCCCGCTGCTCATGGCGTACGTAGCGCACACACCCGCAAGCAATGCACCTGTGAAGCGCTTACCCGAGAGCAAAAACATGGATAGTACCACAAAGAAAACCACCGGCTGATGCTGCCAACCGCATATAGCCCAAAGGAAAATCAAATGGTATTGAAGCTGAAAAAGCAAAAATGGAACGGGCAGGAAATACCATATGCTCAGAGTAGAGCGCTTGAACGCCCGCCAGAACACCACGAGGGTTCCTAATGTAAAAAATGCCGCTGCAATATGCAGGAGTGTAAAATTGAGGTGCCCTGTAACCCAATAGTAAACGAGTGTAGCCAGCTTCCCCACCACCATCCGGTGCTCGTTATTAGGCTGAAACAGCAGTTTCAAACGTTCCGGTAATGAATCACTGGTGATCCATTTGTGCAGAAAATCGGGGAACGGATCGAAATCGTCGTACCAGGGCAGGTTTACCGAGTAGTACAGGATCACTCCTACCCACAACGTCACGGGCACTGCCGCTACCAGGAAGAAAAGCGGCTTTTTATTGCTGTTGTCCACCTTCGGTATCTTTCATGTAAATGGCCTCCTTCCCAAAATAACCCGCTGTGCATTTATTCCACCAGTGGGTAGGGTCGGTTTTAATGTCGTCGTCGAGGAAAATCGTCATCGGTTTCGAACGGATGGGCGGCAGGTACAAAATGTCTTCCTGCGAGCTCTTGATCAATGCATAACGCTGGTACATTTCCTTGTCGAATGCGGCCGCTTTACCTTTCAGCAGATCGGTATACATCATTTTGACATTGCTGCTGCGGACAAACGAAAGCGCCACCGACGCTACTAGTATCGCGCAAACGATGCCATACCGCACGGCGGTCAGGCTCAGGAGCGTGATTTTTCTCTTTTTGAAATAATGAAAAAGCACTCCGATGATATAGAACCAGCCGATCAGGAAAAAGAAATATACGCAGTTGATCACACGCGGCGTAGGCTCGATCCCCACCCCGTAATAAGAAGGGAACAGTTGCGCCGAGAGCACCCCGATAAAGAGCAGCACCGCGTACCATACCGGGATCGAGAAGTAATTACGCGCGCCGTCCGACAGCCGCGAGAGCACGAAAAGCCAGGCCAGCGTGAAAAATATAAGGGGCGTCCTGAAAACCCAGTCGAAACCCAGATAGGCCAGTTTTTTAAACGAGGAAACTACCGAGAAAGGAATGTTTCCGCCCAATGGGTTACCGCCGATACGCGCTGCATTACCCGGTGATGCAAAGTAGAAATAGCAGGAAAGCGCCGTCACCACCGCCATCGAAACCATAAATGCATCGACCTTCCGGTGGAAAAGTACCCGGTAAGCAAGCCACGCGCCTACGAGCAGCACCATAATCAGCAGGTTCGTTTCACTGCTTCCTATCACCGCAAATATCAAGAAGCCCGAAAGCGCCCCTACAAAGAGCTTAGCAGGTTGCGTGTCCTGGCGGTACCAGCGGAGCACGAGCACGATCCAGAGCAATGTAAGGATATTCGGAACCGTATAGGTCACAAATGCCGCCATCCAGTAGAATGCCTCCGAAATACTCATCATTTTGAGGATGTACAGGAAGAAAACCACACCCGCAAATCCCAAATGCGCCAATCGCGACAATGTAGGCGTTAGGTGCCGGAAGAGGCTGTACAATGCAAAGACCATTCCGAGCAGCAATATGACCGGCAACACTTTAAAACCGGCGATCGAATGGAAGAGCAGCGGGCTCGTGTGGTTGAGGAATATTCCAAAGTAGCGGCCCGTCCATTCGGTATAGTACAGTTTCATGGCCTCGAACCAGCCAATTTTGAACACTGTAAAAATGTAACAGAAGTCGTCCGCCGGCGACGGATGGTTGAAGTACGAAAGCGCCAGCAACGGCACCAGTACGGTCAGCATCAGCAGGATATTCGCCCAGTTGCCGACAACCCGGTATTTTCGATAAAATCTATTCATTGACAATTTTTTCTATGATATAGCGTGGACGGCCTTTTACTTCTTCATAAATCTTACCGATATACTCCCCGATCAGGCCAAGCGCCATCATATTAAATCCGCTGAAAAATGTGAGCGGCAGCATAGTCGACGTCCACCCCGCCACTGTGTGACCGATCATGTATGAAAAAAGAATGTACACGACGATCAGCATCGCGATAAAGAAATTGGCAAACCCGAAATACAGCACCAGCCGCATTGGGAATGTAGAAAACGACGTAATACCGTTCCAGGCGAAAAGCAGCATCTTGCTGAGCGGGTATTTGGTCTCGCCTGCCTCACGTTCCAGACGGCTGTAAAACACCTTTTCGTTTTTAAAACCGATCAGCGGTACAATGCCCCGGAGGAACATATTGATCTCCCGGAAGTTTCCAAGCTCTTTGAGTACCCGCTGGTCCATCAAACGGAAATCCGCATGATTGAACACCACCGGAACGCCCATTTTTTGCATTAACACATAGAAGCCTTCGGCAGTGACCCGCTTGAACCAGCTATCGGAGCTGCGGTCGCCGCGCACGCCGTACACAACCATCGCGCCCTCGCGGTGCTTTTCAATCATGCCGGTAATGGCATTGATATCGTCCTGCAAGTCGGCATCGATCGTGATAAAACAGTCGTAATCGTTCACATGCTGCTCCAAACCGGCCATAATAGCACTCTGGTGGCCAAAATTCCGGGAAAGCCCGACACCGATGATATTGTAATCCTTGCTGCAAATGTCTTCGATGATCGACCAGGTTTTGTCCCGGCTGCCGTCGTTCACAAGACAAATGCGGCTGTCCTCTGCGATGAGGCCCTGCTCCTTGATGCCGTTGTAGTAGGTGTTTAATTTAGCGTACGTCCGGTACAAGATTGCTTCTTCATTGTAGCATGGCACGACTAAAAGTAAACGAGCTGGATTCATATGTCACCCTGTTGGTTGAATCGACAAAAATAGTAGTAATAAGTTAATAAGCTCCCCTTCCCGGCAACCGGCAGCTCAATATGATCTATTTACCGGCTTCAATTATCTTACGGTTATTCTTCTTCAATACGGTCGTCGTCAGCAACGGATACAGGATTACTGCCAGCAAAATCAGCAGCGTACCCATGTAAAAGCCTTGCGTCATTCGCTCCTTTTCTCCGAAAATAAAAAAGGCCAGTGCAATGCCGTAAACGGGTTCCAGATTGATAGTCAGGTTAATGAGGTACGCAGAAAATTGCTTCATCAGCTGCGTCGCCATCGTACTTGCGTACACGGTACACACGAGCGCGAGGAACAATATCCATACCCAATCCCCCTGCGCCGGAATGAATGGCGCTCCGCCGTTCCAATCTTTGCTTTCTGAAATCCCGAGAAACAGCAGCGAAAACAATGACGCCCCCGACATTTCATAAAAAGTGATCACCCAGGCATCAATCCGCTGCACGAGCCGGCTGTTGGCTACTGTAAAACTTGCCGCAAGCATGGCCGAAGCGATGGCAAGCCCCAGGCCTAATGCATGGTCAAATTCAAATCTGAAAACCACATATAAACCGGCAAATGCGAGAATACCCAGTCCCACTTCGAGCGGACTAATTTTCCGTTTATTCACCAACGGTTCCAAAAGACTGGTCCAAAGCGACGTAGTGGCCATTCCCGCCAGGCAAACCGAAGCGGTAGAAACCCGGGCCGACGCGAAAAACAGCATCCAATGGGCGGAAAGCAAAAACCCCACCCCCACTATCCTGGCCAGATCGCGACCGGCAACCGCAAAGCGCTTTTTTGATAACAGCAGGACAACCCCCAGGCCGATAGCTGCAAAAAACGTCCGGTACAATACCAATGCAACCGGCGAAATCGACACCATCAGCCCCACAATGGCCGTGAAGCCCCAGATCATCACCAGGAAATGCAAATGCAGGTACGAGCGAACGGAAGTGGAGGAAAGCATACTACCTCGGTAATGTTTTATAAAGCAGCACCCCGATCAGTGAAAATACGATATTAGGCAGCCACACCGCAAAAAGCGTGTTGATCGTACCCGCTTCGGCCACGCCTTTGGATAACAAAAAGAAAAGGATGTAAACAAATGCCAGCATAAAGCCCAGGGCAATCTGCCAGCCCACCCCGCGACGGCTCTTCCGGGCCGAAACGATCACCCCGATCGCCGTCAGGATCAGGATCGCGAACGGTTGAGTGAAGCGGATATACTTTTCGATCAAATACACCTCCAGACCATCGGCGCCGCGGCTTTTCAGCAGCTCTATGTAGGCATTCAGCTCAGGTAGTGTAAATGTTTCGTAGAGGTTATAATCACTTTCGAAATCTTTGGGGGAGAGGTTAATGGTCGTATCGATCTCCGTTCCTCGGCTAAGCCGCTCGCCGAGGCTGTCGAGCGTCCGTACCTGGTAGTTTTGCAGCGTCCATTTCTTCTTTTTTGGTTGCCAGACGATTTTCTCCGCATAAAACTTTTGGAGCAATTTCGTACCCTTGATCGTCTCCATTGTGAATTTATTCCCGGTCTGCGTGGTGGTATTGTAGCTTTCCAGGTAGGCATACACATCAGGCGCGATCGTGATATGCACATTATGCCCGCTGAAATAGAACTCGTTTTTTACATAAGTTTTTTCAAAACCAACCCGGATCTTGTTGGCCTTGGGCAAAACCCATCCTACCTGGATGAACGTCAGGATACCGAGCACAATCGCCCCGGCCATGTAGGGCATCAGCATCCGCGTAAAACTGATCCCGCTGCTCAGCATCGCGATGATTTCCGTGCGCGCAGCAATGCGCGAGGTGAAGAACACCGTCGCGATGAACACCATCAGCGGGCTGATATAATTGATCCAGTAGGGAATCAGATTGAGGTAATAATCGACGAGGATCTCCCTGAGCGGCGCTTTTTTATCGAGGAAGTCGTCCACCTTTTCGGTGTAGTCGATCATACAGATAATCAGTACGATGACGAACGCCACGAATACGTAGGTAATCAGGAAGTTTTTGATCAGGTACCGATCGAGGATTTTAAAGTTCATGGCTGGTTATGGTCTCATCGGCGCTGTACCAGCAGGTTTTTGGACACTTCGAGACTGATAAACAACGTCGGACCGCCGTTAATCTGTACGGACGCCGACTTGTCATATTCATTAATTTCCTTCACTTCTATCACCGCGCCGAGCGTAATCCCCGACCGGTCAAGGTGTTGCAGGAAAGAAGGGGCATGATCGAGTACCCCCATCATTAACACTTTTTCACCAACGTGCACGTCGGTAAGGATCAGATAATCGGGTTCCGTAAGATTTCCTTTCGCATCGGGGATAGGATCTCCATGTGGATCGAACTTCGGATGCCCCAGGAATGCGTCGAGCTTTTCCACCAGCACTTCCGATGGAACGTGTTCCAGCTCCTCGGCAATATCGTGCACCTCGTCCCAGCCAAAACCCAGCTTTTCAACCAGAAAAACCTCCCAGAGGCGGTGCTTGCGGATCACCTTGATCGCCACTTTCTCCCCGCTCTCCGTCAATGTTACACCCTGGTATTTTTTATAATGGATCAATCCTTTGTCAGCCAGCTTGCGCAGCATGTCCGTCACCGACGCGGCACGTGTTGACGTACTCTCCGCGAGCGCATTCGTGCTCACCTCTACCCCGTCACGTCCGGAAAGCGCGTGGATGATCTTTAAGTAATTTTCTTCTGTGAAAGAATTCTGCATGCCTTGTAAGCCCCGGTTACCAATCTTAAATATCCGGCAAAAGTACGATTTACTATCTGTAAATTAAAAAATTTAGACTAACCTAAAAATATATTCAGAATTTCCTTATCTTTGTTTTCAGAGAACTAAATTGTTTATTTCGGAGACTACGGGAATGATTGACGATTTAAAAATAGATAAGTCTTTGCAAGAGAAAACACCGGGCCATGATGAGCAGCTCCGCTCATTGTCCGAAGTTCACTCCTCTATTTCGGTACCGGAGGGAGCTGGTTTCTGGAAAAAAATGGCCGCATTTGCGGGCCCTGGCCTGATGGTGGCCGTCGGCTACATCGATCCGGGCAACTGGGCTACCGATATCGAAGGCGGCTCGCGGTTTGGCTATACCCTGCTCTCCGTGATCCTGATCTCGAACCTCTTTGCCATGCTTTTGCAACATTTGTCGCTGAAACTCGGCATCGCATCCGGCCGCGACCTTGCGCAGGCCTGCCGTGATTACTACTCGCGTCCAGTATCATTTGTACTCTGGCTTCTCTCAGAAATCGCCATCGCAGCCACCGATCTCGCCGAAGTGATCGGTTCCGCTATTGCATTGAACCTCCTTTTCGGCCTCCCATTGCCTGTCGGCGTCGTTTTCACGGCTTTCGACGTGCTCATTGTGTTGTATTTCCAGCAAAAAGGATTCCGCATTATTGAAAGTATTGTGGCGGGATTGATGACCATTATCCTGCTCAGCTTTTTGTACGAAATGATCGTCTCGCAGCCATCGCTGGCCGGTATTGTGGGAGGCTTGATGCCTAAAAAAGAGATCGTGACCGACCCGGGAATGCTCTATATCGCCATCGGTATCCTTGGTGCCACCGTGATGCCGCACAACCTGTATTTACATTCCAGCATCGTTCAGACCCGTAATTTCAGGAAAGACGAGACAGGCAAACGTTCCGCGATCCGCTTCGCCACCATCGATTCGACCGTTTCGCTGGCCCTGGCTTTCTTTATCAATGGCTCCATCCTCATCCTGGCCGCCTCGGCGTTCCACGCCAACGGCCATTTCGAAATCGCCGACATTACCGATGCCTACCACCTCCTCGACCCTGTGCTTGGCGTGAGCCTCGCGGGCATATTCTTCGCGCTTGCGTTGCTGGCATCCGGCCAAAGTTCCACGCTCACCGGTACCCTCGCAGGCCAGATCGTGATGGAAGGCTTCCTCAACATCCGCCTCAAACCCTGGGTACGTCGACTCCTGACGCGCGGTATCGCCATTATCCCTGCGCTCATCGTCTCCTATTTGTACGGCGAACGGGGTACAGCCGAGCTGCTCGTACTCAGCCAGGTAATTCTTTCTCTGCAACTGAGCTTTGCCGTGGTACCGCTGGTGTTTTTCACCTCCAACAGCAAAATCATGGGGCCTTTTGCCAATTCCAGGCTGCTAAGCGTTGTAAGCTGGGTTATTGCGTTGATTATTATCGGGTTGAATGGGTACCTGCTTTTCAACACTTTTACCGCATAGTGTCGCATTGACAAATTAAATTTGTATACTGTAATTCCGTCTTTGCTAGCGGTTTCCTAACTTTCGCCGTTTTTCATAAAAGGTGGATGGAATCAAAACACAAAGTTGACAAGGTAACGGCCGCCGGGCTTCTGGTGGCGTTCGGCATTATCTACGGCGACATCGGTACGTCGCCGCTCTATGTAATGCAGGCGATTATCATGAATGAGCCCATCACCGAAGAAATTATCTACGGGGCGATTTCCTGTATTTTCTGGACGCTGACGCTCCAAACCACCGTTAAATACGTAATCCTGATCCTCCGGGCCGATAACCGCGGCGAGGGTGGGATTTTCGCGCTTTACGCGCTCGTGCGCAAGCATGCGAAGTGGCTCACGGTGCCCGCGGTGATCGGGGGAAGTACGCTACTGGCCGATGGCGTCATTACGCCGCCTATTTCCGTCTCTTCTGCGGTAGAAGGTTTACAACTATTATACCCTAATATTCAGACGGTCCCGATCGTCATTGCCATTCTTACGGCGATCTTCATCATCCAGGCATTCGGTACCAAAGTGGTAGGCCGTGCATTCGGGCCGTTGATGGTAACCTGGTTCGTGATGCTAGGCGTGCTGGGTCTTAACCAGATCAAAGACCACCCTGAAATCCTGAAAGCCCTTAATCCGATCTACGGATATGACCTCCTGACGAAACACCCCGGTGGTTTCTGGATGCTCGGTGCGGTATTTCTCTGTACGACTGGTGCCGAAGCGCTGTATTCCGATCTCGGTCACTGCGGCCGCGAAAACATCCGGATCAGCTGGATATTCGTTAAAATATGCCTGATACTGAACTATTTTGGTCAGGGCGCATGGCTGATCACCGAAATGGGCAACCTGCTCGACGCCCGCAAACCATTCTATGAGATCATGCCTGAATGGTGGCTGCTGCCAGGCGTCGTCATCGCGACATTGGCTGCTATCATTGCCAGCCAGGCCGTTATTACCGGCTCATTTACGCTCATTTCGGAGGCTATCCGCCTCAATTTCTGGCCCAAGGTCCGCCTCATTTATCCAAGTGATCAGAAAGGCCAGCTGTACGTGCCGAGCATTAACTGGCTCCTCTGGCTGGGCTGCTGCGGTGTGGTGCTGTTTTTCCAGAAATCATCCAACATGGAAGCGGCGTATGGCCTCGCGATTACGCTCACGATGATCATGACTACGATCCTGTTCTCCTATTATTTGTATGTCAAACGGGTCAACCTCTGGATAGTAATTGTTTTCATGCTTATATACCTGTTCATAGAAGGCATGTTCCTGGGCGCCAACCTGCTTAAATTCACCCACGGAGGCTGGTTCACGATCATGGTCGGCACGCTGGTGGCAGGGCTGATGGCCGTTTGGCTCAAAGCATTCTACATCAAGCTCAGGCTCACCGAATACACCAAACTGGAAAAATACCTGCCGGCATTGCACGAGCTGAGCCGCGATATCAGTATTCCAAAATATACGACCCACCTTGTTTTCATGACCAACGCCTCGCGCGCGTCGGAAATCGAAACGAAGGTTATCTACTCCATTTTTCAGAAACGTCCGAAACGCGCCGATGTGTACTGGTTCATCCACGTCGACATTACGGATGATCCTTATACGATGGAATACAAGGTATTATCCGACGAAGACGCGCACGACAATGTGATCAAAATCAACTTCCGGCTCGGTTTCCGCGTCGACCAGCGGATCAATATGTTCTTCCGGAAAGTAGTCGAGGATATGGTTTTGAACAAAGAGGTAGACATTACCAGCCGGTACGAGTCGCTGAGCAAGCAGAACATTACCGGAGACTTCCGTTTTGTGGTACTGGAAAGATTCCTTTCGTTTGAAAACGACCTCCCATTCCTGGAACAGCTCGTAATGAAAACCTACTTCTTCGTCAAGGATTTCACGACGCCGGAAGACAAATGGTTCGGGCTCGACAGCAGTTCCGTTAAAATCGAGAAGGTACCGCTCATTATCCGGCCGGTAGAAAACGTGAAACTAAGGCGCGTTTTCCATTAATAACCGCTACTAAGAACTTTGAAAGGATCGATATTGCCAGTAACATTGCCGGTATCGATCCTTTTCTTTTTCAAACTATTCCCTTTACTATTCCAATGAATCTCCTACGGCGCATTGCCATTCCTGTGCTAGTACTTTTCATGCACGCCATCGACTCAACGGCCCAAAACAAGGTGACCATCCCCATCGAAACCACCCAGAATGCGCTGGTATTGCAAACCGATCAGGATAAGCATTTGTCGATCATTTACTTTGGCAAAAAACTGGCCCAAGCCGCCGAATATGAGCTGGTAAGCACCCAAAACCGCCAGCGCGACGGCAATGCGGGCATTTACAATTCGGCTTACACGCCGGCTGGCTCATGGAGCATTTCCGAGCCGGCCTTGCAAATTACACACGCCGACGGCAACAAATCCACGGACCTCGTTTATGTAAACCACCAAACCACGCGCGAAGGCGACAATGTAGCAACCACCAGCATTCAGTTGAAAGATCCCGTGTACGCGGTGGAGGTGACATTGTTTTACAAAACCTACGCCCGCGAGAATGTGGTGGAGCAATGGAGCGTGATCAAAAGCGCTGAAAAAGGAGAAATTACATTGAACAAATACGCTTCTGCGAACCTCTATTTCCCCGGCAAGGACTTTTATCTGACACATTACAACGGCACCTGGGCGCGTGAAATGAACCCCGAAGAGGAGCAGCTTACGGCCGGTATCCGCGTGCTGGACTCCAAACTCGGTACCCGTGCCAACCTCTTCCAGCCTCCCAGCTTCCAGCTTTCCTTTGATAAGCCCGCTACCGAAACCGAAGGCAAAGTCCTGCTCGGAACGCTGGCGTGGTCGGGCAACTTCCGGATGGATTTCGAAGTCGATTCCTACCATAACCTACGCCTCATTGCCGGCATTAACAACTATGCTTCCGAATATCCGCTGGCATCCGGCAAGGATTTCAAGACACCTTCGTTTATCTACACATTTTCGGAAAACGGCAAGGGCGAAGCCAGCCGGAACCTCCACAACTGGGCGCGTAAATATCGCATTCTCGACGGGGAAGGCTCTCGTCTTACGCTGCTGAATAACTGGGAAGCCACTTATTTCGATTTTAATGAGGAAAAACTGTCGGGGTTGTTCAAAGACGGCAAGAAGCTGGGCGTAGACCTGTTCCTGCTCGACGACGGCTGGTTTGCCAACAAATATCCCCGCAACGACGATCGTGCAGGGCTTGGCGATTGGCAGGAAAACGTCAAAAAACTCCCGCACGGCATTGGCTACCTCGTGAAGGAGGCCAAAAATGCGGGTATTAAATTCGGTATCTGGGTAGAGCCCGAGATGGTAAACCCTAAAAGTGAACTCTACGAAAAACACCCCGACTGGGTGATCCGCCAACCGCAGCGTCCCGAGCACTATATGCGTAACCAGCTGCCGCTCGATTTGTCGAATCCCGAAGTACAAAACTTTGTTTTTGGGATTCTGGATAAGCTTTTCACCGAAAATCCCGAGATCGCGTACATCAAATGGGATTGCAATGCCATTACTTTCAACGCGCATTCGGCGTACCTCGAGAAGAGCAAGCAAAAGCAATCGCAGCTGTATGTCGATTACGTAAAAGGCCTTTACAAAGTCCTCGAAAAGCTCCGCGCCAAATATCCGAAAGTACCTATGATGCTATGCTCCGGCGGCGGCGGCCGGGTCGATTACGAGGCATTGAAATACTTCACCGAGTTCTGGCCGAGCGACAACACCGACCCGCTCGAACGCATTTTCATGCAATGGGAATACTCCTACTTCTACCCCGCCCTCGCCCAAAGCGCGCACGTGACCGACTGGGGCAAGCAGCCACTCAAATTCCGCACCGACGTAGCGATGATGGGCAAGCTCGGATACGACATTGTAGTGAGCCATTTGAATGAAAAAGACCTGCAATTCGCCCAGCAGTCCGTCGCTACTTACAACGCGATCAAGGACGTGATCTGGCACGGCGACCTTTATCGACTGGTAGATCCGAAGAAAAATGAATTTGCATCGCTGCTTTTTGCGAGTAAGAATAAGGATAGGGCAATCGTGTTCTCCTATTTAGTGAGTAACCGCAACGGCGCGGGATCGGACATCGCCGTTCGTTTGCAGGGACTGGATTCGGCTAAGAAATACAAGGTTAAAGAGCTGAACCTCTATCCGGATTCGAAATCGCCGGTTAAGGAAGAGCAGGTTTATTCGGGGGACTTTTTGATGACGGCCGGGTTCAATCCGGTTGTGAATGCGAGGAGAGCGAGTGTGATCTTGGAGGTTTTAGAGGTAAAATAAGAATCAATTTAAGCGATATTTTTCTTATATCAACAAATTTGTTAATTTAGTATAGATCAATCTATATTATTTTGAGAAATTTGTTGATTTATGGCAAAATCGATCAAACTCAAACCCATATCCGAAGAACTGGTTTTAAGCAGGCTCCGGTTTGAAAATCCCTGGTGGGTGTCAGGTAAAATCGATCCGGAGTATCACGGCATGCAGCCCAGGCTGTACTTCGGGCTGTTGCACCAGTTGGTCGGTGAAACGAGTGTAAAACGGGCTGTGGTTTTGATGGGCCCCAGGCGGGTAGGAAAAACAGTGATGATGCACCACAGCGTCCAAAAGCTACTGGACGACGGTGTAAACCCTAAAAAGATCGCATTTATCAGCATCGACAATCCCATCTATCTTTACATGGGGTTGGAACAGCTGTTTGCGCTCGTACGCAAGGCGGTGGCAAGTGACGATCTGAGCGACTGGTACCTCTTTTTCGACGAAATTCAGTATCTCAAAGACTGGGAAGTGCATTTAAAGGTGATGGTTGACAGCTATCCTCACACCAAGATCATTGTTTCCGGATCGGCTGCCGCAGCGCTTAGGCTTAAAAGCAATGAAAGCGGCGCAGGACGGTTTACCGAATTCATGCTTCCACCACTGACTTTTCACGAGTATATCCAGCTAAAGAAATTTGATCACCTGATCCGTCCTTCGTCCATTGCCTGGAATGGCAATGTAAACAAGTTCTTCACCAGCAGCCATTTGACCGAACTCAACAAGCATTTCATCGACTACATCAATTTCGGCGGTTATCCCGAAGTCATATTTTCCGAGACGATCCAGGCCAATCCCGGGAGGTACATCAAAAGCGACATAGTGGATAAAGTTCTCTTGCGTGACCTGCCCAGTCTTTATGGTATCCAGGATGTGCAGGAACTCAACGCATTCTTCACGACGCTCGCGTATTACAGCGGCAATGAGGTGTCGCTGGATGTGCTTTCGAAAAGCAGTGGTATCGATAAAAACCTTTTGAAAAAATACCTGGAATACCTTGAAGCCGCATTCCTGGTGCGAGTTATCCACCGCGTCGACGACACGGCCAAAAAATTCCAGCGAGCCAATTTTTACAAAATTTTCCTTACCAATCCTTCGCTGCGCAGCGCCCTTTTCGTGCCTCTCGAAGCCACCGACGATTTATTTGGGAGTATGGTTGAAACAGCCATCTTTTCGCAGTGGATACACCGCTTCTGGTTCACGCCCTGGTACGCCCGCTGGACAAATGGAAAATTTCAGGGCGAAGTGGATATGATCGGTTTGGATAACAAATCGCTGAAACCTGCATGGGCCGTGGAGGTAAAATGGAGCAACAGGTACTACGAGCGCCCCGAGGAGTTAAAGAGCTTGTTACAGTTTTGTGAAAAGAACAATCTGAAATCCGCCCTTGTCACAACCATTGATAAGGAAGGGACGATAGAAAAAAACGGCATAACGCTTAACTTCGTCCCTTCCGCTATTTACGCCTATATCGTGGGTGTGAACACGCTGGAAATACGCGGCAAATTGTGATTATTTCAAATAAACCCCTTCTTCCTCCGCTCGGCTCAAAACCACTTCCACATGCTCGGTAAGCGTGGTGCTCAATGAATATCCTACATAATCGGCGTGGATCGGGAATTTGTGGTGGCTGCGATCTACGATTACCGCTACCTGAACCTTTTTCATCGGTACTTTCAGAAACGGTTCCAATGCGAAAGCCAGTGTGCGACCGGTATTCAAAACATCGTCCGCGATGATGATCACCTGGTTTTCCACGTTCAGTTCATGATCGAACAAAACAGGGCTTTGCTGGTGGATGTTTTTGTCGAAACGGAGCTCGATAAGTTGCGCGTTGAGCGGTGAAATTTCTGTGAGTTCGGCTACCAGTCTTTTGGCAAATGCAAAACCTTCACCGGCTATTCCGGCGATGATAATGCCTTTTTCCTCAAAATTCTGTTCATATATTTCAAAAGCGATCCGGCGTATTTTCTGGCCTGTTTGGTGGGCACTCAAAATCTGACGCCTGGATACCTTGCTGTTCTCGGTCATTGGGTATTGGTAAGTTAAAATCTTAGCAGCGGTAAAAATAGCAAACCATCATGCCACTTCATAGCGCAGCGAAATTCTTTAACCAATTCGCAAAAGTCAACTCGTGGAGCGGCAATTCCAGACTTACAATACCCATTTCGACCTTCGCCTGCCCGATGCGCTCCGTCCGGATTTCCATCAATGCTTTTTCATAAGGCTTCGGAAATTCGGGATGTGCCTGTATCGCCACCATATTTTTACCGACGCTGAACATGCCGATCGGGCAGTCCTGCGACTCGGCCAGCAGCTTGCTGTCCGGTGGCAGCTCCATTACCTGGTCCTGGCACATCATCAGCAGGTTGAACGACTGCCGTGCCGGCACCATCCATTCTTCCTGGCTTAATACCTGAAAATTATGCAAACCCACGCACCAGCCCACAGCGGATTTCTGCACCTTACCACCCAATGCTTCGGCCAGCATCTGATGCCCGAAGCAAATGCCCAGGTACTTTTTCCCCGAATCACGGATTTCACGCACAAACTCTTTCAACCGATGAATCCACGGCTCATCGTCATAAACCGAAAACTTGGAACCGGTGCAAACATATACCTCGCATTCGTCCGCCGAAGCCGGAAAATGCCCGTTGCAAACATCATAAAATACAAACTCCCAATCCGGAGCAACCTGTGAGAACAATGCCGGAAACATATCGCGATAATCCCCCGCGATCGGCAAAAGTTCTTCGCGCACATGGTCGCATTCCAGCAATCCGACTTTTGTCATACTATATGCTACTTTTTATCAAAAAGCTGGTTCAGTTCAATGGTAAAGTCGGGTAGTGTAATCGAAGTAAGTGCCTGACCTACGGTATACGGCTTCAATCCAATAAATTTTCCTTCTTCAATTAATACATACACGAAAACCACTTCGTCATTCGGCTCTACCAGCCAATATTCCTTCACACCAGATTCTTCGTACACGTCAAACTTGTTGTCCATTTCCTTCCTGGTATTGCCGGGAGAAAGTATCTCGATAATCCAGTCGGGTGCGCCCAGACAGCCTTTTTCATCTATTTTAGCCGGGTCACAAATCACTGAAATGTCAGGCTGCACAACTGTGAGAATTTCCTTGTCTGATTGAACATCGAACCTTGGAAGTCGCACATCAAATGGAGCTGCAAAAACCTGGCAATCTCTGTATTTAAGCAATTGCCATATTTCGGATAAAAGCATCCCTGATATTTTTTGATGACGAGTGCCTGGTGCAGACGGGATTTTGAAGATCTGCCCTTTGATCAATTCGAGACGTTCCTCAAACTCCCATTGCAAATAGTCGGCATAGCTATACGTGCCATTCAAATCCAGTGTGTCGATGCTCTTCATATCTCAAATTGGCTGGTTTTCGATTAAAGATAGCCTAACAAACCAAGTTACCCTATTTTCAAATGAAAAGACTTAGGCCGCGTTAATGCCTCGTAACCGACCACGGACAACGTGCAACCGCGTCCCGAATTCTTCACGCCCGTCCATGCCAATGCAGGGTCGAGGTAGTCGCAGCGGTTCATGAACCAGGTACCGGTTTCGACTTGCTCGCCGATCTGCAATGCCGCATCGACGTCCGAGGTCCAGATGGAGGCAGTAAGGCCGTATTGGCTGTCGTTCATCAAACGAATGGCCTCCTCATCGCTCGCAACGGGCATAATGCCTACCACCGGCGCGAAAGTTTCTTCCGTCATAATGTCCATCGAATGGCTCACATTCACCAGCACTTGCGGTGCCAGATATGGCGTGCCCGACTGGTGCGCCGGAAACAATGCAGGGTCGATCAACGCGGTAGCACCTTGTGCAATAGCGTCATCGATCTGCTTCTGGGCAAAGCTGGCTGCTGATGTCCTTACCATCGGCCCTAATGTCGTTTCAGCATCGCGCGGATCGCCCAGAACGTAGGTTTTGGTTAATGCTTCAAAGCCCTTGATAAATTCGTCATAAACGGTCTGATGCACATAAATGCGCTCGATTCCGCAGCACGACTGCCCCGAATTGAAGAAAGAGCCGTCCACCAGGTTTTCAACTGCATCGGCCAGGTTCGCATCCGCGCGTACGTACGCAGGATCCTTTCCACCCAATTCGAGCCCACCGACAATAAACCGCTCATTGATAGCTTTCTGCACCGCATGTCCGCCTTCCACCGATCCGGTAAATGCCACATAGTCGACCCGCGCATCACCAATCACTTGCGCCACCTGCTCATGGCTCAAATGCAGATACTGAAACACACCCTCCGGCAAGCCGGCGTATTCGAATGCGGCTGCATAACGCTCGGCACAAAGGGGTGTCTGCTGTGCATGCTTCAAAATCACCGCATTACCCGACATAATGGCCGGTATCACCGAGTTCACGGACGTCAGATAAGGATAATTCCACGGCGCCACCACGAACACCACACCTAGCGGCGCTCTTTTCACAAATCTTTTAAAACCAGGAATTTCATCCACTTCGACGTCTGCCAGCGCTTTCTCGGCCACCGAAATCATATAGTTGGCCCGCTCCTGAAAGCCCCTGCGGATCTCGTTCGCCGTGTAGCGCACGGGGCGCCCCATTTGCCAGGTCAGTTCCAATCCGATTTCGTCGGCATTGTTCAGAAAATATTCGACCGCCTTCCTGCAAATCGCCTCACGCTCCGCCAGCGTCGTTTTTTTCCATTCCTTTTGCGCGGCTACCGCTTTTTCCAAAGCAGCCTCCACGGCCTCAGCATTCGCCAATTCGCGCTCCACATACACAGAGCCGTCGATCGGGCTTATTGTTTTTTGAATCATTTTTTTGAAGGGAGAAAAGGGAGGAAAGGGAGGACGGAGGAAAGAGAACCGGGATAGAGCCTCCTCCATCCTCCCCTTCCTCCATTCTCCTTCCTCCCATTAAAGAGGTGTTACATATGCCGAAGTAATACCGCCATCGACGAGAAAGTCGGTGCCGGTAACGAAAGATGCCTCATCCGAAGCGAGGAACAATGCAGCATAAGCCATTTCCTTCGCTTCGCCGAAACGGCCCATTGGGATGTGTACCAGGCGGCGCTGTTTCTTTTCTTCGGTATTCAAAAACTTCATCAGCAGTTCCGTGCGCAGCGGGCCCGGGCATAATGCGTTCACACGGATGTTCTCCCGAGCGTGGATGACCGCGAGCTCACGCGTAAGTGCGAGCACCGCTCCTTTACTCGCCGTATAAGCCACCTGCGGTGTAGCCGCGCCCAAAATAGCTACAAACGATGCGGTATTAATGATCGAGCCGCCACCTGCGCGCTTCAATGCCGGTATACCGTATTTGCACCCCAGGAAAACGCCTTTCGCATTGATATTCATTGTCAGATCCCAGATCGCTTCTTCGGTAGTAACGGCATTGTCATCGTCGCTGTGCATGATACCCGCGTTGTTGAAAAGGATATTCAGCTTTCCGAATTTCTCTTCGGTAAACGCCACCGCCGCTTCGCAGTCGGCCGCTTTGGAAACATCCGAATGCAAAAAGTAAGCCTCTCCGCCGTTTTTCACGATCTCATCGACCGTCTCCTGACCAGCGGCGTCGTTCACGTCCGTCACGACGATCTTAGCTCCTTCTTTGGCAAATAAAATAGCAGTTTCACGACCGATTCCGCCGCTTCCACCTGTAATAAGCGCGACTTTGTTTTCTAAGCGCATGGGGTTTGATTGGTTATGTTTTTTTGGATAGTAACGAGTGATTAAATCTGTTCAAAATACCGCTTCCGCTCCCAGTCCGTCACGGAGCTATCATATGCCCGCTGCTCGGTTTTGAAAAAATGCGTGTAATGCTCCACCACTTCCTCGCCGAATGCTTCTTTGGCAAACGGGCTGTTTTCGAACAATGCCACGGATTCCGCGAGCGTGTAAGGCACGCGAGGCAAATGCGCGGCGGCGTAAATATCGCCGATAAAGCATTCAGGGGGCTCAATGCGGTTCCTGATCCCGTCGAGGCCCGAGGCGAGCGACGCAGCAAATGCAAGGTAAGGATTACAATCGGCACCGGGAATGCGGCATTCGATCCGCAGACTGGCACCGCTGCCTACCACCCGGAAACCGGCTGTGCGGTTATCATAGCTCCACGCAAGCCGCGTAGGCGCCCAGGAGCCGTCCACAAACCGTTTATAGGAATTGACGGTCGGGGCGTAGAATGGCATAACGTCGGGCACGTGCTTGATCCAGCCGCCGAGAAACCAGCGGAAAATATCGGAGCCTTTCACCGGTCCGAACTGCTGGTCGCCGTCGAAGATATTCTTGCCGTCTTTCCACAGACTCATGTGAATATGGCTGCTGGAACCCGCCTGATCGGTCGCGAACTTGGCCATGAAAGTTACGGAAATGCCCATTGCGTCGGCCACTTCCTTCATACATTGCTTGTACACAATGTGGTTGTCGGCCATCGAGAGCACGTCCGCATATTTGACGTTCAATTCGTGTTGCCCTAGCCCCCATTCACCTTTGGAAGTTTCGACCGCGATGCCGGAGTTTTTCAAATGCCTGCGGACTGCCGAAGTATACTTTTCGTTCCTCGTGCCCTGCATAATATGATAATCTTCCAGGTAATATCCCGCCGGGCTCAGGTTCTGGTAGTTTTGCTGAAATGCTTGTTTATAGCTGTTTTCGAGCAGGTAATATTCCAATTCGGAAGCAGCAAAGCATTCGACGCCATCGCCCGCGAGCGAGGCCAGTTGTTTTTTCAATAACGACCTCGGCGCTATCGATTCCAGTTGGTGTGATTTGTCGTTATGCACATCGCAGATCACCAATGCGGTTTTGTCGAGCCAGTCGGCGATGCGCAGGGTAGCGAGGTCGGGCACCAGATGGAAATCACCGTAACCGAGCTCCCAGTTGGCATACCGGTAGCCGGGTACCGGGTCCATGGCCATATCGGTCGTGAGTAGGTAATTGCAGCCGTGCGTGCCCGATTTGGAAACCGAATCGAGGAAATAATCGGCGTCGACGCGCTTGCCCATAAGCCGGCCGTAATGGTCCGTGAATGCAACTACAATTGTTTCAATCTCCCCTCCCCCAATCTTGCCCGAAAGTTCATCCAGTGTCAGAAATCCTTTTTTACTCATTAGAAAGGGTTGGTTTAGCGCAGTTTATATTATCGCAACTTGTCTACTTTGGCATTCATCGGAAATTTCAGCACCACCTTTTTACCGGAAGCTTTTTCCAGCATGGGGGTCAATATCTTTTTGGCATTCTCCCTGGTCTGGTCGAGAATGCCCATGTCGAGGGCCGATTGCTGGATTTGTTTTTCGGCTTGTTTGTAAGCCTCCTGCACCAGTTTCGCCTCGTCGGTAAAGGCATATTCCGTATTATAAACCTTTGATTTACTATGGTCTATCTTAAAAACACACAACTCCGGCTCCGGCATGTTGATCACCAGCGTTTCGGCATCGGAGGTAATGTCTTCCATGGAAATTTTGGTCAGATCCACACAACCTATCGCTTCTCCCTGTACGATCAGGATCGCTTTCGCGTTGGGTAGCCACATTTTCACAAGTTCCTGCTCTACCACATCCTTGAAGTTGTATTTCACGACTTCGAGTTTGCCCATCGAGCTGATTTCCTGCAACACCACGGTATGCATTGTCTCCGCCTTATCCTCTCCTCCAAGCCATTCGGGCAGCCAGCTGCCGGTCTTGAAACCCGACCATAATGCGTTAATCCCCGCCAAAAGCAAAATCAAAACTACCAGCCGCACCAGCCACGATATGATCCGCATACCTTATTTTTTAAGTACAAAATTTTCCGCTACTCCCGGCTCCCGGGCCATTCGCTGGGCGATAATACTCGCAGCAATCAGCTGCAATGCGTGATAAAGCATGATCGGCAGGAGCATTAAACCGGCTTCCGGGCCCGCAAACAATACTTTCGACATCACGGCACCTTGCACCAGCGATTTCTTGGAACCGCAGAATACCGCGGTAACCTTATCCTCCCGGTCGAAATGCAGCAAACCGGCAATGAACGTCAGCAGGAAATAGATCCCGAAAAACAGCGCGAGCATTCCTATCCCTAAAAATACAATTTCTTTTATTCCGAGCGAATCAAAGAGGTGCTCTCCAAACGATTCGCAAAAAGAAGTGTAGACGATCAGCAAAATCGACGACTGATCGAAATAGCGGATGTACTTTTTGTGGCGCTCCGCGAAATGCCCACAGCGGCTGTTGAGGGCAATCCCGGCAAATACCGGAAGTAGTACTTGCATTGCCAGTTTTCCGACTACCGAAAGCAGATCAAAATGTTCTGGCCCGGATTCCAGCACGAGGCCCATCCACAATGGTGTGATAAAAACGCCGATCAGACTGGAAATGCTCGCATTGAATATCGCCGCCGGAATGTTGCCGCGCGCAATGGATACCATGACTACCGACGACGAAACCGTAGATGGCAGGACGGTCAGAAAAAAGATTGCCAGCCACATCACCTGCCCTTCTTCGCTCTGAAAAAACGGCCTGAATGCGAGCGCCAGTACCGGAAAAAGTACAAATGTCGACAAATGCACCATCACGTGCAGCCGCCAGTTCACGAGCCCGGCTTTCAGTTTTTCGGGGCTGAGCCGGAGGCCGTAAAAGAAGAATATGACTGAAACCGCGTAGGTAGAGACGGTCGAAAGATGCAGCGGGCTGTCCTGCATACCCGGCGCCGGCCAGAGCCAGGCGAGCAGGATCATGCTGAGCAATGCGAGCATGAAACCGTCCAAACCGGCTTTTTTAGCAGTATCAATGAATTTACGCATATTAAAAATCAACGCCGGCCGATAAGGACTGCGGCAAACTATTGTTTACAAGAAAATGGAAAACTGTCAGAAATAAAACCCGGTGCCGCCATTTATAGTGTCAATTCTTTTCATTTTGGCATTTCGGGTAAATGAGCGGGCACCGTCACTTTCCCCAATGACAGCACAACAACAACTGACCACTCATGGCAACTCCTGACAAATTACTATTAACGATCATCCTCACGGTTATGAGTTTCCTTCCCGCGACCGCACAATACAAGCTCGTATGGGCCGACGAATTCGACTACGACGGTGCGCCCGACCCGAATGTGTGGCAACCCGAAAAAGGCTTTACCCGAAACCACGAAGATCAATGGTATCAGGGCGACAATGCCTACTGCAAAGGCGGTTACCTGATTATCGAAGCCAAAAAAGAACGGGTCAAAAACCCCAACTACAAACCCGGCAGCAGCAACTGGAAAGAAAGCCGCGAGTACGCCGAGTACACTTCGGCCAGCATCATTACCCGCGGTAAAAAGAGCTTTCAGTACGGCCGCTTCGAAATGCGCGCCAAAATCGATACGCGCTCAGGCATCTGGCCGGCATTCTGGACGCTCGGCGACAAGGGCGAATGGCCGGATAACGGCGAGATCGACATTATGGAATTTTACCGGGGGATGCTGCTGGCAAATCTTGCCTGGGGTTCCAATGAACGCTACAAACCTGTTTGGAATACCAATAAAAAGCAGATCAGTGCTTTCAACGACCCGGATTGGTCATCGAAATTCCACGTATGGCGGATGGATTGGGACGAGAATTCGATTAAAATTTATGTCGACGATATGCTTATGGCTTCACAGGACCAGGCCAAGGCCATTAATGCCAAAAACAAGGACATTACGCCTTTTAAGCAGCCGCACTACATCCTGCTGGGCATGGCGCTGGGCGGCGATAATGGCGGTGATTTGTCGAAAACAGAATTCCCCGCACGTTTTGAAGTGGATTATGTGAGGATTTATCAAAAACAGTGAGGCGGGTACCCCTATCAAACTGCTGTTCTCACTGCGGAGTCGCCAAGACAGGAACGCTCTTTCTGACCTTTTTCGACGCTTTCTTCCTCCTGCCCCACCAGATCACAAAGCCGGTGATGGGCAACGAAGCGCACACGAGGCTGGCGCAGAACATGAGGATTTTGCCCGGCAAGCCCAGGATAGCACCCGTGTGGATATCGTAATTCATGCGGCGCAGCGTCTGTGCGAAATTTGCTTCGCTGTATTTGCCGGTGTAGGGCCCCGTCGCGTTGATCTTTTTGACCGAATACTGATCAAAATAATGATAGTCGACATTATAATAAGTCCCTTCACGGAAGTTCACGTACGAGAAAATCGACTCGGCTTTTTCGGTGGGAAACGAAATATTGAGGGTTGAATATTTGGGATACTCCTTTTGTAATTGAAACCAGGCTTTATCGACTGCTTGCATAGGGCCAGCTACCTGCGCCGTTGAAACAGTATCGGAAGGCGGGTTATAATACATATCCGACCCCTCGCCGCCAGTGGCAGTGTAAAGCCCCTGCGAAAACCACTGGAAACCCCAAACCAAACCGGTAACCGCCAGAATCACGCCGATTGACATGATGTAAAAACCCAGTACATTATGCAGGTCATAGTTCTTACGCCGCCAGGCTGCATTCCATTTGATCGAAAACCGCTGTTTGGCAGCCGATTTGTTTTTGGGCCACCAGAGCACGATTCCGCTGATCATCATGAAAAAGAAAACCAACGTGGCCGAGGCTACGACCGTCTGACCGTATTTTTCGGGTAACCACAGGTAATAATGTCCGTGCAGGATGAAGTGGAAGAAATCGTCGTCCTCGTTCCAGACGTGCTCCAACTTCCCGGTGTATTGATTGATGTAGGCGACGTAGTAGTATTCGGGATCGAGGTTGTAAAAACCGACTTGCGCATTGCGGTCGGGCGTATCGTAAAGCACCCCTTTGGCGATCTTGCCTGGTAATGCCTTTTTGGCAATCTCTGCGAGCTCCGAGGGAGGCAACACCTTGCCGCCTGTCGGGCCATTCACGAACATGTAGGGCTGCGTAATCGTTTTGATTTCCTGCTCAAATGCCAGAATACACCCCGTGACGGAAATGATGAACACCATAATGCCCGAGATAAGTCCCAGGTAAAGATGCAGTTTCCCAATCAGTTTTTTCATCATTCGCCGCCGATTATCTTATTTAGACTCAATTAAGACTACGAATATAGGGCGTACGATTTTAACTACCAAAAAGGGAGGAAGGAGGCTTAGTCATGTCTAGTCATGCGTGGTCAGGTGTTGTGCGATACCAAGCAATTATAATTACCCAATGCCTGACTATATTTGACTAAACCTGACTAATTGTTCGTCTCCCTTTCTTCCCTTCCTCCCAAAAAATTAAAAATCATATCGATAAATTCCCTCCACCTTCGTAGTCGGCGGCATATGTGCGAGGGTTTTGAGCTGTCCGTCGTGCAGGCCGAATACCCAACCGTGCAAATGCAGCTCTTGCCCCTGGTGCCATGCGCCCTGCACGATGCTCGTTTGCGCGAGGTTATGCACCTGCTGGATCACATTCAGTTCCACCAGACGGTCAAAGCGTTTTTTCTCGTCTTCGATTGCATCCAGCTCGGTCGCAAACTTGTCGTACACGTCTTTGATATTATGCAGCCAGCGGTTGATCAGCCCCAGGTCCTTATGCATCATCGACGCCTTCACACCCCCGCATTGGTAGTGTCCTACCACGAGAATGTGCCGCACTTTCAGCACTTCCACCGCATATTGGAGCACGCTCAGCATATTCATATCGGTATGCACCACGAGATTGGCCACATTCCGGTGTACGAACATTTCGCCCGGTTGCGAGCCCGTCAGGTCTTCGGCAGGTACGCGGCTGTCGGAGCACCCGATCCAGAGGAAGTCCGGCTTCTGATCTTTGGCCAGGTTGTCAAAATACGTTTCGTCAATTTCGAGCTGCCGGGCTGCCCAGGATTTGTTGGCGGTTAACAGGCGGTTAATAAGTTCCATTTTGTAATTGATGGTTGAAGTACCAAAATAATACAATCTCTCTCAGATTCATTCAAAAGCGTACATCCTTTTAGCGGAAAAAAATCCGTAATTTTGCACTCTTAAAATCCGGAGAGGGTTATAAATAGTGCTATTTACATGATCGGCCAGGGCAGATGCCCGACGCTAACAACCCATATGAAATACAACGAATATAAAAATCTGAGTTACCCGCAAATCGGGGACGAAGTACTGAAATTCTGGAAAGACAAGAAAATCTTTGAGGCATCGGTAGAAACCCGCGAGGGCGCTCCTACTTTCACATTTTTTGAGGGACCGCCGTCCGCCAATGGTACGCCGGGTATCCACCACGTGATGGCACGGGCGATCAAGGATATTTTCTGCCGGTATAAAACGCTGCAAGGCTTCCAGGTGAAGCGTAAAGGCGGCTGGGACACGCACGGCCTGCCGGTTGAATTACAAGTTGAAAAGGAACTAGGTATCATCAAGGACGATATCGGGAAGAAAATTTCGGTTGCGGATTATAACGAGAAATGCCGCCAGACGGTCATGAAATTTACCGACCAATGGAATGACCTGACCGAGAAAATGGGTTACTGGGTGGACCTCGACGATCCTTACATTACCTATAAAAGCGAATACATCGAAAGCCTCTGGAACCTGCTTAAAAAGCTGTATGACAAAGGCTTGCTGTACAAAGGATACACAATCCAGCCCTATTCACCCGCCGCCGGAACCGGCCTTTCGTCGCACGAGCTGAACATGCCCGGTACGTACAAGGACGTGAAGGATACCACCATCGTGGCGATGTTCAAGGTGAAAGACGCGGCAAATTGGCCTGCATTGGCTGGTTCTGCTAACGAGGACATCCGCATTCTAGCCTGGACCACCACCCCCTGGACACTTCCTGCCAACTCCGCACTGACCGTAGGAGGCAATATTGATTATGTATTGGTTAAAACCTTCAATCCTTACACGCACGAGCCCGTGGCGGTTGTGCTCGCGAAGGATCTGGTAGGCAAATATTTCTCCGAAAAAGGCCACGACGGCGATTTCGAAGGCTATGCAGCCAGCGATAAGAAAGTATTGCCATGGACTGTGGTAAATGAGTTCAAAGGAAAAGACCTCGAAGGCATTGAGTACGAGCAGCTATTACCATATATCCAACCTGAGGCTCCCGCATTCCGTGTGATCCTCGGCGATTTCGTAACGACCGAAGACGGTACCGGTGTGGTTCATACCTCTCCTACCTTTGGGGCGGACGACTTCCGGGTAGCGCAGGCAAATGGCATCCCGGCCATTATGGTGAAAGACGAGAACGGCAAGGAAGTGCCGATCGTTGACCGACAGGGTCGTTTTGTGAAAGAAATTACGGATTATGCAGGCCGTTTTGTAAAACCTGAATATTACTCACAGGCAGAGCAGGACGATCCGGAGTTCCGCCCCACCGACGTGCTGATCGCCATCAAGCTCAAAGAAGAAGGCAAGGCATTTAAAGTAGAAAAATACGAGCACCCGTACCCACATTGCTGGCGTACCGACAAGCCGGTGCTCTACTATCCGCTCGACAGCTGGTTTATCCGCACCACAGCGGTGAAAGACCGCTTGGTGGAGCTTAACAAAAGCATTAACTGGAAACCCGAAAGCACTGGTACCGGCCGCTTCGGTAACTGGCTCGAAAACCTGGTCGACTGGAACCTCTCGCGCTCGCGCTACTGGGGCACGCCGCTCCCGATCTGGCGGAACGACTATGGTGATGAAGTGTGCATTGGTTCGATCGAAGAGCTGAAAGACAAGTTGGAAGAAGCCATTATCTCGGGCCATTTGACCCGCGAGCAGGCATTGCACAACTCGGATTACCTGCAAAAACTGGAACACGGCGACTATGACTTGCACCGTCCGTACGTGGATGATGTGGTATTGGTAGGTAAAACAGGCCACATTATGCACCGCGAGCCGGACCTGATCGATGTATGGTTCGACTCGGGCGCGATGCCGTACGCACAATGGCATTACCCGTTTGAAAATCAGGAAATCTTCAACCAGGCCTATCCTGCCGATTTTATTTCAGAAGGTGTCGACCAAACCCGCGGCTGGTTCTTCACATTGCACGCCATTGCGGGCATGTTGTTCGATTCCGTTGCATTCAAAAATGTAGTATCGACCGGCTTGGTACTCGACAAGAATGGTAACAAGATGTCGAAACGCCTTGGTAATGCCGTGGATCCGTTTGCGACATTGGCACAATATGGCCCTGATGCAACGCGCTGGTACATGATTACCAATGCCGAGCCTTGGGATAACCTCAAATTCAATATCGACGGTATTGGCGAAGTGCAGCGCAAATTCTTCGGGACGCTCGTGAATACGTACAACTTCTTCGCATTGTACGCGAATCTCGACGGTTACGAGTTCCACGAAGCGAATTCGGTACCTATCGAAAAGCGCACCGAGCTGGATCGCTGGATTCTCTCCAAACTGAATACATTGATCAAAGAAGTAGGCGAGCAATTCGACGATTACAACCCGACCAAAGCAGGCCGTCTCGTGCAGGATTTCGTGACGGATCAGCTTTCAAACTGGTACATCCGCCTCAACCGCCGCCGTTTCTGGAACCCATCGGCTGAGCAGGGTGCCGGTTTGACGGATGATAAAGCGGCTGCTTATGAGACGTTGCACCACTGTCTGGTAACCGTGGCGCAGTTGATGTCGCCGATCGCCCCATTCTTTGGGGAATGGTTATATAAAAATCTGACAGACAGCGATCGCGAAGCTTCTATCCAGCACAATGCTCCATTCAAATACGACTCGGTGCATTTGACTTACTGGCCTAAAATCGAAGCGGAAGTAGTGGATACTGACCTGGAAGAAGCGATGGACCTCGCGCAGCGCATCAGCTCGCTCGTCCACTCGATCCGGAAAGGACATAAGCTGAAAGTTCGCCAGCCATTGTCCAAAATCCTGATCCCGGTATTGAGCGAGAAAACGAAACGTCAGATCGAGCAGGTGGCTTACATTATCCTTTCCGAAGTGAATGTGAAGCATATCGAGTTCGTTCACGACGACAGCGGTATCTTGAAAAAGAAAATCAAGCCTAACTTCAAAACCCTCGGACCGAAATTCGGGCCGAAAATGAAGGAGGTAGCAGCCGCCATTTCAGCTATGGATGAAACGCAGATTCGTGAAATCGAAGCCAGCAGCGCCATTACATTGACGGCAGCCAGCGGCCCGATCGAAATCGCATTGACCGACGTGGAAATCATCGCCGAAGACGTTCCGGGATGGCTCGTAGCCAGCGAAGGCGGCCTTACCGTCGCCCTCGACATCACCGTAACCGAAGACCTGCGTCTCGAAGGTATCGCCCGCGATTTCGTAAACCGCGTGCAAAACCTGCGTAAGGACAGCGGCTTCGAAGTAACAGACAAGATTCGCATTACCTTACAAAACAACGACGGCCTGCTCGCCAGCGCAGTAACCGCCAACAAAGACTATATCTGCCAGGAAGTACAAGCCCTGGACCTCGACCTCGTAGGCGACCTGAATGGAGAAGCTACGGAAATTGAGATGGATGAGTTTTTGTTGAAGGTGAAGATTGAGGTGATTGGCTGATGAAGCAATACCAGGCATATCCGGTAACATTCGACGTTGAAAACGCCCGCTTCCGATTTCAAAGCATCGGCAAGCGAGGCGTTTTCGATAAGATTGTCGAATTCATTCCCATCTCCCCGAATATACATAACCTGGCATTACTTGATTACGACCTTCCTACCAATAAATACAGTGACATTTCTGTCACTGACAACGGGGACATGCCGGAAGTGATCGCAACCGTCATCACGATTATTCAGCGCTTCCTCGACTCAAATCCCGGTCAAAAAATATATTTTGAAGGCAGCACAGCGGCTAGAACCCGTTTATATCAAATCGCAATTTCCCAGGTCTTTGATCCTGGTGATTCCGATCTTTTGATTGAAGGCTACAAAGATGGACAGTGGGTCCTGTTTGAACCCAATATCCGTTTTGAAGGTTTTTTAGTAAAGAAAAAGTTTTAATTTTATAGAAATAGCCTTTCTGAAAAATGAAAATTTTAGATAGAAAAACAATCAAACCTGGGAAGTTCACATACGACCCTAGCCTCGACAATCTCCCAGTTTCAAAAGTGGCCTTGGAGAAAGCGGAACGTGCGCGCAAATTCTTTGAAGCAAATCCGCTTCCAGAGCATCTGCACAGGAAGTAACACCTTATGCAGCTATCCACCTCCACTGCCCTCATCACCGGCGGCGCCTCCGGCCTTGGAGAAGCGACTGCGAGGCTGCTTGTTAGTCAAGGGGCGAAAATTGTTATTCTTGATTTAAATGAAGCGGCGGGCCAGGCACTTGAAAGCGAATTCCCCGGTCAAATTACATATATCAAAACCGACGTCAGCAGCGAAAGCGAAGTCCAAAATGCTCTGGACGTTGCTTTGCAAGCGTTCGGCAGCATTCAAATCGTCGTCAACTGCGCGGGTATCGCACCGGCACGTAAGATCGTCGGCAAAGCCGATGGCATTTACGGACCGCATTCCTTTGAGCTTTTTGAGAAAACTATCCGCATTAATCTGATTGGCACGTTCAATGTGATGCGTCTGGCGGCTTTTGCGATGGAGCAAAACGAGCCTAATGCAGAAGGCGAGCGTGGAGTGATCATCAATACCGCTTCCGTAGCCGCTTATGATGGTCAAATGGGCCAGGTCGCGTATGCAGCCAGCAAAGGAGGCATTGTGAGTATGACGCTGCCCGTTGCGCGCGATTTAGCAAAATCCGGTATCCGGGTAATGGCCATTGCTCCGGGACTTTTCGAAACGCCCTTGCTGATGGGGCTGCCGGAGGAAGCCCGCATTTCGCTAGGACAGCAGATTCCTTTTCCTTCGCGGCTCGGGAAGCCTTCGGAATACGCATTATTAGCCAAATCCATTGTGGAAAATCCGATGCTGAACGGCGAGGTCATCCGCCTTGACGGCGCGATCAGAATGGCCCCCAGATAGCTTGAAACCGCGCAATGATGAAAGGACACTACTTTTTCAAATGGCTATTTCTGACGGTGCTTTCCGTCAGCGTCCTCCATTTTCGCGAGAACGCTTCCATTGGCCATTACCGGACTGAGCGACTGCTTTCCGGCAGTAAGATTGTCCAAAAACGCATTCCCGGTTTTCGGTATTGTCAAAAGCTTTCCAAAGCTTGCTCCGCAGGTTTTGTTTACTTCAAAAACACACAGTACAATAGGCTCACCGACCTTTCCAATTCACTAACCGCTTCCATTTCTGGTTATCCCGGGTTAAGGCTTCATCGGGCGCTTGCCGAACTTCATGTTCAAAATCAGCATTTCCGGAGCCGTTCGCTTTCCTCCGACGATCATTCCATTTTCCATTCATAATCCGGTTTCTGCATTTCGCAGGTGCCCATAATGTTGCGCAAACGCGCTCCGGGGCCGTGCTATGCGCGCCCGTGTGCTTCATGAATGTAAATCAAATGGAAAATGGGAATCAGACGAACTGCATTCTTTCTGCGGAAATGGCTTCTGCGGATCGCTATTTCGTTTATGCTCGGGTTTTCGAATGCCATTAATCAGGACTCGAAGAGCATCGACGATACTACTTTAAAAATTGAAGAAACAACAAAAAAATAGACGAAGCCCTTGGGATCAGACCATGCTGATCCCAAGGTTTCTATAAATATTAAAATCCTCATTTTCAGCCTCCTTATCCGTCACAATCGCCGATAATCGCTCTGTCCGGCAAACATAGTACGCTTCGGCAGTGCCCAGCTTTTCGGTCGTCGCCAATGCGATCACCTCCTTAGAAGACTCGATCATAGTCCGTTTGACCTCGCTTTCCTCAAAATTAGGGCCGGTCACCCCGAGGTCCGCGTGGATACTGCAAATGCCCAGCAAGCAAATATCCGCCCGGAACTTCTTGAAAAACTGAATGGCGTCATTGCCGATTGTCACGAACGAATCTTTCAGCAATCGCCCCCCCGCAAATAAAACTTCGACGTGCTCGTGCTCCTCCAAAATGGAGGCAATCGGAAAGCTATTCGTAATGACCGTCAATTTCAGGTCTTTGGGAAGCATTTGGGCAATCAGCATCGCCGAGGTACCGCCATCGAAAATCACGACCTGACCGTCTTTGAGAAACTGTAATGCTTTTCTTGCAATAATTTGCTTCTGGTCGTTATCATACTTGATCCGGTCACGGAAATGGTGCGGACCCGGAGAATGCGGCACCGCGCCCCCACGTACCGATTTGAGCAACCCCTGATCGGCCAACTCCTTGATATCCCTCCTTACCGTATCCTCCGACACATTCAAAAGTGTGCTCAGATGTCCCAGATAGACTTTCTGCTCATGACCCAGCTGATCCAGTATGATCTGGAAACGTTCTTCTTTTAACATTGGTATCCCGATTATGCCTGCAAATTTAACAAACATTTTAAATTTAATATTGCAAAATACTGCATCAAACAATTACATTTGTTGCAAATAATTGCAAATACCAATTAACAACATCATGAGAAAATCGATTGCAGTGGATATGGACAATGTCATTGTGGACATAGAGGCTAACTGGATCAACCACTACGCAGAGGCATTTGGCGTGACGGTCACCAAGGAGGCCATGCACGGCATTCCCGAAGATCAGGCGTTCCCCGACCCACTCGCCGCACGGAGCCTCCTCTACAAACCAGGCTTTTTCCGTTACGCACCCCTTATCCCCGGTGCGCAGGAGGCCATTATCAAATTACAGGAAAATTACGACGTCTACATCGTCTCGGCAGCGATGGAATTTCCCAATTCCCTACCCGAAAAGTACGACTGGCTCGCTGAACACTTTCCGTCCATTACGTGGAGAAACATCATTTTCTGCGGAGATAAAAGCGTCATCAACACCGATTACCTGATCGACGACCATTTCAAAAACCTGGATTTCCATAAAGGCAAGCCCATTCTCTTCACGGCGGGGCATAACCGGGGCGTAGAGAGGCATACCCGGGTGAATAGTTGGGAAGAGGTGTTGGAGTTATTAGCTTCGGAACTGGTGTAACTACCGGCTGCTCATCCAACGGGTTAGTTCGGGTATTTTGTGTAACTTTATATAGTTCCAGCTACTATCTTGAAGCTTAACTACCGACTTATGAACACGCAGCAACTTTCTTTAGACCAATTGGAAGCACTTGTAAAAAACCTGGAAGAGGTTGATAACACGACTATTGGTGTTTCAAAAAAAGATTTTGAGCTATCTCCGGAAGGATTAAATGAACTGCTCAAAAGGTTAGCTGCGTTCGATGACGGTAAGTTAACGGCACGTCCCTGGAACGACATAAAAAAAGACTTTGGCCCTATATAACATCCTCCTTCTTAAAACTGCTGAAATCGAGCTTAATGAATCATACGAATGGTATGAAAAGCAGAAAGTGGGACTTGGCAATAATTTCATTGGAGCAATTTCCAGCTGTCTGAGCTCCATAGCCGGCAACCCTTACAAATATTCAAAGCGATACGGCTACGAATTACGTTTTGCACCCGTGCTAGTTTTCCCATTTATTATAGCCTATCGGGCTATAAAAGATGATCGGGTGATTCATATCGTTTCGATCTTCCATACAAGTCGCAATCCAAAGAAGTTTTTCAGCTAGCCTGCACCCGGGCCTTCAACTGCATCAATTCGTCCCTTAACCGCGCAGCTTCCAAAAAGTCCAGATCCTTCGCGGCGGCTTCCATTTTACGTTGGGTTTCGGCCATGAGTTTTTGCAGATCGGTTTTACCCATGTATTGAACAACCGGATCGGCAGCAATGCGTACTTCCTCCGGTTCGACGTACACCTTGCGGACCTTGGAATCAGCGACGGAAGTTTGCTCCATAATGGCTTCCTTCGATTTGCGAACCGTTTTCGGAGTGATGCCATTCTCCATGTTGTAATCCATTTGAATGCTACGACGACGGTTCGTTTCATCAATCGCCAGCTGCATGGAGCCCGTAATGGTATCGGCGTACATGATCACTTTTCCACGGTCGTTACGCGCGGCGCGGCCGATCGTCTGGATCATCGAGCGGGTATCGCGCAGGAAGCCTTCTTTGTCCGCATCCATAATGGCTACGAGCGATACTTCGGGCAAGTCGAGGCCCTCGCGCAGGAGGTTTACACCCACCAGCACGTCAAAAATCCCGAGGCGCAACTCGCGTAATATCTCCACGCGGTCGAGCGCCTTCACTTCCGAGTGAATGTAGCGGCATTTAATGCCTACACGGTCCAGGTATTTGCTAAGCTCCTCGGCCATCCGCTTGGTGAGAGTGGTTACCAGAATGCGGTCGCCTAGCTTAATGCGTTCGGTGATTTCTTCCAGCAGGTCATCGATCTGGTTCAGGCTTGGCCTTACTTCAATTTCAGGGTCCAGCAGACCGGTAGGGCGGATAATCTGTTCCACGACCACGCCTTCTGATTTTCTCAATTCGTAATCCGCAGGCGTAGCGCTCACGAAAATGGTCTGAGGCGTCATGTCTTCGAACTCCTGGAAGGTCAGCGGCCGGTTATCCAGTGCAGACGGCAAACGGAAACCATATTCCACCAATGCTTCCTTCCGCGAGCGGTCGCCGCCCCACATGGCGCGGATCTGCGGCATTGTAACGTGGCTCTCGTCGACTACCATCAGGAAATCTTCCGGGAAATAGTCAAGCAGGCAGAATGGACGCTGGCCGGGCATCCGCCTGTCAAAATACCTCGAATAATTCTCAATACCGGAGCAATAACCAAGTTCGCGCATCATTTCCATATCAAACTCGGTGCGTTCCTTCACGCGCTCGGCTTCGGCCAGCCTTCCTTCGGCGATGAAGTACTTGATCTGCGATTGCAGATCATCCTGTATTTCTTTAATGGATTGGTTCAAAACATCACGGCCCGTCACGAAAAGGTTGGCCGGGAATATAGCGATGGCTTTTTCGGAAGACAGCTTTTTGCCGGTTTCCGGTTCTATACGCTGGATTTCCTCGATTTCGTCCCCGAAAAAGATAAACCGGTAAGCAAAATCCGCATAACCCGGGAATACATCGACCGTATCGCCCTTCACGCGGAAAGTACCCCGGTTAAATTCCACCTCTGTCCGGCTGTAAAGGATTTCCACCAGTCGAAATAGAAACTGGTTCCGGCTCACAATATCTCCGAGCTTGGCGCTGACAATGCTCTTTTTATATTCCAATGGGTTTCCTGCGCCATAAATGCACGACACCGACGCCACCACGATCACATCCCGGCGCCCGCTCATCAGCGACGATACCGTGTGCAACCGCAGCTTTTCGATCTCCTGATTGATCATCAGGTCCTTTTCTATGTAGGTATTGGTGCTGGAAATGAATGCTTCCGGTTGATAATAGTCGTAGTAGCTGATAAAGTACTCGACGGCATTAGTAGGAAAAAACTGCTTAAACTCGCCGTAAAGCTGGGCGGCAAGCGTTTTGTTGTGGCTCAAAACGAGGGTCGGCTTGTTCACGCGCGCCACCACGTTGGCCACCGTAAATGTCTTTCCGGAGCCCGTCACCCCGAGCAAAGTCTGGGCCGGCTCTCCATTTTCGATTCCTTGTACTAGTTGGTTGATGGCCTCCGGCTGATCGCCCGTCGGCTGGTATTGAGAAGTGAGTTCGAAGTTCATAGCTTGTTGTAAGGCAATATAAAAGGAACGCATTTCAAAGATAGATTAGTTTCTTTGAAATGCGTTCCTGGTTGCGGGTGGACGGCTATGGCCGCCGGATTTTCTTATGCCTGCTTTTGCAGAAGCTCCTGTGCGTTTTCGACCGCTTTTTTCTCTTTCCAATGCTGCCAGTCGAGGCCGAGCAACTTGGTCATGCTTTTATCCACAAACTGGTGACGAACAAGGTTCATACCGCCGCGAACTGCTGTGAAAATAGAGTTATTGGCACGCAATGCGAGGCTGAAACCGCCATCGACATAGCGAATATAATGCCACCAAAGCGAAGGAATGAAAATCGTTTCGCCATGGTAAAGGATCGTTTCATAACCGGTAGCACCCTTCAACGCAGGGAACTTCTCGTAATTCGGGTTGAGTGGGTCCACCTTGCTCATCACCGTGAATGGGTGATGGTACAAACGGCGGCTTTCCTCCGGAGAGAACAAAATCAGCTGCTTGCGGGTCTGGAACTGCGTGAGGAACACATTCGAGCAGTCCATATCGTAATGCAGGTTGGTGATAGAGCCCTCACCTCCGAAAAATACATATTTATAAGACTTCAAAAAGCCGTCCATGATCGTCGGAAAACGGATGTCATCCGCGAGTTCCGGGATCTTCTTGAAAATATCAAAAAGGAAAATACGAAGATCGGTCGGGCCCTTTTCAATGAGGCTCAGGTAATCCCCGAACTTCATGGTTTTGGCGATCTGGAAATATTTGTCAGCGTCGTGAATGTGGTTATCCACCAGAGGGACATCCAGGCTGCCGTGGTTTTCGCGGAGCCAGTCAAAAGTCCATTTCTGAACAGCAGGCCAATCTTTTGCCAGGTCGGTAAACACAACCGGGCGACTTGGTTTTAAGTAATTTTCGATGAATTCTTCGCGCGTAAGTCCGGTGCGCTTCTCTATTGGCACTAATTTCATAGTAAGAAACTGAGTAGGTAATCGACTATTTAATGGAATACCGTTACATTTTCAACTATAACGGGAGGATAACGGCCAGAGTTTAAAACCCTTCGAAATATCCGGTCAAATGTATTAAACAGATCGCAAAAATATAAATTTCGCAAAATATAATAAAAGTATATCCTTAATCCAGATAGACTAAATAGGTTACGCATGAAATATTTCACGATACTTCCCTCCGCTGACCTTGCCCGGTACATCCGATTCTTCTGGGTGCTGGAACACAACCTGGCCGATAGCGAGCCATATTTTCATAAAACCATGGCCGATGGCTGCGCCGAAATGGTGTTCCATTTCAAAGGCCGGTTCGATGAAATCCTGAAAACCGACGAGTCCGAGATTTCCTTTCGCTCAGGCATTCACGGGCAGTCGCAGTCTTTCCGGCGGTTTCGCATCGGCGAAGATTTCGGGATATTCGGGGTATACCTCTACCCTTTTGCCGTTCCGGCACTTTTTGGTATTCCGGCATCGGAACTCAGTAATCAAATGCCCGACCTTACTACACTTCTGGGCCAAACGGGTACCGAGTTGGAAGAGCGCGTAATGCTCGCCGGCGATCATCCGGAACGTGTTCAGATAGTTTCAGAATTTCTAAGAAAACGCATTCGGAGCCACGAGGTCCGCGAGCCGGCAGTATTTTCCGTAATCAGCAGCGTGATCCTTTCTAATGGCCTCGCCAAAATCCCCGACCTCGCCGCGCAGAGTTTTCTGTCTACCCGTCAATTTGAACGAAAATTCCTCGCATTCTCCGGTTTCACCCCGAAGCTTTTCAGCCGCATTATCCGGTTTCATTCCGCCCTCAATGAATATGGTAACAAGGAGAAATCCCTCACGGAAATCGCTTATGAATGCGGATATTACGACCAGTCGCATTTCATCCACGATTTCAAGGCATTCTCCGGCGACCATCCGAAAACCTATTTTTCCGGCAATGCGGAAGGAATGGGTTACCGCGATGTATGATGTCGTTTTTTTCCAATTCCGGGGCCGAGGGCACGGTTACTTTTGTTTAAACCAAAAGCAAAAAAAGATGAGCAATGTAAAAATCCCCAACGGCCACCAGGCTGTGATCCCCTACCTGATGCTGGACGGCGCCGCGCGGTTTAGGGAATTCACCACGAAGGTATTCGACGGCACTATTTCCACCACACATTACCAGGAAGATGCGCCCGAAATGATCAAACATTCCGAGGTTTCGATCGGCGGCAGCGTCATTATGTTCTGCGACGCGCGCCCCGAATGGCCGGCGCAACCCGCCAACCTTTTCGTATATGTCGAAAATGCCGACGATAGCTATCAAAAGGCGCTCGACGCCGGCGGAACGAGCGTAATGCCCCCCGCCGACCAGGATTACGGCCGGAGCTGCGGCGTATCCGATCCGTGCGGCAATACGTGGTGGATTACCTCCGTTATTTGATCAGAATGCCGTCTTAATACCTATATTTAACGCATTAAGACGGCCTTTTTCCTATGATCAACTATAACAACAAAGTATTCGTACCATTGTCCAATTCCGAAAACGGCGAGGTGGATCTGGGCATGCAATTTGTATATCAGCAAACAGGTAATATCGTCACGTCCACGTACACGGGCGGGCGCATTCGCAGCGGGCACCTGATCGCGCTCGTGGACGAACAGGGGAACCTGGATATGCGTTACCACCAGGTGAACGATCAGGGCGAGATCACAACGGGTATCTGCAAATCGACACCCGAGCAACTTCCGAACGGCAAAATCCGTATGCATGAAAAATGGCAATGGACTTCCGGCGACCGTTCGGAGGGAGAATCGTTGCTGGAAGAACTGTGATATTTCATCCTAACTAAAACCAAAATGCGACTCCAACTTACATTGTGGATTATCCTTGCCGTTTTCGCCGGCGAGGTATCCGCTCAGACTTCCAAAATCGTTTCCGGCTCTACGAAATTCAGCGTCAAATTTATCCTCGGCACTTGCAATGGTACGTTCGATGCACCGCGCGGCGAGGCTGTTTTCAATGAGAAAAACCCGGAAAACGCGCAATTCGACGTCAGGATCGCTGCTAGTACTTTCAAAACCAACAACAACTCCCGGGATAAGGATATGAAAAGCGACAAGTATTTCTGGGTCGAGAAATATCCCGATATCCATTTCAAATCTGCCAAAGTCGAGAAGAAAGGCGACAAGTATCAAGCAACCGGCACATTGACGATGCGCGATGTATCCAAAACCGTGAGTCTCCCCTTCGACGCCAAAAAGAATGCGGATGGCACCTATTCACTCACGAGCACATTCGATATCAACCGCCTGGACTACAAAATCGGCGAGAAGGACTGGAAGCTGAAAGACATCGTCACCGTCAATCTTCAAGCGACAATTAAGTAGCCTCGAAGCGTTACGCCCGGTTGTGACTGGTCAGGTGTGGTCGGGCATAGTCAAAAAATATTTTCATTGTAATTGTAATTAGTCTAAATAATATTTTCCTTTGTGATTATAATTAGTCTAAATTAAATCCTCCGTGAGATATTATTTTACCATCACCCTGATATTGCTGGTAATGAGTCGCCTGATGGCGCAGGAAGGTGCCGGCACTGCTGCGCTTGGGAGGAACGATGCGAAGCTGTCGGACTCATTATCGTTGAACGAAGTGGTCATTACCGGGCAATCCGAGCCGCAATCGCTGCGGAACTCAGTGTACCAGGTGCGCACGATCGATAGCGAGCGCATTCGTCTGCGCGGCGCAACCAATCTGCAAACGATCCTCAATACCGAACTCGGAATACGGTTTTCAAATGATTTAACCCTCGGTACCAGCGATATTCAACTCATGGGGATGTCGGGGCAGGGTGTTAAGATACTGCTCGATGGCATCCCGATGGTCGACCGCGGCAGCACGCGCGAGAGCCTGGGGCAGATCGATATCAACACCATCGAACGTATCGAGATCGTCGAAGGCCCGATGTCGGTCATGTATGGCACCGATGCGCTGGCGGGGGTAATCAATATCATCACCAAAAAGGGCAACGGCGGCCAGTCGATCTCTGTCAATGCCCGGATACAGGAAGAAACCGCCGGCGATGAATATAACGCATTAACGAAACAGGGCACACATAATCAGGGCGTGGGCATTACCTGGCAAAATGAGCATTTACTGTTCTCGGGCAACGTAACAAGGAACAACTTCGGTGGCTGGCAGGGTGCCTCCACCGGCCGCGAAAAGGCCTGGATGCCCAAAGATCAGATGCTGTATACCGCCGGCACCCGCATTACCGGTAAACGATGGAATGCCTGGTACCGCTTCAACGGCACCGACGAAACGATCAAAGACCTTGGCAACCGGAACCCGAATACGGGCATTGCATCCGACCGGGATTATATCACCAAGCGTTGGTTTCATCAGGTACAATCCGAAATCAGGCCGACCGACAAGCTAAATTTTACCGCCGTAGGCTCCTATACCGACTATTCGCGCAGAACCCTGAGTACCAATATCGATATCAACGATCATCGTACGCTTTCTCTCGAACCCGGCTCGCAGGATAGATCGGTTTTTAAAACTGCGTTTTTCCGCGGGACGGCTTTTTACAAAGCCGGCGACCAGCTTTCGGTGCTGGCCGGGGTCGACTTTTCGAATAACAATGCCTCCGGCGCGCGCATAAACGGCACGCCTACTGTTAATGAATATGCATTGTTCGTAGCACCGGAAATCCGCTTCGGGCATTTTTTTAAACTCACGCCTGGTTTGCGAATTCTAAAAAACTCGGTGTATGATGCCCCTCCGATGATCCCGTCGCTGAACGGCAAGCTTACTTTGAGCAAATCGCTGGATTTCCGGTTCGGATATGCGCGCGGCTTCCGCTCGCCTGCATTACGCGAGTTGTATTTCGATTTTCATGACGCGTCGCATTCCATTAACGGGAACGTCAACCTGAAAGCGGAGTATTCCAACAGCGTCAACGCTTTCTTTGTGTGGCAGGTTGTCAGCCGCGAAGAGATACGCGTCAGCTCCACACTTGGCAGTTTTTATAATGTATTCCACGACCTGATCGACGCCGGCATCGACCCCAACGACCGGACGCAGACTACCTACCTGAATATTCATTTATTCAAAACCACCGGTTTTTCCCTGGAAAACAAGCTGTTCTGGAAAAACCTCCAAGCCACCCTAGGCGCCACTTACATTGGCCGTTACAACGAATTTTCGGAATCTCCGGAGGATTTCGGCTCGCTGCCGGAGTTTGTTTGGTCAACGGAAGTTAATGCCAACCTGCTGTACACATTCAAAAAGGCGGGTGCGAGCATTAACCTCTTTTACAAATACTCGGGCAAGCGCCCCGTTTACGAAACGGCCGATTTGGTTAATATCCATCTGGCGGAAACAGAAGGCTTCCATATGGCCGATCTGACGGTCAGCAAAACGCTTGGCAAATATGTCAACCTGCTGGGCGGCATCAAGAATCTCTTCGACGTCACCAACCTGCGCAATACCTCCACCGATACCGGCGGCGCCCACAGTACAGGCGGCGCGGTACCGATGTCGTTCGGCTGGTCGTATTTCCTCGGCCTCAGTTTTCAATGGACAAAGCATTAACAATCAAAATACCCTTTCATTATAACTCCAATAACTATGAAGAAAATAGTCCGGTCGCTATTACTGGTTGCATTCCTGGGAACATTTAATGCATGCAGCGACGACGAACCACCATTACCGGATAACCTGGCAGCTTTTGAAGCGACGGAAAAGGGTTTTGAAGGAGAAGAAACCGAGATCAAAATCTCGCTTACGAGAGCGGTTGACGCGGCTACACCGGTTTCGGTCACATTAACCCCGACACAGCTTACCTATGACACGGAGTTCACGACCACTCCTGCCGCGGCCAACAACACGATCGCCTTGTCGGTCCCGGCCGGACAATCGTCTGTTTCATTCAAAGTGAACAAGAAATCGGGTATCCTCCTGGATGGGGACGAGAGCATTGCATTCAAAATCGCCTCGGTGGGTACACCGGTACTGGTAGGTACCAATTCCGCACTGAAACTGAGCTTCAAAGCGATTATTTCCGAGGGTACCAGCATTCAGCTGAATGGTATCGCAGGCTCCGAAGCTGGCAGCAGCGCCGCTAATTCGGTGTTCCTCGACCTTAGCTCCAACCAGCAGACGCCCGTTCTCCGCAGCAGCTGGGACCTTGGGTTTTACGGCGGCTCGGACTTCCGCGTAACCATCAACGGTACCAACGGCGCTTCCGCATTGGCTATCAATAAAACGGATATCAATGCCGTTTCGGACAAGGATTTCAAAACGGATTCACTGGCTGTCGGACAGGGCGTTGGGAAACTTTCGCTGGTAGACGACGCCGCCGGCGACATTACCAAAACCGTGATTGCTGCGGTGTCGGCTACCGATGCGGACAACAAAGTTTATATCCTCAACCGCAAAGGCGGATCGATGGACGTTCTGCCGGTAGCAGATCTGTACAAAATACGCATTCTGCGGAAAGAATCGGGTTATACACTGCAATATGCCAAAGTGAACGATACCACTTTCAAAACCCTGGATATTACCAAAGACGCAGCTTATAACTTCGAATTTGTATCCCTCGAAAAAGGCGCGACCGTCGATGTTGAGCCTGCCAAAGATCGTTGGGACCTGAAATGGGGTTACAGCATGTATTTCACCAATTTCGGCTCCGGACTCATCCCATACGGTTTCTCCGACCTGGTGTTTACCAACAGCCTGGGGGGCGTGGAAGCTGCGGAAGTACTCACGGCAACGGCCACTTACGATGCATTTGCTGAAAGCAATCTTACAGGCATCACGTTTAGCAAAGCCGCTGATGTGATTGGTTCAAAATGGCGCGTTACGCAGGGAACCGTAGGTGTCAAAACCGATCGTTTCTATCTCATCAAGGATCCATCCGGCAACATTTACAAGCTGAAATTCATCAGCTTCCATGCCAGCGACGGCGGCGAGCGCGGCAAGCCAAAATTGGAGTACAAGCTTGTTAAAAAAGGAGCCTAAGGTTCAAAACTCTTGAATTATGCTATTGAAATCCATTATCCTTGCGGCCTGTACGCTGGCGGCAACACCGGAAATGACGGTCACGGTTAGTAAAACGCGGTGGACCGCACCAGCGAAGCCCCAAATCACGATGATCAAAGATTTGAACGCGAATACCAAGTCTTACATTTATTTCAGCCTGGCTACCGGCAAAGAAGTGCCAGCCTCCGACGCCAAGACGAAGAACTGGGATATCGCATTCAGCAAAACCACCATCGCCACCAACAGCGGCACCAGCGGCCCGGGAGCGGGCGGCGCAATCGTTCTGGCAAAACCTTTTGACCAGGTAAGCGATGCGCCCGGCGACGGCTACAAAACCGATGGTGATGCAGGTTTCGCCATTCCGGGCGGAAGCGGCAACAGCTGGTATAAATACGATATGAGCGTCCACGCGATCCTGCCGATCCCGGGCAGAACAATACTGGTCAAAACCGCCAATGGCAAAATCGCAAAGGTGGAGATTATCAGTTACTACAAGGGCGCGCCGGAAGATGTACCTACGGAAGAATCGAGCTACTACACTTTCAGATACACGATCGCGGGAGAGGACGGGAAGTTTTAACCGGTAGCAATCCCTTAAATGCAAAAAATCCCGGATCGCTCCGGGATTTTTTTGTTATCTGACGTATTTCCAGTTTCGCACCTTCCCTTCTGCCAGCCATTCCAACGCCTGTGCAATGCGTTTTTCGCGCGTGGCTTCGGTTTTGGCCTCTTCGAACCATTCCACATATTCCTTTTTATTGGAATAGCTGAATTCCTCAAAAACCTTCCGGGCAGCTGCATTGCCGGCCAGGGCTTCGGTCACATATGCCGGAATAACCAGCTCCTTCGTTTCCTGCGGTTTGTTATCCTTTTTCAATTTCACGCCGCTATCGATCAGGCGCATGGCTTCGAGGATAAAACCGCGCAGATGTTCCGCCGCCGGAAGGTCTTCGATACTTCCAATCTTACCCAGACTTCCCATTCCTACCCGCTCGCCATTCACTGCGAGCAGATTGTTCGGATCGCTCAGGCGGGATTCCAGCCAAAAACCGAATGCACAGTGCTGTTTGAAAGAAGCCATGCTGCACAGGATACTTCCCTTGTATTCGAAATGCGGAAAACTCCATTTCATCGTTTCCTTCGCCTCCGGGCACGTCTCGTGTACGAGCGCGCGCAGGTATTCGAGTATGGGAATCGCGAAGCTGGCAGATTTGACTATGTAAGCGTCAATACGTGGGTCAGTATGGCTCATTGTTTTTCCAATATTCCCTTCAAATTCGTTAAGCCTTCCTGAAAATCCTTTCCGACAGATTCATCCATATTTAAAAAAGGAAGCATGACATTCATCGGAATAGGCATTTTACCGGTAAAACCCCAACGGACACGCGTGGACGTGGAGTCGATCCCCTCTGTGATCATATATGCGTCGCTGGTACTCTCAAACGGTTTCAGGAAACGCAACTGGGTATCGATGCGGTTTCCTTCGTCAATTTTAGTGATTTCCTGTTCGCCTTTCCCCACCTCGTCGTTACCATCCCACATCGACACGAAGCCGACAGTTCCATCCGTGCCGGAAAAGGTTTTGACCATCTTGGGGTCTTTGCGTCCCCATGCGCTCCAGTCGTTCTGTTTTTTAAGCGATTTCAGGTATTCAAAAACCTCCGCTTTGGGTTTGTTCACAACAATCTCACGCTCGACGGCATAGTCTTTCGGCATGATGAAAGCGGCAATCAGGACGAGCGCAATGAGTCCAAGGATAATGTAGAGCACTTTTTTCATAAGGGGGGTACTTTTTGGTGAATAATTAAACCTGTACTTGACTTCATCAAGGTCTTCAATCAACTCGGTATTCATCATTCCGGCTTTTTCCAATACGCGGATAGACGCAAGGTTGTTGACATTCACAAATGCAATCACATCCGGGGCTTTCAGTACATTTTTCGAGAAGCGGATCAGCCCTTTCGCGATTTCTGTCGCTACACCCTTCCCCCAGTACTCCTCCATGACCCGATACCCGATCTCGATCGCCGAGCCTACTTTGTCCAGCTTGGCTGCCCCCACCAACTCCCCCGAAAACCTGTCCTCGATCAGATACCTGCCCAGGTACGTATCCATACCGTACTCTTCCAGGAAACTTCTGAGCATGTCGTCCGATTCCTCGCGGGTAAGCGAATAGCCGGTGACATATTTCATTACATTGGCATTATTGCTCAGCCTGAAATACTTGTCACCGTCTCCGGCCGTCATTTTAGTCAGTACAAAATGCTCTGTATAAATAGGTGTAACGACCATTGTAAGCGGCATTGAGCGTTTCGCGAAAATCGGATCGGCTTGTTAATATACACTTTTAATCAGAAAAGTTACATCATTTTCAAGCTTCGGTTTTCATGAGGTTAAGTTCTCTGTTTGAGCGGAAAAACACAAGTTTGAAACCGAATATTCAATCCTGCCTGTGAGTACATAAAAGGACATATTTGCATTCATTACCAGCCAGATATTTTTTGTTAACGTTCATTAACAATCCCGAAAATTTGCAATCTACATTTGAAACGTTATATTTGAAGTATTGCCCATTTAGTATCACAATTCCGTTCCAATAGTTCCAATCATTCTTGAATTCATTATAAAAGTATGAATTTTTCAATGACCTGATTTCCATCAGCATCATGACAAAAAGAACTTTTGTATTGTTTTTCTGGCTCGCTCAATTCGCCGTTTCGTTGCTCCTGGGGCAACAGAGGGCCGTTGCGTGCAAGATTGATATCGGAACAGAGGCCTTTTCTCCCTACGAAATCGAGGAGAAACAAGGTACCGGACATATTGTGTTAATCGATGATACGATCTGTAAAAACGAAACGATCGTAAGAGCGGACGAAACAGAATGGAAGGAATCCCTTTCCGATCTTTTACGCCACCGGCACTCCACCTACCGCTTTCTCACGCTGGTTTCGCAAACAGCGCCCCAGTACGAAATCACCCGGGTTCCCAAGCTTATCCGGGAATCCGTTCAACTGCTTTTCGTTAGCAATGGAGACATCAAGCTGCCCGACTATTACAGCTTCCTCCATCGCCTTTGCCCTTTTTGAACTCGCCGCAAGCGTTCTTTAATCCAAAATTTTCGTAGCTGACGAACCGTCTCGCTATGCCTGCACGCGCATACACGAGCCGCTCCCGACATTCATGCTATTCCTTTTGCTGCACGGCCTTCCCGCGCGGCCAAAGGGCTATTCCTATTCCCTTGCATTACCGCCAACCAATTTATACAAACGCATCATGATGAAAGACTTAAAATGGCCACTCCTTTTGCTCGTCAGCATTTTCGCTTACGGCTGCGCTTCGAAAAGTGAAACGTTGACGGAGACTAAGGATAGTGTTCCGACAATCCCCGTAACGGAACTCAGGCCCCAGAAAACCGAACTGCACCGCGAATACGTAGGCAATATCCACGCCTTGCGGAACGTCGAAATATATGCCCGTGTGAAGGGTTATCTCGAAGAAGTGTATGTGGACGAAGGCAAGGAAGTCAGAAAAGGACAGACCTTGTTCCGCATTAATAATGAAGAATACGAAGCTCAGCTGGCCAAGGCCAAGGCTAACCTGCAAAGTGCGATTGCCGACGCGAAAGGTGCCGAACTGGAAGTGAAGCGCGTAAAACTGCTCGTTGACAAGAATGTGGTTGCCAAAAGCGAGCTCGAAGTAGCGCAGGCGAAACTGGCTGCCGCTAATGCGAAAATCGAAGAAGCAAAATCGGAGAAATCGAATGCGGCCATTCAGCTGGCGCATACCGTGATCAAAGCGCCATTCGACGGCGTGATCGATCGCCTGCCGACTAAAATGGGTAGCCTCATCGACGAAGGCACATTGCTCACCACGCTCTCCGATACCAAAACAGTATACGCCTATTTCAATGTATCCGAAAATGAGTATCTCGAATACGTAAAGGCCCGCGACAAAGGCGCTACCAAACAGGCGGTTGTAGAACTGGAACTGGCCGACGGCTCGTTTTTCAAACACAAAGGTGTGATCGAAACCATGGAAGGCGCATTCGATGAAGGCACCGGCTCCATTGCATTCCGTGCACGGTTTTCGAATCCTGAAAAGCTGCTCAAACACGGCTCCACCGGCACCGTACGCCTGACCAACACAGTCGAGAACGCGATCCTGATCCCGCAGCAGGCTGCATTCGAAATTCAGGACAAAAATTTCGTATACGTGCTTGGTAAGGATAATAAGATCAAGACACGCAGCTTTGTACCGCAATCCCGGCTATCTACTTTTTATGTTGTAAAATCAGGTCTCGAATCAGGCGAAACAATTGTCTGCGAAGGGCTTCAATCCCTCCGCGACGGCGCGACGATCAACCCGAAAACCGTCTCTTCGGATACGGTGTCGACCCAAAAAATCGAGCTTACCGCGCGGTAGCATTCCTTATCACCTGAATTGTAGATCATGTTTCAAAAATTCATCGAGCGACCAGTCCTATCGCTGGTCATCTCCATATTTATTACCCTGCTGGGTATTCTGGCAGTGGTACAATTGCCTGTTTCCCAGTTCCCCGACATCGTTCCGCCGTCGGTGGTCGTGACGGCCACCTACACGGGTGCCAACGCGCAAACCGGCGTCGACGCCGTAGCCGTTCCGCTTGAAAAAGCCATCAACGGCGTGCCCGGCATGACCTATATGACGAGCGTTTCCGGTAACGACGGCGTAACGACGATCAATATTTCCTTCAATGTGGGCGTAGACCCCGACCTCGCGGCGGTAAACGTACAGAACCGCGTCCAGACCGTAATCGACGAGCTTCCGGAAGAAGTTATCAAGGCAGGTGTAAAGACCGAGAAAGAGGTCAACAGTATGCTCATGTACCTCGACATCATGAGCTCCGATACGACCGTTGGCGAGGACTTTGTATACAACTTCGCCGATATCAATATCCTCAAAGAGCTGAAAAGGATCGATGGCGTGGGCCGTGCGCAGATTATGGGTAGCAAAGACTACTCCATGCGCGTATGGCTGCAACCCGACCGCATGAACAGCTATAATGTATCCGCCGACGAGGTGATCCAGGCCATCCGCGACCAGAACGTGGTAGCTGCACCCGGTAAAACCGGCGTGAGTTCCGGCCGTGAAAAGAATGTGTTGCAATATGTATTGAAATACACGGGTAAGCTCTTCGAACCGAAACAATACGAAAACATCGTACTCCGCTCGAACCCCGATGGCTCCATTCTGAAATTGAAAGATGTAGCCACGATCGAGTTTGGTACGCTGGAATATGATATGGCTTCCAAATCGAATGGAAGACCTTCGGCTTCAATCATGATCAAGCAGCGCCCGGGTTCCAATGCCCAGGAGGTTATTCAGAATATCAAGGATAAAGTGGCCGAGCTGAAAAAGACCACATTTCCTCCCGGAATGGACTATTTCGTTTCTTACGACGTTTCCCGCTTCCTCGATGCGTCCATTCATGAGGTAATCCGTACGCTCATCGAAGCATTTATATTGGTAATCCTGATCGTGTATTTGTTCTTGCAGGACTTCCGCTCCACACTCATACCGGCCCTGGCGGTGCCGGTAGCGCTCGTGGGTACGTTTGCGTTCATGCAGATGTTCGGGTTCTCCATTAACCTGCTCACGCTTTTCGCGTTGGTACTGGCGATCGGTATTGTGGTCGATAATGCCATTGTGGTCGTCGAGGCGGTGCATGCCAAGATGGCCGAAAAGCATCTGCCGGCGAAGGAAGCGACCATCGAATCGATGAAGGAAATGAGCGGCGCGATCATCGCCATCACGCTGGTCATGTCTGCGGTATTCGTTCCGGTAGCATTTATGTCCGGTCCGGTTGGTATTTTCTACCGGCAATTCTCCATTACCCTCGCGATATCCATTGTCATTTCGGGTATCAATGCACTTACGCTCACACCTGCATTATGCGCACTCATGTTGAAGAATACGCATGGGCAGCCAGTGAAGAAGAACCCGCTTACAAGGTTTTTTGATGGGTTTAACAAAGGCTACGATGGCTTGCAAAGCGGCTACCGGAAGCTGCTTTCGTCCATTGTAAGCCGCCGGATGATCACCATCGCATTGTTGCTCGGATTCTGCGTTGCCACTTTTGGCATTAACAGCATTCTCCCAAGCGGCTTTATCCCGACGGAAGACCAGGGCGTAATCAACGTGAACGTGACAACGCCGGTAGGCGCAACTGTGGAACGTACAGAGGTAGTTTTGGACGAAATTCAAAAGGTCGCCAAAAGCCTCGAACCCGTTGAATCCGTTTCTTCACTGTCGGGTTACAGCTTGCTTACCGAATCGGCTGGTTCGTCTTACGGTATGGCGATGATCAATTTGAAACCCTGGGATCAACGTACAGCCTCGGTTCAGGATGTGATCAAGGAAATGGAGGCCAAAACGAAGCACATTACGGATGCGGAGATCCAGTTTTTCCCTCCTCCTACCGTACCTGGCTTTGGTAATTCCAGTGGTTTCGAGCTAAGGGTTCAGGACCGCTCGGGCAATGAAGATTTGCAGAAAACGGCCGAGATCACCAACAAATTTGTAAAGGACCTCGTCGCTACGCCGGAGATCGCCGCCGCATTCAGCAGCTTCGACGCCAGCTTCCCGCAATATATGATCCACGTCGATTCCGACATTGCCGCCAAAAAAGGCGTTTCAGTTGACGCTGCGATGGGCACGCTCCAAACCATGATTGGTAGCTACTATGCCTCCAACTTCATCCGTTTCGGACAGATGTACAAGGTGATGGTGCAGGCCGATGCGAGCTTCCGCAAAAACCCTGAGGACATTCTCAAATTGTATGTCAAAAACAACCGGGGCGAAATGGTGCCATTCTCTACTTTCATCAAGCTGGAAAGAGTGTACGGCCCCGAATTGGTAACGCGCTATAACATGTATACGTCGGCGATGATCAATGGGGATGCGGCGCCGGGTTACAGTAGCGGCGACGCGATCAAAGCCGTCGAGCGCGTGGCGGCAACGAGCTTGCCGAAGGGCTTTACCTACGACTGGTCGGGTATGACGCGGGAGGAGATCCTTTCCGGAAACCAGGCCATATTCATTTTCGCGATCTGTCTGGTGTTTGTATACCTCCTGCTCGCAGCGCAATACGAAAGCTTCCTATTGCCCCTGCCGGTTATTTTGTCGCTTCCTACCGGCGTGTTCGGTTCATTCCTTGCATTGAAATTAATGGGGCTGGAAAACAACATTTACGCCCAGGTGTCACTCGTCATGCTCATTGGTTTGTTGGGTAAAAATGCGATCCTGATTGTGGAGTATGCCATTATTCGCCAGAAAGAAGGGCGTACCGTCATAGAAGCCGTGCTGGAAGGTGCTACCGAACGCCTGCGCCCTATCCTGATGACCTCGTTCGCTTTCGTGGCCGGGCTTATCCCGCTCGTCATGGCCTCGGGAGCCGGTGCGATCGGTAACCGGTCTATCGGTGCGGCGGCGGCCGGAGGTATGCTTATCGGTACCATCTTCGGGGTAATCATCATTCCGGGATTGTATGTCGTGTTTGCGAGCATGGCCAAAAAGAAAAAGACCCCTCCTCCGGTAGTGGCTGCGGAAGAGGAAGCATTGCTGCACTAAGCCCCCTCGAATCCAGTTTTAGCCGCAGGGAATTCCCTGCGGCCTTTCAAATCAGATTTTATATTAATGAAAAGAAATAAAAAGTTTGCTTACGTCCTGTTGTTCGCCTCCATCCTGCTCTCTGTAACAGGTTGTAAGCTAACACAGCCAGTAGAGCAGCGTGCACAGATCAAGACCCCGGCAACATTCGCAGGCCAGGCCGATTCGGCGACTATCGGGGCATTGCAATGGAAAACCTTTTTCAACGACCGGCACCTCGTCTCGCTGATCGACACCGCATTGCAAAATAACCTCGACCTGAAAATGGCTGTCCAGCGCATCGAAATGGCCAGAAGCAATATCATGGCAGCACACGGCGCAATGCTGCCTGTGGTAACAGGCGATGTGTCGGGCGGCGGCCGCAAATTCGGCGATTATACCATGGACGGGGTAGGTAATTACGACACTAATTTCTCCCAAAATCTCGACAACGACAGACGCCTTCCCGACCCTTTCCTCCCCGATTACTTCCTCGGCTTACGCAGCTCGTGGGAAATCGACATCTGGGGCAAACTGAAAAACCAGAAGAAGGCCGCTTACACCCGTTTCCTGGCAAGTGAAAAAGGTCGCCAGGCGATCGTTACCGGCCTGATCGCGGAAATCGCACGGTCCTATTATGAACTGATGGCGCTCGATACAGAGCTGGATATTATCCGTAAGAACATTGCATTGCAGGAGTCGGCGGTTGAAACCATCAAAATCCAGAAGGAAGCAGGCCGCGCCAACGAACTCGGCGTACGCCAGCTGACCGCCCAACTGCTCAACACCCGCAGTCTGGAATTCGAAGTACAGCAGAAAATCATTGAAATTGAAAACAATGTGAACCTGCTCACCGGCCGCTTTCCACAACCGATAACAAGAAGCACCACACTGGAACAGGTTATGCCACAATCCGTTAGCGCGGGTATACCTGTGCAAATGCTGCGCAGAAGACCCGACGTTCAGCAGGCACAGCTCGACTTGCTTGCCAATTATTCCGAGCAGCAAGCGGCGCAGTTGGCATTTCTGCCATCTTTGAATATCACCGCATTCCTCGGGTTCAACGCATTTAAAAGCAACCTGCTCTTCTCTTCCGGCTCGCTCGCATACAGCGCACTCGGCGGCCTGACAGCCCCTCTCGTGAACCGGAAAGCATTAAAAGCAAACCAGAAACGCGCCGAAGCGGCAAGCCTGGAAGCACTTTATGCCTATAACAAATCCGTTTTGAATGGCTTCCGCGAGGTAAGTACCAGCCTCAAAAAACTCGAAAACACCCGCCAGATCGGCGATTTAAAGAATCAGGAAGTGGAGGTGCTGCAACAAGCCGTAGCAACGTCCAAAGACCTCTTTCTAACCGGTTATGCATCCTACCTCGAAGTAATCACCGCGCAGCGCAGTGTTTTGCAGGAAGAGTTGAACTTGACAAATGTTAAGAAGGAGCAGTTTCTGGCATTGGTGGAGTTGTATCGGGCGCTTGGCGGAGGCTGGGAGTAAACGCATTATCAACCCATATAAACAAAAAAGAGCACGGGTCTCACGACCTGTGCTCTTTTCATTTATCAGTTTCCGGATACTATTTCTTTTTAGTCCCAGCCAAACTTGGCTCTTTCGAGATCACGATCAGGTCTGCCAGCATTCTGCCGGTTTCGGTTAGATAGATGTCTTTTTTCTTTTTCACATCCTTCGGAGCCTCTGCTACTTTCGAGTCCGCTTCGTCCTCATCCTCGTCTACATTATCCTCACCCAGTTGCTTCATAGCCGCACGTTTCTTCTCGGCTTCGTCGCGTTCAGCTTTGCGCTTGGATTCCTGCAACGAAACGATTTTGTTCTCACGTGCTTCTTTGAAGTCGTTCAGCGTTTTTACAAGCGTTTTCAGTTCCTCGTCGGTTTTGAGGCGGTGCTTGTATTTATCGCGGAGTTGCTCTAAGATCTTCGGATTGATGTTGCTCGTCACTTCATAGCGGGAGGAAGCGATTTGGTCCCAAGGCAATGCACTTGGCTGTGAGCCTTCGCCGTATTCATTCACTTTGAATGCGGTAGGCAGTTCCAAATCAGGCGTCACACCTTTCAGCTGCGTGCTGCTGCCATTAATGCGGTAGAATTTCGCAACAGTCAATTTCACTTGTCCGAGTTGATCCTGCTCTTTCGGCACCCATTGGTTCAGATCGATCAGCGTTTGAACGGTTCCTTTACCATAAGTTTGCTCACCTACAATCAGTCCGCGTTTGTAATCCTGGATCGCCGCGGCGAAGATTTCGGATGCCGATGCACTGAAACGGTTCACCATAACTGCAAGTGGTCCGTCGTAAGCAATGTTAGGGTCGTTGTCGGATTGTACTTCGATTTCGCCCTGGCTCTCTTTCACCTGAACCACCGGCCCACGGTTAATGAACAAGCCTGTCAGTGAAACTGCTTCTGTCAATGAACCACCGCCGTTGTTACGCAGGTCGATCACGATACCGTCCACATTCGAAGCCTGCAAATCGGTGATTAGTTTCTGAACATCGCGGGTGGTACTTGAAAACTCTTTCTCGCGGTGCTGTGCGCCCTCAAAGTCGCGGTAGAACAACGGAATGTCGATTACACCGATTTTGTAATCCTTGTTGCCATTATTAATGGATACGATTTCACTCTTCGCCCGCTGCTCTTCCAGTTTGATTTTCTCGCGAACCAGGCGGTATTCCTTAGGCGGAGTGCCCGGTAATGCATCCGCAGAGATGATCTGCAAGCGTACCACCGTCGATTTCGGGCCTTTGATCAGTTTCACGGCATCGTCCACAAACCAGCCGACGATATCCACGAACTTACCTTCATCGCCCTGCGCCACGGCTATGATCTTATCCTCTTTTTTAAGTTGTTTTCCTTTGAATGCAGGACCGCCCGGAATTACTTCCACGATTTTGATATAATTATCTTCCTCACGAAGCAATGCACCGATACCTTCCAGCGACTGGCTCATTTCCTGCTTGAAACGATCGGCCGAAGTAGGCGCCATGTAGCTCGTATGCGGATCCAATGATTCGGAATACGCATTCATGAACATCTGGAATACCTGCTCGGTACGGATGCGGCCCAACGCACGATCGCGGCTTTTATAGCGATCACGCAGGGTGCTTATCACCGCAGTGTCCGCTTTGCCCGACAGTTTGAGGTCTAATGCCTCGCTTTTCAGGTACTTGCGCCAGGTGTCGTTGAGTTCGTCGGTATTTTTAGCCCATGCCGCCTTCTCGCGGTCGGTGTTCATGGACTCGTCCTGATTGAAATCGAACGGTTTGGGTTCTTTCAGCAATGTCTGGATATACTGGCTTCTTTCTTTATAGCGCTTTCTGAAAACGTTATACATCTGAAAAGGAACGTCCAGCTCTCTTTTTTGCAAATAGTCGTCGAAAGAGTTCTTATACTGCTCGAAATCCGCAAGGTCGGAGGCCAGGTAATAGAGCTTACCGTGGTCGATCGCATCGATATACTTATCGAAAATCGCCACCGAAAGAGAATCGTTCAGCTTCGTTTTTCTATAATGATAGCTGGATAAGATCCTCGTCGTCAGCTCCTCCGCTTTGTATTGCGCCGGAATCGGCTTGATATCTTCATCCATGGAGGCGGCCGTAGGTGCCGTTACCCCCACTCGTTCCTGAACAGGGCCCCGCTGCCAACCCAGCAACACAACCGGAATAAGAGTGATAAGATACTTTTTCATTTGCACGTTTGCTATTTTACGATTTCCAATAATTCAACCTCAAATACGAGGGCCGAATAAGCCGGTATCTGAGGTCCTGCCGCACGCTCACCGTAAGCCAGCTGATATGGAATAAAAAGCTTCCATTTCGATCCGACAGGCATTAACTGAAGCGCCTCGGTCCATCCTTTGATCACGCCATTGACCGGGAACTCAACAGGCTCGCCTCTGTCGACCGAGCTGTCAAAAACCGTTCCATTCGTCAATGTACCATGGTAGTGTGTCTTTACTTTATCCGTAGCTGCGGGTTTAGGCCCTTCGCCGGTTTTGATAATCTGATATTGCAGGCCGCTCTCAGTGGTCACTACGCCTTCCTTCTTCTTGTTTTCTTCCAAAAACTTCTCCCCTTCCTTGCGCACTACTGCTCCTTTCTCTTCCATCATCTTGGTGAAGTAACCTTGGATGAACATATTCGCCTCATCCGACGTAAATGCAGTTTTTTCGCCTTTCAAAGCTGCTTTTACGGTTTGTGTAAGCAGGTCGGCGTTCAGGTCCTTAATCCCCTGTGACGATATCGAATTTGCAAAGCTCACCCCTATTGCCGCAGACAAAGAGTCGGCTGTTGTTTTCAATGTTGCAGGGGCTGCTGTTGTTTTTGCAGGTGTTGCCGCTGATTTCTTTACAGTTGCGGCGGGTTTTGTTGTTTTCTTGATAGTCTGTGCGTTGCCTTCCGCGGTTGCCAATACTCCAAATGCCAGGGCTGCTAAAATGGTTTTTTCTAATTTGTACATTATACTGAAAGACGGTCGAAAAGATTAGAATTTATTAGATAAGTGTTATTAACGATCTCAATTACAACAAAAACACAATCAGTACCTAAAAAAGTTTTAAAAATGTTATTAGAAGCTGATAAACGGTAAATTTGCGTCCGGCGACGCCCTTCTGCCCCGTTCCTTGGAAAAATCTAATTTTATATCGCAGGTTTTAGTTAAATCATTCTGTTTTTACCAAAATAAAACTCTACCTTTGCGGCAGTTTTCAGAAAACTTACTACTATACTCTAAATAAGTCAATTATACTATGGTATCTGTTAGACCGGATGAAGTTTCGGCCATCCTGCGCGAACAACTTGCAGGCGCTAGATCAGAAGCAGAACTCGAAGAAGTAGGAACAGTCCTTCAAGTTGGTGACGGTGTTGCCCGCATTTATGGTCTTTCCCAGGTACAGGCAGGTGAGCTGCTTGTTTTCGAGAATGGCCTTAAGGCTCTTGCTCTCAACCTCGAAGAGGACAATGTGGGTGCCGTATTGCTGGGGGATTTCAGTGACATCAAAGAAGGTGCTACTGTAAAACGTACCAAAGAAATCGCTTCCGTGAAAGTGGGTGACGGAATCGTTGGCCGTGTGGTGAACACGCTGGCTGAGCCGATCGACGGAAACGGACCTATTACTGGCGAGACTTTCGAGATGCCTATCGAGCGCAAAGCTCCGGGGGTAATCTACCGTCAGCCGGTAACCGAGCCGCTTCAAACCGGTATCAAAGCGATCGACGCGATGATCCCCATCGGACGCGGACAGCGCGAGCTGATCATCGGTGACCGCCAGACAGGTAAAACTGCGGTGGCGATCGATACAATCATTAACCAGAAGGAGTTCTACGACAAAGGCGAACCCGTATTCTGTATCTACGTTGCCTGCGGACAGAAAGCTTCGACTATCAAGTCGATCGAAGCTACCCTTCGCAAATACGGCGCGATGGATTACACCGTAATCGTGGCTGCTGCCGCTTCGGATCCTTCTCCAATGCAATTCTACGCTCCGTTTACAGGTGCTGCGATTGGTGAGTACTTCCGTGACACCGGCCGTCCTGCACTCGTAATCTACGATGACCTTTCGAAACAAGCGGTATCTTACCGCGAAGTGTCCCTGCTCCTCCGCCGTCCTCCGGGCCGCGAAGCTTACCCAGGTGACGTATTCTACCTCCACAGCCGCCTTTTGGAACGTGCTGCGAAAGTAATCGCTGACGACAGCATCGCTGCGAACATGAACGACCTTCCGCCTTCATTGAAAGGTAAAGTAAAAGGTGGTGGTTCACTCACAGCCCTTCCGATCATCGAAACACAGGCTGGTGACGTTTCGGCTTACATTCCTACGAACGTAATCTCGATCACCGACGGCCAGATCTTCCTCGAATCCAACCTGTTCAACTCGGGTATCCGTCCTGCGATCAACGTAGGTATCTCGGTATCACGTGTGGGTGGTAACGCGCAGATCAAATCGATGAAGAAAGTTTCGGGTACCCTGAAACTGGATCAGGCGCAGTTCCGCGAGCTCGAAGCATTTGCGAAATTCGGTTCCGACCTCGATGCCGCTACCAAGCTGGCGATCGACCGGGGACGCCGCAACCAGGAAGTTTTGAAACAAGCTCAATACGCGCCGGTTCCTGTTGAATTGCAGGTAGCGACCGTTTACGCATCCACCAAAGGTTTGCTGGATACCGTAGACGTAGCACGTGTGAAAGAATTCGAAAAGGATTTCACGACCGTATTGGCTAGCCAGAATAAAGAAGCACTCGCTGCTTTGCGTGCCGGAAAACTGGACAACAGCGTAACAGACGTTATCGAGAAAGTAGCTAAAGAAGTTGCTGTAAAATATCGTTAACCGGTAAAAATGCCGGAGCGGCACCCGTTCCGGCATTTTCCTAGTACATATATAATAGGATCACCGGATCGCTTAAAACACCCAGAAAATGGCAAGCTTAAAAGAAGTACGTAACCGTATCGTTTCGGTTAATTCCACACAGCAAATCACCAAAGCCATGAAAATGGTGGCGGCAGCCAAGCTGCGTCGTGCACAGGACAGCATTCTGCAAATGCGCCCCTACGCACAGAAGCTTGGAGAAATGCTTCTGACAGTTTCGTCAGGATCGGAAAGCGCTGCCGACAGCCCATTGAAAGCCGTTCGCCCGGTGGAAAAGGTGCTCGTCATTGTCGTAACTTCCGACCGTGGATTGTGCGGAGCATTCAATACCAATGTTATCAAAGCTACAATCCAGCTGATCGAGTCGAAATATGCGGCTCAGGCAGCGAAAGGGAATGTAGAGATTTTTGCCATCGGTAAAAAAGGAGCAGAAACGCTCGTACGCCGCGGCTTCACCGTAAACACTGCTTACACCGACCTTTTCGGCCGTTTGAGCTTTGTAAACGTGAAAAGCGCAGCCGAAGAGATCATGAAAGATTTCTCGGAAGGCCGTTACGATGCGGTGGATATCGTGTACAACGAATTTAAAAACGTGGCTACACAAATCATCCACACCGATCCATACCTTCCGATCGTAGCTGAAAACAAATCGACCAAGTCGAAAAAGACCGAGGTTAACTATATTTTCGAACCGGCCGAAGAAGAAATCCTTGCGGAACTGATTCCTAAGTCGCTGAAAATCCAGTTGTACCGCGCCGTTCTCGAATCCAATGCATCGGAGCAGGGAGCGCGTATGACAGCGATGGACAAAGCAACGGAAAACGCCCAGGAGCTCCTGAAAGACCTGCGCCTCGTGTACAACCGCACGCGTCAGGCAGCGATTACGAAGGAGATCCTCGAAATCGTAGGTGGTGCCGAAGCATTGAAAAACTAAGGTTACCCCAACCCTATTCCAAACGGCCGGATTGCAACAATCCGGCCGTTTTTTTGTTTATTTACTAATGTAGTCTGTCATTTAAATGAACGAATTATGGCTGATTTGATTGAAAGGATTACGGTTAGTCCTGATTTATGTAATGGGAAGCCGACGATCAGGAATAAAAGGATTACCGTGCAAACGATATTAGAGCACTTGGCAGGCGGTGATGACCGGGAGACTATTTTGCATCAATTTCCGTCACTGGAAAATGCCGACATAGACGCGTGCGTGAACTTCTAACTACACCTGACTATCCTTGACTACACCTGACTATTCTTGACTACAACTGGCAAACATTACCAACCAACCACACCATATGCAACATTCCAAAAGCCTTTTCAAACTACTCGCATTCCTGATCATCGCTTGCATTACCAGCCCTGTAAGCGCACAAAGTGTCGACGACATTGTGGCCAAACACGTGAAAGCCATGGGCGGTTCGAAACTCGGCCAACTACAAAGCATGAAGATCTCGGCGGAAATGGACATCATGAATATGAAAGTGCCGATTACCACGATCATCGTGCAGAACAAAGGGTTCCGGAGCGAGAGTACCGTCCAAGGCATGACGGTCGTGCAGGCTGTGAGCGGCAATGCAGGTTGGACGATCAACCCGATGGCCGGCAATACCAAACCGACCGCATTACCGGAGGACGCCGTGAAATCCCTGGCCAATGAAACCGACCTAACCGGCCTTTACAACTACAAGGAAAAAGGCTACAAAGTCACCCTTGATGGGGAAGAAGACCTGGGCGGCGCAAAGGTTTATAAGGTAACCATGACTTTACCGAATGGCGTACGCAGGATCAACTACATTTCCAAAGACACATTCTACATTCTGAAAATTGTTGCCCAAACGTCGATGAACGGGCAAGATATCATGTCAGAAAACGTGCAATCGGATTTCCGTGCCGTGGATGGGATTTATTATCCGTTTACTTCGGAAGTGACTACCTCGGCAATGCCCGGCACCAAGATGGGGCTTAAAATCACATCGCTGGAAATCAACCCCAAAATTGATCCTAAAATTTTTGAAATGCCTCAATAGACGCTCCCAAAGCACTTTTTGAAATCCCGGAATAATTTTTTCGGGATTTTTTTTATGCATTTGAAACTAAACCTCCCAATTAGATGTATATACATTAAATGTCAATACACTTAAATAACAAAGACAATGGCTACTACTAAATGGGTAATTGACCCAACACATTCAGAAATCCAGTTTAAAGTGAAACACCTTGTGATCTCCACAGTAACTGGCGCATTCAACAGCTTCGAAGGCGGTGTTGAAACAACTAGTGATGATTTCGACGGTGCTACCGTCCATTTTTCTGCTGACGTAGAAAGCATAGATACCAAACAAGAACAACGTGACCAGCACCTGAAATCAGCTGATTTCTTCGACGCTGAAAACCACCCAAAATTGTCGTTTACGGGTAAACTGGCTAAGAAAGGCGGTGATAACTACAACCTGACAGGCGAACTGACTGTGAAGGGCGTAACCAAGACTGTTGATTTCGCAGCGGAATTCGGTGGTAACATGACCGACTTCTATGGCAACAACAAATCAGGTTTTGAGATTAACGGAAAAATCAACCGTAAGGACTTTGGCCTGGCTTGGAGCGCAGTAACCGAAGCAGGTGGTGTGGTTGTAGGTGATGAAGTAAAACTGATCGCGAACGTTCAGGTCGTGAAGCAATAATATTAATAAACCGTTCCTCTTACGAAAAGCGTGGATATTTTTATCCGCGCTTTTTTTGTTTCCAGGCCGTTCATTCATAGATTTCAAGCCGCATTGGGTAAAATTCCGAAATACCTGCTTATAAGGGCAAAATGGTATTTTATCGTCCAGATAGTTATTACTTCCGGCTAAACACGCATTTACATTGATCATTGAAACACGCGCCTATGCCCGTGCGGGGCTTTTAGGCAATCCTTCTGATGGCTTTTTCGGTAAAACGATCTCCATATCTGTAAGAAATTTCGGAGCGTCCATCTCGCTTTACGAGTCGCCGGAGCTGCACATCGAGCCGCAGCCGCAGGACCTGAACACATTCCGCAGCATTTTCCACTTGCGCGATTCGGTGAATATGCTGGGGTATAATGGCGGTATTCCGCTCATCAAGGCCGGTATCAAGAAATTCGGGGACTATTGCGAGGAGAATAATATCAAACTTCCTAACAAGAATTTTACGGTCCGCTACCGCTCGTCAATCCCGCGCCAGGTAGGCATGTCAGGTTCCAGCGCGATTATCGTAGCATTGTTTCGGGCGCTGATGCAGTTTTACAAAGTTGAAATCCCCCTCGAAATACTGCCGCAGCTGGTGATGGTAACCGAAACCGAGGAGCTCGGCATTACCGCCGGCTTGCAAGACCGCGTGATCCAGTGCTACGAAGGCTGTGTGTATATGGATTTTGATAAAACCATGATCCAGACCCAAGGCCACGGCCGCTACGAGCGCATTAACCCTGAGCTCCTGCCCAAACTGTATGTGGCTTATAATACCAACCTCAGCAAAGTCTCAGGCAAGGTGCATAACGACGTGCGAGCACGCTACGACCGGGGTGAGCAGGACGTGATCGACGTACTCGGCCAGATTGCCCAAAAAGCCGAAGATGGCCGCACAGCATTGCTGGAAGGCCGCTCCGACGACCTGCATTCGCTGATGAACGAGAATTTCGACCTGCGCTGCAAAATTTATAATGTCCCTGAATCCAATAAAAAGCTGATCAACGCGGCACGCGCCTGCGGAGCATCCGCTAAATTTGCCGGTTCCGGCGGTACCATCATCGGCATTTACAAAGACGATGACATGCTGAACCAACTATTTGTGCAGTTGAAAAAATTCAACGCACGGGTGATCAGGCCGTTTGTGGTTTGAGGGCTGTCGGCTGTCGGCTGTCGGCTGTCGGCTGTCGGCTGTCGGCTGTCGGCTGTCGGCTGTCGGCTGTCGGCTGTCGGCTGTCGGCTGTCGAAAGGGAAAATATGTAATAGAATTATCATACTCATATCAAAAACAAAAAAGGCCGACGGCCGAAAGCCGAAAGCCGAAGTTCACTTAAGACATGATTCGCAAAGCCGTTATACCTGCTGCCGGACTTGGGACCCGGTTCCTTCCTGCAACCAAATCAATGCCGAAGGAAATGCTCCCGATTATCGATATTCCTACCATTCAATATGTGGTACAGGAAGCTGTGGATTCGGGTATTGAAGATATTCTGATTATTTCCGGAAAAGGCAAGCGCGCCATCGAGGATCACTTTGACCGAAACGTAGAACTGGAAAGCCGCCTCGAAGAGAAGGAAGACCTGCTCTGGTTCAATGAAATGCGCCGCCTGGCGGATATGGCCAATGTGCATTTCGTGCGCCAGAAAGAGGCCAATGGCCTTGGCGACGCGATTTACTACGCACGCCACCACGTGGGTAACGAGCCATTTGCAGTGCTATTGGGCGATACCATTATGGATTCGGTGATCCCGGTAACGCAGCAATTGATGGATACTTACGAACAATATGGCGGCTCGGTGATCGCGGTGGAAGAAGTGCCTGCCAATAAAGTAAACCGCTACGGTATCGTCGGTGGAAACTCGCTAAGCGACTCGATTCTGGAACTGAGCACGCTGGTGGAAAAACCAGCGATCGACAAAGCGCCTTCCAACCTCGCTATTGCAGGCCGTTACGTGCTAACGCCTGAGATTTTCAACACGATCGAGCAAACGCCAAAAGGCAAAAACAATGAGATCCAGCTTACCGACTCGCTGTTGCTCCTTCTGAAACGTGAGAATATCTTCGCACACCATATCGAAGGTAAGCGCCACGATATCGGCGATAAGTTGGATTACCTCAAAACAACCGTCGAGTTTGCATTGAAAAGAAAGGAATTCGCTGAACCATTCCGGAAATTTCTGGTTGATATTCTAAACAAATAAGCACTTAAAAAGCCATAGCCATGCCCAAACAAGTCATCGTAACGGGAGCCACCGGAAACCTTGGTAAAGACGTTGTGAAAAAATTGACGGAGCTTGGTTATGGCTTGCATATCAATGTCCGCGAAGGCAAAACCAACGCATACGCCGACAATGCGAGCGTTTCGAATTACCTCGCCGACCTCGCCAACGCAGAACAAGCTGAGTTATTCGTAGCCGAAGCCATTACCAATGCAGGTAAAATTGAGGCCGGGATATTACTCGCAGGCGGTTTCGCCATGGCCAAATTGACCGACACGAACGACGCCGACATCGAGCAAATGCTGACGATGAATTTCAAAACGGCATTCCACATCGTGAAGCCGTTAATGAAGCATTTCGAAGCAAATGGTGGCGGGCAGTTCATCTTCATAGGCGCCCGCCCGGCGCTCGTGCCCGAGGCGGGTACCGGAAGTTTTGCCTATACGCTTGCCAAGACACTGATCTTCCAAATGGCTGATTTGATTAATGCAGAGGGGAAATCGAAGAATATCACTGCAACGGTGATCGTCCCCAGCATTATCGACACGCCCGACAACCGCGCCGCGATGCCCAATTCCGATTTCAGCAAATGGATCCCCGCCTCTGACATGGCCGAAGGCATCGCATTTGTATTAAGTGATACAGGAAAAAAATTGCGTCAGACGGTACTGAAACTCTATAATGAGGCTTGACCTAATGGTACTTCGGCAGTCGGCTGTCAGACCTTTCCTGACAATACCTGACCTAGTGGCACATCGGCGGTCGGCGGTCCCCCACTAACTTTCAAGCACCGCAATCTTCACCTGCGAAATCGAGCTGCGCTGCTTTTTGAGCACGGTAAACTCGTAATGCTTCGATTTTAGCGTCTCTCCCACCGCAGGGATGCGGCCGAACTTCCAGATCAGGTAGCCAGCCAGTGTCTCATAATCGGGGCGTTTGGTAATGTCGTGCGGCAGTTTTTCGTTCACATCCGCGATGGGCGCCGAACCTTGCACGGTGTAGGTATTATCCGCCTCGTTTTTGACGATCGGTAATTCATTGTCATACTCGTCCTGAATCTCGCCTACGAGCTCTTCCAGAATATCTTCCATAGTCACAATGCCGTCCACACCGCCATACTCATCCACAATCACGGCCAATTGCTGGCGGTTCACCTGAAACTCGCGCAGCAATGCGCCGATGGGCTTGGAACCGTGCACCGTAGCGATAGGCCTTATCAAATCACGAAGAACAATATCCTTGCCCTGCCGCATTTTGAGTAACAGGTCCTTCAAATGCAACACGCCGATCACCTGGTCGAGCGTATCTTCGTAAACCGGCATTCGGGAGTAGCCTTCTTCTATTACTTTTTCAAGTTTGGCCTCCGTAAAGTCATTGACATCGATACCCACGACCTGTGGCCTCGGGATCATGATTTGCCTCGCTACCCTTTCCGAAAAGTCAAATGCATTTTTAATTAAATCATAATCCGCCGCTTCGATCATCCCGCTATCTTTCTGCTGCTGCACCAGATAACGCAACTCGTCGCTGCTATGCACTTCGCTACCATGCGACGGTGTAATACCTACGCCTTTCAAAATCACATTAGCGATGCCGTTCAGCAGCCACACCACCGGTCTGAATACCAGGAAAAAGCCATGCAGCGGATAGGACAAAGCCAGGGTCGTCGACTCCGGTCGCTGGATCGCGATCGATTTCGGTGCGAGTTCGCCGAATACAATGTGCAGTACAGTGATAATCGCAAAAGCGGTAGGTAATGCAATATGGTGCGCCACTTCCGGGTCAATGGAAAGGCCTACGAGGTCCATCGCGCCAATGATCATTTTCGAAACGACCGGCTCCCCTATCCAACCCAGCCCAAGACTCGCAAGCGTGATACCAAACTGAGTAGCAGCCAGATACCCATCGAGATTGGAGACAATTTGCTTGGAAAGAATGGCCATCCGATTCCCTTCCTGGGCTTTCTGTTCGAGCTGCGAAGCGCGGATTTTGACTATTGCAAACTCGGCAGCAACAAAAAAGCCATTGAGCAGAACGAGTACAAGGGTAATGATAACCTGTAAAACCATGGAGGCCGGTGAATCCGTTTTTGAAGTGAAAATGCGTTTTAAAGCTGCATTTTAACAAAAAATCGGGCCATTGAGAAACGGCGGCTGCCATAAATGCATTTGCGGTTACCCGGTGCTACCCCGAATTTTCGTAAATTGAATCCCATATGGATTCCCTATGAAAAGTGGTCACGCCGATTTACCCCTGCACTATGGGAAAGTTCCCGTCTGGCTCGCACAACGTATGAGCGCGCTGGGTGGCGCCATCGTGGAAGCGATCGTGATGGAGTACGGACGCGATGCATTGTTGCAAAAAATGAGCGATCCGTTCTGGTTTCAGTCGCTGGGCTGCGTGCTGGGAATGGACTGGCACTCGTCGGGCATCACCACGTCGGTCATGGGCGCTTTGAAGCAATCCGTGAACCGCCGGTCGTCGGATCTGGGCATTTACATTTGCGGGGGCCGGGGTAAATATTCGCGGCAAACGCCGTCGGAACTGCTGGCGATTGCGGATAAAACGGGGCTGAATGGGAACCTGCTCGTGCATCACAGCAAGCTCTCAGCCAAAGTCGATAACACCGCCATTCAGGATGGCTTTCAGCTGTATCTGCATTCATTTGTCCTTTCCAAAGAAGGCAACTGGGCGGTAATCCAGCAAGGCATGAACACCGACGACCGCCTTGCCCGTCGTTACCACTGGCATTCTCCGAGTATCCAGTCGTTCATTGAAGAGCCCCACACATTCATTTATGGGCAAAATCAGGGCAATATCCTCAACCTCACTGCCAAAGCCGCCGCTCCTACCCGCTCGGGCATTCTGGACCTTACCAAAGAAAACCCCGATAAAATCATGCGGGAAGTTTCGAAGCTGGTCATGCCCGATCACCACGATGTCCGCGCGGAAGATGTGAACCTGAAAAGGCTCGGGGCCGTACTCGCATTGGCGCACGACAATCCCGTCGACAATATGGAATCGCTCCTCATGCTCGAAGGCGTAGGTCCGCGTACGATTCAGTCGCTCACGCTCGTGAGCGAGATCATCCATGGCACGCCGTCGCGTTTCAGTGATCCCGCCCGCTTCTCCTTTGCACACGGCGGCAAGGATGGCCATCCGTTTCCCGTGCCCATTACCGTGTACGACGAATCCATCCTCACGCTCGACCGCGCCATTCAACTCGCTAAAATGGGTGATAAGGACAAATACGACGCCTTGAAAAACCTCTCCAAAGTGTCGGCACAGCTCGAAAAGGAGTTCCAGCCAAATAACCGCTTCAACGACATCGTCCAGCACGAACGCGACACCTCCTGGAAGTACGAAGGCCGGACAGTGAAAGGCAAAGCAAAAAAACCGAAAGGCTGGGACGGGCAGCTGGAGTTGTTTTGATTGTGAGTTTTTGATTCGTAATTTTAGAATAGTCTTTGTCACCTAATATCAAGTACAACAACTGATACCCAAGCTATGATACTCCGTTCCACATCTTCGGTTTTACCCCGCACGCTGGATGAATTCGTCCAGTGGGAAACCGCCGATGGATTTAAGTATGAATGGAACGACGGCAAAATCATCAGATTCGGGAAAGTGAAGAAAAAACACCTCTTCATCATCAGGAGACTTCAACAGCTATTCTTCGGTACCGCGGCTTTCTCCAAAGGCGGCGCGCTGATCATGGAACAGGACGTCATGCTCAGCGGCATTCAAATGCGCCGGCCTGACTTAGCTTTTTTCTCCGGCGAGCAAATCGACGCCTCTGCCACATCCGATGACGAGCCCGTTCCTGAATTTCTCATAGAAGTAATCTCACCCACCGACGACGCCGAAAAGGTCGAGGAAAAGCTGGCTGAATATTTCAATTCTTCTGTTCAAGTCGTTTGGCACATTTACCCCGACAACGAGGTAGTATACGTTTATTCCTCCCGAAAAAATGTCAAAATCTGCACAGAACACGACATTTGCTCGGCATATCCTGTGATGGAAGATTTCGAAATTTCGGTGCGTGAACTGCTTTTTCGACATCTTTAAAATTCAGATTAATTTGCTCAACACTTTGCTTCATTAGATTTTACAACGTTCCAATCTGCATTTAAACAACTTAGGTACTTCGCAGAGTATATACTACTTTTGGAACGGCTATGATCAATAGTTTCAGGCATAAAGGTTTGCGATTGTTTTTTGAAACCAACAATCCCGCCCGGCTGCAACCACACCACGTTGAAAAAATAAGAAGAATCCTATATCGGCTGGACGAGGCCCGCGCCTTGGAAGAGCTGGACATTATCGGCTGGAATCTCCATCCGCTGAAAGGTGAGTTGAAAAACCACTGGTCTGTTAAAGTGAATGGCAATTACCGGATGACGTTCCGGTTTGAAGATGGGCAGGTTTTCGACGTCGACTATTTAGATTACCACTGACTATGAAAAGAGGAATGATGCCTCCGCACCCGGGCTCGATGATCCGGGATATCTTGGAGGGAATAAAAGAAGAAACCGGCAACGATCTGACGATAAGACAAGTCGCAGAAGGATTAGGAATATCACCTAAAACGCTTTCCAATATTTTGAACGGGCATCGGGGTTTAAGCTCGGAAATGGCCGTCAGATTATCCGAAGCATTTGGGTCTAGCCCTGAATTCTGGCTGAAATTGCAACGCGACTATGAACTCTGGCATGCTGAACAGAAAGTTAATAGGGCGAGCATTCAGCATTTCGTTCAGAAGCGCAGCTTACAATCGGCCTAACACTGGCCTCCTATCACTGAATCTATGTTAATACCTAATACTCAATGATCTCCAAAAAACATCTCAAAACACCTCTAACCCTGATGGCGGCTACCACGGTGGCGGTAGTGTCGTGTATGAAAATGGCTCCGATGTCGTCCGGGCCGGTCGTCAAAACGAACAGCACCAAAGTAATCGTCAAAGAAGACGCCGCTACTGGTAAGGCGAGAGCCAAAGAAATCCGCGAAAAGACGGTTGTTAAGCTCGCCGACGGGTTGAAACTCGACCTATGGGCATCCGATTCGCTGGCGCCGGACCCGGTAGCGATTGCAATGGATGACGCCGGAAGGGTGTATCTCAACCGGACCAATCGCCAGAAAAACTCCGAATTCGATATTCGCGGGCACCGCAACTGGATTACCGAATCCATCGCATTGCAGACGGTCGAAGATCGCCGCAAGTTCCTGCATAAGACATTTGCTCCCGAAAAAAGCAAAGAAAACAACTGGCTGAAAGACCTCAACGGTGACGGCTCTCACGACTGGAAAGACCTCGCGGTAGAAAAAGACGAAGTATGGCGCATTGAGGACACCGACAACGACGGCATCGCCGACGTATCGATGCGTATCCTCGACGATTTCTTCGACGAAGTTTCCGACGTAGCGGGTGGCTTGCTCGTGCGTGCGAAAGACATTTTCGTAACGATTGCGCCGGATGTGTGGCGTTTGAGAGATACCAATGGAGACGGCGTGCTGGACGAAAAAACGTCGATCAGCCACGGTTATGGCGTGCACATCGGTTTCAGCGGCCACGGAATGTCCAACCCGATTGAAGGTCCCGATGGCAAGATTTACTGGAATATCGGCGACATTGGCGCCAACATTACCACGGCCGACGGCGTGAAACATGAGCACCCTAACTCGGGTATCATTGCCCGCTCAAACCCGGATGGCAGCGATTTCGAGATCTTCGCGCACGGGTTGCGTAACACGCACGAGTTCGTGTTCGACGAATATGGTAACCTCATCAGCTCCGACAACGACGGCGACCACCCCGGCGAAAGCGAGCGTCTGGTGCACGTGGTAGAAGGCTCGGATGCAGGCTGGCGCTCCAACTGGCAATACGGTAAGTATACCGACCCTAAAAACAACAGCTACAAGGTGTGGATGGACGAAAAGTTGTTCAAACCACGCTGGGACGGTCAGGCAGCATATATCATTCCTCCTATTCAAAACTACCACAATGGTCCTACCGGTATGCAATACAACCCGGGAACTGCGTTGGGTAAGGAATGGAAAAACAAGTTCTTCCTGGTTGAATTTGTGGGTAACCCTGCGCGTTCGCCGATCTGGTCATTTGGTTTGAAACCAAAAGGTGCTTCATTCGTGCTGGACGGCGAGAAAAACATTCTGACGGGCATCCTGCCAACCGGTATCCGTTTCGGCCCGGATGGTGCATTATACGTGGCCGACTGGATCAACGGTTGGGATACCAAAAATTACGGCCGCGTGTGGAAACTCGACGTTACCGACGAGAAAAACGACCTGAAAACGGTCCGTACCGAAACCAAGCGCCTCATGCAGCTGGATTATTCCAAACAATCCGACAATGCATTACTACCGCTTCTCTCTTACGAAGACATGCGCATCCGCCAGAAAGCACAGTTTGAACTCGCTTCAAGAGGCGCGAAAGGTGCTGCGGTGTTGAGCAAAGCCATTGAACAAAAAGGCAGCCAGTTTGGCCGCATTCATGGTATCTGGGGAATGGGCCAACTGGCGCGCCAGGATAAGTCGTATGCCAATGTGCTGATGACTTTGTTGAAGGATTCTGACGAAGAAATTACCGTACAAGCTGCAAAAGTACTAGGCGATGCTAAAATCGCAGAAGCCGGGCCGATGCTGATCCCGATGCTGGCAAGCAAAAATCCGCGTGTACAGTTCTTCGCGGCGCAGGCACTCGGTCGGATGAAGGACAAGAATGCCGTGCAGCCGTTGATTGACATGGTGAAAGCGAATAATGATCAGGACGTGTACATCCGTCATGCGGGTGTGCTGGCACTTTCGCGCATAGGCGAGGTGGCACCTATCGCCGCATTGGCCAGCAGCCCCGAAAAATCCTTGCGCATTGCAGGGGTACTCGTGCTCCGCCGCATGAAAAACGAGCAGATCAGCGCATTCCTGAAAGACAAGGACGAATACATTGTAACAGAAGCTGCCCGCGGTATCAACGACGACCTTTCCATTCCTGCGGCATTGCCTGCATTGGCTGCCGTGCTGAACGAGAAAGGATTCACTTCGGAACCATTGCTGCGCCGTGCAATCAATGCGGCCCTGCGCGTAGGCGGCGATGCGCAATTGAACGACCTGATCGCATTTGCAAAACGGAAAGATGTTGATAAAGCAATGCGTGCAGAGGCACTGGCAACGCTCGGAACCTGGGCAAGCCCGTCGGTAACCGACCGCGTAGATGGCCGTTACCGTGGCCCGATGGAGCGCGATCCGGCTGGTGTGAAAGCGAAAATCAAGCCGGTAGTGGCTGATCTTTTACAGGAAAACGAGCCCGCAATCCTGATCGCGACCGCGCAAATGCTGACCAACCTGAATGTAAGCGATAATAACGCTGCATTGGCGAAAATCCTGAGCGACAGCAACGATCCGAAAGTCCGCGCGGCAATGCTCGTGGCATTGAACGACCTGAAATATACGGACATGGAAACCGTAATGAAGAAAGGTATGAGCGACTCGGACGCAGATGTTCGTACGGCCGCTTTGGGCATGGTAGGAAGCGTAAATATGTCGAAAGAAGCACTCGCGGATATTTCCAACACCATTTTCGAAAAAGGGAGCGTCCGTGAGCAACAACAAATCCTGAAAGTACTGGGTAGCCTGCCCGTTGCTAAAACAGAGACCATCCTTACCGGTCTGATCAGTAAAATGGCCGATAACAAGTTGCCGAATAACCTGCTCCTCGACCTCGGAGAGGCTGTTGATTCTACCAAATCCAGCACACTGATCGCCAAAATAGCACCGCTGCGCAAGCAAGGCAACACCGCGGCCGACTACCAGGATGCCTTGTTCGGAGGAAATGCCCAGGCAGGCCGTCGTTATTTCATGACCAGTTCGGCTGCTGAATGCGTACGCTGCCACTCGATCGGTGGTCAGGGCGGAGAAGTAGGCCCTAACCTTTCGAACATCGGAAACGTCCTTACACGCGAGCAAATTCTGCAAGCGCTCATCGAACCAAGCGCGCGCCTGTCGCCCGGATTTGGCATGGTGATGCTGACACTGAAAGACGGAACATCCGCAGCCGGAATCCTGGCCCAGGAAAACGAGCACGAACTGGTACTGAAAACCTCCGAAGCCGAACCGTTAAAAATTGCGACTTCACGCATTGCGAAACGTGAAAACGTACCTTCGAGCATGCCTCCGATGGGTAATATCATGTCGAAGAGAGAGATCCGCGATGTGGTAGAGTTCCTTTCGGGTTTGAAGAAGTAATAATATTCCATTCTATTTCACCCCCCGGGATTTAATCGTCCCGGGGTTTGTTTTTTATGTAACCGGGAATTATTAATCGAATGTTTGCGGTATTTCGAAATGAGTATATTTGAACCAAGATGTTCCGACTCGGCTGCACCAAAGAAGCGTATTCGTAACTTAAATTTATCTGTACTGTGGAAGAAATTAATCGCATACCGACTGGATGGAAATTGCTTTATAGCGAAGTTTAGCAGACTTAGGAGGCTCCTCCGGAGCCACATTAGAAGGACGGATCGGGTTGCTATAAACAGGATGCCGCCCTGCGGCAAACGGTGCCAATATCCCTGATCCGTAGGATCACCCTGTTTTTAGCAGAGGTTGGCAAAACACACATTCCTGGCTCCGGAGGAGCCCCCTAATGAATGAATATGATAACCTATCTAACAGAACGTATTACTATCGATCCCGAAATCTGTAACGGACAACCTATCGTCCGCGGAATGCGTATTACTGTCAAAACTGTCCTCGATTTTCTTTCTGCCGGAACAACGACGGAAGAGTTGCTCTACCAATATCCCGCGTTAGAAATAGAAGATATCGAAGCATGTATTAGTTTCAAAAACAGCTATTTGTAACGCCCATTTATAGGCACGGTTTTAATTTCATCAACATCAAAAAATTTGAATGGAACTCGACAAAAAGGAAGCAGAAGTTGTAGGCAGGGCGATACAGTCCTGGGAAGATGACGCGCGTATTTCTAAGGAACTTGCGACGGAACTTCGGGGCAGTTATAGTGTGAGAAATGCAAATGTGGATGCGATCGCTATTTACGCATTGATTTCTGCCGTTTCCTGCGGTTTGCTGGCCTTTGGGGCGCTGGTGTTGGACGAAAAATGGATCGAGCTGCTGCGTAAGCGCTGGGGTTTTTCGGAGAATATCGTCGGCATACTCTTCACTTTTGTTGCAGGACTTCTTGTGTACCTCGCCAAACGGCGCATGGATAGTTCCAAAGGTGCGAAAGCGAGTAACGAAGTTTACAATATCGCCATTATCCTGACGATCGCGATCGCGATCACTTACTGGACGCGTGGCTTGCTCGATGGGCCCGGCAACTATGCATTACCACTGTTATTTGCAGCATTGACTTATGGAGGCGTCGCTATTTTTCTGCGATCGACGTTGCTTTGGGTTACGGCCATTATTGCATTGGCAGGCTGGTGGGGCGCGCAGACGCATTACTGGTCAGGTGGTAACTTCCGGTTCCTCGGCATGAATTACCCGCTACGTATGACGGTTTTCGGGCTGGTGATCTGGGGAGCTTCTTTTATAATAGGGCAAATTCGACCGCTGGCTTTTTTGAAGGACGTTACGTACACGGTTGGGTTGCTCCTCTTTCTGATAGCCGGCTGGACGCTTTCCATTTTTGGCAATTATGCCGATTATGAAGGCTGGAAGGCGCTCAAACAAAGCCATTTCTGGTTCTGGGCGCTGAGTTTCACGCTCGTGCTTGCGGGAATGCTCTATTATGCATTTCAATACAAGCAGGAAACATTACGTGACTTGTGCCTGGTTTTCTTCCTTTTAAATATTTACACCCGCTATTTCGAATATTTCTGGGATCGTACCAATGCGGGGATTTTCTTTGCATTACTGGCGTTATCCTTCTGGTTTGTGGCCAAAAAAGCCGAGCAATGGCGTGGCAAAACCGCCGGTTGACCCACTTATTTTTAGTACAAAAACAATATCATGAGCAATATCAGACCCATCCGCGGTGAAGAGCTGGACATTATTCACTTCCTCCTCGAAAAACTGGGGCTCGACCCGATCGATTTCCCGGTGAATGAAATGGTGGATGAATATGAGGGCGGAAAAATGGGGAGTATCAGCCTCGGCGGCAATGTAAATGGATACGCCGGAGACCTCATTCAAGCTGAGTATGTCGATATCGACGATACACCCGTGGTGATTACATTAACCCAGGATACCGATGGCCAACTCCTCGACCTCGATTTCTGGAAAGTGGATTTTACCAAACTCTTGGAATACCCTACTCCCGATAAGCTGATATTCGGCAAAACGCCCGAAGAATGAGCCGTTAATTTTCTTCGTAATCCAGCTCTTTGCCGTAGGTTTCTTCCATGCGCCACAGCGAGAGTAATGCCAGTGAGAAACATAACGCACCGACAATCGCACCTGAATGCAATACGCCCGAATCCTTTTTCAGGAACTGGAATAGTGGGAGCGTAAGCAGCACCGTCGCGCGCACGTTGTTGGCCACCGAGGTAGTTACCGTCGCGCGAAGGTTGGTTCCGAATTGCTCCGCCGTGGTGGTCAGGAACATGGCAATGTACCCGATGGAGAAACCAAGCCACACGTAACAAATGTAAAGCGTAGTGGCATTGTTGATACCACCGGATAACAGCCAGGCTACGCCGGCGAGCGTCATGAGCATCATCAGCAAAATGGCTTTCCTGCGCGAATGCAGCCATTGGCTAAGTATTCCGCTGAAAAAGTCGCCCGTAACCACGCCTATGTACGTGTAGAGCACGCACGTGCCCGCCTGAACCTCCTCCGCAATGCCCAATGCTTTCGCGAACTCGTTTCCGAAGGTCGAGTAAATGCCGATAACCATGTAAGTCGGCAGGCCGATCCCCATGCAGCGCATATAGCGGACGAACCGCGACCAACTCGTGAAGATCGTCCACCACGGCACGGGTTTCGATCCCCTCTTTTCAAGACTTTTATTGAAAACAATGGATTCCAACACATTTACACGAAGGATGAGTAATATCAACCCCATGCCGCCGCCGATGAAATAGGCCATGCGCCAGTCGGTGAGCTTCACTGCGAAGAATGCGGCAATGGCACCGGCGAGACCCACACTAGCCACTACCGAGGCGCCGTAACCGCGCAATTCTTTCGGCAAAATTTCGGCGATCAGTGTAATCCCTGCACCCAATTCTCCGGCGAGACCAAAACCGGCGATAAACCGCAGGACCGAATAGATTTCAACATTCTGCGTGAATCCGCAGGCGATATTTGCGAGCGAATAGGTCAGTATCGAGCCGAAAAGGACGGAGCGGCGACCGAGCTTGTCGCCCAATATCCCCCATAAAAAACCGCCAATGAGCAACCCAGCCTGCTGCCAGTTGTAAATATTGGCGCCGATCTGCGAGATTTCCTCTTCCGAAAGCCCCAGGTCTTTCAGGCTCGGGACACGCACGATATTGAAAAGCAGCAAATCATACACATCCACAAAATAGCCGAGCGAAGCTACGATAACAGGTAGTGTGAAAACGGCGCTGAGTTTGGGCTGAACAGGAGTGACGGCGGTCATAAGGGTGTTTTCGTTTATTCTTCAAAAGGCTTCCGGCGCATTGATTTAACGGCGGCCGTACGCTGCTTGGCTCTCAATCTTTCGAGCTTGGAAGCCAATGTAGGTTTGGTAGCTTTCCGGTCTTTCTCCACCGTAAGCGCCTGGCGGACAAGCCGGTCGAATTTTTCGACGACCTTCTCCTTGTTGGCCAGTTGCGAACGCTCGGTTTGGTGGTATAATACGAGCACTTTACCGTTCGTTAATCGGTTGGATAATTTTTCGGTCAGCTTTTGCTTGTCCTCGCCGGTCAGGAATTGCGAATTCGGAATATCAAAACGCAGTTCTACCTTTGTTTCGACCTTATTCACATTTTGCCCTCCCTTACCACCGCTCCGGGCTGTCTGAAAGACGAGTTCGGGATGCAGGATTTCAGGATCAATCATTTGAAATGGAAGTTTTGTTAACACGTGTTAATGTCCGGCGGGAACATTAAACCAGAATCTAAAAGTAACGTCCAAGAATCGATTTTTAAACAACAGGAAAACAATTAACACATAAAGCAATGGGCACCATGCGTACACTAAGAATAATCGGCCTGTTCATTTTCATGTTCATCGGAGTTTCAGTGTCCAACAAAACCGAGGCACAGCCTGGTTTCAGGATTACATTCGAAACTTTTTACGACGAGCTTGCCCCTTACGGCCGCTGGATGCGTAATCCGCAGTATGGTTCCGTCTGGATCCCCGACGTTCCCCGTGGGTTCCAGCCTTACTCCACCGCTGGTTACTGGGAGCAAACAGAATACGGAAATACCTGGGTTTCGGAATATGACTGGGGCTGGGCGCCGTTCCACTACGGCCGCTGGTCGTACGACGACTACTATGGTTGGTTTTGGGTACCCGATTACGAATGGGGCCCTGCGTGGGTAAACTGGCGCTCGGGTGGCGGCTATTATGGCTGGGCACCGCTGGGCCCCGGGGTGAATATCAATGTTTCCATCAATATTCCGTCGTTTTGGTGGGTGTTTGTACCGCAGCGCTACGTCCTGAGCCCAAGCTGGCATTCATACTGCGCTCCGCAACGCCGCGTGTCGCACTACTATAACAATACGGTTGTCATCAACAACTATTACCGCAGCAACAACCGCACGTATGTATACGGCCCGCGCCGCGACGAGATCGAGCGTATCACCCGCAGAAGCGTACCTATCCGTACAATCGACGCCAGCCCAAGAGGCCGCGGACGGGTGATTATCGCCGACCGTGGAAACGGCCGCTACGACTACGGTACCCGCGACAATGGCCGCATCGACCGCAGCAACCGCAACGACGATAACCGCATTGAGCCGGGTGACAATTCGAGACGTGGCCCGCGTAACCCATACGAAGAGCGTAACGGCCGCTTTGAGCGTAACCGCGAATCGAATGACAACCGCAACGACCGTTACGAAACGCCGAATCCGGGCCGCAACGATCGCTATGAAGCACCCAACCGCTCCGACCGCAACCGCGACTATGGCAACCCCGGCAATAACTCCGAACGTAACCGCGACTATGGCAACCCTGGCAATAACTCTGAACGTAACCGCGACTATGGTAACCCTGGCAATAACTCCGAACGTAACCGCGACTTCGGCAACCGCCAGGAACGCGTGGAACGCCCGAATATCGAACGTCCGGAAAGACAGGAACGCAGCAACCGCTCTTATGAGCCCGCACCACGTGTAGAACGCCAGGAAAGAAGTGCTCCCGAACCGCGCGGTAACGACCGCGGCAACCGTGGCGGCGACAATGGCGGGGGTAACCGCGGCGGCGGCGACAACGGTAACCACGGTGGTGGTTCCAGCGAACGCAGTGGCAGAGGACCGAGATAATTTCAGCCCTTAACATAAAAACAACCCGGCGGGATAGTAGTATTTTCCGTCGGGTTGTTTTTGTTTATGAAGACTTTCGATTTACGCTTCGAAAACAGATAAAAATGTTATTTTTAGCCTGATCCCCAACCCACGGCATTGAATGGAAATACAATTTGACATTGAGTTCAAGGAGAGTGCACCCAAGTACATGCAGATTATCAAATCGCTGTTGCAGGCGATTAGTAAAGGAAAGCTGAAAAGAGGCGACAAGATCCCTTCCATTAACCAGTTAAGTGAGGAATATCTGCTTTCCCGCGATACCGTCGAAAAGGCTTACAAGCATCTCATCAAGGACGGCGTGCTGATTTCAGTTCGCGGAAAAGGTTACTTCATCAACCGCGTGGATATCGAAACATCGCTTCGGATCCTGCTGGTTTTCAACAAAATAAGCAACTATAAGAAACAGGTTTACAATGCATTTGTGGAGAATATCGGCCCCAATGTGAACGTCGACCTGCATATTCACCACTCGAATACCAATATTTTCAAAAACCTGATCAAGAACAGCCTGGGTGAGTACGACTACTACGTGATCATGCCGCATTTCTATGAAGAGATGGATGAGGCGATCGAGACGCTGAAAATGATTCCTCCGGAGAAGCTGATTTTGCTTGACAAGGACATTGAATTCACCACTAAAAAGCATTCAGCGGTTTACCAGAATTTCGAGAAGGATATTGTCTACGCCCTGAACGAGGCGGTGGACTTACTGAAAGTTTACAAAAAGCTGGTCCTCATTTTCCCGACGATGATCCGCTATCCGAAGGAAATCCTCAAAGGCTTCCGCATTTTTTGCATTCAGCACGAGTTTGAGCATGAGATCATGTATGATTTTCATGAAAACAGCACGGCGGTGAAGGATACGGCTTATGTCGTGATCGAAGAAAACGACCTGGTAAACCTCATCAAGCAATGCAAAGAGCAGCAGCTCGTCGTGGGTAAAGATGTGGGCATTATTTCTTACAATGAGACGCCGCTGAAAGAAATCCTGCTCGACGGCATTACCACCATTTCCACCGACCATGAGGAAATGGGTAAAACCGCGGCAGAGATTATCAAGGAGGGAAAAAGGGCGCTGGTCAAAAATCCGTTTACACTGATCCGCCGGAAATCGCTTTGATATAACCGCAAGTAAAAAGTCCGGAAACAAAATGCTCCCGGACTTTTATCTAATACAATTACTCAACATTTTTTATTTATAAACCTGTCGCCACGGTCAGTTTGCCGCGTTCGTTCAGCAGTTCGTTACGGACACCGAGGTGACGATACAAACCGATCGGATCGAGCGAGCCGCCGCTCAGGCGTATGGCCTCGCGTACAAGCGGGCGCACGTCGGTGCGGAATGCATTTTGCAGTATTTGCTGGGCTAGTACCACGTCGTTTTCGTTGCGGGCCTGTTCCAGTTTCTTTCTGTCGACGAGTAATGCCTGTGCCTGCGCGATCAGGATCGCTTCTACCGACTGCAGCAAGTCTTCCAGCGGGTCTTTCACATTGTGGCTTGCGTCGATCATCCACGCGTAGGTGTCGGCGGCCCGATTAGCACGTTTCATACCTTCCACCAGTTCTACGAAGATCAGGAACAGCTGGTAAGGACGAATAGCGCCTACCGTGAGGTCGTCATCACCATATTTGGAATCATTGAAATGGAAACCTGCGAGGCGGCCTTCCATCATCAATGTCGCTACGATCTGCTCGATGTTTGCATTAGGTAAATGGTGTCCCAAATCTACCAGTACATCCGCTTTCGGGCCGAGTTTCTGGCAGAAAAGCAGCGAGCTGCCCCAGTCCTGAATTACTGTGGAATAGAAATTAGGCTCGTAGGCCTTATATTCTACATAAACCTTCCAGTCATCCGGCAATGCTGCGTAGATTTCCTGCAAGGATTCGAGCGTATTCTGGAATGCTTTTACAAAGTTCGATTGGCCTGGAAAGCACGAACCATCCGACAACCAGATCGACAATGCCTTCGAACCGAGGTTCTCGCCATGTTTGATCACTTCAATATTATGTTCGACCGCCTGCTTGCGCACCTTCGCGTCCACGTGCGAGAGCGAGCCGAATTTGTACGAAAGCTCCTGGTCCTTCTGGTCCTGGAAAGTATTGGAGTTAACCGCGTCGAATTTCAGGTCCAGCGACGTCGCCAGATCGATGATCGGCTGTGCCTGGCCGGGAATATCCCAGGGAATGTGCAACGAAATAGAGCCGCTCGAACGGTTCAACGCATGCAGCAAGCCCACATCTTCGATTTTTTCTTCCAGTGAACGAGGCTCCCCTACGCCCGAGAAACGTCCGAAACGCGTGCCGCCGGTGCCCAATGCCCAGCTCGGGATCGCCACCTGGAATGCTTCCAGCGACTTTACAATGTCCTTTGCATGGATGCCCTGCTCGCCCAGCTGCTCTTGCAGGAAGATAAACTGGTTGTTATGCCGCGAAAACAGACTGTCGTTGTGCTGGTCGATCTGATATTGTTCAATTTTCATCTGGATAAAATTAAAAAGACTTGGCAAGTCACTACAACCCACCAAGTCTGATTTAACATATTTTGATCATTAGCGAAGGAATGCCGCAGGAACACCGCCGTCGACGTTGATCACGTTTCCGGTGCTCTTGTTGAGCAAACCGCTCACGAAAATATAAACGCCGTTTGCAATATCGTCCGTGTGGATTTCTGCATTCAATACCGTTCTTTTCGCATAGTAAGCCGGCAGTTCTTCTACTTTGATGCCGTATGCTTTGGCACGTCCCGCAGCCCAGCCGCTCTCCCAGATCTTGCTTCCGGCGATTACCGCATCAGGGTTCACCACGTTCACGCGGATCTTATCCGGACCGAGTTCCGCAGCCAACAAGCGCGACATATGTTGCTGAGCAGCTTTGGCTGTTCCGTAAGCTACGTTGTTCGGGCCTGAAACGATACCATTCTTGCTCGCGATATTGATAATATCACCACCCAGGCCTTGCTGACGCATAATGGCCACCGACTCCTGCGATACCAGGAACTGGCCTTTCACCAATACATCCTGCAAAATATCCCAGTCTTTAATAGTTGTATCCGCCAATGGTTTCGAGATCGACAAACCGGCGCAGTTTACCACGATATCCAAACCGCCATATTTCAATTTGGTAGCATGCAATGCTGCTTTGATCGCCTCGTCGTCGAGTACGTTTGCAACGGTGGTATCTGAGAAATCCTTCCCGAATTTCGCATCGAATTCCGCTTTGGTTTCTGCCAATGCTTTTTCATCGATATCCGAAATCACCACGCAAGCGCCTTCCTGTAACAATTTCTGCGCGATAGCCTTACCGATACCCCCCGAGCCACCGGTTACGAATGCCACTTTGCGGGATACTGATTTTTCTTTCGGCATACGCTGCAATTTCGCTTCTTCCAGCAACCAGTATTCGATGTCGAATGCTTCCTGCTCCGGCAATGAAACGTAAGAAGAGATCGCCTCGGCGCCTTTCATTACATTAATTGCATTGATATAAAATTCAGCCGCAACCCGCGCAGTCTGCTTGTCTTTCGCGAATGAGAACATACCCACGCCTGGCAACAGGATGATCACCGGGTTCGGGTCACGCACGGCGGGGCTGTTGGAATGCTTGCAGCGCTCGTAGTAAGCGATGTAATCCGCACGGTATGCTTCGAATTGCGGACGGATGTGTTCGAGGATTTCGGCATCGGCCGCTTCCAGCTTTTCGAATGGCAGGTCAAGTACCAGCGGGCGGATTTTGGTGCGCAGGAAGTGGTCAGGGCAGCTGGTACCGAGTGGTGCCAATTTGTCCAGGTCATTACTTGCGATGAATTCCAATACGCGCTCATCATCGGTAAAGTGACCGATCATTGCCTGCTGCTCGGAAGCCAGTCCACGCAGGTAAGGCGCCAGCTTGCCCGCGATAGAAGCGCGGCGCTCTTTCGGCTCGCTTTCCAGGCGTACTCCTCCGAAAACCGGGCGCTTTTTGCCATAGTTTTCAGCCAGGTATTCCGACGCTCTTTCAATCGTATCGAGCGTATTAATGTAAGATTCGTATGCAGTATCACCCCAGGTGAACAATCCGTGACCGCCCAAAACGATACCGCGAATGCCCGGGTTGTTGTTCAATGCCTGTTCCAGTTGCAGACCGAGGTCGAAACCGGGACGCTGCCAAGGTACCCACGCCAACTCACCATTGAACAATTCTTTGGTAATAGCCTCGCCTTCCTTCGATGCCGCGATCGCGATCAATGCATCAGGGTGCAGGTGATCGATGTGTTTGAAAGGCAGCAAGCCGTGCAGCGGCGTGTCGATAGACGGCGCTTTCGATTTCAGGTCGTAAATGCAATGGTTGAACAGTTCCACCATTTCATCTTCGAATTCCAGTCCGCGGTAGATGTTTTTCAGGCTGTGCAGGCGGTCGACGTACAGACCGGCCAGTCCGCTTCTTGTTAAAGTACCAATATCTCCACCCGAGCCTTTGATCCACATTACCTCGACAGGATTGCCTGTCAGCGGATCTTTTTCGATAGTTTTACAGCTCGTGTTTCCACCAGCATAGTTGGTCAGGCGTAGATCGGCACCCAACAGATTTGAACGGTACAGAAGAAGTGCAACCTGATCATCACCCAGGGAGGCGGCTTTCTCTTCATCCCATAAATAGCTTACGTACCTGTACTGGCTTACTTTAGAACTGCTCATATTTGTTTCCTGTTATTTATCGTTTTTGAGGTAAAAGTTCTTCTTTCCTGAAAGTATTTTAACAGATTAATACTACTCTGAACGTATGTGCAAGATTAGGAAACTTAGCAATGCACACCGTCCTGTTGTATCCTGCATGTTGAAATAAATCGAGAATTAATGTGAGATTTGGAAGTTTTGATATAAACAAATGGTCTGAACCATGCTTGTAACAGTTCAGACCACGAAAAGCTAAAATTACCTTACTTACCCTATCGCTTAATTAGCAATTTCTTTGCTACATCGCCGATTTTGATGGTGTACATGCCTTCTTTCAAATCCTTCACATCCAGCTTACCGCCCGACAGTTTCGCACCCGTCAGGACCGGCCTACCTGCTGGCGTAAATACCGACACCACCTCGTTTTCCCCAGCGCCTTCGACGGTAAGTTCCGTCTGCGCCGGATTTGGATACATCTTAACAATACCCTCACCAGCCCGTACAACAATCACTTTCGAATATTCAAACTTCCCATCATAATCCAATTGTTTCAATCGATAATAGCCTGTTGCTAATGGATTGACATCGATAAAATGATAAAACTGATTTTCTTTGGTATCGCCACTGCCATCCACAAAGCCGATCTTCTCAAAGCTCCGCGCATCCGCGCTGCGCTCGATCTCGAAGCCTTTGTTATTGGTTTCGGAAGTGGTTTTCCAGCTGAGCTTGGTTTGGTTGTTTTCGGATTTGCCGTTGAAGGATACCAGAGCAACAGGTAGTTGAACATTTCTGTAATTCAAACTTACCAGAGTCAATCCGGTCATCACACTATTGGTCACCTCCACGCGGTAGGTCGAAACGTCAGTTACTGTTAGAGAGTTATTTCCCACAACGGTCGTAAAAAGTACATTATTCCTGTACCATTTATAAGTGTTGTTGCCCAAGGTCCCGCCGGCATTTACAGTCAACAGCGCCCCGCCAGGCACTGGCTGCGCGCTGATCACAATTTTCTCCTGAGGCGAATACTGATCAAGCCAGGCAATATTGGACTCCATGCCTTCGAACGTAAATGCATTATTGGAAAGATCGATTAGCCCTGACACCGGAACGTTGGAAAGATCAGGTATCGGACCGGTAAATGCATTGTATTTCAGATTCAGAACCGTCAGATTGGACAAGGTGCTGATACCCGGGGGGATGACGCCGTCAAAGCTTGCACTGTTTATGACTATCTTATTTAGTTTGGTAAGGTTACCAATACCCTCCGGCAGTTTTCCAGCAAAGTAGCAATCATGCAGTTCCAGTTCTTCGAGATTTAACAGGTCGTTCAAAAATGTGAAATCGCCTAGTCCTTCGTAGCGACTGATGTAGAGTCGTTTTAGTTTCGACAGATTACCAAGCTGCTGTGGAAGTGCATTTGAAAATCCATTGATATTAAGCTCCAAAACTTCAAGATTCGAAAAGCTTCCAATGGCGGTCGGAAATTCACCTTTTACCCAACCCTGTAAATACAATTCCTTCAATTTGGGTAGGACTGAGAGGAAGGAGGGAAAAGAAAAATCAGAAAACCCACCCATGGGATCACCCGACCCCAGGTATAAAGTTTCCAGGTCGACAAGATTAGTAAAATTGGCAGGAATTTCGCCAGTCGGAGTGAGAGCCAACCCCTTCAACTTGGTAAGACTCCCGATCACTCCGAGGCTTGTTTTTTCAAATGTCTGGTCAGCGATATACAGGTATTCCAGGTTAGTCAGATTTGCCAATTCGACAGGAATGTTCCCCGTCAGACTACCCATCCACGTCCCCGTTTTCGAAAGATCCAAGGTAGTTAAAGCCGTTAGATTACCAACTTCGGGCGCAAGCTCTCCCCCTAACAGCAGTTCCTTTAACACCAGTTTCGTCACACGTCCTCCTTCACACGTAACGCCATACCAGCCGCAAGGACTGTCACCATTGTTACCAGGTATAACCCAGTTGGATAGTTCCGGATAGTTCGCACCGGCAAAACCATTGTAAAGTGCTACCAGGGCCAAACGGTCATTCTCCAATGTCTGGCCAAATGATCGGAACGAAATGAATAGAAGAACCAATAAAAGTTTACGCATGCCTATCTGAATTTTACCTGATTAAATTACCGAAGAATCAGTAAATTGCTGCTCACTTCACCTACTCTTATCACATACCTGCCGTTTACAAGATTCCTGATGTTAATCTGCTGCTTGTCCGCGATCAGACCTTCCAAGACGATACGCCCATTCCCGTCCGCAATCGAAAACGGTTGCTTCTCAGTGACGCCTGAAACGATCAGGTAATCGTGCGCAGGGTTTGGATAAACCTTCACCATCGCAGCATCACTCTTTACCTTGATCACTTTCGAGTACTCAAATTTGCCGTCGTAATCCAGTTGCTTTAATCGGTAATAACTTATTGTGAATGGATTGTCGTCAGTAAAATGATAAAACTGCTCCTCTCTCGCATCCCCACTGCCATCTATAAAAGCAATCCTTTCAAATGTCCTTGCGTCGGCACTGCGTTCGACTTCGAAGCCTTTGTTATTGGTTTCCTCGGCAGTTTTCCAGGTGAGTTTAGTTTGGTTGTTTTCGGATTTGCCGCCAAAGGAAACAAGTGTTACGGGCAGCGGAGGCTCTACCAACACATTGCCGGTACTTAATACTAGCCCCGGCAACAGGCTATTTCTTACTTCGATCCGATAAAGTCCTCTTTGTGACGCGAATACAGTATAGTCATTATAGTAGCCCTGCGAGGGCACCTGTGTGTTGTCCTTAAAATAAGTGTAGCTGTTATTGGCGTCGTAATCCACGCCATCCTCCGCCTTAATAGTTGATTGCAGCATTCCCTTAATCTCCCGCAAGTTAATGAGCCCCTGTGGAGCGTAAATATCCAGAACCGACCGGTTGTCGACCATGCCGGCTAGATTGAAAAAATTGTTGCTGATATTCACAGATGCCGCAATCGGAATCCCCAAAAGATTCGGAATCGGGCCAGTCAGGTTATTATATGACAAATCCAGTGTCATCAGGTTAGTCAGATTGTTGAACGAGGCGGGTATTGCGCCGCTAATACCATTGTATGAAATGTTCAGGCAGCGCAAGTTTGTGAGATTACCTATTTCAGCAGGAATTCCTCCCACACTGGCGTAGGAACCAAGCGCGAAAGGCCGGGTTCCGGTTAGTTCCAATGTGTCCAGTGTCGTGAGGTTTCCTATCTGGCTTGGTATCGGAGTGGAAAACACAACACCGCCCATACGCAAAAGTTTGATTTTAGGCCATGTGCAAACAACGTCAGGAAATGCAATTGTGTTAATTCCTTCAAGTGGTCCGAACCTCCCCATCACGCAACGCTCAAGATTAACCAGATTCCCGAAACTTGCGGGGACATCGCCCGAAAGACTGACGTGTAATTCTTTCAGGGTCGTAAGACCGCCAACAACAGACATACTACCTGAACTGAAACCATTTCCCAGAAAATTCAAATATTCCAGCTTGGTGAGATTACCGATTTCTGATGGAATGGTCCCCCCAAATCCCGGTCCTAGATAACCCGTAGCGAGGTCAAGGTGCGTCAGTTCCGTAAGGTTCCCGATTTCCGACGGCAGTATTGCAGGCTCGGAAGTATTACTGATACTAAGACGTGTAACCCGGCCACCCGCACAAGTCACACCATCCCATCCGCAAGGGTTGTCGCCCACATTGCCCGGGACTACCCAATTGACCAACCAGCTAGGACCATTGGCCTGATTATAAATCGCAACAAGTGCTTGGCGATCACTTTCCAGTGTCTGCCCTATTGATTCTATGGAAATGAACAGAAGAAGTAGTAAAAATTTACGCATAGTACTTTATATTTTAAATCACAATCACCTACTAATAAATAATTTACCAGCAAATTCGCCTACTTTCACTACATAACTACCGGCTCCCAACCTTCTTACATCAATCTGATCCTTTTCCTTCACAAATCCTTTCAACACGACACGCCCATTGCGATCAACAATCGAAAACGGCTGTTTCTGACTGATACCTGAAATGGTCAGATAATCCTCTGCCGGATTAGGATAGACCTTCACGATGGCACCGTCACCCTTTACTTCAATGATTTTTGAATACTCGAATTTGCCGTCGTAGTCGAGCTGCTTCAAGCGGTAGAAGCCTCTTACCAATGGGCTAACGTCGGTAAAATGATAGGTATTGATTTCTTTCGTGTCACCATTTCCATCCACAAATCCGATTTTTGCGAAGCTTCGCGCATCTGCGCTGCGCTCTATTTCGAAACCTTTGTTGTCGGTCTCCGAGGTCGTTTTCCAGGTTAGTTTGGTTTGGTTGGATTCAGATTTGCCTGCGAAGGAAACGAGGGCTACCGGCAGCTTCACATAGTCATAGTTATTACTCACCAATTTCAACCCTGTCACGACACTGTTCGTGATTTCTACCCGATACATTGCTTCTTCTGTTACAATTAGCGAATTGTCACCAACGGTGGTTGCAAACAGCACATTATTCTTAAACCATTTGTAAGTGTTATTCGCCAAGGTTCCACCGGCCTGAACGGACAACTTGGCTCCGCCAGGCGCAAATTGAGCAAGCATGGGTATTTTCGCCTGGATAAGATAACCATCCAGCTTACTAAAATTCTCTTCTAGCCCGGCAAATGTGAAGGCATTAGATCCTACATTCACATATCCCGAAACTGGAATATTTGCAAGGCTGGGGAGCGGTCCCTTGAATTTGTTATACCTGATATCCAGGACAGTCAACGCCGTCAGGTTATTGATGGGAGGCAATGGACCTCCTAAATTGGTACTTCCGATGTCTATAAGTACCAGCTTTGTCAGGTTATTAATCTGCGCGGGAATACTGCCGGTTAGCGGGATATCGCTTATACGCAGTCCTTCCAGATTCACCAGGTTCCCGATTTCAACAGGAATTGGACCGCCGTCGAAGCTACGGCGGATAGTTAACTGCTTCAATTTCGACAGGTTCCCAATTGCAGCAGGAATCTGACCGGTCAAATTGTAGTTCCTTACAATTTCCAGAATTTCGAGATTAGGTATACCGCCTATCTGAGACGGCAAGGCCCCTGCCAACTGCCCCATCAGGTACAACTCCCTCAATTTTGTAAACCCTGTCAAAAAGACTGGAAATGTAAAGCTTTCTCCGGGAGGAAACGCTTCATTACTACCCAAAAAAAGCACCTCGAGATTGACAAGGCTGGCCCATTGGGACGGTATTTCTCCAAGTGGAGTTACCGCCAGTTGTTTAAGGCCGGTAAGATTCCCTATCACTCCCATATTGGTTATACTAATCCTATTATGGCTCAGGTTGAGGTATTCCAGTTTTGTAAGATTTCCCAATGTCAAAGGGAGTTCTCCGGTCCAGGGATTCATTTCGCCGCCACCGCCCTCGAGATTCAGATATTTCAACTCTGTCAGATTACCAATTTCCGGTGCAATAGGTCCAAAAACCTGATTTTGGGACAAATCCAGCCGCGTTACGCGGCCACCCTCACAGGTGACGCCCGGCCAGCCGCAGGGGCTATCTCCCGGCACGCCGGGAATATTCCAGCCGGTGATGTCATTAAAGTTAGGCTCACCATACACTTCATTGACACCCGTGGAGGTCGCATTATAAATCGCCACCAAAGCCAACCTGTCACTTTCAAGAGACTGCGCGAATGACTTGAATGAAATGAATAGAAGAAATAGTAAAAATTTACGCATGGCTCTTTCGTTTATGCTCATTCTAATCACCTGTTTATCAATAACCTGCTGCTCTCCTCACCAACTCTCACTACATATCGGCCAGCACCCAGTTTCCTGATATTAATCTGCTGCTTATCAGTTACCTGACCTTCAATCACCACACGCCCGTTCCCGTCGACGACCGAAAAAGGTTGTTTTTGACTAATTCCTGAAATGGTCAGATAATCCTGGGCAGGGTTGGGATACACCTTCAAGATTACCGCGTCGCTTTTCACCATGATAACCTTCGAGTATTCAAATTGGCCGTCGTGATCCAACTGCTTCAAGCGATAGTAACTGGTCGCAAATGGGTTGAGATCGGTAAAGTGATAAAACTGATCTTCTTTCGTGTCTCCGCTCCCATCTACGAAACCAATCTTTTCAAATGTGCGGGCATCCGCGCTGCGCTCTATTTCGAAGCCATTATTGTTGATTTCAGCAGAAGTTTTCCAGATAAGTTTGTTTTGATTATTCTCCGACCTCCCATCAAATGAGATGAGCGTTACAGGCATTCCGATGAGAACGAGATCCTCGCTGACCATGGTAAGCCCCGGTACCAGGCTATTTGTTACTTCCGCCCGGTAAATTCCGTCTGGGGTATTGAAATACTGGATGCCCACGGTCGTAGCAACCAGCACCCCACTCTTGTACCATTTATAGGTATTATTGGCCGCTGTTCCACCGGCAAAATCCGCGACCAACGTTCCGCCCAAAGCTCTTGCTGTCCTCAAATTATTAGCGGTTCGCAGCGGAATAATGGCTGTCAACTTAAATTTCTTCTGATTACCATAGGAATCCAGCCTGCTGATATTCGTTTCCATGCCCGAAAAGGTGAAAGCATTATTATTGATTCTTACATCAGCCGCGACAGGAATTCCCAGGATGTTCGGAACAGGACCATTCAGGTCGTTATGAGACAAGTCCAGTTTAGTCAGTTTGGTCAGGTTGTTAAACGACGCAGGAATAGCGCCCGTCAGCTTATTTTCACTTAGATCGAGTATTTCGAGATCTGTCAAACCACCCAGAGTCGACGGGATAGTTCCGGTAACACCTCCATGACGCATAATCAGCGTTTTGAGCTTAGTAAAATTTCCGATGTATGCCGGAATAGCTCCGACTGAGCCCTCACCCTGCATCGCCGCGTCCTCAACCGCAAGACGCAAATACTCCAAATTAACCAGATTAGCCAACGAGGGAAGAGCAGGCCAGTTCATGTATGGTGAAAGAGAGAGGTGTTTCAGGTTTGTAAGATTATTGATTACCGAAACATTAACCCCTGTCAACTGATTGCCACTTAAATCCAGGTATTCAAGATTAGTTAGATTCCCGAGTTCCACAGGCAAATCGCCGTAGAAATAAGAAAACTCCCCTCCTGCCCCCGAAAGGTCCAGATGTTTCAATGCAGAGAGGCTCCCTACAACCGCCGGAATAGGTGCGACGATGTCATTCTCTTCTATTATAAGCTTCGTGACACGCCCGCCCTCGCAAGTGACTCCGTACCATCCGCAAGGATTATCGCCGGGGCTCCCCGGAACCACCCAGCCCGTGTTGTCATACCAGTTATTTCCGCCCGTAGCCTGATAGAATGCCACCAGCGCCAACCGATCGCTTTCCAGCGTCTGACCAAACGAATAAATTGAAACAAAAAGGCAGACGAGCCCAAGTAGACATCTTTTCATAGCGTCATTAAATAAGGTTAAGAAATTCCTCGAACGTTGAGCGGGTGCCTGGGGCGACAGAACATGCTGCCGGGATACTGTAAGAATATTGTATATACAAATGTAACCGAATGCACAACAAAATTGCACACCGGTTACAAAAAATTATTGAAGCTTAATAGGGTAGTTTCTGTGAGGCCTGTTTACTTCCAGGTGAGGCCCATATTGCGGAAGAGGAATGCGTAAATATCCGCCTGGGTTTCCAGCGCTTTTTTGGTATTGCTGGCGCCGTGGCCGGAGTTGGTATCAATCCGGATCAGCAATGGATTGGCAGAAGTATTTCCCGCCTTTGCCTGCAACTCGGCCGCGTATTTAAATGAATGCGCCGGAACAACGCGGTCGTCGTGGTCGGCGGTGGTGATCATCGTAGCGGGGTAATGGCCGCCTGTTTGAATGTTATGGAGCGGAGAATATCCGTATAAAACCTTGAACTCTTCCGCATTATCACTGCTTCCATAATCGGCGATCCAGTTCCAGCCAATGGTGAATTTGTGGAAACGGAGCATATCCATTACGCCTACCGCCGGGAACGCCACTTTGAAAAGCTCGGGGCGCTGGTTCATCACGGCGCCGACGAGCAGCCCGCCGTTGGAACCGCCCTGAATGGCCAGCCGCTCCGGTGAGGTATATTTCTCCCGGATCAGGAATTCCGCTGCGGCGATGAAGTCGTCGAACACATTCTGCTTTTTCAGCTTCATACCCTGCTCGTGCCATTTCTCACCGTACTCGCTTCCACCGCGCAGGTTGGCTTGTACAAACACGCCCCCCTGGTCAAAAAACGGGATACGGGTAGGGCTAAACGCAGGCGGCAGACTCACATTGAAGCCACCGTAGCCGTAAAGGATCGTAGGATTGGTGCCATCCAGTTTCAGTCCCTTTTTATAGGTAATGAATGCGGGAATACGGGTACCGTCCTTACTTGGATAAAATACCTGCTTCGTTTCATAATCCGCCGGTTTGAACGTCACTTCGGGTTCCCGGAAAACGCTGCTTTTTCCGCTCGCAATGTCGTAGCGGAAGATCGTCGAAGGATAGTTGAAGGAAGTATAGGTATAAAACACAAAAGTATCCTCCTGATCGCCTCCAAAGCCTGCCGCCGAGCCCAGTCCGGGCATTTGGATCTCACTTTCAAGCACACCCGTGGGTGTGTACACGTACGCGCGAGAGGTCACATCTTTCAAATAGGATGCAAACAACTTCCCGCCCGCCAGCTGAGCAGATTCGAGCGGTTCCTCGCGCTCCGGCAACACGGTTTCCCATGTCCGGCCAGCTGTTTTGAAAAGCATTACCTTGCCATTCGGTGCATCGTCGTTGGTTTCGATCAGGAAATCAGCGCCTATGTTTTCGATAATGCGGAAGCTGGCGTCAGTAATTTCCTCTCGGATAGGCACGAAGCGGCTTTCACCCTTTTTCAACACCCAAACCCCATTACCGTCCTTACCCTTTCCACGATCGCTTACGGTCAGCACAGCGTATTGTTCGTCCTCGGTTGTACCCACAGTATGAAAGCGTTGCGGGTTTGCGGGGTCTTCGAACACCAGTTTGTCCAGCTCCTGCTTCGTGCCGATGCGGTGAAAAAATACCTGATGATTCTCGTTTTTAGCGGCCAATGCGCTGCCATCCGGTTTTGGGTAGCGGCTGTAATAAAAGCCGTCGCCCTGCCACGACGCTCCTGAGACCTTCACCCATTCCACCTTATCAGCCAGCATTGAAAGGTCCTTCATATTCATCACCTGGTATTCCTGCCAGTCGGAACCGCCTTTCGAAAAACCCAAAACCGCATATGCGCCGTCTTTCGACAGGCTGAAAACAGTAAGTCGTGTGGTGCCATCGGGAGAGAGCTTGTTTGGGTCGACTACTACTTCCGGCGTTCCGGAGAGCCCCTTCTGACGGTACAATACAGCCTGGTTTTGCAGGCCGTCGTTTTTGTAGAAATAGAAATACTCTCCTTTCTTTTTTGGAGCCGAATATTTGGGATAGTTATAGGCCTTTTCGAGGTCCTGAAATATCTTCCCCTTAAACGGAATCGCATTCAGGTAGCCAAACGTCACCTCGTTCTGCGCTTTCACCCACGCCGCCGTTTCTTCGGAACGGTCATCTTCGAGCCAGCGGTAAGGATCGGCGACCTTCACGCCGTGGTATTCATCAAAATGCTCCTGCTTTCTCGTTTCAGGGTATTTTAGTTGCTGTGCGTTGCCGGTCCCCGACAATGCCGATGCTGTCATCAAAGTCATCAGAAAAATTTTTGAATCCATAATAACGGCCGTCATTTAATAATCTCCACTTCCAATGCGCTGGGAGCGTCGGCCTGATGATAAATAGTGTGTTTGGCAGTGGTAAAATCCGAATCCTGCGCCTTGTAGATGTTTTCTACGTACTTCTGTGGGTTACGGTCAAAAAGCGGGAATGCCGTGCTCTGTACCTGCACCATAATACGATGCCCTTTTTTGAAAGTATGCAGCACATCCTGCAAACGGAATTTCAGGTCGGTCACTTTGCCTGCTACCACTGGTTCGGGCTTCTCAAAGCTGTTGCGGAAGCGGGCGCGCATTACTTCGCTGCGTACCATTTGCTGATACCCGGCGAGCACCACTTTCGGATCGGGCATATAGGCGTGGTTCTTTTCGTCGTCCGGATAAACGTCAATCAGTTTTACGAAGAAATCGGCGTCGGTACCGGTAGTACTGAATTTCAGCAATGCATTGATCTCCCCGCCCAGGGTAACATCTTCGGTCAGGATATCTGTTTCAAAAACCAGAACATCCGGCCGTGTAGCCGCGAAACGCTGGTCTTCCGACATGTATTCGAACGGCGTAAAGCCCGACATTTGTTTGTAGTTGGCCGTATAAGGCACCGGTTTCAAAGGATCGCTCACATAATTGGTCGCCGATTTGCCTTCTTTCGGTGCATTGAAATCCAGCTTACCTTTTGAATGAAAATACAGCTTGCGCTTTTCAGCATTCGTTACGGGCCATTTATCGAATGTCTTCCATTCTTTTTTACCCGTATCAAACAAATAAGCCTCCGGCAAACCGGTCTTTCCATCGCCAGCCTCTTTCAGGAAATGCTTGAAGAACTTCGCTTCAATATTGTTCTGGTAAAACGTGGCAATGCTATCGCCGAAGTAAATGTCGTTGTGCAAAGTATGTCCGGTTTCACGGCTCCAACGACCGTGACCGAATGGCCCTACCACCAATGTGTTGTAAATGGAAGGGTTGTTCTTTTCCAATGTTTTATAGGTATTCAAAGGACCATACAAATCCTCGGCATCGAACCAGCCACCCACGGTCATGAATGCGTGTTTCACCCCTTTCAAATGCGGCAGAATATCACGTTTTTTCCAAAACTCGTCCTTGTTAGGGTGGTTGACCGTCTCCTGCCAGTAAAAGTTCTGTGAATAGTATTTATCAAAGTTCTTCAAAGAACCCATTTCGAGGTTGAATGTATATCCATCCGGCTTAGGCGTGAACATTTCGCCTGCAAACCACGAATCGGTGGTCGGCTTTGGCGGCTTGATACCAAAAACCGGGAATGTGAGGTAATAGCCCTGGGTAAATGCGCCATTGTGATGGAAATCGTCAAAAAAGAAATCGGCGATAGGGGCCTGCGGCGAAGAAGCTTTCAATGCGGGGTGGCCGGCCAATGCGCTGGCCGTGGTATAAAACCCGGGATACGAAATGCCCCATTGCCCCACACGGCCATTGTTGTTCGCCACATTTTGAAGCAGCCATTCAATGGTGTCGTAGGTATCCGACGCTTCATCGACGTCGTTTTTGCCTTTCTTCTGATCGATATGCGGCGTCATGTTCGTCCAGGTGCCCTCGCTCAGGTAACGCCCGCGCACGTCCTGGTATACGAATATGAACTTGTCGCGCATCAGCGCCGGGCTTGGGCCGAGGCGTGGCGGATACTTATCTGCGCCGTAAGGGGCCACGCTGTAACAGGTGCGCTGCATTAAAAAGGGATACTTTTTGTCGGCCGAGGCATCTTTAGGAGAATAAACAATGGTATGCAGCTTCACACCGTCCCTCACCGGAATGTCGTATTCTGCTTTGGAATAGTTTTCACGGATGTACTGCTCGTCGGAGGCAATCTGCCCATAAGCATGCTGTGCCAGCACGAAAAGCGCTGCGCGGAGTAGATTTTTGATCATAGTTTGTGATTATTTTCTCTTATAGTAATTCAATGACACACTGGCAGCATTTGCCTTTTCACTTAAGGTATAGAAGCCTTTGCCATCGTTTTCGAAACAGATTGCCTCGCCCTGCGGTTCAGACTCGACTGTCAAAGTTTTATTCGCAGATTTTACGAGCGTCTGACCCACCGTTTCACCATTACTTCTTTTCCAATAGTATACAGCCGGAATAAATCCGTTCGTGTAGGTGCGAACCATTATTTCGCTACCGTCCCTGGAAATGGTGGCCGCCGTTGCAAATAACACGCCCGGAACCGTGCCTATTTTTTCCGCAACACTTACATCCGAAGTAGATTGCGGGAATGCCAGGCGGTAAATGTTGGTTCCCTGCATTTCCTTCGATAAAACGAAAATGTCCTTCGTCACGGGATCGACGATCAGTGCCTCCGCATCCCTGGCACCATCGGGGTAGCTGAAAGTGATCTTCTGCAATGCGCTTTGGCTGAAAGAGCCATCCGCACCTTTGATTTCCGGAATGCGGTAAATGGTATTGGTGGAGGTTACCGGCTGATTGTTGTTGCCGATATCCGCTATATAGGCGTACGACACGCCGTTATCCGGGCCAGGACCTACGGCAACTTCCTCCCAGTCGTGGTTGTTGCTGCCGGGTACATTATATTCTTTGATGGTTTTGCCGTCTTTACTGATGAGATATAAAGAGTTCGGCTGACCCGAATCCTGGATTGTCCATAAGTAGCCGGGCATGGTTGCGCTTGCCGCCAGACCGGATGCTTCATCAATAATACCCGCTGCAATCGGAAACTGCTCGGGCGTCGTTTCAAACTGGTCCGACAGGCCGTTTCCTCCGGGAGAAGGCTCGGGGTCGCCGCATGAACAGGTTACGCAAAATACAAGTGAAGAAAGCATCAACCCCACTCGTCCGCTCACGCCGTCATATATTTTCATAGAAAACACTTCATGTTAGATTTGCTAAAAATACGTACTTTTGCCGCATTTATTATCAGCGACTTTCATTATATCAGTATTAAAATAGTTATATGTTACGTACACATACCTGCGGGGAATTAAGCTTAGAACATGTAAATCAAGACGTTGTATTATGTGGTTGGGTTCAGCGCGTCCGCGATAAGGGAGGCATGATCTGGCTCGATCTGCGTGACCGTTACGGCATCACCCAGCTGCTGTTCGAAGAGGGAAAAACCCCCGCAAATGTGTTGGAAACTGCCCGCTCTCTGGGCCGCGAATTCGTGATTTCAGCCAAAGGTGCGGTAATTGAACGTCTGTCAAAAAATGACAAGATCGCGACCGGCGATATCGAGATCCGCGTATCGGAACTCCATATTCTGAACCCCGCAAAGCTTCCTCCGTTCCTGATCGAGGACGAAACCGACGGCGGCGACGATATCCGCATGAAGTACCGCTATCTCGACCTGCGCAGAAATACGGTCCGTCAGAACCTGCAATTGCGCCACCAGGTAGCGCGTTACACCCGTGCTTACCTCGACAACCTGAATTTCATCGAAGTAGAAACCCCGGTACTGATCAAATCCACTCCCGAAGGCGCCCGCGATTTCGTGGTACCAAGCCGTATGAATCCGGGTGAATTTTATGCATTACCCCAATCACCACAGACATTCAAACAGCTGCTGATGGTGGCCGGTTTCGACCGTTACTATCAGATCGTGAAGTGTTTCCGCGATGAAGACCTGCGCGCTGACCGTCAGCCGGAGTTTACGCAAATCGACTGTGAAATGTCGTTTGTGACGCAGGAAGACGTTCTGAACACATTCGAAGGCATGATCCGCGAGCTTTTCGCGAAAGTAAAAAATATCGATCTCCCCGAAGTTCCGCGCATGACTTATGCGGATGCGATGCGCCTTTACGGTTCCGACAAGCCGGATATCCGCTTTGATATGCAATTCGTGGAACTGAAAGGCGACGACCGCGACCTTACTTCCGGAAAAGGTTTCGGCGTATTCGACGATGCTGGCCTTGTAGTGGGTATCAATGCTACCGGCTGCGCTGCTTACACAAGAAAGCAGGTAGATGAACTGACCGACTGGATTAAGCGTCCGCAAATCGGAGCGAAAGGCCTGGTATATGTTCGTTACAACCCCGATGGATCAATCAAGTCGTCCGTTGACAAATTCTATACCGAAGAAGAGCTTAAAAAATGGGTGGAAGCGTTTGATGCAAAGCCAGGTGATCTGCTATTGATCCTGTCGGGCCAGGGCGATAAAACGCGTAAGCAGCTCAATGAGCTACGCCTCGAAATTGGTTCACGCCTGGGGCTACGCAACCCTGACGAATACCGCGCATTGTGGGTGATCGACTTCCCGCTTCTTGAATTCGGCGAAGAAGAAAACAGGTGGTTCGCGATGCACCACCCGTTCACCAGCCCGAAACCGGAGGATATCGAACTGCTGGACAAAAATCTGGGGCTGGTAAGGGCCAATGCATACGATATGGTGATCAACGGCGTTGAAGTTGGCGGAGGTTCTGTCCGGATCTTCGAAAAAGAGCTTCAACGAAAAATGTTCGAGATCCTCGGGTTCTCGGCAGAAGAGGCCCAGGAACAATTTGGCTTTTTGATGAATGCATTTGAATTCGGCGCCCCTCCTCATGCCGGTATTGCATTTGGTTTCGACAGGCTCTGCTCTATTTTTGGCGGCGCAGATTCGATCCGGGATTTCATCGCATTCCCTAAGAACAATTCAGGTCGTGACGTGATGATTGATTCTCCGTCGACGATCTCGGACGGGCAGCTTAAAGAGCTGGCAATCCGCGTAGAAGGTGCAAATGCATGACCAACACGAGATAGATTTGACTAATACTTTAAATAAAGTAAGATTTTGTAGATTTGCCCCGGGCATCATTTAAATTTAACCACAGGACCATCCGGAAACGGAGCGGTCCTGATTGTAATTAAACTACACTGCATGCATTATCAATCCTTCGTAAGATCCTGTTTCAGGAATACCTTATTGTTGCTGCTCCTCCTGACCAACATCGGGGTTTTTGCTCAAAACAATACTTCTCCCCAGCTTCCCACGGATCCGACACAACCTAAGATCGACCCTTCGCAAGTAACCAACCAGCAGGCGGTCGACTTTTACAACCAGGCTAAATCGGCCGGGATGTCGGACATGGATATCGAAAAAGCAGCGTTGCAGAGGGGCTACACTTTGGATCAGATATCCACCATGCGCAAACGGCTTCAACAAAAGCCGGATGAAAAACAAACCAATGATCCCAACCGGGACGAACTGGATGAAACCAGGGACCAGGACGATGCGGATCAGCTCGAAGACGAAGCCAACAACGAGCGTGACTCCACCAATGCAAGACGCGCGCGAAACCGCCGCCTGAGCCGCACTTTTGGCTCCGCTTTCTTTTCGCGTACCACTTCTACCTTCGAGCCTAACCTTCGCATTGCAACCCCCAGGAACTATATTCTAGGACCCGAGGACGAAATCGTCGTGGATATTTACGGAAATGCGGTGGATAACTTCCGCATGAAAATCAGTCCGGAAGGAACGGTAAAAATGCTCAACCTGGCTCCCGTATACGTCAATGGGCTGACGATCGAACAAGCAAGCGAACGCATTGTAAACCGCTTGCGCCAGGCATATTCGACGCTCAACCGCCCGGGTTCGGGGACCTATTCATCCATTACACTCGGGAATGTGCGTAGCATACATGTGATGATCACGGGGGAAGCGGCTCGTCCGGGCACTTACACCGTGTCGTCGCTCGCCACTGCATTTAATGCGCTGTCAATATCCGGCGGCCCAAGCCTGAACGGTTCCTACCGCAACATCGAGGTAATCAGGAACAACAAGATTATCCGAAAAATTGACCTCTACAAGTTTCTGGTGGATGCCGACCTTCGCGACAACATTGCGTTGCAAGATCAGGACATTATCCTCATCAGACCGTTTGAAACGAGAATAGAACTGAACGGCCAATTAAAACGCCCCGGCATTTTCGAAGCCAAACCAGGCGAAACCCTGGGAAACCTGATCCGATATGCGGGAGGTTTCACGCCGGAAGCTTATACGAAGACTTTTACCTACCAGCGCAATACCGGCACAAATTATATGATTGGTAGCATTGACTCGCTTCAGATCGAAACTTTCGCGCCTAAAAACGGTGACATTTTCAATGTAAAGCGGATACTCGATATTGTAGCCAATCAGGTCGAAATCCGGGGTGCCGTTACATTGCCTGGCCCGTATGCCCTGGAAGAGCGTTGTAATTCTGTTCTGAAACTGATCCAGATGGCGCAGGGACTTAGCCCGCGCGCCTTCCTGAACCGCGCCATCCTCGAACGATCCAGCGGCGAAACCCAAACAGGCATTGTGGCGATAGACCTTCGCAAGCTTGTGAACGGCGAAATAGCGGATATTCCGCTGCTCGCAGGTGATATCCTGACGATCAAATCCGTGGAAGACTTGAAAGAATTCACATTCCTGACCATTTCGGGATCCGTGATCAACCCAGGTAACTATTATTATTATAAAGACATTACCATCGCCGACCTTATTTTCCAGGCTGGCGGTTACACGGAAGGTGGTATCCCCTATCGCATCGAAGTGTCGCGTCGTGTGAAAAACGATACGCTCGACCTGCCTTCTTCGCAAAACGTCCGCATTTTCTCGATTGACGTGGCCGATAATCTGGTTCTCAACCCTGACGACCAGAAGTTCAAGCTTCAACCTCAGGACATCATCGTCGTGCGCAAGTCGCCGCGTTACGAACCACAGAAATCAGTGACGGTTATAGGTGAAGTGCGGTATCCGGGTAATTATACCATTATCAATAATTTCGAACGGATTTCAGATTTGTTCGGTAAAGTGGGTGGGCTGCGGTCAGAGGCATATTTGCCCGGTGCACGTTTCTACCGGGGCCAGGAGCTGATTGCGGTCGACATTGAAGCGATTGTCAATAAGCCCTCGCTTCCCTCGAACCTGCTATTGATGCACGGCGATACGCTCGTGATCCCGAGACGCCTCGAAACAGTGCGTATCCAGGGTGGCGTACACAACCCGTCGGTTATGAACTTCGATTCCAAGTTCAGCTACGACGATTACATCTCCCAGGCCGGTGGTTATACCGAGCAGGGTTGGAAAAAACGCGTGTACGTGTCGTATCCCAACGGCCGGACGCACAGAACCAAGAATTTCCTGTTTTTCAGGTCTTATCCCAAAGTTGAACCGGGTGCGGTTGTGACCGTGCCGGTGAAAGTAGCTGAGCCGGACCGTCAGAAAACACCTGGCGAGCGCATCGCATTGTTCTCTTTCATCGCTTCGATGGTTAGTACACTCACATTGGCGGTAATTACCCTGAGCAGAAATAATTAACCATGATATCCCATCCAGAAAAAAAGCCGGTAGCTACCGAGAGCAAGGAAAGTTCATTCAATGCTTCGGAAATACGTTTTATCGATATCATCCTGTTTGTAGGAAGGTATATCAAATTGCTGATGCTGGTTGCAGTCGCAGCGGTGGTAGCCGGGGTGGCGTATAGTTTCACGCTTCAGAAGAAATATGAGGCCAAAGTAAGTTTGTTGCCTGAATACGGAACATCCAGAAGAGGCTCGTTCTCCCTGTTGGGTGCGGGCCTTAATGGCGACGGCGCGGAAAAGTTGCAGCCGGATCTCTATCCCACCATTATGCAAAGCTCGCCCTTTGGTGAGTACCTGCTCAAACAACCGGTGGTGGACAAGGACAACAAGTCCTACAAAACGCTCATGGATTTCATGAGAGCGCAGGCTAAACCCGGGTTGCTATCCGGCCTGTTTTCTTCTTCATCCAAGGCTCCTGCCAAAGAGGTTAAGCTGAAAAGAGAAGGAATCCTCTCCTACTCGCTTTCGGAACAATCCAATATCGCCGGGGCTATTTCCCTGCTTTCGGCAGAAGTGGATCAAAAGAGCGGCGTGATTATGATCAGCGCGGAAACCGTCGATCCATTCGTATCGGCGATCGTGGTGGAAGCGGCTCAAAAATACCTGGTCGACTACGTAGAAGATTACCGCTCGTCCAAAGCAAGCCAGCGTGAAGGCTTGCTCGCTGACCGCGTGAAAGAAGCAAAAGCCAGGCTCCGTACCGCGGAATATGCGCTTCAGAGCTATCGCGACCAGAACAGAAATATCTTTTCGAACACGGCCAAAATCGAAGAGCAACGTTTACAGGCCGAATATATATTGTCGGAATCGCTATACAGCGACCTGGTGAGGCGGTATGAGCAGGCCAAAGTTACGGTGAAAGAAGAGCGTCCAGTATTCAAAGTGCTCGAACCAGTGAAAGTACCGTTGGTGAAAAGTAGCCCGAAGAGGTTACGTATAGGCTTGATCTGGGGCTTTCTTGGTGGCTTTTTCACCCTTCTGTATATTCTCCTCGTTAAAGAAAAAGTAATTCAGAAGATCGTTTCGGGCGCAAGCGAATAGAATATAGTGCGCCCATACTCAACTTTTTACACATGCTTCCTATTTTGATTTCCCGGCTTACCTCACAGATATCTGCACTGCTTGTCGCCAACGATCTGAACTCCGTTCAAATATAACTGGCCGATGAAAGTTCAGCAGGAAATCAAGATAGGGGCGATCGGCGTATTGATCAGCTTTGTGCTGGCTGTCGCATTCGCATTGCGCTCCTCTACGCCTTTCACCCAATTGAGCCATTTGAAAAGTAAGTAATGAGGACCGATAAAAAACCTAAAATACTGTCATTCAGCCACTATGGCCCACTTTACGGTGCGAACAGGTCCCTTTTAACTTTACTTACGGCAACCCGGGACCAGATCGACTGGTGGGTGATATGCCTTGAAGACGGCGATTTCCCAAAAGAACTGGCCAGGAACGGTATCGAATGCAGGGTTGTCAAATTTGCCAACGATATTCACAAAGCCCCCCGGTTCCCGCAATGGTTTCACAGCATTAAAAGGTTTGTATTCAATGTGCTGGCGGCCTTATACATTGCCTTATTAGTTATCAGAAAACGGATCGATCTGATCCATACCAACTCGTCGGTGATCTTCTTTGGTGCGCTCGTTGCATTCTTTTCGGGCCGGAAACACCTGTGGCATATCCGGGAGTTCGTATACGAGGATTATCAGTTAAAATACAACTTTGGTAAGTCTTCATTCCGGTTCTGGGCCAACAAGGCAGCACGCATTATTTGTATTTCCAAAAGCATTGCCCAGAAAAGGGTGATCGAGGCCGGTGTAACCGCACCACATGTCGTGATATACAATGGATTGGTGGACACACTTCCGGAAGTATCCCCGCGTGTGCGTCCTGAAACGCCCCTAGCAGGCATAGTAGGTATCATCGATCCCGCCAAAGGCCAGATGATAGCCGTAAAAGCGGTGAATGCGCTCGTTAAAAAAGGCATCCCCATCAAATTGGAAATTGTAGGCGAAATTGGCGATACGGCTTATTATGAAGAAATTGCAGCCTACATCAAGGAACAAGGTATCAGCGAACATATTCAATTCACCGGGTTTACCAAGGATATCCAAAGTATTTATCGCCGGTTGGATGTGTTGCTCATGTGCTCGCCTAATGAGGCGCTTGGACGCGTGACGATCGAGGGAATGATGTACGGTGTTCCGGTGGTGGCATTCGATTCGGCCGGCACCAGTGAGATCGTTCAACACGGGCAGACCGGACTGCTCTATCGGTCCGACGAGTATAGCCTTGCCGCTGAATTAGAGAGGTTGCTCAATGACCATTCCCTTTACGCGGGCCTGGCCGGGCGCGCACGGGAGCACGTTTTTCAAAATTTCACGATTACAAAATATCGCGACAACTTCATCAGGGAAGTAGAAAGTTGCCGTCAAAGCTAAGTTATGCAGTACCCCAAAATTTCGATCATTACAGTTGTAAGGAACGGCGAGAAAGACCTCGAAAGTGCCATCAAAAGTGTCGTTAGCCAGAGCTATGCTCACATTGAGTACATCATCCTGGACGGGCTCTCGACCGATGGGACACTGGATATCATCCGCAAATACGAGCATGGGATCGCCCTCTGGAAAAGCGAGGCCGACCGCGGGATATTCGATGCCATGAACAAGGGGCTCGATCTCGCCACAGGTGACTGGGTTTTCTTTCTGGGATGTGACGATGTGCTGGCTTCGCCGACGATCATTGAAGAGGTTGTCGCCGAGATGACTGACGCCGACGGCATTTACTATGGGAACACCTATCTGAAAAAAAGCAATCAGATTTACACCGGCAAAGTCAGCAGATGGAATATCGCATTGCGGAACATTTCGCATCAGGCCATTTTCTACCCCCGGTCCATTTATAAGCAAAAGAAGTATAACTTAGACTATAAATTAACGGCCGATCACGTCTATAATGTTGAACTGTACAGCCGCTTTGCTGCTCACTTCGTTTACATGCCCAAACTGATTTCGATATACAATGACCTGGGTATGAGCTCAGTAAATATTGACCATCGGCATAAGAAGGACATCATCGGGATCGTTTACGACAACCTGGGCAGCGCGGTGGGCTCTTACTACTGGCTCCGTGTAAAGGTTTCGAATTTCAAAAACAGCTTGAAAGGTGGGAAATGATATTTTCGTAAGGGCAATCCTGGATAACTGGTTCTATTATGGGGCCATCTACGCAGGATTGTTGTGCCTTTATCTTTTCCTCTATCGAAAAATCTACTGGGGCATCCTCGACCCCTTCCTGATTACGGTCGTCAACCTTACCGGAGGGGCATTCTGCGTATACTTTCTATATTCCGATCAGACTCTCAAACCAATATACGGCTGGTCCTTTTTGGGGACAGAAATCGCCCTATTCTTGGGGATGACAGTTGCAGCCTATATCCCGGTAATCAAATTCGGAGGCCACACCAGTAAACTTGAAATTCCAACCCGCGGTATAAGCGAGTTCGATCTGTTCGTTTTCGTAGTTTGTACTGCCTATGTAATTGTAGAAGCTGTCAACCTGAAAACGGTCGGGGTTGTACTCCTCAATTCCGAGCAAAACCACGTTTCCGCCTATGAGGGCCACGGAATTGTCCGGGCATTTCTTGTGTCCTACCGGTCATTGGTAATCATGACGCTGTATTATAAGATACTTTACCTCAAAAAAAGGCTCAATCTGTTCGAGTTATTCATCTGTTTCGTACTACTGCTCGACCTTGCTACGAGCGGATCCAAATCGGGTATTGTGGTTTTCTTCGTCACGTATTTCCTGATTACCTATCCGATGGTCGCTCAGGGGCGGATGAGCACGATCAAGATCTCTTGGCCGCTGATGGTGGTCTTGTTTAGCTTTCCCGTTGGTATCGTAATGATCTCCGTGGGTGCCGATCCATCTTCGGCTATACAGCAGGTGGGCTTGCGGCTTATGTCGAGCGGCGATATTTTCCTGCTGGGCTATTACGACGACGTCATGGACAGCATTCAGGAATCCTCTTTTTTAAAATATGCATTTTATCCAGGCTGGGGAACAATTCTGAAAAACCTCGGGTTCGAGATTACACCGCCTGAGCCCATCGGCGTAGATGTATTTGCATATTATTCCGGCCGCCGGACTTCGGGGGCAAACGGACGATACAATTACCTCGCCTACCATTTCTTCGGACTCTGGGGCGGTATTATCTATGCGTTGATCATCGGTCTTTTGCTGGGCTATCTGCGTAGTATTTATAAAAACCTCAACCCGATAAATATGAACTACTACTCGTTCCTGTTCATCGTGGTCCTGATCAGCTGCTCAACCCGCCTCGTAGACGACCTTTTGCTGTTTGGTAACACAAGCTTCTGGGCCCTTCTATTCCTGACAGTATCTTATGTGGTAGCCAAAATCCTGTACATGGTGCTCCAAGTGATCACCGGATCAAAATCGTATGCCTAATATTGTTTTCTTTATTTATAATATCTCGGCGGTTGGCGGAACGGAACGTGTAGCTTCGGTCATCATCAACGAACTTGCCAAAAGAAATTATAATGTTCACGTGTTGGGCCTTTATGGCGATCCGGACAAGATTTTCTTTCCTTTCGAGCCGAATGTAAAGGTAACCAGCCTGCATATCGAAGATTTGAAAGGCGTTCGGAAAATCCTTTACTCGCAGCACAAGATCCGGCAGTTCGTCAACAGTAACCATATCGATACATTCGTGACAGTCGAATCGATCATGGCGACATATTCAGTGCCCTCGCTGGCCTTTACCGGCATCCGGCATGTGGTGTGGGAGCATTTCAATTTCAAGGTAAACCTGGGCATCGCGGCCCGGTCGTTCGCACGGCAGCTTGCGCTTTGCTTCGCCGACAGGATTGTAACCCTGACCGCCCGCGATGTACAGTTCTGGAAACAGGGAGCATGGTACCGCCGTGCACAACTCGTACACATTCCCAATCCCATGTTTCTGGAAGAACAAAAGGTCAATGACAGCCCTTCCAAAACAGTCATTTCCGTTGGAAGAATTACCTACCAGAAAGGCTTCGACTTGCTTGTAGACGCCTGGGGCGAACTCCCCACAGAACTTCGGAATGAATGGAAGCTGCTCATTATCGGTGATGGGGAAGACAAACCTCTTCTCGAAAAGAATATAACGGAACTTGGAATTGGGAGTTCGGTTGAACTCGTGGGTGCTACAAAAGCCGTTTTTGCTTATTTTGAAACAGCATCCATCTACTGCCTGAGTTCACGGTTCGAAGGTTTGCCGATGGTACTCCTGGAAGCTTTGGCATTCCATTTGCCCATTGTGGCTTTCGATTGCGACACCGGTCCGGAAGAACTGATCGAGCAGGGGCAAAACGGTATCCTGGTGGATGCAGGCAATGTAAGTAAATTGTCACAATCACTGGCGGGGCTGATGAACGACGATGCGCTCCGCGGGCGCATGAGAAAATACAAATCGCAAAGACTCCACGCACTCGAACTCGGCGGTATTATGGAGCAATGGAGCAGCGTACTGAAATAGAAACCTACCATATGTAGAACACACTAGCTTTGAAAAAACAAAAACTACTTTACATACTGCACGATGTGCAGATCGGAGGCGTTGAAGTAGCCATGCTATCGGCATTGCCGGAGCTTAACAGGCAGTTCGACCTGAAAGTGATGGTTTTGGGAAGCATCGATGCGAATATAACCAGCCACCTTTCCGCTGCGGAAAAGGCTTGTATGGTTTCGTTCGATTATAGGCTAAGTATGTACCCGTTGGTCATTCCCAAAATGATCCGCTTCATATTGAGTTTCTCCCCCGACGTCATGATCTGCTCGCTTTGGCGGGCATCGTTGCTTGGCGTCATGGCCAAAAAGCTAAGGCCACAAATACGATTCATCTCTTTTATTCATAATACGGCTTTTTTTCATCGTTTCGACCGGCTGTTCAGCCAGGCAGCTATCCGTCACGCCGATTCGATCTTTACCGACTCCCGCGCTACGGCCACGTTTGTAACCGGGCAGTTCAAGCCTTCCGTACCTGTTGAAGTCATTTCTTTTTTTACCGGCCATTCACCGGATTTTAAAACAGCCCCGCCCTTCAATAACCAGGATGTGCGGTTTATGTTTCTCGGGCGGATCAATTCCGTAAAAAACTTACCTTTGGCTGTCGACACCATCCGGTACCTGGCCGATCGCGGATACAATGCATCGCTCGATATTTATGGCAGGAACGATGGAATGCTCGAAACGGTAACGGAATATATCCGCACCCAACAGCTGGAAAGTCGGGTACGGTTTCGGGGCGAAGTGAACGGGAGCAAAAAGCTGGAATTATTCAGGAACTATAACTTCCTGATTCAGCTGAGTACCAACGAAGGAATGGCCATGAGCGTGGCGGAAGCGATGCAAAACGGGCTGGTCTGCTTCGTCACCGCGGTGGGTGAAATTCCGAACTACGCGGAGGACATGAAGACAGCAATTTTTGCAGATATTAGTACACCCGAAGCATTGGGTCATTCTTTGAAAAAGCTGGAATCCGTGATCGCCGATCCGCGTCTTTACGACCGGATCTCGACAAGCAGTTACGACGGGTTTAAAACGGTAGGCACCTATTCCGAATCCCTGATACGCAGTATCGGAGGTGTCCTTAGAGAAAGTAATGCCGCAGGCAGCCATTAATATCGCGTTTTATAGGGAAGCGGTTCCTTTGGAATTGTTATTGAGATTATGAAAATATTACATGTCATCACGCTTGCTGAACTCGGAGGTGCCCAATCCGTGGTGATCAATCTGGCACGGGAGTCTGTCAATGACGGTCATGAGGTAATGGTGGCGTCGTCGGAGGACGGAGAGTTGTGGAAGGTACTTCCCTCGGAAGTGGGGCAATGGAAGATCAATCCGTTACAACGCTCTATCAGCCTTTCGAAAGAGCATAAGGTGGTGAACGAGCTGCGCCGTCTTTACCAGGTTTTCAAGCCTGACGTCGTTCACCTGCATTCCTCCAAAATCGGGATTCTCGGTCGACTGGCGTTTCCGCGAAAAAAAATCGTCTACACGGTCCACGGCTTTGATTCCATCCGGGTTGCGTTCAGGAAATTTCTCCATCTCGAACGTCTGCTTCAGATCAGGGCCAAGCATATTGTTGGAGTGAGCAAGTACGATTACAATAACCTGCTGAGTGAGGGGATCAAGAAAAACGTCTCCTACATTTATAATGGCATTACCGATTACTCTACCGACGTTCCTGAGAATCACGGCGAAAGTTACAATCGCCTGGCCGAAATGATCCGGTCAAAATCCGGTTTTAAGGTGATGTGCATTGCAAGGATTTCGCCTCAGAAGAAATTCGAGCTTTTTTGTGAAGTAGCGGAAATGCTCGCCGGCCACGATATCCATTTTTTCTGGATAGGTAATAAAGATAAAATGGCCGATCTTCCGGAAAATGCCTACTGCCTCGGGGAAGCGGAAGACGCTCACCGTCTGCTGAAATACGCCGACCTGTTTATGCTTCCTTCGAATTACGAGGGTATGCCGATGTCGATTCTCGAAGCTTTGTGCTACTCCGTTCCTGTAATTGCCTCCGACGTAGGCGGCATCGGAGAGGTACTTAACGGACTGAATGGCAGGGCGGTAGCCAACACGGCAAGCGAGTTCGCAGATCAGATATTGCATTATGCGAACCATCCGGCCGAACTTACTATTGCAAAAGCCGAGGCCAGGAAGTCGTATGAGCAGTATTTCACAGTGGGGGCAATGTACCGGATGTACCTTTCCCTCTACAAATCGATAGCCTGAACTTCACCGCACGGACACATACGGGCAGGTAATGATTATAGGAAATGTGATAAATCGATCAAATCAACGGAAAGTAACCGGAGCTGAAAAAAAACGGAAAAATTCTTTACAGTAAAATAATATTTTGTGCCGAAACCTTCCCTATATTTGCCGGTAGTAGTTTCATCCCTTCTCCGCCAAATATTAATTTTTAGCACAAAAGCCCTTCTCTGCCAAAAATTATATTTGATTTGACCATATTTATAATTTCGTATTTCAAAAGTTTATTCCTAAACTTGTAGCTTCAACACACGTATATTCTACAATCACACTATTTTTAGTTCATAAAATACACACATATGAGCAACACTTACGTATCTGACCGCAAGTACATTCACCGGCTTCTAAGCAAAACTGCCGTTTCAGAAGAAGTCCTGATTGTCACCAGCTACGACTACTTCCTTCAAAAAAAAGATCTGGCGTTACTTCTCAAAAGATACAAGGAGATTATCCTGATACCACACTCAGATAACGACGATTATCTTCTCAACCACACCGTAAGGCCGCTACTCGACAGATTTGAAAAAATACACCTGGTTACCAATCCGCAGTACGACCGACGCAACCGAGTAATCTACGAGCTGGTAGTCCGAAAAAACAAATCGATCCGAATCACCACCGTTTACGATTTCTGCGAGAGAGACCTCAAAAAAGTATACATTCCCGACGACGTCACCGAAATCAATCCAAATCTTCTGACAGTCCCCACGTTCGGCAGAAGGGTTCGTTACCCCAAGAAGATCATCGACATCACGATTTCCATCATCCTGTTCCTTCTCACATTCCCGATCTGGATTCTCAGCTATTTCCGAATCAAACTGGAATCCCCAGGGCCTGTATTCTATTTTCAGGAGCGCGTAGGCATGAATAACAGGCCGTTCAACTGTATCAAGTTCAGATCGATGAGACTGGATGCAGAGCGGAACGGAGCATCATTTTCGAAAAAGAACGATTCCAGGATATTCTCGTACGGCTCATTCATGCGTCTGACACGTATCGACGAATTGCCTCAGATCATCAATATTTTCAGACGTGATCTCTCGCTGATCGGTCCTCGTCCGGAACGTCCCGTGTTTACCGAAACATTCGACGAAATCATTCCGTATTACAACCTTCGCCACAATATCAAGCCCGGCATCACCGGTTACGCGCAGGTAATGTATTCCTACGGAGCAGGTGTGTACGACGCGCGCCACAAACTCATGTATGATCTCTACTATATCAAAAACTGGAACTTGTTCCTGGAATTGAAAATCATACTCCTGACGGCCGTGGTTATTTTCGGCAAGAAAGGCAGGTAATCCCTCTGACACCTCGTAAATTCTTAATAGTCCTGGAATGAGGAAATTCTTTTATGTGCTGCTATTCTGGGCAGCACTTTGTGCTGAAAGCTACTCACAGGATTCTACGTTTTTCTACTCCGCCGGAATCAATGCAGCCGGCTCTACCGCTGGTGTGCCGCTTTGGCTATATGCCAATAGAAATGCCTCAATACCGGAAAAAGGCTCGTTTGTGCAAGGAGTCGCCAGTTTTCACCGGGTTTACAACCGAAATAACCCCCGATTCTTTCAATGGTCGGGAGGAGCTGAACTGGTAGCCTTTGCCGGTAAGAAATCCGATGCATTCTTTACCGATTTATTCATCGCCGGTAAGGCAGGGCCGGTGGAGTTGAGTATTGGGCAAAGAAAGGAGTTCATGGGCCTGGGTGATAGCCTCCTCACGATGGGGCCAATTGCCATGTCGCCCAACTACCGCCCCTATCCCAAGATCCAGCTTTCAACGCCCAATTTCGTAAGCCTGATCCCTGGCAACGACATTTTTTCCTTCAAGTTCTCTTACGGCGACGGGCTTCTCGGCTCGGCAGGGGTGCATTATGGCAACGTCACCAGCGTTCCAGACGTTTATCTGCATCAAAAATCCCTCTATCTCAAACTGGGCAAGCGCACGCATCGACTCAATTTGTTCGGAGGTTTTAATCACCAGGCCATGTGGGGCGGCGAAGATAAAATCTTTACCGGGGGCCTCAAAAAGGCCGAAGCTTATGAGTATGTCATCTTCGGAAAACCGTGGAGCCACAGCCGTGTAGGAAACCATTTCGGGACCATCGACGTCGCAGCGGAATGGAAGGGAAAACGGTGGGATATTTTTTTGTATCGCCAAACGATTTACGAGGACGGCTCCCTCAGCAATCTGTCCACGGTATCCGATGGGTTGAGCGGGTTACGATTTAAAAGAAGGCAAAGAAGCGAAAACGCCCCCGCATTCCGCTTCAACACCCTGCTATTTGAATTCCTCTACACCAAAAACCAGGGTGGAGCGATATTCGACTACCTAAATGGCATTTTCGGAAAAGACAATTACTTCAATCATTACGTTTACAACCAGGGATGGTCGTACCGTGGAAGAAGCCTCGGCACTCCGATGATCGCTCCGCAAACAACCACACGGGATAACCTGCTTACAACCAAAAACCTTTTCACCGCGAACAACCTGATCGTCGCCTACCATTTGGGCGCCGAAGCTTCGTGGAAGAAGTTTAATTTTTTACTGAAAGGCAGTTTTTCCCAAAACTCGGGCACTTATGATGATCCGATCAGACCGGTTGCGAATCAAACTTCCTTGCTATTAAGAATTGAAGCGCCGCTTTTGAACTCCAAAAGAGATGTTTTCGGATTAAGTTTAGCCTCTGATTTTGGCCAATTGTACACACAAAATATGGCAATAATGATCAATTGGCGGAAATCCGGCTTTATCTGGTAACTTTAAGATTTCACATACATACGCGGCTGAACTATTTCCCTGTTTTACTAAATGTCGTCCCTATTTTCCCTGATACGAGTTTACTTACCCCTTTATCTGTTACTCATCGTTTTCAAATTACAAGCCCAGGACTCGACAGTATACTATAAAGCGTCGGTGATGGCGGCCGGGGCAACGGCCCAAACTCCTTTCTGGCAACACGCCAACCAAAATGGTAGTATTCCGCTAAACGGCAATTTTGGCGTTGTCGATGCTGGAATATACAAGGTTTATAACCCGCACAACCCGCGGCTGATCCAATGGAGCGCGGGCGTTCAGGGCATTGCCAGTTATGGTAAATCGGCCAATGGTTTCCTGTCCGATCTGTACGCCGCGGTGAAAATCGGCAAGATTGAAATCCTCGCCGGACAAAAAAGGATGACCGCCGGGCTCGTCGACACGACCCTTTCTTCCGGCTCACTTGCAATGGCCGGCAATGCAAGGCCTCATCCCCGGGTGCAGGTTGCGGTTCAGGAATACCTGCCGCTTTACTTCACCAACAACTTCGTGGCGCTGAAATTCACCTACTCGGATGGATACCTGGGGGCCAGCGGTATTAACTACGGCAGCGTTCCCCGCATTTCGGATACCTATCTGCATCAAAAGCAGCTTTATTTCCGGCTTGGCAGGAAGTCCCACCGCTACCGCGTCTACCTGGGCGCCAATCACCAGGCTATCTGGGGCGGCGAAAAGGAAATAATGCCGCTATACCGGCTCGATATGCTGAAAGCCTATTGGTATACTATTTCCGGCAAAACCCTGGATTACAGAAAGATAGGCAACCATTTCGGAACATTCGACATTGGTGGTGAATGGCATGGAAAAGATTGGAATTTCTTCCTGTACCGGCAGAACATCTATGAAACCGGCTCACTTTTCAAGGTTACCAATTTTGAAGACGGCCTGAACGGGCTGAGCGTGAAACGCACCAAGCCGCTTCCGAAAGGTTCTTCCTATTTTGCATTTCACTCATTTCTGCTCGAAGTGATAGGAACGCGCAACCAGATCAACCGTTATCCGATATCCGAACTCGCATTATTTGAAAGGGCAAACTACTTCAATAGCTACGTATATCAGCGGGGTTGGTCATATTACGGATCCGGTATCGGCTCGCCGTTAGCCCCGGCATCGACTACCACGGACGGTGATTTACCCCGTAATAATTCAGAATTCACGAATAATAATCGTTTCTGGGCGTTTCATACAGGAGTAACCGCCACCTGGATGCACTTGAAATTGTCGTTCCGCGGTACTTATTCGCGCAATTCAGGCTCCTTTCTTACACCATTTGAGGGAGTAAAGCAGCAAGTATCATTGTGGCTGGGTGCCGAAAAAAACTTAAATATCTTAAAAGGATGCAGTGTTTATTCCGCATTATCGTCGGATATTGGCAAGCTATATCCTAACACCTACGGGTTATCCATCGGCTTGCGAAAAAGCGGTTTCCTGGATTAATCCGTTTAGCAATCAAGCGGCGTATATGTTCAATATGATAATAGAAAAGTTATACTTATTTTTGTTGGCTATTATACACATTATGGACAATGCGTGAGGGCACACCTATGAGATTTCTTTTATTCATATTAACACTAGTGCCCATCCTTGGCTTTTCCCAATCTGAGATCAAGGAACCTGTAATCTACACCGACTCGACCACCAACTACGTGGAATTCGTGGGAATGGGCAGTACCAATGGGTACACCCCCTTCTGGATCCAATCCAACCAGTATGGGATCGTTCCGAAAACGGGGCCCAACCTGAGCGCGCGTGCGGGACTGGAACATTACTGGACTATATCGGAAAATAAAACCCGCAATGAATGGCGCGTCGGTGCAGGCGTAGAAGCGGTTGGCAATTTTGTACAAACCAACAAGTTCATACTCCCCCAGGCGCACGTGACATTGCGATATAAAAACTGGGAGCTTTATGTAGGACGTAAGAAGCAGGCGCTTGGCCTGGCAGACTCCACGATCGGTTCCGGCTCTTACGCCTGGTCGGGTAATGCATTACCTATCCCCAAAATTTACCTGGGAACAACCCGGTTCGTGCCCATCCCCTTCACCAAAGGCTGGCTTTCATTCCAGGCATTTTATTCCGATGGGTTATTTGAAAATAGCAGACCTATTACGGAAAATCTGAAATTCCATCAGAAAGCCTTATATATGCGCATCGGGAAGGCGAATTCGATGCTGAAACTCTACGGAGGCTTCAACCATCAAGTTCAATGGGGCGGAAAACTTAAAAAGAACCTGGGCCTTACGGGCGATCGGCTGCAAATGCCTACCGGATTTAAAAACTACGTCAATGCCGTCATAGGGTCCATCGGCGGGAGCGGCGACGACATCACTTATTTCGATAGTACCAGCCGGATCGGAAACCACCTTGGTTCGATCGATCTCGCGATGGAGGTCGAAACTTACGAGACCAGCATCTTTCTTTATCGGCAGTTCATCTACGAAGACGGTTCCCTATTTTACCTAACCGGCCTCAAAGACGGCCTGTATGGTGCCAGAATCAAGCGTAAAAACTCCTACGGAGCCAATTTCGAGATCAATGCGGCTGTCCTTGAATTTTTGTATACCAAAGACCAGGGAGGCGACGATTTTGTATTGACTAATGGCAAAAAACGCGGCCACGACAACTATTTCAATAATCAGCAGGTACGCGACGGCTGGGGCTATTACGATAGGACAATCGGAACGCCATTTATCCCTCCAACTTCGCAGACCAAGTGGAAATGGCCGAATTATGCCGACAATTTCACAAGCAATAACCGCGTCATGATGTTGCACCTTGGGTTAGAAGGTACATTATTCCGGAAAATCCAGTGGATGGGCAAGTTCTCCTTCTCTGAAAACAGCGGCGCCTACCTCGAACCGTTCCTCGGTTCACCCAGGCAATTCTCCGGCATGCTCATGATGCAATCCAAGCTCGACGTTCTGGGCGGTTTGACCGTCAAAGGGGCTTATGCAGCGGATATCGGCGACTTGTACCGCAAAACGTACGGATTCATGCTGGGTGTTCGAAAAGACTTCTCGTTTTACTGAGCCTTATAAATTACTTCTGATCTTTTCAGCAAGCGTCGCGAGTTCTTCTTGCGACGTTTTTATTTTTTGGCTGAAATCGGCGTCTGCCATGCTGTTGAGCGGGAGCAGGTGTACGTGCGCATGAGGCACTTCCAGGCCTATTACGCTCACGCCGATGCGCAGGCACGGAACCGTCTTTTCCAATGCAGGGACAATGCTTTTGGCAAACAGGAACAGGCCGGTGTACAACTCATCGTCGAGATCGAAAAGGTAATCCACCTCTTTCTTCGGAATGACGAGCGTATGCCCTTTCGCAATGGGAAATGCATCGAGAAATGCTAGGAAATCCTCTGTTTCGGCAATTTTATGGCAAGGAATTTCCCCCGCTACGATTCTTGAAAATATAGAAGCCATGTGGATAGGTTGTCGGATTATTTTGAGCTACTCCCAAAAATAGGAGCCGCCAACTTTCGATCCAAATATGCCTTTGAAAACTCAAAAAGTACTTAATATTGTGGACTAAAACTTTAACAAGCGAAACATGAATTTCACAAAATGGAAGGCTTTCGGAAAAGCATCCGTTATCGCCCTGGCTGCTTTGGCCTTTTCAAATGACGCAGAAGCGCAAAAAGGAAAGTGGGTTACTCTTTTTGATGGCAAAAGCCTGAACGGCTGGCATAGCTGGCAACAGGACAAAGTTCTGCCACAGTGGAAAATCGAAGACGGTGCGGTAGTGCTGGCCGAAAAAGGCGGTAAAGACCTCGTTACCGACAAAGAATACGGTGATTTCGAACTCGAACTGGAATGGAAAATCTCCGAAGGCGGTAACAGCGGAATCATTTACCACGTGATAGAAGACAAAAAGTATTGCTGTCCTTACTCTACCGGCCCGGAAATCCAGGTACTCGACGATGCGAAACATCCCGATGCAAAAGCTGGTAAAGACGGTAACCACAAAGCCGGTTCACTGTACGACATGCTTCCTCCATCCAATTTCTCTGCGGTAAAACCTGCCGGGGAATGGAACAAGGCCAAAATCGTGATCAAAGGTGGCAAAGGCGAGAGCTGGCTGAACGGCAAAAAAGTAGTGGAATTCCCGACTCAGGGTGCTGAATGGGACAAACTCGTTGCCAACAGCAAGTTCAAAACCTGGCAGGGATTCGGTGCATCTTCCAAAGGCAAGATTGCATTGCAAGACCACGGCGACAAAGTTTCTTACCGCAATATCCGCATCAAGGAACTATAATACACCGTTTTTAAGGTTTCCTGACCAATATTCGCGGCTGTAAACGCGCCTGAAAGGCCAGTTTTTCAACCGCAACAGAAGGGGCAAATAAGCGTGAGGCTCTTTGGACGACTTGCTGTAATGGTAAAGATCGTCGTCCGTAAGTACCAAGCCCTTGTAGGCCCCTTCTTCCTTTACAGTGATATCGCCAAATGGGAGTTCTTTTTCAAATGCCGGGTTTTGCCGCACAAGCCGTTCTTTCAACAGCCATTCGGAACGGAATTGCCCGGTAGCAAGCGGCGCCGGCTCAAACTTGCCTTCCGATACCTGCAATGCATAATCCATGTAAGCCCTTAACAGCTTCGGACCTTCGTTGGCCGTTTGTTCCGTTTGCAGCTGCGACGGCCAAAGACTTGTTACAAAGTAGATTTTCTCTCTCGCACGCGTAACAGCCACGTTCAGGCGATTCTCCCCTCCCTGCATATTCAGTGTCCCGAACTGCATAGACACACGCCCTTTCTCATCCGGCGCATAGCCCATTGAGAAGATGATAATGTCGCGTTCATCGCCCTGCACGTTCTCTATATTCTTTACAAAAAGGCCGTCGGGCAATGCGGTTTCCTTCTCCAATGCATCCTGAATGGCGGCTTGCTGGTAAAAATTGAAGGTTACTACGCCAATGCTCTTTCCACTTCCGGCAAGCTCACGGATCAGCCGCAATACTTCGTCCACTTCCATAGCGTTGGTATTGTTCCTCCAAATACCCTCGGTTTTAATGTATTCAATCCCAGGCTCGCGGTTGTTGATCTTATGGAAATCGGGCAGCAGTTTAAGGCTCTTTTTATAGAAATTTCGGTTTGAAAAATCAATGAGATCGAGTGACAAACTTCTGTAATGGCCTGTCAGTTGATAATGATCCAGCGATTGCCCCGCAAGATCCAGCAGCGACTCGATTTCAATGGCGGCCGAATACTCTTCATCTTCCGTCCGGTCTTCGTAACGCACGCGATAAAGATCGCTTGGCGAAAGCTGTTTGCTATCCCCGGTAACCACCCATTGTTTCCCCCTGAATGCCGCCGGTAAGCTATACTCCGCATAGCATTGCGATGCCTCATCGAAAATAACCAGATCGAACAACCCGCTCTCCATCGGAAAAATCGCCGAAACGGCTTCCGGAGAAGCCATCCAGCAAGGTATGAGGGCAAATACCTCGTCGGCGTAGTTTTCGAGTAATTTCCGGGTCGGCCAGATCTTGCGCTTTTTCGTGACCTGGTGCCCGAGTTCGCGGTACGTTACGCGGTTCCCCAGGCGGTTCTTTTCCACATCCTCGTAAGTGGCCTCGCGCAATTTAATATTCGTAATATCCGAGCTCAGCTTCTGCTTCAACTCAATGCTGCCCTGCACCTGATCTTCCCACTGCTTCATTTTGAGTGAAGTCACCGATCGCAATACCGGGTATTTGCTCTCGATATGTTCGATCCAGGCCAGTTTAATACTATTTTCAAATAAGGCGAGTACTTCCTGCGCATTGGTAAAACCAAGTTCTGTCCCTTTCGTCAAAGTTGCCTTTACTGCGCCACGCTGCGATTCGGTCATTTCTTCCCACAGCCGGTCCATATCGGTCAGTGAGTCAAAATCGTTGTGTAAGGCATCCAACAGGATTTCGCTATAACCGGCAGGATCGTCGACTAGTGCGGCGATCTGCTCGGGCAAAAGGTACGGTAGCATGGCTTTCTCCATACGATCCCAGATTTGCAGCCATTGTCGGAGATTTTGGATGGTTTCCGTAAACTGATCAAGCTGCCCATTTGAACCAACAATTTCATGAAAAGCCTTCGTCCACGCACCCGCATCCATACGCGCTACGGCGTCGGAAGCACGCTCGGCAGATTTAAAGAAGGCCAGATACTCGCCGGCACGATCTGCCGAAAAATCATCGATAAATACCGGTTCAAAACCCAGGTTCGCATTTTGCAGCCACGATTCCAGCTGTCGGCGGTTCCTTAAACGTTCTTCCAGCCGCACCATATGTTCGAGGGAAGTCGTGAGACCGTTGGCAATCGCCACCCGCTCTATCTCTTTCTTTTCCTTACTAAATACATCCCAAAAAAAGCCCGAAACCGCCGACTGCTTTGTTTCAAGCGACTTTTTCAGTATAACTTCAAATGCATTCAATTGAGATGCCGGAAGGGACATTTCGATCCCCCCCTCGGCAATAAAACCCTCCATTACATCCACAGCCTGCCGTACGAACGCCAGGCGCTCATGGGCATTTGCCGACCCGGCCGTGTATTTCTTTACCAGTTCCCATGAAGCTTCATCAGATACCAGTTCGGTGATATCGGTAAGGCGCTCCGTAATTTCTTTGCGGTTCCGGATAAACGACTTGTCAAATGGAACACCTGCTATCTGCTCAAAGCTTCGGGTTTGCTTTTCAAAAGCGGCAGGCCATTCCGACAGCATATTTTCCATTGTCCGCAGCTCCGCCATGCCGAATGCGGCAAAACTCCGCCGGTTTCGCCACGGATGCGCGGGATGAATGAGGAATGCGTAATCGGAATAGGTTTTCAAGTGCCTTTTAAAACCGTCCCAGGTGTCAATGCTGAACTGGCGGTAATACGGCCGCATGTCGGCATGCGCCGCGTTGGGATCGCTCGTGAGGTAAAGTTCTTTAATGCTCACGCCGCATTCATTTTCATCAAACAATGCGAAACGAAAGCCGTTCAGCTCATCCACCGTCTTATCGATCGCGCGGCTTTCCTGGGTAAATTGTCTTTCCAGGAATACCGAATCGAGGCTATAATTCTGCTGACGATATGCCTCTACTTTTTCTATTTGAGACGCAATCTGGCTGTATAATGCGGAGCGGTCGTTTTTAAAGTCGTGGATGAGGCCGGTAAAATCCTTCATACCGGTGGTCGCCAGACGTTGGTAAACCACATCCAGCGCCGCCCGCTTTTGGCATACCAATAAAACACGCTTGCCCTTCGAAGTAAAGTCGGCAATCAGATTGCAGATCAGCTGCGATTTACCGCTTCCCGGCGGGCCCTGTACCACAACAGAACTGCCCGATTTGACCGCGAGGATAATCTCTTCCTGAGACTCGTCCACCGGAAATGGCGTCAGCACATCCTCTTCCCTCGCCTGCCGGGTTTCCCGCACCGAAAGTTCCGGCTGTAAATGGTTCTCGTCTTCGGTTTCCTCTGCCAAATCAATCAACGGCAGCTTGAAACCCTCGGTGTCTTCAAGGTCCAGGAGCCTGTTATAATCCGGAACCAGGTACGAACCCGCCTGCGGAAAAATACCGAGAACGGCCTCCGGGTAGAGTTTCAGTTCCCCATTACGCTCATTTGCTGCAAGGTCCGAACTCTTTTCGCCACTGAATGCAACTAGTTTATCTTCAAAAAGCTGTTGATTAAAATTGATCTTGAATGGCGTCGATTTCAGCCATTCATAGAGCTGCGTCCTGAATTCGAGAAAATCCTTTGGAAAATCCTCAAATGACTTTTCGAGCACTTCATCGGGAATTTTTGCCTCATTGAAATGTCCGTAAGCCAGCGCGAAACTCTGATTTAAAGCCACGGCACTGTCGTCGCGCTCGAAAAGGCACCATTGTTCACGGTCCATCCGCAACGTCACCGGGAAAAACAACAGTGGGGCGTGAATAGGTGTGCTGTCGGAAAGCTTGCCTTTCACGAACGGATAGCCCACATACAGGTCACGCGAGCCTCGTTCCTCTTCGATGAAGCGCTCGGTACGGGCTATTTTGCGTAGCCGCTTGCTAGCTTCATTCACCTTCTCGAAACGTGGATCGGCCACGTCGCACAACGCGACCCGGTTGTTCCCTTGGATCACCTGTTTGAGCACATCGATAGACGGCTTTGACAACAGGAAATCCGTATCGTGGAAATCCAGGAACTGTTCGGCAGACAAGCTCGTAAGTAACAGCGACTTGTTGCGGGTACTAAGATTGGTAAGTCGTTTTAGATAGGCTTTAAGAATCCGGCTCATAGTTACTCAAAACGCTGCCCGATGCCTAACTATTGGATAAGACCTCGTCCTCTACCTCCTTTTTTTCAGGAACGATCACCGATGCCAGAATACTCACCGCCAGAATACCGATGATCACATACAGCGAATACACGGTTTTGAACCCGATCGATTCGAGGTAATGGTGTGCGAGCATCTTGCTTCCGATAAAGACCAGCAATACTCCCAAACCATATTTGAGGAAGCGGAAAAGCCCCATAATGTTGCTCAGGAAGAAGAACATTGAGCGCAATCCCATGATCGCGAAGATATTCGAGAAGAAAACCACGTAGGGATCTTTGGTAACCGAAAATACCGCCGGCACTGAATCCACCGCGAAAATCAGGTCGGTAAACTCGACGATCAATACCACTACAAAAAGTGGCGTAACGAGCCATTTGCCTTTTTTCAATACAAAGAAATGCTCATGTACGTAGCGCGGGAACACGGGCAGGTACTTGGAAGCGAATTTCACAACCGGGTGTTTCGCAGGATCGATTTTTTCCTCTTCTCCCCCTTCGAAGAATATCTTGCCGCCCTGGTAAACCAGCAGCAGACCGAAAATGTAGATAATCCATTCGAAACGCTGCATGAGCGCCGAACCCACAAAAATGAAGACGAAGCGCATGATAATCGCACCCAAAACGCCCCAGAAAAGCACTTTTTTGAAGTATTTGGGCCGAACACCAAACGACGAGAATATCAGGATAATGACGAAAATATTGTCGACCGAAAGTGCATATTCCAGCAAGTAGCCGGTAATGAATTCCAGCGACATGTTTTTCCGGTAGAGTTCGAGGCTTTCCTCAAAATCGCCGGGTATGAGTTTCAAGTGCGGCGCGTACTTATTTTTAATTGTTTCGAGCTCGCCATAATTGTCCATGCCGTGCACCAAGTCCCCGTGCGTATTGATGACCAGGTAGAATGCCAACGCAAGGGCTATCCAGGCGACAGTCCAGGCGGCAGCTTCACCAAACTTGACCACATGGTCTTTTTTGTTGAAAACACCCAGATCCAGAAGCAGCATCACGCTGATCACCAGAATAAAACCTCCAAAAAACAACACTTCGTTGGAAAACATGAACAAGCAAATTTAGTTTTGAAAGAACAGGCCGGACTCATACCAAAACCGGGCCATCCCGGCGGGGCCGTCCGGGCGAGTCGCAGCCTAGGTCGGTTAAAGGAGGCAAAGGTAAGCAAAATATGAAGTGGATAGGCGAAAACTGACGGGCGGTAAATGAAGCGTGCATTCCGTCTGTTTCCGGAGGATGAGCACTTTTGAGAGACAAACCGCCTCAATTCACCGCCTACGCTATTTTTGAGTCCAAAAAATTTTCAAGCTTGATCAATTGATTTACAATTTGTTAATGTTTTTACGCAATTTTTTTATCAAATATTTTCACCAAAAACTTGCGTCAAATACCAGACGTCCCTACATTTGCACCACAATAATCGGAAACGGTTATGAAAAATACGCGAAAGTAGCTCAGCTGGTAGAGCGCGACCTTGCCAAGGTCGAGGTCGCGGGTTCGAACCCCGTCTTTCGCTCAGAGAGAACAAAGCACCGGAGACGGTGCTTTTTTTCTCTTCACTGGTACCGGTACCTGGCTTTGCCGGGGTGGTGGAACTGGTAGACACGCAGGACTTAAAATCCTGTGGGCCGAAACGCCCGTACGGGTTCGATTCCCGTCCCCGGTACTGAATTTCCCAAGGAGTTACGAGCAATCGCAGCTCCTTTTTTGTTGCGCTCCCTCCCTGCATGCGCTATCTTGCAACATGCACCAGGAATTTGAACCGCCCGAGGTACTTCGGGACACCATCAAATGCTTTTGGTATGATAATCGCCACTTTGGAGATCGGGAAGCTACTTTCCAGGTCGAGCCGGATGGTTATGCGGAGATCATCTTCTATTTCGGAAACCTTCATTACATTTCCGAAAATGGCGGCTTGCAGCCATTGCCTTCTCCATTTTTAATGGGTTTACTCAATCGGCCCGCCGTTTTTCAAACAAAAGGCCGGTTGGAGGTTATTGGTGTAAGGTGCTTCCCCTGGACGGTGTTCGATTTGCTTTCCCTCCTGCCCTCCGGAAAAAACGGTGTACATGTCTTCGCGCATCCCATAGCGGAACTTCAAGCTACGCTCAGTCCGCTGATGGCCTCCGGGCAAGTCAATGAGGTAATAGCGGCATTGGAAAAGTACTTTCTCACTACCCGATCGCAGATTGCAGTGGATAGCATGCTGGCCAGGGCAGGCGCTGCCATGCGGCAGGCGAATGGTGCCATCCCCGTGAGCGATGTGGCAACGGCTGCACATGCGACAGTCCGCACGTTGGAGCGGAAATTCAAACGTTCTTCCGGTTTTACTGTGAAAGACGTCTCCGGCCTGATACGATTTGAGCAGGTCCGGAACCACCTCTGGCATTACCCCGGGGCCAACCTGGCCGGCCTGGCACACGAACTTGGGTACGCCGACCAGGCGCATCTAAGCAGGGAGTTCAAGCGGTACAGTGGTACGACACCCGCCGCATTTGCCCGAAATGCAAAAAAACGGAAACAGGCAGTAAGTAATGATTTTGTCGCGTTTGTTCAAGCCTGAGGCGGCGGCAATGCGGACTTTTGTAGCTCAATTATTCAACTATGAAAGCTACAATCAATCAATCCATACACGATGTAATCATTTCCGGTGCAGGGCCTGTGGGCCTGTTTCTCGCTTGTGAACTCGCTTTGTCGAAATGCTCGGTGCTGATCCTGGAAAAGGCCGAAAACCCGCATTCACCGCTGAAACAGCTACCGTTCGGGATACGCGGACTCTCGGCCCCCACGATTGAGGCACTCTACCGCCGCGGGCTGCTCGCGGAGCTGGAAATCCACAAGCGACTCAAAAACCCACACACCTCTTCCGGCCAGGGGCCGCAACGCCAGGCGGGGCATTTTGCCGGCATTCCATTTCACGAAGGCAACATCGACACCACTCAATGGGAATACCGCCTTCCGGGCTCGCCCGAAACCAGTTTGATATCCGAAATGGCAGAGCTCGAAACAATCCTCACGCGACGTGCTGAGACTTTGGGTGTGGAAATCAGACGCGGGTTTCCGGTTACCGACGTCGGCCAAACGAACGACAATGTAACAGTATGGTCGGCTAATGAATCTTTTCAGGCCAAATGGCTTGTAGGTTGCGACGGAAGCCGCAGCACGGTCCGCAAGATGGGCGGCTTTGAGTTTGCCGGTACCGAACCGGAGTTCACGGGCTATACGACACTTGCTGACATCAAAGACCCTGAAAAGCTTCGCCCCGGGCGTAATGTGACCTCCAAAGGCATGTACATGCAGTCGCAGCCGGGTTATGTGCTCATTCAGGACTTCGATGGCGGCGCGTTCCACAGCTCCGAAACGGCCATCACGCGCGAGCACATCCAGGAAGTGCTGCGTCGCGTTTCGAATACCGATGTAACGATTAACACCCTGCATACTGCCACCTCCTGGACGGACCGGGCCCGCCAGGCTACCCGCTATCGCAACGGCCGGATATTACTGGCCGGCGATGCCGCACACATTCATTCTCCGTTGGGCGGCCAGGGACTCAACCTCGGCCTGGGGGATGCCATGAACCTCGGCTGGAAGCTCGCCGCCACCATCCAAAACCGCGCTTCCGAAAACCTGCTGGACAGCTATTTCGCCGAACGCCACCCAATCGGCGCACAGGTGCTGGATTGGTCTCGTGCGCAGGTAGCCATTATGCGTCCCGCCCCGCATGCACGCGCGTTGCACGCGATTTTCCGCGATCTGATCAACACCCGCGACGGCGCTACCTACATGGCCGGCAGGGTTTGGGGTATTCATATGCATTACGACCTCGACGGAAGCCACCCTCTTGTCGGCCGGAGCGTGCCTGATTTTCAGTTTGAAAATGGTACCAAAATCGGCGAACTAATGCACGACGGTCGAATGATACTGCTGGATTTTGAAGAAAACGCTGCACTTGAAGCTTTGGCAAATACCTATGCCGGCCAGATCAAATACATTTCAGGCCATGCAAAAGACCAACTGGGTTTAAGCGCTGTACTGATCCGTCCGGACGGGATCCTCGCCTGGACTTTCGACGGTAGCGCCGATGGCGCCGCGCATTTAACCCAAATTCTACGTCAGTATTGGAATGTTGTAGTGCATTGATTTGTTCCGTTTTATACAATTACCGCTCGTTTGCCTTTTGTACATTTACCTGCCTGCAATGTGCTCAAAAAGGCAAATGACCCAGTAAACAGGTATTCATATGGAATTCCAGTATTTCCAGCCGGCAAAGGCGCTGGCCCCCTACATCCGGCATTACTACCTCTTCGTTTCGTCGGAGCATACGGCCTATGAGGATACCGTATTCCCCAGCGGCGATATGGAGGTGATCTTTAATCTCGGCGGTGGAATTTGGGAATCCTTTCAAGATAATGCTTTTCGAAGGAACCCGGCCATCGAGCTTTGGGGACAAGTTACGAGGCCGCTGCAAATCCGGTCGTCGGGGGTACATCTGATGCTCGGCGTCCGCTTCTTCACGCATGCCACCTCTTTTTTGCTCGACGACGAGATCGGCGTTTTCAACGATCAGGTTTCTGACCTGACGGATGTGATCGGGCGGAATATCCGGGATTTGCACAGTCGATTGCAGGAAACGGAGTCAAATACCACCCGCATTGCCCTGCTCGATGACTTTTTCACCGGTAGATTAATGCGTACATCCGGCCGGCATGAACGATTGAACAGAGTAGCCCACATTCTCACGAGCATTACAAAAGACCCCGCCGAAAATAACATCGGCCGGATAGCCGGTGCATTCGGGATCACTACCCGGTACCTGCACAAGCTGGTTTACCAGCATACCGGTCTTTCACCCAAGTCATTCGATAAAATCCAACGCTTCAAAACGAGCCTTAAACTGATCGGGGAAAACAAATTGCCACTCACATCCATTGCCTACGATGCCGGCTATTTCGATCAGTCGCATTTTATCAGGGATTTCAAATCATTTACAGGGCTCACTCCCACGGCTTACCTGAGCAATCTTTCGACCGTCAATCAAATGCTGATCAACTAAAACCGGCCTGTTCCGGTTTGTACAATTACAGGCCCTGGCGCTGAAATACCTTTGTCATATCAATTCATTTTCAAACAAAGGCAAATTTTCAGACAATGAGCACTTTCGAAACATTCTCGCAGCTTCATCAACAAACAGAACCATTTCTGCTCGGTAACATTTGGGACGTCAACAGCGCGCACATTTACGAGGCGGCGGGCTACCAGGCCATTGGCACATCGAGTCACGCCCTAGCCACCGCATTCGGCTACGACGACGGCGAAAACCTTCCCTTCGATTCGATCCTGCGCGTGGCAAAGCGGGTTACCGAAACGGTCAAAATTCCGCTGACTGTCGATATTGAAGGCGGATACAGCGATAGCGCGGCCGGAATAGCAACGCACATCAAAATGCTTTACGAAGCGGGAGTTGCCGGGGTTAACCTCGAAGACACGCTCGCAAAACTCACCCGACACCTCCGCCCCACCGCGGATTTCCGTCAACTGCTGGTTGAAATCGTGAACCGCCTTGAACAGGAAAACATCAAAGTATTTCTGAATGTAAGAACCGATCCGTTCCTGCTGGGCCTGCCCAATGCGCTCGACGAAACGATCAGCCGCATTAATAGCTACGAAAACACCGGGATACATGGGATTTTTGTGCCTTGCGTGGTCCGGTCCGAAGATATCCGCACCATCACCAGCGAAACTGTCCTGCCCGTGAATGTGATGTGCATGCCCGCATTACCCGACTTTCATACGCTGAAATCGCTGAATGTCAAAAGGATCAGCATGGGACCTTTTCTTTTCAACAAAATGACGGCGCAAACGGGCATATTGGCTAAAAATGTATTAGAAGCACAGAGTTTCGCACCGCTTTTTTCCTAACGCGGCACCCATTTATATTTTGTATTAAAATTAAACGGATGTAGTGGTCCGGCATCGAAAAGATTTCAGCCGGAACGCAAATTTATTCTACACTATTTTTTAGAGAATGGCAAAAGGGGTCTTTCTTTTCGGGTTGTTTTAAATTATATTTGAAGTTTCCCAAATCGAAAGATCCCTGCTGATTTATGGAAGGGCTTCTTCGGCATCAACACGAATCTTAGCCAACGATATCCTAATGAAAGTTTCTCCCTCAGAGCCGTTTAAAATTGTTTATTCAATTCTTAACCATGAGTATCTGGGGTACATCTTCGAAGCCTTTGTCGTCCAACTTAATGCGCAGGGCGACTTTTCGTTTCAGGTGCAGAACATTTCCTCTAAAAACATCAAGGAGTTCCGCTCGGGCCTCGATACCAGGGATTTTGAACTCGTCAAGCTGATCGACGACATTCAGCAGGACGCGGTGCTCAAAAAATATAACCCGAAGAAACTGAATGCGGTAGATTTCTTCCTGAAAGTTTATGACCCTCAAAAAGGCGACAAGGCCATTCAGGAAACGATTGCGGGCTACCTTGAAAGCTGTAAATCGCGGATCCTCGAAAGGCTCGCCGGAAAGGACATTTTCATCATGGGTAACGACGGCAACCCGCTCTGGAAGCCCGTCACCTGGGAGTCTGAAAAAGCGACGATCCGCTTCCATTTCATACGGAACGAGGATAATACCCATTACTTCCCGACGATCCGGTTCAAAATGCAGAAGCTGGAATTCCAGTATAAAAATGCATTCCTGATCTGCGAAGACCCCGCATGGCTCGTGCTCGACGGGCATCTTTATCATTTCGAGGGCAATGTGGATGGGAAAAAGATCAAACCTTTTCTGGCGAAGAAGTTCATTGCGATTCCCGGGCAGGTCGAGGAGCAGTATTACGGCCGTTTCGTAGCGCCGCTCATTGCTTCGTATGATGTGGTAGCGCGCGGGTTCGAGATCAGAAATGTGTCGTCCCTGCCGAAAACCATTCTTACGATTTCAGAATACTCATCCAATCCAAAAAAATCCGCCGTGCTTTTCCAGGACAGCGAGGAAGTGGAAGTGTTGGAGGAAGAAGACAACGACGTAGCATTCGAGTTATCGTTTCAGTATGCCGGCTTTTCGTTCCATTACGACAGCTTCGCGCATGCGTCGAGCGTACACATGGAGAAGAAAGGCAACGAGTATTTTTTCAATAAGGTTAAAAGAAATATCGAGGTCGAAGGCGCGCATGTGCGGATTTTGAAAGATATGGGCCTGAATATCCGTAATGGAAAGGTTCAGATGCCCAAATCGGAAGCATTCGGCTGGCTGCAAAGTAATGCGATCGCATTGGCCGAGCAGGGTATCGCGGTGCGGCAGAATACGGCGGATACCAAGCGCTATTTCCTGGGTTACTCCTCGCTGGATATTTCCATACAGGAAGGCCGCGACTGGTTTGATATCAACGCCAAAGTGCTTTTCGGCGAGTTTGAAATACCATTTATCCAACTGCGGAACTACATTCTCCACCGAAAAAAGGAGTTTCTGCTGCCCAACGGCGAAATAGCGGTAATCCCTGAATGGTGGTTCACCAAATATTCGGAGTTTTTCTCCTTCACGGAAAGCAGCCATGAAAATGATCAGCTGCGCCTGCGAATGCACCATCTGGCATTGGTACAGGAGTTGAAAGAGGACAATCTGGCCACGGCGGTGATCAGCCGCAAGCTCGAAAACCTGCGGAATTTCCAGCATATCGAACCGGCGGAATCTCCGATGAATTTCCAGGGCTTGCTGCGTCCTTATCAGAAAACAGGTTACGACTGGCTGCGCTTTTTGAAACAATACCGCTTCGGAGGCTGCCTGGCCGACGATATGGGGTTAGGTAAAACGGTGCAGACGCTCGCATTGCTGCAATCCGAAAAAGAAGGCGGCGCGGATCGCCCGTCGATCCTCATCATGCCGACCTCGCTGCTGTACAACTGGCAGCTTGAAGCCAGCAAGTTCACACCCGACATGCGCGTACTCCTGTACACAGGCACGAACCGCGAGAAGGACACCGCCCAGTTCGACAATTATGACCTGATACTGACCTCCTACGGCATTGTCAGGCTGGATATCGAACTCATGGAGGATTACCGTTTCAATTACGTGATCCTCGACGAATCGCAGGCTATCAAAAACCCGGGGTCGATCATTACCAAGGCCGTGCGGCGCCTCAACTCTGCGCACAGGCTCGTGTTGACAGGTACGCCCATTGAAAATAATACGCTGGATTTGTGGTCGCAAATGTCATTTGTGAACCCCGGATTACTCGGTAGCCAGACGTTTTTCCGGGACGAATTTCAAATTCCGATCGAAAAGAAAGGGGATGAGGAAAAAACCAAACGGCTCTACAACCTCATTAAGCCATTCATATTAAGGAGATTAAAATCGCAGGTTGCAACAGATTTGCCCGAAAAAGTCGAAAGCATTCAATACTGCGACATGTCGGACGAGCAGGAAAAGGCATACGAGGAAGCGAAAGCCTATTACCGCAACCTCATCCTACAAAGTATCGACTCGGAGGGCATGTCTAAATCGCAACTCGTGGTATTGCAGGGCCTTACCAAGCTCCGGCAGCTCGCCAACCATCCGGTGATGGTCGATCCCGAGTATGCATACGATTCGGGGAAATTCGAGGACGTGCTGTACAAACTGCAAACCGTCATGAGCGAAGATCATAAAATATTGATTTTCAGTCAATACATTAAGCACCTCGACCTTTTCCGGCATTATCTGGACGAAAAAGAAATCAGTTACGCCTACCTCGATGGCGCCACGCGCGACCGCCAGGAACAGGTGGAATCTTTCCAGAACGACGAGAACATCAAGATTTTCCTCATTTCGCTGAAAGCCGGAGGGTTAGGCCTTAACCTCACGGCGGCGGACTATGTTTTCATCCTCGATCCATGGTGGAACCCGGCCATTGAAGCACAGGCTGTGGACCGCGCACACCGCATTGGTCAGGACCGGACGGTGTTTACTTATAAGTTTATTACCAAAAACTCAGTGGAAGAGAAGATTCTCGCATTGCAGCGCTCCAAGAAACAGCTGGCGGATGATTTGATTTCGAGTGAAGAAGGATTTATTAAGTCGCTCACGCGGGAGGATGTTTTGAATCTGCTGTCTTAATCCAAGACTACATTATAAAAACAAAGAGCCCTCGAATGATGAACATTCAAGGGCTCTTTTCATATTGATATACTTCAACGACTATGCTTCCGCAGCTGCCGCTTCCCGGCTGATCAGGGCCTCACGGTCAGGACCGGTTGAAATAAATGTAATAGGCAGGTTCAATTCCGCTTCGAGGAACTTCACGTAAGCATTCAGTTCCGCCGGGATCGCGTCGAAATCGCGCACACCGTCGAGGGAAGTTTTCCAGCCTTTGAAATCTTTGTAAACCGGCTCAACGGCTTCGTCGCAAAGGTCATAAGGAACCTGGTCGGTCAGAGTACCGTCGGCCAGGCGGTAATGCGTACAAACTTTGATGTTATCGAAAATGGTCAGAACGTCCACTTTCATCATAATCAGCTGAGTTACGCCGTTGATCATGATCGCATATTTCAATGCAGGCAGGTCGAGCCAGCCGGTACGGCGCGGGCGGCCGGTAGTAGCACCGAATTCACGGCCTTCTTTACGGATTTCCTCGCCTACTTCATCGTTCAATTCGGTAGGGAACGGACCGCTACCTACACGTGTGCAGTAAGCCTTGAAAATACCAAATACCTCCCCGATCTGACGTGGCGCAATGCCCAGCCCGGTAGATGCACCGGCTGTCATGGTAGTAGAGCTGGTCACGAATGGGTACGAACCGAAATCGATGTCGAGCAATGAACCTTGTGCACCTTCCGCGAGCACGGTTTTGCCTTCGGCCAATGCGCCATTCACGATGTATTCGCTGTTCACGAGCGTGAATTGCTTCATGAAGTCGATCGCATCGAAGAATTTCTCTTCGGCAGCAGGCAATGTTTCGGAGTAATCGAATGAATAGAAGTCGAGGATTACCTTGTGCGCATCAACGAGCTTCTTGTATTTGGCTGCAAAATTCGGAGAAAGAACGTCTCCTACGCGCAAGCCCAGGCGGGCTACTTTGTCCTGGTAAGCAGGACCGATACCGCGCAAAGTTGAGCCGATCTTCGAATCCCCTTTCGAACGCTCATAAGCAGCGTCGAGCAGGGCGTGGGTAGGAACGATGATGGAAGCCTTTTTGGACACGAACAGGTTGCTGATCAGGTCCAGGTTATATTTCGCAAGTCCTTCGATCTCTCTTTTGAACACAACCGGGTCGAGCACAACGCCGTTTCCGATGATATTCTGGATATCGCTGCGGAAAATCCCTGACGGGATCTGGTGCAGAACGTGTTTGATACCGTCAAACTCCAATGTGTGTCCGGCATTAGGACCACCCTGAAAACGGGCTACAACCTGATAGCGTGGCGCCAGGACATCCACAATTTTTCCTTTTCCCTCGTCTCCCCATTGAAGACCAAGTAGTACGTCAACTTTCATTCAAATATTGGATTACTGAAACTTAATATGGTGTAAGTGGCCCGGCAATGGGTGCATTACCGGGCCTGATGTGATAATTATCTGTCTTCGTAAACGGCAGTTTCCCGCGGTGCCTCCGTGCGGTTCTGGCAGTTTTCCTTGTTGCAGTTTCCGTAGAAAATAAGCGAGTGGTGCATTACGCTGAAATTCAGCATTTCCCCTACCATGTTCTGGATCGACTGAATGCGTGGATCGCAGAACTCCATTACTTTATGACAATCTGTACAGATCAGGTGGTCGTGCTGCTTGTTGCCGTACGACTTTTCGAATTGCGCGAGGTTTTTGCCAAACTGGTGCTTGGTAACCAGGTCGCAATCCACCAGAACGTCGAGCGTGTTGTAAACCGTTGCACGGCTCACGCGGTAACGCTTGTTTTTCATGCTGATATACAGCTCATCTACATCGAAATGATCCTCCCTGGTGTAAATTTCTTCGAGAATCGCAAAGCGCTCAGGCGTTTTACGAAGTCCCTTGTTTTCCAGGTAAGCCGTTAAAATTTTCTTAGCGGCCTCGAAATTTGGTTTGCTGGCTTGTGGCATATCTCTGATAATCTTGCGCGAAAATACGCTTTTTTACTTAAATCACTCTCACATTCGCAAGCATAGTGCTGCTAACCTCATTAATTACCAATTCAATAACACTGTGGAGCGGCAATGGTTCAAAATGGCTACTTGCCGTTCAGGTTGGTATCGAAACGCTGGACATTGTACACGCCTTCGACCTCTTCCAGTTTGGCGATCAGAATGTCCAGGTGCCTGGTATCCTGCACGTAAAGTTTGATATCCCCGTTAAATACGCCATCCTTGGTATCGATCGTGAGCCCGCGCATGTTGATGTGCAGCTCGTTGGAAATGATCCGCGTGACGTCGTTCACCAAACCCACGCGGTCGGTACCCGAGAGGTACAGCCCCGCCAGGAATGCCTCTTCCTTACCCGACCATTTAGCCTTGATAATGCGGTTGCCGTGCTTGGACATCAGCTCGGCCGCATTCGGGCAGGTAGTACGGTGTATTTTAATGCCTTCGTTGATCGTCACAAACCCGAAAACGTCGTCGCCCGCGATCGGATTACAGCATTGGGCGAGTTTGTAATCGATCTTGTCCATGTCGTCGCCGATGAGCAGCGTATCGCTGTCCGCACGGTCGCCGTGGATTTGTTTCAGGTATTTGGTTAATGTCTTTCCGTCAGTACCGGTGGCTGGCGGCGTGCTGTTGGCGGCGCTATTCTCTGCTGCCTTCTTCTCTTTCGCGTCGCGGTCGCGCTTGAAGCGTTTCAGGTCGTCGATCGGAATGTAGCCCTTGCCGATGCGGTAAAAGAAGTCGGTCGTGGTTTTGCATTCAAAAAACGCCCGGAGCTGGTTCATTACCTCTGCGGTAGCGTCCATTCCGAGTATTTTGAGTTTTTTCTCAACCAACTGGCGTCCATCGGTTTCGTACCGGCGGTTTTCTTCTTTGAGAAAATCCTTGATCCGCGCCCTTGCCTTGGAAGTGACCACAATGCGCAACCAGTCCTCATTCGGCTTCTGTTTGCTCGAAGTAATAATCTCGATCTGATCGCCATTGTTCAGGACATAGCTGATCGGCACGAGGATACCGCCGACTTTGGCGGCCATGCAATGCGCACCCACTTCGGAGTGGATATCGAATGCGAAGTCCAGCGCAGTTGAACCTGCCTGTAATACCTTCAGCTCGCCTTTCGGGGTAAATACGAATACCTCCTCATTGAAAAGATTGCTCCGGAATTCATCCAGGAACTCAATAGCGGCCGTCTTATCCCCAAAACCATTCTCCAACGTCTCGCGCACCTGCGTGATCCACGTTTCAATATTACCTTTTACCTTGGTATCATTTCCTTTGTACTTCCAGTGCGCCGCATACCCTTTCTCGGCGATCTCATCCATGCGCGAGGTACGGATCTGCACCTCTACCCATTGCCCGCTTTTGCTCATTACGGTCGAGTGCAGCGACTGGTATCCATTCGCCCTCGGTGTACTGAGAAAGTCCTTCAACCGGTCCGGGTTGGGCTTATAATGATCGGTAACGATGGAATAGGCCTGCCAGCAGATCGCTTTTTCGCGATCGCTTTCCGGCGGCGATTCGAGCACGATCCGGATCGCAAACAGGTCATAGATTTCCTCGAAAGGCTTGTTTTGCTTCCGCATTTTATTCCAGATCGAGTAAATCGATTTGGGACGACCTTTGAGGATAAAATTCAGCCCCGCCGATTCAAGGTCCTGCGCGATAGGCTCCATAAACTTTGAAATGAAGCGGTCACGAATGTTTTTCGTCTCGCGCAGCTTTCTGGCAATAGCCCGGTATTCCTGGGGTTCGGTGTATTTCAAATAAAGCTCTTCGAGCTCCGACTTGATGCTGTACAACCCTAGCCGGTGCGCGAGCGGCGCATAAATGAATATCGTTTCGGAAGCGATTTTGAGCTGCTTGTCGCGCGGCATGCTGTCGAGCGTACGCATATTATGCAGGCGGTCGGCGAGCTTCACGAGGATTACCCGTACATCGTCCGAAAGCGTGAGCAGCATTTTGCGGAAGTTCTCCGCCTGCTGCGACGATCCGTATTCGAAGCGGCCCGATATTTTCGTCAGGCCGTCGATAATCTTGGCAACCTTTTTACCAAACAACCGTTCGATATCGTCGATACCCATGTCGGTATCCTCCACGACGTCGTGCAGCAATGCCGCCACGATGCCGGTGGTACCGAGCCCGATTTCTTCGACCACGATTTGTGCTACTGCGAGGGGGTGGTAAATATATGGCTCTCCCGACCGGCGCCGCATGTCCTTGTGCGCATCGACGGAAGTATAAAAGGCTTTTTTGATTAATTTAGCATCATTATCCTTCAAAAAAGGCTTCGCTGTTCGTAAAAGCCTGCGGTATTTTTTGAGGATGTCCTTACGCTCCTGTTCCAGGTCAATGTTGAGGGATTCAACCAGTTGCTCCACTGCTATTTTCTAATTGGTATGCTTCACCAAAATAACAAATTTTAGCGACATTTTTCAATACGCTTTTACCCAAAGATAAAATTTTGAAAATAATTTGCATGTTTTGGAAAAATAGAAATACCTTTGCACTCCCAATTCGACGATCGTGTTGAAAAACGGGACTAAGTGAGCGGGCGTGGCGGAACTGGTAGACGTGCTAGACTTAGGATCTAGTGCCGCAAGGCGTGGGGGTTCGATTCCCTCCGCCCGTACGAAATACAAGGGAATGACGGGGCGTCAGATTCCTCTTTATCTGGGAAAATGAGTTGCTCCGTAGTATTGAAACCCGTCAAATGCCCTCAGGACTTCGTTTTGAGGGCATTTTTGTTTTTTTCTGTTCAAATGTAACAAAGGTATTTACCAATAGCTTAGCGACACATGGAAGTTTTGTTAGAAAAGAGTTCGCCGACCTTAGCCTCTCTGAAAGTAACGTTGACCAAGGAAGATTATCAGCCAAAAGTTGATAAAACGATCAAGGATTATTCGAAACGCGTGAACCTGAAAGGATTTCGTCCCGGCAAAGTACCATCCCATGTGATCCAGCGCATGTATGGTAAAAGCATTCTGGTTGACGAGGTGAACAACATCCTCAGCAATGCAGTAAGCAACTACATCCGCGAAAACAAATTGCAGGTAGTAGGTGATCCTGTACCTGATCGCGACAAAGCGGCAGAAGTGAACTGGGACACCCCAAGTTCATTCGAATTCAGCTACGACCTGGGTATTGCATCGGATTTCGACGCTGACCTCAGCGCATTGCCTGCGATTAAGCGTTACACGATCAATGTGGACGACAACGAACTGACGAAGACCATCGACAGCCTTCGCGAGCGTTTCGCCGACAGCATTCACCCTGAGGTAAGCGAAGCGGGAGACATGATCTTCGGTGAGCTGAAACAGGAATCGACCGAATTCACAACCCGCACCGCGATCCCTACCAAACAAGTTAAGGAAGAAGCTGCTGCGAAGTTCATCGGCGTGAAAAAAGGCGATGTGATCGTTTTCGACATTCAGGATACATTCTCGGATGAATCGGCTATCGCTCACGTAACCGGTAAGAAAAAAGAAGATATCGCTGATCTTTCAGGCGAATACACATTGACCGTTGAAGACGTAACGCGCTCTGCACCAGCCGCATTGACGCAGGAGTTCTTCGACAAAGTGTTGGGACCAGGCCAGGTTGAAAGCGAAGAGCAATTCAACGAAAAGGTTCTTGAAATCATCAAAAGCAACTACGAGCGCGAAACCGAAGCATTGCTCCGTCGCGATATCGAGAATGCATTGCTGGATGCTATTTCAATTGAATTGCCTGAGGAATTCCTCAAAAACTGGTTGGAGCGTACCAACGAAGGCAAATTCACCCGCGAGCAAATCGACGAGCAGTTCGGTGATTTCGCGAAATCTTTGAAACTGAGCCTGATCAAAAACAAGATCGCCGACAAATCGGAGGTAAAAGTGGAATACCCTGAAATCCTCGCATTCACACGTGAAATGGTGAAAGGACAGTTCGGTATCTACGGTGACGACGAATCGATGCGTGAAACGATCGACCGCGTAGCACAGGGTTACCTTGCCGACAAAGAACGGGATAACTATACGAGTGTGTTCAACCAGGTGTTCGACAACAAGGTTCTCGAAGTAATCCGCGGCCAGGTAAGTACCGACGAGCAAACCGTAGAGGTTAGCGAGTTCGAAAAATTGGCGAAAGGCGAAGTGGAAGCCGAAGCTTAATTTTCGGAAGATATAAAAAGCATTTTTTTTCACCGTCCCGGGTAACCGGGCGGTGTTTTTTTTTGTTTGCGCCAAATGCATTCTAAAACCCAATGCGCTGGCGCTCCTCTCCTATCTGGCGGATAATGCCGTCGCCAAACAGCTGCCTGAATTTCAGCTTCCACTGATCCAGCTCATTTTGCAACCGACGGTTCTCGGCTAGTATGCGGGTGTTCTCCTGCCGGAGCCATTCGGTTTCCGACATCGATACGTCAATGCCGAGCAATTCGGGCAATGGCACGTCGAGCAGCTTGGCCACATTCTCTAATCTTGAAACGGAAAGCTCGGTGCGGCCGCGTTCGATGTCTCCGTAGGCTGTCGTCGATAACCCGAGCATGTCTGCCATATTTTCCTGCGAAAGGCCTTTTTGCAGCCTTATCTGCCGTATTTTCTCTGATAAATTGGATGTCACGTTCATAATGTCCGGTTATTAAGCGTGGTATAACGTTTTTATGCTGCAGTCTAGTCATTGAACAGGGCTGATGACTGTCGCATTTTTCGATAATTTATCGCCGAAATTGACAAGGATTATTCGGTGAAATAGTCAAATTTGTGCCATGCAACCGGGAAACCTGCGGCGATATAAACAGAAACTAAGCTATATTGCTTTTTGTTCTCGAACTCAGTTGCCCTTTAACTATTGATAAATTAAAAATTAATTTTTTCGATGAATTACGGAAATGAATTTAGAAAATATGCCGTTCACCACCTGGGAATGAATGGTCTGACCGTGGACGGTTACATGAACCACTCTGTTGAAAACATGACCCGTTCGGTAATCGAGGAACGTCCGATGAACTTCCGCGAGGTCGACGTATTCTCCCGCCTGATGGCCGACCGCATTATTTTTATGGGCACCGGCGTGGACGACAATATCGCCAACATCATCGTAGCCCAGCTACTCTTCCTCGAATCGGCAGATCCTAAGAAGGATATCCTGATGTATATCAACAGCCCCGGCGGCTCGGTTTATGCGGGCTTGGGGATTTACGACACCATGCAATATGTTCGTCCGGACGTAGCGACCGTATGTACCAGCCTTGCGGCGTCTATGGGCGCGGTGTTGCTCGCAGGCGGCGCGGCAGGCAAGCGCTCGGCGCTCCCGCACGCTCGTGTGATGATCCACCAGCCATCAGGTGGCGCGCAGGGAACCTCGGTTGATATCGAGATCACCACCCGTGAGATCGTGAAACTGCGTCATGAGCTGTATGAAATCCTGGCACACCATACCGGTCAGACACCGGAGCAAATCGGCCTGGATTCCGACCGCGATAAATGGTTGAAAGCGACCGAAGCGAAAGAATATGGCTTGATCGACGAGGTTCTGACCCGCGAAAAATAAGTTGAACGACCTTTCAATATCGCCCCGCAGCCTGGCTGTCGGGGCGTTTTTAGTATATGGCCTAACCTTGATTTGGTAACCCGGTCAAAAAACCGGAAATTTGCAATAAGATAACCGCTAATTGTCAATTGAAACGAAGATTGAACATAACACTCAGTCTTCTTGTTACCTTGACTCACACGTTTGTTTACCATGGCTTTTAATAGCCTGAAACATTCACAAAAACTGCTAAAATCGAATCGATGGCACAAGTAAGTTGTTCGTTCTGCGGACGTAAGAAAAGCGAAGTGGATTTGCTTCTATCCGGGATTGACGCTCACATTTGTAACCACTGTATTGCCCAGGGGCATCAGGTAGTTACCGAAGAGCTGGGACCGAAGGAGGATAAGAAAGAGAAGAAATCGAAGCTTCCGAAATTAAAGCCCATTCCTCCTGCTGATATCAAGCATTTCCTCGAACAATATGTCATAGGCCAGGACGAAGCAAAACGCTCGCTGGCAGTGGCTGTCTATAACCACTACAAACGTCTGAACCAGGCCAGCTCCGAGGACGACGTGGTGATCGAGAAATCCAACATCATTATGGTAGGCGAAACCGGTACCGGTAAAACCTATCTCGCGAAATCCATCGCACGCATTCTGCAAGTACCTTTCTGCGTAGCCGATGCAACGGTGGTTACCGAAGCCGGTTACGTGGGTGAAGATGTTGAAACAATCCTGACCCGCCTGCTCCAAGCTGCGGATTACAATGTGGAAGCGGCAGAGCGCGGTATCGTTTATATTGACGAGATCGACAAGATCGCCCGCAAGTCGGATAACCCTTCTATCACCCGCGACGTAAGCGGCGAAGGTGTGCAGCAGGCATTGCTGAAACTCCTCGAAGGTTCGATCGTGAACGTGCCGCCGCAAGGAGGCCGCAAGCACCCGGATCAGAAGATGATTTCCTTGAATACCGAAAACATTCTCTTCATCTGCGGCGGTGCATTTGACGGCATCGAGCGCCACATCGGAAAGCGGATCAACACCCGCCCGATCGGTTTCAATGGCGACAACCGCATTATCGAGATATTTGATAAAGGTAATCTGATGCGCTACGTGACGGCGATGGACCTTAAATCGTTCGGACTCATCCCCGAATTGATCGGTCGTCTGCCGGTACTGACGCATTTGAACCCGCTCGACCGCGAGACATTGCGCCGCATCCTGACCGAGCCGAAAAATGCTTTGGTAAAACAATACAGCAAACTTTTTGCGATGGAGGGCATAACCCTGCATTTCGAAGACGCGGTGCTCGATTACATTGTGGACCAGGCGATGATCTACAAACTCGGTGCCCGCGGTCTGCGCGCGATCTGCGAGTCGATCATGACCGACGCGATGTTCGATCTGCCTTCCCAAAAGGATGTGAAAGAATTCACGCTCTCGCTCGATTACGCGAAAGACAAATTCGAAAAATCTTCGATGGCATTGCTTCGCTCAGTGGCCTAGCAATCATTGCATTAGCACATTTCAAAGCGCCCTGCCTCTTCCATAGAAGCAGGGCGCTTCTTTTTTCACCCCAATAATCCTATTTTTACACTAAAACAGTATATTGTTTTAAATGGAAACTTGGCTCATAAACAAATCAATCGTCGTTATCGGAGGAACCACCGGCGCGGGCTTGTCCGCGGCACAAGCCTTTGTCCGAAACGGCGCGAACGTGGTGGTAGTGGGGCGCAACCCGGAAAGCTGCCTGATGGCAGAACTGAACCTGGGAAGCAATGCAAGAGCCAAACAAGGTGACGCAACGCAGCAACAAACGGCGCTGGACGCGATCCAACTGTGTATACGTGAATTCGGGAGTTTTGACGCATTGTATCATGCACCGGAAGAGCATGAGGAACCTGCAACCGATGGTCCGCTACATAGTCTGAGCCTGGAAAGCTGGCGCAGAACTCTGGACCAGAGCCTGACATCGCTCATGCTCTCGAACCAGGCTGCGGTACGGACATTTATGGGGATGAACAAGGGTGGGTCTATCCTTAACCTTAGCCCCGAGATTCCGTCGACGGACAGCAACCTCGCAAGCCATGCAGGTGCCACCTCCAAAGCGGCGGTGATCGGCTTTTCCAAATCCATCGCGGCGGCTTATGCCGGGCACGATATTCGCATTAATGTAATTGCGACGGACACTTCCCTGCCTGCGGACCTCGACGGCGCTGCGGTGTACCTGTTGTCGGACCACGCCCGCTTTACCAACGGACAAGTACTCGTGGTCGACGGCGGTAAGAGTGTGTTGGAAGAGCAATACTAGCAGCCTACTTAAACGGTTATGTTGTGAAGAAATTGCTGCGAATGCAATACGAACGCAGAGAGAATCGCTTTTTTTCTTTTATTCGCGTAAAATAGTTCACCAGACACCGTACTCCTATGGCTACCGGACCGATTGTAACCCTTACAATAAATCCCGCGCTCGACAAAAGCTCTAATGTGCCGCGCATCGTCCCCGACAACAAACTGCGTTGCGACGCACCGAATTTTGAAGCGGGAGGAGGTGGCATCAACGTAGCCAAGGCCATTCACCGGCTGGGAGGTAACCCGATCGCCATTTTCACTGTGGGCGGCCCTACCGGCCAGCGCCTGCACAAGCTGGTGAAAAGCGAAGGAGTGGAAACCATGGTGATCGAAACAAAACAATGGACACGCGAAAACTTTCACGTGCTTGAGACAAGCACCGGTTTCCAATACCGCTTCGGAATGCCCGGCACCGAAATGATGCCTACCGAAGTACGCTCGATCCTCGAAACCATGGAGGAACTCGACCCGAAGCCGTCTTACATTATCGCCAGCGGCAGCCTTCCACCCGGCGTACCTTCTGACTTCTACGGACAAATCGCCAAAATAGCCCATAACCAGGGCGCACGGTTCATTGCCGATACCTCCGGCGACGCGCTCCGCTATGCTACCGAGGCCGGTGTATATCTTTTAAAACCGAATATTACCGAACTCAGCGAGCTGGTGGGCGTGGATAAGCTTGAAATGGACGAAGTCGACGATGCTGCGCGCGCGCTCATCATACGCGGGCAATGCGAGATCGTGATCGTATCCATGGGCGCGATGGGCGCGATGCTCGTCACCGAAGACCAGGTAGAGCACATCCCCGCTCCTCCTGTGCAGCCGAAAAGCACCGTGGGCGCCGGTGACAGTATGCTCGCAGGCATTGTATGGACATTGTCACAAGGCAAATCCTACCGCGAAGCCGTCCGGATGGGGGTTGCATGCGGTACCGCCGCCACCATGAACTCTGGCAGCGAGCTATTTAGAATGCAGGACGTCAACCGCTTACTCGACTGGCTGAACCGATACGGAAAACGCTACTCCGCCAGTTGATCAAAACTATGTATGAACAAATAGTAAGAATTCGGATATTGGGTCTTTTTTCAAAAATTAAAAAGATTCGTCATGTTCGAAACACATTCCCGCCGTCAGTTCGCAAAGATTACCGCAGCCACTGCCGCAGCCATTACATTTAAACCGTTCTACATCCTGCACGCCAAGCCGAAGGTGGATGGCGAGGTAATCGGTCATGGTAGCCACCGTTATAAGGTACACCAGGGCTGGGGTAACCTCGACGCGTCCCAGTTTCCTGTCAACAACTGCCACGAAATGGTACAGGACAGCAAAGGCAGGCTGATTATGGTGGGTGATGAGGTTAAAAACAATATCCTTATCTACGATCGCTCGGGCAAGCTGCTGGAAAGCTGGGGACACGAGTTCCCCGGCGGGCACGGGCTTACGCTATGGAATGCGAACGGAGAAGAATTCCTGTTCATCAGCGACCCGAACATTGGTAAAGTCTTCAAAACAGATTTGAAAGGCAAAATCCTGCTCACCATCGAGCACCCTTCGAAAGTAGGCGCCTATAAAGAAGCAGATCCATTCAAGCCTACCGAAACGGCCATTGGCCCCGACGGTACCATCTACATTGCCGACGGCTACGGCTCGCAATGGATTTTGAGATACACCTCCAAGGGCGAGTTCATCGATAAGTTCGGTGGCTCCGGCGACGGTGATTCTCAGTTCTCTACCGCGCACGGCATCGCGATCGATTACCGTGATAAAGCGAACCCAACGCTCATCGTCACTTCGCGCGCGCACAATGCATTCAAGAAATTTACTTTGGATGGCAAATACCTGAGCACCATATTCCTGCCCGGCGCATTCGTTTGCCGCCCGGTTTTCAAAGACGACACACTTTACGCGGGGGTATGCTGGTCACGCCTGCGCTACCTGAACCAAACGCCGAATTCGGGCTTCGTCACAATTATTGACAAGGCCAATAAAGTGATTTCAAACCCTGGCGGTACCAAACCGGAATACCGTAACGGCGAGCTGCAACTGATGGTGCAGGAGAAACCGATATTCATGCATTGCCACGATGTGTGCGTCGATAACGACCACAACATTTACGTGTGCCAGTGGAATGCGAAGAAAACCTACCCGGTGAAGCTCGAAAGAGTCTAAGCAAACCATAAGATTTTACCCAAACGAAATATCTGATCCGTTGGCTGCGCTAGCGGATCATTTTTATTGTAATCCCATTCACCACCATGGTCGACACCGTCAGAATGCCGTAGGCCACGCCGATCGGCATTTGCGGCACCAGCCAGGCCACGCCTATCAGGAAAGCGACGAACCCGTATCCCGCCAAAAGCAAGCCATACAATATCCGGATCGCCGCGTCGGAGCCCTGCTGCGAATGGGTGAACACCGCCAGCGTGGAGGTCATGATCGGAAAGGGCGTCAATATCCCGCTCCAAGTCGGGCCCAGATAATCGGCAGCTTGCGTGACCACCACCACGAAAAGTGTCGCTACGAGCATCCGCAACGGAATATCCCAGGAAGGCTGCTTCTTGAAATCCGCTTTTGTTTTGGGTTTTGGAAAGAAATACAAAACCAGTGTCAGCACAATCAGGTTAAGCCCTACCCCTGCTGCAAGCGAAATATCACGTCCCAAAGAAAGCAATGCTACCACGAAAAACGCTGCGTAGCTAAGCAATACGGTGGGCAGCCAACGCATTCTCGCGGAAAGTGAAGCATATACCAATACAAAGCACATCGTTCCGATGGACCCCAGTAATGCGGAAGGGATCGTGGATGCCGCGAACGCAGCGCCATGTTCCAGTGCTATGAAGAAAGAGATCGGCCCCGCCACCCAGGGGAACCCGCCGATCCAGCCGCCCAGCCCCTCGCCCCATTTACGAACGGCCATCGTTACCCCGGCAATGAGCGGGGGCATCAGCATGATTTTGGTTAAAAGAATATCCGACAACGGTTTAAAGCGGCAAAATGGAGCACAAATTTACGTTTAAGACCCTAATCCACTGAAAATTTGATAAAATACTTCCTGATTTTAATTGCAACAAAGTTGCAATGATCTTATTTTTGCAACGTTGTAACAAGAAGAACGTAACCCGCTACCCGCGCATCTGCATGCCCGCTGTCCGATTTTCACTCCTCATCCTTTTGCTATCGCTGTTTTCGCGGACGGCCATTGCCCAGAAACCGGCGTGCGAGTGCTTTGTGAAGGGGGTCGTGAAGGATCAGCATACGGCCCAGCCGCTTATAGGCGCTACCGTGCTCATTGTGGGGCAAAGTACCGGAGTGTTTACCGACCAGAACGGCCGCTATGAGCTTCGCAACCTTTGTCCTGGAAATTATACGCTCGAATGCCGCATTATAGGATACAGCCCATTCCAGCAAAAAATTGATTTGACGGCAGGGCATGAAGAAAACTTTAATCTGCTCGAACAGGAAGTGCATTTGCACGATGTGGAAATCACCGCGCACCGGACGGATGCCCCTTCCTCGCAGCCATTAACTACGATTTCGGGTGCAGATTTAGATAAAACCCGCGGCCAGACGCTCGGTGAAAGCTTAAAGGGCGTGACCGGCGTGACGACATTACAAACCGGTTCATCCATTGCCAAACCCGTCATTCACGGCCTGCATAGCAACCGCGTGCTGATCATGAACAACGGCATTCGCCAGGAAGGCCAGCAATGGGGTTCGGAGCACGCTCCGGAAATCGACCCGTTCATCGCGACGCGCATTTCGGTCGTGAAGGGTGCTGCGGGTGTGCGCTATGGCTCGGATGCGATCGGCGGAGTGATATTGGTGGAGCCGGAAGAGCTGCCGGTCGATAAGCCCATTACCGGCGAACTGAATGCGGTAGGCTTTTCCAATGGCCGGCAAGGTGTACTATCGGGCACCGTGCAGGGCGGGCTGAATTTAGTGAAAGGCTTCGGCTGGCGGGCACAGGGGACGATCAAACGCGGCGGCAACATCCGCACGCCGAACTACTACCTCGATAACACGGGAATCAGCGAAAATAACTTCTCAGTTGCGGCAGGCTACCGTCATAAGGGCCTGGGCATCGACGTGTTTTACAGCCGCTTTGACACACAGATAGGCATTTTCTCCGGCTCGCACATTGGTAGTGTAACCGATTTGCTGAATGTGATCAAGAACGGCGAGCCGTTCGTCAAATCCGGGTTCAGCTACGCCATTAACCGGCCCAACCAGAATGCGACGCACGAGTTGCTCAAAGCCGAAACGCATTACCATTTCAAGGATGGAAACCGGCTGCAATGGACGATCGCCCGGCAGTACAACAACCGTAACGAGTTTGACCTGCACCGGCCGCGCAACGACAGTATAGCGGCCCTTAACCATCCTGAGCTGACATTTAAACTCACTTCATTGACAAACGACGTGGTCTGGGACCACAAACCCCTCGCCGGGAAAATCAGCGGGCAGGTTGGTATGAGCACATTATACCAATACAACCTCATGAGCGGCCGCCCGCTGATTCCGAACTTCAACCAGTTCAACATCGGGCTGTTCTGGATTGAGCGGTACGTGACGAGTAAATGGGAACTCGAAGCCGGCCTGCGTTACGATTACCGGGCATTGAAAACTTACCGGATCGTGAACCGCGAAAAAATTGCCGACCATTTTGATTTCAGCAATTTCTCGGGGACTGCCGGCGCTACCCGTAACTTTTCCGAACGTTTCTCCGCGCGTGTGAACGTGGGTACGGCCTGGCGCGCGCCTAACGTGAGCGAGCTATTCAGCGACGGTGTGCATCACGGCGCGGCCGCGTACGAGAAGGGTGACGCCACATTACAACCCGAGAAAGCGCTCAATTCGATCGCGAGCGTGAAATATGCCACACCGAAATGGAGCGTGGAAATAGGAGGCTACTACAATTACATTTTTGATTTTATATACCTGAAACCACAACCGGAACCCATTCTGACAATCAGAGGCGCATTTCCCTATTTCAAATACACCCAAACCGACGCTTCTTTCAAAGGCATCGACGTTTCGGGAAGCTGGGAATTTGTGAAACGCACCACGATTTCGAGCAAGCTCACCTACCTGCGCGTGTACGACGAGCGCAACGACGGTTACCTGGTGATGATCCCGCCAAACCGGCTCGATAATGCATTGAAATACCAGCTTGCCGATCGCGGAAAATGGAAGGACGGGTTTATTTCAATAGGTAACCTGCTGGTGGCTGAACAAAAACGCGTTCCTGTAAACAGCGATTTCCTGCCTCCGCCGAAAGCCTATTCGCTGTGGAGCCTGCAAGCCGGCGCGACACTGAAAGTCTCGGAAAAACAGCAGCTGGAAATCGGGATCAATGTGCAGAACCTGTTCAATACGGTTTACCGCGATTACCTGAACCGCTTCCGCTACTATGCCGACGATATGGGCCGCAATGCGTCGCTCCGCCTGAAATGGAAGTTCGGCGCTTGATAAAACGAATTTTAATACAATACTTAAACCTATTACGTATGAAAATGAACCGTAAGCTGAGCTGGATGCTGCTCGCCACGATGACAATGGCCTTTGTGCAATGTAAAGACTCGGGCGACGACGTAGAGCCGGACGATGAGAATGAGCTGATCACCTCCGTGACGTTGAAATTCACCGAACAAGGCACGTCCAACGTCAGTACTTTCGCCTACAAGGACGCCGATGGCGACGGTGGTAATGCACCTACCAAATTCGATACGATTGCGCTGAAACCGAATACGACTTATACGCTGGCGATTGAACTACTCGACGAAAGCAAGTCGCCCGTAGATGATATTACGAAGGAAGTGGAGGAGGAATCCGACGAACATTTGTTTGTGTACACACCCAGCCCTGCTGCATTGCTCACTTACACCTACGGCGATAAGGACAAAAACAATTACCCTATCGGCCTCACAGGCTCCGCCAAGACCGGCGCGGCAGGTCACGGCACGCTGAAAGTACAACTACGCCACCAGCCCGGTGCTAAAAACGGCACACCGACGCCCGGTAGCGATGATGTGAATCTGGATTTTCACTTGAAAGTACAATAAAGCAAAAAGGGATTAGTCGTGTGACTAATCCCTTTTTGCTAATTGCATTTGGGGCAAACGCCCTGTATCAGCAGATTGAAATGCTCGGGGTGGTAACCCTCCGGCAATTGCACTGCCGGAATGTGCAGGTTTTCGAGGCAATTGGTTTCACCGCACGAGCTGCATTTGAAATGGATATGGTCGTGCTGGTGCTTTTCTTCCGAACAACTGTGCGAGCACAATGCGTAGCGCAGCCCTTCGTCATCGAGCACCTTGTGTATTATGCCTTTTTCGAGGAACGTTTTGAGTGTCCTGTATATGGTTACACGGTCGTAATTCTCTCCCAACTCCCCTTCCAGGTCACCGTGCGATAATGCGTTTTTTCGGTTGATAAATGTTGAAAGCACGTCCTCGCGACACGTCGTCGTGCGCAGGTGATGTACTTTCAGCGTTTCTCTTAACTGGTCCATTGTTTCCAACAGTTTAATAATTCCTCCCTTCTAAAACCTTTCCCGTCAAAGTTAAGTTCTAACCGGTTCAAATTCCAAGGATTCCGATTACACTTTCATGGACCGGCGCACCATTGGCTAAAAATATTCTGCAACCCCGTTGCAAGTTCGGGCCGGGGGTGTTATTTTTGCAACATTATTGTATGTAGGAAATGAAAGCAGTACACTCACATGGCAGGGCCGACTACATTGGGATTTTAGGATCCGTGTTGTGCATTATCCATTGCATACTGGTTCCCGCATTGGCGCTCGGCTCGTCGGTTGCGACGCATAACCACGCACATATCGGCCTCATTTCGCTGGATTACCTGTTTATCCTCATCAACGGCATTGCCGTATATTACGCTACCCGCGACCACCGTTCTACCGGCATTCGCGTGCTGCTTTGGGGCGCATTGGTTATCTTCGCGATTTCACTCATTTTCGAAGGCCGCCATCAGGTATTCTCCTGGTTGGGTTACGTAGGGTCGGGTTTGCTGATCATCGGCCACCTTATTAACCTCTACATTTGCCAGATCGCGCCGCGGTTGAAGTTCAAAACCCGCTGATCATTTATCGTATTCCACTTCAAAGCGACTTAAATCGGGGCGGTTCGGATGCTTGCGATCGAGTTCGTATTCGAAGAATGTTTTCCCAAGATTCGCCATGAACGGGAACCCGACGGTGTCGTAATCGTACTTATCGTCATTGAAAACGCCATCCTCGTTGCAGTAGATCACGGCAGTCACCATAAATTCTATTCCTTTTTCGAAATCGGCGATGTAGGCATTGTCGAGCAGGAAGCCGTAGGCATCTCCGCACTTATTGAAAAGCCGGATATGGCGCGGAAGGCGCGTTTTCGTTGCGCCAAAAAGCAGGAATTTTACATAACCATCGTAATAATCATCAGTATAACTCGCCGGATAGCTCGTTTCCACCGGGAACTGAGACATGTACTGGTAAATAAACCGATAATCGTCCTCAGTCAGGTTGAAACGCTGCGACGCTGGTACCTGGTCGGGGAAGAAAAGCGTTTTCAACAACCGGTGCTGTTCTTCGAGCGGAAAGAAGTTCTTTTTGGTAAAATCAAAGGGCTCGTTCACCAATGCGCCGTCTTTCATGTAGCCTTTACCCAGCATAATAGGTCCCGGCGCATTGTATTCATGCTCATTATACTTCGCGGGCTGCTCAAAAACAATCTTGCCGTCCTGCTCAAACCGGATTGGATTGGTATAACGATTGTTTTCCGGCCCGATCGGTGAATCGAGGCGATGGAGAATGCGGGCGTCCTTAAATCCCTTGCTGTGCAGACTATCGTTGAATTCCTGCTGGCCAATAAACTCATATAGCCTGTTGAATGCATCGTTATCGCTGGCCAGTAATATCTTTTTGGCATAATGCGCTACCGATGGCAGCCCGTTTTCCGAACTGGTATCAGCCTTCACGGCAGTCTGCTCGGGCCTTACAGCATCCGTAAACATGGGCGTGTACTTGTCGATCCCCAGCTTGTTGAGTTTTTCAAATGCGAGTGCAACTGCCGGTAGCTTAACCGTACTAGCCGGATAAAAATACTCCCCGGTATTCACCCGGTAACCGTGCGTAGTAAAGTGCGGAACGTTGTTTTTATTTCGGTCGATCTTCGTGTAGAGCACCTGCACCTTGTATTTATCAGGATTTTGCAGGATCGCCGAGAAGCGTTCCGGATGCTTTTTTAGTAATTTTTCGATGAAATTATCCGAATGGTACTGTGCGTGAATGGGCAGGGCTGCCAGCTGTAAAGTCAAGAAAAGCAACAGTTTATAATTTCTAAAAAAGAGCATGGAGAATACCGGGCACGTGTTAGCCGAATATACGATTTTTATTTTAAAGGGTACCCGGAATTAGTTTTTACTCCCCGGCTCCTTTTCTGATTAGACATAAAATAGGGCGAATAATGGAAGAAAACAAGTTACGCAGCAGGGGCTGGTTTGGCAAATCGGGTAAGGACGGGTTCATTTACCGTGCCTGGATGAAAAACCAGGGTTACCCTTCTGATGAGTTTGAAGGACGGCCGGTGATCGGCATTTGTAATACTTTTTCGGAGCTCACGCCCTGTAACGGGCATTTCCGGGAGCTGGCCGAGTCGGTGAAGCGCGGCGTGTGGGAAGCGGGTGGCTTTCCGCTCGAATTTCCCGTGATGTCACTGGGCGAAACGCTCATCAAACCCACGGCGATGCTCTACCGTAACCTCGCGAGTATGGACGTAGAAGAATCCATCCGCGCCAACCCGATCGACGGTGTGGTACTGCTTTGCGGCTGCGATAAAACGACACCCTCGCTCGTTATGGGCGCGGCGAGTGTGAATATCCCTACGATCGTCGTTTCGGGCGGGCCTATGCTCACCGGTCGCTACCGGGGCAAAACCATCGCCACCAGCGACGTGTGGCGTTTCAGCGAAATGCACCGCAAGGGCGAGCTCACGCAGGAAGAACTCTACACCGCCGAAGCCTGCATGTGCCGCTCCGACGGCCACTGTGCGGTAATGGGCACAGCGTCTACGATGGCGTGTATGGTGGAATCGCTGGGACTTACATTACCCGAGAATGCGGCTATCCCGGCGGCGGATTCGCGGCGGAAGGTACTGGCGCATTTGTCGGGCCGGCGCATTGTGGAGATGGTGAAGGAAGACCTGCGCCTGTCGCAGATCCTCACCCGCGAGGCATTCGAGAATGCAATCATGATCAATGCAGCGATTGGCGGTTCTACCAACTTTGTGATCCACTTGCTGGCCATCGCAGGCCGCATTGGGGTGGATTTGAACCTGGATGATTTTAATGACCTCTGCAAAAAAATTCCGCTATTGCTCAACTTGCAGCCTTCCGGCGGGTATTTTATGGAGGATTTCTACTACGCGGGAGGCTTACCGGTGGTGATCAAGGAGCTTAGCAGCATATTGCACCAATCTGTGATTACCGCTAATGGTAAAACGATGGCCGAAAACGCCGCGAGTGCGGAATGCTTCAATCCGGAGGTAATCGGTACGATGGAGGAGCCTATTAAGGACCTGACCGGCCTCGCCGTAGTGCGTGGTAACCTTTGCGAAAACGGCGCAGTAATCAAACCATCAGCGTCCCTCAAACCCGAGTTGATGCAGCACCGCGGCAAAGCAATCGTTTTCGAGGATATTGACGATTACAAGGCCCGCCTCGATGATCCGGACCTGGATGTGGATGAAAACAGTATATTGGTATTGAAAAATGTAGGGCCGAAAGGCTACCCGGGCATGCCGGAGGTGGGCAATATGTCGTTACCTAAAAAGCTGCTCGCGCAAGGCGTGATCGACATGGTACGCATTTCTGACGGCCGGATGAGTGGGACCGGTTTTGGGACGGTTGTTTTGCACGTGTCACCCGAAGCCGCTGTGGGCGGTAACCTCGCATTGGTGCAGGATGGCGACTATATTGAGCTGGATGTGGAAAACAGAAAGCTCCATCTGGAAGTATCCGACGAAGAGCTGGCACGCCGCCGGCAACATTGGAAACCGCTCGAACTGGGCTACAACCGGGGTTACGTGCACTTGCACATAGCCCACGTGACGCAGGCGCACGAAGGCGCCGACCTCGACTTCCTCAAGGGTGGTTCGGGCGATAAGGTAACAAGAGATTCGCATTAACGGGCTGGTAATGTGTCGGACCGGCGTTCCGGCGGCACATTACCACCTTTCAAATAGCATAACAATGAGCAGTCAACTTTTTGATAACCACGTCGCCATCGTTACCGGAGCCGGACAGGGAATCGGCTTCGAAATAGCAAAACAACTGGCCTGTCAGGGCGCCGGGGTTATCCTGAACGATACCAACAAAGCCCTCGCCGCCGAGGCTGCCAAGAAAATACGGAACAAGGAGGGGGAATGCGTGGCTTTTGCAGGCGACGCTTCGCATCCGGAAGTGATCGACGCGATGGTCGACGAGGCCGTCAAATGCTTCGGTAAGCTCACATTGACCGTATGCAACGCGGGGATTACCCTATTTGGCGATTTCTTTGAATACCCTGCCGAAAATCTGAGAAAAGTACTCGAAGTGAATTTGATGGGCTCTTTCCTGCTCGCGCAGGCGGCCGCGAAGCAAATGCGGAAGCAGAAATCAGGCGGAAGGATATTGCTGATGTCGTCGGTGGTAGGGCATCAGGCGCACCAGTTCCTGGGCGCGTACGCAATGACGAAGGCGGGGTTGGAAATGCTGGCCAAAAACCTGGTGATCGAGCTTTCCCCGCATGGCATTACCATTAATACCGTGGCGCCGGGTGCCACGTTGACCGAACGGACGCTAGCAGAGGACCCGACGTATCCCAAAACATGGTCGGCGATCACGCCAATGGGCAGGCCGGCCATTTGTGAAGACATTGCCAATGCCGCATTGTTCCTGCTGTCGCCGCATTCGGGGCACATAACAGGTCAAAGCCTGATCGTCGACGGAGGCTGGACATCTGTGAGCCCTCTACCCGATCTGAGCAATATGAATGTGAAATAGCCCCCTTATTCCCCCGAAAAAAGCTGCGCTTCCAGGTCATCGATGCTGCCGTCTTTTGAAAAGAACAGCTCCCGTGGCTTGGCAGCGGCGCTCGGGTTGACGGTCATGAAGCTGCGGTACTGGTCGTCGGTAATGATTTTCAGATTCAATGCCCTTTTCAGCACCATAGGGAACGGCACCTTGAAAAAGTTGGCAATATCCGAAGCCAGGAATTCCGGGATTTTGGAAATATCATTTCTGAAAAAGCTTTCCACTTCTTCGAAAGGTAGTAATGCTTCAAAAATAAGCTGCTCCGAACGGGCCGCGAGCGAAGCCGTATTGGCATAAATCGTATGCAGGCCAAGCGAAACCGTGAGCAAATGAATGTGGTAATTGCGCTCGTTGATATCCGAGGCGGCGTTCACAAACACCCAGCCTTTCTGGTGATAGATTGCTGAGAATCCTTTGAAAAGCGGGTCAACATTATGCAGCTGCGCGATTTTGATACCGTCGGGGTACGGCAGCTTATGCCCGATCTGATGCACGATATCCTGCGCGTAGGAAATATCAGCCACCTCACCTGCGGGCTCGATCATCCAGTCACCATTCACCAGGCCCTCAAAAAGATGGTCCGCAATCCGCTGGCTTTCTACCTGGCCCAAATGGAGGACAATGCGGTTACCGCGGACGGAGTAATCAAGAAGGAGTTGGTTTTTGGGCTGTTTGCGGGCCATTTCGAAGTCGTTGTTGAGGTGTTAACTTTCAAAGATACGTCCTTCCGATTTCCGCCGCAACAGCAGGCAGGTAATATTATCGCCACTCCAACGTGTTGAGCAGTTGCAACATATCGGCCTGTAAATAATCGATTACAGGCGCCAGTGAGTCATTTTTGGTAGCGGTTGGAAAATAAATGGCTCCTCTCAGGAAATGCCTGGTACTGTCGGTCGTGTAAAACTGGTACGGGCTCGGCACATCACCTTCAATTTTAAACAGCATTGCCGTACGACCTGTTTTGCCCAAAACCCGCTGCTCCTGGATAGACGACGCCCGGATCTGGTGCTTGCTGGCTAGCTTGTAGCTATCATCGATGAAAGCTTTCAACAATGCAGGATTGTTGTTGAGCGCCTTGTACGTAATCTGGATATTGGCTTTAAACTGGGGATAATTAATGAAAATCCAGTCTTTTCCGGCCGTTTTGAACGTATCCGGCTCCACCACCGCATATTTGGAATACTGAAATGTGTACGGATGCGCGTCGGTCAGTTGGCGGTAGCCGTGCTTGGGCAGATCAATGCGGTTATAGCCTTTGGGTTTCGGGATATAGGTTTGTTCTCCTTCTTTTTTGCAACCTGAGATAAACAGCACTGACACAGGCAGGAAAATCGCGAAAATGAATTTGTACATATAATAGGTCCCGTTGGCAAACATGCGCAAAACTAACGAAAACCGGGAAACATTATTTTCATCGCTGCCTGAAAACAAAAAAGCGAAACCGTCTGTGACAGTCTCGCTCTCCGGCACCCTCCTCCGCTACTCGACGGTAACGGATTTGGCAAGATTTCTTGGTTGATCTACATTCCGGCCCCGCATCACTGCGATGTAATACGATAGCAGTTGCAGCGGGATCACGGAAACAAGCGGCGTCAGAATTTCATGAGTATTCGGCACTTCGATCACAAAATCGACCATGCCGGGGATTAATGTATCCCCTTCTGTCACGATGGCGATCACGCGGCCTTTGCGGGCTTTCACTTCCTGGATGTTCGACACGATTTTCTCGTACGAACTGTCTTTCGTAGCCAGGAAAACGACGGGCATATCCTCGTCGATCAACGCGATCGGGCCGTGTTTCATCTCCGCCGCGGGGTAACCTTCGGCGTGGATGTAGGAAATTTCTTTGAGTTTCAATGCGCCTTCCAATGCCACAGGGAAGTTCAGACCGCGCCCCAGGTAAATGAAGTTGCGCGCATAAGTGAATATGAATGCGATCTCTTTGATCTTGGCCGCATTCTCAAACACCTTGTCTACCTTCGAGGGAATCGTTTCGAGCTCGATCAGCAGTTGGCGGTAAGTTTCTTCCGAAATCGTGCCTTTACGCTTGGCTACGGCAATGGCCATCAGCGTGAGCACAGTCACCTGGGCTGTAAATGCCTTCGTACTGGCCACACCGATCTCCGGCCCCGCGTGTGTGTAAGCGCCTGCATGTGTAGCGCGGGCAATGGACGAGCCCACCACGTTACACACACCGAATATCGTCGCCCCCTTCGACTTCGCTAGTTCGATCGCCGCCAGGGTATCCGCCGTTTCACCCGATTGCGAAATGGCTATCACAATGTCGTTTTCTTTAATCACCGGATTCCGGTAGCGGAATTCTGACGCATATTCCACCTCCACATTAATGCGCGCCAGCTCTTCGAACATGTATTCGGCCACTAATCCGGCGTGCCATGAGGTACCGCAGCCGACAATCACGACGCGGTCTGCCTGCGCGAGCTTGTCGAGATAGTCGTTCAGGCCGCCGAGTTGCAGGTGCGCGTCGTCCGCACGGAGGCGTCCGCGCATGGAGTCGGCTATGGAGCGGGGCTGCTCGAAGATCTCCTTGATCATGAAATGGTCGTAACCGCCTTTTTCGATGGTTTCGAGCTCCATTTCGAGCTTTTGAATGTATGGGGTGGTTTCTTTGGTACTATCCAGATGCTGAATGCTGAGCTTGCCTTCGTTAATCACTGCCACCTCATAATCGTCGAGGTACACCACGTCTTTGGTGTATTCTATAATCGGCGTAGCATCGGAAGCGAGGAAATATTCATTTTCACCCACACCAATCACCAGCGGGCTACCCTTGCGTGCCGCAATGAGCTGACCAGGATGGTCGATCGACATTACTACGATCGCATAGGCCCCTACCACTTCCTTCAATGCCAGCCTTACAGCCGCTTCGAGCGTAGCACCCGTTTCTTTCTGCACATCCTCAATGAAATGGATCAATACTTCGGTGTCGGTATCGCTCAGGAATTTGTGGCCTTTGCCTACCAGATTTTGCTTAATTGAAGCGTAATTCTCGATAATGCCGTTGTGGATGATCGCCAGACGGCGGTTGTTGGAGTAATGCGGGTGGGCATTCACGTCGTTCGGCTCTCCGTGGGTAGCCCAGCGCGTGTGGCCAATGCCGATCGTCGCCGGGAGCTGCTTTCCATTCAACTCCGATTCCAGGTCTGTCACCTTCCCCTTCTTCTTGTAAATATTCAATTCGCCATTTTCCAGCAACGCGATTCCCGAGCTGTCATAGCCGCGATATTCCAGACGTTTCAGTCCTTTTAAAATCAAAGGATATGCCTCCCTGTTTCCAACATAAGCCACAATTCCGCACATATTCTTAAAATATTTTAATTTTTGTGTATGTCCTAGACGGGGCAAATAAATGGCAAACAGCGGTCGTTAGCAAGCTTATTTTTAATTAAATACTAAAAAATATCCAATTTATGAACAGTGCTCGAACACACAAAACATTCCTGAAAAACACAAAAAAGCCGGCGACTCTGAGAATCGCCGGCTTTTCTGCCCTGTGAAATCTATCTGTTAGCTTACCAGATCGTTGTAGAGGTTGTAGTACGACTCCGAGAAATTCTCATCCTGCTCGTCGAGCTGCACGCGTTTCGGTGCATTGTTGAAAATTTCGTTCAGACTCGCGCTGCAATGCTCTTCGGCTTTCAACACCGCGTCGGCATAAGCACATCCGATTTTGACAAAACCTTCGAAATCGGCAGAATGCAAATGCGCCAGCGCCTCATCGCTCACGTCCATGGCCTTGGCCTTGCTCTGCAAATCCGCATCGAATTTGTAGTCAAATGCATTGTTGTGTACGGTAAACACACTTTTCGTATCCTTAAACATCGGATCGTTGCGATAAGTGGTTTTAAGGTACAGTGGAATCAGAGCCGTCATCCAGTCATTACAGTGCACCACATCCGGGGCCCATCCCAGTTTCTTAACTGTTTCCAAAACACCCTTGCAAAAGAAGATCGCACGTTCGTCGTTGTCGTCGAAAAAGTTGTTTTCCTTATCGAAGAAAACGGATTTGCGATGGAAGTAATCGTCGTTATCTATAAAATAGACCTGCAACTTCGCATTGGGAATCGAAGCTACTTTAATGATTAGCGGCTTTTCTTCATCTCCTACGGTAATATTGATTCCTGACAGTCGAACTACTTCATGAAGCCTGTTTTTGCGTTCGTTGATCAACCCGAAACGCGGAACGAGTATCCGGATCTCTGCCCCTTTTTCCTGCATTGCCTGAGGGAGTTTTCTCACGTAGTCGGCAACATCAGTGGTTTGGAGGAAGGGATTGATTTCACTGGCTACATACAAAATTCGTAGTTTCTCCATAGATCTTTTAGCAGTTTGTGAAAAAAAGTTTTGCAAAATTATACAAAAAAAATGGCAATTTCAAAAGATATTCCAAACTAATTGTCATATTGCGCCCAGTTTGGGATTTCCCTGTCCTGATGTTTCCATAATCTGCTTTACGGTTAGTGCTATTTTGAAAAAGCAATCGTAGCCCGCAGGTTACTCCCTCAGTTTTCGAATTTTACATGGAAGTATTCACTTCGGTCAAAAGCCTCCGCCAATACCTGGATCAGCAAGTTTTACAGCAAAAAACCATAGGCCTCGTGCCCACGATGGGAGCCCTTCACAAAGGCCATATTTCGCTGATCGAAGCCGCGAAAAAAGATACTGATATCGTCGTTTGCAGCGTGTTTGTGAACCCGACGCAGTTCAACAACCCCGAGGACCTGGCCAAATACCCGAGAACGTTCGAAGCCGACAGTATCATGCTCGAAAATGCGGGCTGCTCCGCTGTTTTTGCGCCGTCGGTGGAAGAAATGTATCCCGAACAGCCTGTCGTTAAAATGAACTTCGGTGCATTGGAAACTGTCATGGAAGGTGCTTCGCGACCGGGGCATTTCAATGGCGTCGGCATTGTGGTTTCGAAGCTGTTTAATATCGTAAGGCCGCACCGTGCGTATTTCGGGCAGAAAGACCTGCAACAGGTGTCGGTAGTGCGCCAGTTAGTCAATGACCTCGCATTCGGGTTCGAGCTGGTGGTATGCCCCACCGTTCGCGAAACGGACGGACTGGCGATGTCCTCGCGCAACACGCGCCTGAACGCCACCGAGCGCGCGATCGCGCCTCATATATACCGTATACTCGCAGGCGCGGGCGAGGACCTGCGCGCTGGTAAGCATGTGAGCGAGGTAATCGGCTGGGCAAAAAGTGAATTTGAGAAGATCAAAGAATTCACTCTCGACTATTTTGAAGTCATTAACCTTAAAACCCTGCTACCTATTGAGAAAATAGGTCTGGCGGGCACGAATGCGATCTGTGTAGCGGCTTTCCTGGGCCCGGTAAGGCTGATCGACAATATCATATTCTGATACCGGCTTAAAAAACCTCAATAATGCATAAAGGCCCCTCATCGGAGCCTTTATGCATTTTATCGCGTCTTATAGCGTCACCAGGTGTTACGCCAATTTCCAGTCGCCGCGGTACTTGCGTTGTACGAACTGGTTCGCTTCGTCGAAGTTGGTAACCTTCATATTCTTGCCATCCCACAGGAGTTTCTTGCGGCCCGGGTAGTCGAATCCTTTGCCATCGGCCTTCGCGGTGCGGAGGTTGTAGCTGCGGATACCGAGGTTACCCATGATCACGGTCTCTGTCAATGGACCCGCGTAGTCGAACGATGAAGTAAGCGCTTTGTGTTCTTTGCTGTTGAAACCAGCTTTGCAAGCATCGCTCCATGACACGTGGTGACCAAACTCAGGCATGGTGGTGTATTTGTTACCGAAATCGCCTTGTTTGTATTCCAGCTTGGTGCCGTCTTTGAGGTACACTTTTGGTGCGATACCGTAAGTTCCGCAAGTCATTACGCCTTTCTCACCGATCAGAAGCACGCCATTGCTGCTGTCCGGCTCTCCTAGCGGATCGTTCGCAGGGATCAAATCCGGGTGGAACGGACGCAGACCACCGTCGTGCCATGTCAAGGTCACTTCCGATTTATTGATTTTGTTCGCAGGGAACTTCAATTGAACACGTGATGACGGCGGGCAGCCTTCGGGAATGTATTCGGCTGTCCAGTCTTTGATGAACACCTGGCCTACCGAGCATTCAACCTCCGTTGGATAACCCAGGCCGAGCGTACGGAACGCCGGGTCGATCAGGTGGCAGCCCATATCACCCAATGCACCGGTACCGAAGTTCCACCAGCCTCTCCATTTGAACGGGTGCCATGCGGGGTTGTAATCCACCCATTCAGCGCAGCCTACCCACAGTTCCCAGTCGATGTCCGCAGGCACTTCGTGCTTGCCGGTCGGAACGGGAATGCCTTGCGGCCAAACGGGACGGTTGGTCCAAACATGCGCTTCGTGGACGTTACCGATGAGGCCTTTGTTAAACCATTCCTTCATCTGGTTCTGCGCAGGGTTGGAAGCGCCCTGGTTACCCATTTGGGTTACGACTTTGTATTTGCGCGCAGCTTCCGTGAGCATACGTGCCTCGTAAATATCGTGGGTAAGGGGTTTTTGTACGTACACGTGCTTGCCGCGCTGCATAGCTGCCATCGCGATGATCGCGTGCATGTGGTCGGCCGTCGAAACGGTTACCGCATCGATGCTCTTGTCCATTTCGTCGAACATCTTGCGGAAGTCTTTGTACTTCTTCGCGTCAGGATGCAGTTCGAAGTTCTTTTTCACTTGCGGCTGTCCCCAGTCCACGTCGCAAAGTGCCACCAGATTCTCGGCGCCTTTGTTCCATGCATTGTTGGTATCAGAAAAACCTTTGCCACCCACACCGACACCGGCGATATTCAGCTTGTCGCTGGGGGCTTTATATCCTTTCCCCAGCACGTGGCGGGGTACTATGAAGAAACTTCCAATGGCCGCCGCGGAGGTCTTCTGGATAAAGTCCCGGCGATTAACGTCTTTCGGTTTGTTCTCTGTACTCATCGGTTTTGGTAATGAAAAAATAAAGTAGATTAATATAGATGAAAGGAATAAGTTCTTATTACAGATCGAATACTATTAAATCCCGCTTAAATATAATAATGTTCTCATGAAACCCACCAACAGGGTCATTTCAATTATTACTTCCAATACGACGAATCGTTGCATTTCAGGCTATTTACGGGAATAAATCTCCTGCATACGCGCGCGGGAACCGTCCCACCGGCGACTATGTTTTGATGGCTGGGTATTATTCCTGTAACTTTGCGGGGTAATGCATTTCAATTAGACCAATACCACCGGGTAATGCAAATCACAGTAATGAAATCGAAGATTCACCGGGTTAAGGTGACTCAGGCGGAATTGAACTACGTTGGCAGCATCACGATCGACGAGGATCTGATCGACGCAGCGGGACTTATAGAAAATGAACAGGTTCACATTGTGAATAATAACAATGGCGAACGTTTTGTCACATATGTTATCAAAGGCGAGAGGGGTTCGGGTATGATTTGCCTCAACGGCGCAGCGGCGCGCAGGGTGCAGATCGGCGACATTATCATCATCATCGCGTACGGCAGCATGAGCCAGGAAGAGGCCAGGACGTTCAAGCCGATGGTGGTTTTCCCGGATCACAACAATCATTTGGTAGGCTAACCTCCGGCATTCCCTACACTATACAGCAATTTAGCATAGCATGAAAAATATACTGCGTTACACGATATCGCTTGTCCTGGCAGGCGGTCTGCTCTGGTTTGTATTCAAAGATATCAACCTGAGCGAAATGCTCGACCGTTTTGCCCAATCCGACTGGCGGTGGATCGCCGTATCATGCTTTTGCCTCCTGCTCGCGCACATGGTGCGTGCCTGGCGCTGGGGAATGCTCATCGAGCCGCTGGACCATAAGCCGGGCATCGTGAATAGCACAATGTCGGTGCTTACCGGCTATTTTGCCAACTACATCGTACCGCGCATGGGCGAAGTAACGCGTTGCGGGACCCTCTACCGGCTCGAACGCATTCCTGTGAGCCTCAGCTTCGGTACCGTAGTCGCCGAGCGGATTTTCGATGTAATTATTTTGGTATTGATGATTGGATTGAATTTCATCCTGGAATTCGATCGGCTCAGCACTTTCTTCACCGACTTTTTTCAAAGTAAAATAGGCGGAAGCCAGGGCGGCGGCTCTGGTAGCGGCATGTTGCTGAGCATTCTGATCGTCGGTTTGCTGGCGGTAGGCGTTGTAGCTACTGTTATTTTCAGAAATGCCGCGTTGCGTAACAAATTGCAGCAGAATGCGATCATCGCCAAGATCGTCGGTTTCGCACAAGGCATGCTGGAAGGGCTTTTGAGCGTGCGCAAACTGCGCAATCCCGGCCTTTTCATTTTCAGCACCATTCTGATCTGGGTGCTTTACTACCTGGTTTCCTACGTGCTTTTCTTCTGCATTCCGGAAACTTCCCACCTCGGGCCGCTGGCCGGTCTCACATTGCTGGTTGTCGGTGCGATCGGTATGACGGCCCCTACCCAGGGCGGTATCGGTGCTTACCACCTGCTCGTTGGTAATGTAATGGTCCTTTACGGACTTTCGCAGAACGACGGCATCACATTGGCGACATTCATCCACGGCGCACAAATGCTGTTCATGCTGGTGATTGGCGCATTGGCATTTTTATACGTGCTGATCGTGAACAAAAACAAAGTCGAGGAGCCCGAGCAGGTATCTGCGGCAAACTAATTGTAACTTTAATAGTCCTGAAAAATGGAAATGGAGTATGTTACGTTATTCCATTTCTTAAATCCATATTGTCTTTTACGATGAATTTGACAGAAAGCAAGATCCTGAGACTAGAAGAAGCCATCCCGACCGTTGAAGCATGGCAACGCGCCGGACAGAAAGTTGTATTCACCAACGGATGTTTCGATATTGTGCATCTCGGGCACATCGACTACCTCGAAAAAGCCCGCGCATTGGGCGATAGAATGGTGCTCGGCCTGAACACCGACGCCTCGGTAAGCCGTCTGAAAGGGCCATTGAGACCAGTCGTAAATGAATATGCAAGAGCAAGGCTGATGGCCGCATTATCATTCATCGATGCTGTCATTTTGTTCGACGAACCGACGCCTAGTCAGTTAATCGAAGCTATAAAACCTGACATTTTGGTCAAAGGCGACGATTATAAGGTCGAGAACATTGCTGGCGCGGATTTTGTTTTGGGTAGAGGAGGTGAGGTAAAAACGATTGCTTTGGTACAGGGCTACTCGACTACCGCACTGATCGAAAAGATAAAACAAGGATATAAATAGCAATAACTATGGGAATTTTGATTGCTTTGATCGTAATGGGCGTCAGCTTTTACGTACAATGGCGTTTGAAGAGCAAGTTTGAGGAATATTCACAAGTGGGATTGAGCAACGGCATGAGCGGTAAGGAAATCGCGGAAACCATGCTCCGGGAAAGCGGCATTTACGACGTAAGAGTGGTGTCCGTGGAAGGCCGGCTGACCGACCATTACAATCCACAGGATAAGACAGTCAATCTCAGTCCCGATGTATATTACGGACGTAGCGTAGCTGCTGCGGCTGTGGCTTCCCACGAATGCGGGCACGCGGTGCAACATGCTACCGCTTACAGCTGGCTGCAGTTCCGCTCGCAAATGGTACCGTTCCTGAGCGTAGCGTCGCAGTACATGCAATGGATCATTTTCATTGGCGTGTTGCTGATCAATACCTCCATTATTCCGCTGGCTATCGGTGTGGCGCTGTTCGCGGTAACCACATTGTTCAGCTTTATCACATTGCCCGTTGAATATGATGCGAGTAACCGTGCATTGGCATGGATTCAGAAAAACCGCATTGTGAACGAAAGGGAATACGTTATGTCTGCCGATGCATTGAAATGGGCGGCTCGTACTTACCTGGTTGCTGCGATCGGTTCATTGGCCACATTGCTTTATTACGTGAGCCTGCTGATGGGACGTCGGGACTAGTGGAGTTCAGAGTTTATGAGTTTAGAGTTTAGAGTTTAAAGACTAAGTCGATATTGTTGTCAGTCTTCGTTCGCGGGGACTGACATTTTTTGTCCCTACATTTTACTCTAAACTCTAAAACCTTAGACTCATAAACCCTAAACTCATAAACTCATTTCTTCCGCTGGTTCCAATACACGACCAGATTGTGGGTCGCGCGACCGGCGGCGATAATGTCCAGATCGCCATCGCCATCCAGATCTGCCGGCAGCAGATCTTCGCAGGCGATTTTGATACTTTCATCCAAAGTGTATTCAGTCCATTTCTTGCCTTCCGGATCACTTCCTACATAAATACGCACGCCGGTTTCGCCGGTTACGTTCGGGTTACGCCAGCCCATTACCACCTGGTCGCGGCCCTGGCCGAAGAAATCGGCGCAGGCTAATGCGTGGCCTTCCTTAATACGGTCGGTGAGAACAGTGCGGCTGTCTTTGGTATACACCACTAATGTATTTCCATGCATGGGTTCGATAGTGGCAGTAAACAATTGCTTTTTACCCAAACTTCCCGTTCTGATCTCCCCTACCCCGCGCTCCGGCACCATCCAGTTACCCGATGGCGCCCAGCCATCCGCTCCATTCAGAAATACCTGCACACCTTCTTTGCTCGCGATGGACAATCCGGCCATTCTGCCGGGAATTTCCATCGGCTGGAAATTATGGGTCATATGCATATTGGTTTCAACCAGACTGTACGGCCAAATGCCCTTTTTGTTTTCAGGAACATCGAAAACGATCAGTTTCACGCCCGCGCCGTTTCCGCCGGTATTTCCTTCGCCGTGCAGAGGCAGCACCGCCAGCTGAAATGGTCCATCCGCGGTTTTAACCCAATGCATCCGGTGAATGGTCACTTCATGATGCAGGCGCACAGGTTCCCAGGGTTTGGTGCGATCGTCTGAGGCCACCATGTAGAATACCGCACCCGAGGTTTTTAAATCCTTGGTTTCAGAAGGGTTCCAGCCTGCTCCTACGGCTACTTCTACCTTCCCGTCGCCATCGATGTCGCGGGCGGCGATGCAGACGTTGTCCTGCTCGGTGAGGTCTTTCGCAATCACGTAGCGCGTCCATGCGCCGTCTTTTTTCCCGGGATTTTTATACCATACAATTTCCTTCTTATCGGCCATGAGAATATCCAGCTTCCCGTCGCCATCCACATCACCGGACGCCACGCCATAGCCGATATTTACCTTATCGTCGATCGTCTCGCCTTTGAAAGTGGCCGTTTGTGCAAATGCGCTTCCGGCTATTGAAAATGCGATCGAGAACAATAGTCGTTTATTCATATTCCTGAAAATCGGCAGCCGCCGATGGATAAATGTTTTAACCTATTTTTTAACAATATACTTCAAAATGCACTCTACGGACATTGAAAAAACAGTTTTTTGTGTCGCTTTGCCCTGCATTCCCTACTTTTGTGAATTATTGTAAAACCAAATATCGTTCATGAAAACAGTCCCTTTACATCAGCTCCACATCCGTTTAGGTGCAAAAATGGTCCCGTTTGCAGGTTTTGAAATGCCTGTCCGTTACTCGTCGGATCTGGATGAACATCACACCGTAAGAAACGCCGTGGGTGTTTTTGATGTATCGCACATGGGCGAATTCAGCGTAAAAGGGCCTGGTGCGCTCGCTTTGATCCAGAAAGTATCCGCAAATGACGCCACGGCATTGTATGACGGAAAAGTGCAATACAGCTATTTGCCCAATGCTACCGGAGGGGTAGTCGATGACCTGCTGGTATACCGCATTGCCGAGGACGATTATTTCCTGGTGGTGAATGCTTCGAACATCGAAAAGGATTGGAACTGGATCCAGAGCCAGAACACCGAAGGCGTAGCGATGGAAAACCTGTCGGATTCGCTTTGCTTGCTGGCCGTTCAGGGACCTAACGCTACCGCTGCATTGCAGAAACTAACTGCCGTGGATCTCGCTTCGATGGAGTATTATACCTTCAAAATCGGCGAAATGGCGGGTATTAAGGACATTATCATCTCTGCAACGGGCTACACCGGCGCAGGAGGTTTTGAAATATATGTAAAGAATGAGGATGCTGAAAAAATGTGGGATGCCATTTTCGAAGCGGGTGCCGAGTTCGGTATCAAGCCCGTTGGGTTGGGCGCACGCGATACCCTGCGACTGGAAAAAGCATTCTGCCTCTACGGTAACGATATCGACGACGAAACGTCACCTTTGGAAGCCGGCCTCGGCTGGGTGACCAAATTCACCAAAGACTTCATCAATTCCGAAACATTGAAGGCACAGAAAGAGGCCGGATTGAAAAGAAAACTGATCGGCTTCGAAATGATCGACCGCGGTATTCCACGCGGGCATTACGAGCTGTGCGATGCAGAAGGCAACAAGCTGGGCGAAGTAACATCCGGTACACAATCGCCTACTTTGCAAAAGGGCATCGGATTGGGCTACGTTCCTACCGAATTCAGCAAAGCCGGCACCGAGATTTTCGTAAAAGTGCGCGACAGGTTGTTGAAAGCGCAAGTTGTGAAAACGCCTTTTGTTAAAAACTAATCCCCTCCTATTCAGTCCGATTGCATTTTTATGAAACAACTTGATGTTTGTCTTACCCCGGATTTACTTCATTTACACAAACTCGATAATTCAATAGTAGTAGTGGCCGATATTTTCAGGGCTACTTCCTGTATGGTGACGGGCCTGGCTTACGGCGTAAAAAGCATTACCCCCGTTGCCAGTGTGGAAGAATGTAAATTCTTGCAAGACAAAGGATATATAGCCGCCGCCGAGCGCGATGCGCGCAAAGTAGAAGGCTTTGACCTGGACAATTCGCCTTTCAGCTACATGCACGAAAGCCTCATCGGTGCGCAGATCGCGATGACGACGACGAACGGGACATTGTCTATTTCCAAAGCAAAATCATCGGCGGTGAAAGTGATGATCGGCTCGTTCCTGAACCTGGGTGCGTTAGCTAATCATTTGAAAACTGAGCCTTATGACGTGCTGGTACTCTGCGCAGGCTGGAAAGGCCGCCCTAATCTGGAAGATACCCTGTTTGCGGGGGCATTGGCCGAAGCATTGAAGGATCAATTTATGCTGCTCGAAGACGGAACCCTGATGGCGCAGCGTTTATACCTCCAAAGCCGCGACAACCTGCTGGCGAGTGTATCCAACTCCTCGCACGTGCGGCGCTTGCAACGCCTGGGCATTCAGAAAGACATTTCTTACTGCCTGCAAACCGACCTGTACGACGTAGTTCCGGTCCTCAGAGGCAGCACGCTGGTTTCCATGAATTAATATTTACTCAATCCCAATTGCATGTTCCGATTCGTCTTTGTCATTTTTCTTGGGTTATTTCTAATGACTGGCTACGCAGAGGCCCAGCGCAGGACCGTTTCTCCAAGAAAACAGCTCATTGCTCCCAAGAAAAAAGCCCCCGAACCAGCCAGGCAGGCACCGGTTGCAAAGGATACGACAAAGACGCAGGTTCCCGCAGTTCCGGCTGGTGACCCGGCTGTGGCGGATACCACCATGCCGAGCGCAGTTTCGGCCACCGGAGATACGCTCACCGAAGCAGCGAACGAGGCGAGGCTTCCTGTGGAAAAGGCCGATAGCATGCATGCCTACAAGATCACCATCGAGGATATTTCCTACCTCTCGGTGTGCCCGGGCACTAATGTGACCATCCCATTCAAAACCGAAGGACCGTTCGACGAGGACAATACATTTATTGTACATATTATAGATGCTACCGGCAAGTCGGTACCTATTTCGCTTCCGGTGAAGAAAAGTCCTGCCAAAGCGGTGATACCTTCGTATAAGGTGGGCGGCGAAGTGTACCGGCTTCAAATCATCTCCTCGATCCCGGTTATTAAAAGCCAGGAAGTGCCGTTGAGGCTGCTGCAAGCGCCCGCTGCGAAGATCGACCTGATCGACGGTACGCAGACCGTGCGCATTATGCCCGGGCAGGAAGCGCATTTGCGTGTAAACCTCACAGGCGCTGCTCCGTGGTCGTTCCGGCTTTCGGACAGTACCACAGTTTTGCAAACGCTTTCGAACCCGCATTACATTACTGTTAAACCGGCAGACGTAAAAGCTTACCGCGTGACAGGCGTTTCCAATGCCTGCGGGAGCGGTACTACGTCCGGTGAGGCCATTGTGAATGTGAATAATAACCCGGAGCCTAAACTGGAATTGAAAGAAATGGAGAAAATCGCCAAGCTTTGCGCCGGCGTGCCATTTCAGGTGCCTTTCAATGCTACCGGCAAGTATAAGGAGGGCAATAAGTTTGTCGTTCAAATCGCCGAACGCAACGGCGCATTCAAAAACATTTCAACGCCTGATTCATCCGGCTATATTACCACACAAATCCCCGACAGCTACAAACCCGGCGAATACCGCCTGCGTGTGACTTCCACGGCGCCTTACCTGGTAAGCCAGACCACGAACGTCTCGATCGTATCCCCTACCGTGGCAACCCTTCAAAAGGATTCATTGCGATTGGGCGAAAACGAATCGGGCGAACTCACAGTGAAATTCACCGGCGGCGGCCCGTGGTTCGTGCTGCTTTCGGACGGAACCTATGAAAACAACATTCAGGAATCCCCTCATAAGGTCAAGGTAAAACCTTTTTATGATACCAACTACCAGATCAGCTCCGCCGGCGGCTTATGTGGTGTTGGTAAATTCTCCGGCTCGGCCAAAGTCACTGTAAAAGCTCCTCCGGCTAGCATTACGCTCGATAAGCTGCCGCAGAATATGGTCTGCGCGGGTTCTACCATTGACATTCCTTACAAAACGGAAGGCCGGTATAATCCGAATAACAAATTTACGGTACAAATGACCGACAAATCCGGCCGTTTTGTAACGCTTCCAACAACTGTAACACCCACTGCAATGCAGGTTAAAATTGCGGCGGCAGCACCGGGAGACACCAGCAAAATTCAGAAGATCCGCATTGTTTCTTCTTCTCCGGCTGTTTCGAGCGCTATTGAAGAGCTGGAAGTAATCGCGCCAGACAAGGCTATTGCAGAAGTTTCAGGGCGCGGTACAGTTTCCGCAGGTCGCTCTACCCGCATTCAGTTGAGATTCAAAAACGGGCTTCCGCCGTGGTCATTCACCCTTTCCGACGGCACGGCGATTAACGGGACTTTCCTTAATCCCTATCTGATTTCCGTCTCACCGGCTTCTACCACAGAATATACCATCAGTTCACTGAAAAGTGGATGCGGAACGGGCACCGGGCGCGGCTCCGCCGTCGTGACGGTCGAAAACTAGCATACAGCCATGCGCAAAGGGAAGATACTGTTTTTCTTGTTGGCTGCCGCATTCGGCCCTTCGCGCATTCTCGGACAGGCTTTGCCGTTGGGCCAATGGCAAAGCCACTTCAATTACCTTTCTGCCAAGCAGGTTGTTGATGCCGGCTCGCGGATTTATTGCGCTTCCTACAACGGCCTTTTTTCAGTCGATACCGAAACCGGGGAAACGCGGACGCTCTCCAAAGCCGACGGCCTGAGCCATACGGGCATCAGCACAATGGGTTACCTGCCAGAAGCAAGGCTTCTCATGTTGGCTTACCGGAACGGGACCATCGATTTTGCATATCTTAATGAACAGGCCGAGCCTGACCAGATCGAAACCTGGAACCTTTTGAACGAAACTCAGGGTTTGCCGGCCGATAAGGCTATTAGCCGCGTCGTTTTTAAAGACAATCTTGCCTACCTCGCAACCAGTTTCGGGGTGCTCGTTCTCGATCCCCAGCTTCGGCAAGTAGAAGAAACCTATCGCTACATCGGTCCTAATGGCACGCAGCTAGCCGTGAACGATCTCGCATTTTCAGGAGATTCGCTTTACCTCATCACCTCACAGGGCATACAGGCCACATCCATGCGTGGGGATGTAAACAGGCAATACTTTGGTAATTGGAAATCAGTGACCAGCCCCGGCAGCGCTTCGGGCATTGCGCTCTTTGCAGGGGCTATTCATGCAGCTGTTCCGGGAAAGGGTATTTTAAAATATGAAAAGGGAATTTGGAAACTGGTTTACGCTTCCAATGCTCCTGCCTTGCGAATCCTCGACGCGGGTGAGGTACTAACCATCTCTACTCAAAACGCTGTGCTGACACTTGATACGCTTTACGCAGCCCAGAATTTCAGCAGCCCATTTTGGGGAAATATCCGGTCCGGAATTCGTAAAAGCACGAAAGCCCTGTGGATCGCCGATCAGAAAAATGGTTTGATTACCAATCAATTTTCAGAGTTCAAACAGGTTTCGCCTGCACAGGGGGACACTACTATTTCACCTCGCTCCGACTCGACAATCACCGACCTCAATGGCTTGTCGTGGACCCGCCTGCCCGAAACGCTGGGTGGCGGCATCATGGTAAGCAATGCGGATGGCTCGCGAAAAAAAGTGCTCTCAACATCGGTAGGCACCGGTACATTGCCTGCTTCGAAGGTCAACAGTCTCGCACTTGATCAGGACGGTTTTGTATGGTTTGCCGGAGCAAAGGGGGTGGGTTATTTTATCCCCGACGGCGTTCTGGAAGCAGCCCGCGTAGATGCGATCCTCCCTGTGTACGGCCAGCGGAGGCTATTCAACAATGAAGAATGTACTGCTTTGGCTGTTGAACCAGGGAACCGGAAATGGATCGGCACCCGGTCGGGGCTTTACCTTTTCAATGAAGATGGTACCGAGCTGATCCGGAAATTCACATCCTCGGACAGCCCGCTGCCGTCTGATGTAATCAAAGCACTCCGGTTTGAAGCCGAAACCGGCTTGCTGTTCATCGACACACCCACCGGAATGGTTTCCTACCAGAGCGATACCAAAGCGGCAGCCGAACACATTGACCGTATCACCATTTTCCCGAACCCCATCAGGCCGGGCTATTCAGGCAATGTGGGGATCAGCGGCCTTACTGGCCAGTCGACTGTCAAAATCACCGACCTGGCAGGCCGGCTCGTGTTCGAAACACGGTCGGAAGGAGGCCTTGCCTCGTGGAACCTGAACGATTACACCGGGCGTCGGGCCCGGGCAGGAATATATATGGTGTTCGTCGTGTCAGCCGACGGCACTGAGCAACAGGCCGGTAAATTGGCAATTATTAATTAAAATCATAAATTAATCCAGGCGTTCAGACTAGCGGGCGCCGCAGACTATATGATGTCGAATCAGGAAACAGCACCCTACATTGTAGGTATCACCGGCGGAAGTGCGTCGGGGAAGACCTATTTCATGAAAAATCTCATCGACGCGTTTGGTGCGGATGAAGTCACACGAATCTCGCAAGACAATTATTACCGCCCGATCCATGAAATCCCTCGGGACGAAAACGGGGTGGAAAATTTCGACTTACCTGAAACGATAGACCATCACCTATTCGCGGAGCACATTGCCGTACTCCGGGCCGGCCGTTCCGTACAGCAAAAGGAATATACGTTCAACAATCCGCTCATTAAGCCCGAGATATTGCATTTCGAACCGAAGCCCATCATCATCGTGGAAGGGATCTTTGTTTTTTATTTTCCCGAAATTGCCAGGCTGATTGATTTGAAGATTTTTGTAGATGCCAAAGAGCACGTTAAAATAAAACGCCGGATTATTCGTGATAATAACGAGCGCGGCTACGATCTCGATGATGTCCTTTACCGTTGGGAGCATCACGTCGCCCCGACTTACGACAAATTTATACTTCCCCTGCGCGCGGAAGCGGACATGATCATCAACAACAATTCCCGGTTTGATACTGGTTTACAGGTGCTGATAGGTTTTCTGAAAGGGAAATTGAAAGAACAATATAAACATTCGTCATAGCCATCAAAATTTAACCGAATTAATGAAGAACTCTTTACGGACGATTTGCGGGACTTTCGCTAAACACATTACTATCCTTGCAATTGCTTCAATCGCTTTTTCTGCTTGCGACGACACTACGGACCCGCTTGATCCCTACGACTATTACCCACTGGAGATAGGCCACTATATTGTGTACGATGTCAATCAGGAAGTTTATTCCGCTGGCCAGACAGCACCTGTTGTTACTAAATGGCAGGAAAAGGATGAAGTCGATCGGGTTGCGTCCGACTCTGCGGGGATTGTCACATATGTTATTGCGAGATCTACCCGGAATTCAACGGCTGATTATTGGCAAAAGGTAAAAGAATACACCATTCATAAATACCCCGACAAGCTGCTGACTAATATAGATAACCAGCCTTTCCTCTCTCTTACTTTTCCGATCGATTCGCGTACAACGTGGAACGGTAACAGCTACAACAACCTCGAAAAACAGGATTGTTATTATGAACCAGGATTCAAGTCCGTCAAAATCGGGGAGCAATCGTTTGATAATGTACTAACAGTCGTTGAGCGCAGCGACACGTCGATTATTAACAAATATGTCACCATCAAGCAATATGGCGTGGGTGTGGGGCTTATCTCTGACGATCAGACTGCCTTTGAATTTTGCCAAAACGACGACTGCATCGGATCGGGGAAAGTAGAATCGGGCAACCACAAAACACGCAAAATCATAGAATTTGGCAGCCGGTAACCATCGAAAGCGATTCAGTTCAGTCAGTCGAAACTTGATTTTTTCATATTCGTTTGCAATAATGTTTGCAAATTCAATTTATCTGTCTAAATTTACGACGGATACTGGTATTAATCATTCATTAACCGATAAACAATGAAAACATTGACATCGCACTCTACACAGACAAAAAAGTCTTACCGCAAGCCGGTCCTCGTTCAGCACGGAAGTGTTAGCAAGTTGACTAAAGGTAAATTGGGTAGCCAATTCGACGACGAAACAAGCGAGCAGAATTACGCACCAGATGCCTGATTTAAAGTGACCTGAGGCCTTGCCTTTTGAATTTGTGCTAATGCTGATTCAAGGTGTTATCTTACTGGGAGCAACTTTTCAGCTACAAAAATCAGAATCAGGCCAGTCAATCAGCTGGAATAAAGGGATCTTAGAGTATCCAAGCGACTTTAATCAGCATTCATTCTCCGAGACCACAATTCTTGGTTTTGAAGGATATCATCAAAACGATGTCAAAATATGGGGTTTAAACACCCCGTTTTTGACATCGTTTTTTGATTTTAAGGCCTACCTCAAATCATCCGGAAGCAAGCTTGGCGTAGGAGTTTGGTATGAAGAGGATGAGAGAAGACTCCATCTGGTGAGGAATCTTTTTGGCACTCACCCTTTGTACTATTTGTTTTTACCAGGCCAGCTTTGTTTATTCTCTACCAATCTACACGCACTCCTGAAATCAGCGAAAAGCAAGGGAATAAGCCTTACGCCAAGCGAAAGTCGCCTTCATGCTTTTCTAACTTTTGGACGGGACCAGTCCGTTGACTACAACGGTGAAACGTTCTACAAGGAGATAAAATGCGTGCTGCCCGGGCATATACTCTCGGTAACACCGCAGGGATGTTCTTCCGCGCCGTATACCCGTTTTCTTATTCCACAAAGTGTTGACACACTGCCTGGATATGCGGAGCAATTCAGGATACTTCTTGAGAACGCCGTCCGTAATTCGCTACCATCCGGAACTGCACCAATCGGCTCGCACCTAAGTGGCGGGCTCGACTCTTCATCTGTCAGTACGTTTACTAAGATACTAGCACCTGAGAACCCCCTGTATACGTTTTACTATGATACCCAGGGTGCAGGTTCCGACGATAGAAGTTATGCACTGGAAGTTGCCCGAAATATCAAATCGGATCACCGGGAAATCATGATATCGGATGACTCACTCAGCACCGTTGCACTACATACGAGAGTACTTGGGTATCCCCAGGCAGCATTTGTAGCACCAACGTTTTATGATGGTGTTTTGAAACTTGCGTCACAACTAGGATGCCAGACCCTCTTAAACGGTAATGGAGGCGATTCTATCGTAGGTAGCGGTTTTGAATACCTAACAGTGCTTTTCAAGGAAAGAAAATGGGGTCTTTTGAAAGAATTACTTTCCAAACGCACCCAATATTATTCCAAAGCATACCAGCACAAGAACTGGAAACAGCTAAGCTTTGAGCAGCAGAATAACATTGTGGAACAAAACTTTCTTTACCGTAGGCTTTCCCCGTCGCTCAGAACAATGCGCCTTCGCGAGTTGAGCACGCTATACCGCGAAGTTTCAGCTCATTTCCACCTGTCTCCTGTTTACTTCGCAACCCATGCGTTCAACTCGTTTTTGAAAAAGTTTAACGGAGATACTCTTCCCCCCATCACACTCTTGAGGCAGGATTTTATGGAAAGCACCAGCAATACCGAGGTAGGCACCAACGAGCTTTCCACATCTTTGCGCGGCGAGCTTCCAGCCACTTTCAGGCAATCATTTGAGGAGATTTTTAATCAGCATTTCGTGTGCCAAAATGAGAGCAGGTTCATTTTTGGGCGCTATTACGGGTTCGAGAACCGATCTCCTTTTTTAGATAAATCACTTTTCGAATTGTGCATGTCTGTCCCCGAGGTTGTCAAGTTTGGCGATGGTTCGGGACGAATGCATTTTCGCGAGGCAATGAAGGGGATACTACCGGAGAAGGTAAGACTTAGGTCACAAAAAGCACTCATCGGGCAACGAGGAAAAAATGCGACCCTTCAACTTTACGTCCAGGCCAAAGAAATGCTTTGCGACACGAATGAGGTTTGGCGATACATCGACAGGAGAAAATTTGACGATACAATCAAATTCCTCCAAACAGACCACCTACCTGTGGAAAACTACAACCGAAGCCTGTTTCATGTAACAAGAACAGTTTCGGTTGCAGCTTGGCTTGAATGGCTTAAATCAGAAAAAATCCTCCAATAGGCGCCGGAAATCCGCTATCGAAGAATATTTACTCTACCAGTGATTGTTTGCTCAGAACCATCATTCTTGCTCACAATCGCTTTATAAACATACATTCCCGAGCCTATGCCTGGTGTCCAATACCAGTCTGAAAGTGTCGAAACCGGCTTGAAGCTATGATCCAAGAGCTTAATGCCTCGCAAGTCGTAGATGACGTACTGAACCTGCTGAACAGATTCCAGTTTTATGCCCTTGATACGGAACCGTACGTAATCGGTAGCTGGATTAGGCGAGGCTATTAAATCAATTCCATCTTCTCCTTCACCTATTCTGAACGTTATATGATATGGATTTGCGGCCGCATTGCCTGATTCGTCCTGTGTGTTGACCAGAAGTTCGTAACCACCAACCGCAGAAAAATCAGCACGGTATTCTACCTGAACTACCCGATCTCCTAATTTACTAATAACCAAGTTTTTATAAGCCAATTTCTTAAAGTCACAAGTATTATCAAGGCATGGCTTGATGAAAATATCCATGAGATTGGTATCCGCCGACATCAGACGGTCATCGGTTAGGACAAACCTGATCGTCGGCTTAGCACCCACGTCCTCACCATCCTCTATCACCCGATCATTGAAGGTTACATTCAACACAGGGGCTATAATGTCCTTTACTCTTTCAGCCGGGTAAATGTGCTGTGTTTTCGCTACTTCCCAATCAACTACGAGTTCGGCAATATTGTTGGATTCATTTAATTCCTGGATCACGTTCGCCCTGTCTAATCTCACCTGGACAAATTTCAACGCCCCTTTACTCGGGAACGCAATTCGAATTGTATCAGAATAAGGCATCGCGGCTACGGTTTGGCTTTTCACCTCAGTGGTGCCGTCCTGAAAGCCGTAAGTGAGCTCCACAGGTAGCTTCTCGCCCGCATTGTATTTACCCTGGTTCTTGATAGCGATCGCAGCAGTCAATGTCGCGGATTTCTCTATGGTCTTATCCGCCGACTCGGAATAGATCAGGATGCTTTCATCCGGATCAACCGAATAGTCGGGAGAAGCTACATATATCATTTTCAACGCCGGATCCCCTTGCAACAACGCCTGGTGAACGTTAGCAACGTCATACGAATTGTAACCTTCTGCAAAAATGCGTTTAGCGACTTCCAACTGAATTTTACCAATCGATTGCTTTGATGTATTAGCATCAAGAAACAAAGTTGTATATAGCTTGTCGAGATAATTGCTGGTTGAAGAAACGTAGGTATCAAATGTATTTGCAATCAAGGCCACCGTTCCTCTTTTTGGAGCCAGTATCCAGTCGAGTGACAATGCAATTCTATCTGAGGACGAAGGGCTCATATTAAACCGGGCGCTAAACACATTCCCTACCCCGCAGCCATTGAAATACAGCAATGGATATTTACCCTGATTATTATATGCACGTGCCGCATCCGTGATGTAACCAATGTCCAGGTCAGTAACAGTAGTAGAACCGTGCCCGAAATACGTCAAAAGCCCCACCCCTGCGTTAATTTCCGGTGTGATATTAACCGATTCAACTTCACTTATTCCTTGTTGTTTAACGAAAGGTGTAACTTTTGCCCCGATGTACCCTTGCTCTGCTTGCGGAGCCAAACCGGCAAGGATATTCTTCAACTGAGTGATTTCTGACGATGACTTGCCTCCATTCAAATGAAGAATATTCTTTTTCCAGCTTACATCCTGGACATTGCTATGCTCGTACTCCTTCACCTTGGCCAGGTAATCGTACACCTGTTGATTCGTTAATGCAGAAAGTCTTCCGACGGGTATTGCAGGCACTTCTTTAGGAGCTCCTGCCAGACCTTCTATCAATAATATGTCGGAGCCGGGAAATCCAATTGTCGGAACTTCATCGGGAAGTTCACGCACCATTCTTTCGTTAAACGTGATCGATTTGCCAAGCAGGAACAAATACTTTTCACGGTTACCGTCCGAAAGCATATAATCCACAAAGCGCCGTATCCCGACAGGGCTCGGCTCTCCGTAGTTGAATTGATCATAGATGTCAGTGATCTTGATCACCAGAGGAACAAATGCCCCGCCTTCCGCTGAAGCACGATAGGTAGCATAAGTTTTAGCCCCCTCTTCCAGAGTTTGGTTGGTAACGATCAGATAATTGTATTTCTTGACATCTGGTTTAGTCAGCGTAACTGAGCTGATCTTAGCAGCAGCAATCGTCAGCACTTCATTGGTCAAGAGCAATTTTAGTGCTTTGTCTTTGATGCGAGGCACTGTAAAATCGGATCCTGTCCCGGGAATAATTCTTGGGACATCCGGATTGGAAATGTCGTAGAGTTTACTCGTAGCCGAAGTGCCTGCAATTTTCGCGTGTGTGTTGGCGTCTGATGTTTTAGGAAAATTAAACTCGAGGCTCTTTTCAGTGCCGATACTTGTAGTTTGGTTGTAAGTAATAGTATAATAGGCCAGTGAGAACCTGTCCCGCGTGTCCGAGGCCACAGATTTCAACAGAAGTACGCCATTACCATCCGCGGCGAGGTCTGTCTCTTCGAGTTCAAATGAATATAACGAAGCTACAAAGTTTGCATTGGGAATAGCTCCAACTTTCCGAACGGAGCTTTCCGTTTTACCTGCATACACTTCAATCGAGCGCGAGTTGTTGCTACGCCCGTGTACCATCAGTTTTACCTGAGGCTTTGTTCCCGTCACACGTTTCGTCAACTGAAAGTTGTAAGTGACGGATTTTCCTGGCAGGACAGTAACGCCGGTTTTACTTGCGCCATTTTCAAAGAAACTGTTAAAAAAATTAGCTCTGATCGCACTTAGCGTACTAAGAGAATACTCATTGGCAAAAGCCTTCACGTCCGTCTGCACATGCGATGCTACTGCCGAACCGCTTCCTGACGCGGAACCAACAGTTTCAGCCCGTAACCCATTGACTTTTCCAACAGTAAGGAAGTAGGAACTTTCATCAGAATACAGGCTGGTATAAGGATTTAACCGGCTACTCATCGGCCGATACAAAAGCGAATCGATGGCGCCATCGTTAGGAATGCCGTAAAACAGAATTTCATTGTTTGCTACGCTGAGAATCGCAACTTGAGTGCCCCGGTGCCATAGTTGAAGCTTTTCAGGCTGATTAACAGGAAACCCCGTCGGCAACGCCGAAAACGGCACCTTATAAACTCCCTTCTGGGAAACTTTCAACTTTACGTAAGGCTGATCGTAGGTGATCCATGCGTTAGTGTAGGGTGCTCCCCATTGAGCAAAGGCTCCACCACACACACCCACCACAAGCAACAGAACCAGTTGCAAATACCGTAAAACTCTCAGTGACATAGCTCAAATAAAAAAAATGGGGCATGAGTACTGTACCCATGCCCCCCAAAATATTAAAGTTTGATTACTTTCTTGATGTATTTATCGCCATTGGCTGTAACAACTTCGACGATATATTCACCCGGAGAAAGGTTCGAAAGATCTACTCGGCTACCGGTTCCATTGTCTTTCACCAATCGGCCGTTGATATCCACCAATCTCCACTTACTGATCTTAGTCGGAACATCGAGCTTGATCTCAAAGTATTCTGTCGAAGGATTCGGGGCGACCGACATTGCCGAAGTTTTGTCGAGCTCCACCGAAACGATTCTTGACAATGTTTCTTCTCCTTTCTGAACCGATCCCTCTACAACCGAATCAAAATCAACCTGCTTCAGACGGTAGTAGCTTGTACCTGCCAAAGGTTTTGAATCAGTAAACGAGTAAGAAACTTCGGAATTCGAATCACCCTTACCTTCAACTCTTCCTACTTCCTCAAAATTGCGGGCATTGTAACTTCTTTCAATGATGAAGTGGCTGTTGTTCCTTTCAGAAGCAGTTTTCCAGGTAACTTCCACCTTAGTTCCGGCAGCTTTCGCATTAAACGAAATCAAGTTAACCGGCAGCGGAGCTTCATTGATCAGGATTTTAAGAGCTGGGTCACCTTGTAAAAGCACCTGGTGAATATTCGCGCGGTCAGCATCGTAGAATGCAGCTACGCGACTATTTTGTCCGGGGTTGTAATTGTAACCCTTAGCTATTTTGGTTTGCAGAGCAACTTCCTGAAGAATTTCCCCGATTGTTCCACGATCTTTATCCGATTTCGAGAAAATCAGCGGATAAAGGCGGTCCAGGTATTCATTTGAAGTGCTCGCGTAAGCATCCCAGGTATTTCCGAAAACAACGATTGCTCCTTTACCCGGCGCGATAAGCCAGTCGAGTGAAAGAGGACGTGAAGTACTAGAGTTCGGCGCGCTGCCGAAAAGGTTACTGAAAATGTTGTTTACACCGCAGCCGTTATAAAACAGCACTGGAAACTTCGTCGTATTGTTGTAGTTTTTGGCAGGATCCGTCACGTAGCCTGGATTTAGGTCTGTACGGTAAGTTGAACCATGGCCAAAGTAGCTGATCATTCCGAGGCCCGTTCCATTCAACTCTGTACCAATATTTACCTCTTCTATAACGTCCGCAGCCTGGGTCTTGATCTTTTGAATAACGCTTCCGTTAAACGGCGAAGTATTAACGATATTACCAATAGTCGAAAGATAGTTCGCGAATTGGTTGATCTCTCCTGTATCTTTACCACCGCTCACGTGCATCACATTCTTTCTCCATGCAATGTCCTTTTGAGCTTCATAATCCTTCACTTTCTGTAAATAGCCATTTACTTCGGCATCCGTCAAACCCGAAATACGACCTACCGGAATTGCCGGAACATCATCCGGAGTACCGCGAAGACCATCGACCAGCAGCAGGTCTGAGCCTGGAAAACCTACGGTTGGAACTTCGTCGGGCAACTCTTTTACAACTTTGTCAGGTCGTGTAATTGATTTACCAACAAGCAACAGAAACTTCTCCTTGTTGCCATCCGAAATCATATAGTCCACAAAGCGTTTGATGGCAACAGGACTTGGCTCACCATAGTTAAACTCATTGTAGAGATCCTTCACTTTAATCACGAGTGGCGAATACTTGGTACCTGGCGAGTCGTTCTGACGATAAGCACCGAAAGCCTGTGCCGAACTAATAAGATTATCGGCTGCTATGATCAGATAATTGAAGGAAGCCGGATTAATGTCCTGGAATGTTACCGTAGATATGTTCGCTGCCTGAACATTGATGTTCTGGCTATCATTCGTAGTAAGCAATTTCAAAGCGTTACCGTTGCGGCTTACCATCAGGTTAGCTGCTGCACCCTGAATAATGCGGGGGTTATCGATGGCTGAAATATCATAGAACAACGCGTTGGCCGGAGGGTTTGCGATGGGAATTCTCGACTTTGACCCGGCAGGGGCTGCAGGAAAGTTGAACTCGTACGAATTTAACCCCTGGGCATCAATTGTCTGATTGTAGGATACCGTGAAATAGGTGACTGAAAACCAAGACGACGGAATAACACTCTGAAAACCGAGGGTACCGCCGTTTGCATCATAGTCCTGCGCGGGATCCAGGTCAAAATTCACTTCCAGCGGACCAAAATCAAATGTATTGACAGTAGTAATTTGACGCAGAGACGACGCATTTTTACCCGCCTTGATCTGCACTTGCGCACTACCTGACCGCCCGCTCAACAATATCTTGACCTTAGGAATGCCTCCACCATAGACATTTTTAGCTGCAAAATTAAAATTGGAAGCAGGAGTACTTGGCTGCGCATTCGACACCGGGTTAGCGGTGTAGACCGGGCTAGTTGCCGGGGCACCAACAGGAAGACGCGTTCCGGTTCCTGTCTTTCCATCTTCAAAAAAACTGTTGAAAGTAGCCGGACGTGACGAATAAAAGGTAAAGTGAGTGTACTCGGTCTGATAAGTTTTTAACTCAACTTGATTGTGAAATTCAGATGCTGCCACCCCATTATCAACAGCCGTGTTTTCTACTTCAGCACGCAAACCGTTATCGGCTCCGATAGTTAGAAAATAAGCACTTACATTGGAATAAGTACTAAAATACGGGTTCTTCCGCGAACTAGGCAAGCGGTACAATAATTCGTCGAACGCACCGTCATTGGGCACCCCATAAAAAAGTATTTCCGTATTATCGGCTTTCAGAATACTAACCTGGTTTCCGCGGTGCCACAATTGAAGCTTCGCTTTATCAGCCGACTGGAACGCCGCGGGCAGTGAAGAAATGGCAATGCGATGAATCCCCTTGGCAGATACCCCTACGCGCACCCACTGCTGGCCGTATTTGCCCGCAAGCCACTCATTCCCATTAGCTCCGCCGAATTTTTGGGAAAATACATTGGATATGCCAAGACTAAAAAACAGTAAAAGCACACCAAAAAGGGAAGTAAAACTTTTTAACCTCATAAGCTCAAATTTAATAGTGCATAAATTACACCGTTAGTGTATATGATAAACGATAAACTCTTTAATGATTGCAACGTGGGATTTGGAACTCTATTATAGTTAAACAAAAATACAATAATTTCAAAACAGAACAATGAACTGCAAACCCCGCATTTTAAAGAATGAATCATTTCGACAAAGCGTGAATGATGCTACCGCAGGCATGATTTTTTGGACCGACAAATAATTTCATCCTTATATTTGTCCGCAACAAGTACTCTAATATTCTAACCAAACCAACGATCAGTATGTTGAAACGACTAATTTTCTTTGCTTCGGTTGTCTTAATCGGTATGTCACTGGTAAACTGTGATGGCGAAAAAGGCGATGTGGGGCCAGCAGGTAAAGACGGAGCTACCGGGCCCGCGGGAGCCCAGGGTCCTAAGGGCGACACGGGTGTAGCTGGTAAAGACGCGCTCGGCGCGAGAATCATCACAACCGGTGCACTGAAAACAGAAGCAGACGGTGGTTACTCGTTCGGTGTCAGCAATCTAACGCCTGCAGATACTGCTATGCTTACAGACGCCGGCGTGTTTGTTTACATTAAAAGCCAGAATTACTGGTGGTCTATTCCGGGCCCGGTAGGCTTTGCTAGTGGTGACACTACCACATTCCATTTCCGCTATGCGCTTCGCAACGGAAGAACGTTCTTCGTTCAAATCAAACCTGTTAGCTGGACCGATGGTACACCTACTGCGCCCGTGAGAGACCTGGAATCAGTTAGGGTTATTTTCGTTCCGACAGAGAAATTCAGACGCAGTGCTGCAATCGACTGGAAAGACTACAATGCTGTTGTAAAAGCCCTAAATCTTAACGAATCTGACGCGATCCAGGCGGATTAAGTACGCCGCAACAGCCCAAACAAAAAGCTGCCTGATGAAGGCGGCTTTTTTATTTTTCCACTCCCACTTTTGCAACATAGAAAGTTTTAATTGCCCCCTGCCAAGAACTTACAGCTTGCCATAACTTTTATTTTTGAAATTATACTATTTTCGAAACAAATATTGTTAGGACGATTGTTACCTAACAGTGATTTGTACTTTTCCGGGCTTAGGCCTTCTTACCATATTTCCTTTTTTTCGTGATGAATACCAAAAAGTCTTCAAAAACGAGCTCACCTGACGTGGTTTTGATTGGGGCAGGCATTATGAGCGCTACGCTCGGGGTTCTACTGAAAAAGCTTAATCCATCCATTACCATCTCCGTTTTCGAACGCCTTGACCGCGTTACGGCGGAGAGCTCAGATCCGTGGAATAATGCCGGCACCGGCCATTCCGCTTTCTGCGAGTTGAACTACACGCCACAGCTGGCCGACGGCTCCATTGAAACCAAAAAGGCCGTTAAAATCGCCGAATCATTCGAGGTGTCGAAGGAGTTTTGGGCGTACCTGGTTGAAAATGGTGTGATTGATTCACCTGATGAATTTATCCACAACATTCCTCACCTGAGCTTTGTATGGGGCGAGGAAAACGTGGAGTATCTCCGCAAGCGCTACAAGGCTCTGACCAGTCACCATTTGTTCCACGGAATGGAATACACCGAGGACAAGGACACCATCGAAAGTTGGATACCACTGGTCATGAACGGCAGAGATGCGGATGAAAAGGTAGCCGCAACACGCATGGAACTTGGCACCGACGTTAACTTCGGCGCATTGACCAAAGCGATGTTCAGTTACTTGGAAAAGCAGGACGGCGTAAATCTTTTCCTCAACTACGAGGTCGACGACCTTTCCCGCAACAAGGATAACTCCTGGCACATTGAGGTGAAAGACCGTGCTACAAAAAAAACAAGCAAGATCAACGCCAAATTCGTATTTATCGGAGCGGGGGGCGGCTCATTGCCGTTGCTCGAAAAATCCGGCATCCCGGAAGGTAAGGGGTTCGGTGGCTTCCCGGTAAGTGGACAATGGCTGGTGTGCAACAAGCCTGAAATCGTTGAAAAACACCAGGCGAAAGTATATGGCAAGGCTTCCGTGGGTTCACCACCGATGTCGGTTCCCCACCTCGATACCCGCATTATCGACGGCAAGAAGGCATTGCTTTTCGGGCCATATGCTGGTTTTTCAACCAAGTTTTTGAAAAACGGCTCTTATCTGGACCTTCCGCTTTCCATTAAGCTGAACAATATCAAACCCATGCTGGCGGCGGGGCTGCACAACATCCCGTTAACCAAGTATCTGATCGACCAGGTTCGCCAATCGCCACAAGACCGCCTCGAAGCGCTGAAAGACTACTTCCCGGAAGCGAAACTCGAAGACTGGGATCTCGAAACGGCTGGCCAGCGCGTTCAGGTGATCAAAAAAGATAAAAAAGCAGGTGGTGTGCTCGAATTCGGTACCGAAATGGTAACTGCCGCCGACGGTTCACTCGCCGCATTGCTGGGCGCCTCACCAGGAGCTTCGACCGCCGTGTCGATCATGCTGGAATTGATTCACAAATGTTTCGCGGAAGCCAAATCTCCGGAATGGCAGCGCGAATTCAAGAAGATCATCCCTTCATTCGGCAAATCACTTTCCAAGGAAAAAGACCTGGCTGCCAAAACCCGTGCCTATACCACCGAGGTGCTGCATTTGAGTGCCTCGCATTTGGAAGAGGAAGTTACTGCCTGAAAACAAATTGGCATCGAAGTATGAAAGCCCCGGAAAATTTCGGGGCTTTTGATTTACTCTGAAAATACTTCGGAAAGATTGATAACAAGCTCCGGAAAAACAGTAGAGCGCAGCAATTCTCCATTATTCTTGGGGTGCTGACCTACAAATTTGCCCGATTCATCCAACAAAAAGATATTAACGTGACTATATTCCGGATAAACGACCCAATATTCCCGCACGCCACTTTCTTCATAAACATTAAACTTCTGATCTATTTCCCTCAGCGAATTGCCGGGCGATAGCACTTCAATCACCAGATCCGGAGCCCCTAGGCACCCCTTGTCGTCTAGTTTTGACAGATCGCATATCACACAGATGTCCGGCTGCAAGACGGTTGTAATTTCCTGGTTGCTTTTCTTATCCTTAACGGGTAGTCTTACATCAAATGGGGCTGAATAGGCTTTGCAAGGGTGTCCCTTAATATGGTTACCTATCGCCACGTTCAGGTTCCACACAATATCCTGGTGCCGACGCGATGGAGCAGGCGACATCTTATAAATATACCCCTTAATCAGCTCCAAACGTTCCTGGAACTGCCATTTCAGGTAATCAGCGTAAGTATACTGCTTAGTGGGATCCAGTTGGTCAAAACTTGTGATCATGAGCCGGTTCGTTTTTTACAATATTACCAAATCCGCATGCCTATTCCCACTAACCGAGACCAATGGAGTGGTTTCAATGTGCGAAAACATCGGCTGAAAGACCGAACGTTCAAAACGCCAGCGAGCGCAAAAAGCGCAGCCCCTCCACCGCGATAGCCTCGCGCGAGGGCTCCACCTGCCGCCAGATGGATGCCGCTTTGGCAATGACCTTCACATCGGGCGTGAATGATTCGATTACAATGTCACCCGGGTAATGGATACGGTCCAGCGCTGCGAAAATGCGGTCCCAATTGATCTGATCGCCGCCGGGGGTACCGCGGTCGCTGCCGGATGCGTGCAGGAGACCCAGCCTGTTCCCGGCCTTCTGAATGGCGAGCGCCGGATCTTTTTCTTCCAGGTTCATATGAAAGGTATCAAGGTGTACCTGCAATGCGTCGCTGCCCACGGTTTCGATCATTCGCAATGCCTGGTCGCAGGTATTGATAAAGTCGGTTTCGTAGCGGTTCAGCGGCTCTATTGCAAGTTTCACATCGTGCTTTGCAGCAAAATCCGCCAGTACTTTCAGATTGCCCGCAACAAGCTCCCATTGTCTGCGCTTTTCATCATCGGAAACGAGTTCCGCCCGGCCTACCGCAGAATAAATAGGCCCGGCCACCAGCTTGCTTCCCAGTACCGGTGCAATGCGAACAAGCGCTTCCACATATTCTATCGCCGTCACCTGGTCCTTACGCGTGCCGCGCAGGTCGCGCCCCGGGCCGGTGGCCGCGCACACGGATCTGCATTCGAGCCCACTATCGTTCAAAGCTTTGCGCACAAGCACGGGATCGATATTCGCAGGATCCTCCAAGGCAATCTCCACAAAGTCAAAACCCCAGTTTTTGAACTGGGGAAAAAAAGAGGTGCTTTCGTTCGTGAATGGTGAAGAAAACAGATAGGTATTGATGCCAAACTTCATCCGCGCTTACTTCCCTTTTTGCTGTGTAAAAATGCGTACACCTTTTTTATTGCCGGTAACGATGTCGAGCAGGCCGTCGCCATTCAGGTCTTCGACAGTCACATGCAGGCCTACGCCCGAATTATCATCAATATCATGCCTGATCCACGTCGGTACTTTGCCCGGTTTGTATTCAAACCAGGATATAAATGCAGGCTCGAACTCGCCTGGATCGTTTCCATTGTGCGCAAAATAACGCTTGCCCGTGATAAAATCGGGGTGCCCGTCGCCGTTCATGTCTTTCAGTGCCAAACCGTGCGTTTGCGAAATAGTTTTGTCGATGTCATGGTGGATCCAGACTGTTTCACTACCCTCCTTCCGCTGCTCATGCCACCATATACCGTAGTTATGTGCGGACGCACTGAGTACGTCGTTCAGGCCGTCGCCATTCAAATCGAGCACATACATTTGAGAACAATCCTGTCCCAGATCAGCCGGATGGAACTTCCAATCCTTCTCTTTGGGATATTTGGCAGGTCCTTCTGCTGGTCCTTCCCACCATCCGCTCCGCACCAGCACATCCTTGCGACCATCGCCATTAATGTCACCATAACCGATCCCGTGGGTGTACATATGCGTGGAGTTGTTGGGATCGTTGCTGATCACGTATTTCTCCCAGTTCGTTTCACCCTTTTTGGAAGGGCATTTCAACCAGATTACCTTCTTCCCCGTCGGATCATTGCAAAGCAGATCCAACCGGCCGTCACCATCGATATCCACCAGCTGCGGCGACTCATTCCCTACCGAAGAATAAATGGTATGTACCGGCCAATGTCCAGGTTTGTTTTGCGGGTTCTCGTGCCAGGCAGCGGCCTTCCCCGGCCAGTCAATACGGATGAGGTCTATCCACCCATCCTGATTAACATCCATGGCGAAATCCAGGAAAGAATCGCTGTAACTGCCATTCACGATAAACTCTTGCGGCTTGGCAAGTTCGTGCTCCTTCCAGTCCGGCGCCTCGAACCAATAGGCCCCCGAAAGAATGTCCTTTTTGCCGTCTTTATTGACATCGCCCATCGCGGCACCTTCTGCGATGAATCGTTTGGTAAGCTCCGTTTTCTTAAATGCAAGCGCTGAACCGCTCTTCCCTTTCTTCTGCGCCGACGCATTGGTCCAGGCAAATGCAACCATATTGATCAAACAAAACCATTTCAAAACTCTTCCGGTTAACAGCATCGGATTTATGGGTTAGGATTAATACTCAAATATCATTTTACTCCGAGGAGGTAGTCGAGCAATGCATAAAAATCTTTTTCAGGAATGATATTCCGGAATTGGTCGGGCATTAATGTGTATTTGGATGCCCGGTATTCTTTCATATCGCCTTTCGCCACTGAAAACTCCTGCCCTGTCATGTCCGCGAACACAATCGTCTCGCCTTCTGTCCTGCGGTACAAGCCCGTAAGGGTCTTTTCATTTTTCAATGTGATATTATAAGTACGAAACGCCTCAGTTATATTCCTGTTGGGGTCAAGGATTTTTTGGGTTAATGCCTTGTGTCCCCAGTTTCCGATACCGTCGAGTTGCGGGCCGACGAGCCCTCCTGATCCCTGGATCTGGTGGCAACCGCTGCAATTCTGCACGAAAATGACCTTTCCCGCATCCGAAAACGCAGTAGCCGGCTTGAAATTTGCAATGCGTGCATCGATCAGCTTCTGACGCTCCTCACGTTCGGACGCGCCGGCCGTGAGCAACTGCCTCATTTGCGTTTGCTGCGAAGCGTCCGCATTATTGGTAAGCCGCTCCTGCACCGGCACCTCCGTAGCGATATCCGCACCAAGCTCCTCGTCCTTAAATGCACTCAGCAAATAGCCAATGCCTTCAGAAGTGTTAGCCAGCACGCTCGCAATCACGATTTGGAGGTTGCGCGCCCCACTCGCCAACTGCTTTTTCAGTGTTTCGTAAACGGAAGGAGAGGCGGCCTGCCCCATAGCCACAGCCAGTTTCTCACGCAAAGTCGGCAGCTCCGCCGGATCATTGAATACATCCGAAAGCACATTCACATTTTCTTTCGGATCCATGTTCATCAATGCGCCGGCGGCGGCACTTCTGACCGTGTAATCCATCCATTTGGTTTGTAAAATACTTCTTAATGCGGGTTGAAGCGATTGAATGCGGTATTCCCCGGCTATTTCCGCCGCGGCAATTCGTTGCTCCGAAATCGCAGACGGCCCCTTTTCAGGAATAGCAACCACCGCAGGTTCAAATTGCCCGATCCCCACCGAACCCGTCTGCGAACTATCCACGGCCTCGATATACCCCATTTGCCCTTCATACCCGGCCAGATTGAACGTCGCGTTGCGGATCAGCTCCTTGAACTGCATGGCCTCCGCCTGATTAACCCGGTACTCCGCAACCACCTTTCCGCTATTTGCCAAACGGATTTTAACCGAGTTTTTCGAAATTCCCTTTTTCTCCGCCCGGTTATGGACATCGTTGTCAAACACATTCATTTTTAGTGTTGCCGGCAGCTTGAACGGCACCGAGTACAATGCCGATTGCGGCCCATACCCTCCTTTTTCACTTAAAACAATGCGGAAGGCAGGCATTACATCCACGAGAAAGTGGTCCGAAACCGTCCAGGAATTCACCGGATCGGCATTCTTCGCAACTTTCCTGATCTTCCACGTTTCGGTTCCGGCAGATACATCGTTCAAAAACTTGCCGGCCAATTGTTCACCCCAGGCAACCATCTTCGGACTTGGCGCTACCCCGCTTTGCCGGATCCCGGTCTGAATCGTCCGGTACAGTGAAAGCTGCTTTTCCGGTTCATTCGCAAACTTCGCGTTGATCAGGCCAATGGCCTTTTCGATCTGGTAAGGTGCTGCTAGCCGGCCAATATATTCGAGGTTGTTTAACAGATCTTGGGAATCCAGCTCATGGGTGAGTGTGTAGTCGAGCACGAATGCTGCGCCCGCGGACGACGGCACATCGAGCAATGCCCTATTCAGCAATGCCAGTTGCGTATCCGTCCATCGCATGGCAGGAACACGCCACATTACGCTGGTATTTTTCAGGTTATTCCGGACACCCAGCAATGCGGTATAGCGCAAATGCGTATCCTCGGCCGGTGCTTTTTCATACAGATCCATCAGCAATGCCAGGTTTTCAGGCCTGGGGAAGCGTGTTAAAACTTCCGCAGCCCCTCGCCGGACAAATGGGTCGTTGCTTTTCAATGCTTCCGTGACCCTCCGGTAGTGTTCATCGGTGATGGCATTGCGTTCTCCCAAAATCCGCAATGCATGAATTTTCACCACCTGCTTCGTACTTGCAAGCGCGTGGTCGAGCAGGCGGTCGTCGAGCGCGCCCAGGCGGTGCAATATCCACAATGCGTGTACCTCCGTAATCGCGTCGGCATTGCCTGGAAGCCCTTTTACCGGCTCGATGGCTTTCTCTTTCCAGGTATCGACAAGCCGGTCGGCCACTTTGAGGCGCGTATTCAGCTGCGGATGCCTCAGCCCTTCCAGCAACTGCGCGATCGACGCTTTGGACCAGTCGGTAACCGGCAAGTTCTCATGCGGCTCATTGCCTTTGTAAGTTACTTTCCAAATCCGCCCGCTAACCCGGTCGCGACCGGGGTGGTTCAGGGCTACTTCATAATGCCCGATAATCCGGTTGTAAAAATCGGCGATGTACAATGCGCCATCCGGCCCGACCTTGATATCCACCGGCCTGAACCACGGATCTTTGCTGACCAAAAGCGGCTCTTCCTTTTTTGAAGAAGGTGTGGAACCATTGAAGGTAACCGTATTCCGGTCAATGCGGCAGGTAACGACGTCGCCGGTGAAGAAGCTGCCCCGGTACTTTTCCGGAAATTGTTTCCCTGTGTAATAAACAAGTCCTGCCAACGCTGTCGATCCCAGGTCGTAGGTCATCATCGCAGGGGCGAAACCCAGCCCGACGGGTGCCTTCTTGCCAAAATGCGGATAATCCCCGCCAAAAATGAGCTGGGTAATGGGTTTGGTGTGGCAATCCACGGAATACAAATACCCCTTCTCATCATAGGCATAGCCAAACGGGTTCACCCGCCCGAAGGTCGTCTGTTCCACATGGCTCCCATCCATTTTCACTCTGAAAGTATTTCCTGAATTCATGCGTATCGAGTCGCCGTCGGTCCCGGCAACATTCGACACATTGGAAAACCCGTGGCATACGTGCAGCCAGCCATCGAATCCGCGCATGAGGTTATTCACCATCCCGTGCGTGTCCTTATGTCCGAAGCCGCCGAGCAATATCTCTCTGCCATCGGCCTTGCCGTCGTTATTAGTGTCTTTAAAATGATAAAGATTGGGAATACTGTACCCGATCGCGCCGTCGGCAACCGGCATAATGCCTATCGGGATATTGAGGTTATCGTCAAAATGCGTGAAGCTATCGGCCCGGCCGTCACCGTTTTTATCTTCGAGGATCGTGATCCGGTCCTTGCCGTCGCTTTCTCCCGCCGCCACCGGGTACTCCGACGATTGCGTCACCCACAACCGGCCGCGATCGTCGAACTCCATGTTCATTGGCTTGGTAATGTCAGGCTCGGAAGCGAAAAGTGTTACTTCGAATCCTTCCGGCAGCACAAAACTGAGGCGCTCCTCTTCCGGCGTTTGGAAACCGGTTGTACGGATATGCTCGGCATAAATGTCGGTTTCCAGTTTTTGAGGTGCATTGGCCACTGTTACATTCTGGCCCGGTTTGTTTTGGGGAGGTTTACAACTTTGGGCATTAAACAACAGGGAGGCGGTCAGCAATGGCAGACCGATTCTGAAACTACTTCGGAATGGCAGCATACGATCGAACAGGAAAAGCAGGGTTAAGGAATCTCGTTGAATAAATTCTGGTAATTAAACCCGGCAAGCCGGTAATTTTACTATGATAATTAGGATTAAAATCAGAATCCGGGCTATTGTGTGCGTTACCGGCAACACCATAGCCCGGATCGGGCAAATATCAATACTTCATAAAATGCGTACGTTCAGAACTTCCGTCGCGGTACTCGATTTGCAGAATGTAGCTCCCCGGTTGAAAGCCGGTTAGCAGAATGTATTTTTCCTTTGCCCCTCTTGGACCGGCGGTTTCTTTCACAATGCCGCCTCCTGCGTTCAGCACGCTTACCTTCGTTACTTTCGACCAGTCTTTCAAGTCCATCTCGAGCCGATCGCCTGCCGGATTCGGGAATACCACCAGATCCATTCCATCCCACGCCACCTTCCTGATCTGACTGAATGCAAATGTGCCGTCACGGTCCACCATTTTCAGCCGATAATAGCCCGTTCCGGCAATCGGCTCGGCGTCAGTATAGCCGTAGGTTGCCTGTTGGCTACTTTCCCCAGCCGCCTGCACCCGATGCAGTTCTTTCCAGTTCTTCGCGTCCTGGCTCCGCTGGATTTCAAAAAAATCGCTGTTTGTTTCAAGGGACGTTTTCCACGATAATCTTACACTTCTCTCTTCCTTTTCCGCATCGAATGTCACGAGCGTAACCGGCAGCGCACTCTGTGCATTCACGAGCGTAAGCAATCGGATATCCAGGTCCGCAACGTCCTTGGATACATAATGCAGGCCTAAATCGCGCGTGGAGCCCGACATCGTCACAAACCCCGACTCATCCGACCACGAATTCGCCAATTCCAGCATCGATTCCGTATTGCCATTCAACTCGGTCGGATTGTAGATAATGCCTACGTTGCCATGAAAATTGACCGGATTGTTGAAAACATATTTCTTATTGATACTCGCATTCGGGTTACCCGGCACAGCCGTATGCGCTACTGTGAGGGAATAATTATTGCCGAGGTTGAGATCTTCGGTGGGTACGAGTACGAGGCTGTCCATCGACAATATCGTCCCGATTTTAACATACATATTACTCCCCGTCACGATCTGCGATTTAGCCTGTGCCGCGCACAAGACGAGCAGCAGACCTGTGATTAGTTTATTTCTTTTCATAATCTTCAAATGATTTTTCTGGTTGGAATACTTCCCTAGCGTTTCGTCAAAAGCACTTTTCTTCGCTTCCGCGTCACTGAGCTTGGCTCATTGTTTGCGAGGTGCTCCTTGATGCTTTCAATTTCCAGAAGCAACTCACGATGTTTCTCTCTCAACTGCTGCGTCCTTTTAGCGAGCGCCTGAACTGCGATCAGGTTCACACCTTCCAGGTCCGCCTGGTTGATCGTAGTATCCGTCCCAATTGTGCCATAGCTGTCATGCCCGAAGGCCTCGAAGAAGTCCTGCGCCATCGGACCGTAATGCCGGAAATGTTTTGGATCTTGCCCCTTGTAGTTCCAGGAGGATAGCGGCATTTTTTCGATCTTTTCCAGAAAAGCCTCTCCATCCACCGGGCTGAAATTCTCTTTCCTGTTCCGGTCAGATACGATCTGCCACGAATTGCCGCCTGATGCTAAACTTACACCTACCGATGCCTGGCTATTGGTATAGAATTGATACCCACCTGCAAACCGCATGGAAATCTGATTATCGGCAGTGCTGGTGAGCTGCATATTCTTATTGTAATCTCCAAATACGAATGCCCCCGCTTTTCCATTGGTAGAAACCAGCGTGCCCAGCGCCACCGAATTAGCGCCGCTGGCAATCGCAGACTCCCCATGCGCAAATGTGCAAAAGGCGGTTGCCGATGAGCTTTCTCCGCTTGCCAGTGAGGCCTTTCCGGAGGCTAGTGTTTTTAAACCGAATGCCGTAGAACCGATACCCGTCGCAAAGCACTCAAATCCCGAGGCGAACGAATACATACCTGTAACGAATGGGTCCAAAGCACCGCTTCCCGCTCGGAACCCAATGGATCTGAATGCACCTTTATCATGAAACCATTTCATTTTGAATTCCACAGGGTCGGGGAAGGCCGGATTATAATAGGGGTTGTCGGCAGGATTCTGAGGCAACGTACTCGACAATATTGACCCGTCGTGTACGTGTAACATAGCCTGTGGCTGCGTGGTACCAATTCCTACCTGCCCTTTCGACGGCAAATGCAGCAGCATAAAGCCGGAAATGAGCAACACTCCTTTCCTGGTTGGACCCGAAACAGTAGATATTAACCGATAATTACGTTTAGTTCTCATAGTGTGATTCTCGTTAAATGATCTTCGAATAGTTTACCGTCTCCTGTTTGCCATCAAGATATTTTTAGGAGGATGGCGGGGACCGGGTCCACTCGCAATGCGCCTGCGGAGAGCTGCAAGCTCCTTTTCCAAATCGTCATTGACTTTTTGCAACTCCTCGGTTTCCCTCGCCAGCGTCTGAATAGCAATAAGCGTCACACCATCGAGGTCTGCCTGGTTGATCGTTGTATCTGTTCCAATCGCGCCACATGCATCACTGCCAAACGCCCGGAAAAAATCCTGAGCCATTGGCCCGTAATGGCGGAAAGGTTTCGGATCCTGGCCTTTGTAGTTCCAGGAGGGAAGAGGCATTGCTTCGATTTTTTGCAGAAACTTCCGACCGTCCACGGCAATAAATTTCTCCTTTTTCGCCACGTCGGAAATCATACTCCATGCATTCGCCCCGGCAGGTAACATTACGCCACTGATCAATAGATTGCTTGAATAAAAGCGATAGCCCCCTTCGAACGACATCCTGAACTGATGATCATTGGTGTTCTGAAAACTGAAAGAGCTGTGCCCCATTACAAAAGCACCTGTCGTATAATTATTGGAGAGATTTGTGCCAATTGTAACGCAGTGAAGACCATTCGCATTTGTGAAATATCCCTGTGCAAACGAAAGATCGTAGCTCGCAACGGTTGTCTGCCCGCTGGCAAATGTAGCCAGCGCAGTAGCACTCGCTCGCAAACCTCTGGCGGAAGCACCCAACCCCGTCGCGAAAGTGTCGAACCCAGATGTAACGGTAAACTTGCCAACCTTTGTAGGATCGAGTGTATTGCTGTAAATACTCGATCCTACCGCTCGGAGCGCACTTTTCTCGGGCATCCATTTAAATGCATGATGAACCGAATCGTCGTCGAAATTGACCATATCATAAAACGGGCTCGTTTGCGGATCCAGCTTCGGCGTCTGCGACAAAAACGTTCCGTTGTATACGTGCAACCTGGCCTGGGGAAGGTTCGTACCGACGCCAAGCTGGGCAAAGACCATAGTGCAACTTATCAGGTACATTAGCCCGGGCAAACTGAATTTGAATAGTAAGTTTCTCATTACTTCCTACTTACAAGCTCACGTTTATTCTTCCGTCGCAGCGCAGATTGCGCATCCGCGAGCTGCGCTTTGATCGTCGCAATCTCCGCCAGCAGATCGCTGTTCATCTGCTCCATTTTCCTCACCAGCGCCTGAATGGCGATCAGGTTCACGCCATCAAAATCCGCCTGATTAATGGTCGTATCCGATCCGATTGTACCATACGCATCCTGTCCGAATGCCTTATAGAAATCCTGCGCCATCGGACCGTAATGACGATATTGTTTCGGGTCCTGACCTTTGTAGTTCCAGGAGGTGAGGTTCATTTTGCTGATCTTTTGCAAGAAGTCCTCGCCATTCACGGGTGCGAAGTTTTCCTTTTTGTTGACATCGGAAGTAACCTGCCAGGCGTTTCCATTGGCTGGAAGCAAAACTCCTATGGTGCTCATATTGTCCGTGTATAATCGGTATCCGCCTGTAAATGCCATTGTCATTTGATTATTAGAAACGCTCTTTACCTGCGTATTTCCATAACCCAAAACAAAAGAGCCTGTTTTACCGTCGGTCGAACCGTTGCCAATAGCGACAGAATTATTCCCATCGGCAATTGCGCCATTTCCCATTGCAATAGCGTTCGATCCGCTTGCCTTGGATTGGTTTCCATGTGCAAAAGAATAGTTACCAAAAGCTTGGGATCCAATCCCGACTGCAAACGCCGCTGTACCACTTGAAGTATTCTGCAAACCAATTGCCCCCGCCGCTCGTCCGGTAACTGAATTCTCGTAACCCGAAGCAAAAGAGTACAATCCTACGTTAGGTGCATCGAAATCACTTTGGCCTTCCCTGAATCCGCCTGTTCGTAAAGCTCCCTTGTCGTAAATCCATTTCAAGCCAAATTGAATTGAATCCCCCGGCAACTGAGGATCATAAAACGGATCGAATGCTGGATCGAAATTTTTGGTCGTAGACATAATTGCCCCGTGATGTACATGCAGCTTAGCCTGCGGCGTCTCGGTACCAATCCCAACCTGGGCTTTGGAAAAATGTGTAATCAAACTCAGAGCCATTGCACCCAATGCAATGCGCCCTGCATTCTTTAACTGTTTCATCGTGCGTGATTGTAAAAGTTTAACATTTGACATAAAATGCCCGAATGTCAGTCACTTGACCTACAATCACACGTACGAATACCCAAGTGGCGCTTCACGTTTATTTGCCGGAATGCAGATACTTCCACCCATACTATTTTTGAATTGCCAGTATACGTTTCTTCTTCCTTCCTTGCTCAGATCGGGCCTCCGCCAACTCTGCCTTGATTGTGGCAATCTCCGAGCTCATCTCTTCCATTTTTCGAATCAGCGCCTGGACTGCGATCAGGTTCACACCATCGAAATCAGCTTGGTTAATCGTCGTATCCGTCCCGATGGTGCCATAAGCATCCTGTCCAAATGCCTTATAGAAATCCTGCGCCATCGGGCCATAATGCCGGTATTGTTTGGGATCCTGACCTTTGTAGTTCCAGGAAGTCAGCTTCATTTTGCTGATCTTTTGCAAGAAATCCTCGCCATTGACGGGAGCAAAGTTTTCTTTTTTATTGACGTCGGAAACCATTGACCATGAGTTCCCATTAGGGGACAAAAAAACACCCGTCCCGGCATTAGCACTAGTAAATAACTTGTATCCTCCTGCGAACCGCATCATCATCTGGTGATCGACATCGTTCTGTGAAGCACCTGTACCGTCCCCAAATATGAATGAGCCGTTTTTATTGTTTGTTGAAACCTGATAACCCATTGCAACGGAACGATCTCCGCTGGCTATGCAATACGTTCCGTGCGCGAACGACTGTAAACCACTTGCAAGGGAACTATACCCTGTTGCCAGCGAAGCTCTCCCATTTGCCTCTGTTTTGATTCCCAACGCTGTACCTGCGATGCCTTTGGCAAAGACTTCAAACCCTGAGGCAAACGAAAAGTTTGCTATTGTCATCGGATCCAAAAAGCCTGCGCCGACAACTTGATTTACTATCCTGAAAGCACCCTTATCGTGAAACCATTTGACCACATATTCAACAGGCTCTGGATTAGACGGGTCATAAAACGGATTATTCTGAGGATCCATGTTTTTACTGGTAGCCAACACTGAGCCGTCATGAACATGCAGCATCGCTTGCGGTAACGTTGTCCCAATCCCCACCTGCGCTTCCGAAACATGCGTAATCAAACTCAGGACGACGGCACTCAATGCCACTTTCCCAGCTCTCGTTAATTTTTTCATCGTGCGTGATTGTAAAAGTTTAACATTTGACATAAAATGCCCGAATGTCAGTCAATTGACCTACAATCACACAGATTGATACCCAAGTGGTACCGACCATTTATTTCCCGGAATCACGGTTGGTAGTGATAGTTTCCCCGCCCGCTCGGCGCCGCATCGCCATTCAGCCAGAAATCCATCACATCACCGTCATTTTGCATGTGGTCACTCCATTTAAATTCAAAATCAGGTTCGCCGGAAATGCCCAGCAGGGATTTTGGTACTTTGATTTCCAGCTTGTTTCCTGATACCGAATATTCCACTTCCCCGGCTTTCTGCCAGTTCCAGGCGGCATCCGTTTTTTCTAAAATGGCTTTTTGTGCCGGGTTGAGGCGGTTAATCACGAAATCGTAACCTTCCCAGCCGGTGTTCTTATCGCGGTCGGTATTGACAAAGAGCCGCATCCAGCCGGGGTCGGTAGTTGGGCTGAGTGGTTGGGCTGTTTCTACATAAAAATAAATATGGTCCTGATCGCGGGCTACTTTGGAAAGGACGATATCATTGCGCCCCGTGGTGTTGCGGTAGACCATACTTCCCCAGCCCGGGCTATTGCGGTGAAGCGTGCTACCTTTGTGGGCTTTGAATACCGGTAAAATGTCCTCCCATTCTTTGAACTGCCCGTCCATTTTCATGGTAGCCGCGGTTGAGGCCGGCTGCGGTGCAGGCAAGCCCTTGAAACGCCGGATATTGGCGGCCATTTGGTAATAATAGTTATCGCCGTGCCCGCCTTTCATCGGCTCGATGTCGCGGCTGCCCTCCTGGTCAAATTCGTCGGGAAATGCATTGGTTTGCTGCTGCCATACTTCATAGCGGCCCGCGATCCATTCGTTCCAGCCGGTGATGAACACCAGTTCGGGGTTAATTTCCCGCGCACGGTCCCATTGCTCCTGGAAATTATGGCCGTAATTCACCGCGCCCGCGTCGGTAATGTGCCCCTTCGCATGCGTGTAGCTGCGACCGAACGAGCCGGTTGCATTCAATGCGGTAAGGCCGCGCTCTTTGGTCCAGTTTTGCGCGACGCCCACCGTGGCCTGCTCGAAGCTGCCGTCGGCGTTCTTTTTAAAACCATGCTGCGGATAAATTTCCAGCCAGCCCCAATGATCGGCTTTCTCGGGGCCTTTGTTGTATACCGGCTGGCCAGGGCGGAATGTGAAGAATTCCCGCATTTCTTTTTCCAGCTCCGGCTGTGCTGACTGACCTTTGATAGTCTCTGTAAATGCCGGATCGGCCATGATGAAAGGCTTTCCTTTCCATTGAAACCACAGGTCCTTGTATTTGCCGGGTTTGTAGAGGTCGCGGTAAATTTCGCGAATGATCTCCTTCCCGCCGTCATCCACCCAAAATGGCAGCATGAATGCAATTTGCGGTGTTTTCACGTCGTCTTTGCGGGCTTGTGTAAACACCTCGCAAAGCTTCATGTAGGACTCTTTCCAGGTGATATTGCCATTGGTACAATCGAAAATGATCATATCCACGCCCGCATCGGCGAGCATTTCGGCATGTTTGCGCAGTACCCATTCGTCGGTATCGATGTAATAGCCAAACAACGGCTCGGCCCAAAACCACGGGCTGTTCCGCTTCGGCCAGATCGGATTTTTGTAATCGTGGACCGCCTTCGGATCCCTCGCGAGGTATTCGGTCACGTTCAGCGGCGGGTTGTTTTTGGCCTGCTGCGTGTGCCAGGTCCAATAAAAAAGCCCTACAAACTTGTCTTTTTTCAAATCACCGACTTCGGCATGGTCCGGCAGTTTGCGGCCCACGGCGTCGGTAGCGGTGACGTCGGCGGTGTAATTCTGGGCAAATGCATTCGGAATGCAAAATCCCGAAAATAATATCCACACTATTTTACCGAATCTGATTTTCATGCTACAATTCTTGCGGTGCGCTGCACCTTGTTGGAATGTGACCTTTTTTATTTTTTGCAATTCTTGCGGTGCGGCTGCACCTTGTTGCGAATGTGACCTTTCTGCAATTCTTGCGGTGCGCTGCACCTTGTTGGAATGTGACGTTCCTTTTGCAGCATAGGGGCAGAGCGCCGTAATATTTGTTGAAAATTGATTCATTGATTTACAATAAAATTAAACCGCCCTCCCGGCGCCACATCGCCATTGACGTACCAATCGAGCGGATTACCATCCTCCTGCATATTATCCGACCATTTGAATTCCATATTTATCGGCACTTTCAAATTCGCCAGATACGTTCGGGGAACCGTCACCATCATGCGGTTTCCCTGCACCTGGTAGGTTACTTTCTTCACATCATACCAGTTGCCGCCGCGGTATTGCTGCAAAGTGTTGCCCGCCACAATGCGATAATCGTAGCCTTTCCAGCCCGTGTTGGGCTTACGGTCGGTATCCAGGTAGAGACGCATCCAGCTGTCACCGGAGTTAGGCGTTATTTCAGCGGCGGTTTGGGCGTAGAAATAGAGATTTTTAGCGTCATGCGCCACTTTCAGCTGGTCGAAATCGTTCCGCCCAGTTTGGTTCACATATGTATGCGCGGGCTCGGTTTGCGCGCCTGGGTGATTGCGCGCCTGCGTGTCGCCGGTGTAATCGCGGTAGGTAAGCGTTATGGTCTTCCAGTCGTCGAGTGCTTTGATGGTTTGGGCATTACCCAATGCGGCATTGGCTTCTATACCCTTGTACCGACGAACATTCCCTACCAGCTGCATATAATAATGATCTTTCAACCCGGCCGTCAGCGAGGGTTCAATGTCACGGCTGTACTCAGGGCTGGCCTGGTCGCAGAACCACGAATGCTCCGGGTTCTTGTCGTGGCTCGGGAATTTGCCGGCAATCCATTCGTTCCAACCCGTCACATATATAAATGGGGTGTTTTGTTTGATGGCGTAGTCCCATTGTTCCTGTACATTGTAGCCATAGGCAATATCCTTTTTAGGATCGCCGTGCGAGCCGTTGCGGTAGCTGCGGCCCCAGTTATCCATATTGCCATAAAAGGCCGAACCGCCCATTCCCGCCGTCGGGTTCGGGTGCTGGGCTACCGACACGTTGATGATCTCCCCTTCTCCTTTTGTATTATAATGTACCTTCTGCGGACGTGTGAACGAAATCCACGGCCAGCCATTCACCTTCTGTTTCTCGGTAGGCCATTGCGATTCGCGGAAGGTAAAGAACGACTCGAAATTCTTGCCTTTGGCCTCACTGGTGATGCCGATGATCAGCGGTTTGCCGTCGAGCAGGTACCAGCAGTCGGGATGGCGGTAGGGAGCACCTTCTTTGTAAAACATATCATAGGCCTCCTGCATCGTTTCGCCGGATTGTGTATTGGTATAAAACACAATTTTGGGTGCATTACGCCCCTGTGCCCGCACGGCGTCCATGGCTTTCATGAGCACATCGGCCTGTTTGGGATAAGTAAGCCGGTTGGTAGCATCGATAACGAGGAAATCCACCCCGGCGTCGGTCAGCAGTTGAATGCTGCGGAGGTGCACCCAGTAATCATCGGCTTTGTAGTATCCGTAAATAGGCTGTCCCCAGTAGTACATCCCCACATTATTCTTCGGATCGCCGCCCCAATTGGGATGATCGAAGTCTTCGAGCACTTCGGGATGTTTGGTAACGATTTCGTTGAGGTCCCAGGCTTTGGCCGGGGCCACATCGTGCCACAAAAAATAGAACATTCCGACCTGCCGGTTGGCTTTCGGATCGCCTACGGCCTCGTTTTGCGGTAAGGTGCGCCCGAGATCGTCCGTACCGGCAAGCGGCTGCGCCTGCACGACACGGGTCATGACTGCAAGAATAATGATGAAATATAGCGTTACGTGTTTTTGCATTGATTCTGACTGTTGAGTGAACGTATGAGGCATTACTGCGGCTTCTGCTGTTACAGGCTATCGTCAAGCTGCCGGACCGCCGACGGCTGACCGCCGATAGTCGACCATTGACCGTCGACCGCCGATTTTTGGGAACGACCATGGACCATCGACGATGGACAATGCTTTGCATAAATTTCATCAATTGTCCATGGTCGGCGGTCGGCGGTCCATGGTCAGCGGTCGGCGGTCCATTTAACCTCAATCCAGCCAGCCCGGGTTCTGCCAGTCGGATCCTGAAAGGCCGATGATCTTGTCGACTTCGTTCTGGTCGATCGGGTACATGAGGTACTTATCCGAGAATGCATTGCGGTTCTGGAATTTAAACCGTTTGTAAACGAAGTTGGAGCCGCTTTTGGTAATGCGCATGCCTGTCACGAAACGGTCGGTCTGGTCGAGGATTTTCCAGCGGCGGACATCGAAAAAGCGATGCTCTTCAAATGCCAGCTCAATGCGGCGCTCGTTGCGGTATTTCTTTTCAAATGCATCCTTGCTCATACCCAACGGAAAGCCCGGCATTCCGGCACGGGTGCGCACGGCGTTCACTGCGTCCCGGGCCGACATCGAGAATGCACCTGCCTTCACCGGGACGTCCGGCCCGGCCGACTGGTAAGCGGATTCCGCGAAATTCAGATACAGTTCCGCCAGCCTCAGCAAACGCACTGCCCCGTCGGCATCATTATCCTGCCCCGAGCGGAAGTTGTTGAACTTTCTCAAATAGTAGCCCGTGCGCGTATGCTTCCGGTTGATATCCGAAATCTCCTCGGCACCTCCCACAAACGTCTCCACTTTTTTCCCACCCGGCTGATCCAGATTACGGACAGCCCCATTGTAATAAATGGAAGCATAAAAACGCGGGTCGCGGCCCGCATAGGGGTCATCTTCTTTGTATCCCGATTTCGCATTGATTATCGGGGCCGTGCGGTTATCGTCGGAATAACCCGTGATAGGCGCTTCGCCATTGGCCATTTCGTAGGCATCCACCAGGTCCTGCGTAGGGCACGGGCCTGTGCGCTCCATACCCGCGTTGGTAGGCATGCCCGCGTAGCGCCACACCTGCATTTTATCGCCTACGTGATAGATGGTTTCTTTATCGGTAGCCCGTTGGTCGTTGGAGCTGGTGAAGAAAAACAGCGCATAGGCGTTCTGGGCAATATTGGTGGCCGGTTTCTCATCGAAGAGCCAGTAACCATTAGCCAGGCATTGCGCCAATGCCTCTGCATTGATCTCCGTCGCCTTCGCCCAGGTGTAGGTGCCGTCGCTCCAGAGCGGGGAAGCGGCGTAGGTCACAGCCTGGCTTTTGACCGCATAAGCCACGGCCCTGGTCATTATACCATATTGATTGTCATAAATCTCCCAGGGCAACCCCTCGCGCGTAGCCGGGTAAGACAATGCTTTATCACAATCCGACAAAATGAATGTCACTACCTCCGAAAACTTCGCGCGTTTGTCGGTCGAGAAATCGTGATCGATGCCCAGCGGCTTGTCAAAAATCGGGACGCCGCCGTAGCGCTTGATCAGTTGCAGGTAATACAATGCCCGCAGCGTGTGCGCCTGCGCCGTCCAGGCATTTTTCTCGCCTTCGCTCGCATACACGGGAGCGGTTTTAATGTTTTCAATAAATACATTGCATTTGCGGATACCCTCGTACAAATCCCCCCACGGACTGCCGTCAGCAGAGTTTTGTCCATAAGTATTGGAGGTAACATTGCCTCCGTACCACACGATGTAGCGCGAGCCGGGGGTAATGTCGTCGGCGTCCTGGGCTTCGTCGGTGAACGAGGCGCGGTCCATATAGGGTTTGGGAACAGAGCCGTAGCAGGAATTCAGATAGCCGCGCGTCCGGTTGTAATCGCTGAAAACCTGATCCATGGTAATGCGGCCGTCGGTGGGGAGGTCTAGCTGCTCGTTGCAGGCAGCCAGCAGGCCGGTAACCGCCGAGGTCAGCAGAAGAAGTTTATATTTTTTCATATCAAAAACCTGATTTAGAAAGTCACACTGATACCCGCATTGTAAACCCGGTACACCGGAAAGGCCAGGTAACCATCGCCTTCGGGACCGAAATCGCCGGATTTCATCTTGTCCCAGGTAATGAGATTCTGCCCGCTTACCAGCACCCGCAGTTTATCCGCCCGGATAAGTTTAGATATCGAAAGCGGCAGCGTATACGACAGCTCGACGTTTTTGAGCCGCACATACGACCGGTCGTACAGGTAGTAATCGCTCCCTACGTGGTTCACAGTCCTCGCGAGCGACAATGCGGGCGAGGTAATCTTCTCTCCCGCCGCATACCGCTCGGCCGTCCACGCGTTGCGGTGCAGTGAGCCGAACACGCCGTCGTAGTCGGTTTCGAAAATGCCGGTGCCGCCGTACATCGTGGAATAGTTGCCTACACCCTGGAACAGCACGCTCAGGTCGAAATTGTGGTAGGTAATGCCGGCTGAAATGCCGTAAATCACGCTGGGCAGTGTACCGGTGCCGATCGGCGCCTTGTCGCGCTCGTCGATCTTGCCGTCGGCATTGAGGTCCTGGTATTTCAAATCACCGGCGCGGGGTGTGCCGAAACTATATGCGAGGTTGCTGTTATCGATTTCCTGCTGCGAGTTGAAAAAGCCGTTGCCGTTGCTGTAATCGACCTTGTAACCAAATGCCTGCCCGAATGCATAACCTTCCTCCCATTTGCGATAGGCATAATCCTCCGTTTTACGTGCCTCGTTCCAGCTGATGACCTTGTTTTTGGCATAGCTCAGCATCAGTCCCGCATGCACGGAAAAATCCTTGTTAAACATTTTGGTATAACTCAAATTCAAGTCCACACCTTTGTTTTCAAAAATACCCGCATTGATTTTGGGATAATTTTCCAAAGGAATACCCTGGTAAAGCGGGATCGTCGACAGCGCGCCCACTACCATGTTGTCCATCCGCTCCTTGAACACATCCACCGATACGGACAATGCATTCATTAAGCCAAGATCAATCCCGAAATTCTGCTTTTTGGAAACTTCCGCACGGATATTGGGATTACCCACCTGGCCTTCCTCGACCAGGTATTGAAGCGACCCGATCGGCCCGCCGCCCTTGACGGTCACATTGTCCAGATAGGCGAAGCGCATCAACCCACTTTGGTCGTTGGCGGTTTTGCCGTAGGAAGCACGGAGTTTCAGATTGGTCAGCAATGCATTGTTTTTCAAAAACGGCTCGTTGGATACCACCCAGGCCGCCGAAACCGCGGGCGTGCTGGTATAGCGCACATTCCGGGCATACTGCTCCGAGCCCGAATAGCCGAGGTCGAGCTTCACTAAATAGCGGTTATCAAACCCATAGGAAACCTCAAACCCGGAGCTCACGCGATTATAAGGCAGCAAGTTGGGTGATGAATTATCGGCCTTTGTCAGGTTTTGATAAAACATATAGGCCATTCCGCCCACCCGGTGCCGTCCGAAATCGCGCTTATAGTTGGCTGCAATATTGTAGGTAAGATGGTAATAGTAAGAATGGCCCTTGGAATAGGCCAGCGGCGTGTTGTTCTGGGCTCCTTTTTTGGCAAATGTCAATGCCGAATCGCTCGTTTGCACCCAGCGTTCGTAGTCCTGCTTGGTAGAAAGGCTACCTACGGAATTGGTCTGGTAAGCCATGGTACCCGTCAGGTTGAGGCCTTTGGTGAGAAAACCCATATCGAGGTCCAAACCAAACTGGGACACGATATTGGTAACGGTGTGCCTGGTGTACCCCGTGCGATTGAGCATACCGTAGGTTGGTGATTCCACGCGTTCGGTGGTAATTACTTTCCCTCCGGCATCGAGCACTTCACCCGATGTGCTGGTTACCGCCGGCGTGACGGGGCCATACACAGTCGGCGGGATTTGGAAAATGCTTTTGTACACGTCCGCATTACTCGCGCCCCCCGGCGTGCGCTCACGCTTTACGTTACCCGCGAGGCGGATGAACGCTTTCAGGTAGCGGTTCAGGCTCATATCAATATTGGAGCGGTAATTGACCCAAATGTTGTTCGCGTTCGGATCGTAGCGCGGCTGATCGGTTTTGAAATAACCGCCTTGGTGCATGAAGTTGATGTTCGAGAAAAACTGCACCTTGTCATTACCGCCCGTCACATTCACGCTCGCACGCTGCATGGCCGCGAAGTTTTTGAGATAGCGGTCGTACCAGTTATTGTTCGGGTATAAATCGCGGTTCTGCCCCGCGCGATAGCCTTCGATCCGCTGCTGGCTGAACAGGTAGTTCGCGCCCAAACCGTCATTCCAAGCGGCCTGGTTGCGCATTTCGGCATATTCGGCGGCATTGTAAAAGGCGGGCTTGGTGGTAACCTGCTGCATGGATTGGTCAAAGCGTGTCTGGATCTGCAAAGGGCCTCGCCTGCCCCGCTTGGTGGTGATCACCAGCAGGCCATTCGCGCCCTGAATACCGTACAATGCCTGCGTGGAAGCGTCTTTCAGCACGATAATGGATTCGATTTCATTGGCGGTGATGTATTCCAGCGTCTGGTTACTGTTATAAGCATTGATAATGCCGTCGATGATCACGAGCGGGCCGGATGTGCGGGCTGCTGAAAGCCCGCGAATGGACAGGTTTGTCGTGGCACGGGAGAGTTCCGAGAATGCTTCCTGCGTGGTAAGACCCGAAAGCCGGCCCGCCATAGTTTGCGTCAGATTCGCGACGGGCGACTTTTCCAGTTCTTCCCCTTTTATGGTCGATACCGCGCCCGAGAGTTCGCTGCGCAGTTGGGAGGTATAACCGAGTTGCACGACCTCGTCCTTGAAATGTGCGTCCCATTTCAAACGCACGTCCATTTCCTGCTTTCCCGAAAGGGCGACCTTCTCATTACCGTAACCATACAGCGAAAATACCAGCGCACGGCTGCCATCGTCGACCGACACGGTAAATTCTCCTTTGATATTGGTAGACGTGCCGTTTTTGCCATTTTCGGAAAGGATAGTCACACCGGCAAGCGGCTGACCAAACTCATTCAGCACCGTACCCGCCACCGTCGCGGTAATTTCCTGCGCGTAAAGCGGCGTACCGGCTAGCAGGCAAGCCAATGCCATGATTAATTTCGATTTGATAAAATGTATCATATTCTTGAAGATCTAGTCTTTGAAGCCATTGATTACCAACCTGCATTTTGCCAGTCGGCCCCGGTAATGGAGCGGAGGCGGTTCGCTTCGTTCAGCGGGATGGGCACCCACAGGAACTTGTTGGTGTAGTTCTTGCGCTCGGTCGTGCGCACAGGCCTGCGGGCATATGTAAAGGAGCCGTCGGCATTGCGGGTGATTTCCATGGCAGTTACCCAGCGGTCGGTTTGCGCCAGGTCATCGGTCGGTTTCGACCAACGCCGGAGATCGAAATAGCGGTTTTCCTCCATCGCCAGTTCCACCCGTCGCTCGGCGTGAATGCGTTTGACCAAATCCGCTTTCGAAAGTGAGGCGGGTAATGCGGGCATTCCGGCGCGGGCGCGGATCTCGTTCACGGCCTTGGCGGCATCGGCCAGCTGACCGGCCTCCGCGGCGGCTTCGGCAAAATTGAGGATCACTTCACCCAGGCGGAAGAGCTTCCAGTTGGCCCCGGCAATGGGGTTATCCCCGCCGGAATTGGGGTGGAGGAACTTCCGCTCATAGTAGCCCGTGCGCGTAGCCTTGCGCGTGCTCGGATGAATGCCCGTCTGCGGTTCGTTTTTGTAGGTAGCAATCACGCGGGCACGGTTACCGATCGGGGCGGGATAATTTTCAAACGATTCCGGCGCTTCGGCAAAGTTCCACATCGCCTTTCTTTTGGAACCATTGTAATAAATGGAAGCATAAAATCGCGGGTCCCGTTTGGCATAAGGGTTTTTCGGATCGTAGGTCTTGTTGGCCGTGTTGTAATTCGGCTGTAAATGCTGCTCGTCGAGGTACGGTTTATCGAGGTCGAGCACCGGCTGGCCGTCGATGGTTTCGTAGGCATCCACGAGCTCCTGCGTAGGGCAAGTGCCCGATTTGTAGCCGTCCTGCGACCCTATCCCATCAATATTCCAGATGTTTCCCTGGTTTTCGCGACTCTGAAATATCGTTTCGCGGTCCACCGGATTGGGCGCGTACTTCATGGTTTGGGTGAAATATTCGTTATAAAGCGCCGTTTTTTCATTCTTGTCAGGCCCGAGGAAAGCCACGTCCGATAAATAGGTCTGCGGCAGATTCACCTTGTTGTAGAGCTCGTACCCGTTCGCCCGCAGGTTTTCCAATGAAGTTTTATTCACCTGGTAAGCCTCCTGCCAGTAGTCCTTGCCTGCATTGTTCATCGGGCTGGCTGCGAAAAGGATCATTTTGGATTTGATCGCCTCCGCCAGCGCCTTGTTCACACGGCCGCCTTCGCTGTCAGTCGTAATGCGCCAGGGCAGTTCGGCCGTGCCTAATGCCACGTCGCAATCTTCCATGATGAACTTGACAACCTCGTAATATCCAGCCCTGGTGACATTCGAAAAGTCTTGCTGAAAGTCGTAAGGCTCGCGCTCGATCGGCAGCACGGCACCGAACCATTTCAGCAGTTCGGAATAATAATAGGCGCGAAGCAAATGCGCCTCGGCTTTCCAACGGGCACGGTCGGCCGGATTACGAACCGTGGCCTTGTCGATGCGGCTGATGAACAGCGTGCAGTTGCGGATGGCGCTCCAATAGCGCGCCCAGTAATCGCCATTACCGGCATCGGCACTGATGTTGGTGATCGGGTGGTTGCCTGCGGAAGCATCGCCATTGTACATTCGCCCCGACATGATCCATGATTCGGCCTCGGCGTCGGTATCCCAGCTCTCGTCGCTCCAATTCACCGGCCCGCGGCTCCAAAAGAAGTAGCGCGTGCCTTTTACGGGAATATTGGCATAGCAGCTGTTCAGGAATGCGCCGGTTTTGTCGTTATCGGCGAAAATCTCATCCATGGTCAGCTTGCCGTCCGGGGCCATGTCCAGCACGTCCTTGCAGGAAGTGACTGTAAGCATCGCCAGTATCAATGCATATCGTAAAGCTCTCATTTTCATATTGCGGCTATTAGAAAGTGATATTCAAACCGAAATTGGCCATTTTCGTAACCGGGTAACCCAGCGAAGCATCATTCTCGGGGTCGAGGTGGCCCATTTTCAAATGCGCCCAGGTGAAGTAGTTCTGCGCGCTCACATACAGTCGCATTTTGCTCACGCCCACCGCCTTCAACGCGCCTGCGGGCAGCGTGTAACCCAGTACCAGGTTTTTCAGGCGTGTGAACGAGCGGTTCATCACAAAAAAGTCATTTGCATTGTGGTTGGTATTGCTATGCGTGCTGAGGGCCGGGTAAGTGATCTTCTCGCCGGCGGCATATCTTTCGGGTGTCCAGGCTGTTTTGTGGTAATCAAAATAAGTCCCCCGGATAATGTATTCATACACACCTTGCTGGGAATAGTTGCTGGAATATTTGCCTACCCCCTGAAAGAATGTCGTGAGATCGAAGCCCTTGTATTCGAAAGTGAGCGAGAGGCCGTAGATCACGCGCGGAATATTGGAATAGCCGATCGGCGCCTGGTCCTTGTCGTTGATCACCCCATCCTTGTTCAGGTCAATGTATTTGAAATCGCCTACCCTCGGCTCGCCGAAACCATAGGTGGTCGTTTTGAGGTAGCTGTCAAGCTCTTCTTTTGAATTGAAATACCCATTCCCATTGCCGTAATCGATTTTATATCCCCACGACTGGTTAAGTGAAAAGCCGGTGGAGCGGTAGCGGTAGGCGTAAGTTTCGTCACGCACCGATTCGTCGAGGAACTTCACGGTATTATGGTTGTAGCCGTAATTTCCGGAAACCATCACTTTGAAATCTTTGGAGAATGCTTTGTTGTAGGACAATTCAATTTCAAAACCTTTATTATCCACCAACCCCATATTCACTTTCGGGATATTGCCCAGCGGCACACCCTGGAATTCCGGTACCGTTCCGCGGGTAATCAGGATATTGCTGCGGCGCTCTTTGAATACATCCACGGAGAGATTGAGGTCGCGCAAAATCTGCAAGTCAAGGCCGTAGTTTTGTTTTTTGGCAATTTCCCAGGTAATATTGGGGTTACCCAGCAAGCCCTGGTTGATCGTCTGCCCCAAGCCCAGGCTACCCAATGGCCCGTCGCCACCGAGCGTGATGTTACTCTGGTAAAGAAATCGCGCACTACCCATTTTATCATTTCCCACTTTACCATAGGAAGCCCGCAGTTTCAGATTGGTGATATAGCGGTTGTTTTTGAGAAAGTTCTCATTACTGATAATCCAACCGGCCGAAAACGCAGGAAAAAAGCCGTAGCGATGCCCCGGTGCAAACTGCTCGGAGCCATTGTAGCCCATATTCACCTCCGCCAGATAGCGCTCGTCGTACCCATAGGTAGCCCTGCCCGCGACGCCCAACACATTGAACGGAATTTCACCGGCGGTCGATTCCCAGGTATCGCGCTGGCCGAGGATCATACCCGTCACGTCGTGCTTGCCGAAAGCCCGGGCGTAGTTAATGGAGCCCTGCACATTGATATTGTAGCGAGAGTCGGCGCCTTTGGTGAGCGTCAGCAGCGATTCATCGGAACGTTTCACGGCGTAGCTCAGCTGGTCCTTCGCCATATCTACCTCCGCCAGGTAAAGTCTTTCGGACTTCTTGCCCTGCATAGCCGTGGTAGCTTTTGAATCGTATGAAAGCATTCCTTTCAGGCTCAAACCCTTTGTAATCACATTACTCAAATCCCATTCGGCACCGAACGACGCATTCAGGTTCGAGCGGACTTCGTTGCGGGCGCCCATGCGGTTCATAATCTCGAAAGCGGAACGGTCCATGTAACCGGGGTCTACGATCTGGCCCGGGGCAACGCCAAAGCCCTCGATGGTCGTGGGGCCGGGCGTAATGGGCAATATCGTTTGCGCCTGGTAAATGAGGTCGCTCATCATCCAGCCGGTATCGCTGTTGCCATAGAGCCACGCGGCGGGCATATTCACCTGTTCGATGTAGCTGCCGATGTTCAGGAACGATTTCAGCGAGTTAGTCACCTTGTAATCGAGGTTTGCGCGGAAGTTGTAGCGGTCCATTTTGGCGGCAGGATCGTAGCCCAGCACCGATTTCGGCTCGGTGTTGAGGTTACCGCCCTGATGCAGGTAGCCGCCATTCACAAAATAGGAAACCTTGTCGGTACCGCCGGTCACGTTCATGTTTACGCGCGTCTGGGGTGCGTACCGCGAGATGTATTCCCGGTAATAGTCGTGATCCGGGTAAATGTATTTTCTCACCATCGCTTTCCGGGCATAATCCGGGTCATTTGGGTCGAGCCCGGCGAGCGGATTGGCATATTTGGCCATAGTTTCTTCCGAAAAAGGCAAGGGTGTAATGCCGTCGTTTTTGGAAGCCTCATTACGCAGCGCCATGTATTCGAGCGAGTGCAGGCGTTCGGGCTCGCGTGTAAAAGAGGTGAAGCTTTGTTCGGCATTGATCGTCAGCTCGTTCTTGCCCGCGGTGCCGCGTTTGGTGGTGATCAGGATCACCCCGTTGGCCCCTCTCACACCGAAAACGGCCGTCGCGGAAGCATCCTTTAAAATGGATACGGACGCGACTTCGTTGGCGTCGAGCGTGCGGATATTGTCGCGCGGCACACCGTCGATCAGGATCAGCGGGCTCCGGCCATTGGTCGTTGCCGCGCCCCGGAGGTACATCGTGGCGTCATCGCGTCCCGGCTGGCCCCCACCCGATTGGATGGAGGTCAGGCCCGGTAAGCGTCCCGACAAAGAATTGGCCAAGCTTGCTGATGAACTCTGCTGCAATACTTCCGACGTGACCGACGATACCGAGCCGGTCACTGATACCTTTTTCTGCTCGCCGAAGCCTACGACGACCACTTCTTCCAATGCTTTTTCGTCCACTTTCAGGGTAATATCCAGGTTTGCGGCATTGCCGATGCGGATTTCCTGGCTGATATACCCCACAAAACTGAATATCACAATGTCCTTATCCTCTGGCACCGAAAGCTGGTAAATGCCCTCGATATTGGTGGAAGTCCCCACTGTTGTACCCTTCACCACCACACTTGCGCCGGGGATGGGTTCGCCCTTTTCGTCGAGCACTTTGCCGGTAATATCGCGGTCGGCCTGCGCTCTCGGGATGGTATTTTCAAAGGGTTCTGTTTTTAAAGACGTCTTTTTCTCGGCTGCTTTTCGCAGCAGAATGGTCTTTTTGGAAACCTTGTATTCAATCCCCAGCGGACCGAGCAGCATTTCCAGCACGGTGTCGAGCCGCTGGTTTTGGTAATCGAGCGTCACTTTCCGTTCGGCGTGGATTACCTCGGCGCTGTAAATGAAGCGAACCTTCGTCTGGCCTTCTATTTTTTCAAGCACTTTTTCCATATCCATTTCAGTAACGGATATTGATATACGCTGACTTAAAATTTCCTGTGCACGCAGGTCTTTGGCCAACGAGAGCTGCACACAGAGCATCCAGAGCAAACACGGGACAATGCTGATTTTCATGATCTGCCAAATGATCTCCTTGTAATGTTTTCCCATAAGTTAAAAGGTTAAGTAATGCTATTCGCAGCCTTCCGAGGCGATAGCCACCGTGCTTCCGCGCGTCTCATACCGCGCATTCACGACCGCGCATATGAGGTCAAGCTTTTCGTGCACAGGTTCATCGCCGAGCTTCGCGGTGAGCGTGCAATGCGCAATGGCGTGCGCGTCAAACTGAATGCGGATTCCATATATTTTTTCCAACTCGGCAAACACCTCGGCCAGGGGCGTTCGCTTGAATTCGAAATTCTGACTTTCCGCCGGCAGATTGAGCAGGACCGGCTTCTGCACCGTTTTCGTAATCATATTCAGGCTTTTGCGATTGAAAGTAACCTGCTCGTTCGGCTTCAAAATCAGCTTTTTCCCGGCACTAGCCTCATTTTTCCCTTCCTCTTCCAATGCCGAAACCTCCACCACACCCGTTTTCACCACCAGCTCCACATCTTCATCATCGTCGTTGGCCTTGATACTGAAACTCGTGCCTTTGACCTTGGTCACCAGCGAACCTGCGAACACGAAAAACGGCTGTTCCGGGTTTTTCACCACTTCAAAAAACGCCTCGCCGCGCAGCGTAACTTCCCGGCGATCGGCTGCAAATGCCTGCGGGTAACTGATCCGAGCGTGCTTTTTGAGGATTACCGAACTGCCGTCGGGCAGGTTTACGAGCTGTATGGTGTTGGTTTGATTATGAATTTCCAGCAGCCCCGGCTTGTCTTCGTCCCTAAGGCCGGCTACAAAAGTTTGCAGGCTTTGGAGACTTTCTTTTTCTCTGAACAATGCCGTCACAATGCCTAATGCGAGCAACAGCATGGCCGCCATTTTGAGCCAATCACTTCTCCACCAGGGCAATCCACGCAGCTTCTCATCCGGAATGGCATTCAGGATTTCGCTCACACGCAGCTTCACTTCCGAGTCGGGCAAGACGTCGAGTTCACCGCGGACGGCCAGCAATAGCTCGCGGGCCTGCTCGATGTTGGCTTGCTGGCCCGGATGGTTTTGAATAATTTCTTGCCAAAACGCATCCTGCTCGCCATGATAGACCCAACGCTGAAATGCCGGATCATCGAGCCAATCCTTTACCTGGAAGTGACTATAATTATTCATGGATTTTCTTTAACTATTTGCTTTGATACGATGAGTAGCTTGCTTGCAAATAGTACCCATGGGTTTCAAAAAATTTTCAGAAATTTTTCAATGCCAGGCAATTTGGGAGCATAAGGCGAGGAAAATCGCGGTGTGCTGCCAGTGTTCGCGCAATTTCTGGATGCCGTATTGCAGATAATTGGCCACCGCCTGCCGTTGCAGCCCCATTACGGTTGCAATCTCTTCGTAGGACAGGTTTTCGTAATATTTGAGGTAAAGCGCTTCTTTCTGGCGTTTGGGCAGTGCGTCGATGGCTCGTTTCAGGCGGTGGCTCGTGAGTTGGTCCGTTTCCTGAACGATCCAGTCGGATTCGGGTGAAATGTCGTCCTGCACGTCGTCGTCGCGGATGTCGGAGAAAACCGATTGCCTGCGAATCCGGCGGATAAGGTTGTTCCGCAGCGATTGAAATAGGTAGGGTTTAATGGCGGCGATGTAAGAGAGGGTCTCGCGTTTTTCCCAGATTTCGAGAAAAAGGTCCTGCAAGCAATCCTTGATCAGGTCGCGGTCGGGCGTGAAACGCGTGCCGTAATGGTAAAGCGCAGCATAATTCACTTCGGTGAGCTCACCGAACGCACTTTTATCCCCCGCACAAAACTGCTGCCAGCGTGTGATCAGATAGGTTTCTGATGAACGTTCTGAATTTTTCACAGGATCAGGAATAGTCAGCGGTCTGAAATACGCTCCTTGATGTCCGGCAAATGCTGGCATCAGTACGTAAATATCTGTACTGACTATCCCTCAACTATCCTGCCCTGTCATGTTTTATTTAAAAAATTTCTCCGATTTGGTCAATATTTACACCAAGTACCTTTTGAGCGATCGCGTTCAATGCTACTTTGTCGCCCTCGAAATGGAACGTGCTCTGCCGGTGCTTAATGGCTTCCCCTTCCTTCAATGCCTTTACCGACGAGTTCGATTCCAGCTCGTAAAAGGGGCCCATTTGCGTACCGTCGGCCAATTTGCCGTCGTTGTAGGCATTTAAAGCGTCGCCGTTGTAGGGATCTTTGTGCAGCTCCCAGGTCGACTTCATGTACTGGCCTTGCGGGTCGAGATCGTATTGAATGATGGTGAGAATGCCTTTTTCGGCATCATAGCTTCCGGCCACATTCCGGGCCGATTTGGGCGCGATACCGATCTTGCTGCGGTGCTTGCCATCGGCTTTGAGAAACAATACCGAGTCTTTGACGACGAGCCTGTCGGCAGGTATCTGGCCAAAATAATCGTCGGTAATGAGCGGCTTTTCGGACAATGCTTTCGAAAACGGCGCGATAATCGTTGTCTGGTCCGACGGCCGGAACATGCCCAGCAGCCAGATACCAAGCATTCCCGTTTCGGGTTTCCAGGCTTCGTCCTTATTGGTCACAACGTTGGTGGAACGGTACGCAACGGCCTTCACGCCGCTCCATGCATCCAAACCGAGCAGATTAGCGATATTTTCTTTCGTCAGCATTTGAACCTCCCGGCTGATCTCGATCACGAACTTCTTGCCCGAATAATTCTCGATCATCGCATTGATCTGAAATTTCACAGAAGAAGCATCCGATTCCACCACTTTGTAGGCAACCGTATCGATCAGCGCCGGTGTTTGCCAGTTTTCGAAATCAAAGCTTTGTCCTTTTTTGAAATACACCGAAAACTGACCGCCCTCGGGCGAGAGCCAGAAACGCTCTTCGCCGCCGAAACCATTCATATGCGGCTGATGCTGACCGCTTTCGATGAGCTTGTAATTGATCCATCCGTAGCTGTTTCCACCATCGCCATTGGCAGTGCTGGTCATCACCCGGCCCTGATACGCCGGAATGATAATGGCCTGCGCCTCTGCATTATCGGGCGCTGTAAGCACAACAGCGTCTTTATATTTCTTCAAAAATGCCAGGTCGTAGCCGAACGTGCCCGCGGCCTGTGTTTGTGGTGTTTCCAATTTCTTCTGATCACTTTTATGGTCCGACGAACAGCCCGCAGCCGTCATTATCGCCGCCAGAATTACCGGGTAATGCGCTTTCATAGGTTATTCTTTCAAATAGTTGCCATACCCGACGATCAGCACCGAGAGCACGATCACCAGAATACCGATGATGATCGAGGAAATGGTCTTTTTACTTACTCCTTTCCACTCTTTCAGGACTAGTCCCCACGAGTTGGCCACCAGGATAATGAATGCCATGTGCAGTATCCACGAGCTCGGGCCATTGCCTAACTTGCTCTCTCCCATGCCGTAAAAGAAGAATTGCAGAAACCACGTTGTACCGGCCAATGCAGAAAAAATATAGTTCGACACCAGCGGCGTCGAGGAATCGGTGTAGTTGCCGAAGGTTTTGTTGCGTGCGTTGAGGAGCATACACCAGATGAAATTGGTAGTAAGCCCGCCCCAGAGAATCACAACATAAGTCACATTGTTCTGAAATAAAAACTCCCCCTGCCCCGGATTGGCCGCTTTCCAGATCTCGTTGGCTTCCTGTGCCATGATCTTGCCGGCGTCGATCCCGAATGCGAAACAGGCGCTGAGGATACCCGAAATAATCGACACCGTGAGCCCAAGCCCGATTTTAAACTCGGTATTATCCGCCGCAACGTGGCCCGTTTTACGCAAATCGGCGTCTTTCATCGCTCCTGCCTTACCGCAAATGACAATCCCGATCACACAAACGAGCAAACCAATGAGTACCCACTGGCCCCAGGCGTTGCTGAAAAGCATTGAAATCGTATCCTTCCCTGGCTGTGGGTTGAACTCGTAGTACACCGAGGGGATCAATGCACCGAACACAGAGCAGAGCCCGAGGATGATCGAACTCCCGAGCGCCACGCCCAGGTAGCGTACGCCCAGCCCGTAAGTGAGGCCGCCTATGCCCCAGAGCACCCCGAAAAAATAGGTCAGAAACAGAATACCCCCGTTGGTATGGGCGATGATTTCGGTATAACCCGGAATGGTGAGATATGCCGCGAGCGGCGGGACGATCAGCCAGGAGAACAGCCCTCCCACGATCCAGTAAGATTCCCAGGCCCAGCCTTTGACTTGCTTGTAGGGAATATAAAAACTGCCGGAGGCGAAGCCACCGATGAAATGGAAGATAACACCCAGAAGAGCTTGCATGAAATATTTTTAGAATTTTATCATGTAAGAGCGATCCTCCGGGTATCTACTGGCAAGCCAGGCAAGTCTTTAGAATCGATGGAATACTTAGTCGCCCACGACAACCTTCCTCACCACCCGGCTGTTACCTGCCCTGAGCTCCACCAGATACAGCCCGGCGGGCCATTGCGCGGTGGATATTTGCTGCGGCTCGTTGGCCCTGATACTGCGGTTGCGAAGCATCCGCACACCGCCAGCCGTGAGCACATCGAAAGTGCCTGTTTTGGAAGACTGAATGCTGAAATAGTCGACCGATGGATTGGGAAAAACCTTTACCTCCGCGTCATCGCCAGGCTCGACGCCGGTGATTGAAACAGGCAGTATGTTGGTCAGCAGCCGCACGCCGCCGGCATTGTTCCCGATCGCGACGTCCGGCTTTTTATCGCCGTTCAAATCCGCAACGGCCAGGGACAGGTAGTTCCCCAAATACGGATTACCCGCCTTGCCATTCACGCTGATGATGGCGCTGGCGCGGTCGGTCCATTTGCCCCAGTCGGCGTTATTGAACACGCGGATCGCCCCGGTGTGATCGACTGTTGCGAGGTCAGGCTTGCCGTCGAGGTCGAAATCCGCCACGGCTACCTGCGAGAAGCGACCGGCGAAATTGATCCCCACGCCTGCGAAGGAGTCGGTTTCGAGTTTGAATGTGTATTGCTTGTTGCTGCCGGTGTTGGTGTAGTAGTAAATATTACCCTGCGTTTTGCCGATCAGCAGGTCGAGGTCGCCATCGCCGTCGGCATCGTAGAAATACGGCGAATCGCCGATTTGCAGGTCCGAAGGCAATGCGATCGTAACGGCATCGGCGAGGTTCAGCTGCGCGGCGCCGCCATTTGTGCCTTTGTTGGGAATGTAGCGATATTCGAGTTTCAAGGAGGAAGAAGCCGTAGCTGCAAAACCAAGGTCGGGAACGCCATCACCATTGAAATCCGCCCATTGGGGTTTGATATTGTAAACCGAAAGTTTGGGAAGGAGTTCGAGGTAATCCTGCGATTCGAATGTAAAATTCGGCTCCGTGGCCGTTCCGGTGTTCCTCAAAAGCCAGAAGCTCCCCTTGAACCCGCCCGCATAAGGCATTCCGCCCGTGCCGATGAGCATATCCTGGTCGCCATCACCGTCGATGTCGAAAAAGGAGGGTACTGCATTCTCTCCGACGTCGATCATCTGGTCTTGCAGGAAGTTCTTTCGCACCAATTTGAAAACGGGCTTGTCACTCGTGCCTTCGTTGTGGTAATACCAGCCCGAGGATTTAAAATCGGTCATATTTGCATCGCTGGCGGGCAGGCTCGGCGCGATGAGCAGGTCTTTGACGCCGTCGAAATCCACGTCTTCATAAAAACCAGCGGGAAAAATGTGCAGCGCTACGGGATCCACCGCGGGATAGGTGTTGGTGAAAGCGGTAAAATTGGCAATAATGCCTTTGGCGGAATTGGTCAGAAATGAAATGTGGTCATTGCTCACGTGGCCGGCGAGAAGGTCTTTGGTACCGTCGCCGTTCAGGTCGTGGAGGAGGATCGAATTCCCCGCGTGCCGGATGCCCAGAGGCGAGGCCACCCGCTTTGAGGGATCGGTTACCACGCCGCAATCCACCCCTACCACAAAATCTTCGGCATCTCCTTTATGAAAATTCCCCCAGCAATCGCCATTGCGTTGAAAAACCGGGCTTGCCTGGGTGCCGAGACTATCCCGCACCCCGAATTTCTCCATGCTCAGGTTCTGGTGGAGTTCAATGTAATTTCCTGAGAAATCGAAAGTCAAAAGGTCCAGGTCGCCGTCATCGTCGATGTCGGTAATGGCTGGAATGTCGGTACCCGACACCTGCATATTGATATTCCCCGAGAAGCCTTTGGTATACAACACATCACGGACTTTTTTCCACGACCACGCATTTCCCGTTTTAACCTGCTGATAAACCACAATACCCAGCGACGTGCTCGCAAAAAGGTCTTTCAGGCCGTCGCCGTTGTAGTCGGCGAGAATCATCCAGTTATCCACCTGCGGGAAAAGCGTTTCATAATAAGGGGCGTGGATGAAGGTCTTTTTACCTGCATTCAATGGGTCGGGGCCTGCCACGAACGTGGTAACCTTGCTGTTCGTACGGTCGTACACGACAAGGTCCTCGTCGGCGTCGTTATTCAAATGCATCTTCAGGAACTGCGAGGCATTGAGCCCCCCACCCCAGGGATTCGTCATTTTCACGCCGCCGGTCGACATGCTTGTCAGCGTATCCAGCTTGAACCAGGCTTGCTGGGCCAGCAGTGGGGATGGTTTGTAAAAGCAAATGAGGCACAGGATGAAGGAGGTAAATTTGGTTCGCATCGTTGAGGAATAATCTATTAGTTTTGCAGGTTTTCGGACACGCCGCACGGCTAGTTTGTCCTAAACCTAACGAAATAAGCCAGCATTACTTTATAACGACCGGTCAATTCATGTATACTTCCATAGAAACACTTTACGATATATACCGCAAAGGTGCCAAAGTCTCCACCGACACCCGTCAGATTACCGGGGGCTGCATTTTCTTCGCATTGAAAGGGGACAAATTCGATGGTAACCAGTACGCCGCGGAAGCATTGCAAAAAGGAGCCGCTTATGCCGTGGTAGACGACCCGAACGTGGTTACCAGCGACCGCTTTTTGCTGTTCGAAGACGGCCTTACCGCCTTGCAGGACCTGGCGCGGCATCATCGTAAAACTTTTGAATTCCCGGTCGTCGCATTAACAGGCTCGAATGGCAAAACCACCACCAAGGAACTGATCGCGAAAGTGCTTTCGATGAAGTTTAACACATACGCCACGCGCGGGAACCTGAACAACCACATCGGCGTGCCGCTCACGATCCTGAGCATCGATCCGGCGAAGCATGAAATGGTGGTGGTCGAAATGGGTGCCAACCACCAGCAGGAGATTGCGTTGCTAAGCAGCATTGCGCAGCCGACCCACGGGCTCGTTACCAACATCGGTAAGGCGCATTTGGAAGGCTTCGGAGGCGTTGCGGGCATTATCAAAGGCAAGGGCGAGCTGTTCGACTACCTTTCCAAAAAGAAGGGGACCGTGTTTGTGAACTCCACGCAGGAGGTGATCATGGACATGGTAAGCAAGCGTCGCGCATTTGGTGAGATCGTATTCTATTGCTCCGAAAACAGCCCGGTGAACCCGACGCTGATCGAAGAGAATCCGAACGTCGTTTTCAGCAACCGCGGCAAGACCGTAACCACGCATTTACCCGGAAGGTACAATTTCGACAACATTTGCGCCGCGCTGGCCGTCGGCAAGCATTTCGGAGTGGAGGACGCGGATGCCTATGAGGCCGTAGCGACTTACGAACCTGATAATAACCGATCGCAGATCGTCAAAAAAGGCACGAACACTGTGATTATGGATGCTTATAATGCGAATCCGTCATCGATGGCAGCTGCCGTGGCCAATTTTGGCAGAATGGACGCCCCGCGCAAAATACTGATCCTGGGCGACATGTTCGAGCTCGGCGATGCCGCGCCGGAGGAACATTTGGCATTGGGAAAACAAATTGCCGGTGAGAAGTTCGACGTCGTAATACTTGCAGGAAAACTCATGCAGCACGCGCTGCCCGCGTTGCCGAAAGCCTACTATTTTCCTGATAAATTCTCGCTTCACAACTGGATTATGGATAATCCGCAAGAAAATACATATTTCCTCATCAAAGGCTCGCGGGGTATGTCGCTGGAAACGGTGCTCAGCGTCATGCCCGATAAATAATTTATAATTACAGTTATTATTAGTATAATTATATTGCAAAAATTGATGGCGATATCAATTTTATTTATAACAACTCCGTTCCTATAAATAAAACTAAATTCATTTGTTTAAAACAACTCTTTCCTGGCATAATACCAGGTTAGGGTTTGTCCCATGCACTCACCGTTCGTAGTTTTGTAACACCAAAAAATACAATTTATAAACAAACGAGCAATCATGGCTAATAGACTGTTATCAGTGGGATCGGTTTTCCCGGAATTCAAAAAGACATCCGTAGTATCGCTTGAAAAAGGAAACGAATTCTACGATATTACCTCAGAAGACCACAAAAACGCTGAGAAATGGATGGTAATGTTCTGGTGGCCAAAAGACTTCACTTTTGTGTGCCCTACCGAGATTGCAGAATTCAACAAACACACTGGAGACTTCGCTGACCGCGACACGATCCTGATCGGTGCTTCTACCGACAGCGAATACGTGCACCTGGCATGGCGCAAAAACCACGATGACCTGCGCGACCTGCAATTCCCGATGCTGGCCGATACTTCTAAATCATTGGCAGAAGAGCTGGGTATCCTCGAAGCGAACGAGAAAATCGCTTACCGCGTGACTTACATCGTGGATCCACAAGGTATCATCCGTTGGGTATCTGTAAACGACCTTTCAGTAGGCCGTAACGTACCGGAAGTTTTGCGCGTACTCGATGCGTTGCAAACTGATGAACTTTGCCCTTGCAACTGGCAAAAAGGCGAAGCGACTATCGCATAACTACCCATTGAAAGCAGTTCACAGCGGCCAGTCATTCGAACGCCGGTTCTGTGAACTGCTTTTTTTACCACCCACGGGAAAGCCTTCCCGACCAAAAATTCAAACCAACATGTATCCATTTGCAGCCACAGGGAACACGAAAGAGTCCCTGTATAAAGAGGTCAATTTGCCTGCGGAATTCGAAAGCGTGCTGATCAACAAGCTCGCGGCGCTCGACCACCGTTACCTCAAAGATCTGAAAATCAATGTAGGTAATGTATTGAAATCACAGACATTGAACCGTAAAGAAGCATTGCTGCTCGCATTGTCGGTAGCAGTGAACGAAAAGAACGCGGCGTTGATATCAGCGCTGGAAGAGCTTGCCGCGCAGGAAGGTGCGGACGAGAAAGAAATCGCGGAAGTAACAGCCTGTGTGTCACTAATGAACGCGAACAACGTATTCTACCGTTTCCGCCACTTCATGCACAAGGAATTTTACGATAATGCGCCTGCGGGCATTAAAATGAGCATTATGGTGAACCCGGTGCTCGGCAAAGAATTCTTCGAATTGCTAAGCCTCGTTGTATCGGCGTTGAACGGCTGCGAAATGTGCGTGACTTCGCATGAGCAATCGGTATTGAACCACGGCGGTACTCAGGCGCGTATATTTGACGCAGTTAGGCTCGGAGCTATTTTCAAGAGCTTTTCTGTTTTGATATAAAACAAAACTAGCCAGGTCTTTAAGATCTGGCTAGTCCCAAATTATCCATCCTATTTCTCTATTGTTTCTCTTTTTTTGAATGCGGCGGTTCGCACGTCAGCATGCACGAAGGCCGCGTTAAATCCTGCGTTACTCTACTTTACGCAGTTCTGTTGTAGAAGAGCCGTCCTCTCCTTTCTCGATCGTTTTCACGATACCCACGCCCGGTGCAGTCCAGAGCGTCACCTGAATGGTTTCCGTAGAAATTTCCGGAGCAGTCACCTCTGTTTCAAACTTGGTATAAACATCGTACGAATATTCCCATTTGGTGCAATTGAATTCGCCTGCTGGTGTGGTGATTGATTCTTCGGCCACTGCCTTGCCATTTTTGTTGGTCATGCGGGCTTCCAGTTTACCCAGCACCGAGCCTTCGTCGCCGGCGGGGATTTCCAGCTCCATGAGTATCTTGATCGGGTCGCCCTGGAATGTAAGCGCGCTGTTGACCTTACCATTGTTTTCCAGGAATTGATACTGCGGGAAGCCGGTCACCTCGAATTTTGAAATGTAGGCGATGTCGTTGATCTGGTTTTGAAGCTCTTTGAGCACGACTGGGTATGGCAGCACATTGGTGGTGGTACCACCTTTGGCATATGCCTTGGACAAGTATGTCTTTTGTTCTTCGTTTTCACGAACGAAATTTTCAATCGTATGAACAGTCAGTCCGGCTGAATCTTTGGTACTTGCTACCTTGGTGATAATGTCGCCGGTTTCACCGTCCGAGTCGGTGATCTTGTAGCTGTAAGTCTTGCCTTTCGTAGGGATAAATACTTTCTCGGTTTCGCCGCCGTTTCCGCCGTCGGGCTTTGGATCGTCGTCGTCCTTACAAGCAGCAAACGACATGGCCAGAACGGCCAGGGCCAATGCAGATTTAGCCAATCGGCTGATGGCCAGCGAGGGTGCAATTTGAATTTTCATGGCAAATTTCAGATTAATTTAGATTTCAATTCATTTCATAAAGCTTGATGGCCGACTGGCCCGTCGTGTCTTTTTCGAGCTCCTTGCGAAGCTTTTCATTCAGGCGTTTTCGAACCGAAAGCTTCCGGACGTCGAGCACCTCCGGCTCCGTCGTTTCCGACACGAGGTGGGTGCTATTGGCGTAATACCTGACTACCGTCGATTTTTTATCCGGCCCGGTTTCCGCCACCCAGAAGCCCTTTTCAGGAAATGGCTGCCGGGCAGATCGCGTGCCTTTGCTCTCGGCCTGGTACTGAACACCCGCAGCCACCAGGAGGCCCGCCAACATATATTGCGTGATGCTATTCATGGCAACATCTCATTTCAACTGAAAAAAATGGCTGATCACCGCCCGTCCCGAGCTCATGAATTTCGGCTCCTGCCAGTGCGCCTTCACGAGGTTGCGTATCACGACCATGTGCGCACACAGGAGGATCGGCACTACTACGCCGGGCAAAAGCACAAATGGAAACTGCAATATCAGCACATTGGGCTGGTCGAGACCGATGGTTTGAAACACGAACGGTGCAGACAATACGGCACGAAATATTTCATTGAGCAGCAATCCCAGGCACAGGAAATTCCAGAGCACCATCAGCCGCCATTTCATTCCGCTGCGCATCACACCGATGTAGTAAATGCAAGGCGTCGAAAGTCCGGCCAGGATATCGGGGTTACCGCCGCTGAAAGTCATTTCATGCGGCACCATTTTGTCGATGAAAGCCCAGTACAATACCACCTCCACGGGCGCCCTCACGACGTGGATCATCGTGAGCAAGTCTACATTCATCCGGTCGACAAGCACTTTCCCGGGCCCACTCAGAAAGAGCCAGGCCATCAGGACAGCGGGCGGGACCACCAGTAATAGCAGCCTTGGAAAAATGGTATCGGTCACTTTGAAATATCCCGCCAGGGCGGTCCCGCATTGTATCGCTATCCAGAGGGCGACCAGTGCGGCGAAGAGCCGGGAGCCTCTCACAGCCTGGTGGAAGGTAAATACCACCAGGAGTGTGACCAGGCCGAATATGATACTGGTACAATACGTGGAACTGTCCATTACGACCCTACTCTTTCAGCAGCTTCGCTTGTGCGTTGTCTCTGAAAGTGTTGACAGTCTCGACGTCGCCGTTGATGGTCCCCTGATAGTTGACGAAGATTCCATAACCACCACTGTTGGAAATCACCGACTTGCGGATCGCCATACGCGACTGCCCACCGTAGATCGCGATATTGGCCTTCTTGCCCGACACGATAGCAATGTTACCGCCACCGGATACTTCCGCATTTTCGATCACGTTCTTGTCGCTGGTCGAGAAGCAGAGCAGACCTTTCCAATAAGCGGCTGAGTTTTCAGCACCGCGGATGATGATCTTGTTCGTTTCGGTACCTACTGCATTAAAGTAGCCGTCTTCGATGGTAATGTAGCCCGCGCGGCCTACTTCGATAATCACACCCGGAAGCAATTTCCAGTTAGCGTCGGAAGCAATGTTTTCAAGAATGCGGTAAGGCGTTTTGTCTTTGAAACCTTTCCATACCACTTCGGTAGTAGCATTTTTAGGCAGGGATGATCCGAAGATTTCGACTACATTGCGGCCGTTACCATTCGTGAATTTAGAATCCGTATCCAGGTTCTTTACGTTTTCGGCGCCCATGAGGATACCCGCTTCGGTATTATCCTTGAAGTTGTTCTTTTCAAATGACGCGAGGATCACTGAATATTCGAGGTAAAGACCATAACCTGCATTCTGCTCGAAAAGGCAGTTTTTGATATTCACTTCTGCACGGCCGGCCCCGAGAACCGCCATACCGGCTTTGATGGTCGCATAAAGCGGCTTGCTGCCCGCGTGCATTACCTGTACGTTTTCGAGCGTGTTCGCACTGCTCGACGAGCGGAATACAATCCCCGACCAGAAACCTTTGGTCGTTTCCTTACCAATGAAGCGGATCGGTTTCGCTGAATCACCTTTTGCGAGCAACACACCGCCGCCGTCGTTGATCTCAATGCGGGTATCCCGTGCGAATGCGATCACCACACCCGGTTTGATTTCCAGCTCCGCATTCACCGACACGTTCGCATTCACGATGTAATCCGGAATGGCAGGGTTGTTGATACGGTCCGTCAGCGTCAGTTTGGTGCGGATGTTGGCGTCGATCACGATCGGTTCGATCACCGTAGCGGTGATCACGACTTTGTCCTTGCTCTGGCCATTCGCATTGCTGATGGTCAGTTCCACTTCGTACTCACCGGGAAGATCGGCAGTGAAAGTAGGCTTGGCAGTGGTAGCCGAAGCGAGGTTGGCGGCACTACCCGCCGGCTTTTTGCTGAACGCCCAGCTGAATTCGAAAGGCTTGTTCTCGCTGTCGGTAGAGGCGCTACCGTCGAGGTTTACAACAGAGCCTGCGTTTACATTCTGGTCCGCGCCTGCTTTGGCGGTCAATGTGTTGGATGGTGTTGGATCTTCGTCCTCCTTGCAGCTACCCAGCAACAGGGCAAAGGACAAGGCTGCCCAAAGAATTCTTCTTGCTTTTAACATGGCTAATAATCCAAATGATTTAAATGAATTTCACTTCCATTTTTCAATGGCGGTGCAATTTTAAACCGATTTGGCGAGCCTGGGAAGCCCTGGAAAGCGAGTGTCGATCAACAGCGGGTTTTGTCGACAAACGCCATTTGCAGCGCCATTTAAAAGGTCAGCTTGAAGCGGCGCTGGCAGTCGTTGCGGAAGTTGCGGCCAATCGGCAGCTCCTTCCCGGCGATTTCGAGCTTGTGTGAATGGTAGCTTTCCACCTTATCCACCGATACAATGAACGACCGGTGAATGCGGATGAAACCGTCTTCGGGCAGGAGTTCTTCCAAAAGGCTGATTTTCTGTTTTGAAATGAGGGCCTTGTCTTTCAAAACTACTTTAATATAGTCGCGCAGACTCTCGATCCAATAAATGTCGTTGACGTTCACCTTCACCATTTTGCGGTCTACTTTTAAATACAAAAACACATCCTGGCTTGCCGACGCAGCCTTTTGCGCCACAGAAACGGATTGATTGGAAATGTTCAAACCCGTAAACACCTTGTCCATCGCCCGCAGGAAACGCTCGAACGGAATAGGTTTCAGCAGATAGTCAACCGCATTGAGATCGAAGCCCTCGACGGCGTAATCCTGATACGCCGTGGTAAAAACGACTTTCGGCGGGTTTTTAAGGCTTCTGAGCAGATCGGTCCCTTTCAGTCCGGGCATTTTCACATCCAGGAACATCAGGTCGATCTTCTGCTGCTGCAACACCTGGAATGCCTGGATCGCGTCCTGGCAACGTGCCGCGACTTCTATTTCCGCAAAATTGGCGAGATAGTTGTCCAGTACTTCGATCGCGTGGGGTTCATCGTCCACCAGAATGGCTTTCAGCTTCATAATATCAGATTTCCAGTCGTTTGTCAAGGTCAATTTCCAGGATCACGGCGAATACGTCCTCTTCGTCCATGATTTTGAGGTTATGGGCCGAAGGATAGAGGATTTCGAGCCGCTTGCGCACGTTCGCGAGGCCTATACTCACGTGATGCGGGCGGTCGTCGTGCACGGCAGTTTCTGGTTTGCTGTTCGATATCTTGAATTTCAATGCATTGTTCTTCACCCGCAAATCCATATTAATCCACGCCTGGCCGATCTGCTCGCTCGCGCCGTGCTTGAATGCATTCTCGACCAGCGGCAATATCAGCAGCGGCGCAATGCGGTATTCCGGCGACATTCCGTTGATGCTGAAATGGATATCCAACCGCTCCTCGTACCGTATTTTTTCCAGTTCAATATAACTTTTAAGAATACTAATGTCCCTTTCGAGCTGTACAATTTCCGTATTGGCCTCGTAAAGCATGTACCGCAATATCTCTGCCAGCCCCATTACAACACCAGGCGATTGCGGCGATTGTTTCAGGGTCAACGCATAGAGGTTATTGAGTGTATTAAACAAAAAATGCGGGTGCAGCTGGCCTTTCAAAAAATTCAGCTCGGCCTCCATCGCCGCCTGCCGCCTGTCGAACCACATTTTGAAAAACTTCACCGACAATGCGATCCAGACGAAGATATTGGTCTGCTCAAATGCGCTGATCAGATAAGTCGGTTTGGCAAGCTGTTGCCGGAACGTCCCTTCGAGCTTTCGCCAGACAAACGTCGGGTCGTTCTTTTTGACCGCGTTGTAAATGATCGGGTCGGCAACGAGTATTTCCATCAACCTGAAAGCCAGCGTGGAACTGATGACAATCAGCAAAAAGAACAGTACGAACTGCACATATTTCTTACGGTCGAAATACCGCGGGATGATCACGTAGGCGATCAGATAGAAATAACCGATGTGGATAGGCATAAACAAACCCACAATGCCGATTGTGAGCCAATAATCGGGCATGCCTGCACCGTAAATGATCGTCAGGATCGTCAGCACGGCGAGCCAGAACAGGATATGCAGGAAAACTCTTTGATGTTTACTTTTATTCAGGACCGGGAAAACAGGGCGCATAGGAACAAAGATAACGATTTAGGAGGCCAATACAGGGTTAGAAAAGCATTGTCGACCAATGTCATACTATTGTCGACAAACAGCACCTAAACGGGTAATTATTTGGTGTACAGACAAAATATCTTCCTTAACCGGTGAATCACAGGCCCCTCACTTCATAATGCAGCGATATGCGGGCTTTGAAAGATAAAATATCCAAATTAGGGCCTTAAATCAGAATTTGTATCTGCATTTATTCCCTACGGTGGTTTTTCTACTTAGTTTTGTGGTAAAATCAAGATATTAACTAAACTGTAAAATAATGGCAACGTCAACCGAAACGTACATTCCGTACAAGGTAAAAGACATCTCGCTGGCCGAATGGGGCCGTAAAGAAATCACATTGGCAGAAGCTGAAATGCCTGGTTTGATGGCGATCCGTGCCGAATACGGTCCGTCACAGCCTTTGGCAGGTGCGCGTATCGCAGGTTGCTTGCACATGACGATCCAGACTGCGGTTTTGATCGAAACCCTTACAGCGTTGGGTGCGGAAGTTACCTGGTCATCATGTAACATCTTCTCTACCCAAGACCACGCAGCAGCAGCTATCGCAGCAGCGGGTATCCCTGTTTACGCATGGAAAGGAATGAACGAAGAGGAGTTCAACTGGTGTATCGAGCAGACTTTGTTCTTCGGCGAAGAGCGTAAGCCGCTTAACATGATCCTCGACGACGGTGGTGACCTCACCAACATGGTATTCGACGAATATCCTGAGCTGATCGACGGTATCAAAGGTCTTTCGGAAGAAACTACAACCGGTGTTCACCGTTTGTACGAGCGCTACAAAAACGGAACGCTCCACCTGCCTTCCATTAACGTAAACGACTCAGTTACAAAGTCTAAATTCGATAACAAATACGGCTGCCGCGAGTCATTGGTTGACTCTATCCGCCGCGCAACCGACTTGATGCTGGCTGGTAAAGTAGCAGTAGTAGCAGGTTACGGCGACGTGGGTAAAGGTTCTGCCGAATCACTTCGTGGTGCTGGCTGCCGCGTACTGGTTACCGAAATCGACCCTATCTGCGCATTGCAGGCTGCTATGGACGGTTTCGAAGTAGTAACCATGGACGAAGCTGCCGACCGCGCTAACATCTTCGTTACGGCAACCGGTAACTACAAAATCATCACCGACCGTCACTTCCTTAAAATGCGTGACAAAGCGGTAGTTTGTAACATCGGCCACTTCGATAACGAAATCGACATGGCTTGGTTGAACAAATCTTACGGCCACACCAAATCGCAGATCAAACCACAGGTTGATATCTACAATGTGGAAGGCAAAGACATCATCGTGTTGGCAGAAGGCCGTCTGGTGAACCTGGGTTGCGCAATGGGTCACCCTTCATTCGTAATGTCATGCTCATTCTCTAACCAGACTTTGGCGCAGATCGAGCTTTGGACTAACACCGCTGCTTACGAGAAGAAAGTATACGTTCTTCCAAAGGCATTGGACGAGAAAGTTGCTGCATTGCACCTCGCACACGTAGGCGCGAACCTCGACAAACTGACCGAAGAGCAAGCTGCTTACATCGGCGTAACCGTAGAAGGTCCTTTCAAAGCGGAGACTTACCGTTATTAATAATAGGATTGATATTGAAAAGCCCCCGCTGCGTTCGTGGCGGGGTCTTTTTTATGCTTCCGGCTTCCCTGATGCGGGCGGCAAATCCGCCGGTCTTGCGGGCGTCGGAAACGAGATATTATTCTCATCAAAAACCCGCTTCACCACCTTCATAGCCGCACTTTTCGCCGGCCCCGGGCCGGTCTTGTCCTGACGGATCCAGAATAGTATTTCAAAATCGATGCTCTTTTCGGTGAAACGTGTGAAGTTGAATTCGACTACTTTCAGAGGATCGATGAAGTCCAGCTTCTTAATGACACTTAATGCAAGGCTTTCCACTATTGCGAGATCGTCTTTATAACCAATGCTGCCTTCCATTTTTACACGTCTTTCCCCCGAATGCGTGAAATTGACGATCGGTTTCTGGAAAATGTCCTTGCTCGGCAATTCCACCTGCTGTCCTTCGAAGTTATCCAGTTTCACGGAACGCAATCCAATCGAGAGCACCTTGCCGGTGTAGCCATTTGTTTCAATAACATCCCCTACCTGAATCGGCCGCTGGATAGCGATGAATGCGCCGGAAATGAAGTTGGTAGTAAGGTCCTGGAATGCAAAACCAAGCGCCAAGGCCAGCACGCCCGCGCCTGCAAGCAGCGAGGTAACCGTCTTATCCAGCCCCAAAACACCCAATGCAAAGAAGAAACCCGTGGTGATGATAGTAATGCGGGTAATGGTCGATATTAAGCCCACCAGCGCCACATTCTGCGACGCGTGGCCCAATATACGCTCGATAAACTTCCCGCCCAGCCTCGAAAGAAACCTGAAAACGACCAGGATCAGAATGGCGATGAGCAGGTTGGGCAAAAGACGGTAAGCCTCCACCGTCCAGCGGTCGAGCTTGATGGCAAACGGTTCTACTATTTTAGAAATTTGTGCGAAAATCATGGTGCTATTAATGCGGCCCGTCCATCGAATTAATATGCGACCAGCCTCTTGTAATTAAGGCAAAACTCGCAAATGTTGTGCGGTTTGCAAAAACACATCCCTTGAAATTCCCGGCTCCTATCCACAACGCCTTGACCGAAGGCTCTTCAGACCCCACCACTTGCCCATCGCTTTTCCTGGCATTCCGAAGCCGTCTTAAGTTTGGACCCGTTCAAAATCAATCCATTCACAATCAAAAGTATACTTATGAAACTACTTCGAAACATGGCTATTCTAGCCAACGGATTTATGGTCGCGGGAATACTGGGGGCCTGCCAACCTGAAAACAATACGGTACCCGCACCGCAGACACCGGAGACAACCAGTGATCGCAATGCGAAAACTGCTCAGGCAGTAGGCCTTTTAATCAAGGATGGTCAGGTTGACCTGTCCTATCAAGGATCGGGCGTTTTATGGAAGGAAATTTATGCCACCGCTTACTCTGAGTTCATCTATGCACCGCAACTGATTACGGCTAAGGGATATAAATACGGTATTCCGCCAGCAGAATACAAATATATCCTCGACACGTTCGGACGTTGTGTTCAGTCCGTCACAAACAAAACCTATATATATGAATACAACACCAACGGCCAGCTCTCCAAATGGTACAATAAAGATAAACCGAACGAGCGGCTGGTATTTTCGTATGTAACGGATGCCACCGGTTGGAAAAAATCCCTTGGCATGGTAACATTCTATGATGAGTCCGGCACAAAAACCAAGGTGCTAAAATTCAGCTACGGGGCACCAGAGCAAGTTATCCCGGATAAATATCCCCTAACACCAGATATACTCCCGGACGGTATCAGCAGATATCTGCCGGTATTCGGTACTTTCAACACGTATCTCGTTAAAACCCTGACCGAAGAAAAATATCTTCTAAATGGCCAAAAATTATCCAGCACTCAATATTCGTATAGCTATGCGCTGGATTATGCAGGTAAGGTCAAAAATGTCACTATGAAGAAAGCAAACGGGACAATTGTCTCCTCGACCGACAGAAAATACTCAGTGCCAACCTATAACTTCTAGAAATTACTATTGCACGGCCCGCGATTATGCGGGCCGTATCGTATTCTGGCCTGCTACAATCTTTCGAGCAATTCCTTCTTCTTCGCCTTAAATTCCTCCTCGGTAATCTGCCCTCGCTCAAAAAGTACATTCAATTTCTCAATCGTTGCAAGAATGATGTCTTCGGGACTTTTATCCTGTGATTGAAGGCTGGCACTTTCCGTCACATCATAAATCATCTCAGGCGTTGGCTGCTGCCGGTCCGGGTCAGCGACTTTTTCCAGTGAGTTCACATCGACAACCCCTTCCTGGCTCGTAAACCGGTAGGAGCTCGCAGGATCCTGCTGCTGCGAAACACCGGTGATCTGATGATGCTTGGTGTCATAGATCGTTCGTTTACCACTGTCCTCGATCACCAGCCTGTGCACCGGCGCGAAATAGGCATACCGAAAATTGTTCTGCGAACCGCTCGCCGTCGGGTTACCAAAGATCGCCGGCCAGGAGCTGCTGGGCTCGCTGAAAAACCCGTTTCGTGTATTTTGCTGCTCGCGCGTGCCCTTGGGAGAGTCAGTTAGCGGATCATCGTTGATTTCAAATAAGAGTGTCGAAGTAACCAGCTCCGAAAGCTCGTTACAGAGCTTATCCACAGTACCACGGAGTTCGTTGTTGAACATATCGCCTACCATCGTCATCCCGCCCTTCATCCATTGTCCCTGCCCCCCGAGCTCCGGCAGGTTGAACTGGGCCATCGTACCATTACCACGGATAATCGCTTTCAAAAGCGACTCCACCGTTTCCGGCTGTATGTTATATCGGACAGCGATCGCATTCACTTGCTGCTGCCCGTCTGCGCTTAGTGTTTTCATGGGATTGCGTTTTGAAAAAGCGTCACAAAAACAATGCCATTAGCCCTTCTCAAACCGGCAACACATTCAACACTGCCATTCACGCATCGGATTTCCGGCGACTTCTACAAGGAAATTAAGTTTGAATCGACGTCAGTCAATTTGTCTAATACTTAATCACGAAACGTTATGAAAAGAATTACGTTAAACGGAAATCTGCTGAAAGTGATGACATTAGTCACACTACTGGCCAGTTGTCAAAATGAAGATTTAGTAACACAAAATCCGGAAACTGTTATTACATCCGGCGACTACAATGCTAAAACTATTTTTACACCCCAATTATTAAAAGAGGGGGCAAATGAGTTGGAATATTACGGAGATTACGATGTAAATAGAGGAAAGCTAAAAAAAGTATCAAACACTATTGAAAATGTTTACACAGAATACAAATACAATGGATCGACCATCGTAGCACAACGGAAGAATGTTTTCAACGACGCACTAATTTACCAAGTAACCTATCAACTTGACGGGCTGGGACGCTGTGTTGAAAGTTTAAGCACCGAAACCAATAAATCTCTGAAATATGAGTATGGACAGCTTAACAGGTTGATAAAAGTTTACAATAAGGCAAATCCAAATGAGCGAATGGAATTTGGATACGAACAGAGTACTATTACAGCGCTGAAAAGTGTCAATCTCTTCAATCAGGCCAGTGTAGCTACAAAAGAAGTTAGTTTCAACTATATCGTTCAAGGCGGGAACCCAATGGAGAATAAGTACCCCACCAATCCGGACGTACTCGGCATAACCAGCAAATACCTGCCCATATTCGGAACTTTTCACTCCTATTTACCTACTTACGAATCAACAAAAAATCTACCCTGGAATGGAGAATCATTTCCAGGATACAGTTTTACATACCTTTTCAATGCAAGCGGATATCCTAAGACAATCAATTCAACAAACAGCATGAATGGCATGACCGTTTCCACAAGTCGTACATACACCACTCCTAAGTTATAAGTGAATACCAAATTCATAATTAAATCGCTCTTCTATCAGATTTCCTGCCTCCCACTAATCAACGTTAAATCATAATATGCCAATTAATTCACACATTAAATCACAAAACGTTATGCAAAAATTACACATTACAGGAAATTTGTTAAAAGCATTGATGCTCGGCGCATTGCTGACCGGCTGCCAGAACGACGACATCCTATCGCCGCAAGAAACCGCGGGTGTGACCGTAAATGACCCGAATGCGAAAGTAAATGCAGAGTTAAAGCTCGTCAAGGATGGCACGACGATACTTCAATACGTTAAGCAAGGTCGCTTCACCGGAAAGCTTTCGAAAGTCTCGAGAACTGGCGATTACACGCAATATTCCTACGACGACAGCACAGGAGACCTTTGGATCACCAGCAAGACTTACAACAAAAGCACTAATGCTCTGATACAAGAAATAAAATACAAGATTGTAAATGGGCGCTGTATTACCAGCATCAACCTCAGTAACAATTGGACGTCCCAATTTGTTTACAATGAAGTTGGTCGGCTCAACGAAATCAACCTGTCATCCGGGGCGCTTACACAAAAACAGGTATTTACTTATGATTACATTTCAGCCACAGGTGCAGAACGGCTGAAACAAGTGGTGTTCTCAACTCCAACAGGGGCATACAAGCAGGTTAACTTCATTTATACCTATGGTGTCATCGCGGAGAAGAACGATAAGTATCCTTTGAACAGTGAACATTTGGGACTGGATTCATACTTGCCATATTTTGGTAAATTCAGCGATGTATTAATTCAGCAGGTGCAGATAACACCGCTTCCTTATACCAATCAAGCCAAGCCATATTATCGATATTTTTACAGCATCAATGCGGATGGCTATGCTGTTGGAAGAAATAAAGAATTCTTCCCACTTGGCTATGGATACGAAGCTGGAAAACAAGCATTTTATAGTGGGCTGGATTATTCCACTGCCTGGGGAGGAATTTAATATTGACTTCTTGTAAATATTAAAAAGCAGATAATCTCTCCGATTGTCTGCTTTTTATTTATCAGCTCCATCGCACTAATACAATTTTTGTTGAAGTTCTTTAAATAACCGAGCACAACCGTTCAGACAACGATTTCTTTCCTTTTTTGTAGCTATCGTAAATTTGAATCGAAAATAATCTGTTTAACTATTTAATTTCAAATTTATGAAACAACTTAAAATTGCAGGTATGTCATTAAAATACCTCTTGGCTATCGGGCTACTAACAGCTTGTAATCATGATGAACCAGTTACTCCTACACAAAAGTTAGTTACAGATGTTAGTAACCAAAATGCCAAAATATCGTTACTAACTAGGCTTGTAAAAAATGATCAACAGAATATCCAGTATGTAAAAAGTGGAAAATTTTTGGGAAAAGTATCCCGAGTAAATGAAGCACCATGGAGCGGTTACTATCTCACATATGCATATGATGACAGCAGTCCATCTGGCGACCTGTGGATACACAGAAAAATGTACAAAAGCTCTAACAATGCTTTCATTAAGGAAGAAAGATACAAAGTTGTCAACGGCCTATGTGTACTCAGTGAGGATGACTATGGGTCTATTCATGAATATAAATACACCCCGCAGGGATATCTTGATGAAATAAAATATAATTACCAGGGGAACTTGTTGCAGTCCTGGAAATACACCTACACTTACAGTGGTTCGGGTCAAATTTATCGGCTTAACAAAATTGAACGAAAAAAAAATGGCAAGCCATGGATCAATTACAATTTTACATATAAGCAAATTCAAGATAAATATCCTTTGAACAATCCGCTAAATATTGAAGACGGAAAAGTAGATACCTATCTGCCTTTTTTTGGAAATCATAGTGATCTAATAATCGAATCTATTACCGACGAAAACTTAGAGACAAATAAAAGTGTGCAAACATTTTATACAGGTCATGTATTAAACAGTGATGGGCTTGTCATTTCCCGGGAAAAGGTAAAATACGCCACAGTCAGCATCGAAATATTCAAATACTCCGATAACTGGCAAGGAATCTGATTAGGCAACAACAAAATTCCAACATAAAATCGGGCCGTCAAAAGCGGCCTGATGTTCATTTAATGCGTTTTCAATTGCCTCCCAATCCTTCGCCAACTTCTCATTCTTCCTTACCTTTTCCTGCCTTTTCACCATCTCCTGCACCGCACGCAATCGGTCTTCGGTTAATGGATGGACACTCCGCATTTTCAGGCTTTCCACATCGTGGTTTACACTTTTGATAACCCAGAACTACCCATAAAACAATAGCCTCACTTTCTTCTTTCGCGCATGCTAAATTTGAATCTAAAATAAATTCGTTTAACTATTTAATTTAAAATTTATGAAAAAAATTAAAATTGCCGGTATATCATTAAAATACCTCTTGGCTATCGGACTACTAACAGCTTGTAATCATGATGAACCAGTTATTCCGACACAGAATTCGTCGACGGAGATTAACGACCAAAATGCCAAAATAAATAACGTATTAAAGCTGGTAAAATACGGAGATGACGGCGTTCAGTACGTCAAAAGTGGAAAATTTATGGGTATGGTATCAAGAGTAAGCAATGCTACCACTTACAGGAAATACACTTACAATGACAACAATGGAACTACCAATCTTTTCATCACTTGCGCCTCCTATTCGCAAGCTACAAACGCCAAATCCGGTGAATCTGTATATGAAATAGCCAACGGTCGTTGCATTGCAATCACAGGATCCAATGGCGACACATATCAATACAAATACAATGCATCAGGCCTATTGGATGAAGTTACAATGTTTTACCAAAGCTCATGGGCCAAGTGGAATTACTCTTACATATTCAACGCCGCGACCAATGCATATCGACTTGATAAAATTGTGGCTATCAACAACGCCGGACCGGTTCACGAAGCTAAATTTTCCTATACCGCAATAGCTGATAAGTATCAGTTAAATCCAGAAAATATCAACGCTGACCCACTGCTTCCTTTTTTTGGCAAATTTAGCGACGTACTTATAAAGGATATCGAGATCAAGTCAATATCGGGGACGCAATGGACAAATTTCAGGGAGTACAATTACGTGTTGGACAATGCTGGTTACGTCGCATCCAGGACACAGGTATATCATCCATTTGGCAAGGGAAGCAACGTATCGTTGTCGACTTCTACTATGAATTTTAAGTACTCACAATATTGGCAGGGAATTTAGGCAGATCACTTTAGTGCAGTTTCATAGTTAAGTTCATTAAATTATAGCGGGTCTTCTGAGGCCCGCTATTTGTTTGACACACCTTGTATCGCTTCCCATTTCCGCTCCAACGCCTCATCCTCCCTTACTTTTCCCTGCCGCTTCTCCATCTCCTCCGCCGTCCGCAACCGATCAACCGTCACTGGATGGGTATTCAGCAGTTCCACTTTCACATCGCCATGCACGCTTTTAAGGACGGCAAACAAATAACGCAAATAGAACCCCTGCTTCTCTCCAAATACTTATTAATTCACACCGTTGGAGAATCGAATTTTCAGTCATTTACACTTCCCGCTAAGTTTGAAATAAATTCAACTTTTAATTTAATCTATCAAAACTAAAATTATGGAAGCATTTCAAATTGCAGGAAAAATAACAAAAGGCCTTTTGCTGGCGGCGTTGCTGGCAGGATGCCAAAACGATCAAATAACTACACCTTCTGATGTCACAAGTACTGTAAACAACAATCAAAATGCAAAAATGTCGGCGGAGGTCTTTTTAGTAAAAGATGGCGAGAACTCACTGCAATATTTAAAATTCGGAAAATTTGCAGGCAAACTGTGGAAGGTAATTGACACTTACAGTTACACAGAATACACTTACGACGACAGTTCCGGAGACCTATGGATTACAAGCAAAAAATACGCCAAATCAAATAACAAGCTCGCAAACCATAAAACATACCATATAGTAAACGGGCGGTGTGTGGCAAGCAAGGATTTGACCTCTAAATTTGCTTATGAGTACAAATACAATGTACAAGGATCGCTGATTGAAATTAAGAGGTACTTCGGAGCTCATGTCCTTACACAACAGTTTTCCTACAAGGCAATTCTACCAAACACTCAACGGCTTGATAAGATCACATATATTGGCGAGTCGGGCCCGTTTATGGAATACAAGTTCAGCTATTCTGCATTTCAGGACAAGTACTTTCTGAATCCTTACCATACTCAGCTTGATAAATACCTGCGGATCTTTGGAACATTTAGCGATAAGCTGGTACAGGATGTTATTACGGATTATTTAGACGGAACGGCATCTTCCAGCAACTATATCTACACCCTGAATGCGGACGGATACGTTACAACAAGGACAGACACATATTATCCCAACATATATGAACCTACCTTCGACGTCTTAACCGATTCCCTTAGCTACGTGACCGCCTGGCCGGGTTTGTAAAAAAGCATTTTCAACTCGGGCCGTTCAAAACGGCCCGAGTTCATTTCAATTCATCCTCAATCGCCTCCCATTTCTTCTCCAACACCACATCCTCCCTTACTTTTCCCTGCCGTTTCACCATCTCCTCCGCCGCACGCAGCCGATCAGCAGTTAACGGATGCGTACTCAGCAGTTTCAAACTTTCCACATCGTCATGCGCGCTTTTAAGCACGGTAAACAAATCGACAAAGCCTTTCAAATTCAGTCCGTCGGCTTTGAAAATGACCATGGCTTTTTGGTCGGCTTCGGTTTCGAGCTCGCGAGAGTAGGTGAGATTGGCGAGCATATTGGAATTGTCGGCCAGGACGGTGACGACGCCGTTGATGTCGTTCAGGAGCAGCGAGAGGAACAAATAACCGCCCAGACTTCGGAAAATATTGCGGAGAGAGTGCCGGTAATGCACATGCGAAACCTCGTGGGCAAGCAAGGCGGCGAGCTCTTCCTTCGTATGCATTTTCCGAAGGATGCCGTCGAACACCACAATGCGCCCACCGGGCAATGCAAATGCGTTGGCTTCTTTATCCTTTACGACGGTTATGCGTATAGGGTAATGGGTTTTGAAATCGATAGTTTTTGCAAAGTCGTTGGTGACGGCTGTCAGGCCCTCATCCACGTCGTAGGCGCGGATCATGTTCTCATACATCGTGTCGCCCATTTGCACTTCGGTACTTACAGGAAACCGCGACGCCGCAGCCCCGGCAAGCCAGGGTAGCCCAAACCAATAGCCCAGGCCCATCAGCATCAAGACAGCCAAAGCCACGCCCACGATAGTGGTATTATTCAGCTTGAAAATATCCGTGATTCGCCTTCTGAAAAATACCTTTTCCGGATAACGCTTTTTAAGTGTCTCGGGCAGATTGTCCTCCTTGCATTCAACGGTTTGCTGCGGAAATTCCCCGTAGCGAAAAATGAATAGATTACTGAAATTCTCGTCCGTCACAATACCAGGTATTGCCCATCGCACCGAAGTGAGCTCGCCGGAGGGATCACGGTAATGAATGAGCCAGTGATCGGGCATGAGGGTGAGCGTCGCGTCGTGCGCGATGGACAGCCGGCCGTCGTGGTAACGGACACTAAAATTGTACATGAAGCCAGTAAAGTCGGTTAAACAATCCCAATATCGATCATATCCGCGAGATCTTCACCGGTTGCATCGGTATAATCGGCCTCGGTCTGAATGATTGCATCGACATCCAGCGGTCCATCGATATGGATATTTGAAAATACAAATTGCATGGTGCGCACGGTCGCCCAGGGGGTTGCCAGACCCAAACTGAGAACGACGATCAGCACATTAACGATAAGCAGTTTGAAATACCCTCCGGCAGTGGCCGTCGAGCGGAAAGCCAGCCGCGTTTCGCCCTGGTACATCCGGATATTGTTCACGTAATAATTGAAAAGGTCTTTTACCCACCAAAAACCGTAAATCCCGAAAGTGAGCAGCGTCAGGAAATAGCCTTTTATATTAAGCCAGAAAAAAGCGCCGCCTTCGCCTTCATATGAAAATGTAATGTTTCCGAACCGCAGGTTTTTGAAAATGTATTTCCGAAGTTCAATCACAAGCCATGCACCGTAAATACCAAATGTGACGAGAGTAATGATACTTCCGATAATGAATGTATTCAACAACTCCTTCCTATCGCCCCGGTAACCAAAATGAATGCCCCGCCACGATGACCTTGAAGCTCTGTAACGAAGCGCTCCATGAATAGCGATCGGAATGAGTAGCAGCAAACCAATATATAAAACAGCAAGACCGAGAAACATAATCGTCGGTTTTTGTGTGGCTATTGCACCAAAGAAAATGCCGTACAGCACCAGGAAAATCCCGATCGCTTTGATAAAACCGACAAACATTTCCTTACCTGTTCCATGAAACGTAAAACGGCTTCCTTCGAACTCGGATTCCTCATACATGTATTTCAACAAAGCGGCCCTTGCCCAAGGATAGTAGAGCCCGAACGTCACGATAGTCAAAAGAATATTGACGATGTAAATGCCGAAGAGTTTAGCTCCTTCTCCATGAAAAGTGAGCTGGCGGGTTTCTTGCTGTTCCATTTAGTTAGATTTGAATTTGAAGAAGGTCAAATATAAAAATTTCAACTCGCTATTATATGAATAGCATGTTATCAGGCACAAAAAAGCATAGTGTCATTTACCTTCCGGCACAGTTATTTTAGCAGTTGACTGACGTTCATTTCATCAAAAAAACTGGAAATCATGGATATTTATCAATTGGCAAACGAATATCTGGGCGCTATGGATGGCGGTGGCGATCCCAGCGACCCGCGCGAAACGCCCCCGTTCGATCCCCGGCCGGAAGTACCATCGCCTGATATACCGGAAGAAACCCCGCCTTACGAGAAGGAACCCGAAACGCCGCCGGTAGAGCCGCAGCCCGAGCTGCCGCCCGTGGAACCCGTCGTTCCCGAAGTGGAGCCGCTACCGGGGGAAGAGCCTGGCATACCGGCATTTAAGTAACCGAATTTTACAAACTGTACTATTTTGAAGTTTTTCATAACAAAGCAGTTATCTTTCAAATTGCTGCCACAAAAACTACTACAAAAATTGTAGCCGAAATTAAATTCGTCGTATCTTCACTCAAATTTCTTTGTAGACCCGACGAATGGTTAAAATTTTTACACTCTGTTTTTTACTCATCTCCTTCTCTATTCAGGCACAGTCGAATAAGCTACTCCCCGGAAAGATCGAAGCAGAAGAATTCACGGCAATGAATGCTGTTGGCACTGAAAGCACTTCGGATGCCGACGGAGGCCAGAATGTGGGCTGGATTCAGGATGGAAGCTGGATGGATTATGCCGTCCAGGCACCGTCGGCGGGCTACTACACGTTCAGGTTCCGCATTGCGAACGGATACAGCCCCGAAGCGGCGCTGGTTTTGAAATCGGCAAACGGCACTTCGCTCGGCCGGATCGTGCTGCCGCAAACCGGCGGTATGCAAGGCTGGCAAACGGTTTCGTTCATCGCATTACTTCCACAAGGCAACCAAGTAATTCGCGTTTTTGCCGAAAAAGGCGGCTGGAACTTCAACTGGTTCGAGGTAAGCGCCTCACGTGCCATAGCGGCCGGAAAAATAGAGGCGGAAAGCTTTGATGCCATGTACGAAGTGCGCACGGAAGCTACCGGCGACGAAGGAGGAGGTCAGAACGTGGGCTATATCGACGATAACGACTGGATGGAATACAACATCAGCCTCACTAATGCACGGGATTATGAAATGCAGTTCCGCGTTGCCAATGCTTACGGAAACGGCGTCATCGAGATACAGAATGCGGCAGGTACCGTGCTCGGACAAGTAAATGTGCCTCAAACGGGCGGCTGGCAAAACTGGGCGACCATTACTACCACCGTGCCCCTTCCCGCAGGCAGCCAGGTGATCCGGCTTTATGCACGAAGCGGGGCATTCAATTTCAACTGGTTTGAATTTGTCTCAGCCAGCGCCCGCATCACGGGCACGATCCTCCCTGCAAAGGTCGAAGCAGAAAGTTTTAATGATTCTTACAGCGTACAGCTTCAAAATACCGAGGATACCGACGGCGGCCAGAATGTAGAGTGGATCCAGGACAATAGCTGGATGGAGTATGATGTACACGTTCCGGCGGCGGGTATTTTCACATTCAACTACCGCATTGCAAACGGGTACAGCCCGGAGGCCACGCTTGCCTTGAAAAACAGCGATGGCGCAGAGCTGGGCAGCATTCTGTTACCTCAAACGGGTGGTATGCAGGGCTGGAAGACCGTCAGCATGCTGGCGTCGCTCCCTGCCGGAAACCAGAGGTTAAGAGTTTTCGCCACGAAAGGCGGCTGGAACTTCAACTGGTTCGAAGCCAAAGAATCCCGCGCATTGACAAGCCGGATTGAAGCTGAAACATTCGACGCCGCATCAGACGTGCGTACGGAGGTTACGGGCGATGTAGATGGAGACATCAATGTGAACTACATCGACGATAACGACTGGATGGATTACAATGTGAATGTACCAACGGCCGGCACCTACACGATCAATTTCAGGGTAGCCAACCAATGGGGCAATGGTCATATTCAGTTCAAAAATACAAACGGCACCGTACTCGGTAGCGTGGATGTGCCTCAAACCGGCGGTTGGCAGAACTACACCACCGTCCGCACGACTGTTCAGCTGGAAGCCGGTAGTCAGATTTTCCGCATCTTCGCCAACCGCGGCGCATTCAATTTCAACTGGTTTGAAGTAATCCCCGGATCCGTTCAGGGACAGTCGGTGATTACTTTTGAGGCGATTTCAGACAAAAACCTCACCGATGGTTCATTCAACCTGACCGCCAGCAGCACGAATCCGGAAACGCCCGTGCAGTTCACTTCTTCCAATCCTTCGATTGTGTCCGTTTCCAATGCAACCGGTATCTGGAAAGCAACCATTCATACTGCCGGACAAGTGACTATCACGGCCTCGCAGGCTGGCAATAACAATTATCTGACGGCCGACAACGTAGCCAGGACATTTACCGTTTCCGATAACTCAAATCCCAATAACCCGGCGCTGGGTACCAAAATCCCGATCGACCCGAAACGCTGGTACCAGCTCACCAATGCTGCCAACGGCCTCGACGGGCTGTTCGACGGCAATACGCAGGAGAACGTTCTCACTGGCTGGGGTAAGATAATCAACAACTATGAAGCTTACTATCCGCTGAAAGAAGGGGAGCAGATTACGCTCAATGGGGTCAAATTCTTTGATTTCACCGGTTCTACACAGGATTTCCCACTGGTTCTGTCGGTTATCACGGATCAATGGGAACGCATTCCAGTGGCAACATTCACGGGCGAAATTTACAACGGCTGGGTAGGCCCCTACCCCGATCGCCAGCTATCCGGCGACACGCAGTTTAAACTTGATCAGCCGATGAGCAACATCCGGTACCTGGTCATGACGATGTCCAACACATTACCGACCGAAATCGAGTTCTATGGAAGCTACACGCCGGGAACTGAAACCCCGAAACCGGCACGGACCAAGCACATTACCCTGAATGACATGCTCGGCGTGAACGGATATGAGTGGTATTTCCAGGATGGCGTGCATACCGAGTCGCTGGTAGAAGCGAAAGTTCAGGTAGCCAAGAGCTTTACAGGCCTGCGGCATTACATGGATTGGGAAAAACTGGAATCTTCGGAAGGTGTTTATTCCTACAATCCTACATTAAGCGGAAGCTGGAATTACGACCTGATTTACCAACGTTGCAAACAGGAAGGCATTGAGGTACTGGCTTGCCTTAAAACGCAGCCCGCCTGGATGCGTGAGACCTATCCGGAAGACCAGCGCGACCCCGAAAACGTGCCGGTACGCTACGGCAAGAACTTCGCAGATCCCCTTTCTTACGTCGAACAAGCCAAAGTTGCATTTCAATATGCAGCACGTTACGGAAGCAATACCAATGTAGATCCTTCGCTGTTGAGCGTTTCGACGACTCCGAGATGGACGAATGACCCTGTTAATGAAGTAAAAATCGGGTTGGGATACATCAAATACATCGAATGCGACAATGAGCGCGATAAATGGTGGAAAGGCCGCAAAGGTTACCAGACAGCCCGTGAATACGCTGCTAATATGTCGGCATTCTACGATGGCCACAAGAACACGATGGGTGCCGGCGTAGGTGTTAAAAACGCCGATCCCAACATGAAAGTGGTCATCGCCGGACTCGTTACCGGCCCTGATTTTGTAAAAGGAATGGTAGACTGGTGCAAAGAATTCCGCGGATATAATGCCGACGGCACCGTGAATCTCTGCTGGGATGTGGTGAATTTCCACCTCTATACCGACAACGCATCGTCGAGCCAGAGCGGCACATCCACCCGCGGCGCGGCACCAGAGGTGACCAATGCCAAACAGATCCTCGAAAATTTTGTAAAAGTAACCCGCGAACTATCGAACGACCTTCCGATATGGAACACAGAGGCAGGCTACGACGTACATCAGGACAGCCCGCTAAAAGCCATCCCTATCGGCAACAAATCCGCATTGCAAACACAGGCCGACTGGATTTTGCGTACCTCGCTGTTCACAGCCCGCAATGGGGTTGAAAAACTGTTTTTCTATCAAATGTATGACGACAACGGCAGCGGCGGAATGTTCGCATCCGCGGGGTTTGTTAACAATGACCAAACCCGCAGGCCATCTGCCGATTACTTCCTGCAAACGCAGAAACTATTCGGCCAATACGAATACAAGGAAACGCTCCACAACGACCCGATCGTTGACCGATACGAACTGAATGGCAAATCGCTCTTCATTCTGACCGTACCTGATGAAGTAGGAAGAACAGCGGAATATACCGTCAATCTGAACCAGTCGGGCGTTGCGCGTATTTACACGCCGACCGCCGGTGCAGACAATATGGCGATGACCGAGCTCCCGATCGTGGATGGCAAAGTAACGGTTACAGCAGGAGAAACGCCGATTTTCGTAATGGCAGCCGATGGCCAGAATGCGAGGCAGGCCGCCGTAGAAATGGCAGTGCCGGAGACAAAGGAAGAAGTATCACTGCATGCCGAAGCAAAAGTTTACCCCAACCCTAGTTCGGACTTTGTCAGCATTGACCTCGCCAACGAGAAAAACGGTCAAATTGAGATCCGCATTTTCGATGCGAAATCGGGAACGCTTTACAAGCATATGCAAGTGAATAAAATAGCAAACCGATTCTCGCACCAACTCAACATTACGCAGCTGCCTGCCAGCATTTATATTGTCGAAATCAAGCAAGGTAATGACCGCGCATTCCGCAAGATTGCCAAGGTTAACTGACAACGGACCATATAGCAAACCAAAAGCCCGGATCGTTAAGTCCGGGCTTTTGGTTTTTAATCGAGATAAGAAGCGCCGCTCATGCGCCGGTTCCAGCGCCCGCCGGTTTCCAGCCTGGCTATGTTAAACTTGTCGCGATACTCTTTCGGCGTCACGCCTGTACTTTTCTTGAACAGCTGCCGGAAAGATTTCAAATCATTATACCCCGAATTCAGCATGACTTCCAGCACGCTCTGGTCCGTTTGTGCAAGCAATTTCTTGGCTGCCTCGATACGCGTCCGCTGCAAATACTCAATGGGCGTCACACCGATTGCCTGTTTGAAGCGCCGCACGACATTTCTGCGGCTGGCTGGAATGTCCTGAATGAGTACTTCGATGGTGCTTCCCTCCTGGTATTCCTTCTCGATTTTTTGTTGCGCCATATTCACCAGTCCGTCGCCGTGATTTTGGGGCGGGGCAAACGTCCCGAAATAGGTCTGCTGCTCACGATCCATGTCGATGGCAAACATTTTGGCCGTTCGTAAAGTGAAATCTTTTCCGCAAAAGCGCTGTATCAAATACAACATCAAATGGAAGCTGCTTGTGGCGCCTCCGCTGGTAAAAATCCCCTTATCTTCCGTTACTACCGCATCGCTTTTCATGATGATATCCGGAAAATTGGAAGCCAATGCCTCCGCTGCGTCTATGTGTGTAGTGGCGTGCTTGCCATTCAGCAGGCCGCCGGCAGCAAGCAGGAACGCGCCCGTGCAAAAGCTGGCAAGTTCAGCGCCATTTTTATATTGCTCCCAAAGCCAGGGAATGCAGCATTGATTGCTCGTAATCGAAAGCTGGACGTCCCCCGAGCCGAATGCGGGCACAAGTATGAGGTCCTGCTTGGTAAATTCATTGATCGGTTTCATCGGGTAAGCCCCGTAAAACTTACCGGGTTCGGGATCCGGCGAAAACAGCGTAATATTGAAAAAGTGCGGTTGGCTGGCCCGCTCGTAGAAACTGTTGACCGACTCGAATACGTCGAGGATCGCTGCGACGCTCAATAAGCGGTGCCGGTTGGTAATTAATAGTCCTAGTTGTAACATGTTGTTGATGGTTTAATCTTTGACATTCAGGTCAAAGCGGGCACCAATATAGAAATTTTGTCCCAAAACCCCCTCTCAATTGGCATTTTAAGCAGTTGTTTTCCGTCTCATTTTTATCAAATTTTGAGTGATTATATTAACAATAATTTGCTGCAAAGACACGAATTTGCACCAACGCGCTCGGATACCTTTTGTGGCAAGCTAAATCTGAATCCTTATGAGCAAAAGTAAATTTGAAACATCACTGGAAGCTGGGGTGCATCGTCAACTGCAAGCGTTAACGGGCAACTGGCAGGGCACTACGAAAACCTGGTTCGAGCCCGACGTCCTCGCCGACGAATCCGAAATGAAAGGCACCATCAAAGCCATCCTCGGCGGCAGCTTCCTCCTGCACGAATACGAGGGCAGCCTCAACGGCAAACCATTCCAGGGCATTGCCGTTTATGGTTTCGACATTCCTAATAGCAACGCACAGGCATTCTGGATCGATAGTTTTCATATGGGTACGGGCATGATGCTCTCCAACGGCACTCCTACCGGGAATGGCTTTTCAGTCCTGGGACAATACAGCGTCCCAGAATACCCCGCCCCCTGGAACTGGCGCACCGTTGCCGAACTTACAGACCCCGATACCTTAATCATCACTGCTTACAATATCTCGCCGGAAGGCCAGGAAGACAAAGCTACCGAGACTGTCTACAAACGCATTGGTTAACATTGCATTTGCGCCAGTTCATGCTGAATAAAGTCCTGCAATTGTTCCTTACTGGGAAGATTCACGACATATTTACTTACAAACAGCTGCATATCGCTGTCCGCAACCGCATATTCAACCAGCGCCCGGTTCTGATCCGTTACCAGCAGTAGTCCCACTGGCGGGTTATCGTCCCGGGCCATTATTTCTTTCTTGTAGTAGTTAATGTAAGTTTTGAGCTGACCTATATGCTCATGCCTGACCTCATTGGTTTTCAGCTCGATTAAAACATGGCATTTCAAAATACGGTGGTAGAATACGAGATCGACAAAAAAGTATTCATCCCCGATGATGATCCGCTTCTGCTTGGCTTCAAAGCAAAAACCATGGCCCAATTCGATCAGGAACGCTTCCAGGTTATCAACAAGGGCTTGTTCCAGATCGTTTTCGTAGACTACATTCTTGGCTTTCAAACCAAGGAACTCGAAAGTGAAGGGGGATTTGATAATATCGGTGACGCAGGGGCGCTCTGCGTGCTCCTCCACACTCCGAGCCAACGCTTCCGGATCGAGGCTAATACCTGAACGTTCGTAATAAAGGGTATTGATTTGCCTTTTCAGTTCGGCTACGCTCCAATTAGTTTTGATGCATTGTCGTTCGTAGAATGCCCGCTTTTCGGGTTCGCGCAAGGGGAGCAATAAAGTAAGGTGTGAGAATGACAGGCGAGAAAGCAGCATTTCCGGATCAATAAAATTGAAGCTTCTGCTTTCAACGTCACCGTTAATGGCTTTAATTCTCACGGGTAATAGGTTCCATTCCGCCATTCCAAGGCTTCCCAATTGTGCAGACAGCGTCTGCACAATTTGAGGATAGGTTAGATAGAATTGCCTGAACAATTTTAAATTTCTACCGCTGAGGCCGGCGATGTTCAATGCATCGGCCAGATCGTCGACCAACCGCTGCCCGTACTTAGCGCGGTCTTCCCCATTTTGCTCAAACTCCACGATGTGAAAGCCTATTAACCAATTGCGAATCGTCAAGTACCGGTTAATGGCTTTTGAGGCACTTTGTTGGAGGGTGAAGTTGGTTTCTTGAATCGTCGACACCAAAGAATTGAAATTCGTCATATTGATGAAGTTTTAAGATGGGAAAAGGCGAATATCTGTTTGTTCAAACCCGCCGCTCAAATCCGATTCTCCAATGGTATGACTTTATTATCCTAAGGCTGACGACTCTACTAATAGGGAAAATAAACCTTTCAATTCGAAGATTAATACACAAAAAAGATGACCACCGGTCTAGCCAATGGTCATCTTGGAATTTTAAGCGACTGCGACATTCGTGGTATCAGGTTGAAGCGTAATAGGCTCCGGCGTATCCGGCACGGCGTCGCCCACTACCGGACCGTTGTGCGATAGCTCGCTACCCTCTTTTTTGGACTTCAAAATGGGCCACAGAAACTGGGCATACCATTCTTCTTCCTGGTAATGCTTGATCCCGTACGACGACGGGTACTTGCGGGTAATGATGCCGGTCCCGAAGATGATATCCCAGAGGAAGAACATATTACCGAAGTTGCCTTTGTAATAGCCTATCCCATCGTCGGTCGTGTCGGCGTGGTGTGCATGGTGTGTGGCCGGAGTGGAAATCAGCCTTTCCAATACCCAGCCGATCGGTTTCAGCCATTTGATTTCGTAGAAAGGTTTGTCCCAGGGAATGCTCGAATGCGCGCCGGTAGTGATAAACGATTTGATCACTTTCACAAACAAGGCCGCATAGCCCAGGCCCAGGTAAGTAAGTGCAATGGTAAGGTAGGTTTGTGAGAAAAACAACGTGTAAATCACATTCTGCCTGCTCGCCATAGCCATTCCCATGTAATTGGCGGAGTGGTGCGTGCGGTGAAAACGCCAAAGCCAGGGCACCTGGTGATGCAAGCGGTGGTACCAGTATTGCGTGAGGTCATCCGCCACAGCGATAATCAGGAATGCCCACCAGAAGGGAACCCATTCGAAAGCATTTTTCGCGTCGGGCAAGACCAGCGGCAGGAATTTCAATCCGAAATAGGCAACAAATGGCCGGATAATGAGCTTGGGAACTACAAAGCAGACAATATCCAGAATCCTTTCATTCTTGGTCCATTTGTTTTCATACAAGCCGGCCGCAAACTCGATCGCACCCAGCACGAGCACGATCACCGGCAATCCCCAGCTGCTCAGGTTTTTGAATACCGCCTCGATGAATGCGGGGGCTTTGAAAGGAAACTCGTTACTGCCCTCCCAAGGCCGATAGCCGAATACCTGGAAGCTGGCAAACATCAAAACGATAGGCGCGAGGTACAGCACCACGCTGATCAGGCCGTCGCGGGTAATCTTCCGGGCCAATGCATTATCCACTTTCATGCGTGATTAAATTTTTATGGTGAAATGAGCGATCAGATAAAGAATTTCCACGCCAGCCAAATGCCTCCGGCGATCAGTACAAAAGGAATTAATGTGAGCAGTATGCCGACGGCGATCTTCCTCGCGAGCAGCACCACGTCTGAGAATGTGAACATATAACAAGTAGTGTAGTAGTACCGGTTTAGTATAAACGCAGCAAATAATATGGACCGGAAATACCCCGGGACAGCACAGCCGGCAACTGAAATCGCCAACCACCGAAAATTTCAGATGATCAGCCATGACTGTCAGGCGGGATATTTCCGATAAATGTCAGGGATGGATCGCCGTTTCAACAACAGCAATGGGAATGAAAACAAAGCATGAAGGTGCCCCTCCTACCTACCCTCAATGGGGCCTTACAAAGTAAATTAACCGCGCTCATATCTAAGATGCCTGGATTAATACTCAGCTCAGGGTGGTTCAGGAGCTTTGCTTTTTAATAGTATACTTATTTGATAGACAAAGTAAGTTTAATGTTTTTTAAAATGCAATAGCTTCGCCTAATTTTCTTGAAAATAAAAAAATCCGTGGCGACAGTAACGCGCTGCCGGCCACGGATCAGACAGAAAAGGAGCCAATAGCACCTCTCTGTACATCCTTATATAAACCAATTTATTTCAACTCTGCAAGCCACTGCTGCGCAAATGCACGGGCAGTGTTTGTCGGCGTCGAGCCCATCCGGTAGCAGAACTTCCACACATCGCTTTTCCCCTCGTAGGCCGCATTCACAAACTTTTTCCGACCGTTCATTTCTTTCGTCTGCGCTGCGAAATCCACGGCTTTGCTCTGGTTCAGGAAGTCGGTGAGCCGTGCAGTGAGTACCTTTTTCGGGTCTTTCAGCTTCTCGTACTCATCGGCATTGCTTTTCGCGTTGCGCGCCAGCGTCTGCTCCGACTGCCTGATCTCGTCTGCCGCCAGGTACTCGGCATATTGCTTTTTAAATTCCTCCATATTGGTTTTCAAAAGCGGTTTGATCTTCTTGAAGAACGCAGCATTACGCTTCCCGTCCTCGATCTGCTTCTTGAAATCCGCCCGTTGATCGGCCGGAATGCTGCTGAGCATGCTTTCCATACCCACGAAAGTCTCCGCAGACTGGATCTGAATATCCACCACCGGCTCCATATCCTTCGCCTGCAACCCTTGTACGCCTTTCAAACGGTTCGCCCTGATTTCCGCTTTGCGCTGCTCGCTCACGGTCGTTTCCAGTTTCGGGTACTTTTTCGCGATCGCGTCGGTGTATCGTTTCTGAAAATCCTCTGAATTGAAATAGGTCTTCACAAAAGTACCGGCTTTCTTAATGGCCGTCGCCTGCGCTTCGGGTGCCAGCGAGCGGCACGCCGACTTCACGGAACTCCCTAAATACGGCACACTTACCGAAGGGGCCTGCAAAACGTTCCAGAGGCGATTCTGAATATCCTTCTGACTAATTCCATATTCTTCGAACTCATCGCTGAAAGTGAAGTTCAGGAACGCAATGCAAAACGCATAGAGGAAAAAGGGGATGATTTTATTTTTCATGGCTGTAATTGTAATCAAGGGTATTCTGTGTTGGTAATGCTTATTGCTTTGTCGCGATCATCTCAACCTCCTGGCCTTCGAACACCACGAAAATATTCAGTTTATCATCTTTCAGGTTCCCTACTTTCTCGGTGTTTTCGTAAATATCGATGCCTGTGCTGCCGGCATTTTTCAGGTTCAAAGTTCCGAGATCCTCATCCGGTTCGCGGTCACCGTCAAGGGTCACTTTCATTTTTCCCGTCACAACTTCCGCGGAGAATTTATCGAGCTGGATTGTGATGCTCGCCTTGGCAACTTCAAGCGGATAGTCATCGCCATCCACTGTCAACTTGGTCACTTTATAAGTCCCTGCCACTTTTGTGCTTAATTCCGGGGATACGTCTTTATCCTTGTCTTCACAAGCGAACATCAATGTGCTAAGCAACAACAGAGCGAAAATGTTTTTCAGGAATGCAATTTTTTTCATGGCTGTATTTGATTTGAAAATGGATAATGGATGAGATAATTTTTGCCTTTCGACATGACAAAGGTAGCCTGTCCGGAAGCCGCAGATCAATCCTATAAAAGCATGATTTTTCGAAAATCATATGTTTATAGGATATTATTAAAAGGTTTTATTTCAGACTTTTGCCACCGTAATTTTCCCATCCATTCTACTCTCCGGGTCCGATGAAATTATATTTACGAACACTTTTTATAGTCTTTTTATGCATCCCTGCGCTTGCTCAGAGCCCCGATCCGAAGGCGATTCTGAAACGCATTCAGACCAGCAAGCAGGATACCAACCGCGTGCTCGCGTATATTGAGTACGGGCAATATCTCGAAAACCAGAACCTCGACAGCGCCGCTAAATATTACCTGAAAGCGGATGCTCTCAGCGAACAGTTGAACTACGATATCGGCCGGTTTAAATTCCGTTCAAACTATACCTATATTCTCAATTTGCAGGGAAAATTCGAGGAAGGGTTGAAATTGAACCGTGAGAGCCTTGAAATAGCCAAAAGGATGAAGCACCAGGTGAATATCGGCAAGAGCTATGCCAATATTGCTGCCAGTTACACTTACATGGGCAATTTCACCGAAGCGATCAAATACTACCAGCAATCGGCCAGTCAGTTTGATAAGTTGGGGATGAAGGAGTTTCTGCCCCGGCTTTATATCAGTATCGGTACAGCTTTCGAGCATGCCAATCTTTTCAATAAGTCGGTGGTTTACAAGCAAAAAGCATTACAGCTTGCCCGGCCGATGAAGGACAGCTTGCAACTGACCGATATCCTGACCAATATCGGCGGTTGTTATTTCAATCTCAAAAAATACGATGAGGCGCTCGCCCATTTCAAAGAAGGGCTGGTAGTGGCTGAAAAAATTCATTCGGACATTTTCATCACGCAAGCCTATGCAGGACTTTGCCGCACCAACCGGCTGCTCAAAAACCTGGATGAGGCTTGGATCTACGGCCAGAAAGGACTTGACCTTGCACGGAAATCGGGTAATGTGTTTCTGGAACTCGACTGCCTGAGAGCGCTGATGTTCCTCGCTGAGGATGCCAAAAAAATCGATCTGTCGGCCAAATACACCAAGGAAGCACTCACCATCGCGGAGGCCAACAATATGACCGACCATTTGGTGGAGCTTTACGAAGATTACGCAACCGACCTTGCCCGCCAGAACAACTACAAAGGCGCTTACGACTACCTGATGAAATACTCGATCCTGAACGACTCCATTCAGGGAATCGATATTCAAAAACAATTACAGGAGCTTGACACGAAATACCTGACGGCCCAGAAGGAGAACCAGATCGTTACGCTCGAAAAAGAGAAGCAAACGCGTAACACGCTGATTTACGGCCTTGTCGCCGGGCTTGTCGGATTGCTCATAATCGCAATATTGGTTTACAGGAACATTGCATTCCGCAGACGCGTGGCCGAGCAGGAAGTGCTGCAATTGCAGCAGGAAAAACAATTGGTAGCCACCAATTCTATTTTGAAAGGACAGGAAGAAGAACGCACCCGCGTAGCCCGCGACCTGCACGACGGTCTGGGCGGACTATTATCAGGCATCAAACTAACTCTGAACTCAGTGAAAGGAAATGTAATCCTGCCCGAAGAAAGCGCCATGACGTTTACCAGGGCCCTAACCCAATTGGACGGCGCAATCAGCGAAATGCGCCGCGTAGCCCACAGTATGATGCCCGAATCGCTTGTACGGTTCGGATTAATCGACGCGCTGAGCGACTTTTGCGAGGGCATCAGCGCCTCGGGCAGATTGAAAGTACACATGCAGGCCTTCGGTTTCGACGACAAGCGCCTCGACTCCCAAGTGGAGGTTGTTCTTTACCGGATCATCCAGGAGTTGCTCAACAACGTGCTCAAATACGCCGACGCCAGTGAAGCGCAGGTGCAGCTTACCTGGGTCGAAAACCATGTGAGCGTAACTGTGGAAGACAATGGCAAAGGTTTTGACATTAAAAACCTCGAACAGAACAAAGGTGCCGGGCTTCGCAACGTACAGGCCCGCGTGGATTACCTGAACGGCACGCTCGACATCCAGTCGAAACCCGGCGAAGGCACATCGGTACTGGTTGAAATTGTGCTTTAATGACTGATAGCAATGCCAGAAATGGCTTTAACCTAAAATAAAAAGAAATTATGAGTGTCAGAATCCTCATCGTGGACGATCACCCGCTGGTATTGGAAGGATTGAAATCACTGCTTGCCGACGTGGAAGAAGTGCAGGTTGTCGGAACGGCGACCAACGCCATTGATGCCATCGCATTCCTGAAAAGCAACGAAGTCGACATTGCATTTCTCGATATCAACCTGCCGGACATCAGCGGCATCGACCTTTGCAAAAAGGTAAAAGACCAATTTCCGGAGGTAAAAACACTTGCGTTGAGCACATTCAACGAGCGCGCCTATGTGTCGCGTATGATCCAGAACGGCGCATCGGGGTATCTGATCAAAAGCTCGGGGAAGGAAGATATCCTCGAAGCCATCGCGCAAGTGCAGGCAGGGGGCTATTTTATGAATGTCCAATTCGACCAGGTAACCCCGGCCACAGCGCCTAAAACAGTACCGTTTCTCACCAGGCGCGAAAAAGAAGTGCTGGTACTGATTGCCGAAGGACTCACCAACCCACAAATCGCAGAGCAGCTGTTTATTAGCGTTACCACTGTGAACAGTCATCGGCAGAACCTGCTGATCAAATTCGAAGTATCGAACACCGCTTCACTGATCAAGCTGGCCGCGGGATTGGGGTTGATTTGAAAAGCCTTTCAGAACAAAGAAGCCCTGATCATTGGCATATGGTCAGGGCTTCTTTGCTTAGTTAGTCGCCAAACTCCCGAACGGGAAAATGGCTGACGATACGTGCGCCCGGTTCATGATCTGGCCGAGCTCCTTGGCTTTTTCGGGGAATTGCGGGGTCAGGTTGGTTTTTTCCTGCGGGTCTTTTGAAAGATCGTAGAGCTCTACCAGCGCATCGGGATTACCAGCCGCTTTCAACCTGACGGCCTTCCAATTGCCCTGCCGCACCGCCTGCCGGCCACCTTGCTCATGAAATTCCCAATACAGGTAATCATGTTTTTTCTGGGTAGGCTTGCCTCTCAATGCATCGGTAAATGAAATGCCGTCGATGTTACGGGGTGCGGAAGCATTTGCCAACTCGGCGAAGGTGGGCAGTACATCCCAGAATGCACCGATGTAATCGCTTTTCGAGCCCGGCTTGATAACCGCCGGCCAGCGGGCTGCAAACGGCTCGCGGATACCACCTTCATACAGATCCCGTTTCACACCCCGGAAACCCGCACTGCTGTTAAAGAAGTTCGGATCAGCACCACCTTCTACATGTGGTCCATTATCACTTGTGAAAATGATCAGCGTGTTCTTGTCGAGACCTTTTTCCTTCAATTTGTTCACAACCTGCCCGACGTACAAATCGAGACGCGCCACCATTGCCGCAAAGGTAGCATGGGGGAATTCCTGTGACGCATATCCGCCATCTGTCGCGCCAGGGCCATAATCAGCCCCTCTGTACGGCTTTTCTTCAAACTTACCCTTGTAATATCTGAACAGGCTATCATCCGGCACCATCAACTCGGCATGTGGAAGAATATAAGGTAAAAACAAGAAGAAAGGCTGCTTGCCATCTTGCGCATCTACAAAGCTGAGCGCCTTTTTCTGGATCAGGTCGGGAGCGTAATCTTTGTTGTTGATCAGTCCTTTGTTTCCTTCCAAAAGTATTTTCTTGCTGTTATCCCAAAGATGCTCCGGATAATAACGGTGCGCCAGGCTTTGGCAATTGTACCCGTAAAAACGGTCGAAACCTTGCTTGTTCGGATCGCCTTCCGAGCCGACGGGCCCTAAGCCCCATTTCCCGAAGGCCGCCGTCACATATCCCGACTTTTTTAGAACTTCTGCAATTGTAACAACAGAGTCGGCAATCGGTTGCTGCCCTTCCGGTTCGACGCTTTTGTTCCCCCGGATATACGTATGCCCCGTGTGCTGGCCTGTCAGGAGCGACGACCGCGAGGGTGCGCATACAGAGGTCCCCGCATAAAACTGGTTAAAGATCATTCCCTCCCTTGCGAGGCGATCGATATTGGGTGTCTTAATGAGCTTTTGTCCATTGAAACCTACATCACCATAGCCGAGGTCGTCGGCCAGGATGAATACGATATTAGGGCGCGCCGGTTTTGGCGCCTGGGCTTGGGAATGGTGGCAAAAGAACGATGTAGCAAGGAGGGAAACCAGAAAACAATACTTTTTCATTGTGGAGTAGATTAATACACTTCAGAAAGACATTGCAACCCTTGGATTACTTGAATTCAACGTGGGCGACGCCTTTAAAATTGGGGAGAACAGCGTGTTTCGGCAGTGGTAACCAGATTTGTAAATTGCGGTGTATCTTTGTTCCCGATACCCTACGACAGCCCGGACGACTGGCATGAATTGACAACCACCGAAAATTCCGGCAAGTCGAGCCTGGACTGTCTCTTAGGGTATCGGAAAGCAGATACGTTCTGAATATTGCGAAGCGGGAGCCTGATATAATCTACTTGTTTGATAGACAAAGTAAGGATAATTCATTCAAACAACCAAATGCACTTAAAAGAATTTGTGTTTTTTTGACGGTTAATCTTTATCTATTTGAGCAATTTCACCGGGTAGCTGTCGAATTTACAATCATCTGTGAGCAGCCAGAAGTCAACCATAGAAGAATATGGGTATCAAGTAGTATTCTCATTCAAGCGCATTAAAATCTGTTAGTTCATCCGTAAAATTATTGGGAACGCGAGATATAATGCTTTTGCCTGAGCCTCTTTTCAATTTAAGTTTTGATGCGTTGGAGGATTCCTGAAACGATCGATGTACCCATTCCGGTTTATCCCTAAATTCCTTACCGTGCAAGGCTTCCAATTGCCTTTTAAGCAATTCGTTTTCCTCTTTCAGAGCATCGAAATCCTTTTGAGAAATGGCAGGAGTACCCATGATTTGAATTTACATGTTAAGTAAATTTAAGACAAGTACTCCTGAAATCCAATCCTTATTTTTTAACGGTACGTCCTATCTCCCGAACGTTTTTACCCGTCTTTTGCTGCAAGTCGTCCCCCATATCGTCACGCGCCGCGTCGGCGATTTTTTCGAGTTCGGCTACGATTTCCGGGTTTTGTTCCAGCACATCGTAGCGCTCGCTTGGGTCGCGTGCAAGATTGTAGAGCGCTTTCGGGAACTGATGATCCTCCGGCGCAGGACCCGGCTGACCGTTTTTGCCTGGCAATGAACCTTCATAGGTACGTCCCGGGTGGGCGAAAACAAGTTTCCAATCGCCTTTGCGAACGGCTTCGAGGTTGTTTTTACGATAATAATAGAGGAAACTTTCACGCGGCGTCTGACTTTCGTCGCCTTTGAGCAACGCGGTGAAATCGTATCCGTCTATTTTCTCCTTCGGCAACTTCGCGCCGGTCAGTTTGGCGATGGTAGGCAGAACATCGAGCGTCGAAAGGAGTTTGTTGGAAACCCTTCCTGCGGGAATTACGCCCGGCCAGCGCATAATGCATGGCTCGCGTTGGCCGCCTTCGAAAGAGGTTCCTTTGCCTTCGCGGAAGCCCCCCGCAGAACCGGCATGGTCACCGTAGTTAAGCCACGGACCATTGTCGCTAGTGAAAATTACGAGGGTATTGTTATCCAATCCCTGCGCTTTGAGCTCCTTCATGATCTCTCCTACCGACCAGTCAAGCTCCATCATCACATCCCCAAAAATACCTCGTTGACTTTTACCCCGGAACTTTGCCGAAGCAGCCAAAGGTACGTGCGGAAGCGGGTGCGGCACATACAGGAAGAAAGGCTTGTTTTTGTTTCTTTTAATAAATGAGATTGCCTTTTCGGTAATCACCGGCGTCAGTTCGCTGGCGTCTTCGAGGCTCTTGATCTCCTTCACCGGCTTGTTTCCCTCTATCCAGTGCAGCGGCGGGTACTTGGCTCGCTCCTGCCACGGGTGCAGCGGCCACATGTCGTGCGAATAGGGCACGCCATAATATTCATCGAAGCCCTGCTGCAAAGGCAAAAACTCCTGATCGCTGCCCAGGTGCCATTTGCCGAAAATACCCGTCGCATAGCCCTGCGCCTTTACGAGTTCGGCAATAGTCTCTTCTTTGGGATTGAGGCCCACACCAGCATTGGGTCCGAATGCTCCTGAAATACCCAGGCGGTTGGGATAACAACCAGTAAGCAGAGCGGCACGGGAAGCACTGCACACAGCCTGAGCGGCCATGAAGTTGGTGAAACGCGTCCCTTCTGTGGCCATTTTGTCGAGGTTGGGCGTTTTATAGCCCAATGCGCCATTCACGGACAAGTCGCCGTAACCGAGATCGTCGATGAAAAAGAGAACGATGTTGGGTGTTTTTGCTGCCGGTTTTTCGGATTGAAAGGCCATCAGCAGGCATAAGCCCATTGATACCAGCAGCAGAGAAAGTACTCTAAGCATGTTTTTAAGGTGGTTTTAGGTAAAACTGGCGCCAGGCTCTTGCCTGGTGCTTACTATTTGCAGGCCTCTGGCCGGAATTGCGTCCGCCAGCCTGAGGCTGGATAATAGTAGGCACCAAGCAGGAGCTTGGTGCCATATCGCCCAAAATTAACTACCAGTTCGGATTTTGTTTTAGATTCGGATTCAAATCACGCTCTTTTTGCGGCATGGGCCAGAGGTAATGCCTGCCCGCATCGAAAACGCGATCGGAGGATGCGGCTTGCACCGTAACCAGTTTACCCGTAGCATCCGGATAAGTGATGCCGAACACCGGCCCGTTCATCACCTGCTCACCAATTTTCCAGCGGCGGATATCATACAACCGCTGCCCTTCAAATGCCAACTCCACGGTCCGCTCGCGGCGCACGATGTCCCGCAATGCGGCTTGCGTGGTAGCCGTTACCGAAGGCTGTTTCACATCCGTACGGCCATTTCTAACCTGGTTAATGGCCGCCAGTACGGTTGCGTCGGTTTGCCCCAATTCGATCTTTGCCTCCGCGTAAGTCAGCAATACTTCGGCGTAGCGCAGCAGGATAATGTTGATACCACTGTTGGTCGGGTTGGCGAAATCTTCGGTATTGATATACTTTTTAATGTTAAAACCAGTCGTAGAGGCAATGTAAGTACTTCCGATCGCGTCCGCGGTGGTGCTCGTCGGCCGGGGCTGGAAGGTAATGCCGCTCGGCAACGCGTCGCCTTCAAGAAAGACCGAGAATTTCAGACGCGGATCACGATTGGCATAAGGCTTAGCCGGATCATACCCGCTCGAAGGATCGGTGATTTTCTTGCCTTCGAGTGTTTCATAGGTATCCACCAAAGCCTTTGTCGGTACATAGGTACTCTGCGCATTCTTCTGGCTGTATGGCGCGAGCAGGTTGAAGACATTGTTTTGATACACATCTTTCAAATACTGTTTATCCAGAAGCACTTCCTTGTTATTCTCCGCGGCATAGCTGTATAGCTTTTCATAGGAATCATACAAACCATACACCCCGAGCTTGATCACCTGGTCAGCGGCATCGGCGGCTTTCTGGTAACGCCCTGCGTACAGGTCCGCACGTGCGAGCAAGCCCAATGCAGCACCTTTGGTAAACCGGCCTTTGTCGGCGGCGCCATAGGTCGTCGGCAAAAGCGCCGCAGCTTCGGTCAGTTCTTTCTCTACAAAATTCCAGATTTCCTCCACCGGCGTGTTCACCAATGTCCTGCCCTCATCGATACTGATCGAAGACGTCACCAGCGGCACCGGACCGAACAAACCTGCCAGTTTCAGATAATGGTAGGCACGCAATGCCTTCGCTTCGCCTTTCAGCTGGTTAATCAATGCGGCATTGGTACTCGGCACTTTATCGACATTTTCGAGGAAATAATTCACGCCGCGAATGCCTCGGTAGGCCCGTTTCCATTCGTCGTAAATCACCGAACTCGTCGCATCGTAACTCCCCGCCTCGATGTAAGCGGCCACGTTGAAGCTCTGGTTGGTATGCGCCAGATCGGTAATACCGTCCCAGGTTACGGCCGTAGTGCTGTCCAGATCGGTGTAGAGTGAGTTAACGGCCAGTTTAGCGTCGTTTTCGGTTTTCCAGAATAAATCTTCGGAAAGGCGGTCATTAGGAACGGTTTCCAGCAGGCCGGAGTCGCAGGAAGCAAGTCCAAGCGTGAGCACAGCGATACCTGCGTAAATGGTATGTTTGAATGTATTTGTTTTCATAAAATCAATGCGGTCAGAATGAGAGGTTCAACCCAAATGTGTACAAGGCTGTTTGCGGGAAATACACCGCACGGCCGGAGGGAACTTCGGGGTCGAGGTTCCATTCATTCAGTTTCGAGAATGTGAGCAAATTGGTAGCCGATGTGTACACGCGGATGCGGCTCACACGCAGTTTGCTCACGATTTCGGCCGGAATGTTGTAGGCCAGCTGCACGTTTTTCAGGCGTAAGTACGAGCCATCGATTACCAGACGGTCGGAAGTAGCCACATTGCGGAGATCGAACTTCGTTGGGCGCGGGAAGCGGGCGCCGGGGTTTTCGGGTGTCCAGTAATTGTTGGTGTAAATCTCGTGGGTGAACCCTTCCTGGTTCCCCATTTCGGCCAATGCACCCGCGAGGCGCGCATCCACCTTCGCCGCGCCCTGGAAGAGAATACTCAGGTCGAAACCCTTGTACGAGAAGTCGCCATTCAAGCCGAAGGTGTATTTCGGGAACGAGTTACCAATCGCCGTCATATCATCGGCATTGATCTTCTTATCCCCGTTACGATCGACGTATTTCACGTCGCCGGGCTTGGTGTTGGCCGCATAAGTGGCCTTGTACTCGGTAATTTCCTGCTGGGTCTGGAACAAACCGTCGGTCTGGTAACCCCACAGCGTGTTGATCGGCAACCCTTTGGCAATGATATAGCGGGGGTCGATATCCGAACCTGTAATATACGGGCCGGTACCTTTCAGATCCACGACTTTGTTTTCATTAATACTCAAATTCCCGCCGAGCGTGTAACGGAAGCCGGAAGTACTCGCAGCGCCACGGTAATTCAGACTAAACTCCCAACCCTTGTTTTCAACGGATCCTGCATTCTGCGGCGGCGCTTTCAGACCGATCGTCGCGGGAATATCGAGGTTCAGGAGAATATCGTCGGTAAGCTTGCGGTAATAATCTGCGGTGAATGTCAACCGTTTATTCAGGAACGTCGCGTCGATACCCAGGTCAAGTTGGGTGGTCGATTCCCAGCCGAGATTGGTGTTAGCCAATGTTGTAGGGCGGTAGCCTTGCACGGGCGTGCCTCCGAAGCTGTAACCCAGGGCGGTCAATGCGGAGTAGTAGCTGTACAAGTCCACCGACTGGTTTCCGGTAATCCCCCACGAGCCACGGAGTTTCAGGTCATTGACCGTCTTTTCCAATCCCTGCCAGAAGTTCTCCTTCGAAATGCGCCACCCCGCAGAGAAAGAAGGGAAAAAGCTGTATTGCTTGGGACCTGTGAATTTGGAAGAACCGTCATAACGGCCATTCGCTTCAAAAAGGTATTTCTCTTTATAATCGTAATTCACACGACCGAAATACGAACGCAGGCCATATTCGGCATCATTACCGGAATTGCTTTTGGTACCATCGTTCGCACCTTGCCCGATAGACCCAATATCATTATTATAGAACCGCTCGCGGTAGGCCGACAGGAAAGTCTGCGTATTCCCGATTTGCGAGTAACCCACCAATGCTTTCAAACCATGGCTACCAAAGCTCTTTTCATAAGTCAGCAAATTGTTGATCGTGTATTCACGTAATGTATTGCGGACTTCGGTTAGCGAGTTGATCGCCACTGTTTTTGTGATATTCGTGTTCTTATCGGTATTGGTGTAGGCGTTGGTGTAGTTCTTCTGATTCGTGAATGTGCCCCGGCCCGCGATTTGCGTGGAAAACGTCAGCCCCTCGGCAATGTCAAATTCCGCCTTGACATAACCCGCCAGGTAATCGGTCACCTGCCGCGACTGTCCGCCGATTTCATTGAACATCAAAGGATTGTTACCCTGCGTACTCAATCCGTACGTGCCATCCGGATATTTGGGTACCGCCCACAATGTACCGTGGAAGAAGTTGTTCAAAGGTTGCGGAGGATTTGGACCGGAATTGTTCAGCGTCGGGTTCAATGCGCGGGCGTAACGGTAGTTGATATCACCGCTCACGCGTAAACGTTTCGAAACCGTGTAGTCGGTATTGAGGCGGAACTCGCCTATTTTATTGGAATAACCTGCAATGACACCTTGCTGGTCCTGGAAACGGGCGCTCAAACGCGTCCGGATCACTTCCGTGCCACCCGCTACCGAAATGGTGTGGTTCTGCTGCGGCGCAGAACGGAGCATGGTTTCAAACCAGGTGTTGGGCATCGGGTACTTCTCGCGGTCGGTCGCGTGCACGTATGCCTGAATGGACTCCTCCGTAAAACGCGCCGGAACCGCCAGGCCTGCATTCGTGTACGCAGCTACCTGCTCGCGCATGTATGCCTCGATTCCCATCATTTTAGGCACATTATTCGACTTCTGAATGGCGTAGTAACCGTTATAATCCACTTGCACTTTGCCTCCTTTGGCACGTTTGGTGGTAACAAGGATAACGCCGTTCGTCGCGCGGGAACCGTAAATGGCGGTTGAGGAAGCATCTTTCAAAACCGAAACCGACTCGATATCGTCCGGGTTAATGTCGCTCAGGCGCTGCTCAATACCATCCACGATCACGAGCGCATCGTTTTTACCTAAATCATACCCGCTCGTGCTGCTTCCGTTGATATTAAATGTAGTGATACCCCGAACGCGGATGTTGGTATTCGACTTACCCGGCGAACCGCCCTGGTCCAGCACTGTTACGCCGGGCATAAGCCCTTGCATCGACTGCTGGATATTCGATACCGGCCGTTTGGTAATGGCTTCGCCGCTGATCTGCGACACGGAGTTGGTCATACTGTTGCGCTTTTGCGTACCATAGCCGACCACCACCACTTCTTCCAGCTGCTTTGTATCCGCAGCCAGTTTAATATCGATCGTGGCCCGGCCATTCACAGTCACTTCCTGGGTAACGTACCCGATTCCGGAAAAAACAAGGGTACCATTCGACGGTGCGTTGATCTCAAACTTGCCATCCGCGTCGGTTGACGTGCCGGTAAGCGTATTTTTTATCACAATATTGACGCCCGGCAGCGAACCGTTATCGGCAGCGGACGTGACGGTGCCTTTCACAATAATGTTCTGGGCGGCGGCGCTGAGGCCGAAGAGCAGCAAGGCCACGAGTAGCCGGCCTCTGCTCAGGAGAGAGTTTCTGGATAGATTTTGGAACATAGTAATTAGTAAAATGGCGCCGGGGTGCGACTGCCAAGGTTGGTGGTTGGTAATGGGTTCAGAATAAACTATAAATCCTATTAAACATATAGGCAAAGTAAAATACAGAATCAGCAACAAGCAACCTGAGTTTACTTATTATGCCCAAATCGGGCATTTTTCAAGGATTACTGCCACTTCTTATGTAAAAAATACAAGCCAATCGATTTTACTCATCGCCCGTAGATTGTTTGCAGGTATTGTTTTTGGAGTGTCGAAAAGTACAGCACGCCTCCGATGAGTACGGCCCAGATCAGGAACAGCAGCGTGGGGTGCGGGAAGTAATGGTAGGCCGTTACAAAAATCAATGCACCGCGTGCGAACTCGAGATAGAATACCCAACGGCGCTGTTCGAGGATGGCGCCGCAGTTGATGAGCGTTACAAATATCACCAGCGCGACCATTACTTGCAGGAATGTTTCTTCCTGATGCTCGAAAAGGAGCAGGAAGAACAGCGTGATGACCGTCACCGTAAATTGCACCAGCACATACCGCCTGAACTTCTGCGAGCGCACACGCACTTTGTTTTTGGACAAAAACCGTCTTTCCACGATCCGCCGCACGGCCGGATCGAAATTTTCGGGACTGCCGAAAATAACTTTCAGTTTCGCCAGAATGCCCTTTTGCTGCTGCGCCGAGTACCAGATCTCCACCAGGAAATGGAAATGCTGCCAGAGGAAGCTGTAACTATCGAGCTGCTTGGTGAGACCGAAAACGGGCTGCTCCTTTTCCTCGGCGAAGGTGCCGAAAAGCTTGTCCCAGATGATGAACATATCCCCGAAATTCTTGTCGAGGTATGCCTCATTGCTCGCGTGGTGCACGCGGTGGTGCGAGGGCGTTACCAATATGTATTCGAGAATGCCGAGCTTGCCGATCACCTGCGTGTGCGTGAAAAACGGATAGAGGCCGTGCACAATGAGCATCGTCGTGATCATCGGAGCCGGGAAGCCGATCAACGGCAGCACCGACCAAAAGGCCGTCCTGACGACCGCCTGGAAAATGGTAATGCGCGTTCCGGCCGTATAATTGAACTCTTCGCTTGTATGATGCACCACATGAAATCCCCAGAAGAGGTTGATCTTATGGCCCGCGCGGTGATACCAGTACCATACAAAATCGGTCGCCAGTATCAATGCGATCCAGACCAACAAGGTGGGGCGGATCTCGAACAGCCCGTAATTTTTTTGGAGGTAATCGTAAAAAAAGAAGAACGACCCGGCCGTAAACATGTCGATGAGCCGCTCCAAAACACCCACATTCATATTAGCAATAGAGCTGTTGAAATTGAACAATTGCCGCCCCAGGCGCTTAGAAACCCAGTATTCGATACCGATCAGCAAGAGGAACAATGGGACGGCCAATGCCATGTAATTCAGCGCCATAACCGATTCTTTTACTATATTTAATTGATAGATTATATATACAAATATTGAATGCGCGATTGTATTTGCCAAAAATTTGAGGGAAAACCATTAAATAAAATCTAAAACCCTTTTATTCGTGGTTTTACAACGCAGGTACGTGAGCCTGCGGGACTAACCACTGATACCAAACCTCCCTTTTCCGGATGGAAAAAGAAAATACCTACTACGGCGTGAAGGAAATCGCCCGCCGTGCCAACGTCTCCATCGCGACGGTCGATCGCGTATTGCACAACCGCTCGGGCGTTTCGGAAAAGACCAAGAAGAAGATCAACGACATTATCAAGGAGCTCGACTACCAGCCGAATATCCTCGCCAGCCGCCTCGCTTCGAAGAAAATCATTTCGCTGGCCGTGCTCATTCCGAGCGTTTCGAAGGAAACCGATTTCTGGGAAGCACCCATGAAAGGCATTTCCCGCGCCGATTCGGAGATCAAAAAATATGGTGTACAAGTAAGTACTTTCTATTTCGACCTCAATGATCCCACGACATTTAATGAGCAGGCCGCGGCCATTCTGGATGGTCATTTCAAAGGCGTATTGCTGGCCCCCTCGTTCATTGAGGAATCCCGGAAATTCGTCCGTGCGTGCCGGGAGAAAAAAATACCGTTCGTGTTTATCGACTCCGACGTGCCCGACGAGGATAACCTTTGCTACATCGGCCCGCATTTGTTTCAGAGTGGTTATGTAGGCGCAAAACTGTCGACTTACCGACTGAAAGAGAAGCACAAAGTGGCTGTGGTGAACATTTCCAAGGAGACCGACAGCTACAATTACCTGCAAATCGAGGAGGGTTTCCGCAGCTATTTCAAGGACCGTAACCTGCCGATCGAGATTATCCGGATCGATATCAAAGATACGGACAGCCTGTCGGTCACCCGCGACCTTACGCGCGCATTACACACACACGAGGACATCGAAGCTATTTTCGTGACCAACTCGCGCGTTTTTTCCGTTGCGGCATTCCTGGAAAAGAATAAGCGTTCCGACATTTCGCTCATTGGTTATGACTATTTGAAAGAGAACATCGCCTACCTGAACAAGGAGCTCATCGACTTCCTGATCTGCCATAAGCCCGAAGAGCAGGGTTACCGCGGGCTCATGGCGCTCTACCAGACGCTCGTCCTGGGCGCTCCGGTAGAAAAGACGCATTTCATGCCGATCGATATTGTGACGAAGGAAAACCAGGCGTTTTATCAGAACTAATGGCGCGAAGGTGGACCTTCGCGCCAACTATTCGCAGGCCTCCGGCCGGCCGGTACCGAAAAAACGATATTGCATCTCCGACCGGCCGGAGGCCTGCGAATAGTTGGTACAAATCATGAGATTTGCACGAGCGCGCAAGCGCGCATCAAATATTGCCATGACACCAAAAGGCAACATTTAATCACCAGAATCAACATCTGCACAAAATTTCCTGTAAACAATAACCGCGAATACTTGTAAATTAAAATATGTGTGTATATTTACGGGTACGTACCCGAAATCAAAAACGGGCTGGCTATTCCTGAACTCTTTTCCCTTTGTTTTATGCATTCGCTTAACAGACGAAAGTTTATTTTTCAATCGGCAACTGCCGGTATTGGTCTGGGCTTAATGAATCATTTGCCTGCATTGGCGCGGCCCGCATTGACTAGCCCGGCGGACGGTAAACGGGTCGGGATTATCGGGCTCGACACCTCGCATGCCATAGCATTTGCGAAAGCACTAAATGCCGAACAGCAAGACCCCGTTTACGACGGTTATAAGGTGGTGGCCGCCTACCCTTACGGCAGCAAGGACATCGAATCGAGCGTGAAACGCATTCCCGGTTATATTGAGGAAGTGAAGAAAATGGGCGTGGAGATCGTCGGTTCGATCAAGGAGTTACTGGGTAAAACCGACGTAATTTTGCTGGAAACCAACGACGGCCGCCTGCATTTGGAACAGGCACTGGAAGTTTTCAAGGCAGGTAAGCGGATGTTCATCGACAAGCCTGTCGCCGCTTCGCTTTCGGATACATTGAAAATCTACGAGGCTTCTAAAAAATACAATGTCCCCATTTTCACAGCATCCTCGCTGCGTTACATTAAGGGCATTGAGAGTATTGATAAAAAGAAGGTCCTCGGCGCAGATACGTATAGCCCGGCCGTTCTCGAAAAAACACACCCGGATTTCTTCTGGTACGGCATCCACGGTGTGGAGACGCTTTACACGGTCATGGGAACGGGCTGCAAGAGCGTAACCCGCGTGAATACGCCTAATACGGACATCGTAGTGGGCATTTGGGGCGATGGCCGCACGGGCACGTTCCGTGGCACCCGCACCGGCAAGCACGATTACGGCGGCACTGTTTTCACCGAAGACGGCAACAAAGTTTTAGGTCCATACGGCGGTTATGAACCACTTTTAGTCGATATTATCAAGTATTTCAAAACCGGTGAGGTACCGGTTACGCCCGAGGAAACCATTGAAATATTCGCTTTCATGGAAGCAGCCGATGAAAGCAAGCGCCAGGGCGGCAGGAGCGTAACGCTGGAAAGTGTGCTCGCCAAAGCCAGGAAGAAATAAGCCTCAAAATCAACCCTTAATCCATTGTACCATGAAAGCATTCAGCTCCCGATTGTCGCGAAGAACGTTTCTTAAACAGAATTCACTGGCGGGGCTGGGTGTGGCCCTTGCATCCTCATCGGTAGCCGCGCTGCCGGTGATCGGCTCCAAGTCGGCGCAGGTGCCGGCGATATTAGGTGGGCCCCAGGCCTGGGCCGAGGACAAATGGCCGATATGGCCGCAATGGAACCCGGCGACGGACGAAAAACAGCTGCTGGAAGTGGTAAGGAGCGGGGTTTGGTCGAGGGCGAATGTGGTCACACAGTTTGAAAAGGAATGGGCGGCAGCTCTGAATGTCAAAAGAAGTCTTGCGGTGGTCAACGGCACCAATGCACTCGTGATCGCCATCAACCAGCTGGGTATCGGGGCGGGTGACGAAGTTTTGGTGCCACCCTACACGTTTATCGCGTCGGTTTCCTCGATTTTGTCCAATGGCGCAATGCCGGTTTTCGTGGATATCGATGCAGAAACGTTTCAGATCGATCCTGCGAAAATCGAGGCTAAAATCACACCTCGGACCAAAGCTATCATGGCCGTACACGTGCTGGGTTTGCCTGTGGACATGGACCGCATTATGGCCATTGCCAAAAAGCATAAGCTGCTGGTGATCGAGGATGCATGCCAGGCGCATTTGGCTGAATATGATAAAAAGAAGGTAGGCACGATTGGCAATGTCGGCTGTTTCAGCTTTCAAAACTCAAAAAACCTGCCAATTGGTGAAGGAGGAGCTATTGTGAGCAACGACGAGCATTTTATGGACTTGTGCTATTCGTATCACAATTTTGGGAACCCATATGGAACGGCTGTCGGCTCGGTGAGTACCGGCAGCGTAATGCCGGGTACCAAGCTGCGGTTTTCGGAATACCAGGCGGCCATCGGCATCGCGCAACTGAAACGCCTGGATGCACAAACGACCACGCGTAATGAGAATGCAGCCTATCTGAAATCATTGATTAAGGATATCCCGGGCATTGTTCCCTACAAATTATACGACAAGGTCAACCGCGGCGCTTTCCATTTGTTTGCGTTCAGGTACCATAAGGACGGATTCAAAGGGCTTTCCCGCGAGAACTTTATCAAAGCCGTGAAGGCGGAAGGCGTGCCCTGCATGAGCGGCTATTCGACTTTGAATACACAGCCGTTCTTGGGTGAAACCTTTAAATCGGAGAACTACCGGAGGATGTATCCGAAGGAAATGCTGGACATTAACCAATACAACGAGCAGAACAGATGCCCGGTGAACGATCAAATCTGTAATGAGGAGGCCGTTTGGCTTACCCAAAACATGCTCCTCGGCACAAAGGACGATATGAAGGCGATTGCCGCGGCCATTGAAAAAGTGCATCATAACGTCGATAAGATCAAAACACTCGGACAGAAATGAGGATAGCCATTGCCTTGTCTTTACTGCTTTTAACCTACCTCCCCACCCGCGCGCAGGGATGGAGAGCGGGCGTGGCCAAAGTAGCGATTACCCCGGCGGAGCCCATGTGGATGGCGGGCTTCGCGGCACGTACGCACGCGTCGGAGGGCAAGCTGCACGATATTTGGGCAAAAGCATTGGCTATTCAGGATGCCAATGGCAAGCAGGCGGTGCTTATCACTACGGATCTGCTGGGTTTTCCCAAAGCGATGTCCGACGAGATCCGGGCGAAAATCAACGACCGCTATAAACTGACCAAAGCACAGATTATCCTCAACAGTTCACACACGCATTCCGGGCCCGTGCTCGGGGCTGCACTCTCGGATATTTATCCAATTAATGAAAGTGAGCAGAAGAAGATTGATCAATACTCGGTCAAGCTCATCGAGCAAATTGTAGCGCTGACCGGCGATGCATTGAAAGCACTACAACCAGCGACGATCGAAACCAGAAACGGCGTGACGCGCTTCCAGGTGAACCGCCGGAATAACGACGCGGCGACCTTGGAAAGACTAACGGAAATCACCGGCCCCGGCGACGCAGCCGTACCTGTGCTGAAAGTTTCGGATGCCAAAGGTAAAATCATCGCCATTGCATTCGGTTATGCCTGCCATCCTACGGTTTTGGACGGCTACCAATGGTCGGGCGACTACCCCGGCTGGGCGCAGATTGAATTGGAAAAACTGTATCCGGGCGCCACCGCATTGTTTTTTCAGGGTGCAGGAGCGGACCAGAATCCATTGCCCCGGCACACCGTTCCGCTGGCCATTCAGTACGGCAAAACGCTCGCAGCGGCTGTGGAGCGGGTTTTGAGTGAAGAAATGAAGCCATTGGCACCGCAGCTTTCGACAGCCTATAATGAGGTAACCCTCTCATTAACCACCGCTCCTACCCGTGAGCAACTGTCGGCTATGGCCGAAAAAACAACCGGTTACCAGCAGAAATGGGCGAAAAGAATGATCGCACAGATCGACGGGAAAAAGCCGTTCCAGACCTCCTACCCTTTTCCATTGCAGGTATGGAAGCTCGGCGAACAGGCCATTATGACCCTCGGTGGCGAACTGATGGTGGATTATGCGATTAATTTGAAGAAGATATTCGGCCAGGATACGTTCGTGATGGGCTACTCCAATGACGTGATGACCTACATTCCGAGCACGACCATCCTGCGCGAGGGTGGGTATGAGGGCGAAGTAGCCGCTATTGTGTACGGCCTGCCCGCTACCTGGGCATCGGACGTGGAGATTGAAATATTGAACGGAATGGTGCAACTGGCGAAGCAAGCCGGCGTCGTCAAACCGGAGTCGAAGGTTATTAAAAATTAGTGTTTACCCAAAGTGTACCTCTACCCGTGAACAGTATCGATTATTCCATAGCCTTCGAGCCACTGACCGACCCGAAACCATTGATCGCCAAACATTACTATTCCGGCTTCTCGCGTGCGCATGACACGTACAACGCGCTCTCGGCCGCGAGCGATGGGAAGATTTACTACCTGCTGTCTTCGGATAACCATGAAATAGGCGGGCAGATGTTTGTCTACGATCCGGCCAGCGATGCCACCACGTTTCTCGGCGACCTCACCGACATTTGTGGTGAAAAGGATTTGAAAGCTATCCCGCAAGGCAAAAGTCATGTGCGTTTTTATGAAAGAAATGGAAAACTCTATTTTTCGACACACGTAGGCTACTACCAGCTCATCGACGGCATGGACCGCCTTCCCGAGCAGGCACCTGAGGGTTATGCATTATATCCGGGCGGCCATTTCCTTTCCTATGACCTTCAAACAGGCGCATTCAAAGACCTCGCCATTGTTCCGAACGGCGAGGGAATGGTATCCATGACCATGGACCGCGACCGCGGGCATTTGTATGGCATCACCTGGCCTTATGGCAATTTTGTCCATTATGATATTGAAAATAATACCCTGAAAAACCTCGGCCCCATTTCACACAAAGGCGAAGCGGGTACGCCGGGGACTGATTTCCGTTCATTATGCAGGTCGTTGTTCGTCGACGCGGAGCTGGGTGACGTGTATTTCTCCACCGCCGATGGCGATATTTTTACTTACAACCCTGAAACCCAAATCCTGCACAAACTCGAAAACGTAGACCTCCGCCTGGATTATTTCGGCAAATACGATCCGACTCGCCCCGGCAGCATGTGCTACAACTGGCGGAAGATCTTCTGGCATCCCAAAGAGCAGGTGGCTTACGGCGTGCACGGCAATTCGGGTTACCTCTTCCGTTTTGATCCTCGGGCGGAAAAAATTGAACTCGTTGAGCGCATTACTTCCGAACCTTCACGCAAAAGCGGCATGTTCGATCAGTTCAGCTATGGTTACCTCGGTTTTCAGCTCGGCCCGGATGGTGAAACGATCTATTACCTCACCGGCGGGCCGATTTATCAGGACGGCAAACGCGTAAAAGGCGAGGACCAAATCGCCAAAGGCGCAGCGCGCGGGCTGGAAAATTTGCATTTAATTACCTATCATTTGCCCACCGATACATATAAAGACCACGGGGCGATCTTTTATGAAGACGGCGAGCGGCCTACTTATGTGAACTCCATTGCCGTTGGTGCGGATGGCACTGTTTATACACTCGCAAGATTCGAGCATGAGGGCAAGATTATCCAGGACCTTGTCAGGATACCAAGCCCGTTTTAATACTAAACCAGCTATTAACCTTTTTCTCAATGGAAAATTTAAACTCAAATAACAACCCTAGTAGCAACGACGACCGCAGGAGCTTTCTTAAAAAATCACTGGCTGGAAGCGCATTGCTCACATTCGGCGGCGTATTGCCCGGTTTCAGTCCGAAAAGCTATGCCAAAATCATCGGCGCGAACGAGAAGGTGCGCGTAGGCATGATGGGCGTCAATAGCCGCGGGCTTGCTTTGGCGACCAACTACGCATTGCAGCCGAACTGTGAAGTGGTATCCATTTCCGATGTCGATACCCGCGCTGCGGAGAAATGCATTGGCGTTGTAAATGATACGCAAAAGTCAAAGCCCGCCAATATTCCCGACTTCCGCAAGGCGCTCGAAAACAAGGATATGGATGCATTGGTAGTAGCTGCACCGGATCATTGGCATGCGCCGGCGGCCATTCTGGCTTCGAAAGCAGGCAAGCATGTGTATCTCGAAAAACCTTGCAGCCATAACCCGCACGAGGGTGAACTGCTTGTGGCAGTAGCGAAAAAGTACAAGAATGTGATCCAGATGGGTAACCAGCGCCGCTCCTGGCCGAATGTAGCGGCGGGTATTAAAGAGGTGCACGACGGCGTAATCGGCCGGGCCTATTTTGCCAAAGGCTGGTATACCAACAACCGCGCTTCTATTGGCATAGGCAAAGAAACCGCCGTTCCATCCTGGCTCGACTACGAACTCTGGCAAGGTCCTGCACCGCGCCGCGCGTTCAAGGACAACGTCGTGCATTACAACTGGCACTGGTTCTGGAACTGGGGCACCGGCGAGGCGCTCAACAACGGCACCCACATGCTCGACCTCATGCGCTGGGGCCTGCAAGTGGATTTCCCGACGCGCGTGACCTCCTCAGGCGGCCGCTTCCGTTACAAGGACGACTGGGAAACGCCGGATACGCAGGTGATCAACCTCGAATTCGCGAACAATACCGGCATGACCTGGGAAGGCCGCAGCTGCAATGGCCGCACGATCGAAGGCAGCTCTGTAGGCGTGGTGTTTTATGGTGAAAAAGGCTCATTGCAAATCGGCGAGGGCAATAATTACAAGATTTACGACCTGGACAACAAGCTGGTAAAGGAGGTAAAAAATGACCTTGTGATCGATCCGCGTAATAAAATGAATCCGTCGCAAAGCCTGGATGCATTTCATATTCAGAATTTCTTTGACGGTATCAAAAAAGGTATTCCCCTGGCGGCCGAGATTGTAGGCGGGCACCAAAGCACATTGCTGGCGCAGCTGGGTAATATCGCGATCCGCTCCGGCGAGACGCTGAATATCGACCCAAGCAACGGCCATATCAAAGGCAACAAAGCGGCCGAGAAATTCTGGAAACGGGAGTATCAAAAAGGCTGGGAACCGACGGTTTAGAAGGAGCAAGCCGCCTCCCGTCGACTGAAGTCGACGGAAATAGAGTCCGCTTGCTGGAAACGGCCAGTTTCAAATTCCCGGCCTTCCATCGGCTAAAGTCGACGGTAATAGATTTTGAATTAGAGGCCTGAGGTTTTCAGATTCAGCTTAAAATCAATTGCCGTCAGATTTATCTGACGGAAAAGAGATAGGAAAAGGATTCAATTGGAGCCAATTCAATAATTGAGATTTCAGTTGCAAATAAATTTTCATTTGAAAAACAATTTTAATGAAAAGCGAAGCCATTGCCATTAAAGTAGAAAATCTGACGAAGCGGGAAACGACGATCTCGATTTTCCTGATCGGCCTGATGTTCTTTATTTTCGGTTTTGTGTCGTGGGTCAATTCGATATTGATCCCCTATTTCAAAATCGCCTGCGAACTGACGAGCTTTCAGGCTTACCTCGTCGCATTCGCATTTTATATTGCCTACTTCGTGATGTCGGTGCCTTCGTCGTATTTGTTGAAGGCTGTTGGTTTCAAAAAGGGTATGATGCTTGGTTTCTGGGCAATGGCGTTGGGCGCATTCATTTTCGTGCCCGCGGCAATGTCGCGCACTTACGAGATATTCCTGATGGGCCTTTTCACAATCGGCATCGGCCTTGCCATTCTGCAAACGGCTGCCAATCCCTACATTACCATCCTTGGTGCCAAAGAACGTGCGGCGCAGCGGATCAGTATGATGGGCATTTGCAACAAAGCCGCCGGGATTCTCTCGCCGATCGTGTTCGCGGCTGTGATATTGAAACCCACCGACACCGATCTTTTCGCCCAACTCGGCACCATGAGCGATGCCGAACGGAGTGCGGCACTGGACGAGCTCATCAGAAGGGTAATTAATCCCTACATTGGCCTGGGAACGTTCCTTTTCGTATTGGGTTATCTGGTATTCAAATCCCCATTGCCCGAAATTGATACCGAGCACGAAAGCCAGGAAATCGCATCGGCCAATGCAGGTAAAAAGAGCATTTTCGACTTCCCGCACCTGATCCTGGGTGCACTGGCAATCTTCCTGCACGTAGGCACGCAGGTGATCGCGATCGATACCATTATTGGTTATGCCAATTCCATGGGTATTGACCTACTGGAAGCGAAAGTTTTCCCCTCTTACACGCTATTCTGCACCATTTGCGGATATCTGATTGGGATTACCGTTATTCCAAAATTCATCAGCCAGGTGAACGCGCTGCGGATCTGCACGATTTTAGGGACCATTTTTACCTTACTCATCATCTTCACGCACGGCCAGGTAACCTTCCTGGGGCACGATACCGACATTTCCATCTGGTTCGTCGTATTGCTTGGCCTCGCCAACTCGCTCGTATGGGCAGGGATATGGCCGCTCGCGCTCGATGACCTGGGCAGGTTTACCAAACTCGGCGCATCGGTGATGATCATGGGCCTTTGCGGAAATGCGATTATGCCGCTTTTCTACGGACATTTTGCCGACACCGTGAATGTGCGGGAGGCGTATTGGGTGTTGTTCCCTTGCTATTTGTATTTGGTTTTTTATGCCGTAAAAGGGCACAAATTGCGCAAATGGGGCTTTTGAAAAATGCGCCATGCATTAATTAACTATTACGGCATTCTACAAATCTTGCGGTGCTCTGCACCTTTATCGGTAAGGTGCAGAGCACCGCAAGATTTGTAGACCGTAAGATTTGTGGATGCACCGAATCACGACAATTGTAATAAACAAATGCGATTAAAGATTATAAACGGAACCATCATCACCCCCTACCGCTACATTCGTAGCGGGACGCTTTTGATTGATAATGGGGTGATTGTGGGGATTGAAACGCGGGATGTGGATTTCCCGGGTGCGGAGGTGGTCGACGCCGAAGGACATTACGTTGCGCCCGGCTTCATCGACCTGCATATTCACGGCGGGGGCGGGCATGATTTCATGGATGGCAGCGCCGAGGCGTTTCTGAAAATTGCCGAAACACATGCACAATATGGCACCACGGCCATGGTCCCGACTACCTTGACGGCCGAAAAAGCGGATTTGCTCGAAACGCTGGATTGCTATGAAAAGGCGAATGCAGCTAATGCGAATGGTGCCCAATTTCTCGGAATGCATTTGGAAGGCCCCTATTTCGCATTGAGTCAGCGGGGCGCACAGGACCCGCGGTATATCCGCAATCCCGATCCTGCCGAGTATGAAGAAGTGTTGGCCTATTCTAATTCCATAACCCGATGGAGCGCCGCACCGGAGCTGCCCGGGGCTATTGATTTTGGAAAAAGATTAAAACAAAAAGGCATTCTGGCGGCGGTTGCACATACCGATGCGATTTACGAGGAGGTGTTGGAAGCCTATGAAAACGGCTACACGCTCGCGACGCACCTGTACTCGGCCATGTCGGGCGTGACGCGCAGGAATGCGTTCCGGTACGCGGGCACGATCGAAAGCGCCTTTTTGCTCGATATGGATGTGGAAATCATCGCCGATGGGGTGCATTTGCCTGCACCGCTGTTGAAACTCATTTATAAAATCAAAGGTCCCGACCGCATTGCATTGATCACCGACGCCATGCGCGCGGCGGGCATGCCGGAGGGCGAAAGTACGCTTGGCTCGCTGAAAAACGGGTTGAAAGTGATCGTCGAGGATGGCGTGGCGAAGCTGCCCGACCGTACCTCCTTTGCCGGGAGCGTCTCCACGGCCGACCGCCTCGTGCGCACGATGGTGAATATGGCCGACGTGTCGCTGCTCGACGCCGTGCGCATGGCGAGCGCCACGCCCGCACGCATTATGGGCGTACACGACCGCAAGGGCACATTAGTAGCGGGCAAAGACGCCGATATTGTGATTTTCGACGCCGACATCCGCATTCAAAGGACGATTATCAAAGGAAAAACCATATACCTAAACGCGATACCCCAATCTTAACCTACCACAAAAAAATGAAAGTCGACCAACTGGAAATCAACATCTCCGAAACCCGCCAGCAAATGGGTGAAGCTGCGGCGAAAGCCGTGGCGGACAAGATCCGGGAGATTCAGGATACCAAAGAGTTTGTAAATATCATATTCGCCTCGGCGCCTTCGCAGAACGAGTTTCTGGCGACTTTGAAGGACGAGCCGGGCATTCAATGGGAGAAAATCAATGCGTTTCATATGGACGAGTACATTGGCATCGCCGCCGACGCGCCGCAGAACTTCGGGTATTTTCTGAAAGTACGCCTGTTCGACCACGTGCCGGTGCGTTCAGTGGCTTATCTCGACGGTAACGCTACCGACGCCACTGCCGAATGCGAACGCTATGCAAAGTTGCTGCGCGACAACCCGATCGACATTGTGTGCCTCGGTATCGGCGAGAATGGGCATTTGGCATTCAACGACCCGCATGTGGCGTTTTTCGATGATCCATTGGAAGTAAAAGTGGTTGAGCTCGACGACGCCTGCCGCCAGCAGCAGGTGAACGACGAATGCTTCGACACCTTCGACGAAGTGCCGCAAACCGCGTTGACCCTTACCATTCCGACCCTGATGAAGGCCAAATATGCCTTCTGCATCGTCCCTGGGGAGAAAAAGGCGCAGGCCATATACCACACCGTGGCCGAGGACATACAGGAAGCCTACCCGTCGACCATCCTCCGCAAGCACCCCCACGCGATCTTGTTCATCGACCAGGCGAGTTCAGGGAAGCTCAAAGAAATTTCGTCATACTCGCAGGCATAGTTCCGCACCGGAGCTATCTTGCAATGTATTACCTCAACCCATTCAAATGAGAAAAGAACTCTTGACAATCGCTTTATTGAGCGCAATGGTATTCAATCAGGGATGTAATTCGAAGAAAGAGGAGGCCAAGAATGAGGAGAAGAAGCCGCTGAGCCTGATCGTGGTAGAGCCCGGCCACTTCCATGCGGCGCTGGTTCAGAAATCAATGTATGACGATGTGGATTCGGTCGTGCACGTGTACGCATCCGAAGGCCCGGATGTGAAGGCTTACCTCGACAAGGTGGAAAAATACAACACCCGCCCCGAAAATCCGACGCATTGGAAAGAGGAGGTTTACACCGGCCCCGATTTCCTCGAAAAAATGCTTTCCGAAAAGAAGGGTAATGTGGTGGTATTGGCCGGAAACAACCAGAAAAAGACCGATTACATCAAAAAATCCGTCGATGCAGGCCTGAACGTCCTCGCCGACAAACCGATGGCGATCGACGCGGCGGGCTTCGACAAGCTGAAAGAAGCATTTGCCAGCGCCGACAAGAACAAGGTGCTCCTGTACGACATCATGACCGAGCGTTACGAGATCACCAACACCCTGCAACGCGAGCTCGCATTGCTGCCCGAGATCTTCGGCGAACTGCAAAAAGGCACGCCCGAAAACCCTGCGGTATCGAAAGAAAGCGTTCACCACTTTTTCAAATACATTTCCGGTGAGCCGCTCGTACGCCCTACCTGGTTTTTTGATGTAAACCAACAAGGCGAAGGCATGGTAGACGTGACGACCCACCTCGTGGACCTCGTACAATGGAGCTGCTTCCCAAATGTGTCCCTCGATTATCAAAAGGACATTCAACTCCTCTCGACGAAGCGCACCGCAACCCAGCTCACGCCGTCGCAGTTCAAACTAGTCACCAAAAGCGAAACCTATCCTGAATTCCTCAAAAAGGACATTAAGGACACTTTGCTGAACGTGTATTCCAACGGCGAACTGAACTATACCCTGAAAGGCGTACACGCGAAAGTATCCGTGATCTGGAACTTCCAGGCCCCCGAAGGCACCGGCGACACGCATTACTCGATCATGAAAGGCTCCAAAGCCAACCTGATCGTGCGCCAGGGCAAGGAGCAGAAATATAAGCCTGTGCTTTACATTGAAACTACGGATAAGAGCAAGGCTTACGAAGACGCTGTTGCGGCCGCATTCAAATCCGTACAAGCCAAATTCCCCGGCGTGGAGTTAAAAAAGATCCCTGCGGGCTGGGAAGTGGTGATCGATGCCAAATACGACACCGGCCACGAATCGCACTTTGCCCAGGTGGCTAATGCTTATATGGGGTATCTCAAAGCCGGGAAGTTGCCGGAATGGGAGGTGCCGAATATGATTGCTAAGTATTGGCTGACGACCGCGGCGTTGAAGCAGGCGAAAGAGAAGAAATAATCCTCTTGCCGTCGTCTTAAGATAACGGCAAGAGATTTTGGAATAGATTTTCGTGGACGAGCGGTGCTTTGCTGCTCGTCCTTTTTTTGAACTATTGATTTTCAATCTGATGAAACCCATTCCACTGCAGGTAGCGGAACTGATTCTCGTGGGCTGGATAGGGCTCACTATCCTCCTGATTATTGTCTTTGATCTGAGCGATTTGTCCGAAGCCCGCTTCGAAGACGATCCATTCAGTGCTTACAGGCGCGATCCGGGGATTATCAGGATCAACATTGCATCGCTGTTATCGAGGGTAGTGTTTGCGGGCAGCCTGGTACTGATGAGGATCAAGCCGCAATACAGGGAGCGCTTTCTCCTGTACGTTTTCTTTCTTTCAGGCCTTGCAGCATCCTTTTTCCAATGGTATGAACTGTATTACGGCTCTACATTCTACTACGGCGAGGTCCGGGATAAGCAGGGCCTGGCATTTCCATTGTTGGCATCGGCGATTGTCACGCTGATGATTTGGGAATGCACTTATTCTTCTCATCCGCTGTGGGCCTGGCGATTGAAGATAGTGCTGACTGTGCTTGTTAATGTTGGGTTATATTTGATTTGGTTAAGCGTTCTTGAGGCTTGGAATTTGGTTACTCATTAATAATCTGCTGCAATGCTGCTTGAATCTCGTCGTTCCTCGCCCCTCTCGTCAAATCCAAAATGACGACCGTTTCAATTTCAAAATCATCGTCATGTGCAGCTACTATTGAAAACCAGATTCCATCGGCAAAATCATGGTGAAAAGTCGTCATAATATCATGCTTTGGCAAATACAGCGGTTCAATGTCTGCCAGGCGAAAGGCAATTTCGTCGTCAATGAGGTCATGTACTACTTCGCATTGGTTTCCAATCGTTGCGACCCAACCTACATCTTTCGCAATGATTTTACTGATTATCTCATCCAGATACCGTCGCTCACGGTCGTCGCTCGCGAGAACGCAAAGCCAGTTTGCATTTGGAAGCCCGTTAGACCAGTTTGTGGCAGTATCGTATTCGATGAGGATTACCCGGCGCCCGTGTAAGAAGTGGTCTGATTTCATGGCTCTATATCTCAATTAGAAGGTTAGTAGCTAAGGCTTAAAGTTCGTTCCCATCATGGGGGCTCAGCAATGACATCGAACTGCTTTCGATCATCGTTGAATTTTCGAATGGCGAGTGAGTCGCACCAGAATCTGGCGTTGAATTCTTTAAAAAGCGAATAAGCTATATCGATCCAATGCGGTTGCAGCCGTCGGCCGATGGTCATATGCGGCGTGTCGAACATGTCTGTCCATCCTTCTGTGTGGATACTTAGAATCTCGGGACTGAATGTCTGCCGGAATTGAATGCACCGCTCGGTAATCGAATACGACGATTGTCCGGTCAAATGCACATAAAACGCTCCGCTTTCTACGAAGTGGTGAAAACCCTGAAATTCCAACTCGAATGGTTCCAGAGTTCTGGCCGCCCTTGCACATTCTTCCAACAATGCCGGGTAATGCTCGTCAAAGGCATAAAACTCAAAGAGCGTGATGTGTGCCTCCGAATTAACGCTATTGTAGAATCCGTCAATAGCGTTTTTCAAGGCCAGCTTCATTTCTTTCACCTCGGAGATAATATCTGCGGGCGGGCGGATGGCGATGATATAGCGGATCGGCTGGTTCATTTGTGAAAAACACTTATTTATTTTGAAAAATAATTATTTATAGAGTGTTTTCATGAAAAGTGATTATTTCAAAATACCAATGTATCTATGAACAAAAGTGAGAAGGAGCTCCGTAAACAATTAAAAGCCGATTTACGCCAAAAAGCTGCTGCCGACTTCGAAAATAGCCTTCCTATGAGCAGGGAAAACTTTCGTCAGCTATTCGACTTCTTAGACGACGAATTACAAAACAATGAATGCGACAACCGATTGACAATCACCATCACCTTCCTTCACAACCATAATATTTCAAATCCAGAACAGGTGATGAGCTGGTTGGCAAACCACGGCGGATATTGTGATTGCGAGGTACTTGCCAATGTTGAAGAGCATTTTGATTGACTCCATCGGACGGGGACTGCGCATCATTCGGTAGCAGTTTCCACGCCCTCGCCTCTCCCAATCCGCTCCACATTCTCAAAAAACGCAATCAGCTCCCTAAACGAAAAGTAAGTATCGCAAAGGTCCGGCGCGTGGCCTTGTTCTTTGAGGGAGATGATGTAGCCGGTGAACATCGTCCAGAGTTCGTTGCGCCAGCTTTCGGGGCTGCTGCTGCTCAGAAGCTTTCCTACCTCGCGGCCATAGGCCAGCAACATCGCATCCGTGCATTCGATAGGGTGTGTTGTTTCTTTGTTCATGTTGTGGGTGTAAGAAGTGTGAGACAAACCGTGCATTTACGTTTTCCGTAAAGCACGCATTCCTGCAACCCGTACCCAACCCGCGCGCCCCGTAACTTACGCCGAAATACCTGTAAATTACCGGAACACTTCCCGATGGATTTATATAAATTGCCTTTTCAACGAAATAGCCCCCGTATGACACATACTACCTCCAACCCGAAGATCCACGAAGGCCGCAACGTGAAACGGTTCCGCGAAATGCTCGGAATCAAACAGGACATGCTCGCCTTCGAGCTCGGCAGCGATTGGAACCAGCAAAGAATCTCCACGCTCGAACAGCGCGAAAAGATCGATTCCGACATTTTGGAACAAGTAGCAGCGATACTGAAAATACCTGTGGAAGCGATTCGGAATTTTGATGAGGAAAAGGCGGTGAATGTGATTTCTAATACATTCAATGACAATGCAATGCTCAATGCAGTGAACAATAATCCCACTTTCCATCCTATTGATAAACTCATGCAGCTTCATGAGGAGAAGATTGCATTGTACGAGCGGATGTTGAGGGAGAAGGATGAGATGATGGGGCGATTGGAGCGGTTGATTGAGAGTAAGTAAATCTTATGAAATGGCTGGAAAATTATCGAGCCGAGATCGAGTCACTTTGTAGCACCTACAAAGTAAAGACACTATATGCATTTGGGTCAGTCCTGACCGCAAACTTCACCGATGAAAGTGACATCGATTTGATCGTCGACTTCTTTGATATGGAGGTAGAGGAATATGCTGACAATTATTTTAACTTCAAATTTGCGCTGCAAGACTTGTTCGGGCGGCAAGTTGATTTGTTAGAGGAACGAGCCAAAATGAACCCTCTTGTTCGCGAGCTCGTGAACTTGCAAAAACAGCCAGTATTGAACCATTCAATCTTACCATAGCAACTACCGCTAAATAATTTATTAGGCGCAGTAAGAGATATTGCTCAAAAATTGACTTTTTTGAGTTAAATCTTTAACTCTCCCTATACATGAATTTTAAATTTGACAATCTGACCGCCCAAACAAGGGTACTAATGATGTCTGAGATTAAATCAGACATTCAAAACAAGCAACTCTATTACAGTAAAAGATTTTGCGAAGCGGGCCACCGACACTACGCAGACTTATTGTTGGAATCAATCGAGAACGGAAACGAACAAAGCCTAGCGGCAGCATTAAAAGAAAAAAAGTGCTTTGCAGACACCGAAACTAGGACAACCAAGAAAGGTGTAATATACTCCAAAATACCGGAAACCGCCAGTCAAACACTTGCCGAAAGTGAGTTTAATAGGTTCTATATGAGGGCCCTCGCACTACAAGCGATTCAGACCAAGAAACCTTTAACCATTTATCGCGCAAGGGCATCTGAAAACCCTAGACCGGAGTCAGAACTTTTGATCGGAAAGCAAATTGATCCAGTTGCACTTTTGGATGATTTGAGAAAAAATGTGTGGTTCGATACCTTGTTGGGACTACCACCTGGACCCAACAGCGACTTATCAGTTAAAATATAAGTATATTCAACGATTTGTAAGCGAAAACAGCGGTCGAATATCTAATCTCCATTCTGAAATCACTTTAAACTCTTAGCTATATGATAGGCAAGGTTAAAGTTCACAAAGTAGCCAGCTTTAAAAATCCAACGATACTTGAATCCGACAAAAAGGTAAATCTAATATATGGCCTGAACGGTACCGGAAAAAGTACTATATCGAATCTGTTTTACAAATCTAATCATTCTGATTTCAAAGATTGTTCAATCGAAGGAATTGAAGATGTAGATGTCTTAGTTTATAACCAAACATTTATACAAGATAATTTCTTTGAAACCGAGAACATCAATGGAATTTTCACACTCTCCCAAGCCAACAAAGAAGCTGAGATAGAAATCGCTAAGTCAGAACAAACGCTTCAATCTTTGCAGCAACAAAAAGCCTCCATTGGAGCCCGTATATCGGAGTTGAGATCAGATCTAGAAACAAAAATAAACAATGCCAAAACTAAAATATGGGAAATAAAAACGAAATACTCAGGTGGAGACAGAGTGCTTGAGTTCTGCTTGGAAGGGCTAAAAAGTGACGGTACCAGACTGCTGAACTACTTAGAATCGATACCAAAAAGCGAAACCAGGCCGACATTAACTATTGAAGCCATTAAAGAAGAGGCAAACTCCCTTATCGGCGAGCAAGCTCAAAAATACCCGAAGCTCGATCCCATCAAACAGGTTCCAGAAAATTTGGAGAATAATCCAATTTTCAAAAAACAGATCGTCGGTAATAAAAACAGTTCTGTCTCCGAATTCATTTCTAAGTTAAATAATTCAGACTGGATACTATCAGGCCTAACCTATCTTTCAAATAGCGTCGATAGTGAAAATCAACAATGCCCGTTTTGTCAACAAGAAACCATATCAACAGCCTTAATATCTGATATCAGGAATTACTTTGACGAAGCCTATGAAATGGATGTAAACAGTCTCAAAACCGCTCTAAATGAATACATCTGCCTAACAACCTCTGTTTTAAACAAGGCACCATTCGACAACCCAAAATGTGATAATTTCAGAAAAGACATAGAATCGCATTTCAGCGATTTAACAAAAACAACAACTGAAAACATAAGACTAATTGAGTACAAAATACAGTCACCTAGCCAACCGATCAATCTCACACCCATTAAATCAATACTTAATGAACTTGCAAGTATTGTTAGCACAACTAACCAATTAATAGAAGAGCATAATGATAAAATAGATAGCAAAGGAAAGGCAGTAGCGAACTTGAAGAGTATCTTCTGGCAGATCAATCGATGGGATTATGACCAAACATTATCTAATCTATCCCTAGATAGGAATGCATTTGGCCAAAAGCTAATCGAAGCTGAGCAGACGATTGAGAGTATAAATAAGGAAATCATCTTTCACAAAACAAATATATCAAATCAGCAAAAGAAAACAATCAACATTGACCAAGCGATTACAAGCATTAATAATTCGCTCTTGGACCTCGGCATTGATGGGTTTAGCATTGTCAAACATTCGGACGTTCTCTACAAGATAAAACGACAAGAAAGCGACAGTAAAATATTTCATTCATTGAGTGAAGGGGAAAAGATGATTATTAGCTTCCTATATTTTCTGGAACTTTGCCGCGGAAGGCGAAATTCAACTTCCCTTGCGCGAAAAAAAATTGTTGTCATAGATGATCCAATATCGAGTTTGTCACACATTTATGTCTTCAATATCGGTAGGTTAATCATGAATGAATTTATGTCAAGCAACAAGTATGAACAGATTTTTATACTAACTCACAGCTTATATTTCTTCTATGAACTCACCGATACAAAAAAGGAGAGACGTGACGTAAACCAAAAACTTTTCAGGTTAAGAAAAAATGAAAACGGGAGCGAAATCCTAATAATGAAATATGAGGAAATTCAAAATGATTATCAATCATATTGGCATATTGTGAATGATAAGGATCAGCCACCAGCTTTGATAGCGAACTGCATGAGAAATATTATTGAGTATTTCTACAACTTTGTGGAAAAAAGCGATCTAAACGTAGTGTTCCAGAAAAAGGAGATGCAAGAAGCAAAATTTCAAGCCTTTAATAGATATATTAATCGGGAGTCGCATTCACTCGGCCAAAACATCTTCGACATAAAAGAATTTGACTACGATCACTTCCGCGAAGCATTTGCTACAATGTTCAAAATCTGCGGGTACGAAGATCATTACAAAAAGATGGCAAAGTAGAAGTGCACTAGATCATTTGTGATTTACCCCATCTTACGGTGCGCTGCACCTCACACTGTCGATTGTCTAACCCGTTTCCACAAATCTTGCGGTGCTCTGCACCTTTCCCGAGGTAGGTGCAGAGCACCGTAATATTTGTAGAAAATGTGTCCAAAAAAGATTTCCCAAAGGTGCAGCGCACCGTAAGAATTCACACAAACGCATTTTCCAAAAATCAATCAATTAATACCTCCCCCCTTCCACTCCAACTCAATCCCCTCTCCTCGTACAAACCCCTGAAACCCCGCCAACAACCCCTTATCCTCCCTAACACCCCGCGGAAGAACATTCTTCGAAGAAGCAAACTTCACCAACAACCCCACCACTTCCCCAATACTCCACTCCACCGGATGCAGCCGATAACACCCATTCGTAATATGCGTGGTCCCAATATTCTTATTAGCAGGCAGAATATTCTCCATCCGCACCGGCAGCAGCGCGCCTAACGGAATCTGAAACGGCAGTGACCCGAAATCAATGTAATTATCTCCGCCGGTACTCGGATGCAAATCAATGTGGTAATAACCAATTCCGACGCTGTCTTCAAAAGCAGCGGCCTTTGCGCCCGCGGATTGCCCGGTGATGGCGGCCCGTTGCTCGGCGCCTACGTGTTCTTCTTTGATGGTGAAAAGGGCTTTGATGCGGCGGGATTCGCGGACGTAGGGGTATTTGGCGAGGCCGTCTTCGGTGCCCATGACGTCTTTGCGGAGGCGGATGCCGGGCCAGCCTTTGCCGCCGTCTGGGCGTGGGGCCTCGGTTTGGAGCCAGTACAGAAGCGAGAGGCTGAGCTGCTTGCCGCGTTCGAAATGCTTGTCGAAGTCCTTTTCGCTGGCGCCGATGAGGTTGCCGAGGGTGTAGTCGTTTTGCGGCCAGTTTACGATGGTGATGTCGCCGGCGTAGGTGCCGGGGGCGAAGTTGGCCTTGTTGATAATGCGGCGGTAGAGCCAGAGGTTGAGATTATTGCCGGTCGGGATGCCTTCGGGGTGGAAGCCGAGCTGTTTCGGTTCGAGGGTTTTGGGATTGGAGTACGAGAGGTCCAGCAGCCTGCCCGACCAGGGTTTGGTCATTTTGGGCACATAATTTTTCCAAAAATCGTATTCCTGCGGCTTTTCGATCACGTGGTTTTCGCCCGGGCGGTAGTCGATCGCGTAGCAGACGGTGAATGCCTGCACATTGTTCGGGTCGGCTTTTGCGGGGGCGTGGAATTCGCCGGTTTCGGCTTTGGATTCGGCGCCGGTGACAAACTCGGTGCCGGTCATGGGCAGCAGGTCGCCGAGCTCGGTAGCGTCCGCAAAATAGGGCGCGGTGAGGGTTATCTGCGTTTTGTTACGGCGGTTCTGCGCGGTGAGGGCTTGTACTATGTTGCCTTTCACGTCGGCCGCCACGATTTTGTGTTCCAAAAGCAATGTGAGCTTGCCGGTGCTGAGGTACGGGTTCAGCATGTCGGTAAGCACGGCTACGGCTACACGCGGCTCGTGGCAGAGCTTGGATACGGAGCCGTCGCCGGGATTGAGGTTTTTGCGGGTGCGGGCCTCGGCGGTGAGCGGGTAATTTTTCTGGTAATATTCGCGCACGGCGGTGCGGAAATCGCGGTAAGCCTTCGTGGCGCCGTGCGTTTCGATCCACGGGTGCTCGTCGGGCGGTACGCCCTGCTGCGAGAGCTGACCGCCGATCCAGTCGGTTTCTTCGGTGAGGATTACGGATAGGCCATTGCGCAATGCGGCCAATGCGGCCGCGCATCCGCCCAGGCCCCCGCCTGCGATCACGAGATCGGCATTCAATGCGGTTTTGGCATTCGTTTCTTTGCCGGAAGGCGCATTCCCGGTTTCGCGTTTTTCGGAAGTTCCTGCGAGCAAGCTGCTGCCTAATGTGACACTTCCCAAAAAATTACGGCGTTTCATAAGGTTTAAGGTATTTAGGTAAGTAATAAAAAGAACGCTCATTGTCAGGCCGGAGCCTCACAATGAGCGCATATCAATCTAAAAATCAGTTGCTACACCACTTTCCCCATCACATACATTTCCTCCATGGTCGGGGTCGGATTGCCGCCTTCCTTTTCTAGGGTAATGGCGAATGCGGCGGAACCGGGTTTGGTGTTCTTCATTTTCAGTACCTTGCCTGTAAATGCATTGTCGATCATCCCGATATCGAGCGGCTTGCCGTCCACAATGCTCCAAAGCTGGTATTGCTTGCCCTGGGGCGCTGCGGGCAGGCTCTGGACATCGATCATTACTTCATTCGTTTGCGTGTTCCAGAATGCGGAAACAGCACTTCCGGGCGATTTGGGCAATCCTGCCAAATGTATGTGCTTGTAGGAAGGGCTGCGAAACAGCGCGGCTACGGCCTCGTTGTATTCGGTCTGCGCTTTCATCGCTGCCATATCGGCCTGCATACTTTCCACTTTCGCTACCGCCTCGTTGCTGGCGTTTTTCATATCGGTCATTTGCATGGCCGACCATCCCGCAAAAATTGCCAGCAATACTGCCGCGGCCACGGCGAGTTTGGCCCACGCGGGCGTCACTACCTGCGTTTCCACGCGGTCGAATGCATTGTCGATCACGCGTGCTTCCGTGCGTACGGGCTCCGCAGGTGCTGCGTCGTCAGGTTGGCTTACAGTCTGCTGTTCTGTCGCATCCTCCGCTTCCGGTGCTTCGGCGGGGGCATCGAAATTCATTTGTGCAAAAATCGACTCCTTCAAGGATGGTGGGGGTGTTGCCTGGTGTTTCAGTGCATATTCTTCCAATGCACTTTCGGTACGCAACAGCTCCGCCTTGATTTCAGGGTAAATATGCGACATACACTCCACCTCCTGTTTCTCCTGGGGAGTAACAGTGCCCAATACATATTCCTCCAATATACCGGACTCTATATAGGCTTGGATATTCATACTGCAAAGTAATGTTTTAACTCTTGTAATGCGGTCCGGATCCGCGATTTCACGGTGCCCAACGGTATGCTCAGTTCTTCGGAGATTTCCTCATGTGTATAACCCTGGAAATAGGCCATATCGATGAGTATTTTCCGCTCGGGCCGGAGCATGTCGATGATCGCTTTCATGTCCGAACTGATCGTCTGTGAATCTTCGTACGTATCCTTCTCATTCAGGACCACCGTGTTTTCAATATCATCCATTGCCGGCTTCCGTCCCTCCGCCCTGACCGCGTCTATCGCGCCATTCCGTGCGATATTCATAATCCATGTAAACAATCGTCCTTTCTCGGGGTCATAGGAAGCGATATTCTTCCAAATCTTCAGAAAGCATTCCTGCAATACATCTGCGGCTTTCTCCTCGTCCTTCAACGTTTTTGAAATGATATTAAACAAAGCTCCTGAGTAATGGTCGTACAGGAATTCGAAGGCGCTTCGCTCGTTTCGTTTCAGAGCTGACACCAATTCCTCTTCCGAGTATTTTACCTTGCTGGTCGCCAAGAGTCGCTTAACATTTAATTGTAAATTAGTTACTGGCAATCTAGTAAATTTTCCTACACGCCTGGATGGGCCATACCAAATTATTGCCTCATCGCCGTACAGAAGGGAAACTACCAGAGAGGGGGCAGTTGCCTGCATTCGGGGTTGTCTGTCTGAGTTCACCATCGTAGTGTGCTTTTAGTCATATACGAACAGCGCACCTCGATGGATCGACCCCCTGAGTACTTATACAAAATACGTGCCTTACTTGCGCAGGTTCTCCACGCGCCAGAGTGTGAGGAAGATAAAGAAGATGATCAGGCTGAGCAGATAGATCACATTACGGGAATCGATGAGCCCTTTCCCCAATGCCTGGTACTGAACGTCCAGGGCTATACCGGAAAGCAAATTAGCCCCGAAACCATCGCCAAACATGCCCGAAACGGCCCCAAAACCCACATACCAGATGAATGCGAGGAACACGCCGAGAATGAATGCGACGATCTGATTATCATTCAGGGAGGATGCCCAGATTCCCATCGCCACCAGCACACCGCTGAGCAGCAGCAGGCCAAGGTAAGATCCGGCCACAGCTGCGGAATCGACGTCGCCGACAGGATTCCCCAGTTTATAAACACTGTAATAATAAATGAGCGTCGGCAGTAAGGTGAGCACCACGAGCACCCAGTTAGCGAGGAATTTTCCGAGCACCAGATCGATATTTCGGATAGGCTTGGTAAGGAGCAATTCCAGCGTGCCATTGCGCGATTCCTCGGCCAGCGACCGCATCGTAATGGCCGGAATGAGAAAAATCAGCACATAAGGCGCCAGGCCGAAAAACGAGCCAAGGTCTGCATACCCATAATCCAGGATATTGGAATCCGGGAAAACCCATACGATCAGGCCGATAGCCGTCAGAAAGACCGCCATCACGATATAGGCGATCAGTGAGTTGAAAAAACTGGCTACCTCTTTTCGGAAGATTGCTAACACTATTCGGGGATTTTAATAAAGTCTTTTCAGGAATCCGTTACTCGAAGACGGGCTTTTCCTTCCGCATAACGGCGGCGATGATCAGCGAGAAAATGAAGCCCATGATCAGGTATCCGAAAACGACCGTCACGAACATGATACCGGGCGACATAAACTTCTGCGACATTTCCAGCGCCTGTTCAATCTGCGCGTCGTCCATTCCCTTTCCTTCCAGCTCTTCGCGCATCTGGTCGAGGCTCTGCGTGAGCATATTTGAGTCGATAAACTGGATATAGAAAATCGTAAATGCCGAGCTCAGCAAACCCAGTACCGCCGATGTAAGGGAACCGAGCCCCAATCCTTCACCATAGCTGATAAACCCTCCATTCTTCTCGCGAAAATCCTTCATCGCCAAAATGATCGCGATGATCATGAAAGCGTACGTCACCGACGCCAGCAATCTGTTGGACCCAAGTCCGGCCACATACAAGATCGTCGAATATACCATCGTTACAACGGCAGCCAGAACCCCATATTTCAGGGCAACGCGAGCGGTAGAGGTTTTTTCTTCCATGAAGGTTTAAGATTTGTTGTTTTGCATGATGCTGTAATCCTGTTTTCTCAAAATCAATGAAATCACCAGGATCGGGATGATGGCCATGACTGTTTTCTTCCCTACTTCATCCGTGATGATTTCCGAGGTAGCCATTTCTCCCACACCGTTATACATCTTCAGAAACTCGGCCTCCCCGATATTCTTGACGAGCTCGGCTTTGCCTTGCAGCATCAGGTCCTTCATTTGGGCAACGTATGCCGTAAAAACAGAAGGGTCAATGTAAGTTACAAAAAAATAGATCAGCCAACCGGCGATCAATGCACCAACGGTATTCACAACGTAACCGATGGTTAATGCTTCCCATAAATGCAAAAAGCCGTTCCCGACTTTCTTGCGGTAATACCAGCATGCGCCCGCGATAAGGATAATATGAATACCGATGTCGAGCACCTTGTTATTCCCCAGCGGCACAATGCCCATCGCATACAATCCCAGGAAAAACGCAAAGACCAGTATGCCCAGCGCCAGCCCGAACAGCAGCGACAGTTTTAAAATAGGTTTATTAAAATATGCTATAATCGAATTCATTGGAACCACTCCTGTTTACCATTATTGATCACCCCTCTCACCTGCCCTTTCAATGTCTGTCCCAGGAACGGTGTATTCTTGGATTTCGAATAACTTCTGCCGAATATCCATTCGCTGTTCGGGTCGAAGAATGTGAGGTTGGCCGGGGCGCCTTCTGCTACGCTCACTTCCGGCAGGCGCAGGATGCGGCGTGGTTGCACAGTCAGCTTCTCCACGATATCGTCCACCACGAGGCCGCTATGCATAACGGCTAATGCAAATGCAGTTTCCAGAGCGGTAATACCGAAATCGGCGTGGTCGAATTCGAGGTTTTTACTTTCCTCGTCGTGCGGATTATGGTCTGACACGATGGCATCGATGGTACCATCCGCCAAACCCTGCCGTAGCGCCGCATTATCTTCCGACGAGCGGAACGGCGGGTTTATTTTCAGGTTGGTATCGAAGCCGATCAGGTCCTTGTCTTCAAATGCCAGCTGGTGCGCTGCGATATCTGCCGAAACGGGCAGGCCTTTCGCTTTCGCTTCGCGGACCAGCTCCACACCCCGCACGGTCGACAGCAGCGAAACGTGCAGTACCGGTGCAGTGGTATCGTAAGTATTTTTTTCTAATGCGTATTCGAGCAGTTTCAGGTCGCGGATGAGCATCATTTCTTCTGCCAATGCCGGCATTCCTTTCATGCCCACGAGCGTGCTTGTGACGCCTTCGTGCATTTGCCCGTAAAGCGTGAGCTCGCGGTCCTCGGGACGGTTGATGAGCAATGCATTCAGCGGACGCAGGTACAGGATGGTTTTCAAAAGCAAATCCGCATTCTGAACCGGGTTTTCGCCATCTGTGAATGCAACGGCACCTGCCTGGTGCAAATCCATCATTTCGGTGAAATCCACGCCGTCGGCTTTCTTCGTAACCGCCGCCGCCGGATGCAATGTAACGAGCCCGCCGAAGCCGCTATGCCGAATGTAATTGAGCGTATCCTTCGTATCGACCACCGGCTGGGTGTTTGGCAGCAATACGATTTCCGTAAACCCGCCATGCGCCGCAGCCTGGCGCACCGAATGTAAATCTTCTTTATGCTCGAAGCCCGGGTCGCGCCCTTGTACGCGCATATCGACCCAGCCCGCGGATACGCTAAGGCCGGTGCCGTCGACTACCTGCGCATTGCCTGCGTCGAGGTTGTCACCAATTTGTTTAATCTTCCCTCCCTCGATCAGGATATCTTTTATCTGACCATTGAAGGGTGATGTTTTATCAATTACCCGAACCGAGCTAACTAACAATTTCATATTTATTTCAAACTAAACACCGGAATGCAACATCGAACCGGTTTCAAAAAAAAAGCTCCGGATGGAGCTTCAACCTAATATCAGGCACCTATGAATTCTTTATACTGCTCTGCGGAAAGCAGCCCGTCTTCATCGCCGGGATTGGCCAAACTGATTTTTACCATCCATCCGCTGCCGTAAGGATCGGAATTGACAAGTTCGGGCTCGCCATCGAGGTCGGGATTTACTTCAAGCACTGTACCTGCAACCGGGATAAAAAGGTCGGATACTGTTTTCACAGCTTCTACCGAACCAAAAACATCCCCTTTACCCAGTGCTTCTCCTACGGTGTTAATGTCCACATACACAATGTCACCTAATTCATTCTGGGCATGTTCGGTAATGCCGATAGTTGCCGTATCCCCTTCAATACGAATCCATTCGTGATCTTCTGTGTATTTGAGTTCTGATGGAAAATTCATGATAAAATCAGGTAAGTAGTGAACATCTTTGGAGCGCAAATTACACGATGTAAGCTGTATTTTCCAAATCAAAATGTTATTCAGCCAAATTGAACTTCAGCTGCACGCCGCCGGCTGTACTCGCGCGGTAGAAGGAGTTGGAAACCAGCGGGTCGTTGAACGTGCGATCGAAATAGAATTGTACGCTCAAACGGTTGTTGACCATGTAATTCACCGTCGGGCGCAGCTGGAAGTTGATGTTTCCGGCGATCGGGATATTCTCCCCATCGAACTTCCGCTGGATCGAGCGGGTATCGCGGAACGTCATCGCGAGCTGCATCGTCATGTCGTTTTTCAGCTTCTTCTTCACGCCATTGATCTTGAACGGCAGCGGCACATTGTTTTTGGTAAAGCCAATGTTGACCGTAATGTCCTGGTTGAAGAGCTCCGCTACCTGCGAGTTCGAGAGGTTCAAGGCGATGGTACGGTCGCGGTTGTACTCCACGCGCGCCGTCACCCGGCTCTGCGTCCGCATTTCCACGCCCACAAGTGGCTGGAATTTCTCGGATAGCGTAATGGTACTCATCGCAAATACCGGCACGTACTGTCCAAGGTCGTTCAATCGGGACGATAATGGATAACCCGTCACGGCAAGATTTACATAAAGCGCCTCGTAGTCGAGCGACGAGGTGAAGTTGCCGACGCTGTAATTGGACATATACTTATGCCGCAATGTGAACGAGCTGAACAACCGCTTAAACGCCGGGATCGACGAAAGGCCTGTATAACTCAAATCCCAGTTGGGCATCGGGAATTTCAGGAATGGGTTGGTGCGCACCGTTTTCGGGTCCTTACCGGTATATGCCGCAAAGAATGCCGAAATCAATACGTCTTGCGAAGTTTCGTTGTATTCGCCACCATTCTTGTTCTCCGCGTTCAGACGGTCACGCAGGATAGCCCGGTAAGCACGGAACTTATCGAAAACCGGAGAAGAGTTGTCGCGGCGCATCTTGGCAAATGCCGTCCGGAACGACATGAACGACATACTGAACTGCCCATTCCGCAGCGGGCTTTGTGACGCAAAATTCCCGGACGAATCGGGCCGGTAGAACTCCTGGTAAGCATCCTGCCGCGTCAACCGCGCTTCGATGATCAGCCTGAAATCCTTAAAGGGCTCCAATGTGGTATTCGCCGAGAAGTTCTTGGCGATTGTCTGCTGGAAGGGCATATTCTGCTGCTTGCTTTTCGTAATCCAGCCTTTCTCCGCTGCTTTCATCTGGAAGTTTCTGTCCTGCTGGCCCAGCACGAAGCCGAGCCCCGGTGCATTGGCATTATCGAGCCCGAAGTACTTAGGCGCCCTCAGATAACCCGGCAATGCCGTCGTTTCCAGAACCGAGTAGCTGACGTTGATACCACGCACAGTCATCAAGGCTCTTGTAAGGCTCTTGACAATGTCGGTCGTGCGCATATCGATGTCCTCGATATCACCCGGGCTGCGCGCAAAGTTCTTTCTCGCAACGGACGGTGTATTCGCGAATTTGAGGTAGCGGAGTTTGTTGTAAAGCAATACAAAATCCACCTTCCCGGTAACACCCCGCTCGCGGCTGTTACGGATAATATCTCCGAACGGCAGCCCCGTCGTGTCTTTCAGGTTCAATGCATTGGCCTGGTAGTTGTAGCCAATGGAATGCTTGTAGTCTGCCGACATCCAGTCCAACACCGGAATTTTGTCAAGCGGCAGGCGGTACGTCAGGTCAATTTTCTGGTCGAAATTCTTGATACGTCCCAGCTTTTTAAAATTGCTCCAAAGCGAATCCTTCTTAACGCTGGTGTTGATGTCGCCTTCCGGCTCGTCGATGATCGAGTTGGCGGTGGCGGCGTAGGTCAACGTCATGTTGCGCGTCAGGTTCCAGCCGAAATCGTAATAGCGGTTGAACCAGAAGTATTTTTCATATAGCGGCTGGATACCGTCGGTCGTGAGGTCGGCATTGCGCAGCTGGGTTTTCAGGAAGCGGCGATCCACATCGGTACGCAGCGATACCATATTCGGTAGCAACGTCACATTGAACTCCTTGATAAACTCCGCCCAACGCCCCGTTGCCTTCCATTTCTTGAATGGCTCGATAGCTTTCGGCTGGCTTGCATACATGTACGAGATGCCGGCCCGGTAGGCTCGCTGGTTGTATTCCTGCGTCAGGATATTCCTCCGTTTATCGTCACTGAATGCATAACTGAATGCGAAGTTTTCAAAATCGAAGAAATGGTTTTTCGCGCCCGGTTTGGTCTTGATCTTCCGGACGTTCGAGAAGTTGAACCCTCGCTTGACGGCATTTTCCTCTACCATTCGCCTGTAACCGTCGCGTTCCTCGTCCGTTCGGAGGTTATCGAGCGAGGTACTCAATGGCGTATCCGGGTCGAGCGGATCGAAATGCGGTTTCACATTTCGCCGGTCGTAGCTTACAAACAGCGGGATCTGGAAACCCCAGTTGGCAGGCAGCAATTTATCCAACGCAATATTGGAAGAGAATCCGTATTCCGAAGTAAAGTTCCGCGTGCGCTCACCAATGCGCTGTTGCACGGTACCGAAACCGAACGTCTCGATCCGGCCGGACGCGGTTAATGTCGCAAAGTCGGCCAGTTTCGCGTTCAGCTGTGCAATGGCCGCCATACCGCCGGTATCGTCGAAACCTTCGACGTGCATTTCATCCACCCAGATACAAAACGTCTTCGCACGCTCATCCACCGATTTCGGGTTGCGGACACCGATCATCATCACTTTTACTGCGCTCAGATCCGGGTTACCTACTACGGTCAGTTTGTATCTTCTGTCGGAGCTCAGAACGGTGAAGGGCACACTCAGATTTTTATCGATTTGCCGGTTGCGCTGCGCCTTTGCATCTACCAGGTCTGCCAATGCAATGTTGACCTCATTGCTCTCCGGCCATACTTCCGTATCAGGTTGTTCTCCCGGCCGGGTAGCTTTCAGGGCAGAAAGGTCGATCTCATAGTAGTTCTGGGTAAGGTCGGTACCGATCCGCATAAATGCGCCCACCATATTGTCTTCGTCCTGCTCGTTCTGCATGTGTACATACATGCGCAAGCGCTTGCGGAAAAGCAAGTCGAGGTTCACATTTTTGAAAACTGCCCGTGAATCCCCATCGCGAAGGCCGGTCACACAAAGGCTCATCGATTGCTCGTTCAGCTGCAATGGCGGACGCTGCGTATTGTCCTGATCCCGTTTCCAGGTAGGCGGGATTTTATATACATACTTGTTCGTAGCGCCATTTGCCTGACCATTTTCCTCAATACTTACTGTTCCAACTGTAAATTTCGCGTCATAAGGCTCCGGAACTTCCTGCAAGCCCGGAGCATCCAGGTTGTAGGTGTATTTACGATACTGCTGCCCTACCATTTGCAATTGTGCAAAACGAAGTACCACCGGCTGTTGGAAGTCGGTCAGGTACATGCGCATGAAGCGGATCGACTTGAAACCGTTCATACTTCCCACCATTCCCGAAAACTCCTTGATCGGAACGCGGAACAGGTACCAGCTCTGGCCATCCTCGGTATTCACCGTTTTATCGACAATATAACCATTACCCACCGCGAGTTGGCCGGGTTTCAGGTCTATCTCATATTCATAGTAGGATTCATTGTCGTTGATGGTGTTATCGACATTCATATCCTCTCCGTCGGGAATATTCGTCGACGCCGGCGTTACATCTACAGACCTCCCCTGGCTTTCGGGCGAGTTGTTCTCCATCCCGATGTAGTTCTTATAACGTTCCAGCACTTTCTTATCCTCGGCATCGAGGTCGGCGCCCAGGAAAAACTGGAAATCGTCACCGGAGGGGTCGGCAAGGATCTTCGCACGTGCTTCGGCCGTCAGGTTTGCTGGAAGGCGGTCGATGAAGGTTTTAAAGAAAGCACGCTCTTCTTCGTTGGTCAAACCATCCAAGCCCACATCCTGCTTCTCACGGGCGCCAGTCTCATTGCTGAATGCATTGATCAGGTATTGCGATTTGGTAGCATAGCCCCAGGCTGTTGAATCTACGTTAACTCCCACTTGCTTGGGAACAAGCGGCAGTCCGTTTTCAAAGTTGTAGCGCTCATCAGGGATTACATCTTCTGAAATATCCCCGAGGTTAAATACCAGCTTTCCACCGGTAGTGTTCGATTGTTTAGAAAAACCATCCCTGATATGGCTTTTTTCAGTGCCATCATTGATGAACGGATCGAGCATCCAGAATTCGATGCTTTCGATATTGGCGTTATCAAAATCGTTATCCGACGTAATCGCACGGCTCAATGCCCCGAAATTGTTTCTCGGATTTTTCATGCGGCCGTCCGGATTGAGATCGGTATTGTAGTTGTACATTCCGCGCTCGCTTGGATAATAAGCAATATCCAGTATCTGCTGCGGATATGTTACCAACCCCGCAATAGGACGGTTGGGAAAAATCTGGTTAGGCAGGTAAAGTCGTTCGTAATAGTTTTTGCGATCCGTATCATCGAAGTTGGTAGGCGGCTGGTACCCCCCTCCGAGCCCCTGCGCTCCCCCGAAGATGTTATCGACGCTATAGGCCGAAATCTTGGCACGCTTATAGCCGTAGTTCAGGTCTTTACCTGTAAATCCATCCCTGAATTTGGTGGGCACCGCGGCGAGGCGCCATTTCTGAGGCTGGCGCGACAGATCATACACCGTGCGTGCGGCCTCGAAGTCGTCCACCAGAGAGCGGTTGTTCACATCTTTGGAAACGCCGGGAAGCAATTTGGCAAATTCCCCTTTGAACTGGATAGACGACATTTCCTTCGTCTGTATCAGCGGCAATGCATCCAGCCATTTCGTTAGGAATGGTGCATCCTTGCGGAAGTTCACATCAAACCCGAGCATGGTATTGTTCACCGGTTCGTTCCCGATAGACACCCTCGAAAGGAAGCCCGCGGTACGCTCCTTGTATTTCATGGCCGTCAGACCGACACTCAGGTTGCGATTGACCACATAATCAAGGCGTGTTCCTACCAAAGTCCTGATCTGGTTCTGGAACATATCCGGGCGCTCGTACTCGATCACGATCTCACGTCCCGAGGCAAGCACACTGGAATTTAAAATCCGTACACGGCCGATCTGCGCTTCCACGATGTAATCCGAACCCGGAGCAAGCGGCACGCCGCCCGAGGTTACGGTTACGGAAGTTTCCAGCACGCCGAATGGCAGCTGCACCTCAGCTCCCCCACTCGATTGGTAAGCACCCTTAATGAAGAACTTGTTGCGTTCCGAAACCTGCTGCGCGTCGATCATCGTCGTGCGGTACAGCTCGTTGAACACATATTTGTTGCGGTACACGTCCTCACCGGGACCAAACTTTTTGGATAGGTTGCTACCAAATGGTTCGAGTACGGGGAAAATGATACGGCCTGTCTTGCTATCCATCGTGATACCATCCACAAAATCGAAGTTACCATCGGGTTGCAGGTCATTGACCGGGTTCAGGCGGTCGAGGCCGGAGAGGCGGATCAGCGGGATATTGGCGATGCTACTTTCCTGCAAATTCGGGTTATCGATACCGGTCTGGTCGTCTTTGTAAATCACCCTCAACTGGAACCCTTGCTTGTCGATCTGGCTCGTACCAAGCGAATAAATGTTCTTCATCATCAGATCCCACATCGGCAACTTGGTGTTGTTCCGGATAGTCGATGATTTCAGCAATTTCAGCGCGATTACTTCATTATCCTTTCTCGCCTGATAATCCTCGGTAAGTTCCCCTACCTTGAAAGCACGGCCATTCAGAGTGTATTCATAAGAAACCGCAAGGACTTCGTCGTTGCGGAGCGCGTTCGTAAGCGAGATGTAGCCAAGCTGCGGGTGGAATGTATAGTCACGATCGAGGATCAACCGTTTCGCACCGCGCAGCAATTCATAATCGATGGTTTTTTCAAGGCCGAGGCCCGCAATGGCGGTATTGGTATTGTCTACCTGGCGAAAAGCTGTGTTGTCCGATAGTTTCTTGTAAAGGCCGTTAGCGTCGTTGCTCGCCGGCGACGTGGAACGCACCGGCTGCAAGTTAGGATTTCCGGCACGGTAAGGTGCAGGCTCCCCCAAATCGGCAAAACCCACAATATTGCGCAGCGACTCGGTAGTGGTTGTCCGGTTAGTCACATATACTTCCAGACGCGTCACAGTCACCCCGGAAGTAATCGTCGGTGTGTTTTGCAGCGAACTTTCATAAATGTTCCGGAAATACTGGGAAAGGAAGAAGTTGCGGTTCTCGTCGTAAGTATCGGCCCGTAATTCAAAATCACGGCTTTGCGCACCGCCGCGGAGTGTGATCCGCTCTTTGCTGGATTTCTGTTGTGAAGCAACAAAAGTGGCGTTCAGGCGTCCGAACTGGAATTCCGTTTTCAAACCAAACAAATTCTGGACACCCGGGATCAGCTGGCTATTGATGGCCCAGTTGATATTACCCGCCTCTATTTTCCGGATAAAGCTCTCCTCCGGGTTTTTATAGTTCAACTTGATCGCATTCTCGAAATTGAAGTTGGCCTTGGTATCGAAGTTGGTCTGAAACCCGAGCTGGTCGCCGAGCTTGGCGTCAAAGTTGATATTGATCTGCTCATTGAAAATGAACTGGGTATTCTTCCGCTGGCGGATCGGGATAGCGGGGTTATCGAGGAACTGGTGCATAAGCCCGAGGTCCAGCGATACAAAACCGGTAGGTTTGAAATTCACGAAATCATCCCCGAGCAGCTTGGTCAACCCCGGAGGCAGGTCGAGCTTGGGTAGCAGCCCGCGCGCACCCATAGCGCTGTTGCCGTCCTGCCTGCCCGCGTACTCGCGCAGGAGACTTTTGAATGCGCGGTCTTCCTGGATCTTGTCATACGTTTCGAGATCCATCCGCTCGGGATAGCGGTAATTCAATGTACCACCCGGCATGGCAATGCCTGGCGCGGGTCCACCCGGTGCGGCGGCACCCGGTGTGGAGGCACCCGGAGTCTGAATTTTCTCGGTCACTGCAACTTTCCCTGCACTGTCGAGCGTAATGTTGGTGGAGATATTGCTAGGCTCCCGAAGATAGAATGGCGAACGCGGCCGCGGTTCTGTGAGGCGGTTGGAATAATAATCCTTCCATCGCATGATGAGCTGAGAGCCCGATCTGTCGATGTTTTTCTTGGTGGTATCTTCTTTAAGCGTGTCCGCAAGTATGGCCCATTCCTGTGCCTGCTCCGAATATGGTTCATCCTTGCCGCCCGAAACGTTTACGAGTAACGCCGCTCCGGCCGAAATGCTTAATACCTTAAAAAGAAATGAGTAGATCGTTGATGACAAGGTAATATACTTATTTAGAGAAGGTTGTATTTACAAACAAATCCATCAACACGATTTTACGGTTGTAAAATTTTTCACCAAATATCATTGCAGTTCCGGTTAACGTAACGCTAGTTTGATCAGATTTTCAACGCTAATGGATTGCCCCTCACGCTTGATGATGGCATCCAGACTTTTCTCCGCCGTCGGTTTGGGAATACCCAAAGTAACGAGCGCAGCCAACGCTTCACTCCGCAGAGTGCTTGACGACGTTTCAGCAGATTTGGTACCTGTTGAAACGAGTTCTTCCTTTCGAATTTTGTCTCTTAGTTCGAGGATTACGCGTTGAGCAGTCTTGGACCCTATGCCTTTGATAGACTGTATCAGGCGCAGGTCTTCATCAATGATCCCCTGCCGGATTTCCGAGGATGAAAGCGAAGAAAGCATCACGAGCGCTGTCGACGGCCCGATTCCTGAAATACTTGTCAGATCCAGGAACAGTTTCTTCTCATCATTCCCCCAAAAACCGTAAAGGACGTGGGCATCTTCCCGTATATTGAGAAACGTTACCAGCTTGCACCGGGCACCAATGTCGGGGAGCGAAGTGTAGGTCTGTAATGAGATCCTGACCTCGTAACCTACTCCGTTGACATCGATGATAGCGTACGCTGGGTCTTTATAAGTTACAATCCCGTTAACGTAGGCAATCATAAAAATAGTATGTGTATGTTGAAGCGTTAATTTCTAGGTAGAAATGATCAGTTTTTGACCAGGCTTGATCGAGTTGCCCCTGATCTTGTTCCGCTTTTTCAACTGACCGATTTCCAGACCGTATCGCTGCGAAATAATCCATAATGTATCTCCTTTTTGTACGGTATGATAACGTTTCCGGGTATGACGCTGCTGCTTCGCCACTTGCTCTTCATCCTGCTGTGGCCTTGCTTTGGCTGCGATACGGGTTGCCGGCACAGCTTCTTTTACCTCTTTGTAGATCACGAGGCGCTGCCCTTTGCGGATATTGTTGCGGCGGATGTGGTTCCATTTGCGGACCGCCGCTACCGATACTCCATATTTCCGCGCGATGCCGGCTACATTATCGCCTCGGCGGACGGTGTACGATACGCGTTTGGTACGGCTCCGCTGGATCGTTTCTTCCTCGCCGTCTTCGTCATAATTTTCATCATCCGATACATTCTGTACGTTCGATGCGAGTACGTAAGGGAACGATCCGTTGCCGCCCAGTGAATCTGTTTTGGTGCTGTCGGCTTTCGCCACCATCACACCGGAGCGAAGGTATTTCCGGGTGCAGGAATCCATAATCGCCGCCCGGTTGCTCGTCAGGTAAGTGAAGCGCACGCTGGGCACCTTCAAAACGAAGTCACGCGTCTGATCCGGAAGGATCGTCTTGGTGATTTGCGGATTCAGCTTTTTGAGTACTTCAAAATCGATGCTGGCATTGTCACAAAACGTTGCAAGATCGATGTAGCCGTTGATATGGATGGTATCGTTGGGTATCTGAAACTCCGTATTTTCAGGAAAAATGCCGTGATCGTACCCGTAGTTCATCATGTAGTTCATCGCTACATACTGCGGCACGTAGGACCGCGTTTCGCGGGGAAGGACATTGTAGATCGTCCAGAAGGTAGTCCCGCGCGAGCGGCGCATGGCGCGTTTCACGTTGCCCGGTCCTGTATTATACGAAGCCAGCGCAAGTTCCCAGTCGCCGAAGATATTGTAAAGCTGTTTGAGATAAAGACAAGCTGCTTCGGTTGCCTTTGCCGGCTCGAAGCGTTCATCAATGTATTTATCCTGGTAAAGACCGAATTCCCGCCCGGTGGCCGGCATGAACTGCCAGAGGCCTCCTGCCCGTGCGTGGGAAATAACCGTCGGGTTCAGCCCCGACTCGATCATCGAAAGGTATTTCAACTCGGTAGGCAGCCCGTGTTTGGCAAGTGCCTTTTCGAAAAGAGGAAAATAGAGCGGCATGCGCTCCATCATCGTCTGCGTAAATTTTGCCTTTTTGTAGATAAAGTACTCTACGAATTCGTGCGAAGATTTGTGGTAAGTAAGCGGAATTGACTTTTCAAGCTTTGCAAACCGTTCTTTCAAAAGCTCTTGCGGTACTGCCGGATTGGCTCCGATTTCCTCGACCTCCGGGAGTGACGGCATCAAATCATCTTCTTCCTGAGCAATAGTCTCAACTGTATCCTGCCCGGACGTCAAACTCACCTGTGGAACCATCGCCATCACAGGCGCATTCCAAAACCCTGCACACATGGCTCCGAGCCACAATACTCTTTTCGAAATCCTCATTAATAAATGTTTTTTGAAGGTTAATCAATTCACGGTTTTCAATGGCTTATACCTGTTGATGATCGATTCACAGATAGAAGGGTCCTTCTCAGTTTGAATTGGCCAGATGAATCAGAATAATCTCTAATACATTTTAATACTCACACAATATCTTCATTCAGAATAACGTAACATGGTCGCCGGTTATTCTGGCATGATAATTTTCTTTAAAACACTGGTTATCAGTACAGCGTTCACATTCAAATGCCTGATTCTATGCTACGGCCTCTTCCTTATTCAACTCAGTAAGGTAGTTGGCAAATGCCAACATTTTCTCCTCTCCGAAGTAAGGGGCCATGATTTGAATCCCGATAGGCATTCCCTGGTCGTCCAGCCCGTTTGGAATGGATACCGCAGGGTTGCCCACGACATTCGCCTGCACGGTGAAAATATCGGCCAGATACATTTGTAACGGATCTTCCGTCTTTTCACCAATCGTAAAAGCTGTGGTAGGTGTTACCGGGGAAATCAGGAAATCGAACTGCTCAAAAAACCGGCTCGTTTCCTCCCGCACCAATCTTCTAACGCGTTGCGCCTTGGTATAGTATGCATCATAATAATTTGCACTTAATACGAAAGTACCCAATAGTATTCTTCTCCTTACCTCATCGCCAAAACCTTCTGTACGAGTCTTTTTGTACATGCTTTCCAAATCCACGGATTCGGGGCTGCGGTAACCGTACCGCACGCCATCGAAACGCGACAGGTTCGAACTCGCCTCGGCGGTGGTCAGAATATAATAAGTAGGCAAAAGCGAATCCAGCAAAGGCATATCGATCCCGGTCACTTCATGCCCTTCCGCGCGCAGGCGGTTGAGCACTTCGGATGTCTGCCGGCGAATCTCGGGAGCAATCGCTTCATTCTCCACCGCGCTCCGGATATACCCGATTTTGGCTTTGCCGTTCCATTCCAGGTTGGCCGTGTAAGCGGGAACCGGACGTTCCGAAACCGTGCTGTCGAAATCATCGGCACCGGACATTACTTCGAGAAGCAATGCGGAGTCCGCAACGCTTTTGGTAATGGGACCAATGCAGTCGAACGACGAAGCATAGGCAATGAGTCCGTAACGCGAAACGCGCCCGTAGGAAGGTTTCACGCCGATCACCCCGCAGAATGCAGCCGGCTGGCGCACCGAACCGCCCGTATCGCTTCCCAGCGAAGCATGGCAAAGCCCGGCCTGAACAGCTACTGCCGATCCTCCCGACGACCCGCCCGGAACTTTGGCATTGTTAACAGCATTCAGCACCGGTCCGAACGAAGAGTTTTCATTCGAAGAACCCATCGCAAACTCGTCGCAGTTTTGCCGCCCGATGATGATCGCGTCCTCATCGATGAGCCGCTGCACGGCGGTTGCGGTATAGGGTGCTGTATAATTTTGCAGGATCTGGCTTCCGGCCTGCAAGCCGTGGCCAGTGAGTGAAAGCACATCTTTAAGACCGATCACCATCCCTGCCAGCTTTCCGGCAGTACCATTGGCGATCTTGGCATCCACGGCCAGGGCGGCCTTTTTTGCTTCCTCTGTATAAACTTCAACGAAAGCGTTGAGATGCTTGTTAGCCTCTATTTTTTCCAAATAGTGGTCAACCAACTTGACGCACGTCAAACCTTCTTCACGTAGATCTCTCTGAATTTCGGCCAGCGTCAGATACTCTTTCAAGGCAATTTTTTTGTGGGGTTGTAAATAAAGAATCAGAGCCGTTAAGTGGTAGCTTAATGGCTCTGGATCAAACCTTCGATAAGATGGAAGCGTTATTTGGGGTCTTCCATGCTTTTTTCAATATTTTCCTTAACGTCTTTAGTAGCGTTCTTGAACTCATTGATACCCTGCCCCAAACCGCGCATAAGTTCTGGGATTTTCTTTGCTCCGAAGAAAAGCAACACGAACAGAGCAACCAGGAAGATCTCCTGTCCGCCCAACCCCATAATTCCTAAAACGGTTATTGATTCCATATCTGTTTCTTTTATTAATGTTTACAAAAATAACTATTCTTTTTAATAACAACCAGACCTGCCGCGACTTTTATCCGATATTAATTGTCTTGGCGGCCTTCTCCCAATCGGCAAATTTCTGAATATCGTTACCCAGCGTCTTGATGAGCCATAGCACGAGCGCGACGTCGTCGGTGATACCGATAACCGGCAGGAAGTCAGGAATAAGGTCTATGGGAGATACGAAATAAATGAGCACAGCGACTATCGACACCAGACTTTTCCATGGAAGCGCTTTATATTCGCCGGAGGCATACGCCTTCACCATGCGGAGCAGCAGCTGAACACTCGACTGAAACTCGGAGAGGTTTCCTTTGAAGCCCACCGTCTGGAGCTTCCCGAGCACCTCTTTGGCAAGCTCGAACAAGCGGGTAGAATTTCTGGCGTAACGTCCTGCTTTCCCTTTGGCATTCCTAAAAAATATCGACTGTAAAATCCGCGAAATCATTGACTCGTCATTCATTGTACAAAGCAGGGAAAAGTGGTTTATAAAGCCATTATAACTATCAACTTACGGAAAAAATTGCGTTCCGGATGGTCACCGGAGGTTTTGCGGCAAAAAATCAATTTCCGCTTGGTTTAAACAAATTATGTATCATACTTTTAGGAAAAAATATAAAAAGCATCAATTTCTATACAATTAACCATATTTCCCTATGAAGATTACTGTTGTAGGTGCGGGTGCGGTAGGCGCAACCACTGCCGATAATATCATTCGTCGTGAGCTGGCAGAAGAAGTGGTGTTGCTGGATATCAAAGAGGGTGTCAGCGAAGGTAAGTCACTGGATATGTACCAGACAGCCGCTTTGCTGGGATTCAACACCAAGCCCATCGGCTCGACCAATGATTACGAGAAAACCAAAGGCTCGGATGTGGTGGTGATCACTTCGGGGCTGCCTCGTAAGCCGGGTATGACCCGCGAAGAGCTGATCGGCATCAATGCAGGAATCGTAAAGGGAGTTACAGAAAACCTTCTGAAATATTCGCCGAAAGCGATCGTGATCGTGGTTTCCAATCCGATGGATACCATGACTTACCTGGCTTTGAAAGAATCGGGTATTCCCAAAAAACGGCTGATCGGTATGGGCGGCGCATTGGATAGTGCACGTTTCAAAACCTATCTCGCATTGGCCATGGACGTTTCGCCGCTGGACATTCACGGAATGGTAATCGGCGGGCACGGTGATACAACCATGATCCCATTGACTCGCCTGGCGACCTACAACGGGATCCCGGTAAGCCGCTTCCTCTCGGCCGACCAGCTCGAAAAAGTAGCGGCCGACACAATGGTAGGCGGAGCCACGCTCACGAAACTGATCGGTACTTCGGCATGGTACGCGCCAGGCGCCGCCACAATGATGCTCGTGGAAAGCATTGTCCGCAACCAGAAGCGCGTTGTGCCTTGCAGCGTTTACCTGAATGGCGAGTACGGCCAGAAGGACATTTGTATGGGAGTACCGGTGGTATTGGGTCGAGGAGGCTGGGAAAAAATCATCAACCTGCGCCTGAGCGATGCCGAAAAAGCGGCGTTTGAAAAGTCAGCGGAGGCCGTTCGGTCAATGAATGCCGCTTTGAACTTGTAAGCAAAACTTAAATAGCTAAAATACAGGCCGGTCCGGGTTTCCGGGCCGGCTTTTTCTTTGCCCTGATATTTGGTTTTAGTGCCTACTTATTTTAACTTATGCTTAAATAGTATAATAATTTGGCAATTTAATACCATTAATCAACAAACATTTCATCATTTAAACACACAGTCTATGAAAAAAACGCTATTACTTCTGCTTCTCATTTCCGCTTCATTGCACGCCCTGGCGCAATCCGTAAAGGGGAAAATCACCGACGAAAAGAGTGGAGCCCCGCTACCCGGCGTGTCGATCCTTGTACAAGGTACCAACACCGGAACTGTGACCGACGCGGACGGGAACTTCTCGCTGAATGTGGCCGATGGCAATTATAACATCGTGATTTCCTTCATCGGGTACACACCTAAGATCGTCCCGACGGCAGTTTCGGCAGGGCAGTCCTCACCGCTGAATGTCGCATTGGCGGAATCATCCGAAGTGCTGGGAGAAATTGTAGTGACCGGCTCGCGCAGCGGCGGCCGCTCGCGTATCGACTCTCCCGTTCCGGTGGATATTATTCCGGTATCGCAGATCACGAATAGTGTCGGACAAGTGGATATCAACCAGATTTTGACTTATGTGGCGCCTTCATTCCAGTCGTCGCGGCAGACGATTTCCGACGGTACCGACCACATCGATCCCGCGCAGCTCCGCGGCCTGGGGCCCGACCAGGTACTGGTACTCGTGAATGGTAAAAGGCGGCATCAGTCGTCGTTGGTGAATGTCAATGGGACCGTCAACCGCGGCACCGTAGGAACCGATTTGAATGCGATACCGGCTACCTCTGTGGAGAAAATCGAGATCCTGCGCGACGGCGCCGCGGCACAATACGGTTCGGATGCTATTGCGGGGGTGATCAACATCATATTGAAAAGCCGTACGGGGCTAAGCGGGAATGTGTCGTACGGAGAAAACGTGACGAGCTACGATAAGAACTACATTATCAATAATAATAAGGATGCTTCGGTAAACATTACGGATGGTAGTACCGCGCAGGTAGGCCTCAATTACGGGCTGAAAGTGGGCCAGAAAGGCTTCGTGAATATCACGGGCGAATATGTGAAGCGCGGCGCGACCAACCGCACAGGCACCTACACCGGCCAACTGTTCCCGGCTGTGGACGGTAAGGTCGTAGATGACGAGGTCCTCGCGCAAAGAGGCCTCACCCGCAACGATTTCGATATGCGCATTGGCAACTCGGAAGTGAAAGGCGGCGGCGTGGTGATCAACGCAGACATACCGCTTAACGACCAGCTCGATGTGTATGCATTTGGCCAGTACAACAACAAGAAGGGAAATGCAGCCGGTTTTTACAGGTATCCCAATGGCGTACCCGCAGCTGTGCGTACGAATGTGTTCGCGGTGTATCCCAATGGCTTTTTACCTGAAATCAACAGCGATGTGACCGACATTTCGGCAGCCGTGGGTATCCGGGGGAAACTGGGCGAATGGCGGTTCGACCTCAGCAACACTTTCGGCAAGAACGACTTCGATTACCGCATTACCAATTCGGTGAATTACACCCAGGCCGTTTCCATCGCCAACTTTCAGCGGGAGTTCAATGCGGGTGGTAACGGGTTTTCACAAAACACCGTTAACCTCGACTTCGGGCGCAAATTCGATGTGCTTCACGGTCTCAACGTCGCGCTGGGTGCCGAGCAGCGGAGCGAGAAATACACGATCACGGCCGGCGAGGAGGCTTCCTACAAAAATTATGATGTAGCGGCAGGCGTGCCCGCAGGCGCACAGGTGTTTTCAGGCTTCTTTCCGCAGAATGCCGGATCGCATTCACGGCACAGCGTGGCGGGTTACCTTGACCTCGAACAGGACATTACCAAATCGTGGGTTCTCAGCGCGGCGCTCCGTTTTGAAAACTATTCCGACTTCGGCAATACGCTCAACTACAAAGTCGCCACGCGCTATAAAATCACCGACGGCATTGCATTGCGCGCCTCGGCCAGCAGCGGCTTCCGCGCGCCATCGTTGCAGCAACGTTACTATGCCAAAACGAATACCCTTTTCGTGACTCAAAATGGCCAGCAGGTAGCACAGGAAAGCGGCACATTCACCAACGACAGCAAACCGGCTGAAATCCTCGGCATACCAAAGCTCAAACAGGAAACGTCGCAAAGCTTCACCGTCGGTACCACCATTCAAATCAGCAATGCATTTGAACTCACGGTGGATGCTTACCAAATCGACATCGACGACCGCATTGTGCTGACCAACAATTTCAATGATGGTGGTAATGCCAACCTGAAAGCGCAGCTCGCCGCGGCGAATGCTACAACAGCCAATTTCTTTTCCAATGCGGTCGACACACGTTCGCGCGGGATCGAGGGCGTGCTTTCGTACAATACCAAGTTTGGCCGCAACCAATCATTGCGGGCGGTGCTGGCAGGGACATTTATCCAAAACAAAGTGAAGAAAGGGGCCGATGGCAAGCCCATTATCCATGCTTCGGACATCCTGGTGCAGACCAACCAGGTTAACACCTATTTCAACCGGGAGGATTTGAGCAGGTTTGAGATCGCAAGTCCACGGAACAAGCAAAGCCTGACGATCAACTATAAGGTTGGGAAGTTTGGCGCAATGCTACGTGGCGTGCGGTTCGGAGAGGTAACTTATTGGGACCCGACCATCGATCCCAACAAGCCGGATGCATGGCCTGTAAACGCGTTAACCGGACAAAAAGAAACGCTCGACCAGACCTTCGGCGCCAAAATGGTGACCGATATCGCATTGAGCTATGACGTGGTGAAAGGCATCGGCCTCACCATCGGCGCAAACAATGTACTGGATGTTTATCAGGACAAACACACCCATTCAGGTAATGTAAGCTCAGGCCGCTTCGTATACTCCCGCCGTGTACAGCAAATGGGTTTCAATGGGCGGTACTTATTTGCGAGGATTAATTTCAATTTTTAAGTCAATTTAAATGCAAACATCCCGGGCCGAAACCGACCCGGGATGTTTGCATTTAAATCGAAATCTGATATTGCAGCGTCCAGCTGCCTTTCCGGCCATTCTTTTCCAACTCACTCGCAACCGAAGCATTTTTGTAAACCGGCCGGTTCTCATAATTGAGCGACAGTTTGCCGTTATGCCCTTTGATCAGCCAGTTAACGCCGACATTGTAGATATTCGCCGCATCCTGCAACCGGTCATAATCGCCGCGTTGCAGTGAGGCATAGGGCATTAGCGTGCCCTGGCTCCCCAGTAAGCCGTCTTTTAATTTATAACCTGCCTGCGCGTAGATCACATTGCCCGTCCCGAACATCGGGTACGCGTTCCCGTGCGTGCCGCCCACGCCCGCGATGGGCTGTGTGGTACCGGTAGCTGGGTTCATAATACCGTTGTAGCGGAGATATCCCTTGCCATAATCCGTTCCGAAATAGCCCAGATAGGCCGACAACGCGGTTCCTTTCTCTACATTCAAAGGCATATCCAGGTAAGCCGCTACCGACCAGAGTGTCATGTTACTATAAAGTGTGTCCACCGCTTCTTTGCGCCAGGTCGCATTTTTCTGGGAAGTAATGCCGGCTTCCACATTCAGCACTTTGCGTTTACCGAGGTAAGTGCCCGTCATGTAGCCGGGCGTCGTATTGTCTTCCGTATCGAAGATATTGTAAATGAATAGTCCCTGGAATTGTTTACTGTTTTTGCGCTGGGCGAAAACGGCGTTCTGATTCAGCGCAACCGGTGTGGAGCCGCTGGTTTCAACCGGAAAAGGATCGGCCACGCCGACGCGGTAGTTGAGCTTACCGATCTGTCCGCGGCTGTAAACGGTCAGTTTTCTGGAAAACTGGTCGGTTTGATCAACCGTAGCCTGCGCGAAAACAGGCACGTCCATGGTCATTATAGTACCGATGCTGGGCTGCGAAAAGCGGGAGAAACCGCTTACGATCGTGAGCCCGCCACCGAAACGGATAAAATTGCTGCCTTTCCGCTGCACTTCATACTCGCCGACGGCGTCGTGGAAAAACGCGGCGATCTTACGCTGGCTGGGTGTCCCGGCAGTATTATAGGCAGGAAAAGCGCTCACCTTGTTGAAATTGTTCATTCCAAACTGCGTGTAGAAGAATATCCTGTCGGTAAGCTGCCCGAACAGCTGCATGCGGGTGCGACGGAGGCCGATGTCGAAAGTGTTGGTTTTCGGGTCGCTCAAAACGGTGGTACCGGGATTGTTATCATTCAACCTCAGCCATACCTGATTCGTGAAGGTGAATTTTACATAATGTGAACCGGATTCGTTAAGATTGTAACGAATATCATTTCGCTTGTTGTTGTCCTGGGACATAGCGGGCTGCGCCGCGGCGGCAGTGCCGAGGAGCATGAGGGAAAGGATCCTTTTCATTAAGAGTACTATTGAGTTACATACACACTAACCTCGTTAAAAACCCTCCTGAAAGTGCTAAAAACGACATTAATAGTTAATTGAAAATAATATTGAACACGGTAGCAAAACGACTTGCAAAAAGTCATTTCCCAGGCCGGGCCTTCAAATATAAGGCGGGTTGCGCTACTGCCATACTCTTTTGGGTGACAATCTTCCTCCCCGCTCTGGCCCAGGAAACACCCCCGCTGATCAACTATCCGGCCGCACTTTACAAGGCTCATAACCAGAACTGGGACATTTGCCAAAGTGCCGACGGGCTGATCTATTCCGCCAATTCTGATGGCCTGCTGGAACACGATGGAGCGTCATGGAAGCTATATCCCCTGCCCGACGGCCAGATCGTCCGGACGGTACTTTACGACGAACAATCAACCGAACCGGTCGGAGGAAAAGTGCTGAACCGCACGACCCGTCCTGAGCAGCGTATTTACGTAGGCGGCTTTTCGGAGTTCGGATATTGGAAAAAAGAAGCGGACGGCCAGCTGAAGTATTATTCGCTGAGTAAAAAAGCGGGATTCGCGAGCCTGCGTACCGAGGAGATTTGGCATATTCTTAAAACACCGAAATACATCTATTTCCAGTCCTTCTCGAACATTTACCGGTACGACGGCAAAAATCTGAAAGAAATCAAAGGATCAGGCAACATTATGTTCATGCGGTTTGTGCAAAACCGGGTACTGGTACCGACGATCGGCCGTGGTATTTATGAGTTAAAAGGAGAGCGTTTCGAACCATTGCCCGGCACTGAAATCCTTTCGCCTGCTACCGTTTCTTCCATTCTGCCTTCTTCAAATGGCGGCATTCTGATCACGACAACCAAACATGGGCTGTATATCTGGCAAAACGGAGTGCTCACTCCCTGGAACATCGCCATTGCCAGCGAATTGAAAAGGAATATCATCAACCGCGCCATCGTAATGGCACGCGATAGCAGCGTCGTTTTCGGGACAATACAAAATGGCGTGTATGTCATTTCCAAGAACGGCGCATTGAGATACAAATTCAACAAGGAGACCGGCTTGCAGAACAATACGGTACTGGCTTTGGAAGAAGATGCGCAGCAGCAGCTCTGGATCGGGCTCGATCAGGGAATCGATATGGTGAAAATGTCGTCGCCCATTATAGCCTACCAGACGAGCGATAATCCGCTTGGTTCCACCTACGCTGCCGCTATTTGGCACGGGAACCTTTATGTAGGATCCAATAAGGGCGTATTTGTCAAAAAATGGCTTTCCCCGGAACCGTTCCGGCCGGTATGGGGGCTTGAAGGACAAACCTGGGCACTCACGGTGGTTGACGACCAGCTGCTTTGCGGCCACAACGACGCTACTTACCGCATTTCGGAAAACGGCGTAACAAAAATTTCCGGCATCAACGGCGGCTGGGTGTTCGTGCCAATGCGAAATGGGAACGATACATTACTCCTGCAAGGCGCCTATGTGGGCCTGCACGTGTACAAAAAAGACGCGAAGGGTATCTGGACATACGCCTATCCCGTCAAAAAGCTACCGCCGATCCCCATCCGGCAAATCGCGCACGACAATTCGGGCACATTCTGGCTCGGGCATGCCTATAAAGGACTGTTTCAGGCTAAACTGACGCCCTCATTGGATTCGGCCCTGTCATGGAAGGAGTTCAAGGCTCCGCAGGAATTGCCCAGCGAGTTTTCCATTGAAGTGGTGCAGTGGCTGAACGGGCAGGTGCGTGTGCGCTCGGGTAATGCTTTTTTCCAGCCTGATCCGTCCGGCAAGCTGGTCCCAAGTGCGGATTTTTCCAGGGAAGACGAAAATTACAAGGTGCGGACGGGCCTTCATGGTGACTGGTTCAAAGTTTTCATGAACCGCGTTGCGTTCTATCAGCGGGGAAAAGAGGCCCGCAACCTCCCCCTAACGCTTGTGCGCAACAGCGAAACCGTGGTGCCGTTATCGGAAGAATACTATTTCTTTTGCCTCGACAACGGTTACGCATTGTACAACCGCAAATCGCCCGATGAGCAAAATGAAGCCGCGGGGCCGCCGGTAGTCCGCAAAGTAGCCAATCTGCGGAACCTGAATGAGACCTTCGTGATTTCGGGTAGTCCGTCGCTTCCGGCCGAGGTACGCTCGCTGCGCATTGCATTTGCTTTACCGGTGTATGGCCAGAACGTGCAATACAAATACCGCCTCAAAGGCCTGACCGATCAATGGTCGGAGTGGACAGACCAGAGCTTCGTCGAATTCACGAACCTGGAATCGACGGATTACATTTTTGAAATAAGGAGCAGCCTCAACGACACCATCGGCACCTACCATTTCAGCGTGAAGCCCTACTGGCGCGAGACATTGTTTGCCAAGATCCTTTTCGCGGTGCTGGTCGCACTGGCTTTGGCTGCATTGATTCTCTATCAGGAGAAACGGCTTGCCCGCCACCGCAGGAAGCTCATCGAGGAGCAGGAAGAAAAGCTGCGTCAGCAACGCCTTTCCAGCGAAAGGAGAATTATGCAGATCCAGAATGAGAAACTGCAAAGTGAAATCCAGAGCAAGAGTCAGCAGTTGAGCAATGTGGCGATCAACGTGGTGAAGAAAAACGAGATCCTGGAAGAAATCCGCGATGAGCTGAAACAGGTCAAAGCTGAGATGGGGCAACAACTCCCCAATATCCATTACCAGAAACTCCTGCACAGCATCGAGCGGAATGTCGCCGGCAAAGACGACTGGGTTTTGTTTGAACAAAACTTCGATGAGGTGCACGAACAGTTTTTCAAAAGGCTGCGCCAGATATACCCTACTATTTCCCCTTCCGAACTCCGGCTCGCAGCATGTCTTCGCATGAATCTTTCCACCAAAGAAATGGCCCCCGTGCTGGGGATTTCCGTCCGCGGTGTGGAAATCAAGCGCTACCGCCTTCGCAAAAAGCTCGGATTGGACAACGATGCCAACCTGGCCCAATTTATGATGGACATTTGACACGATTGTACTAATCCGCTACCCTACCCCTTATTGTGCTAGTAAACCTTGCATTATTCTCATTGATGTAGTGGTGATGTAGTGCTTTTTTTGATTCCTCTCCCGCTTGGAACTTAATTTTGAAGTCAATAAATTCTTATAATAATTCAATCACCAATTTGAAACTGATGAAAACTATTGTACGATTACTGTACATGCTCGTTTTCCTGGCACTGGGAAGTTTCTCCTATGCGCAGGAAATAAATGTGACTGGGAAAGTCACTTCGAGTGCCGACAATTCGGCGCTGCCGGGCGCCAGCGTGCTCATCAAAGGCACTACTACCGGTGTTCCTACCGATGCCGATGGTAACTACGCTATAAAAGTTCCGTCTCCACAATCCATCCTCGTCTTCTCGATGATCGGGATGACTACCCAGGAAATCGCAGTGGGCAACCAGACAACACTGAATGTTGCCTTGCAGGAAGACGCCAAGGCGCTGAATGAGGTGGTGATCATGGGTTACGGTTCGCAGAAAAAACTCGACGTTACCGGTTCTGTCGCGCAGATCAAAGGTGCGGAGATATCCAAGCAGCCTTCGATGAACGCCGTCAGCGGTTTGCAAGGTAAGGTCGCCGGGGTGCAGATTAACAACTCAGGTAAACCAGGTGAGGCGCCGCAAATCCGTATCCGCGGTGTCGGGACAGCCTACGGTAGCGCCAACCCATTGTACGTAGTCGACGGGGTTTGGTTCGACGATATCAGCTTCCTCAACTCGGGAGATATCGAAAGCATGAACATCCTGAAAGACGCATCCAGCCAGTCAATATACGGTGTGCGCGCAGCGAACGGGGTGGTTTTGATCACCACTAAAAAAGGAAAATCAGGAGCACCTATTATCGATTATAATGGCTTCGTAGGTTACCAGAAAGTGACCAACCAGATCAAAATGGCCAATGCAAACGAATATGCCACGATGATCAACGAATTGAGCCGCATCAATGGAAAATCAGATATCCTCGATCCTTCGCAATTCGGCGAAGGCACCGACTGGTACCACCAGATCCTGCGCAATGCATTTGTGACCAACCACCAGCTTTCGATCAGCGGCGGTGGTGAAAAGTCTACCTACAACTTCTCATTAGGTTACCTGGATCAGGATGGTATCGTTGAAAAGAACAATTTCAAACGCTACACAGCCCGTTTGCAAAACGATTTCCAGGTTCTGAAAAACCTGAAAGTGGGTTATTCCGCAACCGGTTCTTTCAGCAAATCGAGAGATGAAGCGGGCGGTATTTTCCGTCAGCTCTACGCAGCAGGCCCTGTTGTACCGGTTTATTATGCCGACGGTACCTATGGAGATCCCACCGATTACAACCTGGGTGATGGTAATAACTTCAACCCGCAGGTTACGATTGATTTCTACAACCAGAATACCAAAAAGACGCTTCTCACCGGTAATGCATATGCAGAGCTTTCTATCCTGAAAGGTCTGACCTTCCGCACCAGCCTCGGTGGACGTTACGGACAGGACGAAACCCGTACTTACGTGCCGCAATATGTTGCTACTTTCAAACAACGCAACACGACCAGCTTCCTCGAATTCGTACGTCCGCAAACACGCTACTGGATCTTTGAAAACACTTTGACCTACACCAAAGATTTCGGCCAGCACAGCATTACAGCCCTCCTCGGTCAATCCGCTCAGCGCGACCAGTCGTACAAACTGACTGCCAATGCATTGAATGTACCTTATTCAAGCGAAGGTGACCTATACCTGGCATTGGGTAGCGCAGATGGCCGCAACGTGAAAGACGAAGGCGACCTCGGAACGTATGCTTCTTACTTCGGTCGCGTGAACTACTCTTTCGGCGAGCGCTACATGCTGAATGCTTCCCTTCGTGCGGATGGTTCTTCCAAATTCTTCCAGGGTGGTAATGCCTGGGGGTATTTCCCTTCGGTGGGTGCAGGCTGGGTAATCAGCAACGAAAATTTCATGAAAGACCAGACGATTTTCGATAACCTGAAAATCCGCGGTAGCTGGGGTAAAATCGGTAATGCATCCGTTCCTTCCAACTTGTCGACGCTCACAGTGGCAACCGGCGGTGGCCTGGCGGCGATCTTCGGAGGCCAGCTGAATACCGGCGCGAGTATCAACTCCATTATCCCTCCTACCACTTACTGGGAGCGTGGTGTAGGTACCGATGCGGGTATTGAGGCTTCGTTCCTCAAATCGAGATTGACCGTTGAATTGGATTACTATATCAAGAAAACCGAGCGCGCGATCTTCGACATTCCGGTGTTGACTTCCATTGGTACAAGCTCCGGCCGCATCGTGGGTAACCAGGCCGATTTCCAAAACAAAGGTTTTGAATTTGCCTTGAACTGGCGTGATGAAATCGGGAAAGATCTTTCTTACAGCATTGGTTTCAATGGCGCGGTGAACAACAACAAAGTCCTGGCGGTATCATCCGGTGCCAACCCGATTTATGATGGTGGTGTAGGTCTTACCAGCGGCGCGCTCGCCACACGTACCCGTGTAGGCGACCCGATCGGTTCTTTCTACGGCTATGTAGTAGACGGTATTTTCCAAAATGAGGAAGAAATCAAAAACTCGGCACAGCCAGGTGCAAAACCCGGTGATTTCAGATACCGTGATATCAGCGGAACCAACGGTGTACCCGACGGAACGATCTCCGGGCTCGACCGCCAGGTAATCGGCAACCCTAACCCGAAATTCACCTACGGTATCAACACCAGCTGGAATTACAAGAACATCGACCTTATGCTCGATTTCCAGGGCGTTGCCAAAGTAGATATCTACAATGCCAACATGGGCTGGCGTTATGGTAACGAAAACTTCACGAAGGATTTCTATGATAACAGATGGCACGGCGAAGGTACTTCGAACACATACCCTTCTGCTAACATCGGTGGAGGTCAGAACTACCTGCCTAACACATTCTTCGTACAGAGCGGCAGTTATTTCCGGGTTAGAAATGCGCAAATCGGTTACACATTCCCGCAGGCATTCAACGAAAGGCTGAAAATCCGCAAACTGCGTCTGTATGCTAATGCGCAGAACCCTCTGAACTTCTTTAAATACAAAGGCTTGTCGCCAGAGGTAAGAGCTAACGAAAACAAACCGACCCAAGCCGGTATAGACGCCAACGTGTACCCGCTTTCAGCGACCTACAACTTTGGTATTAACGTCACTTTCTAAGATCACAAGCGATATGAAAAATATAAATTTTAAAACCAATTTGAAGCAGAAAGGGCTATATCTCGGGCTTGCAGCGCTCCTGATCGTTCCTTCCTCTTGCAGCGACAGCTTCCTCGATGTTGATCCGCAGGGAAAACAGGCCGGCGCCGTTTTCTGGGTAAATGAAGCCGATGCTACCAAGGCCGTGAATGCGATGTATGCCAATTTACGGAGCTGGAACAACACTGCTTTCGCGGCTATCGCGGTCGAAAGCATGGGTTCCGACGATGCCGAAAAAGGCAGCACGCCTTCGGATGCGACCTTCTTCAACCTGTATGACACTTTTACAGTAGGTTCCACAGATGGCCAGCTCGGAGGTTTCTGGGAAGGCCAGTATCAGAACATCAACTACGCTAACCAGGTAATCACCAATATCCCGGCGATCAGCATGGACGAGAACCTGAAAGCGAGATATCTCGCGGAAGCCAAATTTGTACGCGCCTACTCATATTTCAGACTGGTGAGAGCATTTGGTGATGTGCCTTTGCGATTGAGCCTTCCCAAAGACGCTTCGGAATACAACCTGCCCCGCACACCCAAAGCGGATGTGTACGCAGCCATTGAAAAAGACCTGAGCGAAGCAGCGGCGGTACTACCGCAAAACTATGGCGCCGCTGATCTCGGTCGCGTGACCAAAGGTGCCGCACAGTCGTTGCACGCCAAAGTTTCGATGTATCAGGGTAAATGGCAGCAGGTTTTCGATCTGACGACCCAGGTAATCAACTCGGGCCAGTACTCGCTCTTCGCCGACTACGAAGCATTGTTCCGCGTGGCCAACGAAAACTCGACCGAATCGATTTTCGAGATTCAGAATGAGCTGATCCCTTCTAATAAAGAAGCATCCAACTCGCAGTACTCACAGGTTCAAGGCGTGCGTGGCGTAACAGGCGGCGGCTGGGGTTTCAATGTTCCTACCGAAGCACTTTCGAAGTCGTTTGAAGCGGGCGACCCGCGCCGGGATGCGACCATTATCTTTCGCGGCGAAACGACGCCGGCAGGGGATGCTATCCCCGCAACCGGTGATAACCCGATGTACAACCAAAAATCGTATGTGCCGTTCAAGCTGTACGTGACCGGTTTCAGTGAAGGTTCGCAGCAAAATGTTCGGGTGATCCGGTATGCTGAGGTGCTGTTGATGAATGCGGAAGCCGCCAACGAAATCGGTAATACCACTCAGGCACTTGCTTCGCTGGAACTGGTGCGTGCCCGTGCGAGAGGTGCCAGCAAAACCATCCTTCCCAAAGTGACGACGACCGACAAGGCTGCATTGCGTACCGCGATCTGGAACGAGCGCCGCTCGGAACTTGCGATGGAATTCGACCGCTATTTCGACGTGATCCGTCAGGGACGGGGCACGGAGGTTTTCGGGCCCAAAGGCTGGAAAGCCGGCAAAAACGAAGTATGGCCGATCCCTCAGAACGAAATCGACCTTAGCGCAGGCGTGCTGACCCAAAACCCAGGTTATTAATCCAAAACCACGATCTATCGATGAAAACTTTTAAGAATAAACTGACCGTGGCATTGTGTGCAATGACGGTGCTCGGAGTGACCTCTTGCTACGAAAAGTTCGATCCCGAAAGTTACGCACCCAGCGTAACGATCGGGGGCTTTACCAGCTCTGACGAAATCGCAAAGGCCAATCTGGTAGCGCATTTCCCTTTTGACGGCAACTATTCCGATGTGGTTTCCAACACGGCCGGCACCAATACCGGTACCACGTTCGCCAATGGGCTGAAAGGTCAGGCGATGAAAGGTGCCAAAAACGGCTACGTCCTTTTCGACCCGACGGCGAGTATTCTCGGACTGAAAAGTTTCACCATGACCTATTGGGTAAACAGCCCGTCGACCAAATCTGCCGGTGGTATCATCGGCCTGGTGGGATTGTCGCAAACAGACGGTTTCTGGGGAAATATCGAGACTTTCTTTGAAAACGGGGGCACTGAAACCGACGGGATTTTCAAGGCGCACATCCAGAATGACAAAAAGGATACCTGGATTGCAAAGGAAGGCATTGTTAACCTTTACAACTCCTGGACGCATATCGCATTGTCTTACGATGCCACTTCTTCAACTTTCAATATATATGTGAACGGCTCTAAAACGGCTACGAGCACTGTGGCGAACTTTGGCGACCTGAAATGGGCGAAACCGGGCAAAATGGTTTTTGGTACCGTGCAATTTCAGACCAAACCGAGCCTTACCTCGGGAGCCACTGCGCAAGACTGGGCAAGCTACCTGACAGGCCTGCTCGACGAGGTGCGGATTTATAACGTTGCTTTGAAAGACGCCGAAGTAGATGCACTGGTTAAACTGGAATCAAGAGGGAAATAATGCCTTTTAAACACTTCCTTTTTCTTGGTGCAATCATCTGGCTCGGGGTTTCCTGTAAATCGGAAAAGGAAGACCCCGGGCCATCCAATCCGGGAATACCAACGTCGTTCGGGTTCAACAGCCTGAAAGTAAACGGGGCCTATTCCGGATTCAAATACAATGATGTGAACCTGAAACCCAAAGTCAGGTTTACATTTTCCGCCCCGCTCAGCAATGCGACCATGGCGAGCGGGGTTACTTTCCGATCCGCTGCCGGCGAAGCCATTCCGTTTACATCCGCTCTGGAAGGCGGCGATAGCTCGGTAGTGATCACCCCCTCCGCCGATTTGAAATACCTCACAAGCTACTCGGTTACGGCTACCAAGGCATTGAAATCCAAAGCCGGCGGAATGCTGCTGAATGAGGTAAAAGTGGAGCTGATTACCGCGCTGGACTCTACCGATAAGTTTCCGGCTATCAGCGACGAAGCATTGCTGACACTGGTGCAGCAGCAAACATTTAAATACTTCTGGGACTTCGCGCATCCGGTGAGCGGGCTTGCCCGCGAGCGCAACACCTCCGGCGATGTAGTTACTTCCGGCGGAAGCGGCTTCGGCATTATGACCATCCCGATTGCGATCGAACGCAAGTTCATCACGCGGGCGCAAGGTTTGGAAAGAATGCAGAAGATTGTTGGGTTCCTGAAAAAAGCGCAGACCTTCCACGGTGCCTTCCCGCATTGGCTGAATGGTGCTACGGGCGTGGCGGTACCGTTCAGTACCAAAGACAATGGAGCCGATTTGGTAGAAACCTCTTTTCTAATTCAGGGATTGCTTACGGCCCGACAGTATTTCGGTGAAAGTAATGTTGCTGAAACTGCGCTACGTGCTGATATCAATGCAATATGGGAAGCTGTGGAATGGGACTGGTTCCGGAAAGGTAACGAGAATGTACTGTACTGGCACTGGAGCCCCGAATACGGCTGGGAAATGAACCACCAGATCAAAGGCTGGAACGAATGCCTGATCACTTACGTCCTGGCAGCTTCTTCGCCTACGCATAGCATCAGTAAAACGGTTTATGACAATGGTTGGGCAGGTAACAGCACCTTTACCAACGGAAAGGAATACTACGGTATCATATTGCCGCTAGGAGAGCCATTGGGTGGCCCGTTGTTCTTCTCGCACTATTCGTTTTTAGGATTAAACCCGACGGGGCTTACGGACCGTTTTACCAATTATTTTACCCAAAACAAGGCCCATACCCTCATCAACTATAACTATTGTAAAGCAAACCCGCAGCAATATTACCGATACAGCGACCAATGCTGGGGATTGACCGCCAGCGACATCCCGAACGGGTACAACGCCAACTCGCCCGGCAACGACAAAGGTGTGATCACGCCCACGGCCGCGTTGTCTGCATTCCCGTATACGCCCGCGGAGTCGATGAAAGCCCTGAAATTCTTTTACTACAAATTGGGCGACAAACTCTGGGGAGAATATGGATTCCATGACGCATTCTCGCTGGATCAGCTCTGGTTCGCCGATTCCTACCTCGCCATCGACCAAGGACCTATTGTGGTCATGATCGAAAACCATCGGACTGCCCTGCCCTGGAAGCTCTTTATGAGCAGTCCGGAGGTCAAAAACGGCCTTACGAAGCTCGGATTCAACAGTCCGACGCTTTAACAAAACTTATCCCGCCAATAAACATTACTCGACAATGAAGCTATACTTCCAATTACTATTATGCCTCACGCTATTTACCGGTTCGCAGGTGGATAGCTGGGCACAGAAGAAAAAAGCAACCGCTGCCAAGCCCGCGGCGTTCAATCCGGCCGACCGGCCCAAAAACCTTTCCGACACCGCATTGCTGGAACTTGTTCAAAAACAGACATTCCGCTATTTCTGGGAATTCGGGCATCCGGTAAGCGGCCTGGCTCGCGAGCGGAGTAACATCGCTTTCGATTATGGCGATGAAGTGTGTACCATCGGAGGTACCGGCTTTGGTGTGATGGCCATGGTAGTTGCGGCTGAACGCCGATGGCAGCCACGCGATTCCGTAGCGGCCCGACTATTGAAAATGGTCAAATTCCTCTCGAAAGCCGATCACTACCATGGCATTTTCCCTCACTGGCTCAATGGCGCGACAGGCAAAATCGTACCGTTCGGCCGAAAAGACGATGGCGGTGACCTGGTAGAATCATCTTTCCTGTTCCAGGGATTGCTGGCCGTAAGGCAATATTTCGATCGTGACACTGACCTCGAAAGGGAACTCCGCAGCCGCATTACCTGGATCTGGAACGAGGCCGAATGGGACTGGTACACCCGCGGAAACCCCAACCAGCTCTACTGGCACTGGAGCCCCAACAACGGCTGGGCGATGAACTTCGAGCTGCGCGGTTATAATGAGACCCTGATCACCTACATTATGGGAGCGGCCTCTCCGCGTTACCCTATTACCCGCCAGGTTTATGATAAATGCTGGGCGCAAAGCGATCATTTCCGCAACGGGAAAGAATATTACGGTATAAAACTACCGCTCGGTTTCGAATATGGCGGACCGTTGTTCTTTACGCATTACTCATTCCTAGGCCTCGATCCGCGCCATTTAAAAGATCAGTATGCCGACTACTGGGAGCAGAATGTGAACCATTCGCTGATCAACTACAAGCATTGCGTCGTCAATCCGGGCAAGTTTAAGGGTTATGGCGAAAACAGCTGGGGACTGACCGCAAGCGATACTTACAATGGCTACAATGCGCATTCCCCTACCAACGACTTTGGAACCATCACCCCTACCGCGGCATTGTCGTCGTTCCCATACACGCCGGAGCAGTCGATGAAAGCATTGCGCCATTTTTACGATGATCTGGGCGATAAAATCTGGTCGGAGTACGGCTTTACCGACGCGTTCAACGAGACGCAGAACTGGTATGCCAAATCGCACCTGGCTATCGACCAGGGGCCGATTATCGTGATGATCGAAAACTACCGCACGGGTTTGCTCTGGAAGCTGTTCATGAAAGATCCGGAAGTTCAGGCAGGTTTGAAAAAACTCGGATTTGAAAGCCCCGCATTGGGCGCATCCAGCAGAAATTAACCGCTTTTTAGCTAATATTCGCAGGAAGACCGGCCGCAAGCTGGTCTTTCTGTTTTATAGAATATAATTGTACCTTGATATCGTTTTTGAAAAGCCAAAAAAGTGCTAATCTAAACGCAAATCGCTATGAAACCACTCTACCACAAAGCTGCATTGTTGATTGCGCTGAATGCGTTCGCATTGCAGGGATCGGCACAGATATGGACAGTTTCCGAACCGGAGAACCTGCCTGAGAAGCGGCACGAAAACGCGATGGCTACGGCCAACGGAAAGTTGTACCTGCTGGGCGGACGCGGTATCAAGCCGGTTGATGAGTATGACTTCAAAAAGGATTCCTGGAAAAGCCTTGCGCCGTCACCGCTCGAAATGAGCCATTTCCAGGCTGTCAGTTATAAGAATGAAATTTACGTGCTCGGCGCATTCACAGGCGGCTACCCGCACGAAGTCCCGATTCCGGATATTTATATTTTCAATCCTGCTAAAAACGAATGGCGCAAAGGGGCGGCCATTCCCGAAAACCGCAGGCGCGGCGCAGCAGGTGCATTTACATTGAATGACAAGATTTACCTCGTCTGCGGCATTCAGGATGGTCACTGGGATGGCCAGGTTACCTGGTTCGACGAGTTCGACCCGGCAACCGGCACCTGGAAAACCCTCGCCGACGCTCCCCGCCCGCGCGACCACGTGCAGGTGGCTGTCCTGGACAACAAACTTTATGTCGCAGGCGGGCGCCTCTCAACCGCGCGTATCAATCAGGTTTTGAATACCGTTATAAAGGAGGTGGATGTTTATGATTTCAAAACCGGCAACTGGGCCACACTGGATGCGTCGAACAACCTTCCTACCCTTCGTGCAGGCAACACTACCGTCGTTTACAACAATAAAATACTCGTAATAGGCGGCGAAAGCGACGCGCACCAGGAGGCCCATAATGAGGTGGAAGCATTCAATCCGCAAACCCAGAAATGGGAACACCTGCCTTCCCTCCACCAGGGTCGCCATGGCACGCAGGCCGTAGCGCTTAACAAGAAAATTTATATTGCAGCAGGCTCGGCCAACCGCGGTGGCGGCCCCGAGCTGAACGACATGGAAATACTCGATAAATAATACACTTCATTGCTAACCTTAACTCCAATGCTCAGAAAACTTGCCGGTGTTTGTTTACTGTTTGTTTCAATCTCTTCTTTCGCGCAGCAGAAGACATTCACCCACGCCGACACGCTACGAGGCTCCATTACCCCTGAAAGGGAATGGTGGGACTTGAACTACTACCACCTCAGCGTAAGGCCCAACGATAAAGACAGCTCGCTTACCGGCAGTACGGTGATCAGGTACAAAGTCCTGAAACCCTACCAAACCATGCAAGTGGATTTGCAGGAGCCGTTGCAGATTACCAAAGTGGTTCAGGACGGTGAAGCGCTTGCCTACCGCCGCGATGGCAACGCATTTTTTATTACGCTCAATAAAAAGCAGGAAACCGGCAAAACTGAATCCATTGAGGTATTCTACGGCGGAAAACCCCGGCTGGCGAAACGCCCGCCATGGGACGGGGGCGTGCAATGGGTACCAGATGGCAAAGGCAATACCATTATTTCCACCTCGTGCCAGGGATTGGGTGCGAGCGTATGGTGGCCTTGCAAAGATCATATGTACGACGAACCCGACAGCATGCTCATCAGCATCACTGTCCCTAAAAATGTAATGGATGTATCGAACGGCAATCTGCTGTCGGTAGTCGAGAACAGCGACAATTCGCACACTTTTAATTGGGTGGTCAAAAACCCGATTAACAATTATGGGGTAAATATGAATGTGGCCAACTATGTAAGCTGGAAGGAGACATTCAAGGGCGAAAAAGGCGATTTGCAGGTTAGTTACTACGTGTTGCCTCAAAACCTGGAAAAGGCGAAAGAGCAGTTCAAACAAGCTCCGAAAATGCTGAAAGCCTTCGAGCACTGGTTTGGCCCCTACCCTTTTTATGAAGACGGTTATAAACTCGTAGAAGTGCCCTACCTCGGAATGGAGCACCAGAGCTCGGTTACCTACGGCAACGATTACAAAATGGGTTACCGCGGTAAAGACCTTTCCAATACGGGCTGGGGATTGAAATGGGACTTCATCATCATTCACGAAAGCGGGCATGAATGGTTTGCCAATAACATTACCTACAAGGACGTGGCTGACATGTGGGTGCACGAGAGCTTTACCAACTATTCAGAAAACCTGTACACCGAGTACTATTTCGGCAAAAAGGCCGGCGAAGATTATGTGATCGGGACCCGCGAACTTATCGCGAACGATATTCCTATTGTAGGTATTTATGGAGTCAATCAGGAAGGGTCGAAGGACATGTACTATAAAGGTGGGAACATGCTCCACACCATTCGCCAGATCGTGAATGACGATGAAAAATGGCGCCAGATCCTTCGTGGACTGAACAAAACTTTCTATCACCAGACTGTCGATGGTTCTCAGATCGAAAACTACATCAGCGAGCATGCGGGTAGGAATCTTTCGAAGGTTTTCGATCAATATCTGCGGGATGTGCGGATACCGGTTCTGGAATACGCATTCACAGGCAAAGGCCTGCAATACCGCTGGATCAACACGATTGAAAATTTTGACATGCCGGTTAAAGTGAAACTGGCAAGCGGGAAAGAAGAATTCCTCTATCCGACAAATAACTGGAAAACGTTGAAAGTGAAAGGAGACAAGTCATTGAGCGTAGACCGGAACTTCTATGTGGAAGCCAAAGAATCGAAACAGGCTTCATTATAAGTCCCAGCATTCCATAATCAGAAGGTCGCCCTTCTGCGCGGAAACCCTGACCATGCCATCAGCCTCGGCTTCATTACTACTGCCGGTTCTGTGACCCATCGTCAGGGTCTCATTATTTAAGTTGTATTTCAAGCCGGAGGTCTCAATTCCGTCGACAGTGCCTACTGGAATCAGGGAAATAGGCGTACTGGCGGCATACCACTTTTCAAACGTACCGGTAAGCGGGAAAATCTTGGAATAGTCGTCCAGCAGCACCAGTTTGATCTTATCCTTATACCGAACGAGGTCAGTAATGTTGGTAATGGCGTGATCCGCCCGGCGTCCTGTCGCCCATACGATATTAGCCGCGGGGAAACCTCTTTCAATTAGGAATTCAATGGCTTTATTCAAATCTGTCTTCTCCTGATCGGGTGTATTCACGATCTCCAATGGATGCTGCCGCTCCCGGATCGCTTCAAAATCATGCGCAACATCGAAATCGCCCAGCCAGGCATCCACTTTAATACCCAGGTCGAGCACACGGTAAATAGCATGATCCAGTACCACTATAAATGGACTCCATTCCAGCAACTGACCCAATAATTCCGGAGAGCAGGCTTCCCCGTTAGCAATAATCAAAGCAGGCTCCTGCTTCTCCCGAACGATGTGGTGTGATGACATTAATTCATTTTAGTTTTTATCAACTCAACGAGTGTCTCGATGCCCTCAGTCATCTTACCGAACTGCCCGCTCATGACATCCAGGCGACCCTTAATCTCGGCCACATCAGTTTTGAGAACCGCTACGTCTGTTTTGAGAACCGCCACGTCTGTTTTGAGAACTGCCACGTCTGTTTTGAGAACTGCCACGTCTGTTTTAAGAATAGCCACGTCTGTTTTAAGAACCGCCACATCGGCTTCAAGTCTATCCATTCTACCTTCAAGTCTGTCCATTCTACCTTCAAGTCTCTCAAACCTCCGGTCTTGCGCGGCGAATTTTTCGTGGACGAGCCTGAACTCGTTTCGCATTTCGTTGAATCCATTGTTGACGGTGGTTGTCAATGTGGCTAATCCAGTTGCTATCATCTCAATTTGCTTTCCATGTTCAACAGTGACATTTTCAAGTTGCTCGATGCGTTGTTCCAGATACATAATTTAATGTGTTTATAGTGTATAAAAATGGTTTTCAACCGGAAGCAATCCGGCCCATTTATTTATACGCTACATTCAACATTTGGTAACATAATTTGGACCAAATTTTTAAACTCCCATTTCCTTCGCCCGGTTCCAGTAAATATCCATTTCTTCCAGCGTCATATCCGACAGCGATTTGCCGTCCGCCTTCGAGGCTTCTTCCAGATACTGAAAGCGGTTGATGAACTTCTTATTGGTCCTTTCAAGGGCCGTTTCGGGGTTGATATCTACAAATCTGGAATAATTTACCAATGAAAACAGCAGGTCTCCAAACTCGCCTTCGGCTTCCTTGTGGTCAATGATATCTGCCGATTCTATATTGAAGTTCTCCTTGAATTCGTGCAGCTCCTCTTCCACTTTGGCCCATACCTGCTGCTTTTCATCCCAGTCGAATCCAACGCCTCTTGCTTTCTCCTGAATGCGCATCGCCTTCACGAGCGCGGGCAAGGACGCAGGGACGCCCGAGAGTACGGACTTATTACCTTCTTTCAATTTCAGCTTCTCCCAATTCTGCTTCACAGCCTCCTCGGTATCAGCCACGAAATCACCGTAAATATGCGGGTGACGGGCCACGAGCTTGTCACATATGCCGTGCAGCACGTCCTTGATATCGAAGTTGTAAGTCCTGCCTTCCGCCTGCTCGGAACCGATTTTGGCATAAAAAACAATGTGCAGCAAAACATCCCCGAGCTCCTTCTGGATTTCGGGCAGGTCATTGTTCAATATGGCATCGGAAAGTTCGTAGGTTTCTTCGATCGTCAGGTGCCGCAGGCTGTCCATGGTCTGCTTTCTGTCCCACGGGCATTGCTCCCGGAGCTCATCCATGATCGTCAACAAACGGTCGAAAGCCATCAGCTGTTGCTGGCGGCTTTCGGGCAGGTCACTGAATTGTTTTTCCATATCACAAAGATACAGCGAAACCTGTTACTGCCCCGGCACCAATGGTAATTTAAAGCCCGTCTGAATGAGGTTGCTCGTACATTTGGCGACGATCCGACCATGAGCATTCACGAGCCGTCCTTCCACATGTACGATATTCTTCCCGGCCCGGATAACCTCGGATTTCGCCACTAGCACATCTCCGACCACCGCTGGATTGAGAAAATCGCAGTTCAAGTTGACGGACGTGAAACCGAACTCGCGTCCCAAAGCGTAAACCATTGTTCCTACGATGTCGTCGAGAATAGTAGCGGCAATGCCGCCATGCAATGTGCCCATGGGGTTGCACATATCCTCCCGCACGTGGTATTCAACCTCCATGGCCCCTTCATCGATCAAAAGCAGAACGCCATTGAGCCATTTGGCGACGGGTGAAAAATGCTGGTCCATCGGCCTGCCGATGAATTGCCGTAGAAAGGATAGACGCTTGTTTTCCGTTTGCGGATCAATCTGCGTGTGTGTGTTCATAGATGTCAGAAAGATTTGAATAGGTATGAATGCGATTTTTAAAAATAGTAATTATCGTAGAAAAATTGATGGTTACGGTTCAATGCTATGGATTTTATTGTTACGTATCGAAGGTTATTACTACCTTTGCCGGAGTTTTTTGCCAGAGATAAATGCTTACTCATATATGAATTTTACGTTATCGCAGGTTCCCGAGCGTTCCCAGAAACCCAGAACAAAAGGACTTACCATGGTGATGGACAAAGGGCTGAGTGTCAGGGAAACAGAAGATATGCTGTCCACGGCATCGCCTTATATTGATATCGTAAAACTGGGTTGGGCCACTTCGTTCGTAAGTCCGAACCTGAACGAGAAGCTGGCCGTTTATAAAAATGCCAATATTCCGGTGTACTTCGGGGGAACGCTGTTCGAAGCTTTCGTGGTCAGGAACCAGTTTGACGATTACCGGAAGTTACTCGATAAATATCAATTGTCTCACGCTGAGGTTTCCGATGGCTCCATTGAAATGCCGCAGGATGTTAAATGCGAATATATCCACAAGCTTTCCCAACAAGTTACCGTTCTCTCAGAAGTAGGCTCCAAGGATGAGAACAAAATCATTCCTCCCTATAAATGGATTCAGCTGATCAAATCTGAATTACAGGCAGGGGCCTGGAAGGTGATCGGTGAAGCCCGTGAGTCGGGTAATGTCGGTTTGTTCCGCGCGAGCGGCGAGGTGCGTCAGGGGCTTGTGGAAGAAATCCTTACGGAAATTGCATTTGAAGATATGATCTGGGAAGCTCCCCAGAAATCACAGCAAGTATGGTTTGTAAAACTGCTCGGCGCTAATGTTAACCTGGGCAACATCGCCCCAAGCGAACTGATCCCGCTCGAAACAATCCGCCTCGGCCTTCGCGGCGATACTTTCAACCACTTCCTGAATACGAAGACGAAACAGAAGTGGAAAATCGATTCCAAATAAGTCAGGACTCATAAAACAGATTGTCAACTTAACGTATAGCTATGGAATTTTTAACGCAGTTCATTGATTTCTTCCTCCATCTCGACAAGCATTTGTTCAACATCGTGGAAGAATATGGTACACTCACTTACGTCATTCTGTTTTTGATTGTCTTCACCGAAACCGGGCTGGTCATCATGCCACTCCTTCCCGGTGACTCGCTCCTGTTTGCCGCCGGTGCCATTGCCGCCAACGAGACCACCGGCCTGAACGTCTGGCTGATCATCATTATCCTCATTATTGCAGCATTGCTTGGCGATAATGTCAATTATTTCATGGGAAAAACCTTCGGCGGACAAATCAAGAAACGCGAAAAGATATTGTTCCTGAAAAGAGAATACCTCGAAAAAACCGAAGCTTTCTACGAAAAACACGGCGGTAGCACGGTGATCATGGCGCGTTTCATCCCGATTGTACGCACGGTAGCACCTTTTGTAGCAGGTGCAGGCAGCATGAACTATTCGCGGTACATTGTTTTCTGTATCGTAGGTGCATTGCTTTGGGTTCCTACCCTCACATTGCTGGGTTACTTCTTCGGAAATATGGAGATTGTTAAAAAGAACTTCGAACTGGTCATTTTCGGCATCATCGGAATCTCTATTCTCCCAATGATTTTCTCCTACCTGAAAAGCCGGTTTGCAAAGCCGAGTGCGGCTTAGGAGACTTCGGCTGTCAGCTATCGGCTGTCCGCATTTATTCACGGTGATATTTCAATTAAGTATATAAAAGATAAGGCGTTGCATTCACTTGCAACGCCTTATCTTTTACTATAATAAAAAGGTTCGACTGCCGATAGCCGACAGCCGAAGTTCCATTACGATCTCGAATAATTCGGAGCTTCTTTCTGGATCATGATATCGTGCGGGTGGCTTTCTTTTACGCCGGCAGAAGTGATTTTCACAAACTGTGCATTCTGCAACGATTCGATATCACCAGCGCCGCAGTAGCCCATACCTGCTTTCAATCCTCCTACCATCTGGTAAATGATCTCAGAAACCTTGCCCTTGAACGGTACGCGACCCACAATACCCTCCGGAACCAGTTTCTTCACATCATCCTCAGCGTCCTGGAAGTAACGATCTTTTGAACCATCCTCCATGGCTTCCACCGAGCCCATTCCGCGGTAAGCTTTGAATTTACGTCCTTCATAAATCACTACTTCTCCCGGAGCTTCGTCGCTACCAGCGAGCATCGAACCAATCATGATCGTGCTTGCGCCGCCAGCCAGTGCTTTGGTCATATCACCCGAGAAACGGATACCGCCATCGGCGATTACCGGAACACCGGTGCCTTTCAGACCTTCTGCCGCCCACATTACCGCGGTCAGCTGAGGAACACCGATACCGGCAATGATACGGGTGGTACAGATACTACCAGGACCTACACCTACCTTCACCGCATCGGCACCAGCCTCGGCCAATGCTTTGGCAGCATCGCCTGTTGCTACGTTACCAGCAATTACGTCCAATTTCGGGAATGCAGCTTTGATGGATCTCAATGCGTCGATTACACCTTTGGAGTGTCCATGTGCGGTATCGAGACTTACCACGTCAACACCTGCTTTCACCAACGCTTCTACTCGTTTCAGCACGTCGGGCGTAACGCCGATGGCTGCGCCTACACGCAGGCGGCCGTATTCGTCTTTACATGCATTAGGGTGTGATTTGCGTTTCAGGATGTCTTTGTAGGTGATTAAACCCGTCAGACGGTACTCTGAATCCACAATAGGAAGTTTCTCGATTTTGTACTCTTGCAGGATTTTCTCCGCATCGTCCAGTGAAAGTCCTTCCGATGCAGTAACGAGGTTGTCCTTCGTCATGATCTCGGTCACCGGCTTGTTCATTTCACGTTCGAAACGAAGATCGCGGTTGGTAAGAATACCGACCAGTTTGTGGTCTTTGTCGATTACAGGGATACCTCCGATCTTGAACTCACGCATGATCTGATGCGCGTCGCCAAGGGTCGAAGTGTCAAGCAGCGTGATCGGATCGAGGATCATGCCGCTTTCAGAACGTTTTACCTTTCTCACCTGCTCAGCTTGCGCTTCCAGGGACATATTTTTATGGATTATTCCAATACCACCTTCCTGAGCCATGGCGATGGCCAGTTCAAATTCCGTCACCGTATCCATAGCAGCTGAAACAATAGGAATGTTCAACTCGATGTTGCGGGTAAGCTTGGTTTTTGTTGATGTGTTACGAGGCAGAACTTCTGAATAACCGGGGATTAACAGAACGTCGTCGTAGGTGAGCGCCTCGAAGAGGACTTTGGATGGGTCTGTGTTCATAGCAAATAAACTATTGTTATTTGCCGGGCAAAATTAAGAAGAAGTTCTGAGTAAATAAAATCGAATTGTATTTTTTTTATGATACCAACACCCGCACCTTTTTAATGCGCTTCTTGTCTGCCGACTGTACTTTAAAGGTTACTTCGCGGTGTGTGGCAATTTCACCCGTCCTTGGAAGCCGTGAAAACAGTTCCAGCAAGAGCCCCGCCAAGGATTCGCTATTGCCCCTAACCTCATCAAAATAATCGGTTTCGAGGTTCAAAATACGACAGAGATCGTTAATCAGCACCTTGCCTTCGAATACATAGGTATGCTCGTCGACCTGGGTGAAATTCACCTCCTCGTCTTCGTCATATTCATCGTTAATATCCCCGAAAATTTCTTCGATAATATCTTCCAGCGTAATCAATCCACTGGTTCCGCCGTACTCGTCGACCACGATCGCCATATGCACGCGCCGGTTCTGAAAATCCTTCATCAGGTCGTCGAGGCGCTTGCTTTCGGGGATAAAGTAGACGGGGCGCAGCAGCTTCTGCCAGTTGAAATGCTCATCCAGATGAATATGCGGCAGCAAATCTTTCACATTCAAAATACCCTCCACGTGATCCAGATCGTCGCGATAAACCGGTACCCGCGAGTAGCCCGACTTATTAATCCGGTCCATCAACTCGTGAAAATCGAGTTCAATGTCGAAAGCGGTAATTTGTACCCTCGCCTGCATGGCTTTCCGCGCGTTGGTTTGCCTGAAATTAGCCAAGCCCCGAAGCAAATCGGTTTCCTCCTCACTTTCCGCCTTCGCTTCCAGCATTTCGGTGGTGATTTCGGCACCCTGCGGTGTAAGTACACCGAATGAATACCCTAGCTTCATGATCGGCTGGGTGAGCGGCTTGCATATTTTGATCAGAAACTGGGTAAGGCCAGCTATTTTGGGAATAAACTCTTGCGCCTTACGTGCACTGTTATACCGCACCATCGCGTCGAGCCAAATCCAGATCACCAGGAACGCCAGCACCGCCCAACGTACCATTTCCAGGCTTCCAGCCTGCATATGCAGCCATGCCAGACGTGCCGCTAAAAGCAGTGCAAACAGCGTAATGCCGCGCTGCACGAGCGAAAGCGCCAGTTGCTGAATACGTGTAGGTAATTGATTATCGCCTTCCGCCTTGCGGTCCCAGGGGTTTTCCATCGCACCGGAAGCAGCATAGGCCGCCCGGATTCCCGACAGAAACAGAGATATAGTCAGCAGAAAAATAACAAGGATGAAGTCGTAAGGAGCCAGGAAATCAAAGGGTATGAGCACCCCTGCCAGAGTGGTTTGCGTACTTTTCTGGGGAAAATGAATCCCCGTACGCGTTCGGGCAAGCGGGTCGTCACTGTCTTCTGTTTCTTTCACGAAATGTCAGAGAATGTTCAAAATAGGTATTCAATCAGATAAATGTAGCGAATCCCGCTTAATAACTGTATCTATTTCGGAATAAATACATTTTTAAGCGGGATTCGTCACTATCTCGTTGAATACGTCAGAACGGCAGATCGTCGTCGTCATTACCGGCCGCCATAGATGGCGGTATCGGGTCCGAAGGCCGAGGCGCATTGCCGCGCGGCGCGTTGCCCGACGGCTGGTAGCCACCCTGCTGGCCGCCCTGGTTATAATCACCCCCAGAGCTCCCGCCCGACGGACCGCCGCCCGACGGACCGCCTAACAGCGTCATACTGTTCGCACGGATTGTGACGCCAGTACGCTGCTGACCTTCCTTATCCGTCCAGGTATCGGTGCGGATACGGCCTTCGATATACACCTGATTTCCTTTTTTGAGGTATTTCTCGGCCACTTTCGCCAGTCCTTCCCAAAGCTCAATACGGTGCCATTCGGTATTATCTACGCGCTCGCCGTTTTTGTTCGTATAGGTCTCAGTCGTCGCGATATTGAACTTCGCTACCGCCGAACCGCTTTCCAGGTACCGGACCTCCGGGTCACTTCCCAGGTTCCCGATCAGAATTACTTTATTAACACTTCCTGCCATGATTTTTTAACGTGGTTAATGTTTGTTGCAACCTTAAATATAGGCATATTTCAGGAGAAATGCCTGTTAAATATCCTGCTCGGTGATCTTGCCGGTAACCTTATCTTTCAGGATCAGTTTGTTGCGACCGTCATGGGTCACTTCCTGCTTAATGAGGTAATGCGTTTCATTGTACGAAACATAGTTGGAAGGCTTCTCTACGCCCTCGCGCCCGCGCCACACAGGTAGCTCCACTTTCTCCCAAAGCTTCGATTTGGCCGATTTATAAGCTGCATCAATCACGGCATTCACAATGTAGCCGTCGTAAAACGTCTCCGCAGGGGTATTCCCTTTTTCCACAGAATTGAACATATCCGTGAACATGTGGTTGTAACCGAGATCATTCACCTCGTCGCCCACGGGAAAAAGCCATCCGGTATTACTCTCTGCTTTTTCGGCCACATATTCCTCGCCGGCACCGTCCGGATTTTGTCCTGTCGTGAACATTTCGAAACCTGTTCTCAGAAAGTTGTTGATCCAGATCGTACCCTCGGTACCCATTACCTCGTCGCGCAGATCCATCCCGCCGCGGAACGTCCAGCTCACCTCAAACTGCCCGATGGCACCGTTTTCGTATTTCACCAGTGCAATCGCATGGTCCTCAGCGTCGATGGGTTTCACCTGCGTATCGGCCCAGCACATTACTTCTACGGGCTTGATATCCTTTCCAATAAAATTCCGCGATATTTCAATGCAATGGCAGCCCAAATCCAGGATACAGCCGCCGCCCGCCTGCTCGATATCCCAGAACCACTCGCTATGCGGCCCCGGATGCGCCTCACGTGATTTTGCCCAGATAATGCGGCCCAGCGAGCCATTTTTGACACTTTCGAGCGACTTCAAGAACTTGGGTGTGTAGCACAAATCTTCCAGATAACCGGCAAAAATCCCGGCTTCCTCCACCGCTTTAAGCATACGCAATGCCTCTGCCCCATTGCGGCCCAGCGGCTTGGTCGATACCACGGCCTTCTTATGCTTGGCACAAAGCAGCACCGCCTCTTCGTGGACATTGTTGGGCAATGCGATGCAAACCATATTCACATCGGGATGTGCGATCACCTCTTCCATATTCGACGACCAGAAGTCGCAGCCATAATCGTCCGCAAACTTTTTGGCGCTTTCTTCCCGCCGCGCGTAAATGGCAACCACGCGGTCACGGCTGCGCTGCCCATGAATAGATTCGGCGTAAAAACGGCCGATAAAGCCAGAGCCCAGCATTGCAATTTTCTGCATATCAGCAATCAGTTTAAAGTTTTAGGAATAAGCCAGGTGTTGTCATTTTGTGGTCATTTGTTGTCAGAGGTAGTCAGGAGTAGTCATTTATAGTCATTTATAGTCATGTATGGTCAGGAGAGGTCAGGAGTGGTCAGGAAAAATTCAACAAGATTGACCATACGTGACAACAAATGACAATACATGACCATACATGACTACAAATGACCACACATGACAACAAATTAAGATTAAGACGTCTTCACTTCATTTTCCCAGCCGGTCGATTTCAACGCCGGATCATTTTCCTTTTTGAGAAAATCCGCATTTTCGAACGACTCCGCATTCCATTCCAGCAATGCATGGTCGGGTACGATAGAAACCGGTACCCGCCACGACGTCGAAGTTTCGGCGTAGGCGATATTGGACTGAGAGTTATAGCAAGAAATCAGCGACCAGCGAGGATGATCGGAAAGGTTCGCCTCCGACCGGTGCATGAGATTGCTGTGGAAAAACAATGCGTCACCCGGCTCCAATTCGCAGTAAATCAGATCCATGGCTTTCAACGCGTGGTTCACCATCTCCATGTCCGCGCCCACCTGTTCTCCCGCGAAGCCGTGGTTCACGCGGCCCATTTTATGCGAGCCTTTAATTACCTGCAAACACCCATTTTCCTTGTTAGCCGGTGTTAGCGCAATCATGACGCTCATCAGCTGGTCAGGGAAAATGAACTGATTTTTATACCAATACCCATAATCCTGATGCCATTCCCACGCACCACCCACTTTGGGCTCCTTTTGCATAAGCTTGGTATGAAAATGACAAACCTGGCTATCCTCCTGCAACAGCTGCCACACCGAATTGACCATTCTTTCACTCCGGATCAGATAACCGAACACATCGTCACCCGGCGTAAACCACAGCGACAGCTTTGTTTTCTTCCCCGTCTGGTCGTTCAGGTCCATCGCATTCTTCTGCATCACTGAATTTGCCAATGCGGTATGGTAAAGTTTTTCAACCTCCTCTGTGGAAAACAGGCTTTTTACAACAATATAACCGTCACGGTTATAGTCGGCGATCTGGCTGGCATTCAAACTGAAATTTCCCATGACTGACGCTCCGTTAAGTGTTTAGTTTAAAAATATATTATTTAAACCATATTCTGTTTTTACACAATGCTACTACGCCCTCATTAACAACAGCAATAATCAGGTATTCAGAGATAATTCTCCTCCCGCAAAACCGTGTCGATCAGAATCGGCTTTGGAAGTACTTCCACTTCCTCATGACTGTAAAAAGCCATTTCGTGGGGCAAATCTATCCTTTCGGTTTCAGGAATTTCGAGCCACCAGAAGCGCACCTGCAGGCGTTGATGCGTAAGAATATGGGAATACACTTTGGGGATTTCAGCCAGGCGGCCTATTTTCAGGAGGTTTTGGGTAATGGAGTCAGGGATGGTCAGGTGGTCAAGCGTTGTGACGGGGGCTTTGGATTCAATAAGGAGAAAATCATAGAGGCCCTGCCAAATATCGCGCCCACGACGCTCGTGCATGGCCAGCCTATCGCCTTGCTTAATGATGAAATAGTTTAAAAACCGGTGTTTAACGGTCAGTTTCTTGATTTTGACGGGTAACTGGCCCTGCATTTCGTGCTGATAGGCGAAGCAGCGGTCCTTAAAAATGCAAACCATACAATTCGGTGAGGCCGGTACGCATTGCAGCGCACCAAATTCGATCATCGCCTGGTTATACGTAGCCGGATCATCCTTCGAAACGAGTTGCTTCGCCACCTTGGCAAACTCCTTTTTACCCTCATTACCCAGCATATCCGACTGAATACCGAAAATCCGGGCCATGACGCGATAGACGTTGCCATCAATCGCCGGCACCGCCTCGTCGAATGCAAAAGAAGCAATGGCCGCGGCTGTATATTGGCCCAGTCCTTTTAATTTCAAAAGCTTTTCAGCGCTTTCAGGAAATTTCCCGTTGTAATCATTCACTACCTGCCTCGCCGTGAAATGCATGTTCCGTGCACGGGAGTAATACCCGAGCCCCTGCCACAACCGCAGCACATCGCGCTCGTCGGCCGCGGCCAGGTCGAATACAGTAGGGTATTGTTCGGTAAAACGCTCATAATAAGGTAACCCCTGGGCTACACGCGTTTGCTGAAGAATCACCTCCGACAACCAAATTTTATATGGATCTTTGGTTTCACGCCAGGGTAAAGGGCGGTGGTTTTCAAGATACCAGGATTTCAGTCTTCTGTTAAAGTCGTTCACCTCCAAATCGTCCGGTATCATATTATTTTCACTTATGTGCACTGTTTTTTAATGAATTATATAAAAAAGGCGAAGATCATCCTTTTAAGTTTTATTAAAATTACCGTACCTTTGTGTTCCCAAAATTTACAGGAGTAAGTAAATTAATGAAATAATATCCACTTAAAGTAAACAATCAAAGTGACTAAGGCAGACGTAATCGCACAGATTTCCGAGAAAACAGGCGTAGACAAGGGCGACGTTCAGCAAACGCTAGAATCGTTTTTTACCGTGGTAAAGGACTCACTTTCTGATGGTGAGAACCTTTATGTTAGAGGTTTCGGTAGTTTCATCAACAAAAAACGTGCGCGCAAAGTGGCCCGCAATATTTCAAAGGGAACTTCCATGATTATTGACGAGCACTTTGTTCCAAGCTTCAAGCCTGCAAAAGTTTTTGTTGAGCAGGTAAAAGAAAGTGACAAACTGAAAGCAGTCGCTGAAAAGTAATTTACCTGAAAAGGTTGAGTTATAAGAGTATGAAAAAGTCCATTTTACTTTCTTGCGTGCTTGCGGTAGCACTGGTAGGAACGCTGTTCAGCCTTCCCAAGGTAGTCGTAAACAACAAGGGCAAAGAGGTGGACAAGGAAAAGGGCCAGTCCGCTGCAACGGCTCCGGCTGCGGCAGCCGATGCTGCTGAGTCCTCTTCCAAATCGCATGATGGAGCCGCTTTAACTCCTGATCAGCAGAAAGTTGTAGATCAGCTCAGAAGCGGCTTCAATCAAGCGGGTGATAAAGACAAGGTTGCTACGGGCATCAAGCTTTCAGACGAGTTTGCGAAGCTTCAAAAATTTGACAGCGCAGCATTCTACGCCGAAAAAGTAGCCCTGCTGTCCCCGGCCATCGAAAACCTCATGCGTGCGGGTGATCGTTACTATGAGGCGTACGGATTCGCGGTGGACGAGCAGAAAGCAAAGAACCTGGGTATCAAAACCCGCGAATATTACCAAAAAGCAATTGACCAGAATCCTGGCCTGTTGACTGCCAAAGCCAACATGGCGATGACCTACGTGAACACCGAGAACCCGATGCAGGGTATTCTGATGCTGCGCGAGGTGATTGACGCGGATCCTACCAACGAATTGGCATTGTTCAATCTGGGGATCCTGTCCATGAGATCTAACCAATATTCAAAAGCTGCTGACAGGTTCAGACAGATTTTAACCAACAATCCTAAGAATACGAAAGCTAAGTTTTATCTTGGCCTTTCGCTCGTAGAATTGGGTGACAAGGAACAAGCAAGCAAAGTTCTGTCGGAGGTTAAAAAAGAGGAGAAAGATCCGGTGATCCAGCAAGCCATTGGCGAGTTGGAGGGCCGTCTGGGCAACTGATCACCAGTTCATTAAGGAAATACATTACTTATTTATAAAACGACATAATCATGCCTTGCGGAAAAAAGAGAAAAAGACATAAGATCTCCACTCACAAGAGAAAGAAAAGACTCAGAAAAAACAGACATAAGAAGAAATAATTGGCTATGACCGGGTTTTAACTATTAAGATCCGGTCATCCTTATTACCCTCGTTTGTATCCCGCTAACAGTCTGATATGCGGAGAGTTAAGTATCAACATTATCGAGCCATTCAGTTGGTTGAACATTGAGTAACGAATTACTAATCAATTCTACTCAAAAGGGAGAGCGTATAGCCCTTTTGCAGGATAAACGTCTTTTAGAATATCACGTAGAAACACCAGATCAGAGCTTTACCGTAGGCGACATCTACCTCGGTACAGTGCGGAAGCTGGTGGCAGGGCTCAATGCTGCCTTTGTAGACGTTGGTTTTGAAAAAGATGCGTTCCTGCATTACCTCGATTTGGGGCCCAATATCAACTCGCTGAACAAGCTCACCAAGGACGTTATTGCCAAGCGCACGCATACGGGCAACTTGAAAAATTTCAAGATGGAGCCAGAAATCGAGAAACTTGGTAAAATCGATAAAGTCCTTTCCAAAAACCAGCCTATCCTGGTTCAGATCGTCAAAGAGCCCATTTCTACAAAGGGCCCGAGACTTTCATGCGACATTTCGATTGCCGGACGGTATATCGTATTAGTACCATTCTCGAATTCAGTTAACCTTTCTAAGAAAATCACCGACAAGCAGGAGCGAAACCGCTTGCAACGGCTGATGTCGTCCATTAAACCTCAGAATTTCGGGGTGATCATCCGCACGGTAGCTACCGGCAAGGATGTGGACGAGCTCAACAAGGATTTACAGGACTGTCTCGACAAGTGGGAAAACGGTATCAAAGCGCTGCGCGACGCCAAGCCGCGTGACCGCGTGATAGGTGAAATGAATCGTGCGTCTTCGATTATCCGCGACATGCTCAACGAATCATTCGACAGCATTACCGTGGATTCCAAAGATGTTTATGATGATATCAAAGCATACATCCACAACATCGCACCGGAGAAGGAAAACATTCTGCGCCTGCACAACGGCAAAAACAAGTTGTTCGAACAATTCGGTCTGGAAAAACAGATCAAATCGCTGTTCGGCCGCTCGGTAAGCCTTCCAAACGGTGGTTACCTGATCATCGAGCATACGGAAGCGTTGCACGTGATCGATGTCAATAGCGGTAATAAATCCAATTCGGAGGAAGACCAGGAGGCGACCGCATTAAGCGTGAACCTCGAAGCGGCGAAAGAAATTGCCCGCCAGCTACGCCTGCGCGATATGGGCGGTATTATCGTCGTCGACTTTATCGACATGAAAAAGGCAGAGAACAAGCGCACGCTGTTCGATGTCATGCGTGATGAAATGAAGGGCGACCGGTCGAAATACACCGTTTTGCCACTATCCAAATTCGGCTTGTTGCAAATCACGCGTCAGCGCGTGCGGCCGGAAATGAACATCGTTACCCGCGAAACCTGCCCTACCTGCGGCGGCACGGGCACGATCCAGGCGAGCATTCTCGTATCCGACGTGATCGCCAACAACCTGGATTACATTCTCACCAAGCAGAACGAGCGCGGTATTACCATTTCGCTCCATCCTTTCCTGCATTCGTACTTCACCAAAGGACTGATTTCCGAGCAGGTGAAATGGTTCTTCCATTACAAAACGTGGGTGAAACTGATTAAGGATTCTTCATTGGGCGTCGTGGATTTCAAGTTCCATAACCGGTATGGGGAGGAGATTGAGATTGTGCCGGTGAATTAGGCCTGGCGGCCTGACGATGGACCGCCGACCGCCGATTGATAATTACTTTCCTTTCCAGATAGGTTCCCTTTTTTCTTTGAAGGCTAATGCTCCTTCTTTGGCGTCTTCTGTTTGAAGTAGATTGTCTAATTGGCCTTTCAGGAAAGTATGCTGCTCATTTTGAGGGACATTCATCAATTCCCGCAAACTTCTCATTCCAGATTGTATCGCCAGCGGTGCGCTGTTGCAGATTTGTGTGGCTAATGCATTTACTTCTTCCGCTATCTTCTCTTTTTCGGTTAAATGCGTGATCAGGCCCATTTCCAGGGCATCCTTGGCTGAATATGCCTTTCCGGTGATCGACATTTCCAGAATTTTTCTTTGCGGCAGAATTGGTGCAAGCGACGCCATTACCTGCATCGGCCAAATGCCTCGCTTTACCTCTGGTAAACTGAATGTAGCCTCTGGAACACTATAAACAAATGTGCAGCCACAAATCATGAGAAATCCCCCAGCCAGCACCGGCCCTTCCACCTGAGCAATACAAGGTTTCAACAATTCGTTGAATGCATCCCCCATTCGTGCCTCTTCTTGTATTCGTGGCAATAAATCATTCACAGCGTTCGCAGAAGGATCATGAAATGCATTCAAGTCCGCCCCGGCACAAAACACTGGCCCTTCCGCCTTCAAAACCACGCACCGAATCTCCGTTCGATAATGCGCATACGCCAATGCATAAATAATCTCCTCCGCCATCGTAGGCGTGAATGCATTACGCTTTTCCGGCCGGGCTAATGTAATGATAAAAAGATGTCCGGCCTTTGCAGTTTTAATGTGCAAAAACCGGACGTTATCGAAAGCCTTGATATCTTCTTCGGTGTAGAATCGCATGCCAAAACACGGTTAGTTCGCTTTGGCAAGTATAGCAAATTATCGGGTCACCACGCCCTCAACCATTTTAATATACTGTGCGATACCTTCCTCTATTTCATGCAGGTAAATGAATTCATCCGCGCTATGCGATCGTGCGGAATGCCCCGGGCCCATTTTCAACGACGGGCAATCGAGCAAAGCCTGGTCGGAAGTCGTGGGCGAACCGTACGCATTACGGCCTAGTTTCAAGCCTTCAAGCACGATCGGGTGATCCATTGGAATGCTGGACGGGCGCAGGCGAATCGACCGTGGCGTTACTTCCGACTGGATATTGGCTTTGATTTCAGAAATAACCTCCTCCAAAGTGTACTGATCCGTCACACGCACGTCGATGGTAAATGTGCAGGCATCCGGTACCACATTATGCTGTGTGCCCGCATTAATGATCGTCACCGACATTTTGATCGGGCCAAGCGTTGGCGAAACTTTCGGGAACTTGTATTCGGTAATCCACTGGATATCCTTCAATGCTTTATAAATCGCATTATCACCTTCCTCACGTGCTGCGTGGCCGGAAACGCCTTTTGCAGTGCAGTCCAGCACAAGTAAGCCTTTTTCGGCGACAGCCAAATGCATTTCAGTAGGCTCTCCCACAATTGCGAATGCGATTTCCGGAAGCTCAGGCGCCACTATTTCGAGCCCCTCCTTCCCTGAAATTTCCTCCTCAGCCGTGGTTGCGATGGCGACATTGTAAGTCAGATCCTCCCTTTCGTAGAAATAACAAAAAGTAGCAATTAACGACACCAGGCAGCCGCCGGCATCGTTACTCCCCAAACCATACAGCTTTCCATCCTGCTCAATCGCCTTGAAAGGATCGAGCGTCCAGGATTTGTTCGGCTTTACGGTATCGTGGTGCGAATTGAGCAGCATCGTGGGCTTACTCGCATCAAAATGCTTGTTGAAGGCCCAGAGATTGTTCTTTTTCGTATGAAACGGGATATTCTTCTTCGTAAAGAAATCCGCAAGAAGTTTCGCTGTATGCTCCTCTTCCTTACTGAATGAGGGCGTTTCGATGAGCGTTTTTAACAGCTCGATAGCCTCCTTGGAGAGCGTTTGTATGTTTTCCAAAGTGTTTACCATCTTACCTGTCCGTCTCCTTTAACAATCCACTTCTCGGTTACCAGTTTTTCCAATGCAAATGGCCCTCTGGCGTGCAATTTCTGGGTCGAAATACCGATTTCTGCACCTAATGCAAATACGCCGCCATCTGTGAAACGGGTGGAAGCATTAGCATAAACCGAAGCAGCATCTACTTCTTTCAAAAATGTTTCGATCGCCTCTTCATCGGTTGAAATGATAGCCTCCGAATGTCTCGACGAATAGTTTTCGATCTGTTTCAGAGCATCTTCCAGCCCATTGACCACTTTCACCGAGCATTTGAAATCCAGGAATTCCTTCCCGAAGTCATCTTCGCTGGCGTGTTGCAGGTAGGGATACTGCGCTTTTTGAAGAATATCATAAGACTCTTCGTCCGCGAAAACCTCCACATTCCACTTGATAAAGTCTTCTCTCAATTTGGGCAAAAACTCGCCTGCCACTGCACGATCAACCAAAATGGTATCCAGCGCATTGCAAGCTGCCGGTTTCGAAACCTTCGCATTCACCACGATCTGCGCGCCTTTATCGAGGTCGCCGGTCTTTTCAATATAAGTATGGCAAACACCCGCACCGGTTTCAATGGTAGGAACCAGTGAATTCTGGCGCACGAATTTGATCAAACCCTCGGAACCGCGTGGAATGATGATATCCACATATTGAATGGCCGTCAACAACTCACCTACAAACTCGCGACCTGTTGGCAGTAAGGTTACAGCCGCCGCAGGCACACCGAATTCCGCCAACGATGCATGGATGAGGCTTACCAGATAATTGTTGGAGTTTTGTGCTTCCTTACCGCCTTTGAGCACGCACGCATTCGCGGAGCGCAGGCACAGGGAAGCCACGTCGATGGTCACATTAGGACGCGACTCATATATAACACCCACCACGCCCAGCGGCACGGCGATTTTTTTCAGGGAAAGTCCCTGCTGAATGGTTTTCTCTACAAATACCTCGCCCGTCGGATCCGGGAGCTCGGCTACCTCGATCAGGCTTTGCGCCAGTTCATTGATCCGCTTCTGGTTCAGGAGCAGGCGGTCCTTTTTCGGGTCGGCATCATCCATCAAATCCAGGTCTTTCTGGTTTTCGGCGATGATGTTTTCGGCATTGGCCAGCACTCTGGCCGAAAGGTTGATCAGCAGATCCGCCCTTTGCCTGTCTGTCAGCCGGCGAACGGCAGCTGAGGCCTCCCGCGCTTCCTTTAATTGAGGTACTATCGATTCCATTATAACAAAACTATATCATTGGCATGCGCCACTTCAAAATTCACTGTTTTCAGGTTGCTGCGGATCGCCGAGGATGTTTCCCGCGCCCGTGCGACCGCGATCATTTCGTCTTCCGACGAGTATATTTCGATGATTTCACCCGCTTCAAAATCGCCCGTTACTTCGGTGACTCCTACCGCTAACAGACTCTTGCGCTTCAATAACGCTTTGGAGGCGCCTTCATCGACACGCAATGTGCCGGATACCAGGCCACCGCTTCCCAGCCAGCGGTTACGCGCCGATAATGTACTTTTACCCGGCGTGATCAATGTGCCTGCCTCGCCATTCAATGCATTCAGCAGTTCATTTTGCTGGTTCATTCCAAAAATCACCACGCGGATCGCCATTCGGGAAGCCAGCTTGGCGAAGGTCAGCTTGGAAGCCATTCCGCCGAGGCCGAGGAAAGATTTATCGGTCCTCACAAACTTAAAAACCTCGTTCACATTGGATACGTTCCTGAGTATTTTGCCTTCCTCATCAAGCAAACCGCCCACCGAGGTGCAGAACATCAGCGATTCGGCCCCAAAACCAACAGCCAGCAAGGTAGCGAGCTCGTCGTTATCCGAAAATTTCAACTCCCGGTCGCTTACCACGTCGTTTTCGTTCACGATCGGGATAATGCCGTTCGACCAAAGCTCTTCGAAAGTCTCTTTGAGTTGCAGGAATTTATTGCGGTTCGCGAAATGCTGCCGCTCGCAAAGGCTTTGGGCAATGTAAATTTTATTCGGCGCAAAATAGGAAGCGTACAGGCCTACCAGCAACGGGTTACCAACGGACGCTGCCGCCTTTCGCTGGGTCATCGTGCCCTTATAATCATTGATATATGCCTTTCCAGCACCCACCGCACCCGAAGAAACGATGATAATGCGGTATTGCGAATGGATTTCCGAAACTTGCCGGGCTATTTCCGAAATGATCCTGACATCAGGTTCACCCGAAGGAAGCGTGATAGAGGCCGTCCCGAACTTTATGACGAGAATAGGTTTTGACACTTTGGTATTCAAATAAGCGGCATCGTCATGGTTTTGACCGATGCCCGGTAATCAATCTGGCCGCAAAAATACTTCTTTTCAGGCGAAAACGGATGCCGCATCTATACCCGCAGCCCATTTGGCACATTATAATTCGCTTAAAACCGCCCCGTTAAACCGCCGTCTGAGCTTTAATGCCTTATGGAGCTGGTCCAGATATTCGTCCCGCGGAATTTCGATTGCGCCGTAGCGAAGCACATTATCATTGATAAACTGGGTATCCAGCAATGCGAAGCGGTTCAATTTCAACAGCTGTATCAAATAGTGAAATGCGACCTTGGATGCATTACTCTCGATCGTAAACATCGATTCCCCAAAAAACACCCCATTGATAGAAACACCGTACAAGCCTCCCACCAGCCGGTTTTCGCGCCAGGCTTCGACACTGTGCGCATAGCCGATCTCGTGCAATGCAGTATAGGAAGCGATGATTTCCTCCGAAATCCAGGTGCCGGGCTCGCTCGCCCGCGGAAGCGCGCACCCCCGCATGACACCTTCGAAATCGGTATCGATCCGGATCTCGAAGTGCTTTTTGTTCAGCACCGGCCGGAGCGATTTCGACGGCTTATAAGTATCGATGGGGATTACCGCCCGGGGATTGGGCGAGTACCAATAGATTGTACCATCCGCCTCGGCCATTGGAAAAATACCATTGATATAGCCGTTCAGGAGGTCGTCGGTACTGATTGCAGACATGAAAGCCACTGGATTTAGGGTAATAATATTGCTGATCGAAGTGTAAATAGCACGAAAACGGGCGTATATGTAAGTTCGGTCTTTAAAACTTTATAATGCAAAACGAACCATAAAAATATATCTTCTGTTTCTTTGCTGTAAGATTTTTTTTTTGAAAATTTGCAGCCTCTTAGACGCACAAGCAAGTCAATGAATCACAACGGCATACATACAGTTCTGCATACTACGCCTTTCCGATTCAGGTCCCCACGGACCGCATAATCTCCTTTTACCTACGTGGTAAATATCTAATACCCGCAACTTTCTTACAATTTCTAGACGTCCCATCGTTTTCCTCTGGGTTAGTTAATTATTGTCTTGAACATTTTGTCAGCATAGTCATCAATGAAAAATACCGAAGTAGTGGGCAGTAAGTTTATTGTACAGACTGCCAATGAAAATCATCTCCATTACGCCGAACAAATCTGCGCGGAAATGGAGGAGAGCGCCAAAAAGCGTGGTACCGGTATAGCCAAACGTTCCCCTGTATATATTATGGAGAAGATGGTGGAAGGAAAAGCCATCATTGCGACTACGGATACAGGTGAATGGGTAGGGTTTTGTTACATCGAAACCTGGGAGCATGGAAAATTCGTGGCGAATTCGGGGTTGATCGTCCACCCTGACTTCCGCAACAGCGGCATGGCGAAAGCAATTAAAATGAAAGCTTTCGAACTGTCGCGGCAAAAATATCCTGATGCCAAAATTATCGGTATCACTACGAGCCTTCCGGTGATGAAAATCAACTCGGATCTCGGCTACGAGCCTGTGACGTTCAGCGAATTACCCGCCGACGACGCATTCTGGAAAGGCTGCGCGAGCTGCGTGAATTACGACGTATTGACCCGGACCAACAGAAAGCACTGCCTTTGCACAGGTATGATGTACGATCCGGAAGATAAGAAACCTACTGCCACGCCTAACAACGGCACAGCGGCAGCGACAGAAAGCCATACCTGGGATTTCTTGAAAGAATCGAGCCTTTACGAGCGCTGGATGCGTATCAAGCAACGCATTTTGCTGCGAAGGGAAGAACGTGCCAAAAAGAAAAACGCCGGGGCCGTGCTGGTACACTAGTGTATCGCACACTTGATAGATTTTAGTATCTCATTTTTAATACCCCGCCCGGCAACCGAAAAAGGTCCGAAGCGGGGTATTTTTTTGTTACTACTAATTAGCGAGCTGCTTTTCCCGGTTTGGGAATACGTTTAGGCTAAACTTGCGTACTTTTGCAGTCAGTATGAGGATATTCACACGAGGCACACTAAGAACATTCTGGGATCAACAGCCGGACGCAAGGCCGGCGCTGGAATTTTGGTATGATGTTGTCGAGAAAAGCAACTTCCAAAATCCCAACGAGGTGATACGGTTCTTTAAGAATGCCGATACCGTCGGAAACGGCAGGATCGTGTTTAATATCACACACAACAAATACCGGCTAATCGCCAAGTTTGAATACGAACGGCAGCTGGTTTTTGTAAGATTTATCGGAAGCCATAAGGAATACGATAGGATAACAGACATTAAGAATATTTAGCAGATCACAAATAATGAGCGCACTAGCAATCAATTTAAATGAGATCACCATTAAGCCGATCACTAATCAAGCCGACTTCGAAGAAGCCGGGAAGGTGATTAATGCGCTGATGGATGCCGATTTGCTGGAAAATGAAGCTGAGCGTAAAAAGGCACTGGATATTCTGGAAGCCATCACCGTGCTGGCGATTGATTATGAGAAAAAGCACTACCCAATGCCTAAACCCGACCCTATCGAGGCGATTAAGGAACGAATGGAGCAACTGCATTTGAGCAGGAAAGACGTCGCTCCTTATTTCGGTGGCGAAAACCGGGTTTCGGAAGTATTGAATAAAAAGCGGAACCTGACCATTAAGATGATCCGGGAAATCAGCAAGAACCTTGGCATTCCGGCGGAAACGCTTTTGGCAGCAAGTTGAAATATAGTTTAGAAAAATAACAGTTTTAGAATCAGTATCCATACCAATAAAAAATGTCACAGCCCAAAGTAGTATTAGCGTTTTCAGGGGGACTTGATACCTCCTTTTGTGTAAAATATTTAGCCGAAGACAGAGGTTATGAAGTTTACTCGGTTTTGGTTGACACCGGTGGTTTTTCGGACGAAGAGCTGAAAACGATCGAAGCGAATGCCTATGCTTTGGGCGTGAAGCAACATGCCACAATTTCCAAAACCAAAGAATATTACAATGATTGTATCAAATACCTGATCTTCGGTAATATCCTGAAAAACAATACTTATCCGCTTTCGGTAAGCGCTGAGCGTATTTTCCAGGCGGTTGCAGTGGCTGAATATGCCAAAGAAATCGGCGCCAGCGCCATTGCACACGGAAGTACAGGAGCTGGCAACGACCAGGTGCGTTTCGATATGGCATTCCGCATTATTGTTCCTGAGGCTGAGATCATCACGCCGATCCGTGACCTGAAACTTTCACGCGAGGCCGAAATCGAATACCTGACTGCCAAAGGCGTTTCCCGCGACTGGACCAAAGCCGCATACAGCATTAATAAAGGTCTTTGGGGAACCTCGGTAGGCGGCAAGGAGACATTGACCTCCGACCAATACCTGCCTGAATCGGCATGGCCTACCCAAATCACCAAAACGGAGCCGGAGCGCATTACGCTGGAATTTGTAGGTGGTGAATTGAAAGGCGTTGCCGGCGAAACTTTTGAAAACTCTGTAACGGCGATTCAAAAGCTGGCGGAAATCGCTCAGCCGTTCGGCATCGGCCGTGATATTCACGTGGGCGATACTATTATCGGTATCAAAGGCCGAGTAGGTTTCGAAGCAGCGGCTCCGCTAATCATCATCAAAGCGCACCATACGCTTGAAAAGCATGTTTTGACAGAACAACAATTGTACTGGAAAGAACAGCTTGCCAACTGGTACGGCAGCTTGCTGCACAAAGGCCAGTTTGTAGAGCCTGTGATGCGTAATATTGAGACATTCCTGGGCGATACGCAGTCGCATGTAACAGGTAAAGTTCATGTGTACCTTGCGCCACACCGCTTCCACGTAGAAGGTATCGAATCGCCTTACGACCTGATGTCATCCAAATTCGGCAGCTATGGCGAAATGAACAATGCATGGACCGGCGACGACGTTCGCGGCTTCTCGAAAGTAGCTTCGAACCAGGTGATGATTTATGGTAAGGTGAGTGATTCGGTGGAAAAGTAGAGAGTTTAGTGTTCAAAGTTTATGAGTTAGTCGAATGCAAAATTATCAGGAACTAAAGGTTTGGCAGAAGTCTCATGCATTTGTACTCGAGATTTACAAGCTGACTGACGATTTCCCGAAAACTGAAACATTCGGCCTCATATCTCAAATGCGACGTTCCGCAGTATCGGTACCAGCCAACTTGGCCGAAGGCTGTGGCAAGAAGGGTACACTCGACATTGCAAAGTTTTTTCAAATATCATTGGGGTCTCTTCATGAAACAGAATACTATCTTTTGCTCTCACGAGACCTCAATTACATTACTATTGAAGTATTTGAGAGTCGTGACCTGGAAATAAAGGAAATTAAAGCGATGCTTATTTCCCTTATAAAAACGGTACGCTCTTCGCAAGACTAAAAATATGGACTCATTAACTCATAAACTCATAAACTCTCTAAACATTGGCATTATCGGCGCGGCAGGTTATACCGGAGGGGAATTGCTCCGAATCCTGGTAAACCACCCGAACGTCGCCATCGCATTCGCGCATAGCAAAAGCCAGGCTGGCAAGCCGGTGTATGCGACGCATACGGATCTGCTGGGCGATACAGAACTGGTATTTTCCGGGGATGACATTCAGCCATTACTCGATCAGCAAGATTTGAATGCGATTTTTCTCTGCTCCGGCCACGGCGAATCGAAGAAATTTCTGGACGAATATCAATTGCCGGCAACGGTGAAGGTAATCGATCTCAGCACTGATTTCCGGAACGAGTCGAACGGCTTTGTGTACGGCTTGCCGGAATTACAGCGCGAGCAGATCAAGGGTGCGACCAAAATCGCTAACCCGGGCTGCTTTGCGACAAGCATCGAATTGGCCGTTTTACCACTGGCTAATGCGGGTTTGATCAAAGACGACATTCACGTGAGCGCGGTAACGGGTAGTACGGGCGCGGGACAAGCATTGAGCGCGACCACGCATTTCACCTGGCGGAACAACAACATGTCGATTTACAAGGCATTCACGCACCAGCATTTGACCGAGATCAAAATGACTTTCGGCAAATTGCAGGCAGGTTTCGATAAGCCGGTGAACTTCGTGCCCTATCGCGGTGACTACACGCGCGGCATTATGGCCAATGTGTACACTCGTTTTGAAGGCACTTTGGAAGAAGCGAAGGCACTCTACAAAGACTTTTATGCCTCGCACCCGTTCACGCACGTAAGCGATATGCCGATTGATTTGAAGCAAATCGTGAATACCAACAAATGCTTCGTTCACCTGGAAGTGCACGATGGCCAACTGCTGATCACCAGCATTATCGATAACCTCACCAAAGGTGCGTCGGGGCAGGCGGTGCAGAATATGAACCTGCTGTTCGGTTTACCGGAGGATGCAGGGCTTCGGTTGAAAGCACCGGCGTTTTAATTCATTTTTAGCATCTTAAATAAGATCACACAATGTCACACCTTTTTGACGTCTACCCCATTTACGATATAGAACCGGTGAAAGCCGAAGGAAGCTACCTCTGGGACCAGCATGGCACCAAGTACCTCGACCTTTACGGCGGCCACGCGGTGATTTCGGTTGGCCATTGCCATCCTTATTATGTAGATAAGCTGACGAAGCAGCTGAATGCGATCAGTTTTTATTCCAATTCAGTCAAAATCTCCATTCAGGAAGAGCTGGCGGTGAAGCTGGGGGAGCTTTCGGGTTACCCTGACTACAAACTGTTCCTCTGCAACTCGGGCGCCGAAGCCAATGAGAATGCATTGAAGCTCGCTTCGTTCCACAATGGTAGAACAAAGGTGATTTCTTTCACGAAGTCGTTCCATGGCCGTACGGCAGGTGCAGTAGCGGCCACGGACAACCCGTCGATAGTTGCACCTGTGAATTACAAGGAGCACGTAACTTTCCTGCCATTCAACGACGCAGTTGCGGCAGAAGAAGGCATTACCGACGAGGTTTGCGCGGTGATCGTGGAAGGCATCCAGGGCGTAGGCGGCATCAATGTTTGTACGGATGAGTTTTTACAAACTTTGAGACGCAAATGCGACGAAACCGGCGCCATCCTGATCCTCGACAGCGTGCAATGCGGCTACGGACGGACAGGCAAGTTCTTCTCGCACCAGTTCAGCGGCATTACGCCGGATATTATGTCGATGGCGAAAGGAATGGGCAACGGCTTCCCGATCGGCGGAATCCTGATTTCTCCGAAGTTCAAAGCGAGCTACGGTTTGCTGGGAACGACATTCGGCGGCAACCACCTGGCTTGCGCAGCCGGCGTGGCAGTACTGGATATTATGAAGGAAGAAAACCTGATCGCGAATGCCGCTGAGATCGGTGATTACCTGTTCGAAGGCATTAAGGCGATTGGCGGGTATAAAGAATTGAGAGGCCGCGGGCTGATGATCGGGATCGAGTATGATTTCCCCGTAAAGGACCTGCGCAACAAGCTTTTGTTTGAACACAAAATGTTCACAGGCGTTGCCGGCGCGAACACGATCCGTCTGCTGCCATCGCTCGCATTGGGCAAAACGGAGGCTGATCTCTTCCTCGAAGCATTGAAAAAAGAAGTATCTGTCGCGGCTGTTTGATTTTTTTGAACTAATACCATCCTTGTCCTAGTTGAGAATAGGAACACCTATCTCCGAAATTTTAACCTGAATGAAACACTTTCTTTCCATTAAAGACGTCACCGACCTCCCACAGCTCATCAGCAGCGGTATCGCAGCCAAAAAAGATCCGTTTGCAGATCAGACGCTTGGAAAAAACAAAACCATAGGCCTGTTGTTTTTCAATTCGAGTTTAAGGACGAGGATCAGCACCCAGAAAGCTGCCCAGAACCTTGGTTTGAATGTGATTACCATGAATGTCGGCCAGGATGGTTGGGGACTCGAAATGGAGGAAGGTGTGATCATGAATGGCGACAAGGCAGAGCACGTGAAGGAAGCCGCCGCTGTGATCGGTAGCTATTGCGATATCATCGGCATCCGCTCCTTCGCAGGTTTGCAAGACCGCGATAAGGACTATTCCGAAATTGTTTTCCAGCAGTTCAAAAAATATGCAAATGCCCCGATCGTAAACCTCGAATCGGCGACACGGCACCCGCTGCAATCGCTGGCCGACTGCATTACGATCGAAGAATTCAAGCTCAAAAAGCGCCCGAAAGTGGTCCTTACCTGGCTGCCGCATTTCAAGGCATTGCCACAAGCCGTGGCTAACTCGTTCTGCGAATGGATGAACCCGATGGATGTGGACTTCGTGATCACGCACCCGGAGGGTTACGACCTCTCACCCGATTTTGTTGGCAGAGGCCAGGTGATCTATGACCAGGACACGGCCTTGGAAGGCGCGGATTTTGTATATGGCAAAAACTGGTCGTCATACAACAGCTACGGCCATGTGCTGAACACCGATCCGTCGTGGATGATCACCGAAGCAAAAATGGCTCTGACCGACAATGGTAAATTCATGCACTGCCTGCCCGTGCGCCGGAATATGAAGGTAGCCGACGAAGTACTCGACGGTCCCCGTTCGCTGGTGATCGAGCAAGCCGCCAACCGCGAATGGTCGGCGCAGGCGGCATTGAAAGAAGTCTTGTTAGGATTGTAATCGCTATTTTTGCAAGACTGAAATACATAAGGAAGCGGCCATTGACGACCACTTCCCATCATGAAACTGTTAATGAAATGAGTACAACCACATTGGCTCAACCCTTCGATACTACAACGCTGGATGAGGTCCGCAAAACCGGCGTATTAATCGTGAACCTTGGCACGCCCGACAGCCCGTCGGTGCCCGATGTACGCAAGTACCTGCGCCAGTTCCTGATGGACGAGCGCGTGATCGACATTCCGTACCTGAACCGCTGGTTCCTGATCAACCTCATCATCGCACCATTCCGCGCTCCAAAGTCGGCGAAGGTTTACCAGCAGCTTTGGAAACCTGATGGGTCTCCTTTGAAAACCTACGGGTATTCGGTGAAAGATAAATTGCAAAAGGTACTCGGCAATGATTATGTGGTTGAACTCGCCATGCGCTACCAGAACCCGAGCATTGAAAAAGCATTGACTGCATTGCGCAAGGAATGCCTGACGGAAATTATCGTCGTGCCATTCTTCCCGCAATATGCGTCCGCTTCCACCGGTTCGGTGTATAAGGAAGTGATGCGCGTAGTGAAAGACTGGGAAGTACTGCCCGAGATCCGGTTCGTGAACCGTTTCCTCGAACATCCTAAGTTCATTAAAGGGTTCGTGGATTTGGGTAAAAAATACATGGCCCAGCACGACTACGATCATTTCGTGTTCAGCTACCACGGCTTGCCCGAGCGGCAGATCACCAAAGGCGATGTTACCGGCAGCTTTTGCCAGTTCGGGAGCTGCTGCGACAAGCTCGATCACCGCAACCAGCATTGCTACCGCGCCCAATGTTTTGAAACGACGCGTTTGCTGGTGAAAGGTATGGGTATCCCTGAAGGTAAGTATACGACCTGCTTCCAGTCGAGATTGGGCAAAAATCCGTGGATCAAGCCTTACACCGACGAGGTAATCCCCGAATTGACAAAGAAAGGCGTCAAAAGCGCGTTAGCGTTCTCCCCGGCATTCGTTGCCGACTGCCTGGAAACGACGATTGAAGTAGGCGAAGAATATAAAGAAATGTTCGAGAAAGAAGGCGGGGTGCATTGGCAGCTCGTCGAGAGTCTCAACGACAGCGATATTTGGGTCGAATGCCTTGAAGACATCATTAAAAACCCGGCCGCCTGATTCAGGGGCCGGGTTTCGGCTTTTTAGAGGGGATACCTCTATAAAATAATGCTTTCTTTCTTGTAAAGGCCGATCAGCGTCTCAGCCGCATAGTCGATTTCGGCTTCCGTATTGTACTTCCCGAACGAGAAACGCACATTAGCACGGTTTTCATCGATTTTAAGTTCATTCAAAACATGTGAACCGATATCGGTACCGCTCGAACACGCGCTACCGCCAGAAACGGCGATTCCGGCAATGTCGAGGTTGAACAGCAGCATATCGCTGATATCCGACGGCGGCAGGCTCACATTCAGAACCGTATAAAGACTTTTATCCAAATCGGCTGAATTACCATTGAATGCTACGCCTTCGATGCCTTCCTTCAATTTCCCTATCATACGGCTTTTTAGGCCTTCGATGTGTGTGCGGTGTGCATCCATATCGCGGTAAGCTATTTCCAGTGCTTTTGCCAAGCCTACAATGCCGTAAATGTTCTCGGTCCCCCCGCGCATGTTGCGCTCCTGCGCGCCCCCGTGCACGAAAGGATTGATTTTTATTCCCGGACGAACGTACAAGAATCCAATCCCTTTCGGACCGTTGAACTTGTGCGCCGCACCGACGATAAAATTCGTTTTCAGTTTTTGCAGATCGTGGCGGTAATGGCCCATCGTCTGCACGGTGTCGCAGTGAAAAATAGCGTCGTATTTCTCGCAAATATCACCAGCAGTTTCCAGGTCAAGCAGGTTACCGATTTCGTTGTTGCCATGCATTAAGGAAACCAGTGAACGCGGTTTCGAAGCCAGCAATGCTTCCAGATGTTCGAGATCGACCTCTCCTTTTGCATTCAAATTCACAAAACTCAGCTCGATGACACCCAGCTTTTTGAGGTGCTCCAACGTGTGCAATACCGCGTGGTGCTCAATGCGTGAGGTAATGGCGTGTTTCAGGCCAAATGTCTCGATGCTCGAACGGATGGCCGTGTTATCGGCCTCAGTGCCGCCGGATGTGAAAAATATCTCGGCTGGTGCCGCATTCAGGATCGCTGCGATATTCTTTCTGGCCCGCTCGATAGACGAACGCACGGCACGGCCGTATGAATGAATGGAAGAGGGATTACCGAATTGCTCGGTCATCAGCGGCAGCATGGCTTCCAGGACCTCAGGGTCCAGCTGCGTCGTAGCCGCATTGTCCAGATAGACTTTCATTGGGATATAAAATTAGAAAGATCACTCATTGTCAGTTCAGACAACAAGTGACCCAAATTAGCTTAGCAACAGCTTTATTATTTCTTCGGTTCCGAAATAATCTCCTTGATATCGGAAATGATCTTATTGGCAAGGCTGGTCGCGGTCGTCTGCGTTTCCGATTCCGAGTAAATTCGGATGATCGGCTCGGTGTTCGACCGGCGCAAATGCACCCATTCGCGATCGAATTCGATACGCACACCGTCAACCGTGTTCACAGGCTGTTTCGAATAACGCGTCTGGATACGGTCGAGAATGTTGTCGACGTTGATCTCCGGTGTGAGTTCGATCTTGTTTTTCGAAATATAATAGTTCGGATAAGATCTTCTCAAAACCGAAGCTTTCTTCCCCGATTTCGCCAAATGCGTCAGGAACAATGCGATACCCACCAATGCATCGCGGCCGTAGTGGCTTTCAGGGTAAATCACCCCTCCGTTGCCTTCGCCTCCGATTACCGCGTTGTTGGCTTTCATCGCGTTCACCACGTTTACCTCTCCTACCGCCGATGCCAGGTATTGGCCGCCGGCTTTGATGGTGACGTCGCGCAATGCAGCAGTCGATGAAAGGTTGGAAACCGTATTGCCCGGTGTATGTTTCAAAACATAATCCGCCACGGCAACCAACGTGTATTCTTCTCCAAACGGCGTACCATCCTCGCACATCAGCGCAAGCCTGTCCACATCCGGATCCACGACGATACCCAGGTTGTAAGAGCCATTGTTGAGCTCTTTGCTGATATCGTGCAAATGCTCCGACAGCGGCTCGGGATTATGCGCGAAATTACCGGTCGGTTCACAGTTCAGTTTCTTGATATTCTTGGGATCAACACCCAATGCTTCGAGCAAAAACGGTACCGCGATGCCCCCGGTTGAGTTGACGGCATCTACGACGATTTTGAAATTCGCATTTTTGATCGCCTCCACATCCACGAGTGCCAGCGACAAAACGTGGTCGATATGCTTTTGAAGATAAGTGTTGTCCGATGCGTAGCTTCCCAGTTTTTTTACATCCGGGAAAAGGAAATCTTCCTCGTCGGCAATGCGGAGCACCTCGGCGCCTTCGGCTTCCGATATGAATTCTCCTTCGTGGTTGAGCAGTTTAAGGGCGTTCCACTGGATCGGGTTGTGGCTTGCTGTAAGGATGATACCTCCCGCCGCACCTTCCGCTTTCACGGCTATCTCGACAGTCGGAGTAGTGGAAAGGCCAAGGTCGAGCACATTCAGCCCTACACCCTGCAAAGTACCGGCTACCAGGCGGCTTACCATTTCACCGGAAAGCCTGGCATCCCTGCCGATCACCACCTTAAGATTCTGTGGATTTGTACGCCTCACCCATGTCCCGTATGCAGCAGCAAACTTAACAACATCAATCGGAGTCAGCGCCTCACCCGATTTTCCTCCCACTATTCCCCTGATTCCTGAGATAGATTTAATTAACGTCACGATCTAGAATTCCTCTTTATGTTTGGTTGCAAAAATACTAAATTCCCTCTCCGCAATTAGATTTTTCTACAAACAAAAAACTACAATTGAGTTTCTGGACTCTCACATTCCGTTTCTTCACTACTTAAATGATTCCCCGGAAAACCAGCCATTATATACATTTTCAGGCTAAAACAAGCGGTTACGCCTTTGTAGTTTCTCCCATTTTGCCGAATACGGGGTCCATCCACTCCAACGACAATTTTTGTACGGAATTGCTCAATAACGCACTCCACTGCTTGCCTACATAGTCGAGGTCGTCTTTCTCGAAACGGTGCTCCACAAGCTGGAACGAATCCTTTTCGTACATGACGACATCTATCGGGTAATCCACGTCATTGGAGCTGACTCTTGTAGAATCGAACGACAGGAAGCCGATCTTCAGAGCGTCCTGCATCGAGGAATCGAATTTGAGGCTCCGGTACAGCAGCGGTTTCCCGTAACCCGAATTACCGATGATGATAAACGGCGAACCGTCGCCCACCTCCACCCAGTTGCCTTCGGGATATAACAGAAAAAGCTTGTGCTCTGAATCGTGTTCGAGTTGCCCGCCTACGATCGCAAACAGGTTGAATACCAGCCCCGCATTGTTCAGCGCATAACGGTCCTCGTCGGCCACCCGCCGCACCTGCTGCCCCAATGCGTTGACAGCCTTGTAAAGCTTGTCGAATGAAGTGTCCCGCTCTTCCAGGACTTCTTTGAAATAGGTAATAGCCTTGTCCCGCACCGACCTCAGCCCCGAGGTCATTACGAAAATAGAATGCTTATCGGATTGATAAACAGACACTTTCTTATTCGTCGAAACTTCGGTTCCGGAAGTAAGGCGCGTGTCGGCAATGGCCACCAGGCCGGATGCGACTTTGATACCCAGGCAATATGTCATGTCTTAGCGGCTCAAAAATGATAGAGTCGCTAAGATATAAAAGTTTTGATCAGTTCATCCACTGGCTTTTGAAATGCCCCTGGCTCTGGCTTTGCGATTGCCCGGTCTCCAATCCGAAGTACATATCGAAGATTTTGTTATCCACTTCGTTGTTCTTAATCTGGAACTTATCGAGGTAATCGTGCAGTCCCATTTTGAAAACATCTTCCACATCCGTGAATTCCAGTTCACTCCTGATCTTGCTCAATGCCCGCTCAGCCGGGTTGGTATAGCCGCGCTCAGGAATGGAGCCGGCAATGGCATACAACGAAAGTTCCGCCTGGCGCACACAATACGCGATCGAGCGCGGGAAGAGCTTGTCCAGGATCAGGAACGCCACGATATTCATCGGCGTCAACGCGCGGTGCGTCTGCCGGTACATGTTATAGGCGCTCACCGATTTCAGCACCGCGGTCCAAAGCATTAAATCCAGCGTAGAACCCGAGGTACCCGAATCCTGCAATAGCGTAAAATACTTCACGTCCAGGAAGCGCGAGCATTTGTCGGCGCGCTCGATGTGCCGGCCCAGCCGTCCGAAATGCCAGGCCTCGTTGCGCGTGATCGACGAATCGACTACGCCATGGAAAAGCTGGCAATTTTTCCGGATGTCCGTGAAATACGATTGCATATGGTCCATGTTCCGGAAATCGTCGGGCGAGGTGCCTTTGATAGCCAGATAGAAAGTGTTGATACTCTCCCACATTTCCTTCGAGATCGTCTCACGGATCGTCCGTGCATTCTCACGGGCTTCGTAGAGGCAGCTGATGATCGAGTTCGGGTTGCGTTTATCGAACGTCATGAAATGAATGACGTCCTCCTTTGTAGGCTTGTCGTAATACTTATAGAATAGAAAGTGATCGGCCGTTGCGATCAGTAACGGCTCCCATTGTTCGTCCACATCGGGCGGAAGATCCAGGGCCAGGTTAAAATTAACTCCCACGAAACGGGCGTAATTCTCGACCCGTTCCATGTAACGATTCATCCAGTAAATAGAATTCGCAACGCGGCTCAACATAAGTGGAAAGTAATGTCTCTAAAAATACAACTCAGAATAATTCTAATGCGATCAAACCAAAATACCTAATAATATTTTGCAAATACAAGCATATGCAAAAAGTTATATTATTTCCTCACAAATTATTATTCTACAATAATTCGCTTCCCTGCCTTGGAATCTTCCCGAAACCTTTAAAATTTGTAACTTAACCTTTCATCAAACCATAACCCGTATTTTCTGTGTCAAAGAAAGAACAATTTATTGCAGCAATTCAGAAATCTTATCAAACTGACAAACCTGTAATTCATTTGGGGTCGGCCATTCTCGACGGCGAGATCATCGGCGAGGCCCGCGTGAACCTTCCCTTGCGCATGATGAACCGCCACGGGCTCGTGGCAGGAGCTACGGGGTCGGGTAAAACGCGCACATTGCAGGTGTTTGCCGAGCAGCTTTCGGCGGCAGGCGTACCCGTCTTCATGTCCGACATCAAAGGCGACCTTTCGGGGATCGCACAGCCGGGCAAGACCAATGCAGCACTCGAAGAACGCGCCCAAATACTCGGTACCGTTTTCGAACCGAAAGGATTTCCCGTTGAACTGTATTCGCTAAGCGGCAACAAAGGCGCACAAATGCGTGCGACCGTGCTGGAATTCGGGCCGATATTGCTTTCCAAAATCTTCGAACTGAACGAAACCCAGGCCGGCGTACTCGCTATCCTGTTCAAATATGCCGATGACAAGGACCTGCCGATGGTAGACCTGAACGACTTGAAAAAAGTCCTCAACTACCTCGCAGAAGGCCCTGGCGCTGCTGAAATCAAAGCCGATTACGGTACGATTTCAGCTTCCACAGCAGGTACTATCCTGCGCAAGATCGTCGCATTGGAGCAGCAGGGCGTAGGCACCATTTTCGGGGAAAAATCATTCGATATTGATGATTTGATCAACAAGGTCGACGGTCAGGGCGTGATCAGCCTGCTGAATGTCTCCGACGTGCAGGACAAGCCCGCGCTATTCTCGACGTTCATGCTGAGCCTTTTGGCTGAATTATATCACAAACTGCCCGAAGCCGGCGATCTCGACAAACCGAAGCTTGTATTCTTCCTCGACGAGGCGCATTTGCTGTTCAAAGACGCTCCGAAGGCGTTCCTCGAACAGATCGAGCAGGTTGTCCGCCTGATCCGTTCCAAAGGTGTGGGTATCTTCTTCTGTACCCAAATGGCGCAGGACGTGCCGGTATCCGTACTCGGGCAGCTGGGTAACCGCGTGCAGCACGTGCTCCGCGCATTCACGCCGCAGGACGCCGAGGCATTGAAGCAAACGGTCAAAACGTATCCGAAATCGGACTACTATTCGATAGACCAGGTCCTGACGACGCTCGGTATAGGTCAGGCATTGATCACCGTTTTGAATGAAAAGGGTATCCCTACCGAAGTTGCCGCCACGCATTTAATGCCCCCGGCATCCATTATGGGACCCATGGTGCAGGCCGATTACGACAAGCACGTGCAACAATCGGATGTATATGCCAAATACAAAGACCCTATCGACCCGGAAAGTGCCTATGAAATCCTGACCAAACGGATGGAGGAGCAGGCACGGAAGGAAACCGAAGCGAAAGAAGCAGAGGTGCAAGCGAAAGTGGAGGCGAAAAAGGAGAAAGAGCAATCGAGCATGATTTCCGACGCCCTCAACTCCCCACTGGCGAAGCAAATCGGCCGCGAGGTAGTACGCGGCGTTTTTGGAATGCTGTTTGGCAAGAAAACGACGTCCCGGAAGAGCAGTGGGGGATTGTTTGGGTTCTAATGCAATCTTATTACAGCGCCCTGCACCTTTAATCTACAAATATTACGGTGCTCTACAACCTAAAAGTGAGGTGCAGAGCGCCGTAATATTTGTAGTAGATAAGTTCGCATTAGCAAAACAAAAGGTGCAGCGCACCGCAATATTTGTTTTGCATTGTCTTTTTGTGATAACCAATTCTAATTAAACACCGTTATCAAACATCGGTATCATAAGCGATCACGCAACGCTGATCGGCTAATTTATCCAGGTTATCCTGCACATCGAGGCGTGTTTTGGCATTATCGAATGCGTCCCGATACTTCTCTTTCAGCTCCCGGCGCTTGATCGCTTCCAGGAAACGGCGGGCGTCGTCCTCATTTTCCAATACCAGCTCCGGCACAACGGTCGGCTTGTTATTGTCGTCTTTGGCAACCATCGTTACGTATGAAGTGTTGGTGTGCCTTACCGAGCGGTTCCGCACATTCTCGGCTACCACGCGGATCCCCACTACCAGCGAAGTCCTCCCGACATAATTCACCGACGCATGCAGCGACACCAGATCGCCCACCTCCACCGGTTCGAGAAAATCCACGGCATCTACCGAAACTGTCACGCAGTAAGTCCCGGCGTGCCGTGATGCGCATGCATACGCGACCTTGTCTATCAGGGAGAGCAATATGCCCCCGTGGATTTTCCCGCCGAAATTGGCATAGGAAGGGATCATTAATTCGGTGAGGGTGGTCTGGGAAAAACTGACGGGCCTGGGCTCCATGGGCATGTTTTATTTTTTCAAAAAGATAGTCTTACCGGTTTTAGCAGCCTCCTTGGCCGTTTCCAGTATCTCGACGACGGTCACATTCACCGGCAATCCGTACAAGTCGTTCTGATCGAGCTTGATCCGGCCTTGTACGACATCTGCCAGTACCGAGAACGGATCCGTATAAGGTGCCGGGCGAGGGTCGAGTTTGAGCGTTTCCTCAGGGGCCTTTTCCTGCAAACGCTGGCGTACCACGGTAGGGTTTACGGCGATCGCGTAGCCTTTGTTACCATATACTTCCATGTCTTTTCTCGCAAAAGACCAGTTCCACGAGCCCTGGATAATGCATTGCGACTTCGGATATTGCAGGATAATGGAGGCCTCATCGTCCACATTCTTATAAATGTCCGGCTTATTCTGGTGTGTCACGGCAGTTACCGAAAGGGGCCGCTCGCCTTTCATGAGCCAGGTCATGAGGTTGGCACCATAGCAACCGAAATCCACCAGGGCGCCGGCTCCATTCTTAACCGGATCCGTCAAAATAGCAAAAAACTCCTTACTAACCCCGATTTCCTTCGGGCCCTGGTGGCCATCGTTGACCATTACCTTGCGGATTTCACCGAGTTTACCATCCTGAATGAGCTGGTTCACGTGCTGATTGCTCGCATACCACGAGGTTTCATAGTTAGTGAGAACGTGGACGCCATGCTGTGTCGCGAGCTTCTGGATTTCCTTCGCGTCGGCAAATGTGGTTGCCAGCGGTTTTTCTACCATTACGTTGATCTTCCGCGGCGCACAGGCGCGCACTACCACCACGTGCTCATTAATCGCCCCGAATGCCGAAACGGCTTCCGGTTTAACCTCATCGAGCATTTTGTTCAGATCTGAATAAAAAAGCTTCGGATCGAGCTTGTAGCGTTCGGTAAACTGCTTCACCAGGTCGGGATTCGCTTCCCAGATCCCTACCAGCTGAATGTCCGTTTTGTCCTTCCGGTTGAAAATCCAGCCGACGTGCCCGTGGCTTAGTCCCGCTACTGCCACGCGAACAGGTTTCTGCGCCATTGAAGAAAGGCTCAGGAATGCGAGAAAGAGGATTACAAGTGTTCTCATCGTTCGTTACGGTTTAGGATAATTTATCAATAATATCTTTAATCACTTCCTGCAAATAAGCACCATTGTACGGCCCATACCAGCTCATGGTTTTGGTCTCGTACAAATCGCGATCGAAGTACTTGTCGTGGGTAATGTAGCCGATATAGCCGCCGTTGAAGCTTGTCACCATCAGATTCAGGCCCTTGGATTTCGCATAGGCGTCCAGCGGGGCAGTCAGCTCGCCCGAGAAGTCGCACGGCATGCCCACCATGAGAATGTTCCCGATCCGCAGTGCTTTCACAAACACAGGATACTCACCGAATGCCTTTTTGAATGCCCAGGGGCGCAGTACAATGCTCATGGTCAATCTCGGAGAGGGATCGCGCAGCGGCAGCGGTAATGTAAGTGTTTCCACCAATGCCCCTTTCGATTCTTCTTTGATCGTATTGGGCGACAAAAGTGCATTCTGAACGCCGAATGCCTGGTTTTTCACTTCATCGAAGTCGTCTGCTCCTTGTTCGATCGGCCCCATGCTGCCTACGGCTCCGGCCATGTACATCGCAAAATTGTAACGACCTTTTTCTAGCGAATCCACGAGCGCGCCCGGGTAGTCGCGCGAGAGCACGATGTTTTTGGAATTCAAAACCGTAGAATGCGCTGCGAAGGAGCTCAGAATCGCTTTCTGACCACTCTTGTTAACAAACGTCGCCGAACGGATCTCCGGATCGATACCTCCCTCCTCACCTACCAGGCGGTTACGGATATCGACCGAATCGAGCGACTCCATATAAGTCAGCTGCACCGGCTCCACCTTCTTTTGAGCGTCGGTAATGGCTTTGTGAAATGCATTGGCAAGGTTCTCTACAATAGCGGGATCAAATTTACCCGAAAAGAAAAGTGAGGAAATGCCCGTTCCCCAACCGCCTACACTGTTATGGCTATGCGTAGCACCGAAATAGATCTGGTCGAACGGAATATCGCCCGGTTTCAGCTTTGATTTCAGTGATTCGATGACCGTCGGTGGGATGATGAGCAGGTCGGCAGCGATGATGGCGGCTTTGGTGTGGCCATTGTCGATCACCATCGCACGTACATATACGGAGTCGTGCACGGATGTGTACGGGCGGCCACGGCGGTTGCCGTAACCAGCGGTAGGCGTAGGTGACGCCGGTGTGATATTGACCTTCGCCCAACCTGCCTGCAATGCGCCGGAACTGCCCACGGTATCGGCAGGGCCGCCTACGGCCTTTGCGCCCCCGATCAGGCTCTTCCATTCCTTATAGTAGGCCATTTCCTGGTACGGCGTCTTATCCATGGTGGTGATCATGGTGGCAATGGCAAGTACGAGTAGCAGCAGGAATATCCCGATGACTTTGAATATAATACGCAGCACTTTCATGGATTGCGAGTTTAGGTTTGATGAAAAGACGGCAACCCGCATTTTCTATTGAAATCAAAAATACCCGGCAAACCAGTTTTCAGGTCCATGCCGGGTATTAAAAGTTTATGAAAATAGCTAACCCGCTGACTATCCTTGCTTTACAAGCTGGATATTCGCGATCAACTTCACGTCCTCACCAATTACTAAGCCGCCCGAGTCGGTCAGCTGCATGTAGTTCAGGCCGAATTCCTGACGGCTCAAACGGCCCTCCACCTCAAAACCAATGCGTACGTTGCCCTCAGCGTCCTTTTCCGCCCCGCCATATTCAGCATCAAGTTCGATCGGTTTGGTAACCCCTTTCAGCGTCAGAAGGCCGGAGAGCTTATAGTTATCGCCCTTTACTTTATGAAAATAGTTGGATTGAAAAGTAATATGCGGGAATTGATCGGCATCGAAGAAATCCGCCGACCGCAAATGGGCATCGCGCATTTCCACATTGGTATCGATACTGTTCACATCCAGTGAAAAGTGAATTTCCGCATTTTCAAAATTATTGAGGTCCGAAGTCGCCCCGCCTTCAAAGTTGTTGAAGGAACCTGTGATCGTCGAAATGACCAGGTGTTTGATTTTGAACTGCACTTCAGAATGCGCCGGGTCTACGATCCATTTTGTAACTGCCATAGGTGTATTATTTAAATTTCACTAAATACTACTCGCTCTAAAATTAACATTCCTGATGTACAAACGTCGATTAAAACGATTTAATTCTGGCTAACGCCGGTGTTCACAATAAAATAAATGGCACGTAATTTTTAAGTAACTAAGCATCATTACATTTAGTATAAATACTAACTCGACCCATAAATGAAAATGAAGGGCAGAAGCATATTCACGTACGACGTGTATGCCCCCACCACCGTAACGACCATGTTACGCCCGCGACGCCAGGAAGGCCAATCGATTATCCAGGAAGGTTTCAACATAGAGCCGCCGGTGCCATTTTCGGAATACACCGACATTTACGGCAACCCGTGCCAGCGCACAATCCTGCCTGTGGGCCGGGTCACCATCACCACCGAAGTGCAGGCACAGGTGAACCCCACAAAACCGATTCCAGATCCCGCGCCTGCGTATATGCTTGTAGGAGATCTGCCGGATGAAGTGATGCATTACATCCTGCCGAGCCGCTATTGCCAATCGGATTTACACGAGATCAATATGCTGGCGCTGGAAATAGCGGGCAACCTCACGCCCGGCTACGAGCAAGTGGAGGCAATCCGCTCGTGGATCCACCACAACGTGCGCTACCAGTACGGGTTTTCCAACGCCGCCACCACAGCGCTCGACACCGCTCACAGCCGCGTGGGTGTGTGCCGCGACTTCACGCACCTCGCCATTGCACTATGCCGCAATCTCTGCATCCCGACGCGCATGACCGTTGGTTATCTCGATAAATTGAAGGATATGGACCTGCATGCCTGGTTCGAGGTGTTCATCGGCGGCGAATGGTACACATTTGATGCCGTGCAGGAAAAAACGGAAGGTTACCGCATCGAGATCGCCCATGGCCGCGACGCTGCGGATGTGGCGATGGTTACCCAGTACGGCAATGCAACGCTGCAATCGCTGCACGTCGAGGTCGAGTTACTGGAAGGGGAACAGTGAGGAAAGAAGGGCGTGTCAGGAATGGTCAGGTGTAGTCAAGTTTTGTCAGATGTGGTCAAGTAAACAAAAAGCCGGTACCGGAAATCCAGTATCGGCTTCGCTCTATTTGGTCTTAGTTGTTAATATGGTCATGTGTAGTCAGGTGTTGTCATGTGTTGTCAGATATGGTCCGGTACTGTATCTGTCCACGCCTGACCTTCATGACCACAATTGACAATACATGACAACTCCTGACCATACCTGACTACACCTGACCACACTTGACAATTAAATAACGCCCAACTCGCGACCCACTTTCGTAAACGCCGCAACGGCCTTTTCCAAATCCTCCTGCTCGTGCCCGGCCGAGATTTGCACGCGGATGCGCGCCTTGCCTTGGGGAACTACGGGGTAGAAGAAACCGATCACGTAAATACCTTCATTCAGCAGCTTGGCCGCAAATTCCTGCGCCAGCTTTGCTTCATAAAGCATAATGGGTACAATCGGGTGCTCGCCGGGAAGAATGTCAAAGCCGGCTTCGGTCATGGCCTTGCGGAAATATTGCGTGTTCCGTTCCAGCTTGTCGCGCAATGCGGTAGATGAGGTGAGTAGATCGAGTACTTTGATAGAAGCTCCTACAATAGAAGGTGCTAATGTATTTGAAAACAAATAAGGACGTGAACGCTGGCGCAGGATCTCAACGATCTCCTTTTTCGCAGCGGTAAAACCGCCAGAGGCACCGCCTAATGCTTTACCGTACGTACCGGTAATGATGTCGATGCGGCCCATTACATTGCGGTATTCGTGCGTTCCGCGGCCGGTTTTGCCCATAAAGCCGGTGGCGTGGCATTCGTCGATCATCACCATGGCTTTATACTGCTCGGCCAGGTCGCATATTTGATCGAGGCGGGCTATGGTGCCGTCCATCGAAAATACACCATCCGTCACGACCAGAATGCGGCGGCTGCCCTGCGCATCTTGGAGCTGCTTTTCGAGATCGGCCATGTCGTTATGCTTATAGCGGAAACGCTTGGCTTTGCATAGTCTTACGCCGTCTATGATCGAAGCGTGGTTCAGTTCATCGGAGATAATGGCGTCCTGCTCGTTCAGTAGCGGCTCGAAAATACCGCCGTTCGCGTCAAATGCCGCAGCGTAGAGAATGCAATCCTCCGTGCCGAGGAATTCGGCCGTTTTGCGTTCAAGTTCCTTATGGATATCCTGCGTGCCGCAGATAAATCGCACCGACGACATGCCGAAACCATGAGAATGAATGGCGTCGATACCAGCCTGGATCACGTCGGGATGTGACGAAAGGCCGAGGTAGTTGTTAGCGCAGAAGTTGAGCACATCCGCACCATCGGTCGTAGCGATGTGTGCCGACTGCGGCGTGGTGATCACGCGCTCTTTTTTATATAAACCAGCCGACCGGATCGCTTCCAGTTCGCCCTGAAGTTCTTGCTTTATGGTACCGTACATGATGATGAATTTTGAATGACTGGATACAATTAGAGTCAATAGGTCATGTGTTGTCAATGATTTACAATAAATGACAACACATGACTTCCTGACTCGATATCTTAACTAACCAAATGATACTTCTTCCGCAACTCGCTGATCATCTCCTCCGTCATCTTGTCCAGCGAATAGCTTGGTCGCCAACTCCAGTCTTTCCGGGCTTGCGCATCGTCGATCTCCTGAGGCCAGGAATCGGCGATAGCCTGGCGGAAGTCGGGATTGTAAGTGATGTTGAAGTTGGGAATTATCTTTTGAATGCTTAGCGCTATTTCTTGGGGCGAAAAGCTCATTCCGGCGAGGTTATAGGACGTTCTAACCGAAATCTTCTCAGCGGGCGCTTCCATCAGGCGCACCGTGGCGTCCATGGCATCGCTGATGTAGATCATCGGCAACGTAGTTTCAGGTTTCAGAAAGCATTCAAATGCTTCTCCCTTTACGGCTTTGTGATAAATATCAACGGCGTAGTCGGTAGTACCGCCGCCCGGCATCGACTGGTAGCCGATAATGCCCGGGTAACGCAGTGAGCGGATATCGACGCCGTACCGTTTGAAATAGTAGTTCGACCAGTTTTCGCCCGCCGCCTTGCTGATGCCGTAAACCGTTGCCGGATCGAGGTACGACCATTGCTCAGCCAGGGTATCCACACGATCACCGAAAACGGCAATGGAGCTTGGGTAAAAAACTTTGCTTACCCCGTTTTCACGTGCCACTTCGAGCACGTTGAAATACGTTTGCATGTTGATATGCCACGTTCGGAGCGGGTCCTGCTCGCCTTTCGCGGATAGGATCGCGGCTAGGTGATAGATTTGTGTAACGCCGTATTTACGTACAATTGCAGCCATTTCGGCGGCATTGGTCGCGTCGAGTTGTTCAAAGATACCGGTCGGGAATTCGGGCATGCGGATGTCCGTCGCCACCACTTTTCCCAATCCGTAAATTTCCCTCAGATATTCTACCAGAACAGATCCGATCTGCCCGTTTGCTCCTATTACTAAAACGCAGTCCGTTTTCATAAAAAACAACTTTTGGGTAAAGCATAAATCACTTGCAATTTCCCATTTGTGAAAATTATTTTCAACAAACGCCCAGTTTCTCAGGAAACATTACCACACTATTTGATTTTTGAAGTAAAATTTACTTTTTGAGATTCAATTCGAAACCCGTACCAGTAAATATTATTGCCCCATGGAACAGTTGGACAAAATCGATACCAAAATCCTCCGCATTCTTCAAAAAGATGCTAAAAAAACGACCAAGGAAATCGCGACGATGCTCAATCTCACGGTATCGCCCGTGTACGAGCGAATCAGGCGTCTTGAGAGCCTGGGTTACATTAAGCAATATGTAGCAATTTTAGATAAAAAACTCATTAACAGACAGGTTACGACCATCTGCCAGGTATCAATGCGCTACCATAATGAGGCATTTATCGAGAAGTTCGAACAGGAGATACAAAACCTCCACGAGGTGCAGGAATGTTACCACATGGCCGGACAGGTTGACTTTCTGCTAAAAATCAACGTCGCCAGCCTCGACGAGTACCACGATTTTGTGAAATATAAGCTGTCGAAGATCGACAATATAGGCGTGCTCAACAGCACCTTCGTTTTGAAGGAGATCAAGCACACCTCGGAGTTTTACATTTAAAGGCTTCTTTTCCTGACGTCGAAGGAGACAGTCTTGCTGCCGGCCGTGCCATCCGGGGTAATGCCCTGGATCACGACCTTGTAGCGGCCGGTCTGGTCGGAAGTGTAAAACTCGACCGTCGCCTTACCGTCTTTACCCGTCGTAACATTCGGCGCCCAATGCAGGAGGTTCCGGAAATCGGCGATGCGGCTGTTGGCATTATTGCTATCGTATTTCGGCGCATAGAACTCCCTTTGGGCCTGCACGCCCTCGTACGGCATAACCAGCACCTTCGGATCGAGCTCAAACCCACTCAGGTCGCCCCGGTAAGTCGAGAAACTCACGATACCCGTAAAAGTCATCGGGCCCAGGAAGTACCGCGCGCTGATCAGTTCGATTTTCTTCACCTTCAATGGGTCCATTTCGATGATTTTGTCGGCATCGAAAACCGGGATACCGTCCAGGAGCATCAGCGGATCGGTCGTGTAATAGGTATTGGGAACCAGCTTGTCAATCATTCGCAAATGGAATTCCTTTTGCCGTCTGCGAACGAGGATGCCTTTCACATATTCTCTCAAAACCTCTTCCATGGTTGGGAAACGGGTGAAGTCATCCAGGAAATACTTCTCGTCCGGTACGCCGAAAAACGGCAGCGAGTCGGTCAGGACAGCCTTTTTCTCGGTGTAGAGCCGAGGAAGGAACGCATTGCCGGTTTGCATATTCACCGATCGTGTCAGCAACTGATTTTCCTGGGTTTTATCAAAGAAAAATGAGGGCACAGCGGTCGTCGAAAACTGTTTGGAAAACGGTGTCGCCACTTCGAAGCGGTAGGTCGAGTCGTAAGCCAGGTCGGTTTGGAGTGTAATTTCTTTCGGTCCCGTGAATTGGCGTACTTCAAATTTCACCCGGCCCTCGTTATCGCTTCTGTCCACGTACAGGCGCGCGGGCACATCCAGCGACGCCAGGTACGCATCTTTATTCACCGCCGGTTTCCCGTCGGCGCGATTCAGCACGCGTGCATGGATGAAATGTCCGTCGTATTCCGGCAAATGCTCAAAACTCACCAGCTGGCCGCCGAACACTTTGTCCCATTGCAATCGCCGCCAGCCGTGGGTGAGCATCAGGTTATCGAGCTGCCGGTCGGTATCCTGATTTACATTTTGAAAATAATAGCCGGGGTTTTCAATATCGCCCTTCAAATCGGCAGTGAGCCACAAATAGCTGTGCATATCGTGCTGCGGCTGGTATTGGATCGAATCGTCGAGGTACACCGCCACCGACAAATTGCTCCAAGCCGGCAGTGCCTGCCCTACGGCAGCCGAGATATTCATCGCCACCTTCTCACGGCCAATGAAGCTTTTGCCTACTTGCGCATCAATGGCCAGCTGTTTTTCGGGGCGCTTGAAATACAATCTCTCACAAACCGGTTTCAGCTTTTCGTTGAAGATCGTGATCTGCGAAATACCTTCTCCAAGTTTCGCCTTTTCGAGCACAAAAACCGCCGGATTTTTACCTAATCCTTTTTTGCCAAACACCGCATTCGCCTGACGCGTGTGTGCAAGCAGGTATATGGTCGCGGGATCCTCGCTTTCAAGCTTTCCTGTTACGGTCACTTTTACCAGCGCCGAAGTCGAGTCTTTTACCTCCATGACATATCCCCGCGGCTCCACTTTGGGAAACTGGTATTCGAAACGCTGTCCCTTACTATCGGTGATGGCCGCTTTGTAGACTGCGTTTTCTTCCGGTTTCAACTTCAAGTAGCCGATACCATTCAGTTCGGGTTCAAATTCGCGGACGGTTTCATTCTGTTGGTTGAGGACCGCCCCTTTAAACTTGATACCCTTGCCATCGACGCCCACGGCCCGAAATGCGACTTTGCTTTCGATACCGCTTACCAAATGCCCTCCTTCGGGGAAAAACTGCACATCATAGCGGGTTTCTTCCTTCGAGGCCCTGTCGGGGTCGAAGCGGACAAAGGGGTTGAGGATAGCGACCGAGGTTTCAAAATAGCTTTCGGCAGAGAAGTTCTTCATCCAGTTGGTATAGCACCGCAGCTTGTATTTGCCGCTTACGAGTGTGGACGGCACCATCGCAGAGCCATTACCCCGGCCATCCACCATGGCGAACTTGGTTTGCAGCACCGCATTGTTTTCACTATCCAGCACTTCCAGGTAGGCTACTTTGCTCAGGTCCAGAAACCGGTGTGTGGCGCCGTTGAGGTTGTAGGCTTTGAACCAGATCGTCTCCCCGACGAGGTAAAACGGCCTGTCGATATGCACAAACAGCTTTTCCTGCACGGCCCGCTCGGTGTAAAGCCCGAACCGCTGCCGAATGGAAGCCAGCATGGCGTCGTCCTGGGCATATGACGTGTTGTAAAATGCCAGCGCCAGCAAACCGCAAATAAATGTCCTGAGTTTCATTGTATATTTTCAGACAATAGAATAATCATTGATACCAAAATGAAGGCTTCGTGGTAGTTCCGCCCTGCGACCGGCAATCCGCACACGATTCCGAAGTTCCAAGGTAACCGCTTTTCGGCTCACCCATGTAAAAGTAAAGCAGTACCGCAGAACCATTGAACGCGTCTTCGAAATTCAGTGTGTCCGGCGGGGTGCAGCGCGGGTATGCGCCTAATGCTTCCCGGATAAAAATCCGTTGTCTTTGCTCCTGCGCCGCACTGAAATAACCAAATACCAATTCTTTGGCATCGGCCTTCGCGTGGATATTACCCGTTACCTGCGACGGTTGCGGGTCGAAAAGGCTCCCGGTGCCCTGCGTCGTTTTGGCAAGATCAGTCCAGTATTCGAATGCCTCCCGCGTGAGCCCGTACTGTTTCACGAGGATCGAATACCCGAAATACAATTTGTTGGTACCGATGTCCACGATATTGACGGGCACATCGCGGATGATATCCTGGCTCAGCTTGATCGTCGATCCGAGTTTGATATCCCTCGACGCCAATGTGCGCCAGCAAACGTTGATATTGTCACTCCGCGGGACGATCTGATTGGTCGTATAGTCGCGCGTCAGGCTCGAATAGTAAGCCATCCGGTATTCATAGGTTTCTTCAAAATTCCAGCGGTAAAAACGTGTCTGATTGCTGGGATCATGCGTATTCACGTAAATCACCATCGCATTCCTGGCTGGGTCCACGCGGTAGGTAACGCTGTCAATGGGCGGGGTTTTGCTTACAACCACATAATCGGATTCGTATTCCCTGCCGTTGGCTCGTTTAATCCTCAGCCGGTATCTGACATCACGGTTAAAATTCGTTGGCGGCAGCTTGTACGAGCCGTTACCCATGTCCTGGAATGCGTAGCTTTCGCCATTTTCGGCATCGGCAGTAATGGTAGCGCCGGACTCCACTTCAAACACTTTATCGTCGTTCACGGCCTGTGTGTGGCTCAATGTGATCCTGCTGGTATCGCCGCTCACATTCAGGAAACCGTCTACTACCAGGTAAGTACCGGGATTAGTCACTTCGGGTGGCGAAAAAGGTTCAATGCAGCTGTTGATCACCAATCCGGCGGCGACCAGCATTCCCCACAACGTCCATCTTCCCAAACGCCGCTTCCCGGCCCCGCTGGCCTCTTTCAGTTTTTTGATGAATTCTATTCCTTTCACAGTCATTCCTTGTAAAATCATTACCAAAACGAGGGTCTTTCGGTGGTACCGCCTTGCAGGCGGCAATCGGTGCATGAATGGGGCGCTACCAAAACGGAGTCGGATCGCGGCCCCCAATAAGTAAGCAGCAGCTTGGCCGTATTGAGTGCACATTCATCGGCATCCCGCGAGGAGCAGCGAATAGGAATTGTATCGGGTTCGGTACAACGCGGGAACATACCAAGCCGTGGCGTAACGGTGAGCCGGCGGGTTTCTTCCGTAGCCGCGCTGAAATAACCGAATGCCAGCAAGCGCGAGTTGGAGGTATGCCGGATATTACCCGTCACTTGCGACGGCAACACGTCGAAAAGACTACCGGTGCCCTGTGTTGTTTTGGACAAAGCCGTCCAATATTCAAATGCATCGCGTGAAAGGCCATATTGTTTCACCAGAATACTGTATTTGATGTACAGCTTGTTGGTAGGAATGGGTACCCGGTTCAGCGGGAGGTCTTTGATCACGTCGCTGCTCAGTTTTACGGTACTACCCAGCAAGATGCTCCCGGATTTCAATTTCCCCCAGCATTTATTGATATTATCAGGCCGCAAAACCACTGAATCGTTCCTTACTATCAATGCGGAATAATAGGTAGCTTCATATTCCCAGGTTTCTTCGAATTTCCAACGATAAAATTGTGTCTTATTCTGTGCATCGTGCGTATTCACATAAAATATAGCGGCATTCAGCACCGGATCTACCTTATAGGTTACGCTATCAATAACAGGGGTAATATTCACACCCACGAATTCGGACAGATATTCCTGATTGTCTTTTGTCTTGATCCGAAGCCTGTATTTACCGGATCGATTGTACTGCCGCGGCGGCAGGGTGTACACACCTGTGCCGGTCTCCTTCATCGGCAGCGTTTCGCCGTTTTCTTCCTCTACGGTGAGTTGTGCACCTCTTTCTATCGTCGGGGGCGCTGTTGCATTGACATTCTGCGTTCTTCGCAACTCGATCCGTGTCGAATCGGTGCCGTTGACGTTCAGAAAGCCATCGATCACCAGGTAGTTCTCATCCGAATTGACTTCCGGCGGCGAAAACGGCTCTATACAGCTGTCGACGATCAGCAGCAATGCGAAAAAACCTACTTTTAAAAACCAATATCTCATAGCCTGCATCCCGTTTTAGAATCTGAAATTGTAAGTAACAGTCGGGATCGGCTGTCCGAAAATAGAGAGCTGGTAACCATTTACCCTTCCGGCGACGGTCTGGAAATACACCGAAGTCGGGTTTTTCCTACCCAGAACATTATATACCGCGAGCGTCCAGGAGCTGTGTGCCAGCTTCTTGATCCGGTGATTACCCTCGATATTCATCGCTAAATCCATCCGGTAATAGTCGGGAATGCGGAACTGGTTACGATCTGCATAATATACCCGCTGCGAACCGTCGATAATGTACTTACCGATCGGCGGCGTATAAGGCCGGCCTGTGCTGTAAGTAAAATTGAACGACAGGCTGAAACGGTGCGAGAAGCGGTAGTTCGAAATCAGCGTGAAATCGTGCGGCTTATCGTAGTTGCTCGGGTAAAAATTACCGTTGTTAGGCGCATCGGGCGAGTCGCGGTCTACCGCACGCAGGAGCGTTCGCGCATAGGTGTAGCCCACCCAGCCATTCAGCTTCCCGGTCATTTTCTTGATCATAAATTCAATACCGTATGCTTTTGCCTTCGTATTGATCACCGCCGCTTCGATGTTGTGGTTCATGAAAAGCGAATCTCCGCCTTTGTAATCGAGAAAGTTGCGGATGTTTTTGTAATAACCTTCCAGTGAAACCTCGATTTTGTTGCCCCTGAAATTGCGGTACAAACCAACCGAAAGCTGGTCGCCGATCTGTGGTTTGATGTACGGATCGCTCAGCTTCCAGATGTCGGTCGGCGAAACCGTCATGGTGTTCGTCAGCAAGTGGATGTACTGGCGCAGCGTATTGTAGCTGGCTTTAAGCGAAAGGTTGTCCAGGATACTGTACCGCACCGAGGCCCGGTATTCAGGGCCGCCGTACGATTTGATTTTCTTACCCGATTTGTACTCCTGAACGCCTTCCTGATAAATGTAGTCGATCGGAAAGCCGGGCAAATAGGTGTTGACCGACTTGGGGCCCAGGTATTGGAAAAATGACCACCGCAGACCGCCGGAGATCGACAAACGCGGGCTGACCTCCCATTTGTCTTCGAGATACAATGCACTTTCGGTCGCTTGCTCGGCTTCCAGTTCGTCGGGCACGATGAGCGACTCGGTACCCCGCGGCTTGAATGAGCCGGGGTGCAGTTTGTAATAAATAGTGCTTCCCCCAAATTCAAGTATATGCTTCGGATTGAGCGCATAGCTAAAATCCGCCTTGAAATTGGATTGGTTAATATCGAATTTCAGGTCAAAAGAGTTGAGCGGGAGGCCTTCCGCTTCCATCGCGTACTGGTATTTGCTATGTGAAGCCGTGAGCACGCCGTACAGACGCGAATTGAAAGTGTGCTTCCATTTGATGGAGCCTAGCCGGTTCTGGTAGGAATACAAAGTATCGCCATAGAGCCGGAATTTATCATTGCTCGTATAACCCGTCAATGAAACGCTGTTCTTTTCATTGATTTCATAGTTGAAATGCAGGTTCACATCATAGAAGTTGGCCGAGCTCCTGTTGTAAGTTTCATTATCCAATGCCCTGATCACCCAGTTGGAGTAAGTAGAGCGGCCGCCGAGAATAAACGACGCTTTGTCTTTTACCAAAGGTCCTTCCAGTGTAACCCGGCCGGTAACAAGCCCGATCCCGCCCGAAGCCACGAATTTCTTCTTGTTACCATCGCGGCTGGCGATATCGAGCACCGAGGCCAGCCTGCCGCCGAACCTGGATGGGATTGTGCTTTTGTAAAGTTCCACTTCCTTCAAAACATCCGGATTAAATGCGGAGAAGAACCCAAAAAGGTGGGATGGATTGTAAATCACCGCATCGTCGTACTGGATCAGGTTCTGGTCCACCGAGCCGCCGCGGACGTTCAAACCGGTGCTGTTTTCCCCTACCGACTTGATCCCCGGCAACGTAAGCACCGTCCGCAACAAGTCTGTCTCACCGAACACCGTCGGCACCTGTTTCAGGTTTTTGATGGTCAGTTTCACGGTACCCATTTGTGTACCCACCACGTTTTTGTCCATACCGGCCTTCACCGATACTTCCTTCAATGCAATCACACTCTCACGCATTTCAATATCCAGTTTGCCATCCGAATACAGCACCACTTGGCGCTGTGTTTCGCGCATACCTGTGCTTTTAATGCGGACAATCTGCTTCCCGCGTGGGATCGTAAGCGCGTACTGTCCGAGCGCATCCGTAGTTACGCCAATAGACGGCGAGGTGATAAACACCGCAGCGCCTATCACCGGCTCACCCGTTACCGCATTCCGCACGTAACCTGTAATGGTTGAGTTACCGGGCGTGATCCTGTGCTTTCGTATGCCTATTTCGTGGACCTTGCTTTCGGCTGTCGACAGAAGCTTTTCTTTGATATCGCTCTCGGGACCTGCATAGGCAATGGAATCACTTTCGCCGGCACGCTCGGGGTTAAACAATCCGGGGGTGAGCTGGGTAATGATCTTCTGTCCGTGGGTAATGTAAATGCGCTTTTGTCCGTCGATAGCGTATTCGAACTCGGAACCTTTAAAAACCTGGTCGAGCACCTCCCGGAGCGAAAGGTTGTTCACATTCAAATCGAGGGTGAGGCTATCGAAGCGCGTGGCATCGTAGTAGAAATAATAGCCTGTCTGCGACTCCACCTGCTTCACAAATTGATCGAACCTCGCCGAATCCAGTTTCATGGTGATCTTTTTCTCGGGCACGTTCTGGCCGTAGGAAAAGTGCGTGGTAAAAATGCAGCAGAAGATTAGGGTCAGTGGTAAAAATATTTTCATTTGGCTAAGTTATCGTAGGTTTCTACCATCTTCACAATGGCCATTTCACGGTTCTTACGGAATTTGATCTTATTCTCTCGCAGCACCTTGCGCAACTCCCGCTTATGATCCGGGAACAGTTCGAGCATCGATTTCTTCGTGTGTACCGAATGGTAGCGACCGTCCTTATGCACATAGAAAAAGTTCTTTTCGGGATAGTAGGCAATCACTTTTTTATCAACGATTTTCTCTTGCCGCGACTTGGTCCTGCGCACAAGCGTACGCGACTTCCCGCCGTAAACGATGTCATAAAAACCAGTCCGCATTTGCGGGTTAATGTCCTTCCCGGATTCAAGTCGTGCAAAGTGGTGGTTGTCTACGATAAATGAATCCACTTTCACGGTTTGCAACAATATATGGTCGCCATTGAAATGCCGGATCACCAGCTCATCATGGAAAATATCGTAGAGCACCGGGATGCTATCGAACTGCTGGCCGTCGTAAAGCACCATGCCGTTCAGCCAGCGCCGCTGCTGGTAAAACTGGTGTTCTTCCATACGTGCGTCATACACGTAATACTGGCGTCCATTGTAAAGATTTTGGGAAATGGAGGTGGCATCCTTGTAAAGGGATACCGGATAAGCAGCAACTTCCCGGGCAGAAGAAGCTTCGGCTAATGTCCCCTGGGCAGAGGTTTTCCCGGAAAACAGGGCACACAGAAATAATGCAGTGGTAAAAATACGCATCTACGCAGTTGATTTTAAAGCAGTACGTTCAAAGGCTATCGATATGTTGCAGTGCCGGGGCTTGCACTTTATGAAGTGAACATAAGTTACATACTTCAAATCTAAAATAAATATTTTATTCGATTAATTAAATCTAATCATAAAAGAATCAAATGCTATTTATCTAATGCATCCCCTTAATCCCCTAACTTTGGCCTTTTATAAGTACCACACATTCCACTTACCTTCTATGAAAATTCTGATCACCGGTGGGGCCGGTTTTGTTGGCTCTTCGCTGGCCATAGCCTTGAAAACAAATTACCCTGACTACCAGGTTTACGCGCTGGACAATCTCAAAAGAAGAGGTTCCGAACTGAATATACCCCGTCTCAAAAAGGCAGGCGTGGAATTCGTTCACGGCGACATCCGCAACAAAGAAGATTTCGATGCCATTCCGGCGGTCGATACGGTAATCGAAGCATCCGCTGAGCCGTCGGTGCTGGCCGGATTGGACGGCACGCCCGATTACCTCATCAATACCAACCTGGTGGGCACGGTTAACTGCCTCAATTATGCATTGAAACACAAAGCCGGGTTCATTTTCCTTTCCACCAGCCGCGTGTACCCGATCAAAACGATCGAAACCTTGAATTTTGTGGAAGAAGAAACGCGTTTCGCATTGTCGGACGAGCAACCAGTGGCAGGCGTTTCCGCCAAAGGTATCGGCGAGGATTTCCCACTGAATGGTGCACGTTCACTGTACGGAACCACCAAGCTGGCTTCCGAACTGATCATTCAGGAATATAATGAGTTTTATAATCTCAAAACGGTTATTAACCGTTGCGGCGTGATCACAGGCCCGTGGCAAATGGGTAAGGTGGACCAGGGCGTGATGGTACTGTGGATCGCGAAGCACTATTTCGAACAGCAGCTGGGCTACTTTGGTTACGGCGGTACCGGAAAGCAAATCCGCGACATGCTGCACGTCGCCGATCTTTACAACCTGATCGACTGGCAGCTGCACAACCTCGATAAAGTGAATGGCGAAATCCTCAATGCGGGGGGCGGTTTGCAAAGCAGCGCTTCATTGCAGGAACTGACGAAAATCTGCCAGGAAGTGACGGGCAAAACGATCCCTATCAAAGTCGTTCCTGAAAACCGCACCGCTGATATTCGTCTTTACGTGACAGACAACACGAAAGTAACTGCATTGACAGGCTGGGAGCCGAAGATCGGAATCCGCCAGATCGTCGAAGAAATCACTGCCTGGCTTGCCGAAAATGAAGCCGACCTCGCTCCGATTTTGAAATAGGAAAAGCGCGAAGCTCTTGCTTCGTGCACGCCACTTGCAGGCCTATGGCCGGTCCGAATGGCAAAATCGTCCTCGCGGTATCGCCCGGCCGGAGGCCTGCGAATAGTAGGCCATTTTAGAAATACTGACTGCAATCATGTAGCTTCCAAGAACTACCTGATTGCAGTCTTTGTTTTTTAGGTCCGCCCCGGTCACATTCATTCGTTACAACATTCGGTCATCGCTCCGGCGACCCGGTTAATCATTCGGTCATTCAATCATTCAGTCATTCAATCATTGAAATATGAAGTTCATCGAATGCCCCCGCGATGCCTGGCAAGGCTTTCACCCCTTCATCCCCTCGGAGATCAAGCTGGACTATCTCAACCAGCTCATTCGGGTCGGTTTTGATACGATCGATTTCGGCAGCTTTGTTTCGCCCAAAGCGATACCCCAAATGCAGGATACCGCCTGGATCGCTGACCGGCTCGATCTTTCGGGCAGCAATACCAGCCTGCTGGCCATTGTCGCCAACGAGCGCGGCGCCGCGGACGCGTGCGCATTCGAGCAGATCGGTTACCTGGGCTATCCTTTTTCTATCTCCGAAACCTTTCAAATGCGAAATACACAAGCCACCATCGCGGAGTCGTTCGACAGGCTGAAACGCATTGCTGATTTGTGCACGAAACATAAAAAGGAACTGGTGATTTACATTTCAATGGGTTTCGGGAATCCTTATGGTGATGCGTGGGCGCCAGAAATTGTGATGGAATGGGTAGAAAAACTCTCCAAACTGGGCGCGAGTACTTTCTCTCTGGCCGATACCGTAGGTGTAGCGCAGGTGAATGACATCGGCTGGCTATTCACAGCTTTGATCCCCTACTATCCCGAGCTGGAATTCGGCGCGCATTTTCACACCCGCCCGGACGATTGGCGCACTAAAATACAGGCGGCCTACGATGCCGGTTGTCGTCGTTTCGATGGCGCATTGCTCGGTTATGGCGGCTGCCCGATGGCCCAGGACGACCTGGTAGGCAATATGCCCACCGAGCGGCTGGTGGATTTCGCCAAAGAACAAAAGGAACTGCTTTGCCTCGATGCCAACGAGCTGCAAAAGGCTCGTACAATGTTCCAGCAGATCGTCGGATAAAAAAGAAAATGCGCCGGAAGTTTCCCCCGGCGCATTGGATTCCATATTCAAATGCTTTTTTAAGCAAATTTCCTTTTTACAATCGCGAGCAACGCGGTAACCGCTTCCCCGTTCACGTCCCAGGCATACTTGGATGCATACCGATGCCAGATCAGGTTTTCGGCTTCCTCAAAGCTCTTCACGCGATCGAGCTCGTAAATGGCTTTATCGAAATGCTCACTGTTGCGATCGAAAAGCTGGTTTACAAACATGAAACGCTGGCCCAGCGGAATGCTGCCTGCGATGTTTTCGACCTTCAATGGCACGGTGCCATACGATTTGTCTTCCGAAGGCTTCGGTATTTCTACCTTGAAACGATTGTTCAACGAATCTCTTTCCGGGCTCGATCCTGCATTCGATTTAGCGACGATCTCACCGATCACCGCAGAAGCAGGCTCCGCCCGCGGCGCTACCGGACGAGCAGTACTGGGCTCCAACTGGCTGAATGCCGAATCGAAGAATGATTCGTGCTTATGAGGCTGCGCCTGCGGGGAAGTAGTCGACTTGCCAGTCTCCCTGATTAGCAGCTCGCTGATATTAATCGGGAAGATCTCCGCGAACTGGATCAGGTGCTGTTCGGTATCGTCGATCAGATCGGCATTGTCCTTGAATTCGTACAACCAGCTTACGGCCTGCGTCTGGTATACCGAATCGGAACCGCTGTCGGTAAGTCGGCCGAGCAATGCTTCGGCGATGCCACGATGGATGTGCGTATATTTTACGAGCTGCTCGGCCTTCGCGTGGGTGAACTCGGCGTCGGGAACAGCCCTGATTTTGTCTTCAAAGTAGTTGGCGGGTGTCAGGAGGAGTTTCAACGATTCTTTTACCGAATCGGACAATAGCGGTTCGAGGTCGGCACGCTTCACGGCGATGTGCTGCGAAGCCGTGTTCATGAATTCTTCCAGGGCACTTTTTACTTCTTCATTGGAAAAATCAAAATAAGGGCTGCGGAAGGCTTCGGCGTTGTTTTTCCATTCTTCGAACAGACGGTTGAGAATACCCAGGTTGACTTGTCTTACGGGTGTCAGTTTTAATAATCCGGCACCGGTAACGACGTCCTGCGACCTGTACACTTCGTTCAAAACTGTTGTTGTGAACCGTGCTGAGTACTGGTTGAGTGCGATTGAATTCAGATTATCCGGCATAACGAATAAGCGCTTTTGGTAACGTAGTGTTGGGAAAAATATGTTTGATTTGTAAATATAAAATAAAAATCGACCTTTCAATGGGTCGGTTGGGCACCAAAATATGTTTGCAGAACCATCCCACAGAAGAGAATTTCAAAATCCCCGCACCGGCTGGATCGAAGTGATTTGCGGATCGATGTTTTCGGGAAAAACCGAAGAACTCATCCGCTTGCTCAACCGCGCCAAAATTGCCCGGCAAAAGATTCAGATTTTCAAACCTGCGCTTGATAAACGATACCACGAAGAGAACATTGTTTCTCACAATGACAATTCAATTCCCTCGATACCCGTACAATCGGCCCAGCAAATATCAGACCTGGCGGAAAATTGCGAGGTAGTGGGCATCGACGAGGCCCAATTTTTCGACGAAGGCATTGTGGACGTATGCGACCAGCTGGCCAATAACGGCAAGCGTGTGATCATCGCCGGTCTCGATATGGATTACAAAGGCAAGCCTTTCGGCTGCATGCCCCAGCTCATGGCCATTGCGGAATATGTCACCAAAGTTCACGCGGTTTGCATGGTTTGTGGGGAAGTGGCGTCGCATTCCTACCGGCTTTCGCCCTCCGACGAGCGCGTACTGCTCGGCGAAACGGATTTGTACGAAGCCCGTTGCCGCAGATGCTTCAATCTGGGGGACAAAGCGTCAGAATTATTTTCGAGATGAAAAAACAAAGGTTGCTGGTCTTCTCGCTTGCATTGAATGCGGTACTGATCTTAACCTTTTTAGCATTCGGCTACATCTACCGCGATAAAATCGTGCAGCGTTTCGTGAAAATGAAAGGTAACCCGACGATCGTCATGTACGGCAATTCCATTACGGCTCAGGGCAAATGGGTGGAGCTGCTGGGCCGGGCCGACGTCATGAACAATGGATTACCCGGGCAGGCCACCTATCATTTCCTGAAACAGATCGATTCGTACGTAATCGACCTTCATCCCAAAATTTGCTTCATCAAAGGCGGTATCAATGATATTACGCTCGGCGTAGCGCAAGATCAAATTCAGGCCCATTATAAAGCAATACTTGAAATACTGATGGAACATAACATTACGCCCGTCGTAACGCTGACAGTCTTTGAGCAGAATGATCCTTACAGCAAAAGGGAGGTCGACGCGCTGAACCGGTTTCTCGTTTCATATTGTACCCAAAAGAACATCAGTTATATCGACCTGAATCAATACATTTCCGATTCCACCGGTCTGCGGGCCGAATATGCCATCGACAAAACGCATTTGAATACCAAAGCCTACAAGATTTGGGCTAGGGAGATCAGCAGGGTTTTGAAAGAGAAAGGTATCTAAAAACGCATTTAGCTTAAAAACAGAAAAGCCGCCCATTGCTGAGCGGCTTTCGTGTTTATATGCGGTTCCGATTAGGCATTCACCTGGTTCATCACCTCGGTTTGCTTGCGGATCGACTCCATGTGAACGAGTTTGAACAATTCGTCCACCAGGTTTGGATACAGATTCAGGCTGCGGCCCCAACCAGCGCGGGTTTCGAGCACTTCGCGGAAACGGTCAACCTGATAAGCTGCTACGTTGTTATCGCGTTTGTATTCGGCCAGTTTCTCAACCAGGGCCATGCGGTTTGCCAGCGTTTCGAGCAATTCGCGGTCGAGGTTATCGATTTTGCCACGGATAATTTCCAGTTGTGACGCGTAGTCGCTGCCGTAAGATTCTTTACGAACGTGCAGATCGTGCAGCATTTGTCCCAATGCAGCAGGAGTGAGCTGTTGTGCAGCATCAGACCATGCTTTATCCGGATCGCGGTGCGATTCGATGATCAGACCGTCGTAGTGCAAGTCAAGCGCACGCTGAGCGATTTCGTACAGGTAAGCACGCTTTCCAGCCATGTGGCTAGGGTCACCGATTACCGGCAATTGTGGGAAAATCGTTTTCAGTTCGATCGCGATGTTCCACATGGGGGAGTTGCGGTATTTGTGCTCCTGTGCGTTCGAGAAACCACGGTGGATCGCACCGAGTTTTTTCACGCCGGCCTGGTTCAAACGTTCCAGGGCTCCTACCCACAGTTGCAGGTCGGGGTTTACAGGGTTTTTAACCAATACAGGTACATCAATTCCTTTCAGGGCATCAGCAAGTTCCTGTACGTTGAACGGGTTCACGGTTGTACGTGCACCAACCCAAAGGATATCAACGCCGTATTTCAATGCGAGTTCGATATGCTGAGGCGTAGCCACTTCCACAGCCACAGGCAGGCCTGTTTGCTGTTTCACCGCTTGCAACCATGGCAAAGCTGCCTCTCCCATGCCTTCAAAGCTGCCTGGACGAGTTCTCGGTTTCCACACCCCTGCACGTACCACGTGCGCAAATCCTTCCTCTTTGATCTGGGTTGCGGTTTCTAACATTTGTTCCTCGGTCTCTGCGCTGCAAGGCCCGGCGATTACCAAAGGCTTTCCTTCGGTATTGATCCAACTGCTAAGCGGTAGGATATCTAAAGAAGCATTCATACTCAAAAACTTGTCCTTAATAAAAAATTGATAATTGTAATATTTTGATCCGGCATTATGCGTATTTCTTCGATTGCCCGTACATTTGACCCCATAAAAGTCAATCAACTTCTTAATGCATATTACTTTCTTCCTGTGGTCCGATAATGAATTGTTAAACAGTTACTCAGGAAAAACGTACATCAAAAATGGCATATCCGTCACCAAACGACCAAATACCTGTATTTTTTGAAGATACTTCCGTTGCCTTTGCATCCAAATCAGACGCTAAACTCAGGAAGACATACTGGTTATTCAGCCTTATGAATCAGGCTCGAGTCGTAAATTTAGGCACTTTTTTTATAAAGCTCGCGCTAAAACTTAACTTACCTATAAAAAATCTCATCCGGGTCACGATTTTTGAACAATTCTGTGGCGGTGAGACGATTAACGACTGCGACGCTACGATCGCTTCCCTGCGCAGCTCCGGCATTGGTACCATTCTGGATTATTCCGTTGAAGGAGAAGATAAAGAAGCCAGTTTCGACGCCACTGCGGCCGAAATCCTCAAAACGATCGACAAAGCAACCGGCTCTGATACCATTCCTTTTTCTGTATTTAAAGTTACCGGCGTAGCCTCCTCCGACCTGCTCGAAAAGGTGCAGAAGAAGGAAGAACTGTCGGACGAAGAAAAAGGGGCCTTCGACCGGGCGCGCCAGCGCGTGCAACGCCTGTGTGCACACGCATATGAGAATAATGTACGCATTTTCATCGACGCCGAAGAAAGCTGGATTCAGGGAGTGATCGACGACCTTGCCTATGAAATGATGGCGCAGTTTAATCGCGAGCGGCCCATTGTGTACAATACCTACCAACTCTATCGTCACGAAACCCTCGAAGCACTCAAAACCGCTTTCCTCGATGCACGCCAAAAAGGCTATTACATCGGTGGCAAGCTCGTGCGCGGCGCTTATATGGAAAAGGAAAGATTGCGCGCACGTGAGCAGGAATATTTCAATCCTATCCACACCTCGAAAGAGGCAACCGATACGGATTACAATCTGGCCATCGATTTCTGCCTCGACCGCCTCGAACACATCTCGATCTGCCTTGGCACGCATAATGAATACAGCTCCCAATATTGCGCGCTCAAAATGCAGAAGCTCGGTATTGAACGCAAAGACGATCGCATCTGGTTCGCGCAGCTGCTCGGTATGAGCGACAATATCTCCTTCAATCTGGCAAAGGCAGGCTACAATGTAGCCAAATATGTCCCGTACGGCCCTATCGATGCGGTGCTGCCGTACCTGATCCGCCGCGCCGAAGAAAACACGTCCATTGCAGGCCAGAGTAGCCGCGAGTTTTTGTTAGTTAAAAGTGAATTGAAGAGAAGAGGAATCGGTTCTTTATAAGTAAGTTATTACTTTCGCATTCCCAAATTTGTCAATTGTATTAAAAACCGAATGAACCAATCCAAAAATCCAACCCCTTACCTACTTCTCAGCGTACTCCTTATCGGGATTGATCAGGCTTCCAAATTGCTGGTTCATCAATACATGCAGCCCGGTTTTTCAGGACAGATCGCGCTGATCGGGGATTGGTTGAAATTGCATTATGTACTAAATCCCGGGATGGCCTTCGGCATGCAGCTCGGGCACGAATACGGCAAATTGTTCCTGACATTGTTCCGCCTGGTGGCGATGGTCGCGATAGGTGGCTATATGATCCACCTCGCGCGTGCGGGAGCCTCCAAGGGCTTGCTTTGGGCATTGGCGATGATCCTCGCCGGAGCGGTAGGAAATGTGATAGATAGTACCTTTTACGGCGTCCTGCTCGGCAATGCGCCCTACGGCTCTCCTACCCCTTGGTTCCACGGACAGGTGATCGATATGATCTTCGTCGATTTCTGGGAAGGTTTTATCCCCGACTGGGTTCCGGTGTGGGGCGGGCAGTATTACTCGACTCCGATCTTCAACATCGCCGATTCATGCATTTTCCTTGGCGTTTGCAGCATTCTGATATTCCAGGGAAGCTTTCACTCACATGGGCCGGAGGAAGAGGAAGTAAAGGAGGAAAGGGAAGAAGGAGAAAAGGAGGAAGGGCCATCCAAAGCAGATCCCCGAAATGATATTCCGACACCCACCTCCACGGAGGAAGAGGATGACACAAAAAAAGAGAGCATTTAGCTCTCTTTTTTTGTGCATATGATTTACGCGGGATCAGTTCTCGTCTTTGGTATACGGAACAAAATCCTTGAAGGTCTTTTTGATCGCTACGTCTGTCGCCTCTTTTTTGTTCTCCCAGTTCGCGTCGAGTTCCAGTGCAACGAGGCCGCTTAGGTTCATCAATGCTTTAAACTCGTCGAGCTTTCTGATAAAGTCCGGCTGACGGCGGGCCGACTTCTGGCCCCATTCACGTGCAAAGACGTCTCCTTTGTTCTGCAATTCGTTTTTCTTCTGCATGACATAGTTGAACCTGTCGAGCAAGCCATTCACCGATTTCCCGATTACTTCCGTTGCTTCCAGCGTTCCCACCGTGGCCACCGTCGTACCACCGATTGTGGTAATGTAGCCGCGGGTCTTCTGATTGTCCGTGGCGATCACCGGTGCAAGACCTGTTGTAGCCCCGAGCGAGGCATTCAGCAACGATCTGCTGCGCTTGCCCTTCTTGGCACGGGTATAAGCCTTTTTGAGCTCCTGCTCTTTCTCCGTCATTTGTTCGATAAGTCCCCACGCATTCACGAGCGCGCCTCTGTACAGGTTATACACGTACGTGTCGCGCAAGCTTTCGTCGATGGTGTTCTTAATCACAAATTTCACCGTACGTTCCTTCTTATTCTGCGCCTTATCCAGCACGTAGAATATGATATTGAACGCCAGTGTATCGAACGGATCCTTCACGAAGTCATAGCCCGGCTCCCAGATAAACTCATAGCTGGTGGCGGTGTTTTTCACCAGTGCACTTTGAGGAACCTTCTTGTTTTCAGAAATAAAATTGAATGTGGTAATATCTTCCTCCCCATTCGGGTCCGATAGTGTGAAGCGCAGGTTAATGCGATTGTTCTCTGCGCTGCGAATAACCGACTGCTGCGGAATGATAGTGAAGTCGGGCGCCAGGTCCATCTGGGTTACATCCAGTTTCAGGCGGCCCTTGGTACGTGCTTTCGACGGCTGATCTTCCACCCAAAACTCCATATACCGCGGCCCCTTTTTCAAAATGCCAAATTGGACGCTCGATGGCTCCCAGGTAATTTCTCCGGCAGCAGACAATTTCATCGCTTCCGGCATTTCTTCCAGTATGGGTACGAACACGATAGGGTCGCCATCGGGATCACGAACGGCGCCCATGTCGATCTTGTAAACATTCTGTGTTTTGTACTGCACGTAGAACGGTTGCAGCTCGTCGACCTGCGGCGGGCGGTTTACGTGGTTAACTTTGAATACGATCTCGCGCGACACACTTTCACCGGCGGTATTCTGTGCTTCGAACACGACCGGGAACGATTTGGTGGTGTTGATACGGTCGGCGATATCGAACCCGGGAGTCCATACGAAATGACCGGTAGAGTCAAATTTCATGTCTTTTACCAGGCCGCTGGCCACCGAATACCTCACCGAATCACTCTTTCCTCCTTTGACCTGCAAATGAAAATTGATCTCTTTTCCCTCATAAAGTACGTTCCACTCCGCTTCCGTCGGGAACACGAGCTGTAACGGGCCCGCTGAGGTATTGTTCTTCATATTATCCTGCCCCTGCGCCCTCAGTACTACAAAAACGGGTATCAGAAGGATCAGTATTTTATGAATTTTTCTTGTTAGCATGACATCAAAAATATAATTAATTCCATGGGTGAGAGAGCACTTAAATTTTAACGCAAAACTAGTAAATCCTGTATAGAATGCCCTGTGATTAGTTGTAAAATTGAAACTCGCGAAAGCACGGGCCCACGCGAGATATCTGTTTGTACTTTTCAAATACGGCCTTCCGAAGAGGATTATAATTAAAGCAAGTCCGGTACTCTCCAATACCCAAAACAAAAACCGGAGCGCAATCCTTTTTAAGACTGCGCTCCGGTTTTTAAAGTTCAATATCTACCTTATTATTTTTTCTTTGGAGCTGTTGCCGGAGTGGTAGCAGGCGTTGTTGCAGGCTTAGCCGCAGGGGTTGTTGCTGCTGGTGCCGCTGCTTCTACTTTGTCTGGATCAACACCCAGTTTGCGAAGAATCAGGTTAGTCGCATTGTTTTCTTCCGATGCTGCGAAAAGGATGATAGGCGTTGTACCGGCACCTGCATCCATGTTCAGGATGTAAAGGAAACCCGCTTCTTTACCAACCTCCTGGATCGCGTTATTCACCTTCGTCAGGATCGGTTCGAGCAACTGCTGCTGTTTTGTTTGCAGGGAAGTCTGCGCGTTGTTACGCATTTCCTCGATGCGGGTCGAAAGGTTTTGCAACTCTTTCTCTTTATCAGCGCGGATAACGTCGGTCATGTTCGCGCCGTTTTTCTGATATGCTTCGTATTTCTCCTGAGCCTCTTTGTAAGTCTCGCCGATCGCTTTGTCCAACTGCGCTTTGGTTACTTCCAGCTGGTTCTGCATCACTTTTGCTTCCGGCAATTTGCTGATTATATAGTCGACATTCGTGTAACCTATTTTAGTAGGCCCGCCTGCCGGGGTAGTCTGGGCTAAGAGAGGGGTGGTGATTATGGTCATCACGACCAGAATAGCCATCAGTTTTTGTTTCATTGCTTTGTTACTTATTTAAGTTTACTGTTTGTACTTTTTTGTTTTGGTGAGTTTTTCGCAGGCGCGGCTGGCTGTTGTTGGGCCGGTTCATCGGGCTTGGCAGTTTTGTCATTGCTGCCGCTCTTATCATTACCTCCTGCTTTGTTAGCCTTTGGATCAATCCCCAACTCCTCCATCACGTAATCCGAATAGTCATGTTTCGGGTTGGTGTAGAGCATGCCAATATCGCTGGATTTATCGAACATAAAATCGAGCCTGCGCTGGCTGCAAACTTTGGTCACGGCGCGTTGTACCTTTTCAAGTACAGGCTTCATCAGCTCCTTTTTCTTCTGGAACATCAGCCCTTCCACACCAAATATCTTGCTGTTGTATTCGCCTGCTTCCAGCTCCTTCTCCTTTATTTCACTCTGCCTCTTCCTTTTCAGCTCATCTGTCAGCAGGATTTCCTCCGCCATATAAGCACGCTGCATGCGGTCGATCTCGGCAAACTTGTCCTGGATTTCCTTCGCCCACTTGTCAGAGAATTTCTTCATCTCTGTCTGCGCTGCCTGGTATTCGGGCATTTTACTGGTGATGAATTCCATGTCCGTATACCCGATCTTCTGGGCATATAGTGCTGAACTGCATAGAATTGACAAAACTAGTAAAATAAAGATCTTCTTCATGCCAAGCTGCTAATATAATTTGCAAACCTCTTAACGAATCCCCCCGTCAGATTATTATCTGATCTGCTGCCCGATTGTAAAGTGGAACTGTGGCCCGCTTCGGGTAGTCTGTCCCTGGATTTTGTCGAAACCATAACCCCAGTCGATACCGAGCAAACCGAACGCCGGCATGAAGATCCTCGCACCAATACCTGCGGAACGTTTCAAGTCGAAAGGATTGAACTCGCTGTAACTACCCCAGTTGTTACCGCCCTCTGCAAAACCGAGTACGAAAATCGTTGCCTGCGGGTTAAGCGAAACAGGGTAGCGAAGTTCCATTACATATTTGTTATAAACAATACCTCCACCCGACGCAGGATAACCGTTAGCAGCCAATGGCCCAACTTTCTGGTCCTGGTAACCGCGAAGACCGATGATATCCTGGTCCGCGAGCGAGAATGTACCCTGCCCAGCCAAACCGGACCCACCCAGAATGAAGCGGCCGAACGGGCTGTAACCAACCTTGTTTCCGTACGCGCCCAGGAAGCCCATGTGTGCGCGGGTGCTCATCACGAGCTTCCCTACGATGGTTGCATAGTAACTCGCATCGAACATCCATTTGTGGTATTCAACCCAGCGGTAGGTGTCGGTTTTGTCGGAGAATGCTTTCTTGCGGAACACCGAGTAAGGTGGTGTGAAAGTAGCGCTCAAAGAGATATTGCTACCACTTCTCGGGAATTGGAAATCACTCAATGTGTTCCGCGAAATGGTGGTGTTGAATGAAATGTTATTTGACACACCCTTGCTGTAACCGATCCGGAAGATGTCAAGGCTGTCAAGACGGTAGCGCTGGTATGATAGCGAGTGCGTCATCACGAGGTTCCGGTCCGGCTCTTTCAGACGGCGGCCGAGAGACAAGGTAATACCATTGTTATAGTAACCTCCACGATAGCTAACCCTTCCACCGCCGCCGCTCGTATTATAGCCGTAGTAGGAGCTCAAATCGGTCATACGATAAACGGTACGCTGGAATGATACCCCGAAGTTGATCGGCTTCTTACCACCCAACCATGGTTCGCTGAACGACAGCGAGTAGGTCTGATACTGCTTACCATTGGCCTGGAAGCGCAACGAAAGCTTTTGTCCGTCACCGGAAGGCAATGGACGCCATGTTTCGCGGTTAGGGATGTTTTTGATGGAGAAGTTATTGAAAACCAAACCTAGTGTTCCTACGAAACCGATATAACCTCCCCAACCACCGGAAAGCTCGATCTGGTCGGACGGCTTTTCTTCCACGGTGTATTCAATGTCCACAGTACCGTCGGCCTGGTTCGGAATCGGGTTGATCTGGATTTTTTCCGGGTCAAAATAACCCATTTGTGACAACTGGCGCTGGGTGTTGATGATCTCAGTCTTGCTGAATTTCTGACCCGGCAGCGTAAATAGCTCGCGCAATACAACACGGTCGCTGGTCTTGGTGTTACCGTTCAGAAGAATGCGGTTGATAGTCGCCTGCTTACCTTCGAACATGCGAAGCTCCACGTCGATCGAGTCGCCTTCAACGGCTCTTTCGGTAGGCTCAATGTGGAAATAGAGGTAACCGTCGTCCATGTAAATCGAACTAACGTCGGAACCTGGGATACCGTTGATCTTCTTGTCCAATTCCTCAGGATTGTACACGTCACCCTTCTTCACACCCAGGCGCTCGCTCAGGTATGCCGAGGTATACAGGTAATTACCCGACCAGCTGATATTGCGGTAATAGTATTTCTGACCTTCATCGATCTTCATGTCGATGCTGATCGTCTGATCGCCGTTGATAATGGTATCGAACTGGATGGTCGCATCGCGGTAACCGTTTTTGCGGTAGTAAGCAATGAGTTTCTCCTTATCCTCGTCGTATTTTTTAGGAATGTATTTCGATGGGTTGAACAGGCGGCCAATGCGGCGCTGCTTGGTGCCTTTCATTTTGCGTTTCAGCGTTTGATCGCTGATAGCAGTATTACCTTCAATATTGATTTTCTGGATCTTAACCTTCTTGCCCTTCGTGATCGAGAAGTTCAGGGTAGCCTGGCCGCGGGTCGAATCGGGGATTTGGAGGACTTTTACTTTGGTATAGTAAAAACCCTTATCCATATAGTATTTCTTGATGACCAGCTGGGTATTCTTGATGATCGTAGGCGTGATGACACGGCCCTTGATCAGCTTCACCTTGTCATTCAGCGTCTCGCGTTCGCCTTTGCGGATACCCGAGAAAGAAACTTTGTAAAGCCTCGGGCGCTCTTTAATGTGGATATTGAGCCAAACCTTTTCGCCTTCGATCTTGGTTGCCATGATTTCCACATCATCCAGTGTACCGAAATCCATCATTTTCTTGATAGATGAAGTCACAGCCGGTCCCGGAATGCGGATTTTGTCGCCCGGCTTCAAACCGGAAATAGAGATCATCGAGTTGGGATCCAGGAATTGGGTACCCGAAACGGTCACTTCTGCGATGGTGTATTCTTTGGGATTGGCCGGATCGATGCCGAGGTTCGTCGGAGCGGCTGTCGGTTTAGCGCCGCCGAGGCCTACACGCTGTGCCTGTACTGAAATGCAGCAGCACAAAAGGAGTAATGCGGAAAGGCCTTTGAGATGTGCTAATGATGTATTCAAATTTTTCACTGGGTTCATATAATTCTACTTAGCACCATTCGCTTTAATTTGTTCACCCGTTTTGCCGAAGCGTCTTTCACGGTTCTGATACGAAAGTATCGCCTCGTACAAATGCTCCCGGCGGAAGTCGGGCCAGAAAAGATCCTCATAAAAATACAGTTCAGAATATGCCAGTTGCCAAAGCAGGAAGTTGCTGATCCTGTGGTCACCGCCTGTCCGCAGCATCAGGTCCACCTCGGGGCGGCTGCCCGTCGACAAATTCCCTGCAACTACTTCTTCATTGATTTCTTCGGGTAATAAAACACCGTTTCGAATGTCCTCGGCTATTTTGCGCGCTGCCTGGGTAATGTCCCACTTGCCGCTGTAACCCAATGCCAAGATGAGATTCAGACCGGTATTGTTGCGTGTCTCCCAGATAGCTTTTTCGAGTTGGTTCTGGCAGCTCTTCGGAAGGCTTGCCGTATTCCCGATCGTATCGAGCTTCACGTTGTTTTTCATCATCGTAGGCAACTCGTTACCGATCGATTGCACGAGCAGCTCCATCAGCGCCCTTACTTCAAACTCCGGGCGTGCCCAGTTTTCGGTTGAAAAAGCATACAACGTCAGACAAGAAACCCCGAGCTCCGCACATCCTTCCGTCACTTCCCTCACCGCCTTGATCGCATTACGATGCCCAAACACACGCGCTGCTCCCTGGTTTTGGGCCCATCTTCCGTTGCCGTCCATGATAACGGCTATGTGTTTTGGCAGATTGCCCGTATCAATGAGCTCCTTCATTACTCCTGACTCCTTTTAACCTTTTTTAACAAAACAAAAACAACATGTTCGAAGCGCTTGCCGTCGGGAATGATTTTCAGCCGCTTCGGGTTATTTCAGGAATCACTTTGCCAGTAAACTAATACGCAGCAACCTGTCAATGTGTGCCGAAAAACTGCACAATTCATTCCTGCTCCCGCCACCAGCCTATCAGAAAGTCCTGATGGACAACACATTAACTTCCAAAATAACAATGGAAATTTAAACGAGGGCGCAATTTAGGAATAAGAATCAGGTCTACAAAATGAATATTCCGGTACAATCAGGGTGTAATTCGATTAATTATCAAGAAGATGGCGGATCGCGTCACCGTAGGTACTTCCGCTGGTGACTTGCGAAGCCTTGCGGTCGCGCATCACGATCACGTACTTGCCGTTGAAGTGTTTCTGGATTTCCTTGATATGGTGGGAGTTGACAATACCCGCCCGGCTTACGCGCAGGTAATGCTTGGGAAGCTTCTCTTCAAGCGAAGTAAGCGTGTAGTTGAGCAGGTACTTCTGCCCGTCGAGTGTATTCAGAAAAACGTATTTCTCTTCCGCTTCGAAATGCGTGATTTCCGTCATCGGGATCAGCAGAATGCGGTCGCCGGATTTCACCGACAACGAAAATATCTCCTTTTTCGGCTTCATTTCTTCCAAAAGCCGTAACAGGTTTTCGGAATAGGGATTATGATTGCTCGCATTACCGTTGGCAGCCTGCGTAATGTTCTTAATCTTGTCGATCGTCTTCAAAAGCCGGTCGTTTTCTACCGGTTTCAGCAGGTAATCCACCGAGTTCTCTTCGAATGCGCGGATCGCGTACTGGTCGTAAGCAGTTGAAAATACGACCAAAGGCATTTTGGTCAGTTTGGAAAGCATTTCGAAGCCATTCAGCAGCGGCATTTCAATGTCTAGAAAAATAACGTCGGGATGATGTTTGTCTATTTCAACCAATCCCTCGGCGCCGTTTTTGGCTTCCGACACGATGTCGAAAGTATCGGGGTGCTTTTCGAGCAGCCTTCTGAGGCGGCTCAAAGCAAGCTGTTCGTCGTCGATCAGGATCGTTTTAAGCGGAAAAAGCATGATTGGATTGTTGATGGTTTTCAATAGCAGATTTCTGGATGGCAATATTAACCGATTTGTGCGGTTGGTTCAGCAGTTCCAAGCGCGCATTGTCACCGTAAAGCAGTTTCAGTTTATCCTGAATGCTGCGCATGCCGTAACCCGCACCCAAAGTCTCGGAGAATGCCGGACCATTGTCATGCACGCACAAATGCAGCCATTGGTCTTTCTCATAAATCTTCACCACAATATTACCCTGGTCGGCCATGCGTGAAATGCCGTGCTTGATCGCATTCTCGACAATGGGCTGCAAAATGAATTTCGGTACTTGCAGGCTTTTCAAAGAGTCTTCTTCCACTTCCACCGTAAACCGCAGCCTGTCGCCAAAACGCACTTTCTCCACCTGCAGATAGGTTTCCACCATTTCCAGCTCATTTTCGATGGTATCAAAATAATCGCTCGTCTTGCGGCCGGTCGTGTAGCGGAAAAGTTTGGAAAGCAGCAGTGTCATCTCCTCGGCCTTGTCGGGATCTTCGTGCACGAGACTGGCAATGCTGTTCAGTGAATTATATAAAAAATGGGGGTTAATGCGGGCCTGCAATGCGTCCAGCTCGGCGCGGGTTTTCAGCTTTTCGAGGTTCAGTAATTGATATTCCTGATCCGAGATCTTCCGCGAAATCTGCCGGCCTTCGCGGCTCAGGAAATAAAACACGTTCGCAATTACAATGGGCGCCCATGAGTACCAGTACCAGGGTGCATTCTGCGACGGCTCGGACGGGTAACGCGCCACGTACTGGCTTACGATGTCGGCCGCAAAAAAGTAATGAACTGAAATTGCCAGCAAACTATCGAAGAAAACGATAACAATGGATAGGATAATATGCTTGGCAATCAAGCTTTTGACAATCATATCCAGCCAGGTCGTGAGCCCCTGCGTGACCAGGATCGTGCATACGCCGGTGGCGATATTGAGAATCACCAGATATTTATAGAAAGCCAGCCGGATAGGCTCCTCGGTAAACGACAACTCAGCTGTGAAATAGGCTATCGCATTAAAACCATATAATATCACCGCCCCGAGAATGGCGGCCACGAGTGTGCCTACCCAGCCCTGGTTCTGGATAATGGCGATCAGGCTGAAATCCTGCCAGTTGAATGACCTTTCCTGTGAAGTAAAACTGAAATTAGCCCCCTCTACCCTTGCCCCGCTGAGGTCCACGTCGGACAAACTACTGAAACTCAGATCCGCATTACGCAGATCGGCGTTCCGGAAGGTCGTCCGGTCGAGGGCCGAGAAACGAAGTTTTGCATTGCGCAGATTGGCCCCGTCGAAGTTAATGTCCTTCAAACTCGAAAAGCTGAAATCTGCATTTTCCAGATCCATGTTACTGAAATCCCTTCCGTCCAGCGATGAGGCTGTCATGCGCAACGGCTTCGTCTTGTTGTCGTCCATGCTACTTAAACCCTAAACGTTAATATCAGTTTGTCTGAGAAAGCATCCATTCGGTTTCCATTTTACCCCAATCCGGGTGAATAGCAGTTTCCGGTTTGAAGGCGCTGAACTTCTGTTGTGCCTTTTCGAGCATCGGTTTGGCCACCTTTTTTCCACCTCCATATTCCTCGGGCGTGAAAAACAGGCTCGAACCTTCCAGGTAATATATCCGCGGGTTCTCCGCATTGATCGACTTCGCCGATTGCAGGAACGCCTGGAACTTCTCCCCGTCCGCCTGCCAGCGGTTCATCGGGTCGGCCGCGAGGTGGATTTGAGATTGATATGCTTTCAAAACCTCGATTTCGTCATTCGGCTTTCCGGCAATGCCATCCGCGTCTTTCAATAAGGCATTTGCTTTATCGAGATACTGATCTTTTTCTGTCAGGGTTGGCGCCGCGAAGCCGAGAAGCACATTCGCATAGGCAGCATAATACTTCGGCAGCCATTCTTTCGGCTCCGCTGCGGCAATGCGTTCGAAGCGGTTGGCAATGTCCACGAGGCTTTTCGGGTCCGGTTTGGAGCGGTCGATGGCCAATAATGCTTTGATACCGTCGCCCATGGCCTGGGTATACTTTTCGTTCTGCGCCCATGCGATGCCGGTTGCGAACACGAACAGTAGCGCGAATGTGAATAGCTTTTTCATTGCTTGTCTGTTTTAAATGTTGGTTATGAATATCTAAAAATCGTCTTTCTCCACTTTGGCCTTTTTCGAGAGCATGATCTGCATACCTACAAAAAAGCTCCGGTAACTCTGCGGGCCCACGGCGTAGCGCGTTTTGCCGTCGGGCGTGTAGCGGTAGGTAAATACATTGCGGGTATTGAGAATATTATCAACCGTGGCGTAGAATATCACCAGATTGCCTCTAATGCTCTGCAACTTGCTGGCCTGAATGCTCACATTATGCACGGCGGGCGTGCGGTCTTTCAGGAATTCATCATTGTTGGGATTGTAGTAAGGCCTACCGCTGGTGAATGCGTAAGTGGCGCTGAGGTTGGTTTTAGCCTTTTCGAACCATTTTTTGGTAATGAGGCTGATATTATGGTTTGAAATGAATGTCGGTGTGGCCGACTGTTCATACTGCTGGAAAAGGCGTTTGGAATCCACAAAACTGTAAGTAACCCAGTAATCGAGGTTTTTGATGGATTTCTGGTCGCGCCAGAAAAAGTCGAAACCGCGGGCGTAGCCATTGCCGCCATTGTTGGTGGTGCCCCACGGGAAGCGATAGGGGTCGGCGTCGTATTTCTGGCCGGTGAATTCGCGGACGAGCTGCGCGTAGTTTTTATAGAACGTCTCGACGCGGAATGTGCGCTGGTTTTTGATGATCTGGTAATTGAGGATCAAATGGTCGGCGCGTTCATATTTCAAGGATTTATTTAAATACAAATACCGGTAGTCAGGGTTTTGGTAAAATTGCCCGGCGGCCAGGGAAATCTGGCTGTACCGACCGGTTTTTAATGCAAATGACAATCTGGGAGCCACATTAGCACGGCTGATCACCGACGAATACTCGCTCCTGACGCCAATGCGCCCCGCCAATGCCCGGGTAATGTAAATCTCCGACTCCACGAATGCGGCCGCATACCGGTCTTTCAACTTATATAATGTACCATCCACGCCATTCCCGATAGTGATGGCATGCGCCTCGGCGCCGAAAAGAATGGTATTGTTGCCCGTGAGCAGGCGCGTGAGCACGATCCGCGCCTGCGTACGCTCGTCGAAGCGGTCGAAGTTGACGCCGTCCCAGGTCATATTGTCCTTATTACGGCTGTACGAAAGGCCCGAGTTCAGCGTCCAGCGGCCTTCGGCCCAGGAGTCGGTATAGGTACTGGTGGTGAATGCATTGTTGTTTTTCAAAACCAACCGCATTTTGCCGGTTTCCGACGACGGGTCCTTGCTACTCATGCTCAAATGACTGTCGGAATACATGCCGTACACTTTCAGCACGCCATTTTTGGTCGGTTTCCAGCGGTAGGTCAGGGAAGAGCCTTTGAATTCCGGCGCGTGGATCCATTCCACATTCTGCTTCACCAGCTTGAACAGCGGCCGCAAGTTGCCATAGTAAACCACCGCCGACACCGATTGGTTTTTATTGGAGTAATCATAATTCAAACCCGCATTCGCGAGGTTGAGACTAATCCCTAATCCATTATTACTGATTTTATCCGTCGTATTCAGCAGCAATACCGACGACAATGCCTGCCCGTACTGCGCCGAATAACCGCCGGTGCTGAATGAAGTGCCTTTAAACATAAATGGATTGAACCGCCCCCGCGACTGTACATCGGGCAGCGAGCTGAAAAACGGGTTCTGGACGATCATCCCGTCGATCACGATCTTGGTTTCCTGGCCGGAGCCGCCTCTTACAAATAGCCCCTCCTGCTCCCCTACGCGCTGTGCGCCGGGCAAAAACTGCATTGCCCCGGTAATATCCGCCGCTGCACCGGCCGTAGTGACAATATCCAGCGGTTTCAGCATGGCCATCCGCTTTTCATCCGACGCTTCGAACGCCCCCGCGGTGATCACCACGGTATTCAGTTCGTTAGCGAGTTCATCAAGCTTGATAGTCATTGCGGATATATTTTCTTTCAGATTAACCTTCTTCTCAAAAACTTCGAAACCTACATAGCTCGCCGCGATGGTAGCTGTATCCGACTCCGAGGTCTGGAATGCGAAAACACCGTTCGCGTCGGTCGTTCCGCCATCGTAGGTACCTTTCAGGAACACATTCGCTCCGGACAATGCATTTCCTTTGTGGTCGGTTACCTTGCCCTGAATGCTCTTTTGGGCAAAAACGGCCGGGGTAACGAATAGCAACAGACAATAAAAAAGCTTCATGGCTAATAGATTATGTGCAACTGTTGACACAAATCTATTGGCCATGAAGCCGTTTAGTAAGTGATTTCCGACGAAGTGCCGGTTTCGGGCGGATGAATTTGCCCGGTGGCGGAATGAAAACCGCCGGTTTTAGAGCTCTTCCAGCAAGATGTCTTTCCAGCGCACCTTGATACCGCCGCCGTCGTGGATCTGCAATGCGATCGAGCCTTCACCCGCACCGATTTTAGCGTCGGTAAGATCTACCATTTCGTGCCCGTTGAGCCAGGTTTGCGTGCGATCGCCTACCGCGCGGATGCGCAACGTGTTCCATTCGCCCATTTTCAGGAAGCCTTCTTTCTCTTCCGGGATCTGTACGAGCCAGTTGCGGCCGTACGACTCGTAAATGCCGCCGGTGTCGTGGTTTGGCGGCGCCACTTCTACCTGCCAGCCCGAAACTTTGGTGCCTTCCACGGTAGAGCGGAAAAATACACCGCTGTTACCATTCGCCTCTTGTTTGAATTTCAGGGACAAATCGAAGTTCTGGTAAAATTTGTCGGTAGTGAGGTATCCGTACTTCTTGTCGGGGCCGCTTTCGCAGATGAGCTCGCCGCCCTCCACGTACCATTTTTCGGTACCGTGGACGGTCCAACCTTTCAGGTCTTTTCCGTTGAATAATTTAACGGGCTTTTTCAATGGATCGGCGGAGGGGCCTTTCAGCGCAAAAAACGCCGAATTAAGCATCAATACGGCTGCTCCGGCGACGATCAATCGTCTCAATTTTAACATGGTGGTTATAGGATTAGGATTAAAAATTTATGGTTACAAATTCTATCAAACTACATTTTGCATTAGTTTTACGAAAATTAACCACTTGGAAAGCTATGAAAAAAAACCGTTTTGGGGGGCGTTGGGCAACATTTTTTTTGGCAGCAGGGCTATTTTCAACGATTTTGATTTCTTGTAAGGAAGACAAAGCCGACATGGTCGGTCAGAAAACTGTCTCCGATGTTATTCGCGAAAATCCTGAGTTCAGCATTCTGAAAGAGCTCGTCATTTATACAGAAGGTTCTGATGCTTTAAAAGCGCAGGATGCTACTTTTTTTCTCCCATCGGACGCGGCTTTCAATAAAGCTAAAATTACCAGTGCATCGCAAATCACACACATGCCGAAGGATACTGTACGAGATTTCCTGAACAGCCACGTTTTGAAAGGTCTGTATTCGTATGCCGAACTCAAACCAGGAAAATATGATGCGGTATACAAAAAGTTCAAACTTGAAGTTGCCAAAAAAGACACTTCATTTACCATCAACGGATCTGAAATCGCGAGAAGAAATGTAAATGCATCTAATGCGATCATTCAGATAGTCGACAGTTTGTTTGTAAAGGTTAAATAGTCATACGAAGCATAAAAAACAGAACCCCGAAGCATCACGCCTCGGGGTTTTCCATTTTAATATGCTAATCTTCTCAAAACTGCTCTACATGCGAGAAGAAGAAATTCCCTTCGATTTCAGCGTTTTCGTCTGAATCCGATCCGTGGATCGCATTCTTTTCGATCGATATCGCAAACAATTTGCGGATAGTACCTTCGTCGGCATTTGCCGGGTTGGTAGCGCCAATGAGCGTACGGAAATCTGCCACTGCATTCTCCTTTTCGAGGATCATCGGGATGATCGCTCCGGACGACATATACTGGCAAAGATCATTGTAGAAGGGACGCTCCTTGTGCACGGCGTAAAATTCACCGGCACGCTCGGAGGTAAGTTGCGTTTTTTTCAGGGCCACAATCCGGAATCCTGCTGCTTCGATCATCTTGATGATGGAACCCGAATGACCATCCTTCACAGCGTCAGGCTTGATCATGGTAAATGTCTTATTCGTTGGCATACGTACTTGGCTATTATTGATACTGACTGCAAGCTACTATATTTCATTTTAAAATACCGAACCTTTCGTCCTCAAACGGCCTCCTAATGTTAAATCATCGCCTGATTGCCAGCCTTTACCGCGTATCATGAAGCAAATCCCAACAGTTTTGTTAATTTTGTGGGCTCTAAGCAAACAGGAAATACCTCTTTTGAACTAAGTCACTGTGAATCAAACCATTGAAGAGCTTCGCTCTTTTTTATCCCAACCCCAAAAAATTGTTATCACAACGCACCGCGATCCGGATGCTGATGCATTGGGTTCATCCCTGGGCTGGGCCAGTTATTTGCTCAAAAAAGGACATGAAGTAACGGTTATCAGCCCTACCGACTATGCTGCGAACCTTCGCTGGCTCTCGGGCATGGAGCATGTGCTCGTGTACGAAAAGGCCTCCGAGCAAGGTAAATGCAAGAAGAAAATCGAGCAGGCGACGCTGATCTGCTGTCTCGATTTTTCGGCATTATCGCGGTTGAAAGACCTCGGTAAGGTAGTACAAGACGCTGCGGCACCGAAAATGATGATCGACCACCACCTCGAACCGGAGCATTTTGCGAAATGGATGGTTTGGGATACCACAGCGGCCGCTACGGCACAGCTCGTGTATGAACTGGTAAAGGAAATGGAAGGCGGCTTGCCTGCCGAACAGATTTTCGACATCCCGATGGCCGAATGCCTCTACGCAGGCATTATGACCGACACCGGCTCGTTCCGCCACGGCAATGTGACGCCTGCTGTGCACCTCGCGGTAGCCGATCTGATGCGTACCGGTTTCGATTCGAGCCGTGTACACCGACTGATCTATGACAATGCGCCGCTTTCGCGCCTGCAATTCCTGGGTTATGTGCTTTGCAACAAACTCACCGTGCTTCCGGAATACCGCACGGCTTATATGGTCCTTACCGAAGCGGAATTGCAAAAATTCAACTCGGCATCGGGTGAAACGGAGGGGATCGTAAACTACGGTTTGCAGGTCGAAAATGTCGTGATGTCGGCCATGTTTATCGAACGCAAAGGCGAGGTCAAGATCTCGTTCCGCTCGGTGGGCTCGTTCTCGGTGCGCGACCTTGCCAGCACGCATTTCAGCGGTGGCGGGCATAAGAATGCATCGGGAGGCCGTTCCGAACAATCAGTAAATGAAACAGTTGCAAGATTTTTAAGCATACTTCCGTCATACCAGGAAGAACTTTTAAGCGTTGACTAAACTTAAATTCCACATTCACCAAAATATCTTCTAATTAACACGTCCCAATGAATTTAAAAACAATCGGTTATGCGATGGGCATAACTATTCTCGCAGCCGCTTGCAATCAACATCGTCAGCAGGTTACCGAAAGCGGCCTTAAATACACGCTTTTCGATCACGAAGACGATGCAAGAAAGGCTAAACTGGGGGATATCATGACATTCCACCTGGTATTGAAGAATGGTACCGACTCTACGCTCCGCGATACATATAAAGAGAAAAATCCGGTGAAAATGGTATTACAGGCTCCTCCTTACAAAGGCAGCTTTGAGGAAGGTCTTACCATGCTCGCTACCGGCGACAGCGCTAAGTTTTTGGTTAATGCAGATACGTTGTTCGCGAAAATCGGTCAGCCAATGCCTCCGATGATCAAAAAGGGTTCTGAACTGAGCTTTACCGTGAAAGTAGTAAGCGTACTCACTTCGGAAGAATTCCAGAAGCAGCAAGCTGAGGCTGGTAAAAAACAAAAGGATATCGACGCGAAAATCATCGACGATTACCTGGTTAAAAACAACCTGAAAGCAAAAGCAAGAAAAACAGCTTCCGGCCTTGTATACGTACCACAAACCGAAGGAACAGGCGCAAGTCCTACTGCGGGCGACAATGTGAAAGTACATTACACTGGCAAGTTCCTCGACGGCAAAGAGTTCGACAGCTCTAAAAACCAGGGCAAACCACTCGACTTGCAAGTAGGCGCCGGAATGGTAATCCAGGGTTGGGACGAAGGTATTACGCTGATGAAAAAAGGAGAGAAAGGCTTGTTGCTGATCCCTTCGGGCCTTGCTTACGGACCTGAAACTTACGGACCAATCCCGGGCAACTCGGTATTGCAGTTCGAAATGGAACTGATCGACTTTACAAAAGGCGCTAAACCAGCTGCCGGCCCTGCATTACCTACACCTGCTCCGGCTAAGTAAAGCTTCGACTTTTTATAAATGCCACGAAGGCACGAATTGACACGAATGGTTTCGTGAATATTCGTGCCTTCGTGGCATTTAACCCTTCCCATTTTTTGCGTAAAATGCACTCCGATCACAATCATTTTACGCATGAAACTTTGCTTCGCCACCAACAACCGGCATAAACTCGAAGAAATACAGGCATTGCTCGGCGACCAGTTCGAGCTGGTCACATTAAGCGACATCGGCTGCGATACCGATATTCCCGAGCCGTTCGACACCATCGCCGAAAATTCCCATGAAAAAGCGCGGTTCGTCCAGGACAATTTCGGCATAGATTGCTTTGCCGACGACACCGGCCTCGTCGTCGACGCGCTGAACGGCGAACCAGGCGTCAAATCCGCACGCTACGCCGGTGCGCAGCGCGATTCCAACGACAATATCGACCTGCTTCTCAAAAACCTTGCAGACAAGCCCAACAAAGCGGCGCGCTTTCTGACCGTCATCACATTATCCTGGAAAGGCCAGTACCATCAATTTGAAGGAACCGTGGAAGGCACCATTATCGATGAGAAACGCGGCACCAATGGCTTTGGTTATGACCCGATATTCGTTCCGGAGGGGCACTCGCGCACATTCGCTGAAATGACCATGCAGGAAAAATCAGAACTGAGCCACCGCGCACGCGCATTCGCGAAGCTCGTGGCTTTCCTGAAAGGCCAGTGACATTTTTATTCATCATTTAAATCGTACGGACATGTCGGACTTCAATTCGGATGATTATCGCTACGACGGTAGCAAAAAATTTGACATCAGTAAGGCCAAAACACGTTTCAAGGATATTTACGCCGACAAGGCAGAGTATGAAGCGATGCAGGAAGAATCGGCGAAGGAGCTGGATGAATTGCAAAGCATGATGTACGCGCACAATAGATACGGCCTGCTGGTTATTTTTCAAGCTATGGATGCGGCCGGGAAAGACGGGACTATCAAACACGTGCTGTCGGGCGTGAACCCTGTTGGCGTTAAAATCCATTCTTTCAAACGACCAACCGAAACCGAACTGGGTCACGATTTTCTCTGGCGCACCAACCTGGTACTTCCTCAGCGCGGCACGATCACGATCTTCAACCGGAGCTATTATGAAGAAGTACTGGTCGTAAAAGTGCAGCCCGAAATCCTGACGCAATCGCAGCGCCTGCCCGCGGAGCTGACGGAGGATCTGGATAAGCTTTGGAAACACCGCTATTCCGATATCCGCAATCTTGAAAAATACCTGTACCACAACGGTATCCGGGTAATCAAGTTTTTCCTGAATGTATCAAAAGAAGAGCAGGCCGAGCGACTGATAGAACGCATTGAAGATCCTTCCAAAAACTGGAAATTTGAGGAGCAGGATGTGAAAGTACGCGACAAATGGGCCGAATATATGCAGGCATATGAGGATTGTATCAATGAAACCGCCTCCAAAAAGGCTCCGTGGTACGTAATCCCGGCTGATGATAAGAAAAACCTGCGCCTGACCGTAGCTAAAATCGTTGCCGAAGAATTGAAGAAGCTCAAAATGTCCTACCCCGAATCCGGGCCCGCGCGCACCGAAGAGCTCCGCCATTTTATCGACGTTATCAACGCCCAAACGAAACAGCCCTAAAAAAGGAAGGCCGTTGATCAATGATCAACGGCCTTATAGCTATGCATGGTGTGAAGTTATATCTTATTTCTTGATGGTGAAATTACCGCCACCAATTTTGTATCCTTCCGCATACAGCTCCACATTATATTTTCCAGGGCGGAACTTGTTGGCGTTATCGTACAACATCTCCACTTTCTGGTTGTTGTTTTGATAAGCGATCGACTCACGGGTTGTAAATTTGGATGGTGCGCCATCGATTTCAAACTCACCTGAGCCAGTAGCATCGTCAGCTACAACCGCTCCATCAGGATCCAACACACGTACATAAATATCTTTTGGCTCCTGAGCAGTCAACTCGTTTTCCGGAAGATTGAAAACCAGTTTCAGCTTGTCAACACGGCTGGCTTTGTATTCGTCTTTGTCTTTGGTTTTACCGCGTGAATTCACGGCAAGCACTTTCAGGTTCTGTGCTTTCAGTGCAGCAGCTTTGCTTACTTTTGCGCTCAACTCTTTGTTTTGCGCAGTGAAAGTAGTTACCGAGTCGGTCAGCTCAGCCTGACGTTGTACCAGTCGCTCACGCTCGCTAGTAAGCGTTCCCACGTGTGTGTGCAGGGAGTCATTGCTTGCTACCAGTTGCTCATTTTCAGCTTTTAGCTGTGCGATCATCTCGTCTTTCTCAGCCAGGAATTTTTCGTATTCCTTGATTTTGCCGAGATACTTGTTGGTTTCAACTCTTCTGCTGCGGCTGAATGCTACCTTATCAGCTTCGAGTTTCTCCTTCATTTTGGTCAGCTCTGTAACATCACCTCCCAATTTCTCAACTTCCGCAATTTTCGCATCCAATACGGTGGAAATAGAATCCAGTTTAGTTTTGGTTACAGCCAACTCTCTTGCCTTTTCGACTACCATTGACTCTTGCTGGGTCAACTCTTGTTTTTGAGTTGTGAACAAGTAGCCGAACATGGCTGTTGCAAGCCCAAGGACAACTACCATTGCCCAGGCGATGCTCTGCTTATTTTTCTGTTCTTGTTGCATTGATATTAAGTTTACTTGTGTGATTTAGTTTCTCATGGAGACAGGTTAAAAATTAAATCCGGGTCTACATGCTGTTCTGCTTTCATATCAAACAATTCTGTGCCGCTCAATGCCGACGACTCAAACAGGCCATATATTCGAAATCCACAAATCCCCTTGAAATGCAAAAAAGAGCCTCATTATCATGAATTTGGCTCTTTTAAAATGATATTTTTCAATCCGGAAAATTCCTACAAACCGCTGGCTATCTCAAATTTACAGTTGGAAAATTGGGTAATGTTACCACAAAATATGGTGTAGAGGTACATAGAAAATAATGCAATTGCCCCGTTAAAGTCCTATTTCACCATGAATACCGAATACCTTCTTCTCCACAAATATGAGCTTCTGGTAACCGGTTACATCATAGGTATTTATTTCCAGGAGGTTATTCCGTTTCACCGCATTGAGAAGTAGTTTCTTCTCGGAGTTATAGACCTTATTTGACGCGCGGATCAAAGCCTCGACACGTAATGGCTGCTTTAAAACGGAATCTGTATCGATCTTCAAATAAGATACGGGCAGGTCATTGCCTGGTTTAATGCGGTATTCATAACTGAGTGGGCCGTTTTGAAGCACTTCGTAACTCTGGCGATAAGAAGGTTTGTTAATATCAGCCTGTACAAACAGTTCGAGCTCCTTCTTCCAATCTACTTCGCGCGTTTTCGAAGTTTCGCGTTTGCTTCCGAGGATCGCCGTCTTGCTAACTTCCGGTTTCTTTTCATTCAAATACACGATCTGATTTTCAATGAAACCCTTTAAATCATAATAGGCTTTCGGGGCGTCGTCGCGGGTTTCTTCCGGACGACAGGATACCAATAAAGATAACAGAGCTACTGCGACGATAGTAAGGAAGCGGTAATGCATGGGTTGAAGATGTGGCTAAAAAAACAGAGAGCCCGAAGGACTCTCTGTGGGTTAACATCAATCGATGTCTGAAAGTTTTAGAGAATGCTTGTTCCCGTCATCTCTGCCGGCTGCGGAATTCCCATCAATGCCAGAATAGTCGGCGCGATGTCAGCCAGTTTTCCATTGTTGATCGGCTTTTGGTATTCATTATCCACCAGAATGCACGGCACAAGGTTCAATGAATGCGCAGTATTCGGCGAGCCATCGTCATTCGACATGTAATCCGAGTTACCGTGGTCGGCGATGATGATCGACGAATAGCCGTGCTCCAAACCGGTTGTTACCACAGCCTGTACGCATTGATCAACCGTCTCGCAAGCTTTCACAGCCGCCTCGAAAACACCGGTATGGCCTACCATGTCGGGGTTAGCAAAATTGAGGCACACGAAATCTACTTCTTCTTTCACCAACTCAGGCACGATCGCATCGCGAATGTCGAATGCCGACATTTCGGGCTGCAAATCGTAGGTCGCTACTTTCGGGGAAGGGCAAAGCAAGCGGCTTTCACCTTCGAAAGGCTTCTCGCGGCCTCCCGAGAAGAAGAATGTAACGTGTGGGTATTTCTCGGTTTCAGCAATGCGGATCTGCTTCTTACCAGCCGATTCGAGCACTTCGCCGAGGGTATTGTTGAGGTTATCTTTATCAAAAATCACATCCACGCCTTTGAAAGTGTCATCATAGTTGGTCATGGTGACGTATTTCAAATTGAGCTTATGCATATTCTGCTCGTGGAAATCCTGCTGCGTGAGCGCCTGCGTGATCTCGCGGCCGCGGTCGGTGCGGAAGTTGAAGCAAAGCACTACGTCGCCGTCCTGGATCAATGCAAGCGGAGATCCGTCCGCATTGGTAGCGATGATCGGCGTGATGAATTCGTCGGTAACACCTTCTTCATAGGAAGCTTGTACAGCTTTCAAAACGTCGGCCGCCGGCACGTGCTTGCCTTCCCCGTGCACCATGGCATCATAAGCCAGTTTCACGCGCTCCCAGCGCTTATCGCGGTCCATTGCGTAATAGCGACCGGTAATGCTGGCAATGCGGCCGGTGCTTTGCGCCATCGATTCGGTCAACTCGGTCAGGAAGCCCAGCCCGCTCTTAGGATCGGTATCGCGGCCGTCGGTGAATGCATGTACGAAGACGTCGTTCAGACCACGGTCAGCAGCGATTTGGCAAAGGCCTTTCAAATGATCGATGTGCGAATGCACGCCGCCATCTGAAACGAGACCGATGAAATGGATTTTCTTGCCTTCTGCTTTCGCGTAGTCGAGCGCCTGCGCGAGAGCGGGCTCCTGTGCGAGCGTGCCTTCGGATACCGCGAGGTTGATTTTTACCAGGTCCTGATAAACCACGCGACCGGCACCGAGATTTGTATGCCCTACTTCGGAGTTACCCATTTGTCCGTCGGGCAAGCCCACGGCCAGGCCACTCGCTTCGAGTTTGCTATGCGGGTATTTTTGAAGAATGGAATCGTAGAATGGGGTATTTGCCGCCAGGATAGCGGAACGGTTCTCCTCGCCGACTTTGGCGATTCCCCAGCCGTCCATGATAATGAGGATGACTTTCTTGCTCAATGTATTCTGAAATTAAGATGATATTTAAAAGAGTAATAGCCTACTCTTCCTTTTTACTTTCGACAGGCTGATTGTTTTCGTCCACAATCACATATACTTCTTCGTTGGGTTTACGCATCATAAACTTCTCGCGCGCCCACTTTTCAAGCATTTTAGGATTTCCGAAAACCTCATTCCGCTCTTTTTTCACCTCTTTGATCTTCGTTTCCAGAATCGCTTTTTCCTTTTCGAGATCTTTCATTTTCATCCGGTTCGACATCACGACCCGGATATTGTTATTGTCGAGGAACAATATCCATATCAGCCACACGACGAACGTGGCGATATAGAAGTTCTTTAATGTGTGCAGAGACCAGAATGAGTGGTTTTTCATATTTGAAATACCCTTAAACAAGAACCGGAGCACTGGGCTCCGGCTCTTATATGGTTTGAATTAGAATTTCAATCCTGGGAAGTATGCGCTTTCGCCCAGTTCTTCTTCAATACGGAGAAGCTGGTTGTATTTCGCCATACGGTCAGAACGTGAAGCCGAACCGGTTTTGATCTGGCCTGTGTTCAATGCAACCGCGAGGTCAGCGATGGTAGCATCTTCTGTTTCACCTGAACGGTGCGACATAATGCTCTTATAGCTGTTGCGTTTTGCGAGGTTTACAGTATCGATGGTTTCAGTCAAAGAACCGATCTGGTTTACTTTCACCAATACCGCGTTAGCGATTTGTGATTCGATACCTTGTTGCAGACGAGTTACGTTTGTAACGAACAAATCGTCACCTACCAGCTGGGTTTTCTTGCCGATAGAGTCTGTGAGGGTTTTCCAACCAGCCCAATCGTCTTCGTCCATACCATCCTCAATTGAGATGATAGGGTATTTAGCCACCCATTGAGTCCAGTAGTCAGCCATTTCATCAGAAGTCAGCTTGCGGCCGTCTGATTTTTTGAAGTGGTAAAGGCCGTTTTCGTAGAATTCGGAAACAGCAGCATCCATAGCGATAAAGATTTCTTCGCCTGGCTTGTAACCTGCTTTCTCGATAGCTTGAAGCACTACTTCGATAGCCTCTTCATTCGATTTGATGTTTGGGGCAAAACCACCTTCGTCACCTACGTTGGTCGAGTAGCCTTTGCTTTTCAAAACGGTTTTCAGAGTATGGAAAACTTCAACACCCATGCGCAATGCTTGCGAGAATGTATCAGCTTTGGCAGGCATGATCATGAACTCCTGGAAATCGATAGAGTTATCCGCGTGGCTACCTCCGTTCAGAATGTTCATCATTGGTACCGGCAATGTGTTGGCGTTGGTACCACCCACATAACGGTACAATGGAAGGTTAGCTTCCTGTGCAGCAGCTTTCGCAGCAGCCAGAGAAACACCCAGGATCGCATTCGCACCCAACTTCGCTTTGTTAGGCGTGCCATCCAGTTCCAGCATGATTTTATCAATAAGGTTCTGCTCGAATACCGAGCAGCCGATCAGTTCAGGGAAAATGATGTCGTTTACATTTTCAACCGCTTTCAAAACTCCTTTTCCAACGTAAACGCTCTTGTCGTCGTCGCGAAGCTCAACTGCCTCGTGCTTACCGGTAGAAGCTCCGGAAGGAACTGCAGCGCGTCCCAGATAACCATTCTCGGTACGAATATCAACTTCTATTGTAGGGTTTCCTCTTGAATCCAGAATTTGTCTTGCATGTACTGACTGAATCGTACTCATTTGCAGCTTGTGGTTTAATTAAATTTGGAATATGGTTAACGGTACAAAATAACGCAAAAAAATCGTTATCCATAAACTCGAATTCATTTTAGGCTAAATTTACAGGCTAGTCAACCATGCCATTTACTATGAGATTAACCCACATTCTGACCACCGCATTACTTAGCCTACCCCTTGCATTACAAGCTCAGAAACAGCTCACTACCGACGAATTCGAAAAACAACTGGCCAAATCCGGCGACGCCCAGCTGCTGGACGTGCGCACGCCCGACGAGTATGGCGAGGGCCATTTGGCGAAAGCTGCGAACGTAGATTATAAAAGTCCTGATTTCAAGGGAAAAATTGCAAAACTCGACAAGAACAAGCCGGTGTACGTGTATTGCCTCTCCGGAGGAAGGAGCGCCGCAGCCGCTACCGCATTGCACGAAAGCGGTTTTAAAGAAGTTTATGATATGAAAGGCGGCTACCTGAAATGGAATACTTCGGGCAAGGCCGTGGAAGGCGCCAACAAGGCTGGCGTGAAGGGAATGAGCTCCTCAGAATTTAACAAAATCATAAATTCCGAAAAGGTCGTCCTGATCGACATTCACGCCAAATGGTGCCCGCCTTGCGTGAAAATGCTGCCTACCGTTGCGAACTTGCAAAAGGAATACATGGGTAAGGCCAGGATCGAAACGATCGCTTACGACCCCAATAAAGCACTGGTGAAAGAACTCGGCGTTGAAGAGCTCCCGGCATTTCTGTTGTACAAAAACGGCAAGCTCGTTTCGCGCAAGAACGGCTTTATGGAAGAAAAGGAATTTCGCGCGTTGCTGGATGCCCAACTGTAAATCAATACCAGCGTTATCGAAAAAGGCTCCTTCACATTACGTGGAGGAGCCTTTTGATTTTATGCTTTGCTTGCTTCGAGCAACTTAATGAACTCATCGAACAAGTAACGTGAATCGTGCGGACCAGGCGATGCTTCCGGGTGGTACTGCACCGAGAATGCCGGGTAATCCTTTCTACGGATACCTTCGATTGTCCTGTCATTGAGGTTTATGTGTGTAACCTCGATATCCGGGTGGCTTTCGATCTCGTCGGGCTTCACTGCGAAACCGTGGTTCTGCGAAGTAATTTCGCAAAGACCTGTGATCAGGTTTTTCACCGGGTGGTTCAAGCCGCGGTGGCCGTGGTGCATTTTATAGGTATTGATCCCACTCGACAGCGCCAGCAACTGGTGACCAAGGCAGATACCGAAAAGCGGCTTAGCTGTTTCCACCATTTGGCCCACGTTTTCAACCGCATAAGGCATTGCCGAAGGATCGCCCGGGCCGTTCGAGATAAAGAAACCGTCGGGGTTCCATTCCAGTACCTCTTCGTAAGACGTTTGTGCAGGGAAAACCTTGCAATAGCAGCCTCTTGAAGTCAGGTTTAGCAGAATGCTCTTCTTAATGCCATAATCCATTACCGCAACACGGAACTTGGCAGTGGCCTCGTCGCCCATGAAGTAAGGCTCCTCGGTTGTTACTTCCGAAGAAAGCTCCAATCCATCCATAGAAGGCACTTTCTTCAATTCTTTCATCAGTTCCACTTCATCGAGGATCTCAGAAGAAATAATGGCGTTCATTACCCCCTTCTCGCGCACGTGGCGCACGAGGTGGCGTGTGTCCACATTGCTGATACCAACGATGTTTGCTCTTTCGAAATACTCTTGCAGAGAGAAATCAGCGGTGTCACGCGAGTAGATCTGTGAGAATGTGTTACAAACCATCCCGCGGATCTTAACCGAGCCAGATTCCTCCTCGTCTTCCAGCTGCACGCCGTAGTTACCGATGTGCGAGTTGGTATTTACGATGATCTGACCGTAATAGGAAGGGTCTGTGTAAATCTCCTGGTAGCCGGTCATGCCCGTGTTAAAGCAAATTTCGCCACCTGTGGTTCCACTTTTACCCAAAGCGAGTCCTTTGTATGCTGTTCCGTCTTCTAGCAACAACAGAGCTTCCTTTTTCTGATTCATATTATGGTTTAAATCTATTTCCCGGCCTGTTCTGGGCCATTTTCAGGCGGCCGGCTCAATTTTGGTGCAAAAATACGACTTTTTACTCAAAAAAAAGGGTTAAACGAAACCGTTCAACCCTTTTCCTATATTTCAATTTCCGATTTCCAAACTATTCTTTTTCAGTTTCGCCTGGTGTTTCTTCTGTTTTCGGAGCTTCTTCGGCAGGAGCCTCAGTTTCCGCTACGATCGGATGATCTTCTTTCTTTACAGGAGCAGCTTCAACAGCTCCTTCTTTCTTACCACCTCTTCTGCTACGACGAGTCTTAGCAGGTTTGTCGGCGTTAGCAAGCAACAGTGCATCGTTGAAATCAACCAGCTCGATCAAAGCAGTTTCAGCCGCGTCACCCAAACGGTTGCCCAATTTGATGATACGAGTGTAACCGCCCGGACGAGATGCGATTTTGTCTGAAACGACACCGAAAAGTTCTTTCGTAGATTCTTTGTCGTTCAGGTAAGAGAATGCTATCCTTCTGTTGTGGGTAGTATCTTCTTTCGCACGAGTCAGCAGAGGCTCAACGAACTTGCGAAGTTCTTTTGCCTTAGCCAGGGTTGTTTCAATTCTTTTGTGAAGGATCAAAGAGGAAGCCATGTTTGAGAGCATCGCCTTGCGGTGTGATGCGGTTCTTCCTAAGTGATTGTCCTTTTTACCGTGTCTCATTGTTTTGTTGTTTAGTTGCTTCGAGCGGCGCGGTTAGCGCGCTACAGAATACATACTTATGATGGAATTTAATTAATCCTCGTCCAGACGGTACTTCGACACGTCCATTCCAAATGTGAGCTGCTTGTCGGCTACGAGTTGCTCCAACTCAGTGAGTGATTTCTTACCGAAGTTCCGGAATTTCATCATATCAGAAATTTCGAGTCTTACCAGGTCACCCAAAGTTTTCACATCCGCAGATTTCAAACAGTTGTAAGCGCGTACTGAAAGATCCAGTTCAGACAATGAAGTCTTCAACAGTTTTCTCATACGCAGCATTTCCTCATCAACCTGATTGTCTTCTTCTGCTTTCTGCTTCTCAAACGTCATAGTTTGGTCAGAGAACAGCATGAAGTGTTGGATCAGAATATTGGCAGCGCCTTTCAATGCATCTTCCGGGTGGATTGAACCATCGGTTTGGATGTCGATCAAAAGACGTTCGTAGTCGGTACGCTGTTCAACACGCGTGTTTTCAACGCTGTATTTCACATTTTTGATAGGCGTATAAATGGAGTCTACCGCGATGTAGCCGAACGGAAGCTCATTAGCCCGTGGCTCGTCTGCCGGTACGTAACCTCTACCTTTATCCAAGAGAAGTTCCATTTCGAACTCCTTTTGATCATCTATATGGCAAATGACCAGATCCGGATTCAGGACCTCAAATGCGCTTGTAAACTTGCCAATGTCGCCGGCAGTGATTACCGATACATTTTTAAGGTTTACAACGATCCTGCTTTCACTCAGGTCAGAAACTTTTTTAAAACGAACCATTTTCAGGTTCAGGATGATTTCCGTAACATCCTCAACTATACCTTCGATAGAAGAAAATTCGTGAAGCACGCCTGGGAACTTCACACTCGTGATGGCGTAACCTTCCAAAGACGAAAGGAGAATCCTACGCAACGCATTACCAATGGTTACGCCGTATCCTTTCTCTAAAGGCTTAAACTCAAACAACCCGTGAAAGTCGTCTGCTTTCTCCATGACGACCTTATCAGGCATTTGGAAAGCTAATATTGACATAGTCCTTGCTCCTTTTATAGTAGTAAATGATAGTTGATCACGCTACCTTACCTTTGCGATCGCAAAATTGCGCTGTTGCCAGCAAAAAAAGCACTACCCCGGATATCCGGGGAGTGCATGTAATATGAAGATTATTATTTAGAATACAATTCAACGATCAGCTGCTCGTTGATGTTTTCTGGAATTGACTCGCGGTCTGGGAAAGTAATGAATTTGCCAGAAAGCTCCTGACCGTTCCATTCCAACCAGCTAAAACCTTTTGAACTATGTCCTGCAAGGCTGTCGGTTACAGCTTCGAGAGATTTAGATTTCTCACGAACGGTAACAACCTGGCCTGGACGCAATGAATAAGAAGGGATGTTCACGATTTCACCGTCAACCAGGATGTGCTTGTGCGAAACGAGCTGGCGGGCAGCACGACGCGTGGGAGCGATACCCAAGCGGTAAACTGTATTATCCAGACGTGCTTCACAGAACTTCAACAAGTTTTCACCCGTGATACCGTCTTTTACAGAAGCTTTCTCAAACAGGCTACGGAATTGTCTTTCGAGGATACCGTAGATGAATTTCACTTTTTGTTTCTCAGCCAATTGCAGAGCGTACTCCGACTTCTTTGACCGACGACCCTTTCCGTGCATTCCGGGAGGGTAATTTTTCTTTGCAAGCGCTTTGCTTGGGCCCATGATGGGCTCTCCGTAACGTCTTGCGACTTTGGTTTTGGGACCTGTATAACGTGCCATTAAAACTATTTGTTTACTAAATTGATAAAAACCATTCTGTAACCCCAGTGTCCAAATTACGAATGGGTACCTTGCGGTACTAACTAATTACTATACTCTACGGCGTTTTGGAGGACGGCATCCGTTGTGCGGAAGCGGAGTGATGTCACGGATAGTGGTCACCTCGATACCTGCATTCTGGATAGTACGGATCGCAGACTCACGGCCTGATCCTGGTCCTTTAACGAAAACCTCTGCTTTACGCATTCCGAGGTCGAACGCAACTTGCGCAGCGCTCTGTGCAGCAGTTTGTGCTGCATATGGAGTGTTCTTCTTAGAACCACGGAATCCCATTTTACCGGCAGAACCCCAAGAGATAACTTGTCCGTTGCTGTTGGTAATTGAGATGATGATATTATTGAAAGAAGCTTTGATGTGAACCTGACCAACAGGCTCAACAACAACCACTCTCTTTTTTGCTTTATCTTTTCTTTTATTCTGTGCCATTGCTCTTGGAATAAGTTGTGGATCGCTCCACCGCTCACTTTATTATTTAGTAGCCTTTTTCTTGTTCGCGATAGTTTTGCGTTTACCCTTACGAGTACGTGAGTTGTTTTTCGTTCTCTGACCACGCAAAGGCAATCCTTTACGGTGACGGAGACCACGATAACAAGCGATATCCATAAGACGCTTAATGCTCAACTGAACCTCAGACTTAAGAGCGCCTTCAACTTTAAATTCCCCAGCAATAACCCCACGGATCGCACCAGACTCTTCGTCGGTCCAGTCGATCACTTTTTTATTCAAATCAACACCTGCCTTTTCGAGGATTTTCTTAGCCGAGCTACGGCCGATCCCGAAAATATAAGTCAATGAGATTTCGCCTCTTTTGCGATCTGGAATGTCTACTCCTGCAATACGTGCCATAATTATTATCCTTGTCTTTGTTTATACCGTGGGTTCTTCTTGTTAATAACGTACACTTTACCCTTCCGGCGGATAACCTTGCAGTCCTCGCTGCGTTTCTTTACTGATGCTTTGACTTTCATCTGATTAAACTAAGTGTTAATTTAAGGTAATCGATCCCCTTACTTGTACCGATATGTAATCCGGGCCTTCGATAGGTCGTAAGGAGACATTTCCAGCTTTACTCTGTCACCCGGCAATATTTTGATATAGTGCATTCTCATTTTACCTGAGATGTGCGCTATCACTTCATGCTTGTTCTCTAATACAACACGAAACATTGCGTTTGACAATGCTTCGAGAATTACTCCGTCTTGTTCGATTGATGCTTGTTTTGCCATTCGTAGCGTTTGTTACTGTACTTCAACCATAAGGCTGGTGTTGGCCGTCACTTTTTCAATGTAATCGAATGTTGTCAGAATTTCAGCCTTCCCTTTTCTCACAACTACGGTATGTTCGAAATGCGCGGAATACTTTCTGTCGTTAGTCCGGATCGTCCAGCCGTCGCGCTCTTGCACAACTCCTTTCGCTCCCAGGTTGATCATTGGCTCGATGGCCAAAACCATCCCTTCTCTCAACCGTATTCCTTTGCCTCTCTTCCCGTAGTTCGGTACTTCCGGAGCTTCATGCAGATCCCTGCCCACTCCATGCCCTACCAATTCTCTCACCACTGTATAACCACGGTCTTCAACAAAACTTTGAACCGCGTGGCCGATATCTCCTATCCGAAGGCCGTCTACCGCTTGCTCGATACCCTTGTACAGGGATTTCTTGGTTGCGGTAAGGAGGTTCATCACTTCTTTGGAAACTTCTCCCACCGGGTAAGTGTACGCGCTGTCGCTATGATAGCCATTCAGCTTGACCCCGCAGTCGATGGAAACGATGTCCCCCTCTTTTAGCACGTAGCCCCCGGGAATCCCGTGGACTACAACTTCATTAACCGATATACAAAGAGAGGCCGGAAACTTGTTGAATCCCTTGAATGAAGGGATCCCACCGTTGTCTCTGATATACTCCTCAGCAACTGCGTCCAGCTTTCCGGTTGTAACACCCGGTTTAACCCAGGTAGCTACTTCGGCGTGTGCTTTGCCGAGCACTTGAGCACTAACCTTTATCAGGTTGATTTCCTCTTCTGTTTTAAGATAAATCATTTCAGATTGCTACGCTCTCGGTGCGTCCTTTTACACGTCCCGACTTCATCAAACCTTCGTAGCGACGCATCAGCAAGTAGCTTTCAACCTGTTGCAAGGTATCTAGCACCACACCTACCATGATCAGCAATGAAGTTCCTCCGAAGAAGTGAGCGAAGTCAGTCGAGATTCCCAGCAGGCTTGCGAATGCCGGCAAAGTAGCAACTACTGCAAGCATCAATGCGCCAGGGAAGGTGATACGGTCTAACACAGAGCTGATGTATTCAGATGTCTGCTGACCTGGTTTCACACCGGGGATAAACCCGCCTCCACGCTTCATATCATCAGCGATTTGCTGAGGGTTTACCGAAATCGCGGTATAGAAGAACGTAAATACAATAATCAATACTGCGAACAGGAGGTTGTACTGCCAGGTTGTGTAGTTAGCAAAAATCGTGGCTACGTTGCTGGCAAAATCACTTTTCTCAGCGAAATATGACGCACCCAGTGAAGGGATGAACATCAGAGCCTGGGCGAAAATGATCGGCATTACACCTGCTGCATTCAATTTCAATGGAAGATATTGACGCTGACCACCCATTACGCGGTTACCCACCACTTGCTTAGCATACTGGATAGGAATACGACGAACAGCTTGAGTCAACATTACCGCACCCATAATCACAAAGTACAGAGCGACAATTTCCAATACAAAAACAAGAATCTGGCCGCTACCTCTTGATACGAATTCTTTATAGATCGCACCAGGGAAACGCGAAACGATACCGATCATGATCAGCATCGAAATACCATTACCGATACCCTTGTCTGTGATTCTTTCACCGAGCCACATACAGAACATTGTACCCGCTGTCAGTACGAATACAGACGAAACGGTGAACATGCTTCTGGAAACCAGAAGAGCCTCGTCAGGTACAGTGGTATTCAAATACGCAGTACCTTGAACAAGTGTAACAACGATAGTCAGAACCCGGGTGATTTGGTTCAGCTTTTTACGTCCTGATTCCCCTTCCTTCTGCATCTTCTGGAAATATGGCAATGCCATAGTCAAAAGCTGGATTGCAATGGAAGCGGAGATGTAAGGCATGATACCCAACGCAAAAATGGACGCTTTGCTAAAAGCGCCACCTAAGAAAGTATCCAGCAACCCCAACAATCCCTGAGAGGATACATTCATTTGATCAGGTTCAACACCTGGCAACGCAACGTAAGACCCCAACCGGAAGATCGTTATAAACAAAAGAGTGTTGAGAATACGTGTTCTCAACTCCTCAATCGCAAATATGTGTTTTATAGTCTCTAAAAATCGTTTCATCTTCTGGGCTTACAACGCTCTGTTCAAAGTAAACAAATTCTGTCGGGTATCGCAGCTAAATTACAATTTAACTGCTTTACCTCCCGCCTTCTCGATAGACTCGATAGCCGACGCAGAAAACCCATGAGCCTGAACTTCAACCGCAGAAGTGATTTCACCACGGTTAAGGATCTTAACCAGGTCATTCTTTGCGCTGAGACCATTTTCACGAATCAGATCCAAAGTTACTACCGCAGCTCCGGTTTTCTCAACCAACGCCTGGATTGCATCCAGGTTCAACGCCTTGTATTCAACGCGGTTGATGTTGTTGAAACCGAATTTCGGCAAACGTCTTTGAAGAGGCATCTGACCACCTTCAAAGCCCAGCTTGCGGCTGTAACCTGAACGCGACTGCGCTCCTTTGTGTCCACGTGCAGCAGTGCCTCCTTTTCCGGAACCCTGGCCACGTCCAACCCGCTTTCCTACCTTAACGGAACCAGCAGCCGGTTTTAATGAACTTAAATTCATACTATTCGTATATTAAATTTCTTCAACTTTAACCAAGTGGCTTACCTTGCGGATCATTCCCGCGATGGCATCGCTGTTTTCTTTCTCAACAGACCGGTTCAGTTTACCAAGGCCCAACGCTTTAATTGTCAGCTTTTGGTTCTCAGGGCGGTCAATTGTGCTCTTAACTTGTGTAATACGTACTTTTGACATGATTACTCTCAGATTGAGGATAATCCCGAAGGATTATCCGTTGAATACTTTTTCCAATTTAACGCTGCGTTGGAAAGCAACCTGATGCGGAGCTCTCATTTTCAAAAGAGCGTCAATTGTAGCCTTAATTACGTTGTGCGGGTTCGAAGAACCTTTGGATTTCGCAAGTACGTCTTTGATACCTGCACTTTCCAATACCGCGCGCATCGGGCCACCTGCCAGTACCCCTGTACCAGGAGCAGCCGGCTTGATCAGAACGAAACCACCGCTGAACTTACCTTCCATTTCGTGAGGAACGGTATGTTTAAGCATAGGAATTTGGATCAGGTTTTTCTTAGCATCGTCAATTCCTTTGGCGATCGCGTCAGTTACTTCATTGGCTTTGCCCAATCCGTAACCTACAACTCCGTTTCCGTCTCCAACTACCACGATGGCAGAGAAGGAGAAACGACGACCACCTTTTACTACTTTTGCTACCCGGTTGATCGCTACAACGCGCTCTTTCAGGTCTGATTCGTTAACCTTTGAAGGTCTTGTATTTGTAGACATAGTCTTTGTTATACTTAGAATTTCAGGCCACCCTCACGAGCTCCGTCGGCCAATGCTTTTACCTTACCGTGGTACAAATATCCGTTACGGTCGAAAACCACTGCCTGGATACCTGCTTCCTGCGCTTTCTCAGCGATCTTTTTACCTACCTGGGCAGCAACTTCAACGTTTGCGTTTTCTTTTCTGCCTCCCAGTTCTACCGATGATGCACTTGCAAGGGTAATTCCTTTGATATCATCGATAATCTGAGCATATATGCTTGTGTTCGAACGGAAGACTGATAGTCTCGGGCGTTCTGCGCTTCCCTTCACCCGCTTACGGATGTGAAGTTTAAGGCGTGTTCTTCTATCTGCTTTTGCGTTAGCCATCTTAAATCTTATCTTACTTGTTTATAACATTGATCGGTGGCTACGCACTATTTCTTAGAAGCAGACTTACCTGCCTTACGACGGACCACTTCACCAACAAAACGGATACCTTTTCCTTTGTAAGGCTCAACTTTGCGAAGGGATTTGATTTTCGCTGCTACTGCACCGATCAACTCCTTGTCGATACCTTCGAGAATCACCTTAGGGTTCTGACCTTTTTCTGAGGTCGTAGCAACCTTAATTTCCTCTGGGATCGCCATGAAGATGTTGTGCGAGTAGCCCAATTGAAGTTCGAGAACATTGTTCGCCGAGCTCGCCTTGTAACCTACCCCGATAATTTCAAGCTCACGCTTGTAACCTTCACCTACACCGATCACCATGTTGTTCAACAGGGAACGATAAAGGCCGTGCAATGCTTTGTGACGCTTTTGCTCTGTAGGGCGCGTTACTTTAACCTCGCTGCCTTCCACTTCAACAGTGATATCGCTATCAACCGCTTGGGTAAGTGTGCCTTTGGGGCCTTTTACAGATACTACGTTATCGTCTGCAACCGATACGGATACACCCGCCGGCAACGTGATAACTTTATTTCCTATTCGTGACATTTCCTGAATAACTTTTAAATATTAATACACGAAACATAACACTTCACCACCCACATTCAGTGTCTTAGCTTCTTTATCTGTCATTACACCTTTCGATGTAGAGATGATCACTGTTCCTAAGCCGCCCAATACACGTGGCAGTGTTGATGAACCTGAATATTTACGTAGTCCAGGCTTACTAACCCTCTCCAATTTCACAATTGCAGATTGCTTTGTCACAGGATTGTATTTCAAAGCGATCTTGATAACTCCCTGAGGACCAACCTCGTCGAATTTATAGCTTTGAATGTACCCCTTGTCAAAAAGTACCTTTGTAATCTCTTTTTTTATGTTGGATGCAGGTATCTCAACAACCCGGTGCTTCGCTTTGATAGCGTTTCTGAGTCTCGTCAGATAGTCTGCTATGGGATCCGTTAACATGTTTATGCCAAGTTTAAACACCCCCTTTTGAACGGGAGTGCAAAGTTAAGTAATTGAAATCAGAATTGAAAGTATTCTTACCAACTTGATTTTGTAACTCCTGGAATTTTTCCATCTGACGCCATGTCGCGGAAGAGTACCCGGGAAATTCCGAATTTACGCATATAACCGCGAGGTCTTCCGGTGATTTTGCACCGGTTGTGCAGGCGTACAGGAGAAGAGTTACGTGGTAACTTGTCAAGACCAACCCAGTCACCGGCAGCTTTCAACTTGCTACGTTTTTCAGCGTAGCGCTCTACTAGCGCTTGTCTTTTTCTCTCCCGTGCTTTTACTGATTCTTTTGCCATTGTCGGTAAATAATCTTTGTAATTTTATCTTATTTGTTCGCGTTGGTGAAAGGCATTCCCAATGCTTTCAGCAGTTCGTAGCTCTCTTCGTCAGAGTTGGTAGAAGTCACGAAAGTGATATCCATACCAGTGATTTTTGCCACTTTTTCGATGCTGATTTCAGGGAAAATAATCTGCTCTTTCACACCGAACGTATAATTTCCACGTCCATCGAATCCTTTGTCGCTGATACCTTTGAAGTCACGTACACGTGGCATTGCAATGGTAGTCAAACGGTCGAGGAATTCGTACATCTTGTCACCACGAAGCGTTACTTTCGCTCCGATAGGCATGTTCTCACGCAACTTAAAGTTAGAAACCGCCTTCTTAGAAACAGTAGCGATCGCTTTCTGTCCTGTGATCAGGCTCAACTCTTCCACACCGGTGTCAACAAGTTTCTTGTCTGCCACAGCAGCTCCGATACCTTTGTTGATAACAATCTTTGTCAAGCGGGGAACCTGCATGCTTGATTTATACTGGAACTTCCCCTTCAATTGCGAAACGATTTCGCTAACGTATTTCTCTTTTAATCTAGGCGTTGCCATGTTTGAAAGTGATTATGTGGATTGCCGACCCACGCGCTTTTTTATAAAATTCGACTGCTTTCGGCAAATCCGGACTACAATAAGTTTCCGGATTTTTTCGAAAAGCGTTGGAGTTTTCCTTTGTCGTTCGCTTTGCGGCCGGTTCTTGAAGCTTCTCCTGTTTTAGGATCCACTACCATCAGGTTGCTGATGTGAATAGCGCCTTCGCGTTTTTCGATGCTTCCTTGTGGGTTTTGCGCGTTTGGCTTAACGTGCTTGGTGATCATGTTCACACCTTCCACAGTAGCTCTCTGTTTTTCTACAAGCACCTTGGTGATTACGCCTGTTTCGCCTTTTGCGTTACCTGAAATCACTTTCACGGTATCACCTTTGCGAACGTGCAATTTTGCCGGTGCTTTTTTATTTGTACTTTCCATTGAGGTATTCTCTTAACAGTTTAAAGAAATACTGATGTTTCTTACAACACTTCTGGTGCCAGTGATACGATTTTCATGAACTGCTTCTCGCGCAACTCGCGGGCAACTGGTCCGAAAATACGTGAACCACGTGGTTCGTCATTGTTGTTCAATAAAACTGCCGCATTATCTTCAAACCGGATGTAAGTTCCATCTTTGCGACGTACCTCTTTTTTAGTACGTACAACCACGGCTTTGGAAACCGTTCCTTTTTTCATGTTGCTCGAAGACAGAGCGGATTTCACTGTCACGACGATCTTATCGCCCACCGAAGCGTAACGCTTTCCAGTTCCGCCCAATACCCGGATTACGAGTACTTCTTTTGCGCCACTGTTATCGGCTACTGACAGTCTTGATTCTTGTTGTACCATGATTACTTCGCTCTTTCAAGGATTTCTACTAATCTCCAACGCTTGTTTTTGCTAAGCGGACGAGTTTCCATTACACGGATAGTATCACCGATACCAACCTGGTTTGTTTCGTCGTGAACCATCAGCTTGGTAGTCTTAGTCATAAACTTACCATACTTGGCGTGTTTCACTTTACGCACGACAGTGATCACACAGGATTTCTCCATTTTGTTGCTCACTACCTTGCCAATTCTCTCTTTACGTAAATTTCTTTCTGTTGCCTCCATAATTTCTAAACTGTTTACTGTTGGTTAGATTTAGCCGACAGCTCGGTTAAGAGTCTTGCAATTTCCTTACGTGAGGCGCGAATACGCAAAGGGTTCTCAATTGGAGAAATAGCATGCGCAAATTTCAACCGGAGTAAGCGCTCTCTCTCTTGGGCGATCTGCTCTTTCAGCTGATCCTGCGACAGATTCTTTATTTCTTTACTAGTCATTGCTTTTGATAATTAGCGGTTCTAAATACGTTCGGACTACTATGATTCCTGATAATCCCGGCGTACGACGAACCTTGTCTTAATTGGCAACTTTTGTGCAGCCAAACGCAATGCTTCGTTTGCAGTATCCAGCGCTACACCAGTCGCTTCGAAAATGATAGTTCCAGGCTTAACAGGAGCTACCCAATACTCAGGAGCACCTTTACCTTTACCCATACGAACCTCTGCAGGTTTCTTGGTAATCGGTTTGTCAGGGAATACACGGATCCAAACCTGACCTTCGCGTTTCATCGCACGTGTTACCGAGATACGAGCTGCTTCGATCTGACGAGCAGTCAACCAACCTGGTTCCAGTGCCTTTATTGCAAACGAGCCAAAAGCGATCTCATGTCCACGGGTCGCGAGACCGTTGTGCGAACCTTTGTTCTTTTGTTGTTTGCGAAATTTTGTCCTTTTCGGCTGTAACATGATTCTGTTCTATTTGAACCGGTTTGATACCGGAAAGTATCTGATTACTTCTTCTTGTTCTTGTTGCGTTTGCGACGATCTGCGTCTCCGCCACCGCCTTCGCCACGTGGAGCGCCGTCGTTTCTGTCACGACCGCCTCTTCTGTCGCCACGTCCACCGCGATCGTTACCACGCTCGCCGCCTTGTGCGCTTCTTTCAGCTCTGTCGGATGCCGCAGTAGCCGCGCTTGGAGTCAGGTCACGCTTTCCGTACAATTCACCTTTGAAGATCCATACTTTAATACCGATCTTACCGTAGATAGTTTGTGCTTCGGAGATAGCGTAATCGATGTCCGCTCTCAATGTATGCAAAGGAATACGTCCTTCTTTGTATTCTTCTGTACGGGCCATTTCAGCACCACCCAGACGACCTGCCAAACGAATTTTGATTCCTTGTGTTCCTACACGCATTGCAGAAGCGATCGATTGCTTCATCGCACGACGGTAAGAAATACGAGCCTGCAATTGCTGAGCGATTGCTTCGCCTACCAGTTTCGCATCGATTTCAGGGCGTTTGATTTCGTAGATGTTGATCTGAACATCTTTGCCTGTAATCTTTTTAAGCTCTTCTTTGATTTTATCAACTTCGCTACCACCTTTTCCGATCACGATACCCGGACGGGCAGTGTGGATTGTCAATGTGATGCGCTTCAATGTACGTTCAATAACTACTTTTGAAATCGATCCTTTCGGGATACGTGCTTTGATGTAGTTACGGATTTTCTCGTCTTCAACCAGTTTGTCAGAGAAGTCTTTTCCTCCGTACCAGCTAGATTCCCATCCTCTAACAATTCCTAGTCTCAGACCTATCGGATTAACCTTTTGTCCCATTCGAAATAGATCGTTTTACTTATGATTCGATTACTGCTTCATTTACTGACACCGACGCGTCGTCTACCACGATTGTGATGTGGTTGGAACGCTTACGGATTCTGTGTGCTCTTCCCTGAGGTGCAGGGCGCAAACGCTTCAACATACGTCCACCGTCGATGAAAACGGTTTTAACGATCAGGTCAGCGTCTTCCAGTTTTGATCCTTCATTCATTTGCTGCCAGTTGGCAACAGCAGAAAGAAGAACTTTGTGCAAAACCGGCGATGAAGCTCTCGGTTGGAATTTCAAAAGTGCCAACGCTTTGCTGACCTTCTGTCCGCGAATCATGTCGGCCACCAGTCTCATCTTGCGAGGAGAGGTAGGCACGTCTTTTAATATAGCTCTTGCTTCCATGTTTCTTTTCAGATATCGGCTCGTCCGTTAGGACCAGCTACGTCGACAAATTATTTTCTTCCTTTATCTTTTTTTGCGGTGTGGCCACGGAAGTTACGGGTTGGAGAGAACTCGCCCAGTTTGTGTCCTACCATGTTTTCAGTCACGTAAACCGGAATGAATTTGTTTCCGTTGTGAACTGCAAATGTGTGCCCGATAAAATCAGGCGAAATCATTGAGCGCCGCGACCAGGTCTTGATGACAGATTTACGCGACGAGTTGTTCATCGTTTCAACTTTGGCTTCGAGACGAAAGTCGATATATGGTCCTTTTTTTAATGAGCGTGCCATGTTCTACTTATTTTTTACGACGGCTGATAATCAATTTCTCAGAATGCTTGTTGCGGTTACGTGTCTTAAGACCTTTCGCGAACTGACCATTTCTAGAACGAGGCTGACCTCCTGACGAACGGCCTTCACCACCACCCATCGGGTGATCAACAGGGTTCATAGCAACACCACGTACGCGTGGACGACGTCCCAACCATCTTCTGCGTCCTGCTTTTCCAAGCGAAACGTTCATGTGGCTGGCATTCGAAACAACACCAACTGTTGCGATACAAGTAGCCAATACCATACGCATTTCGCCTGATGGCATTTTCAATACGGCATATTTACCACCTTCTCTCGCTACCAGCTGCGCGTAAGCACCGGCGCTTCTTGCAAACTGACCACCTTTACCAGGAGTCAATTCGATATTGTGTACGATCGTACCGACAGGCATAGATCCCAATGGAAGGGCATTTCCAACCTCAGGAGCTACTGAATTGCCGGACACGATAACTTGTCCAACTTTCAGGCCGTTCGGAGCGATGATGTAACGTTTTTCTTGGTCCTCAAACTGGATCAGGGCGATACGCGCTGAACGGTTTGGATCGTATTCGATCGTAAGGACAGTAGCGGGAGCGTCGAAACGATTTCTTTTGAAGTCGATAACGCGGTATTTTTTCTTGTGACCGCCACCAATATATCGCATGGTACGATGTCCCTGGCTGTTACGACCACCTGTTCTTTTGATGGGTTCCAGAAGACTCTTCTCAGGTTTCGACGCGGTGATCTCCTCGAATGTAGGAGCCGAGCGGAAACGCTGACCAGCACTTGTAGGTTTTAATTTTTTAACTGCCATTTGCTATTAACTCGTCTAATGATTTGAAATCGTTCAACTAGGCTTCACCGTAGATATCGATGGCTTCGCCTTCGGCTACTGTAATGATCGCCTTTTTGATAGTTGACGTTTTTCCAGTGACAAACTTACCTCCCGATGTGCGGGATTTGCTTTTACCAATGCTGCGCATGGTGTGAACGCTTTCTACGGTAACCCCGAACAGTTTCTCAACAGCTTTCTTGATCTCTACCTTGTTTGCAGTAAGGGAGACTTCGAAAGCGTATTTACCTTGACCACCCTGAGCCGTTACCTTTTCGGTTATAATCGGACGTTTCAGTACACTCATTGTTATTTGTTCAATTGGGTTTCCAAAATAGAAATAGCAGATTCACTAATCAGAAGACGGTCTGCATTCATCAGGTCATATGTATTTACCGAATCAACAGTAGTAACTTTCGCTTTTGGAATGTTACGGCTCGACAGGTATACATTGTTATCGATCTCAGGAAGGATCAATAATGTTTTGGTGTTCACCAGTGAAAGGGAATTCAAAACATTCAAGTAAGACTTTGTTTTAGGAGCATCAAAAGTGAAGGCCTCCAAAACAGAGATAGCGGAAGAAGCAGCTTTAACTGAAAGCGCAGATTTGCGCGCCAGAGCTTTTACTTTCTTGTTCAGTTTGAAACCGTAAGTACGCGGGCGTGGACCGAAAATACGACCACCACCTACGAACACTGGCGACTTCATGCTACCTGCACGAGCACCGCCGGTTCCTTTCTGGCGTTTCAGCTTGCGTGTTGAGAGGCTAACCTCTGCACGCTCCTTTGATTTGTGCGTTCCCTGACGCTGGTTAGCCAGGTAAAGCTTCACATCGAGATAGATAGCGTGCGTGTTAGGTTCGATGCCGAATACTTCCTCGGACACGTTTACCTTCTTGCCGGTATCTTCTCCTTTTATATTTAATACGGACAGTTCCATTGGTACTACTTCTCAATGATTAGAAATGAATTCTTTGAACCAGGTACCGAGCCACTCACAACGAGAATGTTTTGCTCAGGTATCACTTTCAGAATACGCAAATTCTGAATCTTTACACGATTGTTACCCATGCGTCCACCCATACGGATACCTTTGAATACGCGTGATGGGAATGAACAAGCACCAATCGAACCTGGGTGACGGGCCCTGTTGTGCTGACCGTGTGTCTGACCACCTACCCCGCCGAATCCGTGACGTTTTACAACACCTTGGAAACCACGACCTTTGGCAGATCCTACTACGTCAACAAACTCGCCTTCTTCAAAGATGTCCTGTACGGACAATGAAGTTCCAAGTTCATGTTCCACTTCGAATTCCTTGAACTCAACCAATTTTTGTTTGGGAGTCGTGTTGGCTTTCTTGAAGTGGCCAATCAGAGGCTGGGAGGTGTTCTTTTCTTTCTTCTCACCAAAACCTAACTGGATAGCCTTATAGCCATCCTTTTCTTCGGACCTAACTTGTGTTACAACACAAGGACCAGCTTGGATCACAGTACATGCCAGAGCCTGCCCGTCAGCATTGTACAAACTAGTCATTCCGATTTTTTTACCAATTAAACCAGACATGTTTGAAATTTAAATTTAGCAGGTAAAACCCCTTAATCTTTAAAACGGACTGCAAAGGTAGAAAAAACGATTTTCATATCCTAACAGCCTAAAAATATTTCTCGCTGATAATCAGCAAAAAAGGTCAGATGAACGAACATCTGACCTCATTTTTCGAGAAGCTGACTGATCCGTGGCATAACCCTGTGCCTGTCAGGCTTTTCTGAGCTCAGATGTGGTTTCCAGAGGAACCCGGACCTTCATCCAATTTATGTAGTTGCTTAACTGAATAAGCTGGTATTACTAAACTTTGATCTCTACGTCAACGCCGCTTGGCAATTCGAGCTTCATCAGGGCGTCTACCGTTTTTGCACTTGTAGAGAAGATATCCACCAAACGCTTGTAAGTACAAAGCTGGAATTGCTCTCTTGATTTCTTGTTAACGTGCGGCGAACGAAGAACAGTGAATTTCTCTGTCTTTGTAGGCAAAGGAATAGGACCGCTTACTACCGCGCCTGTTGCCTTTACTGCCTTAACGATTTTCTCAGCTGACTTGTCAACCAAGTTGTGGTCGAATGACCGAAGTTTGATACGGATCTTTTGATTCATTGTATTTGTTTGTTTCCGGTTCAGAAAATCTCATCAGGTTGCCTGACAATTACACCTGCGAAAGAACCATTTACTTCACAGGCTATATCATAGAAAATGCGTTGCAGAATCGCTCCTGCAACGCATTCGTTTTATTAAGCTTTAACGAGGCCTTTCGCTTTCTCGATCACCGCCTCAGCGATGTTATTCGGTACGATTTCGTAGTAAGCGAATGTCAGGGATGCAGTAGCGCGTCCTGATGACATCGTACGAAGGTCAGTTACATAACCGAACAATTCTGAAAGAGGTACATCCGCCTTGATAACCTGCGCACCGTTACGGGTATCCATACCGCGCATGATACCACGACGACGGTTAAGGTCACCTGTGATAGGACCAGTGTACTCGTCAGGAGTCAGAACTTCCACGTGCATGATAGGCTCCATCAATTTCGATCCGGCGTGACGCGCAGCTTCTTTAAAACCAAGCTTGGCAGCCAATTCGAAAGAGAGTGAATCTGAATCGACATCGTGGAATGAACCGTGGAACAAACGCACTTTCATCGAATCCAATGGATATCCTGCAAGCGCACCGTTGATCATCGCAGCTTCGAAACCTTTCTGTACAGGAGCGATGAATTCGCGAGGGATAGCACCACCCACAACTTCGTTCACAAACTGCAAGCCTTGTTTCGGCTCTTTGCCTTCTTCGTTATCGTCACGTGGCCCGATTTCGAATACGATGTCAGCAAATTTACCACGACCACCTGTTTGTTTCTTGTAAACCTCGCGGTGCTCGTAGTTCTTGGTAAGAATCTCTTTGTAAGCAACCTGAGGAGCACCCTGGTTTACTTCCACTTTGAACTCACGACGCATACGGTCGATGATGATTTCAAGGTGAAGCTCACCCATACCTTTGATGATCGTCTGACCAGTCTCTTCGTTTGATTCAACTTGGAGGGTTGGATCTTCTTCGATCAGCTTGGTGATCGCTTTCGAGAAGTTATCGCTGTCAGCAGCTTTCTTAGGCTCGATCGCATAACCGATTACCGGCTCTGGGAACACCATTGATTCGAGGATGATAGGCGATTTCTCGTCAGAAAGGGTATCCCCTGTTTTGATATCTTTGAAACCTACTACCGCACCAATATCACCTGCTTCAAGCTTGTCGATTTGATTTTGCTTGTTAGCGTGCATTTGGAAGATACGTGAGATACGCTCTTTGTTACCTGAACGGTTGTTCAATACATACGAACCTGATTCAAGCACACCCGAGTAAGAACGGATGAAGCAAAGACGACCTACGTAAGGGTCAGTAGCGATTTTGAATGCAAGCGCACAGAAAGGATCTGTTTCTGAAGGCTTACGGCTTACTTCGTTTCCAGTGCGTGGATCTGTACCAACGATATTCTCGCGGTCCAAAGGTGAAGGCAGGATAGCCATCACGTAATCCAACATGGTTTGAACTCCTTTGTTTTTGAAAGAAGAACCGCAAACCATCGGAACGATCTTCATGCTGATAGTCGCAGCGCGCAATGCAGCAAGGATTTCGTCTTCTGTGATTGAGTTTGGATCTTCGAAGTATTTCTCCATCAAAGTCTCGTCGAACTCAGCAACCGCTTCGAGCAATTTCTCTCTCCATTCGGTAGCTTCTTCCAACATATCGTCAGGAATAGGCACCTCGGTGAAAGTCATACCTTTATCAGCTTCGTTCCACTCGATACCGCGGAAGTTAACGAGGTCAACTACACCACGGAAAGTATCTTCTGCACCGATAGGCAATTGAAGAGGTACAGCGTAGCTGCCCAACATCTCTTTAACCTGGGTACAAACTTTCAGGAAGTCAGCACCTGAACGGTCCATTTTGTTCACGAAACCGATACGTGCTACATTATAGTTGTTAGCAAGGCGCCAGTTTGTTTCAGACTGAGGCTCAACACCATCAACTGCACTGAAAAGGAACACAAGACCATCCAATACACGGAGTGAACGGTTTACCTCAACGGTAAAGTCAACGTGACCCGGAGTATCGATGATGTTGATGTGGTATTTTTCGTTGCGGTAGTTCCAGTTAACAGTCGTAGCAGCGGAAGTAATAGTGATACCACGCTCCTGCTCCTGCTCCATCCAGTCCATCGTAGCAGCACCATCGTGCACCTCTCCGATTTTGTGGCTAACCCCTGCGTAGTAAAGGATACGCTCCGTTGTCGTTGTTTTACCGGCATCGATGTGCGCAGCAATACCTATGTTTCTTGTTAATCTTAAATCACGTGCCATGACAGATGGTGATGTGTTTTTTTATATTCAAAGTGCAATTCAATGCGAAGCTGTTCGAACTTTCCTCTTAGCGTAAAGTGCTGGTTTTGAAAATTCAGAGCGCAAAAGTATAAATTGTTGATTATAAAAACAATTAAGGAAAAGTTATTTTTCTCAAAACCATTAAAATAAAAATCGGGAACCCGGATAAACCGGGCTCCCGACCATAATTATGTCTGCCCTCCTGATTAGAAACGGAAGTGCGAGAACGCCTTGTTGGCATCTGCCATACGGTGCGTATCGTCTTTCTTCTTCACAGCAGCACCTTCACCTTTCGCAGCGGCGATGATTTCGCCGGCCAGACGGTCAACCATTGTTTTCTCACCACGCTTGCGGGAGTAGTTGATCAACCATTTCATGCCCAGTGACTGCTTACGCTCAGGACGAACTTCGGTAGGAACCTGGAAAGTAGCACCACCTACACGACGACTCTTCACCTCTACGGATGGAGTTACGTTGTTCAATGCTTTTCTCCATGTTTCCAGGCCGTTTTCGCTGGTTTTTTTCTCAACCAATTCCAATGCATCGTAGAAAATAGTGAACGCAATGCTCTTCTTTCCTTCGTACATCAGGTTGTTAACGAATTTGGTAACCTGTACGTCCCTGAACTTAGGATCAGGAAGGATATATCTTTTCTTAGGTTTCGACTTTCTCATTTTGTCTTAATTTTTTTAACGAGGTTTCGTTTTGCAACTTATTCACCCTGAGGTAATGATCAGGATTACTTCCCTTTTATAAGATTTGAATTACTTAATAAAAGCAGAGAGAGTTACTTTTTATTTTTTCTTACCTTTTACTGGTGCTGCCGGAGCTTGTCCTGGTTTCGGGCGCTTAGCACCGTATTTAGAACGACGTTGTTTACGGCCGTTAACACCTGCGGTATCCAATGCACCACGGATGATGTGGTAACGAACACCTGGCAAATCCTTCACACGACCACCGCGGATCAATACGATCGAGTGCTCTTGCAGGTTGTGGCCTTCACCTGGGATGTAGGCGTTCACCTCCTTGTTGTTCGACAGACGAACACGGGCTACTTTACGAAGCGCCGAGTTTGGCTTCTTAGGCGTAGTTGTGTACACCCGGGTGCACACGCCCCTGCGCTGAGGGCATGAATCCAAAGCCGGAGACTTGGATTTCCATGTAATGGTCTCTCTACCTTTACGGACTAATTGTGAAATAGTAGGCATTTAACAATTTGATTTTGATCCGGTTAGCAAACCGGTCGTTTGTTATATAAACACTTTTCCCGAAAAATCGGACTGCAAAAGTAATAAACCATCCTTGATTTACAAACCGTTAACAACTTTTTTTCTGTTTTTCCCACCATTCATTGTCAAGAGTTGTCTGGTAGTGGTCAGGAAATAGTCAGGTTGTTGTCAGGAAATGGTCAGTATGTAACCGCTGGAATTTGAAAGAATGGTGGGTTCCGGCAGAGAAATGCAGCAAAAAATCACGAAATGCTCATTTTTCGAATAAAATTCTTCCTATCTGGTATCCCGAATTTTATTTCCAATCGTTGTTTATTAGTATTGTTTTTCAGAAACCCAGTGCGCGTCGAATCGTTTGATTTTATACTCTACATTATGAAACTTTTCCGGAGTTACTTTACTCTCATAGTTTGTTTTGCTTCGTGTTTATACTTGTCCGGCTGCAACTCGGCGATGCAGGCATACAAAGACGGCCAAAAGAAATTTGCGAACGGAGAATACGACCTTGCCATCAAGGGTTTCCAGAAAGCTGCCGAGGCCAACATTGAACCGGTACAGACAAGCTACCTGATCGCCGAATCCTATCGCCTCTCCAACCGCTTTAAAGAAGCCGTCCCCTACTACAAAAAAGCACTCGACGGGGGCATTACCAATCCTGATGCCCGTTTTCAGTATGCTTATGCATTGAAAACAACCGGGGACTATGCCGACGCTTCCGCCCAGTTCACTGAATTTGCCAAAGGCCAGAACGTACCACAGAACTTGCAGGAACGTGCATTGCGTGAGGTGGAGATCCTGAAAATCGCCGATCGGCTGAAAACTACCAAAATGGAGGTAACGCTGAAATCGCTTCCCCTCAATACGGCAGGTTCCGAGTTCTCGCCTACCGTAGTCGGTAACGAGCTGGTTTTCTCTTCTTCCAAAAAAGAAAAAATCTATAAGAACAACGGCCAGCCGATGCTGGGACTATACAAAATCAATATTGCATCCGATGCAGGCAACACACAGGGTAATCCCGTTGTTTTCAGCCAGGAGATTTTCTCGCCTGACGCCAACGAGGGCTCACCTGCATTCTCGCCCGACGGAAAAACACTCGTTTTCGCGAGAGGTAATACCGGTAAAAAGAATGGCGGCGTGGACGTGGACCTTTACATGAGCCGCAATATCAACGGCCAATGGACGCCACCTGCAATCTTGCCTATCAACGACTCACTCGCCTGGGACGGCTCGCCCGCATTCTCGCGCGATGGCAAAACACTCTATTTCGCTTCCAACCGCGCCGGCGGCATAGGCGGCATCGATATTTACCGCACCAATATGGATGCCTCGGGCCGGTTTAGCCGTCCGGTGAATATGGGCCGTGACATCAATACCCCTGGCGACGACATGTTCCCCTACGTAGCCGAAGGTGGAAAGCTCTATTTTGCATCGGACGGCCACCCGGGTCTCGGCAAGCTCGATTTGTTTTCTGCAACCAGAACCCAAGGCGTGATCACGATCGAAAACATGGGATTGCCGTTCAATAGCCCGCAAGATGACTTCGGACTGGTGTTTTACCAAAATCTGACCAAAGGCTTCTTCGCATCCAACCGCGATGGCGGCAAGGGTGACGACGACATTTACTACTTCGCCGGACCGGAAGAAGAAGACACAACGAAGATCGCCAAGCACAACGATCCGAACGACCCGCTTAATCCAAACAACCCGAACTACATTAACGGCAAACGGAAAGTAGTGCGCTACTTCCTGGCCGGAACCGTGCTCGATAATGGAGAAACCCCTACCCCGATCGATTCGGCGGTGGTGCATATTCTGCCGGATACCTCGGATACGCAGATCGCCGAGTTCCCGACTGCCAAGGATGGTAAGTTTGGTACGCAGCCGGTAGAAGAAGGTAAGTCATACCAACTCCTCGTTCAGCGTAAAGGCTATATCAGCAAGCGCGAGCCATTCTCGATGTCGGGCCGCAACATTCCGCCGATATTCCTGACCAAAGAACTGACGGACACCACATTCAATGTGACGATCAAACTCGATAAGCTGGAACTGAACAAAACCTTCGTTCTGGAAAACATCTATTACGATTTGAACAAATACAATATCCGCCCGGATGCGGCGGTAGAGCTCGATAAACTCGTTCAAATCCTGAAAGATAACCCGACGATGACCATTGAGCTCAGCTCACACACGGATGCGCGCGCCACCGACGCCTATAACATGACGCTCTCGCAAAACCGCGCCGAATCCGCGGTGGCTTACCTCGCTTCCAAAGGGATCGAAGCCGACAGAATGGAGGCCAAAGGTTATGGGGAAAGGGAGCTCATTATCCCGAACGCCAAGACCGAGGAAGAGCATCAGCGCAACCGCCGCACGGAATTCACGATCCTGAGTTATTGATTTACCAACCATAGGAAAGCCCGCTGTGAACCGAACTATTCGCAGCGGGCTTTTTCGTATAATTGCATTTCTTAATATTTCCCAAAGAGTACTTATCAGTTTGTATTAATGGCCCGACGCATAATCTATTGGTTCAGGAATGATTTGAGGTTAAAGGATAACCAGGCGCTTTCTGCTGCCGTTGGTTCCGCGAGTGAGATCATCCCCGTATATGTTTTTGATCCCCGTCAATTCGAAAAAACTAAACTCGGCTTTCGCAGAACGAGTGCATTGCGAGCACGCTTCCTGATCGAATCCGTTGCCGAGCTCCGTGAAAATATCCGGCAAAAGGGCGGCGACTTGCTCATCCGCGTCGGCAAGCCCGAAGAGATTGTGGCTAAACTGGCCGAAGACTACAATGCCGACTATGTTTACACCAGCAAGGAAATAGCCCCGCAGGAAACCCGCATTGAATCTTCATTGAGCAAAAACCTTAAAATAGCGAACGTCGACATCAAACTGTTCTGGATGGACACGATGATCAGTGCATTTGACCTTCCATTCCGGGTATCGAAGCTGCCGTCGGGATTTCCGGAGTTTGAAAGGCTCTTAAGTAACGACCTTAAAATAAAGGACCAGTTCCCAACACCTGAGGCAATCACATTGCCAGCGGATTTTGAAGCCGGGGCCATTCCCGGATTGCCCGAATTGGGCATCGATCCGAACGAAATACCGGCAGAAACCTCGGACGTATCACGCGGCGGAGAAACCCATGCATTGGCTGTTTTGAAAGAATATGTGGAGCAGTATGTCAAAAAAGACATTGCTTACCCTTCGACGGAACCCCTTACCGACACCCGGCTTTCCGACTGGCTCTCGCTGGGCTGCATTTCGGCATCTTACATTTATCGGAGCGTCAAAACCGCCCAGTCACATGCAGTAACGGAAGACGCCATCATCATCAACCTGCTGAAAAGGGAGTTCCTGCATTGGACATTGCTCCGTTTCGGCCCGCGGATGTTCAAGCCGAGCGGTGTGAAACATCATTTCAACCGCCGTTGGAAGAATGATAATGCCGCATTTGAGAAATGGATAAACGGGCAGACCGACAACCAATCCGTAAATGATATCGTCCAAAAGCTAACTGCTACCGGCTTCATTACGGCGGCGGAACGCGAGACCGCCACCAAATACCTGGTGGACGACCTGGATATCAACTGGACCTGGGGCGCGATGTATTTCGAAAGCCTGCTGCTGGACTATGAAGCGTCCGTCAACTGGGGCCGCTGGAACAACCTGGCCGGGGTGGGTGAAGATTAATTCACCCGATTTTTACTTCAAAACCCGCCATCCTACGCTAGCAAGCCCATATTGCCTCAGAGAACCGGTTATGTAGTTTTTCTTAAAGATTTTGCTAGCTTTGGTCAACTTTGAACCACATTCAATAACTCTAAACTGAATATTAAAATGTCAAAAGGACTCATTGCAGTTATCGTCGTTGTTCTGATTCTAGGATTTGTTGGCTGCGGTAAATATAATGGCCTCGTGCAGAAAGATGAGGTCGTAAAAGAGGCTTGGGCCGGAGTGGAAAGCCAGTATCAGCGCCGCGCCGACCTTATCCCCAACCTGGTAAACACCGTGAAAGGTGCTGCCGATTTTGAAAAAAGCACATTGACAGCCGTGATCGAGGCGCGCAGCAAAGCCACGCAAACGACGATCAACGCAGATCAGCTTACCCCTGAAAACATCGCTAAATTCCAGGCGGCACAGGATCAGTTGAGCGGTTCATTGTCGCGCTTGCTCGTTTCGGTAGAACAATATCCGCAGCTGAAAGCCAACCAGAACTTCCTCGAACTGCAAGCCCAGCTCGAAGGCACTGAAAACCGCATTACCGTGGAACGCGGCAAGTTCAACACGGTGGTGAAGGATTATAACCAGGAAGTGCGCACTTTCCCGACCAACCTCTTCGCCGGTGTGTTCGGCTTCTCCCAGAAAGGCTACTTCACCGCTGCTCCGGGCTCCGAAAAAGCGCCTACCGTACAATTCTAACTTTCAGCGCCGGGCCATTTCAAAAAGCCCGGCGCAATGTTTTTCATCCATCCGTATCAATCCGGCCCCATGGCAACCGAATCCCTATTTTTCACCGACGAGGAGCAGCAATACATTATTGAGGCAATTCAGGAAGCAGAAAAACAGACTTCCGGGGAAGTAAAAGTGCATATCGAAAAGAAATGCCCTACGCCCGACGTCATGGAGCGCGCCAAGGAAGTGTTCCTTTTCCTGCACCTGCACGAAACCGCCGAACGCAACGGGGTATTGTTCTACCTCGCTTATGAAGACCGGAAATTTGCGGTACTCGGTGACAAAGGAATCGATGAGAAGGTCACTGCCGACTTTTGGGACAGTACCAAGGAGCTCCTTCGGAACCACTTCAAGGCAGGAGAGTATAAGGAAGGACTTCGCCATGGCATCCTGGAAGCGGGATTGCAACTCAAAAAACACTTCCCCTACCAGTCCGGCGACATCAATGAACTTCCGGATGATATTTCATTCGGCCAATAAACTATGAAGCAATTCATCATTTACCTTCTGCTTGTGATCGCGGCTTTTGCCGGCGTACAGGCGCAGGATATTCCGCCCAAGCCCGATCCTCCAAGGCTCGTCAACGACCTTGCCAACCAGCTTAGCCCTAATGAACGGCAAATGCTGGAACAGAAACTCGTGGCCTACAACGATTCTACATCCTCCCAGATCGTGATCGTGACCGTACCGACATTGGGCGACTATCCCATTGCCGACTACGCATTCAAGCTCGGTACAGAATGGGGTGTAGGCCAGAAAGGCAAAAACAACGGTATCGTGCTGCTGTGGGCGCCAAAGGAGCGAAAAGTGTTTATCGCCACGGGTTACGGTCTCGAAGGTGCAGTCCCGGACGCGATCGCCAAGCGTATTGTTTCGCAGGTAATCACGCCGCAGTTTAAGGCTGGCCAGTTTTACCAGGGCCTCAACGACGGCGTCGATATGATATTCAAATATGCTTCGGGCGAGTACAAGGCGGATCCGAAGCAGGACAGCGGCGAGGGCGACGGCTTCCCTCCTATACTGATTGTCGTGATCATATTCATCATTATCCTCATCATCATATTCCGTAACCGGGGTGGAGGTGGCGGCAACCGCGGCTACCGCGATATCGGCATCCCTCCTATTTTCTTTCCTTACACTACGCATTCAGGCCGTGGTAGCAGTTCCGGCAACTGGGGCGGCGGATTCGGCGGAGGTGATGGTGGTGGGTTCGGCGGATTCGGAGGCGGTAGTTTCGGAGGCGGCGGCGCAGGTGGTGATTATTAGTATTCCAAACCAATCCATAATAGGAAAGCGGGTAGAAGCATCGGTCTTCTACCCGCTTTTGTTTTACCATTATAGCGCAACGTATACTAGTGGCATACTTTTTTGTACATATTCCATAAACTATATCACCAAAACCTAAACAAAGTTTTATGGAAAGGAAAAGCAATACCGGTCTGGTAGTCGGGTTGATCCTGATGACCATCCTGGCAGCAGTGTTCGGATACCTTTATTATAAAGAACACAACATCACCCAAAAGCAGGAAACTGACCTGACAGCCCGGGTTCAGGAACTGGCAGCCTCCGAAATCAAGCTGGATTCGATCTCCAAACAGCTCGACGCACGCATTCTCGAAGTACAGAATCTGGGCGGCGATATTGCCGAACTGCAAAAAGTAAAAGCCTCTCTCGAAAGCGACCGCGCCGCATTACGTAAAGGCAACGCGAACATGGGTCGAAAAATCAAGGAATATGAGGAATTTCTCACCAAAAAGGACACCGAGATTGCTCAGCTTCGCGAGGAAAACCAGCAGCTCATCAGCCAGAATGAAGGACTTACCCAAGAACGAAACGAGTTGCAGACCAGCCGTCAGGCCGTACGCGACTCGCTGACTGGCGTTCAAGCCAAAAACACGGAGCTCGAATCGAAAGTTACCATGGCGGCAGCGCTGCGCGCTCGTAACGTGAAAGTGTACGCGGTGTCGTCCAAAGGCAAGGTGCGCGAGGGCGAAAATGTGAAGTCGAAGCGAGTGGATAAAGTCCGCGTGGACTTCATTCTTGAAAAGAACCCACTCACGATGGCCGACAACAAAACCATCTATCTCCGCATCATCGATCCAAGCGGCGCTACCATTTCAGATACCAAAACCGGCTCCGGCGTTTTCCAGTATAACGGGCAGGAACAGGGCTATACCATCAGCAAAGATGTGTTGTACACCAACAACAACCAGGATGTAAGCATCCTCTACGACCGCGACGCGCCATTCACGTCGGGCAAGTATACCATCGAGCTTTATTCAGAAGGATTTTCAATCGGTGAAGGATCTTTCTCCGTCAAATAAGCCGATCGTAAAACGTTTATTCACAGCGGTAGCAGTCATTACAAACTGCTACCGCTTTTATTTTTATGATTGATTGATATTTACCCATAATTCCTATCTTGCACGATAAAAACATCTGTTTACAACCCCAAAAACCAAATAAAACACTTCTCTTTCTATGTCTTCACAGATTTCCCAAAAACACCCCAAGGGACTGTATGTCTTGTTCTTTGCCGAAATGTGGGAACGTTTCAGCTATTATGGCATGCGGGCCATTCTTCTGCTTTTTCTCCTCGATAACATCAAAGGCGGAATGGGAATGAGTGCAGCCGAAGGAACGGCCATTTACGGGCTTTATACCGCTTCCGTTTATTTGCTCACACTGCCCGGCGGCTGGTTGGCAGACAATATCCTGGGTCAGAAAAAAGCCATCTGGTACGGAGGTATCGTCATCATGCTGGGGCACATTATCCTGGCAGTACCCGCCGGACCGGCCATTTTCTTTCTCGGGTTAAGTACGGTAGCAATCGGCACCGGGCTTTTGAAACCCAATATCAGCTCCATCGTAGGCGAATTGTACCCCGAAGGCGGTGCACGTCGCGATGCCGCGTTTTCTATCTTTTATATGGGGATCAACCTGGGTTCCTTCCTGGGTATTGCCATCGTGGGTTACCTGGGTGAAAAGGTCAACTGGCATATGGGCTTTGGAGCAGCGGCCATCGGAATGTTGCTGGGATTGATCGTCTTTCGGTATGGAAGCGCTACGCACCTGAAAGGGCTTGGCGAGGTGCCGTCCGCAAAAGAAGCCAGCGAAGAAGTCGCACCTGCATCAAACAGCAACAAAATGCTGGGGTACGGATTGATTGCATTGCTGGTCGTGTTCCTGATCGTGTTGCAAACCACAGGTACTATTAATATGACCACCGCCCAAGGCCTCGCGCAGGGCGCCGGTATCATTATCGTATCCATTTCTGCTGCCTACTTCCTGTTTATCCTCGTAGCGGGAGGACTTACACGCGTGGAGAAATACCGCGTTGGCGTGCTCATTATTCTCTTCCTTGCCATCGCATTGTTCTGGGCGGGTTACGAGCAGGCGGGCACTTCATTGCAGATCTTCGCCGAACGTCACACCCAACGCGTGATCGGTGGGTGGGAAGTCCCATCAAGCTGGTTTCAGAACTTCCAGCCTACCTTCGTTCTGATCTTCGCACCCGTATTGGCGAGCCTCTGGATATCGCTTTCATCTCAAAACCGCAACCCTTCCATTCCTGTCAAATTCGCAATGGGTCTGATATTGCTCGGCCTAAGCTTCTTCGTGATGGTAGCGGCTTCGAACATCGCGGTGAAAGGCGAGCTGGCTTCGCCGTTTTTCCTCACATTTACCTATTTCCTTCACACCATCGGAGAGCTTTGCGTGAGCCCTGTCGGGTTGAGTTCCTATACCAAGCTGGCCCCTAAGCGTTATGTGAGCCAGTTGATGGGTATCTGGTTCGTAGGTGCATCGCTGGGTAACCTCATTGCAGGTCTCTTTGCGGGCGGTTTCGACGAATCCAATATCCTGCAAATGCCGGCATTGTTCAACCAGGTGGCTATTATTACGACCATCTTTGGTTTGATTCTGCTCGTATTCTGGAAGCCGATCAAAGGCTGGATGGGCGGCATTCACTAAGTCTTTTTATATACTTCAAAAACAAATACATCAAAAAATGAAATCAGCCGCATTCCGTGCTGCCGCTTTGGCTCTTGTAGTGAGCCTGGCAGGATGTAAAAAAGAAAAGGAGGAAACGGACACCACCAAAGTACCCGGCTTCGATGTGAGCTCGCTCGATTCGACAGCCAAAGCTTGCGACGACTTCGACACCTACGCCAATGGCGGTTGGAAAAAGAAAAACCCGATCCCAGGCACCGAAAGCCGTTGGGGCGCATTCGGCATTTTGGATAAAGAGAACAAAGAAGTCCGCCTGAAAGGCATTATCGAGGAGATTACCAAAGTTCAGGACCGCAAGAAAGGTACCGAAGAGCAGCAGATCGCCGATTACTACCAGTCGTTCCTCGATACCACAACGGTAGAAAAGCGTGCATTGGAGCCTCTGAAACCTTATCTCGATAAAATCAATGCAGTTGCCTCGCTGAAAGACCTTGCAGCTGTTGCCGGCGAAATGCAGAAGGTAGGCGTGGAAACCGTAACCGGCTTCGGCGTAGAAGGTGATTTGAGAAACAGCAAGGTCAATATCCTCTACCAGGGCCAGAATGGCCTCAGCCTCGGCGAACGCAGCTACTACGACCGTACGGATTCCAGCACGGTGAAAGTGCGCGGCGAGTTTGTGAAGCACGTCGACAAAATGTTCTCCATGGCAGGCTTTCCCGAAGCCAACCCGGGCCAGACCATTCTTGACTTCGAAACCAAAGTAGCCAAGCTGCAACTGACCAACGTGGAGCTGCGCGACCCGGTGAAAACTTATAACAAAATGGCCTTCGCCGATTTCGAGAAGCTGATCCCCGATTTCGACCAGAAGGCATTTGCAGATAAGCAGGATATCAAAACCGACACCTTAATTGTTCAAAACAAAGCCTATTTACAAAACCTGAACAAGCTGTTGAAGGCGACGCCGATTGCTACATTGAAACTATATTCCAAATGGCAGTTGCTCTCAACCTTTGCGGGCTATTTACCTAAAAAGTACGATCAGGAAGATTTCCGCTTTTTCGCCACCGTTATGCGTGGTACCAAGCAACAGAAAGGCCGTGTGGAACGTGCGATCCGCTCTACCGATGGTTTGCTGGGTATGCCGCTCGGTAAGCTGTTCGTGAAAAAGTACTTCCCGGAAGAGGATAAGAAGAAAGTTTCCGAAATGATCGAAAACGTGCGTACCGTGTACGGCGAGCGCATCGACAAGCTGACCTGGATGAGCGATTCGACCAAGGCCAAAGCGCATAAGAAACTGAAAGCATTTACCTACAAAATAGGCTATCCCGATAAATGGAAGGATTACTCTTCCATCGAAATCGCGCCGGACAAGCTGTTTGAGAACGTAATTTCAGCGTCGCTGTATGCGCATAAGGAGAATGTAGACAAGATCGGCAAGGAAGTGGATAAGAAGGAATGGCTCATGACCCCGCAGACGGTGAATGCCTATTACAACCCGCTGAACAACGAGGTGGTATTCCCGGCCGGTATCCTGCAACCGCCATTTTATAACCGCAATGCCGACGATGCGATCAACTATGGCGGCATTATTGCCGTAATCGGCCATGAGTTTACCCACGGTTTCGACGACCAGGGCTCGCAATTCGACGATGAAGGCAACCTCAAAAACTGGTGGACCGCCGCCGACCGCGCCAACTTCGACAAGCTGACCAAGCGTTACATCGACTATTTCAGCGGTATCGAAGCATTGCCCGGTTTCAAAATCAATGGCGCATTAACGATCGGTGAAAACGTTGCCGACTTGGGCGGTCTGACATTGGCCTATTACGCTTTGGAAAAATCATTCAACGGTAAAGAGCCTGCACCGATCGACGGCTTCACCTGGCAACAGCGTTTCTTCCTCGGCTGGGCGCAGGTATGGCACATGAACACTACCGACGAGGCATTGCGCAACCAGGTACAAACCGACCCGCATTCACCCGCCCGTGACCGCATTAACGGCCCGCTGCCGCATTTGAAGGAGTTCCAGGCGGCATGGAGCTGCGGCGCCGGAAGCAAGATGGTACTGCCTGATTCGTCGAGGATTGTGATCTGGTAGAGGAGTTATGAGTTGAGGGTTCAGAGTTGAAAGTTCAAAACTTTAAATTTTAACTCTCAACCCTCAACTTTAAACTCATAAACTCTGAACTCTAAACTTCACAAACCTCACTTCCCAGCAACGTATTTGTTACGATAAGCGCTTGGACTGCATCCTTTGGCCTGCCTGAATTGGCGGGCTATATTTTTGCTGTCCCCCAGGCCCATATCCAGCGCGATTTCAAACACCGACATATCGGTATCGAGCAACTTCTGCGTGAATTTCTCGATCCGCAAATTGAAGATGTACTTGTAAATCGGGTACCCCGTAATTTCCAGAAAACGCTTTTCCAACGCCCTGCGCGACAGCGGTACCTGTTTCACGACTTCATCCACATGCAGGTTTTTGTCGATGTTCTGGTGGATGTATTTCAATGAAGATGCGATATGGTCATCGGCGGTCGCATAAATGTCCGTCGAATGCCGGGTGATGACCTGGGTAGGGCGTACCACCACATCGTAGTAATCTGTGGTGCCGTGCCTGATCATGTGATCGAGCAGTTTCGCAGCGTCATACCCCCCTTTTTCCACATCCAGTGCAATGCTTGAAAGCGGAGGGTCGGACAGGTCGCAGATCATTTCATCATTATCCACACCCAGCACGGCCACTTCCTCGGGTATGCGTATGCCCACGTGCCTGCACGCCTCCGTGATGTGCTGACCCTGGTTATCGTCGCAAGTCATGAGGCCGATCGGCTTCGGCAGCGATTTCAGCCAGCGGCTCAGCGAGCTGGGTTTATAATACCAAAGCTCCGTCGAACGCGCCTTTTTATGCTCGAAGTAGTGTACTTTATGCCCTTTCTTCCGCAAATGTTCTTCAAAGCCTTCCGCGCGCTCGCGCGACCATACAATGTCGTTGAAACCGTAAAATGCAAAGTTGGTAAAGCCCTTTTTGAGGAAGTAATCGGCGCCCATTTGCCCGGCTTCGTGGTAGGCGCCGGTGATGTTGGGGATTTCGGTGAAACGCTCCTTGAAATCCTGTGCAATGACCGGTATCCCGGCCCGGACGATCTTGTCGATCTCCTTATTATACAATTGCCCTACGATACCGTCCGCTCCCCATTCCAATGCCCATTTGAGGATACCATCAATCCCGATCGTCTCACGATGGAAAAGCGGCATGCGGCAGAAGATCCATGGCCCGAATTCTTTGGAATACGCATTGATCCCCTTCATCAGGCTCTTACTGTATTCCTCGGCAAAATCGAGCAGGAGAATGATTTTGTACATATAAATATCCTTTCAACCGAGCTTGAACAGCTCCTTCACGCTCGATACCGTTTCATTGTTCACCAGCGGCTTGGCCCACATTCCGATACTCAAAATATAACCCAGCGGGATTAACAGGAACAGCATCGCGAAGCGCAATCCCACTAACTCACCCAGCCCGCCGACGATCAGCGGAACTACCGCCCCGCCTGCAATGCCCGCGCACAGAATACCGGAAAACGTTCCGTGATGTTTCGGGACTGAGTTTAGTGCCAGTGAAAATATCACCGAATACATCACAGAGGCAAAGAAACCCGCCATCGGGAAGCCGATCAAAGCCATTTCTTTCGATCCGAACAAGGCCATCAGCAACGACACAATGCCTCCGCAGGTGAAGAATATCAGCACTTTCCGGCTATCGAAGATTTTCAGCAATATCAATCCCAGGAAACAGCCGATCGTGAGCAAGCCCCAGAAGTAGGAAATAACCGAAGCGCCGGTCGTCGCCGGATCCACGTCATGATAGGTTTGCAGGAATTGTGAAATCCAGTTGGCAATGCCCTGCTCGGTGCCTACGTAGGCAAATATGCCCAGGAAAAAGAGCCATACCAATTTGTTCCCGGCTAATTCACCGAATGATTTTCCAACATCGATCCGCTCGTCTTCCAGCAATTCCACCTTCGGAAATTTCACCAACGCGATCACCACTACCATTGCCAGTGCAATCACCGCGAATACCCAGTACAGCGAAACCCATTTCAGGTTCTCAGGCACCAGGCCATTTAATACATCAATCAAAAAACCGGAATTCCCCGAATGCACATTCAATACCAGATAACTATAAAGCAACGGGCTTAGAAACGATGCCGCGCCAAAAAAAAGCTGGGCCAGCACAGAGTAAAATGCAAACTTCTCTTCCCCGCCCGAAACCCTGAGTAGCGGGTTAATGACTACCTGCAAAATGGCCATGCCAATGCCAATCAGGAACAAGGAAAATAGCGCAATGGCAAAACCTGGGATCAATGCAAAGAGTAATGCTCCCCCGAATGCTAACAGGAACGCGCTGATCAGCATTACTTTCTCACCGAACTTCTCCACCATCAATCCCGCCGGAATCGACATCACCCCGTAGGCAACAAAGAATGCGAATGGCAGAAAACCCGCCAGGCCAATGCTGAGATCGAAACTTTTGACGATATCAGGAATGATCGGACCGAGGATGTTGGTCAGGAAAGAAATGACGAAAAAGATCAGGAAGATCAGTACTACGATGAAAATGTTCCTTTGCATGAGGGCCGCGCGTGGTTTGGTAGCCTAATTTAAATCTAAAACTGCATTACATCAATCGTCGAGCAGCGCCGCAGCGCCCAGCAATGCAATATTTTCGTTTTCGGATAACAGTAATGTCAGCTTTTTCAAAGACTCGGGGTAAGCAAAATCCTGAATGCTTTCCAGCATACTATCCTGAAAAAACCGGTTGGCCTTGGCAATGGAGCCGCCCATGACGATCGCCTCGGGGTCGTAAGTGTACATGATTGCCTTGATCACCGCGCCCAAATGCACCCCGAATTCTTCCCAGACTTCAATCGCCTCCTTGCTGCCTTTCAATGCCGCTTCGTGCGCTGCAAATGCATCGATCCCCAACGAATCTTCGAAAAACCGGCTGCATACATAGTTTTCCAGGATGGAATCTTTGTAAGGCAACATTCCGATCTCCCCTGCCCCGCAGTTCCTTCCCGCATACAAATGGTTATCGATGATAATGCCCGAGCCCAGGCCCGTACCTATCGCCATTCCGATTACCGACCGGAATTTCCGGGCCAGTCCGAACCGGTGCTCACCGAGTATGAAGCAGTTCACGTCATTATTCACCGAAACCGGCAGGTTGAACTCCTTTTCCACAATATCGCGCAATGCGACCTCCTCCCACGAAGGGATATTCATGACATTGTAAACAATGCCTTTGCTCACATCCACCACCGAAGGTACCCCTATACCTATCCCTTTTACGGGGTAGGCCGTCAGCGGACGAATCACGTCCATCAACTGGTCGAGCGTTGCCGACAGCGAATGTTTGTTGGCCAGTAATGTCTGATTTTGCCGGGTAATATGGCCACCCGACTCGATGCCGGCACGAATGTTCGTGCCGCCGAGATCTACACCAATGTTCATCGACGGTGAGGAGTTGAGCTGTAAGCTGCGTTAAACGATCAGTTCGGTCAACGGGCTGTCACTACACTGCTGCGGCTCGATCGTCCGGCCAGATCGAAGCTTTTCAGCGTAACAGTACCCGAAACCTTCACAGGATTTTCGTAAAGTTGTGAAGTTTCGGTAGGCTCGGAGCCGTCGGTCGTGTAGCGGATTGCCAGGCCCGGCAGCTCCACATTCGCTTTCAGCATTCCGTTTTCTATGATCGCGCCCGGTTGAGGCAGGCGGTAATTATAGCCCCCGTTGATATACTTTAGTCTCGGGAGATGCTTTTGGGCTATCGAGTTTGCAAAAATATTCCAGCCCTCGGCCATCATGGCTTTTCTGGCGGCATCGTCGGCTACGTTTTCCCACTTCCGTTCGGCTGCCCAGGCGCTTTCGGAAAAGCCCAAAAGCTTAGGCAGGATCGAATATTCCATCATATCACGGCCTTTGATCGTCTCGCTCCAAAGTTGCGCCTCGATACCATACACGTTTTTGCGCGCCTCTGGCTTCATCAGCTGCTTACCTACAAATTCTTCCTTCATCGGCTTGCCCATGGCGGTTTCCTCAGTGGTGCGGAACATATTGAACGGCGCAAATGCCCAGTTGTCGCGCGTGTCTACAAACCCGCCCCAATACAGGCCGGGCTCTTTGGGATCGTTGTTGTACGACATGTCGAAATAGAAGTTGGTCACATTACAGAGCACCACCGGATAGCCCGCATTGGCCAGGCGATTACCGAGGTCGACGTCATACACATTGTTCCAAACGTAGGGATACACCTGGCGCCCCACAAACTCCGGATTCGCGAGATAAGCGCCGGTTTCCGTTTTATTCAATGCCACTTCTTCCCAGCCGTGCACTTTCAGGTTGCGCTTTTCGAGCATAGGGAGGAGCTTTCTGAAAAAATAGGTTTGCAGATAACGCGGCCCTTTCACTTCGGGATGCTCCTGCAACAGCTTGGCTGCCATCGGCGATTTCGTCCACACACCATCCGCCACCTCATCGCCGCCGGTATGGAAAGTATCCATTTTCAAACCCGCCTGCTCATAAAGTTTCGCGATTTCATCCACCACTTTCACAAAGAAATTGTAGGTCGACTCCCGGGCGGGGCTCACGACATTGTTCTTATAGCCCTGTGCCGAAATGTAAACCGACTTATCATCCGGGTCTATCAAACGGTACTCATTGGCCTCTTTCTCTTTGCCTTCCTTCATCAACCGCTCATACCGCGCCTCCATTGATTTGATAGCCGCCAGCGCGTGACCGGGAAAGTTCAGCTCAGGGATAATCTTAATATGCCGCTCGTGCGCATATTTGAGTATTTCAATGAAATCGGCCTTGGTATAGTAGCCGCTGCCGTGCTTGCCTTTCTCATTGGCAACCGGCCCCGACCCGTAACCCGGGTGCAATGCGTTCGCGTTCATGCCCGACGTGTGCTGGCGCTGCGCACCTACCTGCGTGAGCTCCGGCAAACCATCTATCTCGATTCGCCAGCCTTCGTCCTCTGTGGTGTAGAGCAGCAAATGATTTACCTTATAAGAAGAAAGCAGGTCGATAATGTGCTTCACCGATTCCTTCGTCTGAAAGTTACGCGCCACATCCAGATGCAAGCTGCGGAACTGAAACCGGGGAGCGTCCTGCACTTGCACAAACCCAAAACCCACCGAAGCGACGGACTTCTGATAGGCGTCCGTCGGCGCGAGTTGCAAAAGGCTTTGAACGCCGTAGAACACACCCGCAGCATCGCTACCCTCGATTGTAATGCCTGTCTGCCCGATATTGAGGTTATATGCTTCACTGGAAACACCATTCACCGCCACTTTACCCGTTTTCAAAACAATGGCAGCTTCTTCCGAAGAATCTTTGTTCGGTAAGCCGGCCCGCATTGGCAAGTCGGTACCCGTAAGCGTTTTCAATTTACTGATCAGGTATTTAGCCTCGTTTTCGAGCCCTTCCTGGTAAAATACATTTGTTTTTCCCGTCAATGTGAATGTACCTGCACCCGGAACGAGTTTCACCGGGCTGGGGATGATTTTCAAAAGCTGCTCCTCGCCCAGTTTGGTAAATGCGGTATTAGCTTTATAACGTGTTTCGGCGGTCGGCACCTCTTTCAAATCCATTTTGCCCCGCAGGATCTGCTCCTTCGTAGTGAAAGGCTCGATGGTATAATCCACCACCTCGACGATCTCCTTCTCTTTTCCTTCATTGTCATAAAACACGAAATACAAGCCCAGCGGCGCATCCGTTTCCTTCACCACTCCCTCGGTACCCGTGTATTTGATCACCACCGAATCACCCGGCGCGAGTTTGAAATCCTTCGCAGCTATCATCTGGTACCAGTCGCCATTGATATGCTCGACGGTGGCCGGCTCCGGTGTTTTGTTCGATTGGATCGGCCTGGGCGACATGTTCCAGAACAGCTTCCAGTTGGAGGCGTCCAATGTAAAATCGCTGCCGTTCTTAATCGTAAACTGGGCCTCAAACCTTCCCTGCGGTTCGATAAAATTGCTGACGAGCTTCCACGAAACCGCGATTTTCTCGGCCTGTTCTTTGGATACATTGCCCGATTTGTTGCAGCTCGCAAACAGCAGCATACCAAACAGGACAAGCGAAAGCGGGAGTAGTTTCTTCATAGGGTCAAAAAGGCTGGGGGATGATTTTTCCGGTGTTAGGAATATAACTTTCTAATTACTGACAATTGCGCAAAATATACTAGTGAAGGGTGCAAAAAGCGTCGCGAATAGCCTTTTTGGGCACCGCCTCCGTACATAACCCTATAAAACGGCTGATATGGAAAACCCTTCGGGCTCGGTGTCCCGATTACTCTCGCTGGATGCAATGCGTGGTTTTACCATTGCAGCGATGATCATGGTCAATTTTCCGGGACACGAGGATTTTGTGTTTCCCACGCTCCGGCATACCCGGTGGAACGGGCTGACATTTACAGACCTCATCGCACCCACTTTCCTTTTTATCGTCGGTGTTTCCATTGCATTGGCCTATTCCAAAAAACGGGATGCGCCGAAGGGTGCCTTGTACCGCAAAATCATCATTCGCTCCTTAAAAATATTCGCCGTAGGCATGTTCCTCAACATGCTGCCCGATTTCAACTTCTCCGACCTTCGCTATACCGGCACGCTCCACCGCATCGCGATCGTGTTTCTCGTGTGCGCGATCCTTTTCTTGAACACCAGCTGGAAGCAGCAACTCGGACTGGCCATTACCATTCTCCTGGCCTACTGGCTCGCATTGACCACCATCCCGACGCCCGGCATCGGCAAGGTAATGCTCGAACCGGGTGTAAACCTGGCCGCCTGGGTCGACCAGCAGTATTTGCCCGGCAAAATGTGGCAGGGGACCTGGGACCCGGAAGGGATTTTGAGCACATTCCCGTCTATCGTAACTACCATTACCGGCATGCTCGCAGGCCAATTGATGCTCCTGCCGCTATCTCCCAACGAAAAAAGCAACTACCTCCTTACCGCCGGTCTGGCCACTGCCGCATTGGGCTATTTCTGGAACCTGATTTTCCCTACCAATGAAAACCTCTGGACGAGCTCCTTCGTGCTGGTAACTTCCGGCTTTGCTTCCATGCTGCTCGGCGCGCTGTATTTCCTCATTGACATTCGCTGTGGCAGGCGAGGCATTGCACCTGGTGTCATTTTCGGGGCAAATGCCATCGCCGCTTACGTTCTGGCCGATATTCTTGCATTGCTATTTTACATTATGCCTGCCGGTGGCGATACTCTGAACCACCATGCTGTGGCCGCGCTGTCGCAGACAGGAATGGACCCGCGCCTGGCGAGCATGCTTTACGCGCTCTTTTTCGTGTGTATCAATTTCATCCCGGCCTACCTTCTTTATAAAAAACGGATTTTCATTAAGCTCTAACCCATGCCTTACCGAACATCTTTCCGGTTCCTTATCCTCCTGCTAGTACTGTGGACCGGCTCTGCCTTTTCGCAATCCATTGATTTATCCAAAAGCCAGATTTTCAGCCCTAGCGACAAGGCTACATTGCTCCGAAGCATTGAAGTGTTGCAAAATGAGGTGGAAAAGCGGACGGGCATTAAACTCCCCGCAGCCAAAAAACTCCCGAAAAGCGGAAATGTGATCCTGCTCGTATCGGAGAGTGAACTGGACAAATTACCGGAACCATACCGGAATGCTGTTTCCGCATTGCCCGAACTCAAAAGCGAGGGTTTCAAACTGGTCGCAGGACCTTCGAATACTCTTATTATAGTAGGAAAGGACGCCCGGGGAATATTGTACGGCGTAGGACGGTTCTTGCGGAAAGCGGAAATGACCCGTGGCAAATTGCAGGTTGATGGCCGGTTGGCGATCAGCACCAGCCCGCGGTATCCGATGCGCGGTCACCAGCTCGGCTACCGCCCCAAAACGAATGCGTATGACGCATTCACCGTCGCCGGTTTCGATCAATACATCCGCGAACTGGCGCTTTTCGGTGCCAATACCATCGAAATTCTTCCTCCTCGCACGGACGACGATGCTACGAGCCCTCATATGAAAATTCCCGCCGCGCAGATGATCGTCGAGCAGTCGCGCATTTGCAAATCGTATGGCCTCGACGTCTCGATCTGGTATCCGAATATGGGTAAAAATTACGTCCACCCCGACTCCATTGCAAAGGAGCTCGCCGAGCGTGACCAGGTATTCGCAAGCTTACCGAAGCTCGATGGCGTGTTTGTACCGGCAGGCGATCCGGGCGAACTGGAGCCGGATGTCCTTTTCGCGTGGCTGGAAAAAGAGGCGACGCTATTGCAGAAATATCATCCCAAAGCTAAAATATGGGTTTCGCCCCAGGTGTTCCGCCCTACCCAGAAATGGTTCGACGCGTTTTTCAGTCACGCCAATAAGGAATATCCCTGGTTCGGCGGCGTGGTATTCGGGCCATGGGTAAAAATACCGGTACAGAAGATCAGGGAGATGCTCAAACCATCGATCCCGATCCGGCATTATCCTGATATCACCCACAACTATTCGGCACAATATCCGGTACCGCACTGGGACCTCGCGTGGGCGATGACGCTCGGGCGCGAGAGTATCAACCCGCGTCCGTTTGATGAAAAAGCGATCCATAATGCATTGGACCAATATGGGATCGGGAGTGTGAGCTACTCGGAAGGTACTAACGACGACGTCAACAAGTTTGTGTGGAGCGACCAAGATTGGGACCCGGAAATGCCGGTTATCGAGACCTTGCGCGATTATTCCAGCCTTTTTTTCGGTCCTGAATACAAAGAAGCAGGCGCACAGGCGATCGTCGACCTTGAAAAGAACTGGCGTGGCGAGGTTGTCGACAATAACGGGATTGGAATTACCCTCCGCCAATGGCAATCGATGGAAAAGAGTGCGCCTTTAAAATTACTGCAAAACCCGAGGTTCCAGATGGGGCTGATCCGCGCCTATTTTGACGATTACACCCGCCAGCGGCTCATTTACGAACTCGAACTGGAACAGCAAGCCCGACGTGCCCTGGCATCTGCCGACAAGTCCGGGGCGATGAAAGCGATGCGCAATGCAGAGATCCTGCTGGCAAAGGCCTGGAAAGAACGCATTCTTCCGGATCATCAGCAAAAATGCTACGATCTGGCCGACTCATTGTTCAAAAGCATCGGCGCGCAGCTGACCATGAAAAAACATGGCGCTATGTCCGGCCGCGGTAATTTTGTGGATCTGATCAATATGCCGCTGAACGATGCTCCCTATTTGCTGGATCAATTTAAAAGGATTGAAAAGCTGACCAGCGAAGCCGAAATGCTTCGGGAAATCGATCAGCTATTACATCGCACAGACCCCGGACCCGGCGGGTTTTACGACCATTTCGGTGATCCGGAAAGCTGGTACCGGGTTGTACCCGGCCTGTCCTGGGAAAAAGATCCGGGTAGTTTGCAATCGCCACGGATCGGTTTTGGCGTCGGTTTGGTAGGAGAAGAATGGGTGGATGAAATTCAAGCAACCGGCTTCAAGGGGCAGGTAACACCCCGTGCCTGGATGAAACAGGCCAAAACCCTCTACGACCAGCCTTTACAGATCCGTTACGAGAATCTCGATCCGGAAGCAGCTTACCGCATCCGCATTTCGTACACGGGACGATTCCGTTCGCGCATGCGTATGACCACCGACGACGGCCAGACAATCCACGATTTTATCCAGACCGGCGAGCAGCCCACATTCGAATTCAGTGTACCCAGGGCGGCGACTGCCGACGGCAAAGTCATTTTTGAATGGACTTGCGGCGAAGGGGAACGCGGCTCGCAGGTGACGGAGATATGGTTGATTAAACAATAATTGAAGATCTCACAATGGAATCCACATTACTCGAAAAACTGAAAAACGGCGCCAATGTGTACGGCACCTGCATTACCTCCACCGGCCCGATGTGGCCTGCGGCCGTGAAGAAGACCGGTGTCGACTTTGTGTTCATCGACACCGAGCACATTCCGCTGGGCAGAACGGAAATGGCAACATTATGCCAGCAATTCCGGCATTTGGGCATTACCCCCATCGTCCGCATTCCGTGTCCTGACCCCTACCTGGCCTGCCAGGCCATCGATGCCGGTGCAAAAGGCATTGTCGCCCCCTACCTGGAATCCGTGACGCAGGTAACGGAGCTGGTCGGTGCTACCAAATACCGGCCGCTGAAAGGCGAGGTCTTGCAGAATTACCTGAGCGGCGCTGTGCCCATGCCCGACCATATGCGGGATTATGTGGAAAAATACAATGCGGGAAATATTTGCATTGCTAATATTGAGAGTGTCCCGGCTATGGACCATCTGGATGCATTATTGTCGGTGCCCGGGCTGGACGCCGTTTTCATCGGCCCGCACGATTTGTCCGTCAGCCTTGGATTACCAGAGCAATACGACCATCCGGAGTTTGAAAAAGCCGTTTCCTACATCATCCGCACCGCACGTGCCAAAGGATTAGCGATCGGTATCCACTTCTCGCTCGAACCCGAAAGGCAGATTCGATGGATGAAAGAAGGTGCGAATATCGTTGTACACAGCTTCGATGTAGCACTTTTCGTGCAAAAACTGAATGCGGATTTTGACAAAATAAAAAGAGGAGTCGGCGATGTCCCAACTGCTCAACTTGATACTTCAATGGTCGTTTAAAACCTACTTGCCTTGCCACATCATCAGTCCTTCGATCAGCGCAGTAAGCTGCTCGAAGGGCATGTTGGGCGTGAGGTACGCGTGCGGGCCCATAGGGTCGTCCTGCCAGCTGTTGTTACCGCCGTCGACAATGATTCTTCCGCGTTTGACGCCAAAATAGGGCTGAATCCCCCGAATGGCCACCAACACGGCCGTCTGGTCCCAGCTCATCCGGCCATCCGCGTCGCCTTTGGACAATGGCATTGCCATCGCAAAGACATCTTTCACGGGACTTTTCAGACTCTCGTTAGCGATTACCCGCTTACCCGTTTTAATTTCTTTTCCGATCTCAAAACCGCTGAAAAGAATTTCGGTAGGCCATTCGGCAAAGACTTTGGCCGACGCCACCGAATCTACCAGCACATTATATTCACGGCCTTTCGGGAACCCGCCGGCCATCGACACAAGCTGCTTTACCTTCTTGCGAACGAGGTTGCTACCCGATAGCTGTGAATTGGCATCCGGCCCGGAGTCGAGCAAATCGGCAAGATTGGTCAGAAAACCCACCGTCACAATGGTAACGCTCTGGTCGGGCTGCTTGGCGAGAATCTTCCGATAGGTTTCCACCGCATCCGGTGCATCCGAGGTTTTGGCGATTTTATGCGGATATTTCTCCACCAGCATTTCCGGCCATTTTTGCGTGGCCCCGAAACTCGCCCCTTTCCCTTTGGGGGCACCGGTGGGTAACTCAGGGCGGCCGAAATAGGTATTGAGGATTTCGATCGTAGGTACTACCAGTTCATTTTTATTAGAGGAAATTACCGCAAGCGGCTTAACCTCTCCTTTATCGGCCATTGCATGCATAATGGCCATCGCACCTACATCGTCGTAATCCGGACCGATATCAGTGTCGAGGATCAGCGAATTGACCGATCTGCCCGTTTGAGCATAAGAATTAGAGAGTGTGAAGAGGCAAAGGATCAGTAAAACTTTGTTCATGACATTCATAAAAATGCGGTCTGTTGTAAAGCTATTCGCTTTTACCTGCCAATATGCTGCATCAGAAGGATTTTTTAAACGATAGCAGAGGTTACATCAGTTTTTCAACACCTGGAATGCCTGTTTTGTTTCTCCATTCACTACTTCCAGTACATATATTCCTTCCTCAAATTCGCGGCCGGAGAGGTCAACCTTGCGCTTCTGCGCCGGGTTCAATGCATCACCATCCAATTGTTTCAAAATTCTTCCTTGCAGGTCGTACACATTCACGGATACCGAGCGGCTTGCAGGAACGTCGTCGCCGAGGAAGAAAACGCCTTTCGAAGGGTTAGGATAAACCGACCATTCGGATTGTGCTTCGAATGCAACCGGCCGCACGCGGGAGTATTGATATGTGCTGTCGATATCCACCATTTTGAGCCTGTAATACAAGTTTCCCCACTTGCCGGGCAGCTGATCGACGTACTCATATTTTCGACCGCTTTTCAAATTACCTGCCCCGAAAACCTGCGCCAGCCGCACAAAATTCCCTTGCCGATAAGCTTCGTCGCCGCTGGCCACCTCAATATCGAAATGATCGAAATTCTCCTCGGAAGCAGTTTCCCATTCCAGGATCACGTCTTTCGATGGCAGATCGTCCTGCTTTTTCCTCGCATTGAAACTCACCAACTCGACAGGCAATGCGCCTGGATTTCCCACAAACGCCTTTGAAAACCAGAATTCTGAAAAAGATTTCAACTTCATCTCCACATAATATCCCTTGTCGTAAGGGACGATCGCCACTTCGCCGGCGGGGTGGAACGACCAGCCGCCATCGACACTATTGGATAGCGATCCATCCTCTTTGACAGGACTAGCCGCATTCCGGTATTTGGAAACACCAAGTTCAAAAGGATTTGCAGGTTTTTCGCAAGTACCGCAGCCCACCGCGTTGAGCAAGGCTTCACTTTCAGTTTCGAGGAAGTAGAACCGGACAGTTGCCAGGCTTGCGAGTTCGCTGTTGGCAGGTTTTATGGTAAAATTCCTGTCGAGATAATACTGTCCATTCCCGTTTCTTACGCCTACTGTGTTCAGATACGACTGTACCTCGGTATTGCCCATATTCTGTCCGTTGGGGTTAATGGAAGCTATCAATTTCCCATTGGTCGTGAAATTCACCCAACCCGAGCCCGACACCTGCTGGGTAGCCACACCGCCGGTATTGTCTAGTATCGGGGCAACCTTGTCGAAAATGTGAATGTCGTCCAGGGCAATTCCCTCGCGATGGGTGAAACCATCGGAGATCAGTACAAAACGCAATTTGAGGTTCACAAATCCGGTAGGCAAGGCCATGCTCGCCACGTGCCAGCGCAGGTAGTCCTGCATAGCCCACGCGCCGTTACCCGAGTAGGTTTTGTTATACCAGTTGGTACCCTGTCCCACCGCCCCCAGGCGTGTCCACGGCCCACCGTTTCCGGAATATTCGATATACACGTAGTCGCAGGGCGTAGGCTCGCACACTTCCAGGTCGATTGCCGCACTAAAACTCAGTGTAGGTGAAGTCAGGCTGCTCACATTAAAGCATGGCGAGTACAAATACGACTCTTCTTTGTCGTTATACCCTCCCGCGAGGTTTGTTTTCCACACCTTGGTTCCGCTGGCCGCTTTGTTCAAAGCACTCGAAGTAGGCGTACCCCATTTCCAGGAGCTGTTCGTTCCCTTGGCACTCCAGAAGCCATCACCGTTTTCAAAATTTTCAAGATAAGGAAACGAGCTCAATACCGGCGCATTAAAAACTTTGACCGCCAGCGTGTCATTGTCCCGGAAGCTGTCGGTCGCCAATTCCGACCATGCTTTGAGGTTTAACGCTCCGATCCCCGAAAGGTCAGCCTTGGGACCGAAAGTAAAATCGATAGTTGTACGTTTGGCAAGCGATGTGATCGTATCGCGGAGGATGGTCCCGTTCGGGAGCGACAATGCGATCGGCAGGTTGGAAATATCCCGCGCGGAGCTGTTCCGGATACGGATAGCGATCGTTTCCGCATTGCTCAGCCCGCAGCTTTCCGTGGGCGGTGCGAGCAACGCCAGCATTTGAATATCGTCGATCACCGACACAATGCGGATATCATCGAAAGAATAGCCCGCGCCGTTGCTGTAATCGGAGGTGATCATTTTTCCCCATTGCCCCCAGCGGACTTGGAAACTTGACGAGAAGTTTTTCGCATTTGCCGAAAGCAATGCGCTTATTTCAAGCGGAGCCGTGGTCTTGTATCCCTGGGTCGTGAGGTTCTGATTTGCGAAAAGATCGTAAGCCTCGATCCAGGCGTCGGTGTCCTTGCCTCTTATCCAAACCTTATTATTACTGTTCGTTTTCTGGCCGTGGTTTTTATAGGAAAATATCAACCGTAAATCGTCGGCATTGATGTTGTAACCCGCCAGGTTGAAAGTGCCTGTGAGGTAGCTCGTGTTGCCCGCCGAATAGGCCCGGTTGGCATCGAGCGTCAATGCTTTCTGACCGGAAGCCGCAAAACCCGTATTAATGAAAGTCCGGATTCTTCCTGCGTCGGTGTCGGCGCTGAAATCGTACCGCCCATCTCCTGTGAGCCCCATTTGTGCGACGGTAACATTCTGTGCAGGAAGGCTTTCCATGTCATCGTTAAACGGCAATGTCAGCTGGTCGTTGGGTAGCTGCCTGAAAAGCTTCGTCAATGTATCATTGGCCGTCACCAAATCCGCATTACTATGGATATACACTTTGATATTGTAATCCCCGGGGTTGGCTAAATTGGCCCCCACCGCGAAGGTATGGTCATAGGTTTTACCTTTTTCAATGAAAGGCGTGATCGTTTCAACCGGTACCGCCGTACCATTGAGCTCATATCCGACATCCAGTGAACCATTGAAATCTACGTCATCGAGATTTTTGATCCGCATTTTGACAAAAACGGCCCCACTCAGTTCGGTGGATGTGCTTTTTCGCCCCGACGATGTCGGCGTAACTATTGACTCAATTTTAAGATCGTTGTCCGAAATACTACCTGCACAGGTTCCTGTATCCGGCTTGCGCGAAATCGCCAGCGCCCTGCGTCCGGGCTGCCCGTTCACGCGGGCCCTTACGGAAACATAATAGGTCGAATCCTTTAACAATCCACCCAACGAATAGGTCGTGCCGGCGGTAATGGCCACCGGAACCATTTCCTTCCCTTTCAGCATCATTACTTCGTAGTCACCCGCGCCCGTTACCGCCGTCCAATCCAGCGAAATGTACCCTTCGCATTGCAGGGCCGAGAGCGTAACACCCGGCACTCCGATCACCGTGAAAGGCTCGGAAATACTTTGCGCACCGGTGCTGTTCTGGATCACCCGCACACGCACCTTATCCGATCGCATCCCCACGGGCACAGCCCACGCGAGCTGGCTGGTACCAGCTGCTACGGTCGTAGAAATGTTCGTCCATAATCCCCCATTATTGCCGCTGTATTGCACGCTAAAAGTGCTGGCGCTATTCCCGAATGCGTCCCAGGAAATGTAAATAGGGTCGCCGTCTTTCAGGCGCTCTCCTCCGATCGGGTTGGTAATGGTGAGGGAATTGGGAATGATATCGTAAACGACAAAATACTCCTGTGAAGGCGACTGACCTACCGTGGTACCCTTTACAGAAATGGTATAACTCCCGGCACTAGGGTTGTTGATCACCACCTGCTCCATGTTATTGCGGTTATCGACGCCCGTAGTAGCTACATTACCGACATTGGCAGCGGCAGGATCGAGTATTCGCGGGAGAATCACATTGGAAGCAGGATTCGTCACCTGAAGGTCGAGATTGTGGACCAGGCTCTGGGATGCAAGTGTACTGCCTGCCGGGTCGTTCCAATAGAGCATTACCTTAACCTGCGCCGTATTGGCCGGGACATTGATAGAAAAGTTATTAGTTCCCTGATGCGCAACCTGGCCCGTAGCATAGCTCTGCGACTCGAGCATTTTGACCGATCGAAGCAGGTTCAGCCATCCAAATCCAAATCGATAGTCGGGGCCTTCGTTACCTTTGTCCACCGCGCCGTTCACCAGCAGTGCTTTCATCAAACCATTCTTGGGATTCTGGTTCCCGTTCAGCTGCCTGTATCGTTCGTAGAGCATTGCGAGCCCTCCCGACACCGCCGGCGTGGCCATACTCGTCCCGCTTCCACTCCCATACAGGTTAACCGGAATCGTCGACATAATGCCACTTCCCTGCGCTGTAATCTCCGGCTTCAACCTGCCGTCCTTAACGGGCCCCCGGCTGGAATTCGCCATAATCCCGCCGGTCTCGCCGGTAGCGCCTACGGTGATGACGTTCTTCGCGGTCTGGTATCCTCCCAGGACTGTTCCAAAACCCACCGCAAACGGTGCACAGGTGGTACTACCACTATTTCCGGCCGCAAAAACATGTTGCAGATAAGGCATTTCAAACGCCTGCTGATCCAGAATATACGAGTAGAGGTCATACATTCCATTCGTCTCGCAGGTAATCACGTCTGATCCATAAGAGTTATTGGTGATCACCATCCCAAAATCCTGCACATACTGCGGCGAATAGGCCAGGATCGACGAATAGCTTTGAGCAACGACGGTCGCCTTGGGCGCATAACCCGCGAAACGCTCGTCCATAATGCCGGCACCTGCCATCGTACCCATCACGTGCAGGCCGTGCGAGCCGGCCTCGATAGGCGCCCGGTTGATGATGCGGGAATTGAAATCAACATGGCGCAGGGGATTAGACTCGTCGCCAATCCCGACGACCACACCCGCTCCGGACAAGTTTCTATTCCCTGGCAGCGCTGATTTCAAGACATTCGCCCGGCCATTTGCAGTGCTTTTGTTGTTCAGCTGACGGTCTGTCTGCGGTATTGCCTGTACATATTGCACGAATGGCTGCCCGGCAAGCGTTTTCAGCTCCTTCAGCGGCACCCTGACCGTCAGTATCTGGTAGTTTTTATATTGATCCGAAATGACTTCGTATTCCCGGCTTTGCAATGCGGCCCGTACCTCTTCGTAACTGAAAGATTTGGGATAGCTGATCCACAGGTCGATCGTAGACGGCCCGGTAAATGCGTAGGACGGGATGTTGCCGTTAGCAAGCCCCGGCTGCATTTTTTGCTCGGCGCTAAGTTCTATAATAGCCCTTCCTTTGGTTCTTGCCAATGCACCCGGATTACTACCTGGCGCTATCGTTGCCGTGTAGGCGTAATTTGGTATATATTCAAGGAGTTCGATACCCTCCCGCTTCAACTCTTGTCGCTCTTGTTCGGTAGGAATGTCATCGAATTGGATCACTACCAGCGACTTCTGCCCCGCATTCGAAAGCCTGAATGCCGCATTGGAGCGACCAGAGGCAGATGAAATATTCCGCTCCGGTTGCATTGAGCCACTTCTCAGGAGGATTTGGTAGTCGTGGCGCTTCTGGCCTTTGACATGCCCAGTAAACAGGCTAGCCAGCAATAGTGTGTAGTAAAGATTTTTCCACTTCATAATTTTGGGTACAGATAAAGGATAGGTAATTCTACCTCATTTAGCATAATAATGCAAATTAATTCGGCCATTGTTTAATATAAATTAACCTGCACAGGAAACTAGTTGAGACTCAGCCCGATGAAGCCGCGCCAGCGTGCGAACCGTAAATCGTATACGCGAATTTACCGGGCCTCTAATTCTGCCCGTATTTGTAATTAGCTGGTGGCTGGTATAACTTAGCAGCCCAAAATTTTACCGTCGCTACACGCATCCTTATGAACTTATACGGCCTGATCGGATACCCGCTTACCCACTCTTTTTCAAAGCGATATTTCACAGACAAATTCATCAGAGAGAAAATCAAAGAGAGCAGCTATGAGCTTTTCGAGATAAAATCCCTCGACGAATTGCCCGAATTGCTGAAAAAGAAGCACGACCTGCGCGGACTGAACGTGACGATCCCTTACAAAAAGGATGTGATTGCTTTTCTCGACGACCTCGACGATGCCTCGGCCGAGCGCATAGGAGCGGTGAATACGATCAAAATCTACGCCGACGGCAGTACGAAAGGATTCAATACGGATTACTACGGTTTCCAGCAATCGCTCGTGGAATGGTTCGACAAGCGGGGCGAGTCCTGCAAGTATATCAAGGCACTCGTACTGGGCAACGGTGGTGCCGCCAAAGCTGTGCAGGTGGCGTTGAAAGACCTTGAAATGGAGTACACGCTCGTTTCACGCCAGAAAAGCGACGACTGCGTTTCGTATGAAGGACTTACCCAGGAAGTAATCGAAGGCCATCGGTTGATCATCAATACAACCCCGTTGGGGACTTTCCCCAACACCGAAGAATGTCCTATGATCCCCTACCAGTGGATTACAAGAAGCCATTACCTGTACGACCTCGTTTACAACCCGGCCGAAACGCTGTTCCTGAAAAAAGGCACCGAGCAAGGCGCCGCTACAATGAACGGGCTAAAAATGCTTGAATTGCAGGCAGAAAAAGCCTGGGAGATCTGGACGACCGAGGAAAATCTCTGGAGTGTTTAAATTCGGTTATAGCGGGTCCATAAATCATTACCGATTTGCTCGGAACCTTTGAACAAGCCGCGCGGAACCGGGGCCGCCACGCCGTTGCCAATGATGAGTGTACCCTGGCAACGACGGATCTCGTCCCATAAACCGCTTTCCAGGAATGCATTGATCACCGCTGCGCCTCCTTCCACCAAAACGGACTGTATTTTACGCCGATGCAGGCCTTCGAGCAACTGGGCTATTTCATCGCCTTCCTTGTCTATTTTCAAATAGGCTGTCGACGGCAATGCGTAGCGTTCGGGATCGGCTGGAAGTGCTGTCTCACGGTTGTAGTTGACCACAATTGTACTTTGAGAATTATCGAACAAGTGAAGTTGCGGAGGTAGTTGTAAGCGCCTGTCGGTGACGATCCGCACCGGGTTCGTTCCGGCCCAATAGCGCACATTCAGCCGCGGGTTGTCCATCAAAGCCGTTTTATAACCCACCATAATGGCATCCTCTTCGGTACGCCATTGGTGCACGCGCATACCTGATAACGCTCCGCTGATCTGCACGGGATTACCGGTTTCGTATCCCAGAAACCCATCGGCCGTTTCGGCCCATTTGAGGATCACATACGGTCTTTTGAGGGTCATAGCCGTAAAAAACCGCTTGTTCAGCTCCAACCCTCGTGCTTCCAGCACGTGGCATTCCACTTCAATCCCGGCCTCACGCATTCTGCGAATGCCCCTGCCCGAAACCAGCGGATTGGGATCATCATTACAAATGACCACTTTTTTCAATTGCCGGCTCACAAGCAGGTCCGCGCAGGGAGGCGTTTTGCCCGTGTGCGAGCAAGGTTCGAGGGTAACATAGGCCGTCGCTTGTGGCAGCAAATGCGAATTGCCTTTGGCGTCGGCATCGTCTATCGCCCGTACTTCTGCATGCGGGCCGCCATAGGCGCGATGCCAGCCTTCGCCGATAATTCTGTCTTCATGGACGATCACACAGCCTACCATCGGGTTCGGGCTCACCGCCCCGCGGCCGTATTCGGCGAGCTGCAAAGCCCGCTCCATCCATTGATTGTGCGTCTCCATGTGGCAAAAATACAAATGCCCTTTTAAACTCAACTTTCGGGAGTTCCCATAATTTGCTAACTTTCCGACATTGGATCAAAATCAGTGAAAATGACTTCCGCACGCCAGCTTTATTTATATATAGTAAAAAACATCACAGTTTATCCGGAAAAAGAGGCTCAGGCAATCTCGTTCATGCTGTTGGAGCATTATATGCGCCTCCGTAATATCGATGTGCTGGTAGATCGCCCGATACCCGAAAACACGGCGCAGCCCGATTGGGATAATATCATCAAACGCCTGAACAACAACGAACCCGTTCAGCATATCATCGGCTCTACCGAGTTTTGCGGCCTCGAATTCCGCGTTTCTTCGGCGGTGCTGATTCCGCGTCCGGAAACCGAGGAGCTCGTACAAATGGTAACGCGCGACTACGCGGAGCCGGACAAGAATATCTCCATCCTCGACATTGGAACCGGTAGCGGCTGTATTGCCATCGTGCTCGCGCGCTTCCTCCCGCACGTGAGCGTGCATGCATGGGATGTGTCCGACGAGGCTTTGGAAGTAGCCAAAGAGAATGCCCGACAGCTCATTGCCGACGTCACGTTCGCGAAGCAGGATATGCTCAATGTGACATTCCCGCTGCCCGGCAACATCGTCCAGTTCGACTGCCTGGTGAGCAACCCGCCTTACGTAACCTATTCCGAGGCCGAAAGCATGCGCCCGAATGTGCTCCGTTTCGAGCCGCACGAGGCATTGTTTGTAGAAGACAACGATCCGCTGCTTTTCTACAAAGCCATCGCGGATTTTGGCGTACACCACTTGAAGCAGCACGGTAAATGCTATGTCGAGATCAACGAGCATTTCGGCGCGGAAACCAAGAAGGTTTTTGAAGAAAGGAATTACAAAAACGTGGAAATCCTTCGTGATATCAATGGTAAGGACCGCTTCGTAAGAGCTATCTGGGCCTGATCCATTTAAAATTTTGACCTCATTTTCATGTACGTAGAAAAAATCAGGGAGGTTCTGGACGAAATGGGTAAGGTGGTGGTGGGGCAGGACAAACTGCTGAACCGACTGCTGATAGGCCTATTTACCGGCGGCCATATCCTCCTCGAAGGCGTTCCGGGGCTAGCCAAAACTTTGACCATCAACGTCATGGCCAAAGTGCTCCATCTGGAATTTAAACGCATTCAGTTCACGCCCGACCTGCTTCCCGCGGATTTGATCGGGACGATGATCTATAAACCCAAAATAGGCGACTACGAAGTCAAAAAAGGGCCTATTTTCTCCAACCTCATCCTCGCCGACGAGGTGAACCGCTCCCCGGCCAAAGTGCAATCTGCATTGCTCGAAGCAATGCAGGAAAGGCAAGTGACGATCGGCGACGAGACATTCCTCCTCGACCGGCCCTTTGTAGTACTCGCTACCCAAAACCCGGTGGAACAAGAAGGAACCTACCCGCTTCCCGAGGCGCAGATCGACCGGTTTATGATGAAAGTCTACGTCGATTACCTCGACAAGATGAAAGAGCTGGAAGTAATGCGCCGGATGTCGGACATTAACTATGAATACAAAATCCGCCCGATATTAAATAAGGAGGAGATTTTCGCGATTCGCGACGAAGTGAACAAGGTCAATATCTCCGATACGCTCGAACGCTACATTATCGAACTCGTATTCGCTACCCGCCGCCCGCTCGATTACGGGCTCCGCGACGAAGCGCGTTACATTCAGTTCGGAGCGTCGCCGCGTGCTACCATTTACCTCAACCGTGCGGCAAAAGCGTTGGCCTACCTCGAAGGGCGTGATTATGTATTGCCCGAGGACATCAAAGAGCTCGCGCCCGACATCATGAACCATCGTATCCTGCTGAATTACGAGGCGGAAGCCGACGGCGTGCGCACGATGACGATCATCGATTCCATTCTCCGGAAAGTTGCCATTGGATAATTCATGGTACCGGGTCGTGGCCGTGGCCGCCCCACGGGTGGCAGCGTGCAAAGCGTTTCAGCCCCAGCCAGCCTCCTTTGAACGCGCCATGTTTCTGCACAGCTTCAATCATATATTGCGAGCATGTAGGCGTGTAACGGCACGAATTGGGCAAATAAGGGGAAAGTGCCGCCTGATAAAACCGTACGAGGGCTATGAGTAAAAATTTCATTTCGCGTCTTGTCTCATAATAGTATATTTGATCATTAACATCACAAACGCATGCTTTCCTATATCATGTGGGACGTAAGTCCCGAAATTTTCACTATTCCGGAAATCGCCGGTTTTGGTCCCTTCCCTGTCCGTTGGTATGGTCTTCTCTTCGCTGCCGGCTTCCTGATCGGCCAGCAAATTATGATCTATATTTTCAAGAAAGAAGGAAAGACGCTGGAAGATATCGACTCGCTCACGCTTTATATGGTGCTCTCGATCGTTATCGGCGCCCGCGTAGGCCATTTCCTTTTCTATGAACCCGAAGTACTGTTTAAAAATCCCCTGGAAGTGATATTACCTCCTTACGCCGGGCTTGCCAGCCATGGCGCGGTGATCGGAACAGTGACCGGGCTATGGTTGTATGCCCGCTCGCGCAGGGGCACAGGCCAGACATTCTTCTGGGTGACCGACCGCCTTACCATCACGTTTGCATTGGGAGGCTCATTCATCCGCTTTGGTAACCTGATGAACTCCGAGATTGTCGGAAAGCCTTCCGATGCGCCCTGGGCATTCATTTTCCGTCAAAATACCGAGTTCCTGCAAATCCCGCGTCACCCTGCCCAGCTCTATGAATCCATTACGTGTTTCATCCTCACGTTCGTCCTGTTTGGGATCTGGAACAAATACAAGGCCGCTACCCCACGCGGGCTGATGGTCGGAGTGTTCCTCGTATGGGTGTTCACGTTGCGATTCCTGTATGAGTTCCTGAAAGAAAACCAGGAGGCATTCGAGGCGAACTACGCATTGAATATGGGGCAAATCCTGAGTATCCCCGCAGTGCTGCTCGGCTTGTATTTCATTATACGCTCCCGTCAGAATCCGCTGGAGGTTGCAAGATGAAAGTACCCCCAACAGAGTAGGCGTGCATCAGTGCAGCGTTTTCATTACATTGTAATTAGTTTGAAACAACTCTAACAATTGTCAGATGAAAACATCCTTTATAGCCGCATTTCTTTCATGCGCCCTGCTCTTGACCGGTTGCGGAAGCAAACAGGAAGAAAAAGAAGCCGAAGAAAAAGCCGCCGCGGACAGCCCGGCCGATGCTCTTCAGGCTATTGCCGATAAAGCCAAGGAAATGGGCGACCGCAAGGCCGTCGACCCGGTGGATTTCCGCAAGCTGAAAGACCTTTTACCCGAAACCCTCGCCGGCATGAGCCGCACGGAAGCTACCGGCGAGAAAACCGGCGCCATGGGCTTTACCGTTTCGACGGCCGAGGCCAAATATAAAGGAAGTTCGGATGAGTCGCTCGACGTCGAAATCGTGGACACGGGAGGTATTGCCGGCGTATCGACGATGGCGCTCGCAGCCTGGTCTATTGCTGAAATTGATAAGGAAACCACCACCGGTTACGAAAAAACCACGACAATCGAAGGCTACAAGGCTTTTGAGAAATATAACAACGAAAGCAAGTCCGGTGAAATCAACGTGTTGGTCGCGGACCGCTACGTCGTAAATGTGGAAGGCAATAACCTGAGCGTCGACCAGCTGAAAGATGCCTTGAAAGCCATCGACCTCAGCAAGCTGAACGATATGAAATAGATCAAAAAAGGAAAGCAGAAGCGTAGGTGCTTCTGCTTTTCAAGGTTTTAGGAATATGTAATGCTGGACTAATCCGGGTGCTATATCGTTGCCAGATCCACTTTTTCCCGCAAGATCTGCTTTGCCTTCACCAATTGGTTCTTCACTGTATTTTTGGATATTCTCAAAAACTCTGCGATTTCCTGATAGGATTTTCCTTCTTCAATATTCAGTTTCAAAATTTGCCGGCGCTTGATCGATAACGATTCGACAGCCGCCTGCACGACGGTCAGCCTTCTCTCGGCCTCTTCCCGCTCCTCCTCACCCGCAGCACGGATCGCCTCCATATAATGCTTACGCAGCTGCTCGCTCTTTTCCAGCTTTTTAAAATGGTCGAATGCCATATTCCGCAGGCACGTAAACAGGTATGAATTGAAATTATAGTCCGGCTTGATCTGGGTACGTCTCACCCAAATTTTGATAAACACGTCCTGGACCATGTTTTCAGCTTCTTCCTCGTCTTTGAGCAGGGAAACCGTAAACCGCAGTGCAGGTGTTTTGTAGTGGTTATACAACTCCGCAAAGGCCGCTTCGTCGCCTTGCGTCACTCTGATCAGGGTATTTTCGTCGGGATAGGCCACAGTCGTACAGTTTAGCTTATAGAAAAGGGGACTAGATAATGAGATTCTTATGTTAATTAAAAAACTTTTATTCTTGGTTTGATCCTATTTATCGGCCGGCATCAAATTTGCTTTATTATGAATAGGTAATTAGTCAGGTATTAAAATAAAGTTGTTTCCAACATCGCCCCGGCAGCGGAAAATTCTGCCTTCGAAACAATCGGCGATGCTTTGTATTGAGCGGCGTATTTGCAATTGTCTGATAAATCTACACCTCCCGTTTTAAAATTTGAATCGCAAACTGCGTAAAAATATCTTCATTTTGCGCACCATTGTACGATTTAATCATAACATAATAGTAACTTATCATTTATCACATATTTCCTCATTTCCAGTCAGTTCTTAGCAAAAAATACTTTGAAACAACAGGCCGTTTTACCCTCGTTTTACGAATGCCGCTTTTAACAATTTTATAACATTTGCCTCAAATCGCGGACGTTGCGATAGCCCTCCTTCCGGCATCGGTCGTATTACCCAAAAACACCTCAATATCCATATCCATTTTATCCTAAATCCAGACCAACCTTTGCTCATGGATCAAAGCCGCATCAATCAGATCTTGGAGAAAATCTCCACCGTTCAGGTCGCCGTGTATGGCGACTTCTGCCTCGACTCGTACTGGGTCATGGACGACCGCACTTCCGAAGTTTCCATTGAAACCGGTTTGCAGGCCCTGGCCGTTGCCCGCCATTACTATACGCCGGGAGGCGCGGGGAATGTGGTGGCCAACCTCGCCGCGCTGAAACCAGCGGGTATCCGGGTGATCGGCGCCGTGGGCGACGATATGCAGGGACGGGAACTAACGGCGCAGCTTCAACAACTCGGTGCGGACACGAGCGCATTCATTATTCAGAAAGAGCGTTTCAATACATATAGTTATCTCAAACGGCTTGTCGACGGCAAGGAAGAACCGCGCATCGATTTTGGTGTATATAATGAAAGAAGCGTCGATACGGACAAGCAACTCGTGGCCGCGCTTGAAAAGGCATTGCAGGAGTGCGATGCATTGATTTTTAACCAGCAGGTGACCGGAAGCATTACCAACGCGTCGTTTATCGACGACGTGAATGCCCTCTTTAATAAGTATCCCGACAAGATAGTCATGCTGGATTCCCGGCACTTCAACGACAGTTTCCGGAATACCTATCTTAAATGTAACGACCGTGAAATCGCCTCCTTGAATGGGTTGAATGTTACGCCGGATGAAAACGTGCCCGTAAGCGATGTAAAAGGTTACGGCGCCGAAGTGTTCAATCGGTACCGCAAGCCGGTGTTCGTGACCTGCGGAGAGCGCGGCATTATCGCATTTGACAATGAGGGTTATCACGAGGTCCCCGGCATTCAGTTGAAAGGCAAGCTCGACACCGTCGGTGCGGGCGATACCGCGATCAGCGCCATTACGCTTTGCCTTGCCGCCGGATTATCCCCGGCCGAAGCGGCATTGTTCGGCAACTTCGCGGCGGCGGTGACCGTGCAAAAACTGTTTACTACCGGCACAGCCACCGGTGAAGAAATTGCCATTGTGGCCAAAGACCCGGACTACATTTATAATGCCGACCTCGCCGAAAACGAGCGCGCAGCTGTTTACTACCCCGAAACGGAGTTCGAAATATGCGTACCGGAGATCCTCGACAAGCTCGGACATATACGCTATGCCGTTTTCGATCACGACGGTACGATCAGCTCACTGCGGCAGGGATGGGAGGAGATTATGGAGCCTGTAATGATGAAATCCATTCTGGGTGAACAATATGACACCATCGACGCCGGAACGTTTCATAAAGTACAGGCCGAATGTAAGGCATTCATTCACAAAACCACGGGCATTCAGACCATTTACCAGATGGAAGGGCTGGTTAACCTGGTACGCGAATTCGGTTTTGTACCCGAAGACCAGATCCTCGATAAATTCCAATACAAGGAGATTTACAACGACGGCCTGATGGAAATGGTGAACAAACGCATGGAAAAGCTCGCCAAAGGGGAACTCGGTCAGGAAGATTACACATTGAAAGGCGCCGTTGAGTTTCTGAAACAGCTCAAAGAGCGCGGCGTAACCATGTATCTCGCCAGCGGTACCGATGCCGACGACGTCAGAAACGAAGCCGAAATGCTTGGCTACGCCGATTTGTTCGACGGCGGCATTTACGGTGCATTGCGCGATTATACCAAGTTTTCGAAGAAAATGGTGATCGAAAAAATCATCCGCGACAACAATTTACAAGGCAAAGAATTGGCGGTATTCGGCGACGGACCGGACGAGATTCGCGAAGGGCGGCGCGCAGGCGGCATTTCGGTGGGTATTACCAGCAACGAAGTGCAGCGCTTCGGACATAACCCGGCCAAGCGTCCGCGCCTCGTACGTGCAGGTGCCCAACTGCTCATCCCGGATTTCTCGCAGCATAAAAAGCTGATCAGCCTGCTGTTCCAGGAGAGCGAAAACTACGCCGAAGCCTGATGTTACGTTTTGAAAAACAACTGATTGCCTGGCTGGCTTACGGCATACTTCCTGTGCTGTTTTCGTGCCGGAATGATAAAACTGTCGGTAATGAACCATCCTTTTACCAGGATGAGGCTTTCATTCAGGAATATCATGAGGCCTATCCAATGGAGGGCAACGACGTAAGGGCCGTCTTACCCGACCGCGACGGTAATGTGTGGGCGGCCACGGCAAAAGGTGTTTTTCGTAAAATAGGCAATGCACATAATTGGGTACCCGTATTGGACGGCAAAACAGATGGGCCGGCTTTTGCATTGGCTCAGGACTCGTCCGGCGTTGTGTGGATAGGTAATTGGAATGGACTTTATCAATACCAAAACGGTGTTATTTCAAAGGCGAATGGGCCGGCCGGGCCCATTTCTGCGATTTGCACAAATGCAGGCACCGTTTACGCCATCGGCCCGAATGGCTTTTGGACGGGTAATGCGAATGGCTTTACATTACAAAAAGCAGTCATAGCGAGATCCATCCGCGATATGATCGGCGATAGGAACGATGGATTGTGGATAGCCTCCGATGTAGGACTTTACCACTGGACTCCCTCGCATTTGGAACACACCTACAAACCGGACGCTTTGATCGCCGCCTATGCCAAAGGTTTGGCATACAATCACGACGGTAAGCTCTGGATAGGCGGGCTGGGTGGGGTTACCATTCAAAACAATGGTAAAAAAGAGTCGGAACTGAGGACAACGGACGGCATTCCTTCTACTTACGTCACGGCCGTCCGCTACGCGCCCGATAGCTCGATGTGGATCGGTACCCAAACAGGCGTGTTGCGCTTCCGAAAAGACGGCAGTCATTCATTGCTGTTTTCAAGAAGGTGGCTCCTGGATGATCAGGTCAATGATATTGCATTTGACAAAGAAGGCAATGCGTGGATAGCGACGCCGCAAGGTGTAAGTGCTATTAAAAAGCGGGATATGACCCTGGCGTCCAAAAACGCATTCTTTTATGACGTCTTGATGAAGAGGCATATCCGAGCGCCGTGGATCGCGGGACAGGCACATTTGCGCGTTCCGGGCGATACCACCACCTGGGAGCCGGAAGACGACGACAATGACGGCGAATTTACCGGCAACTATCTGGCCATGGAAAGCTTCCGCTATGCCGCTACCAGAGATCCTGCCGCAAAGGAGAATGCAAAAAGAGCATTCGGTTTCCTGAAAATGCTGCAGGAAGTAACCGGCACCGACGGCTTCTTCGCGCGCACGATCATACCCGCCACGTGGACGCACATGCACGATGGCAACCGCACCTACACGGAACGCGAGCGCGCGGACGAACTTGTGAAAGAGCCGCGGTTTAAACCTGTGGAAACGCGCTGGCGCTTGTCGGCCGATAAAAAGTGGCTTTGGAAAGGCGATACAAGCAGCGATGAAATGTGCGGGCATATGTTTGGCTATTACCATTACTATACGCTCGTGGCCGACGCCGCGGAAAAGAAGGTTATCGCTGCGCATGTAGGCAGGATCGTCGATTATCTGATGCAGCATCACCTGAATTTCGCGGATGTGGACGGCAAGGCAACGCGCTGGTCGGTATGGTCACCGGACCAGCTGAACCGCGACCCGGAATGGCTGCCCGACCGTAACCAGAACTCGATGGAAATGCTCGCATTCCTGAAACTGGCGCATTTCATGACCGGCAATGCCAAATACCAGGACGAATACCTCCGGCTGATCCAAAAGGAGCACTACCTCGACAATATGAAGGACGTGACCAGGCAAAATCCAGCGTGGTTCATCTATTTCGATGTGGTATTGCAGGCATACCTCTACCCGATCCTGATCCATTGCGAGCAGGATCCCGAGCGGTTGAGATTTTACAAAAACCACCTGGAAGAATGGTTCGCGATGCGCAAAGGCGACCATAACCCGCTGGTCAATTTTATTTACAACGAAAGCCTGGATAAGAAAGCGGAGCTGAAAAACTCCGTGGATTTCCTGATCGACACGCCGCTGGACCTGGTAGACTGGCCGATCGATCACCGGAAAAGGGAGGATATCAAAGTGGTACGCACGCCGGTCCTGGAAGACGAACAAATTAGTGAATTGCAGCCCGCCAGCATACGGCTCACCGTCCGTTGGGACAAAAACCCCTGGACATTAGCCGGAGGCGACCCGCAGGTAGAACGTGAGCCGGTTTTCTGGCTGCTACCTTATTGGATGGGCCGGTATTTGGGAATGATTTCAAAATAGAAACAACATTCGATATGAAGACCTATCTTTTGCTCATCAACCTGCTATTACTGGTCATGCAAGAAACATCAGCACAACAGACCTATGCCGAAAAACTCGGCTGGCCCAAAGGCGCAAAGGTCATCATATTCCACGTCGACGACGCGGGAATGTCGCATTACTCGAACGAGGGCGCCAAAAAATCGATACAGAACGGCATTGCCACCTCGTGCAGCATTATGATGCCGTGCCCATGGGCGGCCAGTTTCGCCAAGTTTGCATCGGCAAACCCGGGTATGGATGCCGGGCTGCATTTGACGCTCACGTCGGAATGGCAGGATTACCGCTGGCCTCCGTTGAACGGCATTACGCACTCGGAGGGGCTCGTAGACGATGAAGGCTGCATGTGGCATGAGGTAGAAGATGTGATCAGACACGCCAGCCCGGATGTGGTGGAACAGGAAATACGCGCACAACTGAGCCGTGCATTGAAACTCGGGCTAAAACCCACTCATATGGATTCGCATATGGGCACGCTGTTCGCGCACATTCCCTATTTGGAAAGATATATCAAAGTCGGGGCGGAATTTGGTATTCCGGTGATGTTCCCGGGTGGGAATAACCAGCTTTTGAAAGAATGCCTGAACAATCCATTGGTCAAAAAGCTGAAAGCGGAGGGCAAATGGAAAGAAGAAATGGAGCTGCCGGAGCCAGAAATTACCATACGCTCAGCAGAATTCGGGCAGAAAATATGGGCGGCGGGCTTACCGGTACTCGACGACCTGCACACGATCAGCGGCGACTGGAAACCGGAGGGCAGCGACGTCACGCCCGAGCAATGGGGCAAATACAAGGCTCAAAAGTTCATCGAAACGATCCGCAAAATGCAACCCGGCGTGGCGATGATGATCGTCCACAGCAGCGACGTCACCGACGATTTCAAATACATCAGTGCATCCGGCGGCTCACGCTATGCCGATATGCGCTCGATGCTCGATCCCGACCTGAAAAACTTCATCCAGTCGGAAGGCATTATTCTCACCACCTGGAAAGAGATGATGGAAAGAAGGAAAAAAGTTAAATAACCAACTCAATACAATGCAAAAGCACTTTTTACTATCCCTCCTATTACTGACGGGCGCCGCTTCCACGCATGCTCAGGTACAACCTGTGCATAAGGATAAGCCCTATTTGCAGGATTTAAGTATCAAATATTACGCTGATACCACCCAGAGCTCACTCCAACAGGTGGCCGCCGACCGAAACGGCATTATACAGATGCTCGCCAAAGAGGGCCTTCGCCATACTTCTGCGGGGCAATTTCTGTATCCGGGCAAAGTCGTTCCCGACCGGAATTACCGCTACATGAAGGATAAGAACATCAGCAACCTTATTTCCTACGAAAACCAACTCGTTTATCTGACCGACCAGGTGGTATTCAGCAATGCATGGGCCGGAACACTGTTTTCAAAACATAACCTTCCAAAGGCCGGCTTACTCGCAGGTGGCAAGGATTTTACTTTCCTCGTTTCCGACGGCGCTTCGCTCGAATTGATCAAGGACTCGAAAAGCCTCTGGAATGGCAAGCTGCCCGACGATGCTGTGATCGGATTGGCGTTTCAGAGTAATGCAAACCAGTTCTGGATTCTGGGGAACAAGTCGCTTTACAAACTGGGTGTACAGGATAAAAAGCTGACGAAAGTGCTTACCGGCACCGATTTCACCGCATTTGATATTGCCTCGAAAGAGACGAAGATCATCATCGGGACACTGGACGGCTATCTTTCATTGGATATTGCAACCGGAAAGCAAACCGGCAGCATCAACCGCAAATTGCCTGTTACCAGAATTACCGCAGTGAAAGAAGTGAACGGCAAAGTATGGTTCGGCTCCGATATGGGCGCATTTGCATTGCGCACGGACGGCAAGTTTGACTATTATTTCGGTGAACGCTGGCTGCCCGGCAACAATGTTTTGGATATTGAAAAAGGACCTAAAAATTCGGTGCTGGTATTAACGACCAAAGGTCTGGGACAAATCCAGTTCAAATCGATGACTTTGGAAGAGAAAGCCAAACTGCTCGACCAGCAGGTACGCCTGCGCCATATTCGCAATGGCTTCAATTCACAGCTTACCGGGCTGAATCACGGCGATTTGTCGACAGGGTATACCGAAGATTCGGACAATGATGGCCTCTGGACCTCGATGTACCTTGGCGGCCAGATATTCCGGTATGCGGCTACCAAAGATCCGGATGCGTTGCAAAACTGCCGCGAGTCGATGGACGCCATGGAGCGCTTGTACACCGTGAACCCCGTGGCAGGATTCCCGGCCCGTTCCTATGAGCGTGCGGGACATATCAATGAGCTGCACGATGTTGAGCGCTGGCAGCATTCGCCAGAAAAAGAATGGGATTGGAAATCGACGACCAGCAGCGATGAGGTGATCGGTCATATTTTCGCATTCGGCGCGGCAGCGGAACTGATCGACGACCCGAAAATCAGGAAACAGGCCGTTATGCTCATCGATACCCTCATGTCGCACATTGTGAAAAACAATATGTACCTGATCGACTACGATGGCAAGCCTACAATGTGGGGTAAATGGCACCCCGATTATGTAAATGCATTCCCTACCAATGTGGGCGACCGCAAGCTTAACTCGTCGAACATTGTAGCTATGCTGCAAACCGCCTACCATTTCACCAAAAAGGAGAAATACAAGGCAAAAGCATTCGAGTTGATGAACAAGCACGGCTACTACGAGAACATGATGCGGCCTATGAGCGTAATCGGGATGGCTCCGGCGGATGCCGACGAACACGCGAAACACATGTCCGACGGCTGGAACCACTCCGACGATGAAATGTATTTCCTCGGCTATTGGGGACTGTACCGATACGCTTTCAACGATACGCTGAAAGCCAGCTACAAAAAGCAGATCATTGACCACTGGCAAGCGGAGCGTCCGGAGAAAGAAGGTGCCTGGAATATTTTCACGGCATTAACAGGTACCAAAGATTTTGACCTGAACGAATCTGTTTGGTATTTGCAGGAGCATCCAATGGACCTGATCGACTGGGTGATTAAAAACAGCCACCGCAAGGATATTGAAAAAATCGAACCCAATTTCCGCAAACAAACCACGAAGGAAGTATTGCCACCTGACGAACGTCCTATTCAACGGCATAATGGCAATATGTTCAGCCTCGACCGGAGCGGCGGCAACGGTTCCGGTGAGCATAGCGCCGGGGATATCTGGCTCCTCCCCTATTGGATGGGCCGCTACCTGGGCATAATCACCGGCCCTCAAAAGTAGATTCGCCCATGAGACTTGTTTCTATCCCGGTTTTAACATTCCTAACATTTTTGAGCATGCAATCCTGCCAGACCGATATCGCAGAAAAACAGATCACGCACGACCTGACCTACCATCACGACCTGGACAACAACGACAACTTTTCGCCCAATGGCGAATGGCTCGTGTATGACACCAGAACCGACGACGGCGGTATCGCAGAATCGGCGCGGATCGAGCGTGTGAATATTGAAACGGGAGAGAAACAAGTCCTTTTTGATATTAAAGATAATGCAAGCTGGGGTCCGGGTGCAGGAGCTGTGAGTTATAGCCCCAAAGAAAACGCTGTTGTATTCATTCACGGCCTTTCCACCAGTACCAAAGAGAATCCTTACCAACAATGGCGCCGCACGGGTGTGATCATCTACGACAACCGCCCGAACGTGCCCGTGTACATCGATGCGCGTGACGTTACACCCCCATTTACGCCCGGCGCGCTACGCGGGGGCACGCACCGGCACGAGTGGAGCGGTGACGGCCAATGGATCGGATTCACCTACAACGACGCCATCCTGAAAGCGCTGGAAGACTCGACCGGTCAGAAGCGTAACCTGCGGACGATCGGTGTTTCTAAAAAGGTAAGGGCTGTTAAAGTAGATGAAAATGCGGAGAATGTCTCCGGCGAATGGTTCAGCGCATTAGTAGTACGGGTTGTTCCAAAACCTGCTCCGGGAAGCGACGAAATCAGCCATGCTGCAAGTGATAGTTGGGTTGGAACGAATGGCTATATCAATACAAATGGCACCCGCCAGGTCGCACGGGCATTTCTTGGCACCGTGAAGGATAAAAACGGCCACGACGTACCCGAAGTTTTCATCGTCGATATCCCAGAAGACATTACGCAGCCCGGACCGCTAGGGCCATTGGAAGGAACCCACACAGACTTCCCGATGCCCCCCACAGGCGCCATGCAACGTCGTCTGACTTTTACGGCCAATACACCGCATCCAGGCTGTACGAGTATTGTTCGCTCCTCGCCGGACGGCAGCCAGCTTGCCTTTATAGCCAAAGACGTAAAGGGTATCAGCCAGATTTTCACCATTTCGCCCAATGGCGGCAAGGCGCGCCAAGTCACCGAATGCACTTCCAACATTACCGGCAACCTCCGCTGGCATCCGGATGGCAAGCATGTTACCTATGTTTATGATGGAAGTATTGTCCTTTGTGAGGTGAGCGACGCACCATTTGAAGAGAGAATCCAGGTTTTGACCGAACCATCGGAATTTACTGCGAGCAATCTCGTGTGGTCAGCGGACGGGAAGGTGCTTGCATTTAACAGACTATTGAAGAATGAGGCCGGGAAGGGTGTGCAGCAGGTGTTTGTGTTGCGGCTAAATTGAGAATTTGGGTATTTGATATCCTCTGATCGCTTTGGAGAGGTTTTCGAAAATTCTTAACTTTGATATAAACCATTTAAAGTTATGGAAACTTTCATCGTGCAGCCGAAGAACCAGAATGAGCGTAATGCGATCGAAGCATTCTTCAGAGAGTTGAATATAACTTTCAAAACAGAAGATCGCGAAACCCTTTACGACGCCGATTTTGTAGCCAAAATCAAACGGGGTGATGAGGATGTCGCGAGAGGACGCACTACCACGATAACCCTGGACGACATATGGAAATAAAGTTGACTTCTGACGCTTTGAACGATTTGCAATACTGGAAAAAGACTGGTAATACACAAATTCTAAAAAGGGTCAAGCAACTTTTGGAAGCCATTCAATCAGCACCATTCCATGGCATAGGAAAACCAGAAGGGTTAAAAGGAAATCTTTCCGGCAAATGGTCGAGGAGAATTGATAAGGAACACAGATTGGTATACTCCGTAAACGATGACAATGTCATCGTTTTTTCTTTGAAAGGGCATTACAAAATCAAAAGCTGACTTTTCTGTAAACTACGGTAAGAGGCAACTCTGCTTTGAAATAAGGCAGACTGATCACGTCGTCCATTTTGTCGTAGAATTCAAAATACCATCGTTCCCCGTCGCGGATATACATTTCAACACGGCATTTGGTCTGCTCGATCATCAGATAATATTGCAATGATGGGTCTGATGAATACTCTTGTAACTTTTCAACACGATCGGTTTTGGCTGTGCTTTCCGATAATACCTCTACTATAAGCAATGGCAAGGTAGTATACCGAACAGCATCGCCCTTTTCTTCACATATCAGAAAATCGGGGATACGAACAACCCTGCCATCTTCCACTCGTAATTTTACAGCGTTTTGATAAAGTTCGTATGAGCTATCTTCTAAAATTTTAGCGAGGTAGCGATGAATATTCCCGGCAATCCTGTTGGAAGTAGTTGTTTCTCCAGACATCTCGATGATTTCTCCGTTGACGAATTCAAACCGGCCTTCGTGGGTTTCACAAAAGGCAAAGTATTCTTCCAGTGAATAGAGTCTTTCAGCCACAGCTTCCATATTTCTGCTTTGTTTTCAAAAATAGTGAATTACAGGAGAATGCGATTGGCAAACGTTGAATGTAACGCAATTTACGACTTCTCCAACCGAATCGACGACCTTCTGATAATCAATTCAGAGCGTAGGATAATTGGTTCTAAATTGTCTATGAGTTTCGTTCCATTTAGTTGACCAATCATTGTAGTCATGGCCGTCTTTCCCATCTGATAACCCGGGTAAAAAACGGTCGTGAGCTGCGGCGACACTACTTGCGAAACCGGGTCGTTATTGAAACCAACGATGGCCATCTCCTGTGGGATTGTGTATCCTCTTTCTTTCAATGCCTGCAGGCAGATCGCCGCACAAAGGTCGTTGGTAATAAAAAGGCCATCCGGCTTTTCCTCCATTCCGTCAATTTGCTCCGCAATGGCCCTGCCTGCTTCCTGGCTGAGGTCGGTCGATATCACAAGTCGGTTATCCAACGGCAAGTTCTGATCAGCAATCGCTCGTTTGAAACCTTCTAACCGGTCGGCGTACACATTCCTTCGCAGGTCACCGGTCACATGCATGATCCTGCGGCAGCCTTGATCCAGCAAATGGCGTGTTGCGTCGTACCCGGCCTGCTCGTTATCGATAATCACCGCGCCGCATTGCGGATGGTTCATGATGCGATCGAAAAACAGAACCGGAATATTGCGGTTGATGAAGGTAGAGAAATGCTCAAATGAATCGGTATCGTAAGCCACAGAAACCAGCAAACCATCCACACGGCTGTTAAACATAGTTTTGGCATTGGCCTGCTCCTTCAACTCGGACTCCAACGACTGGCTGATCAACAAGTTATACCCGAAATTATTGGCGACCTCCTCCATTCCGGCCAGTACCGTCGACATGAAATTACTATTCAACCTCGGCACGATCACGCCGAGCGTGTTAGTCTTGCGCGTCCTTAAATGGCTCGCAAATGTGTTAGAGCGATACCCGAGCTCGGCAGCTTTCTCAGCAATGAGCACCTTGGTTTTCGCGTTAATCGCAGGATGGTCGTTCAATGCCCTGCTCACGGTGGCCGGCGACAAGGAGAGTATTTTTGCGAGGTCGTAAATGGTAATTTCCTTTTCCATTATTCTTTTCTTGTAGGGGATTACAGGGGCATTTCCCGTCTATTGCAGAGCAGGAATCCCTGCGGCCAAAATTTACGGCAAGTTAATGCAATCGGTTACAATACAAGATAATATTTATATTTTTATAAAAAATTTGTTCCGCTATGATTCAAACAATGCGCTGGTTCGGCCCGAATGACCCGGTTTCGCTGATGGACATCCGTCAGGCGGGATGCAGCGGAGTCGTCACTGCGCTACACCAGATACCGGTTGGGGATGTGTGGACAAAAGAGGCGATCCGCGAAAGGATCTCGCTGGTTGAAGCGGGCAATGAGCGGTACACCACCCTGAAATGGCTGGTAGTAGAGAGCCTCCCGGTACACGAGCATATAAAGAAAGGGCTGCCGTCACGCCAGCAATACATTGAAAATTACAAGGAATCGCTGCGTAATCTAGCGGCGGAGGGGATCCGGACGGTGTGTTACAATTTCATGCCTGTACTCGACTGGTCGCGCACGGATCTCACCTACACATTCCCAGAAGGCCATAAAACGCTGCGGTTCGTGTGGGAGGACTTTGCATTGTTCGATCTCTACATTCTCCAACGCCCGGGCGCTGAGGCAGATTACGACGAGCAGGTGCGCGAATCGGCCAGGCAGAAACTGCAACGCATGTCCCCCGCTGATATTCAGGGATTGACAAACACGGTTTTACTGGGCCTGCCAGGCTCGGAAGAAGCATTTGAACTTGCCAATTTTCAGGAGCTGCTCAATGCATATGCAGCAATCGGAGACCAGGAGCTGCGCGAAAACCTCTATTACTTTGTCGGCCAGGTAGCGCCTGTGGCGCAGGAGCTGGGCATTAACCTTTGCATCCATCCCGACGATCCGCCGCGGCCGTTACTCGGCCTGCCACGTGTGGTGAGTACCGAAGCCGATCTCGCGCAGCTGATGCAGGCGTGTGACGTACGGGCCAACGGCATTACCTTCTGCACCGGCTCGCTGGGTGTCCGCGCGGATAACGATCTGCCGGGCATCATCCGGCGCTTGGGCGACCGCATCCATTTCGTCCACCTCAGAACAACGAAAAGAGAAGCAGAAGATAACCGCAATTTCCATGAAGCGCCACATCTGGATGGTGACGTAGACATGTATGAGGTGGTTAAGGCACTGCATCAGGAGGAGCTGCGCCGCAAGGCCGCACATTATACCGACAACCTGCTGCCTATGCGGCCCGATCACGGGTTCCAGATGCTCGACGACCTGCACAAAAAGACGTATCCCGGTTATTCGATGATCGGCCGGCTCAAAGCGCTGGCAGAACTGCGGGGATTGGAGATGAGCATCGCACAGTCAGTCCGGGAGTTTTAATCAAGGTTTTATAGATTTTAAGGTAATGTCCACAAATAGTCAAATCGAAACAACACCATCACTGAATGTCTTCTCACTGGAAGGCAAAATTGCCCTCGTCACCGGCGGAGGAAGCGGCATCGGCTTTTACATTGCACAATGCCTCGCGCAAGCCGGCGCACAGCTTGTAATCACCGGCAGACGCGAGGAGGTTTTGAAAGAAGCATTGCCCAAGCTCGGCGCGAATGCACGCTACTTTGTCAACGATGTTACAGACCTCAAATCGCTGCCTGCATTGATCGAAACGATCGAAGCGGAAGTGGGAGAAATCGACATTCTGGTTAATAACGCAGGCATTAACATGAAAAAACACGCCGTAGAAGTTTCCGACGAGGATTTCGACCGCGTTATCCAGACCAACCTGCATGCCGTCTTCTCGATCACCCGCGAATGCGGTAAACGCATGGTGGAACGCAAGCGAGGGTCCATTCTCATGATCACTTCCATGGCTGCATTGTACGGTATCGATCGCGTGGTGGCTTACACTGCATCGAAATCGGCCGTTGGTGGAATGGTGAAAGCGTTGACCACGGAGTTTTCACCCTATAATGTACGTGTAAACGCCATCGCGCCTGGTTTCATCGAAACGCCGATGATGCTCACCGCCATGAACGGCGACCCTTCACGGCGCGACAAAGCCATGGACCGTACGCCAATGGGTACATGGGGCAAACCGGACGATATCGGCTGGGCAGCCGTGTTCCTGAGCTCGGAGGCCGCTAAGTTCATTACCGGCGTTTCACTACCCGTGGACGGCGGCAATTCAATTGGATTTTAGTTAAACCTTTTCTTTTAATACCAATGAAAAAACAAAACATCCTGACAACATGCCTGCTCTGCCTGCTATTCCTCGGGCTGGGCGGGTCCGTAAGCACACACGCGCAAAAAATCAAATGGAACAAGGTCAAGGTCCTCGTCTATACCAAGAACGGCAAGGGCTATGTCCATGACAACATTGCCAATTCCAAAATAGCGATCCTCGCCCTGGGGAAACAGAACGGCTTTGCCGTAGACACCACTTCCGATCCGTCGAAGTTTACCGATGAGAACCTGAAACAATACGATTGCCTGGTGTTTTCGAATACCAACAACGACGTTTTCGACACCGACGCGCAGCGCGTAGCTTTAATGCGCTACATTCAGGCTGGCGGCAATTTTGTGGGACTGCATTCGGCGTCCGGTACGGAGCGTAAGTGGCGGTGGTTCAAGGATCTGCTGGGCGGAACTTTCTTCTGGCATGAGCCAGGGCAGAGCTTTTCTGTAAAAATCCTGGATCCTAAGAACCCCTCGCTTGCACACCTTGGCAAAGAATGGCCCCGGCAAACCGACGAATTTTATTTCATCAAAGAACTCGGCGTAAATCTGAATGTATTGGCCGTGAATGATCACTCAACCATTCAAAAACCAGCCGGGAAAGCGCTGGATACCTTCGGGAATGTATTTCCGTCGGTATGGTGGCATGAATACGATGGCGGACGTTCCTTCTACTCTTCACTCGGGCATCAGAAGGAAGACTATGAAAAGGAAGACCTGCGCAAGCACATCCTCGGTGCCATTGAATGGGCAATCGGGCCGCAGAAACCAAGAAATTACAGCAAGGCTTACGCTACCAGCCCGCAGGATCCGGTGCGGAACACTATTCCGGCACTTTCGAAATAACCACAACCATATCAGTCATCAATCCTAAATCTGCATACAAAATGAAAGATCAGAAGGAGCAAAATCAGGACAGAAGGTCATTCCTGAAAGCCACTGCAAAAGGTACAGCGGGCATTATCGCGGCATCGATGTTCCCAACCATCGTGCCATCGAGTGTGTTCGGCAAAAATGCGCCGAGCAACAAGATCAATATCGGACAGATCGGCTTTGGTCGTATCGGCTCCACGCACGATTTACCGGAAGTTATCAAAAATGAGGCGGCACACGTGATTGCCGTGGCCGACCTGGATAAAAACCGCCTTGCGAAAGGCAAGGAATGGATCGAACGGAAATACGTCGAGCGTACCGGAAAGGACAAATACCTGGAAGTAAAAACGTACGACGATTACCATGAAATTCTCGGTCGTAAGGACATCGACGCGGTCATCATCAGTACGCCCGACCACTGGCATGCACAGCCAGCCATGGAGGCGGCCGTTGCCGGCAAGCACATTTATATGCAAAAACCTACCTCGCTCACGATACGCGAAGGCCGCCAAATGGCCGATATGATCAAGAAGAAGGGGGTTATTTTCCAATTGGGCAGCCAACAGCGATCGATGAACCCGTGGCCGCAGTTCAAGCGCACCTGTGAGCTGGTGCGCAATGGCCGCATTGGCAAATTGAAAAAAGTATATGTGGGCCTCCCCGGTGATCCTGCGGGTGGAAATACAGCCCAAATGCCCGTTCCGTCCAATCTGAACTACGATATGTGGCTTGGCTCGACACCGGAGGTTTACTATACTTTAGACCGCGTGCATTCACAAACGGACATCAACGACCGTCCGGGCTGGCTTCGTCTGGAACAATTCGGTGCCGGGATGATCACCGGCTGGGGGTCGCACCACATCGACATCGCGCACTGGGGAATGGACACCGAGCTCACCGGCCCGATCGAGATCGAAGGCAAGGCGACGTTCCCGGCAAAGGGTTCCGGCCTTTGGGACGTGCATGGCGATTTCCTGGTGAATGCATTGTATGAAAATGGGGTACAAATGGAAATCGGTGGCACTAACCCCAATGGCGTAAAATTTGAAGGGACGGAGGGCTGGATCTTCGTTTCGCGGGGAAATGTGGGCGTTACAGCCTCCGACCCCGTGGCGGCACAGAATGCAAAAGAGAACAAAGCATTCTACGCCAGCGATCCAAAAATACTGGGCTCGGTCATCCAGCCCAACGAAATCCACTTGTACGAAAGCCCCGAGCAACACCAGAACTGGATAGAAAGCATCCAGAGCGGCAAGCAGACCATCAGCCACGCCGAAATCGCGCACCGCTCATGCACCGCGTGCCTCCTCGCACACACGGCCATGAAACTCGGCCGCAAAGTGAAATGGGACCCGAAAAAAGAGCAATTCATAAATGATAAGGAAGCTACCGCAATGCTCTCACGGCCTCAGCGTGGGAAGTATGGGACGAATAATGTAAAAGGTTGATACTTTGAAATATCCTGGCTCGGCATTGACTGGTCAGGATATTTTTTCCCTTAGGAGTTTCCAAATTTAGAAACACACATTATCTTTATATTGACCACATGCACTACTTCAACACACTAATATTGGAAGAGGCCAATCGGTTTCTTCGTACCCTTCATCCGCAGGCGATAGATAAAATATTCTACAATATGGGAGTGGCGGCACAAACGAACGATCCCAGACTGTTAAAAAAAATTCACCAGCATATTTGGGAATTAAGGCAACTTATAATGGTAATGAAATTCGGCTGCTTGCCTTTTGGGACAAGTCAGATACAAAAAACACGCTGGTAGTAGCTTCCAATGGCTTCATTAAGAAGTCGGCGAAAATCCCGTCGCAGGAAATACAACGAGCGTTAAGAATTAGAGCTAGATATTTTGAAGAACAACAATAATCATGGGAAAGTCAAAAATGAAGGTATACACGCTGGAAGAATTGAAAGACCAGTACATAGGCCCTATTGGCAGTCCTGCCAGAGATGCACATGAACATAAACTAAGCATGGACCTACTCGGCCGGGCCATCAGAACTATTCGTAAAGAGCGGAATCTTACGCAGGAGCAACTTGGAGAACTCGTCGGGGTGCAAAAGGCACAGATATCTAAACTCGAAAATGGCACCAATAGTGCAACCATTGATACCATCCTGAAAGTTTTCAGCGCCTTAAAAGCAGAAGTTCAGTTCAACGTTAGAGTCAATCAGCAAACATTGACCATTAGATAGCGACAAATACCAATAGCTTCCAATATCATCAATAATTCCCCTTATACTCCCGCGGCGTATGCCCGATGTACTTCTTGAAATTCCGGTTGAAATTCGATAGTGAATCGAAACCGCTGTCGTAGGCGATTTGTGCAATGGTCCATTTGTCTTCCAGCAGGAGTTTGCAGGCGTGGCCGATGCGGATTTCGTTGACGAAGTCGATGAAGGTCTTGTTCGAGCGGGCCTTGAAATAGCGGCAGAATGCGGCTTCGGTCATGCCGGCGAGGGAAGCGACATCGCTCAGGCGGATTTCCTGGAAGAAATGCTGCAACACGTAATTATGTACCTTCTGCATTCGCTCGGTTTCCGATACTTTGAAGTTGTTTACATAACCATAACTTGAAATGAACTCGCCCGAGTTGTCGTGCGCAAGTTTGTCGAGCAGTGTCAGCAATTGCAGAATACCTTTAAACCCTTCCATAGTCGTAAGCGATATAAGCTCTTCGCGAATATGCTCGGAGAGCGCGCCCTTATAGGAAATCCCTCTCTTGGCGTCGGCCAACAGCTGACGGAGACCAAGCATTTCGGGCTTGTCGAGAAAGTCTTTCCCTAAAAAATCCTCCTGAAAATAGAGTACAATACCGTGGGTCATCAACGGCGAACCTGCTTCGAAATAAGCCGGGTCGCTGCGCCAAAGGTGCGGCACGTCCGGGCCGAGAAACACCGTATCGCCCGGACCGAAGGTTTGAATGGAATCCCCAATCAACCGTTTGCCGGTTCCCTCCAGAACGGTAAATAATTGGTAGTGCGGATGAAAATGCCAATTGGGATCAAAATGGGGCTCTTTGAGCTCATGGACCGTCACCGTGCGGACCTGACTCTCGATGTTTTTGTGGATTGGTGCTTTCATATTCTGTCAGGATTTTACCCAAAAGATCAGCAATATTACATTATTACTATCAAAATACGATCATTAATGAAATTTATTCACAAAAAATAGATTGCCTTATCGGCAAAAGAATCTGCGTTTGGAACCGTTATAAAATATGCCGTCCTTACTCGGACGACTGGCATATTTTTTGTAGATTTATAAAGCCGCTCAACTTTTTTGCAACCTTTTTTGCTAGTACGATGTCAATCATAGGTAGTTCTGAAATTTATTTACGCATATGAAAGCCCTTATAATTCCGACAGCATCCGTGCTGTTTTTTTCGCTGCTGGCAGGTTGTGGAAAAACTACCACAATCAGCAGCAATGTGGAGTTGACCGGCAAATGGCAATTGGAGAGCATCGTGCAGGAGGATGATACCATCAGCAAGCCCGCTACTACGAAGGGAGTGATGGATATAAGTCTCAATTTTAAAGAGAAAGGCGAGCTGGAAGGCACTACTTCCACCAATATTCTTACAGGTTTTTACGAAACCGCCCAACAAAATACGATCCAGATCGGGGGGGGCGGCACCGAAAGAGTGGAAACGAACTGGGGCAATCTGTTCGTCAATGCACTGCCCAGTGTAAACCTGTATGATTTGAAAACCAACCGGTTGATCCTGTATTACGAAAATAACAATCAGCTCATTTTCAGCCGGGTGCAGTAGCGTGCATTGAATATAAAATTCATAAAGTGGCGGTCTTTCCAAAAGGGCCGCCACTTTTGTATTGGGCCAATGAGTCGATTTTACCCTGATATTCGTGCAAGTAGATTCCAACTTATCAATATCAGCTAACTACTCGTCAAATCGTGTATATTGAACAGTACTTTTTTACTTTAAGATTGTATACTGAAAAGACAGGGGCATTTGCATCCCGCCTAATCCATTCGCCAGCGAGATAAATTCGATTTTTGATGAAGTACAGCATGAACCTCCTTTTGTGGGGAAACCAGATTGACGAAAGCCTATTTCCTACCCTCGAACTCATTAAAGAGATCGGTTTTGACGGCGTCGAGGTGCCAATTTTCAATACAAATCCCGAGCATTGGTTCAAGTTCCGGCAGAAGCTCGACAGCTTGGGCCTCGCGTGCGAGACCGACACGATCTGCGGTCCTTCTGAGCACCTGATCAGCCCCGACCCGGCCATGCGCCGCCACACGATCGATCATTTGAAAAGTGCATTGGATTGCTCGCTCGTACTCGGCGCAAGCCGCCTGATGGGCCCGTACCATTCGGCACTCGGCGTCTTCACAGGTAAACCGGCCACCGAGGAAGAATGGCACTGGGGAATCGAGGGAATCCGCGAGGTAGCCGACTATGCCGAATCGCTCGACATTACCCTCGGCTTGGAATACCTCAACCGCTTCGAGTTGTACCTCACCAGCTGCGGCGACGAGATCATCCGCTTCGTGGACGACGTGAACCACCCGAACTGCAAGATCATGTTCGACACATTCCACGCCAATATCGAAGAGAAAAATATCGGCGACACCATCCGCAAAGCCGGCGACCGCATTTCATTCATCCAGCTTTCCGAAAACGACCGCTCCACGCCCGGCAAGGGTAATGTGGATTGGGAAGGCGTGTTCCAGTCGATCCGCGACATCAAATACGACGGCTGGATCAGCATCGAGGCATTCAGCCCGAAACTGCCGGTAGCCAACATCTGGCGCAAGATGTTCGCTTCGGAAGAGCAACTGATGCGCGATGGATTGGCATTCATCAAGTCCAACCTGGGGTAATCGCCCGGAATTGCATCATACAGGATGTCCTACCTAGCTTATAGCCAGTTAAATGCAAATTAAAGGCATATTTAACTGGCTATAAAAGTATTATTAGAAAAAATTGAACAATTAGAACGAATAAGAAAATGAGTGCAGAATAATAGAATCTATTATTTGGGATTGGTCTAAATAAGACTACTTTTGACACCGTTTTGCCAACAGCCAGTCTATTTAACCCCATTATCATGAGGATATTTTGTTTACTCATCCTTTCTCTTTGCAGCTCCCTTACATTCGCGCAAACAGGCCAGATTAAAGGCAATATTAAAAATTCCGCAGGCCAACCCGCGGAATCTATCAACCTGATCCTCAAAGGAACGGGCCAGGGAACACTGACGGACGCCGACGGCGATTTTGAGTTCAAGGCATTGGCTCCCGGCCATTACGTACTCGTAGGTACGGGTGTGGGTATCAAGCGTATCAACCGCGCCGTGCACGTGAAGGCCGACGAAACAGCTACCCTCGACATTACCACCGAGGAAAATACCCAGGAATTGCAAACGGTGGAAATTACTGGTCGTCGCGAAACGACCTACAAAAACGACCTTTCGTTCATCGCCAGCAAAACTGCTACGCCTATCAAAGAGGTGCCACAGGCGATCGCTTACATTACCAAGGAAGTAATGCGCGACCAAGGTACCTTCCTCATGGGCGATGCCGTGAAAAACATGAGCGGTGTGAACCAGTTTACATTCTATGACGATTTGACGATCCGCGGCTTCCGCATGAACGGCGGCAGCACTACCCAATTAGTAAACGGATTGCGCACGTTTTCGGGCTTCTGGAAACAGCCGCCGGTAAACTACCTCGAACGCGTGGAAGTCATCAAAGGTGCAGCCTCTGCATTGTATGGTAACACCTCGCCGGGCGGCACGATCAACCGGGTGACCAAAAAACCGCTTGCCACGCCACAAAAATCACTGAGTTTTACAACCGGGAGCTTCAACACCCTACGCACCCTGGCCGACTTTACCGGCCCGATGAACGAAAGCAAGACTTTGCTTTACCGCCTCAACCTGGGATACGTGAATGCACAGGGCTTTCGGAATTTGCAGTTTGACAAAAACATCATTGTCGCGCCGTCGGTATCATTCCTGCCTACGGAGAAGACCCGCATCAATTTCGACCTCGTTTTCAACCGCTCCAACAGCCGCCTCGACCGCGGCCAGTCGGTAAAGGGCAACGACCTTTATTCCAGCTCAATCCGCACGTCGCTGAATGCGGTGAATGATTATCTCAATGAAGAAACTTACCTGATTACCACTTCATTGAACCACCAGTTTACTCAAAATACCTCATTCAATGTCGCCTACCTGCGCACGGGTTATTCCGAAGACCTGCTCGAACACCGCAGCAGCAATGTGAATGCGGTGGATTCCGCTGGCAAGGCTATCGAAAACCTCGTAGCGCGGCAGGTATTTGTCCGCAAAACGAAGTCGTTCATGGATAATGTATCGCTATTCTTCAACCATAACTTCAACACGGGCATTGCAGAGCACAAACTGGTGGCGGGTTATGATTTTATCCAATCGTCGACCCCGAAAGGCTCCGGCCAGCAAACCGCGAACGGTTACCTGCTCAAAGCGGGTGGCGCGGCGGCTTACAATCCCAAAACGCCTGAGAAATATGTTTTCTACAACTACACCGAGAACGGCGTTACTTACAGCATTCCCAAGCCGAATATTTCGCATTACGACCTTACGTTGCAGAACAACAACATGGAAGACCCTTCCAAGTACATTTACAACGTGACCGCCAACTCGGCAACTACGCCCGTGCTTTACAAATTGCATGGCTTGTATTTACAGGAACAACTGAAAATCAAAAAGTTGCAAATTCTGCTTGGCTTACGCTATGATACCTACATTGATAAGAAAGGCTATACCACCAACAACGAGCAGAATGTAACACAGCACGCATTACTGCCGCGCATCGGGGCAGTTTATTCGCTCACGAACCATGTCAATGTGTACGGTACTTACACCAAAGGCTACAACCCGCAGGACCCGGTTGTACAAAGCAACCCATTATCCGGCGGGCCATTCGACCCGATCCGCAGCAGCCTTTCGGAAGCCGGGTTGAAGACAGAATGGCTTGACGGCCGCCTGACTGCCAATGTCTCGGTTTACAAAATCACACAAAGCAACACCCTCTATTCTGCCAATGCAGCCGACCGCCCCGACCTGATGATCCAGGTTGGTAAAGAAACAGCAAAAGGGGTAGAATTTGATGTGACAGGAAATATCCTTCCGAACTGGAACGTGATCATCACTTACAGCTACAACGATGCGAAGATCACCGATGCCGGCTCAAAGGCAAGCGACCAGGTGCTGGTGAACCTGCAAAAACCCAATGCACCCAAAAACCAGGGGAGCGTCTGGACGAAATATACCTTTGTGGATAACCTACTGAGCGGCTTCGGCGTCGGGCTCGGAGGTAACTTCGTCACGGAGCGTAACCTATCGCTGAACAACACCCAGACATTGCCAGGCTATGCATTGCTGAATGGGGCTGTTTATTACAAAATCGACAAATTTCAATTCCAGGTCAACCTCAACAACCTGGCCAACAAAACCTACTGGGTAGGCGGGTATGATTACCTGCGTCTCTTCCCGGGCGCGCCACGCAATTTCATGGCGACCATTTCTTATACTTTCTAAAATGCGTGCTGTTTCATCAAATCCGTGAAAAAGACATTCAAGAAGATTGCATCGCAACTGCACTTATGGCTGGGGGTTTCCTCCGGCCTTGTGGTTTTTGTAGTGGCGCTTACGGGTAGTATCATGGTTTTCGAAGAGGAGCTGGAACCAGTGATCTACCGAAAATTCCACGTCGTGGAAGCTCCGAAAGGTCAGTCGCGACTTCCGATGGATAATCTCCGCGCTACCGTTGCAAACGCCTATCCCAAGCAGCGCATTGCCCGCATTGAGATCGAGCGCCACCCCGACCGGACGGTCATATTCGGTTTGGTGAAAGGTAAGAAAGAGAAAGACGTTTTTTCCGTAGCTGTAAATCCTTACACCGCTCAAATCACCGATACGCGCCGCGAAAACGATTCGTTCTTCCACATTGTACTCCAACTGCACCGCTATCTGTGCATGGAAGACACCGGCAAAGCCATTACCGGCGTCGCCACCATTATGTTCATTGTGATCATGATCACCGGCCTTGTGCTCTGGTGGCCCAACCGCAAGCAAACCAAACAGCGCTTCACCATCAAATGGAATGCTAAATTCAAGCGCCTCAACTGGGATTTACACGCTGTTTTCGGCTTTTACGTACTGCCATTCACCTTCCTGATCGCACTAACCGGCCTTGTTTGGAGCTACAAATGGGTTAACGGCATGATCTTCCTCACCTTCGACGGCAAGCTTCAGCAAAAACGTGAAGCACCCGCGAACATCGGTAGCGTTAATGCATTATCCATCGGTACATTAGCCAAAATCGTCACTGAAACCCATCGCCTACTCCCCCATCCGGGCCGCATTCAGCTCACACTACCGGAATCCGACAGCCTATCCATCACCGTTTCCAAAGTCAACGAAAACGCCTCTGTCAGCAACGTCGTCGATTTCCTTTACTTCGATCAAACCGACGGCAAGCTTATCAGCAAACGCCTTTATGACGACGAAACTACCGGCATGAAAGTGCGCCGGCTCGTATTTCCGATCCATACCGGCAGCATTTGGGGCTGGCCTTCGAAGGTGCTGGCATTACTTGTAGCATTGATTACCGCGACGTTGCCGGTTACCGGCGTAGTAATTTGGGTTGGGAGGAAGTTCAAGAAGAAGGAGAAGAAGCTAAGAAAAAACGCTGTGCCACTTGCTGCCAGTAGCCGGGCGAATGTGACTGTTAGCTAGCCATTGTTACACCGGGTAAGTCAAACCGGTTGCTTGATAAAGGGATCCCTGATAGAGTTAAGACTCACTTAGCTTTATCAGGGATTTTTGTTAACACTTCATCACACATTATGGTTATATTTAGTTATTCAACCCTCCGTGACTTTTTCAATAAATACCCTGATTCGAAAGAAGCACTCATCAGCTGGTACAGAATAACACAGAAGGCTAGCTTCTCAACATCTCATGATGTGAAACTAGCGTTTAACTCCGTGGATGCAATTGGCCACGGCCTTTATGTGTTTAACATTCGAGGCAACACTTACAGATTGATTGTGAAGATCAAATTTAACAGCCGCACTGTATACATCCGATTTATTGGAACGCATCAACAATATGACAAAATAGACGTTCGATCCCTATGGAAAACTTAACACCGAATTACAAAGTTACTAACGACGATGAGCACGCTGCTTTGATCCAAAAAGTGGGCGCCCTGATGGAAAAAGACGAGGCTGACACTACGGCCGAAGAAAATGCCCAGATACGTGCTATGGCAGAGGCAATAATGGCTTACGAACAAAGTATATACGAAATTCCCGAGCCGTCGACACTCGAAGGTATTCTCGAACTTCGCAGGTACGATATGATGTGTGAAGGTAAAGACCTCGCTAAAACACTTGGAATTTCGAACGAAGAGCTTCAAACAATTATCGATGGAGATCATTGGCCGGACATTTCGCTCCTGAAAGTGATTAGAGAGAAACTCGACATTCCTGCTGACATCACGTTAGCTCACATGTAAACAAAAGCGAGCTCATTTGTTGGAAGCCTACACAAATTCTTATATTTGTCTCAATGAAGACATTTACTTCCATGGAGGAGGCTTTTCAGTGGTGGCTGACGAACATCTACCCATCACTTCCAGCCGAAGTAAAGAAAGGAAAACTGACCTACGCTTGGAGAGACTTCACTTATAAAAGGGGCATTTCACAAGCACGAATGAAAGAAATTCTTTCAGAGTACGGAGAAATAGAAGTGCAGACTTTGATCAAGTATTCTCCGAAGTAATTTTTTTCAACCACATTTGTTGGAAAATTGCACAAATATTCACCTAAAATTTTCACACTTATGGACACACTTGAAACTTCAACCACCGTCGCCGCCATACTGAACGACGAGGTCAGCTACCAACGACAACTCATCAAAAACTTCTTCCAAAAAGACAGCGGCAGCGAAATGATCGAATCCCTCAACACCTTAATTGAAGCCTATCTTTTTACCGAAAACCTCACACGCGTCACGCCCGAAATGCGAGAGCACATTGTCAATCAGCTGCGCGTGGCGACATTAATTGCGAAGCTCGAAGCCAGTAACGACGACATTGCTAAGCGTTCACCTCCTCTTTAATCAACGCCTTCAACCCCAAAACCTCCATCATTTCCCGATCCTGCCCCATCCCCGGATTCGGCGTCACCAACAACTCCCCATTCTCATTCGTAAAAATTGAATTGGCCCCGGCCATAAAGCAGAACGCCTGCTCATATTCACTCATTTCCATACGTCCGGCGCTAAGACGAACCATCGCTTTGGGCATCAGAATGCGGGCGGTGGCGATCATGCGCACCATTTCCCAGGTATCCACCTTTTTCATATCGCCCAACGGTGTTCCCTGTACGCGGGCGAGCGCGTTCACGGGTACGGACTCCGGGTGCTCGGGCATGGTGGATAACGTGTGGAGCATCTGAATGCGGTTTTCACGGGTTTCACCCAGACCGATGATGCCCCCGCAGCACACGGATATGCCCGCATTACGCACGTGGTCGACGGTGTTCAGACGGTCGTCGTAAGTACGCGTGGTGATGATTTGCTCGTAATATTCTGCGGAAGAGTCAAGGTTGTGGTTGTAAGCGTAAAGGCCGGCGGCTTTGAGCTTCTCGGCCTGGGTTTCGGTGAGCATGCCGAGGGTACAGCATACTTCAAGCCCCAGCCCGGCTACTTCGGTCACCATTTCGAGTACCCGGTCGAAATCGCGGTTGTCCTTCACTTCCCGCCAGGCAGCCGCCATACAAAAACGGCTTGAACCTCCCTCACGGGCACGGCGTGCAATGGCTACCACATCGTCCTTTTTCATCAATGCTTTTACATCAATACCGGTCTGGTACCGTGCCGCCTGTCCGCAATAGGCACAGTCTTCGGGGCAACCACCGGTTTTAATGGATAGCAATGTACACACCTGAATGCGCTCCGGGTCATGCCATTGGCGGTGAACAGTCGCTGCCTCGTAAATCAGTTGCAGTAATGGGCGGTTATAAATGGCTTCGATCTCGTCGAGCGTCCAGTCGTTGCGGATGGTTGCAGTTTGCATGGTGACATTGTTTTCGAACCAAATGTAGCCTGCCAGCCGGGGCAGGATTGCGTCCGGTTTGGAAGAAATGTGATAGTCCGGTAATGCAAAAATGCCTCCCGGTTTATAGTCCGGGAGGCATTTGAGAATGGCATCATGTCAATGCCTTAATATACTTTCGCCAGCAAATGCGGACGTTCTTTTTCGAGTTTCAGGATCAGCTCGCCGAAGAGCGTATTCACCCACGCGAACCATTTGCGTGTGAATTTCGAATCATCATCCTTATCGAACGATTCATGCATGAAACCGGTGTTGTTATGGGTCGTTTTGAGCAGTTTCAGCTGCGCTTCGATTTCCTTATCACTGGTAGAAGTAATGGCACGTGCAATAATTCCCATCGGCCAAACCTGGTTCACCAGCGTATGCGGGCTGCCCAGCCCTTCGCCCGCCTTTCCTTTGAAGAAATACGGGTTGGTATCGCTCAGCACATATTTGCGTGTATTGATGTAAATCGGGTCTTTCACTGAAACAGCATTCAGGTAAGGTAAGCTGATAAGACCCGGGATACCGGCGTCGTCCATCATCACATGGTTACCAAAGCCATCCGCTTCGAATGCGTAAATCTTCCCAAACTGTGTATGCTCGACAACCGCGTGCTTTTTCAATGCAGCCTCTACTTCGCTGGCCAACGCCTTGAAATCAGCCGCCAATTTTGCGTTTTTCGTGGCGGATGCTTTTTCCAGCAATTCAGCCACCTCGCGGAACGAGACGACAGCGAAGAAATTCGAAGGAATGAAGAATGGAAAGATCGTAGCATCATCCGAAGGCCGGAAGGTGCTCGCAATCAAACCCACCGGCTTAATCGGGTTGCCATAGCCATTGCCTGGCACGGTGTCGGTCGACCACGAAGTAACGCGACCGAACCGGTACGGGCCTGGCCCATCTTTGCGCTGTTGCTCTTTACAGGTTTGCAGCACGAGCTCCATGGCCTTCAACCAATCGGCATCGAATGGTTTGGTGTCGCCGGTGGTTTTCCAATAGTTATAGGCCAAACGAATGGTGTAGCAAAGCGAATCGAGCTCCCATTTGCGCTCGTGGAGCATAGGGTTCATCTTGGTTTGGTCCTTGCTCCATTCGCTTTCCTTAGGGCGATCGTAAAATGCGTTCGCATATGGGTCGATCAGGATGCATTTGGTCTGCCGGTTGATGAGGCCTGCTACCATATCTTTCAGCTTCGGATCCTCTTTCAGCAGCGGCAGGTAAGGCCACACCTGCGCCGTACTGTCGCGGAGCCACATGGCATCGATATCCCCCGTGATTACGAATGTATCGGGCTTACCGTCTACCGGATTATAATGTACAGTGGTATCAATCGTATTGGGGAAGCAGTTTTCAAAAAGCCAAGCCAGCTCGGGATCCTTAATGACCTTTTTCATTCGGGCAATGGTCGCTTCCACTGCCGGACTTGTGAAATTGCGTTTCTCGACCGGGATACGCACTACCGGAAAGTCGGCACTTTTAGCAAACGACCATTTGGGTACAGCCATACCAGCGACCGCCAATGCGCCCGCCTTGATGAAGTCTCTTCTTAAGAACATAGAGGTAGGATATTAATGGGTTTCGGGTGCTCTTTAAATATAAAAAAGCAATTTAGGGAAATTTGGGACATTACGAACTCTCCCGCACCATATGAAAATAACGGTGACCCATAAAGTCCTTTTCCCCAGCGACCTGGAAATTTAATTTTTCATATAACCGCTTTGCCGCCGGGTTTTCCCTGTCCACAATAAGCCCCACACGCGCATGTCCGAGGGCTCCCGCATGTTCGCAAAGCGCATTGATCAGCTTTTTACCAATGCCCTTGCCCTGATGATCGGGATGCACATTCACGCAATCGATATAGTATTCCCCCGGCTCCGTTTCGTCGTTCGGGTCGAAGGTCGGGTCCGCCTCGCGGAGCTTATCGAGCACAGGCTGCCGCAACTCATGCAGTAATGCCCCGTCATAACCATTGATGGAACCGATGATGCCTGCCTCGGTTTCGAACACCAGCGTGTTGGCATAGCTGTACTGATTGGCCGGATGCAGGAAAAATTCGCGGAAGAAAGGTATTGCATCGGCGTGGTTATCCGAGCGTGCAAAAATACCTGCAATATGTCCCATGCCAAGGATCAGTAGTGGGGCTACTGCATCAACATCTTCGGGGCGGGCGGATCGAATCATAAAGTGGGAATTTTGGTAAAGAAAACGCCTCAATAATCGCAAAATCGGCATTTTCGGGCACTCCTTCTAGCTATTTTTTGCATTAAAACCGATATTAGCCCAAAAATAGATCAAAATACGCACAGTACTAATCAAAACCTGAAAAGTTTTTAGCACTATTTTGCTTTAAAATTGTATTGTCGATTACTATCCACACCAACTCATCTTGAAACACCGGCCCATCCGGCGGGCAGCATGAGCAGAACTAAATCGATTTTTTCGCTAAGCTGCTGATCTACTGAATCATTAACCTGTTAATCAATATGTCTAAGAAAATTAATGTTGCCATTATCGGATTAGGCTTCGGCGCCGAGTTTATTCCCATTTATCAGCAACATCCCAATGCCAATATGTACGCGATTTGCCAGCGTACCGAATCGAAACTGAATGAAATCGGCGACCAATACGGCATTGAAGTACGCTACACCGACTATGACGAGTTGCTGAAAGACCCGAACATCGACGCAGTACACATCAACTCCCCTATCCCCAACCACGCTGAGCAGACCTTGAAAGCGCTCCGTGCGGGCAAACACGTGGCGTGTACCGTACCCATGGCCACGAGCGTAGAAGACTGTATCGAGATCGTGAAAGCTACCCGCGAAACGGGCAAGAAATACATGATGATGGAAACCGTGGTGTACGCACGCGAATTCCTGTTTGTCAAAGAATTGTACGAAAAAGGCGAGCTCGGCAAAGTTCAGTTCCTCAAAGCGAGCCACCAGCAGGATATGGAGGGCTGGCCCGACTACTGGCCCGGATTGCCTCCAATGCATTACGCGACGCACTGCGTAGGCCCGGTAGCAGGTTTGCTGAAACTCGAAGCGGAATATGTATCATGCTTCGGCTCAGGAACGATCTCCGAGGACCTGATCAAGATCCACAACTCGCCATTCGCCGTTGAGTCAGCACATATTAAATTCAAAGACAGCGACTTGTCGGCTTATGTGTACCGCTCATTGTTCGATGTGGCACGCCAATACCGCGAAAGCTTCGAGGTTTATGGCAGCAAAAAATCATTCGAATGGCCATTGATCGAAGGCGAAGATCCGGTGATCCACACCGCGAAAAAGCCTGAGCATGAGATTCCTGAGAAAGTAGCGACGCCTGATTACGCGCATTATTTGCCTGAGGAAATTCGTCATTTTACCGGTCACGGCGTTTATAACCTGGACGACAACGCACACTTGTCATTCGTGCAAGGTGGCGGCCACGGTGGTTCGCACCCGCATTTGGCGCATGAGTTCATCAGCGCGCTCATCGAAGACCGCGAACCGTTCCCGAATGCATGGCAGTCGGCCAACTGGACGAGCGTAGGTATCCTCGCGCACGAATCGGCATTGCAAGGCGGCGCGCTTATCAAGCTGCCGGATTTTAAGAATGTTTAGGTGAAAAGATTTGGGTGGAATAAAATGAATCAATAAAACGGTAATATGAATGTTTATGATCCATTACAACAATAACCAAATCATAATCGCCACAACGTCAACAAATTTTTCTGTGCCACAAATCTTTCGGTGCGCTGCACCTTGAAAAATGCGCAATGCCTGGATTTTCTACAAGTATTTTGGTGCTCTGCACCATACGTAGGGATCGGAAATTAACATAGGTGCAGCGCACCGCAAGATTTGTAAAAACGCGGTAAACCAACACAAATGCCAAGGTGCAGCGCACCGCAAGATTTGTAGAAACGCGGTAAACCAACACAAATGCCAAGGTGCAGCGCACCGCAAGATTTGTAAAAAACGCGGTAAACCAACGCAAATGCCAAGGTGCAGAGCACCGCAAGATTTGTAGAATCAAGTAAAATTTATCACAACACACACATTATCAAAAATGGCAAATACCTATACACAGCTATACATACAAATTGTTTTTTCGGTCAAAGGCCGCGAAAGTCTGGTCAGCAAAGAATGGAAAAATGATCTGTATGCATATATCGGAGGAATCATCCTCAACCATAAATCGAAGCCTTTGGCGATTAATGGAATGCCCGATCACATACATATCCTGATCGGTTACAATCCATCAACACCGTTACCGACATTGGTTGAAGATATTAAAACATCCTCGAACAAATGGATTAAAGAGCATCACAATATCCCGATGTTCAGCTGGCAAAAAGGTTACGGAGCATTTTCGTACAGCCGTAGCAGCATCGACAATGTGATTCGATACATTGCCAACCAGGAGGAGCATCATAGAAAAACGACGTTCCGCGAAGAATACCTTCAAATGTTGCGAGACTTTGAAGTTGAATACAAAAATGAATATCTGTTTGATTTCCAGGAAATTTATAAATGGAGCTGACAGATTTTTTTAATTAGTTCCTAAATACAACAAGAAACAATTAATCTAATGAAAACCAAAGCGTTATCCTTTATCTTAGGTATTGTCCTGCTGGGATGTGCCTCTCAGCAAAACTCCCAGAACGCGTCGGTTAAAAGCTCCAAAAGCGAAGCGAAAGCTCGCCGTTTGGAAATCCTGTTTCTGGGCGATAAGGGCCATCACAAGCCCGCCGAACGCGTTCCGCAGATCATGGCTGCATTGGGTCCAAAAGGCTTCAACTTTACCTACACGGATAACCTCAACGACCTGAACCCTGAAACGCTCGCCAAGTACGACGCATTGATGCTGTATGCCAACTGGGACTCGATTGCGCCGCAACAGGCGAAGTCGCTGCTCGACTATGTGGCCAGCGGAAAAGGCTTTATCCCTGTTCACTGCGCTTCTTATTGCTTCCGCAACAACCCTGAAGTGGTGAAACTGATCGGCGGGCAGTTCTGGCGCCATACCTGGGATACCATCCAGCCGGTATGGACCAAGCCCGACCACCCGGCCATCGCAGGCGTGAAGCCATTCAAAACGGTGGATGAAACGTATTTGCACACGTTGCTGCAACCCGACAACATCGTACTTACCGAACGCCTGATCCAGAAAGACCAGGAAAAAGACCGCCCCGGACAGCAGAAAGAGCCTTATACCTGGGTGAGAACCCATGGCAAAGGCCGCATTTTCTACACCGCGTACGGCCACGACGAGCGCACCTGGGGCACGCAAGGATTTGCCGACCTGATCGAAAAAGGTATTCTCTGGGCTGTAAACGACGATGCGCGCAAGGCATTGGCCGCATTGGCGCCGAAGCCGTTCGAATACCGCGAGGCAAAGCTTCCTAACTACGAGCAGCGCCCCGGCCCGCAATTGCAGCAGTTGCCGCTTTCACCGGAAGAATCTGTGAAACACATTCAAATCCCGGTAGACTTTACACTGAGCGTGTTCGCGCACGAGCCGGATGTCATGCACCCGATCGCGATGACGTGGGACGAGCGCGGCAGATTGTACGTGCTCATCACCAAAGATTACCCCAACGAACGCAAGGACACAGGCGGCAGCGACTACATCCTGATCTGCGAGGATACCAACAACGATGGCAAGGCCGATAAATTCACCAAGTTTGCCGATGATTTGAGCATTCCAACCGGTATGGCATTTGCCAACGGCGGATTAGTCGTTTCGCAAGCGCCGCACATGCTGTTCTTGCAGGATACCAATGGTGATGATAAGGCTGATGTGAAGAAAATTCTCTTCTCGGGCTTCGGCACCGGCGATACGCACGCCGGGCCTTCCAACCTGCATTACGGCTTCGACAACTGGGTTTATGGATCAGTAGGTTACTCCGGCTTCAAAGGCAAAGTAGGCAAGAGCGACCAGCTCGATTTCGGTCAGGCATTGTTCCGTTTCAAGCCGGATGGCTCGGACATGGAAATCGTGGCTAAAACTTCGAATAACACCTGGGGATTGGGCTTCAATGAGGCTGGCGATTTGTTCGGTTCTACTGCCAACAACTCGCACGGCTGGTACAGCGCCATTCCTAACCGCTATTTCGGCCAAAGCAAAGTGGATAACGGCAGCCGCAGCACCGATACCCACAAGGACATGCAACCTATCACGCCGAAAGTGCGCCAGGTCGACGTTTTCGGTGGATTCACTGCCGCAGCAGGCCACAACTTCTACACCGCCCGCGCTTATCCGAAACAATACTGGAACAAAGTCGCATTCGTTTCCGAGCCTACCGGCCACATTCTGCACCAGAACATAATGGTGAAAAAAGGCACGGATTATGAGGATCAGCTCGGCTTCAACCTCCTCGCAGGTGCCGACGAATGGGTTGCTCCCGTATTTGCAGAAGTTGGTCCGGATGGCGCCGTGTGGGTAGCCGACTGGTACAGCTACATTATCCAGCACAACCCTACACCTAAGGGCTCCGAAAACGGAAAAGGTAACGCTTACGAAACGCCTCTGCGCGATTTCACCCACGGCCGCCTCTACCGCATCGGTTGGAAGAATGCGCCGAAGTACACCCCGATTGCATTGAGCAAATCGCGTCCGGAAGAGCTCGTGGCGACTTTGAAAAACAACAACATGTTCTGGCGCCAGCACGCGCAACGCCTTTTGGTAGAACGCGGCAACAAAGATGTGGTAGCCAAACTGGTTGAACTCGTTAAAGACAAATCGGTTGACGAAATCGGCCTGAATACGGCTGCAATCCACGCATTGTGGACATTGGAAGGCCTGAATGCCATCTCCGACCCGCAAGTATTGCCGGTGGTAGTGGAAGCATTGAAACACCCATCCAACGACGTACGCAAAACGGCTGTGAAAGTGCTCCCACGCACCGCCGCAACGGGCGAAGTGTTGCTTACCGCCGATGCATTGCACGACAAAGAGCCATTGGTAGTCCTGAACACGCTCCTCGCATTCTCTGAGATTCCATTGACCCCGCAGATCGAAACGGCAGTACTTACGTTGCTGGATACCTATTCCAATGCAGAAGACCGCTGGATGCCGGATGCATTTGCCGCCATCCTGAACTCGCATGACGGGGCATTGCGTACGAAATACATTGCTCAACGTGTTGCGAAAGCTGGTTCAGCGGGGGCTACCCAGCAAACAGCCGCTGCCAGCCACGCAGATCACTCGGCAATGAACCACGAAGGGCACGGCGCAAGTAAAGTGACCGTGCAGGGTGCAGCAGACCTCGCAGTAACTAACATTACCATCGAGCCGAAAACGCCTTACGTACGTGAATATGCCCGCGTGGTGATCGAGATAACCAACATCGGATCAGTACCTGTTACCAAGGAGCAAGTGCCGACGGTGAATGTGGGTATCCGCAGCCGTTCTTTGAATACCAACTACATCAGCCGCCAGCTGACCAACGGCATCGCGCCGGGCGAAACGGTGAAGCTCGTGGAAGGTAACAACGGCCCCTGGAAAACCGCATTCGGTTTTAGTTCCGACGAAGCGGGTAAAGTGAATGTAACAGCTACCGTGGATGTGGATAATGTGGTTCCTGAAAAAGATGAGAACAAAAACAACACGATGAGCAAGTCGTTCGAAGTGCGTCGCCTGGATCGCCTCTCCGACTTCGCATTGGAGCGTACCGTACGCGGCTATACTTCTTATGCCAGCGGTGACGATGTACTGAAACTCATCCAGACCTCGCAATCACTCGATGCACAGGGCCGCAATGCGATCGTGAAAGGTATTCTCGGAGCATGGAACCCTAAACGTCAGGAAACGGCTAACGACGAAGGCAAAAAACTGTTGGCAAGCGTGAAAAGTACGATTCCTGACGATTTGAGCGGCCGTTACACTACATTGCTGGAATCTTACGGCATCAAAGAAGAGGTTGCTTCCGACCCGAATGTCCAGGTTGTGACGATCAAGGCTATTCGTGAAGAAATGAAGTTTACTGTCACCGAATTCACTGCGGTGGCTGGCAAAACGGTTGAAATCGTGTTCGAAAACCCGGATGCGATGCAGCACAACATAGTGGTAGGACGTCCCAAGTCTACCGAGATCATCGGCGCTGCTGCCGACAAAATGATCACCGCCAAAGACGGCGCAGAAAAGAATTATGTACCTAATATCCCTCAGGTTTTGGCCGCGACACCGCTCGTAAACCCCGGCCAGACTTACCGCTTGAAGTTTGTAGTACCGGATCAGGTTGGAGACTATCCGTATGTATGTACGTTCCCTGGCCACTGGCGTCTGATGACCGGGGTCATGAAAGTTGTAAAGGACAAAGGGTTATAATTCTAAACTGCGCTTAGCCTATGGTTTCAAAAGCAATTCAAGTTTAGCGTATAGTTATCAACGTTCAGATTCGCAAGGCATTAAAAATGCCTTTGCGAATCTGGATGGTTGATTTTAAAACACAAAATATGCGATGGATCGTCAGGATCCACCGGAGAGCTATTTTTTTACCATTTTTTAAATAGTATTTATTTAATAATTTTTATTAATAAATAATAATAAAGGTCAATAAAAAGACAATGCTGTAATAACTACTCACATCTAACTCAGGTTAACAATGAACAACTCAAACAGACGAAACCCCTTGCTGGGGCTTCGCAGGCCTCTTTTTGCCCTTTTGGCGGCAGGATGCCTGTCGCCCCAGCAGGGTTGGTCGGAAAAACTCCGCATCGAGCCGACCGTCACTTACCGGAAACCGGTCGACAAAACGATCAACGGAAAGGTCGTCGACGAAAAGAACAGCCCGCTTCCCGGCGTAAGCGTCGTCGTGAAAGGCACCACCACCGGAAGCATTACGGGTGCCGACGGTACTTTCTCCCTGAACGTAGCGGAAACAGCCACGACGCTCTCATTCTCATTCATCGGCTACTCGTCCCAGGAGGTCGCGATCGGCAACCAGTCCAACATCCAGGTAACTTTGCTGCCCAGCAGCGAGGAGCTCACGGAAGTGGTTGTGGTGGGTTATGGCACACAATCCTCGGCAGCGGTAACCGGCGCGGTAAGCAACATTCAGGCCAAGGACCTGATCCGTACACCGTCTATCGGAACTTCCGATGCATTGGTGGGCCGTGTGCAGGGTATCACCGCCCGCAAGGCCGACGCCCGCCCCGGTGCTGCCACCACCATTCAAATCCGGAATATGGGTACGCCGCTTTTCGTAATTGACGGTGTACCATCCGACGCGAACAGTTTCAACAACCTGGGCCAGAACGATATTGAAAGCGTTTCGATCCTGAAAGACGCTTCCGCGGCGGTATATGGTCTGCGGGCTGCCAACGGGGTGGTTTTGGTAACCACCAAAAGAGGTAAGGCGGGTGATGGGACGAAGATCAGCCTGTCGGGCTACTATGGTTTGCAGAACTTCACGCGCTATCCTAAGCCCGCCAATGCCTACCAGCACATGCGCGGGCTCGTGGAGTCGGATGTGAACCAGGGTCGCACGCCGTCCATTACGCCGGCTGAACTGGAAAAATGGCGCGTCGGTACCGAAAAGGGCTATCAGAGCTTCGATTATTACGATATGGTGATGCGCCCGAATGTGCCCCAGTACTTCGGTAATGCGAGTGTGCAGGGCGGCAGCGACAAAATGAACTACTTCTTGTCGATCAGTCACCTGAATCAGGACGCATTGATCCGCGACTACAACTTCAAACGGACTAACATTCAGGCTAATGTGGAAGCCAGCCTCACGAAAGGTTTGAAAGTGGGAACGCAGATCAGCGGCCGGATCGAAAACCGGTTCCAGGTGGGTGTGCCGGGTTTGGATGATTATTTCAACCCGTTCCTCAGTATTTTCACCATGTGGCCCACGGAACGTCCCTATGCGAACGACAATCCGAAATACATCAACCAGACCCACAACGTGAACGTGAATCCGGCTACCTATAAAAAGGACGTAACCGGCTATATCGACGAGGTCTGGCGGAATGTGAAGGGCAACTTTTATGCCGAATATGATTTCAAATTCGGCCTGAAAGCGAAAGGGACTTATTCCTATGCCTTCACCAACTTCGATTTCGACGGATTTGAATATACCTACGACGCCTACACTTACGACGCCAAGAACGACTCCTATAACGTAGTACCCGGCGGCGGTAACCAGAACCCCTGGCGCGAACGCCGGAAACGCAATATCGTCGACCGGTTTGCACAGTTCCAGCTGAGCTATGCCAAGGCATTCGGCAACCACGATATTTCCGCCGTGGCCGCTTACGAGCGCTCCGATAATGTGAATACTTACCTGGTGGTACACACCGTTCCGCCGAACAACTACATCCCGCTGATGTCGTTCGCCAACCAGGATTTGCTCATCGACGAGTGGAGCACCGAAGCGCGGGCCGGTTATGTGGGTAGGATCAATTATGATTTCAAGCAAAAATACCTGCTCGAACTCGTAGGCCGCTATGACGGCTCATTCCTGTACGCGCCCGGCAAGCGGTACGGTTTCTTCCCCGGCGTTTCGGCGGGATGGCGTATTTCGGAAGAGAATTTCTTCAAAGGCAAGCTTGAAAATGTATTCAGCAGCCTCAAACTTCGTGCCTCTTACGGCCGCACCGGTGCCGACCGCCTGAGCAACAACGACTTTGTGGTGGCGCCATTCAGCTACCTGCCGGGCTACAACTTTTTGCAAGGCAGTGCTATTTTCGACGGCAACTACACCATTGGCGTTCGCCCGAGAGGTTTGCCGATTACCACGCTTTCGTGGATCACCAACATTACGACCAACATCGGTCTGGATTTTGGTTTAATGGATGGAAAGCTGACCGGCCAGTTTGATGTTTTCGAAAGAAAGCGCGAAGGATTGCCTGCGGCCCGTTACGACGTACTCCTGCCTTCCGAAGTAGGTTACTCGCTGCCGAACGAAAACCTGAACTCCGATACGCACCGCGGTCTGGAAGGGGTTTTGACCTACAAAAGTTCGGTGGGGCAGGTTGATTATACTTTGAGTGCCAATGCGACATTATCGCGCCGACGCGACCTGGATTTCTATAAACCGCGTTTTGGTAATTCCTTCAACGAGTACCGTGCCTCGTTCGTAGATCGCTGGGGCAACATTAACTGGGGTTACCAGGTAATCGGCCAGTTCCAGTCGATGGAGGAGATTGAAAGCTACAAAATCGACAACGACGGCCAGGGCAACCGCTCGCACCTGCCCGGCGACTTCATTTACAAAGATGTGAACGGCGATGGCATTATCAACGAGCTCGACCAACGGCCAATCGGTTACGCAGAAGGAGCCAACCCGTATCTGAGCTTTGCATTTAATGGAAGTGTGGCTTACAAAGGCTTCTCGCTATTCTTCGATTTCGCAGGTGCTTCGCTGCAAAGCTTCCAGCGCAACTGGGAGTTAAAGATCCCTTACCAGAACAACGGTACCTCGCCGCATTTCATGCTCGAAGACCGTTGGCACCGCGAAGATCCGTTCGATCCGAACAGCAAATGGATCCCCGGCACTTATCCGGCAATCCGCAAGGACAATACTAGCCACGTGAATTTCAGGGGAAGCGATTTCTGGATCACCAATGTGCGTTACATCCGCCTCCGCAACATTGAGCTTGGCTATTCTTTCGATCAGAAAATCTCGAAAAAACTAGGCCTCTCCGCACTGCGCATTTACGTGAATGCCTCCAACCTGTTCTCGATCGACAATGTGAAGAAGTACGAGATCGATCCGGAGATTTCATCGGGTAATGCATTGGTTTATCCACAGCAGCGCTTGTTCAATGCAGGTTTTAACCTCACTTTCTAAAAACTGGTTATGAAAAAACTATCACTAAAAATATTTGTCGCTGCCTCCATGCTCGTTTTCGCTGGCTGCAACGACTGGCTCGAACGCAAGCCGCAGAATATCATTCTCGAAGAACAGGTCTGGAACGATCCGAAGATGATCACCGGGCTCTTGGCCAACTATTACGATCGCCTGCCTGCTCACACGTCGCTGACAACCGGCTGGGCCGAATTTGCCGCTTACGATGAAGCCATGTGGTCCAACAACGACGACGGGCGTAACAACATCATCAACTATCCCACTACCCGCTGGACACTATGGGATTATGGCTTGATCCGCGACATTAACCTCGCATTGGAAAGCATCGAAACCCACGCCGTTAAGCTCTCGGATGCGCAAAAGGCCCAGTTTAGCGCGGAGCTGCGTTTCCTGCGGGCCTATGTGTATTTCGAGCACGTGAAACGAATGGGAGGTGTTCCGCTGATCACCAAACAGCTCATTTACGATTTCAGCGGGGACCCGTCGCCTCTTCAAAATCCGCGCAACAAGGAGGAAGAAGTGTACGATTTCATCGCCTCGGAGCTCGATGCGGTGAAAGATCAGCTCGGCAACGGCACCAGCAATACGCGGGCTAACAAGTTTACGGCATTGGCGGTAAAAAGCCGTGCAATGCTTTACGCGGCGTCCATCGCAAAATACAACAACCTGATGGCTTCGCCGATTTCGACACCGGGCGGCGAAGTGGGCATTCCGGCTTCCCGTGCTAAAGATTACTACGCCAAATCGCTGGCGGCATCGGCAGAAATTATCAACAGCGGCAGTTTTGAGCTCTACAAAGCCAATCCCGACAAAGGCGCGAATTTTTATGAAGCCATCACCAAGAAAAGCGCCAACCGGGAGGTGATCTGGGCGCAGGACTTCCTGGTGAGCAAAGACAAGCGGCACGGCTTTACCTACGACAACATCGCGCGCAATGTACGCGAGGATAACCTCTCGTCGTCGTCCATCACGCCGTCGCTGAACCTCGTGGAAGATTACGAATACCTCGACGGGACTTCCGGCGAACTGAAAAACCGCAACGCCGCCAATACCGATTACGTGTATTACGACAAATTGCAGGATATTTTCGCCAACAAGGACGCGCGGCTGTATGGCACCATTATCTATCCCGGCACATCATTCCGCGGGACAGAGGTACAAATCCAGGCCGGTGTAAAAGTTTGGGACAGTGCAGCCAATGCATTCAAGACCGTCGAATCCAATGTGCTGGGCTCGACCTACGAGGATGGCGGCCTGCTCACCGGAGCTTCCGGCCCGCAGCGTTCACAAACGGAGGTTTCTAACACTGGTTTTTACCTGCGTAAGTTTGTGGATCAAACCGCCATGTCGAGCACGCGCGGCATCCGCAGTGATATGTGGTGGGTGAGATTCCGGCTAGGCGAAATTTACTTGAACGCAGCCGAAGCCGCACTGGAACTGGGACAAACCGCCGATGCATTGAAATACACCAATACATTGCGCGAACGTGCCGGCTTCCCTGCCAATAGTCTCAAAACGATTAATCTCGAAAAACTGCAAAACGAACGTCGTGTCGAGCTGGCGTTTGAAGATCACCGCGTGTGGGACCTGATGCGCTGGCGTACCGCCCATGAAGTTTGGAATGGCAACTCCGCCAACCCCGACGCGATGATTTATGCGCTCTACCCCTACCGTGTCGTACGCCCGGGCCACGCTACCCATGGCAAATATGTCTTCGACAAGCTGGTAGCGCCGCGTTTTCGAGCCCCGCGATTCTTCCAGATCGCGAACTACTACTCGTTCATCCCGCAGAACGCGATCGACAACAATCCGAAAATCGTCCGCAATCCATTCCATTAATCCAAAAAGCAATGAAATCAAGAATCATACATAGCATTCCCGCGCTGCTGCTGGCATTGGTGACCGCCCTTTCGGGATGCGAAAAAGATAACCGCACCGAACCTGAATCGGTTTTGAAAGGAAAAGTAGTTTTTGAGGGGCAGCCGATCGGTCTTCGCTCCAACGGCGTCCAGCTCGAACTGTGGCAGCACGGCTACCAGCTCTTTACCAAAATACCTGTGATGGTTGCCCAGGACGGCACATTTTCGGCCTCGCTGTTCGACGGCAATTACAAACTCGTAAGGCTCCGCGGCAATGGCCCGTGGGTAGACAATACCGATTCCATCGATGTGGAATTGCGCGGTTCCAAGGAGATCGATGTGCCGGTTAATCCTTTCTTTATTCTCAAAAATGATGTGTATTCCAAAGGGGAAGGCAAGGTTTCGGCGACATTCAATGTGCAGCAGGTCACAGCAGGCCGTACCATCGAAAGGGTGAATCTTTACATTGGTACCACCACAATCGTAGACCCCGGCAACAATGTCGGCAATGCACAGGAAGTGGCGGCGAATATTACCGACTTGTCGAAACCGATTACGCTTACAGCCAACATTCCGGCTAACCTTGCATCACGCGAGTACATTTATGCGCGTATAGGTGTGAAGACCTCGGGTGTAGGCGAGATGCTTTTCGGCATGCCGCAGAAGGTTATGCTGAGATAATGAGGCCATTCATTTTCTTACTACTCATCCTGGGCGCGCAGATTGGTCGCGCCCAGGATTCACTGATAACGGAGCTATCGAGGCGCCATTTAGTTTCATAAAATTTGATTATTTCTACCTCTTTGCCTCCTATTGTTATTGTTGCCGCGCGCAAAAACGTACCGGGTGCGACATATGAATGCCGTAGGCATGTACCAACGAATAGAACGTCGGCGGGGTGTCACACGCACATCCATGGTACTCAAAAAATACAAAAGCGCAATTGAAAAGATCGTCCGTCATGAAGCATTAACCAACCTTCCTGCGTATATTTAATATTATGAAAGTCGTACAATTCACCATACCCGTTTCCCGCGAAAGTACAATTGTTGTTCAGGAGGAAAAGCTGCCGCATTACTACCCGCATTTGCACCGCCACCGCGAGGTACAGATCGAATGGGTGGTGGAAGGTTCGGGAATCCTGGTCGCGGGGAATTACATGCAGCGGTTCGAATCGGGCGACATTTACATTATCGGGGCCAACCAATCACACATCTTCAAGAACGACGAGTCCTATTTCAATCCCGATGAGCCCAGGCAGATCCACTCCGTTTCCATCTTTTTCGATCCCAATTATTTATCCCAAAATATCCTGAGCCTGCCGGAAATGGCCAATATCCGGAAGTTCGTCCACGGCGTACACAATGGCTTTCAAATCCCGGAAGAAGCGCGGGAGGCTGTACAGAAGATCATTTCAGAGATCATTCATCACAAAGAAAGCCAGCGGGTGGCCGCATTTATTAAGCTCCTCTACCAATTCTCCACTACCCGCGACCTGAAACCGCTCGCAACGAGCAACAGCGAGCAGGTCATTTCGGAAGTCGAGGGTATCCGCATGGACCGCATTTTCCAATACCTCGTCACCAACTACAAACGCCACATTTCCCTCGCCGAAATCTCCGAAATCGCCAACCTCACGCCGCAGGCATTCTGCCGGTATTTCAAGAAGCATACCGACAAAACCTTCGTCAGTTTCCTGAACGAAGTACGGATCAACGAGGCCTGCAAAATCATTCTTTCCGGGAAATTCGACAGCTTCTCGGATATCTGCTACCAGACCGGCTTCGACCACGTGACGAATTTCAACCGGGTGTTTAAAAAGACGACAGGCATGTCGCCGGGGGAATATCAGAAGGGGTTTAGGGATATTTAGGGGTCATGTGTTGTCAGGAATGGTCAGGGATTGTCAGGAATGGTCATGTGTTGTCAGGAATAGTCAAGGATTGTCAGGAGGCCCCGCTTGGGCCGGGCGGTGTGTGATGCATTTCATTCCTACAAATAGGGGACCGCTCTGCGGTCACGTTACTGCCATGTGGGGCTTGTTCACATAACTGCGAACCGCAAGGCCATAGAATGGCCGCCTGTTTATAGCACAATAGAACCCATTTTCACGGCTCCATCGGAGCCTCCTGTTTATAGCACATAATACGACAACTTCGTCGCGGCTCATCGGAGCCTCCTCCTACCGGACCGGCGTCCAACTACCTCCCCGACCATTTAATAACCGTTTAAATCCGCACACTATGCCTTGAATTGGCTAAATTGGAAACGGATTTATCTATTCTAAACCATCATTTTGAAAAACACCCCATCAACCGGCTGGCAAATCTGGATCGACACCGGCGGTACCTTTACCGATTGCCTGGGCATCGATCCCGCCGGAAAGAAAACACGCATCAAAGTGCTCAGTTCGAGTTGCCTCCGCGGCCGCATCACTGAAAAACTCAGCCAGAATACCTACCGTTTCGAAGCCGCATGGCCATACGACGGCGATCTTTTCAAAAATTATACATTCAAACTGCACGGCAACGATACGCCAAGCCGCGTTGTACAAATCGACCGGCAGCGGCAAACGATTACATTAGCAGACGATCTCTCATTTACGCAGCCTGCCGATTTTGAAATAACCACCGGCGAAGAAGCGCCCATTCTCGCAGCGCGCCTGCTCACACAAACACCACTCGATCAACCACTTCCGCCAATTGCCATGCGACTAGGAACCACCCGGGGTACCAATGCACTGCTCGAACGGAAAGGGGCCAAAACGCTGTTGGTTGTTACGAAGGGATTTAAAGATCTGCTTTACATCGGCAATCAGCAACGGCCATCTCTTTTTCAACTCAATATCCCTGAGCCGAAATTACTTTACAGCGAAATACTGGAAGTGGATGAGCGGCTCGACGCGGTCGGGAATGTGATTCAGGCATTGGATTTGGCTGATTTTAACACAAAACAAAGACCTACTGATTACAAGTCAGTTGCTCTTTCGCTCCTGCATTCTTATCAAAATCCGGAACATGAATCGCAGCTTGCAACGTGGTTCCGGAATATTGGTGCAAAATACATTTCCGCGTCGTCGGATCTGTTTCCGTTTTCGCATTACTTGCGAAGAACCCAAACCGCAGTAGTGAATGCCTACCTCGATCCGATCCTGGACCAATACCTGACCAATATTCGTGCCGCGTTAACCGGCGGCAGTCTGCAAGTGATGACCAGCACCGGCAGTCTTTCCGAAGTGGGCGGGTTCCGTGCAAAGGATAGCCTATTGAGCGGTCCGGCCGGCGGAATGGTAGCCGCCACCAATTTCGCTCAAAAGATGGGTTTTTCGAAGGCTATTACCTTCGATATGGGCGGTACCAGCACCGACACCGCGCTGATCGACGGCCAACCGGAATTAAAATACATTACCGAAATCGACGGCATCGAATTCCACAACCCTACGCTGGCCATTGAAACTGTGGCTGCGGGCGGTGGCTCTGTTTGCTGGTTTGATGGTTTTTCGCTTCAAGTGGGTCCGGAAAGCGCAGGGGCGTCGCCCGGCCCGGCTTGCTACGGAGCCGGCGGGCCGTTGACAGTAACGGACATGAATCTGCTCCTCGGCAAGCTGGAAACTTCGAAATTCAGCATTCCTATTAATGCCGAAGCCGCTATTGCGAGGCTGGAAGAGCTCCGGGCCTACATTCAATCGCAAACCGGTAACTTGCTGAGCCACCAGGAAATCCTCATCGGCCTCGAACGCATTGCCAACGAGAAAATGGCCGACGCCATCCGGAAAATTTCGGTCGAAAAAGGCATTAACCCTAATGCATTTGCGCTCGTCACTTTTGGCGGCGCAGGAGGTTTGCACGCATGCCAGCTCGCCGAGCTATTGGGGATGAACACCGTGCTGCTACCCTACGATGGCGGACTTTTCAGCGCAGCGGGCATTGGTGAGGCGCTGATCAGCACGATTGTCTCCAAACAGATTCTCCTGCCCTGGACCGAAGCTGCCCAAAACGTTACAGAATGGCAGGGTGTTCTTGGAAATCAAGCGGCCGGAATTTTACAAAATCAGGGTATTGAGGCTTTTGAAATTGTATTTTACCATGTTTACCTTCGTTTTGCCGGCCAGGAAAACACGGTTGAAATACCCTATTCCGGCGATACTACGCTTGCTGTTTTTGAAGAAACCTATCGCACGCAATTCGGTTACTACCCTGCCAATGCGATAGTGGAGTTGGAAAGTATTAAGCTAAAAGTGCAGGAGCGCGGACCCGGCATTAATCCATTGCAGCTCATTGAAAATGGCCCCAAAGCACAGTATTTAGGTAACAGCAAGCCATTTTTAACTGATTTAAAACGACCTGAAATCACCGTTTTTGAATGGGATAATCTCCAACCCGGCGATCAGCTGGACGGCCCTTCCATTCTGCTCAACAATACTTCCACAACCTATTTGCCCGAGGGATGGAAACTGGTGATCCAGCACGGCCTGGATGCTGTTGCCTGGAAAACGGAAGTGGCGCAAACACGCGCAGAAAAACAAAGCGAAGAAGTAGCATTGCAACTTTTCACCAACCGTTTCAAGGCCGTTGCCGATGAAATGGGCGTTCAATTGCAGCGGACGGCATTTTCCGTGAATGTGAAAGAACGCCTCGACTTCTCCTGCGCATTGCTCGACGCCGACGGCGAACTCCTCGTGAACGCACAGCACATCCCCGTGCACCTGGGTAGCATGGGCATATGCGGGCGCCTGGTGCGCGAGGCCATCGCCATCGGGCCCGGCGATGTGGTGATTACCAATCATCCGCAATACGGCGGGTCGCATTTGCCGGACATTACTTTGATAGCCGGGGTGTTCACAGAGGATGAAACTTGCGTAGGCTATGTGATCAACCGCGCACATCATGCCGAAGTGGGCGGAAAAACACCGGGTTCGATGCCGCCGGACGCAACTTGTCTGGCCGAAGAAGGCGTGGTGATCATGCCGCAGTATTTGGTGAAGGCGGGTGAGTTTCAGTGGGAGGCATTGCGGGAGCTATTCACGAGCGGGCCTTATCCTACCCGGTCATTTCTTTCCAATGAGGCCGATATTATTGCTGCATTGTCGGCATTGAAAAAGGGCAGCGCACAGCTATTGAAACTGGTCGAAAACCACGGCTTGGAAACGGTTCGGAAATATATGGGAATGCTGAAACAAACGGCCGTTTCGCAGCTTCGGAATGCACTACAACCGTTGCAGGGGCAGGCTTTTGAAGCCTCAGAACTGCTGGACGATAATCATCGGATAGCTGTAAAAATCAGCGTAGCCGATCATAAGCAAATCTTTGATTTTGTGGGCACTTCGGACGTGCACCCGAATAATCTGAACGCCAATATCTCCATTTTGTACAGTGCCATTCTGTATGTACTAAGGCTTTTGGTAAATAAGGAAATTCCTTTGAATGATGGCTTAATGCAGGATGTGGAGATCAAACTACCTGAAAACAGCTTCCTGCATCCTCAGTTTTCCGACGATCCCTGGCAATGCCCTGCGGTGGTTGGCGGGAATACGGAAGTTAGCCAGCGGCTGGTAGATACTTTGCTGAAAGCATTCGGGCTAGCCGCTTGCAGCCAGGGCACGATGAACAATTTCCTATTCGGCAACGAGCAGTTTGGCTATTATGAAACCATCGGTGGCGGCGTAGGCGCGGGCGACGGGTTCCATGGCCGCTCGGCGGTGCACCAGCATATGACCAATACGCGCATTACCGATCCCGAGCAACTGGAACGGAAGTACCCGGTGCGGCTGCTGGAATTCGGCGTTCGTCGTGGTTCCGGCGGCGCGGGGTGCTGGCGCGGCGGGGATGGCATCGTGCGGAAACTGGAATTCCTGGCGCCGTTGCAGGTTACTCTGCTGGGCCAGCACCGGCGGTATGCACCTTATGGAATGGCTGGTGGTGGCGATGGGCTTTGTGGGCGGCATACGTTGTTATCAAATGGCTTATCTAGTCAGTTACCTGGGATTTGTAGTCTGAAAGTGAATGCGGGAGATGTTTTGACTATCGAGACTCCCGGGGGCGGGGCGTATGGTGTATAACTTTAATATGCCACGAAGACACGAATATGCACGAATGTAAACTTCGTGTGAATTCGTGTAATCCGTGGCAAAAACAATATGTCAAAAAACAAAAACGCCCTGCTAGGCGCCGCGTTCCTGATGGCCACTTCCGCGGTTGGCCCGGGCTTCCTGACGCAGACGACCGTCTTCACCGAAAAGCTGGCGACCAGCTTCGGCTTTATCATTCTGCTATCGATATTGATCGACCTCGCCGTCCAGTTCAATATCTGGCAGATCATCACCGTCTCGGGTAAACGGGCCCAGGACCTCGCGAACGAGCTTTTCCCTGGTCTTGGCTACCTTCTTGCATTTCTCATCGTGGCTGGCGGGTTGGCCTTTAATATCGGCAACGTAGCCGGTGCCGGCCTCGGCATTGAGGCCATGACCGGCGTCAGCGTGCAAACCGGCGCCATCCTAAGCGCTGCCATAGCCATCGGCATTTTCCTGTTCAAGGAGGCCGGCAAAGCCATGGACGTCTTCGCCAAAGTCCTCGGTTTTGTCATGATAGCGCTCATTCTCTATGTCGCATTCACCTCGCATCCGCCATTGAGCAGCGCCATCCAGCACACCTTTTTCCCCGAAAAATTCGACCCTATCGCCACCCTCACGCTCGTAGGGGGCACCGTGGGCGGGTACATCTCCTTCGCAGGGGCGCACCGCCTGCTCGACTCGGGTATGCAAGGCGAAAGCGCCCTGAAAGAAGTGAATCGCGGGGCGTCCACCGGAATTCTTATCACCGCATTGATCCGCTATTTGCTGTTTCTGGCTACGCTCGGCATTATCCTCACCGGCGCAAGCATTAACCCGGACAATCCCGCCGCCTCGGTCTTTGAAAATGCAGCAGGAGCATTCGGCAGGCAACTTTTCGGGCTTATGATATGGGCGGCTGCCATTACTTCGGTGGTGGGCGCCGCTTACACCTCCATTTCGTTTCTTCGAACATTTCATCCTTTGATCGAGCGGTACCATTCGTACGTGACCATTGTGTTTATCCTCATTTCTACCATCATTTTCCTGCTGGCAGGTCGGCCGGTGAAAGTACTCGTATTTGTGGGCACGTTAAATGGCTTCGTGCTTCCCATTGCCCTGGCCATTCTGCTTGTAGCTAGCCGTAAACAGCGATTAATGAGAAAATATAAACATCCCGTATTGCTTCAAGCGGCGGGCTGGATCGTCGTGCTTATCCTCCTTGCAATGGGTTTCAATGTATTTTAAATGTTAACCATGAAAAAACTGCTGTTCACTACCTTTTCAATACTTACCACAGTTATTGGCTACGCTCAAAAACCCAAAGAGCTGGTCATTAAAATAGACATCAGAAACAAGGCCCAAAAAATCGACAACTTCGGTGCTGCCGGGGCTTGGTTCACCGAGGGCATTGCCAGGAATTGGCCCACCCAAAACCGCGAGCAAATGGCCGAATGGCTTTTCAGTAAGGAATTCGATGCTAACGGTAGTCCCAAAGGCATCGGACTTTCGGCCTGGCGCTTCAACATCGGCGGTGGTACAGCCGAGCAGGGCGACAGCAGCGGCATTACCGATTTCCGCAAGCGCGTGGAGTGCTTTCTCAGGCCCGATGGCACCTATGACTGGACGAAACAGGCTGGGTATGTTTGGTTTACCAAAAAAGCAAGGGATTACGGCGTCGAAAACCTGATCGCATTCTCCAACACGCCGCCGGTGCAGTTTACGAAGAACGGCCGGGGTTATAAAACAACCAAAGACTACATATCGAACCTCAAACCAGAGCATTACGGCGACTATGCCCGTTTCCTGGCCACGGTTTTGAAGCATTTCGATAAAGAAGGTTTGCATTTCAACTACATCAGCCCCGTGAACGAGCCGCAATGGGACTGGTACCACGCCCCCGGCCAGGGTGCCAAGCAGGAAGGCAGCCCGTGGCGCAACGACGAAATCGCCCACGTAGCCAAATCCCTCGACAGCGCATTGACTGCTACCAGCTCGACCTCTAAAATCCTCCTCACCGAAGCCGCGCAACTCGATTTTCTATACGGAAAAACAGGTAACGCTAGCCAACAAACGCAAGCCTTCTTCGACCCCAAAAGCAAGCTGACCTTAACCGGCCTCCGTAACCTCCCGCGCCTCATCGGCGGCCACAGCTACTTCACCGATAAAGGCGACAGCGCCCGCATCGCCATCCGCCGCCACGTGGCCGACACCACCGCCAAATACGACGTCACCTTCTGGCAAACCGAATACTCCATGCTCGCCGATGGCTACCGCGAAGGCAAAACCGGCCCCATTCCCGCCATCGACTGCGCATTGTTCCTCTGCAAAGTCATCCACGACGACCTCGTATACGGCAACGCCGCCGCCTGGCAGCTCTGGAACAGCTGGGAACCCGGAAATCCTGATTTTGATACCCGCTACTACCTCATCGCCCTCGCGCCCTCGTCACGCGAGTACGTGGATGGCACGATTACCGCTACCAAGAATTTGTGGGCATTAGGGCATTACAGCCGCTTCGTCCGGCCGGGAATGCACCGGCTGAATATCGAGCGGGGCGATAAATTAAGCAAAGAGCAAATAGCGCAGGATCTGATGGTTTCGGCTTATGCGAATGAGAAGCAAATGGTATTGGTGGCTATCAATTATGGGAATGAGGATCGGGTTTTGCGGCCGGAGGTCGGTGGGTTAAAAGTAAAGAATGCGGAGGTTTATCTGACTACCGGGGAGAAGGGGGTTGATATGAAGCGGTCGAAAGTTGGGAACTTGAAGGGCGGGGTGAAGATTCCGAGGCGGGGGATGGTGACGGTGGTGTTGAATAAAAAATAATGTGATCTGTCAATTCAAATATTCTTGATTTTTCAACCAAATATGGCTTTCACTATAAATAATGTTGAAAAAAAATCAAGAACTTTTATATTCAACACAAATATTGCTACCTTTGAATCAGCCTGTTATGCATGAAGGTCGGCCTCACGCCGTTGAGGGGTATCCCTCTGAGTGCACCTACGGGCTTTTTTATTGTACAAGGTTTTCACTTGTCAGCTTGCGTCGTTTACCATAGTGCGCACCTGATTTACCTTTCGGTTGACGGAAATTATCAAAGTCATAAACATCGATGACTTGGCTAATCTTATCGCTGATGAAATCATAAAATCTTGTCTCTCCCTTTTCGAACACTCTCTGAATTGCCCAGCAAAAATAGTCAGCGATATTAAGAATAGGCTCCGAAGTCGGCGCTTGCACATTGAAAACAACCTCACAGTCATTAGCTCCGACCGGATTTCGCATAATTGATCGTTCCACCGATTTATTGAGTCCTTTTTGCAGATTCGCATGTGTAGTACACTTTGACCTTTTCGCAATATTCAGAACTAGCTTATCATATTTATTTAGCTTATTTTTCAGTAAATGCGATAGTAGGTCAGCATAAAATTCTGCTTCGGTCCCGTTATGCTTTCTCTCGTACACAACATACATTTTTCGTGCAACTATGGCTTCGAATCTACAATTAATAGTCTTAATCAATTGAAATGCCATTCTCCTAATTTCCGGAATATCTTCCTTTGCATGAATATAAAAACCACCTTTTGCTTTGCGTTTTTCTATACTGGACACTTGACCAAAATAAGGGTCCTTTTCGATAGCCTCCTGTAAACTCAAAATCTTCTCTCTGACCTTTTCCAGCGGCTCGTTAATTTTTAACATCCCCAAAATAAAGCACTTCGACACACCCTGTTGTCCCACGATGGGCACCTTACCCTTACCATAAAAGGTTGTATCACCAGCTTCATCTAAAAAACGATGGCGCTTAAAAGTAGGTAGTATAATTGTTGACATGTAATATAAAAGTGTGTTAATTCTTGTTTCAAATCATCTCCTCCCGCATCCCAAACTCCCGCATTTTCCGCAACAGCCGCATCAAAATTTCACTATTGTCAATCGCGTACAGCGCATGCTCGCGCGAGATGTTCCATTCGTGTGCAGGTCGCAGGTAATGCAGAAGCATATCATTCAAAACATGTTCTAACTCCACAAGATCAACATCGTCATTCAGGAAATCTTTGAGCAACTTGAATGCCGCGTGATCACGGCGCTGTTGATGAAAATCGGTGTGCATAGCTATCAGGTTGATGATGGAATGCAGCAAAAAACGGTGCCGCACTTGCCGTTGTCCAGCCCAAGAGTAGAGCAATGGAATGTAATCCATTACGGTAGTTACGGCACCGTTCATTGATAGAAATACCATTCACAACCAGTTCATGGCTGTTAACGGAATGTTCGGCAGTAACTCTACTCTTGGATTGGACGGGGTAAACTTAAACCGCTTATTCCTAATTACAAAGCCTAAAACGCTTAAAAAAAATAGGAATGAATAACCGGTCGGTTTCACTTATCAAGCAAGTTGACTTAGCGCTTTCGGACGATTTATCTTTGCATTCCAGACTTCGAAAATGCCTGCGGTGCATGAAGGTCGACCTCGGGTCGTTGAGGGGTATCCCTCTTAGTGTACATGCGGGCATTTTTTTGTAATTTTAATTGATATGAAACCAGAAAAAAGAAATACCACCCTTGTAGATGCCTATGCCTCCATTTTGGGCAATCTGACTCCTGCTGACAAGATAGATCTCATAGCCAAACTGAGCGAGACAAAGGAAATGTCTGCCAAAAAGAAGAAAAATACCTTCCGCAAAGCCTTTGGTGCATTCGTTTCTGACAAATCTGCCGAAGAGATCATCGCTGACATTCGCAGCAGCCGAGTTTCAACCCGCCAAATAGAGCCGCTTTGAACGAATACCTCATTGATACTGACATTGCCATTTACTTCATGAAAGGCAAGTTTAATCTTCAAAGCCGTTTCGAGAAAGTTGCACCTGAGCAATGCTATATTTCCGAAATCACGCTCGCGGAACTGAAATTTGGCGTCGAGAAGAGCGACCGGCCTGAACAGAATCTCAGAGCCTTACATAACTTTCTGAGCGGTGTGCAGATATTACCCATTTTTGATTCCATCGATCTATTTGCCAAAGAAAAGGCCCGGCTACAAAGAATAGGCACACCGCTCGACGACTTTGATCTTTTTATTGGCGTTACCGCCGTCAGACATCAACTGACGATGGTTACCAACAATACCAGACATCTTCAAAAAATCAATAAAATTAGGCTCGAAAACTGGACAATTTAATTACATAGGTGAAGACCTATCAATCCCGTCACAACAAAAAAGGGAACAGCAAAAGCCATCCCCTTCCATCAATATAAAATCAATTACTTACTCAAAGCCGCATTCACATCCAACCTCCCGCCGGTAACCGTCTTGCCAGCCAGCGAAGCCGTAGGTACAGCACTCGACAGAATAGCGTTACGTATCTGCGCGACGGACGCGCCCGGGTGGGTGGATGCGTATAGCGCCACGGCGCCCGTCACGTGCGGGGTAGCCATAGAAGTGCCATTGTAGGATGAGTAGGTGTTATAAGCGGTCGTAGAGTTAATGGCTACGCCTGGCGCGCCGATGTCTACCGTGGTAGCGCCGTATTGCGAGAAGCTGGCAAGGGCGCCGTTTTTATCGATGGCAGCAACGGCAATCACGTTCGGGAGATTGTAGTTGGATGGGTAGCTAGCGGTAACGTCGTTGTTGGTTCCTGAGTTGCCAGCTGCGGCGATGAACATGATTCCCGCATTGTTGGCGCGGGCGATAGCGTCGAAAAGCGCTTGCGAATAGCCTCCGCCACCCCAGGAGTTGTTGCTGGCCACGATATTGATCCCACGGTTTTTCAGACTCGTGAGGTAATCGACAGCCTTCACGGCATCGGCCGTGGTGCCGCCGCGGCGGCCGAGGAATTTGGCTGAAATGAGCTTGATATCCCAGTTTACACCTACAACGCCCTGCCCGTTGGCTTTACCACCGATGGTGCCCGACACGTGGGTACCGTGGTCGTCGAGTGTGCCTTTGGTGCCTCCGTCGTAGATAGACCCATCCTTATTCGCAAAATCCCAGCCATTGGTATCGTCCACAAGTCCGTTGCCGTCGTTATCGATGCCGTCTGTCGGATCGGCAGGGTTAACCCATACCTGGCCTGCCAGATCCTGGTGCGTGAGCTGAATACCCTCATCGATCACGCCCACGTACACCGTCGCTGAGCCGGTGTTTCCTGCCGCCCAGGCTGCCGCCGCATTGCTGCCGTAAGGGCTCGCAGGACTCGTCGACGGGCCGTACATGCCCCAGAGCGATCCGTTTGTGAAGTAGGTGTCCGTCGACATGGCAGTATGCTGGTACAAATAATTGGGTTCGGCGAATTCGACGCCTTCCGCTCCATTGAGCTCGGCAACAGCCTCCAAAACGTTTTTATTGACCTTCACCAACGCCAGGCCCTCTTTCCTACCAGCCCGTTCCATCGCTTTCGTCAGGATCTTCTCCACGGGTTGTCCTTTTACTTTGTCGAAAGCTTTTTGTTTGGCAGCGGCCGATGCGCCTTCTTTAAACTGGATGAGCAATTCCCCTTCCACAAACTCACTTTCGCCGCTTACCCGCAACACGCTGCCGGTAGGGGCCGACGGTGCAGACGACTGATTTTCAACGGAAGTTTCCTGACAACTTGCAATGGTAAAAGAGATGACCACCGAGGCAATCAATGCCTTCGACGTCAGGAAGTTGTACATACTTTTCATAGATCAAATTTTTAAGGTGCGATTGTGATCCAAGGTGCACAAAAATTAGCTTCCGGTAAAGAGCTCAGTACAAACAATTCCAAATAAATTACCAAACAAGACTACCGATCCTCCAAATCACTGTCCAACTCCCACACCTCGTACCGATAATCCGTTTCCTTGTTTTTCGGCTCTTTGGTGGAGATTGCGCGCGTCAACTTCATGTATGTGGGCCAGCCGGATTCCGTATCAACAACCATCGTGACGTAGGTTTCCATTTGCATATCCACGGTGGTAGCTTCCTGCTCGAATTTTTTATCCCTTTTCAGCCCGGATACTTCGCGGGTGGTTTGAAGAAATGCGGCGTAGTCTTTGACAAAATCTTTCATGTCTGCAAATTTCTCGATATCGAACTGCGCTACGCCCATTGTATCGATCGCACTGAGGTACAGATAACAATCGAAACTGATCGGCTTGTTAGTCGCAGGGTGTATCACCGACTCGCGGTAGTTCAGCGTGTCATTAATGCCCGTCGCGTAGCCATGGAGATTATGGAACTGGCTCACAAATGTTTCATACATCGTGCTGAACAACACTTTGCCACTTGCGATTTTTTCCCCGACAGCAGTAATCAGTTTTCGTTCACCCTCACTCTTATCTTTCAATGCGTCCATTTGCTTTTGCCTGACCATCTTCATGATTTGATCGAGCTTGCCTTCCAACTCGACGCGATTGGTATAGGATTTCAGCATACCATTGGCGTCCGTAGTATATCGCAATGCCAAATCCTCGTCCCGTATGTCCAATTGTTCAAGCGGAAGCTCACTGATAGCCTTATTGGTCTTCATCTGCTTGTTTTCCAGCATGGCGAATACCAGGTCATACGAATTGGCGGTAGAATCGGTAACTTCAAACTGCATGATCGCATCCAATACCTTCTTTTCGGAAATGAGACTGTCGTCTTTAAAAACTTTATCGAGCTTATAAGCCCGAAACTTTTTCTTTTCGCCCTTTTTCCAGTAACCCACCACCTGAACAGTCCCGACAGTCGTATCCCTGGAAACCCAGCGCACGTCAGTTATTTCCTGCCCGAAGGCGGCATCTACATAACACAACAAGGCAATTACAAAAGACAGTCTCAACAAAGGTTTCATAAGGAGGTGAGTAAATAAATAATCGGTTACCGAAGCTACGCTTTAAATGTCACTTATTCATGCGAAGCGATTCGTTGTCAAAAATTTTCACAAAAAATTTGCGCAACCCAAAAGTTGCATATATATTTGCAACCATCAAGTTGCATATTTCGATCGTGTATGAAAGGAGATATTTTTCAAGCTATTGCGGATCCGACGAGAAGGGCCATTCTCGTGCTGATCGCGGCGCAGTCCATGACGCCTAATGCCTTGGCGGAGCATTTTGATACTTCCAGGCAGGCGGTTTCGAAGCATATTCAGGTACTCGTCGATTGCGAGCTGCTCACGCAGAACAAGGTCGGGAGGGAGATCCATTATTATTTCAATCCGGTTAAAATGAAAGAGTTCGACCACTGGTTGACACAGTTCAAAAAACACTGGGAAGACCGCTTCAATCAATTAGATCAACTTTTAATCAACCTAAATTCCAATTCAGATGAAAACTAGCTTAGTAATGAATTTTTCGGTAGACAAGGAGAATAACCGTATCAATGTGGAACGGGAATTTGCCGCCCCGGTGGGGAAAGTCTGGGCCGCCTGGACACAGCAAGAGCTGCTCGATCAATGGTGGGCACCACGCCCTTGGAAAGCACGCACCAAATCAATGGACTTCCGCGAAGGTGGCACTTGGCTATACGCTATGGTAGGCCCCGAGGGCGAAGAGCATTGGTCAAAAGCGGATTACCTCTCCATCGATGCGAAAAAAAGCTTTTCGGCAATCGACGCATTTTGTGATGCCGACGGGGAGATCAATAAGGACTTTGCACGCTCTACCTGGACCAATACTTTCACCGAAGCCAACGGCAGCACTACCGTTTCTGTTGTGATTCAATATGACAAATATGAGGACATCGAGCAAATCATGCAGATGGGCTTCAAGGAGGGCTTCACAATGGCGCTTGGTAACCTGGATGAGTTGCTGGAAAAGTAATCAGTGCATTTCATCAACAAACAAATGCCCCCTGAACGGTTGGAACCGTCAGGGGGCATACTATTTCTTTCAGTTGATGTTAGTCTTGCTCCACAGCTGCCACTTCTTTTTTGGCAACCATATAATAAACGGGAATCCCCAATAATACAATGATCAGCCCCGGCCAGGTGTATTCTGGCTTGTAGATGATCAGCAACACGCAGAATGCCACACCCATGATAATGTAAATAATGGGCAGGAATGGATAGCCAAATGCCTTGTATGGCCGTGGAGCGTCGGGACGCTTTTTACGGAGAATGAATATCCCGATGATGGTAAGCATATAAAACACCACCACCACAAAGGAAATCATATCCAGCAGGTTACCATACTTGCCGCTGAGCGCCCACAAGGAGGCGATCACGCATTGCAGCCAAAGGCCTATTTCAGGCACGGCATTCTTGTTCAGTTGCCCTACTTTTTGAAAAAACAGACCATCTTTCGCCATCGAGTAATACACACGAGCGCCTGACATAATCAGTCCGTTATCGCAGCCGAATGTGGAAATCATGATCATTACCGCAATCACGATCGTGCCGGAATTGCCGAAAATGACGTGCGATGCGGTTACAGCTACACGGTCCTTATCGGACGACGCGATTTCTTCGAGAGAGAGCACGCCGGTGTACATCACGTTGGTGAGTACGTAAATGACCGTCACGATAATGGTCCCCAGTGCAAGGCTAAGGCCGATATTGCGTTGCGGATTCTTGATTTCACCGGCAATGAATGTCACGTTATTCCACGAATCACTGCTGAAAATGGAGCCTACCATAGATGCGGCAATGGCGCCGAAAGCGGCAATGGTGGTATACGACTCAATGCTGCCATCCGGAGCAAGTTTGTGCAAATCCCACATGCCTTCGCCCCAGTTGGCGGCCCATACTTCGGGTTTCATGAATATTAATCCGAAAACAATGAGGCCGAGTAAGCTGAGAAGCTTGGTTAATGTAAAGGTGGTCTGAATGATTTTCCCGCTGTTAACACCACGTGTATTCGTAAACGTCAGCACGACAATGACCACAATGGACAGTAGCTGGGCGGGAGTTATTTTAAGAAAACCGAGGTCCAATGCGACCAGGTCTTCACTGAATTGTGGAATGAGATAAGCGGTAAATTTCGCGAATGCCACAGCCACGGCGGCGATCGTGGCGGTTTGGATAACGGTGAAAAAGCTCCAACCGTACAGGAAACCGATGAGCGGGTTGTAAGCCTCTTTGAGATAAATATACTGGCCGCCTGCCTTGGGGAACATGGCGCTGAGCTCGCCGTAGCTTAATGCGGCCGTGAGCGTCATAAAACCGGTGATGAGCCACACGAACATCAGCCAGCCCACACTGCCGGTATTGCGCATGATGTCGGCGCTGACAATAAAAATGCCCGATCCGATCATACTGCCGGCAACGAGCATCGTGGCGTCAACAAGGCCTAGTGAGGGCTTGAAAGAGGTGTTTTCTTGTGGCATAAAGGGTAATAGGTTATTAGGTCAGGTTTTAAACTGTGTAAACTACGAAGTATTTGGACTACTCACAATATCCCCGCCTCGCCACGCGCTAAAATGGCCCCCAAAGTGCCTGTATGGCTGCACCCTTGGACCCGTTTACTGATAGCGCTCCGGATCATATAGAGCCACATCCACTGAAGGCTTCACACGCTCGGCCAACTCGGCTACTATTTTCCCGGTACCCGGTCCGAGGCTGATGCCCATCATACCATGCCCGCCGGCGACAATCAGGTTGCTGAGCTTTTTGGAATAACCCAAATACGGCAGGCCGTCGGGCGAGCAAGGCCGGAAACCATACCAGATGCGGTCCTTTTGCGGAACAGCCACATCGAGTTCAGGATAATACTGCGGGATGGAATTGACAATCCCCTCCACCCTGTTCATATTGATCTGATTGTTCAGCGGCGCAAGCTCCATGGTACCGCCGAAGCGCACCTGCCCGTTCATAGGCGTAACGGCCACGCGGGCTTCGAGAAGCAACGCGGGGTGTACGATCGGATGCGCCGCATTCGGCTCCATGAAAGAGTAACCTTTGCCTGGCATCACCGGGATGGACAACCCTGCTTGCCTGGCCAATTGCGGCAGCCACGAGCCGCCGGTCATCACTACCAAATCGCCTTCGTAGGTTTTAACAGCGGTTTTTACTCTTTTGATTTCCCCGTTTTGAATATCAAACCCGGTTCCCTCCGCGTTTTTGACAATTTCAGCTCCTAGCGCGGTAATGCTTTTGATCAAACCATTCACCAATGCAGTCGGGTACAAATGCGCGTCGCAGCGGTAATGCACTGCGCCGGCCACGTCGAGCTTAATGCCCGGTTCCAATGCCTGCACCTGCTCGCGGTTGAGCATATCGATGTCCAGGCCGAGTTGCTGCCCCTGCTTGCCTACATGAATTTCCTCTTCGCCGGTTTTGTCGGATTTATAGAGCATTAATATGCCCTTTTCTTCCAGCCCAAAATCCAGGCTTTCGTCACGAACGAGATCTTCGTACAGTTTCTTACTCAGCAAATGATAGTCCCGCAAATGCGGTGCGGCACGCTCGACGTTAGCCTCGGTAGCAGCTTTCATGAATTTCAAACCCCACGAAATGAGTGAGAAATCGAGGGACGGTTTTACATAAAAAGGGCTACGACTGTTGAACATCCATTTGATACCCTTCGAAACCATGCCCGGGGCAGCCAGCGGGATAAAATGGCTCGGCACGATCATGCCCGCATTGCCGATGGAGCAATTATCAAACAAATCGCCCTTATCGAGCAACGTCACTTTCCATCCGCTTTTGAGCAAATAATAGGCCGAAGCCAGACCCGAAATCCCGCCACCGATGATGATGGAGCTGCCTTTTTGAACGTTCATTGGAAGCTGAAAGCTATAAGCTGTAAGCCATAAGCCTTAGGCTACATGTTACAGCTGTTTTATTATCGTTTTTTTAATATTGGTATTCTGCTATCAGCTTTACGCGGTAAGCTTTAAGCTGTTTAAATCGGTTCTTTTATTTCTCTACAACCCGCACCAACCGCCCGCTTATAGCTTATAGCTTATAGCTTACAGCCTTTAAATCACCTGAAACCCAAATGCATAAGGATCCTCCTCGTCGTCGATGAAGATGGTATTGTGGCCGGTGATCACGGCCCAGCCTTCGATGCCGGGGATCATGGCGGGTTTGTCACCTATGGTCGTTTCTTCCTCCACCGTACCGATGAATTTGGAGCCGATAATGCTTTCATGCACGAAACGGTCGCCTTTTTTGAGCTTGCCCTTCGCGTGCCACTGCGCCATGCGTGCGGACGTACCCGTGCCGCATGGGGAGCGGTCGATGGCCTTGTCGCCGTAGAATACCGCATTACGCGCCGTGGAAGTAGGGTCTAACGGAGCGCCGGTCCAGAGGAAGTGGCTCAGCCCTTTGATATGCTCGTTTTCGGGGTGAACGAATGTGTATTGCTCGTTCATCCGCTGGCGGCACACGCGGCTCCAACTAATGAGTTGGTCGGCCGTGTGGTTTTCAATGCCTTTGAAATTCTCCTGGGGATCTACGATGGCGTAGAAATTGCCGCCGTACGAAACGTCGACAGTCAATGTACCCAGGTCAGGGCATTCCACGGTCAGTTTTTCCGCTGCGAGGAATGACTTAATGTTAATCAATTTGACGGACTTCACCTTCCGGCCCTCCTGCACATATTCCACCAGTACCAGCCCGGCGGGCGTTTCGAGGCGCAGCTTACCCGGCACTTTTGGAGTTACCAGGCCCTCTTCAATGGCGATCGTAACGGTGCCGATCGTCCCGTGGCCGCACATCGGGAGGCAGCCACTGGTTTCGATGTAGAGTACGCCGATGTCGTTGGCCGGGTCAATGGGCGGGTATAGAATGCTCCCGCTCATCATGTCGTGACCGCGGGGCTCGAACATCAGGCCCTTGCGGATCCAGTCGAATTCCCTCAAAAAATGGAGCCTGCGCTCCATCATGCTGTTGCCCTCGAGGAGCGGCCCGCCACCTGCGACTACGCGTACAGGATTGCCGCAGGTGTGGGCGTCGATACAGAAAAAAGTTTTACGCATAATGTGGCTTTAGGCTTTAAGCTGTATGCTTTAGGCCGGGTATGGTTGGGGCTTTAGGCTATAAGCTTTAAGCCATAAGCTTACTATTTTTTCTATGCAAACTGTGTTCATAGTTTACAGCTTATAGCCTAAAGCTTACAGCCTTTCCCTCGTTATCTCATTATCCACCGTCCGCCAGATTCCTAGCGGGTTGGCGTTTTTCAATTCGTCTGGTAAAAACTCGTCGGGCCAGTTCTGGAAGCTCAACGGGCGGGTAAAACGCTTGATCGCGTCCGGGCCTACCGAAGTAAACTGGCTATTGCTCGACGACGGGAATGGCCCGCCATGGTGCATCGATTTGCACACTTCAACGCCCGTAGGGAAGTTGTTGAAGATAATGCGCCCGCATTTGTTCTGAATGGCAGCTACCAACTCGCGGTGCGAGGCCAGGTCATCGCTTGTCGCCAGCAATGTTGCCGTCAGCTGACCGTGCAATTTTTCGGTTACCGCCAGCATCTCATCCGCATTCCGGCATTTCACGATCAATGCAAACGGCCCGAAAACTTCGGTTTGCAGTTCGTCATTGATCAGGAAGTCGACGCCCGAAACAGTTGCCACCGTAGCCGCACCCTGCCCTTCGGCCGCCTCCGCAGCAGCTACCGCCACCAGCTCCACGCCCGACTGACCAATCACTTTCTCGCGGTTTCCGCGATAGGCAACGGCAATACCCGCATTCAGCATCGGTGCGGGAAGGATATTCACGATCTCCTGGTTCAATGCTTCGATGAAGCCGTCTACGGCAGGGCTATCTTCTGTGATCAGCAGCCCCGGATTAGTGCAGAACTGCCCCACACCCAACGTCAGCGAACCGGCATATTGCTTTGCCAATTCGGCACCCGCAGTGCCCAGTTTGCCGGGCAGCAGGAATACAGGATTAATGCTTCCCATTTCCGCAAATACCGGAATAGGCTCCTTCCGCTTGTTGGCAACCTCTACCAATGCAAGCCCGCCACGGTTAGATCCCGTGAAACCGACCGCCTTGATAACCGGATGCGCAACCAATGCCTGCGCTTCCTCGATGGTATCCGTAAAAATATGGGCAAATGTGCCTTCCGGGAAACCGCTTTTGGCTACTCCACGGCTAATGGCATCCGCCATGATCTGTGAAGTCTTCGGATGGCCGGGGTGTGCTTTTACCACCACCGGGCAGCCTGCTGCAATAGCACTGGCCGTATCTCCGCCCGCCGTTGAAAATGCGAACGGAAAATTGCTCGCGCCAAATACGGCCACAGGGCCTAATCCGACATTCGTTTTGCGGATATCCGGCTTCGGCACGGCACGCTGCGGGTTAGCGGTATCGATGCTCGCGTCGAGCGAATATCCTTTTCCCAATGCATCGGCATAGCTTCTCCATTGGAACACCGTCCTTGCTTTTTCGCCGTTCAAACGTGCTTCGGGCAGGTTGGACTCCGCCATGGCCGTCTGGATCAGCTCGGGACCGAGCGCTTCGATCTCATCGGCGATGGTATTCATCAACGCCACCCGGCGGCGCAATGCATAGGCGTTCATCGCAACGAATGCCTCCTGGGCTTTTTCGAGAATAAGGTCTAAATCGGACAATTTCATAATGAATGGTTTTGACAAAAATGTAACAATCCTGCACAGCGAATCTAACGATGATACGGCGCTTTTTTTGTCAATATTACGGTTATTGGCTGGGTAGAGACCATCCGGATAACAACTTTGCTACAAATCTTGCGGTGCGCTGCACCTTCTGAAAATCACAAGGCGCAGAGCGCCGCGACATTTGTAGGTGCAGCGCACCGGAAGATTTGTGTTACGCAACGTCAACCGTCAAATTCAGATAATCGGGCAATTCAGGCTGTGTGGCAATGGCCTGGTCGATGATCGCGAGCACTTTCTCACGCTCTGCACCGTGAAGCGGCAGACGTGGCGCACGTACGTATTCCGAACCGATACCCATTTTGGCAGCGGCCAGTTTGATGTTTTGAACAAGTTTCGGATGAATATCCAGTTCCAACAACGGCAGGTACCAGCGGTAGATCGCCAATGCCTCTTTGTATTGACCCGCTTTCACGAGATTGAAGATCGCAACGGTTTCTTTTGGGAATGCATCCACCAAGCCACCGATCACGCCGTCGGCACCAAGCATTACTTCTTCCATAATCAGGGTGTCCACTCCGCAGAACACACGGAAACGATCGCCGAATTTATTGAAAAGGCGGGTTACATTGCTCACGTCCCGCGTCGACTCCTTGATCGCGTGGATGTTCGGAACTTTGGCAAGTTCTTCGAACATCGGCAGCGTCACCTCGATTTTATAGTCGTAAGGATTATTATAGATCATGATCGAAAGCGAAACGCTTTCGGCGATGGTCTTAAACCAGGTCACAGTTTCGTCATCATCAGCCTTGTAACGCATCGGAGGCAGGATCATCAGACCGTCGGCGCCAATGCTTTCTGCTTCTTTCGCAATGCTTATCGCTTCGGCTGTCGATTGTTCGGCGATCCCCAACACCACGGGCAGGCCGGCAGGAAGTGCCTGTTTAGCATATTTCACCAGTTCCATTTTCTCGGCGCGGGTGAGCGTACTGGCTTCCCCGAGCGAACCGCCAACGATTACACCGGTAATACCTGCTTCAACCTGCGCTTCGAGGTTCTTGCCGAACAGCTCAAAATCAACCGTATCATCTGATTTGAATGGCGTCACCAACGCTGGGAAAATGCCAGACCATGCTTCTTTGTTCATATCCTGCTTATGTTAAAATTTTAGTCCAAAATTAATCCATGCTGCCATGCGGATATTCACATGTTTTAATCAATTCCTTACATATTTTAACATACTCTCCAAAATCGCCTCAAAGCTTGTTTTCAACAAACACCACTTGCGCCCTGTCCGCCTTTCTGATCTTTTTCAGAAAATCGACCCAGGCCGCAAAATCCTTCGATCCGTAGCGTCCGCCGTTCATTACCACTTTCCTCGCGCAAATGAGCTTGTTGTTCTCATAGGTAGTTTTCAGTTCATAATTGCCAAATGCGGAAGCAATCTGGAATGCGGGCAATGTAGTTTCCAATTTATAGTTGGCCGGAACTTCATATGATATAGTATCAAGATCGGTAAAGTTGTATTCCGAAACCGGCAGGTAGAAATCCGATGAACGCTCGCTCACAGAAGGAAGCTCCAATGGCCGGCTCAGCAGGCTCGGCTTAACAAACAGCCGGGTACCCGTTTTGGTAGCACAGTTGCGCACATTCAATGTCAGCTTTTCCGTCACGGAGGGATCTGGCCCCTGGGTCAGTTCAAAGCGCTGCAAATCGAGGCTGGGCAGGTTAATGTGGTTCAAAAGCCATTTCTTTTGCTCTTCCTTGGACCCGCTGTTGATCACACTCGCGCGGCTCTCGTGCTGCAAGCCGGTATACAGCACCTGCACGTCCACCACGCCGTCGCCCGTCTCGCCGAGCTTCACCATCGCATGGCTGTTCCGCACGTTCTGTCCTGATTTATAGTCTTGCGTACGCACGAGCTTACCGCCGTCGGGCGTCACGAGCAATGCGTAGCGCCCGCCCGTGAAGGAACCCATAAAATTGGGCTTTGTAGTCTGGCTTGTACATTCGAGCCATAATGTATCCTTATCCACCAATGCGCACGCAATGGCGTGGTTAAACTGGTTACTCGGAAAGTCGGATTTAATTTGCTCATCTTTTCCGGCGGCGATCAATGCGGTGTAGCCCTGGATACCAACCGATCGTAATGCAGCAAGCGTGAAATTGGTCAGGGCCTTGCAGTCACCATAGCCGGTATTCGCCACCGTGGTAGCGTCGATCGTCTGCCAGCCGCCGATCCCCAGCTGAATACTCACGTAGCGCGAGCGCGATTGCATCCATTTATATATCAATTCGGCCTTCTCCCGGTCCGACTTGGCCGTTTTCACCACATTCTTGATCTCCGCAAGTGTACCGGCCGGCAGCACATCCCTTCCGGCATTCAGCGAATGGTAAAACTTCCCGAAATCTGCCCAGGTATTGAAATTGCCCCTATAATCCTGCACCTCAAACTCAGAAGGCGCCACAATCATGTGCGGCACACGGTCTTCCTGGGGCAGAGGGTAAAAATCATCCGACTTTCTGACGGCATAATCTTTGAGCGTCCATTGGTACAGATCGCTCCCATCGGCGTCTGTCGACTTCACCACCGCGGGGGCGTCGTTGTATTCCTTATACCTGAATTTAAATCCTGCGGGCGCTTTGATTTTGTAAGTCGAGAGCTCCACCGCCGATTTCTCGTCCGACACGGGCGTCCACCATGGGTACATCATCATGTTACGCTTGCGGGCCTCGTATACGTACTCGATCGTGTAGGGATAGGCATAGCTCTTCTTCCCGAAATTCGCGAGCTTCACACGGGCGTCGCTGATATCGTCACCACCTGAGCCATAGCCGTAATCCTCGATATCGGAGTTACGCAGCTTCTTGACCTGCTTGCCACCCGCATCGTACAGGGTTCCACTGATATCGGAGATCTTCGTGAACTTGTCGTACCGCACGAACAGCGCTCCGTGTTTTTCCTCCCCGGTTTCATTCAAAATCGTGACTACCGTCCTGATCTTCTGAATGGCCTCACCTTGCGATTTGATTTCCCAAATCAGTTCATCCACCCGCACCACAGCATTTGCATCCTTTATTAATGCAGGATTGATTTTATCTACATTAAAATCCGACTGCCCCGAAACACCGAGCGGAAACAGCAGGCACACAGCTATCACGTGCCTGACCGATATTTTTAATTTTTGCATGAAAACAGGAGGATATTAAATGTTCTTTTTCTTGATCACCAATTGCTGTGCGTGCTTCTGCACAACACGCTCGAAAAACTCTTTCAGATCCGGATATTCTTCGGGCATGAAACGGGTCCGGCTCACCTGGATCATCGTGTTGACCTGGATGATATTGCCCACCTGCCGCACCTGGTAAGAGAATTTACCTCCCTTATCGGGCAGCACCACAATCTCCGCCTTCGGCATTTCCTCCAAAGCATACCCCTCGGGCAATGTGAAATTACCGATGAATGAGGCTGAAATGCCCGTTCCGAGATCGATCGGATAAATGCGCTCTTTGGATTTAAATGGGTTCTTCGTCCAACGGCCAGCCATAATAGGATTGAAGTACAACACGCCCGGCGAAGCATTTTCATCCTCCGCCTCAAAATCGCAGCTGACGTTCACGGTGCCTTTGAGGTCTTCCGTTTTGTTTTTGATACTTACATTCTGGATTTTCCATTCCGGCACCTCTTTTTTTAATGCGTCATGCACTGCATTATCGGCTCCGGCCGCATATTCGGAGCGCCAGTCGAGTGCTTCGTAGCCACCGTAGGAAATACTGTAAGTACCCTTCATTGTCCCCTCCTCAGGCGAGACGGTGGCAGTGATCATTTCCAGTTTGCTTTGTGAATCGCCCGGAATGATTTCCAGAAACTTACCCGCTCCTTTTTTCGGGATCAGCCTTCCAAAACCATTCAACGCTCTTTCCGGAAGCATACCCGCCTTGGTGTAGGATTCTGACGCGTCCAGGAAATACGTTTTCTCGCCTATCTTAACATGCGCCACCACGTAATTGAAACTCTCGATCATCGGGATCTCCTGGTGAAGGTACCCGTGCGAGCGCGTGCTCAGCAGGAAAGGGTTACATTCCAGGTCCAGCTCCCGGAGAAGCACGGTCAGCATCAGGTTAATGTCGCATGCATTGCCTTTTCGGTTGTCATAGGCTTTTTTAATACCGGTATCGGAAAACAAGCCAGAGTAGCCGTCCCATTTCATGTGGTTCTGGATATGCTTGTAAGCCAGGTTCATGCGTTCGGCCGGATCGGTTGTTTTCGCGGTGATTTCATCCCGGACTTCTTTCAGGAAACTACTTTTCCGCAGCTCACCCCCAAACCAGGGGGCTTCGTCGAGCGTCCGCTCCACATTGTCCCAGGTTTGCGAAAAGTTCTTCTTCATCTCTCCGGGTATCGTAATGCTCGCCAGCTCGAAGTTGATTTTGGATATGTAGTCCGACGCCGTCGTAATGTAAGGTTCATTCACAAATGCAGGGACGTCTTTGATCACAAACCGGTAGGCTATTCCGGGCCCGTCATAGGTCGAGTGGCCAACCGACACGTTTTCCGGCTGCTGCTTGTGGATATCGAGCGTCAGGTATCCGCCCATCGTCATTTTGTAGTCCAGAAAACCCGGTATGGTAATGTTGTATTCACTCCATTTGCGTGGTGTCGATCCCTGGAAAGCCCACATATCAGGCTCATGCCTTACGGTCAACGGTGAAACGAGCGAGTACGAGTATTCGATGATCGAACCTTTTTTGGCATTGGGAAGGTTAAACTTAACAGTAGTCCGGGTGTCGGAAGTTTTCTCGCGACGGATGGCTTTCTTTTCCAGCTCTGTGCGGACGATCTGGTCATTATCGAGGTTGTAAGTGTAGCCTTTCAGGTCGTCGATCCATTCCTGCTCCTTGTAGCTGGAACCCATATAATGCGGAATGGCCACCGAGGCCCTGTCGAGCGCCGACTCTTTCAGGATCTTGATCCGGACCCAGATATTGGTCGTCATGAGCAGGCCTTTGAGGTTGTCGTAGGAGAATGTGACTTTGCCGTAATCGTACAGGTAAACGGCATCGGCAGTACTATCGCCGGGGTAAGCGATCATTTCGAGCGAAGCACGGTCGATCAGGCCCAGTTTGGGTTTGAACTCATCTTGCGCGAAAGCTTGAAAAGTGAAGAAAAACAACAGGAATGGGATGGACAAAACGTTCCTGCGGCACAGACCGGACAGTCTGATAGGAAGTAAAGAGTTAGTCATGAACAAGTAGGTGAGGAGTAACAAAATTCATGCATTATCGTACACTTATTTCGATTTTCAAAGAGAATTTTATCACCGAAACGGGATTTTTTTTCACTTGGAACGAAACTGGACGAATACGGATTTTAATGCCTAATTTTGACACCCAAACCAGGCTGTAATGTTGCATGCCTTTGTTCCTGCTAACCCATAATCTTAACATTTATCTTTAATCTATGTCATCTTTTCAAAACGAAAGCCCCATCCGCGTACTGGTAGTCGGTTGCGGGAACATGGGTGCTTCCCATGCCTTTGCCTACCAGCTTCTGGATGGTTTCGAGATCTGCGGGATCGTTTCGACCGGAAAAAGCAAGGAAGTCCTCAATGAAAAATTAGGCGGCGGCTATGCCCTTTTCAATGACTACGAAACGGCATTGAAAGAGACGAAGCCCGACGCGGTTTGTATCTCGACTTACCCTGATACCCACGAGGATTTCGCGATTAAGGCACTCGAAGCCGGCGCCCACGTATTTATCGAGAAACCGCTTGCCGACACTGTTGACGGTGCGAAGCGTGTGGTGGAGGCTGCCAAAAAAGCGAATAAGAAAGTAGTGGTAGGTTATATCCTCCGCGTACACCCATCGTGGGAACGCTTTGTAACGGAAGCACAGGGCCTCGGCAAGCCGCTGGTCATGCGTATGAACCTCAACCAGCAAAGCCACGGCTATATGTGGGGTGTGCACCGCAACCTGATGAAGAGCCTTAGCCCGATCGTGGATTGCGGCGTGCATTACATCGACGTCATGTGCCAGATGACCCGCTCGAAGCCGCTCCGCGTGAATGCGATCGGCGCCCGCCTTACCGAAGATATCCCGGCAGGAAACTACAACTACGGACAGCTGCAAATCTGGTTTGAAGATGGCTCGGTAGGCTGGTACGAAGCCGGCTGGGGCCCGATGATCAGCGAAACGGCATTCTTTGTGAAAGATGTGATCGGACCGAAAGGTTCGGCTTCAATCGTCGCCAAAGATGCGGGCGGGACCGGAAAATCCTCTTCGGTAGAAGCACATACGAAAACCGAATCGATACGTGTACACCATGCCGACCTGAACGGCTCTGACGAATTCGCGAAGGAAGATACCTGGATTAACCTCGAAGACGAGCCGGATCACCAGGAACTTTGTAACCGCGAGCAGCGCTATTTCCTGCGGGCGATCAGCGAAGACCTCGACCTTACCGACCACTTGCAGGATGCCGTGACCAGCTTGCAGATTGCATTCGCGTGCGACGAATCGGTGAAGACCGGCCGCACGGTCGATCTGGCCTGATCTCCTGTTCATTTTCAAAGCCCTGCTCCGAACGTTCGGAGCAGGGCTTTTTTTTATAGTATTTTAGCAAAAAACCGGTCGGTTACACTTCATTATTATAGGATTTTAACCAAAATCTCAGCGGATGCCGGAAGTGAAAATTAACATTGTTTTTATCCAAAATTAACCTCTAAGTGGTTGATTTTTCGTAAGAAAATGACAATTTCGTATAATCACTATGCAAACGTTTGCATAAATAATTCTTCATTTTTCCGCCTGCTTTATTCGAAATCTATTGTTAAATATTATAATATTGCAACGCGTTTTCTTAAAGACTTTTAGTAATACCAAACTGACGCCACTGACTTTTTGAAGCATTTACCTGGCAGATGACCGGTTGCAGTCCCGAACATCCGCCGTCCATTCCATCCTCCGTCAGAGAAAACGTAACGTATCTTTTTGCCCTTTTTTGACATAGTGCTGTCAGGACTCGTGATCATGATGTGATTCAAAAACCTTGGCAAGGATAGTTACGGCCGTACTGGAATGTGATTTATCGAATACCAACTATAACTATTAAACTACTCACCGAAACATTTTAACTGTAAACCGCAAACTATGATTAAACAAAAAACGCAAAAGCCTAACGAACAGAGATCTGAGACTAAAATTCTACGTGTTTTCCAAGACTGCATGAAAAACGTTTAACAAGCCTTACTACATGAAAATTACCGATACCAACCCATGGTTGCTCCAAATGCGGAGCATCCGTAACTCTCTATTGCTTCTGCCCGCGCTCGCAAGCCCATTGCTGGTGAACGCAGCCCTCGCCAACTCCGGTATTACAACTACGATCCGCGCCGATAAAACACTCAAAGGAAAGATCACCGACAAAGAAACCGGCGACGGTCTTCCGGGTGTGAACGTGGTTGTGAAAGGTACCAGCAGTGGTACTACCACCGACGGAGAAGGTAACTATACACTTTCTGTACCCGACAATGCTACGCTGGTTTTCAGTTTTGTAGGTTACATCAGTCAGGAAGTAGCCGTTGGTAACCGCACTTCTCTCGACATTTCGTTGGCTCCTGATTCCAAGGCGCTTAGTGAAGTAGTCGTGATCGGGTACGGTACCGCCAAGAAATCCGACCTTACGGGATCGGTAGGTTCCGTGAAAGAGGAACAACTGCGGGAACGCCCGGCTCCATCTTTGAACCAGGCATTGCAAGGTAAAATCTCGGGTGTACAGGTGAACGTCAACTCGGGTCGCCCGGGTGGTCGTGCCAACGTGCGTATCCGCGGTTTCAGCTCCATCAACTCGTCTAACAACCCGTTGTACGTAGTGGACGGTGTAATGCTTCCTCAGGGTAACCAGAACCAGCAAAGCCAGGCGATCGACTTCATTAACCCGAACGACATCGTGTCGGTGGAGGTATTGAAAGATGCTTCGTCGACAGCGATCTATGGTGCGCGTGGTGCCAACGGGGTAATCATGATTACCACCAAAAGAGGTAAATCGGGCGAAAGCACCATTACTTACGGTCTCGACCTGAGCGTGCCGACAGCCGGTCCGAAGAGAGCGAAAGTATTGAACGCCCAGCAATATATGGACGTGGAAGACCTCGCTTACAAGAACATGGAGAAGTTTGACAAGGCGGGTTGGGATGCAGGTAAATACAAAACCCACGATCCGCTCGTCCGTCGTGCTCAATTGTTGGCTGCTCACCCCGACGTGTTCACCAAACGCGCTGACGGTACATTTGCTCCCAACTACGACACCGACTGGTTCAAAGAATCGACCCAGCACCGCGTTTCTCAAAACCACCAGCTTGGTTTCAGCGGCGGTAACGAAAGAACAACTTACTCGTTGTCACTCAACTACCGCGACGACCAGGGTTTGATCAAAACGTCTTACCTGAAACGCTATGCAACCCGTTTCAGCATCGACGACCAGGTGAAGAAATGGTTGCGTCTGGGTGGTACTTTGAGCTACAACAACCAGGCTGAGAACCTTGTCGATATTAACGACGCGGTACCTCGTCAAATGGTAGAAGACTTTCCTTTCCTTCCTGTGAAATGGCCGGATGGTTCTTATGCTAACAACCGCGATTATCCTGGTGCTGAGGGTTCATTCAGCTCGGTACACCGCTTGATGGGCCGCAAATACAACCTGAATACCCAAACTACCCTGGGTAGCCTTTACGGAAACGTTACGCTTGCAAAAGGACTTGAATTCCGTTCGGTATTGGGTGTGAACGTGATCAACCAGGAAGTGAACCAGTCACAGACGCGTACATTGACGCCTAACGAACTGGGTACTGCCAGAAAAGAAAACAGAAAAGAGACGTTCTGGTCTTGGGAGAACTTGTTGACCTATAACAAAACATTCGGTATCCACTCGATCAACGCCCTTGCGGGTATTTCATGGCAGGAAACCAATGTGACAACGACAAACGTAGCTTCTCAGAACTTCTCGACGGACTATTACGGGTTCGACAACCTTGCCGCAGGCTCTGTGGCGCCTTCGTCTAACCCTTACGTATCAGGTGCATCACGTTTCGCGTTTAACTCGTACTTCGGTCGTTTGAACTATACCTTGCTTGACAAATACCTGGTAACAGTGACAGGCCGCGCGGATGGTTCTTCGAAATTCGGTGATAACCACAAGTTTGCATTCTTCCCATCAGCGGCCCTCGCGTGGAAAGTGTCTGACGAAGAGTTCCTGAAAGGCAACCCGATCATTTCCAGCCTGAAACTCCGAACCAGCTACGGTTTGACAGGTAACTCGGAAATTCCTGCCTACTCGTCACTGGGCTTGCTGCGTTCTAACTATGCGGCGGTTTACGGCGATACACGCTTCGGTGGAACCGGTATCAACAGGCTTGCCAACAGCGATTTGCGCTGGGAAAAAACCGCTCAGACGGATGGTGGTCTGGAAATCAGTTTCCTCAAAGGAAGAATCTCTTTGGAAGCAGATTACTATTACCGCAAAACTACCGACATGCTCCTCGATGCGCCTGTACCACGTACAAGCGGCTACGCGACCATTCGTCGTAACGTCGGTTCCATGGAGAACAAAGGTTTCGAATTTGGTTTGAACACGGTGAACATTGAAAAGCAGAACTTCTCATGGAACACCAGCTTCAACATCTCGTTCAACAGAAACAAGGTATTGGCGCTGGCAACTCCTGCTGACATCTTCGGAGTGGGTGGTCCTTCTATCACCAACCAAACGAGCGTAATCCGCATCGGTGAGCCTGCGGGTGCATTCTGGGGATTGACCCGTCTGGGTACATGGAGCGAAGCGGAAGCCGACCAGGCTGCCAAATTCACCAGCTACCGCGGTAACCTGAAAATGCTGCCAGGTGATATCAAGTACAAGGATGTGAACGGCGACAATGCGATCACCGACGCCGACCGCGGCATTATTGGTAATGGTTCTCCGAAAGGATGGGGATCACTTTCCAACAGCCTGCGTTTCATGGGCTTCGATTTGACCCTCGACCTGCAATTCTCGTACGGAAACGACCTGATGGACATGAACCTGCACGCCAGCGAAGACCGCCAGGCATTGGCTAACAGCTACACTACCGTACTGGATGCATGGACTCCACAAAACCAGAACACGCCGATCGCACAGGTTCGCGATACCAAAGCTGGTTACGTGACCAACGTCGATACTCGCTGGATCTTCGACGGCTCGTTCATTCGTGGCCGGAACCTGTTGCTGGGCTACAACGTCCCATCGGAACTTGCGAGCAAGCTGAAAATGAGCAAACTGAGACTTTACGTGTCTGCTCAAAACTTCTTCATCATCAGCAAATATCCGTTTGGCGACCCAGAGCAGACTCCTATCCGTGGTGGCGATGGCGACAACGTGTTCTCACAAGGTATGATCTGGCACAGCTATCCTAAGCCAACTACTTTCCTGGGTGGAATTCAGGTTGCATTCTAATCGACGGGACCGTTGTATCATTCAAAATGACATTCAGCATGAAACTCAATAATAAAAAATTCTATCAACTTTTGCTCTGCGGAGCAATCCTGCTGGGACCGACAGCCTGCTCCGACTTCCTGGATGAGCAGGATCCGTCGAACCTTCAACCGGATACCTTCTATACCATTCCTGACCACGCCGAAGCAGCGGTGGCGTCCATTTATGCGGATACCCGCTTCTTTGGTGACGGTGCCGGTATTTTCTCTGCGAACTGGCAAATGCTCGAAGCACCTACCGGTACCGCTACAACGGAAACAGGTCAGAATTCCGACCTGAACAACCTGTATGCCCTCATTTACGATGGCAATACCGGACACATCAGCAACTGGTGGAACGGTGTTTACAAAGTGATCGCGAATGCGAACCTGGCTATCGAAAAGATCCCGGGTATCCAGTTCCCTGCTGCCAACGAGTCTCAGAAAGTGAGACTGCTCGGTGAAGCGCGTTTCCTTCGCGCATGGGCTTACTTCTATGCCGTAAGATTGTGGGGTGATGTGCCTTTGATCACCAAGCCGCAAACTGCAAGCTCAGAGGATTTCTTCCCTTCCAGAGCATCCCAGGAGGAAGTTTACAAACTGATCGTAGAAGATCTTCAAGCTGCGGAAGCTGCCGGCCTGGCTGATTTCAATACCAACGGACGTGTGTCCAAAATGGCGGTAAAAGCTTATCTGGCGAAAGTGTACCTGACGATGGCTGGTTTCCCGTTGTCGAAAGGGCAGTCGCATTACAAGCTTGCGGCTGATAAAGCGTTTGAAGTGATCACCTATGCCAAGGCCAACCCTTCTACGCTGGGCTTGTTCGCTACATACAAAGAGCTGCATGACGAGAAACTGAAAAACCGTATGGAGCACCTGTTCCAGATTCAGTACAACACCGTGGTACAAGGTTTCCCGCTTAACGACTTCTTCCCGAACTTCAAGGCGGTAACTTATGCAGGACCTAGCGGAACGGGCAGCACCGTGCCTACGCTGTCGTTCTATAACTCTTACGAGACGGGCGACCTTCGTACCAAAGATCAGGAAGGCTGGTTCTACACCACCTACTATACCAATGGTACCGGTGATAAATTCGACCTGGGCGCTCCTTACGTATTCAAGTACTTCAACATCGCAGCATTGGGTGGCCCTGGCATTACCCCTACGCGTTTGAACAACTTGAACGTAAACCAGATGCGCTATGCCGATGTGTTGCTCATGTACGCAGAAGCACAAGCTGAACTAGGTACTATTAATCAGGATGCCTACGATGCATTCAAAGCCATCCGTGACCGCGCGAAGTTGAAAACTCCGGCCATCGGCACTTACACGCCTGCTACTTTCAAGGAGGCAGTTTGGAAAGAGCGCTGGCATGAATTCGCTTACGAAGGCATTACCTGGTTCGACATGGTACGTCTGCGTAAAGTGTTCAATGAGGAAACCAAGAAGTTTGACAACTTCGTTGGTCACAGAAACCTGAACGTGAGCGGCGGTGCTCCATTATTGGAAAAACACCTGTTGTTCCCGTTAGGTATCCAGGAAATGAGAAACAACCCGAACCTGAAACCTCAGAACCCGGGTTACAACTAGAACTTTCTTATCTGTTTTATAAAAACCGGCCCTCATCTCAGGGTCGGTTTTTTTCGTTCTTATACCAATACTCCCCCGAAAGCCATTTTTCGTTTATATTCATAGTCTAAGTTTACCAAACCAATTTACAGATGTTGGATAGGATTTGCCCTGCTGCCGGACGCCATGCCTATTGCTTGCTCCCCCTGCTGTGCATCTTCGCGGGTATGATGCCGGCGCACGCACAGCTGGTGATCACAAGTCCGGTTTCAAACCAGGTCATGCAGCGCAATGCATCGGGCGCGGCTTCCGTTTCAGTCACCGCTTACGCGCATTATCCGTACGCCCGGATCAGCGCTGCGTTGATTCCCATCGAAGGAAATGCCAATACTGCGCAAGAGCAGCTGTTGGAAACAGACCAGCTGACCCAGGGATTTCTGCACATCGCATTCACTGCCCGCACCGGCTGGTACCGCCTCAAACTGACCGGTACGGCAAGCAACGGAATCACCGATTCGGCGACGGTCGCCCGCGTGGGTGTAGGTGAAGTTTTCCTCATTGCCGGCAATTCCAATGCAATGGGCCTTCCCGGCCTCGGTGCGAAAGACGCTTCTTCGAATGTGATTTCCTTTAATGCGATCAACAAAACCCTCAACAACGAAAACATTACCGTGGCCCCCGACGGCCCGATGACTGTTCCCTCCTTCGAGCCGCTCAAAAGCAGCCACAACATTTTTCCGAACGGAGAAACTTCGTGGTACTGGGGTGAATTGGGCGACCTGCTGTTTCGAAGATGGAAAACCCCGGTGCTGTTTTTCAATACCGCCTGGGCAGCTGCCAACTCCGAAAATTATCGCGACGCCGCCTCCGGCAAAGACGCCTATAACTTATATGTAGGGAAATACTGGCCCAACAGGCAGCCTTACAGCAATATCGTCAACACGATGCGTTACATGACATCCCTGACGGGCGTCCGCGCGGTGCTGTGGGCGCATGGTGAAAACGACGCTCAGCTTGGATTTAACGAGGCCCAATATTTCGACGGAATCCGGACGCTCATTCAGAACAGCCGGAAGGACTCGGGCTACGATATACCCTGGTACATTGCCCGTAACTCCGCCAGCAACCAGTTGAAAGATCCATACCTGCCGGTTCTGAATGCGCAGAACCGCTTGATAGCCCTGCCCGCTTTCAATGCATTCCAGGGGCCTTACCTCGACACCATCCAGATTCCGCGCCCTGCTTCGGCGCATTTTGAAAATGTCCCCGGCGGCATACAGGGGCTCACCCTCGCAGCCGCAGCCTGGAACAGAAGCCTGGCCGACACCGCGATTGCCCGAACCATTCCCTTGCAGCCCGCGCACGCATTACACACAGGCGTAACGCCCGCACGTGTATACCCGGGCGCAGCATTCGACCTGCCTTTTGCAATCACAGGCAATGCCCCGGTAACAATGCAGATGGCCGCTGAGCTGCTGGACGCGCAAGGGCAGTTTGTTGCTCAAATAAGCACCGGCAATACCAGTCCGCTCAAAATCCGGATGCCTGCCGAAGTGCCGGACGGACAATACCGCATCCGGCTCACAGGCTTGAATCCGACGCTGCCGGGCAGCGCTCTGCCGGGCAACGTTTTGCCGGGCAGCGTTTCCCAACCGGTTTATGTAGAGCGTTCCGCGCGGACAATCGAATACGTGAATACCATCGGCCTACGAAACGCAGGCGGCAATATCCACGTTGCCTGGGCCGTAGCACAGGCACCCGGGCTGGCTTCGATGACGGTTCAGAGGACGACAGACGGCTTGCATTACAGGGATCTTGAAACCTTACCAGCCCTGTCCGCCGGCTCGTCGGGCGTGTTCAGTTTCGCGGATACCGAGTCGGGCAGCGGGACGATCTTTTACAGAATCAAAATGGTGTACGAAAATGGCGCGGCCGCCTATTCGACGATTGTCACAGCATTCCGGGATGGTGCCCCTGCACCCTGGACCGTTTTCCCAAACCCGGTAACGCAACAGCAATTTTACATTATTCCAACCTCAGAAACAGACATTACCTGCCGCCTTTTCGACGCCGCGGGTCGTGAACACCCTGTTCAAATCTCTTCACGTGAAGCCATCGGATTGGTTTCCGTTCGCCCGCGTTACCCATTACCTGCCGGCAAGTACATTCTCCAAATAACCTGGGACGGGCAAACCAGCTCTCGAAACGTTGTTTTTAATTAAAACAACCCATACCTTATTAATAATGAGCATCTTCCAACTATCACCTTACACGGCGTGTCCCTAAGGTCGATTCTCCGTTCCCCAAACCGCAAACCCCTTGCCCTATGAAAAAAATACTACTGATTGTGCTCTCATTCGCTCTGCTGAATGCTTGTAAGAACGATACCCAAAACCCAGTCCCGCTCGAAATTGCGGACGCCAGTCTGCAAGATTACCACGTTATCTCCATCGCCTTCGACAAATCGGGTACAGCCTGGCTCGGTACGCTCGGTCAAGGGCTCATCCGGCACAGCGGCACGAGCATTGCAGTATTTGACTCCACCAATTCTATTCTTACCAAAGCGGCTATCTGGGATATCGAAATCGATAAAAAAGGCAATGTGTGGCTAGGAGCCGACGACCTGATCAAATACGACGGTTCGAAATTCACCCGGTACGGATCCGGCGAATACAATCTGCCCCGTAATGCGGTGCGTTCGGTGGCCATCGACGGTGCCGACAATGTGTGGTTTTCGGCGGGCGCATCCCGCCAGGGTGGTTTGGTAAAATATGATGGAAAACGCTTTTCCGCATTCACTCCCGAGAATTCCAAGCTTCCCGGCAACCTGATAGGAGGCATTGCGATCGATCAGCAGAATACCGTCTGGATCGCACTTAACGACGGAGTTACAGCTACGTCCATAGTCCGTATTAAAGACGATAAATGGGATGTTTTTGGCGAAAAAGAACTCGGTTTCAACCCTTACTATTACGGCAATATTGTAACCGACAAAAACAACGATTTGCTCGCTTCCATCAACTACGGACTTTCGAGCAGCATTGCGCCAAGCCGCCCACAGATATTCCGTTTCAACGGACAATCAACCCAGATAATCAAGCTGCCGGAAGAGGATAAAAAGGTGTATATGACCCAGCAGGTATTCGTCGATCGTGACAACCGGATATGGGCCGCATTCTGGGACGATAAGGAATATGGTATTTTCCGGAACGGGAAATGGGAGTTGAAAGACCTCGACGAAAGCGGAGGCATTTTTGCATTTGGCCAGAGCCTCACCGGGGAAATATGGCTGGGTACCGGCCGGGGAGTGTATATTTTAAAATAAAAAGAGAGGCGAGCCTGGTAAAGCTCGCCTCTCCTATATCAATATGAATGCAGATTAATCTTCAAACAAACTTCCCAAACCTCCGATCACCGAGCCGCTTTCTTTCCGGCTGTTGGGTCCGTAAACCGAAAGCCGCTGAATCAGTTTGGATATCGGCATCGACTGGATCCAGCAACGGCCTGTACCGCGCAATGTGGCCAGGAACATTCCTTCTCCGCCAAATACCATCGATTTCAAACCACCCGAACGCTGAATATCGAAGCTCAGCGATTGCTCGAATGCTACCACGCAACCGGTATCGATCCGCAGGGTTTCGTTGTTCAGCTGCTTCTCCATCACCACGCCGCCTGCGTGCACGAAGGCCATTCCGTCGCCTTTCAGTTTTTGAAGTATAAAACCTTCCCCACCGAACAAGCCCGACCCGAAACGCTGGTTAAAATGGATTTTCATGCTCGTGCCCATAGCCGCGCACAAGAAACCGTCTTTCTGAACGATCAGCTCGTTTCCGTAGATTTTCGAAAGATCGATCGGCATAACCGTCCCGGGGTAAGGCGCCGAGAATGCTACTTTCTTTTTACCGACACCACGGTTGGTAAAATGCGTCATAAACAGCGATTCGCCCGTGAGCAAGCGGGTTCCAGCCTGGAAAATCTTGCCCATAATGCTCTGGTTCGCTTCCGAACCGTCGCCCATTTTGGTTTCGAACTGAATGCCGTCTTCCATGAAAAGCATAGCACCCGCTTCGGCGATCACGGTTTCGTTCGGGTCGAGTTCGATTTCAACGACCTGAATGTCGTCGCCGATGATTTTGTAATCGATTTCGTGTGAGATCATTTTTTCGTAAAAAGTTTTATAGGTTGGTCAAAATGAACTGCGTGGACGGCCTGTTATTCCTCCTCCTCTTCTTCTTCCTCGGAACTCTTTTTCTTCGATTTCCGGGTTTTTCGGCCGGGGATATCCTCCCGGTCACGGAGTTTTTTATCATCCACATTTTTATTCAAAAATTCATTGATACGGTCCATATCAAAGCTCGTGGTGATCTCACCGAACGAGTTGATCTGGATATCAAAACCTTCCAGGTCCCTATGCACGCGTGGTTTTTCAGGTGCTGGCTTGGATGTTTCCGACTGTTTTTTCTTAGCCATGTGTTTGATGCCAATGGGCCGCCGTGCGGTCCGTTATTCACTTGTTACGAAAATATGCAATGATCCCCGCCGTGCCAATCGTTTTTGATCCTGCGGTTGCGTCGGCCTTACGCCAGCCTGATTTGTGCTGACAAGCGGCTGAGCGCTGTTTCGAGCCTCTTCACGACCTCGTCTTTACCGAGTATCTCCATGATGATCATCAAATCCGGGCCAGCGCCTGCGCCGGTCACCGCCAGGCGCAATGCCTGCATGATTTTGCCCATTTTGATACCCGCCGATTCCATGGCCGCGGAAAGTACTTCCTTAATATCGTGTGCTACGAAATTGCCTTCAAAGCCTATCAATGCGTCTTTAAAACCGCCGATCGCATTCACCGCTTCCTCGTTCCATTTCTTAATCACTACATCCTGGTCGTATTCCTCCGGCGCCGCAAACAAAAAGAGCGACTCCGAAACGATTTCCTTGATGAAATGTACGCGGTCTTTCAGCAAATGCACGATCTGCACGAGCTGATCCTGGTTTACAGTAATGCCTTTCGCTGCGTACAATGGTTTCAGCTCTTCGATGATCGCAGCATCGTCCAGTTGTTTCAGGTATTGCTGGTTAAACCAGTTGGCCTTTTGAATATCGAACCTTGCACCTGCTTTATGCACGCGGTCGAAGCTGAATGAGGCAATGAGCTCATCCATGCTGAAAATCTCCTGCTCGGTACCGGCATTCCATCCCAGCAATGCGAGGAAGTTGGCCGTTGCACCGGGCAAATAGCCTTCTTCTCGGAAACCACGGGCTTTTTCGCCGGTATTAGGGTCTGTCCATTCCAATGGGAAGATCGGGAAACCGCCCAGGTCCGCATCGCGTTTCGAGAGCTTGCCGTTACCGTCCGGCTTAAGGAGCAACGGCAAATGCGCAAACTGCGGCATGGTGCTTTCCCAGCCCAGGTAACGATACAGCAGCACGTGCAACGGAGCCGACGGGAGCCATTCTTCGCCACGGATCACATGGGTAATGCCCATTAAATGGTCGTCCACGATGTTTGCCAAATGGTAAGTAGGCATACCGTCCGATTTCAGAAGCACCTTGTCGTCGATCTGCGACGAGTGTACCACCACCCAGCCGCGGATCAGGTCGTTGAAACGAACGTCTTCTTTCGGCTGTATCTTCATCCGGATCACGTAAGGATCACCGCTTTCGAGCCGTGCCTTTGTTTCTTCGGCTGAGAGCGTCAGCGAGTTGGTCATTTCCGTGCGGGTGATCGCATTGTATTGCACCGCAGCTACTTTCGCAGCTTCCAGGCGCTTGCGCATATCGTCCAGCTGCTCGGGAGTGTCAAAAGCATAGTACGCTTTTCCTTCCTGAACGAGCCTTTCGGCATATTCGCGGTACATTTCTTTTCTTTCCGATTGCCGGTAAGGAGCATGCGGGCCGCCTTGCTGCGGGCCTTCATCAATGCCGATACCCAGCCATTCCAACGCTTCCAGAATATATGCCTCGGCTCCCGGAACATAGCGGTTCTGGTCGGTATCTTCGATGCGAAGCAGCATCTGGCCGCCTTGCTGGCGGGCAAACAGGTAGTTATACAGGGCCGTACGCACACCGCCCGCATGCAACGGACCAGTTGGACTAGGCGCAAAACGCACCCTGACAGGTTTGTTATTCATTTATTCAAAAAATTAAGTTCAATGGTTCGGTACTGTCATCGCGAGCGTACATTGTCAGGTATTGTCATTTGTTGTCATGAATAGTCATTGATTGCGGTCCGCCGCGCGGTCAAGTACTGTCATTGATTGTCAAGCATTGTTATTAAACTCTCACTCCTCTCACTACTTGACTTACTGACCCTACCTCACTACCCTTGACCATACCTGACTACTTCCTGACCACTCTTGACCATAACTGACGTTATTCAACCGCAACGACGGAAATTTCAACGTTAACGTCCTTCGGCAGGCGTGCTACCTGTACCGTCTCGCGGGCAGGAGGTTCTTTGGTAAAAAAGCTGCCGTAGATTTCATTAACAGACGCGAAGTCGTTCATATCACGGAGGAAAATACTGGCTTTCACAACGTTCTGAAAGCCTAGGCCGGCCGCTCCCAGGATATGCCCGATATTCTGCATAACCATCCCGGTCTCTGCTTTAATGTCCCCGGACTTCGCCAGCTCGGCGGCGATCTGCCCTGAAACATAAACAGTACCATTTACTTTAACAGCCTGGCTGTAAGGACCAATGGGGGCCGGTGCTTTGTCCGAAAATATGATTTGTTTGGGCATAAGTGACATAGAGTTAATGCCGCAAAATTACCAAATTATGCCGTGCATACCGCCTTATTCTACCTTAAAAAGCGCTTTTAGCTCAGTGGCTTCGGCGGCATTCAACCGGCCGGCGAGCACGAGGCGCAACTGGCGGCGGCGGAGGGCACTCAGATATAACTCGTTTTCCTCGGGTGTCTCCGGTTCCAGCGGCGGCACTTCGATAGGCCGGCCGTTCTGATCCACCGCCACGAAAGTGTAGAATGCGCGGTTGGTGCTCACCCGCTGGCCGGCCGGAATATCCTCTGCCCACACTTCCAGAAAAACTTCCATCGAAGAGTTGAATGCCCGGGTCACCTTGGCGTGCATGGTCACGATATTGCCAAGCCGGATCGGCTCGGTAAACGAAACATTATCCACAGAAGCCGTCACCACAATGCGGTTGGAGTGTTTTTGCGCCGAGATCGCCGCGCAAATATCCATCCAATGCAGCAGCCTTCCTCCCATCAGGTTATTGAGTGTGTTGGTATCATTGGGAAGCACCATTTCGGTCATGGTCACTTCGGATTGATGGGGCTTTTTCGGTTTCAGCATGTTGATATGGTGATGTATTTAAAACTTGGGGCAGCGGGTCTTTTTGCGCTCCTGGTTCTGGGCGCGGTTGCCGATCAGATAAGTTGCCCTCACTTGCAAAAACAAATAGCTGTCTTTGCTTTTGGCGCTACCACGGTTCCAGCCCGGCTGGCGCTGCTGCTCCCCGATTTCCGGCGCACGGTCGGAAAGCGCGCGGGCAATGTCGCTCGGCAGCTGGTCGGGGTTAGGGTAAACCGTGCTCACGTCGTCGAGGTAATCGGAATTGACGAAGTTATTACAGAGTTCGAGGCCGAGGCTCAGTTTTTCGGTAGTTTTAATGGAAACTCCGATACCGGCGGTCAATACGAGCGGCATTCGTTTGTACTTGACGCCCTCGGTTGTAAGCTCGGGCAGGCTGTACCAGGTGCCTCCCAGTTTCGCTTTCGGGCTCAGGTACGTGAACCCTACCCCTCCGAACAAATAAGGATTGATCGGCGCCTGCCGGTTATAGGCAAACAAATCGGCCTGCAAACCCAGGTTAATATCCGGGTTGAATGTCTTGAATGAAAGGTTATTCTGATAATTTTTGGAATACTTCTGATCACCCGAAACCTGATAAAAACGCAGCTCTCCGCGGGCGCTCACGTGCTCGGTGAGCCTGTACAACGCGCCCAGCGACACCGACGGACCGAGCCCGAGGTGCTTCATATTAATGCCGTCGTTGAGATCACCCATGTAATAGGCCACACCTACTCCCGCCGTCACGCTCAGCACACCGAACGGATCGGTATAGCGTCCTCCGAACTTGGAACGGCCCTGCCCCATCGCCATCTGGTGAAATACGGTCAGGAATAATGCGAAGGAAAGTAAAATTTTTCGGCTCATGTGTGATGTCAGTAATGCGTGTTGAGTGATGCAAGTTGTAAAAGAAACTGATTTATCCCAAATTAGCGAAGTTAATACGAGTTACATTGACGAGTCTTACTTGCAACCATTTACTATTCACACATCTAACTATGAAGAAATTAAAGTTCTACCTGCAAGCCATCTTCATTCCGCTCGTTGTCGGCTCCTGTTCACTGGAAGACCATCCACCTCAACCTTCCTGCACTTATCAAGGGTATTTCCAAGTCCAGGAAAGCTACAACGGCGCCGTAAAAAATGTATTCAACGACGATTACAACATCGATCAAACAAGCGACCACCATCCGAAGAAAATTTCGGCACTGCGAACCTACGTACGTCGCGACACCGCCAGAGGCCTCGATATGTACACCAGCACCGATTCCGATCAGTCGATTTTCACATACAATGACGGCTATCTCATGCAAATAACGAGAACCGACGTCACCGAACAGCAATCGGAAACCGATGATATCTTCTTTCTGCAATACCGGACCAAGAAACTGCATACGGAAACTTCGGAAACAACCGATTTTAGATACGAAAACGGCATGTTGCAGGAGGTCAGCTTCAAGCAGACCGTCGCCTACACGACCAGTAACCTGGGCACTATCACCACGACTTTAACGAACAAAAAGGTCTATCAATATGATTCGCAGGGCCATTTAAAGGCATTGATTTTTACCGAATCGACCGGATGGAATTCGATAACCAATTATGAAAACGGATTGATCACCTCGATCACCGGCAACAACATGTATGGGCCCTACACTGAAACTTTTGAGTATAAAGACGGACTCACGAAGAAGATTACCAACTCCGACGGCAGCGCGCAGGAGTTTACATACGACCAGAAAGGGAATTTGACGTTAATCTATATAACCAAGAATGACATTAAAAGGTCGCAATATCAATATTGGTATGACGACAGCCCAAGGCCGGGAAGTTCCATTTCCATTACATACAAAGGTATACCGACGCCCTGGTTCATAACAGGCACTCCTCAAAACCGGCAGCGATACGACGAAGTCAATAATCCGGTAAAAATCGAGACCACGAGCTGGGAGACGCAAAATCTCCTTATTGCAACGATCAACCTGACTTATACTTACAATGCCAACAAATACCCTTCTACCCAAATGGACAGCTGGAACAACGACAACGGCGTAAACAGGGGTTTCACAAAACTCACCTACAAGTATACAGATTGTCCGTGAACATCCTCAAGGACATAAATAAACAAAAAAGGCCCGCAACCGCAGGCCTTTTTTGTAGTTCGTGGTGAATATTAAATGATTCTCATTAATCTCTTTTGACCGAGCTGGCGCCGGAGGTGCTTGAATGAATGTCCTTCGCTCCGCCGGAGTAGCGGATGCTGCTCGCGCCGCTGGCTTCGGCATTTACTGTGTTGCTGGCCAATACTGCGGCACTGCTGGCGCCGGAGGCATCGATATTGACGGTTTTAGCGGAAAAGTCGCGGCCTTTGAGCGATGATGCACCCGAAACGTCGCCGGTCAGGACGTCGCCTTCGCCGGTCAGCGTGAGCGACGACGCGCCGGAAAGATCAACAGCCACCTTGGAAGCGGCAACGCTCATCGTCACCTGAGATGCTCCCGAAACTTCAATTTCCATACTCTTTACCCCAGTGAAACGGGCCACATTGGCCTTGGAAGCTCCGGAAAAGTCAACGCCTTCGAGGGCCGGCATGGTAATGCTGATCTCGACGGTCTTGCGGTTTTTGTTCCATCCTTTGTTTTTATAGCCCAAATGCAGGGTACCGCTTTTCACTGCCGATTCCATATCGTCGAGGTCTTCGGAACGGCCGGTAGCCGTCACGCTGAAACTCCCTCCCTGTTTCACATCTATTTTGAATGCACTGCCCATCGAAAGTCTGTTGAAACCAGAAACGGAGAATTTGCGGGTCTCCTGCGCGGATACCTGGCACGACAATGCGGTGATCAAAAGGGCGGCAATAAGGAATAGTTGCGTTCTTTTCATGGTTTAATAAGTTAGATTTTCCGAAAAGATGAAAAGAATGCCGGCGACGTTGCACCGGCATTCAAAATATTACTGCACATTGATTTTGCTCGCGCCGCTGGCATGTTTGTTCAGGTTAGGCACGTGGCTCAGCTCCACTTTCGAGGCACCGGAAGCGCTCACTTCCGCATTCTGGATATTCATTTCGGTAGCCGTCACCTTGCAGGCTCCGTGGGCATCGAGCTTAGCCGACTTGGCCGACCCTCTCAGCGTAGCTTTCGAAGCGCCGGAGACATTCACCGACAATTGATCTACGAATACATTCAGCTCTGTTTTGGAAGCTCCCGAAATATCCACATTCAGTTTAGGCACATCTTTGAACTCGGTTACCAATGTTTTGTTAGCGCCGGAAAGCGAGAGGTCTTCAATGCTCGGCATGGTAATCACGATGCCTATGCGTTCCCATTTTTCATGATCGAAGAGGTTAAGCTCGCGGTTACGCTTCACACGCAAGACGCCATCTTCCACCACTACTTTGATATCATCGATATTCTCCTGGTTATCCGAATCGGCCGTTACGCTGTATTCCGTTCCCTGGCGGATGATAATCGAATATGCGCCGCCGATATCCACTTTTTTGAAGTCTGCAACCGGGAATTGCTTGCTGTAATTGCCGCGCTCGCCCAGTTCAAGATCACTGTTGTCGTTGTATTCAAAAGAATAACCGTCTTGATCGCCTTCGCTGTTTTCGCTGCGGATGTATTTCAGCGGAATGTTGGTACAAACCAGTCCCGAATCGCGCTTCATAACCCATATCAGGCTATTCCAGATCGCGTCGTCGGCGTCATGCAGATTGTATCTTTTCAGATGCTGCTGGTTGCTCTCCCAATCGTTCAATTGGTGATAAAAGTCCCTTTTCATGGCGAAAGGCTTATTATAAGGCACATTCACCGTCAGATCGATCTCCTGATCGCGGAACCGCGTGCGGGTTGAAAGCGTCGGACCTTCGGTGAAAACGAAAACCGAATCGCGGAACTTCGGGTCATATTTGATCTCCCGTGCATTCTTCTCTGCATCTTCGCGGGAGCGGCCTCTTGCACGAAGTGTTTTTTCAAGCTTAATACTGTCGCCTGCATTGAAACCGGCCAATCGTACATCTACATCAATATTCTCTTCATCATATATATGATTGTAATCCAAAGTCAGCGTCCCGCGCGGCACCGCATAATAGGTGGTTTCGGTCACTTCGCCTCTTTTGGCAAAATTGCGCTGGTAGTTAAGCCCGCCGACAGTGGCGCCGACCACGCCCACAATCCAAAGACCCAGTAATGTGAGCCACACGCTTCCGCCGACGATCCTTTTATTAGAAACCAATGTAAGTCCCAGCAAAAGGAAGGTTACCAAAGGAATAGCGGCTACCAGAATCCCGGAAAGAATCAGTATTTCGGGCAATTCCTGGTAAATCAGCATCGGGATCGGCAGGTTGTCGAATACTCCGGCGCTGGTGAGGCCCAGTGCCACGCCCGCGGCAATCACAATGCCGAGCAGTCCCAAGGCCGACATCCCGATCAGGAACGCGCCGATCAACACCCTCAAAACAGGCCCGAGACCTCTAAGTAACTTTCCCAGCGCCGAGAAAACCAGCCCGATGGCACGGAAAGGCAGCAACAATATCTTGGTAACCACATGCTCTTCTCCCCCTCTTTCTTCCAAATTGAGACTCTGCTTGATGTTCGACTCAATATTGGAGAGGGTAATAGGCTCCCCCTGCATTTCCATTTTTTCGGTGAGCGTATTCGCATTAGGCGCAATCACCCACAGCACGATGTAGATCAGGAAACCCGTTCCGAACAGCAGGATCGACAGTACCCACAGAAAACGCACCACGCCCAGGTCTACTCCGAAATACGAGGCCACACCGGCCGCTACGCCACCTACGACCTTACGGTCCGGATCGCGGTAAAATTTCTTGATATGCGCATCCTCTTCGAGTGTCGTGGAGCCGGGGAATGCCACCCACATGGCAATGTAAACCAGTACACTGAACCCTGAAATAGGTCCGAAGATTTCCTCCGCGTTCATATCCAGCATACCCGAACCTGCCGGCAGGCCTACCACCGCGAAAAGGAAAGCAAGCCTTACCCAAATCGCGTCGATCGTAAAATAATGCGCCAAGCCAGCCGCTACACCGCCGAGCAGTTTCCGGCGAAGGTCGCGGTAAAGTTTCCGGGGCGTGCCGGGCTTTGCAGGTTCTGTTTTGGGCGGATTGGGTGCATTGTAGGTTGAATAGCTCTCTTGCTTAGGCGTCGATGTTTGCGCGGAAGCCGTTTCCAGCGGATCGGCAATGAACTCCCCGCCTTCCTCGATCGCCTCGAAATCGGCCACGGTACCCATGGCGGCGATCAGCTCATCGACGTCCGACAGCGAAATTACCTGCTTGTTTTCCGTTTTTTGTTTATTCAGAAACCTTTCCGCAATCCTCCCCTCAATATCCGAAAGGATCTCTTTGCTATCCGCGAATGAAGAAAAGTACTTCTGGATAGAGGCGAGATACCCTTTCAGTTTCTCGTAGCCATCTTCCTCGATATGGAAGATAATGCCGCCTATATTTATGCTGATTGTCTTTTTCATGATTGAAATAATCGAATGTCTTTGAGTGATCAGTTAGGGTCAGGAAGATTGCTTGAAGCCGTTTTGCTCAACTCCTCTGTGCGTTTAATCACGGTTTGCACCGAGTCGGCGAGCTCAAACCACGTAGCTTGCATTGCGTCCAGGAAGACCTTCCCCTCATCCGTCAAAACATAGTATTTCCTTGGAGGGCCCGAAGACGACTCCACCCATTTATAATCCAGCCAGCCAGAGTTTTTTAACCTGGTAAGAAGAGGGTATAATGTTCCTTCCACCACCATGATGTGAGCGGACGTGAGTTCATCCAACATATCCGAGGCATACACTTCGCCCCGGGATATGATGTGCAGGATGCAGAATTCCAAAATTCCCTTCCGCATCTGCACTTGGGCATTTTCAATATTCATGTGGTTTCATGAGTTAATTTTAAATGAATATGTTCATGGCTAACAGATAGAATTTAAACTTCTAACAATACAAAGGTATACACAGGTACTTTGTGATGCAAGGTACCATGTTAAAAAGATGTTCCGGTTGGGATGAATGGTTAATTTAAATGGGCGATCGGTTAAATATTGATTTACTACTAAAAGCCGCAGCCAAATCACTACCCTTCTCTATACTCCGCCGGTTAAAACTGAGGGCAATAAACTATCTTTTGCCGTCGGTTTCAACCGACGGATGGAGAGAGAGAGAGAAGGAAAGAAGAAAAGAAAGAAAGAAGAAAAGAAGAAAAAGAATAATCATTAAATATGAAACAGCAACTATATATCATCGCTGCCATGGCAGAGAACCATGTCATTGGGCTCAACAACAGCTTACCCTGGCACCTGCCCGATGAATGGGCGCATTTCCGGAAAGTGACTGCGGGCAAGGCGTTCATCATGGGTAGAAAGAGCTTTGAAGCTCCCGACGCACTGCATTCGGAATACCGGAATGTGATCATTACTTCCAATCCACCGGCCGCTGGCGAACCCCGTACCGAATATGCCAAAGATATTTCCGAGGCGCTGGCGTTACTTTCCGGCGAAACCGACGTATTCGTATTAGGCGGTGCAAGTATTTTCCAGCAAATGCTTCCGCTTGCCGACAGAATGTATCTAACCATTGTACACGCACAAGTGGCAGGCGATGCGTATTTCCCGGTATTCGACCTGGCCGACTGGGATTTAGCAAGCTCGGAGTTTCATGGCACCGATGACGATCATGCCTATTCGTTTTCGATGAACCTGTATATCCGAAAACAGCCGGCATAAGCCCGACAGTCTTTGCAGACCATCCTTGTGCATCAAATTCGGAAAAACGATGACAAGGATTTTTACACACGCTTTACTAATCTACCATTGCATGCTTGGGTATGCCAAATGCAATGCGCAGCAACATTACGGCAACGAGTGGATCGATTACCGGCAGACTTACCTCCGCATCCCCGTCGTCGAAACCGGCATTTACAAAATTACCGCCCGTGAACTCGCCCGCCAGGGCATTCCGATTGATTCGATATGGCCGTCGGGCATTCAAATTTTCGCGCACGGCAACGAGCTTCCGATCGAAGTTGCAGGCGAATCTTCGGGCAGGTTAGCCCGCGATGGGTACCTGTTATTTGCAGGTAAAAAGAATGATGGCTACGCCGATACCGCACTCTACACGAAGCCCGACGCCATGCCGCATCCTTATTACAACCTTTACTCCGACACCACCGCCTATTTTCTGACCTGGCACAACGGCAAACCCGGACTAAGGACCAGCTTCCCAACACCCGGCACGACTACCGACAGCGCCGCATTCCATTGGGATGAGTCCATGCAACTTTTCACCTCCCATTATCTCCCCGGGAGATTCTTCCCCTCAGAAAGCATTTACGAAACCGGCTCCCTATTGAGTGCTTATGACGAAGGAGAAGGCTGGACAGGGCCGGAAATAGCAGAGCATAAGCCATTTGAAATTGTATTTAAAACCAATAATCTATTTAAGGATAGCCGACAGGACATTGATTGTGAAATACTCCTGGCAGGCTGGTCGCCGGGCGTGCATTCATTTGTATTATGGCTCGGTAATGCTAAAAATCTAAAAAGAAAACTGGTTGATTTGAATGTAAACGGCCGTGAAACCAGGGTTATTCAGTTTCAAATACCCATTGAAGATTTCGATGAAACCGGTGAACTGACGGTCGCACTTCTCCCCGCGGGCACTGGCGGACACGTGTCGCTCTCGTACGCACGCATACGCTACCCGCAGGCAGGCCCGCGGATTGCCCCGGCGCATTTCCAGACATTACCTTCCCGCATTGTGAAATTCTCCCGAATCGACCCTGAAACAGAATACCTGATCATCACACACCCGCTTATGCGTGTGGCCGGGCGAGATGCGGTCGATGAATATGCGCGGTACCGTGCTTCCGAAAACGGCGGTGGATATAAAACGTCCGTCGTTTACAGTCACGAGCTCTATGACCAGTTCAATGCAGGGCAGCCGGGCCCGCAAGGCATCCGCAATGCGATCCGATGGCTGCACGACAAGGGAAATTTACAATTTGTATTGTTGGCCGGCAGATCTGTTGATCCCCAGAAAGCCCGAAAAATCAAGGATTCGTGGCAGGCGGATATGGTGCCGAATGCCGGCTGGCCGGGTTCGGATATTGCCTTGGTTACCATGAAAGACTCTCACAATCCCATTGTTCCTGTCGGCCGCATCAATGCATTAAATTCACAACAGCTACTCGATTACCTTCGCAAAGTGCAGGCGATGGAGGCCGAACGCCCGTTGGCAACCTGGCGAAAACGGATATTGCATTTAAGCGGCGGCAGGTCGAGGGATGAGTTGAATGTGTTCCGATCTTATATGCGGGCATTTGGAAAGAAGCTTGAAAACACACCGCTCGCGAATGATGTAACAACGATTTCGAAGCTTACTGACAATGCGGTAGAGCAGGTTAGCGTCGACAAACAGGTGAATGCGGGCGTCGGGCTCATTACTCTGTTTGGCCATTCTTCCATTGACATTACCGACATTGACATCGGCCGCGCCACCGATCTATCGCGCAACTACCGAAACCATCCGCGTTATCCGGCGGTGATCGTGAATGGCTGCGCGGCCGGCAGCATTTTCTATTCCACCCAAACATTGAGTTCCGACTGGATTTTCGCACCCGAAAGCGGGGCAGTACTCTTTCTGGCACATACATTCAACGGCCCGTCGACGGCATTGAAGCGGTACACTGAAATTTTCTACGAAGTCCTCGCAGACTCCGCATTTACTACCAAACCGTTTGGCATAATCCAGCGGGAAGCCGTCCGCCGAAACCTGGCGCGCGATCCCGACATGCTCGACAGCATTACCGTGCAGCAAATGACGCTCCACGGCGATCCGGCCATCCGCATTTTCCCTTCGTTGCTGCCCGACACCGTGGCCGACAGCCAATTCGTTGATCTGCCGCCATTAATGCAGGTTTCCGTAGACGGACGGCAGCTTCAAAATGGCGAGATCGTCTCCGAAAAGCCGTCTATCCGCGTCCGTATTTTCGATGAAAACCTTCCGGATATTGAAAATGATACGACCCTGTTGGCCGTATGGTTAAAAAAGATTTGCGCGGGATGTACCGACGCCAGAGTGCCGTTAAGCACCGCCACCGGAAAAAATAAGGGTGGGAGATTTTATGAAATTACCCTGCAACCTGCATTACCCCCCGGCAAATACCTGCTGACCGTCCAGTGTCGCGACAAGGCGGGACATTCGCCGCCGCCATACCAGATTCATTTTGAAATAGCTGACCGCGCCCAGCCCATAGAAGCAGCCGTTTCTCCGAACCCGTCGGGCCGATGGTTCAGGTTTACGATTCAAAACCGGGCACCAGTTGCGGCCGACCTGGAATTAAATATCCGCAACACGCTGGGAACAACGGTTTTCCATAAACTGTTACATTGCAATGCAGGCCGTTACGAGTACTTCTGGTTCCCCGCCACGCATTCTCCCGGAATTCCGGCCGGACTTTACCACTACACGATCCGTCCCCCGGAAGCTACACACCTGCCTGCATTCCCCTTCGAAAGTATGCGGGGACATTTGCTTTACGCTCCCTGAGGTAGCGCCGCAGAATGCCTGTTTTACCGCTGTACCTCATTTTGTTTCCACAAAAACTTATTATTTTTGTCCATTATAAAAAAGATATCCCATTGAAAGAATACGGCAGTAACGTACAAAAATTGGCCGACCACATCGTCAAGATAGAGGATAAGGCAAAACGCACTCTCTACGCGCACATACTGGTCGAGCTCATGCGTCAGATACACCCCAACATGCGGGATAACCAGGACTATACCAACAAGTTATGGGACGACCTGTACATTATTTCCGGTTTCGAACTGGATGTCGACAGCCCTTTCCCTCCGCCATCCAAAGAAGCGCTGGGCAAGAAACCGCTACGGGTCGAGTACAACCAGCAAAACCTGCAATTCCGCCATTACGGCCGTAATATCGATCTGCTTCTGGAAAAAGCATCCCAGACCGAAAATCCGGAAGACCGCCTTGCATTTGTTTCCTACATTTTCCGCCTGATGCGTTCGTTCTTCAACACATGGAACAAGGATAATCCCGAAGACAACGTTTTACTAGCCCAGCTGGAACAACTCAGCAAAGGCCGTTTGAAGGAGGAAATCGATTATATCCGCAAATCGGGGCCAATCGATGCCGCACCGAAAGACCGCAACAACAACCAGGAGCGCAACCGCGTGAACCAGACTGGCGGGAACAACTTCAAAGCTCAGCCCCACAATTCCGACAGGCAGGGCGGCGGCAACCAGGGCAATCAGAACCGCAACCGGAACAATAAGTTCCAGAACCGGAACAACAACAATAACAACAACCGGAATAACAACCGCAAAAAACCTGGAATGTAACATCCAGGTTTCATTTTATACCGTCTCAATTGCCCAAAATCTTATATGGCATCATTCAAAATTACCGGGGATCGTCGTCTCAAGGGTGAAATCGTGCCGCAAGGCGCCAAAAACGAAGCATTACAGATCATCTGTGCGGTGCTGCTGACCAAAGAACCCGTTACGATCCACAACATCCCGAATATCCGCGACGTAAACCAGCTGATCAACCTTCTGGGCGATTTGGGCGTGCGTCGCACACGGTTGAGCGAAACTTCGATCCGCTTCGAAGCCGACGATATCAACCTCGATTACCTCGAATCGGATTCATTCCGCCAGAAAGCCGCTGCATTGCGCGGCTCGGTGATGCTGCTCGGCCCGATGCTGGCGCGTTTCCGCAAAGGACGCATTCCCCGTCCGGGTGGCGACAAGATCGGCCGCAGGAGATTGGATACCCACTTCCTAGGCTTCGAGAAATTGGGTGCGGAATTCAGCTATGATGAAGAAGACGGTGGGTTCTACCGCGTGGACGCTGCGAACCTGAAAGGCACTTATATGCTCCTGGACGAGGCTTCGGTAACCGGTACGGCCAACGTTTTGATGGCTGCTGTGATGGCCGAAGGCACTACTACCATTTATAATGCGGCCTGCGAGCCTTATTTGCAGCAGCTTTGTAAAATGCTAAACCGCATGGGTGCCAAAATCTCGGGTATCGCTTCCAATATGCTCATCGTCGAAGGTGTAAACGAGTTGAAAGGTACCGAGCACACCATGCTGCCGGATATGATCGAAATCGGTAGCTTCATCGGTCTTGCCGCAATGACGCAGTCGGAAATTACGATCAAAGATTGCCAGATTCCTGAGTTGGGCATTATTCCTGATGTTTTCAAAAGGTTGGGTATTCAAATGGAGTTCCGTGGCGATGATATTTTCATCCCCGCACAGGAACGCTACCGCATTGAAAACTACCTCGACGGTTCTACACTGTCCGTTGCCGATGCGCCATGGCCCGGCTTCACACCCGACTTGCTGAGTATCGTCCTCGTGACGGCCACGCAGGCGCAGGGAACCGTTCTGATCCACCAAAAAATGTTCGAAAGCCGTCTGTTCTTTGTGGATAAACTGATCGAAATGGGCGCGCAAATTATCCTTTGCGACCCGCACCGCGCAACGGTGATCGGTCATAACCGCGAAACACAACTCCGTGGCATTCGTATGACCTCCCCTGATATCCGTGCAGGGGTTGCATTGCTCATCGCAGCGATGTCGGCCAAAGGTGTGAGCATTATCGACAACATTGAGCAGATCGACCGCGGTTACCAGAACATCGACACGCGCCTGAACGCGATCGGTGCGGAAATCGTGAGATTGTAATAGTGATAAAACAAAAAAATGCCCGGGGCTCTTATGAACCCCGGGCATTTTTTTGTTTTATTACCAATATTTATTTCTTCTTCCCGTAGCTGCACTTGCTATTATCCGCCTTCACGTAGTAAGACTTATAATTTGTCGCTTTCGGATCCATACATCCCTTCAAATCAAGAATTTCCACTTTTCTGAATTCCACCGGATGGCTTTCGCTTTGGAGTGAAATTGAACCGTGATCGAGCAATTTGCCGGCGATTTTCACTTCCGGGTCCGTGGCGCCGCCCAAGTTGCCTCCGCCAAGTTGCGGCTTGTTGTATTCGAGTACCATTTCACCATTGGCAAAATGCTGGATCAGCGAATCGCCCAATACAAGCACCTCAGCGCGCACCCATTGGTCGCCATTGTAAGTTTTCGATTTGGAGTTAACGCAATGCTGGGTAACGAGCTTGCCGTCGATTACCACGTTGGTGCCGGGCGTGCAAAGGTTACAAGTCGTGCGGGTCTTGCCATTTCCACCTAATAGTTGCACTTCGATCGACGCAGGAAAATCCTGGTCTTTACCCATTGTGGCAGCAGGTTGCCCGTGCACCATAATACCCGAGTTACGCCACGCCCAGCCTTCGCCTTTGGGCGCTTGCTCGCCTACGAAACGGTATTCAACCGCAATGCGGTAATAGGAGAAATCACCTTTGTAGAAGATATGCCCGTATTTCTGGGCAAAATCATCGTATTTGTCGTAACGAACCACCATTTTACCATCTTCCACGCGGAAAGTGTTGTTATAGTTGTCGTTCAGTTCATAACCGCGGATTTTAATATCCCAGCCATCCAGGTTTTTTCCATTAAAGAGCTGCTTCCAGTCCTGCTTGTCGGCATTATTCTTTTGGCCGAAAACCGTAAGGCACAGGAGACTGAACAGGATCGTGAGTTGTAATTTCATGAATACAGTTAAGTTAAGATTGTATTGCGTCGCAATCGGGGATCATTTAATGGCGACCGATGCCCGGCGCACGCAGTAAATATATAAGATTTGAAAATCCCCATCATCCAAAAATGGACTTACTTCGTAGTTAAGTTATATCAGGATCTCCTTCACCCACGTCTAAAACCATTGTATGCCCCTAAAAACGAAAGACAAAATCGCGCTATTCTGGTTTCGCCGCGACCTTCGGCTGCATGACAATGCGGGGCTTTACTACGCCTTGCGCTCGGGCTATCCGGTGGTACCGCTTTTCATTTTCGACCGGAATATCCTCGATGACCTGGAAGAAAAGAAAGATGCGAGGCTGACTTTCATCCACAACGCTGTTTCCAATATTCGGCAGGAATTGCGGCAAAAGAATGCCGATATTTTAGTTGAATACGGCTTCCCCGCTAAGATATGGGAAAAGCTGGTGGATGAATACAACATCGCCGAAGTGTACACCAACACCGATTACGAGCCCTACGCCACCGACCGCGACAGAGAGGTGTACAGGATCTTGAAGAAAAAAGGCATTGCTTTCAAAACCTGCAAAGATCAGGTCATTTTTGAAAAACAGGAAATACTGACGGGCCAGGGCACGCCGTACACCGTTTTTACCCCTTACAGCCGGGCCTGGAAAGAAAAACTCACTGATTTTTACCTCAAATCCTACCCTACCCAAAAGTACTTCGGGCGCTTTCAAAAATGGCATGGCGCAGCATTGCCTGCGTTGAAGGATATGGGCTTTGAAAAAATCGAGATTGAATTTCCATCGGACCATGTCGGGAATGCGCTGTTGAAGGATTACGCCCAAGACCGCGACTTTCCGGCCAAAGAAGGTACCAGCCGCATGGGCATTCACCTGCGCTTCGGCACGGTGAGCATACGCGAGCTCGCACGGCAGGCGCGCGGGCACAGCGATACTTTTCTGAATGAACTAATATGGCGGGATTTCTACCAGCAAATTCTCTCCAATTTTCCACATGTGGGTAAGGGGGAGGCATTCCGAAAGGCCTACGATCTCATTAAATGGCGTTACGACAAGGCCGATTTCCAGAAGTGGTGCGAAGGTAAAACGGGGTATCCGCTGGTAGATGCGGGAATGCGGCAACTCAATGCGACCGGCTTCATGCATAACCGGGTACGCATGGTCACAGCCAGCTTCCTGGCCAAGCATCTGCTCATCGACTGGCGCTGGGGCGAGGCCTATTTTGCCGAAAAATTGTTGGATTACGACCTTGCTGCTAACAATGGCGGATGGCAATGGGCAGCAGGCTCAGGAACCGATGCCGCACCATATTTCCGGATATTCAACCCGGCCTCCCAGGCAGAGAAATTCGATCCCAAAATGGAGTATATCAAACGATGGGTTCCGGAGTTTGGTACCGATGCCTACCCGGCCCCGATGGTTGATCATAAGGAGGCGCGTGAGCGTTGCCTGAAAACCTACAAAGCCGCGCTGGACAAGGCCAATCAGTAACTACTTGCCTCCCGCTATCACAGTTACCATGTCTTCCGGGCGCAGGTAGCTATTCGCCATTGCCATCACATCTTCGGCGGTAGTAGCGTGAATGCGATCAATGTATTGATTGAAAAAATTGGCAGGCAGACTATCCAGCAGCAATACCTTACGGCGATCGGCAACCTCGAATGCGGTATTCAACGACCCGGCAAACTCTCCGGCCATAAAGCTCTTGACCGTCTGCAATTCCTCGGCTCCGACGGGCTCGGTTTGCAGCCGATGTATTTCCTTTTTGATTTCGTCAATCGTTTGCTGGGTAAATTCCTTTTTCACGTCCGTACCGATCATCAGGTAACCTTCGTTGCGTAAGGTCACCAGGTGTGAGGAAATGCCGTAAGTAAGGCCTTTTTCTTCGCGGATATTCTTCATCAGCCTCGACCCGAAATAGCCCCCAAGGATCTCATTCGTGACCAGCATTTTGAAATAATCGGGATGATGGCGATTAAAGAGCACCCGGCCCATCCTGATAGACGATTGTACGCTTTCCGGTCGTTCGACGATTTCCTCGTCGCCCTGATACGCTTCCGAAGCAGTAAAGGAAACTTTACCAGATGCTGCATCGAAAAAGTTTTGGCCCAAAGTAGCATTCACATGCTCTACATCGGCTTCGGTAACCTGGCCGGCGAGCACGGCTGTAAACTTACCGTCGCGGATAAACTGCTCATAGTGTGCACGCACGGCATCCATGCCCAATGCGTCGATCTCCTCTGCGCTCTGGCTTTGTCCGTAGGGATGGCCGGCGCCAAACAACCGCGCCCTGAACTCCGTGGTAGCCAGGTAAGCCGTTTTTTCCCTATTCACTTTCAGGTTCTGTACCGTAATGTTTTTCAGTTCCTGAAACTCCTTCTCCGGGAAGGTTGCGCTGCGGATCAGCTTTTGCACCAATGGCAGTACCTCCGGCAGGAAACGTGAAAGGCAATATACCACGATCCCCACGCGGTCGGAAGTGTGCGTGAGATCGGTGAATGCCCCAAGCCGGTCGAATGCCTCGCTAATCTCCTGCGATGTCATTCCCTCCACACCTTCGGTCAGCATTTTCACCGCAAAATACGAGGCTGCCGTTTCGCTCTCATACCAGTTGCCCGCTTCGAAAATACACTCCAGACGCACCACCGGCTGCTCCCCGATATTGATCACATGCAGTGCGATCCCATTGTCGAGGGTGTAGGTTTGAGGTTCCGGCAGGTTTACAGTTTGAATGATTTTGAAATCAGGAGCAATAGTACGGTCCAGTGACATGGGCAGCGGTGAGTATAAAAAAACGAATGACGTTGCAATAACGCCATTCGTTCTGAATAATTAAATTTCTGTTAAGGCTTAGTTTTCGTTGTCGCCTACGTCCAGCTTCTCAGCTTTGTTCAATTGAAGCGACAAAGTGATCCGCAATGTTTGCGCAAGCGGACTTCCCTGAGTTGTCGGGAACATGTAAGCGAAGTCGGCACCCCATTTGTCGGCGAAACGAAGACCTGCACCGGCAGTGAAGAAGCGACGGTCGCCTTTGTTTTTGTTCTCTCCGAAATAACCCGCTCTCAACGCGAAGATATTGTTGTACCAGTATTCGAGACCGGTTGCGATCGCTACTTCCTGGATTTCTTCTTTAAACCCATCCGGAGCATCCGAGAACGAGCCGAATACGCCGTTCAGCAATGGTTTTGTATTGATATTGGTTTTGCCATCCGGGGTAGGCACCATCAGTTTGCTGAAATCGATGATGAAATTGAAACGGTTTCTTCCGTCGCCGGTATATGACAAACCAGTACCGATTTTCAGCGTTGTAGGTATAAAGTTCTCTGTTTCTGAGCTGGAACCGTAGTTGATCTTACCACCCAGGTTGGAGAGCACACCACCCAACGACCACACGAGCTCGCTGCCTGTATCTTCATTCTTGAATTCCTTTCTGTAATACGCGCTGATATCACCCGCCGCTACACGTGCAGGGCTCAGTGAAACGTTGTTGATTACCGCATTTCCTGCGAGGTTGGAAGAGATATATTTCAAGGTCAAACCCATGGAGAAGTTTCTGCTCAGCTGGCGCGAGTAAGTTCCGTTGATGGCCACTTCACGGGAGTTGAAATAACCGATATTGTTACCTACCGCATCACGCAAATCCAGCTCGCCGTTGTTGAAGTAGTTCACAGAAAACGCTACCGCCTGGCGATCGCCCAATTTCTTGTAGGCAGTGAGGTAACCAAGCCACATATCGTCAACCAGGTAACGGAGCCATGGTGTGTAGGAAGCGGAAACGCCAAAATCCTTGGTATTGTAGGGAAGCTTCGCTGCATTCCAGTAGGTTGAATTCGCGTCCGGGCTGAGTGCTACACCAGCCTCTCCCATTCCTGCACTTCTAGCATCAGGGGCAAATGTCAAAAAGGAAAGTGGTGATGCCGGTATTCTCCTTGTAGAATCCTGAGCGAAAAGCGTACCTGTTGTTAAAAAGAATAGTGAGGATAATGTAACAAAAAAAAGTTTCATAGAAATTGGATTTGCGATAGGAAGTGCCTGTGTCAGCTTCTTTAAAGGGTCAAAAATACAATGAAAGATAGTTATTACTAAAAATTTGATAAGTTTTATTATCTTAAGGAGACCTGATTAACTTACCGGCTTTCAGATCGGTAGAATTGTCTTTTAACGATCTGATGACTAAATGGTAAACCAGGGATTGATCAACCGGTACCGTCCCCAGCCACTGCGTCACGTCCAGCATTTCCCTGATAACCGGTTCGCTGTTATAGTAAAGCTTTTTATAAGTGCCCAAACGTTGCCCATTAACAAGCAATATATTAAAAATTAATTCTACGTCCTCATTTACCCGGTTGTGGCCGAGTTCGAATACAAGGTCTTTCTGAAATGGGTTAGGGTAAATATTAAAGGTGTTGAGCGCTATTCCCTTGGCGGGACCTACTAGAAACCCGAACGCTATTTCAGAAAAGTTAGTATACGTATCCCACACTTTTACGCGGACAATATATTTTCCGGCAGGCAGATTATTCAACGGATAACTGATACTACCCGATTGATAATTATCCAAGTCCGATACATAATAATCATTCAAAACGACGGTCAGTGTATCATTCAAAGTCATCGTAATATCATGTCCGATACCCGCGCGGGAAATGCTGATCCCGCTTGCATCGCTCATTTGCAGCACCAGTACCGATGACGGCTCCACGGTATCGCCGTCCCGGAAAGCAGGGGTGTTAAGGTAGCCCGCCAACTTCGGTGGAATGCTGTCCTTCTGCTGTACCGCACTTCCGCCAACCACCAACGCCAGCTGTGCCGAGGCATCCTCTGTACTGTCGCTGTCTATTACATACACGCTCGCACGCCCAAGGCCGATCCGGTAATCGATGTCCTTCGGTATTTGCAGGCTGCATTGCAAACGGCCGCTTTTCACCGTCACCTTTCCATCGAATAGCTTGCTGCGGAACTCGGTATAGGTTTCAGCGCTCCCCTCGTTTCCTAATGTGCGAAACTCGATCGGCTTGTCGTAAATCACCAGCCTGGCCGTCCCGTTAAAATCCGCATCGACTTTCCCTGTTCCCGGATCAAAAACTTCGGCATTCAGCGTCACTTTCTGCAAGGCGCGCAGCGTGTCGGGCGGCGAACTCCACCGGACTCCTTTTCTTCCGGGCGATAATATCATCGACGGATCGGCCAGCAATGTAAAATTCCTGTTCAGGCTACCTGCCAGCGCATTGTTTTTAGTGTATTTGAAAAAATCTCCAAGCCGCTGGCCCGGTTTCGCGTTCAGTAATGCCTCGTAAAATGCTTTGTTTAATGCAAAATTGGTACTGGAATAAACCGGTCGCGTGGTACTGATTGCCCCAACCGCCGCTCCTTTCGGGCTCAAAACCATCAGCTCTGCGCCGGATACGACACCCGGATCGTCGTAACGGCCAAAATCACAGGTTGCCGTGATCAGTAACGGCAGATTGTCCATTCCGCGGCTCGAAAGCATATCGGCCAATGTCAATACCTGCTCCTCTGCCCAGCCACTCGTGCCGCCATGCCCGGTATAATTCAATATCAGCGTGCCGCTGTCGATTGCATTGCGGATGGCCCGATTAATGGCTGGCGCTTTCTGCCCGGCGTCGGTGGTCGTTTGCGGCACCTCGTCGAGGAACGATCTGGTCGAAAACAACCTGCCCTGGATAAGGCTCGCAAGCTGATCGGCATGGCGTTGATGGATATTCCCATCCCCGTCGTCGGCTACAAACCGCACGCTATTCTTCCATATCCCGAATGACGATTCGTAGCGCATCAGCTTGTCAACAACAATTTTTGCCTCTGCCAGCGATTTCACGGGTAACCTGCCAATGCCGATGTCCACCGTATGGTCGCCGGCCGTAGTCTCGTTCCAATCGCCTTCATTAGCATCCATAAAACCAAAATAATCGTCGGAAGAATAGGTATAAACCGGGTTCAGCGACTCCCTGCTCTCGTACACGGGCACCCAAGCAGCGCGTTGTGCCTGCGATTGATTATTGACGAGATTTCGATAGTCATACGTTGCATCGCCGAACAACAAAAGATATTTTAGCTTGCCCGGAGCCTTCTGATAAAGTTGCCTCGTAAAATCACGGATTGCGCTGATGTCCGGACGTCCGGAAGCATATTCATTGTAAATCTGTTCGGTGGTAACAACGAGCACATCCAGGCCGTCGCGGCTGTTTCTGAACCCAGCAAGGCGATTGGCCTCCGCCACCCATGCGGCGGGCGTAACAATGAGCATATCCGGCGCCGGTGACGCAGCGATATTCTGATTGGCAACACGCTGCCAGTTTACCGGCTGAAATGCCGCACCTGGTTCGAAACCAATGTATTTTTGAAGCGTTTTAGCGCCCGAAGCAGTCCATCGGTAGGCACCCGCGGCATCTTTCTGCGATATTGCAAGCGGCGTAAGCGGGTTTGTAATATTCCAAACGCTGAAACCGTCGGAAGAACCGGCAAACTGGTAGGTAACGGTATCCGTCAACTGCGGCAGGAAATGATATACCTGCTGACCGCCGTAATTCCTCAGTTCCCGCTTTACCTGCAAGCCGACATAATCTAGATAAGCCTCTGCCGAGCTTTGGCCGTTCTTATTATAGGTTACACCAATGGTAAAGTTGCCCGAAGCCGGCGCATTCTTGACAATATACGTATTCCCGGTTTGCAACGCTTTCACGTCGTAAGTGCCGGGGCTGACCGTCCCGATTCCCTCCTGCCCTACCTCTCCGCCATTCACCTGCCAGATGAAGCGGGTAGGCACCTGCGCGGCACCGATCGCCGAGGTCCTGAGTTTAAAATCCGACGAAGGTATCACGCCCGGCATGGCCACGTTGATGCTGAAACCTGACGTGCTTCCCAAATATTCACCCCACCATTCCCGGCCCGATTTAAGCGTATTGGACGATTCCGTTTCGTGGTACCAGTAATCGTCAAACTCGCGGACTGTCTTCGAGGTCGCAACGGTAAGGCCGGCCGCCGGTTTTACCCTCAGCCCATTGTTTTCAGAGAATGTGATAAAATAGAAACTCGAATCGGAGTAGTAATTGAGCTGATGCCGGAGCTCCGCCTTTGCACCATCGTATTGAATGACATGCGGGCCTTCCGCGTAGAAATAAACAGCGTCGCCCTTATCAAACTTTCCGTCTTCCTCACCGCTGACCCAGATCGCATTCTCCGTCAACGCATTCACATAGCCCGATTTGTTGGATTGCGGCAGCATTGCTCCGCCATTTCCGTAAATACGAATACCGGCAGGCCGCACAGTGGCTACATCGACGCCCATTTTGGCCAGCAGATCGGCATCCACACGGTAAATCCCCGATTCCGTCACAGCCAGCCTGAACCACAGCCCTTCCGACAATACCGATTTTTGTGCATAGGAAATAAAAGAAACCAGCACCGCCAGACAGCTTAAAGCTATTCGGCAGGCCATTTTCAGGACATCAGCAGGCTTCAACCAATGCATGAGCAGGGATCGTGTAGAGACGTTGAGAGGCCTTGTCCGTGCAAAGCACGCGCGTGCGCCTGAGCGTTCCGCGTGTGAATGTCCTGTTCTGGAAAACGAAGTTGGTTCCTTCATCCAGCTGAAACAGGCATACTTTGCCGGTATTCAATTCCTGCTCATCGTATTTTCTGAGCGCATTAAAAAGTTTCTGATCACCGCCGGTAGAGGCGGCGGGGTTTTGAGCATAACGAAGCAAATGGGCCAGAATGTCTTTCGGGAAAATACTTTCATGCATGACGGGCACCAGTAACTCCCTGAACTCGTGCTTCCATTCGGCACCATGCGGTGCTACCCTCCTGCGGCCGCGGCCTTTGTACTTCTCATGGACAACGCAGTGCGCCACCTCATGCAGGTAGGTAATGAGAAAGCTGTATGGATTCAGATTGACATTCACCGTGATCCGGGGGACTATGCCGGGCTTTACGGTAAAATCACCCAGGCGGGTACGACGTGGGCGCGAGAGAAAAAAATCAAAGCGGTGGGTGCGATACAACTCCTGGCAATACTCGGCTGCCCCATCCGGCACATACGAACCCAAAGACACGTTTTTCATACCCGAATAAAAAAAGAAAAGCCCTACTTTCATAGGGCTTTTCAAGATTTTCGACTTGTACGTCTGATTACTTCTTAGTAGTATCAGCAGCAGCAGTATCAGTTGCAGCAGCAGCAGCTGTGTCAACTGCAGTTGTATCAACAGCAGGAGTTTCAACAGTTACAGCAGTAGTATCAGCTGATTCGTCAGCAGGTTTGCTAGTACAAGCAGCGAAAGCTACCATCCCGGCAACAAACGCAAATGCAAAGAATTTTTTCATTTCTTGGGTGTAATTAAGGTTCGATGCAAAGGTAATATGATCGAATTGAATATTCCTAAATTTTGAGTTTGTATTTTTCCAAGAACTTAAAATTTCCTTAGAAAATTCTTAATTCGCTTTAATTTGTCCTATTAATTCTGCCATTACCCCTAAACGCTCAGCAACTTTTCGTTATAAGCTCTCACACAAGCTGCCACTTCCGGCAACAACTCCTGGTTGGCTTCGATACCGTTGCCCACCACGATCACATCTGCGCCAGCGTGCAATGCCGCGTCGGCTTTTTCGTAGGAATCGATCCCTCCGCCGACGATAATCGGTGTGTCAACCGCCGCGCGTACTGCCGCAATGGTTTCGCCCGGAACGGGGAACAATGCGCCACTGCCGGCATCGAGGAAAATGTTTTGAAGCCCCAGGTATTCACCCGCAAGCGCGGTACATGCTGCAATGCCCGGCTTGTCGCGCGGGAGCGGCGTGGTGTTGCTGATATACGATACAGTAGTGAGCTTGCCGCTTTCGATAAGCATATAACCCGTCGGCAATACTTCGAGGTTGCTTCTTTTCAGTAACGGTGCGGCGATAACGTGCTGGCCGATCAGCAATTCGGGATTGCGGCCGGAGATCAGCGAAAGCAGTAAAATGGCATCGGCAGTAGGCTCGATATGCAGGCTGCTTCCGGGGAAAAGTATCGCGGGAATGCTGGTATATTCGTGAATAGCGGCAATGAGTTTGTCGATGGCGTAGTGGGTAATGAGACTACCACCTACAAAAAAGAAGTCAACACCATGCCCAGCCGCGTATTCGAGGAATTTCGGAAATGTGGAAAGGTTAATTTTATCCGGATCAAGGAGAACAGCAAACGATTTCCTTTTTTCGGCCTTACGTTCGGAAAGGAGGTCTGCGATTTGATGTTTCGCTGCTTTCATTCGGTTTTTCGTTCGTCTTCAATAAAATGTTTCAGCTTCTGGCGCGCCCACCCCACAGCCAATGTCCAGGCTAAACTTTGAACGGCTTGTCCGACCGCAGACTGGGTTTTGATTTTGGTGACTTTCTTCTCGACAGGTTCAACCGGCTCGACCAAAATTTCCTTTTTCTTTTTTCCTTTCGGCAGCAATGCATTCATGACCACAAACGTCGTTGCCATCACCCCGCCGATGATCAGCGCCTGCTTGCCATATTCAGTAGCTTCTTTTTTAAGTCCGCTCCATTGCGTTTCCAGCTTGTCGCGGTACAGATCGGCGTCCTGCAACAAACCTTCTTTCTCTTTGTCCGTATCGGATGAAAACGGCTTAGTGATTTTTACCGAAGAATCTATTGAAGAACTCATTTCAAATCTGTTTAAATAGCGTCAGAGAATTTTTCAAAAGGAATCCAAAAATAGCAATTCAGGAAAACTTATTGCCAAATAAAGCAGCCAAAAAGCATTATTCCTCTTTCGTGCTGACAAAACGAACGATTATTTTCCGGATCAGCCTGATCCAGGTTTCCCGCCAGGTGATGGTTATCGCCAGCTTGATAATGAAAATGCCGAGCAATATCACAAACCCGAGATAATCGCTATGGAGCCACTCGTTCAGGAATGTCCCGAGCAGAATGACCAGTAAAATCAGGATCGTAAGACCGATACATAACAATATGGCGGCATATATCCCGATCACCACGGCCCGCTCAATCCTGTCGCGGGTCTCGATTTTAAATAGATCGATCCTCGTTTCGAAATATTTAAAAAGGGTGTCCTTGATTTCTTCCAGTTGACTCAGCATAGCGGTATATTTCAAATCATGTGAAACGTTTTAAGGTCTGAACAACAGACTTTTTTCACATTAATCCAAAAACATACCAAGAATTGCAGAAACAATGGACATCACCAAACCGAAGAGCAATGCGGAAATGAAACCGTCGACCCGGAAGCCATCGACGAGCGACGCAGCCAGGTAAATAATAAAAACGTTGACGACGAAATAGAACAACCCCAGCGTCAGGATCGTAATGGGTAATGCGAGGATTTGCAGGATCGGTTTGAGGAATGTATTGAGAATACCCAGTACAATCGCCACGATAATGGCTGTGCCTGTGCTGGCCACAACAACCCCGGGCACCAAATTTGCGGCAACCGTTACCGCCAAAGTACTGATAATAAGACGCAGGAGTAGCTTCATATAGATCTGGTTTTTATTGGTGACGGCTACGAAGTACGTCAATTACCTCATCTAAGTCAATGTTTTTTTGTTCCAGTAAAACGAGCAGGTGGAACAGCAAATCCGACACTTCGTTCTTGAAAAGGTTGTCGTCGTTGTCCTTCGATTCGATGACAACTTCGACTGCCTCTTCCCCTACTTTCTGCGCGATTTTATTGATCCCTTTCTTGAAAAGGCTGGTGGTATAGGATAAATCAGACGGGTTGAGCTTTCTTTCGCGGATCACGCTTTTTTGCAGGTAATTCAGGAATGCAGCCTCACCTGTACGTGTGTCAGCAATTTCCGGCTGGCTATTTTTTTCCCCAAAACAAGTATCCGCACCGGTGTGGCAAACAGGTCCTGCCGGTGTAGCTTTAATGAGCAATGTATCGCCGTCGCAGTCGGCCGCGATGTCATTTACAAACAGAAAATTGCCCGACGTCTCTCCTTTTGTCCACAGGCGCTGCTTGCTCCGGCTGAAAAAAGTAACAGTCCCCTGCTGCCTGGTAACTTCCAGCGCTTCGGCATTCATGTAGCCGAGCATCAGCACTTTACCGGTTTTTACGTCCTGGATAACAGCCGGCACCAGGCCGTCGGCCGATTTATTAAAGTCAATGGATGAAAACGTCTCGCTCATTTTTGATTGTCAATTAAAACACCCCGCATTGTCCGCGGTATAATTTGATAAATTCCGCGCCATTACCGGGTCATCCGGATCGGCAGGTCTTTGTTTTTGAGGTAATCTTTCAAATCCGGGATATCGATCTCACGGAAGTGGAAAATGCTTGCGGCCAGTCCGGCGTCGGCTTTACCCTCGGTAAATACATCGTAAAAATGCTCCATACTGCCCGCGCCGCCGGAAGCGATCACAGGAATATTCGCATTGCCCGAGATCGTCGCCGTCAGTTCCAATGCAAAACCATTCTTCGTGCCGTCGGTGTCCATCGAGGTAAGCAGGATTTCGCCCGCGCCCCGTTCTTCCACTTCTTTCGCCCAGGGTATCGAGCGGATTTCCGTCGCCTTCCTGCCCCCATGCGTGTGTACGATGTGCTCAAAGCCGTTTTCGGTTTCGATGTAACGCGTGTCAATCGCGACCACAATGCATTGGCTGCCGAATTCTAGCGACAATTCGTTGATCAGGTCGGGATTGCGCACCGCCGCCGAGTTGATCGAAACCTTGTCCGCGCCCGCATGCAGGAGCGCCGATACGTCCGCGATCGAGGAAATACCTCCGCCGACTGTAAAAGGTATATTAATAGTCTGCGCTACTCTGCGGACGAGGTCGATAAATGTCGAACGGCCATCCACAGTGGCCGTAATATCGAGGTAAACCAACTCATCGGCGCCCTGTGCGGCATACATCGCACCCAGCTCCACGGCGTCGCCGGCATCACGCAGGTTCACAAAATTGACTCCTTTGACCGTCCGGCCGTCTTTTACATCCAGACAGGGAATGATTCGTTTCGTAAGCATATTTTAAACTGAAAAACGCTGTAAATCGGACAGGCTGATCCGGTTTTCGTAAATCGCTTTACCGATGATCACGCCGTAGATGTTCATTTCCGCCAGTTTCTCCACATCCTCGATGCCGGCAATACCTCCGCTGGCGATGATATTCAGGTCCGGGCATTTGTCTTGGAGGTTTTTATATAAATCAAAAGAAGGACCTTGCAGCAGGCCGTCTTTGGCTACGTCGGTACTGATCGTGTATTTCACGCCCTTTGCCACATATTCTTCCACAAAATCATACACCCAAATGCTCGTACCCTCTTCCCACCCGCTGACCGCGATCTTCTCATTTTTGGCGTCGGCACCGAGAATGATCCTGTCGCCACCGTAAGTTTTAAGCCAATGCTCGAACAAATCAGGCTGTTTCACGGCAATGCTGCCGCCGGTAACCTGCTTTGCACCGCTTTCGAATGCGATTTTCAAATCATCGTCCGACTGTACCCCTCCTCCGAAATCCACATGCAGCAAAGTTTTGGAAGCAATTTTTTCCAGCACCTTCCAATTGACGACCTTTTTGGCTTTCGCACCGTCGAGGTCTACCAAATGCAGCCTTTTCAAGCCTGCATCTTCGAATTGCAGCGCTACTTCCAGCGGGTTTTCATTATAAATCTTCTTCTGACCATAATCGCCCTGGGTGAGACGGACGCATTTGCCTTCAATCAGGTCGATAGCGGGGATAATCTGGATCATGGATTAGGGCAGGCTGTTTTATCAGAGTTTGAGAAAATTTTCGAGGATTTGCTGGCCGGCATTGCCGCTGATCTCGCAGTGAAACTGGGCGGCATAGAAATTGTCCTTATGCAGCATCGCACTGAATGGCAATGCGTAATCGCAGCTCGCAACGGTATAATCGCAGATCGGTGCCGCATAGCTGTGTACGAAATAGACGTACGCATTATCGGGCAGGCCCGCGGTAAGCGGAGATTGGTAGCCGGAGATATTGTTCCAGCCCATATGCGGCACTTTCAGCCCGGAAGCAGCCGGAAAGCGCTTCACATCCACATCAAAAATGCCCATGCATTCGGTATTGTTTTCTTCCGAAAAGCGGCACATAAGCTGCATTCCCACGCAGGTCCCGAACACGGGCTGTTTGAGGGAGGGGATCACCTTGTCGAGCCCCACATTGCGAAGGTAGCTCATGGTGGTGCTGGCCTCGCCCACGCCCGGAAAAATCACCTTGTCGGCGGAGCGGATCTCGGCTTCATCGTCGGTGTAGAGGTAGCTTGCGCCAATGCGGTCGAGCGCGTACATGACCGACTGCACGTTGCCTGCATTGTATTTGATAATGACGGTTTTCATACCAATTTGTGCTTGAAATCGACAACAAAAAAGCCCGATCTTAACAATCGGGCTTCTGGGATACTATGTATTCAACCTTATTACAACACTACTTGCAAAAACACATCACCCTAGACGTCCGAAAGCCGAAAGGCTATGATGCAAATGATATGTTTCAGCTGTTAACATGCCACAAATGTAAGCAAAAATTACAATAAGCGGCTAACAAACGGCGTAAATATTACATTAAAATTTGCTTAGAGAAAACTTCGTACCTTGCGGTTAACAAATGGCCCTGAACCATGACAAAACCAATCATTCTGCCACTATTTTTCCTGCTCATTACCTTGATTACCGTTGATTCCCAGGCACAATCCAAAGAACTTGCCGACCGTCTTTTCAAAGTCCACGAGACCTATCGCGAAGCCTCCCTTACCCAGCGCCGTTTCAAGCAAAAAGACATCCTTCCGCTGATCTCAAAACGGCAGGGTAATGCCCTATACCAGATCGAGAAAGTGGGAGAATCCTTTGAGGGAAGGACCATTCAGATGATCAAAGTCGGGAACGGCAAGAAGAAAGTACTCCTGTGGACGCAAATGCACGGCGACGAGCCGACGGCCACCATGGCGAGCTTCGATATTTTCAACTTCCTCGAAGGCCAAAACGATGGTTTCGACGACCTCCGCAAGAAACTCCTCGATAATACCACCCTTTACTTCGTCCCCATGCTAAACCCGGACGGGGCAGAACGTTACCAGCGCCGGACCATGCAGGGCATCGACATGAACCGTGACGCCGCCGCCCGCCAGACACCCGAAGCACAAATCCTGAAAGGCCTTGTGGACCGCCTGAAACCCGATTACGGCTTCAACCTCCACGACCAGAGCCCACGTTACTCGGCCGGGCGCAGCCCGAAAGTAGCAACGATCTCTTTCCTGGCAACTTCATATGATTACGAGCTGTCGATCAACGATGTGCGCGAGCGCTCGATGCAGCTCATTGTGGGCATGAACAAGGTCCTGCAAAAGTACATTCCAGGCCAGGTAGCGCGCTACTCCGACGACCACGAGCCGCGCGGGTTCGGGGATAATGTGCAAAAATGGGGTACCACCTTGGTATTGATCGAATCGGGCGGCTATGTAGGCGATCCCGAAAAACAATATATCCGTCAGCTCAATTTCATGGCCATTTTGTCGGCATTGGACAAGATTTCGGACAATTCACTCACCAAAGAGAACCGCGAGGAATATTACAATATCCCTGAAAACGGCCGCTGGGTATACGACCTCGTGGTACGCAATGCAACCGTGCGCCAATCGGGCAAATCATTTACCGCCGACCTTGGCATTAACCGGAGCGAAGTCAATTACGCCAACGCCAGCAAGTTCTTCTATTACAGCAAGATCGAAGACTTCGGCGACCTTCACCCGCAATACGGCAGCCAGGAGGTAGACGCTACGGGGCTTACCATCGAAAAGGGGAAACTTTATCCGACCGCATTCAAGAATGTCAGTGAGATCAGCAAGCTGAATGCACTGAACCTGCTCAAAGAGGGTTACACCTACGTACGCCTCGCGCCCGACGCGAACACCCGCGCGCTGGGCTTGTACTTTACCACCGCGCCATTGCATATTCTCAGAAGCGGGCAAGCGGTACCCACCGGCACACCCGGCCTGGGCGCCACCGCCACGTTCATCCTGAAAAAAGGAGGAAAAGTGAAATATGCCGTCATCAACGGGTTCGTACACGATCTGGACGACTTCGGCGCCGAAAAAGGCCAGGGAATTGTAGAATAGATAGCCGGGCTGCCTCTTGTAGCATTTTAACCACATTGTTGGTTTCCACTCCTGAAAGAAATATCTTCGGGTTTATCTATTTTTGTCTTGACAATTAAATTGTCTGGCGTCACATATTCCTAACCCTAGTTTAATGTCCGAGTTTCAGGCTTACCTTCAATTAGGATTCAACCATATTACTGATTCCAACGGCTATGATCACATTCTTTTCATCATGGCCATATGCTCGGTTTACACGTTGGTAGACTGGAAGAAAGTCATCGTACTGGTAACCGCATTTACAGCGGGCCACTCCATTACATTGGCATTATCCACCATGGGTTATGTCAATGTCAATCCCGACGTGATCGAGCTGCTCATCCCGGTTACCATACTCATTACCGCTTTTCTCAATTTTTTTTACAAAACACCCAAGAACGCCTATGCCCCGAAAGAGAAGGCTCCGGCTTTCAGGTATCCGCTCGCATTGGGCTTCGGTTTGATTCATGGATTGGGTTTTTCGAACTACCTGAGGGCACTGCTGGGCAAGGAAGCGGACATTTTTACTCCTTTGCTCGGCTTTAATGTCGGGCTCGAATTGGGGCAACTCATTATCGTCTTTATTATATTAGTCATCGCATTTGCGATGATCGAACTCCTGAGGGTTCAGAAATTGAGCTGGATACAGATATTATCCGGCATTATTTTCGGAATGGCGCTGTCGCTGATCCTGAACAACGAACTTTTCCGCACACTCGCAGGCATGCCTGTCGACTCATAACAACCAAACTATCTATGACCAACGATTTATGAAAAAAACGCTGCTCCCGTTACTAATGCTGCTCGTGTCGCTATGCGCCAAGGCACAGCAGCTCCCCACCTCCCCCAACTACCAGGCCAACGACCGTTTTGAACAACTCGGCACCACATTGCCTACGCCCAACACCTACCGGACGGCTTCCGGTGCTCCCGGCAGGGAATACTGGCAACAACGGGCCGACTACGACATTAAAGCCGAACTCGACGACGACAACCGCCGCATTACGGGTACGGAAACTATTACATTCTACAACCAGTCTCCGGATGACCTGAAATACATCTGGATGCAGCTCGACCAGAACCTTTTCAAAAAAGATGGCATCGCCGCACTCTCGCGTACGGGCACCGTCAATGAAAAAGGAATGAGCACCGCTCAACTGGCGGCGCTGAACACCGGCCGCGGCTCTTCGCTGGACCCCAAGGTGGAATATGGCTACAATATCACCGCGGTAAAGGATAAGGCAGGTAAAGCACTGCCGTTCACCATCAACGGAACGATGATGCGCATCGACCTGCCCATCGTGATGAAACCCGGTACCCCATTCGTGTTCAGTGTGGATTGGAATTACAATATCACCGAATACTATGGCCGCAGCGGTTACGAGTTTTTTCCAAAGGATGGTAACGCGAATTACTTCATCGCGCACTGGTTCCCGCGCCTGGCGCCTTACGACGATGTGAATGGCTGGAACCATAAGCAATTCCTTGGCCAGGGCGAGTTCGCATTGATTTTTGGTAATTATAAAGTGGCCATCACTGTCCCTGCCGACCACGTGGTAGCAGCCAGCGGAGAATGCCAGAACTACGCACAGGTACTTACCGCAACGCAGAAACAACGCCTTAAACAAGCCGAAACTTCCAAGACGCCGGTCATGATCGTGACGCAGGCGGAAGCGGAAAAGGCCGAGAAGCGCGAAAACAAGAACCCGGGCAAGAAAACCTGGATCTACAAAGCCGATAATGTACGCGACTTCGCCTTCGCGAGCAGCCGGAAATTCATCTGGGATGCTATGCAGAGCGATGTGTACAAAAGCGGCCGCAAGATCTGGTGTATGTCGGTGTACCCCAAAGAAGGTAACCCGCTATGGGAGCAATACTCGACCCGCGCAGTAGCCCATACTTTGAAATCCTACGGTGCACGCACATTTGAATATCCTTATCCTGTGGCTATTTCCTGCCACTCGGTAGCAGGCGGCGGAATGGAATATCCGATGATCAGCTTCAACGGCGGACGTCCGGAAGAAGATGGTACTTACACCGAAGCTGTGAAATATGGCATGATCGGCGTGATTATCCACGAGGTGGGCCACAACTTCTTCCCGATGATCGTCAACTCCGACGAGCGCCAGTGGGCATGGATGGACGAGGGTTTGAACACCTTCTGCCAATACCTGGCCGAAAAGGAATGGGATTACAACTTCCCTACACGTCGCGGCGAGCCTAACCAGATCACGGAGTATATGTCGTCCGACAAATCGGTGCTGAGCCCGATCATGGCTTCGGCAGAGAACGTAATCGGTCTTGGACCTAATGCTTACGGCAAACCGGCAACGGCGCTGAACATCCTCCGCGAAACCGTCATGGGCCGCGAGCTGTTCGACCATGCATTTAAAGAATATGCCACCCGCTGGCGTTTCAAAAGCCCTACCCCGGCCGATTTCTTCCGTACAATGGAAGATGCCTCGGGTGTGGACCTCGACTGGTTCTGGAAGGGCTGGTTCTATGGCACCGAGCCTGTTGACCAGGACCTGGTAACTGTCGATTGGTTCAGCATCGACACACAGAACCCGGCTATCGAGAAGGAAATCGCCCGCAAGGAAGATGCACGCAAGAAATTGACCATGAGCAAAATCCAGGATGCCAAAACGAAAGGTGAAACCGTAGTGGCCCAGGATTCGACCATGGCCGATTTCTACAACCGCTACGATCCGTTCAAGGTGACCGACGCCGACAAGCAGAAGTACGAGCAATACCTCTCTACATTGACTGAAAGCGAGCGTCAGCTGATCCAGGAGAATACCAATTTTTACACATTGTCTATCAAAAACAAAGGCGGCGTACCGATGCCGGTGATTGTAAAAATGGGCTTCGAAGACGGCACCGATTCTGTGGCGGTATTCCCTGCGGAAATCTGGCGTTTCAACGATGTGCAGATCAACAAGGTGATTTCAACCAAAAAGAAGGTCGTTCAATGGACGCTCGACCCCTACCAGCAGATCGCCGACATCGACACCGAGAACAACTCGTTCCCGCGCATCGCACAACCGACCCGGTTCCAGATCTTCAAGCAGCAGCAACAGAAAAAAGCACCTAACCCGATGCAAATGCAAGGCGTCGGCGGAGCAAAAGTTAGTACAGATCCCAAGAATTAGCGTTATACCGATAATTTTCAAAGCCCTTCCGAGCTATTTCGGAAGGGCTTTTTTATGCAATTTCAAAATAGGGTCTATGTAATTTCAAAATAGAATTCATGTAATTTCAAAGTTTGAGCCGTAGAACAAGGCGTTCGTAGTACTCGGCGGACCTGGGCACGTATCATCTTGGAAAAACATTTAAATACAAATTCATGAACATCGTAATTCTCGACGGATATACTTTGAACCCCGGCGACCAGGATTGGGCGCCTATTGAAAAGCTGGGTAATGTGACTATTTATGACCGCTCAGCGAAGGAGGAGATTGTGGCACGGGCCAAGGATGCCGAAATATTGCTTGTTAATAAGGTGGTACTTTCCGGCGACACACTTGCGCAGCTGCCCAATGCCAGGTACATCGGCGTGATGGCAACGGGTTTTAATAACATCGACATCGAGGCGGCCAGAAGACAAGGTATTACCGTCACCAATGTGAAAGCCTATGGCCCCGCATCGGTGGCGCAGCAGACATTCGCATTGCTGCTCGCTATCGTGAACCGCGTGGAAACGCATAGCCAGAGTGTATTTGCCGGCGACTGGGCAGCCTCCGCCGATTTCTGTTACTGGAAAACACCCCTGCATGAGCTGGCCGGCAAAACCATGGGATTGATCGGCCTCGGCGATATCGGCTCGCAGGTCGCGAAAATTGCGGCGGCTTTCGGCATGAAGGTAATCGCATACCGGAAACATCCCGTACCTACCGAAGGCGTGGAAATGGTGCCGCTGGATGAAATATTCCGGCAGAGCGACGTTATCAGCCTCCATTGCCCGCTTACCGACGAGACAAAAGAGATTATCAACGGGGAAAGCCTTGCAAAAATGAAGTCAGGCGCGATTGTTCTCAACACCGGTCGCGGCCCGCTCATTCATGAACAAGATCTTTCTGAGGCGCTCAAAAATGGCGTCATCGCAGCTGCCGGGCTGGACGTCCTTTCGGTGGAACCGCCGAAGGCCGATAACCCACTGCTATCGGCACCCAACTGCGTGATTACCCCACACGTGGCCTGGGCGACATTCGAGGCGCGACAACGGTTACTTCAAATGGTGGCCGACAATCTGGAAGGTTTTCAATCGGGAAACCCGCGCAATGTGGTTTCCTGAATATGGACAAAAAATACGTGTGTCATGCGCGTACACTAACAAATCCTGTTCCGGGCTCGAATAATCGCGTACCTTTGCATCACTAAATCACGTTTCGGGGGTGCACCGGCTGCGCCAGAGCCCGGATCTGAAATTTTCCAGTTCGTTTACACTTCTCCTATGGGTATTTGTTTACTCCTGATTTCGTTTGCCTGTATTTTTGCAATCTTTTTCCTGCGTTCCACCGAAACGGGCGCTTATACCAACCTGCGCCGGTCATTCATTCTCTCGCTGATCGCCAACGCGGGCATTGTATTCATTTACAACGAAACAGCCTCTTTCTTCAACGCCGTTAATACCACATCGGCGCTGGTAATCTGGATGGCAGAAGCATTGGGAGCGTCGGGGCTGGTTTACTTCCTTCATCAGTCCGGAAAAATCGATCTGAAAAAACTGGACGTATTGAAAGGCGCATTCCGCCTCACGGGCTTTGGAACGAGCCACAAAATAATAATCACCTCGGTAGCGCTGCTCTACATGCTGCCTTTGCTGTTCCTGGCGATATATGCCGCCCCGAACAACTTTGATTCCCATATGTACCATTTGAACCGGATACTGATCTGGATCTATAATGGTAACCTGGACCACTTCCCTACCATGCATTTGCAGCAGCTGTACCTCAATGTATTTGCAGAATATATTGTGCTGGATACCGTGCTGCTATCCGGTTCCGATCAATTCTCCGGCCTGATCCAGTTCGGTGCATTCATCGGTTCGATCTGCGGGATCAGCCTGATCGCAAAAAAATTCGGCCTGGCGAAAGACGGCCAACTACTGGCGGCGATCTGCTTCGTTACCCTACCCATCGGCATCTTTGAAAGTACCAGCACCCAGGTCGACCTCTGCGGATGCTTTTTCTTCATCGCTTTCGTGTATTTCGGATTTGAATTGCTGGAAAAGAAATCGGCATTGGCACTGGTGGCGATGATGCAATCGCTGGCATTCGGCGGGTTTTCAAAATATACGATCCTGATCTTTGCGATACCGTTTGCAATCTATTTCGGTGTCCGCATTCTGCTGCAATACCGCTTCGCGTACGCCATGAAAGTACTGGGCGTAGCGCTTGCCCTCATGGCCATTACCTATTCTCCCTTCTTTTACCGCAACTACTCGCTTTTCGGGCATGTGATGAGCCCTTTGCAGAACACGCCGTTCGCTTCCGAGGAGCTGCCTGCCAAAAAGCACTCCGTTGTTTACACCCTGTCCAATGTGGTCAAAAACGCGGGATTGAATATCGGCTTGCCCATTACCAGCTTCAACCAGGCAGTGGACAAACAGATCAGGGCGTTTCACGAAACCATTGGTGTCAACATCGACGATCCCGATCTCAGCATCGATCCGTTTTCGGTCAAATACTCCGTGCATGAGGATATGATCCCGAATACGATCCATTTCTGGCTGATCGTCGGCGCGGGCGTTCTCCTGCTATTTCTGCCTTTGAACCGGGATATTAAATGGTTCTGGACCTGCTCGGCCCTCGGGTTCCTGCTGTTTTGTACATTAATGAAATTCCAGCTTTGGAGCACGCGTACGCAAATGCCCCTGTTCGCGATGGGCGCGATTATGATCGCCTGCGTGTACTCGCTGAGATTACGCTGGAAAGCTATTTACCTGATCATTCCGCTGCTGATTTCCTCCCTGCCATTCGTGTACGGCAACCCCAGCAAAGAGCTTGTTTCCATTAATTTTGTGACGCGAAAAGCCCTGGGACATATTCCCATCGCGATTTGCGAAAGCAGCGCCGAAGTAGGAAAAGTTTACGAAAGATACCTGAGCGATTACTACGAATTTCCAGGCAAAGACAACTGCCATCCATTGAAGAGATGGCCCGACTACGCGGAAAGGACCAAAGTATTCGCATTGCTGGAAAAAGCGGGCTATTACGACCAGGACCGTACTTCCAATATCCTGTCCATGAACCGCGACAGGGCCTATTTCCTGAGCAACCCCGACAATTACCTCAGCTTTAAGGAAATCCGTTCGCATATCCCGGCTGATCGCAACGTAGGTGTAATGTTCCGCAGAAACGTGGGTTACTACCACTTCTGGAGCGCTACCGATAACGACGTGCAGCGCCCCGGCCAGATGGACTACATCCGGTACATGAAAGAGCTGGCGCCGCTGAAAAACGCGCAGAAAAAATTCTGCTATGAATACATTCTCTCCGACGACCCGACCCTGATCGACTCGTTCATACCCAAAGGCAACATCGCCCGCATTTATTCGAGCGAGCTGCTGCATTTGGTGGAGTTGAAAAAGATCAGTTGCGAGAAATATCCTTTTTAAACAAAAATCCCCCGGGCTGCGGCGAACGAAACAGATCCCCTTACAGATTCTGCCGCTTCAATTCCTTCACAGCGTGGTCAGCCGCCCTTGCCGTCATAGCCATGTAGGTAATGGACGGGTTCACGCAGGAGGAGGACACCATAGCCGCTCCGTCGGTCACGAACACATTTTTGCAGGCGTGTACCTGATTGAATTTATTCAGAACAGAAGTTTTCGGGTCTTTACCCATGCGCGCCGTGCCCATGTCGTGGATGCCCAGGCCCGGGTGCGTGTCCTGGCGGTTGAACCCCGCAACGTTTTTGAAACCTGCCACCTCCAGCATTTCCACCGCCGAGGCCATCATATCTTTGCGCATCGCCAGCTCATTTTCGCCGAAAGCAGCGTCGAAAACGATCATCGGAATGCCCCATTTGTCTTTCTTGTCTTTGTCCAGGAACATCCGGTTCGACGGATCGGGCAGGATTTCTCCAAAACCGCCAAATCCCATTATCCACGTGCCGGGGCGCGACATATCCTCTTTGAAACCGGCGCCGAAGCCGTTCATCGCGATACCCCGCTTCCAATCCGACTTACTCGCACCTCCCTGGTACCCATATCCGCGCAGGAAGTCCTTTTTATCGGATCCCCAGTTCCTGAAACGCGGGATGTACAATGCATTGGGTCTCTGCCCGAAAATATAGTCGTTTTCAAACCCTTCAACCGTCGCATTCGCACCCACACCCAGGTGATGGTCCATGATATTCCTCCCCACCTGATCGCTGTCATTACCCAATCCGGTTGGAAAACGGCTGGACGTCGAGTTGAGCAGCAATGCGGCCGAGTTCATCGATCCCGCATTGAGGAATACGATTTTTGCAAAAAACTCCTCCACGGCCATCGTATGCTGGTTAATCACCCGCACACCTTTGGCTTTCTGCGTTTTTTCGTCGTAAATGATCTCACTGGCGATGGTATCATGCAGAACCGTGAGCCTGTTGGTCTTCCTCGCGGCCGGTATCGAGCCCGACAACGAGCTGTAATAGCCGCCGTACGGGCATCCCCTGGCGCATTTGCTGCGGTACTGGCACGATGCCCGCCCGAGGTCCGTATGCCAGGGCTGCGGTTTCGTAAGGTTGGCGACGCGCCCGATCGTAACGGGGCGGTTCAGTTTTTTCATCATCGTCTCCCTGAAATACCGCTCGGGAGCGCTCATAGGCATGGCCGGCAGATAATGGCCGTCCGGCAATACCTCCCAGCCTTCCGCCTGGCCGCTAATGCCCACAAATTTCTCGACATGCGTATACCACGGTTCGAGATCTTCATACCGGATCGGCCAGTCGATCGCAATACCCTCTTTGGCATTCGCTTCAAAATCCTTTTTGTTCATCCTGTACGACTGCCGGCCCCAATGCATGGATTTCCCGCCAGTGTGATATGCCCTGATCCAGTCGAAAGGACGTTTCTCTATATACGGATTCTTTTTATCATCGGTAAAAAACGGACCAGTTTCTTCATTGGCCAGGGTCCCGAAACGGTTATTTGCCCAGTATTCTTCCGCAGAATGGATAGTAACCTTTCCCCGGTGCTCGAACTCCCACGGGCCTTTCATGGCCGTGTCGTAGTCTTCGATGTGCTTCACTTCCCGTCCGCGCTCGATCATGAGCACCTGCAATCCTCTTTCCGTCAACTCCTTGGCCGCCATCCCGCCCGTCATTCCCGAACCGACCACGATCGCGTCGAACGTATGTGCCTTATCCGATTTTAAATTTAAGTTCATGGTGAGATGGGCGATTAGTAGGCGAAAGATCGCTGGTTGGGTTTCATCTTGATCATTTCCAGCTTACCCGGAATAGGCACATATTCAAAAGACGACTTAATTCCTTGCTCCGAAGTGAAGTACCCCAGCATGGTAAGCTCTTTCATCAGGCGCCAGAAAGGCAACCCTTTTGCCTGGGCCGCCATTTGTTCCCTGTCTTCATTGTCGCCCATTTTGGTCTGCTGGACCTGATACGCCTTCATTTCTTCAACGGAATCCATTTCGACCTGCTTCAATACCGCCATTTTTTGCTCCGCGCTCAGGCTCAGGAACTGTTTTTTTTCCAAATTTCCCAATCCTTCTGTGAAACTCTTGTGCTCCGGCGATTTATAACAATCCTGCAACATCATCACGATAAATGCCGGAACGCCTACGTCTTTCGCGCCGGGCGTTGTAGTGCGGGGGATGATCAGCTCCGCCGCCTCTGCGACGATGCGCTGCTGGTTTTCGGTCAATGCAAACTCCGCCAGTCTTTCCGGCCTTGCGAAGGCTTCCCATCGCTGCATGGCTAGCAAAGTCGGCGCGGAAAATGCGCCTCCGAACAATGCAGCTACGTGCGTAATGGCATTTCTTCTGTTCATGGTTTCATTCGGGCTATGTAACGGGCGATATACCGGGGATAAAAGCTTTGTGCTCTTGACGTTTACCCATATTCGGCTGTGCTAAATATCTCCGCCGCCCAGCTGGCTTACTATGCAGCAGAATGTAATTTATTACCTATATTTCAAGACTATTCGACTATTCGATCACTTTAATTCAACCAGTCATGAAAATAAAACTTCTTTTCTCCCTTATGCTTTTTGCTGCTTCGATTGCGTCATTTGCCGACAATAAGCCCAGTGCCGACGATGACAAGGGATTGATCAAAATTTGCATTATGTACCCGTTCGCCGAGGGCAAAAAATTCGACATGGCCTACTACGAAACCAAACACATGCCGATGGTGGCCGCTTTCTTGGGCACAAACCTGGTGAAATACACGATAGAAAAAGGCGTCGCCAGCGGCATTCCAAACCAGCCCCTGCCCTACATGGCGATCGGTACATTTTATGTAAAAAGTTTAAGCGAATACCAAAAAGCCATCGCCCCGCACCGCGACACCGTCCGCGCGGATTTCGCGAATTATACCGATGTGATGCCGGTGATTTTGGTGAGTGAGGTGGTGCGGTGAAGCGTCTGATCAATCAGCTTGAACTCGCTTATGCGCCGTTGACGGCGTACGAGTTTGCCGTCATGAAAGACGATCCGCAATTTGAAGAAGCGCTTGATCGGGCGAGTTTGTATATTTTGGCGCAGCGACCGGTGATGACGTTCGACAATGTGAGATTTGACCGCGATGGATTGTTGTTTGATATTAGTCAAAAGAACAATCCCGAAACCCTCCATTGCAAGCTGCCGTTCACACAGTCTGCCATCCATTTAGCGAATTCGCAAAATATTGGCCTTGCTCCTCATTTTTTGGATCCGGGCAAGCAGACTTACTTTATGCCATTCAACGAGCTACGAGGATTTTCTTTGACAAACAGATCTGATTTAAGAGAACAATTTGTCGCATGGTTTTCGCCCGAGAAATTTCTTTGGAATTGGTGGAATGAACACCTGAATTGCTCATTTGCGGGAAACTTGGAGCTCTTTACACGATATCGAGTACATTATGTGGGAAAAGCAACCAAACAAAATATCGTCAAAAGAATTACCGGACATTCAACACTTCAAGACATTCTTTCCCTGGAAACACCTGTCACCGAAAAACAATTACCTGCCAATGAGATCACCCTACTAGCGTTTCAATTTGCTGACAATGTACAATTTCAAAGTTTCGGAGCAGATCCACAAATCGACCAAATGGTCGCAGCGTTTAAAGGAGAAGATTTACCAAGTCAAGAACGGATCTTTCTCGATGTTGAGAAAGCACTTATTAAAGCTTTAAAACCCAAATACAACCGAGCACTATTCAACTCCTATCCGATTAGTAAAGATGGCCTTTACAGGAACAATTACCAATTCATATCCTATTCATTTTATGATCCGATAACACTTATTTACAAGGACGGCGAAATCACCGGGAACTCGGATCCTATTGACTGCGACAGAATTCTTATTTTTGACAATAAGGCGATTGAATTAATCAAATATCAATAATCACACACATTTATGAAAATATCTCTATCCCATCTACCTGAAAACAAACAAGAGGAACTTAAAACCGTCACGGAAACGATTCGATTCAAGGTCCCGGCGGAGATGATTATTCTTTTCGGTAGCTATGCCCGCGGTGAGTGGGTAGAGGACTATCAGGATAAGTATGAATATGTGAGTGATTTTGATATTTTGGTGATTACCGAAGATCGACTTTCTGCTAAACGCGATAAGAAATGGCGGGAGTTGGATAAAGAACTATCTGGCAACGAAGACGTTACAAGGACTACTATTATCCAACATAGCATTGGATTTATCAATGACAAAATCGAACGGAACTCTTACTTCTTTATTGATATTCTAAAAGAAGGAATTATCCTTTTCGATTCCGGGAATTTAAGACTGGCAGCGCCAAAACAATTGCAGCCGGAAGCGAGAGCAAATAAAGCCAAAGCACAATTTGATAAATGGTTTGAGAACGCAAATGGTTTCCTGAAAACTTTTCACTTCAATTTTCAGGAGAACGACCTCACAATTGCGGCATTTCAGCTGCACCAAGCGACTGAAAGATATTATTCAGCAATACTGCTCGTGTTTACAGACTACAAGCCAAAACTTCATGATATTGAAGAACTTGGCAATCAAGTTGCAAAACTGCACTCAGCATTTGCAACCATTTTCCCAAAAACTACTTCTGAGGAAGCGCGATTATTCGACTTACTCAAAAAAGCCTACATCGACGCACGGTATGAAATGCACTATCACGTTGAGAAACACGAACTCGAATATCTAGGCGAGCGGGTGAAACTTTTAAAATATTTGACGGAACGCCTTTGCATTGAGCGAATCGCGCAGTTTACCGGAGACTGATCGGAACAGGAAAGCCGACCAGCTTGTTGTGGTTTCAAAAAACCAATACCAAAACATGCAAGAAATAACCTGCGCCGATTTTGAAAAAGTCGAACTACGGGCGGGCACTATCCTGGAAATTTTCGAATTCCCCGAAGCACGCAAGCCGGCTTTAAATTGAAAGTTGATTTCGGCGAATACGGCATCTGGACGAGCAGTGCTGTCATAGTTCAGTCTTACGGCATAAATCCGGAGCCACGACTAACTCAAAGCTAGCAATAAGTCTCCAAAATCAGATTACAACCTAATTTTGAAGACTCAAAACGCTTCTTCCGTGATTCACCTGCGGCACAAATAAAAAAAGCACCAATCTTGCGAGAGGTGCTTTTTCTGTGGTCTCGTAGGGATTCGAACCCCAAACCTTCTGATCCGTAGTCAGATGCTCTATCCAATTGAGCTACGAAACCGTTTCCGAATCGGACTGCAAATGTAGGGGATGATTTTTGCAGTAGCAAATTCTTGAAGATAAATTTAAGAAATTTTTTCCTGAAAAACGCTATCTGCCCTGAAAATCAGGCTTTCTTTTTTGTAAAAAAGCGGATATCCCTTCTTGCACATCCCGCGTACCAAACAGCATTTCCTGACCTTCACGCTCGTTTTCCAGCATTTGGGGAAGGTTCGAGTGCATCGACTGGTTAAATGCATGTTTCATGGCGCCGATAGCCTGGGTTGGGGCGTGCCGGTAGTAAACTATGCGCTTTTCGGTTTCTTCATCGAGCGCCTCGCGGGCGACAACCTGGGTGATCAAACCCATTTGCCCGGCTTCCACAGCGGAAATCCGACGACCAGTAGAGGCCAGGTCGAAGCTCCGTGCAAGGCCGATCAGCCTCGGCAGAAAAAAGGTCGCTCCGGCGTCGGGCATGAGGCCTATTTGCACAAACAGCAGGCTCAGGTATGTGTCTTCGGCAGCGATGATTACGTCACAGGCCAGCGCGAGTGAGCACCCGGCGCCTACGGCCAGGCCGTTCATGCGGCATATCACAGGTTTGGGAATGTCGCGGATGACGTTGATCATCGGCTCGTAATACTCTTTCAGTATCTCCCCCGCGCCTTTGCCGGATGCAGCGGCCTCTTTCAGGTCGGCGCCGGAGCAGAATGCTTTTTCGCCGGTGGCGGTGAGGAGCACTACGCGGACGGCGTCGTCATCGGCGGCGGTCTGGATGGCGCTGGTGATTTCGGCGATAAGCGCCGGACTCAGCGCGTGGAAAACATCCGGGCGATTGAGCGTAATGCGGGCGACACCGTCACGGTTGTCGAAAATGAGGTTTTGATACATGCCATGAAGTGTTTTCTATCAAAAGTAGAAATACACGGTGGCGCTACTGACGAGCAGTCCGCAAAATACGCCGGCCGCGATCTGCGAGGGCGTGTGGGCGTTCAGTTGCAGGCGAGCGCTCATGAGCCAGCCGCCGACGAGTATCGTAAGCAGCAGCGGCAGCAGCAACGTGTTTTCCTCGAAACGGATCATGAGCCCCGCCAGCATACCGATGGTGCCGCCGATACCCGTTGCATGAGCACTGATTTTCCAGAAATAGCTCACCATGGCCACAACGACGAGCGAAAGCGTCACACTCGCGAGAATGACGGAAATTTGAGGTGCAATCTCACCGATTGGTTGCAGTTGCCAGCCGAACAGGTAAGTGGCTAACCCATAAATGATCACGCAGGCAATGTAGGGAATGCGGCGCTCGGCGGCATCTTCCACGTAGAGCGACGTGATCATACCCATCTTTTTAAAATAAAACATCATGATTGCCGGCGCAATGAAGGTGTTGAGCCAAAGCAGCAGCAGCAGGCTCCCCAGTGCGGGCAACTCGAATGCGCTCACGCCCACGAGGTCGGGTGCGAGGAAAAAGAGCAATGCAAACAAGTATGTAGTGAGTATCAGCGGGTGGAAAGCCACCGATAATATCATGGCAAGTCGGTTATTCAAGGCAATTGGGTCTTTAATCAGGATGATGCGGGTAAAATTACGTTGAAAACCAGACTGTACAATCATTGGGTTCCACAGAAAAGTAAGTTACAGCGCTACAATAGGTTTTCGAGGTCGAATTTGTAATTTTGCGCCTCATTCGTAAAAAACCGGGCATTTCCCGGCTGACATTTTAAAGATTGAATTGAACAAAATGGGACCGTTGCAAATCAAAGACATTTTACAGACTGCGCCTGAAAACCAATCGGTTGTCGTAAAGGGCTGGGTAAGAACAAAAAGAGAAAGCAAAAACGCGATTTTCATCGCGTTGAATGACGGGTCGACCATCAATAATATCCAGGCAGTGGCTGAACCCGGTCAGTTTTCTGCCGAACTGCTCCTGACAGTAACCACCGGGTCGTGCCTTAAAGTAACCGGCCAGCTGATCGCATCGCAGGGTGCGGGCCAGACGGTGGAGGTGAAGATTTCCGACATCGAGGTGTACGGAACGGCTGATCCTGAGGAATATCCATTGCAACCTAAAAAGCATTCGCTGGAATTCCTGCGCGAGATCGCACACCTGCGCCCGCGTACGAACACGTTCAGCGCGATCCTTCGCATCCGCCACGCATTGGCGTTCGCGGTGCACCAGTATTTCAATGACAAAGGCTTTTTCTACCTGCATACACCGGTAATCACAGCTTCGGATGCGGAGGGTGCGGGCGAAATGTTCCGTGTGACCACGCTCGACCTGAACAACCTGCCGCGCACGGACGAAGGAGCTATCAATTTCAAAGAAGACTTTTTCGGTCGTGAGGCTAACCTGACCGTTTCCGGCCAGCTGGAAGGCGAGCTGGGCGCGATGGCACTTTCGAAAATCTATACTTTCGGGCCGACATTCCGTGCGGAAAACTCCAATACAACCCGCCACCTCGCGGAGTTCTGGATGATCGAGCCGGAAATGGCGTTTTTCGAGTTGGAAGACAATATGGACCTCGCGGAAGATTTTGTCAAAAAAGTGATCACTTACGCATTGATCAACTGCAAGGATGATCTGAATTTCCTCCAAAACCGCCTGACGGAAGAAGAAAAGAGCAAGCCACAGAACGAGCGCTCACTGCCATTGCTGGAAAAACTGGCATTTGTGGTGGACAATCCGTTCGAGCGACTGACCTATACCGAGGCGATCGACATTCTGTTGAAATCGAAACCGCATAAGGAGGGCAAATTCCAGTTCCCGGTGGGCTGGGGCATCGATTTGTCGAGCGAGCACGAGCGTTACCTGGTGGAGAAGCATTTCAAAAAACCGGTGATCCTGACCAACTATCCGCGCGAGATCAAATCATTCTACATGAAACTCGATGAGGATGGTAAAACCGTGCGTGCGATGGACGTATTGTTCCCGGGCATCGGCGAGATCATCGGCGGTAGCCAGCGCGAAGAAAGCTACGAGAAACTGCTCGGCCGCGTAAAAGAGATCGGTATCGACCCTGAAAACCTGTGGTGGTACCTCGAAACCCGCAAATTCGGTACTGCACCGCATTCAGGTTTCGGATTGGGCTTCGAGCGCCTTGTACAGTTCGTCACCGGCATGGGTAACATCCGCGATGTGATCCCATTCCCACGTTACCCTAAGAGCGCAGAATTTTAATTATTCTACAAGCTGTTACCTTTTTCATGGCTTTACGTAAAAAGTAAAGCAGTCGGTGTAAGTTTTACTTTAAACAACACGCACATGAAAAGGAACATGCCATTTTTGAAGAGCAGTATTGTGGCCCTGGCTGCGATACTGCTTTTTGTTTTCAATGCAAAAGCGCAGGAGGCGTTCCACGTCAAATGGACGATGGATTACACGCAGGCAGGTATTTCGGACCACGCCAATTTCACCCCTTCGGACGCCCTTCTGGCCGGCGGCGCCAACACATTTACATTACCCACGGTTTATAGCGGAGGCGGCGGTGCTGTTGTGGTCGGTTACATTATCAGGCCATGGCCGGTCGCGTTTTCAGCCTCGCGGTACATGGAGTTCACTTTTACGGCCAATTCGTTTAAATACAACATTACTTCCATTGGTTTCCGCCTTCGCCGTTCCAACAACGGCCCCAACAGTATCAAAGTGCGGACGAGTATGGACGGCTTCGCCGCCGATCTGAATGCATTCGTGATCAGCAACAACGGGACATTCAATACCTACAACATCCCGGTGAGCTACAATAACCTGTCGGGCAACACTTTCACTGTGCGCATTTATGCCTACAATTCGATCGACATTTACGGGACGTTATGGTTTGACGAGATCTCGGTGAACGGAGATGTGCTGGCCATTATACTGCCGGTTGATATTACTTATTTTAAGGGCCGTTCGGAAAGCGGGCAAACGGCATTGAAATGGGAAACCGCGTGGGAAAAACATAGCAGCAAATTTGTGATCGAGCGAAGCGGCGATATGAAAAATTTCATCGCGATTGGAACAATAGCTGCTTCCGGAGAAACCGCCGGACGGACTTCCTATGCATTCTCCGACAACGATCCCCCGGCAGGAATCAGCTATTACCGGTTAAAACTCATAGACCAGGACGGGCGCTTCACCGTTTGCAAACCGATCGCCGTTTTAAACCCGGAGATACTGGCTAAAATCCGGATCTCCCCCAACCCCGCCACTCCGCAAACCATTCGCCTGATCGCTCCCGACAGCCGCGACGCAGCACTCTCCCTGCACACATCATGGGGAATACCTGTCCCGTTCCGGCGCGAAGATGATGCCCACGGATACATTCGTCTTATCCCTATACGTGCGCTCGTTCCTGGCATTTATTTTGTTACATATCAAAAGAATGGTCGAAAAGAACATTTGAAAGTGTTGGTTCCGTAAGGCATTCTGCACTTAATTTGTAAGAGTAAAGTATAGAAAATGCTTCCGACCCGTCGTTAGCATGGCAACGTTCCGATTATTAAAGGCCAAAAGCCTATGTTGAAAAAAGTGCAGCCGAAAGTGTGGTGGATGGCGATTGCCGTCCTGGTTATTTTGTTGATCTCCTGGGGATTAGTCAGAAAGAACAAAGCCGATTCCCCGGACGTGGCCGTGTCTGGCAAGTCTGTCAAAAACCTCGATCCCGTACCGGTATCGAATCCTGACGCCGAAACGGAGGAGAAAATCGCGAAGATCCAGGACATTTTCAGGCGCAAGCGGAACGCCGGCTTCAACGGCAATGTGCTCATTGTCCAAAAAGGCAAAATACTTTACCAAAACTCCTTCGGCTTCGCGCACATGAAGGCGAAAGACACACTTACAGCCGACTCGCGTTTTCAGCTGGCGTCGCTGTCCAAGCCATTTACGGCGGTTGCGGTGTTGAAGCTGATCCAGGAAGGCCGTGTGGCGCTCGACGATTCGGTGCAGCGCTTCTTCCCCGACTTCCCTTACCACGGCGTGAAGGTCGATATGCTGCTCAGCCACCGCAGCGGGTTACCCAATTACATCTATTCGTTCGACGACAGCGTCCGGCACGGCCGGAAATATCCGGATAACCTCGATATCATGGATTGGTATGCCAAAGTGGTCCCTACCCCGACGCCGTATAATCGCCCGGGCCGCTCGTTCAACTATTGCAATACCAATTACTGCGTCCTTGCCGCGATCGTCGAGAAGGTGACTGGTGATTCGTTCGGGAAATACCTGAACAGCCAGATTTTCACCCCGCTGGGCATGCAAAATACCTACCTCGTAACCGACACAACCATTGCCGCTACAAAAAACCGCACCGACGGCCACCAGTACGGGCGCAGGCTGGATAAGGATTACTACGATGATGTGGTGGGCGACAAGGGCCTTTACTCGACCACGCTGGACATTTACCGGTTCTACAATGGGCTCACCAAGGGGCTGATCCTCGAAAAGAAAATGCTCGATGAGGCATTCAAGCCCCGCAGCTTCGAGCGCGACGGTATCCGCAATTATGGTTATGGCTTCCGTATGCACATCAAGGAGGACCATACGCCCCGGTTTATTTACCACGGCGGATGGTGGAAAGGTTACAACACCATGCTATGGGTATGCCCGGAAGACGACGCAGTGATTATTGTCCTCGGCAATACGTATAACCGCTCCACGTACGACCTGCGCGAACTGCTGGAAGTTGTCCACGGTTCGGTGAAGATCGACAATATTGAGAAAGACATCTAGCATTGTTTGAATTCGGCCACGAATTCAGGATATTTGCCGAAATTAAACGCATTCCCGCACTTATGCCCGACACCGCATTCCACTTACCTGCTTATTTGCTGTTGGGCTTGCCGTTTTCGTGCTTTTTGTTGCTGTGGATTGGTGGAAAAAGTCTAAATAAATTCGCAGGCTGGATCGGGGTATTGGTTACCGCAGCGGGACTGTTGGTCAGCCTGATGTCCGCCGATCCGGGAGCCGACCATTACATTCGATTTCACTGGCTCACCATCGGCAGCCATTCTATTGATCTTTCCTTTCGCTTTGATTCGCTGTCGGCGATGATGCTCGTGATCGTGCATTTCGTGGCGTTGCTCGTGCAGCTGTTTTCGACTGCGTACATGCATGACGACCGGAATGTGAACCGCTATTTCGCATTCATTCAGCTCTTCCTTTTCTCTATGCTTGGCATTGTGCTGTCGGGCAGTTTGCTGGTTATGTATATTTTCTGGGAGTTGGTCGGGCTGTCGTCTTACCTGCTGATTGGTTTTTGGTATACTAAAAAAAGACCCGTTTGGGCGGCGCAAAAGGCATTTGTACTCAACCGCATCGGTGACGCCGCCTTCTTGACGGGTATATTAATGCTCTTCTACTATATCGGTTCTACGGACTTTGAAGTGCTTTCGCTTGAAATCGGAACTATTCCGCCTGGTATTCTGACCGCCATCGGCATTTGTCTTTTTGGTGGTTGTGTAGGAAAATCGGCCCAATTCCCGCTTTCGAGCTGGTTGCCCGATGCGATGGAGGGTCCTACCCCCGTTTCGGCATTGATCCACGCGGCAACGATGGTCGCCGCAGGTATTTTTCTATTGGCAAGAATATCCTTTCTGCTCACTGTTGATGCGCGGCTAGTTATCCTCATCATAGGTGCCATTACCATGGTTACCGGCGCTGTGAAAGCACTAAGAGGCTGGGATATCAAGAAAGTTCTCGCCTATTCGACGATGTCGCAATTGGGCCTGATGGTGATGGCTGTCGGTTTTGGAAGCTGGCAAACGGCCTTGTTCCATCTGGCGACACACGCTTTCTTCAAAGCAGGCTTGTTCCTTTCGGCCGGTTCGGTGATCCATGCGGTAACGCCGGGCAATGAAATGCCTGATTATGACCCGCAGGATATGCGGACCATGGGCGGTTTGCGCAAGGCATTGCCTATCACATTCATTTGCTACGTGATCTGTGCGGCGGCTTTGGCCGGGTTACCATTCTTTTCCGGCTTTCTTTCCAAAGATGCCATTATCACAGAAGGTTTCCTTTGGGCTTCGGAATTTGGCGCGTTGGGCTACGTATTTCCAATACTGGTCATTGCATCGGCCGGGTTAACGGCATTTTACATGACACGTCAGGTTTGGCTGGTATTCTTTGGAGAAAAACGATTCCCCGCGAGCGTGCACCCGCACGAGTCGCCGATAGCGATGTGGCTGCCTATGGCGCTGCTTTCGGCACTGTCGCTGTTTTTCTGGTTTTCGATCAATCCATTCAATGCCGAGGGCTGGTTCCTGCATTGGATCGGCAAGGAGCACGGGGAGCATTTGATTTGGGTACCGTTTGTAGCGAGTGCCGTTACATTCGTTTCGATTTTCATGGCTTACCGCGAATCCATCACTGCTAACCCATTTAAAGTGAATGATCCTATACCAGCCGGCGAGCCTGCACAGAGCCCGCTCAACTGGCTGCGCGGCTATTCCAACGAGCAATATTTCCTCATTCCCTTCGAGTTGATTGCGAAGTATCTCAAAGCCTTCGAAAAAAATATTGTCGACGCCCTCGTCGATCTGGTTGCCAAAGGCAGCCTGGTGTTCGGACACTTTATTGCCTGGATAGACAGGATGTTCGTCGACGGCGCCGTAAATCTGACCGTTTTCTCCATCCGCTCAGCAGGACAAGCCGCGCGGAATATGCAGAGCGGACGGATACAGTCGTACTACATCGTGACGATAATGGGCGTCTTTTTGTTGATATTGTGGCTGGTTGCGATGTAATGCAGCCCCGCCGGTTAAACTAATGCTTGATGATTGATCATATACTCACCTTCTTAATTGCCATACCATTACTGGGCGCCGCCGCCGTCGCATTCTGGCCGGTCAACAGCCAGCATAATTTCCGGCTTATCGCGCTGGTTGCATTGCTGTTGGAAGTAGTGGTTGTTGCGGTATCGTATTTGTCATTTAGTAGTCAGGATGCTGCGCTGCAACTTTCGGAAGTACGCGATTGGATCACGCTCCCGATCGGTTCATTAGGAGTTGTTTCCATTGATTATGCCCTGGCTGTGGACGGTATCAGCTTTCCGCTGGTGCTGCTGGCGGTGGTCGTATTACTGGTGGGTGTTATCAGTTCCTGGAATGTCAACCACAAATCGAGGGCGTATTTTAGCCTGTACCTGCTGCTCAGCGGGAGCGTCATGGGCTGTTTTCTCGCGCAGGACTTCTTCCTGTTTTACCTGTTCTTCGAATTCATGCTCTTGCCGATGTACTTCCTCATCGGCCTCTGGGGCGGCCCGCGGCGTGAATATGCTGCATTGAAATTCTTTATCTACACATTCCTCGGCTCATTGCTGATCCTGATCGTCATGATCGGCCTCTACCTTTCGGTGATCGATCCGGTCGAAACCGCACGTACAGTAGGTCTCATCGGACCCGAAGACGCGGTGCACCCCGACATGATCCCGCAGATCCAGCAATGGCTTTTTGATGGAAAGATCGCGCCGGAGCAACTTATTCACACGTTCCGTTTCTCCTACCTGGCCGATCCCGGCAATTATATTCCCGGCTCGATCCTGAATGCTGCATCGGAATTTTTCATTGCCGATATTCCGGTACGTTTGCTCGCATTCTGGTTCCTGTTTATCGGTTTCGCGGTGAAACTGCCCGTCGTGCCCGTGCATACGTGGCTCCCCGACGCGCACGTGGAAGCGCCTACGCCCATATCCGTCGTGCTAGCAGGTATCTTGCTGAAAATCGGGGGTTACGGATTCATCCGGATCGTCGACGGCTTCTTCCCCGCCGAAGCCCTGTACAGCGCCATCCCACTCGCCATTCTCGGTATGATCTCGATCGTTTACGGCGGTTTCAATGCATTGGGCCAAAGCGACCTGAAAAAAATGATCGCCTACTCTTCGGTTTCGCACATGGGCTTCGTGTTGCTCGGGATCGCTGCATTCACGCCCGAGGGCTTCAATGGAGCCATTTACCAAATGGTTAGCCACGGTATATTGTCGGCAATGCTGTTCTTGCTCACCGGCGTACTTTACGACCGCACCCACGACCGCCGCATCGACCATTACCGCGGCCTGATCACCGTGATGCCGCAATATACCGTCGTCACGGGTATTGCATTCTTCGCTTCGCTTGGCCTACCGGGCTTCTCGGGCTTCGTCGGAGAATTGTTCACGCTGATGGGTGCATTCCAGTCCGATGCGCTGCCTGTATGGATTCCCGCATTATCCACATTAGGTATCGTCCTCGCTGCCGGCTATTTCCTGTGGACCTATCAACGCATGTTTTTCAGCTCGTTCTGGTACAAAAACGCCACCACTCAAGTCCTTACCGACCTCACCCGCCGCGAAAAGTTCATGCTTGTACCGCTGGTGATCCTTACCATTCTGGTTGGCATTCTGCCGGGGCTGTTGTTCGATTTGTCCGGACCGACGGTTGAGGCTTGGTTGGAGGGGTTGAAGTGATGGGGTCAGGTGTGGTCAGAGATGGTCAAGAGTTGTCAGGGATGGTCAGGTGTGGTCAGAGATGGTCAAGAGTTGTCAGGAATGGTCAAGGGTGGTCAGGAATGATCGTTAAGTAACCGGCATTCCTAATATTTAAAGATTCAAATCCAAAAATATTATGATTATTCTGGATTTGAATCCCAAATTATTACGATTTGACGGTATCCTGAGTCCTATCTTCCAAACAACTGATCAAAACTAAACCGCCCCTTTTTCGATAGTGCTTCCAGCGTCTGCTGTTGCTCGGGTGTTAGTACTTCAATGATTTCAATGCGCTTTTCTTCGGCCAGGCGCCGGCGGTCACTGCGTTTGTTCTCGCCTCGACGTTTCATTTTTCTTTCCATTCGCGCGTAACGGCGGTCGATCTTTTTGAGCTGTTTCTGCTGACGCTTCGTGAGTTGAAGCTGGTCGGCGTACTTGTCCATGTTCTTTTCGAGGCGCCGGTTGTTGAGCTTACTGTTGGTGACAGCCTCATCGTCTTGGAAATCATCACTCCGCCTGACGTCGCTGCGGCGGTCGTCACCGCGGCGGTCGCCACCGCTGCGGTCGCCACCGCGGCGGCTTTGTGCGAATGAGTTGGAAGTTACAAGGCTGCCGAGCAGCAGACCGAAAGCGAAAATCAGCGTCAGGATTCTTTTCATGGGGTGATGATGGGTTAAAAATTCGAAGCTTATAACGGTAGTTGTGTATACCATCATATATCACTCCCATTTTTCATTATCCGCGAGACTTATAGACTTATTCAAATAAATATAGTTTTTGCCAGAAGCACGAATGGTATTTTTTGCAATCTTTACAGTAGTTGCTATTGGTTTTATTTCAAACTCCATTCTATTTTCCAAATTTTATTTCCCTACACCCTGTTTTGTCAGATGAAAGATAGTGCTCCTTCACAAAGGTTATTGTCCCTGGATACGTTGCGTGGTTTTGATATGTTCTGGATTTCGGGTGGCGAAGAGATTTTCCATGTGCTCGCCAAAGCGACCGGCTGGTCGTGGGCGATATTCCTGGCTCACCAGTTTACCCACCCCGAATGGAACGGTTTCCGGGCTTACGATCTTATTTTTCCCACATTCCTCTTCATGGCCGGTGTTTCGACGCCTTTCTCGCTCGGAAGCCGCCTCGAAAAAGGTGTACCGCCGTCGCAGCTGATCCGTAAGGTGATCCAGCGCGGCATTATCCTGGTGATTTTAGGGATCATTTATAACAACGGCCTTTTCGAAACGGAATGGTCGCAGATGCGCTACCCGAGCGTGCTCGCGCGCATCGGGCTCGCGGGCATGTTCGCGCAGATCATTTACCTCTATTTCGGCTACCGCGCACGCTGGATCTGGTTCGGCGGACTGCTGATCGGCTATTACCTGTTCATGATGTTCTATCCTGTGCCGGGCTGCGGTGCCGGCATGCTCACCATCGATTGCAACCCGGCGAGCTATATCGACAAAATGCTGATCCCCGGTCGCCTGCACCTCACCATTCACGATCCGGAAGGGCTCGTATCGACGATCCCCGCCATTGCAACCGGACTAATGGGCATCTTCGCCGGTGAGCTGCTGCGGACCAGCGGCGAAATCATTTCTCAGAAAAGCAAAGTTACCTACCTGGTTTTTGCAGGGGTCGTCAGCCTGCTGCTGTGCCTTGTTTGGGATTACTTTTTCCCGATTAACAAAAACCTGTGGACCAGTTCGTTCGTGCTTTGCGCAGGCGGGTTCAGCACGTTGCTGCTGGCGTTGTTCTACTGGATAGTGGATGTGCTCAATTACCGCAAATGGACGCTGTTTTTCGTGGTAATAGGCATGAATTCGATTGTGATATACATGGTCGGCCGGTTTATCGACTTCGGCTATACGGCCCGTGCATTGTTCGGCGGCCTGCTCAGCTATTTCCCGCATTCGGTGGAAATGGTGGGTGAAGTAATTGCATTTATCGCAGTACAATGGGCGTTTATGTATTTACTTTACAAAAATAAATTATTCCTGAAAGTCTGACGGAAGTCTTGAATGGTCAGGAATAGTCAGGTGTAGTCATGGGTGGTCAGGAATAGTCATTGGGTCAGGTCTAGTCAGGAGTGGTCAGGAATAGCCCATTATGCCAGGATAAAAGAAACAACACATGACCATACATGACAATTCCTGACTTCTTTATTCACTCATTCGAAATTAGTACATGATCGAAGTCACCAATCTGACGAAGGTATACGGAACGCAGCGCGCGGTCGACGGGATTTCATTTACCCTCAAAAAAGGCGAAATCGTAGGTTTTCTCGGTCCCAATGGAGCAGGGAAATCCACTACGATGAAGATCCTGACAGGTTACCTCAAACCTACCGAAGGTGTGGCCAAAGTTTCGGATTTCGATGTGATGCAGCAGCCAATGCCTGCGCGCAGGGCCATTGGCTACCTGCCCGAGCACAACCCGCTGTACCTGGATACGTACGTGACCGAATTCCTGCTTTTTTCGGGAAAACTGTACGGAATGGGCGGTGCTGCACTGAATACAAGGGTCGATGAAGTGATCGCGATGTGCGGGCTGGAACCGGAGCGCAGGAAGAAGATCGGACAACTCTCAAAAGGTTACCGGCAACGGGTGGGATTAGCGCAATCATTTTTGCACAATCCGGATGTGCTGATCCTCGACGAGCCGACAACCGGCCTCGATCCCAACCAGATCCAGGAAATCCGCGAGGTGATCCGCACGGCCGGCAAGGACAAAACAGTGCTGTTCTCCACGCACATCATGCAGGAAGTGGAAGCATTGTGCGACCGGGTAATCATCATTAACAAAGGAAAAGTAGTAAGCGACAGCTCGTTGCAGGCACTGCGCGAAACGGGCGGTTCATTGGAAGATATTTTCAAAAAGCTCACGCAGCAAGTTTGATGTACCGACAGTAATTACCAAGACGATATTCGGCCAGGCAAATATTAGAATTGCATTAAAACGATATTTTGCAGGACTCAAAGCGCCGGAAAATTGTTATTATTGTAACTTTTGATAATCAGTTGTTGAAGTTGTAAAACCTAACATTCCCTCGTTAAGTCAGTGTTTTCAGGTATGAAAAATTGGTGGTTCGGCCGGTTTCGTGTTGCAGTGATCGTAGTGGCGCTGGTAGTGCTCACCTCCATGGCTTCTGTGGCGTGGAAAATGATGACGGTCAAAACAGTGGCCGTCAAACCTGTACCTGCTGCCGTTCCGGAAGCAAAGCACAAAGCCCCTAAAAAACACCGCGACCCGGTCATTGTTCTCCCTGAAAACCAATGGGTGGACAGCACCCTTCAATCCCTGAGCATCGAGCAGAAAATCGGCCAGCTTTTCATGGTGGCTACTTTCTCGAACCGCGACGAATCCCATTACAAATACATTGATAAGCTGATCAACGATTACCAGATCGGCGGCCTGATATTCTTTCAGGGCGGCCCGGTGGGACAAGCCCAACTTACCAACCGTTACCAATCGCATTCGAATATCCCGCTTTTCATCGGTATAGACGGTGAATGGGGCCTTGGTATGCGTCTCGACAGCACGATTTCCTTCCCGAAACAAATGGTACTCGGCTCGATCCAAAACGATCAGCTGATTTACCGCATGGGCGATGATATCGCGCGCCAATGCAAACGTCTCGGCATTCAGATCAACTTCGCGCCGGTTTCGGATGTGAACAGCAATGCGGCCAATCCGGTGATTGGTATACGTTCGTTCGGCGAGGACAAGGAGAATGTTGCCCGGAAGTCGATCGCATATATGAAGGGCTTGCAGCACAACCGCATTATCGCCACCGCCAAGCATTTCCCCGGCCACGGTGACACCGATGCGGATTCGCATTTCACATTACCGGTGCTGACGCATTCATTGGAGCAACTCAATAACACGGATCTTTATCCTTACCGCGAGATGATCGCGGATAGCCTTATGGGCGTTCTGAATGCCCATTTGTACATTCCCGCATTGGATAACACGCCTAATCAGGCCAGCTCGCTTTCGGACAAGGTCGTAAATGGCCTGCTGCGCAAAGACCTTGGTTTCCGCGGACTGGTATTTACCGATGCCATGAATATGCGTGGTGTGCTCAAAAACGGCAAACCTGCCGATGTGAACCTCAAAGCACTGGTAGCAGGCAACGACGTGTTGCTTTACCCAGAGAGCATTGCCGAGACGGTGGCGCGCATTAAGGACGCCATTAACTCGAAACAAATCAGCGAGAAGATCATCGACGATAAGGTCAAACGTATTTTGCAGGCGAAATACTGGGCCGGATTGAGCAAGTACCAGCCTATTGACATCAACAACCTCTATTCCGACCTGAATAGCGAGAAGAGCAAGGAGCTGTACCGCGAGTTGTGCGAAGCAGCAGTGACCGTCGTGAAAAACGACAATAACCTGCTCCCGATCGGCTCGGTAATAGACAACAATATGGCGTCCGTCAGCATTGGAGAAGGCAGCAGCACGGCATTCCAGAAAATGCTTTCGATCTATAAACCCATGCGAAACTACTCGTTTTACGACGGGCCGTCGACGCAGGAGCAGATCACCGAAATGCTGGGTTACCTGGAACCTTACAATACGATTATCGTCGACATTCACGGCATCAGCTCTAAGCCGGGCCGGAATTACGGCGTGACCACGGGTATGGTTGATTTTGTAAACCAGCTCAAACAGCAGAATAAAAAAGTGATTCTTTGTCTGTTCGGAACGCCTTACGCGATTCAGTACTTTCCAACGACCGATGTGCTGATCTGCGCTAACCAGGACGGAAAGGATCAACAGGAGATCGTACCGCAGATTATTTTCGGCGCATTGAGCTCGAAAGGCCGCCTACCGGTGTCGGTACTGGATTACAAGACAGGCACCGGCGTGAACACTACTTCCATTAACCGCATTGCATTCGGCACACCGGAGAGCGTAGGCATGGATGGTATTTCCCTTAAAAAAATCGATGAAATCGCCACCGCGGCAGTGAATGACCATGTTTTTCCCGGCTGTGAGGTACTCGTGGCCCGACAGGGCAAGATCATTTATGAAAAACAATTCGGCGGGCTGAGCTATCGCACCAACGACCGCGTTACGCCTGAGACGATCTACGACCTGGCTTCGCTCACGAAGGTTTCGGCTACATTGCAGGCTGTAATGCTGCTTTATGACCGGAAGCAGATCAGCCTGGACGAAAAAGCATCCAAATACCTGCCGGAACTGGCGGGTACTTCCAAACAGAACTTCACCGTTCGTGACCTGCTGCTGCACCGCTCAGGCCTGATCTCGTTCTACCCATCGCTTTGGGACAGGACCAAAACCAGCGCCGGGGGACTTTTGCCCGAATATTACAGTTCGAAGCAGGATACTGCTTACTATTTGCAAGTGGCGCCGAAGCTGTTTGCCAAAGGCGCATTGCGCGATTCTGTCTGGAAATGGGTAGTAGAATCGCCCATGAACAACCGTCGCGACCGGGCCGGCAATTATGGCTATTTGTACAGCGACCTCGGCTTTTTGACGCTGCAAAAAATCGTAGAAAGAGTTACCGGGCAGCCGCTGGATATTTTTGTGGCCGCCAATATTTACGAGCCGCTGGGATTGCCTTACCTGGGCTTCAACCCGCTGCGCCGTTTTCCTGAAAAACAAATTGCACCTACCGAACAGGATTACCGCTTCCGCGGACAGCTTCTGCAAGGAACGGTGCACGATCAGATGGCCGCAATTGTAGGCGGTGTTTCGGGCCATGCCGGCCTTTTCGGTACCGCCCGCGAGCTCGCCGTTTTACTTCAAATGAATCTCTGGAAGGGCAATTACGCCGGAAAACGCTATTACGAGCAGGCAACTGTACCATTCTTCTCGCGGATGTATGACGAGTCGCACCACCGCGGACTGGGCTGGGACAAGGCACCGGCGGACGGCAACAGTTCCTACGTGTCGCCGCAAGCTTCTGTTAACTCGTTCGGCCATACCGGCTTCACGGGCACCATGGTGTGGGTGGATCCGGAGGAAGACCTCGTGTTTGTGTTCCTATCCAACCGGGTGAACCCTGATGCGGAAAATACGGCTATTACAACCCAGCGTACACGGCGGAAAATCCAGGATGTAGTGTACAGTTCGTTGATTCAACGGAAAAGCCAGCTTCCTTAAATCACCTTCAGCGTATTTGAAAAATATCTCTAACTTTACCAGTCAAAAGGTTAGCGGAAAGATATTTAGACAGATACATGAAAAGAACATTTATTAAAGAGAGTTTCCTTACCATTTTCGCCACGCTATTCTGCCTGGCAGCTTCATTCGGACAAACTACGATTACCACGGGGGCCGTAACGCCAACCTCCGTTTGTGCAGGGAGCGATGTCAGCGTTGCATTTACTTTCACCGGTACCCCCGCAGCCAATACAGACTTTATCGCACAATTATCGGATGCGGCGGGAGCATTTGGCTTAACTCCCACAGAAATCGGCTCGGCAAAAACTTCGCCCATCACCGCAACAATACCAGGCGGAACAACTGCCGGTGCGGCTTATAAAATCAGGGTTATTTCGAGGATTGCGTTGGTGCTACAAGTTACAGGATCACCGAGTGATGCATTGACTGTGAATGCTGTGCCGGCTGCACCGACTGTGGTTACACCGGTAAATTATACGAAGGGTGCCACCGCCACCGCATTGTCTGCAACCCCAAACACTGGTTTACTTTGGTATAACGATGCTACCGGCGGAACCGGTTCGGCAACTGCCCCAACACCAATAACTACAACTCCGGGAACAACGAGCTATTGGGTATCTCAGAAGCCTGGCGCTTGTGAAAGCCCGCGCGCCAAAATTGACGTGGTAGTAACCTGTCCGCCCGTTGCGAAACCGACAGTAGTGAGCCCTGTAAATTATGTGACAAACCAGACTGCAACTCCATTGCAGGCAACGGTTGTTTCGGGGGCGACAAGAAACTGGTATGGAACTAGTGCCACGGGAGGTACTGCCTCTCCCGCCGCCCCGACACCGTCCACAAATGCGGTTGGAACCACTTCTTATTACGTAAGCCAAACTGTTGATGGCTGCGAAAGTGAGCGTGCCAAAATCGACGTTGTAGTTACCGCATGTCCCCCACCAGCGAAACCAACGGTAGTAACACCCGTTAACTATGTGGTTAATACAACTGCTACCCCATTACAGGCAACATTCCTGAGTGGAGCAACACACAACTGGTACGGGCCCAATGCAACCGGCGGAACAGCATCCCCCGATGCTACCGTACCTGAAACAGATGCGGTTGGAACCACCTCGTATTATGTAAGCCAGACTGTAAGCGGATGCGAAAGCGAACGCGCTAAAATTGATGTCGTAGTTACCGCATGTACGCCTTCGGCGAAGCCAGGTGTTGCCGACGTAGAGTTCTGTCTCAATGGCCCGACTACGCCGTTAACTGCAACCGGCACAAACTTGAAATGGTATAACAGCGACGGAACGGCTCTTGCGTCAGCACCGAAGCCCTCCAGTGCCTCAGCAGGTGTTACAAGTTATTTTGTTACTCAAAGAGTTCCTCCCGGCTGCGAAAGCGCGAAGGCGGAAATTAAAGTAACTATTCGTGAAACACCTGCTCCAACCGCTACATCGCCGGTTGAATACTGTTTGAATGAAACCGCCACACCTCTGACTGCCACCGGTTCCGGCCTGAAATGGTATATGTCATCCAGCGGCGGTACCGGAACAACCACCGCTCCGACACCTATCACCACTGCCGTAGGAACAACACGATACTATGTTTCGCAGACAGTAAATGGATGCGAAAGCGTACAAAGAAAGGAAGTGGCCGTTGTCGTGAAGAACTTTTCGACTGCCCCTACCGTAACCGCAAGCGTAAACCTTTGCCAGAACTCCTCGCCAGCTGCTCTGACGGCGAACGGTACCGGCCTCAAATGGTATACCACCTCAAGCGGCGGCACTGCATTGGATGGTGCCCCCGTACCGGTTACTACGGCTGTCGGAACGACAAACTATTATGTGAGCCAGACCTCCGCAGGACTATGTGAAGGCCCACGTGCAAAAATTGAAGTAGTAATTAAAGATACCCCAGCGGCACCTGCCGTTACTCCATTGGATTATTGCGTTGGTGCGAAGCCTCTTCCGTTGACTCCTTCGGGCGCCGTTTATAAATGGTACAACGGGCCAACCGGCGGTACCGGAACAACCACAGCTCCGACTCCGACCGCGACAACTGCCGGGACGACTTCCTATTATGTTACCCAGTCCAACACCTACGGAACCCTTACCTGCGAGAGCCCGCGTGCAAAGCTGGATGTGACTGTCAATGCTACTCCCGCAGCATTAGCCCCGTTTTCGGAAGCACTCTGCCAGGAGCGCTCGGACAAAAACTACACTTTCCCGACACAGGCATCCGCAGGTAACACTTTGAAATGGTATACGGCCGCCACCGGTGGAAATGCCAACACAACTGCACCTACGATTAACCTGAAAGAAGCGAAAGAAACAATTTATTATGTAACTCAGTCGAGCGCCAAAGGTTGTGAAAGCACCACTCGTGTTTCACAAAAAATCCTCGTGAAGCCTCTTCCAGGCCTGCCAGGCATCTCCCAGTCTCTGATCGAATATTGCCAGTTTATCGCTGCAAAGCCGCTTGAAGCTACGCCATCTGCTAATGCAACTTTGGACTGGTACGGCACCAACGCTTCCGGCGGTTCTGCGAGCCCCAATGCGCCAACCCCGTCAACTGCCGAGGGTGGAACTACTTCCTACTATGTGGGACAAACACTGGCAGGTTGCGCTGGCGATCGTGCGAAGATTGACGTTAAGGTAAACACGACTCCAAAACCTGCAACCAAAACATACCTCGAATACTGCCAGAATGAAGTGGCACCGGTACTGGATGCAACCGGAACGATCCTCAAATGGTACCGTGGAGCAAATGATACCGACTTCCAGGGAGTTCCATTTACACCGTTTACAGAGAAGGTTCAGGATTACTCTTTCTACGTGACCCAAACCGGCTCTAATGGCTGCGAAAGCCCGAAAGAAGAGATTAAGATCCATATCAAATCGCTGCCTTCGGCGACAATTTCGGGTAACCCGACCATCGACCTTGGACAAACAGCGACGATCAATATCAAATTTACCGGCGACGGACCGTGGATTTACATCTTGTCGAGCGGCTTGACCGACACGACCGATCAGGCCGACCACCAGGTGCAGGTTAAGCCAAGCACCACCACGAGCTACCTTCTCACCGAAGTTTCCAATGCTTGTGGTAAGGGGACTATCAACGGTCTGGCGGTTGTTACCGTAAAAGTACCGACCATCAATTCGGGAAGTCCGTCCGTGTCGGAAATCTGCGCGAGCAAAGCATTTACGGTGCCATTCCAGCAGTCGGGTGATTTCCCTGCCGGCAATACCTTTAAATTGCAGGTAGCGAAAGAAAATGTCGATGCCAAGTTCTATACGATTGCGTCGACAGCCACAGCGAACTCCGTTTCGGCTACATTCCCGGACACTACCAAAGGAGGGACCTATTTTGTGAGGGTTATCAGCTCGGGTACTAATCCCGATTTCACCGTAAAAGGAAGCGTGAGCTCCATCACGATCAATGTAAGCCCGCTGCCGGTGGCTACTTTGACAGGAACACAAACCATTCTTGTAGGTGAGTCCGCCAACCTGAAAGCCGACATCACCGGAAAAGCGCCATGGACAATCACATTGAACAACGGAACAAAAGACACGCTGATCACCGCAAATGCAACGCCATTCAATTTCAAACTGGCGCCGAAAACGACGACAACCTACGCGATCACCAAAGTGACCAACGGCTGCGGCGTCGGTACGGGTGTGGGTACAGCGAGAGTACAGGTTGACCCCATCCTGGGCGTGGAGCCGCCTGCTCCGGCAGATTGGGCGAAGGTATACCCGACGGTGATCAACGGCAAATGCACCGTGGAAGTAACCGGCACCATTTCGCCCAAACAAGCGAAAATCGAAGTAGTAGACCTCAACGGTCGCCCGCGCTCGACACAGGTTATCAAACAACAAAAAACAGAGGTGGACTTCGCTAACTATCCTTCCGGACTTTACCTGCTGCGCATTCAGAATGGAAATCTGAGCACCGTTCAGCGTGTAATGAAGCCCTGATCATTGATTTAATAAAATACCACGGGACATTTGTTGCAATGCAATGGATGTCCCGTTTTCTTTACCGGCATATGGACATACAGGCAGACATTACCGATCACTACTTTATGGAAGAAGCCCTCGCGCTCGCCCATAAGGCATACGAAGAAGGCGAGATCCCCGTGGGCGCAATTGTCGTCGCCAAGGACAGGATTATAGGAAGGGGATATAACCAGACCGAGCGGCTCAACGACGTAACCGCCCACGCCGAAATGATTGCCATCACCGCCGCCGCCGACCACCTGGGCTCCAAATACCTCACCGATTGCACGCTGTACGTGACGCTGGAACCTTGCGTGATGTGCGCGGGCGCGCTCTACTGGACGCAGGTAAAGCGGGTGGTTGTGGGCGCGACGGACGAGAAGCGGGGATTTTCGAGGATCGGGCAACCGTTGCTACACCCGAAAACCAAGCTTGTAACCGGCATAATGGCGATAGAATCCCAGCAGTTACTACTCAAATTTTTCAGGGAGTTAAGAACATAAAGCGCCATTCTGCTGTTAGCCTATCTGGTAAAACAATTTTATTAATCATTAAACTACACTGAAAATGGCATTTACACTGGATCCCTTACCTTACGCAAACAATGCTTTGGAGCCGCACTTCGACGCATTGACCATGGAGATACATCACGACCGTCACCACCAGGCATATGTTACCAACCTGAATGCAGCAGTAGCAGGCACTGAGCTGGAAGGCAAAACCATAGAAGAACTTTTGGCTGGCATCAGCAAAGCTCCGGCTCCTGTACGCAACAATGGCGGCGGTCACTGGAACCACACTTTTTTCTGGAAATCATTGTCGTCAACCGGCGGCGGCGAACCAACCGGTGAACTAGGCAAAGCCATCACCGCGAAATTCGGTTCATTCCAGGCATTCAAAGACGAATTCAAAAAAGCGTCAATCGGCCGTTTCGGCTCAGGGTGGGCATGGCTGATCGTGAAAGAAGGCGGAGAAATCGCCATCACTTCAACTCCTAACCAGGACAACCCATTGATGGACATCGCGGAAGTAAAAGGCACTCCGGTGATCGGTCTCGATGTGTGGGAGCACGCATATTACCTGAAATATCAAAACAAGCGCCCCGACTATATCGACGCCTACTGGAACGTTGTAGATTGGAAAGCTGCTGACGCACTGTACACTGCGGCTAAATAATCAAGCTCCGGCTTGCGAAAGGCTTTGCAGTTCGCAAAAATTTTCCAAAATTTTCTTGCAAGCTGCAAACCTTTTCCTAATTTTGTGTCCTCGAAGCAGGGTTTTGCCCATTCGAAACAACTTAAACGGAGGTTGTAGCTCAGTTGGTTAGAGCGCTAGATTGTGGTTCTAGAGGTCGCGGGTTCGAGACCCGTCTCCCTCCCTTGAAATAAGTTCAAAGTCAAACAAAATGCCTGTAAATCAATGATTTGCGGGCATTTTTGTTTTTCAGACTATGTCAAAAAATGCAAAAATTCCCATGTTTTCAGTGAGTCTTTCGTGTAGTTCACTCACTTTGAGAAAAAGACTCACTGGGAACGGCATAACAAATTGATAGACAACATGTTCACCACATGGACATCTTGACTGGCAAGCGTGGTAACTCGATATTTAACCACTTTTAAACGCTTGTGTTATGTTGGAGAAAACATTCGGCCTGCTTTTCTATTTAAAGCCCGCCAGAAATCAGAAGGGAACAGTCCGCTACGTTTACCTGAGAATCACCGTCGACGGCAAGGTCGCCGAGCTATCAACTAAGAAGCTATGGAACACCGAAAGGTGGAATTCCTCAGTCGGACGACCAGCCGGGAACAAGGAAGATGCTAAGACGCTGAATGCCTATTTGGACATGCTCACCGCCAAAGTTTACCAGGCTAAGAAGATTCTTACCGAGGATGACAAAGAAATCTCCGCCGAAGGCTTAAAAAACATTCTGCTCGGTAAGAGCAATGAAACTCGCACAATTCTTGAAGTCTTCGAGCGACATAACGAGCAAATGGAAGCCCTGGTCGGCCAGGAGTTCGCACCACTCACTTTGAAGCGGTACAAGACCGCTAAGGAGCATACTGCCTCCTTTATCAAGTGGAAGTACAAGAAGGATGATATGGAGATCAAAGACCTGAACTTTGAGTTCATCACTGAATTTAACTTCTGGCTCCGTAGTGCGCGAGGTTGCAACCACAACTCGGCGATTAAGTACATGAGCAATCTGAAAAAGGTTGTGCTGATCTGTGTTAATAATAAATGGCTGAAAAAAGATCCTTTTCAGGGTTTCAAGCTGACCAAGAAGGAAGTTGTTAAAAATCCACTATCCAGAGACGAACTGAAACGGCTTACCGAGAAAGTTTTTGAAGTTGAAAGGATCAGCCAGGTGCGGGATATTTTTCTGTTCTGTTGTTATACGGGACTTGCTTATGTGGATGTAAAGCAATTGAAGACGACGGATATTGTGGTCGGCATGGACGGCGAGCCCTGGATTGACACCACTCGCCAGAAAACGGATGCGCCTACACGTATTCCATTATTGCCTACTGCGCTTGATATTATCGAGAAGTACAAGGAGCATCCGCAGTGCTGTAACAAGGGTGTAGTGCTACCGGTGCTGAGTAATCAGAAGATGAATGCTTACTTGAAGGAGATAGCGAACCTGTGCGGGATTTCCAAGACGCTTACTTTTCATATTGCTCGACATACGTTTGCTACTACGGTGACCTTGAGTAATAAGGTGCCGATTGAGACGGTTTCCAAAATGCTGGGCCATCGGTCTTTGAAGCAGACTATGATTTATGCTAAGATCTTGGATGTGAAGATTAGTGAGGATATGAAGGGGTTAAGGGAGCGGTTGAAGGAGGTGTGATAGAATCTGTGGAGCAAGCATCACTCATACATATACATGCTTGCTCCACTACCAATGGGCTAAATGATTCCATAAATTAACGTTTGTGACCTCACCCACCAACAATCAGGGAATCCTTCGAACTTACGGAATGTTCAAAATTTCAGGAAGGTTGCTCAACCGCGTACTTCGGGCTTGGCCCATATTTGTTCCTATCCGGATGGCCCGGAGCGAACATCAAAGAAAATATAACGGGATCATTTGAAACCATCCGCTTATGCCCATGTCATGGCATCTTTTTGCTCCCTGGGCGAATATAAACCAGACAAGAGGGATAAGGCAAAGGAATAGAATGACACTTCCCTTTTCTGCGTCGGCGAGGAGAAACTGCAACGCGACTTGTATGGCGTAGCATCCAAGGTAAGAAAGGCAATATTCCGTGCGCCTTATGCGACCATAGAATGCGAAAGGGTTGTCAGACATAGTTTGACTAGAGGGATTGAGACACGACGGCTTGCCCGCCGTTAGCTGTTAGATGTTATGAATTGCACGAGCTTTGAATTTGTAAGTAAGTGTTATGATTTGCCGTCTTTTAAGTTTCAAAGCGTCATTGAATTTTATTTCACAGCATTAGCAGTTAGCACATATCCCATATGCGAATGATAAGGGGAAGACTCTTGGCCGCATGCATGCTTTTGGCAGCAATCTTTCAGGATAGCTGCGGTTCGAAAGAAAATGCCTCTGGAAGTAATCATCCACAAGAGCCCTCGAAGCCCTATCCCTATTACAGTGAAGATATTGTATTTACGAATTCAAAAACTGGCAACCTACTCGCAGGAACATTAACGGTGCCCGGAAAGGCTGGCGTATATCCAGCAACCGTGCTTATCACAGGAAGCGGCCCGCAGAACAGAGACGAAGAAGTAAGTGGAGGACACAAGCCGTTTCTCGTATTGGCCGACCATCTTACGAAGCAAGGAATAGCAGTTCTGAGGTTTGACGATCGAGGGGTGGGAAAGTCGACTGGTGATTTTGCAAAGGCATCTTCAATGGATTTCGCCGATGATGTGGAAAGCGCGGTTGAATATCTGAAAACTAGAAAGGAAATCGATATCACAAAAATAGGCCTTATTGGCCATAGCGAAGGAGGGACGATCGCGTCAATGGTCGCGGCTCGTTCGAAGGACGTTGATTTTATTACGCTACTAGCGGCTCCGGGAATTAGGGGAGACTCCATAATACTCATTCAAATTGGCCTGATTGCGAAGGCTTTGGGGCTTTCTCAGGCGGAGATAAGTCGAGCGAAAGCTATAAGTCGCGAAGCCTATCACATCGTTCAAAACTCGGTAAATGACAAAGAGCGGAATGCGAAGTTGAGTACGTTGGCGGAAAACGCGTTTCAGGACTATCCGAAGAAACTAATGCCGGCGAATATTACAAAAGAACAATTCGTTAGCCAGCAAGTTGCGGCGGTGACTACTCCTTGGTGGATATTCTTTTTGAAGTACGATCCCGTATCATCACTCGCGAAGGTAACATGCCCAGTTCTAGCGTTGAACGGGAATAAGGACGTGCAAGTCACTCCCAAGGAAAACTTAACGGCGATAGCGGGAGCTTTGAAGAATGTCAATAATCTAGTAATTACGAAGGAATTGCCAGGCCTAAATCACTTCTTTCAAGAATGCAAGGAATGCACTCCGCAAGAGTACGCCAAGCTCAAACAAACGTTTTCGCCAGCAGCCCTGGATGAAATATCAACTTGGATATTGAAAACTACGCGATAAAGCTATTCCGTGGGAGAGTTGGGCTGTATAATTTCTTACTGCAATTCCTTCACTAACGCGGTTCCGACCGATTTCTCGAAATCGAGCCATGGTTGTGGTACCCCAAGAAACATGCCGGTGTAAAATGTAGCGGCAAAGACGAACAAATACCCGCCGAGCGTTGGCGTCACACCCTCAATGGATATTTTGTTTGCGACATTAAAAATCTTGGCACCAACAAGTGCATTCTTCTTCACGAGCACATACCGTTCCTGATTCTCGTCGACGAGTTCGTATTTGTACTCATGCGACAGTCCTTTTTCTAAAATTGAAACAAGCTCTTCGCGAGATATGAACCTATTTGCGGTCAAGGTTTTCATTGCTACGGCTATTTTATGAGACTGCTAACTAACATATCAACAATGTCGAGCAATCTGCTGCAATACCCAAACAGATTGTGATGGAAGGATAAGCCGATTTACTCGATTGTCAAGCAGCCGTTGAGAACCACCCGTCCCGTCGACCTTTTTAGAAGGAAATCCTTCAAAGACAACAACAAAATTGAAATCAACGTAAAGGACCTTCCACGCAGGACCTACTATCTACGTGTAAATCATGCAAAATTAGTCAATAAACCTGTTGAAAAGATTCGGATTGTACTAGACTAACTACAACGAAGTCATCTTACCGGCAGTAGCAATTTAGTTGCTACTGCCATTTTGTGCTTATAGCAATTCACTCGTATCTTTCAAAGTAATTCCGATGTAGCGTTACAATCGAAAAAAACTATCATTACAAATGAAAAATAAAATTGTAGCCGCAGTGCTCCTCATTTTCAGCCTGATATCATGCTCAGAAAAGGAAACCAATCCAGACCTAACTCAGCAATATGTCGGCAGCTGGAAAACAGAAGTGCAAAGAACTACCCAGCAAGTATACTGGACCTCATATGAAATCAAAAGGATTTCAAATACCCTATTGACTATCAATGCAGGTGAGCGCTGGGAATCACTGCTGGGAGAGTTTGATGACTATACTGATACATATACCCTAGACAGCGTTGAAGTTAGTAGCGACCGGTCGATAAATATTAAGTCGTCTCGCGTCCTGGCCAATGGTCAAAATGTCTCGTATAATGGCTCTGGTCAAATTTTCAACGACACCCTAACAATCCGAATGATAATAGATTACGACAATATGGGTAACGATATTCCGACTACTATTAAGCTGGCAAAGCAGAATTAAGAAATCATCTCAAATTACATTTTAACCTCTATGGTTGTAATATGCTGCAATTTGATTCGATGTACCACTAAAACGACCGAATGATTTGAATCATCAATGACATAGACAAAATCTATCTCATAATCAGTTGCCCTAAGGTATTTCCGCAATTTCCAACGGATAAGTACCCAATTATGTCTATGAAGTATCTACAACACCAATAGCATCATGGGTACTCGAATTTCCATCGTACGTCTTATATCGTTCTTAGCAATATCGCTATCAGGCTGCGAGGACCAGCAGCCTCAGCAAGATGTGATTTGTACAGAAGAATTTCGGTCTATAACGCTTTACGTGTCGGGAGCCCCATTGACAGAATCGTTCACAATTCGGTTGTCAAATTCAGATACGATTCGCATCAAAGGAAATGCAGATTTCCGCCAGGGATACTACGTCGTCCTGGATGACAACTACCAGGCCAAGCTGAAAAATCAGCAAGATAATTTTCGGTTTATCGGCAAACGCGGAAATGAAGTTGTCGTCCAGGAAAACTATGTTTTCAAAGCTGATCAATTCCATATAACCAAAGTTAGCGGTAAGAACTAGCTTTAATGAAATTCATTAATTCTCTTCAATAGCGGGGAAGCTTACATAACCGCCATACTTTGAATTGTAACTTTCGTTTGCATTGATCGCAGTTAAATTTCAGCTTTTGACAACGCCTCACTTCTAAAAATCTTCATGAAGCATTGTGTACTTTTCTGCGTGTTTCTTTTGCTGTGTCACACCTTACAGGCCCAGATAGAAGTGGACTCCCTAATCGAAACGCAGATGAAGGAATTGCATATTCCCGGACTTGCCGCGGCAAAAATTGAGAACGGCAACATTTCCTGGATGCGTCATTATGGCTTTCAAGACATCGATCAGAAAAAACCTGTGACTGCCGAAACTGTCTTTCATATCGCTTCCATATCAAAAACAGTCACCGCAGCCGCCATCATGCAACTTAATGCAAAAGGCTACTTCAATCTGGATGACGATATTAACCGGTTTCTACCGTTTCGGGTCTTGAACCCGTCGTTCCCACGAGCTTCCATCACATTCAGGCAGTTACTGCGGCACCGCTCCTCGATCGCGGATAATCTGGATTATCTTTTGCCATTTTGGGAAAGCAAATACCAGCAGACGGATATTCCGTTGGACGTCTTCCTGCGAGAATACCTCATGGCGGGCGGCAAAAAATTTCATTCAAACAAAAACTTCATCAATGCAGCGCCAGGCGATCAATTCGTATACTCTAATGTAGGTTATGCGTTGTTAGGATATTTGGTGGAGAGAATTTCAAAAGTACCATTTGATAGATACTGCGAAACACATCTGTTCAAACCTTTGGGAATGAGCCAGACAAGCTGGTTTCCGCACCAGTTCCCTGACGCCCAACTGGCAACACCACATTCCTATTCAGATTCACTTAAAACCTTCATCAAACATCCGCAAGGGAAATACCCCGACTATCCGGCGGGTCAGCTCAGATGTACTTTGAAGGATCTTGCCACCTTTTTGGCCTGCTGGTCTAACGACGGAAATTTTAATGGTAGGCAAATCATTCCTGCGAAAGCAGTTCAGGCGCTTACACCCAAAGATATGAGCTTGGGATTTCATACCTGGTTTATGTATTTACTCAATACCGAGACACCCATGTACAGCCATAGCGGGCTTGGCCCTGGCATATCCACCTACATGCTTTTTGACCCGTTCTCGAAAAAAGGGTTGGTTATTCTCATGAACGGAGAGCTATCCGACTATTTCAAGTGGAGAACGTTAATCGCAACTTTATATAATGATACCAGGCACTAGTGCTTACTATTCTTATATGAAAGTTTCCGTACGCGGATAATAGCCTGATATTTAGATCAATGCTGTTAAAATTCTGGCAGTATAAGCACATCCAGGATCTGCTCACAATATGACTGAGGCTCATGTACCTGGATATCAAATCTGTCCAGAAGCCCTGTGATATTATGGCTTGAAAATGACGCGTTTTTAATCCGGTTGAGCCTTGGATCTATGGTAAAGTTATATGCTGATTTAAAATCAGCGTCGTCCAATATGGACTTGTCAAATCTTGCAGCTGAGAGATCGCAGTTGGCAAAGGAAGATCCCGTCAGATCGGCTCCGTTAAAGTTGACATTGCGCAGGGAGCAGTTATCGAATCTGGTCGTCGCGATGCGCGTCCGGGCGAAACTGGAATAGTCCAAAACGCACCCAGAGAATGCGAAGGACAACAAGGCAGCATTACAACTTGAAAATTCTACACCAACGATTGCACATTCATCGAAAATCGCATTGTGAAAGCCGGTATGCTGAACATCGACACGATACAGCTCGCAACGGGTAAATTGGCAATTGATAAAGTTACAGCTGCTGAAATTCGACCTTTCGAACCGGCAATGCCGGAACACGCAGTTAAAAAACTGGCGCTTGCTAAAATCTGATTTCACATCTGTGATATCAGAAAAGCACTCGTTTTGATAGGACTCGTCAGCAAGATATTGATACATATTCATATTGGGATCAAGTTGCTACACTCCTATCTTTTCCATCGTTTGTGGGTCCATAACCAGCCATACGGCTCTGCGAGGATATTGTTTTCCAGCAAGGAGACATATTTGCTGGTGATCTCTCCCTTGCCCGTGCATTGCGCCTGGGAACATATCGGCAGGCAGCGCACTTTGTAATATCCCTTCGAAAGCTGCGTCACATGCAGGAACACCACCGCCGAGCCGCTCTGCTGGGCCAGCCTTTCCATGCCTGAAATGACATAGGTGGGCTGGCCCAGTAGTTCCAGCCTCATCTTATCATCCCCGATTGACGGGCACTGGTCTGCCAGGAACAAATACGCGGCTGGTGCTGATCTCCTGGTGAGGATATGCCGCGTCACCTGCTTGTCGGGTATAAGCTTCATGCCGAACCGCGACCGCAGTTTAATCATGAGTTTGTCCATAGTTTGCGAACGCAGAGGCTTATACACGGCATACATGTCCAGGCCAAGTTTGTAGGGCATCAAATTCAGCATCTCCCAGTTACCGCAGTGCCCCAGGCAGACAATGACATTCGTTCCGGCATTCAGGTGCGTTCTGATAAGCTCAACGTTCTCAAAAACCATCCGTTTGCCGAGCACCGCTGCCGGTGCCGAAATACTTTTTACGATTTCAGCGAGATAGCCGGTGAAACAGCTGTAAAATTTCCTGACAATGCCGATAACCTCTCCATACCGCATGTCCGGGAAAGAGCGAGCAACATTTTGAACTACCACCGCTTTCCTGTATCCCGGGATATAATAGGCTAAAATGAAGGCCAGGGTTGCTATGCCGTACAGCAGTGACATCGGGGCCTGACTCAATGCATACGCGAAACCATAGGCACTCCTGTAACCGATGTCTTCCAATGCGCCTTTGAGTTTCATCGTTTCAAATCCCATTTTAAGCCAATGGACGCGTAGGGAGATGCGGAAAAGTAGTAGTCATTATTGGAGGCAAACATCCCCTTTAAAGTCCTGTCGCTGTACGCAGCCGGGCGGTACAGGTTCAGGCCGATCATAGCGGTTGCCGTGAGCCCGGTTTTCCCCAGCTTCACTTCCGGACGCAGCCCGGTGACAATGTACTGGTGAGAGAATATCACATCTTTGCCCTCCCTTTCGAGTAGTGCCACTTGCCCATTCATTTCTAATGCCCATGAAAGTTTTACATGGTTGTTCAACTTGTAGCTGGCTGCCACGTCCAGGCCATCAATCAATTCAGCGCTCACATTGAACTTCCCATGGTGTTTCCAGTTCACGTAAACGGCCGGGAATACCATCGGATAGCCCAGCGAACTGTTCAGCGCCAGACCGCCACCAATCGACAAGTTTGGTTTCAAATGGCGGATAAAAATAACACCGGCACTTCCGAGTACGTTTTTAAACCTGATTTTTGAGAAATCGGTCGATGGGGTGAATACACCCATACCTCCACTGGCCCTGAGAGACCATTTCTCGTTGAGCGGCCGCAGGTGATAAATGCCCACTTGCAGGTTCATGATCTCAGAAACCATCTCGCGCGCGAATTTCTCGTTGTTCAGGGATGCGTAAGCACCGCTGAGGCCAACGCCCCATGCGGTTGGGCGGTTATGTTCATTGAGTCTGGTTGACAGCGGGATATTCACTGCGCCCTGGTACACAATAGAAGACCCTTTGCTATCACCGATCTTTTCTTTCGGCTTATCTCCGTTTGGCAAAAACCAGTAACCTGAATTACCGATGAACTCGGTCTTAAAAGAGGCTTGTTGCGCGTTTGCTTTCAGACAGACCAAGGTCCCGAGCATTGCTGCAAATAATGATGCTGATTTCATGACTTAGACTTAACTGGCGTTTAATTGTTTCATTTCTCAGCAAATGTGAGCCGAATGATGCAACACCAAAAGTCAAAAACAACGGGGTTCAGAATGGGCAGGCTGAAGTGCAGAATACAGCAAATGGAATTTCGAATGCCGGTTATCGGCTATTCAAGAACGCCGTCCATCCATTTCAGAAAGTCCGGCACGCGCACGCGACTCACAAGCACTTCGTGCGGGCATGGCGGTGAAAACGAAAGCTGTAAGCGGCTGTTGAAATATTTGACGACATTTTCAATGGCTTTTACATTGCCGATGCAGTTGCGCGAAACTCGGAAAAACAACTGATGATCGAGCTGCTGTTCAATCTGATCCAGCGTATAGTTGACAATGTAACGTTTGTCGTTGAACGTATGCAGAAAAACCACGCCTTCCTCGCTGTAAAAATGAGCGATATCGGTCGTTTCAATATAATGATAGTTTTCCCCTTTTGAGATCAGGAAACGGTTCTTCGTATTGGCTGGCAACAGGTATTTGAAGCTGCTGGAATCCGGTTGAAATGAATGGTTATGAAAAATATGCTCGAATTTGATGAGTGCCGATTCCAGCTCTGTTTCTTCAAAAGGTTTGAGCAGGTAGTCGATGCTATTTAACTTGAACGCCCTGATCGCATGTTCGTCATAAGCAGTTGTAAATATAACCGGGGTTTTCACCTCAACGTGGTTGAATACCTCAAAACAACTGCCATCGGCGAGCCTGATGTCCAAGAGTATCAGATCAACTTTTGTTGTTTTTAGGAAGGTTATGGTTTCAATGACAGTCTTGGTCCGTTTCTCCAAAACGTAACCTGGGCGCAATGCGGTCATCATGCGTTTCAGCTCTTCGGCGGCAAACCGTTCGTCTTCTACGATCAGGTATTTCATGGCTCAATATAAGGGACTTTCACAATGAATTGATTGCCGGTATGCTCGACAGCAATTTCCTTACCATATAGTTGATACTGCTTTTTCAGGTATTTTAGTCCGATACCACTTTTGTCTGCGTTGCTGGACGGTCGTACCTGATTTTCCACGATAATATGTTCGTTTCCAATCGTAATCTGAATATCCAAAGGTGCTTCCTCGGTGGCAATATTGTGCTTGAACACATTCTCCATAAGAAGCTGCATGGTGAGCGGAACAATTTTATTGTTTTCAATCCCACCCGATTGATGAACCTTAAAAGTGAAAGCGTTTTCAAACCGCATCTGCATCAGGAAAATGTACGAGTCAAGCGCTTCCATTTCTTCCGCGACCGTCACGGCAGGTTGCTGGTTCAGGGAAAGCACATAGCGATAAGTTCTAGAAAGCGCCTTGGTAAACTTATTGGCATTCTTCGGGTTCAGGTATATGAGCGATGATAGCACATTGAGGGAATTGAACAAAAAATGCGGGTTGATCTGTGCTTTTAATGTCTCATGCTGAAACAACAGCACTTCACGTTTCGCCTTTTCAGAGTCGGCGATCGCCTTTTGTTCGGACCGGAAATAATGTATCAGCTCAAAGACTAGCAGTATCGGCGCATTGGTGAGCATTCCCAATGCAAATTTGGTTGCAAACGGAGGCAGCCCCGTCGGGGGTACAAGCAATATATTATAGATCATAAAATCAAAAACCCATAGCAGCGCAAGAGATATCAAAGTCAGCCCCGCCAGGTCGGCTATGATGCGGTACAATATATTTTTAGAATACGGTATATGTTTATTCAGGAATAGCAACAAGTTGTAGTCCGCCACACACATTGTCAGGACCACAACATAATGGGCCGTTAACTGGATGGCAAACTTTTCCCATAAATCGTCCTGCATTACGATGTTGCTCAGTAGCATCTGACATAATGCATACAATAACGAAGAAAAGATGAAAATATGCTTTACGTTAAAGCCGCTTACTTGCCTCACCATCAGTGTCGTAATCAATGAAGGCGGAAAAGTAAAAGATTACCGGCAGACCATTGGTCAATCGTGCTGGTTTTTCCGACGAAGTTCATTATTTGATGGATGAATTTCAGTATCCTGATCAACGCGCCCGCAGATCAGTCCGATATCATCTGCCCCAAGCATCTCAGCAGATATCTTGGCGACATATACTTAATACAACAAATAGTAACTTTCAGGAAAAAGCCTCTTTGCCCAACATAATGAATATTCAAGTATGCTATACAAAATTGCATCCGTTTGAATGCACATACTTGTGCAGAAGACAAGATTTCATCTGAATCTGGTATTTTCTCAGTTATAGTTTAGCTAACGTCTTATGCTGAAATGGCTTAAAGGGACTCTGTCAAGAATTGCTGGCTCTTTTGGCAATAAACAGAATCGGACTTTACTGGATCCAACAAAACTGATAAATAGTGAAAGCAGTGCATTCCGTTATGATTCTGACGGCTTTACGGTTATCTATAAAGAGTTTTCGTCTGAAGTAAAATGGAGTGCTGTTTCGCAAATCAGTGTTTTCAAGTTAGATTTAATCACAATAGATAGAATTGACATGGATATCGTCCATGAGGACATGGTTCTTTCTATCAGTGAGGATCTGCCTGGGTGGGCTGAATTTCTAGAAAAACTCCACGAGACGTTCCCAGAAATTCCAAAGGACTGGTACATAGATATTTGCCTACCGGCATTTGCAACAAACTTTTCTGTCATCTACAACAGATCCCCTGACATCGTATTAACGGGAAGAAGACTCGAGCTTAAACTGGAAACTCTTGTCAACGTGGGAGGTGATAGTGATTGGAATGTCTACTATTTGGATTCTGACGGATCGAAATGGATTAAAAGTTACCCCGATTCCGGATATCATGGAGGCGGACTACCTATCCTAACTAAGGTTGCGCAGTTTCCAGATGAATGAGAAATGGCGAGTAGATCCTCATCATTCTGGTCATCAATTCTCTAAAGCAATCCTTCCAAAACCTTCAGTATCGCATCTCGGTCCACCGATTGAATGTTGCTTAATACAACAATCAGGGTTTCCGAATCCAGCACCCGCTGCAATAAGCTTGTGTACCCGAACGTATCGCCACCGTGAGATACTACTTTATTTCGCCCATCGGTTTCCTTTATGAACCAGCCGTAGCCGTAAGGCTTTTGGACAGGGGTGTACATCAATTTCTGAAATTCATTGTTCAGCAGGGTCCCACTATACAAGGCGCGATCAAATTTAAGCAAATCGTTCGCAGTCGTATATACCGAAGCTGCTCCTACAAACAACTCATGGTTTAAAATAGGATATGCACCTTTGACCCCGTCATTAGTTCGAATATATCCCGCTGCTTTCCCTTTAATAACTTTTTGATTATGAATAACCCCCGTTTCAGTCATACCAGCAAGTGTCAGAATTTGTTCTTCAAGCAGCTGTTCATATGATTTACCAGTTGCTCTTTCAAGCAGAATCCGAAGCAGTATGTATGTCGACGACGAATATTGAAATTTAGTCCCTGGAATGAAGGATACGGTTGCCTTCTCCAATTCCTCGACCACCTTTTTATCAGACCAACTGGCAAACTCGGGAGAAATCCCAACATAATCTTGAATGCCGGAAGTGTGGGACAACATATGCCGAATAGTAATAGTTTCCGCGTCTGACCGCCTAAGTTCTGGAAAATACTTTGTCAGCCTGTCTTCCAAATTCAGTTTTCCAGCCTGCGCAAGTTGGAGGGTGAGTATAGCGGTAAATGGTTTTGTGAGTGAGGCAATTTCAAACTTTGTATCCCTAGAAATCGGGACGTCAAACTCCATATTGGCAGCACCCAGTTGTTTCTCGTAAATAATTTCTCCACGTCTGGCTACCAGCACTGACCCATTAAACTTGAGCTTGACTAGCATCTGATCGATATGATCTGCACGGTTGTTGTGATTCTGGCCAGTTGCAGATTGCACATACATGAGCAAACAGGCTGTGCTCAATAGGAGTAATGTAAACTTCCTCATTTGCAGTATCTAAGTTCGACTGGATATGAATGTCCGGAAATATCCTTGTTAGGGAAAGTATATATAGACCGATGGATATTTCGAATGCCTGTTGGCTGATAGTGTTGATGAGTAGTTTCCAGCGGTCACAACCGGGTCCATTTTAGATAGAGAAGTTTTACTAAGGCCATCAAACCGCCTCGGGAAACTATCCCTTCGAAAAAACTCGACCATTTTCGACTTTTTTCGACCAAACTCGACTTTTTTCAAACAGCCCATCAGCAATCATCAAAGCTTTTGATCCTAGGTCAAATTTACTCAGCATAGGTAAATCTCGCTTCCATCAACTAGCTTCACAAAACAGCACAACAGCAAAGTTTCGGAAACCCAAAATCCAAATGAGCCGCCTGCTTTGCGCGTCTGGCCAGATGTACGATTGTAATACAATCGCCGGTTGCTGCGCACCCGATCTGGCCTTCCCCCTCCAAAGTCGGTCCAGGTTTGTGAAGGAGTTTTAATGTTTGAAAGTGTAGATAGGATCGTGATGAAAGAAGAAAAATCGAACAAGACAAAGCTTGTAATCTTCCGGCTGACGCCCAAAGAATATGCTAACCTGGAAGCCAAACGCGGCCGGACCACGTGCCGGAAATTAAGTGAATTTTTGCGGCTTTTGATCTTCAACAGGCCGGTTACCGTGGTCGAAAGAAACGCCTCGCAAGACCAAATGATTTCCGAGCTCTCCGAATTACGCGAAGAGCTCAACCGGCTTGGCAACAACTTTAACCAAGCGACCAAGCGCCTGCATAGCATCAACCAGATTGCCGAGTTCAGAAACTGGATCGCCAGTTATGAAGTCGAAAAGACATTCTTGTTTTCAATGCTGGATCAGATCAAAGCGCAAACCGATAAACTGGCGGATCGATGGTTGCAGTGATTCACACCAGCAGTCGGCTTCGGGCGGTACTGCATTACAATGAGAACAAGCTGAAACAGGGACAAGCCGAATGCATCAGTGCATTTCACTATCCAAAAGACGCCGACGCGCTCACCTTCGAGCAGAAACTGAACCGGATTCAACGGCAGCTCGCATTAAACAAACGGACAAAGGTCAACACGGTTCACATCTCCTTGAACTTCGATCCTTCCGAAAAGTTTGACAAGGAAAAACTGGCCGAGATTTCAAAAGCCTATCTGAAAGGCATCGGGTTCGAAAAACAACCGGCGCTTGTCTACGAGCATCGGGACGCAGGTCACCCGCACGTACATATTGTCACAACGAACATTCAGGCCGACGGGAGTCGGATTTCGCTACATAACCTGGGCAGGAACCAATCTGAGAAAACCAGAAAGGAAATTGAGATTGGTTTCGGACTGGTGAAAGCACAGGAAAGAAATGCGCAAGAATTCCGTATACAGCCGGTCAGCATCAAAGTTGAATATGGGAAGATGGAAACAAAGAAGGCTATCTCAAATGTGCTAAGCAGGATTATCAAGGACTATAAGTTCACCACGATTGGAGAATTGAATGCTGTGCTCAACCTATATAATGTAGCCGCTGACATCGGATCCCCAGAGTCGAAGATCAGGAAAAATAAAGGAATTCTCTACCGGGTACTCGACAAGGCTGGGAACAAAGTGGGCGTTCCGATCAAAGCAAGTGATTTTCACTTTAAGCCGACACAGCAGAATCTCCAAAAACTGTTTGTCGAAAATGAGGTTACCCGTCAAATTGGACATCGAAATATCAAAAACAGCATCAGTTTGGTTATGTATGGTCAAAAGAATCCGACGCTACCTGGTCTGAGCAAAAATTTGCGCCGGGACGGAATTGATATGGTGCTTCGCAGAAATGAGCAGGGAGCTCTCTACGGCATTACTTTCATAGACCATCGCAGCAAAGCCGTTTTCAATGGCAGTGCTTTGGGAAAGGAATTCGGCGCGAAAGGGATTACAGAATGGTGCAGGGATACTGATCTTTCTCTTCACCAGCAGAGATCTCAAATGATCGGTAAAAATGCGGAGCAGGCCGAAAATCAGCAAAATACTCAACAAGCAAGTTCAGTAGGTCAAATCAAAAACGGCAGGACGGCAGTAGATGCGCTGTTTTCGCCTCTACAGGATAATGGCTATACTCCTCAGGAGCTCAGAAAACCGAAGAAGAAAAAGCAGAGAGGGTTTTCGCTGGGATTTTGACGTGAAGCGATTTACGGAGTGTAATGCGAGAACCCTCATTGATTATATTTATGCTTACTCGAATTCAAAACTCAACAATACCCCATGCCCATTCACGTCGCTATTACTCGCAAAGTCCTTCCCGGAAAAGAAGAAGAATTCAAAGATGCGCTTCGGCGCTTTCTTGGTGATTCATTTTTGCATGGCGGTGTCCACGGAGCAGCAATGATGACTGCTTTGCCTGGCAGCGAAAACCGGGAAATTGGCATATTACGGACTTTCGCCGATCAGGCTGAGCGGGATGCTTTTTACAACTCGAAGCTATTTAAAGATTGGGAGGCCTATGCATCGACGTTGACGGAAGAACCGATCTACCGGGAGCTTACTGGCCTGGAAGCCTGGTTCCGCTCTCCCGTTCCTCCGCCGAGGTGGAAAATGGCGGTGGCTACGCTTTGCGGTGTGTATCCTACCAGTTTGTTTTTGACCTATGTAATTGGTCCATACATTCAGGGATTGCATCCTGCATTCAGGACTTTGATTGTGGCTGGGTGCATGGTCGGGCTATTGACATGGGGTGTGATGCCGCAGGTTACGAAGGTGCTGAAACCTTGGCTTTCTGGGCGCTCGACTGTTAATAAGTAAGACCGCCGGTAACGCCCTCTGCGTCTCAGCGCACCGAAAGGTACAAAGCAAAAAGTGACGACTTCAAATCCATAGGCTATTTACCGCGGCTAGGCGCCCGGCCCTCGCCGCTCCTTAAACCGCCAATGGCTTTGCAGCCCAAGGGTAAACCCCGTCACTTTTTACTTTGAGTAATAACGGCGATTGCACTGCGTTGAAATTGATCTGCCTGATTAGGACAATTATAAACCACAGGATAAATCAGCTGATGCGAGAAAGCGCAGCGAAATTCACCCCATGTCTCTCCAACCATATCAGTTGCGTTAACGAGCAAACTGAGACTCACCGCCGTACCACGTAAGCTCGCAATTCCTGGCTCAATCCCCTGAAACACAATATCTTTTACAGCCAAAGATTAGACGAAGGACTCCTGAATCATTGCAACAATTTTATCGTCCCTCAGTTCTCGCTCCTTTTTATTATTAACTGCCTCGGTAGCAGCAAGTCGAAAATCAGCCGGAATGTCGGCTTCAAACTCTGCAAGCGCATTTTTAAAGTCTTCTAATTTAGACATGTCAATATCATCCAGATTATTAGCAAGCGCAACAATTAAAGAAAAAATATTTGCCTTGTTATGCCAATAGGACTTCACCTTCAATTTTAATTTTAAAATGATATCAGCGGAACGCTCAAGTTTTGAAACAACTAATTCCTTTTCTACAAAGTCTACTGTGTAGTCTTCAAGAAATCTCATAGAAAGTTCATTTCTATTGAAAAATCCTGCAAGCACTGATGTCATCATATTTAAGACGTGCATTAAGTGAACCTTTCTTGCAATATCTCTGGGGTTGTATATGTTTTTGTCGACTATTAAGCTAACAAATTTTGATACTTTCTGTGCCCGAGCCCATGTATAAAAAGATTTTGGAATATTCGGATCTTCTCTAAAATCCTCATAATCCTGCTCATTTCCATTCAAATCAATTTGGTCCGACAAAAGCTTAGCAACGAGCATATATTCAGAAACAGAGTACTCTGACGCCAACTTTTCAATTACTGTCAACGCATTAGATGTACGATTTATTCGCTGGAAAATTTGCTGAACTTTCGGATCATCATTCTCAATATCCAGCTCGATTACTGCTATCTCATACTTCAAAAACGCCGATTTTTCATCGGGAGATAGATTGTCAAAATATCGACCATCAACATCAAATTCATTTTCGATAAACTTAATAATCGCGTTACTTCTCTGTTGTCCATCGACGATACAAGAGACCGTAGTCATATTTATCACATCTACCTTCCCTTTTGAAATAAATATCTGTGGAAATGGAAACCCCAGCAAGATCGTTTTTATAAAATCTTTGTTATGAATTTCGCGCCAAACGAGATTTCTTTGAAAGTATGCATCGGGAATAAGCAGCTCATTACGAATATCATTAACGAGATTAAGTAATGATACAGACCTAACTCTATAGTCCACCATTTTGAAGTTTGATATAATTTTTTATTGTTGAAATTTGCTTCACCTCGAAATAATGTTGCGAAAGATAAATCGAAGCATTAATTCCTCCGAACAATGCGGAGTGTTTTCTCGACAACTTACCGAAGAAAGACAGCCAGTCAGCCCTTCCTTTACAGGATGGCATTAAATCAGGTCTAAAAATCCCTTTCAACAGATATTGCGAATACTCTTCAAAATTTGAAACTCCGTTCTTATTTAGAGAAAAATTACTAAGATCGTTAAAACCGCGAGTAATCGTGTAAATCATCTCTGAGTAATATATAAATAGATTTGAATCAACTAGCGCGATATCAAGGTCTGACTTCCCTAAGGTAAATTTTGTCTTTTTGTGTAGGCTTTGGCCAATCTTTGAGGAACCAACTACATGAACATGAGTGATAGGTATTTTAAAGAATTGACTTACTTCATCAAGTATGTCGAATTGCTTCTCCTCATTTTCTATAAACGCCGAAGTGGGATGCGTTATGAAAATTTTTCGCGCAATATCAGTGTGCTTTCTTTGCGCATCCAGACCCTGCTGAATTGATTCTAGATAATTCATTATGCTTTTGAGGAGGTTAAATGTAAAAGTATACAATTTTACTTTACTACCTATAATCTGATTATATGAATATTGATTGCCCCCCTTCTGGCCTAAGTATTTACTAGCTTACAAGCCCTTTATCCCATATCTGATAAAGACACGAGCAAAAAAAATTGACAATCAAGTACTTAACAGGATTCAATACTGCTTTCACTGGTCCATCCTGGTTCTATTTGTGTAAACCATAAATACTAAATCCGAAACGCCGCAGCCATCAACGTTTGCTCGCCACGACTTATTCCAATTTCACCTGCCAACTTCTGCCATCCAGCCACGGCTGATTTTACTTCCACTATAATTCCATCCATCTCCTTCTCCCCCAAGCGAAAGTAAACTCCAACCTGCTTAGCCAGATCCAAATCAAGCTGATTGCTGTCCATATCGATATTCAGCGCAAGTCCATCCTTATCAATTGAGGGATTGATATCAAAAGCTGGCGAAAGCCTCCATCCTGCGGGAGTGAGCAAAAAACCATGATTCCTCAGATGGTCATCCGTATTCGATATGAGTATATTGAATACCAATCGCCGCCATAGCTGGGCTAGGTCTTCGGCTACGTTAGCTCCTGAAAACTGTATAAATTCGACTATATCGAGGTAGGAAGGAAGGTCGTCGCGAATCAGTTCTTCGTTCTTACCTGTCATGGTCATGGCAGAGGCAAAATGAATGCGCGAGCTCTTTTCCCGGTCGAATCGCTTCGTAAAGAAAGTATGATACTTTCCCGCCACATGCTCCAATTTACTTTCGGCCATTTCGATTCCTGCATTTATCGCCAGTCGGTAAGCCAAGTACTCCCATGCTGCCCGATCGATTGTATCGTTTTTGGAGGGAAATTTAGCGATCCAGGGCTGCCCCTTCTCGTCAAGGATGTTGGCTTTTGGTCTTGCCCCACCCAGAGATGAGCCCGGTGCCATCAACATTGCCAGCCATTTTCTCACTTCCGCAGTGTCTTCATTGGATTCTATGAGCTCTGCTCCATGTTGAAGCTCACGAATGGTCGCCCAGGGCGGCGTAGGCGATACAGGATCATTGTCTAAAAATGGGCCGTCCGGATCAAGTTTGAACCGTAATGCTCCCATTCGGCTTTCGTCATGGACTCCTAGTAGAAAATCTATATCATACAGGGTAGGTGCCTGCTTTCCATTTTGCTTTGCTAGGATGGACGCCCTTCTCTTCATAAGCGTGCGCCCCCAGGTATCCGGCATAGAATCGAGAAACACGCCAAAATTCTCCTTTTGGTTAGGATACTGCGCTCCGCCAAACCAGGCGATGTCGGGATCAAGCAGAAATTGTTCATGAGAAGCGATCCAGTCTCCGTTATATGTGAAGCTAAATGATTTCCTGCCCTTCGCCTGTTGCGCGGAGAGCGTCCCGATAAGTTTTGGCCCTGCCATGCCGATCCAATCTGCATAAACATAAATGTCCGTCCGGTCTGCCATACTAAGACTTGCCAATCAGTTTCAAATCCTGCAATTTCCTTCCCAACTCATCGTCAGCCGCCAATTTGAGAAAATCGTCTTGCAAACCCAGGACGCGCAGAACATTGAAATATGCTCCTATCGATACACTCGGGTTACCTTTCTCAATGTGGTACAATGTTGTACGATCAATCCCCGCCCGCTCAGATACCTGAATAGTGGTGAGTTTCCGCCGTTTGCGAGCTAGTTTGATATTTTCACCCAGCTGTTCCAGAATTTTCTGGAATCTGGGTAGCACGACTTGCTTTTTAGTCTGCATAATGTTGATTATTACAAACAAAAATATAAATAATGTTGAAAATAATCAACATTGTTTACAGCTCGTGAGCAGTCGCACAATCCCAAAGGATAATTTCGGGTGACTGGCAAGCGGTTAAAATTCCACTAAGCATTATATTGCTTTTACCATTTAAGTCTTCCACCATGAACCTTTGGACTGAGTCAAAATCCCTTGACCAGATCGTAAGATTGCTAGTGATCTAAAAGACCTATAATATAAAGTCTGTCATGAATCTCCTACAAAGCATCAGAAGCCACTCTAATCAACCGCTTACCCGGCAGCTGCTGGCATCGCTTCTCAAAGATCACAAGGAGCCCAATCATAAAATCGATGAGCTGCTATCTGCCGGGCTTCTGGAAATCGTGAGAGATGGCCTATATATGCCTACTAAAAAGCTTTCCCCCTTTCGCCCGGAGCCATTCCTACTCGCAAACCATCTGTTCGGCCCGAGCTATGTATCCTTTGACAGTGCCCTATCCTTTTACGGGTTAATTCCTGAGCGAGTATATGAAGTGACCTCAGCGACCACAAAACGTGCCGAGCGGTTAATCACCTCGATAGGCGCATTTAGCTTCGCGCGGCTGCCATTGCCCTATTACAGCTTCGGGATTCGAAACCTTAAACTTGGAGATGAACAACATATTCTTATTGCTTCGCCGGAGAAAGCTCTATTTGATAAAGTAGTGACTACCATAGGCGTAAAGCTAAATAGCTCGAAGTCCGCTACTGAATATCTCATCGAAAATTTGAGAATTGATGAAGATGACTTGCAAGAGCTCGATACAAAAGTCATGGAGACATGGCTGGGCGATGCTCCTAAGTCGAAAACCCTGTCAATGATTATAAAGTCGATAAAAGGTCTCAAGTAGACAGAGCTGTAAAAAGAAATCGGGAAGTAAATTTTATTATATATAATTAAATTATATATATTCACTTTTGATTTTCATTTACTTCCGATACACTAAGCCATGCGCTGCCCACTAACAACCAAACTTGCAAGTATTCTCCTTCTCTCAGCGATGATGCCATTGTTATCCAACTGCTCGGGCCACAAAACCACAGATCAATGGGACGACGCCACAATCGATGCTAATCTTTCTAAAGACTCGATTTACAAACAGCTTGACAAGGAAAAGGAGATATTTTCAGCACTTGACGATAGAGATCCACTCGCAAGGAGGACAAGCAATGTCTCGTACTTCTCTGGCAAGCGAATTGACCTCAGTGACACCCAATATGCAAAGTACAATAATTGCAGAGCCTATTTCTGGAACACCGATACTTTATCGATTAAAATCGGAATCGGCAACGGTTTCGGTGGACAAGGCTTTATAATCAACTACAAAGACAAAACATTCTACACGGAAGCATACCTTGCAACAGACAACATTATTCCGTGGGAGGTAAAGCCGACACACAAGATCGTATACCAAAAACTGACATTGGATAAACCCAAGTATGTTGTTGGAGATAGTCTTTTTGGAAAAATAGAATTCAAATCCATTGAAACAGACAATGAAGGCGAAAGAACTGAGCATTTTGGGAAAGGTCATTTTAGAACAAAGGTGTCTAAATTTTAGTGTAGGCGATAGCTTTCAAAGATCGTCGAAATGTCGAACCCCCATGTCACTTGGAGCCCAGCGATACAAGGTATTGCTGGCTGCTTCGCACCTTTTCGCTTAAAGAGGAAAGGGAAGATGAAGGGAAGAACCGTTATTATCGTGTACAAAAGCGAGAAATGAACGACTTTCGTTAAAAAACACAAGTGCCGGGCATTTTTGTGTTACAGACGATGTTAAAAATATAAACATTCTCACTTACAAAATGGACTTACGAACGACATTATCCGTCAACGAGAGTTTTCTCGAAATGTTGACAGACTGCAAAAATCGTGGAGCAAAAGCGGAAATGATATTGGACATCAACGGGCTCGAACGGGCAGAGGGCATCATAGATGAGATCCACACAAACGATCCGCAACCTTACATCAAACTGCAAGACGGAAGGGTCATTACAGAGAAAACAATCATCGCTCTCAATGGACTTTTCCGGCCTGAATATTCGGGGTGCTAGAATAGGTATATTAACGCTCATGAACAGATCTGCCAATGAATGCTATTCGGCATTCTGGAAAAGGACGGCATCAAGGCAGTGACACGGCAGAACTATGAAGGGATGCTGTACGGGATTACATATATTGATCACCGCACATGGTGCGTCTTCAATGGCAGTGCATTGGGCAAGCAATATAGTCCTAATGGGATTTTGGATCAAAAATCCCGAAGAGGTTACCCTATCGCAGTTTCCATCACGAGCCTGCCTTCCTCGTCATAATTCAAGTTCAGCCTGTCCAGTAAAATTTGCGAGAGCTCTTTTCGGTTAATGGTGTCTGGATTTCGTCTAGCTACCAAATAATTGTTTCTGGTAAGATGTCTTGCGAGATCGGCAACGGTCACGTGATCCAACTCTTTACCAAACTGATAAGCTATTTTTCCAATCAATATGACAGCCAAGAGTAAGGGCAAGAAGATTCGCGTATCATAGAATAGCCCTCCTATCGTAACAAACCCAGCCGTCCAGATTATGTTTGATAGCCATTGAGGCGGACTCAATATATTGAGAGCCATTCCTAATTCCCGTTCGAGCGCTTTGACTGTCGAAATGCGGCCTTGTCTTGGCAGGAGGTCTTCTAGCGGAGTTGCTGGCTGTATCGGGCAAACAGAATCCAAATTGCTAAATGCTTCACGAAGCTTGTAAAATGCTTGCTGAGACGTGCAGGTTTCAGAATTGCTTAACGGCACTTTGTTAACGATGACATCAAAAAGCTGCCCAACAGACTTCACGCTTACAAAATCGTCATTATCGAATTTCACGTTAAACTCGCTTTTGACAGATGCTATCAAATCCTCAATATCGTCGTAGTGATCACTGTGCAATGTAAGAATCGCCATGTCTGTACGTTTTAGGTCTCTAGCATTCAACTCGGGCCGAAATATAAGCGTTTGCAACTCAGCGCAACAAAAGTTACAAAGCAAAATTTGCCGCCTACAAAACCCCAGGCTATTTACCGCGGCTAGGCGCCTTCGGCTGCCGCCGCTCCTTAAACCGCCTGAGGCTTTGCAGCCAAGGGGTAAACCCGCCAATTTTTACTTTGAGTTATAAAGGCGATTGCACTGCTTTGAAAATTGATTTATCATCAAATAAAAAACTGATGGACAATCGAACGGATGCAAGGACAATGCGGCGACATTCATTCGCTGCGCCGCCTGTAGCGTCTTCTTACAACAACTCCTCCAACCTGTCCTCTATATCGCTAGGAAGTAGCTGTTCGAATGTTTTCATATAAATATGGTCCATTACTGCGTACATCCCACTCCTTCTGTTCCCTAGATATTTAGATACATCTTCTACCGTTGGGTAGTGCATCGGGTTATGAAAGAAGCCTCGCCAGTCTTCTATTGCCCGATAAACCAACAAAAGTTGCTTTAAATTAACCTCAATTGTTTCCGCATCAGAAATTGGACTCAACAGTTTTTCAATCTCTTTGACTGATTTTGCTTTCATAATTCACGTTACCTTCATTCGACAAACTTAGTACTTTACCGAACAGCTAAATCTTAGATGACAATGACGTCGATTAAAGTCATTGCTATCATGCGGAGAAGATTTGAAGCCCGTTTTGATAAGCGGCTATTCGCTCGATTTACCAAGCAACTTCAAATCCTGCAACTTCCTGCCCAGCTCGTCATCTGCGGCTAATTTTAGAAAATCTTCATTCAGATTTAGAACCCTCAAAACATTGAAGTATGCACCAATAGAAACACGCGGATTGCCTTTTTCAATGTGGTACAGCGTGGTGCGGTCGATTCCTCCCCGTTCAGACACCTGAATAGTCGTAAGTTTCCGCCGCTTGCGAGCCAGCATTATGTTTTCTCCGAATTTTTGCAGTATTTCAGAAATCTAGGAAGAAGAACCAGCTTTGGGGTTGCAATAATGCTGATTATTATCAATAAAAATGTCGAAAGTGTTGTTAAACGACAACATAAGCAGTTATGAACCGATGCATTTTCTCTCTGACAGATTATTTTATCGACCAAGCCTTCTGCTCTTATACTGTCAACCATCCTTTTGGATCGCTGCGATGAAATTCAGTGCTGCCTTTGCAAGGTCGCTGTCAGGGTACTCCTCGAGCATTCGCTTATAGAAGAATATCGCTTTCTCACCTTCTCCGATTTGGCTGTAACAGAAGGCAATGTTGTTCAACGCCATTTCTCTGAACGAAATTTTCGAGGAACTTAGAAGAGTCAAATACCGGTACTTATCAATCCAAGGATAGCTATCTAGAAAGTCATAGCTAGACTGAAACCTGGGAATTGCATTCCTAAAATCACCCTCTTTGATAGATTTGACAGCTTCATTATGATCCTTCAATGCAAGGAACCGGAGCAAATTGGATATTACGATATAAGTGCCTGCCCCAAAGATCACGAACTGATCAGTTCCCACTAAATAATAAACTATTATTAAAAAGGCCATGAAACCTAGCTGAGGAATCAACGAAACCCAGGCGATCTGCTTTGCGACAGGAAGACTCATAAGTTTGAGATCAATATTGGTAGGTGTGTAACTTATCAGGAATTTCCGACAATCCGGCCAATCAAAATTCCGTTAACGAAAATATAACCGCAGGCTGAATATGACACTTGCAACATTGCAGTCGACACCACCAAAAATCAATTGTATTCGGAACCTGCCTTGTAAGCATTTCGGTACGCACTTATTGATTGAAGATATATCCAGCTCGAACGTATTACAAGCACCTCAGCATTAGAACTACTGGTAAGAGTCATTCTTTTGCTACCGCTGTCTTCAAGTATGCATATTCGGGTTACCATAGACACTGGTGAGTTCAAATCGAATTTCTCGATTCTGGCCTTTATCAGATCGAATGTCAGTTGGACTGTATTTATTTCGTTTGCCTGCCACTTCTTGGGCAACTCCCCAGGCAGCGTGGTGATATCAATTTTTATCGTGATGATCGTATCTTCACCAACCGTGATCTTGATTTCATGAAGAGTAACATTTTCAAGCGGTGGGATACTATCGCGGTAAATTGCTCGTATCGCTTCGGATTTTTCAATTAGTGATAGCCACATCTTCGCTGATTTTGATAATCTCCGCAGCAATGTACATTAATTCACCACACAACTTAAGTGCATCTATACTAACACCCACTGATACTCCTAATTTCACGATCAGATTTGCATAAATTTTATCATTCCAAAAACACATATGAAGGAAATCCAAACCCCGAACATCTTCAAACTAGCAACAAAGGAGTTAAGCCAGGATGCATTCTTTGCATGGCTATTGCAGTGGGCCGATGAAAAGTACGGTGGTATCAACCCGGATTTGAATCATACTGCACAGGATTTCGTAAGGAAGCTCATTGGGCAACCTAAGACCTATGCCGTAATGACAGTAGAGGTTGGCAGGCAATGGCACAATATCGATGTATGGGCAGAAATTAATGGGGAATATTTTATCAGCATAGAGGATAAAACTAATACCGGCAGGCATTCGAATCAACTAGCACGTTATAAGGAACTCGTTGAAAGTGAATTCGGTGGTAAGCCACACAAGCTCATATTTATATATCTCAAAACCGGGAACGAAAGTCTTTCATCGTTGGATCTGATTAAGAGCAAAGAAGGATATAAAATCGTTGATAGAAGGACGGTGTTGGAAATTCTCGATACCCGCTCCGTAACCAACGATATCTTTAATGACTTTCGATCACATCTAGGACGATTGCAGGAGCTCACAGATTCTTGCTCTAATTTCAACGCAGTCAAAACTAACGAAAGTGCCGCCCAAGGCTTCTATCTAAACCTGCAAGAGCTTATTCCCGAACATACTGACTGGAACTACGTTTCTAATCCCACCGGCGGATTTTGGGGATTCTGGTATCATTGGGTTGAAATCAACAGCTTTAAATTATACATCCAAATCGAAAATAGAATCGGAGTCGATATACAGGTCAAGGTCAAAATTGAAGGCAGGGCGCCAAGCATAGACTATTTGAACCGCGTGTGTTCTAAACTAAGCGAACTTGGGTCAAAATATGGACTTCTGGTCATTAGGCCCCAAAAGTTAAGGCTCGGGAATACATCTACGCTCGCTATTGCAGTGAATGCTCTTCAATCGACTCCAGATGAAGAGCTTGATATGTCGCGCGTTCTGAACAACCTTCAAAATCTACAACTAGTACTCGATGACTATGCTTTGACAGATGCTGCTCAAACTAACACCAGCGCCTCTACGCTCGCTTAAATAAACTCAACGGAAAATTATTGACTATGATAGCAAATGGGAAGAGACAGAATGGGCAACCTCTGTTAATCTCGAACAACGTGGCCAGCAGTATAGAGCGAGTAGCACTGCATTGCAACGAGTTTAGCGAGAACTGGTTGCAGAAACTCATACACGAAAACCCATCACTTCTTCCAATCAGTGAAATTGAGTCCGGATTTGCACCCGCAATTTCTATGGGGAGGGAAATAAAAACGAATGCTGGATTTATAGATAACCTGTTTATCTCACCAGAGGGCTACTTAACAATTGTAGAAACCAAACTTTGGCGGAACCCACAGGCAAGAAGAGAGGTGGTTGGGCAAATCATTGACTATGCTAAAGAATTAAGTAAATGGACTTTCTCCGAATTGGATTCCAGCCTGCGAAATTCCGTTCACATATCTGATGGCTTAATCGCAAAGGTACGCAAACAGCCAGGATGCGAAGACATCGAGGAACATACCCTGATCGACAACATCAACAAAAACCTAAGAAGAGGACGTATCTTACTTTTAATCGTTGGAGACGGGATTCGTGAAAGCGTTGAAGAAATGGTGGCGTATCTGTCACAATCTCCCCAGCTACACTTTACATTGGCACTGGTCGAACTGCAAGTATACAGGCTTGGCGATTCTATTGATCCTTTGTTAGTCATTCCACAAGTCGTGACCAGGACAAGGGAAATTACAAGGGCTGTTGTACGCGTAGAAGGAGACTATTCTACTGGATTAACTTTAAATATCGACAGCGACCTGGGGACTGAACCAGAAACATTGCAAAGAAGATCATCAGGACGAACCACACTTTCAGCCCAGGATTATTTTGAGCAGCTGCTGCAAAATACAAATTCCTATACTGCCGAATTTGTGAAAAAGGTGATAGCAGATAGTCAACAAATTGGCCTAACTGTTGAATGGAACACATCCAGTTTTGGACTCCAATTCCCTGATCCGGCCGGAAGCGGGCTAAGAATTAGTATTATGACATTTGATAAAAGGGGTCAAATCATGTTAGGCTATGCTGAAAAGCAGCTTGAAGCCCTAGGTATTCCATCCAATATCAATCACCGTTTCTGCGCCGATTCGGCTGCGATTTTTATCGGACTTGCACCAAACCCTCTTAAACTGGGAAGCTGGAACCGAAAAGTCGCAATTTCAGAGCTAATTCCTTTGTATGACCGTTTTATGAAAAAGCTAGAAGCATACCTCGACGAAATAGCAAATCCTCGAATGACATTGGACTAAGTCTACCATTTCCAGAGCAAACGAATTTTTGCTATTTTTACCTTGCAACATCACAGTTACCAAAGCCAAAAAACACAGGCATTTTCCAAACTTTGAACACCAAAAACCACCCGAAAACAGACTCAAAAACCAGCGAAAATCCGACTTAAACACCTCAATTTTCGCCAAAAGAATTATACATAACAAATATACTGCTGTACTATATGTATAAAAAATAGTGAGTCTTTCGTGTAGTTCACTTCAAATACGGGAGACAAAAACTTGATTACAAGTCAATTAAAGGCAAAGTTCGGGACCCGTCTCCCTCCCCAAGTTTTCAAGGTCCTGAACATTCAGGACCTTTTTTTGTGCTCGTAAATGGAATGGAACCACAACAACAAGGACCGCTGCCACAGCCAGGTATTCCTAAACCTTCCTCCATCTTCTCGAAACTCTCCATTTTGTCCTTACTCAAAGATAACAAGAGAAACCTTAGTGTTTCACCCTATGGAAGTGGCATTATTAAAGATTTGATTTATATTATTGCCTCCTGTTAGAACTTGACAATCGCTTCCCCATGCCCATCCACGTAGCCATCACCCGCAAAGTCCTCCCCGGAAAAGAAGAAGAGTTCAAAGAAGCTTTACGACGCTTTCTGGGCGATTCATTTCTACACGGCGGTGTCCACGGCGCGGCGATGATGACGGCACTGCCGGGCAGCGAAAGCCGCGAAATAGGCATATTAAGGACCTTCGCCGATCAGGCTGAGCGGGATGCATTTTATAATTCGAAGCTATTCAAGGATTGGGAAGCTTATGCATCGACGCTGACGGAAGAACCGGTCTACCGGGAGCTTACGGGCCTGGAAGCCTGGTTCCGTTCTCCGACTGCGCCGCCGAGATGGAAAATGGCAGTTGCGACGCTTTGCGGTGTATATCCCACGAGTTTATTCTTAACCTATGTGCTTGGCCCATTCATTCAGGGACTGCACCCTGCGTTCAGGACATTGATTGTCGCCGGATGTATGGTTGGATTACTTACCTGGGTTGTGATGCCGCAGGTTACGAAGGTGCTGAAACCTTGGCTAACCGGAAGTCGGCGAAGTAGTAGGTAAGATCACTGGTCACAGAAATGGCTGCACCCGAATGCAGCCACAGTACTGAACAAAAAGCAAAGACTACCCCATGGACAAATCAAATGGATACGAAACCCATGCAACAACTTTTATCCGCTGTCGCTCGAAAGGCATCGATGGAGTCGGCGCGGCGTCCGTCCGGCAATGGGCCAGGTCATTGCCTCCAAATGCAACGGTGGTGGATGTAGGTTGTGGCGCTGGCGACCCGATTTCGAAGGCGTTGGTGGAAGAAGGTTTGAGCGTTTACGGAATCGACGCATCAGCTTCGATGGTTCAAACCTTCCAGCGGAGTTTCCCGGATAGCCCCGTCGCGTGTGAAGCCGCCGAAGACTCTTCATTTTTCAACCGGCAGTTCGATGCCGTCATTGCCTGGGGGCTGATGTTCCTTTTGCCGGAAGAAACACAGGAAATGGTGATTCAAAAAATGGCCAATGCACTGTACGCTGGCGGAAAGCTGTTATTTACCGCTCCGGCCCGGCAAATGCAATGGAAAGATGCCATTACAGAAATAGAGTCGCGTTCGCTTGGCGCGGATCGATACCGAGCGTTGCTAACCGCCGCGGGGCTTTCGCTTATCGAAGAATTCGAAGACGAAGGGGGCAATCATTACTACCATGCGGTTAAGCATTAGACAAGCCCCCTCCCCCCTTCCCCAATATGAGCAGTACTACCCATAAAAATGGGTGTTAGCCTCCATTTTACGCGGGTACTCCGGCTGGTAATTTTGTGATGTCGAAAGACAAAGACATGTATCTGAATCACAAAGTCTGTCAGCCATGAAAACATTCTTCAAATCGATCCTGAGTATATCGCTGTCCATTCTGAGCCAGTCGTGCGAAACAGCGACTGAGTCTGCGGCTCCCGTACGCCCAACCTCGGGGCAGTCCGTACAGATCGGCAACGGGGCTTTCACGCGTGAAGAGGAAGCTCCGTCCGGTCCGTTTTACGGCACAAAAAGTGTCGAGGTCGCATTCGTCCTGGCGAATATAAACTGACCCGTCAACCTTGCACCAATACACTATTAATCAATAGCATACATCTGTTTACAATAATATCAATTCCAGTTAGCCATGAAAAAAATACTCTTTGCCAACATGCCTTACGAAGGCCATTTCAATCCCCTCACGGGTATCGCCATGCACCTGAAATCACTCGGTCACGATGTGAGGTGGTATTCAGGAAGCATTTTCAAAGACAAAATCGAGCGTCTCGGCATTCCTTACTACCCTTTTAAGAATGCGCTTGATTTCAACCAGCACAATGTACATATCCTTTTTCCAGAGCGCGACAAAATACGTGGGACTATCGGAAAGCTGAAATATGACCTGAAAACCGCATTTATCCTCAGGTCGACAGAGTTTTATGAAGATATCAGGGAGATTAACGAGTCGTGGCCCTTCGATTTGCTGATCAGCGACATCGCATTCACCGGTATGCCGTTTGTGAAGGAAAAGCTGAACAAAAAAGTGGTGTCGGTGGGCGTGTTTCCACTCGTCGAAACTTCCCGGGATTTGCCTCCTACCGGGCTCGCTATGACGCCTTCGACCAGCTTTTTCGGGCGCAGAAAACAGGACCTGCTTCGCTTCTTCGCGGACAAGGTTATTTTCCGGGAAGCCGCGAACCTCTTCGCCAGCCTTTTCCGCGAGCATGGAATGGTGCCGGTAGAGGGAAATATATTTGATGTCCTCGGTAAAAAAACGGACCTTATGCTGCAAAGCGGCACCCCGGGATTCGAATATAGCCGGTCCGATCTGAGCAAGAAAGTCCGGTTTGTAGGGCCGCTCCTACCCTTCTCGAAAGGCAGCACGCACGTTACCGACCTCGGCGATCAACTCAGAAAATATGAAAAGGTGATCCTGGTCACACAGGGCACACTGGAAAGGGATCCGGAGAAGATACTGGTTCCTACGTTGGAAGCATTTAAGGACACGCCCGTGCTGGTGATCGCTACCACAGGCGGTATGGGCACGGAGGAGTTGCAGGCGCGGTACCCGCAGGAGAATATCCTTATACGCGACTTTATCCCTTTCAACGATATCATGCCGCATTGCGACGTCTACGTCACGAACGGGGGTTATGGAGGCGTAATGCTGGGCATACAAAATCAACTGCCACTGGTTGCCGCCGGTATTCATGAAGGCAAGAACGAAATCAATGCGAGGATCGGTTATTTCAAATTGGGTATCGATCTTAAAACGGAATTTCCGACGCCGGCGCAAATCAGGACGGGTGTGGAAAAAGTACTGGCGGATGATACTTATAAGAACAATGTCAAAAAACTCAGCCGGGAATTCAAAGATTACAACCCTCAGTCACTTTGTACGAAATACATCGATGACCTTCTCGATATCAAAACACCTGTCCTGAACTGATATAATGTTACCCATCGGTCGATTCGTAGTCATTTTACACTTGCTGTCCGCTATGGCCGCAATGGGTCAAAACATGGAACCGCCTGTAATCGAGCTGGTTTACGGGCGGCCCAATTATCCTGTCGGGCGCAATATGCTGGTATTGGAAGACCCTACCCATCAATTACAACACAGCGATGTGGAAGCCAAGCCAGAGCTATTCCGGCCAATGACGCAGGAAACGCTGAATGTTGGCCCCAGCGCCTCCACGTTCTGGCTGAAAATGCGGGTGGTCAGCAGAACGCCGGCCGAATGGTTTCTCCACGTAAAGGCGCCATTCCTCCAACAAGTCGACCTCTTTGTGGAAACGGCGCATAGTTACGACAATTGGGTTAATTACATCACGAATGTAGGCTCGGCATTGCCGTTCCGCGAACGCCCCGTCCTCAGCAACCAGATGGTCCTGCCGCTTAACCTGGTCTGGCGGGACACTACGACGATCTACATGCGCGTACGCAGCAACTCCATCATACGCGTGCCGCTTGAAATATCGAGCCTGCAATACATTTATGAAAACAGCCAGAAGACCGACATCGCGCACGGATTTTACTACGGGCTGATCGCCGCGCTGATCATTTATAACTTATTCGTATTCATTTCAATACGCGAGCACACTTACCTGTACTATGTGTTTTACATTTTCTTCGTAGCATTGAATATCGGTTACAGCAAAGGCCTCTTTCTGCAATTTATCGTCCCTGATTTCCCACAGGCCAACCATTCGAACTATACAGGCAGCCTTGCTTTTGTATTCGCATTGCTTTTCACCAATTCATTCCTGAATACAAAGCACTATTGCCCGCGGCTGCGGAAACTGGGCTGGCTGATCGTCGTGTCGTGCGTGGCCGTCGTTGGGTTTTCACTGTCCGGGCATTTATTACAGGGTTTCCAACTGAGCTGGCTCACGGTGGGCTTCTTCCTGATCTACTCCAATGTTGTCGGTTTTACGGTACTGAAACAAGGTTTCAAGCCGGCCAGATACTACCTGATGGGCTTCACGGCATTGCTGGCCGGTATTTTTATTTTTATGATGAAGGACATGGCTATTTTCCCGGAGAACTGGTTTACAGAAGGCGCCTACCAAATCGGTTCCGGCCTGGAAGCCATTATCCTTTCCTTTGCATTGGCCAATAAGCTCAATACATTTAAAAGGGAAAAAGAACTGACCCAGGCAGAGGCGCTGGCACAGGCCACACGCTTTTCGCAGCAACTGATCGGCTCGCAGGAGAGCGAGCGCAAGCGTGTCGCAGCCGAACTGCACGACAGCCTGGGACAAAGCCTGGGAATGGTCAAGAACAAGGTACTGATGATCAAAAGGGATACTGAGAAACCTGAATTGCGCGAAAAACAGATCAGGGACCTCGAAGAAATGGTCACGGAAGCCATTCAGGAAGTCCGGAATATTTCCTACAATTTACGGCCGCTGCATCTGGAACTGCTGGGGATCACGCAGTCGCTGCGCAGCTTACTGGAAGATGTGATCGAAACGGGCCTGATCGACGTGGAAACAGACATTCAAAACTTTGATAATATACTCTCCAAATCCAATGAAATGAACGTTTTCAGGATCGTTCAGGAGTGCTTTAACAACATTCTCAAACACGCGCAGGCGACGGCGGCGCGCATCCATATCAGCAAAACAGACGCAATGATAACCATACGTATAGAAGATAACGGTGTCGGCATCGGACCCGCCTCAACCGGCAAAGGAGGTTTCGGTATGATCGGCATCCGGGAGCGGCTCAACATCCTCAACGGCCAGATCGAGATCCTGGAAAACAAACCGTCCGGTACCATTATTGACATTCAAATTCCCTTTTGACCATGGAAATCAGACTGCTGATCGCCGACGACCACCCTATATTTCTGAAAGGGCTCAAAGAAGTGATCGAAATGGATGCCGATCTGAAAGTGGTCGTCAGCGCCAAAAACGGCCAGGAAGCGCTGCATGCATTTCAATCCCAAAACGTGGATGTTGTGGTGCTGGACATCGACATGCCGCGTATGAACGGACTCGAAGCGGCGGAAGCAATGCTGCAAATCCGGCCAACGCTTCCGGTCATTTTTCTTACGATGCATAAGGAAAAGGCCCCTTTCCTGAAAGCCCTCGAAATAGGCGCGATGGGCTATGTGCTTAAAGAAAATGCCGTTTCCGACATCGTACATGCCATTTACAAGGCCAAAGACGGCGACCTTTACCTAAGCCCCGAAATATCGGCCTACCTGCTCAAAAAGACCTCAGCCCTGCAACGGCAATCGAAAAACGACCTGAAAGCATTGCTTACGCCTTCCGAAACGCACATTATGAAGCTGATTTCGGAATACAAGTCCAGCAAGGAAATCGGCGAAGAACTTTTCATCAGTGAAAAAACGGTATCTAATCACCGGATGAATATTGCCAAAAAGCTGAACCTGACGGGGAAGAACAGTCTGCTGCGGTTTGCATTGGAGCAAAACTGGGGGTAACAGGGCTATTCCCCGCTCATCATCGCCACCATTTGAGGTATCGGATCCGCCGAATGCAGCATTTCTGTCATTTCCAGGCTCACTTGCGTGATTTCCGACGCCCTTTTCAGCATCCGATGTTCATATTCGGCAATGGCGGCGCGAATGTCGGGAAATACGTCGGATGTCAGACATTCGGCCAGTTCAAATGCGTCTTGCATGGCCATATTTACACCTTCGCCTGCGTATGGAGGCATTCTGTGGGCGGCATCGCCAAGCATAGTAAGGTTAGGCAGAGATTCCCAATGTTGGTCGACGGGAAAGTGGTACTGCGGCCGTGAAATGAGCCCTATTTCGTCGCTGGCGAACAACTCCCGCCACACGTCGTTCCATGACCCGAATGCTTCTTTAAACCAGCCGAATACCTCGTCTTTTTTGCCAAAATCGATACCACTTTCCTGTACCCAGTTTTCACCCACTTTACAGCCGGTGTAAAACGACAGGCTTCCTTCTCCTTTGGCACTCAGAATCAACGACTGCTCATCACCAAATGCAAAGATCTTCCCGCCTTTTACCAGTTCCCAGAGGCACGGTGCATTGATGGACGCATTATAAATATTGCCTTCCACGATCGTTACACCGGAATACAGGGGCGTTATTGTTGTTAAATAGGGCCGGATTCTGGAATTGGCGCCGTCAGCGGCAATGACGACGTCGGCATAAGCGCGTGTCCCGTTTTTGAAATGCATTAGCCAGCCTGCGTCCTGCCGCTCCATCGAGACAAACTGACTGTCCCACACCACCGTACCTTCTTGCAGCGATTCGAGTAAAATTCTTCGCAAGGGAGCCCTGTCAATCTCCGGCCGGTCCTCTGCAAATGCCTTTTCGGTCACGTGGTCATCCACGTGAATATCTCCATGCTTATCCAAAATCCTCATTCGCCCGGCATCGGGCCGGTAGTTATCATAAAATGCATCCAGCAGACCGGCCCGCCGCAGTGCCTCCAACCCCGACTCCTCGTGCAGGTCGAGCGTGGCGCCTTGTACGCGCGCGTCTTTGCCGAAATCTCGTTCGAACACATGCACGTCAGCGCCTGCCATTTGGAGCAATCTTGCCAATGTTAAGCCCCCCGGCCCGCCGCCGACAATCGCTATTTTTAGATGGTTAAGTATCATAATTTCTTTTGTTTATGACACAAAACTAGGCTCGCGGCAGGGTCGAAAATTGGATAAATCGGTCGTTTTTATTTCGTGCGAGCTCTTTGGGAACAACGCCCGCGTATTTTTTAATCTCCCGGATGAAATGGGACTGATCGGCATAATTTTCATCGGGAAACAGCCTTCCCTCCCTGATGTGCAGAAATGAAGCCCTGAAACGGATGATATTGCAATAGGTCTTTAAGGATACGCCAATGGTATCGCGGAAATAACGGTTGATCTGCCGGCTCGTCCAGAAAGTCTTCTCGGATAATTCACCCACACTAATCGCGCCGTTAGTCGCATAAATCAGGTCGAAAAGTTTCCTTTTGCGCTCATCAATGCGCTTTTTGACCATACCCGCGATGTTCTCCGTGAGCTTTGCACAAAACTGTTCGATATCCTGAAACCCATCCAGGGGTACCCCAAAGAAGTCGGCAGGCAGAACGGTGGCGCTGTCGGGCAGGATCGGCAAAAAATCTTTGAACAAATACGTAGCGGCAAGCGGCCGGAAACTGATGCTGAAAAGAGTAAAATCCGGTGGGATCTCCGCCCGCGAAGGCCCGCTCTCTAACCCGAGCAACACAATACCCTGCCTTTCGCCGAACGAGAAACTCGCATCGATCCGGCCGTCGGGCAGCACGGTAACCGCCAAAGGCTTTCCTGATTTGTTGGTCAGCATCCAAAAACTCTCCACCAAATGGGCGATCTCCTCAGCCGGAGGCATTAACCAATAATCGATTGGATTACTTCCCGTCGCCATTCACTTTCACATCCTTAAACATAAATGCATTATCGCTAACCCTCACAGCCTTGCCGCTGGCGGTGGTTACATTTCTCATGACAACACTTTTGGTTTTAACGTACGGATACTTTTCCTGGTAAGCGCCGTCCGTCATTTCCGGGTTGAAATTGGCAAATATCGCTGGCCCCTGGTAGTTCTCAGGATGCGCGGCGTCGTCGATGCGGAGATTTTCGATGGTAATTTTTTCGGGCATGTAGCAGGTATAACCAAAATCGTGCTGGCCGGAGTAGGAACCACTCACAAGAGAGGCATTGGCGGGCTTACCATTCATAGGAACGAAGACGCAATTACGGATCACCACCTCTCCCTGCCAGGTACTGCCGTAGTCGGGCCGGAGATTAACGATACTCCTGCCCCTGATGGTGGAATTCTCGATCAGCAGCAACCCGCTTCCGATCGCATTGATCCCCATATGCCCCAGTGTCGAATTCCGGATGGTAGCGTTGGCAACACCCTGGTGAGCATCAAACCGGGAGAGCGTGCAATGGTCGTAAAGGAGGTTTTTGCAGAAATTAGAACCCAAAATGCCCCAGTAAGTATTGTCGTTAATGTCGTTTGTCTGACTGCAATTGACGAACGATACATTGAGCGCACGGTTGGCCAGAAGGTCGTAGGTACCCATTGTAACAGGCTTACCCGCCGTACCGATGGTACTATAAGTCTTATGCCCTGTCAGGACCGCATTCTTCACTGTCACATAGGAGCAGTCACCGATATTGATAAAGCCGCCATAGGGCGCCCCGTGATCCCCTTCGCCGGTAATGCGGTGTTCTATCCCCTCCACGAGCACATTCGACCGGCGGATCGCGATGTTGCGGTTATAATAGGTGTATTTCGACTCGGCCCTGTTGGCAATGGTGGTGAAACGTCCGCCGGTGATTTTCAGCGGCTTTTCGTCGATTGGCAGCGCGGTAATGTCCGTAATCTGATCAAAATCCCAGATAATCGGCGCTTTCATATCTACCCTGCCGTTTTTATCCACTACAAAAATATCCGTTTGCGAAGATCCATTGTTCTGGTTAAGTCCGAAGCGGATGTATTGCTTTACATTGGAATTGGTAACGGTAATCAGGCAAGGGCCGGGCAGGGATGCTTCGATCTTTTTCTGGTTTCTTTTCAGAGAAGTAATGGTTTCCAGTTTAAAGGGTTTGAGCCCTGAGCTCACTGTAAAAACCGATGCATTCCGGTTTTCCACTTCTCCATCGTCGATGATGAACGCGGCCTTACCGAAATCGGTGTCGGTTTGGATTACCACGGTACGTTCTTTTCCGCCCATATAGTAAGTCGCTCCGTCGTTGGCTTTCACCGGCAACCCGTGCATGTTGGCAAATGCGTGGGTCGCGGCGATCGCGTCCACATCATCCGTTTTCCCATCGCCCCGCGCACCAAAGTCGCCATAGTGCACCACACCCGCAGCCTTGTATTTGCGGACGTCCCCGGGCACTACATTCACTTGCAGCTCGCCTTTGTCGTTGGTATAAACACCGGTTCTCGTGTTTTCAGTCGTAACCGTAACGCTTTCAACCGGGCCTTTTTGCTGCGCCTGCATAGCAAGCGGAAAGGCGAACAAAAAGGAAGTCAGGAGTCTGTACTTTGTCATAAGGGTTAGTTTAGTCGCCATTAGTTTCAAAAGACGTCGTCCCCTAAAAATACTTTTCATACCCGAGCTCCCTGTGAATTTCAGCCTAATACTTCAAATCCCTGATTTTTTGAGCAACCCTGTTGGCTATAATCCGATAGCCGGAGTCATTCAGGTGAATCTCGTCCGATTTATTCGCCGGGCGCATTCGCGAAGGGAAAATGCCCTTTTGGATATCCTCCAAATCGCCGGCGGTCGGTGTAAACCCGATGTCGTTCATCTCCGACTCGGTGGGCGGCGTCATCGGAACATACTTATCGCGGTACAACAGCGCGAGCTCGTCGTTGAATGCGGTAAGTTTGGCATATCCTGCCGATCCTTTGCTCTCTGTAATCGCGGGTAGTACGCCGAGTACGAGATACCGCCTGGGCTCCGCAATGTAATCCACCGAACTCTTGATCGCCGAAAGAATCCCTTCCTGCGGTTTACCCTGGCCAATGTCATTCCGACCGTACCAAAGAATCTGTGTCGCCGTCCGCATCTTCACGGCATCGTCCAGTTCAAAAACCGAATCATCGGGGATCTCCACGTCAACCGGCGTTTCGGTCGAAGCCGCTGTGTCGCTTTGCGCTAGCGGCTCCACGGTATAGTGATCCCCTAAATCCGGTACGAATTTGCGCGTAATGGTGCACCGTACACCCGCAAGCGTACCGGTACGACTGTAAACGTTGCCGTTCAGAGGCGTCGAGAGGAATTCGTTGTTGATCTTCGTGACCGCCACCGGTTTCGCACCGTTGAATTTGCCGCCGGCCACGGATAACGTTAGAGGTACCCCACCCTGCCGTATCGCGATCGATAATGCAACCTGGCCGTTGATGCCGTCACTGAATACCGGCCGTTCCGTAAAAACGTCGCCTACCCATGCGCCCATCGGCCTGCTGCCACCGGTACCGATGGTGAGGCTATCGCCGAAGAATGCGAGCGTTTTGTCGCGTTTGTCTTTTTTGGAAGGGATGATTTTATCGAGCAGATTATCGCAGGATGTCAGGAGCATTGTGGATAAGGCCGCTGCCCCAGATTGACGAAAAAAGCGTCTGCGGCTCATTCCCCTGTCGGTCGTGTGGCAGGGATTAGTGTGTCGGAATGACTTCATTTTCATGGATGGAACGTTGCTGTAAAGGTGCTTTCGGGTACACGCAGCTACGCGTGCAAAGCATTATCGCAATAATCGTTCCACAAATGGTGCGTTGACGGCCTAACTACTGTCAGGAAATTTCTACAAGGTTTAGGTCAAAACAATTTGGATCAAATCCAGTATTATGGAATAATTCCATTATCTTTGAACATCCAATATTGCCATACATAAATTGGGTTTTAGGGTTGTATAATGATCACATTCCGGAAGTGTTGCTTCCGGAATGTCTGTTTTTAAGGGATTGAAAAGGAAACTACCTCCACACTAAAACCTTCTGTTGTATTACCCGGTCGGCGCCGGCCATGCGCACCACATAAATACCCGAAGCAGTATTGCCGAGCGGGATATTGACGGGCCCGCTCCGGCCTCCGATTTTCTCCGTCAGCACCACCTGCCCGCCCGCATTCACAATCTCGACGGTTTGAAAAGGCTCTTCCACAAACAGGTTCATTTCACTCGTACTGATCAGCGAAGGCCGCACAAAAAGCTCACCTTTGCTCTCGGTACCACGGTTGACCGTTATTATTTTGGAATACCTGAAACTCTCATCCATATCCGTCATTTTCAGCCGGTAGTAAAGCTCCCCGTTTTCCAAAGTACTGTGCGTAAATGAATACAGGTTACCAGCCGGCATATTGGCTCCCTGAATCGAGCCGACACGCTCGAATTGGCGGGCATCGCGACTGTACTGAATATCGAACGACTCGAAATCCTTTTCCATGGAAGTCTGCCATGTAAGCCGGACCCCTTCCGCGCTGGGTGCTCCCGAAAAATCGACCAGTGTTACAGGAAGCGGATTCTCGGTCTCAATGCGATAGACAGCCGTGGCTGTAACGGCATAAATCTCGCCGGACTGGTCTTCCCCGATATCCCTCACACCTGTGAATGTCGACGTTTCATATTCCTTCACAGATCCGTCCGAATTGATTTTATGAATATCACCCGAGCCATAATCCATTCCGATGTAGTAACCTTTCATGATCGGCCAGGCGTTCCCGCGGTACACCACCCCGCCGATCACGGAATTGCCCCTCGCGGTACGGGTCGGGTAAATGTAAACCGGCTTGGTAAAACTGGCGGAATCGGGGCATTCGTTGATCGCGATGCCCGGCGTGTAGCCGTTCCCTTCGAAGCACCGCCAACCGAAATTAGCTCCGGATGCATTGCTCGCCGTTACATGATTGATTTCCTCCCAGGTATCCTGGCCTACATCGCCGATCCACAGGTCATAGGTTTCGCGGTCGAAACTCCAACGGAACGGGTTTCGCAATCCACGGATAAAGATCTCATTCCCAAACGGGTTCGAAGGCGGTATCACATAGGGAAGCCCGGAGCCCAGCGGCGGATCCACATTCAGCCTCAGTATTTTCCCCAGCAGGCTGGTCGTACTTTGTCCGTTTGCATTAGGGTCGTAACTGGCCCCGCCGTCACCGGTAGAGAGGTACAAATAGCCGTCTTCAGGGCCGAAATGCAGCTCCCCTCCATTATGGTTGGTGTTAACCGGATGCGGGATTTTCAGGATCTCCACCCGCGTATTGGCCGGCACGATGTTTCCCGACGGGTTCGCCGAAGTATAGCGCGCCAGCACCAGGTCTCCATTTGTATCGGTGTAGTAGGTGTAGACAAATCCATTGGTAGCAAAATTGGGGTGGAATGCGATACTCAGCAAACCTCCCTCTCCCGACTGCGAAACCACCTGCCCGCCGCTGTTCATGTTGAGGTATTGAATGGGGGTCGTCAATGCCCCCGGGTTGAACACCGTGATAACACCGGAGCGCTCGGCGATGAAAATCCGGTTGGAATTGTCTCCTGCATGTACAAGCTGCATGGCGGAGGTCAGCCCGGTGATAACGGCTGTCGGATTAATAGTTACATCCGGGATTTGTGCGCAAACGCGCACGGCGGCGAGAACGAAGCAAAGTACCAGGATATGGCCCCGCAGTATTTGATAGTGGTTGATATGTTTCATATTGGCTATGGTTAATAAAACAACACTACTTCTACTATTATTACGAAATCATACTACAATTGTCATGCCTGCATTTGCCCTCGAAAATAGGGAAACAAAAAAAACCTCCGGAAGGTAACTCCCGGAGGTTCAGTATTTTGTAATATTTAAAAAGACGATCAGTAATAGAAGGTCCCGTATTCGCTGCTGATGGTCAGTTTTTTCTCGTCGGAGGCTTCCACACGCCCGATCACCTGCGCATCGATCCCGAACGATTTGGAGATTTCGATCACGCGCGCGGCATGCGCTTGGGGAAGGTAAATTTCCAGCCTGTGACCCATATTAAAGACTTTGTACATCTCCTGCCAGCTCGTTCCGCTTTCTTCCTGAATAAGCCTGAACAATGGAGGCACGGGAAGCAGGTTGTCTTTGATAATGTGAAGGTTATCAACAAAATGTAGAATTTTCGTCTGAGCACCGCCACTGCAATGTACCATGCCATGGATTTCCGGGCGCATTCCGTCGAGCAGGGCTTTGGCTACGGGTGCGTATGTACGTGTAGGCGAGAGGATTAGTTTACCTACATTCAAAGGCGCTCCCTCTACTTCGTCGGTCAGCTTTTTGCTTCCGCTGTAAATAAGGTCGTCGCTCACTTCGGGATCGAAGCTTTCGGTATATTTTGAAAGGTATTTGCCCAGAATATCATGTCTTGCGGAGGTAAGGCCATTGCTGCCCATCCCACCATTGTACTCGCTTTCGTAGGTAGCCTGTCCGTAAGAAGCGAGCCCTACGATCACATCTCCGGCCTGGATATTGGCATTATCCACTACTTCCGAGCGCTTCATGCGGGCTATTACCGTGCTGTTCACGGTCACAGTCCGTACGAGGTCACCTACATCGGCCGTTTCGCCACCCGTGCTGTAAATCTCGACGCCGTAGCTGCGAAGCATGTCCAGCACTTCTTCCGCGCCGTTGATCACTTCCGCGATCACTTCGCCGGGAATGCGGTTTTTGTTGCGGTCGATGGTGGACGAATAGAGCATCGGGCCGGTTGCACCCACGCAAAGCAGGTCGTCGGTGTTCATCACGATCGCGTCCTGCGCAATGCCTTTCCAAACGGAAATATCACCCGTCTCTTTCCAATACAAATACGCCAGGGAAGTTTTGGTACCGGCGCCGTCGGCGTGCATGATTGTGCAATACTCAGGATCGCCGGAGAGCGTATCGGGTACTATTTTACAAAAAGCCTTTGGAAAAAGCCCTTTATCGATCTTTTCGATGGCCTTATGCACATCTTCCTTTGAAGCCGATACACCGCGCTGGAGATAACGGTCGGTAGTTTTCATCTGAGCGTATTAAATTAGTAAGCTATCCTGATTCCAGCACAAAAGTAGTCAAAATGGGGGCTTAAACCTTTACTTTAATGAAAGTAGCCCTTAAATAGGCAAATCAGTGATTTACAAAATATTGCAAAAATTAACGATTTGTTAAAATAAGACAAATGCAAAAAAGTCGTTAGCTTTACAAAGCTGAGGTATTCGCATTACAAAACCATAGAATCTCCTGTTTGACCTTTTAAAGTCCTGAACCACCTTTGATTTCATGCATTTTTTGATTCGTTCAGTCATTGTATCCGCGTTATTGTTTGCTGCCAGTTCATTTAGCAACCGTTCTTTCGCACAGGCCCCGAAGTCCCAGGAAATCGCCGCCGACACTTTGAACCCGATCCAGTCGCTGGTATCGTTCGCCACCAAGCATTTACACATCCCCTATCGTTCGGGCGGCTCATCCAAACGAGGTTTCGACTGTTCCGGCTTTGTCCGCTATTGTTTCAACCAATGGAATATCACGCTCCCACATTCCAGCGCAGCGCAAGCCGAGCACGGTGAAGTAGTAGAACTCGACGACGCCAAGCCCGGCGACCTGATTTTCTTCAAAGGCAACAGCACCAAAAGCAAGCGTATCGGGCACGTAGGCATTATCACCGAAGTGGCCCCCGGCTACGTCAAATTCATCCATTCAGCCTGGAAAGGCGGCATCCGCTATGACTTGCTCAATGCAGCTTATTACAGTAAGCGGTTTGTGGCGATCAAAAGAATGATTGAATGATTTTTAATCAATAAAAAATTTCTTTCTCTTTTGATCCGTCGACTGAAGTCGACGGCAAGATGATTGCTTTTTTGGCTCTTGGCTGGGCGGCAGCTTTTCTGCTCATTCAGCCACAAAATTGGGAAAACTTCCCCTGCCGTCGACTTAAGTCGACGGGACAAGGAGTATTTGGAGCTTAGTTCTTGTTGGAATTTGTCCAGCCATATTTTTGCATGAATCTGTTGATTTCTGTTTCAAAGGTTTTGCCTTTGTGGTGCTCTTCCTGCATTAAAATATATTTCCTCACACGAAGTACATGCCGCTCGCTGACGCTTACAGCCCAATAGTCGTCCTGCCAGACAAACTTGGTTGTCGTCAGCTTATTCTTATTGATCCAGTAGGCTGACTCTCCCTTAATGATCTTCATTACATCCGAGAGCGTCTGCTGGCGGGTAAGACAAATGAGACAATGCGCGTGATCGAAATAACCATTAATCACATCCAGCTCAATGCCCTTCGACATGGCATACTCCTTGATATGCATAAACACCTTCATTCGAATCTCGTCCCGCAGTACTGGCGCACGATATTTCGTAGAAAAAACGACATGAATCCAAATCCGGCTCCAACTCATACCCATAAAAGATTTAAACGCGTCCAACAATAAACCCCTGGCGGTCTCATTGATACGCTAAACCTAAAATTTGGTAACACCCTAAAACCCGACTTGCACCAAAAAAATTGGATGGCCGTCGACTTCAGTCGACGGAAAAAGGGAAAGGAATGGGCTAATGATGTTAAATTTGTGATGAAATTTTAGATCTATAAATTTTATCATTCCTGCATTTTGAAACTCTGGCAAAAGGAAAATACTGTTACTTCTAAAAAAATAGAACGTTTCACGGTCGGCCGCGACCGTGAGATGGATTTGCATCTGGCCGAATTCGACGTGCTGGGCAACATCGCCCATGCGACGATGCTCGAAACCATCGGTCTGCTGACGGCCGACGATCTGGCTGCATTGAAAACCGAACTCAAAGCCATTTACGGGCAAATCCAGCAAGGTGAATTCGTCATCGAGGAAGGCATCGAGGATGTGCATTCGCAGGTGGAGCTGCTGCTTACCCGCAAACTCGGAGATACCGGCAAGAAAATTCACTCCGGCCGCTCGCGTAACGACCAGGTCCTCGTGGATATGAAGCTGTACACACGTGCGCGGCTTTTCGAGGTGGTGCAGGCTACGGAAAAGCTTTTCGACGTGCTGACGCGTAAATCGGAAGAACATAAAAATGACCTGCTCCCCGGCTACACGCATTTGCAGATAGCGATGCCGTCGTCGTTCGGATTGTGGTTTGGTGCTTACGCCGAAGGACTTATCGACGATATTATCCAGCTCAATGCCGCCTACCGCCTCGCCAACCGCAACCCGCTGGGTTCCGGAGCAGGCTACGGCTCGTCGTTCCCGCTGAACCGCCAGCTTACCACCGAGTTGTTGGGCTTCGAAGGAATGCACCATAATGTCGTGTACGCGCAGATGAGCCGCGGGCGCACGGAGCAAGCCGCATTAAGCGCCATTGCGTCGCTGGCGGCGACTGTTTCGCGACTCGCCATGGACGTATGCCTTTACAACAGCCAGAACTTCGGCTTTATCGTCTTGCCCGACGACCTTACGACCGGCAGCAGCATTATGCCGCACAAAAAGAACCCCGACGTAGCCGAACTCCTGCGCGCGAAAACCAACCGCATGAAAGCGCTGCCGATGGAGGTAACGATGGTGCTAAGTAACCTGCCATCGGGCTACCACCGCGATATGCAGCTGCTGAAAGAGATCCTGATGCCCGCATTCGACGAGATCCTCGACTGCCTCGACATCGCCGCGTTCATGCTGGAACATTTAAAAGTGAAACAAAACCTGCTCGACGACCCGAAATACGATCTGCTGTTCAGTGTAGAGCGCGTGAACGAACTTGTGATCGCCGGAGTGCCTTTCCGCGACGCCTACAAGCAGGTCGGCGCCGAAATCGGCGACGGCACTTATACCGCACCACGCGAATTGAAGCATAGCCATGAAGGAAGCATCGGCAATTTGCAGACGGAGGCCATTCGTGCGCGGATGGAGCGGGAGATTGGGGCATTTGGGTATGATAAAGTTTTAGACACTCTCGACAATCTGATCCGTTAAGCGATCCGTCATGACACTTTTAAAAAAGGCCCTGCTCATTTCTGTACCCATCGGAATGGCGGGGCTTTCTCTTTCTTTTCAGGAAAAGATGCCGGCATCCGGGACCGCCAGCCGCGCGCTGCAAGCCGATTCCGTTCAGGAAGGGAAAAAGCTGGCAATGGACTATTGCCAGCGCTGCCATTTGTTCCCCGATCCCACTTTGCTGGACAAAAAAACCTGGGCGGCCAGCGTGCTGCCTAATATGGGGCTGCGGCTGGGTATCCGGGCAAATGGCGAGGATCCTTATGCCGATCTGATCCCGGAAGAAAAGCGCGTAATGCAGGAACTGAATGTCTATCCCGAAACGCAACTCATTTCGGAGGGTGATTGGAAAAAGATCCTGGCCTATTACCACTCAACGGCCCCGGCCGAGCCGCTTCCGCAGGAAAAAGCGCCGCCCATAACCGACTCTCTACGGCTTTTCCACGTCTCGGACCTCACCGTAGGAGACAAAGAGGTTCCTAAAACTTCACTCTTGAAATATGATCCGGCCTCGTCGCAACTCTACATTGGCGACGACCAGAATGCATTGTATGTATTCGGGAAGGCCGGATTGAAAGATACCTGGTGGATCGATTCCGCTCCGACCGATATTGATTTCCCGAAAAACGCCCCTCCGCGCTTGCTTTCCATCGGTGTTTTCAAACCATCCGACCAACGCACAGGCCGGCTGATGTCCCTGTCCAAAACGACGGACCCATCGCTTGTGAACGTGCAGAACCTTCCGCGTCCCGTGCAATTTGCCGCCGGGGATTTGAATATGGATGGAAAAGAAGACGCATTGATATGCGGTTTTGGCAATCACTCGGGGAAACTATTCTGGCTGGACAATTTCGAACAGGGAAAGGAACATATATTAAAAGAGCTACCGGGAGCGAGAAGGGCCGAAATACGGGATCTGAACGGCGATAAAAAGCCTGATATCGTAGCGCTTATGGCGCAGGCCTGGGAACAGGTAACCATATTCTATAACCTTGGCAACGGAAAATTTAAAGAGAAAAGCGTTTTGCAATTTCCGCCGTCCTATGGCATGAGCTATTTTGAAATGGTGGATTTTAACAAGGACGGCTTTCAGGACATTCTGCTCACCAATGGCGACAACTGGGACCTATCGCCTATCGACAAGAACTACCACGGTGTGCGCCTGTATTTGAACGACGGGAAGGATAACTTCAAACTCGCCTGGTTTTTCCCGCTCTATGGTGCCAGCAAGGCCGTCGCCCGCGATTTCGACCTCGACGGCGATATCGACATTGCCGCCACCGCATTCTATTCAGACCTTGCCAATCCGGCGCACAGTTTCGTTTATCTGTCCAATGAGGGCAAAATGGATTTCAAAGCCTTCTCTACCCCGATGGCTGCGGCTGGCAAATGGCTCACCATGGAAGCCGCCGATTTTGACCAGGACGGCGACACGGATATTGTACTGGGCTCCTATTTCCACACCATTGGCGAAATGACCAAACTGATCTCCCGGGGACAGCTGTCATTTCCGCAACTACTCGTACTCACTAATCGGCGCAGATAAAATCCCACGGCGGTTTAACACAAAAAAAGAGGCAGGTCAACCGACCCGCCTCTTTCCTTTCCTAACTAAATCTGATTGGTATTATCAATCCGGGTATTATTATTTCACGTCCCAGAAAAGCTTGGTAGTGAGTTTGTCGTTCTCACGAACCGCTGCGTAGTTAGCAGGATTGTAAGTAATCTCGTTACCAGGGTAGTTCAATCTTACCGGAGGAAGTGTCTGGTTGTTGTTGTTGTCAACCCAGAAGCTCAATGCCGGCAAGTTCAAACGGCGGATATCTGCCCAGTTTTCGTATGGTTGCACCAGGTTGTAGTGTACCCATTTTTGTCCTGCGATCAGTTCCAATTTCTGAGCAGCAGTAGTTGCTTTTGCCCAGTTTACGCCGTTTCCAGCGATGTACGCCGCAGCTTCTGCCGTTGTTACGTTGGCAGGTTTGGTTCCTTGCGCCGCGTTGCTCACATTGCTGATACGGTTATAGAAATCCATCGACTGGCCGATCGCCGTTTCATAAGCAGTTTTTGCAGACGCATCGTTACCCGATCTCAGGTAGTACTCCGCTTTGATCAGGTTTACCTCAGGCGCATTGATGATGATACCTGGGAAGAACTGGTTGTAGTTGGTTACATAACGGTTGTAGATCGCTACGACCCCTGCGTTAGAAAGTTCAGTTTGCACCTGAGCAGTAGCCATTGGGTCAATACCGATATACTTTCCACCAGCGTTAGCTCCCGGCTCGAACAACATGCGCAACCGTGGGTCAGCGTTAGTGCTCAGGAAGTCGATCAACTTTTTACCAGCGGTGTTACCATACCATGTACCAGGGCCCATACCATCCTGGAAGCCTTTTGAGTTGATCGGGCTGTTGAGGTCATATACATTGATCTGAATGTTCTGATCGTTGTTCTCAACAATAGGATAGGTTGCTGCATTGCCCAGGATCTCGGCGATTTCCGAGTTGGAGCGCGACTGGAATGCTGCTACGTCCGAAACGCGGTTCAGCATACGAAGACGTAGGGAGTTGCAATAACGTTTCCAGGCAGTCAGGTCTCCTTTGTTAATAAAGTCCTGAGTCTGGAACGACTTCTGATAACCTGCGTTAATCGTTGTTCCATTCAGCTCGGTAGCGATGCTTTTCAAATCGTCCAGCATCATCGTGTACAACACCTGAGGATCGTCAAATTTCGCCGCAGAAGAATTGTAGTCACCACCATTTGTACTTACCATACCTGCTTCGGTGAAAGGGATCGCACCGAATACGTCTACCATTCTTTGCGTCTGGTCGTAGAGGTAGATCTTCGCAACTGTCATGAAGAATTTGCGGTCAGCTTGCTCTTCAGCAGTTTTAGAATTGTAAACCTTTTGCAGCTCGCGGTATTGTGCCAGCAAGTTGTAGTAGTTGAACCAGATGTTCTCCACACCCGCCGAACCCGGTACATACTGACCTGAACCGTTCACCCAGCCGATGGACTGGTTATACTGGTTCAATGTAATGCGGAGCATTGTGAAGTAATGCGTATAACCCGGCAATACATAGTCTTTGTTGGATTGAAGGAACCCTGTGAATTGCTTCTCGACCGTCGTTGCGGAGATCTTCGAAGGATCAGGATATATGTCGCTGAAATCGGATTCTTTGCAGGACGCTGCCACCAGCATGAGCCCCGCCAAAATAACTGATGATATCTTTTTCATTTTCATAGTCTGATTGAAATTAGAAGCTGGCTCTCAACATTACACCCGCAGTGCGGAACGATGGGTTAGCACCCGCATTGGAGATGTTTTCATACCATCTTGTAGAAGTGTTGGTTTGTTCCGCATCGAGGTCTTTGATAGTACGGTAGATGAAGAACAGGTTACGACCGAATACCGAGACGGTCACGTTCGAAGCACCGATCTTGCTTCCGATAGAAGAAGGCAGGCGGTATGCAAGCGAGATCTCACGCATTTTGATGTAAGTGTTTTTCTTAACGTACAGCTCGTAACGTGCGTTACCATATTGAGGACCTCCCCAGTTGTAAGTAGCGTTGTAGTACACTGCTTGTGAAACGATGTTGGTGTTAGCTTCACCAGAAGCGAGTACACCGTCCATCAACATACCATCGTGGTAAACAGTCTGTCCGGCAGGGCCTGTTGCTGCTGTTGTAGGAACGCCTTTTCCGTTTGCATCCAGGTAGTAGCTAAGACCGCCGTGCTCAGCATCCATTGCGTTCAAGCTTTCTTTGGTCAAACCGCGTGAGGTCATCCAGTTGATACCAGTCGGCATGATCGAACCACCGAAACGGAAGTCGGTAATCGCATCAAGCGTAAAGCCTTTCCACGAGAAGCTGTTGATCAAACCACCGGTCAGTTTTGGCATTGCATTACCTACTTTGATCCAGTTTGCTCCATCCAATTGGTAAAGACCGTTAGGACCTACAACAGCCTGACCTTTTTCATTTTTAAGGATGCCGTGCGCATAAATATCCCCCATTGGCTGACCAACTACCGAACGAATCTGTGCTGCATTACCATCAAGGTCGGAGTGTAGCAACTCGGTAGAGTTGTTAGCCAGCTTCTCAACTTTGTTTACGTTTTTCGCGAGGTTCAAAGTCAGATCCCAGTTGAAATCGTTCAGTGTTTTACCCTGGATTGGGGAAACGTTGAATGCAAATTCAATACCTTGGTTTCTCAGCGTACCTACGTTAGCCAGGATAGAGCGGGCTCCTGTTGTAGCTGCAATGGTGAGAGGGAGGATCTGATCAACGATTTGTGCATTATAATAAGCAACATCGAGGCCGATACGGTTGTTGAAGAATTTAGTCTCCAAACCGAATTCAAACTCGCGCTTTCTTTCCGGGCGGATTTTGTCGTTACCGTAGCTAGGATCGATATAAGTGTACAATACCGACTGACCACCATTTTGCTGAACGTTCAATGTACCTTGCTTGTAAGCTACGTTCGCGCCGTAGGTCGGAGGATAGTTACCTACTTCACCCCATGATCCGCGCAGTTTACCATAGCTAAAGAAAGAAGGCAGGTTCAGTCCGTCGGTGAATACGTAAGATGCGTTCACGGATGGATAAACGAATGCGTTGTTTCCGGGAGCGAGTGTAGAAGTACGGTCTCTGCGGACAGTACCTTCAACGAAGAATATTCCTTTATAGTCGAATTGAGCTGTTCCCAAAAGCGCGTCACGCGTCCAGTTGTTACGTTCTCTTGAACTTGTAACATTATTTACAGAAGCAGAAAGGTCAAAGAAATTCTCAGTGCTCAATCCGCCGTCGGTACCGTTGCTCATTTTGGTATCCATTTGCTTATAGGCGTTGTAACCTGCCATCAATGCGATGGATATGTCGTCAGTCAGCTTCTTGTTGTAAGTCGCCAATGCTTCACCGTATACGTTTCTGTACATGTTATTAGCCATGCTGAAACCACCTGTGTAACCGAATGCCAATGGCTTCTCAGTAGCGTTGTTGTTTTGCAAACGCTCCGAAGTAAAGTCAGTACCGATACGGCCACGGAGTTTCAATTCGTCGGTGATTTGCCAGTGTTGGGTAATGCTCGCAATCACACGGTCGCTCCATTCGTCAGCAGTATTTTTTCTGGTGTTCCATACATAGTCAGCGATGTCAGTCTTGAAACCGTTGTATCTGATGTTTTCAGCCGGCGTCAAGCTTGGGTTACCGGATGATTGCGTTACATATTTATATCCCTGGCTGGTTTGATATTTATCAAAATACCAGTCAGCAGACTCGAAACGGTTCATCATACCGGTGAAGTTGTTGATCATACGGTCAACCTTGAATGGACGGTTATGCGTCTTCTGGTTGATGTAGTTCACCATCAAATCCGTTTTCAGCTTCTTGTTCGCATTAAAGCTTGCGTTCAGGTTAGCAATGTTCTTGCTGTTTTTCGAGTCGTAGCTGATCATTCCGTTGTCCTGACGTGTGAAAGAGAAACGAACGGTAGAGTTGTCCGTAGCTTTCGACACCGAAAGGTTGATGTTGGAGCTGTTCGCGTTCTGGAACAAATCCGCGTAGCTGTTTCCTGATGGAGAATAAGGGCGAATTTTACCGTCGAATGCCATTACCGGCTGCCCATCGAATTTAGGACCGAAGTTTACAGTCGCACCCAGCAAGCCGCGGGTTTCTTTGGTACCGTCTCCATCTGTATCATAATAAATGAAGCCGTTTGCGTCCTGGCCTGCATCTACGTAGTTTTTCAGGTAACCAGGACCTCTTACATCCTGATAACGTGGCAGATATGCAATTTTATCAACGCTGTAACTTGCGCTGAAATCAACACCGATTCCTTTTCTTCCTTTACCGGTTTTAGAAGTCACGAGCAATACCCCGTTCACCGCTTCCGAACCGTACAATGCAGCTGCCGAAGCACCTTTCAATACGGTAATATTCTCGATATCAGCCGGGTTCAGGTCAAGGAGACCGTTACCGCGGATACGCTGATCGCCCCAGTAATCACCATTGCGGGATTCGCCGTTACGGATGGGGATACCGTCCAATACGATCAATGGCTGGGTGTTACCTGTGATTGAGCTAAACCCGCGGATGCTGATACTCACACCGGAAGTTGCTCCACCAGGTGTTGCATTGATAGTTACACCCGGAGCCTTACCATAAAGTGCTGTTGCAAAGTTGGGAGATGCAGTTTTGATCAACGCATCACTCTTAATAGTGGATGTCGCGTAACCCAGCGCACGCGATTCTTTCGCGATACCCAAGGCCGTTACAGTTACTTCCTGCAAAACAGAAGCGTCTTCAACCAAGATTACGTTCAATACGTTGCCGTTACCTACCGCTACTTCCTGTGTTTTGTACCCGATGTAAGAAAATACGAGCGTAGCCTTGCCCGAAGCGGCAATGCTATAAGTACCATCGGCATCGGTGGTGGTACCGGTGGTAGAACCTTTTACCAGAACGGAAACGCCGGGCAAAGTGGAGCCGTCAGAACCGCTGGTTACTTTTCCGGTGATCGTTTGAGCGAGAACCGGGGCGCTTACCATCAGCAACATGACGATAAGTCTTAGTAGATTTTTTCCCATGAGTTAAGCTAGATTAATTAAGGTATTAAAATGGATACAATTTTAATATTATTTAGTATAATATCGTGCATTTATTAAATTTTTTACTAATACATACACGTTCGACAGATTGCAAACTGTGCGATTGGACTAAGTGCCTTCGGGTGTATGGACACATCCAGGGACGGCGTCAGGCGGGTTCGAGAAGGATTAATAGTAGATTTTTAGTTTTGTCATACAGTCCCTTAAATGAATTTTAGATGGTTTAACGGGGTCATTTTCTTCTTTATTTCTCCGGACGTACCGGCGGCGTCAAAGGGCTTTACACTACCGTAATATTCGGATGTCAAATATAAATATATTATTAACAAACTCAGCAAGATTTATTAAAAAAAATTAATAAATAGTCCCTAAAAAGGATAGAGTATTTGGTAAGGACGCGGCGTTAGTTACATATTATTTGTATGTAACCACTTTTAGTAAAATTAATTTGCTGAACGGGCGTGAACCACCGATTGCTCCCTTGAAGCATTGGATATTGCCTGAATATTAAGAGCAACTACCCAGATATTAACGTTAACAATTATCCATCGGGCGAAAAATATGGACGCTAATCTATATACGTAAACAACCCGGAAAACCCGTCCCAAAAGACATTAAATCTGGAACTAACCCCTAAGTGAGCCCACAGCCGATTAGGGGTTAGCAGTTGCGCTAAGCGAGCACAATTGCAGTTCCGGCACCGCCGGAAATTGCGTTTCCAAGTTCATCGGCATGGCAGATAGTCACCTGGTTCACACCCGAATGCAATGCAGCAAACGCATTGTCGAGCTTGGGGATCATACCTTTATTAATAGCACCGGTTGCTTTGTACTCTTCATAAGTACCCGGGACTAGTTTGCCGATCACCGCATCGTCGTCGGCGGGATCGGAAAGCACGCCCTTTTTCTCGAAACAATAAATCAGATTAACTTCAAATGCTTCCGACATCGCCACGGCCGTTGCGGAGGCCATCGTGTCGGCGTTGGTATTGAGGAGCAGGCCTTCGGCACTGTATGTCAATGGCGCGATGATCGGCGTGAGACCGCTTGACAGAATGGCATTGATTTGTTCTCCGTTTACAGCTTCAATATCTCCTACAAAACCATAGTCGATCGTTTTGACGGGGCGCTTGATCGAACGAATGATCCCGCCGTCGGCGCCGGTGAGCCCGATGGCATTGCAGCCGGCAGCTTGCAGTTGCGCTACCAGGTTTTTGTTCACCAGTCCTCCATATACCATCGTTACCACATCCAGCATTGGCTGGTCGGTGATGCGGCGGCCATCGACCATCTGCGTTTCGATTTGCAACTTGGCTGCGACCTGTGTCGCCACCTTCCCACCGCCATGGACGAGAATTTTGGGTGCATCGAGCTGCGCAAAGGCTTTCAGAAAACGGGTACATGCTTCGGGATTGTCGATCACATTACCGCCGATCTTGACTACGTATAAGGTCTGGGACATGTTAATAACTGTTAACTTATCTGGATTTGAGCCGACAAAGGTAGCAGAAACGCGAATCGGTGAAAAGGGAATTTCAATTGATGAATTTTTTTGTGAAAATTACGTTGGTTAAGAAAGCTCTATCAAAATTGTAGATTGATCGCCGGGTTGTCTGCCGACAATATCCCGACCAAAGCCATTACCCCAAACATCGACATGAAACGCGGTATTATCCTTATTCTCAGCCTTTGTCTACTGATAACCGGCTTCGCGCAGGCACAAGTACAAAAAGCCAAGGCGCACTGGACTTATTCTTTTTCCAAACCGGAAGTCAAAAAAGGCGAGACTGTGGACCTGGTTTTTACCGCGACCATCGACAAGGATTGGTACATGTATTCCTCCGACTTCGATCCCGATCTCGGCCCGATGCTCACCACATTTACATTTGAAAAAAACAATACTTTCGAAACCGTCGGCAAACTGAAACCACAGAACCCGAAAACCAAGTTTGAAGAAGTATGGCAGGGCAATGTCCGCTATTTTGAAGGAAAGGGTGTTTTTAAACAAACCGTAAAAATCCTTGCTGATAATCCGGTCATCAAAGGCACTTCCGAATACCAGACTTGCAGCCACGTGAGCGGGCTATGCATTCCGGGAGGAGAAGATTTTGAATTCAAAGGCTTGAAAGTAACTGCCGCTGCCACCAACACAACTGAGCAGCCCACCGTTGGAGCCGCCACGCCGGCAGACAAACCAGCCGTAACACCTGGCACCGCGCCAGCCGCTCCCGCAAACTCAAATGACACCTCGATAGCCGTTTCAGCAGGGGACACTCCTGCAACCGGCGACAGTTCAGCCGCAATCGAGGCAGCCCCGAAATCAGCATCCGAAGCATCGGGGACCCTAGCGTCCGGCGCCGAAACTCCTGCTGGCGGAGGCTCATTACTCGGCTTCGCATTAGCCGCGTTCCTTTCAGGCTTGCTCGCATTGCTTACCCCATGCGTTTTCCCGATCATCCCGATGACCGTGAGTTTTTTCACCAATCAGGAGAAGGGCAAATTCAAGGCATTTTTATATGGTATTTCAATTATCCTGATCTATACATTAATAGGTACTGTCGTTTCGCGCCTGAATGGCCCCGCATTTGCCAACTTCCTCAGCACGCACTGGCTGCCTAACCTGCTGTTTTTCGCGATCTTTATTACGTTCGGTCTGTCGTTCCTCGGTCTTTTCGAGATCGTGCTGCCGAGTGGCTTTGTAAATAAAATGGACCAGAAAGCCGATCAGGGCGGCTATGCGGGCGTGTTTTTCATGGCATTCACACTGGTACTCGTATCATTCTCCTGCACCGGCCCGATCGTCGGCAGTTTGCTGGTGGCTTCGGCGGGCGGTGAAGTTGTGAAGCCTATCGTGGGTATGGCGGCATTCTCCGCGGCATTTGCGATTCCGTTCACCTCGTTTGCATTATTCCCGCAATGGTTGAAATCACTGCCCAAATCGGGCGGCTGGCTGAATACCGTGAAAGTGGTGCTGGGCTTCCTTGAACTGGCATTGGCATTGAAATTTTTCAGCATTGCCGATCAGGTGTATCACTGGCATTTGCTCGACCGCGAGGTGTACCTGGCATTCTGGATCGTCATTTTTGCATTGCTGGGCTTTTATTTGCTCGGCAAAATCCGCACGCCGCACGATTCACCTATTGAGAAAGTAAGCGTTCCGCGCCTGCTGCTCGCAATCGTGACATTCACATTCGTCGTGTACATGATCCCGGGCATGTGGGGCGCCCCTCTGAAAGCATTAGCCGGATACCTGCCTCCGCAATCGACTTTGGATTTCGACCTGAATAAAAGAAGCGCTGCCGCTGGAACGCCATCAGCCCTTGCCGGCGAAGCACGCAAGTATGCCGACCTCTTTCATTTACCCCACGAACTCGAAGGCTTCTACGACTACCAGGAAGCATTGGCTTATGCTAAAAAAGTGAACAAACCCGTTTTCATCGACTTCACTGGTCACGGCTGCGTCAACTGCCGCGAAATGGAGGCCCGCGTGTGGGTAGATCCCGCCGTTCTGCAACGCCTCCGCGACGACTTCGTGATTGTCGCATTGTACGTCGACGATAAAACGGAACTTCCCGAAGCCCAATGGTACACTTCCAAATATGACAGCAAGGTGAAGAAGACCATCGGCGCACAGAATGCAGACCTGCAAATTGTGAAGTATAACAACAATGCGCAGCCGCATTACTGCCTGGTTGACCACGAAGGGAACCTGCTTGTGGCGCCTAAAAACTATGACCTCGATCCGGCCAAGTTTGCGGCATTTCTGGATAGCGGGAAGGCAGCGTTTTTGAAGAAATAGGTGTCAGACTGTTCATTATAGAACTTATCCCCTATCATTATGGGATTTTCTAAACCCAGGACTTAGGTCCAGGGCTGTCCTATTTCCATAAAACCAACCGAAACCATGCTCAAACGCTGGCTTACCGCGCTGACGCTACTGACAACCTCAACGATTTTTGCACAATCTGTCCGGCCGCCGGCAGCACCGCTGGTGACTATCGATCCCTACACAAGCGTATGGTCATTCGGCGACCAGCTGGCAGGCTCCATTACCAAACATTGGACCGGCAAGCCGCATCCGATGGACGGCCTCATCCGCGTCGACGGCAAAGCCTACCGCTTCATGGGCGCCGCTACGGCCGAAATGAAAACTATTCTGCCGACGGCCAAGCAGGAAGCCTACACTGCCAAATTCACGACCACCAAACCCGACCCGAAATGGTGGTTCAAGGAAGGCTACAATATCAGCACCTGGAAACAGGGTCCCGCGCCATTCGGCACGCACGACCGGAACGATGCCATGCTGAAAGGCGGCACCGAGTTCCCGAAGGAGCTCTGGTACCGCCGCGATTTCAACCTCACCAATGTCGATTTTGAAAAACCTGTCCTAAATATCTTTCACGACGACGATGTGCAGGTATTCATCAACGGGGTGCCTGCATTCGACTGCGCGCCTTGCTTTACAAGCGACTACGAGTTCAAACCGATCAGCCCGGCAGCCGTGAAGGCTTTGAAAAAGGGAAAAAACACGCTGGCTGCTTATGTGAAAAATGGGGCTGGACCGGGTTATATCGATATTGGCCTGGCTGACGAAATCGCTCCGAAAGGTGCCGACGCGGTAGCGCCGGCGAAGCAAACCGGCTTTGAAATGACGGCTACACAGTCGATTTACCATTTCGAAGCGGGCCCTGTGCAGCTGACGGTTCAGTTTGTGGCACCGCTGATTATGAAGGACCTCGACCTGATTTCGCGTCCGGTAAATTACATTGTTTATGAAGTGAAGTCGGCCGACGGCAAACAGCATGATGTAAGCATTTTGAATGCAGTATCCGGACTGTGGGCCACCAATGATGCCAGCCAGTCGGTAACCGGCAAAAAGGCCAATCAGGATGGATTGACTACATTGTCCCTTGAAAATACCGTCCAGAACCTACTGGCTAAAAAAGGCGACGACATCCGAATCGACTGGGGCCAGGCATACCTCGCGGCTCCGCAAGGCATTGTGAAAGGTTCGGCGATTGGCCTTTCAATGGATATTATTAAAGAATTTGCTTCCAAAGGCACGCTTAGCGTGGATCAGGCTGGCGCCGCTCCGGCGGATACCAAATCAATGGGACTGATATTGAATGCGGGAAAAGTGGGTGCTGAAAGCAAATCGCTGCACGCATTGCTCGCTTATGAAGACGGCTATTCAGTGCAGTATTTCGGCCAAAACCTGCGTCCGTGGTGGAATAAAGACGGCAACAAAACCATCGCCGGCGAGCTGAAAAGCGCCGAAACCGATTTCACCAAAATCCTACAAACCTGTAACGAGACCGACAAGGCGATCTTCGACGACGCATTCAAAGCCGGTGGCAAGCAATACGCCGAGCTGTGTGTATTGGCGTACCGTCAGGCCATTTCAGCCCACAAGCTCGTCGCTGACCCTACCGGCACGCCATTGTTTTTCTCGAAAGAAAACTTCAGCAACGGCTCCATTGGAACGGTCGATATCACTTATCCATCGGCGCCATTATTCCTGCTGTACAACCCTACATTGCTCAAAGGCATGATGGAGCCCATTTTCCACTATTCCGAGAGTGGTAAATGGACCAAACCTTTCGCCGCACACGACGTAGGCACCTACCCGCTCGCGAACGGGCAGACATACGGCGAGGACATGCCCGTGGAAGAGTCCGGCAATATGCTCATCCTCGCTTACGCCATCGCCAAAGCCGAAGGCAATGCCGATTACGCCAAAAAGCATTGGAAAACTCTCAGCGTGTGGGCCAATTACCTGAAAAAAGAAGGCTTCGATCCTGCTAACCAGCTCTGCACCGATGACTTCGCCGGTCACCTCGCCCGAAACACGAACCTGTCTATCAAAGCCATTATGGGCCTCGCCTCCTACGCCAAGCTCGCGGAGCAACTGGGCGATACCAAAGAAGCCACCGAAGTAAATGCATTAACCAAAGACTTCGCCCAAAAATGGATGCAAATGGCCGCCGACGGCGATCACTATGCATTGACCTTCGACAAAAAAGGTACTTGGAGCCAGAAATATAACCTCGTTTGGGATAAGATTCTGGGATTGAATGTGTTTCCCAAAACAGTAGCACAAAAAGAAATTGCCTATTACCTCACCAAACAACAGCCTTTCGGCCTGCCGCTTGATAGCCGGAAGACCTACACGAAATCCGACTGGATTGTCTGGACGGCAACACTGGCCGAAAAGCCGGAGGACTTCCAGGCATTGATTCAGCCTGTTTATAAGTATGCCAACGGTACTACGGACCGCATTCCCCTTTCGGACTGGCATGAGACGACCAATGGGAAGTCGGTTGGTTTCCGGGCACGGTCTGTGGTTGGGGGATATTGGATGAAGGTGCTTGGGGAACGCTGGAAATAGGAGTTCTAGAGTTACAAGTCATGGGGTCAGGAGTTGTCAGGTATGGGCGATTCCTGGCCCTTTCTGTATTGCTTCTAGCGGTCCTTTGCCGCATCTCCTCCTTGTAAATTTAACGTTGGATGTTAAATGTGCAAGGAGGATACCGTTTACACACTTGTCCCAGCCGGCTACTCATTGGTTATTCTTAGACAGGTTAATGAAGTACCTCACAATGCCTTATGTTGAGACAAGCTTGATTTCAGGCTTGACAAATATTAAGTTAAAACTTAACTTTATGTCAAAGTTCAGCATTCGGTTATCTGGCAAGGTATCATCTACAAGAATTAAACTTTTCAAGCTGGCTATTAACCAGATTTGCCCAATCGACGAGTTTGAAAGAGCCATGAGGCGCGATGCTTCGTTGAATTTTGAAATTGAAAAGATTTATTCCACCATTGAAGATTCATGCAATCTTGTAACGTTGCCGAAAACTGTTTTTCGCCAATTGAAGCTCGGCAAATTGCCATATCAGCTTTACGAGGCCAAAAGTAAACGCTTACGCTTCTATCTATTCAAGCTGGAAAAAACAGGAAGAGTAATTTTAATTGGCGGCCGCAAGACTGATCAAAAAGCGGATTTTAAATATCTGCATGGCCTATTAAAGGAGATTCATTCACAGGGAATTTAACCGCAAGAATTCATGACAGAACGCGAAGAAATTTTGAGAGGTACCGGCTACTGGCTGGCAAAAGTTCAAATTCAGGTTTTCAACCTGCTCAACACTTACATGGAAGAGAACAATCTGACCCAAAAGCAGGTGGCAGAGAAACTGAATGTCTCTCCTTCCTACGTATCTCAGATTCTGAATGGAAATTTCAACTTCACGATTTCCAAATTGATTGAACTGGCATTGTTTGTTGGAAAGGCGCCCATTATTCAGTTCGAAACGATTGAACAGATTTTGAAAGCGGAGGCATCGCAGATGCAAGCGGACGTTAAACCTAAGAGGAGGAAAGCTGCTAATAAACATAACCCGGCTTCAAAGATCTCCGTTAATTAAAATACTCATTTCCAATGCCGGAATTTCAGCCCTACGAAATCAGTTTTAACCGCAAACCCAATTTCCGGGTAAAATACCGGCTTTTTTCCTACGAAGAAGGTGGGAGGTATAATCCCGCATCCCAACATTATAGATGCGATTTTCACTACAAGAACGACGGCAAGTTCAAACACTCAATCTACATGATCTGGCCCGAGTTCGAAGATGAAGAAGGTCGTATTCTTGACGGATCGGAATTTGCACCCATGTCTGGGACTGCTACAATGTGGATAGTTAACAAAGATTTTATCCCTTACCATAAGGAGTATTTGAAACTCGGAACAATTGAGTATTTTAAGGAAGGCAACAAAAGTGTTGGAGAATGCGAGGTGATTGAGCTGATTGAGTTTTGATTCTAGCCTTTACGATTACCTAAATCTGCTTGCTCGGTACTGTAATTGCCTACCCTTGAAATATATTCTCCCATATTTGGAGCCCAATCAAAAAGGACTGCGTTTTTGCAATCTCTCACCTAAAACGTTAGAGCTGAGATTAACAATGAAACAATAGAAATTGCGATTGCCATGCGCGAAAGAATAATTGATCTCCACTAAGATATACCCTCGTAAGCAAACTCTGATCATTAGATATATTCAATTATTGCCTCTCCATTACCGCAGGAAAACTCATAGCGAAATTACTTGCATTCTTTCCACTCGCTCCCCAATTTACACTCACCTAAAAACTTGTAACACAATGAAGAATCTTGCTAGCATTGCCCTGCGATGGTGTGGGTGCGGCGAAAGCCCCCTGAACGTAGTTACATACGTTAGGTCACCTTAGGCAGGGCATTATTTTTCAACCTAAAAATTGTAAAGTAATGACACCTTCATCACACACTACCGAATCCGAGGATTCGGTATGCCTCGCTTATGGCAGGCAAGTAAAAGAACTTTTAAACGCAGGCACCCCTACCGAAATGCTCGACCATCTCTGGTGCATTTACAGCGATGCAATGGCATTTCAACAGGAAGCCGGGTACAACCCGCGTGTTAGTGACATTTTTATGACTTTCCGGGAGCTGGTGTTCTTTATCCAACGCATTGAAAGCGTGAGGGTGTAACGAACCATCCCACGATTGTCTTACGGTGCGCGGCACCTTCCGATTTTTTTAATTTCATCTACAAGTATTACGGCGCTCTGCGCCTGGCTTTATGGTCCAGGCGCAGAGCGCCGTAATACTTGTAGCAGGTGCAGAGCACCCAAGATATTTGTAGGTGCAGCGCACCGTAACATTTGTTCACGGTGCGCCATTGTTTGAAAAACCTAGGCCTCCAAAACCATCTCCTCCTTCACCTTCCGTTTCTTACGTTTCGCAAATCGCTCCTTAATCCGATCCACCACATAATATGCGCTAGGTACGAGGAAGAGCGTCAGGGTAAGTGAGCTCGTCAAACCACCGATGATCACCCATGCCATACCATTCTTCACCTCGGCACCGTCGCCGGATGCGAGAGCGATGGGAAGCATACCCGCGATCATCGCGATGGTGGTCATCAGGATCGGGCGGAGACGCTCCTTGCCTGCTTCGATGAGGGCTTCTTTCAATGCGTAGCCTTCTTCTTTGAGCTGGTTGGCGAAGTCGACGATCAAGATCGCGTTTTTGGCTACCAGACCCAGGAGCATGATCATACCTACGATAGAGAAAATCGTGAGGCTTTCCATCGTGAGTGCGAGGGCGGTTAGTGCCCCTACGAGCGCTACCGGGATCGAGAAGAGTACCACGAACGGGTAAATGGTACTTTCGTAAAGCGCCACCATGATGAGGTAGATGAGCACGATACCAAGTAGCAATGCCACTCCAAGGCTACCGAATGCGTCGGCCTGGTTTTTCAGGTCACCGCGGTATTCGATGCTAATGCCCTCGGGGAGCTTCACTTTCGCCATTTTGGCCTGAATGTCGGCACCTATGGAACCGGACGGGCGGCCCACTACCTGCGAGTTGATGGTGATCGACGACAGACGATCGATGCGTTGCAGCACGCTTTCACCCATCCCTTCGCGGATGGTTGCGAATTGCGAGAGTTCGAAGGTCTGTCCCTGGCTGTTCACGAATGTCAGGTGGCGAATATCGTCGGCTTTGGAGCGGTCGAACTGGTCGAGGTTGACCATAATATCGTACTCCTTACCATTTTGTTTGAACTTCGAACGGTCGTCGCCGCGGAATGCGGTTTGCAATGTGGCCCCTACTTCGGCGGCATCAATGCCGAGCTGCGCCATTTTCTCACGGTCGAGGGTTACGCCCACTTCCGGTTTCGGATCGTCCACGGAGTAATCGACGTTGGAAGTACCGGGCACGGAAGCCACAATGTCCTTCACTTGCGCGGCGGTCTTGCGGATCACGGCCATATCGGTACCCTTCACAGCCACCTGGATCGGCGCCTGATTGGCATTACCGGTGATCGAGGTCGGTGCAACGGTCACTTTTACGCCCGGGATTTGCAGGATTTCCTTCTGGATATTCTGACCGAATTCTTCGGAAGATACCGCACGCTCTTTCTTATCAACCAATTGAACAGTCAAATCAGCAATGTTGCTATTTGAAGTAGTTCCTAAACCGGTGCTGCTATAACCGACGTTTGTAAATACTTTGGTCACCTCCGGTTTTGCCAAAAGGATTTTCTCAACCCGTTGCGCTACTTGGTTAGTCTGGTAAACAGATGCGGTCGGTGCCAGTTCAATGGACACATTCAACTCACCGCGATCGCTTTGCTGCATAAATGCCGCTCCCACGAATCCGCCCGGTACCAATGCGATCGAACCGACGATGAGGAAGATCGAAAGCAGGAAAATATAGCGTTTGTGGCCGAGTACCCAGGTCAGAATCCGACCATACTCTTCTTTTACATTATCCAGAAATCTTTCGAAACCGAGGTTCAAACGGCCCCAAAGGGTGTTTTTATCCAAAACTTCGACCTTACCAAAACGCGAAGCGAGTAATGGGGTTAATGTAAATGACACCAATAAACTCATCAATGTGGAGAACACGACAACGAGGGAGAACTCGCGGAGGATGTTACCGATGAGGCCCTGCGTCAATGCCAGCGGCACAAATACCACCACGTCCACCAGGGTAATCGCCAATGCGGTGAAACCGATCTCCGCCCGGCCATCCAATGCAGCCTGCCAGCGGCTTTTGCCCATTTCCATGTGGCGGTTGATGTTTTCCAAAACCACAATGGAATCATCGACGAGGATACCTACCACGAGCGAGAGCGCCATGAGCGTCATCAGGTTCAAGGAGAAGCCCATCAGGCTCATCAATATAAATGTCGGGATCATCGACGACGGCAATGCCACGAGGATGAACATCGAGCTACGGAAACTGTGGAGGAACAATAGCATTACCACGGACACGATCAGTACCGCGAGGCCAAGGTCGAATACCACCGCATTCGCCGAAGCCAATGTATAAATCGATTGGTCGGAAGCGATGTTGAATTTCAAACCTTGTGCTTCATATTGCTTTTCAAGACTGGTAAGGCGCTCGCGGGTGAGCTTGCTCACGTCCACCGCATTCGCGTCGGATTGCTTTTGAATCTGCAATGCAACAGACGGACGGCCATTGATATGGTTCACTGCCGTAGCATCGGCCACGCCATCATACACCTCGGCAATGTCACGCAGGAAGATCTGCCCGCCGTTTGAGGATTTACCAACAATTACATTCCTAAGATTGGCAACAGTAGTGAGCTTGGCGTCGAAACGGATAGACAACTGGTCTTCCTGGGTTTTTACCTGGCCGGCAGGGTAAGATGTGTTCGCATTGTTGATCGCCGCCGAAACCTGGCTGATCGACAAATGGTAGGCCTTCAATTTAACCTGACTGATATTCACCTGGATCTGGCGCTCGGTACCGCCGATAATGGTCACCTGGCCCACGCCGGTCACGTTCGAAAGCTGTGGTTTCAGCTTGTCGTCAATCAAATCGTACAATTCAGACGGCGAAAGGTTCGCAGTCACACCCATTCTCAAAACCGGGATTTCGTCGGTCGAGAACTTGTTGATAACCGGGCGATCGGCGTCATCGGGCAGGAGCGAAATCGCCTGTTCCACTTTCCGTTGCGCTTCCTGCTGCGCCAAATCGACGCTAACACCCTGTTTCAGCTGGATAATCACTGACGAAACACCTTCCTGCGAAGTCGAGTTGATCTGATCCAGACCTTCAATGGCCGATACCGCATCCTCGATATGCTTCGTCACGTTCGTTTCCACCTCGTCCGCAGAAGCACCGCGATAGGTGGTCATGACGCTCACAACATTGGCCTCGAATTTGGGCAACAAGTTGTAAGACAATTGGTTGTAGCTGATCAAACCGAATAGTACCAGTACCACGAATACTACGGTTACGAAGAGCGGTCTCTTTACGGCTACTTCGGTAATTGACATAATTCTTTCAGTTTGCTGATGAAGATTATTTTGTAATGGTAACCGCAGCGCCTTCGCTCAGGTTGATTTGGCCGGTCGTAACTACCGTTTCGCCCGATTTCAGGCCTGTCAACACCTCTACATTGTCGCCCACTTCGCGACCGACCTCAATTTTGCGTTGTTTCGCCACGCCGCCTTCTACCACGTACACATACGGGTTACGCACGCTCTCCACGAGCGCGCTGCGCGGGATGAGGAGTGATTGTGTGCTGCTTTTTTGCTGGAATTCAACGGTCACGAAAGTACCGGCTTTCAATTCGGTAGAGTTTTTCACGACGATTTCCACCGGGTAGTTGTGCGACTCGTCGCCTTGCGGAGCGATGTAGGAAATCACGCCGTCGATTTTCTTACCTGGGAAAATGCTGGTGCTTACCTGTACGTGCTGGCCTTCTTTGAGTTTATACACATCATTCTCGTTGATCATCACCTGCACTTTCAGGCGTGAGACGTCCAGGATCGTCCCCAGCGAAGTACCTACGTTCACAAACTCGCCGGGCTCGATGTTTTTCTTCACAATGCGGCCGCTGATCGGTGCCTGAATGGACGCGTCGCTGATCTGTTGTTTGATCTGCTCGGCCTGGTTCAATGCATTTTCGTAGTTGTATTTAGTATCGTTCACCTGAATTTCGGTCGCCGCATTACCTGCCAGTAATTTGGAATAGCGGTCTGTGTCCTTTTTCAGTTTATTGATATTCAGCTCGGTAGCTTCGAGCGACAGCTCTTTCAGCTTGCTATCCACTTTCACGATCGTCGCGCCTTGCGTTACGTGCGAGCCGAGCTCGTATTTAACCGCCAATACCTTACCGGCCGCGGTAGCCATGATTTCCGCTTCTTTGAAAGGAATAAGGCTACCGGTACGAATCAGCTGCTGATCGGCGCTGCCTTCCTGCGCGGCAATGGCCGTCACGGGAATCGTTACGTTCTTATTTTCGGGCATTTTCTTCTTCTCGTCGATTTTCGCCTTGTTGGCAACCAATCTGACGCCGATCAAAACGCCTATAATGACGATGGAACCGATGATGATGAGTTTTCTTTTCATGGGAATTCAATTTTGAATGAGTGAATGACCGAATAGGTCAATTTTTGTTGTTGATGAAGTGCTATGGTAATGCTGTGTAAAAATCGTTGAGACTGCCGGTCGACTGTTCTAGGCCGAGTTTCGCCTGGTAGTAACTCAGCATGGAATTGATATAGTTGCTTTGCGACTCTTTGTACGAAGTTTCCGCATTGAGCAAATCGGTTAGCGGTACGGTGCCTTCGCGGTATTGGAGTGTGGTGACATCGTACACCTCTTTGGCGAGGGTCACGTTGTTTTCGTCGCTGGCCAGGTTCGACTTCGCTTTTTGAAGCTGAGTCAATGCGTTGCTGTTTTGCAGTTCGTAGTTCTGAACATTGAGTTTCAACTGCTCTTTTTGCGTCATCAGGTTCAAATCGGCCTGTTTGTATTGTGCATCGCGGCGGAAGCTGTCGAAAATCGGGATACTCACTTTCAAACCGATGGCACCGTAGCTGAACCAGTTGCCCCACGAAGCTCCGAGGTCGTTACCCAGTGCCTGCACGCCATAACGGCCGTAAACCGATACTTTGGGTAAATAGCCTGCTTTAATGCGTGCTTTTTCCAGTTGCTGTAAATCCATGTTCAGGTTCTGTATTTTAAAATCGGTGAGGTTGGAAGCATCGAATGCGACGGGCTCTACGATTTTGAAAGGCTGGTCGAGCGGATTATCTGCCAGCACGAGCTGGTCGCTCAACGGCATCCCCATTTGGAATTTCAACTGGTTTTCAGAAAGGGTAAGGTTGCTTTCCGCCAATGTGAGCTGGGATTTGATATTGTTCAAATTCACCTGGGTGCGGTCGTAATCTACCTTTTTGATCACGCCATTATCGAGTTGCAGTTTCAATGTGCTCAGGATCTGGCTCGTTTTATCCAGGTTATCCTTCAAAAGCGCGATCTGCTGAGAGGTCACAAACACCTGGTAATAGGCATTGGCTACATTATAGATGATCGTTTCCTTCGTTTTGCGCGAGTTCAAGGCTGCATTCTCCTGGTTCGGTTTGTTGGCTTGAATGCCGACAAGCAGCGACTGGTCGAAAATCACCTGATCCACCTGCGCCGATGCATTACTCTGGTATTTGGTACCCAATGCCACGCGGCGGTCTTCCCCCCCAAAAAGTGCCCCTGGCAACACAGTCGATTGCAGTTTCAGGTTATCGTCGAGCGATGCATTACCTGCTACTTGCGGCAAATAACCAGCCAATGCTTCGCGTCCCTGCTGCACCGCCGTACTTTCCTTGTACTGAGCTATTTTGACGTTCCCGTTATTCTTGATTCCATAGGCGATGCAATCTTTGAGCGTCAGGCGCGTCTGCGCCCAGCCCGGCGCCACCGAGGCGGCGACTGCGATGATTGCGGCTATCCATTTACTTTTCATCTGACCTGTTGTTGATTATTTGTGGCTAATGATCGATAGTTGATACCTCTACTGGTGATATATCAACTATTAATTTAAAAAAATTTATTTGTCTACTACTTTGACGACGCGATCCAGATAACCCAGGAACGTCGTCCACTCCTGCTCTGTAAAATGCTCCATAATCTGGCTATTGAATGCGATCGCGAGTGATTGGATACGCTCGCAGACGAACTTCCCACTCGGCGTAAGCGATATCAGGTTCTTTCTTTTGTCCTCAATATCACTTTCTATTTTCAGGAAACCATCCTTATGCAAAGTCTGCACAGAGCGTTGGATTCCCGCTTTATCCTTTTGCAAAATATTGGCAATGTCCTGCTGGGTGCGCGCCTGTTCCTGGAAATATACAACCATCAGGATAGGCAGCTGCTCTGCCAGAACGGGTATCCCTTCATTGACGAGCTCCGCATTCATTTTCTTGAAAACCGTCTTTGTTACGGCCCCCAGTTTAAACTGCAAGGAGTTCTTCAATTCTTCTCTAAGGTTCTGCCAGCTATCTATGTTTGCGCTCATGATGATACAAAGGTATATTGTGTTGATATGTCAACCAAATTTTAATGTGAAAAGTTTCTGATCTCTGGACTAATGGTAGAATGGTCAGGATGAACGGTGAACAAAAAGAGCGGCGACATCGATCGTGCCGCCGCTCTCACTATTTTAAAAGTCCGTCTTACCTTCCCAATGTCTTAAACAAAGTACCTTTCGTCACCTTGTCGGTCAGTGCAATACCGTTCAGGATCGCGAGCTCGTCGAGTTTACCATCGGGCTGGTTATTGTCTTTCAGCAAGTCCCGGAGTGTAGCTTCACGCTGAGCAGTTTTGATACGGATACGTTCGGGCTGGCGGTTGAGGATATTCTGGTCCGAAACCGACTTGAAACCCTGCGCCACCGAGCGGAACTGGCCTGAATTAGCAGCGAAGTTACCCGCCGAAGCCACGCCGTGAATGGCGTAAATGTTGCCGCCGTACTGGATAAGCCAAGTGGCAACCTGTATCGTATTGGCCGTTGCCGCCGCCGCCTGGCCGTTCGCATCCTGCTCTGCCTGCTGCGAAACCATCACCAACGCCGGATTGCCATTAATGGTAGCCTTATCGTTCTCGATCACTTTCAAACCATAATTTTTTACCACCGCCTGGGCCGCCTCGTCCAATGTCTTACCCTGCGCCAGCGTGAAGAGCATCATCGATTTACCGTCCTTGGCTGCCATCTGGAACTGTATTGGCGAGTTTTCATACTGCCAGCCGCTTGGTACCGGGAACTGGAATTTCAGCGACGGATGATAGAAAGTATTGTTTTCCACAAAACCCTGCTGCGGGTCGTTGCCGTAAATCACGCCATCGATCTTGCGCAGATACACATCGCGGTTGACGGTGTACTTGCCCGGATGTGCGGCCTGGTACTCGGCAGCCAGCTTGCCCACTTTCTGCATACGGTCGCCCGGATCGGGGTGGGTGGATTGGAATGTAGGAATGGCCTGGCCCGCTTTTTCAGAGATTCTTTTGAGTGTACCAAAGAAATCGGCCATCTCTTTGGCATCATACCCGATTTTGCTCGAATAATCGACCCCAATTTTGTCCGATTCGGTCTCGTGGTCGCGGCTGTAACTCAAAAAGAGCAAACCCAGCGCCTGCTGCGCCTGCTCACCCATCGCGCGTACCTGCGGAGAGAGGATCATCCCGGCCGCCAAGCCTACCTGGCCGAAGATCTGGGAAGTCTGCTGCCGCGCCGAGTGGCGTGCGGTAATGTGCCCGATTTCGTGCCCGAGTACACCTGCGAATTCGGCCTCATTGTTGAAATGCGCCATAATTCCCCTGGTAAAATATACGTAACCGCCGGGTACTGCAAACGCGTTGACCACCGGCGAGTCCACAATGAAGAACTTGTAAGGCAAATCGGGGCGGTGCGAAATCTTCGCCATGGCCATACCCTTTTCGTTGATGAAGGATTGCAGGTTCTTGTCGTCATAAATGCCCATTGTGGCCACGATAGACGGGTGCGATTCGGCCCCGAGCGCGATCTCTTTCTCTTGCGACATAAAGACGATCTCTTTTTTGCCCGTCACCGGATTTTTGGAACAACCTGCGAGCATTCCAGCCGCCACAAAAGCCGGCAGAATGCGAAATGCGTATTTCATTTTCATAAAATTTGAAAAATGACTTGTTAGAAGGAGATGGTCAAAATTAAATGTTCTCTCCAATTATATGCAAAGAATCATGCCAAATAGTGACGTCGACCACCGACCACCGACGACTGACGGCCGAGAGCGCGAACCAATGTGATCGGCGGTCAGCGGTCGGCTGACGGTGGTCGGCAAAAAATATTTTCCTTTGCCTCCGCATATTATCTAAATTACGTCTTCGTCCGCAACCCCGGGGTCCACCCGGGTGGTACAAAACTTTTACGAAAGAAACCCCGATCTGCATTGCATGAGACATCATTTACTGCACTATGAGTTTTAAAAAGATCACATATAGCGCGCTTCCCTCCTGGCTCGCCCGACTGGATTTCCTGGGTCTTTTTGAGAAAGACCCCTTCGGCAACTATCTGGCTGTTAAAAGATTACTTATTTTCATACTAGGCTGGTTTACATATTACCGTTACACGGCCGTCAATAAGATCCGCATTACCGGCACCGAAAACCTGATGGACCTGCCCGACCAGGGCGTGCTGTTCCTCTCGAACCACCAGACTTATTTCGCCGACGTTATCGCATTCTTTCATATTTTTTGCGCCGTCAAATGGGGCTATAAAGACACCATGGCCCCGCCGTTTTATCTGCTTTCGCCCCGGGCGAGGATGTACTATGTGGCGGCGGCCGAAACCATGAAAGGTGGTTTTTTACCCAAAGTGTTCAGCATGGGTGGCGCTATTACCATCGAACGTTCCTGGCGGGCCAATGGCGAAGACGTGAAGCGCCAGCTCGACACCTCCGCACAGGACCGCATCGGCATGGGTCTGCAGCACGGCTGGGTGGTGAGCTTTCCGCAAGGAACCACCAAACCGTATGCCCCTGTACGCAAAGGCACGGGGCATTTGATCAACGACCACCACCCGATCGTGATCCCGGTCGTGATCAATGGTTTCAGAAGGGCTTTTGATAAGAAAGGATTGCGTTTCAAAAAACGGAACACCCGACTGACGGTGCAGTTCAAACCGCCCATGCATTTCCGCCCCGACGAGACGGTGGAAGAAATGGTCGCACGCGTAACGCAGGCGATCGAGCAAGAGCCGCCGCGCGACGGTTCGCCGAGCGACGGTTCGCCGGGCGACGCCTCGCCGGGCGACGTTTCTCAGCACCCCGAAATCTAGCATGGTATACTTTTTTAAAACCGGTATTTATGGGAAAGAAAGTACTGATTACCGGCGGCACGGGCCTCATCGGCAAGCGGCTGACGCAAATGCTGCTCGAAAAGGGCTATGAAGTGGCTTTCCTGAGCCGGGAAAAGGCCAATATACTTTCGGTTCAGGTTTTTGAATGGGATATTAAAAAAGGCTATATCGAAGAAGGAGCTTTGGATAACCTGCATTTTCTCGTGCATTTGGCTGGTACCAATGTCGGCGAAGGCCGCTGGACGGAAGAGCGCAAAAAATCCATCCTCGAAAGCCGCACCGAATCGATCCGCCTTATCGTCCGAAAACTCGCCGAAAAGCCTGTAAAACCGGTTGCATTCGTGTCGGCCTCGGGCATCAGCTACTACGGCCAGGACACCGGCGACGCCAAAAATACTGAAAACACGCCCGCAGGCAACGATTTCCTCTCGCACGTAAGCACCGAGTGGGAAAAAGCAGCCGATGAAATTGAGGCATTGGGCATCCGCACGGTCAAGCTACGGACCGGCATTGTGATTAGCAAAGACGGCGGCGCGATCCCCAAAATGGCACTGCCGGCGCGCTTCGGCGTGGGTGCACCGCTGGGCTCGGGAAAGCAATGGATGTCTTGGATCCACCTCGATGATATGTGCCGGTTATATATGGAAGCGCTGGAAAATGAAAGCTGGCACGGGGCTTACAATGCAGTTGCAGCACCACCCGTCACGAACGAAGGCCTTACCAAAGCCATTTGCAAAGTATTGCACCGCCCGCAATGGTTTCCGAATGTGCCTGCATTTGCATTAAAACTCGCTTTCGGAGAAATGGCAGCGGTGGTACTAGGAGGGAATTATGTGGTGAACGAGCGGATTGAGAATGAGACGGGGTTTCGGTACCAATATGGGGAACTCGAAGAGGCTTTGAGAGCGGAACTGTGATAAACTTCGGCTATCGGCTATCGGCTATCGAAAAATGTTACAAAACTACTGCATTCCCACGCTACATCCCATAAAAAGCCGACGGCCGATAGCCGACAGCCGAAGTCCTCCCTTACTCTTCCTCATCCCCATCCTCCAACTCCTCTTCCTCGATCGTCAGCACTTGCACCGTTTCGAGCCATTTTTCCCGCTGCACTTGTGCCTTAAAATCATCGAGCACGTTCAGCTGCACATTGCCATTGCTGAAAACCGACATTTGTAACCCTACAAATGCGAGTGCTTCGTTCAGGCGGTCTTCGAGCGGGGTAGCGCTGAAAATGCATTCATTCCAATACCATTCCAGTGACTCGCCGGCTACTTCTTCTACGATGCTGATGTAGTCTTCGAGCGTATAACCGACAAATGGCTTGCCGAAACGCACCCATAACAGCCTCATCACATCGTCCAGCGACTGGGCATGGTTGGTTTTCTTCCTTAAATACAAATCCAGAATGAGCGCTACCAATGCGCCTTTGTGGTACACCGACACTTTCCGGTTCGGAATGCCTTTTTCGTAACCATCCAGCCAAAGGTCGAACGACGATTCCGCGAGCGACTGCGCCGCATGGGCGCTGCTTTCGAAATGGCGCTTCATATACACCTGCAATTCCTTCACATAAGCATCGTCGTTGAAAACGCCGGCACGTCTCAGGAAAAGGTCGCCATAATAGGTCGTGCAGCCTTCGGCCACGAAACAGGTTTGGAAGTAGTTTTCTTTGGTAAAATCATAGGGCAAAAGCTCCGCCGGGCGAATGCGGATGATGTTCCAGGCGTGGAAAAGCTCATGCGAGCTCACACCCAGGAGGTCGGAATAGAGGCCTTCGCCCTCGTCGTCTGGTCCGAGCACGATCATCGTCGAGTTCTGGTGCTCCACGCCATGGTAGAATGCATTGGGTAAAATCAGGTTCAGGAAATGGTAGTCCTTTTCGGGAAACTCTCCGATCATCCCGATCTGCTCGCGCGAAAAGCGTCGGAAATCGCGTTCGATACGCCGCCAATTGGGTTTCAGGTTCCCGTGCATCCATATTTTGAACTGAATGCCCCGGACTTCGTACTCGCATTTCTGCAAAGTTTCCGAAGCGAGCATCGGGCTATCGACCAATTGATAAAAATCTCTCGCCGATAATGTGTTTTTCCCGGCCGGGGGTAATCCGCAGGCAATTTGGTAGCCATCGGGCAAATCGAGCTCCACGCGGTAAGGCTCAGAGATTCTGCCCTCTGTATACATGCAGAAGTTGATGAAGTTGAGATACCACAATTCCTCATCTACATAGCTGCTGCCCGCATTCTGAATGGATGCGTAGTAGGTATAATGAATGCGCACCTCGTTTTGGCCGGCCGTTCCAACCCGCCATCGGTCTTTGGTTACCTTATGAAGGGCCAGTTTGTGACCAGCGGGTGAGGTCGCTTCGATAAATTGAATATTTTTGGCGAAGTTTTGAAGCTCATACCGCCCCGGGCGCCAGGCCGGCAGTTGGATTTCGATCTGTTCGCTATTGATTTCGGGGATGGTATAGGTAATGTCAAGAAAACGGGTTTGTGGGTCAGGAACCGAAATGTGATAAAGCATATACGAAACGCGTGGTGTTAAGAGGGGCCGGAAGCGCAGTATCGGTAGACAAAAATCAGATAGTCCTACGTTACCAGTTACAACATTCTAAAATAAACGATTTTAACATGAAAAGTAAAATTCTCCTGCCATTCCTGTTTCTCCTGGCGGTTTTGACAAGTCCTTCGCTAATGGCGCAGAACGACGAATACTACCGCCCCGATTCGCTTCGGAAGGATCAGCCGGAAAGAAAGGAAATACCTCCCGTTGAAAGAAAACCACAAGATCAGAAACCCGTACTGGCTGAGAAAAAGAAACTGGCCGATTTCGAAGACAAAAAGTTCATCGAAAGGCTGCGCCTCGGCGGCAGTTTCGGGCTGAGCCTTGGAAGTGTTACGAACATCAACCTTTCGCCAATGGCGGGATATGAGCTCACCGAAAAGCTCGTGGGCGGTGTGGGTGCGACGATTATGTATTTCCGCTATAAGTATTATGATATCAACACCGCTTATTATGGTGGCCGTGCATTCATGATGTATAATGTAATTCCGCCTGTCAATATCATCGGCGAGTTCGAGGCATTGAATGTTGAAGGATCTTACCAGAAGCGGCATTGGCTGGGTTCGCCTATGGCAGGGGCATCATATTCACAGCCCATCGGCGGGAAATTTATCAAAGCGGTGCATTTGACGGCGCTGTATAATTTCAGCTACGACAGCCAGATCGATAAATACAGCGGTCAGAACCTGTCGCCCTACGGCAGCCCGTTTGTTTTCAGGGTAACATTCCTGTAAGCATTGCATTCAGGCCTAAATTTTTAAGTCTTCATTTGAACTAACCATTCGGATGAAGACTTTTTATTCAATAGCAACATCAATTATGGAAAACCCCGTATTAATCTTCGGCGCCGGCGACCTCGGTATGCAGGCCCTTGATATTTTCAGAAGAAACAATGTACTCGTGTACGGCTTCCTCGACGACCACGCCGAGCTGCATGGCAAGGAGTTCGGCGAAGTGAGCGTGCTCGGCAATACCGACGACACGAATTACCTTAATATAATAGGCTCTAAATGCGAGGCATTCATCGCGATCGGCGAGCGCTCGGTACGGGAACGCCTGGTAGAATCACTGAACGAGGAGTATAAGAATATGCCCGTGAATGCGATCCACGACAGCGCGGTAATCTCCGGCATGGCGTCGATCGGGCATGGTAACCTCATTGCAGCACGCGCCACCATCGGCGCACGCACGGTTGTCGGCCATCATTGCCTCGTGCAAACGGGTGCGATCATCGACACGTCGGCTATTGTGGGTGACTTCGTAACCATCGGCGCGGGCGCCATCGTGAACGACCGCGTGACATTGGCAGACGGCGTATTCATCGGCTCCGGTGCGGTGATCGTGGCGGGTATTCAGGTCGGCAAGAATGCGCGGATCGGTGCGGGATCGGTAGTGGTCGAGAATGTACCGGCTGGTGCCACCTATTTTGGTAATCCGGCACGGAAAATCTGATAACACCAAAGAATAGCGGCGGGCGGGCAACAATTTTCCGGCCCAATGTTTTTTATTAAACTGAAACACATTACCTTTGCACTCCTTTTGACAGAAAAAGTGAACGAGCTAAGTAAATACAACATAGACATTTACGGTTTGGAAGACAAACAGTATGACTATGATATGGAGTCTGGCGACGCTTTTTTTGAGGAAATGGAGCAGGATCTGATCGAGCACGGGCACTTCAAAACGCACGTGGTCCTCAGCAAATCGGCGACGATGATCCAGCTTCGTTTTCACACAACAGGAAGCGTAACCCTGACTTGTGACCGCAGCCTCGAAACGTTCGAAGAACCGGTTGATTCCGACGAACGCATTATACTGAAGTTCGGCGATCACAATGAGGAACTCACGGAAGAGATCGAGATCATCAGCCGTAATACCAACAGGATCAACGTAGCGCGTTACATTTTTGATTTCATCGCGTTGTCGTTACCCGTGAAAAAGCTCCACCCGAGCCTGCGGACAGAGGTAGACGAGTTCGATTTGGAGGATGATGAGGAAGAAGGAACGCTGGTGTATACTTCGGGAGGAGAAACGGAGGAAGGGGAAGAAGGAGAGGATGAAGAAAAAATCGATCCTCGCTGGGAAGCCTTGAAGAATTTGAAAAAATAAAAGCTTTCTCTTTGGATCAGTTGATTAAAATCAACTGCAAAGGATTAAAAGGCAACAAAAAAGAATCAATTTGCCGTCTGCTTCAGCTGACGGATAAAAAGATAGAGCACAACAGCTCAGATTATAAAATAGTAAATAACAATAGACCAAAAATATCATGGCACATCCTAAGCGGAGACATTCCAGCACCCGTCGCGATTCACGCAGAGCGCACGATTTCCTTACCGGAAAGCAGTTGGGAACTGATGCTACAACCGGAGAAATCCACCAATTGCACCGTGCACACGTACACGAAGGCAACCTGGTTTACAGAGGTAAAGTTGTAGTTGAGAACTATACTAAAACGGTTTAGTTTCAGTCGATGAGCAATTCAATTTCGCAGCAGCCCTATAAAAGTTGTTGCGAAATTCTTTTTTACTGCGGCACATCTGCTAAATTTACACCTTCGGTTTCTAACTTATTTGTCAAAATAACAGCGTGTAAATGAAAATTGCGGTAGATGCTATGGGGGGAGATTTAGCTCCGCAAGCAATTGTTGAAGGGGTCATTCAAGCCTCTTCTGAGCTACCATCCGAGGCGAGAATCGTTTTAATTGGCCGTGAAAACGTGATCTGGGAGATTTTCAACCAGCACAATTTCACTCCTACTAATGTTGACGTCGTTCACGCAGAAGATGTAATCGAGATGGGGGAACATCCTACCAAAGCCCTTTCTCAAAAGCCCAATTCCAGCATTGGCGTGGGTTTCAAGCTTCTGAAAGAAAAAGAGGTAGATATATTCTGCAGCGCAGGAAATACAGGTGCCATGCACGTGGGCGCCCTTTTCAGCATTAAAGCCATTGAAGGCATTCTTCGCCCAGCCATCGCAGGACTCGTGCCGCAGGTAGGAGGAGGATATGCCGTAATGCTCGACATCGGTGCCAACGCCGATTGCAAGCCGGAGGTCCTTTCTCAGTTTGGTGAAATCGGCTCGATTTTCGCCCAGCATACTTTCCAGATCGAGAAGCCGCGGGTTGCGCTGATGAATATCGGGGAAGAAGAGCAAAAAGGCTCCCTTACTTCGCAGGCCACCTATCCCCTGCTGAAACAAAACAAGCGAATCAATTTTATCGGAAATATAGAAGGGAAAGATCTCTTCATTAACAAGGCCGACGTGATCGTTACCGACGGCTTTACCGGCAATATTTTGTTTAAACTCGGAGAGTCTCTGTATGAGATTTCGAAGAAAAGAGGTTTCCAGGACGATTTTATCGACCAAACGAACTACGAGTCCATCGGAGGCAGTCCCATTATCGGGGTGAATGGAAATGTGATGATCGCGCACGGGGTGTCGACACCTCTGGCCATCAAAAATATGGTTGACTGGGCTTACAAGCAGGTGAAATCCAAAGCGTACCTGCACATCGCCCAGGCATTGAGCTAACGACGGATGCTGACAACCACATGACTATGAAAAAACTGAAACTGTCCCTTTTTACCAAATCTATTCGGATTTTGAATAGTTGATTTATCATGACCCATATTAAAGCCTCTATAACAGGAATACAAGGTTATGTGCCTGATTATGTGTTGACTAATGCAGAATTGGAAACAATGGTTGCGACAAACGATGAATGGATCGTTAGCCGCACAGGTATCAAAGAAAGGCGTATTCTGAAAGGCGAAGGTTTAGGAAGTTCACATATGGGTGCGGAGGCTGTAAAGGGATTGCTCGCCAAAACCAATACACGCCCCGAAGAAGTTGACCTGCTCATTTGCGCTACTACCACACCCGATTTTGTTTTCCCCTGCACAGCTAACCTCATCTGCGACATGGTCGGCATCCGTAATATCGGAAGCTTCGACATCCAGGCTGCCTGCTCGGGTTTTATTTATGCATTGACACTCGGCTCGCAATTCATCGAGACCGGAAAATATAAAAAGGTGATCGTCGTAGGGGCGGATAAAATGTCCGCGATCGTGGACTACACCGACCGTAAGACTTGTATCCTCTTCGGCGACGGCGCCGGGGCGGTACTCCTCGAACCGGACACGTCCGGAAACGGTATCCTGGATTCAATCATCAAATCTGATGGGGCAGGTTATCCTTACCTCAATCAGAAAGCCGGAGGAAGCCGTTACCCGCCTACCCATGAAACGGTAGATAACAGGCTGCATTACGTTTATCAGGATGGTGCGCAGGTTTTCAAATTTGCTGTAACCAACATGGCCGACATCGCCGCCGATATTATGGAGCGCAACGGCCTGAACAGCGATAACGTAGCATGGCTCGTGCCACACCAGGCCAACCGCCGGATCATCGAGGCAACCGCCAATCGGATGGGCGTGGGAATGGACAAGGTCATGATGAACATTCACAAATACGGCAATACCACAGCGGCGACGATTCCGCTTTGCTTGTGGGACTACGAATCACAACTTAAAAAAGGCGATAATCTGATACTGGCCGCTTTTGGTGGAGGCTTTACCTGGGGCGCAATGTACCTCAAATGGGGTATCGGAGCGTAGGCATGTGATTTAAATAAAGCATTATCATACAATTCATTAGCATAAAAATGGCAACTACTGCAGATTTGCGTAACGGTTTGGTGATCCATTTCAACCATGATCTTTTTCAGGTGATTGAATTCCAACACGTGAAACCCGGAAAAGGCAACGCGTTCGTACGTACCAAACTGAAAAGCCTTACTAGCGGCAAAGTACTGGACAACACATTCTCGTCAGGCGCAGGCATTACGCCCGTACGCGTGGAGAGACACAAGTTCCAGTTTCTATATAAAGATGAGGTTGGCTACAACTTCATGAACTCCGAGACATTCGACCAGGTGTTGATCGACGAAAAACTGGTGACCAACGCCGACCTTATGAAAGAAGGACAAGAGGTTGAGATCCTGATCAATACTGAAAACGATGCAGCGCTGACTTGCGAACTTCCTCCTTTCGTGGAATTGGTAGTAACTTACTCGGAGCCGGGATTGAAAGGCGATACCGCCAACTCTCCGAAGAAAGCGATTGAAGTAGAAACCGGTGCACGCATCATGGTACCTCTTTTCATCGACGAAGGTGAAAAAATCAAAGTTGACACACGCACATACGAATACGTAGAAAGAGTTAAATCTTAATTAAATGGAAACCAGAGAAATCCAAAAACTGATTGACTTCATTGCCCAGTCGGGACTTGATGAAGTGAATATTGAAACGGCAGACCTGAAAATCAAGGTAAAACGCTTTGCCACTGCACCGGTAGTAGCCTATACGCCGGCACAAGTTGCGGCACCTGCGCCTGCAATCGCTCCTGCGGCACCCGCAGCAGCTGCACCGGTTGCTCCCGCCGAGCCAGCGGTTTCCAAAGAACCAGCTTCTTCGAACCTCATTACCATTAAATCCCCGATGATCGGTACATTCTACCGTGCATCGAGCCCCGAAACACCGGCATTCGCTAACATCGGTGATGAGATCAAACCCGGAAAAGTAGTTTGCGTGATCGAGGCGATGAAATTGTTCAACGAAATCGAATCCGAAGTATCAGGTAAAATCGTGAAGATCCTGGTTGAAAACGCAACTCCGGTAGAATTCGACCAGCCATTGTTCCTGGTTGAACCTGCATAATGCAGCGAACGAAAACTCACTGAATTACATGTTTAAAAAGATACTCATTGCTAACCGGGGCGAAATCGCCCTGCGTGTAATCAGGACCTGTCGTGAAATGGGCATTAAGACTGTCGCGGTATACTCGACAGCCGATCGCGACAGCCTTCACGTACGGTTTGCCGACGAGGCCGTTTGTATCGGCCCTCCGCCCAGCAGGCAATCGTACCTGAGCATCCAGAATATCATTTCGGCAGCGGAAGTAACCGGCGCGGACGCGATTCACCCGGGTTACGGATTCTTGTCGGAAAACGCCGAATTTTCGCAAATCTGTGCGGATTACGGCATTAAATTCATCGGCGCTACTGCTGCCCAAATCAACGGAATGGGCGACAAGGCTACTGCGAAAGCGACGATGATCGCAGCCGGCGTACCGGTTGTGCCGGGCTCGGAAGGCTTGCTCGAATCTTTGGAGCAAGGTAAAGAACTCGCGGAAGGCATCGGCTACCCTGTAATCGTGAAAGCAACAGCAGGTGGCGGCGGACGCGGTATGCGAGTGATCAACAAGCCCGAAGAATTCGAAAAAGCGTGGAACGACGCACGTACGGAATCTGCGGCTGCATTCGGAAACGACGGTTTGTACCTCGAAAAATTCGTGGAAGAGCCTCGTCACATCGAAATCCAGATCATCGGCGACCAGTTCGGTAAAGTATGCCACCTTTCGGAACGCGACTGCTCAATTCAGCGTCGTCACCAGAAACTGGTAGAAGAAACGCCATCCCCGATCATCACGCCTGAATTGCGTGAGAAAATGGGTGCTGCGGCCATCAAAGGCGCTCAGGCCATCGGTTACGAAGGTGCCGGTACCATCGAGTTCCTGGTCGACAAGCACGGCGACTTCTACTTCATGGAAATGAATACCCGTATCCAGGTAGAGCACCCCATCACCGAAGAAGTTACTGATTTTGACCTCATTAAGGAGCAAATCAAAGTAGCGGCGGGCGAGCCTATCTCCGGAAAGAACTACACGCCAAAGCTCTACGCGATGGAGTGCCGTATCAATGCGGAAGATCCTTCAAACGGATTCCGTCCGGCAGCGGGTAAAATCACCAACCTGCATTTCCCCGGCGGTCACGGTGTGCGCATCGACAGCCACGTGTACAGCGGCTACACCGTACCGCCAAATTACGACTCGATGATCGCGAAACTAATCGTGAGTGGCCAGTCGCGCGAGGAGGTACTTACACGCATGAAGCGCGCGTTGCAGGAATTTGTGATTGAAGGGATTAAAACTACGATCCCGTTCCATATCAAACTGATGGACGATCCTGGGTTTAAATCCGGCAATTTCACGACGAAATATTTGGAATCATTTGATTTTACGACGCTCTAAATAGCGCCGCAATAGATACGCAAATGGTCGGCAGGTAATTCCTGTCGGCCGTTTTTTTTTTAACTTGTTTTAAGTTACTAAGCCACCATTGCCAGCATTTTTTGTGTGGCATCCAGGCCGTCTTTGATTGTCCTTACAGATGGGGTTCCGTGGTAGTAACCAGCCAAATGCAATGTGTCATACGCCTCATTCAAATAGGATAGCATTGTCCGGTTGTGTTTACGAAGACGAATTCTGTACTCGTCGATACTCTGAGGCTTCGAAAATTTCGTTCCCTCCTTCTTTCTCAAATATTCGTCAGCAATCATCAAGGCCGCGTTATAAGCAGTTCCTGACGCCATTTGAACGTATTTAATGTCTTTATACTCCTGGCCTTCCTTCTTAGCCTTCGTACTCAAAATTTCCCGCGCATTGTCGAGATAGCGTGTGATTTCCTGATAGTGATTCATAAGTAAAGTGTGATTAATGTGATTACATTGTGTCATTATGAATGTACGGCTTCCTGCGCTACGGCGTCCTCCTCTTCCTCCATCATTCTCTCTCCCTCCAAACGATAAGGGCGGTTGAATGCCTCCTGCCTCATCGCAAAACGCGTGGCCAGCTTGCGGATCACTTCTTTCGACATCCCTTTCTTATAGTTAAGAATTTCGGATACATATCCTTTGCTGACATTCAGCAACTCGGCGATATCCTTGGCCTTCATCTTATGGTCCTTCATAAGTGATTTGAGCAACTCAACAGGATCGAACTCGCCCTTGAAGATCGTGTGCTCTGCATCGTAGTGTTCGATGAGCACCATCAAAAGCTCAGCTTCGTCCTGATATTTGCCTTCGGATTCTCCCGAATCATCCAATCTTTCCAACTCATTACAATACTCGTAATATTGTTCCCTGGTCTTAATGACCTTGTATTTCAGCTCTCCCATGTCAGAATTGATTTATAGAATATTGCCGTCCGCGTTTACATAAATTCGTGTACTCAGCATGAGTGCCAATCCAGCTTACATATAAGCGCACAAAGCTCTTGCCAAATGCATATTTACAAACCATGCGGTAATTGTTGCCGCCGATATCGAATACCACGCGAGGACATCCATTTCCAAGGAAATCGACTGTCGGGTAATTTTCCCGGATATCTCCGGGCGATCGCCAATTTGCACCTTTTAGCTTGCCAAGCCAATCATCAAATGAAGATGCACTTCTTGCGTGATCCGCAACAAATCCCGCAATGCTTTCTTTTCTAATCAAATGTACTTTCATACAAGTGTGTGAATATAAGAAAAGTTCTCATAAAGAGAACTTTTCGATGAACAATTATTAAATCACTCCGATGCTGCGCCTATACCACCTGCGGCAGCGCGTACGGCGAGCGGTATTTTCTTGTCAGCAGCTTGTTAGCCTCCTCATCGCCTACAAACTTCTCCGTTTTGTTATCAAAAGTAAGTGCACGGCCGACGCGGTAGGCAATATTACCCAAATGCGCCAGGCCCGAAGACAAATGCGCCGTTTCAACAGGGCCATTGAGCAACTTCGGATCTTTGGCTATCGCCGCGTCGATGAAGTTTTTATAGTGATCGCCGCCGGCTTTGCGCGAAGGGCCGGCCTTTTTGTCTTTGCCGAGAAAGGTTTCGTAATAATCGTACCCCTTCACCACCATATAACCTTCTGAGCCGTAGAAGATGTTGCCTATACCCACGCCGCCCTCGTCGTTCGTCATCCACGGACGCACTTCGAATTCAATGATCTTCTTTTCTTTGGTATACACAAATGAAGAACTAAGCACTTCCGGGGTTTCTTTGGCGTCGTTCCAGAGGAATTTGCCGCCCGAGGACGTGATCTTATCCGGGAAGCTTTCCACGCCAAGGCCCCACATGCACATGTCGGTTTCGTGGATACCCTGGTTGCCGATGTCGCCGTTGCCGTAGTTCCAATGCCAGTGCCAGTCGTAATGCACGTAATTGCGGGAGAATGGCTTCATTTCTGCCGGGCCGGTCCAGAGGTCGTAGTTGAGACCTGCGGGTACGGGCTCGGTACCTTTATCACCGATATCTGGCCGCCATTTGTAAACGAGGCCTCTTGCCATATAAACATTGCCAATTAAGCCATCCCGGAGATGCTTCACCGCTTCCTTTAATGCCTCCGAGCTGCGGAGCTGTACGCCATGCTGCACCACCCTTTTGTATTTATGGGCTGCCTCCACGAGTTTGCGGCCTTCGTGGAGGTTGTGTGAGCCGGGTTTTTCTACGTACACATCTTTGCCTGCTTGACACGCCCAAATGGCGGCTAATGCGTGCCAGTGGTTCGGCGTAGCGATGCTCACTGCGTCAATAGTTTTATCATCAAAAACCTTACGAAGATCGTTTTCCGTCTTAACCTTCTTACCCGTTTTCTGCTCGAATTCCTGCGCACGTTTCTGCAAAATGTTGTTGTCCGGATCGCAGAGGGTAGCGACTTCTACATTGCTCAGCGCATTGAAACCGGAAATATGGCTCTGTCCGCGCCCATTCACGCCTAGTACCGCTACGCGCACGCGGTCGTTCGCGCCGAATGCGCTTGCGGGAATAATGGCCGGGATAGAAAGCGCTACGGCGGCTCCCGTGGTGTTCTTAATAAAGTTTCTTCTCGATACTTCGTTTGGTTTGTCCATATGAAAGAATTTAGGATTTCGAAATGAATGCATTTTACCTGACCGGCAATCAGTTAGACGAAAATGAGAAGTAACTCCCCTATTCGTTCGCTATCAAAAAGTACTACTCATTTAAAATTAAGTACTATTCTTCCCTAAATAATTTGAACAATACCATACCCGCTCACAAACAGGATTGAAAGCACGCTGATCCAGAAAAATACATCATATAAAACGGAGGGTTTCAAAGCAATGGGCAAGTTGCGATAACGGAACACGAGCGACACATATACCACCAGCAACAGCAGCACCGATGTAGCAATGCCGCCGAGTATGACCATCCTCACCGGCGCCTGAAAAAAGAGAAATAGCAAACACCAGGCAATAGGCAGTACCCACGACATTATGCCGATGCTCCGCTTTTGCTCCTGCTCCGAGCCGAAGTTCATCCAGCCGATCTGCCCGAATGCATCACCCCAAACCCTCGCCCAGCTCGCCGTGGCTGTGAACAATGTAGAATAGAGCACGAAGAATGCGCCTACCAGAAAGATATTCTTGGCCCATGGGCCCAGCGTTTCCGTAAAAATGCGGGATAGCGTCTCAACCATCTGGTAACCTTCCGGCACTGCACCGCCCGTGTGCAATACAGCGGCTCCCAGAAGATAAAATGCAGCCGTTACAATAGTATAGACCACCATCGACAGCACCGCATCGAGGTACATCACCTGAAACCAGCCTTTGGCGCGCTCGGACCATTCTTTCGAACCGTCGTTCGGGCCGGTGTAAGCTGCGTACCCTTTCTCGATGCACCAGTAATTGTAATACATGATTTCATCACCACCAACGCCCGTGATGCCGAATGCCCCGAAGGCCGTCGCGACTAACGCTGTGGGAAGCGAAAATTGCAAGCCGCTTTCAAATTGCGGCCAGGTGATGGCGTATTGCGTCCATTGAAGGGAAATAACGGATATGAGAATGACGGCCGTAAAGAGAATGATCATTACGAGCGAGCCTTTCTCGACCGGACCATAGTTACCCTTATAAACCCAAAATGAAGTGATCAGCACGGAAATGATCGCCCAAAAATTCACCGAAATCAGCGGGAAGGCCATATGGAGCACAATAGCAACGCCCCCGACGATGCCGCCAACTTGCAGCAATTTCAATCCCTGTAATGAAAGCCACAGCCAAATGCTCCAATGTGCCTTGCCAAGCCGCAACCCGGGCAGGTTGTTGAAGTTGTGCATGATGAAGGTACCGGTGTAAATGGCATTCTTGCCAAATTCCAGCTGCAATGCGACTTTGACAAGGCAACTGAGGATGATCAGCCAGAACATGACGAAACCGGCTTTGGCACCTAATGCGGTGGTGGCGATAAGTTCGCCAGAGCCGACGATAGCAGCAGAAAGAATGAAACCGGGACCGAGGTATTTGAGCCTACCCACGAACGTGGTTGGCGGAGTTAGGATTTTGGACATAAGGGGGATTTTATATCCAAAAGCTAAGAAGGACTATTTCTTAATGCCACGAAGGCACGAATATTCACGAAACGTATTCGAGTAACATTCGTGCCTTCACGGTCTGCCGCTGCGGTGGCATTTTAAATGCTATTACAAATTCCCCACAGCCTGGTGAATCTGCTTCACCGTATCCACATAATTATTTTCACTAGGAAGCCCGAACAGCGCTTTCTCCTTAATAATCTGCGCCACATTCTCCGGCACAAGCTTTTCCCAACCGGGCTCACCGCGCTTGATCATTTCAAGCACTGAGTCGGTAGTGATGTGCATATGCTCGGTATTGTAATTCTTAATATCCTCTATCTTGTCGTTCACGATCAGATACTGGAATAATGGCCGCAAGTGATCCGGTACGCGGAAATTCTCACAGCTGTAAACCGAACCGTCGGGTTGCAATGTAGGATAAATGTACAATTTCACCTTCCGGCTGAACAGCGTCGCGAACGATTCGAGAATACCCCCTTGCAGGAACTGGTAATGCTTTTCTTCGAAAATGTCCTGCAAATTGGGGCTGCCAAGGAGCAGGCCGGATTTCAGCTTTGTCAGTCTCGACAGGTACGCCACCAACCGGTAATATTCATGATGGTTGGAGATCATTACCATATGCCCCAGCGAGCAAAGAATATCGACGCGGTCGAGGAAGTCCTTTTCGTCGATGTCGCGGTCTCCGGCTTTGAGGTTATGCAGCGTGAGCTCCGAAATGAGCACCACTTTGGATTCATCCACATCTTCCTCGGCCAGGAACTGCCGCTGACCGTTGCTGATCAGGTCTATATGCACATTCGTGATCGGACGCAGGCGGCCGCGCATCATGAGAATGTGCTTCTTGTACAATGCCTCGGAAGGCTGCAAAACGCCGCCGTCGCTGCCGAACAATGCCGCGTCGGTAAAGCCATTCTTCACCAGCCGCAGGCTCATGAGGCGGTTATCGACTTTGGCAAAATCGGGCCCGCTGAAACGCACCATGTCAATTTCAATGCGATCGATCGTCAGATCGTCCATGAGCGACATGAGCAGGATTTCGGGCGATTTATAGTAGTAATAGCAACCGTAAATCAGGTTTACACCAATAATGCCCAAAGCCTGCTGTTGCAGGATGTTCTCATCATCGCGCATCCGCACGTGGATCACGACGTAGTTCGTCGGGCCCATGGGTGTGAGCTGGAATTGCAGACCGATCCAGCCGTGTGATTCGTTTGTTTTTTGAAAATTGAGGGCTACAACTGTGTTCGCAAAGGCAAAAAAGGTGCTGTCCACACCCCGTTTTTCTGAAAGCCGTTTTTCTACGAGATTGTACTCGCGGTTCAGCATTTTCATCAATCGGGATTCTACCACGTACCTTCCGCCTTCTTCTGTCCCATATATCGCGTCGCTGAACGTCATGTCGTAGGCCGACATCGTTTTAGCGATGGTTCCGGATGCGCCGCCGGCTTTGAAAAAGTAAGCCGCCGTTTCCTGACCCGCCCCGATTTCCGCAAACGATCCGTAGATCCGGCGGTCGAGGTTGATCCGTAGTGCTTTTTGTTTTGTACCAAGATTCTTTTCGTACATAACGGTATATTAGTATAATGAAGAAGCTTACATGTAAATATAAGAAAAATACAGTTCTGCATTTAGCGGAATTTCTGATCTTCTGGCAGCAGAATGGAAAAGTTATATAGTTTATTCACTTACGGCACTTTGATGCAGGGTTTTGACAACCCCTACGCGCGGAAGCTCCGGTTGTCTTCAAACTATATAGGAAAAGGGTATTTCAATGGAAAATTGTTTCGCGTGGAATGGTACCCGGGCGCACTGTACGAGCCCGATGCGCCTACGCGCGTACACGGGGAAATTTACCAGCTAAACTCCCTTGAAGTATTTGAAGAACTCGATGAATATGAAGATGTTCTGGAAGATGAAGCGGCGAGTTTGTATGTCAGGAAAGTAGTGCCTGTCAGGTGTGGTCAGGAGGTGGTCATTGATTGTTGGGCGTATTTGTACAATCAACCGGTTCTGGATTTGTCTTTGATAGAAGAAGGATATTTCAAAACTAAGCCCTGAGACTCTCGCCGATAATACGAAGGCCATCGAGCGTTAACTTTCTGTCGATTTCAGTGAATTCATCGCGCAGAGTGTCGATGATCGAAGACAAACCGCCCGTTGCGACGGCAATGCACTCCCCGCCCAACTCCGCACGAATGCGGCCCACCAGCGATTTGACCAATCCTTCATAACCCAGCAGAATACCCGCCTGAATGGCCTCGACGGTGTTTTTACCGATAGCCGATGGCGGGAGCTGCAATGGTACTTCCGGCAATTGTGCCGTGTTGGCAAACAAAGCTTTCACCGCGGTGATCAAACCCGGCAATATGGCTACGCCCAGGATTTTGCTATCTTTGGAAACAGTCGTAAATGTCAATGCAGTACCAAAATCGACGACTACGCAATTTTCTTTATACCGCGTCGACACCGCCACCGCATTGGCGATCAGGTCCGCGCCGATTTCATGCGGATGGTCGATTTCGATGGACAATGCAGGGTAAATTTCCGGCCCGACCACAATCACGCCATCGCCGAACAGCGACCGGAGCACTCTCAGCAGCACAGGTGTGAGCGCCGGAACGACGCTGCTCAGTACCACCGTTTCCACATCCCCGAACCACAAACCCGCTTCCAGGAAATGCAGCCGGAGCTTCGACTCGTAATGTGCCTCGTTTTCCTGCACCAGCGAGCGCATCCGCCAGATGTGCTCCCAGTTACCGGAATCATGAAGCCCGAAAACAGTGTCGGTATTGCCAAGGTCGACGGCTAACAGCATAGCAGAGAATTTACATGTGGAGGCAAAATAAAGGCATTCTTCAAATAAAACTTCATGGTACCCCGGTTTTGCGTCCGTTTCTTTTTGATTATCCCTAATTTTAACCTCCAAAATAAAAACGCGTGCTTTCTCCCTTTCAAACAAAGCACCGCCCGAATGTTACCACAGAAAGTAATATGCAATTTTCTACCCTTCGCGGACTTCCGATACTGCTTTTTTTACTACAAATTCTGAACCGGAACGTTCAGGCCCAGGCCATTCCCGAGTGGCAGGACCCACAAGTAATCAGTATCAATACCGAAAAACCCCGTGCCGATTTCTTCCCTTACGCTACGGAAAAAGCGGCATTGGCCATGGACAGAAAAGGCCCGTTCGTGCAGTCGCTGAATGGCACCTGGAAGTTCAAATGGGCGCAGCATCCCTCGAAAGCGCAACTGAATTTCTATGACCCCAAAATCGCCGATGCGGGCTGGGACAATATCCCCGTACCGTCCAACTGGCAGATCGTAGGTGCACGCGAGGGGCGCAAGTACGACCGCCCGATTTTCAGCAATATCAAACACCCGTTCAAAGCCACGCCGCCGCGCATTACCGCGGATACCAATGCCGTGGGTATGTACCGCACAACCTTTACTGTTTCGCAGGATTTAAAGGATAAACAGGTGTTCCTGCATTTCGGAGGCGTACAATCGGCTTGCTACGTATGGCTGAACGGCGTCGCGATAGGGTATCACGAGGATGGCATGACTCCATTCGAGTTCGATGTGACGGAGGATGTGAAGGTGGGTGTAAACAACCTCGCGGTGGAGGTGATCAACTGGTCGGATGGCAGCTACTTGGAGGACCAGGATTACTGGCGGCTTTCGGGCATTTTCCGCGATGTGGATCTGCTGCTTTTGCCCAAAGTGGTATTAACCGACTATTCTGTCAGGACGATTCTGGACGCCAACCATGAACATGCAACGCTGAAACTGAGCGCATATGTAAAAAACTATGGCGAGCAGCCCATTCACGCACATCAGGTGCTTTTCACGTTGTACGATGCGTCCAAAAACGTGGTCACCACGCCGGTGAGCCAGATGGTGGGTACATTGGAAATGGGTCGAGAAGGCGCCGTGCGCGCTGAAATGCCGGTTGTTAACCCTGCCAAATGGAGCGCCGAAATGCCGAACCTGTACACGCTGACGGTCCAGCTCATGAATTCCGACGGTAAAGTCCTCGAAGCGACGAGCCAACGCGTGGGATTCAGGGATGTGAAGATCAAAGGCGGCCAGCTATTGGTAAATGGCAAGGCGATAACCATTAAGGGGGTCAACCGCCACGAATTCGAGCCGGAAACGGGCCGTGTCGTCAGCCGGGAGTCGATGATCAAGGACATTACCTTAATGAAGCAGCATAATATCAATGCTGTCCGGACTTCGCATTACCCCAACGCCTCCGAATGGTACGACCTATGTGACCAGTACGGCCTGTATGTAATGGACGAGGCGAATATCGAAAGCCACGAGCTGTGGAGCAAAAACATTATCCTGGCCGATAATCCGCAATGGCGTGCCGCATTTCTGGCGCGGGGCAATGCGCTGGTCGAAAGAGACAAAAACCACCCGTCGGTAATCATCTGGTCGCTGGGTAACGAGTCGGGAATGGGGCAGAATTTCGTGGACATGGGGGATTTTATCAAGCTCGCCGATCCTACCCGGCCGATCCATTACGAAGGGCGCAAGGATTACAAACCGACGACACTAAGCAGTTTTGACATTGTTTCCGTCATGTACCCGTCCACGCAGGACATGACCGACCTCGTCAAAAAGGACAAAACCCGACCGCTTATCGTATGCGAGTACGCGCACGGAATGGGCAACAGCATCGGTAACCTGAAAGAATATTGGGATCTGATCGAAAAGTACCCGACTATGCAGGGTGGCTTCATTTGGGATTGGGTAGACCAGGGCTTAAAACTGAAACGCGCGGATGGTACCGATTACTGGGATTATTTCAACTACATCGATGGCGCCAATGCCGGCGACGGCCTCGTAAACCCCGACCGCACACCCCAGCCCGAGCTAAATGAGGTGAAAAAGGTTTATCAATACGTGAAATTTGAAATGCCGGACACGCTGAAAGCCGGCGCGAAGACCATCGCGCTGCACAATGCCTACGATTTCCAATCGCTGCACGGTTACGAACTTGTGTGGTCGCTGATTGAAAATGGCAAGCCGGTAGGTAAAGGCGGCAGCATTGCCAATTTGAATGCATTGGCACGACAGAAACAGCAGCTAACCATTCCTTATGAACTTCCTGCTGCGGCAAAGCCCAATACCGAGTATTTTCTCAATCTCAGCATAAGATTAAAAGATGCCACACGCTGGGCGCCGAAAGGCCACGAAGTAGCCTGGCATCAGGTACCGGTAGTGAAATCGGCCACTCCACGGCCAAACCTCAGCCTGTATGGCGAACGTCCGCTCCGCATTGCGCAGATCACCGCCGCACGCGTACAGATTTCCGGACAGGATTTTACAGTGGTTTTCGATAAAAACGAAGGCCGTATGATTTCTTTCAAAAACAAAAAGGAAGAAATGCTGGAAAGCGGCCCATATGCCAACTTCTGGCGCGTGCCAACCGATAATGACGAAGGCGGGGGTGCGAAAAGCTATGCTACCCAATGGCGCAATTTTGGCCTCGACACATTGGAGCGTGTGTCCTCGGAAATGAAAACCCAGCGGCTCACAGCACAGATTTACAAAGTGACCCTCAACCAGACATTAAAGCAATCCAAAGGCGAAATGGATGTACAGTCGGTGTATATGGTTTATGCTTCGGGCGACATTCATGTACAAAACACATTTACGCCACGGGGCGAATGGCCGTCGCTGGCCAAGGTGGGAATGCAGCTGAGAATGCCTGCTGCATTTACCAAAACGCAATGGTACGGCAATGGCCCGCATGAGACGTATCCCGATCGCAAAACGAGCGGCAAAATAGGCATTTACACCGGTACAGTAGCTGAGCAGCATTTCCCGTACATTACTCCGCAGGAAAATGGCAACAAAACCGGCGTCCGCTGGGCTGCGGTGACCAATGCGGAAGGTGCCGGACTGCTGGTGCTGAGCGACACCGCATTCAATTTCAACGTCCATGATTATACGGACAAAGACTTGCTCGCTGCCAAACGCCGGGCGGCGGTACTAAGCCGCGGTACTTCGACGGTAGTAAACATCGACCTCGCACAAATGGGCCTCGGTGGTGACGATAGCTGGTCGCCGCGCGTACACGATGCGTACCTGCTGCCCGCGAAAGCCTATTCCTACGCATTCAGGCTGAGGCCGATCGAAAACACTTCGAATATCGAGCAAATTGCAGCTGTTCGCTTGCCTTATGTAGATCAGAAAGAAACCAATGAGACCGTAGCCATCACTGAAACGGCAGCTTCCACCGAAGAAGCTGTAAGCCAAGGCGAGGAGGAGGAAGAGGAGGCCGTAGCCACACCGGCACGCAAAACGACTGTCAAAAAAGCACAGGTACGGAAAAAAGTAGTACGCAAAAGAAAACCCGCCCGCCGACGCCGGAGGAGATAAAGAAAAAGACTTGGCAAGTTCAAGAAAGGCTTACCAAGTCTGTAACACCCCACAGTTTTAATAAAGACCTGCGTTCCGCCGGACCGCAGATCTTTATCACTTTTTATACGGAGCTAATGCATATTGTGCCTTCACCTTGATGATCTGCGCGATTTTCACGAAAACCACCTTAGGCACTTCGATATTATGATCCACCAGCGCTACCTCGAAATCGGAACTGATCGTGATCTTTCCGCCCTCGATCTTCATCTTCCCTTTGATCGTCCGTTCCTTGGTAACGCCGTGAACCGTAAATTTTCCGGTCGCTGACACATCATAATCGCCATTTTTGGTGTAGTCCGGTGCCTTATCGACCTTTCCTGAAAACGTAGCTGTCGGATATTTCTCCGATTCAATGTAGTTTTCATTGAAATGCTCCTGCATCAGTTTATTGGGAAAAGAAAACTCCCGCATGTTCATCCGGATCGCGATCTCGTTGTTGGCCGTATTCAGGATCACCTGCGACTTCTTATTCTCCGCTTCAATATTCTCCAAAGGTGTCGACGCCGAGAATTGCGTATTGCCGCCCGAAGTGGCAAACATTTGAGCAAACGCTGTTCCGGAAAGCAAAGCGGTACTGAACATGGCCAGGCAGGCCACGCGAAAAAAATGCGGTTTCATAGTCTGGATCAGTTTGGCTGCTTCTTGTTCTTCTTGTCAAAGCTGAATGTACGGGAAATGTTGAACCCGTAATGGATATCCCCTTTGCCCCAGCTGCCGGTGGTTTCGCCGATAAACTGTTTCTCGATCATGCCCAGGGAATTGGTAAAATGCAGTTGGAAAACGTGCCCGCCGGTTTCGATATCGACGCCGAACGACATTGAATCGTGGTAAGGGGCTGTCAAAGTATTCTTTTCGCGAGCGGTATAGAAATATTCACCGTTCAGTGAAACGCGTTTCGAGAGCTTGAAACGACCGCCGATACCTACCGCGAAGAGCACTTTTTCGTCACCCGTCACGTCCGGCATGGTACGATACAAATAGGTTGGCGACAGTTGCAACGACAAGCGCTCCCCGAACTTCCGTGCCACGAGCACCTGCGCGGAGTAATACAGCTTATCCTGAAAATCGCGCTCCTTATCCACCGTGGCCACACCCGTTCCGCCGAACAATGTCACCGAAACCGGAATATTGCGTGCGCCGGTACTCTGTTTCAGCAATTTATATTTACCAAAAAAATCATACACTTTCTGCGACGTGCTACGGCCGACGCCGATCATCAGGTCGTCTGTCAATCCGTATTCAAAGCCCAGCCGCATTGTCGCCTGATCGAGCCCGAAAAACTGGTAGGCGCCCGAGTTCAGCTTGCCGAAACGGTGTGAAATACGCAGATCGAGGTGCTTCTTTTTCATCGTTTCCACCGACTGCCCATTCACCACGCGGGTCGATTTGAAAGTGGCGGTAACCGGAACGGTTTGCGCGCTGTCCTGTTTCGACAACTCGTTCAGCAAGTCGTCCTGTGCATATAATACTGTTGATGTACACATCAACATCACGAATAGGCGGAGTACTTTCATGATTGGTTGAGATTAGGCCTTCACCGTTAAAGTGTTGCCGTCGGAAGAAACGGTTATATTATACGTTTTAAGCGGAGTTGTGGCAGGACCATTCGTCACTGCCCCGGAAGTGCTGAATGTAGAACCATGAGTCTGGCAGAAAACGTCGTTAGAAGTAGACCGGTACCGGACTTCATTTCCTTCATGAGTGCAAATTTTGCTCAAAGCCACATAGCTGCCGCCGCTCGTTTTGGCTACGAGCACATCCCCGATTACCTTACCGTTACCAGCCGTTTTCAGCTCGTCGTAGGGAGATTTGGTCATGTCAACCGTGAAATTGATAGCCGTGCCGCTTGTGGTGCCTGTTATTCCGCTGCCGCCGGTACCCGGATCTGGATTCGGATTAGGATTCGGATCATCGTCTTTCGATCCGCAGGCCGTCATAGTGGTGCCGAGACAATAGAATGCCATTAACGTTGAGGTGCTGAGCCCAAGACTTCTCAGGAATTCGCCTCTTTTCATGCTTCCTTTTTCAATTGAGTTCATAGTATTGATAAATTAATTAGAAGATAAAATGCAATGATAATGTGGGCATAGTGCTCACTTGAAAACAGGGGTGTAGCGCACCGATAGCCAGAGGCCGGTAGTAATGAGGTTCACTTTTCCGTATCCGACGCGTTTGAGCGGCATCCGGATAGAAGGCTCCGCGAGGAGCGATAATTTACGGGATATTCTGTATTCGTAGCCGGCCGAAACGTTGGCGTGGCTCAGCCAGTACCAGCCGGTTTTACCATTCCAGCCCGGATACTTGACGGCATTAGGATCATTCGGGTTTACATAGTAATATTTGTATTTCTCGCTATTCATGTGATAGGATGAGAAACCCGCTCCTGCGAACCAACGCGACCGCTGCTTCAGTGCAATGTCATATCTCAAATTGACTGGCACTTCGAGTATTTTACATACGCCGTCTATACCGGTCATTTTCGGCAGGTACACGTGTGCAGTTTTAGGTAGTTGGTAAGCTTCTGCCGGAGCATAATAATCCTTCCTGCTCCAAACCGCGCCGCTTTGCAAATACAATCTCGGTAAAACCAAATATTCGACGAGCAGCGACACCGACGTGCCCGGTTTTGAAAAGTCCTTCAACCCGACCGTGCTCAGATCCGGTGAATAGCCAAACCTTACTGCCACAAGCGACTGGTCCTCTGCCGACATCGACGATCGCTTCGGCGGCGCAGGCGGTTCCGGAAGCTCGTACACCGGTTCGGTAATGCCGGGCAGCTGCAATGCATTCCATTTCAAGCCCTCACTATTTAATGCGGACGCGGAAATCAGCGTCCGGGCTGGCTCATCGGCCTTCGTCACCGACTCGTCCGTAGCTACCGGCCGGCCCGCTGCTTGCGGCAGGGACGTCTCCCCACCTGCTGCTTTTGCATTGTTTTTAAAAGAAAGAGCCCCGTCGCCTCCTTCCACTTTTGAGCGGTTAGGCTCTAAGAACACTCCGCCTGCCTTAGATTGGCTCCGGGGCAATGGGTTTCTGCCATTGTTACCAACAGCAGCATTCAATTCTGATTTCGAGGAAGATTTACCAGCCTCGTTTTCACTGGTTTTCAGTTCGTTTTTAATATCTGCTTTCCCGTTGCGTGCAACTTCATTTACACCTGCAGCCAATTTACGCTCGTTATCCACGGACGGATTTCCGTTATCAACAATTGCTTGTTTTTTGGTTGTTTCCTCAGCCGACTTCCCGACCACTTCTGACGAACGACCAGATTCCTCGACCACACCTGACTCACTGACGCCTCCTTCCTCCACTACCCCTCTCTCACTTCCTCCATCCTCCGTTCTCTCACGATCCTTAGCTCCTTCCTCACTTCCTCCATTCTCCCCTCTTAAAGCAACACCCCTTCCTCCTTCCTCCTTTCCTCCATTCTCCCCTTCTAAAGCAACACTCCTTCCTCCTTCCTCCTTTCCTCCATTCTCCCCTTCTAAGGAATAGAGCGCAATTCCCACGGGTATCAGCAGCACCAGTACGCCCAGCGGCCACCATTTCCGCCACCATCCGGCCGGAGTTTTTCCATCCTGCTTGTCGAGTCGCTTCCGCAGGTCATTCCAGTCATCGGGTTCGTATGTCGGATCAAGCTCTTCTGATGACTTTCTGAAGAGCTTGTCCAGTTCGTCATCTGGCAACTCTATCATAGTCGTCAATATTAATCTTGGATAACATGTCTCTCAACTTTTCCCTTGCACGCGACAAATTGGATTTTGACGCCCCAACCGAAATATTCAGTTGTTCTGCAATTTCCTCGTGTGTGTAGCCGTCGATAACCGACAAGCTGAATACCAGCCGGTATGCCGGTGTCAGGCGCTGGATCAGTCCGATCAGCTCTTCGTGTGAAAGCTTGCTGATAACCGTTTCGTCGACGGACACCTGCTCCGCGACTTCCACGTCGTCAAAAACATCTCTGCGAACTTCCTGTCTGTAATGATCGAGGGCTGTATTAATCATGATTCTGCTCAACCAGGTTTTAAATGGTCGGCTTGCATCGAAACTTTCCAGTTTCGTGAAAACCTTCAGGAATCCATCGTTGAGTATTTCTTTCGCCTCTTCCCGGCTGCGTGTATAGCGTAAACAAATGCTCATAGCATAGCCGTAGAACTGCTTGTACAACAGCTCCTGACTGCGGCGGTTTTTCTGTAAACAGCCGTCGAGTAGTTCTTGAAGAACGGCGGAGTTATACTCGGGCATGCTATTTGCTTTTTTAGCGTATACGAGGGAATCCGGCACAGGGTTGCCTGGCGCATGCAAGTTTTTTACAACATTTTTACACCGGCAGAAAGGCACATCGTCCGTTCATTGAAAAATTAGGAATTTTTAACCACAATCGCACGTAAACTTGACATGAATGCCTTGCCCTGACGGCCCTACCCAGTCGGCCCCAACCGGGCGGCTTTTAAATAATGCTTATTTTTACAGGCAAGCTATCGAATGTACTATCAATACCGGGTTTAAGCTGAATTCCGGTGCACCTAACCAGATATAATGGCCAACAAGGAAACCCCGTCTCCATTTGCTGTAAGAAAAATCAAATGGGAAGGCCTTAAAATTACCCTGCAACTGCTGCGCTACCTGCGCCCCTACCGCATGATGTTCGCGGCGGGAATGCTGTTCCTCGTGTTGTCCACCGGCACCTCGCTCGCGTTTCCGAAGCTCGTCGGGAGCATTATCGAAGTCATCGAGGGAAAATCTCCGTTTACGATCAACCAGATCACGCTGTTGCTCTTCGTCGTGTTGCTGGGTCAGGCGGTATTTTCGTATTTCCGGATATACCTTTTTTCCAAAGTCAGCGAAAAGGCTGTCAACAATATCCGGATGGATGTTTTCAGCAAGATCATCACATTACCTGTTCCGTTTCTCGAAGAACGTCGCGTAGGCGAGCTCACGAGCCGCATTACCTCCGATGTTTCGCAACTGCAAGGTTTGCTGTCATTTACACTCGCAGAACTCTTCCGGCAGCTCGCTACGCTGATCGTCGGGATGTCCATTTTGTTTTATACTTCCTGGAAACTGACATTATTCATGCTCGCGACGGTTCCTGTACTGGGCGTGGCTTCGGTGTTCTTCGGCCGTCACACGCGCCTGCTCGCACGCAAGGCGCAGGACCAGTATGCAGCAGCGAATGTGGTAGTGGAAGAAACGCTGCAGTCGGTACATGTGGTGAAGGCATTTACCAATGAATCCCTGGAAATCAATCGGTACCGGACCATCCTCGACCGCGTGATCGATCTTTCATTGCATGCTGCGCGGTTCCGCGGCGCATTCGCTTCGTTCATCATTTTTGCCATGTTTGGCGGGATAGTGGGTGTGGTCTGGTACGGTGCAGCATTGGTGCAGGCGGGCGAGTTCGGGCTTTCGGACTTATTTACATTTATCCTCTACACCACGTTCATCGGCGCGTCGATCAGCGGAATGGGCGATTTATATGCCCAGATCAACCGCACGGTGGGTGCGTCGGAACGCATTTTCGAAATTTTGGGAGAAACACCGGAAGTTTCGGTAGAGGAGGCTCAGAACGCAGTAGCAAGTCATGTGGAAGGCCGCGTGACTTACGAGGACATTCATTTTGCCTACCCTTCACGGCCTGATCTGCCGGTTTTAAAAGGTGTTTCGCTGGACGTTCAGGCAGGCGAGAAAATAGCTTTGGTAGGATACAGCGGTGCAGGTAAATCCACCATTGTACAACTCCTGATGCGTTTCTATGAATATCAATCCGGCGAAATCCTCGTCGACGGCAAGCCTGTCAGGGAATATGGCCTTTCAGCATTAAGGAAAAACATCGCGATTGTGCCGCAGGAGGTGATGCTTTTCGGCGGGACGATCTATGAAAACATTGCCTACGGAAAACCTTCGGCTTCGCGTGAAGCCATTATTGATGCCGCCGAGCGCGCCCATGCACTGGAATTTATCGAGTCTTTTCCCGAAGGATTTGAGACGATCGTCGGCGAGCGGGGTATTAAGCTTTCCGGTGGCCAGCGGCAGCGCATTGCTATTGCAAGGGCTATTTTAAAAGATCCCAAAATCCTCATTCTCGACGAAGCGACCAGTTCGCTCGACGCGGAATCCGAAAAGCTGGTACAAATCGCATTGGACGAGCTGATGAAAAACCGCACGACGATCGTGATCGCGCACCGGTTGGCCACCATCCGGAAGGTCGATATGATCTACGTCCTGCGCGACGGCCGGATTGCGGAGTCGGGCACACACCAGGCATTGAGCACTATTCCTAATGGCCTGTACGCCAACCTCATCAAACTACAATTTGAAACCGCTGAAAACCTTTCATGAAAAACGCTGAACCAAATCAGTCCGCAGTATTTTTTCAGACTCAAAAACAAAAAGCAACGATCGCGGAGCAAGAGGAACATGAACGGTTCAAAAACATCGCATTCATGCGTCTGGGCACTTTCACAGGCATGGTCATCCTGGCCCTGCTTTGGAACAAAACCGGCATGGGATATTGGGGCATCGGGATATTGATATTGCTGGTAATATTCCTGATTTTAATGCGCAGACAGCAGGAAGCCCGCACCAACCGCAACTTCCAGAGAAACCTGATTGCCATCAACGATGACGAGCTTGCGCGCCTAGACCTGCGGTTCAAGAGGCCTGAAACCGGCTCGGAATTCCGCGAAAAAGACCATAACTACTCCGACGACCTGGACATTTTCGGTGAGTTTTCCCTATTCAAGCTGCTCAACCGCAGCCGCACCGCCGAAGGAAGTCGCCGACTCGCCAACTGGCTCAAAAATCCGGCCGATGCAACCGAGGTAGGGCTCCGGCAAGCCGCCTCCACCGATTTCAGCCATCACCCCGAACTCATCCAGCAATGGGAAGCGACCGCATTGCTTCACGAGCACGCGGCCAAGCACGTGGGCGAATTTCAGGAATGGGTATTGGAGCCATTTCCAGCCCCGTTAAAAAGCGCAATGCCGCTACGCTGGTACCCTGTGCTTACCCTGCTGATCGCGCTATTGTATTTCGCAGGCGTCCTCCCGGGTATTGCCGTGCTGATCAGCCTTGGAATCCATCTTTTCATATTAGGCCGCTACGCCGATTTTGTGAAAGTACTCGCAAACCGTACGACCTCAATGGGGCAAACGCTCACAGCTTATTCGGATTTGCTGAAAAAGGCAGAGCACGCACCCTATCAATCGGCGTGGTGGGAGGTGAGAAAAGCGCAGATCACCGGCTCTTCGGCTGCGTTGGCGAAGGTCGGTAACCTCTTCGAAAAGCTGGATTATCGCAACAATCCCTACTTTGCGGTCTTCATCGGCATACCCACACTTTGGGACATGCACTGCCTCGCCAGCCTGGAAGACTGGAAAGCCGTACATCACCGGCACCTCACCCACTGGCTGGACGTACTGGCCGATACGGAAGCGATGAACAGTCTGGCGGGCCACGCATTTGCCAATCCGGAATATATTGTACCCGCTGTCGATAATGCTGCCGAAGTTGCCATCGCCGCCACTTCGCTCGGCCACCCGTTGATTCCGGCCGCCAAACGGATCAGTAATGACTTCGCGATGCAGGGGACGGGCAAAACAATACTGGTAACCGGCTCGAATATGTCGGGAAAGAGTACTTTTCTGAGAACAATTGGCCTGAACCTCGTCCTGGCGCAAATGGGCGCTGTCGTAAGCGCGGGCGCGTTCGCTTGCTCGCCTGTGCGGGTGTTCAGCAGCATGCGCACACAGGATTCCCTGGAAGAAAGCACCTCTTCTTTTTATGCAGAATTAAAAAGGCTCCGAAAACTCCTTGAACTGGCCGACGAGCAGGCTAATGCGCCTGTTTTCTATTTACTCGATGAAATACTAAAAGGTACCAACTCCGCCGACCGCCACCGGGGTGCGGAGGCGCTGATCCGCCAGCTGCATGCAAAAACTGCCTCTGGTATGGTATCCACGCACGACCTCGAACTCGGCGAGTGGGGCGCAACCGAAACTTACATCCACAACTTTCACTTCCGCTCGGATGTGGAGAATGGCCAGCTGCATTTCGACTATCGCTTGCACGAGGGCATCTGCCGGAGTTTCAACGCGTCGGAGCTGATGCGGATGATGGGCATTGCCATCGGGCCCGACAAAACCCCGCTTGCACACTGATACCGGGCATTTGCACGGTTGTTTAAGGATTTGCGTAACTTTACTGTTTACATTTACGTTTAAAACACTGATCCGGTAGCGGAGATCGAACTTTTTTTGATTAACAATTAACCCGTAACGATTACAAAACCTGAATGGAATTACAGAAAGCATTGGAAATATTGATCATGGCAGGGCAGCTTATCCTGGGCCTGTCGATCCTGGTGGGGTTGCATGAGTGGGGGCATATGGCCGCCGCAAAATTGTTCGGAATGAGGGTTGAAAAATACTTTATAGGCTTTCCTCCTAAAATTTTCAGTTTTCAGAAAGGCGAAACAGAATATGGCATAGGCGCTATCCCGCTGGGCGGGTTTGTAAAGATTTCCGGGATGATCGACGAGTCGATGGACACTGAGACGATGAGTCAGGAGCCGCAACCGTGGGAATTCCGGTCGAAACCAGCCTGGCAGCGGCTGATCGTGATGCTTGGCGGGATTATCGTGAACGTGGTCGTGGGTATCATCATCTTCATCGCAATCGCCTATCACGACGGCAGGCAGTTTCTTTCGATCGACGAAGTCAATAAATATGGTATCGTGGCAGGTGAGCTCGCACAGGAGATCGGCCTGAAAACGGGCGACAAAATCGTTCGCGTAAATGGTAAGTCTTTTAAGGATTTCAGTGATGTGATCGGTCCCGAGGTTTTCCTGGGAAGCAACAGCTCTTACACCGTAAACCGCAACGGCCAGGAAGTACAGATCGAAATTCCCAACAATTTCATTGAAAAACTATCCGACCCGGACGAGAAACGTAATTTCATTCGTGCGATGGAACCGTTCAAAATCGCTGAACTGATTCCGGGAATGCCTGCCGAAAAAGCGGGTGTAGAAGTAGGCGACCGGATTACCTCGATCAACGGTACGCCTATCCGTTTCTTCCACGAATTGCAGGCGGAACTGGAAAAACTGAAAGGAAAAGAAGCCATCCTGGTGGTGCAACGCGGTGGCGCACAAAAATCATTGAAAGCGGCCATTACCGAAGACGGAACGCTCGGTTTCTATCCCGAGAGCCTCCTCAACTCCACGGTAGTTCAGTACTCTTTCGGTGAAGCGGTGTCGATTGGCACAGAGAATGCCTTTGGGGTGGTGTATAACAATATCAAAGGTTTCGGTAAAATATTCCGCGGTGAAGTTTCCGCTTCCAAAGCGCTTAGCGGCCCTATCGGCATCGCGCGTATGTTTGGTGGCGTTTGGGACTGGGGCCGTTTCTGGCAGCTGACCGGCTTGCTATCAATGGTACTCGCATTCATGAATGCACTGCCTATTCCTGCATTGGACGGTGGCCACGCGGTGATCCTTTCCTATGAAATCATCTCAGGCCGCAAGCCTTCCGACAGATTCCTTGAAAACGCTCAGAAAGTAGGCATGGTACTCCTGTTGGGCCTGATGGCATTCGCCATTTTCAACGACGTATGGAAAGCTGTATTCTAAAAGGGAGAAAGGGGAGAATGGAGGAAGGGGAAGAAAGGAAAGTAGTTGTCAGGAGGTCAGGAAGGTCATTCCGTTTTCCTGACTTTCTGACTTTTTCCTTTTCCCTTTCCTCCTTCCTCCCTTTCCTCCCATTATTCCCTTTCCTCCTTTCCTCCCTACTCCTCCTGACGTCCTTCAAACCGAAGCACGACTACCACGTTTCGGTGACGCAAATGCAATACAATGCCTCGTCGCGATCGTTCGAAGTAAGTATCCGGATATTTACGGATGATCTTGAAAAAGCATTGTCGCAAAGCCACTCCAAACAACGTTTTGTGATCAAGGACAATGATCAAAATGATCGCTTCGTTGAAGAATACATTCGCAAATCGTTTGTCTTGACAGATAGTCAGAAAAAAAATACCCCTATCAAATATGTCGGGAAGGAACAGGAAGCGGATGCAACTTGGGTGTACCTCGAAATCCCTTTTCAGGGCGCTTTGAACGGCTGTAAACTTTTGAATGTTACGCTCATGGAAGTTTTTGACGATCAGGTTAATATGACGAACGTTAAATTCCAGTCCGAAAAAAAGACGTTTTTATTTAAAAAAGGACAGACTTCTCACCTGCTGTAATTAGTTTGTGACCGCTCATAAAAATGCATGACATAATGTGTAGTGGCACGGCTATTTTGTTTTATAATGCCTTTCTTTTGAAAGTCATTATTTATATATTGGGAAAAGATTATCTGTCAATTTGACAGAATGCCTATGAAATTTGAACCTTCTGATCTATATAGCCGGCTGCTGATGTCCGACTCGGACATGGATAGCCTTGAAATCGTTCCTCTTGGTGGCCCCGATGGCTCTGACGAGCCTTTTGAACTTCCCAATGAATTAGCGATACTTCCGATCAGGCAAACGGTGCTCTTCCCGGGAATGGTCATTCCTGTGACAGTAGTGCGCCAGAAAGCCATCAGGCTTGTTAAAAAGATATACCGCAACTCCGATATCAATCAGCGTATTCTCGGTGCCGTCACCCAGGCCATTCCGAACAAGGAAGACCCTACTGCCGAGGACCTTTACAACATTGGTACCGTCGCGCAAATCCTGAAAATGATCACTCTGCCGGATGGTAACGTGACGATCATCGTACAGGGCCGCCAGCGTTTCGAAATCAAAGCCATTATAAACGAAGAACCTTATCTGACTGCCGAAGTGCGTCCGATTGAAGACTCGTTTGTGGGACCTACCAAAAAAGAGGCGAAAGCAATGCTGCAATCGCTTCGTGACGGCGCGCACAAGATCATGCGCCTGAACCCGGAGATTCCGCAGGAAGCGCGCATTGCATTGGATAACATCGAAAGCCCGATCTTCCTGATCCATTTTCTGTCATCGAACATCAATGTAGAGATAGCCGACAAGCAAAAATTGCTCGAAGAGCGCAACGGCCACAAGCAAGCAACGCTTTTGCTGCAATACATGATGCGCGAAATCGAAATGCTGGAACTGAAACGGGAAATCCAGACGAAAGCGAGCTCGGATATCGACCAGCAGCAGCGCGACTATTTCCTTCGCCAGCAGATCAAGGTTTTGCATGATGAACTGGGAATGGATAGCCCCGAGCGCGACCTCGACGAAATCCGCCTGAAGGCCAGCCAGAAAAAATGGTCGGAGCCCGTGAAAGCGCATTTCGAGAAAGAGCTGAGCAAATTGCAGCGCGTTAACCCGATGGCCCCGGAATACCCGGTAACGATGAATTACCTGGAAACACTCGTGGATTTGCCGTGGGGACAATATACCAAAGACAATTTCGACCTGGTAAGGGCCCAAAAAGTGCTCGACGCCGACCATTTCGGTCTCGAAAAAGTAAAGGAACGCATTATCGAATACCTGGCAGTACTGAAACTGAAAGGTAACCTGAAAGCGCCGATCCTTTGCCTTTACGGCCCTCCGGGTGTCGGTAAAACCTCGCTCGGCAAGTCCATCGCGAAGGCATTGAACCGGGAATACATCCGTATGGCGCTCGGCGGCGTGCATGACGAGGCCGAAATCCGCGGCCACCGTAAGACTTACATTGGCGCAATGCCGGGTAAGATCATCCAGAACATTAAAAAGGCAGGTTCTGCCAACCCGGTATTCATCCTCGACGAAATCGACAAGGTGAGCTCCGACTACCGCGGCGATCCTTCTTCCGCATTGTTGGAAGTACTCGACCCAGAGCAGAACTCCTCATTTACCGATAATTACCTCGAAGTAGAATACGATCTTTCGAAGGTTCTTTTCGTAGCCACCGCCAACTCGCTGGACACCATTCACCCCGCATTGCGCGACCGGATGGAGATCATCGAAATGACGGGCTACACGATCGAAGAGAAATTGCAGATCGCCAAACGCTATCTCGTTCCGAAGCAGCGCAAAGATCACGGCCTGAAATCGACCGACGTGAAAGTCGACGACGCGGCGTTGCTGAAAGTGATCGAGGGCTACACCCGCGAGTCGGGCGTGCGTAACCTCGAACAGAAAGTGGGTACGGTGGTACGGAAGATCGCGAAATCGGTGGCCATGGAGCAGGATTATCCCAAGACCGTGAAAGCCGAACAGATCGAGAAATACCTTGGTGCGGAGATTTTTGACAAGGATTTGTACCAGGACAACGACTTCGCAGGCGTTGTGACCGGTCTCGCTTGGACTTCGGTAGGTGGCGAAATCCTCTTCATCGAAACGAGCCTGAGCCGCGGAAAAGGCGGGCTGACACTGTCCGGCCAGCTGGGCGATGTCATGAAAGAATCGGCCGTGGCGGCATTATCCTATCTCAAAGCGAATGCAGAGCGGCTGGGTATCGACTACCGCATTTTCAACCATTACGACCTCCACGTACACGTGCCTGCGGGCGCTGTGCCTAAGGATGGGCCTAGTGCAGGCGTAACGATGGCCACTTCCATGGCTTCGATATTTACACAGCGCCGTGTGAAACCGTATATTGCGATGACCGGCGAGATTACCTTGCGCGGAAAGGTGCTTCCGGTAGGAGGCGTGAAGGAAAAGATCCTTGCTGCGCGCCGTGCGGGAGTGAAAGAAATTATCCTTTGTGTTAAAAACCGCAAAGACGTGGAAGAAGTACCAGCCAACTATATCAAAGACCTCACCTTCCATTATGTGGACCAGGTTGATGAAGTGCTTGGTATTGCACTCCTTCCCGAAAAAGTGAATAATCCGATGAACTTCGTTTTTCCCGATGAAAAGAAAGAAAGAGAAGAAAGCGGATTTGTTACTATGACGGTTTAGGCCAGGCTTAAAAATATGCGAAAGAGGTACCGAAAAGGTGCCTCTTTTTGTTTAGGGGTTATGCTTTCCAAACGGCGTCATATTGTCAAACCTTTTATCTACTAAAAAATGTCGTTACCGCAGCTTTCTCCCCAACTGCTCGACCAGCAGCCCGAACTTCTCGCCGATCATCGGAAACTTCTTGCATTGCCGGAAAAAATCATCCAGTTCGGCACAGGTGTGCTGTTGCGCGGCCTGCCCGACTATTTTGTAAACAAGGCCAATGCGCAGGGTATTTTCAATGGCCGGATCGTGGTGGTGAAATCGACCAGCACCGGGGGAACCGATGCATTTGCGGAGCAGCAGAATATTTTTTCGCACAGCATTCGTGGAATCGAAAACGGCCACCAAATCGACGAAACGGTTATCAACAGCAGCATTAGCCGCACCCTGGCCGCCGGCAGCGACTGGGCCGATATCCTCGAATGTGCGCATAGCTCAGAGCTTAATATTGTGATTTCAAATACGACAGAGGTGGGTATCCAGCTGGTCGACGACGATATTTTCGCCAACCCGCCGGTGTCCTTCCCGGGTAAGCTTACGGCCTATTTGTTGGAGCGCTACAAAGCATTTAACGGTGCTCCGGAATCGGGGATGGTGATTGTACCTACCGAGTTGATTGTCGGTAACGGCCCTAAACTGAAAGCCATCGTATTGGAACAGGCCCAACGGCATGATCTGGACAGGGCGTTTATCTACTGGCTTGAAAACTATAACCACTTTTGCAGTTCGCTGGTAGACCGCATCGTTCCCGGGAAACCCGACGCCGAAACAGTGGCTGCACTCTCCGAAAAACATGGCTTCCGCGATGATTTGCTGATCGTTTCCGAGGTGTACCGCCTCTGGGCCATCGAGGGTGACCAGCATGTACGCAACGTGCTGAGCTTTGCCCAGGCCGACAAAGGTGTGGTGATCGAACCGGATATTGACTTGTTCCGTGAATTGAAACTGAGATTACTGAATGGCACCCATACGCTGGCCTCGGGCCTTGCTTACCTGCACGGCCTGGACACAGTTCGCGAAGCGATGGAAAATGCCGAAACAGCGCAATTTATCGCGGATGTGATGCTGAAAGAACTCGCGCCAGCAATCCCGTACGCTGTCGATCCCGCACAGGCACAGGAGTTCGGCAACCAGGTACTCGATCGCTTCCGCAATCCATTCATCCGCCACCAGCTGATAGACATTACCGTGCAATACACGGCCAAGATGAAAATGCGCAATATCCCGACGCTTCTGAACCACTACCAGAAATCGGATGAAGTGCCTGCACTATTTGCCAAAGGCTTTGCCGCATTCCTGCGATTTATGAAGCCGGTAATGCACAAAGACAACGCTTACTATGGCGAACGCGACGGCCAGCCGTACTCCATCCGCTGTGACGCTGCGGCTTATTTTGATGAGAAATGGAAGAATGCAGCATCGCCGGTCGATCTGGCTCAGCAGGTTTTGAGCGATGTATCACTTTGGGATACCGACCTTACATTGCTACCGGGGTTTGCCGATGCCGTGAAAGGTTACATGACCGAGCCGGTATTCACGGGGACTTCCACGCTTTGAGCTGATTGTAAAGTTCATTAGCCGAGATGGCATCGGAACTGAAATAAATCTCATCCGTCACTGTTTTGATCAGCAGGTACGGGTGAGATTTTTTATTGATATACAATCTGACAATACGGCCGTCGTCTGTCTTGAAAGCACCTTTGGCAAACTCTCCGCCTGCGAAGCCGTTCGCCTTGCTCGAAATGTCGGGCAGACTATCGGTAACAACGAATTCGGTCACATCATCCCGTGCAATTTTAATCCCGGAAAGGCCTTTGATTTCCAATGCACGTGAAGTCAGGAAGATTTCGCTGTTTCTCATGCCCGTAAACATCAAATAACCTACACCTACTACCACTACGAGGATAATGGCCATGACAATGTAGGTCCCCACCCGCTGACCGCTCGTGCCCGTATAATAGCGGTTGCCCACGGCGATCATGTACACATACGCCAGCAGCGGGTACGTAACCATGAACACCGTAGCCCAGTTGGGATTAAAGGCATTGAGGATCAACACTCCTGCCAGCTCACTAATGCCGAGGAATATGTGAAAGCGATTGAAAAATTTTACGTAGGAAACAATGTCCATTTTCGCGCGATCCGCTTCGGACATCGTATTGTACCCAGATAACAGGTATTTAGCATTACCCGGCGTAACGATAAACCCGAGCGAAAGCAGAACCAGCGAAATGATGATGGCAACGGTAAGCATAACTTTGTCACGGCTAATTGCCTTATAAGTTACAAAATTATGCAGGAGAAAGTCAATTGGCTTTCATTTTGGCAAATGCTTATATTTGATAAAAAGCACATTATGATTCTTCCCTTGAACATACCCGCGCATCCGCACTTCACCGATGACGAGTTGGTCGCATTCTGCGTGGCCAATCCCAACTTAATGGTCGAAAGGGATGAACACGGTCAACTACACATCACTATGACACCTACCTTTCTCCTTGGCAGTTCTAACAACAGCGAATTAATCGGCGAACTAATCATTTGGAACCGCAAGAAAAAGGGAGGAAGGGTAATTGAATCAAATGGAGGTTTTTTTCTTCAAGACAGGTCCATGCGAGTACCAGACGTTGCCTGGATACAAATAGACCGCTGGAATGCGCTGACAGACGATGAAAAGAATTCGTTTCCATACATGGCTCCGGATTTTGTGATTGAATTACAATCCAAAACAGATAGCCTCCGTTACCTGGAACGAAAAATGGTGAAGTGGCTTGAAAACGGCGTGAGGCTTGCCTGGCTAGTATGTCTGAAAAGCCAGACGACCTACGTTTACGAACCGGGCAAGCCTCCGCTTGCAGTACATTTTGAAGAAACGCTTTCAGGCGGTGAAGTGCTAGTGGGCCTCTCCACGCGCCTGAGCGATATTTTGGAGTATTAATCAGCTGTTCGCGCGGAACTCTTTCACGAGCGCGATGCTTTCTGCTACTTTTTGTTCGATCCACGGGTAGTTTCCTTGCGCTACTACATCTTTCGGGAAGAGGTTTGAGCCCAAACCGACGGCATAGGCACCTGCGCCGAACCATTCGTTAATGCTTTCCTTGGTAGGCTGTACGCCACCTGTAACCATGATTTTCACCTTCGGCATAGGCCCGCGGATCGCGCGTACGAATGCGGAACCAACTACTTCGCCCGGGAAAAGCTTTACTACTTCCGCACCGGCTTGCTGCGCGTTGTAGATTTCAGTCAATGTAGAAATCCCCGGAATCCAGGGGATGCCAGCTTTTAAACAAGCCTCGCCTACTGCCGGATTGAGGCAAGGCGTTACGATGAAATCGGTGCCGGCATCGATGAATTTTTGTGCGGTTTCCGCATCATAAATCGTACCGATTCCCATTGACAGGCCGGGCAGGCTTTCCTTTACATAAGCCAGAAGCTCCGTAAACACATTAAAGGCATTGTCGCCGCGATTGGTGAATTCGAATGCCCGCGCTCCTCCGCGGTACGCCGCATTGATCACCTCTTTGGCAATTTCAATATCTGCATGATAGAACAGCGGCAGTACGCCGACTTCGTTCAAAAGTATCAGTGTTGTTTCTTTATCCATGATTGTTGGCCAGGTTACTAGCGTTTGATTCTTCCTGAGGTCTCTCCCTGACGGATAGCTTCCACTTCGGCGATCGTCGAGATCAATGCATCGCCTTCAATGGTATGTTTTAATGCCGAAGCAGCTACCCCGAATTCCAGCGCTTTTTGCTGGTCGTCGAAGGTAATGAGGCCGTGGATAAGGCCGGCAATGAATGCGTCCCCGCCGCCTACTCGGTCAATAATCGGGTTGATTTCGATGTCTTCCGTTTCGAGCAGCTCTTTGCCATTCCATAAAAACGCCCGCAACAGGTTGTGCGACGCGCTGATTGACGTTCTTTTGGTATCCACCACCGTTTTCACCTGCGGGAAAGCCTTCTGTAAATTGACGCAGGATTCGACAAAATCGTTTCCGTCTATGTCAAAAATCTCCTTGATATTGATGCTGTTGGCGATTACAACATCCGTTCCAGCAGTCAGCTCAGGCAGGATATCGGAAGGCTTTTTGCCGTATTTCCACAAATTGGCACGGTAAAAAATGTCCCCGGAAACGGTAATATTACGTTTGCGGGCAGCCTTAATACCGTCGAGCAATGCGTCCGCAGCTTCTTGCGACAATGCCGGGGTAATACCTGCCCAGTGAAACCATTTCGCGTCTTTCAGGATATTGTCCCAATCCAGTTCTTTCGGGTCGATCGTTGCGAGGGATGAATTGGCGCGGTCGTACACGATCTGGCTACCGCGCATAGCAGCGCCGGTTTCGAGGAAGTAAACGGCCATTCTCGGTCCCCCGAAAAGAATATGTGACGTATCAACGCCATGGAAATGCAGGTACTGAGCCGCCGCACGTCCGATGGGCGAGTCAGGGAAACGGGTAACATGCGCCGTGCTGTGTCCCCAATATGCCAATGCAGTCGAAACGTTCGCTTCGCCACCAGCATATGTTACATTCAATTGACGGGCTTGTTCAAAACGGGAAAAACCAGGAGTGGAAAGCCGCATAAGGACTTCCCCGAAGGATACTATCTGAGCCATATTTTAAACTATTGCCCGTTTGCGAAAGAATGAAGCTCCCTGACGGGCCATTGAAAAATGATTACGCGCCAAAATTAAGTATTAACATTAAAATAGCCCACAACAAATGTCTGGGCTATTCCTTTTATTAGCGTATTTAAATTCGGATTTCAATCAAAAGCCAAAATATTTGTTGGCGTTGTTGTAAGAAATACCCTGTACCATCTTACCCAGCCATTGAATATCGTTCGGCAGCTCGCCATTCTCAACGTCCTGACCAATGAGGTTACAAAGAATCCGGCGGAAATACTCATGCCGCGGGTACGAAAGGAAGCTGCGTGAATCCGTCAGCATTCCCACGAAACGGCTCAGCAAGCCCATATTCGACAATGCATTCATCTGCCGCTCCATACCGTCTTTTTGATCCAGGAACCACCAGCCTGAGCCGAACTGCATTTTGCCGGCAACGGTACCGTCATTATAGTTACCCGTCATGGTCGCCAGCACTTCATTGTCGGCAGGATTCAGGTTATACAAAATCGTTTTCGCTAGCTGGTCCGTCGAATCGAGTTTGTTCAAAAACTTCGAAAGCGCCTGCGCCTGGCTGTAATCGCCGATAGAATCCCAACCGGTATCCGGGCCGAGTTCGCGAAGCATACGTTCGTTGTTATTGCGTAATGCACCGAGGTGGAATTGTTGCGTCCAGCCTTTGGCATGGTCCATTTTAGCCATTTCATACAACAGCACCGATTTGAACGCCAGCGCCTGGTTTGCCGATGGCTTCTCGCCTTTCAATGCAGCCGCAAATGCTTCACGCGCCGCTGCTTCATCAAATTCAGCGTAAATATGTTCCAAACCATGATCCGACAAGCGGCCGCCCATCGAAGCGAAGAAATCGTGGCGGTTTTGCAATGCGGCCAGCAATGCATCATAAGAAGTAATCTCGCCAGTGCCTGCCGCTTGTGCCAGTTTAGTCAAATACTGTTTGAAATCCTCCGGTGATTCGATCAGGAGCATCGCCTTGTCCGGCCGGAATGTCGGCAGCACGCGAATATCGAAACCGCTTTCGCTGATCGCGCTGTGGTAGTTCAATGAGTCCGTTGGATCATCCGTCGTGCAGATAACCTTCACATTCATGCGGTTCAGCAGACTTTTCACCGAATAATCGGGCTGGCGCAGCTTGGCCGAGCATTCATCGTAGATCTCGCGCGCCGTATGTTTATTTAAAACAATATCAATATCAAAGTAGCGCAGCAATTCGAGGTGCGTCCAGTGATAGAGCGGATTACGCATCGTGTACGGTACCGTGGCCGCCCATTGTTCAAACTTCTCCCAATCGCTCGCGTCACCCGTGCAATACCGCTCGTTGATACCATTCGCACGCATTGCACGCCATTTGTAATGGTCGCCGTAAAGCCAGATTTGCGTCAGGTTCTCAAACTGCTTGTCTTCGGCGATCTGATCGGGCGGAAGGTGGCAGTGGTAATCGATGATCGGCATTTCCTTTGCATAATCATGGTAAAGGATACGCGCGGTTTCCGAACGGAGGAGGAAATCTTCGGAAATGAAGGTCTTTTGTACAGCGGTGCTAATCGTTTCCATTCTCTTTCTTGTTACAATCACAAACTTCTTTCAATCCCGTATTCGAGGCCGCGCAGCTCCGCAAGCCCGCGCAGGCGCCCGATGGCCGTGTAACCCGGGTTGGTCCGCTTCGCAGCCGACAGGTCGTCGAGCATACGGTGGCCATGATCAGGACGGAAAGGCATTCTCAAATCGGTTCTACCTTCATTTTCCCGCCTTTTCTGCTCCAACACCAACGCTCTCATCACGCCATACATATCCACGTCGCCATCGAGGTGATCGGCCTCGTAGAAGCTGCCGTCGTGCTCCCGCTTGGTGGCGCGCAGGTGGATGAAGTGGATCCTCTTGCCGAGCCTGTCGACCATTCCGGCCAGATCGTTATCCGGCCTTACACCGTATGATCCCGTACAGAAACAAATGCCGTTGGCTTGCTTGTCATATGCTTTGAGAAGCATTTCGGCATCATTTTCGGTACTTACCACGCGTGGTAATCCGAGAATCGGATAAGGGGGATCGTCGGGGTGGATCGCCAATTGAACACCCGCTTCTTCTGCTACCGGCCCGATGGCCTGGATGAACTGGTACAAATGCGTACGCAGCTCAAAATCGCCGATATGCTCGTAAGTTTTCAGAACCTTCCTGAATTCTTCCACGGTAAAGCTCTCTTCCGAACCCGGCAGACCGGCTATAATGTTACGGACGAGTTTTTGTTTATCTTCCTCTGACGCCGAGTCCAGCCAAATTTTGGCAGCGCGCTGTTGGTCGTCGGTGTACAAGTCTCCGGCCTCCGGTCTTTCTAACAGATAAAGATCGAATGCGGCGAACTGCGTTGCATCGAAACGCAAGCCCGTGGAGCCATCCTTCATCGGCGCGTCCAGGTCGGTGCGCGTCCAGTCGAGAATGGGCATGAAATTGTAGCAGACGGTGTCGATACCGCATTGCCCCAGGTTACGGAGCGACTGCTGGTAATTCAGAATATGTTTTTCAAAATCCCCGGACCGCGTCTTGATCGACTCGTGCACAGGCACGCTTTCCACGACCGACCACGTAAGGCCAGCGTCTTCGATCAACTGCTTACGCGCCTGAATTTCTGATACCTCCCAAACTTCTCCGTTGGGAATGTGATGTAATGCGGTTACGATTCCGGTTGCCCCGGCCTGACGGATATCCTGCAACGAAACAGGGTCGTTAGGCCCAAACCAACGCCAGGTTTGTTCTAATGCCATTTTAAATGTACTTCGGCTGTCGGCTTTCGGCCGTCGGCCATTTTTTTACTTCGGCCGTCGGCAATCAGCCATCGGCTTTTTTGGTTTACACATTTATTAACAAGAATTAAAAGGCCGACAGCCGATTGCCGACTGCCGAAGTCCCCTTAAGCCACCAGCCTATGCTCCGGCACCCTCTCGCGCAGTACCTTCAATGCCCGGCTCATTTGGGTTTCTACCGTTTTCACCGAGATTTCCAGACGCTCCGCAATGTCGCGGTAGCGAAGGCCTTCTTCGCGGCTGAGGCGGAAAATGAGCTGGCACTGGCGCGGCAGTGCCTGGATACAATCTTCTATATGCGAGTAAAACTCGTTGTACGACAGCTCCTCTGCGGGCGAGAAATGGTCGGCGTGGTTCATATTCCACTGCACCGATTCCAGCGAATCCCGCTCATTCTGCCGGTGGATACGCAGTTTCAAGTAATCCAGTGCCTGGTTGCGCACAGCCCTGTAAATGTAAGCCTGAAACGAAGTATGCACTTCAATCTGCTCACGATTTTTCCAAAGTTTCACAAATACATCGGATACCACTTCTTCCGCGATCTCCCGCGTCACCACCACGCGCATGGCGTAGTTACAAAGCGACCGGTAATGGCGCGTGAACAACTCGCGGAAAGCATTATAATCACCGTTAGTCACCACTCTGCCAAACAGGGTTTCCAGTATACTTTTCTGAGAACAGGCTGATGGTAATGCACTGGCAAATGAGTTTGTCTCCATGTTAGCTGAGCTAGGTTAATTATAGAAAATTTCCTGGAATTGTAGTGGTATTTAGCCCCTTGTCTTCGTCGATGATTTACCTAGTTTAAATACTGATTCGCTGATACACAAAAATAAATCTTGAAAAAAAGCAATAAATTTACGCAACCGTTCCCGGAACCGTTCCCATTCCCGCAATTTTTCCCGGAACTTTGTGCGGACGCCAGCGACTTTGCGCAACATTGACCGTCGGGGTATTTCCGACGTTTTTTAGTAAGATTGTACTATTTCAATACAGCCCTATGAAAAAGGTTTCTATCACCATCAAAGAGATTGCAAGACAACTCGGCATTTCCAAATCGACCGTGTCGCGGGCGCTGCGCGACAGCAGTGAGATCAGTGAAGAAACCAAGCAAAAGGTGATCGACCTGGCCGAGCAGCTCAACTATTACCCCAATCCGATCGCGATCAGCCTGCTCAAAAACCGCACGCAGACAATCGGCGTGATCGTGCCGGACATTGCCAACCGATTCTACTCCTCGGCGATCGGCGGTGTGGAAGATATTGCGTACAGCCGCGGCTACCACACGATGATTTACCAAAGTCATGAATTGCTCGAAAGGGAGCGCTCTGCAACACGCCACATTGCGTCGCGCCGGGTGGATGGCCTGGTGGTTGCCATTTCAAGTCAATCGGAGAACATCGACCATTTCGCATCTTTGCAGGAACAGGGCATTCCCGTAGTGTTTTTTGATCGCGTGAGCGACGCTATGCACACACATAAGGTGCGTGTGGACGACTACAAAGGCGCATTCGATGCCACGGAGCATTTGATTAAAAGGGGTTGCAGGCGCATTGCACACATTGCCGGCCCGAAACCAGTGTCCATTACGCGCTTTCGCCTGGAAGGGTATAAGGATGCATTGCGGAAATACGGGATCGATTTCCAGGAAGAATGGGTGCTCCACAGCGAGATCACCCAGGCCGGCGGTACCGAGCGCACCTACCAGCTTATGGCACTCCGCGAGCGCCCCGATGCGATTTTCGGCGCCAGCGACCGCATTACGATGGGCATCCATTGGGCATTACGGCAGCTCGGCTACAAGATGCCCGACGATGTGGCGGTAGTAGGTTTTTGCGACATCGCCATGTCCTCGCTCCTCGATCCGCCGGTAAGCTCGGTCACGCAGCCGTCGTTCGAAATGGGGCAGCAGGCGACCTCACTGCTTTTGGACCTCATTGAAAGCAAAAATACCCCGGCCGAATTTGAGACCAGGGTATTGCAATCCAATTTGGTGATTAATAAGTCGTCAATGCGACACTAGCCGGTAAGACATTAGCCAGTGAGCGTCACCCGCTGAAGGTCAGCCCGTGAGCGTCACCCGGTAATAGCTTTCAATTTTCTTTCAAACTCAATGAGGATACGCTCTTTCATCTGAACCTTGCGTTTCTGGATATTGATGCGGCCTACTGCCTGCTTGTCCTGTTCAGGATCGCCGGTAGCGGTGCGGTCAAATTCCAGCTGCGCGAATTCCAGGTCGCTTTTCTCACGTTTGGTAAGCCATTCGAGCTCGCGGTATTTGGTACGGAGCTGCTCTTCGGGACTTTTCAGGTCGAAGGCCGGGTATTTGCGGCTGATCACGCGCGCCAGGTAGCTGAGTTCAAATATCTTGTCGCACACCATCCGGAATCTTTCGGCGAGCTCCTTATCCGCAAGTTTGAACGGAATTTTGATCTCCTTCCATTTGCTAAGCAGGACTTTGGCTTCCTGTGACGCCTCGATAATATCGGGCGATTTCAGCAATGTTTCGGCCTGGGCAAGCAGCTTTTGTTGTTCAACAATACGTGGGTCGACGCGAACTTTCGGCTCGATGCCTTTGGCCGCATTATATTTATCGTAGAACAGTTTAAGGAAGTGGCGATAAGCCTTATTGACTTTGAAAAAGCGCTTCGGCGGAACCTCTCCAATATTATTCCACGCATTACGAACATCTCTCGCTTTGGCGTAAGCTTCGTCGAGATCTTTGGCGTAGCTAAGCGTTTTAGTGATTTTGATCAGCTTTTCGTATTCTTCTATACGATGCTGGTTCAATTTGTTCTGCTCGTCGAAGTAATCGCGACGGCGTTGGAAGAAATCATCCAGGATTTGCTGGAATGTAGTCTCGATTTCCTCCTGATATTCCTTGTCGACCGGCCCGGTACGGATCCATTTGGCTTTGATCTCCTGAATCTGGTCCGTTGCAGTAGCGTAATCGGTAACAGCGGCGGCAACTTTCACGTCTTCGATCAGTGCGCGTTTGATTTCCAGGTTTTTGAGCTGGTTAACCTCGATCAGGCTTTTGAGATATTCTTCTTTTTCTTCGAGCCTTCTGAGCAAAGGCACAAAATCGCCCAATGCATCAAAACTTTTCAACTTGCGCTGTAACTGGATCAGTTTGGTAAGATAGGAGCCCTTATTAAGTGCTTCATCAATTTCGCGTTCCAGCTGCTCTACTTTGTTCAGGACAATGTTAAAACGATTCTTGAAATAGTCAATCGCTTCCTGCTCAGTCCTTTTTACTTCTCCAATTTGCCGGTCGGGGAAATCCAGATACCCCTTTAAAAATACTTTGCTGTCCTTAACGTAGCCGTATTCATCATTCAATGTGGCATTTTCCATTCTTTCAATTTTTTTTATCTGCTAAGTGTAGGGATATATAACGATATTTGTTACGCACAAATTAAACAAAAAATGAGTAACGAAACCATTATTTTCTCAATGTCGGGGGTTAACAAAATCATTCCTCCCAACAGACATATTATCAAAAACATTTATTTATCCTTTTTCTACGGTGCCAAAATTGGCGTCCTCGGTCTGAACGGCTCCGGTAAATCGACACTCCTCCGCGTCATCGCCGGCATCGACAAAGACATTCAGGGTGAGGTAGTTTTCTCTCCGGGCTACTCTGTCGGCATGCTCGAACAGGAACCGAAACTCGATCCGAACAAGACCGTTCGCGAAGTTGTAGAAGAAGGTGTACAAGAAATCGTAAATCTATTGAAAGAATTCGACGAGATCAATGAGGCGTTCGGTGCAGAAGACGCAGATTTCGACAAATTGCTGGAAAGACAAGGCGAAGTGCAGGAAAAACTCGACGCATCCGACGCATGGAATCTTGACAACCGCCTCGAAATCGCGATGGATGCCCTCCGTTGCCCACCATCGGATGCATTGATATCGACACTTTCGGGTGGAGAAAAGCGCCGGGTTGCGTTGTGCCGCCTCCTGTTGCGCCAGCCGGATGTACTTTTATTGGATGAACCTACCAACCACCTCGACGCAGAGTCGGTACTGTGGCTCGAAGAGCATTTGAGACAATATAAAGGAACGGTTATCGCCGTAACCCACGACCGCTACTTCCTCGACAACGTAGCAGGCTGGATCCTCGAACTCGACCGCGGCGAAGGTATTCCGTGGAAAGGCAACTACACTTCCTGGCTGGAACAAAAGCAGGAACGTTTGAAAAAAGAAGAAAAAACCGAATCGAAACGCCAGAAAACATTGCAGCGCGAGCTGGAATGGGTGCGTTTGGCACCGAAAGCACGCCAGGCCAAATCCAAGGCAAGGCTGGGTGCTTACGAGAGATTGCTCAGCGAGGAAGGCAAAGAGAAGGAAGAAAAATTGGAGATCTTCATTCCTTCGGGGCCAAGGCTTGGGAATAAGGTTATCGAAGCGCATAATGTATCGATGGGCTTCGGCGACAGACTGCTTTACGAAAACCTCAGCTTCGCATTGCCACCAAATGGTATTGTGGGTATTATCGGGCCAAACGGCGCGGGTAAAACCACCTTGTTCAAACTCATTACCGGCCAGCTGAAACCACTCACGGGCCATTTCGAAGTAGGTGAGACCGTGCAACTCGCCTATGTAGACCAGGAACATGACAACCTCGACCCGAATAAGACGGTATACCAGAGCGTATCCGACGGTAACGACTGGATCATGCTCGGGGGCAAGCAATCGAACGCCCGTGCATACGTGAGCCGATTCAACTTCGGTGGCGGCGACCAGGAGAAGAAAGTAGGAACGCTTTCAGGCGGTGAGCGTAACCGCGTACACCTTGCCATGACATTGAAAGAGGGCGGTAACCTGCTCCTGCTCGATGAACCTACCAACGACCTGGACGTGAACACACTCCGTGCATTGGAAGAAGGTCTCGAAAACTTCGCGGGCTGTGCGGTAATCATTTCCCACGACCGCTGGTTCCTCGACCGCGTCGCCACCCACATTCTGGCCTTCGAAGGCGACTCTCAGGTTTACTGGTTTGAAGGGAACTTCTCCGAATACGAAGAAAACCGCCGCAAAAGACTGGGTACCGACGCTACACCGACCCGTATCAAATACAAGAAGCTGGCATAGTAACAAGCCGGATTTACCATTTAATAAGTGCTTGCCTACACGGGCGAGCACTTTTTTTGTGACCGCTTGTAGAATTTATTTACTATTTCTCTTGAAATCTAGTTTTAATATTCTACCTTTCTATCCTATTCATACCATCCTTTATCAAGTTGTCAATTCAAATTATATTGAACTGTTCGCCTATAAGGCTTAAAAACTAAGATTCCTCTTCTATTTCCATCCTGACACTCAACAGGGTTTTACAAACGACCGCTCCAATCTGGCAGCCGCATGTAACTCCATAAACTTCTATATCACTTATAGAGAAAATTAAATCTGTCTCAACGATTCCTAAAAAGCTATAACCGCCCACCGAACTAAAATTTTATGCGCTTCATACGTCTGACGTCGCCGCCCAATTACTCACGTTTATTAACCATCGCACTTTTTCTGGCCCTGTTCTCCGGCCGGCCAACCGCGCTTCTGGCGCAAAGAGAGCTGATCCTCAACACCACAGGCTATGGATTCGACCGAACGGCACCCAACGGTATCAATACCGAGCAATGGCAGTATATCCTGAAATTTGCGAACCTCAAATACAACGGAAAGGACGCGAGCCCGACGGCTGTCAGACTGCATATACAATGGGAACATTATGAGCCGACGCTCGGAAATTACCAGCGCGCAAAGATGGCCCAGGCCGTCAAAGCCATTTTGGACATCAACCCAAACATGAAGGTCGCCCTTCACTTCTCCTATTTGCGGCCCGGGTACTGGAACGACAACTTTCTTTCGACCGTCGATGTGGCGCAACTCTCCAACGGCTCGCTTATGCGCGAGGCCATTTCCCACACGGTACCGTCTGTATTCTCCGAATATGCCACCGGGCGTTTCCTGGCATTTGTCGACGACGCGCTCGCACAGGTACAGGGCTACTCGTCGAGGATTTTGTACGTCGCGATGGGCAACAACGGATCCGAAGAGTTTTATATGCCCAACAAAGTCGTCAACTCGGTCAACTACGCCGGGATGTTCGAAGCTAAGGCATTGCAGGCCTGGCGTACCAAGTTCCTGCCGATGCGATTTCCGGGCCAGACCAACGCTACCTGGGGCCGGACCTCCTATCCTATCGCCACGGCACCCCAGCCAACCGACGGAAATTACAATTCCGAGATGGGCCGCGACCTGCACCGCTTTGCAGGATGGGGTTTGTTGAAGCTTTTCAAGGGTTTTTACGAAACCGTCAAAAACCGTAATTCTTCGATTAAAGTACTACACTTCATTTCCGACTTCGGCTCGGTGCAGGGCAACAACTGGCATTTGCACAGCAGCACGCTCCTGCTCGCATTGGAGCTTTCGGATGGCATTTACCATACCGACGGCAGTCATCAATGGGATTTATGGAGAAAAATAATGGGGATCGACGTCATCAAAGGCACTTATCCCAATAAAATAGCAGGCCTGGAATTCGACCCGACCGACCTCGGCCAACCCGGCGGAGGCTCGGGGATCAATGGCGGCATTCCGTACGAGTGGTTTCCCCGTGCCTATAAACATGGCGCGGACTACGTGCATATTGCCATGCATTTTAATGATATTGAAATGGCGCAGCTCGCGCCCACGCTCGCATTGTGCCGCGAGCAATACCTCACGCCCTCCTACCAGCCGCCGGCGCGGGCGGAAGCCGTGACGGTCAATATTTATCCGAATGTATTCACCGGAAACTTCCTCTTCGAGACCTGGAACCAGATCGGCGGACAGGACTTCGGGCAAACGGACCTTAAACCGAAATCCATCAGGATGACGGATACGGGCTATTGGGAAAATGTATGGGAAGGCGGTAATTACCTGCCGTGTTCCTACTCCGTCAATGTGAGCAACTCGCCCAGCAAGCCCGTAGTAGGCAGTCAGATTACACTCAGCGTCAATTGCCAGGGCCCCGAATGCAATACTGCCAACTACGTTTGGAGCGGCGAAGGAGCGAATAACCGGACCGGCAGCTCCATTACCATCAACGCTCCTAACTCACCTGGCGACTACAATTATTCCGCGAAATCGAACCGTAGCGGCTGTGTTGCCAAATCGGCAGCCAAAATCGTTCCGGTCACGCGTGCATTGCCAGTGAAGCTGATCAACTTCACTGCGGTGAAGGAAGGCCAGCAGGCGCAACTTGCCTGGTCGACGTCCGAAGAAGTGAACAGCGAGAAATTTGATGTAGAGCGGAGCACCGATGGCAGGAAATGGGCGCGCATCGGGTCATTACCTGCCGGAGGAGACGTGTTGAATGCCGTCACACGCTACAATTTTACCGACATTAGCCCGGTAGCCGGCGAAAATCTGTACCGCCTGAAAATGGTCGACCGCGACCAGACTTTCTCGTACAGTAAGATCGTCAGCCTGAACTTCAAAACATCCTCAATCGCAAGTACCTATCCCAACCCGGCCAGCGAAAGGGTCACAATCGCGGCAGATGACTGGGAGGAAGTCAAATCAGTCAGGATCATCAATGTCGCAGGCCAGGTAGTTTATAGTTCGGACAAGCCACGCCGTGAGATCGACATACGGAACCTTGCTTCGGGTTCCTACATAATCGGCCTTGTGCACGACAACGGCACGCAGGAAAATATCAAGTTCGTGAAGGAGGCCGGGAAATAGCATACGGCCGGGATTTGCCCAAAGGCCAATTCTTGCTAACTTTCGAACGGAATCAGTTTTTAGAATTGTCAATGAGTCAATCTTCATCTTTGCATAAAATACATTTCATTTCGATCGGCGGTAGCGTTATGCACAATCTGGCCATCGAACTACATTTAAAGGGATTCATTGTGACGGGATCGGATGATGAGATCTATGAGCCATCGTCCAGCCGCCTCGCACAATATGACCTGCTTCCGCCTGTTACGGGATGGTTTCCGGAAAAAATCACCACCGATCTGGAAGCCGTAATTCTCGGCATGCACGCCAGGCAGGACAACCCCGAGCTCGCGAAAGCGAAAGAGCTGGGGATCAAAGTATATTCGTATCCCGAGTATATTTTTGAGCAAAGCCAGAACAAACAGCGCGTCGTGATCGCGGGCAGCCATGGAAAAACGACCATTACCTCCATGGTACTCCACGTTTTGAAATACAATAAGAGAAATTTCAATTACCTGGTCGGCGCGCAGATCGAGGGCTTTGACAACATGGTGAAGCTTTCCGAGAATGCTCCGCTGATCGTGATCGAGGGCGACGAGTACTTCACTTCACCGATCGACCCTACTCCGAAATTTATCCATTACCAGCCGCACATTGCATTGATCAGCGGTATCGCCTGGGACCATTTCAATGTGTTTCCTACCTGGGAGTCATACGTGAAGCAATTCGAACTGCTGGCGGATTCCCTGCCGAAAGCCGGGGCGATCATCTTCGACGAAACCGACGATATGCTCGACGTGATCGGACAGAAGGAACGTCCGGACGTAGCGAGTACACCTTATACTGTACATCCACACCGGATCGAGGACAATAAAACGATATTGATCACCGCCGAACAGGGTGAGGTTCCGGTACTGGTTTTCGGAAGCCACAATATGAAAAATATCAGCGGCGCGCGCGAAGTCTGCGAACGACTGGGCGTGACCGACGAGCAGTTCTACAATGCGATCCGCACATTCAAGGGAGCCTCAAAACGCCTGGAATTGCTGGGAACGAATGACACCGTGAATGTATACCGCGATTTCGCCCACGCACCTTCCAAAGTAGAGGCGACTACCAATGCGCTGAAAGAGCAGTTTCCCGACAGAACGCTGGTAGCCTGCGCGGAACTTCATACGTTCAGCAGCCTTAATAAAGGATTTTTATCCCAATATCGCCGCAAGCTGAAAGCGGCCGATGTGGCTATCGTGTATTTCAACCCACTGACGTTGGAACACAAGCGGCTGGAAAGCCTGTCGGAAGACGATATCAAAACGGCATTCAAGCGCGATGATCTCAAAGTGTTTACCAATTCCGCCGAACTGGAAGCATTCTTGAGATCGCTTACCTGGAAAGACGCTAACCTGTTGCTGATGAGCTCCGGCACCTTCGGCGATATTGACCTGAAAAAACTGGCTGCGGATATTCTGGCATAACCTGCCGGGTATCCTGCCTTAAAACACCTATCTGTTTATCCGATGCAATCCATAGTTGTATACTGCGGTTCAAATCCGGGAAAGAAAGCGCTATATGCCGAAGCCGCCTACGAACTGGGCGCAGCAGTGGCAAAGCGGAATATCAAACTCATTTATGGTGGCGGCAACATGGGCCTGATGGGGCGCGTGGCCGACGGCGCAATGGACAATGCCGGGTTCGTTACGGGTATTATCCCTAACTTCCTGGCCAAGCTCGAAGTGGCACATAAGACATTGTCGGAGCTGCATTTCGTCGACACGATGCACGAGCGCAAAGCTAAAATGGTATCGATGTCCGACGGCGTCATTGCATTGCCCGGCGGCTACGGCACTTTCGATGAGCTTTTCGAAATACTGACCTGGGCACAGCTCCGTATATTTCACGGTCCGGTCGGACTTTTGAACGTCAACGGATTTTACGATCTTTTGCTTCTGCAACTCGATAAAATGGTGGAAGAAGGCTTTTTGAGGCCCGATAATCGCGCACTTTTGGTAGTTGCGGAAGATCCCGCAACGCTCCTTGAAAAAATGGAAGCCTTCCGTTTGCAAAACGCGGAAAATAAGCCGTTGGATGGGTCGTTGTATGTAGATAAAAACTAGCCATTCTGTCAGAACAATGCGTGCTTTCTGCCTATTAGCCATTACGGTCGCCACGTCCATCTGTGCCTATGCGCAGCTGGAAAACCTCGGAAAATCGGTCAACACCGAATACAATGAGATCAGTCCGATCATTTCCCCCGACGGTAAAACGATCTATTTTTCAAGGGTAAGCCATCCGCAGAATACGCACGGCCCGAAAGGCAGCCAGGATATCTGGTATTCAGAACTCAAAAGCGACAAGTGGACGCCCGCCCGGAGGCTCCCTTCGCCCCTCAACAAGGAGGATTACAACAGCCTTTACAGCATCACACCCGACGGTAATACCCTGTTGATCAAGGGAGCATATAAAAACGGCACCTACGAGACACGCGGGTTTTCGACGAGCAAAAAAACAGCCCGGGGCTGGTCCGTTCCCAACAAACTGGATATTCCGGGTTATACCAAACTCAGCAAAGGCCAGTTCGACTGCGGTTATCTGTCCAATGACGGTAAGACCCTCGTCATGTCTTTCAGCGAAAAGAAAAACAGCAAAGTCGACGATTTGTACGTGAGTTTCAAGCAAAAAGACGGTACGTGGTCGAAACCATTGAACCTCGGCGCTGAAATCAACACCCCAGATTTTACCGAAACAACCCCATTCCTAGCACCTGACGGTGTAACGCTCTATTTTTCGAGCGACCGGAAAGGCGGACAGGGTAGCAACGATATTTATTACAGCAAGCGGATCGACAAATCGTGGAAGAGATGGAGCAGGCCCGTAAACCTCGGCCCGGCCATTAACACCGACGGCTACGACGCCTACTACACCATTTCTGCATTGGGCGATTTCGCCTATATGGTTTCCTTCAAAGACACCGAAGGCAAAGGCGACATCGTCCGCTACAACCTGCAACCCAAACCTTCTCCGGCTGATTCGGCTGCGGAGGCTCCCGTGGCCGTCGTGCCGCCTTCGGATCCCGTGGTGATGATCAGTGGAAAGGTGATCGATTCCAAAACGGGGAAACCTGTTGAAGCGACGATTATTTACGAAGACCTTGCTACCGGCGAAGAAGTAGGTACCGCCACGACCAACCCTACTACCGGCGAGTATAAACTCGTACTTCCCTACGGCCAGAAATACAGTTGGCGGGCGGTAGCCCCTAATTTCATCGCGGAAGGGGAAAATATCGACCTTACCGACTCCACCAGCCATGGCAATAAGGGTTTCAAGGAAATCGCCAACAAATCGCTGAAACTGATCCCGATTGAAGAAGGGCAGATCGTGCGGCTCAACAATATTTTCTTCGCTACCGGAAAAGCCACGCTGCGCGACGAATCGTTTGGCGAGCTGAACCGCATTGCTATCTCCATGGAAGAGAACAAGACGCTTTCCATCGAGCTAGGCGGGCACACGGACAATACGGGTAGTGCCGAATTCAACATAGATCTCTCACAGAAACGGGCCGACGCCGTTCGCGAATACCTGATCGGGAAAGGCATCGAACCGGATCGCATTGCCAGCAAGGGCTACGGCGAGACCAAACCGGTTGCCAAAAATGACACACCGGAAGGCCAGCAGCAGAACCGCCGTGTGGAATTCAAGATATTGAAGAAATAGGCGTCACAGGCTCACTGCGCTTCCTTCGTTTCACTGTTTTCATTCCAAACAATACCCGCAGGAGATTGCTCCGTCGAATCAGAAAGTGGTACATACCCAGGCAAATCACGAATGTGGCTATGCACAGGTATACAAACTTCACGAACCAATGTACAGGCGCCTGGATGATCGGGTAGGCTAGACAGATGATCACCGTCTGATGCAGGATGTAAAACGGATACACCGCCTCGTTGGCATATTTCAGGAACGGATTCGTGAATTGCAGGTAGGTATATCCATATCCAAAAATCGAAAGCAGAATACACCAGGCGTTCGTCGTTTTGATCGCATCATAAACAAGCCACTGCATCGCATCCATATCCCTGTCGACGGTCCAGTAATAGGCATAGAGAGCGATCGTCAGCGTAATCCAGATGCCCAGCGTCAATTGGCGGTATTTTTGAAGCGTTTCCCAGAAGCGGGTTTGTGTGCAAATTACAAAACCGGTCACAAAGAGCGTAAAATCATGAAAATGCTCATTCCAGTCCCTCACCAGGTTGTGCGTGGTAGGAAAATGTTCTTCCAGTAAAACACTTCCCCCCACATGCCACAATACCGGCACGATGATCAAAGCCCAGGGGTTTGCAAAGAACGCCGCCACACGTTGTGTAAAACCTGCGTGGCGACGCAGCAAAAGCAATAGCGGCAGTCCCAACAACGAATAGCAAAAAATGTAGACCAGGTACCACAAATGGTGCCAGCTGAAACTGCCTTCGGGGTAAGGGACGAATTGAAACACGGTTTTGTAAAAATCTCCGTAATCGTAAGTCTGCCCCTGTGTGAGCCGCTCAAAAAAAATCTGCGGAGGTACAATGACAAACATCCCGAAAACAAGTGGTACGAAAATCCGGACAAAACGCTCTTTCAGAAAAGCAGCCGGTCCGCGACTTCCAAGCGCGAAATACACGCCGGCCCCCGAAATCATGAACAGCAGCGACATGCGCCATTGGCTGCTGAACCGCATCGGCCATTCTACGGCATGCGTGATCACATTGTTCTTAATGTGCCAGCCCCAGTGGTTGAAAAACATGCCGACGTGGAAGAAGATCAGAATTCCGAATGCGAGCACACGGAGCCAGTCGAGGTCGTACCGGCGGATGTTATTGGATAATGAATGAGATTGGGCAGGCTTTGTTTCCATGACAAATAGGTTTTGAGTGATGCCCAAAACTAGTGCCCTAAACCGGCCCGAAACGACCGTCCTGATCCGTTAGAAGTTCTTCCCGATAAGTCAGAACTTCTGATTCGCCTGCTTTTTACGGTATTCGGAGGGCGTAGAGCCGGTTATTTTCCTGAAAGCCGTGTTGAATGCAGATTTCGAGTTATACCCGACCATCTGCCCTATCTCCTCGATTTTGATGTAAGCATTCTCCTGATCGGCGAGTAACCGTTGCGCTTCCTGGATGCGGTATGAGCCCAGGAAGTCGAAAAAGCTTTGCTTCAATTCCTCGTTGAGTATTTGTGACAAATGGTGGGTCGATACGCCGAGCCTTTTGGAAAGCGCCGGCAGAGAAAATCCGGGATCGAGAAACGGCTTTTCCGCCAGCATTACCGCTTCCAGCTTGACCAGCGTTGCAGATTGTATTTCCTCGGTCAAAGACGATTTTTCATATTTCCGGGTGGTGCGCTCGCTCGGTTCGTGAAAAAACAGTGATTTTCTCAACACCGTGAAACTGATAACGTAAATGATCAGGGAAATGAATGCGGCTATAATGTGATCGCCCAGATCGTGCGGGAATGAAGTCCGGACGATAAAGAAAACTACTATCAGAAATGTCAGCTGTAAAGACATGTCCCTGAACCAGGTCAGTGAGTTCTTTTCACCTGTGAAGAACGACGTCCCACGTTCCCGGAATGCCTTGGTCAGGAACCAGAAACCGGCAATGCTGTAAACAACCATGCTGGCGAACGTGAGGTCGTTGATGTGCCATTTCGGATAGAACATCCAATCGCTGCCATATCGCACGGCCTCGATCCTCGCCAATTCAGGATGGAAAGAGCCGATGTTCGAGTTATACTTAAATGCCAGGTCTTGCGGGTATATGAGCAGGCACATGTACACGAGGTACGCCAGCGAGGGTAAAAAATGCAGCCATGCACGTTTAGATATTTTCTGGTTCACACCTGTTTGGGTGTAGAGAAACGCCGTCGGGGCCATCAGCAGGTTCAATGGCTCACTGAAATCGACCAGCCACAGCACACGGAACATATAATGAGTGTATCCCAACCAAACGTCGCTGATGATGACCGACATCGCCAGGATGAGCATTCCGAGGAAGAGATTAGCCCGGTTGCTACCCTTTGCATGCGAGAGGAAAACGTATGCAAGGATCAGCCCCTGCACACAACCCAGCAGAATGAATAATGAAAAAAGGTCGGTACGGATCGGCGGCGAAGCAGGGATCATGTTGTTACATCTCGGATTCCAAATATACGAATTCGGGAATGCAATTGAGGGAAGGTATCTTTTCAGCCGGAATGCTCAGTAAAGCACGATCAGGAAAATAAATACCACAAGCCAGAGTGCTCCTGTGAAATGCCAGTAGCGGGTAAAGAGTTTAATGCGAAGGCGGTTCGGGGGATTGACGCTGTACACGAAAGAGTCCACATAGCTCCTGTTTTTAAGGGCTTTTCTGAACAGGTAGCTCAGGTATAACACACCGCCTATCATGTGCAGCAGGTGAAGGCCCGTCAACAGGTAAATGAATCCCTCGGAAGTATTGACACCGCTAAAAACGCCGGAATTGACCATTTCCATCCATCCTCCCGTTTGCAGCATGATGAACGTGAACCCAAGCAAGAGCGTTGCGCCCAAAAATACCCGGTAATGCAGGAAACGTTCGTTTGTAAAAGCGAGATTCGCTTCGTGAAGAGTGATACTGCTGAAAAGGATAACCAGCGTACTGAGCCAGAACATATCCGGCAATGCAACCAGGTGCGCCGTCTCTTTGTGTGCCCGCAAGAGAAAGATGACGAAGATCGAAGTAAAAAGCACTGAACTACCTGCAACCCCTAACCAAAGCATAAAGCCAAGCGGCTCACGACGTTTGGTGAAAGGATTTTCGGTTTGCTTAGTTGTGTGCTTCGGACTCATCTCCCAATCATTGATATCTTCGAAAAGCGCAATTCAAAGTGAATATAACGACTATTTTGCACCTTAATACATAACGCGAAGGTTAAATTTATTTAAGAAAACCCTGCCAGAGACGAAAGTCAGGAAAATGCTCTTTTACATTTTGCTCCTGCCCGAAAATGCCGAACAGCGTTGATCCCGAACCACTCATGGCAGCGTACTCCGCGCCAAGGCCATATAATTTTTCCTTTATTTCCTCTAAAGAGCGGTATTTCTTAAAAAGGGTTGCTTCAAAATCGTTCGTGACACGACCTTTCCATGCACTAATAGGCTCCCTAAGTATATTACGTAAATTTTCGGTGCTGCGTTTCGCGACCACCCCGGAATATGCTTCAATCGTTGAGATATGGATTCCCGGATTCACAAGCACAATCCATTTCCCGGAAATATGAATATCGATTGCATCAAACTGATCGCCCTTTTCGAAGCAATACACCGGTTTGTTGCGGATAAAAAAAGCGCAATCGCTGCCGATCAGTCTGGCATATTTCTCTTGCTCTTCAATGGAAATCCCCAGGTCGAACAGTTGATTCAACGCTTTGATGGTAAAAGCGGCGTCTGCCGATCCTCCGCCAAGTCCGGCACCGATAGGCACTGTTTTCAACAAGTGTATTTTGACGGCAGGCAGGTCAAAATCGGTTCTGAGCATTTCGTACGCCTTTGCGCAGAGGTTATCATTTGCATTGCCCGGGATCGCGATCCCGTCGGAATGAAACGAGAATTGCTCCGCCAAAGTAATTTCCAACGCATCCGACCAACCCACGGGATAGAAACAGGACTCGATGTTATGAAACCCGTCCGGGCGCTTTTCGACGATATTTAAACCGATATTGATCTTGGCATTTGGAAATACTAGCATTGTACTTTCTATTGCGGCCAACAGCTTACTGTTCCCAGCGCCACTCCTGGCCGATAATCAGTTCTTCTTTTAATCCTTGCGATATCAGATAATCGCGGGTTTTCTGATCCGACAATTTTTTTACCGCAATATTCTCTGCATTGGACAAAGCGTACAGGTACATAGAGGCAATGCGCACGGTATTTTCCAGCTGGTCCTTGTTCACCAGGCTGAAATCATCACAATCCGCATGGTAGCATTGCAAAACGTTTGGATCGAGGTGGCCCGACAAACCGGCAATGGGAACACCTTCCAGCATGAATGGCTGGTGATCGCTATGCAGGCCGGCCCTGTTTGTCGTTTCGTTCTTATAGTCACTGTCTACGGAACGGATAGCCTGCCCCACCGTCGCGAAAAAGTCGGTCATTTCATCCCGTCCGAATGTATTGGCCCCGTTCGGATCGTTGGTCATATCGAGGTTCATCATGTATGAAACCTTGTCGATAGTGCCAGACTTTTTAAGCTCGTTCACAAAATGCTTTGAACCTAGCAGGCCCTGCTCTTCCCCCATGAACAACACAAACTGAATGGTTCGCTCCGGTTTTACTTTCAATGCCTTGAACGCCCTCGCGATGTCAATTACCGCAAACGAACCGATACCATTATCGATAGCGCCGGTAGCCAGGTCCCATGAATCGAGGTGACCACCGATAATCACTTTCTCGTCCGATTTTCCTTTCAGCGTGGCAATTACATTCCGCGCTTTGATCGGCTTTGAAATGTTGTGCATATCAATATGTGCCTCCAAAGGTCCTTCGTCCTGAATCCATTTTCTGATCTCGTGGCCGCTTTCGTTGGAAATACACACGGCGGGAATAGAGATGATCGCTCCTGTAACCGATGCCGTCCCGGTAAGCAAAATCTTGCCCGGTGCACCGTTGACCATGATCACTCCCCGTGCTCCATATTTGATTGCCAAAGCAGTCTTTTCCGACCGGTGCAGGTTCTTTTTACCCGTTACACCCACCAGATTGATGTTCGCCATCGCAATCTTGCCCTTCACTTTATCTTTAAGTGCCAGAAAATCCTCTTCCAATCCGTTGCCGACGTCCACAATTTCGCCTTGCAGATTAGATTCCACCGGCGAATGCGCCAGCGATACTACCGGAACGTCCCGAAAGTTGTCGCTGCTGCCAGGGGCGATGGAGAGCGTCACAGTATCCCGCATCCATGCTTCCACTTCGAAAGGCTGATAAACCACGTCGGTGAAGCCATAGCTTTTCAAAAGCTTGAATGCATATTCCTCCGCCTTTTCTCCATTGACACTTCCGGTAAGCCGGTGCCCGATGGTTTTGGTTGCATCCCCCAGTGTTGCATAGGCTTTACTATTTTCCCTGATCTCCCGATCAAGGCGGGAGAACTGTTTCTCCCATTTCCGATCTACCGGGCGAAACTCCGAAAACAACAAAAACAACCCACCAATGAGAACGACTTGTACAACTTTCTTCATAATTCCCGATAAAGGATGTCAGCAACTTGAAATTTTCCTCAAATATCGCATAGATATTTGACCTCTTGCAAGATAAACACAAAGGAGACCCTAAAATCAACCCTTTAGTTTCATCAGGTCATTAATATACCCAATTTCTGACTGTTCTGACGTCACTTTCCCGTATGTATTCAACACATTTATATTTAAGTGTAAAAATTACACTTATTATGTTTCTTTTCTTAAAGTTATTTGAACATTTTTGTACTTTTTAGCACTTATATTTAAACATTGAAGCATTTCAAATCAAAATAATCATATTTCGCAATGTATTTCCTTGGATTCGATTTAGGCAGTTCGTCCGTCAAAGCTTGTTTGATTCACGCAGATACCGGGGCAGTTGCCGCCTCCGCATTCTATCCTGAAAGGGAAATGACCATTGCAGCCCCCAAGCCGGGCTTCGCTGAACAGCAGCCTCAGATGTGGTGGGAAAATGCATGTCTTGCTTCTCAGGCTGTTATCAAAAAAGCAAACGTATCCCCTGACGAAGTCGGTGCGATCGGTATATCCTACCAAATGCACGGGCTCGTAGTAGTGGATGAAAACCTGAACGTTCTCCGTCCATCCATTATCTGGTGCGACAGCCGTGCGGTGGAAGTGGGTAACCAGGCTATGGAAGCATTGGGCGAGGAATACGTACTCCCTCACTTGCTCAACTCTCCGGGCAATTTCACCGCATCCAAATTGGGTTGGGTGAAACAAAACGAGCCGGATGTTTACGCGAAAGTCCATAAATTCATGCTCCCCGGCGATTACCTCGCCGCCCGCATGACAGGAGAAGTGGTGACTACCCCATCCGGACTTTCCGAAGGGATATTCTGGGATTTCGTGAACCAACGTCCGGCCGATTTCCTCTTCGACCATTTCGGGTTCAATCAAAATATCCTTCCGGATATACTCCCGACATTTGCAGAGCAGGGAACAGTAACCGCCGCTGCGGGTGCCGAACTCGGTTTACGCGCGGGCATTCCCGTCACGTACCGCGCCGGCGACCAGCCTAACAACGCCTTTTCGCTCAATGTACTTGAACCGGGTGAAGTTGCGGCAACTGCCGGCACTTCCGGGGTAGTTTACGGCGTCAGTGATCAAATCAAGTTTGATCCGAAATCACGCGTTAATACCTTCCTGCACGTGAACCCGATTTCTTCGGCATCCCGTTACGGCGTTTTACTGTGTGTAAATGGTACCGGGAGCCTGAATGGCTGGCTCCGCAATGCACTCTTCCAGGGGAATATCTCTTATCCTGAAATGAATAACCTCGCCGCACAGGCACCGGTGGGTTCCGACGGTCTCTTCTGCCTTCCATTCGGTAACGGGGCCGAGCGTATGCTCGAAAACCAGGATCCCGGAAGCACATTTAAAGGACTTCAATTCAGCCGCCATGGGCTGAGCCACTTCACACGTGCATCGCAGGAAGGCATTGTTTTCGCCCTGTACTACGGTATGGAAATCATGGAAACGGTGGGTGTGTCTCTCAAGAACATCCGTGCCGGGGAAGCCAATATGTTCCTCAGTCCCGTTTTCAGAGAAACTTTTGCTAATGTATCCGGAGCTACTGTCGAGCTTTACAACACCGATGGCGCACAAGGAGCAGCCCGTGCAGCCGGCTTTGGTCTCGGCTATTACAAGAATCGTGAAGAAGCATTTGTCGGACTTACGGCGCTGCGCACAATCGAGCCCGACGCAAATCACGTACAAGCAACACGCGACGCGTACAGCAACTGGAAAGCTACGCTTGAAAAAAGCCTTTGATAAGTATAAAACAGGCCTCATGTCGAACAACCAGGCATGAGGCCTGTTACTAACTCGCCCGCACCACCGGAGTAGCCTCACACCGCCGTCGCCTGCTTCTTCTGGATTTCCTCCACCTTGTGCGCGGTCACTTCCATGCGCCTTACCGTACGATTGTCTTTGTCGACATACTGCCGATAGGTGAGCCGCCCTTCGATCGAAACCATTTTGCCTGTCGTCAGGAATGTCTCACAGCGCTGCGCCAGTTCCCGCCACACGACAACTGTGTGCCAGGCCGTACTCTTAACCTCTTCCTTGTCCTTGTTAACATAGCCTTCATCTGTTGCCAGTGAAAAGGAGAGCATTTTACCCCCATCAAACTCTTTCACGTTGATTTCGCGGCCTACATTTCCGATTAATTTTACTGAGTTCATTGTTAATCATGTTTAGATGATGAATACTGATGCCGGATTGGATAATGTGAACCGGCAATGCAAAGATGTGTGGAGCAGAAAACAGGAGTCGGTTTTTAAGCGCTTATAATCATATGAAAGCATTTGCAGCCGTTTGCAAACGGAAAAATACAGGCTGGCGGCCCTCGCAAATGAATTTCACTATATTGCAGTTCAGGAAAATCTATGCACACTGCCCGGGCTGCAAGCAGTCCGGCGAAACAAAAAAGATATGATCAATTGCCAGGAATGCGGTAAACCCCTCACGGGTAGGGTCGACAAAAAGTTTTGCTCCGACATGTGCCGGAACAGCTTCAACAACCGGCTCAATTCGGATTCTTACAACATCGTGAGAAACATCAATAACCAGCTTCGGAAGAACCGCCGGATTCTGGAAGAGCTTTGTCCCGATGAAAAATCTAAAACTACCAAGCACATTTTACTGGCCAAAGGCTTTGATTTTAACCTGATTACCAACGTCCGTCCGACCCTCAAAGGAAGCATTTACCGCTTCGTTTACGATTATGGCTACCTTGAACTGGACAATGATTTTTATCTGATCGTAAGGGATAAACGATTGGAGAAATAGATATTTTTGCAGGAATTCAAACTACCACCGATGAAAAAAGTAAGCCTCAGCGATTCCGGCCCGAAGGTTTCGGAAGCAATTTATGGTTTTTGGAGATGGACCGACGAAGGTGCCGTTACCACCACGCAAATTGAAAAAACGGTCAACCTCTGCCTCGATCTGGGCATTAACACATTCGACCATGCTGATGTTTACGGCGACCATACGATTGAAGAACATTTCGGCAAGATCATCGCTAACAAGTCCTTCAAACGGGAGGACATTGTACTATTCAGCAAATGCGGCATCAGAACGTCGGCTGATAAGTATCTCACGTACTACGATAATTCGCGCGAGCACATTATCAACAGTATCAACGGTTCGCTCAAAAGGCTCAAAACCGATTACCTGGATATTTTCCTGCTGCATCAAAGCGATTTGCTGGCCGACCCGGAAGAAACAGCGATGGCATTGGCCGAAATCGTGACCTCAGGAAAGGCAAAACACATTGGAGTCGCCAATTTTACGGTTTTCCAGCACCAATTGCTCGCGTCGTACCTACGGATTCCGATCGTAACGAACCATATTGAGCTGAACCTCATGAATACGACTGCAATCGAAGATGGCCGTATCGATTTTATCAAACAGAGTTTCAGCAAACCGCTCGCCTGGGCACCCCTCGCGGGAGGAAAAATCCTGAATGGCACCGACGAAAAAGCAGTGCGGCTGAGAGCCAAACTGGATGAGGTCGGCAAGAAATACGATGCCAATATCGAGCAAACAGCCGTTGCCTGGCTTATGAAACTGGGGACATTACCCATTATCGGGTCTCTCTCGGAAGCCCGCATCCGCAACGGTGCAAGTGCTTCGGATATTAAGCTGAGCCGGGAAGATTGGTACGATATCTATCAGGTTGTCGGGAAATAAAAAATGAAGGGATACTGTCACATTAACAGTATCCCTTCATTTTTATGCGATGCCGACTTTCCAGATCAAAGGCTGATCCCTTCTGCGTCAAGGTAAGTTCCTATATTGAAACTCATATTATGCAGCACAGTGACATCGCTGTGCCAGCTAAGAATTTCCGCCTCAGCGCCCGGCGTAAAGACGACAACTTTCTGGATTTCAGTCAACACCCAGATCACCCTTTCACAGCCAAACTCTATAAGTCGTTCCGATTTCTGAAAAACATATCCCATTTCAGTGATCCCCTCCGCTTCAACACTAATGTCTACTTCAATGACTACTTTCGGAGGTACGTCCGCATATTTTCGCGATATTTTCTCCGGGGTCAGGACGGATTTATCGTAAACCAGGATATCCCCCGCCATATTGACCTGTTTCGATATATGAATCCCCGGCTCACTCGTATGCACTCGATACTTCCGGAGATCGACAGACCGCAGGATAACTTGTAGGATGTAGGAAATAATTTCAGCTTGTAAGCTACTGCTTCCCATGATTTGCTCAACAGTTTTGGCTCCGCTCAAAACCTCGCGGTATCCTTTCCGGTAATAGATTTTACCATCCCATTCCTCCAAAACGAGGGGATTTGAGAAGTTTTCCGGGCAAGAGAGGCTCTTTTTTTGCTGAGTAATCATGATCCTTTGTTTTCTTAAAGTAAGCAAAAAATCACACGTAAATCAATCCTTCAACTGCTTCGCGTCCAGCTTTCTGATGATCTCCTTTTTATTGAAAAGCAGACGCCATACGGCGAAAGTAGTATCCTGGGCAGCCATGCATTTTTTGCAAATGACGCTTCCGGCGGCAACGGGTGCGTTGTAGACGAGCAGGCTGTCATTGAGCTGCTGTAAATTATCTCCCGCTTGCGTGTTGCTTTTCGCACTGTAAGCGTATGCGTCGAGTATTTCCCGCTCCTTGGCGTGCAAATCGGCGCGCTTTACGTCATTAATACCGAATAATTCGACTTTAACCCCATATTCCTTTTCCAACGCGGCAATAACCGGGATACCGCTCAGGTCACGGCAATGTGCCAATCCGGCATCCGGGTTCTTTTCCAGTTCGCCTTTCAAGGATTTCTCTGCGATCTGCGCGATTTTCTTGCCCCATTCGTCAGCGGATGACACCAGCTGCACATTCGTAACCCGCTTGATCTGCGAGGCTTTGATTTCCCTGCTTAGCTCTTTCGTATTTTCGATGCGGCCGCTTTTAAAATCGCAGCTTGTGAAAGCGAATGCCAGCATGGCGATGCATATGATCCTTTTCATTGTTCCAAATATTAGTTTAATCCATCAAACGGTTCCTCCCATAGCACGCAGCCAGCCCCTTGAAACCATTCATTTAGCTAAAATGCGTATCTTTGTGCCCCGAATGCGAGATCCCAAAGATATTCAATTAAGATGATCGATAAATTAGAAGCTATAAAAGAACGGTTTGAAGAGGTTTCTCAACAAATCATACAACCGGAAGTAGTATCCGATTCTACACGTTATTCCAAGATCAGTAAGGAATATAAAGACCTTGGCAAGATCGTGGAGCAATATGCACTTTATCAGAAGTTGCAGAAGGACATCGCCGGCACCAAAGAACTTATAGCGACTGAAAAAGACGAAGATCTGCGCGAAATGGCCAAGGAGGAGCTCGACGAACTGGCCCCCAAACTGGAAGAGCTCGAACAGACCATTAAGGAATTGCTTATCCCGAAAGACCCGAACGATAGCCGGAACATCATCCTGGAAATCCGCGGCGGTACCGGTGGCGACGAAGCTGCTATTTTTGCCGGCGACCTTTTCAGAATGTACCAGCGCTTCTTCGAAAAAATGGGCTGGCGGTCATCCGTAATGGACTACACCGAAGGTACCAACGGCGGTTATAAGGAGATTATCTGCAAAGTCGAAGGCGAGGATGTGTATGGCAAAATGAAGTTCGAATCGGGTGTGCACCGCGTGCAGCGCGTACCCGCGACAGAATCCCAGGGCCGCATTCACACCTCGGCGGCTTCGGTAGCCGTACTGCCCGAAGCAGAGGAAGTAGATGTGCAGATCAATATGAATGACGTTCGTATCGATACTTTCCAATCGTCGGGTGCTGGTGGACAATCGGTAAATACGACTTATTCCGCGGTGCGTTTGACCCACATTCCGTCGGGACTCGTGGTAAGCTGCCAGGACGAGCGTTCACAGCTCAAAAATAAAGAACGTGCATTGAGCGTATTGCGCTCGCGCCTGTACGAGATCGAGTTGAAGAAACACAATGACGCGATCAGTTCGCAACGGAAATCGATGGTGGGCAGCGGCGACCGCTCCGATAAAATCCGCACCTACAACTATCCCCAAAGCCGCATTACCGACCACCGTATTGGTTACACCGTTTATAACCTCCCAGCCGTAATGGAAGGAGACATCGCCGAGCTGATCGAAAAACTGCGCATCGCTGAGAATGCGGAAAGAATGCAGGAAGGTGAAGTTGTTTAGGAAATGTTGTCCTTTAACTTAATGAAGCAAAGTCTCAGGTTTTTCGATAGGCAACCTTAGTTCAATCTCATCTATGCTATAAGTGAAACCATCCTCGGAGAAAGTCAGATTGACCACTTCGAGGATGTTTTGTTTTAATTCATCCATATTATCGCCCTGCGTGCCAATGAATTTGTCGTCAATGTCAGCAATGGCGCTAAAACCGTCCTCTTCTTTGATGACTTCCAGAACTATTTTTGGCTTTTTCATCTCTTATTTGTCTTTATATCTGCCTTCTTAAACAACGCTGTCAACAATCCCTTCTTCACTTCTTTCGAGCCATGATTAGGAACAGACACCTGTCCCTTTTTAGTGGGATGCCTCATTATGACATGACTGCCTTCTTGCCTTACTGCAAACCAACCATCACTCTTTAATAGCCTTAAGAGTTCACTGCACTTCATATCAGGAGTTTACAGGTTAATGCAAAAAGTGATCTGACACTCAGTCAAACTACATTTTGCCAGCTGAATACTTTATGACAGGAAGTTGAGTGGTTTGCTAGTTTAAATCCTACTTCGCAGGATACAAAGTGCCGTACGTCTTCGCTTTATAGCTTTCGAAGTCTTGCTTTTTGTGGTAATCCTCACCGAAAAAAGCAATGATCTGATGAAACTCTTTGGCTTTCAGATAACCTGGCAGCGGCTGGATCATGTTAAATTTATCGTCCAGGAATACCGTAGTGGGATAGCTTGGCTGATTGTTGGTCAATGCCAATGCGATTTCATGGATGCCGCGCCCACCCTGTTCAAGATATTTGAACTGCTTGTCGCCCAACTTGATCATTCCTTTCTGCTCTGCATCGAGCTTTACGGCATAATATTTCTTGTTGATATACTCGGTAACGGCTTTGTCCTTGAACGTCTCACGATCCATTACCTTGCACCATCCGCACCAGTCGGTGTAGACGTCAATCAGGATTTTGCGGGGCTCTTTCTGAATTTTGGCGTATGCTTCTTCAATGGTCAGCCATTGAATACCTTCGGCAGCCGCGCGCTTCTTACCGGTATCAGTCTTGAACCCGGCGAGCAATACCAGCATTGCGGGAAATATTATCAGTGATGACAGGAGTCGTTTCATGGTAATTTTTTAGATTTCTTCTCTTAAACAAATCTCATGCACAAATCATCGCGTGGAGTCTAGAATGAAGCGTCCGGTCTAAGCCTTAAAACACAATAACATGGAAGCCAGCAAAGTCATCCCAATTTTACGCATTTTTGACGAAACCAAAGCACGGGAATTTTACATCGGCTGGCTTGGCTTCACGGTCGATTGGGAACACCGCTTTTCCGACGATGCACCACTTTACATGCAAGTTTCACGTGGTGGCGTCACACTTCACCTTTCAGAACATCACGGCGATTGCACACCCGGCGCCAAAATCTTCATCGAATGCACTGGCGTGCAGGATTTTCACCGCGAGCTGAATGAAAAACAATACAAATACAACCACCCTGGGCTAGAAGAGGAGCCGTGGAATGCCATTTCAGTAACGGTAATCGACCCGTTCATGAACCGCCTCGCATTCAATGAGCGGCTTTAAGCTTTTTTAGTTTTGGCCAAAGACACCAGAATACCGCCCGTGATGATCAGCAGCATGCCCGTTAGCATCGAAAGCGTGGGAATAGCCTCTCCCATCAAAAAGCCGATCAATACCGAAAAAAGGATATTGGAATAACCCACCGCTGCGACACGCCCCGCTTTATCGTAGGTAAATGATTGCGTGAGCATTTTTTGGCCTAAAAGCGCGGTAAGGCCTAATGCGAGAAAGCCCAACCATTGCCAGGCATTCTCCGGCCATTTGAATGTACCTATCAGAAAATCCAAATGCTCCATGGGGTAATACGTACCGACCAGCATCGACAGAATAGGCATTACAATCCCGCTAAGCATAAATGAAAGGATGATCGCGCGCGTGTCGTACACGACGCCGAGTTGACGGATCGACAGGTAAGAAATGGCCGTCAGCAGCGCATTACCCAAGCCTAATGCATTATCTCGCAGCGACGACGACAAATCGGGACGAAAAACGAACAAAATGCCGGTAAAACCGACGAATATGGCCATCCACTCCTTCCCATTCAGCGTTTCGCCGATGAGCAGCCAGGAGAAAAGCGCCAGAAAAATAGGGTAGGTATATTGGTAGGTAGAGGCCCGGCCGAGCCCAAGCGTCTGGATCGCATAAAAAAGCATGTAGAGCGACAACGTACCTACAACTCCTCTGAAAACAAGCAGTCCCAACTTTCCGCCTTCCTGCCTCAGCGGCCGTTGCCAGATGCTGCTGATGATAAAAACCACCCCAACGATATTTCTGAAAAAAACCAGCTGTACGATATGAAATTCCCTCCCCAGCCATTTCGAGATCGCGGATGTGAGCGAGAAAAAAAATGCGGCGCCCAGCATGAGGTAAATGCCTTTCAGGGAGGATGCGGTCGGGAAATTTTCAGTAGAAGCGGCCAAAAGCAATCAGAATTTGCCGCAAAGATAGCGGTTATCGCAGACAACGAAAAGTCGGGGGAAATACCTACCTTTGCACCCGCTTGGTGCCATAAGCTGCTTCTAGTCAGCGATTAGGCTTAATAGGGAATTCCGCTAGTACCGGAAGCTGTCCCCGCAACTGTAAGTCTGCCAACACGTGCCCGATTCTTCATGCCACTGTCCTGCGACGGGAAGGCTCCGGGTGCGAAAGACGAGCCAGGAGACCTGCCAGAGCATTTGATCGGATCGTTTTCGGAGGAAAAACAGAAGATCACCGCCAATCATTTGCGATTTAGAGTGTTTACCGACCGGAGATTTGTGGGTTACTGGATGTTATGGGCAAGTTTTGCACTGGCGTTGCCGGTTTATGCACAAAAAGACTCCATTGCCCTCGACCCCGTCATTGTGAAGGGATTTGTCCCACAAAAATTCATGAGCGGCCTGAAAATCCAGCGCATCGACTCCGCTTCGCTCGCGCAAGTACGCTATCAGAATATTGGCGACATTTTGTCCGCATATACCCCTATTGCATTTAAAAATTACGGACCTGGTCAGCTCAGCACCGCGTCGTTCCGGGGCACCTCCGCCAACCATACCGCCGTTTTGTGGAACGGGCTCAATATCAATGCGCCCACGCTTGGACAAACGGACTTCTCTACCATTCCAGTAGCAGGTTTCGACCAGCTTTCGGTTCAGTATGGCTCCTCGGCCAGCATTGTGGGCTCCGATGCCGTCGGCGGGAGCATTTTGCTTGACAGCCGTGCATCGGTCACGCCGCTTTACGTGTCTGACGGCAGACAACGAGAAAGCTTCCACAACCATCAGAGCAGAACGGATATCCGATATGCGTTCCCGCTAAACAACGCGTGGGCATTCTCCGGCAAAACGGCACTTTACTATGGCAGGATGAACAACGACTACCCGAAGCCAACCCGGAACACGTATGCACTCCTGCCTACCGAAACTTTTCAAAAGGGCATTGTACAGGACCTGTTCCTACGCTCACAAAACGACCAGGAAATTTCCGCGCACGTTTGGCTCACCGACAATAAACTGACGCTGACGCCCGACGATGTACAAGGCCGTGAAATGACCCGTACCACCGCCTATCGCACGATGGTCCGCTACCAGGTACGCACGCTCACGCTACGCACAGCCTGGGTACGCGACATCATCGATTATGCCAAAGGCGACCTCTCCCACCCCGACCATTCGGTAACTGACAAGTTCGCTTCAAGGATTGAAAAGGACTTTACGCTAAGTCTGGGAGGTAAGGCCAATCCGGTCTCCGTCAAAACCGGGGGAGAATGGACACATTATCGCTCGCGCGTGCCCGGGTATGCGCTCGCCCCCGTGCACGAGAACCGCACGGACTTTTTCCTTCTGACCCGCTGGCAGCCGACAGCCCGGCTCACTGCTTCTGTGAACCTCCGGCAAGGGCTCGTTACGGGTTTCAATCCACCGTTCACACCATCTGTTGGTCTGGAATATGGTTTAATTCAAAAGGCGCTTTACAATCTTACACTGAAAGGCTCCTATGGCCGCAGCTACCGGGTGCCCACTTTGAACGAACGTTACTGGAAAGACCTCGGTAACCCGGATATCCGTCCGGAAACGGGTTGGAACAAGGAAATCGGCCTTGAACAGACTTTTAAAGCAGCATTAGGCGGCACATTACGGACCTCCGCAACCTTTTATCACAACCGCATTAAAGACTGGACTTACTGGAATCCTTCCAGAAACTACCGGGTCGAAAATCTGCAACAGGTGCTTGCCAGGGGAATTGAATTGCAACTGGGTTATCAGCGCCAAACCGGCCCCTGGAGAACAGGACTGGATGCGGGTTATGCGTTCAACAAAAGCAGCCAGGAGAAAGCCTATGACAATTACTCACAGGATATTGTAGGCAAACAATTGGTGTTTGTACCTGAACATACGGCTAATGCAAACGCATTCGTGCAGTTCAAATACACGAAGCTTACCGGGCAGTTACAGGCAGCGAGCAAGCGCTATACAACCTTCGATAATTCACAGTTTCTGGACGGTTATGGCCTGGTGAACCTGCTGGCCGAAACAACCTTTGCATTTTACAAATTCAAGCTGGTTTTGCAGGGGCAAGTCCGCAATGTTACCGACACGTTTTATTTAAATGTCCGAAATAATGCGATGCCGGGAAGAAGTTTTGCAGTAAGTTTAACCTTTAGTTACGATTCTCAATAAATCAATGAAAATGAAAAGACAGTTAGCCAGTTCATTAGCAGTAGTTTTCTCTACCCTCGCGGTATGGTCCTGTAACCAAAGCGACCCGGCTCCGAAGGGCGATTATGTGAGCGGTGTTTTTGTAATGAATGAGGGTAATTTCTCCCAGAATAACGGTGCTATTTCCTACTTCGCGCGGGAAAACAATACGGCAACCGCCGATGTTTTCGCGGTGGCAAACGGAACGGCGTTGAAGGGCGGCGTGCAGGATTACACAGCTTCCGAAGAACAGGGTATTATTCTTGTCGATAATATGTCTGCCGGTCAGGACAAAGTCCAGTTCGTACAACGGTACACTTTCAAGGACGAAGGTACCATTGGTGCGCCGGATATAGAGAATCCCCGCGAAGTCGTGATCGCAGGCCGGAAAGCTTATGTTTCGTGCTGGGGAACGGACGTCGGCAAATATTCGACCGGCTATATCGCGGTTATTGACCTGACCACTAAAAAGGTTACCAAAAAAATCAACATCGCCGATGGTCCCGAAAACCTGGCCTATGCCAATGGAAAGCTCTATGTAGGAACTACGCAATGGGGTGCCGGAAACAAACTGGCGATTATCAATACAGCCTCCGATGAGGCGACATCGCCTATTGCGACATCAGGCGCTGCCAATCCGGTTGGTGTTGATGCCAACGGAAAACTGTGGGTGAATGCCGGCGATAAAATGCTACGCATTAATACAGAAACCAATGTTACCGAAGCAACGCTAACGATTGCGACGGGCGGTACCAAAACACCCGGCAATTTTACATTCAGCAATGACCTGAAATCCATTTTCTTCGTGCTTTCGGGGTATGACAACGCAGGTAAAGAGCAAGGAGGGACCTACAAATTCTCGATTACCGATACGCAGATCGCCATGGTAACCCCATTGATCCCCCGCCCATTCTACGGACTTGCGGTTGATCCGTCACAAGGACTGCTTTACGCAGGCGTGAGCCCGTCCTATACACAGGCAGGCTACGCGGTTCGTTACCGCGCCGATGGAAGTCTGGTCGATTCTGTCAAAGTAGGCATCGCACCAGCAGGCTTCTTCTTTCAATAGTAAAACAAAAAAAGTCTCCCGCTTGGGAGACTTTTTTTGTTTTGGAATGATACCACTTCATTTGAAAAACCCTTGCGGATCGGGCATCTTCGCTTTTAGAAGTTCTACAAAGTCGAGGTTCAATTGGGTGAAGTCCAGCGTTCGGCCCTTGTGCAAATGCTCCCACGACTTGTCGAGTTCATTTAGATTGTAGTGCAGCAATGCCAGATTATACTGGCCCAGCGCGTAAGTAGAATCAATGGAAACCGCGTGTTTCAGTAACGCAGACGCCTCGTCCAACTCCTCTTTCCGGCTGGTAATCGCGTACAGTTTAAGTTCAACTGTCGACAGATCCACCAGCAACGGTACATTGTCGCCTTGCAGGCTTACGCCTTTGCTCAGCATTCTTTTGGCATCCACCCAGTTTTCGCGCTGGTACGATACAACCCCGAGCCCCCAGTAGGCTTCCACATTCTTGTCGTTCAACAGTTGGGCGAGATTGAACCGGTAGCAGGCCGTGTCCAGAGAACCTTCCTGCAAATATTCCCAGGCGCGGGTCGCAAAAAAACTGCTGGCCTCTGTGCGGCTGGAAAATGATTTGTCACATTCACTCAGGAATTTGATCTCTTCATCAATCTGCTCCGATGTCTTACTCACTTCTCCGAAGAGCGGGATAATACGCCTTTCCTTTAAATCAAGGGGCTTTTTGGGGGCTACGTTTGTATCTGTGCTTGGACCCGCGCTTGCCAGATGCGTGTTTTGAGCAAAACTCAGCACAGGGATCAACAGGGCAAGCCAAATTACAACAGACTCTTTCATAATTGACTTTAATAGAAGAACAGGTTTCTATTGTCCAAGTTAAACGGTTTTATTGGAATTGTATTGCATTACCGGCGTTTACTTCTTCCACCCGCAGCCCTACGCCCCCTACTGGTATTCCCCGAACCCTTCTTAGCCGGTGGGTAACTGTGTTTTTTCTCATGAAACGCTCCCTTGAATGTCGGATCTTCCTTACGCCGCTGGTTATCAATCTCGCGGAGCATATCCTGCCGCTCCTGGAAGGGCGTCTCGGCAATGTAAACATCGTCCGGGAACTCCGCCCTCGGAATTTCCATCCGGATCATTGCCTCTATTTTGCGAATATGGTACTCATCGGCAATGGTCATAAACGTGATCGCATTACCCACCGTATTAGCGCGCCCGGTTCGCCCGATCCGGTGCACATAATCCTCATAAATCAAGGGCACGTCGAAGTTAACCACGTGGCTCACTTCCGTGATATCGATCCCTCGCGCCACGACGTCCGTTGCAACCATCACCCTGATATTTCCTTCCCTGAACGCCTCCATCGCATTGATCCGCGTATTCTGGCCCTTATTTGCATGGATTACGCGAAGTTCCGCCTCAGGTACTACTCTGCCCAGCAAATTCTGATGCACTAAGCCCGCCACCTCACGGCTGCGCGTGAACACGAGTACGCGTGTGAAGGCCTCCTTGTCTTCCAATAAATAGGATAGCAGATTGATCTTCGTGCGGAAATTCGGCACTTCGTAGAGCGCCTGCGTTACCATCTCCGCGGCGGTAGCCTGCGGAGTAACTTCGATCCGGGTAGGGAATTCGAGAAACTCGTAGGAAAGGTTTTCGACCTTGCCGGAAAATGTCGCGGAAAAAAGCATGTTCTGCCTTTTGCGCGGGATGATTTCCAGCAGCTTGCGGATTTGCGGCATGAAGCCCATATCCATCATCTTATCGGCCTCATCGAGCACCATTACATTCAAATGCTTCACGACAATCTCCTCCTGGAAATACAAATCCATGAACCGTCCCGGTGTGGCTACGATGATATCGACGCCCTTGCGAATAGCCTCTATCTGTGTTTTAGGCCCCACACCACCGTAAAGCACCACGGTACGGATGTCGGTGTACTTGCTGAGCTGTGCGATGGCTTCGGAGATTTGCATTGCAAGCTCGCGCGTAGGAGCCAAAATCAATGCCCGGGGATGCTGTCCCTGGGCATATTTGATGCGCATTAGCAATGGTAATGTATAAGCGGCGGTCTTGCCGGTGCCTGTCTGGGCGATGCCCAGTATATCCTGTCCTGCGAGCGCCACGGGTATGGCCTGCTCCTGAATGGGTGTTGGTTCGGTGTAACCTGCTTCTTCAATCGCGTTGAGCAATTGACGGTTGAGCTTAAACTGCTCGAATGAGTTTTGCGTAGTCTGCATTCCGCAAAGTTACGAAAACTAAAACGGTAGCCGGTTATCAGCCCTTCACAACGTCGTCGACGAGTCCTGCCGAGCCGATGTAAAGCGGCGAACGCTGGTGAAACGACTGCGGTACAATATCAAGGATGTTGCCAAATCCATCACTTGCCTTCCCGCCCGATTTTTCGGCGATGAATGCGAGCGGGTAGCATTCGTAAAGCAGCCTCAGCTTGCCTTTGGGATCTTTTTTGGTGGATGGATATAGGTAAATGCCGCCTTTGAGCATATTCCGGTGGAAATCACCGACGAGCGAACCGATGTACCGGGCGCTGAAATTTCTCGACTTGCATTGGGCAATATACTGCTGCACAAACGGCGGGTAACTATGATAATGCCCCTCGTTGACGGAGTAGATCGAACCGTCGGCAGGTGTACCAATATTTTTGTGTGATAAAATAAATTCGCCCAGCGACTGGTCAAACGTAAAGCCATTCACGCCGTCCCCTGTCGAATACACCAGCATGGTCGACGAACCGTACAAAATATACCCTGCCGCAACCTGCTTCCGGCCGCCTTGCAGGAAATCTTCCATCGAAGCCGGACCATTGATAGGTGTTACCCTTCTGTAAATAGAAAAGATTGATCCGATGGAAACATTCACATCGATATTGGAAGAACCATCGAGCGGGTCCATCGCTACTACGTACTTACCGTGGTTGTTGCCGGTATGGATAATGTCCTCTTCTTCCTCGGAAAGGATGGCGCAAACCTCTCCCCCATTCTTCAGTGCGCGGATGAAACGTATGTTGGCGACGATATCGAGTTTCTGTTGGTCTTCACCCTGCACATTTTCAGTCCCGTTGCCACCTGCAATATCGATCAGCCCCGCACGGTTGATTTCCCGGTTGATAATCTTCCCTGCGAGCGCGATGTCGCGTAGCAGCTGCGACAATTCGCCCGTCGCGTATGGGAATGCGCTTTGGCTGTGCATGATAAACCGGTCGAGCGTGACACCCACCGGCACCACCAGATCCTGTACTGTTTTCGTCGCCATAGTCAATTGAATTACATGAGATTGGCGGGAAATTTACGCCCGGTTTTTTCCTATTTCCAAACAGTTTGAACTAATAAAATTTTTTAAAAATTAATATAATTTTATCTCCATTAATTCATTGATTAATCCTAAGGGTGAGCCATTTACGTGGTCGTCGCGTTGCACTTTTTAAATGTCATGCGGACATTAAACGGTATTCTTGCACAACAAAAAAGCACAAGGCGCTATTGCCCTGTGCTTTACAAAAGAGTTGTATTTCTGACGCTTATTTGAGTCTTGCCAGCGCTTCGGTCAAAGTCACGATCTTCGCTTCGGCATCGGCTTGCTTCGCCCTTTCCTTTTCAACGATGTCGCCTTTTGCATTGGCCACAAAGCGCTCGTTCGAAAGCTTTTTCATCACCGAGTCCAGGAAGCCTTTGGTGTATTCCAATTCGCGTTGCAAATTCTCGCGTTCAGCTTCCACATCCAGCTCGTCGGCCAGGTTCACAAAGAACTCATCCGACTTCACACGGAACGACGTCCCTTCCGCTTCTCCCGATACGTAGCTGATGCCTTCCACATTCGCCAGCTTTTCGATGAGCGGCGTCAATGCATTGTAGCGCTCGTTTGAATCCGTACGAATCGCCAACGGTAATGCTGTTTTAGGACTGATACCTTTCGAATTCCGCAGGTTACGGATCGATGAAACGAGTTCAAACAATATATCAAAGTCGTTCAGCAGTGCCTGATCGAATTCACCGGCCTGCGGGAAATGCGCGACACAAATGGATTCCTTCTCCCCTCTTTCAATGATGTTCTGCCAGATTTCCTCCGAAATAAAAGGCATGAACGGGTGCAATAAACGCATCAGGCGATCGAAGAAGTCGAGCGTCGAATCGTAAGTCGAGAGATCGATCGGCTGTTCGAAGCCCGGCTTGATCATTTCGAGGTATTGTGCACAGAAATCGTCCCAGATCAGCTTATAGATCGAGCCCAATGCATCCGAAATGCGGAATTTCGAGAAGTGGTCCTGCACTTCGGCCAAAGTCTGGTTCAATTTACTTTCAAACCATTGAACGGCCAGCTTTGAACCTTCCGGAACAGGAAGCTCGCTATCCACAGTCCAGCCTTTTACCAACCGGAATGCGTTCCAGATTTTATTACCAAAATTCCGACCTTGCTCGATCAGCTTCTCGTCATAAGGCAAGTCGTTGCCCGCCTGCGAGCTGAAAAGCATACCGGTACGAATGCTATCCGCGCCATATTTATCGATCAGGTCGATCGGATCGGGTGAGTTACCCAGCGATTTCGACATTTTGCGACCCTGCTTGTCGCGAACGATACCCGTCAGGTACACATTCTTGAACGGATACTGGCCGCGGTATTCATAACCCGCAATGATCATCCGCGCCACCCAGAAGAAAAGAATTTCCGGTGCAGTTACGAGGTCATTGGTTGGGTAATAGTAATTCACTTCCTCATTCTCCGGCTCTTTAATACCATTGAAAACGGATATCGGCCAAAGCCACGACGAGAACCATGTATCGAGCACATCCTCATCCTGCTTGATATCCTCCTCAGTCAATGCAAAAAGCTGCAACTCATGCTGTGCCTTGCGCAATGCCTCCCGCTTCGACTTCGCGACGATCATGGTGCCGTCGTTCAAATAATAAGCCGGGATGCGATGGCCCCACCAGAGCTGACGGCTGATATTCCAGTCGCGTACATTCTCCATCCAGTGGCGGTACGTATTTTTGAATTTCGCGGGAATCAGCTGCACTGTGTCATTCATCACATTCTCGAATGCGGGCTTGCTGATTTTCTCCATTTTCAAAAACCACTGCTCCGAAAGCCTGGGCTCGATCACCGAATCTGTCCGCTCCGAATGCCCTACGTTTGAGCGATATTCCTCCACTTTCACGAGGTTACCCGACTCTTCGAGCAATTTGATGATCTTCTTGCGGGCAATGAAACGGTCTTCACCTACCAGGATCTGCGCCTTTTCATTCAGCGTACCGTCTTCATTCAAAAGATCGATAATGGGCAGGTTATGCCGTTTTCCAAGTTCATAGTCATTCGTATCGTGCGCCGGCGTCACTTTCAGACAGCCAGTTCCGAATTCCATCTCCACATAATCATCCGCGATAATCGGAATAGCCCGGTTGATCAACGGAATCAGCACTTTTTTACCAATCAAATGCTGGTAACGCTCATCCGCAGGGTTCACACAAATCGCCACGTCAGCCATAATAGTCTCCGGCCGCGTAGTAGCGATAGTAACCCCTTCCTCCATGCTCCCTTCTCCATCCTCCCCAACAAGAGGATACCGCAGATATACCAGCTTCTGATTCACCTCTTTCATGATCACCTCCTCGTCGGACACGGTCGTGCGCGCCTGAGGGTCCCAGTTCACCATGCGGTGGCCACGGTAGATTTCTCCTTTGTTATAGAGGTCAATAAAGACGTCGATCACTGAATCGTACAAATCCGGCTCCATCGTGAAGCGCGTACGGTCCCAGTCGCAGGAAGCGCCGAGTTTGCGAAGCTGTTTCAGGATAATGCCGCCGTATTTGTGCGTCCATTCCCAGCAATATTCGAGGAATTCGTCACGGGTAAGGTCACGCTTGTTAATGCCGCGCTCTTTGAGCATCGCCACCACTTTGGCCTCGGTAGCAATGGAAGCGTGGTCGGTACCAGGTACCCAGCAAGCCTCTTTGCCTTCCATCCGCGCCTTGCGGACCAGGATATCCTGGATGGTATTATTGAGCATATGCCCCATGTGCAGCACGCCTGTGACGTTCGGCGGCGGGATCACGATGGTGTAGGGTTCTTTGTCAGGATTGGGTTTCGACTGAAAGAACTTGTTCTCGATCCAGTAGGAGTACCATTTATCCTCTATCTCCTGAGGGGCATAAGTTTTGGAAATCATTGCGTGTTCAGAAATTTACCGTAACTGTCGGTTAGTCATCTTAAAAAGACGGCAAGTTAGCGGTTACAGGCGATATTTCTAAACTATTTGCTCCTCTTTGCGGACCGGCAGCCAGATCGTAAATGTGCTCCCCTCACCCGGTTTGCTCAGCAGGCGAACGGTACCCTCGTGTGCCTCGACCATCTTTTTGACATAACTCAACCCGAGTCCGAAGCCTTTCACGTCATGCACATTGCCCGTAGGCACGCGGTAGAAAGTATCGAAAACGCGCTGCTGCTGCTCGCGGCTCATTCCTATGCCCCTGTCGGAGATGGAAATAGCGATACCACCGTTTTCATTTTTGGTACTGATACTCAAATACAGCTTTTCAGGCGAATATTTGATCGCATTGTCGATGAGATTATTCAGAATATTGGAGATATGCACCTCATCCGCGGCCACTACATCTTCCTCTGCCTCGAAGTTCAGATCGACTTCTCCCTCCTTCTGTTCGATTTGCACACTCTGTCCATTCAATGCAGCGCCGATGAGGTCATGAATGTTGGTTTCCGTGATTTTAAGTTTGACATGCCCCTTATCCAGCAATGCCATCTGCAAAACCTTCTCCACGTGCGTCCCGAGCCTTTTATTTTCCTCCCGGATAATGCCGAGGTAGCGGTCGAGCCGTGAGCCCTTGGGGCTATCCATAAACGAAGCCGAATTCTCCTGCGCCATTTCCGCCGCTAATGCAATGGTGGAAATAGGCGTTTTGAACTCGTGGGTCATATTGTTGATGAAGTCATTCTTAATATCGGAAAGCTTTTTCTGACGAAGAATAGTGGTAACCGCCAGGTAGAAACAGGCCATAATCACAACGATCAGAATGCCGGAGCCACCGAACATCACGCCCATATTGCTGAGAATGTAACGCTGCTGATCCGGGAAGTATACATATAATGCATTCTGTGCGGTCAGCGTCTCGTTCGGGAACAGCGACGCTTTATACGACCGCTCTTCCCATTCGCTCGGGCGCATGCTCACAGTCGAGAAAATGAGGCTATCCAGCGACTGGCCACGCACAGCGCCCCTCACGGCAAATTCGTAAGGCAATGTGACGCCATTCTGGATCAACTGTTTTTTCAATAATGTATCCAGCAAGAAACGGTTCACTCGCTGCTCGATAGGCCTTTTGGTGTAAACAAAATCTTTCATGACCTCTTTCAGCAACTCCGCGCGGTCGGGCTCCCCGGCACTGAGGATTGCACGCGATTTTTGCTTGCCACCTTTTGCATTGTCCGGCAATGCTACTTTTCGGTTAGCTATATTTCTCGAAGCCGAATCCTTTTTCTGAAAATCACTGCCTTTCCGGCGGAACTCAGGATCAGCCATGCTGCGCATTGCATTTCCCAAACGGCGCTCGTCGTCCAGCCGACGGCGCATGAACTCGTCGATACCGGCCATGCCATATTGCTGTGCCTGAAAAAATTCCTCTATAATGCGCTGCTGATGATCCACCATCACCCTGATATTCGGGCTGAGCACATCGGTAGGCGCCGCCTCGGTAATGACCTGATAATGTATTTCCTCGCCATTCGGGCCGATGGCGATTTCCATCCGAGGCTGCACGCGTGGTACCGCTTCGCGAACGGGTGTTTTGGGACTCGATGGGGTGGTCCGCTTCATGGGCATATCACGCAGCTGCGCAATGCGGTCGAGCTTGCTCTTTTGCTGCTCGGCTTCGATACGGCGTTGCAGGAGATACATCATTTCCTGCTTTTCCAACCGGTGCACCACCTGCTGTACCGACTCGGAGACCTTCTGATTGAACTGGTCGTTCCTGATCGCGATCGCCTCCCTGATCCAGTACCATTGAAAGCCGATGAGCCCGATCAATGCGAGACACATCAGCCCTACGATAATTTGTATTTTCCGCTTGGTCATAATTTCCGCTTCCCATGTGCAACGCGGGCTGTGCTTTGCCCGACATTTTGCCAAGAACAAATTTACTGTTTCGCCCCCGGCCAAAGGTGTTTTTAACATTATTTAACAACGCCCCAAGCAACATAGCCATGGTTTTGCAATTCATTCAGACTCAAAACAAAAAATGCTTATGAAAACTGTTTCAATTCAAAAACTGACATGGTCGCTGCTGCTCGTAGCGGCACCGGCACTGCTATCCGTTGCGCAGGCCCAATCCGACAAAAAACCTAAAAAGGATGACGACGACCAGAAGACCAGCATTCGAATCCGGGTAATGGAGGATGATAACGGCAAAACCCGGGACATCGAGAAAAGTTACAAGGTGGGCGCGCTAAGCGATGAAGAACGGCAGAAATTCATCGACAAAGTCCTCGATTCTCTGAATGTCGACAAAAAGGGTAAACAAACCATTTCAATTACCGTGGATGACGGCGCCGACGGTGTGATAGCAGCTAAAAAACGCAAAAAAGTGATTGTCGACCACCGCGACCCACGCGAACCGATGGTATTTCACTGGGACGGCGATTTCAAACATGACCTCGACTGGGATTCGGAGAAATTCAACGAAAGCATGAAATCGATCCAGAAAAATTTCGACAAGAACTTCCATCCCAAAGCCAAAATGATGATGCGGGACATGGAGGATTTTGGCAGGAATTTCGGTAAAAGCTTTGATTACGCCTGGGATAACGCCGACAATGCGAAAGGAGCAAGCATCCGGGCATTGAATGCCTATACCAATAACCCCGCCGATGATGTCCTTAACCTGCGTTTCAGCGTACCGCAAAAAGGCAATGTGACAGTAACCGTAACCGACACGAAAGGCAAAGAAGTGGGCAAAAAAGAGATCCACGAGTTCGAAGGCGAGTACGTTGGCCAGGTCGAACTTAAGAAAAATACAAAAGGAACGCTGTTCGTAACGGTGGTTCAGAATGAAGATGGAGCGGTGAAAAGGGTGGTTATTCCCTGAATGGAGCCACTTTTACGATAGCGAATCCCCTTTGCCGGAAACGGTAACGGGGATTTTTCTTGTAAAAATTATGCAACAATTTCGCACACATCATAGTAAGAGTTGTAAATTTGCCGCTTATTCACCAATCTACCGCGACATCAATTTTTGTAGCAACTATGCTGAATCTTATACTGTTTGGCCCTCCGGGCGCCGGGAAAGGTACCCAAAGTGAAAAAATAATTGCAAAGTACAATTTGATCCACCTTTCAACAGGAGATCTGCTGCGCTCGGAAATTCAGGCTGGAACAGAGCTGGGGTTGAAAGCCAAAACTTTGATGGACCAGGGTATTCTGGTGCCGGACGAAGTGGTGATCGGGATGATCGATAACAAGCTGAAAGAGCACCGCGACGCTGCGGGTTTCATCTTCGACGGTTTTCCCAGAACAGTAAAACAAGCCGAGGCATTGGACAATCTGCTTGCGAGCTACAATGAAGGCATTTCGGTGATGGTGGCATTGTCTGTCGATGACGAGGAGCTCCTGGCCCGCCTTTTGAACCGCGGCAAAACTTCCGGTCGTCCAGACGACCAGAACGAAGAGCTGATCGCGAAACGCATTCAGGAATATAACAGTAAAACAAAACCCGTTGCCGACTATTACCAGGAACAAGGTAAATTTGTCGCCATCAACGGAATAGGTGAAATCGATTTGATTTTCGGGGAAATCTCGAACGCGATCGAAGCAGCCTGATTTCTTTTTTCCCCCACTATACTCACATGGCCTCCTCTAACTTTATAGACTACGTAAAAATCAATGCGCGCTCCGGTAACGGCGGTGCCGGCTCCATGCATTTCAGGCGTGAAAAGCACGTCGAGAAGGGCGGACCGGACGGCGGTGACGGTGGACGCGGAGGGCACGTGATATTGAAAGGCAATGCCCAGCTCTGGACATTGCTGCATTTGAAATACACCAAACACGTAAAGGCATTCGACGGTAAAGGCGGCGAGGGCGGGCGGCGCACCGGAGCGATCGGAAAGGACATTATCCTGGAAGTACCGCTGGGCACGATCGCCAAAAATGCAGAAACCGGCGAACAGCTTTTCGAAATCACCGAAGACGGGCAGGAAATGATCCTGCTTCGCGGCGGACGCGGCGGAATGGGTAACGACCATTTCAAATCCGCTACCAACCAGACTCCCCAATATGCTCAACCCGGCGAACCAGGCAAGGAAGAGTGGTTCATCCTCGAACTGAAGGTACTGGCCGACGTCGGTCTGGTAGGCTTCCCGAATGCAGGAAAATCCACATTGCTCTCGGTAGTTTCGGCCGCCAAGCCCGAGATTGCCGATTACCCCTTCACTACCCTCGTTCCAAACCTGGGTGTGGTGCCTTACCGCGACTATAAATCCTTCGTAATGGCCGACATTCCAGGCATCATCGAAGGTGCTTCACAAGGCAAAGGACTCGGTTTACGGTTTCTGCGACACATCGAACGCAACTCTATCCTCCTTTTTATCGTACCTGCTACCAGTGAGGACATCCAGGCCGAATACCAGACGCTGGTGCAAGAGCTGCGCTTATACAATCCACAACTGCTCGACAAGAGCCGCCTGCTAGCTATCTCCAAAATGGATGTAATCACTGACGAAGAACGGGTTACATTACAAGAAAATCTACCAAACGGTATCCCAACGCTTTTAATTTCTGCAATAACCCAAGAAGGTATTGAACAATTAAAAGATAAAATATGGGAAATGATCAACTCACCGTTCCCCGTACAATAATAATTTCTTGAAAGAGGCAACCTTTCGATGCAAATTGTGTGTCCAAGTAGTTATTTCAAAGAATTTATAGTCACCATGAGACACTATCTACCGTATTTCTATCTGGTAGTATTAAGTATTATTTCCTTTACCGCACACGGACAAATCAGCATTGATTTCCCTTCCGATCGTATCGTACTTCAGCGAGATAAAGCTAACAACGCAAATATCAACATTGCAGGCAGTTACACGCAGCCAGTCGATCGTGTGGAAGCCAAAGTATCGGCACTTGTGCCCGGTCAGGGCTCAGACAAGGACTGGACCAGCCTTAGCGACGCCAGCATTAAAGGAGGCTTTTTCTCTGGCTACATTACTGCCCAGGGGGGCTGGTACCGACTTGAAGTCCGGGGCTGGAAGGGCGACCAGCTGGTGGGTTCCAGAACCGTCGAGCACGTCGGTATCGGCGAAGTTTTTCTCGTAGCAGGGCAATCCAATGCACAGGGATTTGACGGCCCCAGCTTTAATAACCAGGGCGCGCAAGACGATCGTGTCAATTCCATCGATAATTACGAAACCGGCGACTATCCATTTGAATTGCCAGAGCGTCCGTCTTTCCATCATATTGACGCTCAAAGCCGTATTTCTCCCCGTGGACCTGCCGCATGGTGCTGGGGACGCCTGGGCGACCGCCTGGCATCACGGTTCAATGTCCCTATTCTGTTCTTCAATGTGGGCTGGGACGGTATGGCCTCCGTCAACTGGCGCGAGAGTATTAGTGGCAATACGCAGTCTGTCTATGCACCGATTTGGATCCAGCCGGATGGAATGCCTTATGGCAACCTGCGAAATGTCATTCAGCGATACACACCTATCACTGGGCTCCGTGGCATTCTCTGGCTTCAAGGTGAGGCCGATAACTTTAAAGATACCAGTACTGATACCTATTTCAATAACCTGAAAGCCGTCATTGAAGCCAGCCGGAATGAATCGGGAAGGAATATTTCATGGATGGTTTCCATTACTTCTTATGACAACGGACGCCTCGTCGATGTAAACGTTACAAACGGGCAAAGGCAGGTTATCCTTAATGTTCCGAATGTTTTCGAAGGGCCTAACACCGATCTTATCCAGATTCCCCGCGAGAATGGCGCTCCCAATGGCGTCCATTTCTCCGGCGACGGTTTAATGCAGCTTGGCGATGCATGGTCCAATTCCCTTACGGATGATTTTTTCGCGAGATCAGAACCCTACCAAGCGCAAAGACCGCTCAGAGTCACGGTTGATTGTGCTGGCAATGGCAATGTAACGATCAACGCCGACCCAGTCGGGCTTTCCCAATTCAATTGGAACAACGGACAGTCTTCCAGCAGCGTGACGGTCGGTAACGGAACCTACTATGTGAAAGCACGCGATGACAAAGGCAACTACATTTTCTCGCCGGAAATCCGTGTAAACGAGCAAATCCAGCCTAACCAGCCGACGGTGACTATCGAAGGAAGCAATCCGGTTTGTATCGGCAACACGGCTACGCTGGTATCAAGCACTTCCACAAATGCCGTCTGGAACACGGGTGCTACCGGCGACCGCCTCCCCGTGACGACAGGGGGCGAGTACTTCGTGACGGTCAAAAATATTTATGGCTGCGAGTCTACTTCTCAGAAAGTGGCCATGCAGGTGCTCAATTCTCCATTGCCAGCCAAACCGAAGATTTCTGCCTCAGGCGCACTCACCTTCTGCCAGGGCGGAGAAGTGAACCTGACCTCGGACTCAAAAGTGAAAAGCGTCTGGTCCAATGGCGCGAATAATGCCACTATCACGGTCGTCAACTCGGGTGATTTCCGCGTAAGAGCGCTCGATGATGTCGGCTGCTTCTCTCCTGAGTCGGATCCGGTAACCGTTAAAGTAAACCCACTGCCTGCCAAACCTTTAATTTCCCTGAGCGGAGAAACGACATTCTGTGACGGCGGCAACGTCACGATGACTTCCAGCTACGATTCCGGAAATATCTGGAGCACCAACGCTACCACGAAGTCCATCGCCGTAACCACGACCGGGAAATTCACTTTGAAGCAAAGGGATGGAAACGGATGCGAATCAACTTCGGATGAAGTAAATGTCAAGGTTAATCCACTCCCGGCAACACCTACCATAACGGCCCTTCGCGCCACTACCTTCTGTGAACGCGATTATACCACATTACGCAGCAGCGAAGCTTTCTCCTACCTGTGGAGTAATGGCTCAACCGACCGAGAGATCGAAATTCGGGCATCAGGCAATTTTACAATTTCTGCAAAAGACGAAAATGGATGCGTTTCGCCCGTTTCCCCGGTGGTTGTCGTAGTGATGAACCCATTACCGCCTACGCCGACGATCACCGCCGACGGCCCGACCACATTCTGCGCGGATCTGAGCGTGAACCTGATTTCAACCAACGCTGCGGGGTACTTATGGAGCAATGGCGTTTCTTCGCAAACGCTGAAAGTAACGGCTGCCGGAACCTACTCCGTGCAAACGATCAATGAGTTTCAATGCTATTCGGATCCAAGTAACCAGATATCGACCGAGACGCTGGCACTTCCACCAGCCCCCGCAGTTTCGGCATTGCAGCCAACCACATTCTGCGACGGCGACACCATTATGCTGAAAGCTGCCAATGGCAACGAATTTTTCTGGAACAATGGGCTTGAAGGGGAAAGCATCGAAGTTTTCGCAACGGGTAATTATTCGGCCCGCATCCAGGATGATCGTGGATGCTACTCTCCTTATTCCGCGCCGGTAGCCATTGATGTCAAGCCGTCGCCAAGCGTGCCGGTAATCCGCAAAACCGGCGTTTACACCTTGTTTGCAGAAAACAACCTTAATGCAGGCGATCACGTATGGAAATATAACGACGAGCAATTGCCAGAAACCAGCGCGACCCTGAAAGCCGTGAAGGCAGGTAAATATGTCGTTAACAATACGATTGTGTACAGCCCGACGCTTACCTGCTACTCCGAGTTCTCAGAACCGTTCCTGTTTTACCTTGATACGAATAATCCGGGTTTTGTGGCTTATCCGAACCCTAATGCCAGCGAAAGAGTGACCGTCGAGACATTTGCCAATCTGGTGAATGCCGATGTTCAGATCATAGACAGCCGGGGTATCATCCACCGCACTTTCCGCGTGCAGAAGTTCGATCGCCCGCAGTACTTCAATCTGACGGGCCTGTCGAGTGGCGTATATATTATCCGCGTGACTTCGGCGACGTTCAGTGAGACCCAAAAGCTGGTAATCGCAAGATAAGTAAAGAAGCAGGCCGGGCTTGCCGAAGAGGACGAAGCGCTGCCTGTTACACGCTTCGTCTTTTTTGTATTTTAAAATGTAGGCGTGCCAAACGGTAACATGCCGCACGAACACCCGATTGATCAAAAAAACGGAATAGTGATATTTTAGCGAAAATATTCCGTTACATTTGTGACCGTTTTGTAATTGAACACTTTAACAAAATTATACTTCGTTAGAGCTCAGAAACTTTACCTGTATCAGAATCCCAAATGCGTAGTAGATTTATTCTTCCGGTAGTGGCTAAGGTGTTGTTGTTAATTTGCATTTTTTCATCAGCAGCATTTTCCCAAGAGAAATCCCCCATCAGAATTACTTCCCCCGTTTTTCAGTCCGTCTACCAACGGAACATGGCCGGTCAGAGGGAGATTCAGGTGACAGGTACATTCACCATGCCTGTTGAAAAAATTGAGGTAAGAGCGGTGCCTGTCATTCAAGGGCAAGGCGTTGAAACACCTTGGCAAACTTTGCAGAGCGCTCCCCAGGGCGGCGTGTTTTCCGGAACAATTACACTGATCGGCGGCTGGTACTCCCTGGAAGTTCGGGGTGTGTCCGACGGTAAGGTAATAGGCCGCGATGTACTGAGCCGTTTTGGTGTAGGCGAAGTGTTTCTCATTGCCGGGCAGTCGAATGCACAAGGTCTCCGGAATTACCCCGGGCCATCCGCCACTGACGACCGCGTACTGTATATTTCCAATTACAGCAACGACTCCGTTGACAGACTTACCGACCCTACTCCACCTGAGTTTAGCAAAATCAATCAGAACCTCGATATCATGTCGCCGCGCGGGCAATCTGCCTGGTGCTGGGGTATCCTGGGTGACCTCCTGGTTTCAAGACTGAACGTGCCTGTTGTATTTATTAACACTGCCTGGGAAGGTACATCCGTAGAAAACTGGGCGAGTAGCTCAAAAGGCCTCCCTACTAAAAACATGTACGGCGGTTTTGTGTATGCTCCCGAAATGCCTTACGCCAACCTTCGCATTGCGGCGCGCAACTATGCCAACCAATACGGAGTAAGAGCCGTTCTCTGGATGCAGGGCGAAACCGACGCATTATATAAGACACCCGCTGCGAATTACAGCCGTGACCTTCAGTCGATCATGAACCGCCTCGGTGCGGATACCGGCAAAAGAATTACCTGGGTAATTGCCCGTACCTCCCGGACATCAGCAGGATTCAACATTGAATCGGACATCAACCCGGAAATCATTGCCGCGCAAAACGCAGTACTCAATACAAATTTTAACCCTACTTATCCGGGTCCTGAAACCGATCCCCTTGTACCTAACCGTGGTGATGGAACACACTTCGTGGGCAAAGGCGTGAACGACAAAGAAGGAACGCTCAGAGCTTTAACCATCCTGGCGAATGCCTGGCTTGGAACGCTGGATGCCAACTTCTTCTCGACCGTCACACCAGCTAACCCTGCTACTGTTCCAACAGTTACGGCAGCTTGTGTTACAGACAATAACGGTGTTACCCTGACGCTCCCTGCCGGATTCTCTTCTTACAGATGGAGCACCAATGAGGTTTCCAGCTCGATCAGAGTTTCCAAAGCCGGTACGTATCGTGCCACTGTAAAAGATGCCTCTGGCAACTCGACTCTTACGCCAATCATCGTTTTGGAAAATGATGCGAAGCCGGTGCAGCCAAGCATTATCCAGCAAGGCCAGCAACAGGCATGTGCAGATTCTACATTCCAATTCTCCGTGCAGAATGGCGGTGAAATATATAGTTGGTACAAAGAAGGTTCTAATACAGCCATCGCCACAGGAGCGTCTGCCAGATTGGGAGAAAGCGGCAACTACTTTGTCAAAAGCCGGAACATTTTTGGTTGTACTTCCGACAACTCTTCGGTTTCCTCATTGGTTATTCGTGCCAAAATCACCAAACCGACCATCGAGCCGTCAGGACCTTTCAGCGTCTCGGCGAGCATTCCGGAGGGCAATGAAGTGAATGAAGTATTCCTGTGGAGACGCCCGGGTTTCGAAACCGATACTACCGCTGCCCTGGTTAAAATCCTGAAATCAGGCGTTTATACCACGAAAGCGAAAGTTACTTATACCATCGGCAGTAATAACCTGGTTTGCTACTCCGATACCGCTTCCAGAGAGTTCAAAACCAATGAGCAAAACGAGGTGGTGATTTACCCGAACCCGAGCCAGGGCGCTTACATTTACATCGAATCGCGGGATAATGTAAAAGATGCGGCGATTGAGCTTTTCGACATCCGCGGCAACGTGATCAAAACGACTTCTCCGCAGCTGCTCAGCGGCCGGATGCAGATCGATGTAAGCCTTTTACCGACGGGGAAATACATCCTCCGTGTAACCGGCCAGGGACAGAGCCTCACGAAGCAAATTGTGATAAGATAAACATTCCTTCTTGATTAAGTACTAAATAAGCCCCGCCACCACGGGGCTTATTTAGTATGATACTAATTAGACAAAACAAAAAGGAAAGAATTTGATTGATAAATTTGCAAAGCCTAATTTTGAGAGACGGGGAGGAATGTAACCCGCTGGCAACAGTTTTTTCTCATTCCTGGCCCTCTGTAACCGGATCATTATAATGAAAAACGAATATCTCCCTTCCGATTATTTGCCCATCATTGTGCAATTTTTGCTCGCCGCCGGCTTCATCGGTGGCACGATGATTGTCACTCACCTTATCGGTCCGAGCCGCAAAAGCAAAAAGAAAGACGATCCCTTCGAATGTGGTATTGAGTCAGTTGGTGACGCCAGGACGCCCATTTCCGTTAAGTACTTTCTGGTGGCTATCCTCTTCGTTTTGTTCGACGTGGAGGTGATTTTCATGTATCCCTGGGCTGTGAATTTTAAAGGCCTGGGAATGTTCGGTTTTGTAGAAATGTTATTGTTCATGGCTCTGTTGCTATCCGGCTTCTATTATGTGATCCGCAAGGGCGTACTGAACTGGGAGGAATAGGCTTCGAACATTGAAATACAAAGAATTATGAAAGAAGTAAAGATAGTGGAGGCTCCGCAGGGACATAGCGGATCCGGTTTTTTTGCAACTTCATTCGACGAAGCGATCGGTCTGGCACGCAGTTACTCACTTTGGCCGTTGCCATTTGCTACTTCATGCTGCGGGATCGAGTTCATGGCTACCATGGGCGCGCATTACGATATTTCGCGTTTCGGTTCCGAACGTCCGAGCTTCTCGCCACGGCAGGCCGATTTGCTGATGGTAATGGGAACCATCGCCAAGAAAATGGCGCCGGTTGTGAAGCAGGTTTACCTTCAGATGGCCGAGCCCCGCTGGGTAATGGCCGTTGGCGCTTGCGCTTCGAGCGGTGGGATTTTTGATACTTACAGCGTTTTGCAGGGTATCGACCGCATCATTCCTGTGGATGTATACGTGCCCGGCTGCCCGCCGCGCCCCGAGCAAATCATCGACGGACTGATGCAAATTCAGTATCTGGCTCAGAATGAAAAGCTCCGCCGCAGGAATACCGACGAATACCAGGAACTATTGGCATCATATAACATTCAGTAACCCCCTATGCTTACGAACCAGGAGGTAGCCGAAGGGCTTTTGGAAAAATTCGGTGATCAGGTTTTCGACTTTGAGGAGCCGTATGGTTTGTTGACGCTCTCAACGACCCGCGAAGAGATTATTCCGTTGATGGAGTTCCTGAGAGACCATAAGAACTACCAGGTGATATTCCTGACCGACATTACAGGTATCCAATATCCTGACAATACCGGTAAAGAGTACGTGGTTGTTTACCATATGCACAGCTTCGTGCATAACTTCCGCATCCGCATTAAAGTGGCCATTCCGGCATCCGATATTCACATTCCGACAGCGACAGGCCTTTTCGCCAGCGCCAACTGGATGGAGCGCGAAACCTACGATTTTTTTGGTATCTTGTTTGACGGGCACCCGAACCTGAAACGCATTCTGAACATCGAGGAAATGGATTACTTCCCGATGCGCAAGGAATATCCGCTGGAAGATGCTACCCGTGAAGATAAAATTGACGCCCTTTTCGGCCGATGATCTATATTGAGTAAGATATGGCAGATATTGAATTATTACCGCATAATGTCCCTTCTCAAGGCGAGTTGCCTGAACTCGTAGAAGAACTGACCACCCTCAACCTCGGCCCGACACACCCTGCTACCCACGGTATTTTCCAGAACATCCTGAAAATGGATGGCGAAAAAATCGTTTCGGGCGAGCAGACGATCGGTTATATCCACCGGGCTTTTGAGAAAATAGCCGAAAGAAGGCCGTTCTACCAGATCACCACGCTGACCGACCGCATGAATTATTGCTCTTCCCCGATCAACAACCTGGGATGGCACATGACGGTAGAGAAGCTTTTGGGTGTGGAAGTTCCCAAGCGCGCGCAGTACATCCGCGTGCTCATGATGGAGCTCGCACGCATTACCGACCATATTATCTGTAACAGTATCCTTGGCGTAGACACCGGTGCATTCACCGGTTTCCTGTATGTGATGCAGAAGCGCGAGGAAGTGTACGAAATCTACGAGGAGGTGTGCGGAGCTCGCCTTACGACCAATATGGGTCGGCTCGGCGGTATGGAGCGTGACCTTTCGAGCACGGCTATCCGCAAAATCAAGGAATTTATCAAATCTTTCCCGCCGGTACTGAGAGAGCTTGAAAAACTGCTCAACCGTAACCGGATTTTCATGGACCGTACCATTAATGTAGGTTCTATTTCGGCAGAAAGAGCATTATCATACGGCTTCACAGGCCCTAACCTGCGTGCTGCGGGTGTGGACTACGACGTGCGCGTGATGAACCCATATTCGTCTTACCAGGATTTTGAATTCGACGTCCCCATCGGACAGAATGGCGATACTTACGACCGCTACATGGTCCGTAACGAAGAAATGTGGCAGAGCCTCCGCATCGTGGAGCAGGCCATCAACAACCTTCCCGAAGGACCGTATTACGCCGATGCTCCCGAATATTACCTGCCTCCGAAAAATGAGGTATACCGCAATATGGAGGCGCTTATTTACCATTTCAAAATTGTAATGGGCGAAATAGACGCACCGGCGGGCGAAGTTTACCATGCTGTGGAAGGAGGAAACGGCGAGCTGGGCTTCTACCTGATCAGCGATGGCGGCAGGGCTCCGTACCGTCTGCATTTCCGCAGGCCAAGCTTTATTTATTATCAGGCATATCCTGAAATGTGCAAAGGCTCATCTCTGTCGGATGCAATCCTGACGATGAGTAGCCTGAACGTAATTGCAGGTGAACTGGACGCTTAAAGTTTGTTAAAGACCTATTTTAGAAATGACCGAATCACCTAATCTGGTTGCGTTCACACCCGAACGACTTGAAACAGTAAAAGAAATTATCGCACGTTATCCGGAGGGCCGCCAAAAATCGGCTCTCTTACCTGTTTTGCACGTAGCCCAGGAACAATGGGGCTGGCTGAGCAGCGAGGTGATGGATTACGTCGCAGGTATTTTAGATATCAAACCTGTCGAGGTTTACGAGGTAGCTACGTTTTACACCATGTACCACCTCGACCCGGTTGGCAAGCACGTGATCGAATATTGCCGTACGGGACCTTGCTGCCTGATGGGCGGTGAAGACGTGTACGGACATTTGAAAAAGAAACTGGGCATCGAAGCGGGTGAAACCACTGCCGACGGCAAGTTTACATTGAAAGAAGTAGAATGCCTCGCAGCATGTGGCTGGGGACCCGTTTTCCAGATCCGCGAGCAGTTCTACATGAACCTGACCAACGAGAAGGTCGACCAAATCATAGAAGATTTAAGTAAATAAGCTTTCAGGAGCTGAAAATATTATCCTCAAATGGCTAGAAAAATTTTAACGGAGCATATTAATGTCCCCGGTATCGAAACCTTCGATGTTTATCGCAAACAGGGAGGCTATACTGCCGTTGAAAAAGCTATCAAAACCATGACCCCGGAAGAGGTAGTGGAAGAAGCAAAGAAATCAGGCGTGCGCGGCAGAGGCGGTGCGGGTTTCCCGATGGGAATGAAATGGGGCTTCCTGGCCAAGCCCGAGGGCGTTCCCCGTTACCTGGTGTGTAATGCCGATGAATCGGAGCCGGGTACGTTCAAAGACCACCATCTGATGAAATCTATCCCTCACCTTTTGATCGAGGGTATGATCATTTCCAGCTTCGCATTGGGAGCCAACAAATCGTTCATCTACGTGCGCGGCGAGCTCATGTACGTGATCCGCATTCTCGAAAAAGCGATTGCGGAGGCGAAAGCGCAAGGTTTTTTAGGTAAAAATATCCTTGGCTCGGGCTATGACCTTGAACTAGTCGTGCAGCCGGGCGGCGGCGCTTACATTTGCGGCGAAGAAACTGCATTGCTCGAATCACTCGAAGGAAAAAGAGGTAACCCACGCAACAAGCCGCCATTCCCTGCGGTGAAAGGTCTTTACCAAAGCCCTACCGTAGTGAACAACGTGGAGTCGATTTCCAACATGCCGTGGATTATCAACAATGGCGGCGATGCTTATGCGCAAATCGGGATTGGCCGGAGTACCGGTACTAAACTGATTTCTGCGTCAGGCCATATTCAGAAGCCTGGTGTTTACGAAATCGAGCTGGGTGTGAGCGTGGATGAGTTTTTAAATTCGGATGAATATTGCGGCGGTATCCGCAAAGGGCATTATTTGAAAGCATTGGTAGCAGGCGGTTCGTCTGTACCTATTCTTCCTGCCAATCTCATCACGAAAACCGCAGCAGGCGAAGACCGTCTGATGACGTACGAATCGCTTTCAGACGGTGGTTTTGCAACAGGTACTATGCTCGGTTCAGGCGGGTTTATCGTTTTTGACGAAACAGCCTGTATCGTTCGCAACACCTGGAATTTCTCGCGTTTTTACCACCATGAATCGTGCGGACAATGCAGCCCGTGCCGGGAAGGAACCGGCTGGATGGAGAAAGTGCTCCACCGCATCGAACACGGTCACGGCAGCATGCACGACATCGATTTGCTCGTAGACATCTCGAAGAAAATAGAGGGTAACACCATTTGTCCGCTCGGCGATGCGGCGGCCTGGCCCGTAGCCAGCGCGATCCGCCATTTCCGCGACGAATTTGTGTGGCATATCACCCATCCGCACGAGGCAACGCAGCCCGGCGCAGTTTATATGGGTGAAATGGTATTGGGCTAATGATTGTAAGAGGCGGTTTTGTTTGGGTTAAAGACAGAATTCTGTTACTATCGGCAGTGTTCGGGTTGCTAAGCGGCATTGCGTTGTTGGTAGTGAAAATGCAGGCCGTATTCAGCTATTCACCAGACATTTCCGGCAGTGAAGCCAGTTCGATCGCCGCTATTCAGCTCTTGCTGGACGGCCAGGATATTTACACCGATCCTGAAAAAGCGCCGTTCCGGCTGACGCAATACACACCGCTATATTTTACCCTTGTGACATTCCTCTTGAAGCTCACAGGCTGGGCGAGCACCGACGTGCACAAGATTTATGTCGCGAGCCGCCTTTTGTCAAACTTTTTTACATTACTCACCGTGAGTACAGCGGGTTATTTCATTTACCGGGTTACAAATAAAAAGGTCGCCGCCCTGCTTACCGGGTTGGTGCTCTTTCATATTTTGTCATTCTGGTTTCTGACCACATCCCGTCCCGACAGCCTGCTGGTACTTCTTACCACGCTCTTTATTATTTCGGTGTATTATGCGCTGGAAAACAGCGATCAGAAATTATGGTTTCTGGCCATTTTCATTGGTGTTTCTGCGTTTTTTGTCAAACAAAGCGGCGCCATTCTGGCCATTTCGGCAGGCACTTACTGGTTGGTCAAGCGCGACTTCGTGATGTTCCTGAAACTCACGGGCTTCGGATTGCTGGCATTTGCATTGTACCTGGCCATTCTTCCCATTAACACCATCGACCTGTTTTTTCTCAATATCGTCGGCGGCGTAGCGAACTCTACGAGCTGGGGCTGGTTCTACGATTGGACATTACAACATTGGCTGCTGCAATTCGCGGCACTCATTGTGCTGAATGCCCTTGTGAGCGCATATACCCTCTTTCACCGCCCAACCGGCTTTCATCTTTTTCTGGCAATCGCGTCTGCCCTGTTTTTCCTTTTTGCAACTATGACCGCCTTTAAAATCGGGGCCGGGGTCGGTTATTACCAGGATTACCTCATTGTGGCGGTCATTCAGCTCGCGCTGTTCTTTTCGATACCAAACGATTTCTCAGGACTGAAAACCGGTTTTACCAAAGCCGGCCTCGCGCTCTTCCTGGCATTTACGTTCCTGCATTGCACTTTGTATGTATTTATGAAATACAGAGCCAGCGCGGTTTACAATTTTGAAAAGCTTTACATAGACGACCGCAAAGTTTCTGAATATCTGACTCAGCAAGCGGGCCTGAAACCTACGGAACATGTATATATATGTCCCTCTTCAGAGAATTTTCAAGGGTCTTTTTTAAGTTTGTTTCTATATAAAAATAATTTGATTCCTTTCACCGATCTGGTTTACCTTGCAGACCAAAACGGGACATTCAACTATGACGAGTTCAGGAGGATGGTAGATGAAAGGGAAATTCGTTACGTGATTTCACCAAAAGGAAAAGCTCCTGCAAACATTTTGGGCTATAACTTTGCGAATACGCTGAAATATAGGACAACAATGGCTTCGTTCGACATATATGAAGCCGACAGGAGATAGCATAATGTATTACTGACATGGAAGAAGTTAAACCCCAATTGTTGAAAATTACATTCGATGGCATCGAGGTCGAAGTAGAACCCGGCACTACCATCATGCAGGCGGCGCGGAAGATTGCCGAGGCAGATGAGAGCCAGGGGCACCTTGTTCCGCCAGCGATGTGCTACTATAAACCGCTTCCGGTTTCCGGAGGTAAATGCCGTGCGTGTCTGGTAAAAGTGTCGGCAGGTTCCGCGAAGGACCCCCGCCCGATGCCTAAACTGGTCCCTTCCTGCATCACGCAGGTTCAGGATGGAATGGTGGTTGAGAACACGACCAACCAGGCTGTACTCGATACCCGCAAGAGCATTGTAGAATTCCTGCTGATCAACCACCCGCTCGATTGTCCTATTTGCGACCAGGCCGGTGAATGTCATTTGCAGGATTTCGCATTTGAGCACGGGTCCGTTAAAACCCGTTACGAAGAGGAAAGAAGGACGTTCGACAAGATCGATATCGGTCCGCACGTGCAGCTGCACATGACTCGCTGCATTCTTTGCTACCGCTGCGTGTACACCGCTGACCAGATCACCGACGGACGTGTGCACGGCGTCATGAACCGCGGGGATGCTTCGGAAATCAGCACCTACATCGAGAAAGCGATCGATAACGACTTCTCCGGAAACGTGATCGACGTATGTCCGGTGGGCGCATTGACCGACAAGACATTCCGCTTCAAAAACCGCGTGTGGTTCTCGAAACCGGAAGACGCTCACCGCGACTGTGACAAATGCTGCGGCAAAACGACTGTATGGTATCGCGGTGATGAAATAATCCGCGTGACGGCCCGCAAAAACACCTGGGGTGAAGTGAATGACTTCATTTGTAATACCTGCCGTTTTGAGAAGAAAAAAACCAGTGACTGGGTATTGGAAGGTCCTACCAAAGTAAAACGCAGCTCGGTAATCTCTGCCAACAAATACCGCAAAGATCTCGTTGCAAAACCGGATTTCGCATTGAAACTGGCAGCATCGCAGTTCAAACAGATCGACGACTCGCGGCCTTACGTGACGGACGAAGAGACTATCCGTCACCAGAGCATCGAGAATAACGACAAGGCCAACCACCGTTCATTGGCCGCCAACAATAATTAAGAGAATCAGTAGTCAAAGCAGCCGGACAAAATTGCTTTCAAATGGATTTAGTAGAATTTCTTGTTAAAACCGTAACCATCGTTGCCGTTTTCGGACTAACGCTCCTCATCGCCATGTACTCCACATGGGCGGAAAGAAAGGTAGCAGGTTTCATCCAGGACCGCAGCGGGCCTAACCGCGCCGGTTGGGGCGGGCTTTTGCAACCGCTCGCCGATGCGGGTAAAATGTTCTTTAAAGAGGACTTTATTCCCGCACTGGCCAACAAATGGCTCTTTATCGCCGGCCCGAGTTTGGCGATGCTCACGGCATTGCTTGCGAGCGCTGTAATTCCTTTCGGCAGCACATTCCGCATTGCGGGCCATGAAGTGGCATTGCAGGGCGTTGAATCTAACATCGGTATCCTCTACGTTTTCGGCGTTGTAGCGCTGGGTGTGTATGGTATCATGGTCGGTGGTTGGGCTTCCAACAACAAATTCTCGCTTCTCGGAGCAATCCGCGCAGCTTCTCAAAACATTAGCTACGAGGTGGCAATGGGGCTTTCCCTGATCGCCATCCTGATGATGAGCAGCTCGCTTTCACTGGGCGAGATCGTGGCGCAGCAGCATGGTATGAACTGGAATATCTTCTACCAGCCATTGGGCTTCATCATTTTCATTACCTGCTCTTTTGCGGAGTGTAACCGTGTTCCTTTCGACCTTCCCGAGTGCGAAACGGAGCTCGTAGGTGGTTACCACACCGAATACGGCAGTATGAAACTCGGTTTCTACCTGTTCGCCGAGTATATCAACATGTTCATTTCTTCGGCGATTATTTCCGTGCTGTATTTCGGCGGTTATAACTATCCGGGAATGGATTTCGTGTATGCGCAACTGGTGAAGTCTTTCGGGCCGGATACAGGTCACAACATTGCGACATTGATCGGAACGGCTGTTTTCTTCGGAAAAGCATTGTTCTTCGTGTTCTTCTACATGTGGGTGCGCTGGACAATCCCGCGTTTCCGCTACGACCAATTGATGAACCTTGGCTGGAAAAAGCTGATCCCTCTTGCTATTTTTAACATTATTATCACCGGTGCAGCTGTGCTTTTCTTGAAGCCTGTGATCACCGCGTGGTTGAATTAATTCCAAAATCGTATTGCCATGCAATTGACAAATCGCTCAAAGCAAGTAAGCAATAAAGAAATGACGCTGGCGGAGCGCGCCTACCTGCCTGCTATCGCAACAGGTCTGGCGATTACGATCAAGCACTTTTTTTCAAAGAAAGTAACGATCCAATACCCGGAAGTGAAACGGTACCTGGGACCGGTTTTCCGCGGAAGACATATCCTGAAAAGAGACGCGGAAGGTCGTGAAAGATGTACAGCCTGTGGTTTGTGCGCGGTAGCATGTCCTGCGGAGGCTATTTCAATGGTAGCGGCCGAGCGCGAGAAAGGTGAAGAAAACTTGTATCGCGAAGAAAAATACGCGGCAGTGTACGAAGTGAATATGCTGCGCTGCATTTTCTGCGGCCTTTGCGAGGAAGCTTGCCCGAAACAGGCCGTGTACCTGCGCCACGATGAGTTCGTTCCGGTATTTACCGAGCGCGACCAGGTGATCTGGGGTAAAGACCTCCTCGTGGAAGATATGAACAACCGCTATACCCGCGAAGCCTGGACGAAGGAGGAAGCGCGTGCGCTGGATGCCAAAAGGGCCAGCGGTGAGGTCACCAACGTTGTTCCACGAGCTATTCCCTGATTGGTAAACCAAGACTGTCAGCAGTTACTAACATTATGAATTCAGCAGTATCATTTTTTTACTTTCTATCCTTCCTGACCATCCTGAGCGCGGTGATGGTTGTGGTATCGCGTAACCCCATTCACAGCGTTCTGTACCTGATCCTGACGTTCTTTACACTCTCGGGGCATTACATTCTGCTGAATGCGCAATTTCTCGCGGCCGTGAACATTATCGTGTATGCCGGGGCGATTATGGTACTCTTCCTCTTCGTGATCATGTTCCTCAATATGAAGCAGGACCAGGAGGAAGCCAAGACTAATTTGACCAAAATAGCCGCGACAATCGTCGGTGGGACTGTTTTCGTGATCCTTTTCGGTGCTTACCGCAAAACCGCTATCGAGCCATTCAACCCGCAGACTTATGATTCGCAGATCGGTATGATCGAAAGCCTGGGACACATGCTTTTCCGCGATTACCTGTTGCCATTTGAACTGGCCTCGATCCTTTTGCTCGTAGCAATGGTGGGAGCCGTATTGTTAGGTAAAAGAGAGATCGGCGAGCGCCACTTCTAGTTTAGAATTTTATTTCAAGACATAAAAAATGGAGATGCCCTTTCGGACATCTCCATTTTTGTTTTATCAGCTATCAGATTAAGCTTCTTCTACTTCTGAGTAAGCTTCAACCGGGATACATGAGCAAATCAGGTTACGGTCACCGTAAGCGCTGTCGACGCGGCTTACGCTTGGCCAGAACTTATTGAAGCGCAGGTAAGGCAGCGGGAACGCAGCTTTTTCGCGGCTGTAAGAGCGCGTCCAGTTTTCGCTCAGCAATACACGCGATGTATGCGGTGCATTCTTCAAAACGTTGTCTGTACGGTCTGCAACGCCTTCTTCCACTTCGCGGATTTCGTTACGGATCGCGATCATCGCGTCACAGAAACGATCCAGCTCAGCTTTCGATTCAGATTCGGTCGGTTCGATCATCAATGTACCTGCAACCGGGAATGAAAGCGTAGGTGCATGGAAACCGTAGTCCATCAGACGTTTTGCCAAATCCTCGGCCTCTACGCCAGCTGCCTTGAATCCACGGCAGTCGACGATCATTTCGTGCGCACAGCGGCCATTTGTGCCGGTGTAAAGCACTTCATAATGTCCGTTCAGGCGTTCCTTAATGTAGTTTGCATTCAGGATTGCGAATTTGGTCGCATTGGTAAGGCCTTCGCCGCCCATCATCGCGATGTACGCATAAGAGATCGTCAGGATGCTGGCGCTGCCATAAGGTGCCGCAGAAACTGCTCCGGCCTGTCCGTTCGGCAAATGCTCAGGCTGCGTGCTGAAATTCACGTGACCTGGCAGGAACGGCATCAGGTGCTCGGCAACGCCGATCGGTCCAACACCAGGGCCGCCGCCGCCGTGAGGGATACAGAATGTTTTATGCAAATTGAGGTGGCAAACATCCGCGCCGATGCTCGCAGGGCTTGTAAGACCTACTTGTGCATTCATATTCGCGCCGTCCATATAAACCTGCCCGCCGAATGAATGGATCATTGAACAGATTTCGATAATGCTTTCTTCGTAAACACCGTGCGTCGATGGATAAGTTACCATCAAACACGACAGATCGTTGGCGTGTTGCTCCGCCTTTGCACGCAGATCTTCCACATCAATATTTCCGCGCTCGTCGCATTTGGTCACCACTACCTTCATACCGGCCATAACAGCGGATGCCGGGTTGGTACCGTGTGCCGAGGAAGGGATCAATGCCACATTGCGGTGTGCCTCGCCGCGGCTCTCGTGGTAAGCACGGATAGCCATCAGACCTGCATATTCACCTTGTGCACCCGAATTCGGCTGGAACGACATCGCTGCAAATCCGGTAATTTCGCAAAGCCAGGTATTTAGCTCGCTCACCAGCTGTGCATAACCACCTACCTGGTTGGTAGGCGCAAACGGGTGAATACCACCAAATTCCGGCCAGGTAAGCGGGATCATTTCAGCGGTCGCATTCAATTTCATGGTACAGCTACCCAGTGAAATCATGGAATGTACCAAAGAAAGGTCTTTGTTTTCCAGCGATTTCAGATAGCGGAGCATCTCGTGCTCGGTGTGGTGGGTATTGAACACCGGGTGCGTCAGGTATTCCGACGTTCTCGCCAGATTTTCCGGAAGCGAGAATTCGAGATCTTCATCGATCACCATTTCGCCCTGGAAGCCCGAAACCTCTGCGAATACATTCAACAATGCGATTACATCATCGAACGTCTTGGCTTCATCAAACGAAACCGAGAGGCTTTCATCACCGTGGTATTTCAGGTTAATACCCCATTTCAACGCCTGCTCGCGCAGCTTGCGGGTCAATGGTGTATTGATCGTCACCGTATCGAAATAAGTTTCGGTAACAACCTCATAATTGAATTTCTTCACTGTATCCACAAACAGGCGGGTAAGGCCGTGCACGCGTGCGGCAATGCTCTTGATACCCTCAGGTCCATGGTAAACCGAATAAGCGCCGGCGATAACGGCCAGCAATACTTGCGCGGTACAAATGTTGGAAGTCGCTTTTTCACGGCGGATATGCTGCTCACGCGTCTGCAACGCCATGCGCAATGCGCGATTGCCTTCGCCATCCACCGATACGCCGATGATACGGCCCGGGATCTGACGTTTGAAGGCATCTTTCGTGGCAAAATAAGCTGCGTGCGGGCCGCCATAGCCCATCGGCACGCCAAAACGCTGTGAAGAACCGATCACGACATCAGCACCCATCTCACCCGGTGATTTCAGGAGCGTCAATGCGAGCAGGTCCGCCGCTACCGCTACTGAAATACCCAGCTCATGAGCCGAAGCAATAAAGTCGGTATAATCGATCACCTCGCCGTCGGTAGCCGGGTACTGAACGAGCGCTGCGTAAATATTTTCGTCGGTAAGATCAACCGTTGCGTGGTTACCCACTACCACATCGATTCCGACAGGTTTCGCACGGGTGTAGATCAGGTCGATCGTCTGCGGATGGCAGAGCTCTGAAACGAAAAATGTATTGGCTTTTTTTCTTGAAGCACCTTTTATCGCGTGCAGCATTGTCATCGCCTCCGCTGCCGCCGTAGCTTCATCGAGCAATGATGCATTCGCGATTTCCATGCCAGTGAGATCCGTCACGACTGTCTGGAAGTTCAGCAGCATTTCAAGACGCCCCTGAGCGATTTCCGCCTGGTATGGAGTGTAGGCAGTATACCATGCCGGATTTTCGAGGATATTCCTCAGAATGACATTCGGTGTAATGGTGTCGTAGTAGCCCGTGCCGATGTATGATTTCAGCACCGCGTTTTTGGAAGCAATTCTTTTGATGTATTGTAAAAATTCCTGCTCCGATTTGGGCCTCGGCAAATTCAGTGGTTTTTGTAAACGAATCGCAGAAGGCAGAGTCTGGTCAATCAGTTCATCTACTGACCCGGCTCCGATAGTCTTCAACATTTCCTGCAATTCCTGTTCATCTTTACCGTGGTGACGGTTTTCAAACTTGTCCTGGTTTCGAAGATTAACTTTCATTCAAGTTAGGCTGAGAATGCCGCTATTAGGTGATTTTAAAATACAAAAGTAAGCAAATCCAAGCAAATCTCTCAGAGATCGATGGCTATGCTTACTCTTGAATATGTACAAAATGTATGAACGGGAAGTTCCTAGTGGTTAGGGCAGCCGCAATCGGTTTTTCTTTTGAAGATTCCGAGAAATTTCTTGGACCTTGGCTTCTTGTAACCTTTGTATTTTTTCTTTTTACCAAACAATTCCACTTTGGTTGCATCGGGCGTCGCTACGTCCGGTGCCGAAGCTGCGGCTGCCGAAACTGTCTGTACGCCTGAAATACTGCAAATCAGAGCCAGTACCAGAAGCCAGGGAGTGATTTTCTTAATCATGTTCGTTGTGATGGATCGTCAAAGGTTACTAATGCAACGCAATGCGCGCCGGTTTCGGTATGCATTGCGCCAACCCTTTCACAATTTTCCGAAATTTTTAAGCCTTTACCAATTCCAGGATCGTGATTTCGGGAAGGATACCCACGCGGCCCGGATAACCCAGGTAGCCAAACCCACGGTTGACATACAAATACTGGTCATTTTCCTCATAAAGCCCTGCCCATTGCTTGTAACGGTATTGCACCGGGCTCCATCTCACATTGCCGATTTCCACGCCGAACTGCATTCCGTGCGTGTGCCCCGCAAGCGCGAGGTCGATGTCTTTGTATTGAGGCAAAACCTGCGCTCCCCAATGGCTGGGATCATGTGAGAGCAATATTTTCACAGGATAATCATCCGTATGCGCGTAAGCCTTTTCCAGATTTCCGTATTTGGCAAAATTACCGGCTCCCCAGTTTTGGATGCCGATCAATCCGATGGATTCGCCATCTACGGTGATGGGCCGGTTTTCGTCCAGCATCAGTTTCCAGCCCAACAATTCGTGCGCTTTTTTCAAATTGGCGAGGTTGCTGCTCTTGGCATTCGCATCGGGCCATTGGAAATAATCGCCATAATCATGGTTACCCAGTACCGAATGCACGCCCAGCGGCGCTTTCACTTTATCGAAAATATGGATGTAATCCTGCACTTCCTTGGCACGGTCGTTCACAAGGTCGCCGGTGAAGAATGCAATGTCAGGCTTTTCCTTCATCAACATTTCAACGCCACCTTTTACCGCCGTTTTATTGAAAAAGCTACCTGAGTGAATATCCGAAAGCTGAGCTATTTTCATTCCGTGAAATTGTCTCGGCAAATTTTTCAAAGGCACTTTCACCCGACGAATGCGGTAGTCGTGCGCGCCGGAGAGAATACCATATGCGAATGTGCCCATTAACCCCGCTCCGGCAACAACCGCTGTCGTCGCCAGAAATTGCGAACGTGGGATCGTTAGCTCCCCCGTTTCGGGTGAAGGCGTTGCAACGGAAGGCGCAAAAAAGCTGACGATCCATTGAAAAAAGCGACGCACATCGTCGACGAGCAGAATCACAACCGCCAGTAATTTGGATAAGTAGGGAATGGCAATAAATGCGAATACAAATGTCCGGGTAGTGCTTTTGAAATAATCGGGCGGGAGTAATTGCATTCCGATATAAGCGCCCAGCGTAACGATTGTCAGTGCCCAATATGCCCCTCCGATCCAGCGTTGTGTTAATGGGCTCAGGCTTCGGACGGCCAGTTTTAATCCCTGCCAGACATACCAGTCGATGGCAAAGAGTATAAAAGTTAGTATGATAAAAAAGAAGGTTCTGTTCATTTTAAAATGATAGTTGTCATATCAACGACAAACATATGCAAAGTCTTTCACGTTCAGCAGCCAACCGGGATTTTGGATGAATGTATGTCATGGATGAATGAAGGTTAATTTCGGCAGCTAAGCGGTTTTCGGTATTTTTGTACCTTACTCTACTCGAATATGCCCAAATACGATTTCAAACGGTTCCACATCCGGTCGATGAATGCGGGATCGGACCAGGAGAGAGCGGCGATCAATCAGGAACTGAAAGATTTGTACGCGTCGCTGCCTGATGACGAGAAAAAGATTTTCAATGAGGAATTACAGCATTTCCTCACCCACGAGGTTGCGCGGATTAAGTCGGATTATGAGTCGGTGAGAGGCTTGAACCAGCCTAACTAACGGAGTCAGTTAAGGCGCGGGTCGATGGGGTAATGTGCAATGGAACGGTATTCACCGCCCATATTACGGAGTATTTCGCGCCAGAAATTCCCTGCCGGTGTCGAGAACAGGAAATCGGAAGTGGTACTGGAAATGATCCACGAATCCTGCTTGATCTCCTCGTCGAGCTGCCCGCCGCTCCATCCCGAGTACCCGATAAAGAACATGACGTCCTCCTGTTTGAGTGTATTCAGGTTAAGCAGCGTTTTGACATTTTCGAAATCACCACCCCAGTAAACGTCCTTCATAATCTCCGTTCCCCCGGCAACGAGGTCGGGGCGGCGATGGATGAAATGTAATGTGTTTTTTTCGACAGGACCACCGAGGTGCAGCGTGATGTCCTGATAAATGGTCTCGTCCAGCACATCTCCCAAGAACAAGTCGGTGGTTTGGTTGAGCACAAACCCGAAACTTCCCTGTTCATTATGTTCGCACATAAGGATAACTCCCCTTTCAAAATTGGGATCGCCCAAAAACGGCTTGGCGATGAGCAAGCTTCCTTTTGAAACTTTCGCAGCTGACGGCATGACCTGGCAAATTGTTAATTCAACAACGAAATATATTTATTTTTCGCACTGAAAAACTGATATTGCCCAAAATATAATAAAAATAAGATCATGGCATTGATAAAACCTGTCCGCGGACATCACCCTACCTACGACGAGAGTTGCTGGTTTGCAGAAAACGCTACCATTGTGGGCGACGTGGTGATGGGAGAAAATTGCACTGTATGGTTCAATGCGGTGATCCGCGGCGACGTAAACAGCATCCGGATCGGGCATCATTCCAATGTCCAGGACGGCGCCGTGATCCATTGTACCTACCAGCGATTCGCTACCACGATCGGAAGTTACGTTTCAATTGCGCACAATGCCATCGTGCATGGCTGTACCATCGAAGACCACGTTCTGATCGGCATGGGCGCCATCGTGATGGACGGCGCCGTTGTAGGCGAAGGGGCCATCATTGCCGCCGGAGCCATTGTTACCCAAGGCACCAAAGTCCCTCCCGGCACCATCTACGCCGGCAACCCCGCCAAATACCTGAAAGACGTTTCACCGGAGTTAAACGCCGCCATTGATCGCACCGCCAATAATTATCTGATTTATTCGGGCTGGTTTAAGGAGGAAGAAGGCTCGAAATAACGATCATTCCGGACATCCACACCCGGCGGAATCAGGATCATTGCCTCTGGCACGCGGTTTTCGAAAAGCGACTTTCTTTTGCGTTTTACGGAACGGTACATTACCAGATATGTACTGATACTTACGAGCGGTCCCGTAGCTGGCTTCGAAAGCTGAAAAGCGAACGACAACTTCCCAAGAGCGAAACCGCATAACAATGAAGGCAGCATAGCTCTTTTGATTAGTTTGATCTTATCAATATTGACAATATCCTCATAAGAAGCGAAGCCGCCGCTTCCGGGAATGAATGGGTTGGCACGAAGAACGATCCCGTCATGGCGGATGGTCACCACTTCTCCAAATAAGAATTCCTCCTGCCCGAAGGAATTCTTTTGGATACATCGTATAAACTGCCCCCTTTTGACTTTGATGGTATGTTTTGTTTCGACGGATTGAATCAGAAAGTAAGGCTTCTGCGCTGAGGCAGCTGAAAAAGCTGACAACAAAAATAAGCACACCGAAATTACATAGCGGTTTATCCAGCTTAGCATCTTCAATAGCTATTTATCAAATACCGGAAACCAGGCAGACGTAATTACCCTTTACACATCGGTCGAAGTGGAGCATTATGGCGTATAATGCCTCATTCAGTGCATTGCGGTTCAAGTTTGTTGATGAATCACCCATCTATTTTGCGTTATGTGAAACTACCTCACAAAGCAAATGAATTACTTGCCGGGTGCTGTTGCGGAAAGCGCAGGGGTACTTGCGGTTTCCGCACATAATTGATGGGAAAGGGTGCGGGCTGTTTGGCAATTTCAAAAAGCCACTAAATTTGTCAAGCCACTCATAACGAAGCACACTATGACAGATTTTGGAAGTAATTTCAGGAAGTTGAGAGAATGGGCAGGGCTCTCCCAGGAGGCGCTGGGAATTAGTTTGAATGTATCTGCTTCGGTCGTCAACAGGATCGAAAACAATAAGAGGAAGCTCGATATTCAGATACTGCAAAAGCTGGCGGCCAGTTTGCAGCTGGACATATCGCTGGTAGTAACGGTTCTGTTTAAAGGAAAGGCGGCGCTGCCGAAGCAAAAAGCCCCGAAACCCGGAAAGGTCTTACCTGTTCCAGCCTGATGTATTATTCGGCCATACCTTTCCGGGCGTTCAGGTAACCTTTAATCACCGTGAAAGTCGTAATTGCGAGGAAGAAGAGAATGATATACTGCACATAATCCACGATCCATGGGAATTTTTCTCCGAAAAGATAGCCGCCGCCTGTTAACGTAAAAATCCAGATCGTTCCGCCCACCACATTATTGATCAGAAAAGAAGGGAAAGACATTTTTACCAATCCCGCGAGAATAGGCGCGAATGTGCGCACGATGGGCAGAAACCGACTGATAATGAGCGTGCGGCTTCCGTATTTTTCAAAGTAATTATGGGTGGTTTCAATGTGTTTTTTCTTGAAAAAGAAAGAGTCGGGCCGGTTTTTGAAAATATCTCCGAAGTACTTTCCAAATACATAGCCAACCAGCGAGCCCAATATCGCGGCTGTCAGCATGCTGGTCAGCAAAATGAGGATCGGCACATCGAGGATCCCGGTACCACAAAACACCCCCGCGAGGAAAACAAGGTAATCGCCTGGCAGAAAGAATGCGAAAAACAACCCGTTTTCAGCAAATACAATAAAAGTAATCACCAGGAGCCCGCCAGTACGGATGATTTCCTCCGAATTAACGATGTACTGGAAAAACTCGACAATTGAATCCATAAGCTATAATCTGAGTTGGGTTGCCGGCGAATAACTGCCGGCGGCCAGCTGCGACCGTCTCCGGCCCGCAGCTACCTGTTTGTTGACTTTTTAAAATTAAGCATTTTCCGACAGTTCCAGCCAGCGCATCTCCTTCTCGGCCTGACTGTCGTTGATTTCCTCTATCTGTTTCGACCATTTGGCCAGATCCTCGTGGGAGCCCCCTTTGTTCAGGTTTTCTACCAGCTGTGTTTTCGTCACTTCCATTTTAGCAATATCCGCTTCCAGCTGCTCCATTTCCTTTTGCTCCTTGTAGCTTAGTTTCCGTTTTGCAGTAGCCGCAGGCGTTGCTGCTACCGGTTCCCTGGGAGCTAGTACAACGGGCGCAGCAGGCTTGGGCGCATTCGTCGCTGCTAGTTTCTTTTCGGCCTCCTGCTCATCCTGATAATCCCTCAGTTCAGTATAGTTACCCGGGAAATCACTGATCTTACCATCTCCTTCGAACACGAAAATATGCTGCACGAGCCTGTCAAGGAAGTAGCGGTCGTGAGAAACGATCATCAGACAGCCCGGGAAATTGAGCAGAAACTCTTCGAGCACATTCAAACTATCGATATCCAAATCGTTTGTAGGCTCATCGAGGATCAGGAAGTTCGGCTGTTTGATCAGAATCAATAGAAGCTGCAAACGACGCCTTTCTCCTCCGCTTAGTTTCGATATAAAATCATATTGCTTTGACGGCGAGAAAAGGAATGCCTGCAACAGAACGCCCACAGTCACTGTTTCGCCAGTCCCCAACTGTACTACCTCAGCTACATCTTTTACGATGTCGATGACGCGCTGGTTTTCATTAAACACCAGATCCGTTTGTTTGTAATAGCCAAACTGGACCGTTTCTCCGGTACTGATCTTACCTTTATCAGGCTGCAATTCGCCCGTAATCATGTTCAGGAGCGTCGATTTGCCCATTCCATTCTTGCCCACCACACCAATGCGGTCGCCGCGACGGAACGTATACTCGAAGTTTTTGATCAGCTGACGTTCGCCGAAGCCCTTGCTGATATTTTCCAGCTCGATGATCTTGCTGCCCAGGCGCGAGGTCCGCACATTGAGCTCCATTTGCACATCAAACTTCTTCTGACTGGCCTTCTCTTTCAAATCCTCGAATGCGTCAATGCGGTATTTGGCCTTGGTACCACGCGCTTTCGGCTGCCTTCTGATCCATTCCAGCTCCTTGCGCATAAGGTTACGCGCTTTGTCGATCGTCGCTGCTTCGAGTTCCTCGCGCTCCGCTTTCTTCTCGAGGAAGTATGAGTAGTTTCCTTTATAAGTATATGCCGAACCATGGTCGAGTTCGAGCATCTGGTTGCAAACGGTGTCGAGGAAGTAACGATCGTGGGTTACTACCAGCAATGTCGTATTTGAAGTATTCAGATATTCTTCCAGCCATTCGACGGTATCGAGGTCGAGGTGGTTGGTTGGCTCATCCAGAATAAGCAGGTCAGGATCTTCGAGGAGCACTTTGGCCAAAGCCACGCGCTTGCGCTGGCCGCCGGAGAGTGTTCCGTAGGCATTATCGGTGTGGTGAATGCCGAGCCGACCAAGAACTTCCTTTGTTCTGTATTCAAAATCCCATGCATTCAGCTTGTCCATATCCTCCATTACTTCCGCGAGCTCGTCGTGAAGGTCATTCTCAATGGCATGCTCGTAGCGCTTCACCACCTGTGCAACCGGGTTATTCGATGAAAATATCACTTCCAGCACCGGCAGGGATTCATCAAATGCAGGGCTCTGGTCGAGATAGCCAACGCGGATGTCTTTACGGATGCTTACCTCACCTTCGTCGGCGGGGATCTTGCCTGTGAGGATATTCAGAAATGTGGTTTTTCCGGTGCCGTTCGTTCCGATTAACGCCACCTTATCGCCTTTGCTGATCCCAAAACTGATATTCTTAAACAGCCACCGGTCACCGAATGACTTTGCTATATTTTCCGCCGAAAGATAGTTCATGTTCAAATGTGAAATTCTGTATATGCAAAGTTAGGACAGATATTAAACAACGAAGAAAAAATTCGCTTTCATAGGGTAAATAGGCTAATATTGCCACTTATATTCAGTTAGATGGTTCCATTGAACACATTCATTATCATGTCCAAACAATCCCTTTACCTAATCTTAACCGTTTTTCTTTGTTTTAAAGCAGTAGCGCAGGAGAGTAATTTCAAGACTTACACCCAAAAAATCGGGGGTAGCCCTCAGGTGTACGACATGGTCGCGATTCCTGGCGGTGAATTCACGATGGGCAGCCCGGCCAATGAAAAAGGCCGCAGAGCCGACGAAGGTCCCCAGCACAAGGTCAAAATCGAGCCTTTCTGGATGGGCAAAACTGAGATAACCTGGGACATTTACGATTTGTACGCTTTCAAGAATATGGAAAAGGAAATGGGCGCACGCCACCCGGATCCTGACAAGAGCGTTCAGAAAACCGACGCAAGTACCCGCCCTTCCCCTCCTTATGTAGACATGTCTTTCGGAATGGGCCGTTCGGGTTATCCGGCGATCAACATGACGCAATACGCGGCAATCTATTTCTGCAAGTGGTTGTATGAAAAAACAGGTGTTTTCTACCGCCTTCCAACCGAAGCAGAATGGGAATATGCCTGCCGCGCCGGTTCTAAAACAGCTTATTCTTTCGGTGATGAGTCGAAAATCGATGAATATGCATGGTACCGCAAAAACAGCGATGCCGCTTATAAAAAAGTAGGAACAAAAAAGCCGAACGCATGGGGATTACACGATATGCACGGCAATGTAATGGAATGGACGCTTGACCAGTACATTCCTGATTATTACGCGAAACAGCCCAAAGGCGAAGCATTTGCACCGGTTACCGAACTTTACCCTACGTCCGTTCGCGGTGGTTCATGGGACGACGAAGCGGCCGATCTCCGCAGCGCAGCCCGTGTAGCTTCGAAGCCTGAATGGAAAATCCTCGACCCACAATTGCCGAAATCCGAATGGTGGATGACCAGCGCGTCGTTTGTAGGTTTTCGCGTTGTCAGACCGCTGAAAACGCCTTCTCCCGAGGAGATCAAAGCATATTACAGCCCTAAGTTGATTGAAGACTACTGATCATATTTAAACTCTTAAATTCGAAATGGAACAGAACAGACGTAATTTTTTGAAAGCATCGGGCCTCATCGCCGGCGGTGCCATCCTGAGCCCGCTCGCAGGTTACGGCTATAACAGCGCGGTAGGTGATACGATCAAAGTGGCACTTATCGGTTGCGGAGGTCGTGGTACAGGTGCTGCTGCGCAGGCATTGAGCACCACGCAAAACGTGCAGATCGTGGCCATGGCCGATGCTTTCAAGGACCGTCTCGACGATGCTTACAAAAACCTGACTGCTAAAAAGTACAAAGATGCCTCAGGAAAGCCGGTTGACACCAAAGTGAAAGTGGATGTACCCGAAGACCGGAAATTTGTAGGATTCGATGCATTTAAAAAGGCCATCGCATTGAAAGATGTGGATGTCGTGATCCTCGCAACGCCTCCGGGCTTCCGTCCTTCGCATTTCGAGGAAGCAGTGAAGAACAACAAGCACATTTTCATGGAAAAACCGGTTGCAACCGACGCACCAGGTATCCGTAAAGTGCTTGAACTGGCAGAAGAAGCTAAAAAGAAAAAACTGAACGTGGTAGTAGGTCTGCAACGCCACTATCAGGCAAACTACCGTGAGGCTATCAAACGCATTCACGATGGCGCGCTCGGTGATATCGTAGGTGGTCAGGTTTACTGGGTAGGCAGCAGCCCCTGGATGAAGGAGCGCCAGCCAAATCAGACTGAAATGGAGTACCAAATGAGAAACTGGTATTATTTCAACTGGCTTTGCGGTGACCACATTTCAGAGCAGCACGTTCACAATATCGACGTGGCGAACTGGGTGAAACAAGGTTATCCCGTAACCATCCAGGGCTCAGGCGGCCGCCAGGTGCGCACAGGCAAGGCTTATGGCGAGATATATGACCACCATACGCTCGACCTCGTGTACGCGGATGGAACGGTGATTTCAAGCCAATGCCGCCAGTTCGAAGGAACCTGGAACCGTGTTGACGAGGCTTTCGTAGGTACCAAAGGCCGTATCGACAGCTTCGATGATAAGAAAACGATCCTAAAAGACTACAAAGGGGGCGTGATTTATCACCACGATAACTCGAATTACAGAAACCCATATCAGGTAGAGCACGACGAACTGTTTGCCGCCATCGCGAAAGGTGAGTACAAGTTCGCTGACGCTGAAAATGGCGCGAAAAGTACCATGACAGCGATTATGGGCCGTATGGCAACATATTCTGGCAAGCAAATCAAATGGGAAGAAGCGTTGAACTCGGATATCAACCTGTTCCCTGACAAACTTGCGTGGGATGCATCTCCAAAAATCCTGCCAGGTCCGGACGGACTTTACCCAGTGGCGATCCCTGGTAAAACTCAGGTGATCTAATTTAAGATTATAACGCAAAATGGCCCGCCGAGGGCCATTTTGCGTTATAATAGTATTTCTCGGAGCGAATGCCTATATTCGGTAAGAGAATTCTTGACGATACTTATTGTGGAACGAAATATGTAGTCGGTGAAGCTTAGCCTGAGAAACGCTGTACTTATCCTTCTTGCCGGTATGATCGTGCTGGCAACCGGTTCGTTTTTAAACTCTTCCAAAACGCAATTCAGCGATCCGGTCATTCTGAGCGGGCTTGCGATTGAATTCGTCGGAACAATCTGGCTGGTATTATACCTCAACCAGCGCCGCAAACGCCACAAAGCCTGATTATAGCTTCGCTGACCGGTTCCGCAGATAAAAATCCGCCAATACCAATGCTGTCATTGCTTCCACGATTGGAACAGCGCGCGGCACTACACATGGGTCATGACGTCCTTTTCCCTGCACAATCGCCACATTCCCGAACTGATCCACGCTTTCCTGATCCTGCATGATCGTAGCCACCGGCTTGAAAGCCGTGCGGAAGTAAATATCCTCGCCATTTGAAATGCCACCCTGGATACCGCCAGAATGGTTGGTACGGGTGTGTACATTGCCGTTTTCGTCGGTATAGAATGCGTCATTATGCTGCGAACCGGGAAGCAACACGCCATCAAAACCGCTACCATATTCAAAGCCTTTTACAGCATTAATGCTGAGCATTGCCTTGCCAAGCTCGGCGTGGAGTTTATCAAAAACAGGTTCTCCCCAACCGGCCGGTGTGCCTTTAACAACGCAGTTAACAACTCCGCCGATGGAATCACCTTGCTTGCGAATGCTGTCGATATAATCGAACATCTGCTGGGCCATTTCAGGATCAGGGCAACGAACAGCATTGTTTTCTGTTTCTGAAAGATCCAGTTCCTGGTAACTTTTTTCCAGTTTCATGGCACCCACTTGCGATACGTAAGCCTGGATGCTCACACCCAGTTCAGCCAACATCAGCTTCGCAAGTGCGCCCGCGGCTACGCGTGCGGCTGTCTCGCGCGCGGAACTGCGCCCACCACCGCGATAATCGCGATTGCCGTATTTGACCTGGTAAGTATAATCCGCATGGGAAGGCCTGAATTGTGCCGCTATATGCGAGTAATCCTTGCTTCGCTGGTCTTCGTTCCGGATCACCATAGCGATGGGCGTACCGGTCGTTTTTCCCTCAAATACACCTGACAATACTTCGAATTCGTCCGCTTCTTTGCGCTGCGTCGTAATCCTCGACTGCCCCGGCTTTCTGCGGGTCAGCTCGCTTTGTATGAAATCAGAATCAAATGTCACGCCGGCCGGGCATCCTTCGATCACTACTCCGATCCCTACCCCGTGCGATTCGCCGAAAGTGGCTATTTTAAATATCTTGCCGTATGTACTGCCCATTAACTTACTTTCTAAATACCCAAATCATTGTTACCAACAACAACACAATGACGATGTTGGTTAAATCTTTCAAAATCTTTTTATAATCGATCGTCTCCCTGCCGCTATCGAGGTTTTCCAGGTTGTCGTACAACCCCGACGAGCCGGAAAGCGACAAGTTAGCCAATTTGTAATCTTCTCCCCTCACTTCCAGCGAGGCCGCCGATCGCAGCGTATCATATTTCTCCTTTTCGACATTGAAATAGATCCAATAAAAATACCGCCCCAACGGGAATTCACCATCTTTTCGCGGAACGACAAAATAGTTGAATGTCTTTTCGCCTACTACACTCTGATAGCTGCGCTTCGTTATCTGGCTAACCTCCGGAGGGTAGATGTCAAATGGCGAACTCGCCTGGATTACCGGCGCGGGAATCGCGGTAATGTTGCCCACACCCTCCACCTTGAACATATACCTTACGCTTTCGCCCGGATACACGAGGTCACTCGACAATCTTTCCTTTAAGCTATATTGCCCGACAGCCAGCTGATCGCGCAGCGGATGATCCGGAAGTTGCCGCACAACCACAGTCACCGGCCTCGAATAAAAGCCTTTCACCAGCTTTTTCTCCACATTCACCACCCTTCCACTTTCCGTTACGAGCATATCCAGCTTCACCGCTGGTAACTTGATATCTTCTGTCGTGATCGGGAAGAAACGGGCCTGATACATGTTGTATTCGGCGAATTTTCTACCCCGGATCGTCACCTTTCGCTTAATGATTTCCTCGACCCCCACGTTCTCCTCCCAGCAATTCACGGGCCTCAAAGTCTTTAAAATAGCCTGCAACTGCTCGTTGAACCGATAAAATTCCATCTCAACCGGGGCATTTTCGGCGATATACAAGGATATCCTCACCGCAAAGCCCTGTCGAATGTAAACCTGCTTTTTATCTGTCTGGACCGATAAAAACACCGACTGGCTATTGTCATCGACCTCGCCTACATCAACGTTTTCAGCTGCTGCCGCAATTCCTCCCTCTTCGCCCGATTTCGCAAATACGACCATCGTCTCCTCAGAGCGTAACTTTGCATTATTGACTGTTAGCGTAAATTCAGGAATGAGGTAATTTCCAGCCTTCGTCGCATAATATTCCTGGGTGATGGTTTGGATAACTACCTTTCTACCATCCACGGTACTAATCGAACTCGTCGCCGACTTGCTCCGCTTTTCCAGGTCCTTGATTTCCGGAAAAATAACGGACGGCCTTGTCTCCACATCCCGCAATACAACCGATATCAGAAACGGCTGATCCATTGTCAGATTCTTGGATCCGTACTCGATTGTGGCGGCATTTTCGGGTGTCTGCGCCAGGGTCATACTAAAAAAACACAAAAAAATATTTAATAACGCATATAATTTCATTTCAGTTTTTCGTTATCTTTATTGGAATTGCTGAAAACGAAGCGTTTTAAGGGTTTCTCTTTGTTTTATCGTTGTCCCTAAACCACAAAACTACATAATACTATGGCCTCGATGCTTGAATACATTAAAATTATTCTCCAAAAAGTCAGCTTCGACCGCAAATTATTTGAAAAAGAACTCCGAAAAGCGATCCGCATGTTAATGCCCGCTGAGATTAAAAGACTTAGACAATGGTGCTACGACCATTACGCGACCGTCCATATGCCAGTGCTGAACAATTGTTTTGAACGACTTTCCTCTTCGAATTAGCAACAATAACTACCATTTGATAATCGAGAGCTTATAAAGCAAGAAAGCCGCCCGGATTCGGGCGGCTTTCTTGCTTATAGCCTATTTCGGACTTATTTCTTCTTTGGAGCAGGTTTCGCAGCTGTTCCGGCAGCTGGTTGCGCAGGTTGTGCAACCGCAAGTCCCAGTGCCTCTTTTGCAGCGGCGTTGTCCGGGTCTACTTTAAGCAGTTTCTCCCAGTACTCCTTCGCTTTCGCTTCGTCTTTCAATGTCGACTGCGCGTGGAATGCGAGGTAGCCGTAAGCCAGTTTCAGATAAGATTTGTATTTGCTTGGATCCGGATCTTTCTCAGCCAATTCCGTCAATTTCAGGTAATATGGCTGTGAAATACCTTTGTCGACGTTTTCCTGTCTGTCGTACGCATTGTAGAGCGTACTAGCACGCCAGTAGTATCCGTATGGCCAATCCGGCAATTTCTTGGTTACTATCGCGAAAATCGAATCTGCTTTGAGGTACTGGTTACGCTTGTCGGTAGCGATTTTCGCGCTATCAGCAAAGTTGGCATCGCTGGCTTTGGGAACAATGATACCCTGAGCAGTCTGGAAGTTTGCAAGACCTTCGTAGTAATAGTCGTTAGCAGTTGTTTTCGCAGTATCCAAGCTATTACCTTTTGCATAAGCAGCAGCAGCCTTAGGATAATCCTTCGCAGCATAGTACAAACCAGCTACTTCTTTGTAAGCAGCAGCAGCATCCGCTTTGCTGGTATCCATTTCAGCACCTTTCTTCATATACTCCATACCCAATGAGTCGTAGCCTTTGCCATCTGTTGATTTAGCATTAAGCGCACGGCCAAGGTATTTGTAATCATCACCGATTACTTTATCAGGGGACCCTTTGATGAATTCGTCCAGGTTCTGGATTGCTTCGTCAGGCTTATTTGTTTTGAAATAAGCCCATCCGTACATACGCTTGATGATCGGGTTGTTGATCTTTCCTTTTGCTTGTTCCAGGAACTGAAGTGATTTGGTGTAGTCATCCGCAGTAAATGCGAATTGAGCACCACGAAGTTGCATTTCTGGGTCTGTGCTACCGCTTTTCTGCAAATACAGGTCGAAGTTTTCAGCAGCTTGCTTGTATTTCTGAGCAAAGAAGTAAAGCTCGGCGAGGTCTTTATAAGCAGGTGCAAAGTTAGCGTCCGCTTCGATCGCCTTTTTGTAGTTTTCCAAAGCGAGGTTATAGTTCTTACCACGCAGGTAAACAGAACCAATCGCATTGTGTGCAGCTGCATAGTTTGGTTTTGCCGTTAAAGCATATTCGTAAGCTGTTACTGCATTACCACCCTCGTTGCGCAACATCAACGCGTCACCTTTTGCGATGTAAGCGTCAGCCAGGTTTTTGTCACGGGCAATAGCAAGGTCCAAAAGACGGATCGCTTCTGCCGGATCGTTGTTTTTTTCAAATAATGTGTATGCTTCGCCTATTCTGAAAAGAACCTCTGCGTCTTTCTTTTTCTTCTTTTCAGCTTCGTCGAAGAGTTCTTTCGCCTTTGCACGGTCGCCTTTCGCAAGCGCTACCGTTCCTTGTCCTACCCTGTTCAGATAAGATTTGTCGTCCAGCGTAACACCTTTGTCAAACGCTTTCTGCGCCTCGTCCAGTTGGTTGGTTTTGATATAGTAATAACCAAGGTAATATTGGTTATCAGCAGAAGGGCTTCCTTCGGCAAGCTTTTTCAACATATCGCCCGCCTCGTTATAACGTTCTCCACGAATTAATGCTAAGCCATCCTGTACCGTCTGTGCGTGTAAGTTAACAAACGCTAATAAACCAAATACCAATGCTACTAATTTCAATCTCATGTTTCTGTTCATTTTTTACCCGGTTAAAATAATGATAAAAAACTTGGTTTTTCAATAACAAGCCCCAAATCTACTAATTGTTTACATTCACTATAACTCTTTCTTAACTTCCAGTTCGCGGGGATAAACTACGGTCGGTAGCAGACCCATTTTCTGGATAATCAACCCTCCGACATCCCGGGCAATGTAGGTCATCAACCCACCTCCGAGTCCTGAGTATCCTTCCCTGCTGATAATATATAAATCCCTGTGCAGCGGGTAACGTTTAAACTCCAATCCTGCCTGAAATGGCTGGATGTAGTCCGAAAGTGAGTCGGGCTGGGCATCTTTCGCAACTCCCATTACCCTAATCCCCTTCGACAACTCTTCCGAAGCCAGTGAATTTCCGTCGCTGATCCAGTTCACCCCTATAAAACCGAGGTGTGTCGGGTTCTCTCTGACGTCCTTGATTACATTCTCGTTTGATCCTGCCGAAATAATCCTCAGCTTCTGGATATCTTTAATGCCAAACTTATTGAGGACAAAATTCAGATTGCTTGCATTCGCATTATCGAATACCAGCGTAATCAATCCCTCTTGCCCACCTTTGATCTGCGACCAGTCGGTCAGTTTGCCCTCCATGATCGCTTTCAACTCCGGAATCGTGATAAGGCTATCCGGATTGCTCTTTCCAATCACCAGAGCCAGTCCGTCAGTTGCAATGTGCTGAAATTTCTGGCTGCCTTTTTGCTTCCGGATAATTTCAAGCTCCTTGTCGTTCAACTGCCGTGTTGCAAAGATAATCCTTGCGCTATCATTCAATAGCTGTCGGATCGCTTCCTGCTCCGGCTTATAATCCAGTTTGAAATGCGCGTCGGGATAGATTCCCTCATAGGCACTCGTCAACGAATTGATCAGCGGTTTGAAGGATTCATCTGCCGCAATCGTGATCGTGCCTTGCCGTGGGTTGTCCAGGTCGCTATTGGACGAGGTACATCTGAGTAATCCTGCAATACCGAGCGTCACCAACAGCAGCAGTCCAGCCAATCTCTTTTTCATGACTCGTCGTCCTGGTTATTTCTAAACACTCTGTAACCCCGGTAGGCTCCGTATAAAATAAGCGTGCCAGCAAAAGCATACCGCCATACGCTGCCGATCGGCAGCAGTCTAAACGAGAAGGAGGAGAGGATCAAAAAGACCCCTCCTCCTACGTATGCCAGAGCCATTACCGAAGAGGCCAGATCACCGAGCTTTTCGTGCAATGGTTTCTCCCTCATGCCTTACTCCAATTGGAAGTTGATAGGCAGGTTATATTTTACACGAACTGCACGTCCTGACTGCTTTCCTGGCTTCCATTTCGGCATAGCTTTCACTACGCGGATCGCCTCTTCATCGCAACCAAAACCCAATCCTTTCAAAACCTGAACATCCTGGATACTTCCGTCAGTGTTAACAACGAAGGACATGAAAACCCTTCCGGAAACGTTAGCACGGGATGCCGCACTTGGGTACTTGATATTCTTTCCAAGGTACTTGTACATTTCTGCAGTACCTCCCGGGAATTCCGGTTGTTGCTCAACCACTGTAAATACCTTTTCAGGCTCAGGGGCTGCTTCTACTACTGTTCCTTTGCTAGGCGCCGCAACAGCTTCGGGTGCAACAATGATTTCATTCGCGTTAGGATCACCTTCTACGGTTTTATCCGCAACAACAGCTTCTTTAATTTCTTCAACTGTTGGTGGTGGTACCTCTTCGGGAACCTCTTCGTCCTTCTTAACCTCAGGAGGCAAGAATTTCACCGTGTTCACCTTTGGCGCTTCCACTGGTGGCGGCGGTGGCGGTGGTGGTTCTGCCGGGTCAATTGGCGGCGGTGGGATCTTCATCAAGTCCACTTCAACCATCGGCGCTTCTTCTTCCTTACCAGCCGTCAACGTATTGATAATTGACGGTGTAAACATGGCAAGAACAAAAAGAGCAGCTCCGATTATAGTGGCCTTCGTCACATCTTTACGATACCCCTGACGAAGTTCAAAAGCTCCGTACGCCTTATTACGATCCGCAAACACTATATCATCCAGTGTTGCATTCGGGCTAATCTCTGCCATGGCGCTGTGATTAATTTTGTTTAAAACTAGTTTTTTGGTTTGATTTTGTCACCCAGGACTTTCTTTTCCGCATCGGTCAAAGCGTCCACAAGTGCATAGCGCTTGGTTTTTGTAATCGCCATTTCGTCCAGAACATCTACCATGTTTTTATAAGTAGATACGTCCGTTGGCTTAATTACTACCACAAACGCGTCATTACCGTCTTTATCCTTTGGATTGGCCGCGTTGATACGCTTCTGAGACGCGAAGATCACGCTTCTGAGATCAAACCCGTAGCGGGTAGTCTTCAATTCAGTAGGTGCTTTATCGTCATCTGCAGCGATACCATCCAGATAATAAACGTCGTCGTTCGCTCCCATGAACAGGGTAAGTACTTTCGACGCTTTCAAAGGTTCTGTCGGCTTTTCCTGATCTTCGGTTTTGTCAGGCACAGCGAGCGACATAGATGTCGGTTTAGACATTGTTGTCGCAAGCATGAAAAAGGTAATAAGCAAAAATCCTAGGTCCACCATCGGGGTCATGTCCACACGGGTAGACATTTTTTTACCGCGAACCTTACCACCACCTTTACCGTGCCCACCACCACCGGATTCTTCAATTGCTGCCATTTCTTCTAATTATTAAATGATAACATTATTCGTTTGTATAACCGGCCGGTGCTTGTTCGCTACCTGTGATCAGGTTGAACTTGTTAATATTCTGCGATTGCAGGTTAGCCAATACGTCTTTGAACGCAGGGAATTTCGACAGATTGTCGCCCTTCAATGCAATACGTAGACCGCTATCTGCTTTACGCGCAGCATAAACCCAGTCTGCCAATTCGCTGGCGCCTGTGGAGTCAACCGGGATCCCTGGCTGCTTCACCTGGCTCATTTGCTCTTTCGGCATGTTCAACCAGGGCTTCAACTGATTCAGAGGCAAACCGAAGCTTGACTGCAGTGCAAACTTAGCTCGTTCAGCATCAGTGAATGTAATGCCTTTGGCCTGACCAATGTTGTCCAGCATCGCAGCGCGAGTAGGCTGGGCATCAACACCAAAGAACACTTTCCCTGTTTTGTCAATGCTAATGACCATGATCTTATCATCTGGCACTTTGATCTGCGAAATCGATGTAGGCGTTGTAATCTCTGCATCGTTCGACTTAAAAGTCGCCGTCATAATGAAGAACGTCAAGAGCAAGAAGGCAACATCCGTCATGGCCGTCATATCAGTATGCGGCGCATGTTTCTTAGGCCTTACCTTTCCCATACAAATATATAAGTTTTTTTTATATTAACGAAACTTCACTATAAAATAGTTCAGAGAACTATTAATAATGTGCAGCAAAGTTCGACTGAAGGCTCATGCCAATTTCGTCGATGCTGTAAGTAAGATCGTCAACACGGCTGTTCAGGTAAGCGTAAGAGATTGTTGCGATAGCCGAAGTACCGATACCAAGAGCGGTATTGATAAGGGCCTCAGAGATACCAGTTGCAAGAGCAGCGGAGTCAGGAGAACCTGATGTACCAAGAGCCGCGAACGCCTTGATCATACCGATTACCGTTCCCAAAAGCGCCAAGAGGGTAGAAGCACCCGCCAGTGTAGCGATAATGGTAAGGTTTTTCTGAAGCATTGGAAGTTCAAGTGTAGTAGCTTCTTCGATCTCTTTCTGAAGAGCTGCCAGTTTTTGCTCTTTGTCGAGCGCAGTTTCAGTAGTCAATTGCTTGTATTTCAAAAGACCTGCTTTGATTACGTTACCAACAGATCCTTTTTGTTTGTCGCATTCTTTGATAGCCTCTTCGATTTGGTTTTTGTCAAGCAGGCTTCTCACTTTACGCACGAACGAATCGATGCTGCCAGTTCCGCTAGCTTTGCTCAAAGTGATCAAACGCTCGATTGTAAAGGTCAATACAACAAGGAAACACGTCATCAAGATAGGTACGATAGGACCTCCCTTGTAAACGATTCCGTAGTAATCACCATCGATAGGCCCTTTTTCGTGATCACCATCTTTGAAGTGTTCCGGAGCACCCAGAACGAAAATGTAAACACACAATGCAATCGCAAAAAGGAGAGGGATTACCAATGCCGGGTTCAAACCGCCTTTGCCTTTAGTTGCTGCCGCAGCAGGCTTTGGAGCTGGTGCCGGACTTGTAGCTTTCTTTTCCATCAGACTTACTTTTAAAGGTTAAATTGAGATTTTGGTTGTGAATTAAATAAAACTTTTGGTTTAAACTGGTTTTCGTAAAATAAAATTTTGAATGCTTTTCGGATAAACGACATCTACAAAAGTATGAGTTTTCCTTTTAAAAAAAAGCAAGCGTTTCGGCAGATTTTTTCTCAGATTTTTCTCCGAAACGGCTCCGAATTGCATAATTTAAAGAATGCCCTCCCTTCTATTTTTAGTAAAATTTCTAGTTTTAATACTGACTTATAGGGATATAACGACTACCCCCAAACCTCTATATAATTGCACTCTTTGCGTTCATATGTAACAACATGTTTTTTAGTGAGGAGATTTGCGTTTCAAAATATTTCAAGATTACCTTAGAAAAGCAAATATTATTTTTCTCCTACTATGTGTCTTAACAACAATTTTAAATTTCGGCGACCGGGATTTTCCGCCGCGCCCTAAAGTTTGACTAAATCAATCCGGCCCGCGCCCCGATTTTTTTCGCCCTTGCAACCGCTCGTCGCTCAATTTCCCGGAGCTTACCACTAGCGGAATGACAAAAATCCGGTAATTTTGGCTTTCGGCAGATAGTGTGTCCGTTAACTTAACAAATTCTTAAAATACATGAAGATCGATCAGGAGTCGCTCAAAAAGATCGCGCACCTCGCACGATTGGAGATCAGACCCGGAGAAGAAGCGGCTCTCCTACAAAGTATGGATTCGGTTCTTACCTGGATGGACCAGCTCAACGAAATCAATACGCAGGGAGTGGAGCCTTTGACGCACGTGCTCGACGAAGAAAATAACTGGCGCGAGGATAAAGGCGCAAATACGCTCACGCGCGAGGAAGCGCTCTTCAATGCCCCGTCGAAAAATAGTACCTATATAATGGTGCCGAAAGTGATTGAGTAAGTATAGGACACAATGTCCTATACGTCAACAATGGATTTCAAAATCGTCGGCATCCGGCAATGCGGGGAAACTCTTTCGGTAAGCGGCCAGTTCGGCCCTCGAAATATGGACGATTTTTTCGGTCTCCTGGCTTCCCAGGAGAGCCGTCGGTTCGCCCAGGTAATCGAGCGCCGCGGAATCTCCCCGGTATTCCAGCCCGTTCCCGTCAGCACCGATTCGATTGACGCCTACCACATAACATTGGTTTTCGATCGCCCGCGCCTGCAAGAGTGTGCTCCACGCATGCGCACGGCGCGTGGGCCAGTTGGCTACATATAATAGGATGTCGTAAGGATCGCTTTGCAGGTTACGGCTCCAAACCGGGAACCGCAGGTCATAGCACACGAGCGGGCACAACTTCCAGCCTCTCCATTCCAGTGTGAGCCGCGCATTGCCCGCGGTATAATGCTTACTCTCCTCTCCCATTGTGAAAAGATGTCGCTTATCGCTTTGCGCATAAGTACCGTCCGGGCGTACGCAAAGGAGGCGGTTAAAAAAACTTCCTCCTTCATTTACTGCGAAACTCCCCACCACCAATGCATTGTGCTGTTTGGCAATCTGCTTCATCCAGCGGGTGGTGGTCAAATTCATCGGCTCGGCGAGCGCGGTGTTCATCGTGAAACCGGTGTTGAACATTTCCGGAAGCACGATCACATCGACCGGCTCCGGCAATGCAGCCAGCTTTTCTTCAAAGGAGGCAAGGTTGGCCGTCACATTTTCCCAATGCAGATCGGCCTGGACCAATGCGATGGAAAGTATTTCCTTATTTTCCTGCATGACCGAATATTATGTGGGTTAAAAGCCTATCTGCGGCTTGGAAAACGCATGCGGTAATCGGCGTCCACGTTTCCCTTGGAAATATCGGTCAGTTTCTTTTTGATGAACTGCTTTTTGAGCGTCGGCAGGTAATCCACGAATAGTTTTCCAAGCAGGTGGTCGTACTCGTGCTGGATAATGCGGGCAGCCATACCGGAGTAGGTCTCTTCGTGCTCGTTCCAATCGAGGTCGCGGTAGCGGATGCGGAGTGTCTCAGGACGATACACGTCGCCGCGGATGCCCGGAATGCTCAGGCAGCCTTCTTCGAATGCCCATTCCTCGCCGGTTTCTTCCAGGATTTCGGGATTAATAAAAGCTTTCTTGAAATCGGCCAACGACAAATCCGGCTCGTCATCTTCGTCCTCTTCATCTCTTTCGGCAAACGGCGTACCGTCCACAACGAAAATCCGGATATTCAGACCAATCTGCGGGGCAGCCAGGCCCACGCCGTTCGCGCCGTGCATGGTTTCAAACATATCCTCCGAAAGCTTCTTCAAATCCACTTCATCTTTTTCGATAAAACGGGTTGGCTTTCTCAGGATCGGGTCACCGTATGCAACTATTGGATAAATCATGCTTATTAAAACTTTTGCTACCTATATAATATGTACTACTTACAAATTCTACCTCCGGCTTTCCATGAACGACTGGAGAATGATCGTCGCGCTTACTTTATCGATATTGCCTTTATCGCGTCTGTCGCTTTTCTTCGACCCGGAAGCGATCATCGATTGCAACGCCATGGAGGACGTAAAGCGCTCGTCGTGCAAATGCACCGGGATTTCGGGAAATGTTTTTTGTAATGTCTTTACAAAAGCAGTCACCCTTGCGGCATTCTCGCTGTGGGTATTATCGAGTTTCTTTGGCATACCTACCACAAAAGCCTCTACCTGCTCCCCCGATGTATATTTTTTGAGAAAATCGGTGAGCTGATGTGTAGGGACCGTATCGAGCGCGGTTGCGATAATTTTCAACGGATCGGTTACCGCTATTCCGCTGCGTTTGGCACCGTAATCAATCGCCAGAAGACGTGGCATGGGCTTAAAATATGTTAATAGTTTGCAAAGATAAGACCTTTCGGTTAGCTTTTCCCGATCGATCACCCGATTGCACATTTTGGCAGCAAGCATTCCGGATTCCGATTATCTTTGCCCTATGATTGAAAAGCGCTGGATACATTACCCTCCCTTTACCCCTGAACAAGAACAGGTTGCACAGAGGCTCGCCGAATCTTTGAAAGTAAGTCCCTCTCTGGCAACACTTTTGGTTCAGCGCGGCATTCTTGATTTCGACCAATCCCGCGATTTTTTCCGACCTGAAATCCGCCATTTGCACGATCCGTTCCTGATGGCGGACATGGAGCAGGCCGTGGAGCGTTTGATCAAAGCGATCGAATCCAATGAGAAAATACTGGTTTACGGAGATTACGATGTAGATGGTACCACTTCCGTCGCATTGTTCTATGGCTTTCTCAAAAGGATTTATCCCAATCTCGACTATTATATCCCCGATCGTTACGAGGAAGGTTACGGTGTTTCCTGGCAAGGCGTCGACTGGGCCGAAGCCAATGGCTACACATTAATAGTAACACTCGACTGCGGTGTCAAGTCCATCGACAAAGTAACCGTCGCATTGGAAAAAGGCATCGACTTCATTATATGTGACCACCACCGTCCGGGCGATGAGCTCCCACCGGCAGTAGCCGTGCTGGACCCTAAGCGTGAGGACTGTTTATATCCTTATAAAGAGCTCACCGGCTGCGGCGTCGGTTTCAAACTTTTGCAGGCATTTTGTATCAAACAGGGCCTTAATCCTGAAATGCTGTACGATTACCTCGATCTGCTCGTCGTCAGCATTGCTTCCGATATTGTTCCGATCACGGGCGAAAACCGCGTTCTGGCATATTACGGATTGCAACGACTTAATGCGCAGCCGCGCACCGGTATCAGGGCATTGATCCAGATTTCAGGAATCAGCGGCGCGCTGGATATTACGAATGTTGTTTTCGGCCTCGGGCCGCGCATTAATGCCGCCGGGCGCATCAAGCACGCGAAAGAAGCAGTAAGACTTTTGCTTTCCGAGATTGAAGAAGAGGCCATGGAGTTCGCGGAGGAAATCAACAAGCATAATAGCGAACGCCGCAATTTCGATTCGAGCATTACGGAGCAGGCGCTTTTCATGATCGAAAACGATGAATGGTTTTCCAATGCGAAAAGTACCGTATTATATAAGGAAGACTGGCACAAAGGCGTGATCGGAATCGTGGCCAGCAGGTGCATCGAAAAATACCACCGTCCGACGATCATACTCACCCAATCCCACGGGAAAGCCGCCGGTTCTGCGCGTTCGGTACCGGGTTTCGATGTGTATGAGGCGATCGAAGAATGCGCGGACCTTTTGGAACAATATGGAGGACACACATTTGCCGCCGGCCTTACCTTGCCGCTGGATAATGTGGAAGCATTCAGAATGCGGTTCAACGAAATCGTGAGCAGCCGCATTCAGCCGGACCAGTTGGTACCGATGATCAACGTCGATATGCTGCTCGAACTGGAAGCGATTACCCCTAAATTTTACAATATCCTCCGTCAAATGGGACCATTCGGGCCGGGAAATATGACGCCGGTTTTCGAATCGAGAAATATGACACTCGTCGGCCGCCCCGTCTTGATGAAGGAAAAGCACATCAAATTTGATGTAAAACAAAACAACTCGGCAGTTTTCACGGCCGTAGGCTTCGGAATGGGGCATTTTTATCCTGATATTGTCAACGGAAGGCCGTTCTCCATCTGCTATTGCCTCGAAGAGAATAATTTCCGCGACAAGAAAACCTTACAGCTTTCGTTGAAAGACATTAAGCTGCATTGAGGAAGAACTTAAACGAACGATGATACTAAGAACTGAAAACCTCGTAAAGAAATACGGGGTTCGTCTTGTCAATAATAATGTAAGCTACCAGGTTGAGCAGGGCGAGATCGTAGGATTACTCGGGCCGAATGGTGCAGGTAAAACCACTTCCTTTTATATGGCCGTTGGTTTGGTGAAACCTAACAGCGGCAAGGTATACCTCGACGACAAGGACATTACCGACCTGCCCATGTACAAGCGTGCGCGCCTCGGGCTCGGGTACCTCGCGCAGGAAGCTTCCGTTTTCAGGACACTGACCGTCGAAGAGAACATTAAGGCGGTTCTGGAAATGACCGATCTTCCGAAAGCCGATCAGAAGCGAAAAGTGGAGGAGCTGATCGAGGAATTCCACCTCGGGCACGTACGCAAGAGCAAAGGCATGGTACTTTCGGGAGGCGAGCGCCGCCGGACGGAAATTGCGAGGTCACTCGCGGTGGATCCGAAGTTCATTCTGCTCGATGAGCCCTTCGCCGGTGTCGACCCCATTGCCGTAGAAGACATTCAGAGCATTGTCGCCAAGCTCAAACACAAAAACATCGGCATCCTTATCACCGACCACAACGTAAACGAAACCCTTTCGATCACCGACCGGGCATATTTGCTATTCGAAGGAAAGATATTGAAGCAGGGAACTGCCGAGGAGCTGGCGGAAGACGAAGTAGTAAGGCGTGTATATCTGGGACAAAATTTCGAGCTGAAACGCAAGATCTGAAATGTCTTCAGCATAGAAAAGGGAACGCTCAGGCGGCACTCCCTCTCTTACAATTATTCACCATGAACTGTATTACTAGCCAAAAAGAGTAACAGCGGTGTTACTTCTTAGGGCACTTTTTACAATGTTTGCCCTTCTTTTTGTATTTCTCGCAACACTTCTTAAACACGCATTCGGTGCTGTCTTCGAAGCTTTTCATCCAGAAACACCCCTGCTCCGACCCCACATTGTAATCACTCATTGTAAAAGCGCTCATTCACATTGCCGTTAAAACTGAGGCAAATATATTACCTATTTAGAATGATTCAAATGTTTAACAAAAATTGTTTTGAATAAATCTAAATAACTGAACGGGCACTTTGGGTCACTTTAAATGCCCCTTGCTTCGTAAAACCGCCAAAATCTGCTCGGGAGAAACCTTTCCCTTATGATAGGAAAGTGTTACAGACTGCGATTCGAACACGATACTTCCTTTTCTCACCCCATCAATCTTCCGTAGATCGGCCATTAGCTCCTGCACATCATTGCGCCCATTCAGGTCAATCCGAAGTTGCCTTTGGGATTTGAAACGTTCGAAATGCTGCACTGCCATTACCTGCTCTTCGGTTTTAAATGGCTCCCATTGATTGATAATCAGTCCCGACAGCGCGATAAACCAGCCAAGGAGATAGGATAATGTCTCCGTTCGGCTGTGGAAAGATTTATTCCAAAAGTAAAAAGCGGCTAACCGGCCCGTCAGCCAAACAAAAATCATCCATTGTAAAATGGCTGAAACGGGCTGGTGAGGTGCCAGGAAACCGGCGTTGTACAGTGGTAACGAGGCGAGTGAAAGCAGTGGCAATAGGCAGCACCCAATATGCAGAAAGGTAATCAGTAAGCTGAAAGACAGGGAATAAAAACTTCGCATGGCCGAAAGAAATAAGCAAGGCTATTGTTTGTTAAAAGTATTTAATTCATTTTTGCAACATTGTTGCATTTAATGAAGTTCCATATCTGATGACTCCTGCCAACTCAACTCTCGCATTAATTCTCGTTCTCGGGGCAACGTCCTGCTCCCGGCGAAATGAAAAGAGCCCCGAGCTCATCGAAGCGAACCGTTTGCATCTTGAAGCCATGAAAATATCCGGACAACTCGAACAAAAACTCGATAGCCTGTCGGTGCTGGCGAAAGACGATGTAGCCAAATCGCAGCTCGACAGCTTAAAAAACCTGGTTGAAGTTTGGGAAGAAAATATGATCGAAGTACCGGGCTTCGCTCATGCACACGACCACGCCCATGGCGCGCATTCGCACAAATCCGCGCCGCCTATGACCGACGAATCCATGCTCGATTACCAGCGACAATCCAGAGAGGCCATCGTTGAATTGAAAGAAGCCGTTGCAAAATGGGACAGCCTGGAAAAATGAAAAGAATAGCGCTCCTGTTTATTCCACTGCTGGCCTTCACGTTCCGCGCGGAGCCACTACCCATTACATGGAAACGCCTGACCGACGTGCGGTTTACGCGAAAACTCAATAAGGAGTTGAGTATGTACTTCCTATACCCCACCTTCGGGCCTTCGGTGAACGTACTGCATGATAAAGAAGTCAGTATCCGCGGCTACATGATCCCCGTAGATGAAAACGACAATATTTACGTCATTTCAGCGAAACCAATGGCCGCCTGCTTTTTCTGTGGCGGAGCCGGTCCGGAATCTATTATAGAATTGCAGTTCAGGAAGAAAAAACAGCGCTTCCGGACGGACGAGGTCCTGACCGTCCGGGGCAGACTGACACTCAATGCGAATGATGTCGATCACCTCAACTACATTCTGAAAAACGTCGAGGTGATCGAATGAATATCAGGGGATTTTTTCCCAAATCTCATGTACCGGCTTGCCGTCGCTGCTCTTTCCGCTGTGGTCCCAACGGCCATTGTCGAGCTTGAAATCAAATTTCAGCGATGAACCTACGCGGTTGTTGTCTTTGGAGAAAAACTGAATGTTTTCGGTGTATTTACCGTCCTTGGCGGTGTAAGTCCCTCCTCCGGTTGCATAAAATTTCTTAACCGCAGGGTCGATTGCAAACCATTGGAAACGTGTCTTTGAGAGCAGTTTAAGCGTTTTTCTCGTTCCCTCCTGGTGTATTTTAACGAGGGTTCCCTGCCCATTGTCCCGTTCGGTAATGTGCCAGGCTCCTGCCATAGGCGCATTGCTGGTAGCGTCGTCGACACGCATCCAGACCATCGCCTCTTCGTAACGTAGCGTCAGGATATCATCTTTCACCGTTACCGTGAACTCGATAGGAATGCCGATTTTGGCTGTATCCGCCGAATTGAACTCGGGCGTGTAAGTCATTTTGTTCCCATTCATCGTGAACGGGCCGCCCTCGGTCCTTTCAAAATACTTGTTACCGATGCTGTAAGAAGCGATAACCATATAATTATCAACTACAATAAGTGTTGAAGCGCTACCGGTAGGCTCCTGCGATTTCCACGCACCTTTAGGAACTTGCGGCAGGCGTTCCTGCGGCAGGCGTTCCTGAGCGAATGTTGTCAAAGAAATAAGCAAAAAGGCGGTCGTCAGTATATGTTTCATTGCATTCGGTTTAATGGAGTTACCATATACGTTATCAAAATTATGCCAATTTCAGCCGGAAGCAACTTTCAGCGTAAAACTTCCCTCAAAACATCCAGTGACTTGATTTCCCCAAGCCCATCCATGTGGATTTTGTAAAAGAAAATCATCTTTTCGAGGATATTTATCCGCCGTGACCTGTCCAGCGGAATGGACAAACCGTAGTCATTGTCCAGCATTTGCACCGTAGCCGTATGCTCTTGTGCATCGGGCAGGTGCGGAAAATGGTTGTCTTTCAACTCACTTTCCAAATCCCCGGCCGTTTCCACACCAAACCCCAGATAATGCGCCAATTGCATCAGGAACTGAATATGAAAATTTTCGAATCCAGTCCCGGCTTCGTCGAGATAGAGCACCGATTGTTCAATAAAATGGAACAATGGCTCGTTGTTCTCTTCCTCGCGCAAAGTTTTACCGAGCATTTCGGTCATAAAGAGCGCCAGGCCCGATTTTATTACATCAAAAGGTATCGAGAAGAACGGCGCATAGCACTTGATCTCGGAAATGCGATGAATGGTGTCCTCCTTGTTCTTATGGTACACCACGAGATCAAGCAACGTGAGCGGCTGAAAAAAGGCGATCCGGTTGGTTTTGGACTTGCTGCTTCGCACGCCGTTGACGATATAAGTCTGGATACCAAAGGCTTCCGTGTAGATCTTCGCGATGATGGAAGATTCCTTGTACCGGATGTAGCTCAATGCGATACCGCGGGTTTTGTGAAGCATAAAAATTTTAATATCTATTTGATCAAAAGTAATTATCTTTCTTATAATTGATAAGCTATTGTGATTTGCAATAATCTGTGATCCGGCGATTGAAACTGCCGGCAATAGGTCAATGTTCGGGGAATCTTTTCCGGCAAGTATACAATTCCATTGCAGTCAGTTTCAACTGACTGAGATGAATTGAAAAATTGAACAATTTTTGGAGTTTTTTAAGCCAAAGGATTTGTACCTTTGTAAGAAATAACGAACTAAACGAGAATCGAAATTCGTTAGGCTAATATTCAGGGAATACGCTTTGCATACCAGCAAACACCAATATCTCTAAAAGCATTACTCTTCTTATGAGCGACGCCATTAAGCATGAGTGCGGCATAGCACTTATCCGTCTTAGAAAGCCTTATCAATACTACATCGACAAGTACGAAACGCCGCTGTACGCAGTCCATAAGCTTTCGGTCATGATGGAAAAACAGGTCAACCGGGGCCAGGATGGAGCCGGGGTAGCCAATATCAAGATCGATGTCCCGCCCGGGAAACGATATATCAGCCGATACAGATCCGTAGAACCTCAGCCACTTACGGATATCTTCTCCAAAATCCACAAAAAATTCCGCAAAGGTCTCAAAAACAACCGCGACCACGTCAACGACGCGAAATGGTTGCAGGAAAACCTGGCATTTACGGGAGAAGTATGGCTGGGACATCTTCGTTACGGTACGCATGGCTCCAATGAAGTGGAAAACTGCCACCCGATGCTGCGCCAAAGTAACTGGCGGAGCCGCAATCTGGTGATGGCCGGAAACTTCAACATGACCAACGTGGATGAGCTTTTTGGCAAACTGGTTTCACTGGGCCAGCACCCGAAAGAGAAAGTCGACACCGTAACGGTAATGGAAAAAATTGGACATTTCCTGGATGAAGAAAACCAGCGAGTGTTCGAACGTTTCAAAGGAATTTACGAAAACCCGACGTTGTCCGATGTCATCGAAGACAATATCGACCTGCCTCGCCTGCTCTACCGCTCGTGCCGCGACTTTGATGGTGGTTATGCCATGTGTGGTCTTACAGGCTACGGCGCATCCTTCGTGATCCGCGATCCTGCGGGTATTCGCCCGGCATTCTATTATGCTGACGATGAAGTGGTTGTGGTGGCATCTGAGAAACAGGCCATTAAAGCTGCATTCAATGTAGATTACGACCAGATCACTGAAATTACACCAGGTTCTGCACTCATCGTTGACAAAAATGGTGAATATAATGAGTTCCCGATCCTGCCTCGCCTGGAAAAACGCTCATGCAGTTTCGAGCGTATTTACTTCTCCCGCGGCACCGATCCGGACATTTATAATGAGCGCAAGCAGCTGGGTAAACTGCTGATCCCGCAAATTCTCAAAGAAGTTAATTACGACCTCGAAAACACGATTTTCTCATATATTCCGAACACTGCTGAAACGGCATTCCTCGGGATGATCGAAGGTTTGGAGGAATATCTGGCCAAGAAACGCAAGCAGGCCATCATGGAAGGCATTCTGTTCGAAGCCGACCTTGAAAAAGTACTTTCGTTCCGTCCGAGAATCGAGAAACTGGTAACCAAAGACGTAAAGTCACGTACGTTCATTACGGCCGACGCCCTGCGCGACGATATGGTTTCAAGCGTGTACGACACGACATTTGAAGTAGTCCGCAAGAATGTGGATACCGTCGTGATCATCGACGACTCGATCGTTCGCGGTACTACGCTTGAAAAGAGCATTCTCACCATGCTCGACCGTTTGAAACCGAAGAAAATTGTAGTGGTATCGTCTGCTCCACAGATCCGCTTCCCCGATTGCTACGGCATCGATATGTCGAGGATGAAAGACTTCGTTGCCTACCGTGCAGTGCTGAAATTGCTGGAAGAGCGCGATATGGAGTATTTGCTGGAAGATGTCTACACCCAAAGTGTAACAGCGTTGGCTACGAAGAATCCATACCACACCAACTATGTTAAGGCGCTTTACGAGCCATTCACAGATGAAGAGATTTCTCAAAAAATAGCTGAGATTGTTCGTCCCAAGGGTTTGAATGCAGAGCTGTCTGTGGTTTTCCAAACCGTCGAAAACCTGCACAAAGCCTGCCCAGGACACCTCGGCGACTGGTATTTCACCGGAAACTATCCGACACAGGGTGGAAATAAAGTAGTAAACAAAGCCTTTACCAACTCTTACGAAGGTAAATTGGAGAGGGCTTATTGATCATAGAACTTTAAGCGAGAATAGCTGGTTTGGAAACGGGCCAGCTATTTTTTGGCACCTGAATGCAAATTCCGTCAGCATATTGACGGAATTTAGCTAAATTGCGTCAGTACGTTGACGGAATTTACATACATGGAGATTGAGCGTGCCTTATATAAGCAGGTTGTTGACCACCTAAAACCCAATAAAGTCAACGTTATAACCGGTACCAGGCGGGTCGGAAAGACATTTCTTGTCCAAAAAATTATCGCAAACACTCCCTATAAAGTTTTTACGCTCGAAGGAGAGGATATCGATGCGCAAAATCTTCTATCTCAAACCAGCATTGCCAATTATCAGCGCTTGTTCTCGGATTATGAGCTCCTCGTGATCGACGAAGCGCAGGCCATCCCGGATATTGGAAAAAAGCTAAAACTGATTGTTGACCATATAAAAGGCCTACGGATCATTGCCACAGGATCATCGGCGTTGGACCTAGCCCAGCAATCAGGAGAACCGCTTACCGGCAGGGCCTATTTTCACAACCTCTACCCCGTCGCACAGCAGGAGCTTTTGCCCCTCGAAAATGCATTGGAAACGCGCCAGCGGCTGGAAGAGCGGCTCGTCTACGGTAGTTATCCTGAATTATTTCAACTCAATACATTAAAAGAAAAGGAGGCATACCTCAAAGACCTCGTCAATGCGTATCTCTTGAAGGATATTCTCTCATTTGAAGGCGTGCGTAATGCTGAAAAAGTGAAAGATCTGCTGCGGCTGATCGCCTACCAGGTAGGAAAGGAGGTATCATTGCAGGAGCTTGGCGTGGCATTGAATATCAGCAAAAATACAGTTGAAAAATACCTGGATCTCCTTTCGAAAGTTTTCATTTTAAAGCGAATAGGAGGTTTCAGTAAAAACCTTCGAAAAGAGGTAATCAAGAGCAGCCGTTGGTTTTTTCATGACAACGGCGTCCGGAACACCGTTATCAATGACCTAAGGCCGCTCGCGTTACGCACGGATACAGGTGAGCTCTGGGAAAACTACCTGATCAGCGAAAGAATCAAAACACTGACCTACGCCAAACGTCACGCGGACCTTTATTTTTGGCGCACCTACGATCAGCAGGAGGTCGATTGGCTGGAAATGGAAAACGGAAGCCTGTCGGCATTTGAGTTCAAATGGAGAGAGGAACGTGTAAAAACACCCGTAGCATTTGCGAATGCTTACCCGGATGCCAGCTTTCAATTAATCAACCGCGAGAATTACCTTGATTTTATTTCATAACATTTCTATTAATTTGCCACCTCAATTCACAACCTAAATCTCAATGACCCATTTCAACACAATCCGGTTAGTTAAAAAAGCTTGTCTGGCATTTGCCCTGGTATTGACGGCTACATTTGCTCAGGCGCAAGGCACCCTGAACGACATCGCGTTCCTGGATGGCCGCTGGCTCGGTACGTACAACGGCGGCCCGATCGAAGCTTCCTGGACAGCCCCTAAAGGCAATAATATCGTCGGTTTCATTCGCATGATTAAAGACGACAAACCTGCTCTTTATGAGATCTTTGCATTTGAACAGACTGACAATGGCCCCGTAGCGATGGTGAAGCATTTCAAGCCGGGCATGATCTCGCTGGAAGAAAAAGAGGTAGCCGACCGCTACAAATTCATCGAAGCAAAAAAGAACCAGGCTTTGTTTGAAAAAGACGATGCCTCGGTACGCATTATCTACGAGAGACGCTCCCCTACGCAACTGGTGATCCAGCGCGGGAAGAAAGAAAATGATAAGTGGAGCTTCGTGGATCTGTTTATTTTCAACAAAATCCCCTGAGGAATCCTAAGAACTATCAGACAGCAATCCGCAAGGGTTGCTGTTTTTTTTACCCTAATTTTTCAGGATAAGATAAACCCCTCCTATCAGCAGGATCGTACCCAAAATGCGCGGCAGGTTCATGTGATGAACGGCAAATCCTTGTAAACCAAAATGATCGATCGTCATGACGGTTACCATCTGGCCTGCGATAACTAAGCACATCATATTGGCCGGGCCGATATTGCGGACGATAAAAATGACCGTGATCACATAGAAAGCGCCGAGTACTCCGCCCATAAAACGCATCCACGAAACCTGTTTGAGATCAGCCAGGGAAGGAACCGGATTTTGGTTGAAACAGGCGAAAGCGATCGTCAGGACCATTAATCCTACAAAAAAGGACGTCATGGCCGCGAGAATAGGATTGTTGATCGACTCGCGGAGTTGCGTATTCACGCCAGATTGGACGGCGTTGCTAATACCGATCAGAAAAGCGAAGATCAGGAAGATCCAGTTCATTGCTTCAATTCATTTACTTTATCGGGGTCAACCGTTTTGAAACGGCCGTATACACGCAGAATGATCGCCAGCGCCACAGTCACTTCGGCAGCTGCCACGACAATGACAAATAATGCAAAAAGCTGGCCGCTCAAACGTTCCGGATCGTGCCTGCCAAATGCTACTAAATTGATATTAACCGCATTAAGCATCAATTCGATTCCGAGCAGCATACCGATAAAATGCCGCTTGGTAATGGAAATAGCCAGTCCAATACAAAACAATGCTGCTGCAACGATCAGATAATATTGAACAGGTATCGTCGTCATGCGGTCGGGTTTCGGTTTAATGCGAGGTAGGCGGCGCCGATGAGCGCAACCAGCAAAAGGATAGCAGCTATTTCAAAAGGCAACAAATGGGTGGTCATAAGCTCCACACCAATCGTCTTGATCGTCGATTTGGTACTCATTTCCTCGCCGGCCATTCTAAAATCCGAAGAAAGGATGACTTTCACCAGCAATCCGAAAAGCCCGATACCTGTCAAAATTCCCCAGATTCTCCGCGTGATCGGCACTTCGATACGATTATGGCGTCTAGAATCGTCGCTTTTTTCTTTCTTCTGCGTGAGCATGATTCCGAATATCAGCAGCACGAGAATGCCCCCAACATAGATCATGATCTGTGAAACGGCCAGAAAGTCCGCGCCCGAGAGCACGTACAATGCGGCTACGCCCAGGAATGCAAGAAACAGCGCGAATGCCCCGTAAATGAGATTTTTAGAAAAGAGTATGAATAGCCCGGCAGCGAGCGTCAATGCGGAAAAAAGATAAAATATAATTGCTTCCATGCGCGCCTATTCCTTGGGTTTAGGTTTCATCGTTGGTCGGAACGCCGGCTTTGCAGGTTTCTCCGCAACAGGCTCAGCAGGTGCCGCATCAGCCGGAGTCTCCGGGTTCGCCGCAGCGACTGCCTCAGTTGGCGTTTCAGTTACCGGCTTCTCCACACTCCCTTCCGAAACAACCTTTGGCTTCATTGTCGGACGGAACGGGGCTTTCGCGACTGGCTTTTCAACCGGCTCCGCAGGCGTTTCCACAACAGGTTTCTCCGCATTCTCCTCCGAAACAACCTTTGGCTTCATCGAAGGACGGAACGGGGCTTTCGCGACTGGCTTTTCATCCGGCTCCGCAGGCGTTTCCCCAACAGGTTTCTCCGCACTTTCCTCAGAAACAACCTTTGGCTTCATCGTAGGACGGAACGGGGCTTTCGCGACTGGCTTTTCAACCGGCTCCGCAGGCGTTTCCACAACAGGTTTCTCCGCATTCTCCTCCGAAACAACCTTTGGCTTCATTGTCGGACGGAACGGGGCTTTCGCGACTGGCTTTTCAACCGGCTCCGCAGGCGTTTCCGCAACGGGTTTCTCCGCAGTTTCCTCCGAAACCACCTTCGGCTTCATCGAAGGACGGAACGGGGCTTTCGCGACTGGCTTTTCAACCGGCTCCGCAGGCGTTTCCGCAACAGGTTTCTCCGCATTCTCCTCAGAAACAATCTTCGGTTTCAAAGTCGGCCGGAATACTGGTTTGGCGGCCGTCGGCTTTTCGGGCGGCGTAGCTTCCGGTGCAATTTCTTGTGCGGGAGCATTATCTTCTACTTTTTTAGGCTTCATCAGCGGCTTGAAAGCCGGTTTTGGAGCCGGAGCGGCTACCGGTTCGGCAGCGTCAGCATTGGTATCTTTGGCAACGGGTTCTTCGGTCGGCTTTGGCTTTGCGGTCGGTTTGAAAACCGGTCGGGCGGGCGCAGCCGCACCTGTCGCGCCGGGCGCCGAAGCTGCTGTCGGAGCAGCTTTGGCTGCTTTCAAAGCCTCTTTTTCCTTCTGAAATTGTTCCAACAGCACGCGCTTTTCGTCAGCCTGTTCTGCGGTGAGGCTGGAATAATTGTAAACCATATCCCGCACATCGAGCTCGCTGTAATCGAAAGTCTTGGTCATTGTAAGACATTCCGTCGGGCATACCGTCGTACAAAGGCCGCAATAACAGCATTTAGCCATATCGATATCGAATTTGGCCGCGTACAGGCGGATCGGCGAACCGTCGGAAGCACGTCCTACGTCTTCCACGGCTTTAATCGGCTCGATATCGATGCAATCTACCGGACAGACCTTTGCGCATTTGTCGCAAACAATGCAGTCGTCCATCTCGTTATGCAGACGGTACCTGCCATTATCCGGAATGGGAATGGTTTCCAGCGGATACTGGATCGTCACGATCCCATCCTGCTGGTCGTAAAAACTGGACGAACGAATATCCGCAGGTCTACGGCTTTTACGCGCATTCCAGAGATGCCGTAACGTCAGCCGCATGCCCGTGAGGGTCGTGCTGATGCCGTCGGATATGTTTTTAAAGTATTCTGACAAAATCCCTGTTCGTTGGTATTGCGGTTACCCTATGACAAATATAGAGTAAACGGTTCAAAAACTCACTTATCCACAGCCACTGCTTCCAAAAGCTCTTGCAATTCGTTTTGCAGCGACTGTGTTTTATCGGCAATGTACCAACGCTGGATATCCTCCGAAAATTCGCTGTAAGACTTCACCGGATTCGCTTTATACTCTCTCAGCAGCTCCTGCGCTCCCGCCGGGCGCGGCCCCCAAGTGAAAATTTCATTAAAATCTTCGTCCACAGCAATCAGTTTCGGTATCGAACGCCCTCCGTTCGTCAGGTAAGCATCCATCAATTCAGGATTTTCATCCCTCAGCAGGAATCTGACGGTGATCAAAGGGTTCGAAAGTGACGCAGCAACGATCGTGGGGATGTTCTGCGCAGCATCTCCACACCATGCTTCGGTGAGGATGTACCAAGTTTGTGGAATGTCGATCTGATCGACAACCTCTCGCAACGACTCATGGATCGATGCCGTTTTATTGAGGCGCTGCATCCGCGCCAGATTCAGCTTTGTATAATGGGCCAGCGCCTCGGATTGTTTAGGACCGGTTGTTCTGTTTTCCAAAACCACCGTTTCCATCAAATGCATGTATTCGGAATATGTATATGCCCCTTTTCTGACTGATTCGGGGAACAGATATGCTACGTTTCTCATTGGATTTTCATTTATTAGAAAACCCTCTGGCGGCACATTCAGTTCACTTATGGCACACCAAAAATTGGACTTTTCGCTGTCACTTTAAGTTGACTTTCAATGCATTCCAAGAACTCCCTGGCTAATTTTTCCCGATCGAAATGCTTATGCACCAACCGGTAACCATTTTCGCCCTGTTTACGCAAAAGTGCCCGGTCGTCCATGTAAATTCTGATTTTTCGCGCCAGATCGGCGGGATTCCCCGGCTCCGCAAAAACCCCTGCATCGGCTTGCTCAACCAAATCGCGCGAAACTCCGTCGATTGCCATTAAAACCGGCTTTTTACAGGATAGGTAGTCGAAGGTTTTGTTACTGTAAACTGTTTTGAAAATCGCTGCATTCTTTAAAACGGCTACACCGGCATCCGCCGCTAAAATATATTCGAATACCTGCTCTTTTGAAACCGGATCCAGGAACGATACATTAGCCAAGTCGCGGGAATGTACTGCTTCGATCAACATTTTTTTCTGCATTCCATCACCTATGAGCAAAAAATGGGCTTCGGTACCGCGAAGCAGCGTCGCGGCTTCCACGAGTTGCATAAGGTCGTTGGCCAAACCATGCGCCCCGACATAAATGATCACAAACTTCTCTTCCAGACCAAGCTTCGCGCGCACTTCACGCGCACATACGCTACGCAATGCATGCTCGCTCCAACGAAAATCCGCCGCATTGGGAATCATGACGATTTTGCCCGGATCAATTTCTTTTTCCCGAATAAGGCATTCGCGAAAGGCAGGAGTAAGTACATTCATCAGCCGTGCCTTGCGATAAAGGTATTTTTCAAATCCGTACGATAACCGAATCAGCCATTTGTTCTTCAAAACGCCCATTTCAATCGCCGATTCCGGCCAAAGGTCACGTATTTCCAAGACTAACGGAATGCGCTTCCATTTCGACAACAGTAATCCGGGAATGCCCACCAGCAATGGTGGGGAGGTTATGATAATGCATTTATATGCGGAGTTGGCAAAACGCATTCCTGCATACATAGCCATGAATGCGAAGGAAAAGTAACTCCAAAACCGTCCGAGGAAGCCATTATGATAATACTTCGACCCTTTGCAGCGGATTACCAGCACGCCGTCGGCATTCCGGCTGACGTCGAATGCCTTTCCGACTGTTTGATCCTCCTTTGCCATCATATAATGTACATCTCCGGCAATCACCGTCACCGAATGGCCTTCCTGCACCCAGATCCGCGCCATCTCATTCCATCGTGAGCCGCCGCCGGCATTGTCTTCCAGGAAATACTGGTGGATGAGGAGGAAGTGCATAATAGCCCGATTAAGTTAATGTCCCTCGATAACCGTCCGAACATAATTCCCCAAAGTCTCAAATACCAGCACTTTACATTCTTCCCTTGCACCATAGGTTTTTGAATACCAGCCACTTTCAACAATCACCGGAATTGCGACACCGTGCTCGTCGGTTGCCGTAATTTTGAAATCGTTCTCGAAGGCCTCATCGGGGTGCCATAGTTGGCGAATCGGCATTCCCTTTGGAACGTTTTGAACATTGTCTTCGATCACCCAATGCAGCTGACCAGCTTTTTTAACAACCCGACGTTTATGCACAATGCCCTTACCCACATGACGGAAACCTTCAAATTCAGCTTCAATCCAATACTCGCTGCCGGATGAGCCCGACTTGCTTTTTGCATTGGTAATCCAATGCGTCCAGATGAAGCGGTGCTGTTTTTGCATTTGATCAAAATCACCGATCATAATGGTGTTATGGCCCCTGGTGCCTGAAAAATAGCGCGTTGATTCTTCATCCGAGTTGTAAAGCCACGTTCCGGAATCACGCAGGATATTGCGGCCGTTTACCCAAATGTCGAGGTGGTTGTTATCTGCTTGAAATGGGCGGCTTTCGTATTTCCCGCAGCGTAGGAAGGTCATTGTGCCCGTGTCCCTGAGCATGTGATAACCTCCTATGGGGAAGGACGATATACATTTGGGACGCATTTTAAACGAAGACTTGGACAGACTGCTTATGAGCCATTGCGATTCCTCTCTCCAATTTCCCTCCTGATAATCTAAATCAACCCCCAATACATTGGCGAGTGCCGCCATCTGCGGTCGAAAGTCTCCGAAACTGCGTTCCGATAATGGGAAGAACAATGCACCGTCATTATGACCATAGTTAGGCAGACGCCCGTACATAGTGTTCTGACAGGTCCTAAGAAAATTCAATGAAGCCTTTGCCCGGTCATATACGGCGATACTCATCGGGTCATGGTTCAGCTCTGCTAATCGAATTCCCCACGTCAACAACTGAATAACCACCCGATGATAATTCATCGAAAACTGGATGTAGGTACCATCGGTAGCAATCTGCGAAGTAATCTCTGTTTCAAAGAGGCATTTCCCAAGAACGCGCCATTTGGGGCTGTCTGAAAATTGTGGAAACATCAGGCCCACAACATATAGTCCCAATGCTTCCGTCAATACATGATTATTTCGCACCACAATCCGGGAAAACGACAGATTAGCTGTTACATGGCATGTTTGGTCATAAATACTGCAAAGGATTTTGTCAAAAAGCAACTGATTTAATGTTGGCGAAAACTTGTAGTAATGCAATGCAAATATCCAATTCAACACCCGCAAGGCGATTTCCTGGCTGCATTTCCAATTTGGCCCGCAATTGACCGGATTCCGATCAATCCAGTCCGCGATCAGTTCGAACACTCTTGTGGATTGGTCTTCTGAAAAATGAAAGTCATACCGAATCAGATCATACAAGAATGTGAACCTGGATTTTTCCCACACATATTTGATGTCGCCTGCCTTTGCCGAAAAATCATTTACCTCCGACCAATGCTCATTCTTTGGGTAACAATACCCTGTGAGTGGATTAGTATGCCAATCTGAAACGCTATACCAGGTATCAAAATACTTAAACCTTCCAACCCCCATTTTTTGAACACGCCAGCGAAGCTGTTTCAACCCCATTTTCCTGTCAACTTCCGGCCTTCCGGGTGTAAAGAAGAAACCAGATGCTGATTGTCGCCAGTCTTGCAGGCCTGCAAATGAACGATTCGTTGCCTTCCGCGGAAAGCGCAATTTTAAAATACCTGTTTTCGCCTGAACCCAATATCCTGCCCTGAACAGTACATAATGCCAGCCCATTTGCCGGCCAATGTGCCAGATTAGCCTCAAATAGTGCAGCGCCTTCATGATACCTTCACCCAACTGCCCGTCCACATACTATCCCGCGCCGCCAATGTCGCCCGGCTGGAGTTCCAGATGTCTTCGAGAGGCATTAACGGCTCCTTTCCATTCGAAATGCATTCAAACAGCCTGTCGAATTGCTCCTGATGGCCTTTTCCCGTATCCGCCTTCATCTCGCGAAATCCCTCGAAACCATATCCCCGAAGCACTTTGTAGTCATCCAAAATCAATGTCCTTCCGAGCGAATGTACCTCCACACGCTCCTTTGGATAGCTGTTATGACCATTTGAAAAATAATGAACTGTGCCCGTGGAGCCGCTCGCCAGCCTCAAAAGCACGGTCGCATTGTCGGAGCTCATGCAGCCCCCGGCAGTCAGTACGTGGGTGCATGCCTCTGTAATGTGGCTCTGCGCAATCCAGCCGACGAGATCTATGAAATGGCATGCTTCACCCACCAGCCGCCCTCCTCCCCGGGCGCTGTCGTGTATCCAGGCGTTGCCCAGAACATAACCTGCGTTGACGGTTACCACGATATTCATCGGGGCACCTTCCAGCAATTCCCTCATTTTTGTAATGTGCGGCGCATATCTCCGGTTGAAGCCCACCGTGAGAGATACCGGCTGCGGCGCATTTTGGAATGCCGTTTTCAGGGCTTCCACACCTCTGAAATCAATACTAAGCGGCTTTTCCACAAAAACATGCTTGCCCGCGCGAATCGCATCGGCAGCGATGGAAACGTGCTGATCGTGCCGGGTAGCAATGATGATCAGATCGACTTCCTCGTCCTCCAAAATTTTCCGATAATCGGTAGCAATGCATGGAATTCCATACTTCGCAGCCAATTCCGCCGCCCTTAATCCACCGGAGCTTGCGATATATTTAACAGGTTTTCCCCGAAGGCACGGCAACAGGGTCATACAAGCGAAATTTCCCGCTCCGATAACTGCAGCAACTACTTTCTGCCCTACAAATGCATGATCGGGATTCTGAATAACCGTTTCGCCCACTTTGCATTTACCGCTGTAATCAATCAATGTGGCAAGAGATCGGTTACTTATTTGATAAATGCCCGAAGAGCTTTCAATCGGCACAATATTCGAGACCAGCGGCTTCACATCCAGCGAGCCATTGGCCAGCAATCGCAAAATTTCCTGAAAATTGCGGTTCTCCGTCCAGCGGACATACGGCAAAGGGTAATCAACTCCTTGCTCCTCATACGCATGATCGTAACGCCCGGGCCCGTACGCGCAGGAGACCTGGAATGTCAGTTCTTTATGGTAAAAATCGGAGCGGTTCAGATGCAGGGGAACGTCGCCGATAAGCACTATTTTCCCTAGTTTTCTACAAATAGCGGCAGCCATGGAGATAACATTACCCGATCCGGACGAAGCCGTGATGATAACCCCGTCCATTTCGCCGAACTGCTCCGAAATTGATTTGCCGGCAGATTTTACAGGATTAAGGGCTGGAATACCCTTTCCCTTCGCGATTCTTCGTCGGTATTCATCGGGCTCAACGCCTATTACCTCGCACCCCTGCGCACGCAGTAGATCAACCACCATCAATCCGATTAATCCTAAACCTATTACAGCCACGCGTTCGCCCAACGCAGGCGCCAGCAAGCGCAAGCCATGCAGGCCTACCGCACCCAGCACTGTGAATACCGCTTCTTCGTCAGGTACATTTGACGGTATTTTGGCTACCAGATTGACGGGCACACAAACCACCTCGGCATGCGGCCCGTTACCAGCCACCCGATCGCCGATCGTGAAGCCTTCTACACCCTCTCCTATCGCTACTACATCCCCTACATTGCAATACCCCAACGGCAGGGGTTGATCCAGCCTGCGGAGTACCGAGCGCGCCGTTTTCCAGAAACCGTCGGCCCTGATTTTATCAATTACGAGGCGCACCTTGTCGGGTTGCTGCCGGGCTTTGTGCAGAAAATTGGCTTTACTGAACCGGACCAGCATTCGTTCCGTCCCGGCGGAGACAAGGCTTTTGCGGGTTTTGATGAGCAGACAGCCCTTTCGGGCGAGCGGAACGGGGACATTCAGGAGCAACGTCTCTCCCGTCCGGAGATTCTGGGCAAGTTGTTTCATAAAATAGTGTGTAGTTGATGTAAAAATCAGGAGCAGGAATTTACGAATTAAATCCATCGCCAAGATTTGATAATTTTGACGAACCTGTTTAGCATTCAATCCTTAACCACACAAATTCCCCGATGAAAAAGCAGATCAATATCGGTATAGTAGGTTACAAGTTTATGGGCCGGGCGCATAGCAATGCCTGGAAAAAAGCCCCGCTGTTTTTTGATACCCCTTCGACTCCCGTCCTGAAAGTTGCCTGCGGCCGTCATCAGGAGTCACTTTCTGAGTTCGCCCAAAACTGGGGCTGGGAAGAGACTGAAACCGATTGGCAAAAGCTCATCAATCGCCCCGATATCGACATTATCGACATCGCATTGCCTCAAAATCTGCATTACGAAGTGGCATTGGCAGCTGCAAAAGCAGGCAAGCATATTTTCTGCGAAAAACCGCTTTCGATGGACAGCACCCAGGCGGCCGAAATGCTGAAAGTTTGCCAGGAAAACGGCGTGAAGCATTACCTGAACCACAATTACCGCCGAACGCCCGCCGTAGCACTCGCCAAAAAGATGATCGAAGAAGGCAAGATCGGGCGTATTTTTCACTGGCGTTGCGCTTACCAACAGGACTGGATCGTCGATCCGTCATTCCCGCTTACCTGGCAGCTCAAAAAAGAAACCGCCAAAGCCGGCCCTCAGTGGGATCTCAACTCCCACGCCGTCGATCTCGCACATTTCCTCGTAGGTGACATCGTTTCCGTTTCCTCATTGACGGCCAACTTCATTAAAGAACGCCCGATAGCCGACGAAACAGCCACCGGAAGCCTCACAGGCGCATCCAAGGGCGACGAAATGGGTGAAGTGACCGTCGAAGATGCGGCCCTGATGATGGTCAGGTTCCAAAACGGCGCCATCGGCTCATTTGAAGCCACGCGCTTCGCAACCGGCCGCAAAAACCGCCTTACATTCGAGATTTACGGCAGCAAAGGCAGCCTCGTTTTCGACCTCGAACGGATGAACGAGCTGCAATACTATTCCAACGAAGACACGAAAGGCGAACACGGGTTCCGCACCATCCTCGCCACAGAATCCATCCACCCTTACGCCGGCCACTGGTGGCCTGCCGGACACATTATAGGCTACGAGCACGCATTCGTACATGCCGTGGTCGACTTCCTCGATGCCATTGAAAATGATACCGAAATCAAACCGGACTTTGCGGATGGTTTGAAAATCATTCAGATACTGGAAGCGGGGTTACGCTCTGCTGAAAGTGGTGGTGAGGTAAGGCTTTAAATCAGGGAGGAAGGAGAATGGAGGAAGGGGAGGAAGCAATCCAAATTTCCCTTCACTCCATCCTCCTTTCCTCCTTTTTCCTTTTCTACTTCAAAAGCGCCGCCACTTTCAAATCCATAGCATTATCGCCGGTGTCATATCCAACGTGCTGCTCGACCACCTTGCCGTCGCCGTCCAGTAACACCCAAATCGGGATTGTTTGCAGATTATATTTCTTGTCCAGCATCGCGTACGTCTCCCCCGCGGGCAGGAGGAATTGCTTCCATGGCATTTGCTCTTTTTCCATCGCTTTTTTCCAGGCATTTTGATCCTTATCGACGGAAATGCTGACGACATTCAAATCCGCCCCTTTGCTTTCATACAGTTTCTTGATTTGCGGAATTTCCATCCGGCAAGGCCCGCACCAGCTTGCCCAAAAGACAATGAGGTTATGCTTGGAGGAATCCACAAGGACTTCACTGACCGACTTATCGTCCGTCGTTTTTAATGCAACTTCCGTCGGGAAATCACTGCCGGTTTTGTTTTCGTATTCGAAATAGGTCTTTAAAGCAATATAACCGGGGTTTGAATGCAGCTTGGGATCGAAAAGTGAAAGTAGATGTTTGGCTTCTCGAGCGTCAAGTGAAGTTTTGCTGAAATTCAATGTCCGTAACAAGTCGAGTGAATAGGGGTGTTTTCGAACAATCGATTCGTTATAACCGTAGTTATCAATTTTGCCCTTTACATTGCCTTTAAAAGCGTAATGGCGGAATAGTACTTCCGTTTGCGGGTTAACTTTATCCATTTTAAAGATAACGACCTTATTTTTTGGAGTAAATACTTGGATCGTATCGAGTTGCAAGTCCATCACACCCTGCTCTGCATAGAAATTACTCTCACTCGTTTTCTTGAAATAGGGATTTTTATAGCCAACGAGCTGATGCGGCCAATCGGGATTTCCAGTCTCAAATACAATAGCTGCCCGAAACGGCACAAAACCCTCATCAGTATTAACTCTAAATTCAAACTTCCCTTCCCGTACAACGGCGGTATCCACAAAGTTGCGGGTTTCGGCATTGCCAAAATACAGCGCCTTGCCTTCCAGAAACGTTTTGGCGCCCCGCAGATCACCATGTATCACTATTTCCCGGCTATCTCCGCAAGCCCACAACACACAAATCATCAAAAGTACCCCCACCATCCTGGAAAGGGCACGAATAATCCGACTGTTTTCCATCATGCATTATGATTTTGTTGATGCACAATGGTAACGACTTTATTATGGAAAACAAAATATAAAGTAAAATTATATATAAACTAACTGCTTTACTTTCAAAATAAAAATGGCAGCCGTAATAGCTGCCACTTGTCAGAACAAACTCAAAACAACTTCACACATTTACTTCGGTTCTACATGGGAGGTAGGCGTGTGAACGATATCGAAATAGATCGATTTATCGTTGTTGTTGGGGTAAATCCGGTACGTAAATTCGTCTTTTGTGAGAACGGTAATGTCTACCACGCGGGTAAACAAAACAGCGCCTGCATTATCCTTCGCTATGATCGTGCGGGTTTTTCCATCCGTGGAAACCGTCCAATCTCCATGCATTTTCGGCGAATCATCCAAGTTATACATGGTGAAGGTTCCATCTGCCTTGAAGTAGGCGAAGCCTACGAAGTTGGCCACATTCGCGTCCTTCAATACCACATTTTCACCCTTGTTATTTTTTGCATTTGTTGTTTCCCAGGAAACGCTCGCAAGCACTTCGCTCGGTGTTAATGCTTTTTGCGGCTCATGGTCATCGCTGCAACCAACAAATAATGTGGCACAAAAAACGACCACCAAACCCAATACAATCTTCTTAAAATCAGCCATGTTTGATAAAGTTTTATTACACAGCAAAAGTATTTTATGCGTCGCGCAATCACTTTATCCCTTTCATTCCGATAGTTGTAAAATTTATAACGTCCGCTACCCCTCACGCGCAAGCACTACGCCTCCTGAAACACAATATTCCCCTTGTGGATCAGCGAAGTAACCGGTGAAATGCGGGATACCGCTTCGGCCGAACAACTTGCTGCCACCAACACCATATTGGCCTCATCACCCGCCTTGGGCCATTGTTGCTCGCCTTTGTCGTCCAGCGGAAGTACATAACGGGTAGCAAAAGCCAGCGTTCGCGACAGTTCCCATTCCGTGGAGTAGCCGTAAAGCGCTGCGATAAGGTGTGCCTTTTGAAGCATATTACCCGACCCGAAAGTGCTCCAATGGTCTTGTATGTTGTCATTCCCGATCAAAACCTCCACGCCGTGCTTTCTAAGCGTAGGAATGGGCATAATGGTACCTCTGAACGGAACCGACGACACAATGCCCACACCGGCCGCAGCCAGGCGTTCGGCTATTTTTTCTGTTTCGGACGCGCTCAAATGCGCCAGCGCGAATGCGTGGCTGACGTACGTCTTTCCTTTCAGTTGCGGGTTTTCAAGGGCCTTGTCGATCAGAAATTCGATGGTCTTCACACCACTTTCTCCTCTTTCGTGCAGGTGGAGATCGATACCTTTTCCGTGGTCCAGCGCCAATTGAGTGATCAACTCCATCGGCCTTTCGATACTTCCATCGATCGAATAGGGATCTACACCTCCGATAAAGTCCACAGCATCCATTTTGGCCACTTCTTTTAGCAGAGACTCCGTTTGCGTGTAGTAAATGCCATGCTGAGGGAAGGCTACCAATTCCGCGGCCAGACTTTTATGCTTATGCCGGAGCGCTTCTTCCAGGTGGTAGAGGGAGTCGAGTCCCGAAGTCGGGTCTACATTGAAATGGGAACGAATGAAATCCGTCCCGTAAGAATGCAGGAAATCGATCAACTTTTCGGTCCGCTCGATAGAGGTTTTCAGCCATTCGGGAATCATCCGCTGTTCGTAGGCGATCATATCCTTTACCGTTTTCCTTTTGGCCGAAACAGCCTGCCACGGCAACCCGAAAAGCATTTTGTCGAGGTGCGCATGCATGTCCTTGAATGCCGGCAGCAAGAGCCTGCCTTTCGCGTCTATCCCTTTGGCATCAGGATTGTTGGGTTTAATGCTTTTTATCTTGCCATTCTCTACCTCAATACCAAACAGGGCTGTGTTCGTGTTCACCACTTCCCCGCCCTCATATTCAAAACCCGTTTCCAACAATACGTTTTTCAGGGTGTATGCTTGATTCTCCATTTTGACGCCTTGCGGCATTTACTTCGATAAAATTTTTACTATTTCCGCGAAACCACGGCGCTCGGCATGTTGCAGCGGTGTTACGCCATCGTGATCCGGTATTCCGAGATCCGCGCCGCCGTCTTTCAGCAGCTGCACGATTTCCTGGTATTTTTTACTCCCGTTGCCCAACACAATGGCCTCCATCAAAGCCGTCCATCCCAACCGGTTCACATGGTTGATGGGGAAGCCTTTTGTGCCTGCCAACACTTTCACCGTCTCCACATGCCCGCGCTCACATGCGGGAATCAGCGCGGTGCCATTGTAACGGTTGAACACGTCAAACCGGGCACCATGGGTAAGAAAGAGCTTCACCAGTTCCGTTTGCCCGGTAGCGCCGGCATACAGAAATGGGCTGTCCTGGATATTGTCCTGCAAATTGACATCCGCGCCGTTCTCCGTCAGCAGCGTGGCCATTTCCACATGCTTATCGATCGTCGCCAGCAAAAGCAGCGACTTCCCGCTTCCGTCGCGGGTATTGACATTCGCTCCTGCGTCAAGCGCCTTTTTTACGCCGCTCAGGTCGTTTCGGCTTACCAGTTTGAGGATTTCCTCCTGTTGCATCGTCGTATCGTTTGTTACTGGCTCATTTTTCGCATTGCACGACGCAAATACGCCCATCAGTGCGAACAGCAATAATGTTTTCATAACTCCAATGGATTAATTGAAAAATTACCGCGACAAGGTAAGGCGAGTTTTCCGGTAGCGCTTTGCGGAATGTATGCTGATAGTTGGAAGATTTATTACTTGCCCTGAATGGAGGCGATTGTCGCAATGATTGGAACGGCCAGAAACGAAAAAAGCATCGATTGCTCGATGCTTTTGTGGGAGTTGAGGGATTCGAACCCCCGACCCTCTGCTTGTAAGGCAGATGCTCTGAACCAACTGAGCTAAACTCCCTTTCTTTTTTCTTTTGTTTTCCCGTCGTTTGGGAGTGCAAATATGTGCGACTAAATTGAACTCTGCAAATATTCTTGAAAAAAATTTTAAAATATTTTTTAACCGCCTGATTACCAGTATACGCTATTCGAAATTTAAATAGAGCGTCACAGTGTGGGTGCGCAGGCGACTGATACCATTGCCGACAGAATTTGCTCCGGGTACCAGCATATTTGTCAATCCATGTGAAAAACGCAGTTCCGGTGCGAATTTGAAGAACTCGAAGAACTGTTCGTAGCCGATACCATAATCGATGGAGAAGTCGCTCGACTTCGTATCAAGGGCACTGGCTGCTCCGCCCCGGTTGCGTTTGACATTGGTTTCGATCCCTAACGTCACGCCCGCGATCATGTACATGCGCGAGTTGACCCGGCGGACGGATTTGTATTTTAGCAAGAGAGGTACTTCAATCCACGTCGACTCCCGCTTTTCTGTGCGCTCAGTACCATTGGGATAACTGAATTTTACATGCCGCTCGTAAAGCGAAACAGCGGGCGTTGTACGCAGGTCGAAATGCTCGTTCAGGTAGGCATTGACGGTAAATCCCATGCGAAATGCCGCATTCGTGGGCGACTGGATCACAAATGCCGTATCCTTCGTGACAAAGTCGTTGCTGTGCTTGATGTTGAACCGCGTGAAGGGGACCGCGAAAAGAATACCGTAATGGATCGGCTTGTCGTCGTAGTATTCGAGGTGCTTGCGACGGTACCCGATGCCCTGAGACTGCGCCTCCTGCGCCGCCATCAACAGCGCCAGAATGCCGATAATTACTTGTGTCCGACGTAAATTGAACAGATCCCGAAGGTAAGTGATATGCATTTGGTATTTATGAAACCTGCTTTTTTATAGATATCAAGAAAAGCTTCCCCATCCGGAAAGGCCTGTACAGACTCGGGCAGATAAGTATATGCCGCGCTGTCCTTGGAGACCGTCTTCCCTATTATTGGCAATATGTATTTGAAATAAAAATTGTAAATCTGCTTGAACGGAAAGCTTTTAGGCTTCGAAAATTCGACCACCACGCAAGTTCCGCCCGGCTTCATCACGCGGTTCATCTCTGTCAGTCCGGCCAGCAAATTCTGAAAATTGCGTACTCCAAACGAAACGATAATCGCGTCAAAATAATTGTTTGCAAAAGCCAAACTTTCCGAGTCGCCGCTTTGCAGGGTAATCACGTCCTGCTTGCCCAGTTTGGCGATTTTCTCGCGCCCTACGGCCAGCATACCCTCCGAAATATCGACGCCGATGATCTTCTCGGGCTTCAAAGCAAGCGCCTCGATCGCGAAGTCGCCCGTGCCGGTTGCAATGTCGAGGATCACTTTCGGCTGTTGCTTTTTGAGCAGTTTAATGGCCCTTTTACGCCAATATATATCTACACCGCCGCTCAGGACGTGGTTCAGCAAGTCGTACTTCGGTGAAATGTTATCGAACATCTCCGCAACCTGCTCCCGCTTGGTCCCTTCCTTGTCTTTATAGGGTACTACACTCATCTTTATATTGTATTTTTCAACTACAAGCAAAACTAACAGATATTTACGGTTATCGCACGGCGGGCCGGCATCTTATTGGTTCTACAAAAGGTGACCAAAATGAAAAGCGTACGTATCAATGGGTGAACAAACATTTCATCCTGATCAATTCCAGCCATGCGTTACATTTTGCTCCTTACCGCTTGTGCACTAGCAGGCATAACCTTCGCGCAGCCTGTTCGTTACCGCTCACCGAACGGCGTCAGCAACAAGAAAAACTACAATCGCCGCGCTACACAGCCCTACTTTTTGGAAGTCCGGTGCGGCCTCACGCAGTTTTACGGCGAACTCAACGCCCAGGCCATGCACGGAATCGCCGGAATAGGCGTGGGGAGATCGGTTAATAAGCAAGTTGCCATTCAGCTCGATTACAATGCAGGCAGCATTGGCGGCGAGAAAAGGGTCTTTTTCAATTCCTGGTTTATCAATGAATACAATAGTGTTGAATGCCTCGTGAAATGGGACCTCTCGGAGCAATTCTGTGAAAGGGAGCCAGGACCGGCACATTTCAGTGTTTTTGCCGGAATAGGACAAATTTGGTTCAGTGCCAATGCCTACGACCTGGGCGACAACCGTTTAGTGCGCTTCACCAACAGCGGGCAAAGTGCCCGGAACCCACTTTTCCTGCGCTGGGGGCCAGCCAGGGGCCCGAGGGGCATCAAAAAAACACGGGAAGGGATTTTGCCGCTTGGCACTTCTGTGAGCTATGCTTTGTTAGAAAAATTGAAAATTGCATTCGAATATCGTTTCTATTTCGTGCGAACCGACAAGCTGGACGCCACATCGGGCCGCCGGCTGATCAACCCCGAAGAAAGCGAATCATACAGCGACACGCCGAACGATACATTCAGCTTTCTTGCGGTATCGCTGCAATATCATTTCGGCCAAAAGAAAAAGTGAATGCTTGTTAACATTGTTAAATAATGATTTCTACCACTGTTAAATACAAACTTTACCCATCCCTGCTAAGCTGTTTCGACCGGTTTGAACGCGGCTATCTCGATGAGCAGGCGCTCCTCGACCGCATTAACCGCGTACCGGTGCCGCAAACGGAAGCACAGTTTCGTGGCTCCTCATTTGAAGATGCGGTGATTAAAGGCATTGGTGAAGAAACATTCGATCCTGAAATTCTTTCGAAAGTACGGTCGTACCTGCCCCGCCCGATGCTGAAAACGCAAGTATACTGCGAATACCAGCTGAACGACAGCCTCATTTACGGGTATGTGGATGTGATCGGGAAAATGCTGGCCGTGGATATCAAAACCACCAGTAATTATCGCGAGGGCTGCTTTGTCAAAAGTCACCAGAACTTTTACCTGCCCGCATTGCGTGCGAAAGGTATCAGGAGCCTCCGCTATGTGATCACCGATTTCAAGGATGTTTACCTCGAAGAATATGATCAAATGGCCGATCTGACTTACCAGGAGGAACAGGCCGCCCGCTTCTGCGCATTCCTCGAAACCTACCGCGACCGCATTACCGACTTACGGGTATTTGCCCGCATTTAACACTGATAACCCGGCTAGAAATCGAGCAATTGATATTTCACAGCGAATATCGCCAGGCTCACCGAGTTGCTCGCCCCGGTTTTTTCCAGCAGGTTTTTACGGTGACCTTCCACTGTTCGGTAGCTGATGAAAAGCTCCTCCGCAATTTTGGCCGTGTTGTAACCCTTGCAAATGAGCGCCAGCACCTCCATTTCGCGGTCGGTGAGACCGACGTTCAGGGAAGGAATGGCCACTTTGCTCCGCGTGGGTTTGATATCCCCCGCCTGCAAGCCCTGCCGCATTACCTGCGCGATGTCGTCATTGATATAATACCCTTTCGTCACCACCTGCCCGATCGCATCGCTCAAAATCCCCTGATCGATGTCCTTGGGCAGGTAGCCGTGCACGCCTACACGCATGAGTTGCAATATGTGCTCGGGAGAGTAGTTCATGGAAAGGATGATGATTTTTACATCCGGATATTGTTTTAAAAGTAGTCCTGCGACCTCTTTTCCATCCATTCCCTTCATAAAAAGGTCCAGCAGCACCACATCGGGCGCGGCATTGCCTATTTCTTCCAAAAGCTCCTCACCGGAGGCAACTTCCAAAACTACCTGGTAATCTTCATTCCGAGCCAGAATCTGGCCTAATCCCTGGCGGAACAGCTTGTGATCGTCCGCTATTGCTATTTTAACCGGTTTCAATTTGGTCGTTGAGAAAATGTTAAACGGGCATTTCAATTTTAAAACGGGTGCCTTCGCCGGGCGCCGAACTCAGTTCGAGTTTGGCGCCCAGCAAGTCTATACGGGTACGGATCGTGCTCATTCCCATCCCCGCCGATTTGGGACTGGAAAACATGTCGAAACCCTTTCCATTATCGCTCATCAGTAAACTCAGTCGCGAGTCGCCGTGATGGAGGTCGAACGTGATCTCACTCGCCTCGGCGTGTTTAACTACATTCCCTATCACCTCCTGGATAATGCGGTAGAGAACCAACTGCTGGTACGACGACAGCACCTCAGCGGGGTCGTCGATCGTGCAATGGATATCCATCCCTGCGTCCTCCATCCGATTCAAGAGAATTTTTACAGCTCCTGCAAATCCGAAGTTCTCGATAATAACCGGTGACAGATTGTGCGCGATTTGCCTTACATCCTTCACCACATCGCCGATAATCTGCCCTGAACGCGCGGCGAGGCCCTTCATTTCCTCCGGCGACTTTTCGTACTGGATCTGGCTCACAAACAAACGGACCGCCGACAACGACGCCCCTATCTCGTCGTGCAAGTCGCGTGCGATGCGCTCACGCTCGTTCTCCTGCGAGGCTACGATCGATTCGAGGATCTTTTTCTGATGGACCATCTCCATCTGATGCAGGCGGCTTTGCTGAAAATGCAGCTTCCGCTGATAGAGGAGCACAAAAATGACGATCGCAAGGGCCATCATGACCATAATGCCAATGCCGCCGAAAAGCAATTGCGCGAACTCTATTTCTCCAGGCCTACCCATAATGCGATGGCATAAGTAATGTACAGCATATAGTTCATCAGCGCATGGATCACCCAAATCTGGTCATTCAAATTTTTGGAATACAGCAAGATGAAATTCATGAATATGAAAATCAAAAAGTTGCCTGAAAAGAAAAGCAGTAACCCTGCCGACACCCAGAAGAAAGGCTCAAGCAGCAGATTTTGCACTTTCAATTCCTGAAAAACTTTATAGAAATAAGCGAGCGCCAGAAAAATTACTACTACACTTTCTATCGACCGCCCCGCATTATCGATCCACACCGACTGCCCGGGCTGCCCGAGCTCACGCACGAGGACAATGGCCGTAAAGGCCCCCAACATCCAGCCCCGCAACGTCACCAGCCACGTCTGATTCAGCACCAGGCTGTACGTCCAGGTCAGCAAAGCAAATTCGACGGTAATATAAATCGGCCACAAAAACAGGTTGGATACTTTGAAAAACCAGAAAATGCGTGAAATGCTCTCGATGAGCAATGCAAAGAAGATCAGCCAGCACAAGAGCTTCACTGGACGGTCGGCTTTGCCGTACCGCACCAATGCCATTCCCGCCGCCACGAGCACGGGCAGGTACGTAAAAAGCACGATTAGTTGCTCTCTGGAATAATGCATGGTATTAGCCGGATGAAGGTTTGGAGTGCGGATTACTCCACTCAAGATTTCGCCGGAGTAAATGTTAAACCAGCATGAAAATATAGTAATAATTGACGACTTAGTACATGTTAGTTACATTTGAACTTTCGTACTCACCTAACTCTATTATGTTCATTTCTACGCGACTTCTCAGGCCGCACAAATCAGGTTTACCTTTTCTTTGTGCCTTTGCATTACTCTTGCTTTTTGTTTCATCCGGTTCGTTTATTCTTGCTCAGCCACCTTCCAAAGTTTGGGATAAAACCATTGGAGGGGATAGTTATGAAGACGGAGTAAAAGCGATCCCGACTAGCGACGGAGGATTTATTATTGGCGGTTACTCCTTTTCAAACGTGTCAGGAGAAAAATCCGAAAATGACAAGGGTCTCGGTGACTACTGGGTCGTAAAACTCGATGCATCCGGCAACAAACAATGGGACAAGACCATTGGCGGTAACAGTGCTGACTATTTGGCGGACATCAGACAAACCTCTGATGGCGGATACATTCTTGCCGGCTCCTCCCAATCTAACGCGAGTGGGGACAAAAAAGAAAATAATGTCGGCCAAGATGCATGGATCGTCAAATTATCTTCGAGTGGCAGTATTGAATGGGAAAGTACAATAGGCGGCGATAGCGGCGATGATGCGCAAAGCATCGTGCAAACCGCTGACGGTGGGTACATATTTGTTGGTTATTCCTACTCCGGTATTAGTGGCGATAAGTCAGAGGCTTCTAAAGGAGATTCTGACTATTGGGTTGTCAAGTTGAACAGCGACGGAACCAAAGCCTGGGACAAGACGTACGGCGGAAGCAGCTACGAAACTCCTTTTTCCATTTCGGTCACAGCAGATGGCGGCTACATTATAGGCGGCACCTCCGGTTCTGGCATAAGTGGCGACAAAAGCCAGGCCAACTTTGGCCAGACCGACCTTTGGGTCTTGAAACTTTCTTCGACAGGCCAGAAAGAATGGGACAAATCTTTTGGTGGTGACAATCAGGAAAATGTTGGAATAGTCACCCAAACACCAAATGGTGACTATCTGCTGGCTAGTTATACCAGTTCAGGCATCAGCGGAAATAAATCGGCCGATAACCAAGCTCCCTCCAGCACCGATTTCTGGGTGGTCAAAATGGATGGAGAAGGTAACAAGATTTGGGATAAGACCTATGGCGGAGGGCGGTATTCCAGACTTACCTCCATGGCCTTGACTTACGACGGTGGCTTCGCCCTGGGAGGTTGGTCGCTTCCCAATGTTCCAACCGGGCCTTTTGACTTCGACTATCGGCTCATTAGATTGTCATCGGACGGTATTTACCAGTGGGAAACGTCTTTTGCCGGCCCAGAGGAAGACCGGCTTTACAGCGTGCAACAAACGCCTGATCGCGGATATATTCTGGCTGGCTACTCCTATTCCGGCATAGGTCCTGATAAATCCGAGACTAATACCGGCGACAGGGATTTCTGGATTATCAGACTTGCCACAGACCCTCTGCCGGTAACGCTTGCTGCTTTTTCGGCTTCGAAAGAAAGCAGTACGGCATTGCTTCAATGGAAAACCACCTCGGAATCAGCGTCCAGCGAGTTTGAAATACAACATAGCCTGGATGGACGGCAGTGGCAGCGCATCGGTTCAGTCGCCGCTGCGGGTGAGAGCAACAACGACAAAACGTATCGGTTTGTACACACAGAGCCAGTAAACGGCCAAAACAACCTGTATCGCCTGAAAATGATCGATACCGACGGTACCTTCGCGTTCAGCAAGATCAACGCCCTTCTTTTCAATCAAAAGAATCTCGGCCGCATTTACCCCAATCCTGCCGCGAGCGGTCAGCTTACTGTTGATGTGAAAAACTGGGCGTCTGTCAAAAATGTACAGATCAGCACCCTCAATGCATTGACAGTCTACGATTCAGGTCAAAACCCGCAGCAGAGCATCGACATCAACAACCTTTCCACGGGCATATATATGTTGAAGGTTTTCAAGAAAGACGGCACCTCGGAACAGTTTCGGCTTGTACGCTAATCAAACTTGCCTTGAAACACCAAAAGCAGGCGGGTCGCCTGCTTTTGGTGTTTCAAGGCAATGTAAAATGCGGGATTGACGAAGTAAAACAAAAACGCCTTGACAGTTTGACTATCAAGGCGTAGTGCATTCTGTGGTGATGGACGGAATCGAACCGCCGACACATAGATTTTCAGTCTATTGCTCTACCGACTGAGCTACATCACCGTTTCAGTTGGTACCTTTTGGGACTGCAAAGGTAGATCGTTTTTTGAATAAACCAAACGAATTTCATAACGTTTGTAAATCTGTTATGTTTAAATGGCGCTATTAAATTGATTCTCTTCGACTTACAAATCAAAAAATTTTTTTCAGCCAAATCCATTTGCGCCGGAATACATTTTTATCCTACCTTGTTAGTATGCAAGCATACCAAACCAGCTCTCTTTCGCAATGGCGATCTTACAGCAAATCCTATTTATAGCCGCCCTGGGTGTGACGGCCTGGCTGATTTCCCGGCGGGTCGGCATTATCAGCAGGACCATCCGGCTCGGGAAGGATGAGAACCGTACCGACCAGCCCGGCAGGCGGTTGTCGATTATGATGCGGGTCGCTTTTGGACAGAAAAAGATGTTCGACCGTCCGCTGATCGGCTTCCTTCACTTCGCCGTTTACGCGGGTTTCATACTGATCAATATCGAAATACTCGAAATCGTGCTCGACGGCATTCTGGGCACGCACCGGATCTTTGCCGGCCCGCTGGGCGCGTTTTACGGCGTTTTGATCGGATTCTTTGAGCTGTTGGCATTGGGCGTGCTTATCTCCTGCTCTATTTTCCTGATCCGTCGAAGCATTCTAAAGGTGGAGCGGTTTCAGCCCGCGCGGCACCGCGAGATGGCCGGTTGGCCGCAGCTCGACGGCAAGCTGATCCTGGTTTTTGAGATCGTACTCATGATTGCCATCCTCAGCATGAATGCTGCCGACAGCGCATTGCAGGACCTTCGGAGCGCACATTACCCCGCTGTGGGCGATTTCCTGATCAGCCAGTGGTTGAAACCACTGTTTGCAGGCTGGAACGAAGGCGCATTGATCGCCTACGAGCGCATTGCGTGGTGGATACACATTCTTGGGATATTCGTTTTCGCGGTTTATCTCACCTATTCGAAGCATTTGCACATTGCATTGGCATTCCCGAATACCTATTTCTCCCGATTGGAACCCAAGGGTGAAATGAAGAATATGCCCGAGATCACGCAGGAAGTGAAGATCATGCTGGGGCTCGAAGCACAACCAGGAGATGCTGCGGTTCCGGAGCGTTTTGGGGCGAAGGATGTGCCCGATCTAACCTGGAAAAACCTGATGGACGCCTATTCTTGTACGGAATGCGGGCGCTGCACGGCAGCTTGTCCGGCTAATATCACGGGTAAAAAACTTTCCCCAAGGAAGATTATGATGGACACACGCGACCGGCTGGAAGAGGTAGGCCGCAATATGCTCGCTAATAAAGGCGAATTTGTGCCAGATAACAAAAGCCTGCTTGGTGACTATATCCTGGAAGACGAAATCCTCGCATGTACGACGTGCAATGCGTGCGTGCAGGAATGCCCGGTGCTGATCAACCCGCTCGACATTATCCTGCAATTGCGCAGGCATAAGGTGATGGACGAGGCGCACGCGCCAGGTTCGTGGAATATGATGTTCCAAAACCTGGATACCAACCAGGCACCATGGAAGTTTTCTCCGGGCGACCGATTCAACTGGGCTTCCGCAGTGACGGATAGCAGCCCGGATGGCAATTCAACAGCATCATAAAAGCAGCAATAAATATGAGTGAGATCGCATACTGGGTGCCTACGATGGCCGAAATGGCGGCAAACAACGAGACTCCCGAAGTTTTGTTCTGGGTAGGCTGTGCCGGCTCGTTCGACGACCGCTACAAGAAGGTGACGGTCGCTTTTGTGAAAATTCTCAACAGTGCGGGAGTGAAATTCGCGGTACTCGGGACGGAGGAGAGCTGTACCGGAGACCCGGCCCGACGGGCAGGAAACGAATTTACATTTCAGATGCTGGCGATGTCGAATATCCAGGTTTTGGATATGTATAATGTAAAAAAAATCGTCACGGCATGCCCGCATTGCTTTAATACGCTTAAAAATGAATATCCGGCATTGGGCGGGAATTACGAGGTGCTGCACCATTCGGAATATCTTCAGCAACTGATCGATGCTGGTCGCGTGCGCTTGCAGGGGGGCGAGGTATTCAAGGGAAAGAAGATTACTTTCCACGATTCGTGTTACCTTGGCCGTGCAAATGATGTGTACGAAGCGCCCCGGCATGTGCTGGAAGCGCTGGATGCGGATCTGGTCGAAATGAAACGTTGCCGCACCAAAGGCTTATGCTGCGGCGCGGGGGGAGGGCAGATGTTTAAAGAACCCGAACCCGGCAAAAAAGACGTGAATATCGAACGGATCGAGGAAGCTTTGCGTACGGGCGCCGATACGATTGCCGTAGCCTGCCCGTTTTGTATGGTAATGATGACCGACGGTGTTAAAAACAAAGAAAAAGAACAGTCGGTGAAAGTATACGACCTTGCCGAGCTCATTGCCCAGGCAAAAGGTTTGTAACCAGCAATTTTGAGAACTATGCCGCTAGCACGGTTGTTTTAATTACCCATACAGTAAACCGTTTGACCGGCATTTAACCCTTTTTTACTATGTACATCCCTTTTAGTGATATCGATTTTCAAGCCCGGGTCTGGGTGTATCAGGCCAACAGGGAACTCACCTCGGAAGAAACAGGAATTATCACCGAAACGCTGAAAGCCTCACTGGACACCTGGGAAGCACACGGCAAACCCCTCACCGCCTCCGGAAAAATATTTGAACACCGCTTCATTGTAATCGCCGTGGACGAACGCGACGAATTGCCAAGTGGCTGCTCCATCGACAAGTCGGTGCATTGGTTGCAGGAAATCGGGCAGCGGATGAACATCGATTTCTTCGACCGCTCGCTAGCTTACCTCGACGACAACGGCCACGTGCAAACTATTCCGGTACCGAAAATCAAGCAGGCGATCATTCAGGAAACGATCCAGCCTACGACCACGATTTTCGATAACCAGGTGGCTACGAAGGCCCAATGGATGAACGGATGGAAAACTCCCGCGTCCCATTCCTGGCTAAGCCGTTATTTTACAGAACAAACCAGTTTATAGAATCGATAAACTGATACTTTTGCAGTTCAACATATCAGAGTCTTTCATGAAGTTCTTCCGGCTGGCTGTCGTCGTTTTTTTGGTGTCCCTTTTATCAGGCTGTGATAAAAATGTCGTCTACAAAGCCCACGAGGATATTGATGACGGACTCTGGTATATTAAGAATAAACCTTCTTTCAAGGTAGAGATCACCGATACCACGCAGGCCTACAACCTGTACTACGTGCTGCGGAATGCGCTGCAATACCCCTATTACAACCTCTATATCACCCGCAATTTCGCCGGACCCGACGGGAAGGTTATTTCCAACACACTGGAAGAAGTTTTTATTTCCAACGAAATCAGCGGCAAGCCATACGGACACGGCTTGGGCGACTTGTTCGACCATAAAATCCCATTCTTGAAAAACTATCGTTTCCCGCGTTCAGGAACTTACACATTTACGATTTCACAGTCCATGCGCCAGAACCCGTTGCCGTTTATCATCAGCGTGGGTATCAGTGTGGAGAAAGTAGCTGTGGAAAAATAGCCTGGCAACTCAGGCAGCAGGTGCGGGCGGAGCGCCCCCTTCCGGCTTTTTCCTTGGCCTGTTGCGATGCCGGCGATAGGGCTTTTTCTTGAATTCTTGTGCGACAGCCTGCTCCCTGGCTAAATCGGCCTTTTCTTCCGCTACTTCGTGTACGGGCTCGCCGAGCAGGAAGCCGTAAGGTTCGAGGCTTGGAATGGTGTCCATAATCACTTTCAGGATTGCGGTAACCGGCAATGCGAGGATCAACCCGGAAAGCCCCCAGAGCTGGCCACCGAGAAATAACGCGACAATCGCCGCCAGCGGATTGACACTCACCTTTGAACCCACAATGTGCGGTGTGATAAAGTTACCTTCCAGAAACTGTACAAAGCTCATAACCCCTATTACGCCCAGTGCATACCAGGGCGAATCCATGGTGACGATGCTCAGCAACGCCGGCAATATCGAACCGATCAGGATGCCGATGTAAGGTATGAGGATCAGGAAACCGGCCAGGAATCCGAAGAATATCGCGTGCGGAACGCCCAAAAAGAGCAACCCCACGCTGTTGAGCACGCCCACGATCAGGATCACCAGGAACAAACCGGAGAGATAGCTCTGGATCACTTCATAAATTTTCTTCAACAATGCATTCAACTCCTCGTTCGGCACGCTGCGAATGGCTTTGTGAACAAACATCCTGAAAAAATCGCGGTAGAGGAGGAAGAAGAATATGTACAACGGGATCAGCACAAATGTAGAAATAGCGCCGGTTGTGGTTACAAGCGTATTAAGCAACACCGCACGCCCCTCGCTCAATGCGTTGATCAGGTACTTTTTGGCTTCGCTTACTTGCTGGGTACGGCTGATATTCAGGTATCGTTCACCCATTGTAAGCGTCTCGTCGAGGATTGCCTCCGCTTTTTCGGTAATGCGGGGAAGCTCTTCCGCAAAACTGCCTATTTGCATCGAAACGACGTAAACGAGGATCACAATCACCGTAAACAAGGCAAGAATACTCAGCAGAATAGCCCCTATCCGTGGTACTCTCCGTACTTCGAGCCATGCGCAAACCGGGTGCAGGAGGATTGCCAGCAGAATCGAAAATGCCAGCGGGATGATCGTTTCGCGAAGTACGTAAAGGATATATACCGTCGCAATGAGCGCCACGAGCGAGCTGGCGATCTTTAAGTACACGGGGGTTTCGCTATCTTTGTTTGGAAGAGGACGCAACGTTGAATTCATGAACAAGTTGATATATCTGTGGTTAGCGGTCAAAACCGTGTTCTGTACCTGTCAACCCGATCACAGAACCAATGATTTTAAGAAAGTTAAAGCGCATTACAAAAATAGCAAAATAGGAAAGCTTCCCGCGGTGGCCTCGGAAAGTTCAGGACTAGCCAATGGAAAGCAGCCCGGCACTTTCTGGACGCATAACGACAGCGGTGGCAAACCGGAGCTTTATCTGTTCGACCTCGACGGCAAGCTACTCGATACAAAAGCCGTTCCCAACGCCAAAAACATCGATTGGGAAGACCTGACGCATGATGATGGCGGCAATCTCTACATCGGCGATTTCGGAAACAATGCCTCGCAGCGCAACGCTTTCGACATCTACCGCTTCAACCCCGAAAATAACAGCAGCGAGCGCATTACATTTCGTTACCAATCGGCAGCACCCGATTGTGAGTCCTTTTTTTATCATCAGGGAAGTTTATATCTTTTTTCGAAAAACTGGGGCAAAGACAAATGGGTGAAAATGTACCGCCTCCCCGCGCAGGTCGGCGAGCATACCATCGCGCCCAGCGACAGCATCCGCATTAATGCCCAGGTTACGTCCGCGGCCATCAGTCCGGACGGTAAAACATTCGCGCTGCTGACTTATGGGAAGGTGCTGCTGTTCGATACGGCCGGCGACAACATCGATTTCAGTAAACCCAAGGGCTGTTTCCGCTTTTCAAGGAAGCAAACCGAGGCCATCGAATTTTTGAACAATACCGATATGCTGATCACCAACGAGCAGGGCGGAGTCTATCGAACTACTTTTCGCTGATGTTATGTTTATGTTAATATTAGATTTCCTCATGTAATGTGAACATCACATCTGCTAATTTCGAATCGTGTTTTAATCATCAAAACAATGAGCACTGCTAAATCTGCAAACTCGGCTCCGAAAGTACTGGTAGTTGACGACGATTCCGACATAGTTGAACTTCTAGAATATAACTTAACCAAGGAAGGCTATTCGGTATTAACTGCTTCCAATGGGAAGAAGGCCATCGACATCGCCAAGGCATTCGTGCCGGACCTCATCCTCCTCGATATCATGATGCCCCAACTCGACGGCATCGAAACCGGCAGGATCCTGCGGCAAAACCCCGATATCAAGAACACCTACATCCTGTTTCTGACTGCGCGTTCCGAGGAATATTCGGAGGTGGCGGCGTTCGAAGTGGGTGCCGACGATTACATTACGAAGCCCATCAAGCCACGCGCATTGATGAGCCGTATCAATGCATTGTTCCGCCGCGAAGCTCAAAAAGCAGAGTCGGGCGACACCATTGAAATCCTCGATTTGTCGATCAACCGGAAGAATTATACGGTAACCCAGGGCGGTGAGAAATCGACTGTTCTGCCTAAAAAGGAGTTTGAATTGCTATTCTTCCTCGCGCAAACACCCAACAAGGTTTTCAGCCGCGATGAGCTTCTGCAAAAAATCTGGGGTGCGGATATTTATGTACTCGAACGGACCGTCGACGTGCATATTCGCAAGCTGCGCGAGAAGCTCGGCGACAATTATATCAAAACTTTGAAGGGGGTAGGCTACATGTTCAGCAACGAGCGGGAGTAACCGTCACCGCTCGATATCTTCCAGTTTTTTGGCCTCGGACTCCTCGTCTTTCGATTTATCCTTCTTTTTTCTGCGGAAGGCGAGTTTGATATTTACTTCTCCGTTTTCATCCACAGCCCTGAGGAATATTTTGGAGCCCTCTCTTTTTTCGGGGTTGTTGGGATCTAAAACGTAAGTCGAATCACGCTTTTTGAGGTTACTAAGCGGGATCTGAATGTTGATATCTGTTTTATTGCCGAAACTGTAAATGCCGTCGATGTAGAGCGTCAGCACATTGGATTCGATTTCCATCGGCGCTATTTCCACTTCCTGCCCGCTCAACCGGAAATCGTTACGGATCGGGGCAAATTTGACGCGCTCGAAGTTCCGTCGTTTGAAGATCAACTTTTTCATCTTCATAAACGGCTCGAAGTTGATAATGTAAGCATTCGTCAGATCGATCCTCAACAGGCCCTTCATACTCGACGGTACCAGCTTCACATTGTTGTTCAACGTGGATTCAAAGTTGAAATCGGTATTGAGTATCCCTTTCAGATTCTGATGGGTAAGTGTTTTCTGCCCAAAATTGTCGAAAGAGTAAAAAACGGAATGCACATCCGCGTTCGCAATTTTCCCGCGGACGGCCATATGCGGCAGCTTTCCATCGTTCTCCATTTCTCCTGAAATCCGTACATGGCCTGCGCCGAATGCTTTCAGCTGGAAATACTCGATGCTAACCGCATTGTTGCTGATCGTAAGCTGTCCTTTCACGTCCCGGCCGGTGAAATGCCGGTACCTGACTTTTTTTGCGTCGAGTTTCGCGGTAATCTCCATTTTGTCGATCGCATTATCGAGCAGCTCCGAAAGTTTTAGCGAGTTTTTGGCTTTTTGCCTGGTGGTACCCCTGGCAGCGAGGAGTGTTTCGAGCCAGTTGAGCTGCCATTCGGGGATATTAATGTCTACATTGGCCCGCAGCGGTTTGGGCGAACCGAAGAGATAAGGGATGAGATCAAGCAGCGTTCCCCGCACGTATAGCATATTCTGGCCGTCGTGAAAACGAAGATTCGGCATCACCATCACTTTCTCATTAAATGTAAGATCGCCATTGATTTTGCTGACCCTTACCTTCTGCGGCAGATAGTCCATCGCGATGTTTTTGAGCGAAACTCTACCAGACACTTTGCCGTCAAAATTGTCCTTAGCAGGATTATAAAACTTCCTCAGATTCCCGCTGAAATGAAAGTCGATCCTTGCCGAGCCGTTTTTGAAACGGTAACGTCCGGGATCGAGTAATGCGCCCATATTGGTGGAATCGGCTTCGATGCGGCCGTCGATATTTGCCCGCGGATTCCGGAAGTTATTCACCACCAGCTTGAACGCAAATGGGATAGTCTCAAAAAAGCCGGTTATCTTGGGTGCAATCAGTCTCGAATTGAACACGTCGGCCAGTTTGGCTGTATCCGCGCGGTTTGTGAATGTGCCGGAAGCTTTCATTTTGCGCAAAACGCCTACCGGAAGGTTATATCGAAAAGTATCCGTTTCAAAATGCACATCCACCTGCGGTTTGAGGCCTGGCCGGCCCAAAATTCCCGCTATCTTGACATCCGTATCCACATTCGTCTGAATACCGATCGAGTCGATCTGCTTTTGCAGCCGCTGATTCAACAATGGCAATGCGTTTTTCACGGCTATTCCCTTTGCGTTGAAATTGAGGTGGAATACTTTGATCGTGTCCGAAAAATCGAAGAAGCCGTGGATCCCGATCTTATCGTGTGTTGCGCTTTCGAGTGTTGAAGGATAAATTTTTAATTTCTTCTCATCCTCATTATAACCCAAAGCCAAAGCCAGCGTCGTTTCCTGGTTCATCAGAAAACCACCCTTTTCCACTCTGAATGTCAGCCCCTTGAAAAGCACCGCACCGGTGAAACTGGCATTCGTGCTCGAATCGGTCCGCTCGATGATGTTGGTCGCGTCGTGAAAAAGCGCTCCGTAGTATTTCTCCTTTACCGAGTCGGAATAAGACACTGCGAAGTTGAGGAAACGAATATTTCCCAGTTTTTGGAGAATCTCGTTAGCGTCCTTTTTTCCTGTCTTATTTTTCTTCTGCTCTTCGGATTTGAAAATAGATGCATTGGAATACCCGTTTCGCTGAACGAACATGCTGATGGCGCCGTCTTCCAATACGAGGTTTTTTAGCTGTATTTCTCCTGACAAAATGCGCCGGAGATCGAGTGCTATGTGCATTTTCCCAGCCTCAAGAAACGGTTTATGATGAACGTTGTAGAGCGTATCGGTCAGCTTGATATCGTATAATGTGAAGTTCAGCCCCAGGCCGCCGTAGAATGGCCGGAATTTAAAATCGGCTATTTCGAGGTTCCCGTTGAGGTTTTCATTGATCAGCTCTTTGGCTCTCAGGAAAAGTTCGTCCCTGTTTTTGTAAACCCAAAGCTCGATCGCCCCGAAGAGCAGGGCACAAACCAGAGCGACGATACCAATGACTTTTAAGACCTTTTGAGACATCTAACGAAGAGGTTTAGCGCTGTTGATGAAAGGGAACAGTTCGCTCCGATCTACAATATAAGCAAGACATTAATAGCGTGCCAGAAATAATGTCCCACCGGCCATTACAGCATCTTACCGGCCGCTTTACTCGCTATTCAGGACAAAATGTAGTAGTTTTGCGCACTCTTTTGGAATACCTACTTCCATTTACCAATCCATTGCTGTAAGATGCTACTGAGCGAACAGGAAATACTGCGCCGTCAAAAACGCGAGGAACTCATGCGAATGGGCATTGAGCCTTATCCTGCGGAAGAATTTGTCGTAAACGCCTACGCGGCCGACATTCTTAAAAACTACGAAAACAACAAGATCGACTATAAAAACGTAACGATGGCCGGCCGGTTGATGGGCTTCCGCATTATGGGAAGCGCCGCATTTGCCGAGTTCCAGGATGCCACAGGACGTATCCAGCTGTATTTCCGCCGCGACGATCTTTGCCCGGGCGAAGACAAGACTTTGTACAACACCGTTTTCAAGAAGCTGCTCGATATCGGCGATATCATTGCCGTGCAGGGTTTTGTTTTCACTACTCAAACCGGTGAAATCTCCGTGCATGTGCAGGAGTTTAAGATCCTGAACAAATCGCTGCGCCCGCTGCCGGTGGTGAAACGCGACGAGGACGGCAATGTGCACGACGGTTTTACCGATCCCGAACTACGTTACCGTCAGCGTTACGTGGATCTGATCGTGAACCCGGAAGTACGCGATATATTCATCAAACGCGCACGGATCATTACCACCATGCGTTCGTATTTCGATGCGAATAATTGGCTGGAAGTGGAAACTCCGGTGTTGCAATCCATCCACGGGGGCGCGGCGGCACGCCCGTTTACGACGCACCACAACGCGCTCGACTTAGGCTTGTACCTGCGTATCGCCACCGAGCTGCATTTGAAACGCCTCATCGTGGGTGGTTTCGAAGGGGTTTATGAATTCGGAAAGCTGTTCCGTAACGAAGGAATGGACCGTACCCACAACCCGGAGTTCACGACTGTGGAGCTTTATGTCGCTTACAAGGATTACCTCTGGATGATGAATATGACTGAGGAAGTGCTCGAAAAAGTAGCATTGGCGGTGAACGGCACTACCAAAGCGAAATTCGGGGATGTGGAGCTGGATTTTGCAGGCCCTTATCCGAGATTGAGCATTACCGACGCGATCAAGCAATATACCGGTCTCGACGTGGAAGCGCTCGATGAAGTCGCGATCCGCGAACAATGCCGGGCGTGGGGAATGGAAGTGAACGAAAGCATGGGCAAAGGCAAGCTGATCGACGAAATTTTCGGGGAGAAAGTGGAATCGAACATTATCCAGCCTACTTTCATCATCGATCACCCGGTTGAAATGTCGCCGCTGACTAAGAAACACCGCACCAAAAAAGGGATGGTGGAGCGTTTCGAACTGTTTGTGAATGGCCGCGAAGTCGCAAATGCCTACTCAGAGTTGAACGACCCGATCGAACAAAAAGAACGTTTCGAAGATCAGCTTCGCCTGAAAGAAAAGGGCGACGACGAGGCGATGGAAATGGACGACGACTTTATCCGCTCACTGGAATACGGTATGCCGCCAACCGCGGGTATCGGTATCGGTATCGACCGCCTTACCATGCTGCTGACGGACAATGCCAGCATCCAGGAAGTGATTTTCTTCCCGCAAATGCGTCCTGAAAAGAAAGCAGAGATCGCGAAAGAAGCTGATTACGTGACCGCGGGCGTGCCGGCGGTATGGGTACCGGCCTTGCAAAAGATGAACATCCTGACGATCGAGCAACTGAAAAGTGCAAATCCGAACAAGATCTTCAACGATTTGGGCGGAATGCGGAAGAAGCTCAAAATAGATGAAAAGATGCCGCTGCTGGACGACGTGAAGTCCTGGGTAGAATAGCTTGTAAATTAAAAATGCCGCTTACTAGCGGCATTTTTAATTTCTCTTGCAAAAAAAAAATACAATTATATCTTTTTTACTTGCACAGCGTTAAGTCCTTTTTTTCCTTCAACGACTTCGTATTCTACTTGGTCATTTTCACGGATAGTAAGTCCTCCCAATCCTGTCACATGGACAAAAATGTCCTTTTTTGTGTCGTCTTCCACGATGAAGCCGTATCCCTTAGCTTCATTGAAAAATTTTACAGTACCTGTTGGCATAATAGTTGAAATAAAAAAATTGAAATAAGGTGAAAATACAGAAGATATGTAGGCGTTTCAGTTAAAAGTCGAAATGGCTATACCAAATAATTGAGGGAGGCTCAACGCATTAGCAAAAGAAATTTTGGAAATTCTCCCGAAGACATCTTGATTATAATGAACAACTTACAAATTCTTCAATCACAAAGAAACAAAAATTGTTTGTAAAACAATTTATTTGATTAAAGAATTTGAAAATTTAACGAGCAAGCGGTATTTTGCCTTTTTGGCTCATTTAAAGCAAATTTCACACGGCAGAATTGCATATCCGGGCGAAAATCGCTAATTATGAGGCAATTATCAAAAAGCAGGTATGAACAAGTTTAGGTATTTCGTTGAAAACCAAATATTTGGAGTTTGTGCGGAACTAGGGGAAAAGCTCAATTTCCCGGCGAGCAGCATCCGGAAATACTTCATCTACGCCACCTTCATGACCTTCGGTTCACCCATTATCCTGTACCTGGTATTGGCGTTTTGGATGGATCTGCACCAGCATTGGCGCCGGCACAATAGCCCTACAATCTGGGAGCTTTAATGGGTTCGATGCCCGTGAGCTTGCCGAATTTGTGTTTCCCCAGCACAAAATACTCCCACACAACACTTCTGTAATAAAGCGGCGCCCTGTAACGGGTTCGCGGTGTTTTCCGTGTCAGTTCGGGGATCATCGCGTAGAAGGCAAAATGCGCCCTTACAATGGCTAAAACGTCGGGCCAGGCCCCGGTAGCCATAAACCGTACGCTGGAAATACCGTCGAGCACCAGCCTGATGAACACCGTTTTCCACCTGCGACCTTTCGGCAGGTTTTTGAAAAGCATGATCAGGTTATTGCGGTAATTCAGAAATGTCTTCCTGGGGTTGGATTTGTGCAAAGTCCCGCCGCCGACATGGTAAACCGTCGATTTACCGCAATAAGTAATGCGGAACCGCATATTGAGCAGCCGCCAGCAAAGGTCTATTTCCTCCATATGGGCGAAAAACGACTCATCGAAGCCGGATGCGGCGTGGAATGCAGACGAACGTACAAAAAGGCAGGCACCCGTGGCCCAGAATACATCCTTCTCGTCGTCGTATTGCCCCAGGTCTTCTTCCCGTGTATCGAAAATGCGGCCACGGCAGAAAGGATAGCCAAGGTAATCCATATAACCGCCCGCCGCGCCGGCGTACTCGAAATGCGTAGGCAGGTCGTATGCGCGTATTTTGGGTTGGCAGGCGGCGATAAGCGGGTCCGACTCCATGAATTCGATCACCGGGGCGATCCAGTTTTCGGTAACCTCGATATCGGAGTTAAGCAGAATGTAATAGTCGGCCTGAATACGGCGCAGCGCATCATTATAACCTCCCGCATAACCTTTGTTTTCGCTGATCGTGAGCGTGTTCAGCTCCGGGTAATGCATTTTCAGCCATTCGAGGGAATGGTCTGTTGAAGCGTTATCGGCAATCCATACCGCGTGGTTTCCGGAATGCTCGATGACTTTTGGAAGGAATTTTTCGAGATAATGCTGACCGTTATAATTCAGGATTACAATCGCAACAGAGGGAGTCATTCGGTATTCGGTTATTTCATAAAGCTACCCAAATCCAACCCTGGAATATTGGGAAGCACTCCATCCGTTACCTTTTGCAGATGTTGTTGAATTTTGGATTCGATATTCTCATTGGCTTTGTTAACTGCCGCTACAATGAGGTCTTGCAGCATTTCCTTATCGTCGGCGTTAATGATATCCTTGTCGATATCCAGGCTAAGCAGCTTTCTTTTCCCATCGACGGTCGCTTTCACCATTCCCCCACCCGATTCGGCGGTTTCGGTGATGTAAACCAATTGCTCCTGTGCTTCTTTCATACGCGACTGAAGGTCCTTCATTTTGCCCATGAGGCCCATCATGTCCGCCATATTTCCAAACATAGCTGTACTTATTAAGTTTAAAACTTGAAAAAACTTATTTTACGGAAATAGTTCCTCACCGTAAAAGCATAAAAGTACCGCTTTTTTCAACAGTTTGATTGATGTCGTCGACGAAAGTCATCTTGTAGTAGTAATAGCCCACCGGCGCATTGGTTCCTTCGAAAGTTCCGTCCCACCCTTTGGCAATGTCGTCGGAATGAAAGACAACCACGCCCCAGCGGTTCATGACCGACATATTGAATGACTGCAACTGCTCCGATTTCGCTTCCAGAATATCATTATAACCGTCGCCATTCGGGGTAAATGCGTCTGGAACAAATACGCCCGCGCTGCGGCGATAGTTGACAATATTCGATAAACTCTCAAAACTACCGTCCTGAGAAACGGCCCGTACCAGGAAATTATATTCCAGAGCACTCTGGTTGTTCAGCTTCACGGTGTAGCTCGTATTTTTTTGCACCGGTATGTCCTCCGAAGCCCCTCCCGAACCCGTCTGAACGACTGTGTAATCCTCAAAACCGCCAAGGATCGGGTTATCACCGGTCCAGTTAAGGGTGGTCAGCTTTTTGGTCAAAAGAATCGTACAAATCGGCTCCGACGCGGGTACCTTTTGGTCGCAGGAGTTTTCGTAGCTCATTCGGTAGCAGTACGATAGTTCGTCCGTCTTGGCGGCGTTGTCAATATAATCGTTCTGATTATAAAGCGTGATGATCTTCTTGAATAATGTACTGCCAGCCTCTGCACGTTCGATCGTCAGTTCAAATGATGTGTTGGGGCCCGCACCGGGAACACTGGCTTTGATAGCAACACTGCTTTTGTCTAATACTGAAACTGATCCGCCGCTGAGCGGCTTGGCGCTACCCGTTTCTACTTTCAGAGGGACAGGTGCCGACATGGATGTCGCAGTTTTCAATTTCGCCACAATCTGGTACTCGGCAAATGAACCGCATTCTACATCACTATCGGCGTAAGTTGTTTCCGTTATTCCAGAGAAGCTTTTAATAACAACCCCGTCTCGAAGCAAATCATAGCCATCAAATGCGGAAGCATCCGGATACTGGTTCCATTTAAGCGTGTTAGTTCCGTCCGTTGAAGTTCCGGTCATGGTCATCGTGCTGATTGGCTGTGTTTCAGTGCTGCCAGCGCATAAGTCTTCGGACGACAGCCTCACTTTATAGCTCTGCGCCGGATTCGTTCCCTTGATATCGTAAGGCTGGGTGCCTCCTGAGGAGCGTTTTCCGGAAGTAACGTAGGTGCTCCCATCGGTACTGTATTGGATGTTGGTCGGTATTCCGGCAACGCCTTTGTAAGTTAATCTGATCGTGCCGTCGATACGCATTTCTACAGCGCTCACCTGGATCTCATTGAGCTGAGCGCGTTCAAATTTGATGGTAGTAGGAGCTGTAAGGCCTTTCGCGCAGGGTTTACCTCCATCGTACAAACCGGTTATCGACAGCGTTGGGCTACTGGTTACACTTGCGTAATTGTGCTCGAATGTCAGGGCGTCTCCTTTTTTCCAATAAACAGGAGGTTCGCCGTCACCCCAGTTGATCTCAACCTGGTCGTAGGCTTTCAAAACATCATCGTCCGTCAAGGTCATGACAATTTTGCCGCCCCCGCAGGATGCATACTGCATATTGACACGTCTGCTTTCGTAAATAGTGATCTTCTCGCAATGCGAAAATTCAGCACCAGTGTTGGTCACTCCATATTGCAGCAGGGTTCCTTTTGCCGCAGACTGGTAGGTAATGCTGGTACGGTTTGTCGAAAGGTTTGGCTCGCCTCCGGTATAATTTAGATCATAGCCGACAAAGGTCGCATTGGGAACAGTACTCTTAAACTCAACATATAATGGGGCGCAACCCGCCGTCGTATTGATGGTAAAGCCGCCACCGCCAATGCTGCATCTTCCCTGCCCATAACCAGTGAAAGCGGATAGAAAAAGAAAAAAGAAGGAGAAGGATAGTAGTGTTATTCTCATAAGTGTGGCATATTTAACCCTGACCTTTTTTCAAAGACGATAGATAGAACAATAAGTTTCCGGGAATCATAACGAATTCAAAAACGCAATAGCAAAAATAAGCTATTTAGGGGTGGCAGTAACGCGTACCTATTAAACGGGCACATTAAAAAAGTATTATCCCGGGAATGATAGTCTTGAAAAAATCCTATCTTATTAGGAGAAAGCTCCCATTTTTGACTACCGTCTGGCCCGTAGCGTTGGTCGCTTCGATTTTGTAGAGGTAATAACCGCCTGGCGCTTTTCCGGTTTTGATGTTACCATCCCAGCCTTCGGCAGCATCTTCGGAATGGTAAACCACCTCACCCCAGCGATTGAAAACAGACATTTTGAAGTCTTTAACGAAATACACCTTCACCTCGAAACGCTCGTTGTAGGCGTCCCCATTCGGTGTAAATGCATCCGGGACGAGAAAAATAGCCTCACTTCTGAAATTAAGCACATTGGATAAGCTCGTAAAATTACCATCGGATGATTTTGCTTCGATCCGGTAGCCGAAATCAGACTGGGATGCTAGATCGAGGGTATGATTGGTAGAAAGACCTTTGGGCGTTTCATTGACCACATTGCCCCCTTCATCAACCTGTTGCAGGGTATAAGTTTCAACGGTACTGATGAACGGCGCCTCGGGATTCCAGACAATATCGGGCGTATTTGTTGCCAGCAAAATGGAGCAAACCGGCGTGCTGAACGACGGCGATTTCATTTTACAGGCATTTTCATATTGGAAACGATAACAATAGGAGTTCTGCGAGGTGTTAACGTTCGTATCGTCCCATTGCAAACTCTGGTTGTTCGCCGGGGAAACAACCTCGAAATTCGTACTCCCCAGTAATGCCCGCTCAACAACCAGGTTGTACTCACTGGTGAGCCCTTCGCCCGAAAGCTCGACTTTGGTACCGATCGTATTGTTGTCATTAACCGTGACGAGAGCGTTGGTGATATCGCCCGGTGCCGAAGACTTAGGTGCCAGGCTGATAGGCGCTGAATAAGAGCGGACGTCGTTGTTGATGATGGTGACTATCTCATACCGATAAGTATTCCCGCATTTGACGTCCGTATCTTCATACGACCGCTTGCCGGGAGGAATAGTGAAAATCACCGCGCCGTTCCGTTTAAGCTGAAATTCTACCTCTCCGTCAGTGTTAGACTCTGTCTCCCATTCGAGAGAAATGATTTCATCGAGCGAAAGGCTTCCCTCTTTGATTACAACACTGCTTACGATCGGGCTCGTGATGACATTACCGCATATGTCCGTCGACCGGAGTTGAAAGCGGTAGACAGCCTTGGGGTCCAGCGATGGCACCGATACCGACTGCACTCCACCCGTTTGCCTGCTTTGGTTGGTAAAAGCGAACTCTCCATTTCCCTTGGCGACATACACCTTGGTTTCGATTCCGTCCATTCCGTCATAAATGACTTTCGCATTCCCATCTTCGGGCATTTCGACGGTTCTGATCCGGATGCTGCCAAGGGACTGCGCCCCCGCGGCCGTTAAAGTAGTGGTGCTCGCTTCCGTATTACACGCGCTGTTGGTATAAGACCCTTTCAGTGTAATGGCCGGGAAATTGCCGGGTTTGTAAGTATGTTCGAAAAATGCAGCCGTATTGGTTTTCAGATTGACATCCGTTGTCTTGCCATCGCCCCAGTTGATCGTCACCACATCATATGCTTTCGTTACCGGGTCGTCACCAAGCGTGACCATAGCCTTGCCGTTGGGGCAGGTGATCAGTTCTCCTTTCGGCCCACGGGTTTCTTTTACGGTCACATCTCTACACAAACTGAACCCTCCGACGTCTTTGATACTGCCGTATTGGAGAATCGTATAGGTGCCCGGTTCATTGTAGGTATGGGTTAAATCGTAGGAGCGGTCAGCCTCTTGGGGAGGGCTCGTGCTATTCCGGTCGAAATTGTAGGAATAGGTCACGCTTTCGGCATTGGTCATTTGGTTGGTAATCGTCACCTGCATCGGCGCGCAACCGGTCTCGGGCGTTACCGTAAACGCCCCGGTAGTACTGCAAAAGCTCTGACCTGAAACTTCCTGATGAACAAGCGAAAAAATGCCTAAAAGAAATATGATCAGTAGCCTGTGTTTCATAGTGAGTAAAGTAGGTTCCGCGAGGTGTGCTGGCGTTGGCATGTTCCGGTGAAACGGATCATGCAAATCCTTTGTTCAATTTGTAACGGACGTTCAAAAATAGAACTTTCGACATTATCAACGTACCTTTGCAGAGTAAAAACGAGTTTTAGTTTAAAACTATTTTTTCATTAACCCGATTAATGAGTAACAATACGAACCCGATTGCGCTGGACTCTATCGAAGACGCCATCGAAGCAATCAAAAGAGGGGAGCTTATCATCGTTGTCGATGACGAGGACCGTGAAAATGAAGGTGATTTTATCTGCGCTGCCGAACTGGTAACGCCGGAAATAGTCAATTTTATGGCGAGGGAAGGCCGCGGGCTCATCTGCGTGCCCATTACCGAAGAGCGCTGCGCCGAACTTGAACTGGAAATGATGGTGGGCAACAACACCGCCCTGCATGAAACGGCATTCACTGTTTCCGTCGACTTACTCGGGCACGGCTGCACTACCGGTATTTCGGCCAGCGACCGTTCCAAGACCATCCAGGCGCTCGTCAGCAAGGATACCAAGCCTGCTGATCTCGGCCGCCCCGGACATATTTTCCCATTAAAAGCGAAAAGAGGCGGTGTGCTTCGCCGCACCGGCCATACCGAAGCGGCAATCGATTTCCCACGTCTGGCGGGATTATCACCGGCAGGTGTTTTGGTGGAGATTTTGAATGAAGATGGCTCGATGGCTCGCCTGCCTCAGCTGCGCGAAATTGCGAACCGCTTCAATCTGAAACTCGTCAGCATCAAAGATCTGATCGAGTACCGCCTTCGCGAGGAATCGCTGATCAAACGTGAGATTGGAGTGGATATGCCTACCAAATGGGGCCATTTCGATCTGATCGCTTACCGCCAGATCAATACCGGTGATTTGCACCTCGCATTGGTGAAAGGAACCTGGGAAAAAGACGAACCCGTGCTCGTACGCGTGCACTCGTCGTGCGTGACGGGAGACATTTTCGGCTCCTGCCGCTGCGACTGCGGGCCTCAGCTTCATGCTGCCATGGAAATGGTGGATCAGGCTGGTAAAGGTGTGATTGTTTATATGAACCAGGAAGGCCGCGGAATCGGACTTTTGAACAAATTAAGAGCCTATAAATTGCAGGAAATGGGCCGCGACACCGTCGAAGCGAATCTTGAACTGGGCTTCCCGATGGACGACCGCGATTATGGCGTAGGCGCGCAGATTTTGCGTGACCTGGAACTGACCAAAATCAAGCTCATCACCAACAACCCCAAGAAACGCGCTGGACTAATCGGCTATGGCCTTGAAATCGTGGATTCGGTCGGAATCGAAATTCCGGCTAATCCTTATAACGAGAAGTACCTGCTCACCAAGCGTGACAAAATGGGCCACAATCTGAACAATCTGACCATCGTAGGACATAACAAGGGACTATGACGATCGAAACCGTCCAGAACGACGCCGATATCCTCAAATGCCGCGGCGCCATCCAGGCGCTGCGGCCATTGCTGACCGACGACATTTATACCGACGCCGTAAAGCAAACCCTCGCCGACAACCGGCAAATCATTTTCATCGAAGATGGCAGCCCCGATGCCGCCGCAGTGGCCGTTTTTGAAACCGGTTACAATCTTTTTCGTGGAAAATACATCTACATCGACGATCTTTCGACTTTGCCGACGCAGCGCGGCAAGGGTTATGCAGGTATACTGCTCGACTGGATCGCCGAATATGCCCGGAAGGAAGGGTTCAACGAGGTTCATCTCGATTCCGGCGTAAATGCAGCCCGGACGGACGCGCACCGGCTTTATCTCAATAAAAGATTTCAGGTAACCAGCCTGCATTTTGTTGCCAAGGTCTGATTTTTTAATGCAGATCTGCCGGCAATTTTAGCACATAACTACATGACAATCGATCAGGTTTTTGAAGCATTTGATACCCTACGTGTACTGGTAATCGGCGATGTAATGCTCGATTCCTATGTTTGGGGGAAAGTTGAAAGAATATCTCCGGAAGCACCCGTACCGGTGGTCAATGTTCAAAAAAGGGAGTACCGGCTTGGCGGCGCAGGTAATGTGCTGCTGAATGTACAATCACTCGGTGCAGAGGCCATTATATGCTCGGTAATCGGTACCGACGGCCCCGGCGACCTGCTCGAAAACAGCCTGAAAGAAAAAGGATTGAACTGCGAAGGCCTGATCCGCAGCGACGACCGCATTACGACTATTAAAGAGCGGATTATCGCCGGTTCCCAGCAGGTGGTGCGGATCGATACCGAGACCGACAAACCGGTTTCAAAATCAGAAACTGAAAAACTAATCGCGAAGGCCAAGGAACTTATCCCTTCTTGCCAGGTGATTATTTTTGAAGATTACGACAAAGGCGTACTTACGCCCGAATCCATCGCCGAAATCACCGCATTCGCCAACGCGACCGGCGTACCGACCGTGGTTGACCCCAAAAAGCGCAACTTCCTGGCCTATAACCACGTCACACTTTTCAAACCAAACCTGAAAGAGCTTCGCGAAGGGTTGAAAGTGGATTTCAATGTGGATAACCTTGAAGAATTGAAAGCGACTGTCCAGCATTTGAAAGATACGCTTCAAGTCAATGGCGCATTGATCACGTTATCGGAAAGAGGGGTTTTCATTGATTTCAACGATGAAATCCATAAACTGCCTGCGCACATCCGCCAAATCGCCGACGTTTCCGGTGCGGGCGATACGGTAATCAGCATTGCGGCCTGCTGCGTAGCATTGGGCCTTCCACCAAAAAGCGTAGCCGCCATTTCTAACCTCGGCGGCGGACTCGTATGTGAAATGGTAGGTGTGGTACCTATTGACAAAGCATTGTTGAAATCGGAAGCTCAAAAACTGGTGTAGTCTACCAGTTGATTCCGCCTTCTCCCAGGCCCATTCTCCGCGTAAATCTGGACGACAAGCGCGACCGGCTCGTGATGTAGCGTACGCTTGCGCCTATGTACGGCGTGGTAGCTGGCGTGTAGGAGGTGAGGTTTTCGCGGGCACTGTTGAATGTGCGCAGCTGCCTGAATGTGGTCACACCGGCCTCTACCGACACATTCAGCACCGAAAACAAATGCGTATTCGCCGCTACGCCCGTTTTGATCTGACGATAATTTTCACGCCGTAATGCTTTCTCCTCGGGAGTCTGCACCTGGAACCCGCCGCTGTATCCATTCAGCCCGGCCAGGAAATCGACATTGAACCATTTGGTAGCTTTGTAATTCGCATTCACCATAAACGGCAGCAATGCAGATACACGCCAGTGCTTGCCTAATCCCTTATTTACACCCAATACCGGAATGAACCGCAGCTTCTGGTTGTAAGCCAGCACCGATCCGTACATGAATTGCGTGCGGAGCCCAAGGATGTGCATCCTCGCAGCACCACCCCAAAAGAATGGTTGGGGGCTAAAAAACGTCTCATTGCTCTCCGTCATGCCCAATCCGCCGCCATACACCCACAGCCGGTCCTTAATGCTCGCCTGCAAGCGGATCACACCGAGCGATAACGTTTTATAACCGTTGGCTGGATTGTTCTTACCATCGAAAGTAGGCTGGATCTGGGTATACTGCGCAATGGCAACCGTGTGCACGGCCCGGAGATCGAATTTTTTGCGCAAGCTGTAACCCAGCTGTACCTCACTCTGCAAGGGAATAATCCCGAAAAAGCCCGTCTTCGAAACGCCGTAATCCCGCGTCCCATCCAGGCTTGAAGGCACCGCATAATCCGCTTTGAGCGTCAGGTTCGGATAAAAAAGGCGACTTAGGGAAAAATGCTGAGCTTGTGCGGGAATGATCAGGCACAGTAGCAAACAGGTTAACAGGTTGCGCGAGTTAGCCATGCAGGAATGTCAGGGGATGCGTTAAAATGTTGGCAAATAACGCGAAAAAGTGGGGGCTATTGTGCAGTTACCCTTAGCCGCAGCTCCTCGTAGCTTATTGTAAGCGGTGCGTCGCGTAAGAATGCATTCGGGCATACTATCTTTTCAACGGCTAAGCCCTCGCGGGTAATTACTTCATACAATCGCTTTTCCCAGAGTGTAGCACTCCGCTCTTTTTCTTCGTTCCCAAGGTAGCCATTTACATAAATCACCTTTTGATTGCTTAGGTAATAACATGCCTGCCACTGTTCATAATTAGGATTCGGGTTTGAATTAAGCATAAGGATACGGTAGCCATCCTTCACGAAGCCGGATTCGAAGGGATGTAGCGTACCATCCGAAAGCCGGGTACGCCAGGTTGAGTCCTCCTTAGAATTGTACCTGCGCAGTTGGTCTTCCGACATAACTCCCAATCCTTTCGGAAAGTGTAACTCTGTGCCAACGTCAAACAGATCTGAAAGAGCCTGAACCCAGGAAATTGTCTCTGCTCCGAAGATATTCCGAATGTTTTTTCCCGGAAATTTGTCAGCAAGAGCCCTTCTCATTTTACCGATAATCGCTTCATTGTAAACGAACCCGGTAAAGAGATCAACAACCTGGTCGCCTTCCACGACAAGGGTGCGCACATTCCCGAGTTTCGCCCCGGTTAATTCCATAACAAAAAGGCTGTTGCCAATATCGGTAAATCTGAATCTGGCTTTCTCCTCTGGCGTGGGCTCACGAACAAAAGTAGAATCAGGAAATGGCTCATTAATGTGGCTCCAAGCCAGATTATACTTGACCTTGACACCGAAACTCGTGCTGGTAAGTTCCAAACCGGACGGCAAGAGCAGCCCGGATATCTTATTGTAGTTTGTGAAAACACTGTTTTCCTTATAGTGCACCGGCCCCTTCCCCATCAACGGGTCTGTATCAACCTGCGGAATGACAATTTGAGACACAAGCCGGCTTTCCTTCCCGATCATCACCTCCACCCACTTTCCCCCAATCTTCACCTGTATAATGTACTGATCTTCATTTCCCGCATTCGTCAGCCCCGTAAAATGAAGTTCGACGGTATCGGCCGCCATGTATTGAAGCAATAATGCAGGATTGTTCAACAAAAAGGCATCCATTTTACCATCGCTAACTTCCATCACAGTTCGGCTCGTATCCTTTGCACCTGTTAAACCTATTCTTAAGTAGACAGCCTTTTGCAAATTGAAATCAGCAATTGAAACATCTACCAACCTCTCATACATAGCGATCAACTCCTTATCGAAGTCTTCGCTGGCGCGTTTTATTTCATTGGCCATTTGCTCTTTCGCCGAATCAGGAGCAATACTCATCAGCGACTCCATCAAGTCGCGCATCGGACCGCTTTGTGTTTGCTTTAAGGCGACGGTACCCGGCCGGTCGAACGTGGTAACGAGTTTAAAACTTTTCATTCGTTTACCACCGGTTGTTTTCAAAAGAGACTTCTTCACGATCTCCCTCGGCGACACATGCTGCGCAAACAACTGGCCCGTGTAAAAAAGCAGTAAAACCGCTAGTACAAAGTTCTTCATGAAGGGTATAGCTTGTAAATGATGCAATGGCAAACATAACCAAATAATGATATCATGAAGAAAGTGTTACTGCTATTAATCACGTTGTTGTCGGGCAACGCTTTTGCTCAAACGACAGAACCCACCTACGCTGAAAAACTCGGCTATCCCAAAGGCAAAAAAATCCTCATTATCCACGTCGACGACGTGGGAATGTCCTACGAATCCAATCAGGGCGCTATCAAAGCCATTCGTGAGGGAGTTGCCAACTCATTAAGTGTAATGATGCCCTGCGGCTGGGTACCCGGTTTTGTACATTATTGGAAAGAGAATAAAGATATCGACGCCGGCCTGCATTTGACCATGACGTCGGAATGGAAAGATTATCGCTGGGGACCGCTGGCTGGCAAGAACCAGGTTAAAGGACTTACCGACCCGGAAGGTGCATTGTGGCGCGGCGTTGCAGACGTTGTCAAAAACGCCTCTCCCGATGAAGTGGAAACTGAAATCCGCGCCCAGCTCGAACGCGCCCGCACCATGGGCTTTGAACCTACGCACCTGGACTCGCACATGGGCACGCTCTTCGCGACGCCCGAGTTTTTGGAAAGATATTTAAAAGTAGGAATGCAGGAAAAGATTCCCGTGATGTTCCCCGGCGGACATAACACGGCTATCCGGGGCGAGGAGAAAATGATTGCAGAGCGCTTCGAAATGACGCAAAAAGTGGGCAAACAGCTTTGGGCAGCAGGACTACCCGTGCTCGACGACCTCGAAAACAGCAGCTACGGCTGGAAAGGCCCCGAAAACGGAGACAAATCCGAAAAGGGGTTACAGAAATACAAGACCGCCAAATACATCGAAGCAATCGGCAAACTGAAACCCGGCCTGACGATGGTGATTATGCATTGTACCATCCACACCGAAGTTTTCCCACACATTTCCGATTCGTGGCCGACGCGCGAAGGCGATTTCCTGGCTATGATCGATCCGGAATTGCGGAAGTATATTGAGAAGGAAGGGATTGTGCTGACAACGTGGCGGGAGGCGATGCAGCGGCGGCAGAAGGTGAAGTAGAACTTCGGCTTCGGCAGTCGGCGGGCACCCCGTTGTAATCGGCCAACAGTGCCCTTTCATAGCATGCATCAAAATCGGTCTCGGCGAAGGCTTTCAAAGCATGTCCCAAATCCATAGCTCGCCTATTTTTAAAGTTCGGATTAGAACGACGCAGGTCTCCCTCCACCTGTTTCAAGCGAATGAATGCTTCCAGATTCTCAGAATATCGCTCGGTTAGTGTATTAGCAGACATAGGAAGTTGAGCAGTAGTTTAGGTAAAAATAAACAATGCCCGAGAAAACTCCCGGGCATTGCCATTATCAATATTCCGACAGCCGAAAGCCGACAGCCAAAGTCTTACAATCTTACAAATCAATCGCTTCGCCGTAAGCCGCCTCAGTTGCGCCTTTCAACGCTTCCGACATGGTTGGGTGCGGGTGTACGGAACGCATGATCTCGTGAGAAGTAGTTTCGAGCTTGCGGGCCACTACTACCTCGGCGATCATTTCAGTTACGTTCGCTCCGATCATATGAGCTCCGAGGAACTCGCCGTATTTCGCGTCGAAGATTACTTTCACGAAACCGTCGGTAACACCAGCTCCTACTGCCTTACCAGACGCTTTGAACGGGAATTTACCTACTTTGATATCGTAACCTGCTTCTTTCGCTTTTTTCTCAGTGAAACCTACCGATGCGATTTCAGGCTGGCAGTAAGTACATCCCGGGATGTTGCCGTAATCCAATGCTTCGGTTTTGTGACCTGCGATTTTCTCCGCGCAGATAATCCCTTCGGCAGTTGCTACGTGTGCCAATGCCTGGCCAGGCGTACAGTCACCGATCGCGTAAAAGCCTGGAACGCTGGTTTCGTACCATTCGTTAACGACGATTTTACCCTTGTCGGTTTTGATACCTGTTTCTTCCAGACCGATGTTTTCAATATTCGCAACGATACCAGCCGCTGAAAGCACTACGTCTACTTCGAAAGTTTTCTCGCCTTCCGGTGTTTTAACCGTCACTTTGCAGCCTTTGCCGCTTGTATCCACTTTCTCAACCGAAGAGTTTACCAAAGTTTCGATACCGATCTTCTTGTATTGCTTCGCGATTTCTTTTGAAATCTCTTCGTCTTCAACCGGAACCAGGTTAGGGAGGAATTCCACTACGGTAACCTTGGTTCCCATTGAGTTATAAACGTACGCAAACTCCATTCCGATCGCGCCTGAACCGATTACCAGCATGGAAGCAGGCTGCTTTTCGAGGCTCATCGCCTTGCGGTATTCAATGATCTTTTGTCCGTCAAGCTTGATGTTCGGCAACTCGCGAGCGCGAGCGCCTGTTGCGATGATCACACCTTTTGAAGCAGTGTAATCTACTTTTTTGCCATCCTTGTCAGTTACTTCAACCGTTTTCTGGCCTTTCACTTTACCGGCACCCATGATGACGTCAATCTTGTTCTTTTTCATCAGGAACGACACCCCTTTGCTCATGGAGTCGGCCACGCCGCGGCTGCGTTTGATCACCGCACCGAAATCAGCCGAAGATTCGCTTACATTAATACCGTAATCTTTTGAATGCTTGATGTACTCGAATACCTGAGCACTTTTCAGCAATGCTTTTGTTGGGATACAACCCCAGTTAAGGCAAATCCCTCCTAAACTTTCTTTTTCAACAATAGCAACTTTAAGTCCTAATTGGGAAGCACGAATGGCTGCGGGATAACCCCCGGGGCCGCTACCAATTACAATCACATCATATGTTTGAGCCATTTTCCGGTATTTTTATTGTACGAAATGGGTTGACAAAATTTTGACGCAAAGGTAACAATTATCGTCAGAAGTTGGTCAGGAATTAGTCGGGTGTGGTCAGATGTTGTCAGGCGGGGTCGGGAATTAGTCAAGTGGGGTTAGAAAATAGTCAGGTGTGGTCAAGTGTAGTCAGGAAGTCATTTGTTGTGAAGCTGATAAGGTTATTACAAGTTGTTACCAAAGGGAGATTCTGGCGTATCAATTTGGTAACAAACGGGCTGCATGATGAAACTGGAAGAACTGCAAGTATACCAGCTGGCAATGGTGATTGGCGACGAAATATGGCGAATAGTAGACGATTGGAGCTATTTTGTGAAAGATGCATTTGGCAAACAACTGATCCGCTCCGCCGATTCTATCGCTGCCAATATTGCCGAAGGCTTTGGAAGATACCATTACAAAGAGAATCTGAACTTCTGCTACTATTCTAGAGGTTCTTTAAGGGAAACGGTAAACTGGCTTACCAAAGCATTAAACAGGAATCTGATTTCTAGGGAAAAATTCACAGAATTGAACCAACTTTGTGAGTTGTTATCCATTAAGCTTAACAACTACATTAAAACAATAGGCAACGGCTTGCGGTGATTCAAGCAGGAAATAGTCACAACAAATGACCACACCTGACAATTCATGACCACTAATGACCACACTTGACTAAACCTGGCAAAGCCGATACCACAACAGCGAACCGTTTATTTTTAAACTTAAATTCAAAAAATTCAATGACTGCAGAGCAATTGAAAGACTTGAAAGCCCGTGTAGAGGCTTTGGGGAGGTATCTTTGACTACGCTAACCGCAAACAACAGCTAGGACAACTCGAACAGCAAACTGTTCAACCCGAATTCTGGAACGACTCTACCCGCGCGGAAAAGGTCATGAAGGAGATCCGGGGTTTGAAATTCTGGACCAACGGTTACGAGGAACTTGCGCGCCTGCGCGACGACCTGGACACGATCTGGGAATTTTATGAAGCCGACGAGGCCACTGAAGAAGAGGTGGACGAAGAAGGCAAAAAACTCGCCGATAAACTGGACGAAATCGAGTTCAGGAAAATGATGGGCGAAGAAGGCGACGAACTGCCTGCCGTGATCGAGATCAATGCAGGAGCGGGTGGTACCGAGTCTCAGGACTGGGCCTCGATGCTCATGCGGATGTACATCATGTGGGCAGAGAAGAATGGCTACAAGGTCCGCCAGGTAGATTTGCAGGACGGCGATGTGGCGGGAGTGAAATCCGTGACGCTCGAAATCGACGGCGAATATGCGTACGGTAACCTGAAATCGGAGAACGGCGTGCACCGCCTTGTCCGCATTTCACCATTCGACTCAAATGCGCGCCGGCATACGTCCTTCACCTCCGTGTATGTGTACCCGCTCGCGGACGACAACATCGAGATCGAGGTGAATATGGCCGACATTACCTGGGATACCTACCGCTCAGGCGGCGCCGGTGGACAGAACGTAAACAAGGTGGAAACCGCGGTACGTTTGCACCACAAGCCATCGGGCATTATCATCGCCTGCCAGCAGGAACGTTCGCAGCTGATGAACAAGGAGGTGGCGATCCGCTTGCTGAAATCGCGTCTCTACCAGATCGAGCTCGAAAAGCGCAACTCGGCCCGCGCCGAAGTGGAAGCTTCGAAGCGCAAAATCGAATGGGGCTCGCAAATCCGCAGCTACGTCCTCGACGACCGCCGCGTAAAAGACCACCGCACCGACTACCAGACTTCCAACACGGAAGCCGTTTTGAATGGTGATATCAACGGGTTCATCAAGGCCTATTTGATGGAAGCGTAAAATAATGAAAGACCTCTCAAACGGGCTGTTTCAATGAGCAGGGCGTTTGGAGGTCTTTTTGTTTTAGCTTAAATTTAATCTTTACATTTAAGCGCTCCATCATGAACGGAATCCGATACATTATCGATTCAGAAGGAAATAAAACGGATGTGGTAATTGATCTCAAAGAGCACGGCCAGATCGTTGAAGATCTTCTTGATTCCCTCCTAGTGAAAGAAAGAAAAAATGAAGAATCGATGTTATTCGAAGACTTCATAAAACAACTGGTTGCCGGAGGGAAAGTTATTGAAAGCTCCACCAAGAAACCGCTGAGATTTGGGATGATGAAAGGCACAATCATAATGTCTGAAGATTTTGATGACCCACTAGACTTCTCCTAAGAACCAGCACATACGAAAATTTGATAGTTCCACTCCCTTTCACCCAGCTGGGCTCCGGCTCGCGCGTTCTCCTCGCATTCCATGGAATAGGGCAAGATGGCTCCTCGTGCTTCGCCCCTGCGATTCAATCCCTCGGCTCACATTACACCATCTACGCATTCGATCTCCCCTTCCACGGCCAACATAGCGACGCCGCATTTGAAGTCATTTCAAAAGCCAATTGGAAAAACAGCATTGCGCATTTCCTCCACCAAAATAATATCACCCGCTTCGATATTACCGGTTTCAGCATCGGTGGCCGCTTCGCGTTGGCTACGCTGGAAGCATTTGCTGAAAATATCGACCATGCATTCCTGATCGCGCCCGATGGCGTATCCGAGCATCCCATGTACGCGCTCGCGACGCGCATTCCGCCTGCGCGATGGATTTACGGCTGGCTCATGCGGCACCCAGGCGTGTTCTTTCCCGGCGTTCGCGTAGCGCGGACATTGAAACTGGCAAGTAAAAGCCTAGTAAGGTTTACTCAGCAGGTTTTAAATACACCCGAAAAAAGACAGACCATTTACCGCTCATGGGTCGCATTCCGTGACTTGCGGTTTGATATTCCGGCGTTAGTGAGGGCGGCTAATGCGAATGGGGTAACGATTTATCTTTTTGCGGGCGTTTATGATAGTCTGCTGAAACCGAAAGCAGTAAAGAAGCTGGCGGAGCTGCTTCCCGAAAACCAATACATTGAACTAAAAAGCGGCCACACGCGCCTGGTAGAGCACGCAGCCGCATGGATTTGCACTTTATTTAAGTAAATTGGGAAAACCTAATCCCGATTTATGGAGCAGACTTTACACAAAGACGATACCGGCTGGCGCCTCAAAGCCATTATCGGCGGTTCCGCAGGTAACCTCGTCGAATGGTACGACTGGTACGCTTACTCCGCATTCTCCCTCTATTTTGCCAATACCTTCTTCCCGGATTCGAACCCGACGGTCCAGCTGATCAATACGGCGGGCATTTTCGCGGTGGGTTTCCTGATGCGGCCGATCGGCGGATTTGTTTTTGGGAAACTGGCGGATAACCGCGGACGCAAAGTGGCGATGACGGTTTCGGTACTGCTCATGTCATTAGGCTCCCTGCTGATCGCATTCCTGCCGGGTTACAACAGCATCGGTATCGCGGCGCCATTACTCCTATTAGTTGCCCGGCTGCTTCAAGGGCTCAGTGTCGGTGGTGAATATGGTACTTCCGCCACATACCTCAGCGAAGTAGCGACCGAAGAAAAACGCGGATTCTTTTCCAGCTTCCAATATGTGACGCTCATCGGCGGGCAGCTCATTGCATTAGGTTTGCAACTCATTTTACAAAATATCTTCCTCACCGACCAGCAAATGCACGACTGGGGCTGGCGTATTCCGTTCGTGATCGGGGCAATGCTCTCGCTGGTAGCGTTGTACCTCCGCGCGCACCTTAATGAAACGGAAGCATTTCAATCCAAAGACCTTAAAGTAAAGAAGGAAGGCTCGCTGAAAGAACTGATGAAACACCCCAGGGCCGTTTTGGTAGTAATAGGCCTCACTTCGGGCGGTACATTGGCCTTTTATACCTACACCACTTACATGCAGAAGTTCCTGGTGAATACCGTCGGCCTTACAAAATACCAGTCGACGATACTGACCTTTTGCTCCCTGTTCATATTTGCCGCATTGCAGCCGGTTTTCGGAGCGTTGAGCGACCGTATCGGCCGCCGGCCCCTATTGATTGCTTTCGGAGTTTTAGGGACAATTTTTACCTATCCCCTCCTCAGCACGCTGAGCCACACGACAGAAATGTGGCCGGCATTCGGGCTACTGATGGCTGCGCTGATTATTGTGAGCGGCTACACCTCCATTAATGCGGTCGTGAAAGCCGAGCTCTTTCCCGTGGAGGTGCGTGCGCTGGGCGTGGGCCTACCCTATTCGATCGCCGTGGCGGTTTTCGGCGGCACGGCAGAGTACCTCGCATTGTGGGCCAAGAATCTCGGGCATGAGGCCTGGTACTACTGGTACGTGACCATCTGCATTTTCATTTCACTGATCGTTTACATTCGGATGAAGGATACCAAACACACTTCCCTGATCGAAAAACATTGATTTTTAGCTGTTAACAGGCTTGGAAAAAAGCCATTTTCTCTTGACATAGTCCATTCAATCCTGTAACTTTCTTGAAACCAAAATTTGAGAAGTTATGAACATGATGGATCGAATCGAGCATTGGGGCGATACACACCATCCGGCCTGGATGGACATAGTTCGTATTGCTTTGGGAGTATTTTTGTTTGCTAAGGGTATCAGTTTCATCAGCGATACCACCAAGTTGTCTCATCTGATTACCGGCCTCGACTTTCACTTGTACACTGTCACGGCCGTTCACTACGTAGCTTTTGCGCACATTTTTGGCGGATTCCTGATCGCAATGGGATGCCTGACCAGAATCGCATCCATCATTCAGATACCGATCCTGCTCACTGCCGTGTTTTTTGTCAATATACGGCTCGGCTTTTCGTACCTCAACTCCGAGCTGTGGCTTTCGATGATTACGCTCATCCTGGTCATAACATTCGCCGTGGTAGGCTCCGGACGTTTCTCAATGGACGAGTGGATGAAGAATCATGATAAATGATCAGACCATTTCGGGTGCGGCTTTGTAAAGATATTTCCGCTTGTATTCCAGGGGAGTCATATCGGTAACCTTCTTGAAATGCCGGTAAAAGTTGGAAACATTGTTGAAGCCGCACTCGAAACAAATCACCTCCGTCGCCATTTTATCTTCAATCAGGAACCGGCAAGCCTGGCTAATCCTGATCTCCACCAGAAAATCGTTATAGGTTTTCTTGGTCATCAGTTTAAAATACCTACAAAAAGAAGTAATGCCCAGGTTGGCGATCGACGCTACATCCTGCAAGGAAATGTCGTTGCGATAGTTGGACAGCGTGTAGGCGTATATTTTGTTCAAACGCAGCGTTTCGGCATCGTTAGACTTGTAGAATGCATGTGCGGAAGCGATCGTTTCATATTCACTTGCCTCCGCCAGGATTTTCAGGATCGATAGCAATGCGATCAGCCGGTCGAGATTTTCAGCATCCACTGCAGAGTGCATCAACCTAATCACCTTCTCCTTCGCTTCACCGTGTATCAGCAGACCTCGTTTAGCACGTTCGTATAACTTGGGGATCTGGTAAGCTTCCGGCAGCAGGAGCAACTCGCTGCCCAGGCAGTTGGGCAAAAAGTGAATGATGACCACCTCCACCGTCGTGTTACTGGCGCCTTCTTCCACCCGCCAGGTATGCGGAAGGTTTTCGCCCAACAGGATAAGCTCCCCGTCGGAAAAATTGCTGATGTTGTCTCCAATGAACCTTACCCCTTTTCCCTTGACCAGATAGTGGAGTTCCAACTCGGGATGGTAATGCCAAACCGTGCCGAAGCCAGAATCTTTGTCATGACGGATGCTGAACGAAGTCCTCGAAGGGATAGGGACCTTATGGAAATGCGGTTTCATTTTAAATCAATGCTGGCAGGGTTTAGGTTGGCTGCCATTGCTCAATTTAAAAGAATTTTTTTTAATAATCCATCCTGTGCAATGGACAAAATGCTAAAAAAATACTATTAAATAGCATAAAACTAATATTATACTCCTAAACGGGCCTGTTAGCTGGCTCGAAATGACTGTATACGATCGAGATACTGCTTGCGTGCAGCGGGATCGCTGTATTTTCGCATCTCCCCAAAAATCTGGTCTTTCAAGCTGCTGAACAGGTAAGACTGGAAGTTACCCTCGCCCCGCAGGTCCAGCCGCTCGTTCCAGATTTTGTTGAAAACGGAGTTGATGACATTCTCCGCCTCTGCTTCGTCTTTCAGGAGAACGGAGCAAAATTTAAATGCAGGGACATGAAAGTACGAACGGAGTTGCGTAAATGCAGCTTCATCGCCCTGGGTTACCCGATCCAAAATTTGCTGGTTAGGAAAAGTCATAGCTCAAAATTTAGGGTTTGATCCGATTGGGTTATTTCAACGGTGCTTCAAGAGTCTTTTTAAACACACTCGAAATCCCGAGCGTGGCTTGTATCCGGTCCACTTCGTCCAACAGCTGGTCGGCACGTTCCTGCAAATCGGCGGTCAGCTCGCCCACGTCGCGGCGCGTGTAGGTCGAGATCGGGAAGCCTCTTTTTTGCAGGCAATATTTCGCAATGATGGGATAAGCCGAATGCACAATATCCATCGACTCGACGAAGAACGCTTGGAGCGTTTTTACGTCTTCCTGTCGCTCCGCATTGTTGTAATTGTTGCAAATCCAGACGATCAGTTCGGGATAAATATTTCCTTGAATGCATGACAGCCCGGCAGCTCCTGCTTTGAGCGATGCTGTCGCATTTACCATGTAGGCATCGTAAAGCCCGAAGCGATAGCCTTCGGCCACTTTGATTCTGCGAATGACTTCTTCGATATCCAGGCAGGTATCTTTATGATAGATAATGCGGTTCGACGGCAGCAGTTCCGCAAGGACTTCACTGCCGATCAACCTCTTGTAGGGAACCGGGCATTCATAAAAACCGAGCGGAACCTCGCTGGTAAGGCTGATCAGTTCCTTTGCCCGTTGGATAAACACTTCGTCCGATTCGTCCTCGCCTGCCAGCAGCCCGGTAATTACAATCACTGCCTGCACACCGGTTTCGTATATACGTTTTACGAATTGCGCTTGCTCCGGAATCGGTCCTCCGAAGGTTCCCGTAGCTACAACCGGCACTCGTCCTGCTGTATGTTCCACCACCGTACGCGTCACTTTCAACCGCTCTTCCACCGATAGCTCGTACATTTCGCTTGAAAGACAGTTGGCAAACAACCCCGCAGCACCCGCTTCGAGGTACAGGTCGGTCAGTGCTTTTAACCCTTCATAATCTACCTCACCGGTTTCCAGGAAAGGCGTAAGCATGACAGGAATGAAGCCTTGCGGCAACGACGCGGCGGAAGACGTTACAGATGACATCGTGTATGGTTTTAAATACTTGTAAGAAAAAATCCCTTTGAAAATCCGGCTCACCTACCGGCCCTGTGGTTACTTGCTATGCAAAAGCACCTCTTTTTCAACCGGTTGTTTACGCCTCAGCCTGGTAAGCAGCACACCGGCCAAAAAGATCGTCAGTGTTCCGACCACCATGATCATATTCTGGTGGAGCGGGTTTCGCAAATAGGAATAGGTGTCAGGAAGCTGGGACGAGAAAGTCATCCAGACAATCACTACGATCCCGATAATGGTGGCTGTAAGCGCCTCGGTGTTCCGGGTACTTTTCGAAATCATACCGAGCAGGAACAACCCGAGCATTCCGCCCGCAAAAATCCCCGAAAGCATCCACCAAACGTCCAGCACACTTTTCACGCCGATCATCGCAATGCCCGTAATCATCCCCAGCAAACCGAATACGGTTGTAGCGATGTAAAGCAGGCGCAACGATTGCTGCGGTGTGAGGTCTGATTTGATATATTTTTGATAAATATCGACAGAGAAAACCGTCGCCGAGGCATTCATACCCGAGCTGATCGTGCTCATTGCCGCCGACATGATTGCTGCGATAATCAACCCAAGCAAGCCTACCGGTACCTTATTCACCATGAAATGCGGCATCACTTTGTCGCCATAATCGGCGGGCGTGAGCGTAGCTGCCAGGCTTGTGATCGCGTCCGAAGTTCCACCAGGCAGTTTTTCGGCGGCTACCTGCATCTTGATGGTTTGCAGTAGCTCCGGATTTCCCTGGTAGTAGGCAAAAAGACACGTTCCTAACAAAAAGAATATCAGCGACACAGGCACGTACAGGTACACGCACAGCCATACCGAACCGGCAGCCTCTTTGGCCGAAGACGTGGTATGGTACCGCTGCACATAGTTCTGGTCCATCCCGAAATTGTTCAGGTTCATGAAAAACCCGTATAGTAATATCACCCAGAACGAGGCCGTGGTAAAGTCCGGTGCCAGCGTACCCAGGCTGAATTTGTCATTAGCCTTTCCTATTTCAATAATGCTTGGCATCCCGCCGGAAACCCCTGACACGACCAGGTAAAGTATCACCAATGCGCCAATCGTCTTGATCACGCCCTGCACCACCTCTGTCCAGATCACCGCCTCCATTCCGCCCATTACCGTGTACAAAACAATGCAAATCCCCACGACAACCATGATAGTCGACATCGGATAGCCCGTCAGCGCCTGCAAACTCAATGCAATTCCGAAGAAAATCGAACCCATGCGGGCGAGCTGTGTGAGCAGGAAGCAAGCCACGGCATAAGTCCGCGCCCAAGACCCGAAACGATGTTCGAGGTGAGTATAGGCCGATACTTCGCCGGTACTTCTGTAAAAAGGGATAAAAAACTTCGTGGCAACCCAGGCCGCCAACGGCATCGACAAGCTGAAAACAAAGGAACTCCAGTTGCTTCCGAATGCCTTACCCGGTACGCCGAGGAAAGTATTGCTGCTCAAAAAAGTCGCATAAATGGAAATACCGATCGCCCAGCCGGGGATGCGCCCCGATGCTTTGGTAAACTGCTCGGCATTGGTATTTTTCCTTGAAAAGTAAATCCCCACGGCAACCATTCCTGCCAGATAGGCAATCACAATAATGAGATCAATGAAAGGTAAGGATTTCATTCTACTTTTCGGGTATTTATAACTTTACCACAAAGAAACAGGATGAAGCTGATGATTTTGTAGCGTTTTGTAGCGTATTATTGTACGATATTATCAAAGAAGTCTCTCCGATACTAAAAACCATCCTAGGATTCTACTGTACCCCTGTCTTTGAAGAAATATCCGATACCCACAGTAGATATCACAATGAGGGCTATCAGCACGAGTTTGGTAGCCAATCCTTCATTCGGATGTTCGAGCAAATAGCGGATATCCTGTGCTTCCTTACCGGCCCATACGGCCAATACGGTCCGGGGGATCATGCCCAAAGTTCCTCCTGTGAGTACTTGTTTGAAACGCGCACCGGCCATCGCAAAAAACAGGTTGGTAATCGCGAACGGCAGTACGGGAGATAGTTTTGCAAAAAAGATCAGCCTTAACTCATTTTTATAAAACCGGCGTAGCAGCGTGTCAACCTGCGGGTAAACCTGAATAAGGTAACTTCTCACAGAAGCCGCATGCAGAAAATGCGCGGATACATATATGATGGCTATCGCGCCGATATTCAATACGAAAAGCATAGGGAGTGATGCCCAGCCGAGGAAGTAGCCGTACACCAATGCCAGAAATGTAGGAGGGGTTAGCGCCGCGGACGAAGCCAGCGTGAGCAGGACCGTCACCCCCAGCCACCATTCAACAGGCAGTTCGCGGAGGATTTTCTCATGATTGATAGCCCAAGCCGTTATGATAGAGGTCGTCACCAATGGTACGATCGTCATTAATATGCTTACGACGACCGGAAGTGAGAATCTTTTTGGTGTAGACGTTTCCAAGGCTAATCCGCTTTACTTTTTCTAATTGAATAACCAGTTGTTTTGACAAAAGGTTTTTGTGAACTTGCTTTTCTGCATTATTATTTTGACGCCACGAAGGCACGAATGAGCACGAATAAATCTTAGTGATAATTCGTGCCTTCGTGGCAACCATAACCACTAAAAAATGAAATTCGCAACCAAAGCCATACACGCCGGCGTCGAGCCGGACCCGAGTACCGGTGCCATCATGACGCCGATTTACCAGACCTCCACCTACGTCCAGGAAAGCCCAGGCAAGCACAAAGGTTACGAATATGCCCGCAGCAGCAACCCCACGCGCACCGCATTGCAAAAGGCATTGGCTGCCCTCGAAAACGGCAGTCACGGCATTTGCTACGCCTCCGGCCTGTCAGCCACGGACGCCGTTTTGAAATTGTTCAAACCCGGCGACGAAATCATCGCGCCCAGTGACATTTATGGTGGCACCTACCGCCTGATGAAACGCATTTTCGAACCGTTGGGAATCGTTTTCAAGTTTGTGGATATTGAGGAAGTGGGGCAAATCGATCGGCTACTGTCAAAAAACACGAAGCTCGTGTGGCTGGAAACGCCCACCAATCCGTTGCTGAAAATCATCGATATCGAGCAAATCACCCGCATTTGCAAAGAACGAAATGTGCTGACCTGTGTAGATAACACCTTCGCGTCACCTTACCTGCAAAACCCGCTGGACCTAGGTGCGGATATCGTCATGCATTCGGTCACGAAATACCTCGGCGGGCATTCCGACACGGTAATGGGCGCATTGGTCACGAGCAATGACGAACTGGCCAGTCAATTGAAATTCATCCAGAATGCCAGCGGCGCCGTACCGGGCCCTCAGGATTGCTTTCTGGTATTGAGGGGAATCAAAACACTACATATAAGAATGCAGCGCCATTGCGAGAATGCCGGGCAAGTGGCGGTATGGCTCGCCGCTCATCCCAAAGTCGGGAAGGTGTATTACCCAGGGTTGCCCGATCACCCTGGCCATGCACTGGCCGGAAGACAAATGCGCGGCTTCGGCGGCGTGGTGTCCTTCGAATTAAAAGACGATAGTTACGAAAAAGCCGTGCGCACCATGGAACGAATGGAGATTTTTGCATTGGGAGAATCTCTGGGTGGTGTGGAATCGCTTTGTACGCATCCCGCGAGCATGTCGCACGGGGGCATGCCGCGCGAGGAGCGATTGAAAATAGGCCTGAAAGACACATTGATACGCCTCAGTGTAGGCATCGAGGATGTAGAAGATCTTATCGCCGACCTCGACCAGGCGATCGGTACGGATTAGCAAACAGCGTTGCAATCGACGGTCAAAAACCTTACTTTTGGAACCATTTTTGAAACGACACTAAAAAACATATTATCAATGGAAGTATCAGGAACAGTCATTTCATTGCTGCCGGAAGTTACCGGCCAGGGAAAAAACGGAATGTGGCGCAAGCAGGAGTTCATCCTTGAAATACCTTCTCAATACCCTAAAAAAGTATGTATTTCACTTTGGGGCGACAAAATTGACCAGGCCAACCTGCAAGTGAACGACTCGGTAACCGCTTCTATCGATGTGGAAAGCCGTGAGTACAACTCCCGCTGGTACACTGAGGTGCGCGCATGGAAAGTTGAGAAAGCAGGAGCAAGCGGCGGTAACGCCGGTTACAATGCAGGCGGCGCACCACTGCCTCCGGTAACCACTTTCACCGAAGACGAATCGGACGATCTGCCATTCTGATCCTCGGAAATCAAGCTATTTGCCAATCGCCAGTGCCTTCCGGTACTGGCGATTTATTTTTACAAAAAAGGATTTTTGCTACTTTTGCAAAAAGGAAATGGTGTCTTCCTATTTAACCGCCCTAAAAAGCTGATGGCGCCTGGTATAACGAAAAATGCTCATTATCACCAGGTATTGTTATGTCCGTTTCAAAACCATCAGATAACTCCAACACATTTCCGGGCCGGCTTTCCGACATTAACAAGCGATTCCCTTCTACATTGTACATTGCAAAATGGCTGGTTATTTGTTCCATAACAGGCGCATTGATCGGCTCTGCTTCTGCCTTTTTTCTCGTTTCGCTCGATTGGGCTACCCAAATACGTGAAGCGAACGACTGGCTTATCTGGCTGCTACCCGTAGCCGGCTTCGCGATCGGTTTGCTTTACCACTATTTCGGCAGGGAAGTCGAGCGGGGGAATAACCTGCTGATCGAGACGATCCATGATCCCAAAGAATTCATCCGTTTCAGGATGGCCCCTTTTGTGTTGCTTGGGACGGTTACCACGCATTTGTTTGGCGGATCGGCCGGCCGCGAAGGAACCGCATTACAAATGGCGGGGGCAATCGGTGAGCAATTCAGTAAATTATGCAAACTGAATGCGTATGACCGCAAAATCCTGCTCATTTCGGCCATTAGCGCCGGTTTCGGGTCGGTTTTCGGCACCCCGCTGGCCGGAGCGATATTTGGTTTGGAGGTGTTTTTGATAGGAAGATTAAAATATGACGCTATTTTTCCCGCCTTTGCTTCCGCTATCATTGCAAGCCTCGTCACCGATCTGTGGCAGGTAAAACACACGCATTACCACATTCCCGTCATTCCTGAAATGTCTTTTGCCAGCATTATCTACGCCATTCTTGCGGGAATAGCATTCGGCATTGTAGCGGCGGCTTTCAGCAAAACCATTCATTTTTGCACCCAACAATTCAAACAACACATCTCTTTTCCGCCGCTCAGACCTGTTGTGGGCGGATTAGTCGTTTCCGCAGGCGTGTGGCTCATCGGAACACGTTACATCGGTTTGGGAATTCCGGTGATCGTGGAATCATTTACCTTGCAACTGCCTCCGTATGATTTTGCATTAAAAATCATTTTCACCATCATCACTCTCAGCGCGGGATTCAAGGGAGGCGAAGTGACGCCGCTGTTCTTCATCGGCGCTACGCTGGGCAATGCATTGTCGTACTTCATCCCCCTGCCGATGGGATTACTTGCGGGAATGGGCTTTGTGGCCGTTTTCGCAGGCGCTACCAACACACCGCTAGCTTGCATTTTAATGGGAATCGAACTTTTCGGCAGCGAATGCGGCATTTTCGTAGCCATAGCCTGTGTGGTATCCTATCTTCTTTCAGGACACACGAGCATTTACCGCTCTCAGGTTATGACGGAGCCTAAGATTAATTCGACTGATAAGCCATCGACATCGTAAACTTGTCGATCATTTCGTGCGGATGCACTTCCAGTATCCTCGCCAGCACCATAACCACCAATGTGTTGGAAGCAATTTTGCGGGGAATGCCCGCCACTGTCGCGAAGAGGTCCACCGTCACCGATTCCTTTTCGTCGAGCAGTTTCATCAGTTTTTCCTCCTTTTCCCCATATTGGAAACTGACGTCGCGCTCGCCGCGGCCCCGGCGCATGATTTCCTTCATTTCGCGGCTGGCCTGGATGGATTTGTCCTCCACGCGGATGTACGCCTGCCGTGCGCCGGTGTCGTCCACCACGTAATGCGGCTTGTCCACGCTCCGCGGGATCGTCAGCACGAGCACATCGCGGTCGGGCGTGATGGCCACGCGCTCTTTTTTGAAACTGATTTTGGGGAAAATGTACTTGTCGATGGCGCGGGAGAGCGTGTATTCGTCCTCATCTGCATCTTTAAGGCCCTTGATGGCCTTGTCGTCACCCACTCCGACCAGCAGCTTACCGCCACCCGAATTTGCGAAAGCAACTACTTCGCGGACTATCTTTTCGGGGTGATTGGATTTCAATTTGAATTCCAGATGTTCCCCCTCACCTTTCTTAACAAGCTCTTTCAACAATCGAAGCTCCATCGGGTTGGAATGGATAAATTATGAGTTATGACTAAATCACTTTCGGTAACTTACCTCGTCCTCCTCATTTGTTAACGCTAACAATTTACATTCCTTTTGTCAGATTTAAAAAATAATGGGAGTCGAGTTACGTAAAAAAGCGGACCATATTTCATAAAAAAACGGCACCGATAGAGTGCCGTTTGCATTTAGTATTCGTCTTCGTTGAAAAAGAAATCGTCTTTCGTGGGATAGTCGGGCCAAATCTCTTCAATGCTTTCATAAGGCTGCCCATCATCTTCAAGCTCCTGAAGGTTTTCAACTACTTCTAACGGAGCGCCTGTTCTGATTGCAAAGTCAATTAGCTCGTCTTTGGTAGCTGGCCAGGGAGCATCTTCAAGGTACGATGCGAGTTCGAGAGTCCAGTACATAATATTTTCGCCTATTAATGGTTACTTTACTTTTCTGCAAAAGTAAAAAATTTGCTATCTTTTAAAAGCTTAAAGCAAAAAAAAAGAAAAATAATTGCCGGGTTACAAATTTTATTTTCCACCAGTATTTAATTTATTGAATATCAGCATATTAAAACTCACACTGCAAGTAAAGTTTCCGCTGAAATCCCCAAACCCTTGTGAATCTTACGGATCATTTCGAGTGTTAATGGCCGCTTTCTGTTAAGTACTTCCGACACTCTGCTGGCGCTGCCGAAATAATCGATCATGTCCTTCCGCTTCAATCCTTGCTCCTCCATCTTGATCTTGATCGCTTCAAGGGGATCAGGAGCCTCGATCGGATAGTGCTTGGACTCATAATTTTCTACCAGTATAGACACTAGTTCGAGCACTTCCTCTTCCGGGCTGTTATCTGCACAATCAACCAACTCGTCAATTGTCTCCAAGTATTCCCTGTAAGTCGCTTCCGACCGGATCGGTCGCAACTCGCTTTTGATTTGTTCTAACGTCTTCATAACCTTCATATATTCCTGTATCAGTAATCCGATCATAGTCCTTGTGTGTGCCGATAAAACGAATATAGACCCGCTGCATCTGATACTTGAACAGGGCTATCAGCCGGTAACGATTTCTACAGATGTTGAATACGATCCTGTTGTTACCAACCGTGTCAGCCCTGGGGTTGTCCCCAATAACTTCATTTGCAGTTTGGTAGTCTGCATTCCTGATCTTCTCGTGCCAGTATTTAAGCTCTTGTTCTGCGTCCGGATATCTCTCCCAAAAGTCGCGAAGGGTTCCACGGGTAATAATCCTCATAAGCTAAAAATAATTCCCATTTTGGTAAATACTATACAAGATTGGTAATTTTCCAATGATTTGCAAAGTTTGTAACCCCCACATTTCCCCTCTCCCTGAAAAACCCTTAATTTCCCTCACCATTACAAATACCATATTATGACTATTGAAATTTGCGCTTACTCGCTGGAATCGTGCATCAATGCGCAGGCCGGCGGGGCGGGCAGGATTGAACTATGCGGCGGGCTCGGGGAAGGCGGTACTACGCCCAGCGCCGGACTTATCGAAATCGTAAGGAAAAACATTGACATTCAGCTATATGTGATGATCAGGCCGCGCGGCGGGGATTTCGTCTATGATTTTTTTGAAGAAGAAATCATGCGGAAAGACATTGATCTCGCTAAAAAACTGGGGGCTAACGGCGTCGTTTTGGGCGTTCTTACACCGGACGGCAATGTGGACGTGGCACGAACAAAGGCCCTCGTCGATTACGCAGCACCACTAAAAGTAACCTTCCATCGCGCATTTGACCTCACGCCCGATCCGATGAAAGCGCTGAAAGATATTATCGCGACCGGAGCCGAGCGTATTCTTACTTCCGGTCAGAAACCTTCGGCCATTCAGGCAACGGAATTGCTCGGTAAGCTCGCAAGAGAAGCCGATGGAAAAATTGAAATCATGGCAGGTGGCGGCGTAAACCACAACAACGCAGCCGAACTGAAAGCCGCCGGGGTGCATGCATTACATTTGACCGCCAAAAAATTCCGTCCTGCACGTCAGAAGTTCTTCCCGGAGGGCATTTCAATGGCCGGGGAAATTCCGGATGAAAAATCGGTCATGTATTCGGATCTCGAACTGATCGAGGCCATGGTGCAGGCCGTTTCGGAATAATGTCTTTTTCAAATAAAAGCACTCAACATCCTCCATATGAAGTTCGTAAAGGCAATCCTGTTTATCGCAATCACTGCCGGGCTCGTGTATGTGCTGGACAAGCCGTGGGCACCCGCACCTGCATTGGGGCCCTTCCTGAGCCCTTTTTGCGGGTTATGGCAGAACAGTGAGGAGGTTATTGACCCCAAAACGCGCGTAACCCTGCAACTCGACAGCCTGCGCGATGAGGTGACGATCCGCTTCGACGACTCCGGCGTGCCGCACATTTTTGCCAAAAACGACTTCGACCTTTTTTACGCGCAGGGCTACATTACCGCCAAGGACCGACTATGGCAAATGGATTTGCAAACCCGAGCCGCCGCAGGCCGGCTTTCTGAAATACTCGGCCCGGCAACACTCACGCTCGATCAGCAAAGTCGTCGCCTGGGCATGGGTTACGGCGCGGAGGCTAACCTGAAAGTGGCCATGACCGATCCCCGGTCGAGAGAGGCATTGCTCGGATACACGGCGGGTGTCAATGCATTTATCCGGCAACTGGCCCCAAAGGACTATCCTATCGAATTTAAACTATTAGGATATAAACCGGAGCCCTGGAAGCCGATTAACACCATGTACATGCTCGAACAGATGACGCTCACGCTCGCGGGGCGCTCGAACGAGCTGGCTATGACCAATGCATTGAAAAAGTACGGCCGGGAAACCATCGCACAGCTTTTCCCCGACTACCCGATGTTGCAGGAAAGCCCGATTATCCCCTCCGGCACCGCCTGGGACTTCCCTAAACTTCCCATTCCAAAGGCCGTTCCGCCGATGGTACCGGGCGACAGCAACTTGGTGTCCTCAAAATCTCTGACCACATTACCCCCGAGGGCGCCCAAAGAAGAAGGAATCGGCAGTAACAACTGGGCGGTAGGGGCCGAAAAATCCATTACCGGCTATCCGATCCTCGCCAACGACCCGCACCTCGAACTGTCGCTGCCGTCGATCTGGTATCAGGTGCAGTTGCATTCGCCGGATATGAGCGTGTACGGCGTGTCTCTGCCGGGCATTCCGAGTGTGATCATTGGTTTCAACGAGCGCGTCGCATGGGGCGTTACCAACGTGGATGCGGATGTTTTCGATTTGTATAAAATCAAATTCAAAAATGAATACCGGAATTTCTATTGGCATGATAACCAATGGAAACCCACGCATAAGCGCGAGGAGATTATCCATGTCAAAGGCCAGTTGAAGCCTTACCGGGAGCAGATCATTTACACCCATCACGGACCGGTGACCGACTCTGACGGCACTTTCGGAGAATTGCCTAACCTGGCCATCAAATGGATCGGCCATGAGCCGGGCAACAGCTTTATTACCTTTTATGAGCTCAACAAGGCCAAAACCTATGACGACTACCGCAAGGCTTTGACCAACTATGTGGGCCCTGCACAAAACTTCGTTTTTGCCGACAATGAGAAGAACATCGCCATCACCGTGAACGGGAAAATACCTTTGAAATATAAGGAACAAGGCAAATTCCTGCTGGACGGCTCCTCGCCTGCCGACGACTGGCACGGCTGGATTCCGGCCGAACAAAACCCGTTTGTGAAAAATCCGCCAAGGGGTTTTGTAAGCAGTGCCAACCAGTCGTCTGCCGATACTACTTATCCTTATTATATCAACTGGAGTTTTGCACCTTCCGAGCGTGGTATCCGCATTAACGAGCGGCTGCAAGCGATGACCAACGCCAACGCCGACAGCCTCCGGATGCTGCAAAACGACAATTTCAGCGTGTTAGCACGTACATTACTGCCCAGGTTGTTAAGCATTCTCGAAACCCGCCCCTTAACACCGAAACAAAAAGCGGCCCATATCCTGCTCTCGAACTGGAATTACCAAAACTCGCCCGAGTCCATCGCGGCGTCGATCTTCGAAACCTGGTTCCCGTTGCTGGGCCAGGCCATTTGGAACGACGATTTCGCCTCACCCGAAGCTCCAATGGAATATCCCTCCCGTGACCGGACGTTGTACCTGATTTTGAAGCAGCCGAACGAAAAATGGTTCGATAATGTGAATACTCCCGAAAAAGAGACGTTACCCGACGTAGTTTACCAGAGTTTCAACGCCTCGCTTGACACGCTCACCAAGCGAAAAGGCGCTATGAGCCCCGAATGGCAATGGTCGAAGGTGAAAGACGCTGAAATAAGGCATTTGAGCCGCAGTATCAAGCCATTCAATGCCCCACCGCTGGTGACGGGCGGTGGCAGCAGCATTGTGAATGCGATGACGAAGCGTAAAGGGCCCTCGTGGAGGATGGTAGTCGAGCTCGGGCCAACGCCACGTGCTTACGGCATTTATCCGGGGGGACAATCGGGCAATCCGGGAAGCCCCTATTATCTCAATCTGTTGAAAAAATGGGAGAAGGGGGAGCTCAACGAGCTGATTTTCCTCACATCGCCGGATCAGAAAGTGCCACACCTCGCGTCGAGTCTTGTATTGCAAAAACGTTAACCCGGATTTATGAACTTCTTCATCATAGCCATTCTGTCGGCCATTCTCCAAATATTCGCCCCGTGGTGGGTGATCGCCATCGTTCCGTTCGTGATTCTTTTCTGGCGGCCCGCCGGCTCACCGGGTACCTTCTGGACGGGCTTCGGCGGCATTGCCGTGCCCTGGCTGCTCTACGGGTATTACCAGCATTTCATTTCCGACGGAGCCTTGTCCGATCGCGTAGCGAAGATATTCATGCTGCCGAACGGCATTCTGTTATTGCTCGTTACGGGACTCATTGGTGGTCTTGTTGGCGGATTTTCTGGTCTTGCCGGGTATTGGGTCCGGCAGCTCTTTCGCAGGCATCCGGCGCCGCTGTCAGGCCCTGGCGCCTGAAAGTTTCGTCCTGGACTCGCCATCGCCACTTATTCATTGTACTTAAACACAAATCATTATCTTTGCGGCTCGTTCAAAAACAATAAACCTTAAAAACGTGAACAACAATACTTCATTGATCTGGAACGTCGTCCTTTCGCTTGCTGTGGCGGTGTTATTCTTCCTTCATTTTTCAAGCAAATCGTCAGACGCCGGTGCAGCCGCAGATGGTGCAGTAGTGGAAGGCCGCCGCACTGTTTACGTTCAGGTGGATTCACTTCTGAAAAACTACGATTTCTTCAAGGATACCAGAAAAGAGCTTGAAAACAAGAATTTCCAGCTTGAAAACGAGCTGACTACCAAAGGACGCTCTTTGCAAAATGAAGTCGCTTTCTTCCAGCAACGCGCAGCAACCATGACTCCCGAGCAAGCCCGCTCCACAGAAGCGCAGCTCATGAAAAAGCAGCAGGACCTCGTAGCCTACCGCGATCAGTCGGCGCAAGCGCTGGGCCAGGAAGAGGCTAAAAAGAATGAAGAACTCTACAAAAACATCCGTTCTTACATCGACAAATACAACAAGGAAAACGGCTATGAGTACGTTCTCGGCTACTCTTTGGGCGGCGGTATCCTATTCGCAAACCCGTCACTGGACGTAACCCAGAAGATCATCGACGGTTTGAACAAAGAATATAAAAACTCAGGCAAAGCAGCTGCTCCGGCTGATACTACCAAGAAGAAGTAGTAGTTCCTGAATTGAAATAAAAGAGCGAAGCAGACGGTCGGATGATCGTCTGCTTCGCTCTTTTTGGTATAAACAAGTCTATATTTTTAATTCACTCAAATCAAAATCAAAACCTGTAAGTACTTCTTCTCCTGATAGTTTCTTATCAAAACCTCGGAAAATCTTTACGTCTTCATTTGGTCGATAAACATATGTCGTTTCTCTCTCCGGATCAATCAGCCAGGCGAGTTTGCATCCATTAGCCATCCATTCTATCTGCATTTTTTTTTGAATGGTTTTCAGATCGTCATTCTCCGAAAGCAGTTCTATCACAAAATCGGGGCATATAGGAGGGAATTTCTTTTTTTCAGCCCCTGTCAAAAGCTCCCACCGCTCAGCCGAAACCCAGGCAACGTCAGGCGACCTAACTGAGGTATTGGGTAATCGGAAAGCCGTGGAAGAATCAAAAACGAATCCCAACTTAGTGGAACGATGCCAATACATCAAACAGTAGTTGATGATCGAATTCAGTATTCCCGTAGTTCCGCCAGTATTTGACATAATATAGATCGTTCCCTCGCTATCCCTCTCTATTTTGAGTTGATCATTCTCCCGACAAAACTCGTAGAATTCATCATCGTCAAGACGCAGAGGCTTGTATCTCAATTCTATCGTATCCATGTTGTTGTTTCCTTACCTATTGCAATATAAACATTTTGAAACACTAACAGATTCAAGGCCACCCCTCAAAAACAAAAACAGGGCAGCCGATCCCGACTACCCTGCATTTGCATTTAATCTATTTTAAACCGCCGAAGAAGAGAACTTCGCGCCGATGTACTCGCGGTTCATGCGGGCGATGTTTTCGAGGCTGATTTCCTTAGGGCATTCTGCTGAGCAGGCACCGGTGTTAGTGCAGGCTCCGAAGCCTTCTGCGTCCATTTGAGCGACCATTTTCTCCGCGCGGATGCTGCGTTCTGCCTGTCCTTGCGGCAACAATGCCAGCTGGGAGATTTTGGCAGATACGAAAAGCATCGCAGAAGCATTTTTACAAGCTGCCACGCAAGCGCCGCAACCGATACAAGCTGCCGCAGCAAATGCGTCGTCCGCTGCTTCTTTCGCGATCGGCAGTGAGTTGGCATCCTGCGCATTACCCGTGTTCACAGAAATAAAACCACCGGCAGAGATCACGCGGTCGAATGCGTCGCGGTCTACCACGAGGTCTTTGATCACCGGGAATGCCTGTGCTCTCCAAGGCTCTACCACGATGGTATCACCGTCTTTGAACGAACGCATGTGCAGCTGGCAGGTAGTTACCCCGCGCAGAGGCCCGTGCGGACGGCCATTGATATACATCGAACACATCCCGCAAATACCTTCGCGACAGTCGTGGTCGAATGCAACAGGTTCCTTTCCTTCTTCGATGAGCTGCTCATTGAGGACATCGAACATTTCAAGAAATGACATATCAGGGGAAACGTTGTCCAGCTTGTAGTCTTCGAAACCTCCCGCTGCGTCTGTATTGCTTTGTCTCCACACTTTCAGAGACAACCTCATATTTCCTTCCATACCTATATTCTTTATTTCTGATACAACTTTTTAGCGTGGCATAAATCCGTGCCACCGGAGGTTTCTTATTTGTAGCTGCGTTGAGCGATTTTGATGTTTTCGTAAACGAGTTCCTCTTTGTGAAGCTCCCATTGCTCGGGTCCTTTGTGTTCCCAGGCCGATACATACATATAATTTTCGTCGTCGCGCAATGCTTCGCCTTCTTCGGTCTGGTATTCTTCCCGGAAGTGGCCACCGCATGATTCGTTACGGTCCAAAGCGTCGATACACATCAGCTCACCGAGTTCGATGAAGTCCGCAACGCGGTTCGCCTTGTCGAGTTCGGGGTTGAAGTAGTTGGCAGTGCCCATTACTTTCACGTCCGACCAGAAATCTTTTCTCAACTGACGAATTTCCTGGATCGCTTCTTTCAAACCTTCCGCATTACGTGCCATACCACATTTTTCCCACATGATCTTGCCCAAACGGCGGTGGAAAAGCTCGGGAGAAGTTTTACCCTGAATGCGCAGCAATGTGTCGATACGCTCTTTCACCTCTGCTTCCGCTTTCACGAATGCTTCGTGGTCGGTGGAGATTTTTCCGGTACGGATTTCGCTCGCCAGGTAAGCGCCGATGGTGTAAGGGATCACGAAATATCCGTCGGCCAAGCCCTGCATCAATGCCGAAGCACCGAGGCGGTTGGCACCGTGGTCGGAGAAGTTGGCCTCTCCCAGTGAGTACAAGCCGGGTACGGTGGTCATCAGGTTGTAGTCAACCCAAAGGCCGCCCATCGTGTAGTGCACCGCAGGATAGATACGCATAGGCACTTCGTACGGATCTTCACCCGTGATTTGCTTATACATATCGAAGAGGTTACCATATTTTTCTTTCACAACGGCTTTACCCCACGTGATAATGTCGGCATCGGAGGCATTGTGAATGTTGTTCTTGTTGGCTTCCGCACGTCCGTAACGCTCCACCGCCGCAGCGAAATCGAGGTAAACGGCCAGTTTGGAAGTTCCTACACCGTAGCCGGCATCGCAACGCTCCTTCGCCGCACGCGACGCGATGTCACGCGGTACGAGGTTACCGAATGCAGGGTAACGGCGTTCGAGGTAGTAATCGCGCTCGTCCTCGGGAATTGCATTACCCGGGCGGTTGTCGTCTTTTTTCTTAGGGACCCAGATACGACCGTCGTTACGCAGCGACTCCGACATCAGCGTCAGTTTCGACTGGTGCTCGCCCGAAACCGGGATACAAGTCGGGTGAATTTGGGTAAAGCAAGGGTTACCAAAGAATGCACCACGTTTGTGGGCCTTCCATGCTGCGGTTACGTTGCTACCCATTGCATTGGTAGAAAGGTAGAAAACGTTACCGTAACCACCTGTGCAAAGCAATACCGCATGGCCACCGTGTCTTTCGATCTCGCCTGTGATCAGGTTACGGGCGATGATCCCGCGGCATTTGCCGTCGATGTTCACGACGTCGAGCATTTCGTGGCGATTGTACATTTTAACCGTACCCATACCTACCTGGCGCTGCAAACCGGAGTATGCTCCCAGCAACAGCTGCTGGCCCGTTTGGCCGGCTGCGTAGAATGTACGCTGTACCTGCGTTCCACCGAACGAACGGTTGGATAGCAAACCGCCGTACTCACGTGCGAAAGGCACACCTGCCGCTACGCATTGGTCGATAATGTTACCCGAAACTTCGGCCAGGCGGTGTACGTTCGCTTCACGCGCACGGTAGTCACCTCCTTTGATGGTATCATAAAAAAGACGGTAAACCGAGTCACCGTCATTCTGGTAGTTTTTTGCTGCGTTAATCCCTCCTTGTGCTGCAATCGAGTGCGCACGGCGTGGGGAATCCTGAAAACAGAAAGCTTTCACTTTATAACCGAGCTCGGCGAGCGTAGCTGCGGCAGAAGCACCGGCAAGTCCTGTCCCTACAACGATAATTTCGAGATTACGTTTGTTGGCGGGGTTGACAAGCGGAACCGACGAGCGGTATTTGCTCCATTTACTTTCGAGTGGTCCTTGTGGTATTCTGGCATCCAGACGAGATGACGTTGCCATATATCAAATATTATTTAATCGAAAATTTAGAAATAAGACGCTATCGGGATTACTTCACCCAGCCGAGGTAGATCGAGATCGGCATTAATGCAAAGAGGATCGGCACGATGATCGAGAATGCAGTCCCCACGAAGGAAATCGCACCGTTGTATTTCACGTGGTTGAGGCCCAGCGACTGGAATGCACTTTTGAAACCGTGGAGCAAATGCCAGAAGAGCGAAATGCAGCCTAGCACGTAAATCAGTACCACAACCGGGTTCTGGAAAGTTTCGAGCATCATCTGGTAGAGGTTTAGTTCTTCGCCGGTTGCAAACTGGTTGGAACGATTGGGAATCCAGAAATGCGAGGTGTGAATTACAAGGAAAATCAGAAGCAATGTTCCGAGCAAACCCATGCTGCGCGAATACCACGTGCTGTTCGCTGCTGCATTGTTGACAGCATATTTCACCGGACGGGCGTCGCGGTTACTTTTCCAGAGCATCAAACCATCAATGATATGGATCAGAAAACCCGCCACCAGGCCTATTTCAAGCGTACGTATAATTGGGTTAGTACCCATGAAATGCCCCCAGTGGGAGAAAGTCTCGCCGCCATCATTGTAGAAAATCATGGCGTTGATAGTGGCATGAATGACCAGAAAGCTAATCAAAAAAAGTCCGGTAAGAGCCATCAGAAGTTTTTTACCGATAGAGCTCGTTAACGTTTGTGAAAACCACGACATAATCAAAAACGAATGGTTTTAGTGCAAAAAAATGAGGTATATTTAGAACCTTTCAAAGGTATATCACAAACGTTAGCGAGACAAAGAATCCCTTCCATTTTTGCAAACCGCGCCGTTTATTTATAATCATTATTAAGAATTATTTAGACTGATTAGCCTTTGCAAAAGCAAGACGCTCAGGGCGAACGCCTCAGCACATTCTTTCCAACTATTTTGTAACCGAGTAGCACACATTTTCAAACATGTGTTTCGTTGAGTTGTTACATCACCGAACGACTAACGGACCTACCCATGCCCAAACCTCTATTTTTCCGGATTCTTACTGCAATCCTGATGCTGACAGCGCCGTTCGGCCAGGTTTTTGCCACACACTTTCGGGCAGGGGAAATCACGGCGAGAAGACTCTCGCTCTCATCGCCTACCTACGAAATCAAACTCACCGGCTATTTCGATATGGTGAGCGGGCCAGATGCCGCCAACCGCCAGGATCAGGTCGTTTTTACGATCAACAACACGACGGGGACCGGGGAGCCGGAGTTCATTACAGCGCCTAGGATCCCGCCGATTGTCGATATCGGCAACAATACTACCCAGAACGTTTACATTGCCGTCTACACATTCCGGACAACGGGCGCCTACCGCATTTCCGTAGAAGAGGATGCACGCAACCAAAGTGTGCTGAACATCGGGCCGAAGCCCACCAATAGCCTTAACTTTTACGTGAGCACGACGCTGGAAATCAATGCCGCTTTCGGCTTGAACCGAACGCCGGTTCTCCGCAACGCTCCTATCGACCTCGCGGCTGTGGGCCAGCGTTACATCCACAACCCCGGCGCGTTCGATGCCGATGGCGACAGCATTGCCTACCGGATGTTTGTCCCCCAGCGCGCAGGAACCAACGGCTTGGGTATGAATCTTGAATATAACGATCCAAACCTGACGACCCCACCCGGCCAGACCGAGGCCGGTGCTTCCCCCGCGACATTCAGCATTAACCGCATAAACGGCGACATTATCTGGGACGCTCCCGTCACTAAAGGATATTATAATGTGGCATTTGTCGTGGAAGAATGGCGCGATGGCGCGCTCATCGGGCAGATCGTCCGCGACATGCAGATCATCGTGGTAGACGCACGCAACGACCGACCCGTTTTGCCCCCGTTACAGGACATTTGCGTCGAAGCAGGAACGCTGATTAACCAGAAGGTTGTTGCAACAGATAAAAACGGCGACAAGCTGACACTTACGTCCGCGAGCGGCACGTACGATGCTACATTGATCAAACCTCCGCTTGCTACTTTCACTGTTGCCAACCAGGGCGCCCAGGGCAGCGTTACCGGGACGTTCCTATGGCAAACATCCTGTGACCATATTCGGATGGGCCCTTATGGCGTGCTGTTCAAAGTGGAAGATGGCCCATCGCCCACCTTTCCAAATCCCTCGCTGTTTAGGAAACTGGCCGACATGACGTCATTTAATATCCGGGTCTACGGGCCAAAACCGACAGGATTGAAGGGCACCGCCGTTTCCGATCCTACCGGAACGGCCTATCGCCTCAACTGGGATGCCTATAAATGCCAGATTGCAGGAGCCAAAATCGCTATTTACAGGGCCGAAAGATGTACAGACCTTCAAGAGGATGTGTGTAGGCCGGGTATTCCTGCCGGCTCTGGTTACGAAGAAATTGGAAGGGTGGATATTAACCAAACCACATTCCTGGACTACAACGGTGGTGAAGGCCTCCGGGCAGGTGTTTCATATTCCTACCGCATCGTGGCCCTGTTCCCAAGACCAGGCGCCAGCCCTACCGACCCAGGCTACCTGATCGGTGGCGGGGAAAGCCTTGCTTCCGCGGAATATTGCCTTAACCTCCCATTGGCCATGCCGGTTATTACCAATGTGACTATTGATTCTACCAGCACCACCAGAGGACAGATCACCGTGAAGTGGATCAGACCAGCCACCGCAACCGGGCTGCCTGCTCAGTACCGCCTTTACAGAGCTACCGGGCAAAATGGTACCGCTTTCACCAAAATAGCCGACATCAACACCAACCTCACACCGGGAGCCGCCGACACGCTTTTTGTCGATAAGGGGTTGAACACTGAGGCCAATGCCTACAATTACAAACTTGAATACTACACCACAGTAAACGGACAGCTCACCAAGTTCGACGAAACAGAAACGGCCAGCTCCGTAAGGCTCGAACAGGCCGCGGCCCAGCCCAATCAGGTAGGATTGAAATGGACCGCGCTCGTACCCTGGGACAATGGCAACCGCGTGCACCGTGTGTACCGGGAGGATAAAACAAAGCCGGGGACTTTCAACCGCATTGCCGAAGTTGCCGTAAAGGGGCCGCAGACATTTGTTTATTCCGATGATGGTACCGATAAATATGCCGCCGACGGAACAGTGAACGTGACCATCGTCAAGGACTCTACCTATTGTTATAAAGTGGAAACGGTGGGTTCATACAACAACAGTCAGATCAAGCCTTCGGTACTTTATAACTTCTCGCAGATACTTTGCGTTTCCTCGTCGGATACCACCAGGCCTTGTCCGCCGGTGCTAACCCTCGACCCGCTCAATTGCGACTCGCTCAGAGCGCATCCGGAAGCATTTTGTACCCCATCAGGATTTACCAACCATTTGACATGGGAGTATCCTGCCCAGGTAGGTGGAAAAGACTGCGACCCGCTCGTAACCGCTTACAGGGTCTATTATGCAAGATATGAGGGTGACTCACCTATATTGATCGCCACTGTCACCACCCCGCCTTCACCGCTGCAAACCAGCTTCGACCATACGGGGCTCGCTTCATTTGCAGGATGCTATTATGTAACGGCCGTTAACCGCTTCGGAAGTGAAAGTGCGCCAAGTAACACCGTGTGCCGCGATAACTGCCCGATGTTTGTATTGCCAAACGTTTTTACGCCCAATGGCGACAACAAAAACGACACGTTCCAGCCATTGGAATGCCCCGCATTTGTTCAATCACTGGAATTCAAGGCTTACAACCGCTGGGGTGCATTGGTGTACTCTACCAAGGATGTAAACATCAACTGGGACGGCAAAACCAATGGCGGAAAAGACCTTGCAGCGGGGCAATATTATTATGAAGTAACCATCTATTTCGAATCTTCTAAAAAACAAGGCACGGAGACCAGCATGAAAGGCTGGGTACAATTGCTGAGATAGCAATACAAAATCACATCAGAGCGCTATTTGTGCTGCTTTGGGACTTTGTTACAATTCGTACATGATTTATAAAGTTGTTTTGTATGTTTACAAAGCGACACATTATATTCATTCCCAAAGCACACATTTTTACCTGAATTTTCGTTGATTTAACGTACCTGACAGGAGAAATGGCCCCTGCCATTACCTCCCTATCATTATTAGCTCGACACAGATTTATGCGCTCTGTTTTACGAATCCCATTATACCTGTTCTTCCTGGCTTTGCTGTGCAGTGGCTTTCAAGCCATGGCTACGCACATACGCGCGGGCGAGATCACTGCCCGCAGGCTTTCTCCCGCAGGCTCGTCAGTCCACACCTACGAGATAAAGCTCACAGCCTATTTTGATATGCAGAATGGCGAAGGGGCTGCCAATGCTCAGAATTCGGTATTCTTCACGATCGGCCCTCCGAGAATCACCGAAACCTCCACCGTTGACGTCATAGAAGCGCCTCGTATTCAGCCAATTCCAAACATTGGAAACAACACGACGCAGAATACCTACATTATTAATTACACCTTCCGTTCGGCAGGGCAATACCGCATTTCCTTCGAAGAGGACAACCGGAACAACAACGTACTCAACATCGGTCCGCCGCCCACACAGAACCTGAACTTCTATGTGAGCACGATCCTGGAAATCAATTCCAATTTCGGAAAGAACCAAACGCCTGTACTGCTCAATGCGCCCATCGATGTGGCGGCGGTAGGACAGCGTTACATCCACAATCCCGGCGCATTCGATGCCGATGGCGATAGCCTTGCTTACCGGATGTTTATCCCCCAAAGAAGCGGTGTAAAGGGCACAGGTATCAATTTGCAATACAAGGATCCCAACATGGTAACACCTCCGGGGTCCACAGAAGCAGGCGCATCACCTGCCACTTTCGGTATCAACCGGATCACCGGCGACCTGATTTGGGACGCGCCTGTTACGAAAGGGTATTATAACGTCGCATTTGTCGTCGAAGAATGGCGGGACGGCGTGCTCATCGGGCAGATCGTCCGCGACATGCAGATCATCGTCGAAGACGCCCGCAACGACCGGCCGGTGATTAAGCCTCTGGACGATATTTGCGTCGAGGCCGGCACGCTGATCAACCAGCCCGTAACAGCTACGGATAAGAATGGCGACAAACTTACGCTCACATCGTCGGGCGGTGTTTATGAAGCATCTCTGATTCCCCCGGCCGTTGCGAAGTTTACGGTTGCCAATCAGGGCGCCCAGGGTACCGTCAATGGTCTGTTTACGTGGCAAACCTCTTGCGCCCATATCCGTCTGGAAGCTTACGATGTCCTTTTTAAAGTGGAAGATGCGCCGGGTCCGAGTGTCCCTAACCCGTCTCTGTTCCGGAAGCTGGTCGACATGACCACCGTGAACATTAAAGTCTACGGACCAAAACCGACTGGTTTAAAGGGCACCGCCGTTTCCGATCCTACCGGAACGGCCTATCGCCTCAACTGGGATGCCTATAAATGCCAGATTGCAGGAGCCAAAATCGCTATTTACAGGGCCGAAAAATGTACAGACCTTCAAGAGGATGTGTGTAGCCCGGGTATTCCTGCCGGCTCGGGGTACGAAGAAATAGGAAGGGTGGATATTAACCAAACTACCTTCCTGGACAACAACGGCGGTGAAGGCCTCCGGGCAGGTGTTTCATATTCCTACCGCATCGTGGCCCTGTTCCCTAGGCCAGGCGCCAGCCCTACCGACCCAGGTTACCTGATCGGTGGCGGGGAAAGCCTTGCTTCCGCGGAATATTGCCTTAACCTCCCATTGGCCATGCCGGTTATTACCAATGTGACTATTGATTCTACCAGCACCACCAGAGGACAGATCACCGTGAAGTGGATCAGACCAGCCACCGCAACCGGGCTGCCTGCTCAGTACCGCCTTTACAGAGCTACCGGGCAAAATGGTACCGCTTTCACCAAAATAGCCGACATCAACACCAACCTCACACCGGGAGCCGCCGACACGCTTTTTGTCGATAAGGGGTTGAACACGGAGGCCAATGCCTACAATTACAAACTTGAATATTACACCACGGTAAACGGACAGCTCACCAAGTTCGACGAAACCGAAACGGCCAGCTCCGTAAGGCTCGAACAGGCCGCGGCCCAGCCCAATCAGGTAGGATTGAAATGGACAGCGCTCGTGCCCTGGGACAATGGCAACCGCGTGCACCGTGTGTACCGGGAGGATAAAACAAAGCCGGGGACTTTCAACCGCATTGCCGAAGTTGCCGTCACCGGACCGCAGACATTTACCTACGTCGATGATGGTACCGATAAATATGCCGCCGACGGAACAGTGAATGTGACCATTGTGAAGGACGTTACCTATTGTTATAAGGTAGAAACGGTAGGCTCTTACAACAACAGTCAGATCAAGCCTTCGGTACTTTACAACTTCTCGCAGATACTTTGCGTTTCCTCGTCGGATACCACCAGGCCTTGTCCGCCGGTGCTAACCCTCGACCCGCTCAATTGCGACTCGCTCAGAGCGCATCCGGAAGCATTTTGTACCCCATCAGGATTTACCAACCATTTGACATGGGAGTATCCTGCCCAGGTAGGTGGAAAAGACTGCGACCCGCTCGTAACCGCTTACAGGGTCTATTATGCAAGATATGAGGGTGACTCACCTATATTGATCGCCACTGTCACCACCCCGCCTTCACCGCTGCAAACCAGCTTCGACCATACGGGGCTCGCTTCATTTGCAGGATGCTATTATGTAACGGCCGTTAACCGCTTCGGAAGTGAAAGTGCGCCGAGCAATACCGTGTGCCGCGATAACTGCCCGATGTTTGTATTGCCAAACGTTTTTACACCCAATGGCGACAACAAAAACGACACGTTCCAACCATTGGAATGCCCCGCATTTGTTCAATCACTGGAATTCAAGGCCTACAACCGCTGGGGTGCATTGGTGTACTCTACCAAGGATGTAAACATCAACTGGGACGGCAAAACCAATGGCGGAAAAGACCTTGCAGCAGGGCAGTATTATTATGAAGTAAAAATCTATTTCGAGTCGTCGCAAAAACAAAGTGTACCTGTGACCATGAAAGGATGGGTGCAGCTGCTGCGGTAGATTCTTTTTTCTTTCACATTCAAGTATTTCCTTTGTAGCCCGGTTTTTTACCGGGCTTTTTGTTTCATCATGAATAACCATAAATCATCCATATGAAAACGGCATATGTTTTCCCTGGTCAGGGCTCGCAGTTCAAAGGAATGGGTCTGGATCTTTACCAAAGTTCCGACTCCGCCAAGGCACTGTTTGAAAAGGCGAATGAAATCCTCGGTTTTGAGATCACGAAAATCATGTTCGAAGGCACCGACGAGGAGCTGAAACAAACCAATGTGACCCAGCCGGCGATATTTATCCACTCCGTGATTCTGGCGAAAATCACACCCGATTTCGCACCGAACATGGTAGCGGGCCACTCGCTGGGCGAATTCTCCGCTTTGGTTGCTGCCGGAGCCCTTTCATTCGAAGACGGCCTCTCGCTCGTAGCAAAACGCGCGGCGGCCATGCAGAAAGCCTGCGAAATCCGCCCGTCGACGATGGCTGCGATCCTGGGCCTTGCCGACAACGTGATCGAAGAAATCTGCGCCGGCATTACGAATGAGATCGTCGTACCGGCGAACTATAACTGCCCGGGACAAGTGGTGATTTCGGGAACCATCGAAGGTGTAGAGCGCGCCAATGAACTGCTGAAAGCCGCGGGCGCAAAACGTGCTTTGGTACTTCCCGTGGGCGGTGCATTTCACTCGCCATTGATGGAGCCAGCCCGTGAGGAACTCGCAGCGGCTATCAACGCGGCACAATTCGAGCAGCCTATTTGCCCCGTTTATCAGAATGTGAATGCCAAGCCGGCCACAGAAGTAGCCGTTATTAAAGAAAATCTGATCTCGCAGCTCACCGCTCCGGTAAGATGGACTCAGTCTGTGGAGCAAATGGTGGCCGACGGCGCAGAAATCTTCATCGAATCGGGCCCGGGCAAAGTTTTGCAAGGCCTTGTAAAAAAGATCGCTAGCAACGTTGAGCTAAAAAGTATTTAATTTTTTTCCCAAAAAGCTTGACACATTACTCTACTCCCATTACTTTTGCACCACTGTTTACGGTTTTGGCCGATGGTGTAATGGTAACACAGGACATTTTGGTTGTCTTATTCAGGGTTCGAGTCCTTGTCGGCCAACAGTAATCGAAGAGCTCATTTTTCAATGAGCTCTTTTTTGTTTCCATCCCATTCTCACTCCTAACCTTAGAATTCTTCCAAATTTCGGAGGGTAAAAGGCCATTTAATAGCATTTCCAACTTTTTGCGACCTTACGGTGACATTAAGGAAACCTTTTTAAAAATTTGGTTACTTAATGTAACTTTTCTGCTATAAAATTTGGATATGAAATGTTACATTTACTATGTTTTAACCTAAACAGCACCCATATGAAAGTAGAAAAAGTAAAAAAGCGTGATCGCGAGCGCACGAAGAGTAAAATACTCAAGGCGGTCGGCGAAGTAATTGAACAACATGGCACCGAAAAAGTGGGCGTAAATTTGATCGCCCGCACTGCCGGAGTCAACAAAGTCCTGATTTACAGGTACTTTGAAAGCGTAGATGGCCTGATGGAACAATACGTCAGGTCGGGAGAGTACACGTCAACCCTCAGCACAGATTACATTGACAACATCCCGGAGCTAACACCGGAAGAACGGAACAAAGCTCTCACGTCCCTCATGCACACTTTCACTAACGATCTGCGCCAGCGTAAAGCTACGCGTGACCTGCTCCGCTGGGAGATCGGAACCGGAAAGTCGATGCTATCAGACGCCCGCAACCAGATTGCGACGCGTATCCTCAGCAAAATAGGCGACCTGCCCTATTACAATGACACCAGCGCGTTAATCGCATTCATTTCAGCAGGCATTTATTTTTTGACTATCTCCTCTGATTATCGTGAAAAAATGCTTGACGTGGACCTTCAAACTGACGAAGGCTGGAAGCGTATCGAGCGCGTAGTTGACAGTATTATCTCGGATGTCCGAGGTTGACGATAAAAAACCACAGGCCCTTCTCCTCAAACGGGAAGGGCCTTTTCCGTTTATTGGCAGTTACTCTTCTATATTTGCGAAGGAAAATCCCGCATTGAATGAGCGTACTGAAAAAACTGGCCAGTGAAACCGCCACCTACGGCATCAGCACCATGCTGGGCCGCTTTTTGAACTACCTGCTGGTGGCCCTGCATACCAAGCTTTTTGAACCTCAGCAAATCGCCGCACAAGGGCAGTTATTTGCCTACGCCGGCCTGGCGCTCGTGCTTTACACATTCGGTATGGAAACGGCATTCTTCCGCTTCGCACGCGAGGAGAAGGACCGGAAGCAGTATTACGACCTGATATTAAGCGCGGTGATCGTGGTCAGCCTGCTCTGTTCCACGTTCATGTTCGTTTTTGCCGGGCCCATCGCCGAGCTGATCAAATACCCGGATTCCGCTTCGATCGTGCAGATGTTCGCGATCATCATGGCCACCGACGGCATTGTATCGATCCCGTTCGCAAGGCTACGGCTAGAAGGCAAGGGTAAAAAGTTCGTGATCATCCGGGTTACCAACATCCTCATCAACATCTTCCTGAACTTGTTCTTCCTGCTTGTCTGCCGCGACATTCATGCCGGAAAATACCTGACATTCCTGCAACCGGCCGTAGACCTGTTTTACAACCCGCTGCACGCACCGGATTATATTGTACTCGCCAACCTGATCGCCAACCTGGCGTTCTTCTGGATGCTCCGTAGGGAATTCGCCGACTTCCGGTTTGTATTCAATAGCAACCTTTTCAAACCTGTTTGGGTTTACGCATTCCCTGTATTGATTATGAATATAGGCGGTGTATTGAATATGCTCTTCGACCGGGCGTTCATTCAGTTTCTGTTGCCGCAGGGCTTCTATCCCGGCCGCAGCAACGAAACCGCCATCGGTATTTACGTGCAATGCTATAAGCTGTCGATCTTCATGAACCTGGCGATCCAGGCATTCAAATATGCCGCGGAGCCCTTTTTCTTCTCCAAAGGCGAGGACAAGAACGCGCCGCCGGTATTCGCGAAGGTTACCAAGTATTTTATCATCATATGCGTGCTCATGTGGGTGGGCATATGCCTGAACCTCGACCTTTTCGCCAAGTTGTTCCTGAAAAAGAAGATCTATCACGAAGGCCTGGGCGTGGTGCCCTGGTTGCTGGCAGGCTATCTGTTCCTGGGTGTGTATTACAACCTCGCTACGTGGTTCAAACTAACCGATAAAACGCAGTACGGAACCTGGCTCACGCTCACAGGTGCAGGCATTACCATCGCGACCAGCTTCGTGCTTGTACCACAAATCGGCTACCACGGGTTCGCGATCGCGTTTGCATTATCCGGCTTTGTGATGCTTGCGCTCTGCTACTATTTCGGGCAAAAATATTACCCGGTGCCATACGATCTTGCCTCTGCGATAGGCTATATCGGCGGCGGTGCGCTGCTGATTTACGCCTCCTCCATGTTTAAAATACCAAATCTGTGGATTTCCGTGCCGGTGCACATGACCGTGTTCGCGGTGTGCGTAGTGATGGTGTTTTTGCTGGAAAGGAAAAATATCCCTGCGTTCCGGAAGCGGTAATGCAGGCTATTCCTGCATTTCGCGCAGCAGTTTATTGGAGAAAAGGAATTCTTTCAGTTCGGGCACGTCGGTTTTGGTGATGTCCGTGTTGACGCCCTCCCAGAGTTTATTCCCCTGATAAAGGAACATGATATTCTGCCCGATTTCCATTACCGAGTTCATATCGTGGGTAATGATGATGGTGGTGATTTTGTATTCCTCCGTAATCTCTTTGATCAGCTCGTCGATCTTGACCGATGTGAGCGGGTCGAGACCGGAGTTGGGTTCGTCGCAAAACAGATAGGCCGGGTTCATTACAATAGCCCGCGCAATACCCACACGCTTCTTCATCCCTCCGCTGATCTCCGACGGCATCCGTTTCGCGGCCTGTTCCAGCCCTACCCGCTGCAAACAGAATGCCACACGCTCGCGTTTTTCTTCGGGCGATTGAGTGGTAAGCATATCGAGCGGAAAGCGCACATTCTCCTCCACCGTTTTGGAATCAAACAATGCCCCGCCCTGGAAGAGTACGCCCATCTCACGGCGGATCGACTGCTGGGTTTCTTTGTCGCAATGGTAAAAATCGCGGCCATTATAGAGCACATTGCCCTGGTCGGGCTTCACGAGGCCGATCATGCATTTCAGCAACACACTTTTACCGGTACCGCTGCCTCCGATGATCAGGTTCGTTTCCCCTTTCTGAAACTGGGCCGAAATTCCTTTTAAAACTTCCTTACCGTTGAATGCCTTTGAGATATTATTGATTTCAATCATTTTGTGTCCGGTTGAGAACGCTTACAAAAGCAGCTGTGCGAGCAGGTAATCTGCGACAAGAATGGAAATACAGCTGTTGGTCACCGCCTGTGTGCTGGCCTTACCCACCTCCAACGCACCGCCCGACGTAAAAAATCCCTTAAAAGAGGAAATAGAGGCGATGAGGAAGCCGAAAACGAAGGGTTTCACACACATGAAAAAGATATTGTAGGGTACGAAGGAATCGCGGATACCGTATAAATAATCCCGTTCAGTGATCACGCCGGTGAGTGTTCCCGCCAGGTAACCGCCCAATATGCCCAGGAATGCGGAGAAAATAACGAGCATCGGAAATGTAAGCATCGCTGCTACCACTTTCGGAAGCACCAGGTACGACGAGGAGTTGATCCCCATTACTTCCAAAGCGTCGATCTGCTCGGTAATGCGCATGGTACCGAGCTCACTGGCGATATTGGAGCCTACCTTTCCGGCGAGTACAATACAGGTAATCGTGGGTGCGAGCTCGAGTATCTCCATGTCGCGTACAATCAATGCAACAGTAGAAATCGGGATAATGGGGCTGACCAGGTTATAGGCCGTCTGAATACAAGACACCGCGCCGATAAACGTGGAAACGATCGCGACGATGAAGATCGAGCTCACGCCAATGCCTACACATTCCTCCATCAGCCTCCGCCAGTAAACCGATAATTTCTCGCCCTTCCCGAACAGCGTCCCTAAAAAAATGAAGTATTTACCGATTACAGACATGATATCTTAATTGTATTCAATATTTTCGGGAAAATTAGGCAAAAAAAGAAGTAATCAGAAAAATGAATCCATTAGCGGTAGTAACCGGTGGAACAAAAGGGATCGGAAGGGCAGCGATAGAGAAATTTTTAGCACAAGGCTTCGATGTAATTACCTGCGCAAGAAACGAGAGCGACCTGCTCGCACTGCAACAAACATTCAGCGAAAGTTTTCCCCAATCAAAACTGACTTATTTAACGGCCGACCTCTCGGTACGGGCTGATGTGGATGCCTTCATTACATTTATCCACAAACATAGCGCCCCGGTGGAGGTACTTATCAACAATACCGGCGTATTTATTCCGGGGCAAGTCCATAACGAAACGGAGGGCACGCTGGAAAAAACGATGGAAACCAACCTGTACAGCGCCTACCATCTCACCCGCGGCATTTTGCCCGGCATGATGGGGCAACAAAAGGGCCATATTTTTACCATTTGCTCCACAGCCAGCATTATCGCCTATCCAAATGGCGGGTCTTACTGCATTTCGAAGTTCGCATTATACGGGATGACCAAGGTGCTACGCGAAGAAATGAAGCCCCACAAAGTACGTGTAACGGCTATTCTACCCGGCGCGACGTATACCGATAGCTGGAAAGGCACCGAGCTGCCAGAAGACCGTTTTATGGATTCTGGCGACGTGGCCGAATCGATCTGGGCTGCCTATGCATTGTCTCCCAGGGCAGTGGTGGAAGAAATTCTGATCCGCCCGCAGCTGGGAGATTTGGATTAATGAGTGAACAATAGAGCAATTTTACTAAATTGCCGCATTTTTAAAATTATTTATTAAACCCATATTTCATTTCATGGAACAATACCTCGGTATAGACGTGGGCGGTACTAACGTAAAAATGGGGATCGTTGACGCTACGGATGGAAGAATCTCAAATTTTTACAGTCACGATACTGCCAGCTGGCGCAGCTCCGGGCATTTTATAGACAGATTAGGCGATGCAATTGCACTCCAACTCGTTGAATATCCCGAAGTCAAAAAAGTAGGGATCGGTGTTCCGGGGCTCATCTCCCGCGACAGGACCACGCTGATCGAAATCACGGCAATCCCCGAAATCGACGGGATCACCATTGTTCCGGATTTGAAAGCACGGTTTCCGCAGCATGATTTTTATCTGGAAAACGACGCGAATGCGGCTGCTTTGGGTGAATACTATTTTGGCGAAGACAAACTTCCGGAAGATTACATTTTCGTAACCCTCGGTACCGGTATCGGCGGCGCGGCGATTATCGACAAGAAGGTATTCAAAGGCGGCGGCGGTAATGCGATGGAGCCCGGCCACGTTCCTTCTAAAAACGGAAAGGTCCTCGAACGTAACATCGGTAAGAAAGAACTGCTCGACATGGCAAATGCAATGCGCGCAGCTTACACAGGCACTACCCAACTTCCTGCCGACGGCACCATTTCAACAACCGGCCTGGTAGCAGCTGCTTCGGCAGGCGACGAACTGGCAAAAGCTGTTTTCCATGAGATGGGTTACCTGCTGGGCGAAGGGCTCGTTTCGATGATCCGGATACTCGATATCACAACAATTTTGATCGGTGGTGGTATTTCTGCCTCATTTGAGTTTATTTTGCCGGCAATTAACGATCGTTTCAAGTACTGGCTCACGCCTTATTACCTGAAAACAATCAATATCAAACGCGCAACGCTCGCTAACGACGCCGGACTCCTGGGAGCAGCTTCATTGTGTTTTGAATAACGAATAACCCCGAAACAATAACGATTCACTCTTAAACAGTCTCACTATATCTTTCCCTGATGAAATTATCGGTTATCGTTCCTGCCTACAATGAAGAAAAGACAATCCGAAATGTGCTGGATAAACTTAAATCCGTTGACCTGATAGGTAATTTTCAAAAGGAGATTGTAATTGTAAATGACTGTTCTGCCGACAATACGGAGGCAGTTGCTAAAAAATTCATAGAAGAGAATCCTGAGCTGGAAGTGGCTTACTTCCGGCATGAATACAACCAGGGGAAAGGGGCGGCATTGCATACAGGCATCCGCCGCGCCACGGGCGACTACATTATCGTCCAGGACGCCGATCTTGAATACGATCCCCAGGAATTCAATATATTGCTAAAACCGGTTATCGAAGGATATGCGGATGTGGTGTATGGCTCCCGCTTCATGGGCGGAAGACCACACCGCATCCTTTTTTTCTGGCACACGATCGGGAACAAGTTCCTGACATTCCTGAGCAACATGTTTACCAACCTCAACCTGACGGACATGGAAACATGCTACAAACTCTTCCGCGCCGACCTTCTGAAAAGCCTGAAACTGGTCGAAAACCGCTTCGGCTTCGAGCCGGAAGTAACGGCCAAAATCTCCAAAATCCCCAAAATCCGCATTTACGAAGTGGGCGTTTCCTATTACGGCCGCACGTATGATGAAGGCAAGAAGATCAACTGGAAAGATGGCTTCCGGGCTTTGTATTGCATTGTAAGATACGGCCTGGGAAGCTAAGCTCCCCGCAAACGTACCAGGAAGGCTGAGCCATTAAATATCCAGCATTACCACGTGGATACCACTTCCACAAACCGTGCCGGTATAGCTTTTAGCCGGGTTAGTCGGATGTTTGATCTCGATGGTATGACGGAGGTTATCCGCGTACATATTGAAGTAATACAAAACCATCTTGTTGCCTGAAATGCGGCACCGCGCAATACCCCTCTTGGCAAAGTAGGCGCTGACTATGTCACAACCCGATGCCTTCCGGTCGATCCACGCATTGCCGTCGAGGCGATAGGAGCAATAGTACGGCGTTCCACCTGCAACGCTCCCGCCCGTTTGCATCCACAACAAATTTCCAAAATAGCTGTAATCACTGCTGACAGCCAGCGGCGAATAAAAGTCCTGAGGCGGCAAACCTACCCCCAATTGGTAGTAGTAAGGAAACGCCGCCGGACCACCCGCATTCGGCCGCCAGTAATCCATGCTTTGGTGTACAGGTTGATAGTACCCGATGGGCTTCTTGCTGGCCGGCTGTTTCAGGAATGTGCCCCAATCGACAAAGACGTTGCCGTACTCGTGTGCCAGAAAGCCCATGAGGATCTGAAATGAAGGGTCATGCACCGGTTTATCGGCACGGAAAAATGTGCCTTCCGGGAATGTAACTTTGTCGGTAAACGATTCCGGAGCCCATTCGTGGTGGTTATAAAAGAACATTCCGGTGTATTTACCGAGTTTTTGCCAAAGCTCCATGCAAAAGAGCGTATTCATTGCCTGGTCCGGATTGAGATCGAATGCCCCGAAGTAAATACCCTCCATTACAGTATTGGTGCGTGACAACGTCCCGCCGGGATGAAACCAGGTTTTCATCTGCCATTGTGACGGGTCCTGCGTGTACATGACTTCCCAGTCCGCCTGGGTTTTGGATGTATTTCCAAGATAATAGGGGCCTGTGGCAAAGTAGTTATGGCAAAGGAAAAACGGTTTCTGATCCTGTGCCTTCTTTGCTTCGTAAAGTCCGGCGAGTTCATCATAGAATGAATGCCACATTGGCTTGTCAGCGGGCATAAAAGGGAAATTCTCCATCGTCTCCCCGATCCAGAGATTCGAGGCGTTTCCGCCGTTCCATATCTCATGTGCCTTCGCGCGTGCCTCCGCATCCGTAAACGGCCCGGTGGGCCAGCATTTCTTGTTGTAGCCGTCCACCCACTCTTCCGGCCCGGAGCAAGGCAAGCCGAATATCGTGGGGATGGTGGGGACGCCATTGTATTCCTTGTCGGGATAAGTACTCCTGAATGTCGCCACGGAACCCTCATTTCCCAATTCATTGCGGTTGTAATGCGTGCCACCCTTCGCGAACGTCTGCGCCCAGGTGTACGACTGCTTGGTAGGCGGTTTTACGAGCACGTGCCCCTGCGGCATTGTGATGTTCGGGCTCACTTCCATGAAGCCCGGCGCCTGTGAGGTGGGGTCGTAGCCGGCAGGAACGGTATTCTTAAAAGTGACGGGTATAGTTTGGGCATGGAGGGTCAGGGTGCCCAGGAGCACCCAAAGCAGGATCAGCTTTTTCATAGTCAGTTAAAGATAAAAGTGGTGAGACCTCCCCGCGCACCGGGTGCGAGCTGTGCGACGGCGTCGTTTTGGTAATAGTAGTTACAGCCTTCGGGCGGGCATGGCCAGCGGTTGAGCGTATCAAGTCCGATTTTCGTAGCCATTTTCACAACCCTGCCCGGGCTGCTCGACTGCCAGGGTTCATTGGTCAGGTTGGCCCCTGTTTTAAGCCATTTGCTACCTATAAAATAAGACCATTCATAGCCAGCGGGCAGACTTACCGTTCCGATATCGCTCAGCAACCAGCTTCCGGGATTAGCTGGGTCAGCGACAATCGACAACGTGAGTATTTCAGGAAAACCACTGGAAGAAATCTTGGGTACCAACGCAGGCGGTGCGCAGTTGCCTGCCTGCGCCACCGTGAATGCCTGGGATTGCCCACTCGTGCAGGTACCATTGCTGCTGAATGCGGTATAAGTACCCGCATTAACCGTCGTAAGGGCGGTACCACTCCCGGCGGCCGATCCGTTCAGCAGCCAACTCACATTGCCCGAGTAACCCGAGGCGGTGAGTGTTACCTGCTGATTGGTTGCCGGGCATACATTTGTTCCGGCCGTTTGCACAATGGCAGGTGTAATGCAGGTTGTCGTGCAACCCGTAATGGACAGGCCAACAAAGTTACTGGGTCCAGCGTGTGCTCCAATGCCCACATACTGGCCATGCCAGGAAGCAGTTACTGCTCCATCGATGGCATATTGCCAGCCCATGGCAGCCACATTCGGATCGGAACCGAAGGGCGTCCCTGAAAGTTTGGTAGCCCCGCTGTAAAATTCGATCTCGCGCAACTCGCCATAGCCGGTAGGACTGGCGGCATAGCGCACATGCTGGTAGGCCGTAGCATTCGGAAAAGTAAATTCCTGCCAGCTGCCCGTCGCATTCACACCAATCGTATAAATGTCCGTCCAGACCGACCCGTCGTTCGAGCCCTGAACTTTCGCTCCGTTGAGCCGGTTGAAATCCGCTGTACGCCAATGCAGCCTTACCTTGCTCAAAACGGGGCAGATCTGGCCTTCTCCCGTAACGCAAATCTTGTCCTGCCGGCAACTTCCGCCACCGGTACCGGCTATTTTCAAGGTCGATGCACCCGCGTTCAGGTTCACGGCGAAAGTGTAATCGGTGTAGGCAATATTCCATGAGCCGGAATTCGGTAACGAAATGCTCTGCGCATTACCGCCGTTGACCGTCACGCTCACTATCGGTGCTGCCGAGGAGTAGTAGCGCAAAGTAACCTGGTAAAGTCCCGCCGACGGCACATTCACCGCGTAATCTACAAAATGGCTGTACTGGTTCTCCGCGCCGCGCGTCTGGCCGTTCGAGGCATTGGGGTCGCTGGTAATGGGACCATTGGCACCGGGCATCAATTCCGCTTCGAGACATTGACTGAAAGCTTGGGTCGCTGTCTGCCGAGCGACATTCTCCGGTTCTTCTGCATCCTCAACCGCGATGGCCAGCTCTCCACGGTAAAGAAACCGATCAATTTCGGCGGAGTGCTTTGTTCCGCGCAGCAGCATGAATTTTCCCGAAGGCGGTTTCGATACAAACTTGCCCGTAAGCCTGTATGTGACCCGCTCTCCCGGTCGCAGCAGTTTCCCGGAAACCGAATGATAATAGTTACCGCCCGTTTGCACAAAGCCGTCGGGGAACACCACTTTCAAAACAAACTCGCCGTTCAGCGACTCCGGAAACAACCGAAGGTCCGAAAAGTCACGCATCGTACACTGAATGTCGATCGAGAACTCCTCTCCCACCTTCACCACGGATTTGTCCGCGGACATTGAAAACAAAACCGGATCCAATTCCGATTCATTTTCAGTTCTCGGGCCATTTGCAAACAAATGACTTGTATTAAAAAAAAGCAAACAGGTCAGAAAGTATCTGACAAAAGTAATATTAGTGTGCATGATAAAATAGGTAAAGTAGTTTCCGTAAAACTATATCTACTATTTTGCTTCACCTATTTCATTTACCCATCAAAACTTTACACCAAACCCCTCAATTATTGAGGGGTTTTTATTTTTAATAAAACAAATAACTTTGTTGTTCGTCGGATTATGTATTGCATTGTCGGCGATAAAACCCTTTTCAAATTTCCCTTATCAACACGCTATTCATGACTCCTGTATCAGAAAATGCTTCCATATTGCTGGTCGATGATTACCAGTCGATCAACCAGAGGCTCCTCCAACTCACTGACCGTGAATGGGACGTTCTTTCCTTCATCACGGATGGCCTCACCACCACCGAAATAGCCGCGTGCCTTGTCATTGAGCCCAAAAGCATTGAAAATTACAAGCGAAGGATCAGCAAAAAACTGAAAATCGGGGGCCGGAGTAACCTCATCAGGTTCTGCATTGTGAACCGGGATTACCTGCGGAAACTTTACATTCTGGCTCGTAAATAGCATTGAGAGTTCGCATTTACAAAGAGCCACCAACCGACTGATAATTCAAATAAGCTATACACACATTATTTTAATTAAATGCGAAACAAAACGCTCTATATCGTTTCAATCATTTATTTATTAATACCCAATATTATTTACTATTTATATTGGACCAAGGTGGCAGTTTCTTTAACAGGAATTGCATTACTCATGCATCTTCTCCACAAATGCATATTACAAGAAATCGCATTCCCCAAATCGATTATTCATGTAAAAGATATTTGTATCGCACTAGCTCTGGCGGTTGTTCTGACGCTCGCTTCCGGCATTACCGGTTTCGCATTTCAAACCATGGACCACTGGTGCCACAACGCGAAGTTCCAGGACCTCTTTCAAAACAACTGGCCACTGCGCTTTCCCGCCAACCGTCCGGTAATGGCCTATTACTTCGGATACTACCTGGTGCCGGCAGCTATTTCCAGGCTGGCTGGCGATATTTCACCGGTTGCAATCCTGATCTGGACGAGCCTGGGTATCGCACTAGGGCTTCTATGGATTTGTACGTCGCTGGATCGGAAGTGGTGGGCTGCCTTGCTCGTGTTGTGCGTGGGCGATTTTCCGAGAATTTTTAAAGGTGTCGCCTCGCATGGGTCCATTCAATTGTACAAGTATGAGGAGATTGGCGTCGAGCACTGGTCGAATATCGAGAATCTGTTCTGGGCACCGAACCAGTTTATTCCCTCGCTTATGCTAGGCGGAATGCTTTTTCATATGATCCGTCACCGGCTGGATTATGCATTGCTTTGCCTCCCAACGGCGCTGGCGCTTTGGTGGGCCGCTTTTCCGGCGCTGATTGCAGGCCTGGTCACCGCACTCTTACTGGTTTTCCAATGGATCCGGTGGGGCATTACTGTACGCAGACTGTTCCAACAGGTTCTGTTGCCCTCCCTCGCAGCGGTGCCTGTGCTGCTGTTGTTTCAGTCGCACCCGCACGCACCTCAGAATGGGCTGATATGGGAATTTCGGGGTGATATGGACAATCTGCTGCGGGAATACCTCGTGAATACCGTCACGGATACGTCGCTCTTTGTGTTTGCATACCTGATATCGCGCAGAGCCGGACTGCCGACCATTCCGGCGGTGCCGTTCTGGACGCTGATTTGCATTACCTTACTGTTTCCGCTGATCCGGGTCGGGAAAGTGAACGATATGCTGCTGCGCGGTATGATGCCGGTACTGATATTGATCGGTTGTTGTTTACTGTACCCGCTCGCAAGCCAGCCGCTGCCGAAAACTCTTACGATATTGCGGGGTAATACCAATTGCATTATCATCATGCTCGCGCTGGTACTTCCCGCAGCGGTGGGGATCGGGCGATTTTACCGTGCAGCGAGGCTTAACCGCATTACCGCATTATGGGGTTCGCCCAATGCGGAGTTCGAGGCGATCCCTTATGACGCGTATCCGAGCCTGTATGAGACATTACGTCAGCGCTGGTCACAGCAGGAGGCGGACCAGTACCTCGGAAAACCTGACTCGTTTTACGAAAAGTACATTGCCCCGCCTCCCGCGAAAGATCCTTAAAATATGCCTAACGTTTGATAAACTGCTGAGCAGTTCTCACGCCGTCCTGATTTTCAAAATTCAACAAATAAGTGCCGGTGGGCCAGTCGGCGACATTGATTTCCTCGCTTCTGGACGCTTTCAGGGCTTTCCGATGCAGAATTTGCCCTTTTGCATTGAAAATCGCCATTGCACCTGTCGCCGCGTTCTTGAACTCGACGCGCAGTATCCGGTCGGTCGGGTTCGGGAAGAGCTGCCAGAGCATGTTTTTGGCTCCGATCTCGTTGCCGAGGATCGGACTCAAATCAACCGATACGGTCGAATATCCTGACTGTGAAATCTCGCTGAATGCCTGGATTCGGTAAGTAAATTTTGCGTTGAGCTCAATGTTTTTGTCTTCGAACGATAACGACTGTCCATTGAGTATTTTCAATGTTTCGTACGGAGCCGAGTCCGATTTTTTGCGTTGCAGCACATAACTGGTAGCCGTCTCTATCGCGGGCCAGGTCAGTATCACCGAGTTATAAGTGCGGTTAGCCGAGAGCGCGACATTGGGCAATAGCATACCGATAGCCACATTGTCAAAAGAAAATGCACCGAGGCCCCGTTTATTCAATAGGTAGGGACCTGTAAAAATGCCGATATTGAATGAGTATGGCACTTGTAGTGGCAGATTATCCGGGTAGAACGAAGGCAGGTAACTCAATTTCGTCGCATTGGACGCCTCTTTAAGCGTTAGCGTCACCTGGTTTCCCGCCGCTTTTCCGGCAGAAAAGGCCGCTTTCTTTTCATCTCCATCCAGAAAAAAGAAGTTTTTCAGGCTCAATACAAGCGGTTTGCCGTCCTGTCCTTTTATCGTCGAGTCAGCGGGCCATTTCAATTCCTGGCCTTCGTCGAAGATCAGCGTAATTTCTTTTTTCTCCGCATTAGTATAGAATGCCTTTTTAATGTCGGGGCTCCGCACATTGTCCGAATCTTTTGAGCCGTAAATGCCGGGCGCGAAAAAGCGGTACATCCGGCGGCCAAATTCTTCGTATCCAGACCTGTGGTAATGTACACCGTCATAATCGGGTGTTCCAATGGCAGCGAAATGATCCGTTTTGGGGTAAATGTATTTAGTCCTTCTCAGGAAATCGCGTATCGAGCCTCCCGTCGGATTCGGCGTGTCATTTCTCAGGACAATGACGTTCGACTGGACAACCACAAACTGGTCGACCTGCGGATAATCCCGTACCCAGAATTTACGCAACTGGTCGAACTCGGTGGCATAATTAGGAATATTTTCGAACACTTCCTGCTCGCCGTGCATCCATATAAACGCCCTGATACGAGCAGGGTTAGCAACATTTACCCTTTTACGCAAACTGCCGTAAAGTGAGCTGATGCTCATAGAGTCGTTGGAACTGCGGTTACCGAGGAAATCGCTCAGTTTCGCACCGGGCAATGATCCGTTGATCACGCAGGTAGGAATGCTATCTCGTTCTAAAATCTCCTTTTGCATTTCCAGGCCCCACGCCCCCACGTACGTCCACGACCACGCGGCGGCAGTCCAAAGCGTGTCGCCGGGCAAGATCGCCGGGGTTTGATCGGGTGTGCGGGCGACAGTGCGGGCATATTTGCTCGACCAGGCCCCGAAAACTGTTGCAGCTGCATTGGATTGCCCGCTGATCACGTAGAAATCACCTGCTACCACCTCATTACGTCGCACGATCAGCGCCGAGTCGGCCTGGTGGCAGGCGTACACTTCAAAGGAGTAATCAGCCATCTCCGCCTTGATTTTCGGCGTCATGCTGAATGTCCCGGTCGTACCAGCGCCGTAAGTAATCGCCGATTTCTGGTAGCCAATCCGCACGTTGTTCCGGAATGTCACCACCGACATATGATCCCATCCAGCCAGCTCGATAACACCGGAAATGGGCACATCAGCCAGGTTGTCGTCCGCACGGGCGTACAATTGCATGTCGCGCGGCAGCCTATTGAAAACCACCGAGTAAAAACGCTGGGCGCTTGCGCTGCCTAATGTGCAGCAAAAAAGGAAGGAGAGCAGGAAAAGTTTGAAGTGTGTAAAGTTCATTTCATTAAAGAAGCTGTTTCTGATGGCTTGAAAAGTCTCCGGGCCCGGTCGGGCGCAGGTACACAAATGGCAGGTCAATGCCCGGTTATAAATATATCTTTAATATTTCACATTTAATGTCTCCGGTTTGTTACCGGCACGGCTTTCGGAAGGAAGCCAATGCTCGTCGTACATGGCCAGAAACCACAAAACCATGATCATCGGCAGGGAATACTTGTCCCAGGAGAGCTGTGCCTTACCCAGCAAGAGGATATTCAGCAGGAAAACCCAGGTAGCGAGGTTGAAGCGGGGAGATACAAAACGGACCAGCGTAACCAGCATAAGCACCCCGAAAACCAGCTGTTTCGGCAATCCGCTAATGCCGATTTTCATCAACAATTCATCTACATAACCTAAATACGGCCAGGTGAAATAGGGATTATAGGCCTGTTTAGCGGGAAAAAAGGCAATAATCGCGGCAATTATCAGCAGAAAACCAGCGAACATTGCCGGATGCTTTCGCGGGTATTCGAGAAAGTGCGAAATCCGGCGCGTTACCAATGTTTCCGGAATAATGTAATACACCGCTACGACTACCGATGCGTACATCAAATAGCCGAAATTGTAGTTCACCAGCTTGTCCGAGTCGTAGTGCTGATCGGCCATAACCGACGCGGGCGCGGGCCCATGCCAGATAACCACCCAGGGAACAATCGCGAGCACGGCCAGTGCATACCAGGCCCAGGCGGGATCGGCGAATATGCTTTTTACCAGAACTACCGGATTGGCGCTCCATTTTATGTTTTTAAACACTTCATAGGCCAGGATCGCCGCCGGAAATGCCAGCATATATTGGCGGCAGCAAACCGCCGCGGCCAACGACAGGAATCCCACCCAATGCCATTTGCGCAAGTAGGCGATTACGCCGCCGAGCGTGAACACCATCGCGAAAATGTCGGTGTAATAGTAGACGCTCACCAGGTAATAGTTGGGAAAAATCAACAACCCGCCCAGGCAAAGCCAGAAACGCTTCGTACGCTCGGGGCTGTACCAGACGAAGAGCATCAGCAATGCAAAACTCGTAAAAGCCGTGAGCAGGCGGAGGTTCTGGATGTCTTCCCCAAAAACACGTAATACCCAACCACCGAGAATGAACGGGATCGGGGTGTTCAGCTCATTGTAAGTTTGGAGCAGGTGTAACGAGGGGATCGGCTCGGTACTGAACAACACTGCCGTGGGCAGATAATGGTGTTCGTCCTGGTACGGATCGACGGTAAACCGCTCTTTCAGGAAGAAAACAAGGATAAATAATGCGAGCAGGGCAAATGAGGTATATAACTTTTTGCGATGCATAGGATACTATATAAAATTGACTTCTGCGTTGAGCCGGATGCCGAATTGCCCGGCCACCGACGCTTGAATTTTTTCTGATAATGCCTTGATCTGCGCCCCGGTACCGCCGCCATAATTGACCAATACCAGTGCCTGGCGCGCATGGACGCCGATTTCACCCTCGCGGTAACCCTTCCAACCAGCCCGTTCGATCAGCCAGCCGGCAGGTACTTTCACCGTTTCGGCATCTATCGGATAACCCGGCACCTCCGGAAAGGTTTCCCGTAATTGCGCAAACTGAGCAACCGGTATCTCGGGATTTTTGAAGAAACTTCCCGCATTCCCGATTTCGGCCGGGTCGGGCAGCTTGCTTCGACGGATTTGCATGATCGCCTCGCTGATGTCGCGGATCGTCGGGTTTTCGGCTCCCATTTCCTGCAATGTTTTTTGTACATCGCCATAAGCCGCATTTAAAACAGGCTTTTTGCTGAGCCTGAAAGTGGCCCCCGTGATCACATATTGGTGCTTCAACGCTTTCTTGAATATACTTTCGCGATAGCCGAATTCGCATTCAGCATTGCTAAAAATGCGTTTTTCACCACTTTCAATATTCACCGCCTCTACTGACCCGATCACACTTTTGATCTCTACGCCGTACGCGCCGATGTTCTGCATTGGAGCTGCTCCTACCGTTCCCGGAATAAGCGAGAGGTTTTCCACACCGCCATAGCCATTATCCACACAATGCATGACGAAATCGTGCCAAACCTCGCCTGCACCCACCGCGAGCACGACCGTTTCCTCAGTTTCCCCGATGACGGTGATACCCCTGATGTCGGGATGAATCACGAGCGCCTCGATATCTTGTGTAAGCAAAATATTACTCCCTCCGCCGAGGATGAATTTCGGTGTTCCCTTCCACTCAGGATCACGCAAAATGGCCGTCAATTCATCGACGGAGGTCACATTTATAAAATATCTGGCATCGGCATCGAGCCCGAATGTATTGAGATGACGAAGCGAAACGTTGGATTGTACTAGCATTGAAATCGGGGATAAACCGGGTAAAGTTAGGTATTACATTCAAAATTAAGTGGTATGGTGATTCATCCAATTTTGATTAAGTTTGTGGGCTCAGTTACAATGGTTCAGGATATGACGCTAAAAAAGAAATTTTTATGGGCTCTGCATCTTGGTATCATTCTGATTTCGGGTTGTGCCAAAAAGTCGGTTGTGAGCTCCGGTTCCGAGTACAGGGAAGATCTTTCCGCGGTCCGGCCACGCTATGAATATGTAGAACCCGCTGTCGTAACCCGTACAGAACCGGCGACGCCCGCCAAGAGCAACAATGTGCCGAAGGCTGATGTAGACAAGCCGCTGTATGTCAACAAGAAACTGGAATCGGTACTGGACACGCTGGCGAAGCAGAACAAGGCGATCCGCTACATCAATGGTTTCAGGATCCAGATTTACGTAGGAAATGTGCGGCAGGAAGCGGATGGTGCGAAGTCCTACATTTACCAGGCCTTTCCGGATTTGAACCCTTACGTTTCGTACACCCAGCCGACCTACCGTGTAAAGGTGGGCGATTTTATGTACCGGAGCGACGCAGAGCAATACCTCGATCTGATCCGTGAGCAATATGCTTCGGCCGTGATCCTCGCCGACAGGGTGGATATCAAGCGTAGCCTGATGGTCAACCCTGCTTCCGACCATAATTAATGTAATTACTTATTAACCGGATAACTTTATCCACATATACATACTACCAACAGAATGAAGAAAGCGCTAATTACAGGGATCACCGGCCAGGATGGTGCCTACTTGGCCGAGCTCCTTTTGAGCAAGGGATATGAAGTGCATGGTATCAAACGCCGCAGTTCGCTGTTCAACACCCAGCGGATCGACCACATTTATGAAGATCCGCATGAGAAAAATGTACGCTTTCACCTGCATTACGGAGATCTGAGCGATTCTACGAATATTATCCGCATCATCCAGGAAGTTCAGCCGGATGAAATATACAACCTGGGTGCGATGTCGCACGTGCAGGTAAGTTTTGAAGAACCTGAATACACCGCCAACGTCGACGGTATCGGAACGCTCCGCATCCTTGAAGCGGTTCGCTTGCTGGGATTAACCCAAAAGACCAAAATTTACCAGGCTTCCACTTCCGAACTATACGGATTGGTGCAGGAAGTACCGCAGTCGGAGCGCACGCCTTTCTACCCGCGCTCGCCTTACGCGGTTGCGAAGCTGTACGGTTACTGGATCACCGTCAACTACCGCGAGGCATATAATATGTTTGCGGTGAATGGTATCCTTTTCAACCACGAGTCGCCATTGCGCGGTGAAACTTTCGTAACCCGCAAAATCACCCGCGCGGTGGCACGTATCGCACTGGGCTTGCAGGACAAGGTATACCTCGGGAACCTCGACGCACAGCGCGACTGGGGCCATGCCAAGGATTTCGTAGAAGCCATGTGGCTCATCCTGCAACAGGAAACCCCTGAGGATTTCGTGATCGCGACCGGTGTTACCACCCGCATCCGCGAGTTTGTGAGAATGGCATTTGCAGAAGTGGGCATTGAGGTTGAATTCTCAGGCGAAGGCGTCGATGAAATTGCGAAAGTGGTTAAATGCAATAATCCTGAATTCCAGATCGAAATCGGCAAGGAAGTGGTAGCGGTTGATCCTCGTTATTTCCGCCCTACCGAAGTGGAATTGCTGATCGGTGATCCGACGAAATCAATGGAGAAATTGGGCTGGAAACCGAAATACGACCTGAAAGCGCTCGTAAACGACATGGTTGCGGCCGACGTTCAGTTGTTCCGCAAGGACCGTTTGCTGGAAAGCAGCGGCCACCGTGTTCCCAACTACTACGAATAAGATTTGTGCAAAACATAAAACCCCCGCAGAGCCATTCTGCGGGGGTTTCTTTTTTCTATACTAATAATTTAGATAGCAGGCCCTTTTTGTACGGATTTGGCTGCTTTGATCAGGTCCTGAGGTTGCTGATAGCCCAGAAGCTGCTTCACCACCTTGCCTTTGCCATTGATGAAGAACAATGTCGGGTAACCTTCAATTGGGTACCGTTTAGTGAGCCCTGGGCCTTCGCCGCTTTCCATATCCATTTTCACATTGATGAAATTGCCGTTGAAGGTAGCCGCCACGTCGTCACGCGTGAAAACATTTTTTTGCAGCATCTTGCACGGGCCGCACCAGGTCGTATAAGCGTCCAGGAAGATCAGTTTGTTCTCCTTTTTGGCCTTTTTCAAAATATCAGCCCACTTTCCTTCCGTAAATTGAATACCTTTTTCAGCATTTACTGCTGCCTTTTTATCTCCATCCCCCGCGATAGCCACCGACATGGCCAGCATCAGTGCCACAATCGCAAAACCGAGATTTTTAAGATTTTTCATTTGAATAATAAGATTTTTGATTTGAGTATTCCATAACGAAAATACGCCTTTGTTTTATTTTACACAATTATGGACTGCGAGCCAATCCGGTACCTTTTGCGGATAAGAAGCTCAAAAAGGGTAACTTCGCAACTTCATTAACACCAGAATACCATGAAAGTTCAGGAAGCCAAGTATGTGATGAGTAACTCCGATTACCAGAAGTGCCCGGAGCCCGTCCTTCCCGAATATGCATTTATCGGACGTTCCAATGTGGGGAAATCGTCGCTTATCAACATGCTGACAGGCAAAAAAGCATTGGCCAAAACCTCGCAGCAACCAGGGAAAACGCAGATGATCAACCATTTTATCATCGACAACAGCTGGTATCTGGTCGATTTGCCCGGGTATGGTTATGCCAAAGTAAGCAAAGTGGAACGCGATAAGTGGGAAAAAATGATCCACGATTACCTGCATTACCGCGAAAACCTCATTTGTACATTTGTGCTGGTGGACGTCCGCCACAGCGCCATGGCCGTCGATCTCGAATTTATGGCCGCATTGGGCGAAGCCGGGATTCCGTTCGAAATCATATTTACCAAAGCCGATAAACTCAAACCCGGCCAGGTAGCCGCCCAGGTGGAAGCTTATAAACGTAAAATGAGTGAAGTGTGGGAAGAAGTGCCTGAAATGTACGTGACTTCGGCGGAAAAAAATGAGGGCCGAGAGCCCGTACTGGCGACAATAGAAACTTATAATCAGTCGTTTGTGAAGACAAAATAGCATATCGGTTGTTTCCCCGGCAATCTTTCCGTTATTTTGCGCAAAAATTCAATTGCCGCATCCAACATTAACATCAAGATATAACCATAGTAAGAAAGGATGAGTGAAACAGTAGAGTCAACAGGAATGGATTTGTTGAAAGAAGTAGCCAATGTATCCGGCAAGCCAGGGTTGTTCCGCATTCTGAAACCAAGCCGTGCGGGCGTAATCGTAGAAAGCCTGGACGGGAAACGTGAAAAAACACTGATCGGGCCAACGGCGCGCGTATCCGTTTTGAAAGACGTTTCGATCTTTACAGACGGTGCAGAAGAATCTGTTGCCCTGTCGGACGTGTTCCTGAAAATCCGTGAGATCCACGGCGAAGAGGTTACATTGTCAGTCAAAACTTCATCGGACAAAGAGCTCATCGAGTTTCTTGCTGAGGTACTTCCTGAATTCGACCGCTCGAAAGTGTACGTATCGGACATCAAGAAGGTCATTACCTGGTACAACCTGCTTTCGAAACACATCCCCGAAGCATTTGTAACAACCGAAGGCGAAGTAGCTGCTGAACCGGTAGCGGAAGTTGCTGCCGAGGAGGAAGAGGTGAAAGAAGCGCCTGCGAAAAAGGCTGCCAAAAAAGAAAAAAGCAAAGCTTAAAAAGCAACTGATATGATGTGGAACCCTGCCTTTCCGGCGGGGTTTTTCCTTTTTTATGGACAATCTCTCTTCTTATATCGACCACACGCTGCTCTCGGCGACAGCCAGCGAAACCAATATCCGCAAGCTTTGCGAAGAAGCATGGATACACCAGTTCAAAGCGGTGTGTGTGGCGCCCGTTTACGTGCCATATGTCGTGGAAATGCTGGAATTTTGTCCCATAAAAATTGAAATCGCGACGGTAGTAGGCTTCCCGATGGGCTATTCTACCACCGCCACCAAGGTAGCCGAGGCCAGCGAAGCATTACAGCTCGGCGCTACCGAGCTGGATGTGGTGATGAACCTGTCACAATTCAAATCGATGGCTTACCTGAGTATTCGTGAGGAATTGAAGCAGCTCGCCGACCTTGCACACGAGCGGAATGCATTGCTGAAAGTGATTATCGAAACCGCCGCGCTCGATTCGTTCGACCTGTATACGGCTTGCGAAATCTGCGCGGAGGCAAAGGTCGATTTTGTCAAAACGTCCACCGGTTTCGGTCCCGGCGGTGCGGATGTGGAAACGGTCCGCAAAATGCGTTCGATTTTGCCTGTGGAAGTTAAAATAAAGGCTTCCGGCGGCATCAAGACTTACGAGCAGGCCATTGCCATGATCGAGGCCGGTGCCGAACGGATCGGTACCTCGTCGGGCGTTGCGATCGTGAACCGCGCATGAAACGCGTGCTGCTGCTCAGCACGGTGCATCCATCGACGGATTCGCGCATTATGTACAAAATCGCGCCTTCGCTGCAAGACTATTACGAGGTGTTTTGCGCATTGCCTGGCCTTCGAAGCGGTTGGAAGAACAAGCTGCATTTGATCAACCTGCCGAAATTCGGGCGGTTGCTCCCCAGAATCCTGTTTGCACATCCTGTTGCTTTGTTCAAATGCCTGCGGTTGAGGCCGGATATCGTCCACATTTTTGTGCCGGAGCTGATTCCCCTGGCATTTCTTTTCCAATGGGCGGGAGCGAAAGTAGTGTATGAAGTACAGGAGAACCTGTTCAAGAAGTTTGCGATCAAACGGTACAACAATGGTCCGGTTTTCAAATGGCTGTTCCGCTTTTTCGACAACCTGGCACGCCGGAAATTCCACTGCGTATTTACGGACGACGCTTACCTGGAAGAATACCGCGACCTGGCAAAGCCATTCGCCGTGATCCATAATTATGTATCGCTGCCGGTCATGGATTCGCTCGCGCATGAGGATGCGCCAGCGCACAGGCACGAGGTTTTCTACCTGGGTGTTGTGTCTATAGAGCGTAGCCTCGACACGATGATTACTGCGATGGCGATGTTGAAAAACGGCTATCCTGACTGCCATTTACACGTTTTCGGTCCTATGCGTGTGGATAAAGCAGAGCTGGAAGCAATAGCTGGTTACCAGGAGGCAAAAAGCAATATCACGTTCCATGGCTACACCGATCAGAAATTGGCGCTACGGTATGCGCGGCAGTGTGTGGCGGGCATTGCGCTGCTGAAACCCGTGGCCGATTACCCGGAGTCGTTCCCGACCAAGCTGTTCGAATACATGGCGCTGCAACTACCTGTCGTTACCTCCGATTTCCCCGCTTACAGGCAGATCGTCGACGGCGCGCGGTGCGGGTTTTGTATTTCACCCTATCATGCCGAAATGCTGCACGAAGCATTGGAATGCTGCATTACGGATGTGGCCCTCAGGAAGCAAATGGGAAGAAACGGCAGAAAGGCCGCGGAGGCATATTACAACTGGGCCTCGGAGGAAGCCAAACTTTTGTCGTTTTATGACAACATTTATAATTCCTAACAATCTAATTTATAAGTGCAGGCATTATAATTTTATAAATTTATTATTGAATTGTTCAAATATGGAGTGCTACGATTTCTACGAAATATTTAACTTTCGGAATCGAAAAGAATTGTAGCTTGCGAAGTCAACTTCTCAATCATGTATATTAATACGGTTAGTCATTATCTGCCAAGCGAAGTTATTGGTAATGAATATTTTACAAATCTCAACAACCTATCTAACGAGTGGATAACGGAAAGAACGGGAATCTCAGAAAGACGTAAAGCATCAGCAGACGAAAATACATCGACCATGGCCATGAAGGCGGTCGAAACATTGCTCGAAAATATCCCATACAGTAAAAACGAAATAGATCTGATCGTAGGCGCGACCTATACCCCCTACGACACGATCGTCACGCTGGCCCATGCAGTACAGCACCAGCTTCAAATTCCCGATATTCCGGTCGTAAGTATTTCATCCGCCTGCTCGTCGTTGCTCAATGCGATCGAGATCGTGGAAGGCTACTTTGCTATGGGCAAGGCTTCGAAGGCTTTGGTGGTCGTTTCCGACCATAACACGGCCTATTACAATGAGATGGATACGGTTTCGGGGCATTTGTGGGGTGATGGCGCTTCCGCATTGCTGATTTCCAAAGAGCGGCAGACGGAAGGCGACATGCATATCAAAAAGCTCATTACCGGTGGTGCAGCTACCAGCGGAAAAGCCATCGAAGCGGTAGTACTCCGGCCCAACGACCGCGGCGTAGTGATGCCGTTCGGGCGCGATGTTTTCCAGAATGCGTGTGTGTACATGCCCAAAGTGAGCCAGCAGGTATTGCAGGCGTGCGGTCTGACGATCAACGACCTCGATTACCTGATCCCGCACCAGGCCAACCACCGCATTAGCCTGAATGTGATCAATACGTTGGGTATTCCTGCCGAAAAACTGATTTCGAACATTCAATACCTCGGTAACACAGGCTGCGCCGGTTGTGCGATCGCGCTTTCGGAGAATAAGGACAAATTCAAAAAAGGTGAAAATATCGTGGTAACAGTATTTGGCGGCGGCTATTCGTACGGCGCCATGCTGCTGACAGTATAATACTCCCTGTTTAAAACATAAAAAAGCCTTCCAACCGCTACGATTGGAAGGCTTTTTCTATGTCCGGGAATGCTTAGTTCACATCCGGTTCGGCATTGTAGGAAGCCGGTTTCCAGACATTGTTCTCAGGATTGATATCCGGGAGGTTATGCTCGGGATCGATCGTCACCGAACGGATCGGCCCTTGTGTAGCCGCTTTAAACGTCCAGGTACCGCCACGCTGCCAGATCTCAACAGGCAATTCAACGCGTGTTTTCTTGCCGCTTACTTCTTCAATATCCACTTTCACCGGCATTGCCAGCTGATCGAGGTTCTCAATAGTAATGTAAGAGCCCTTTTGCGGGTTTTGCTCTACATAAGCCACATCTTTCACCGACTGATCGAGTTTATAGTTCTCGAAGAACCAGCCTTTCCAGAACCAGCCCAGGTCTTCTCCCGCCGCATCTTCGATGGTCCGGAAGAAATCGTAAGGTGTTGGATGCTTGAATGCCCAGCGCTGTACATAGATTTTGAATGCATAGTCGAAGCGCTCCTTACCCAGTATTTGCTCACGAAGCATTTTAAGACCTAATGCAGGTTTGTAATAGGCTTCCCAACCCAAATTCACAGCTTGAACTACATCGGGAATAGTCATGATCGGGTCTGCTTTCGGGCGGAAGATCATCGGTGCCAGGCGGTGCATATCGTTCATCTGGGTCGTTTTGTACTCGCCGTTGTTGAAGTTATCGCCTGAAAGGAAATTGATGAACGTGTTGAACCCTTCGTCCATCCACGCATATTTACGCTCGTTGTTACCGACGATCATCGGGAACCAGTTGTGACCGAACTCGTGATCGGTTACGCCCCAAAGGTCCTCTTTGCGGCTTTTGCTGCTGCAAAACACGATTCCCGGATATTCCATACCACCCACAATACCGGCCACATTAGTCGCCACGGGGTAGGTATATTCATGCACATAATTGGAATAGAACTCGATACAGCCCTTCACGTACTCAGTCGAACGGCCCCAGCCATCCAGCCCGCCGTCCTCAGCCGGGTATACCGACTGCGCCAAAGCAGTTTTGCCTTTCGGCAGGTTCATACGCGCCGCATCCCAGACAAATGCTTTGGAAGTAGCCCACGCGATGTCGCGCGCCTGCACGCAACGGAAGCGCCAGGTCAATGTTCCCGATTGCTTGGGTCTTGTATTCGGGTTGGTAACGTCCTCCGCGCTGCGGATCACGACAGTCTGGTCACTTTTAGCGGCATCGGCCAATCTTTTACGCTGCTCGGCGGTCAGTACTTCGTTCGGGTTGAGCAATTCTCCCGACCCTACTACGATGTGATCCCAGGGAACGGTGACATTGTATTCAAAATCGCCATATTCGAGGTAAAACTCACCTGCGCCCAGGTAAGGCAGCAGGTTCCAGCCTTCAATATCGTCGAAAACCGCTACCCGTGGGTACCATTGCGCCATTTCGTACACGACACCATTCTTCGTTTCGAGCGTTCCCATGCGGTCGGAGCCGTACTCAGGGATTTTGAATGAATAGGCCAGTTTGATCTTGATCACGTCGCCATTCGCTTTCACCGGCGTTTTGAGGCGGATCTGCATGCGGGTGTCGGTAATTTTGTACTCGGCGTCCACAAATGCGCCCTTGCCTTGCTGTACCGTTACGGATTTAATGGAATCACCGCCGTCAAAACCCATATTGCCGAAACGGCCGCCGCTAACCGGCGTCGTTTGCGCCCCTCTCGAATGGCTGCCAAATGCATTCTGATCGAGTTGCAGCCAGAGGAATTCCAGATTTTCGGGACTATTATTTTTATAGGTAAGCTCCACTTCCCCACTCACGGTACCTTTCTCCTCTTCGAGCGCTACGTTGATCTTGTAATCGGCACGGTTCTGCCAGTATTTGGGTCCAGGTGCGCCGCTTCCCGTCCGGTATTCATTGCCCGGCTGGAAGTTAAAAAGCGGGTGAAAAAGGACATGGGCATCATATTTCACCTTCTCCGCCTCCTGTGCGATAGTGTTGTTGAAGAAGCCCAGACTGCTCATTGCAATGACGCCCAGACGAAATATTGAAATTTTCATTATAATGGTTAAAAATTGGAAATATTGGGTTGTAAACGAGCAATATACACCTTTTCACCTGTTTTAGGAGAAAAAGTTTCATTTTAGCGACGAACAACGCCGTTTGTCTGCCGACGTCAAATTTTCATTCCAATGCGCCAGCGACTATCTGTTGAAACATATGTTAAGGGCGTCCTTTCGGGCGACCGTACCACGCTGAGCCGCGCGATCACGATCATCGAAAGCAGCCTGCCCGGAGACCGTTTATTAGCCTCCCAAATCCTCCAAAGTATCCTGCCGCATACCGGCAAATCCATTCGTATTGGTATTACCGGGGTGCCCGGCGTAGGGAAAAGCACATTCATCGAGGCATTCGGCAGCTACCTTACTTCGCTGGGCAAGCGGGTGGCCGTGCTGGCGGTAGACCCGAGCAGCAAGCAGTCGGGCGGGAGCATATTGGGTGATAAAACGCGGATGGAGAAGCTCTCCCGCGACCCGCATGCCTACATCCGCCCATCGCCCACGAACCTCTCGCTCGGGGGCGTAGCGCGGCATACGCGTGAGGCAATCCTGCTCTGCGAAGCGGCGGGTTACGATATTATATTGGTCGAAACGGTGGGTGTAGGCCAATCGGAAACCTTGGTGAAAGGTATGACCGACTTCTTCCTGCTGCTCATGCTGGCAGGCGCGGGCGACGAGTTGCAGGGCATCAAAAAGGGCATTATGGAAATGGTGGACGTCGTGGCTGTCAACAAGGCCGATCATGGCAACGAGCAGGCCGTTGCCAAAGCCGTTATGGAATACCGGCAGGCATTGCATCTCTTTCCCGAAACCGCTTCCAAAGTGCCCGTTCAGGTGGTAGCGTGCTCGGCATTGGAGGGAACCGGCATGCAGCCGATCTGGAAGTTAATTTCAGATTACTATGTGCAAACTTCTGAAAGCGGCTTTTTGCAGCATAACAGGCAGTTTCAGCGCGAGGACTGGCTTCGCGAGCAAATCCGGCAGTCGTTGGAAGACCGGTTTTATGAAAATGAATTGGTAAAAAAACACATTACCTCCGCCGACCAGGCTGTACGAAGCGGCGAAAAGCTGCCCGATGAAGCGGCCGCGGATCTGATTAATCTGTTTCTTTCTTCCGAACAAGCTTCAAAATTTTCCGCTAAGTCATAAAACTTCTCGGCAAAAGGCATTTTTCACTAAGTTTGAGCGTTAAAACTAACGCGAATCAACTCTATTGATTTTAACTTTTAAGTTCTCAACTATGAAAAAAACCTACGCCCTCAGCAAAGCCTCCTTGCTAGCCATGTTCATGATTCTTTCGGTCGTTTTTGCTTGTAAAGATGATGACGATGAACCGACACCGCCAGCAAACAACGATCCGATCGTAGCGACGTGGCAGCTTACCGCCGTTGCCGCAGCTCCCGGATCTACTTTGCCAGTAGACCCTGTTGCACTCGTACCATGTATATACAGCTTGAAATTGACTTTCAAGGCTGACAATACCGTTGCAACGGCCGATTGCCCGACCGCTGTGACGCTCATTAATTCGGTTATACCCATCAGTGGAGCTAAATGGGAAGTTAAGGATGGCAATTTGATACTGAAAGACGCTTCGAATAATTCTAAATCTTTCAAATACACGCTGAATGGTTCCGATTTGCAAGTTTCCGTTGACGATGCTGCGGTTATTCCGGGCTCAGCGGCTATTGACGTCGTACTGAAATTCAAAAAGGTATAAATATTTTCAAAGTGTCATTAAGTAAAAGAGCCGGGCTTCTCAGTCCGGCTCTTTTGTTACCCGCTTGTGTGATCGCAAACGATCAGCCATTTCCCTTTGATTTTCTTGAACAAAAGCGTGTAATGACCTTCCAGGTCGCCTTTTTCAGGCCGCGTTAAATGAAATTTCCCCACCACAAAAGCCACATCGCGGCCGGGGAATGAGAAATTGAGAAAGCTGAATTTCAAGGTACCCATCGTCGCTCGGTCGGGGTATCGTTTGAGATAACCTTCATAAGTAGGCTTGTAGCCGTAGGTAATTCCTGCCTTTCCGACGAACATCAGCGAATCGGATTCCCAATAGCCATTCATGAACGATCGGATATCTCCCTTGTTCCAATCCGCCTCCTGCCGTTTCAGAATGCCGAGGATCTCATCCTTGTCGCGCGGCGACTGTGCTTCTGCCGTCATGGCAATGCCGATCAGAATGAGGGTAAAAAACCAGTTTCTCATATTTTTTATGGATTTTTGTAATGCAATTGACGATTCTAAATATAACGGAAAGATCGGCGCCTCCGGAAGGCACAGGGCCGAAATATCATTGATCCAGCAGGTATGAGCAAGTTCGACAGCATTTTCAAAAAAATCGACCGCCAGAAATATCCTTTCGTGGATGGTCTTTACTACCTGTTCATCATTGTTTTTATCCTTATTCTCTTCCTATTTTTTGCCTGACCAGTGACCCATCCCTATTTATTTATACTGAATCCCAAGTCGGGCACGTCCATCGGCAGGAACAGCGCGGCTGTACGGGAGCGAATCCACTCCGTCGCGAAAAGGAATGCCGGTTCTGCCCAAATCCTGTTCACAGAGGAGCCAGCCCACGCAACGGAGCTTGTACGTGAGCACATGCACGCGGAAAAGTGGAAGGCGATCGTGGCGGTCGGTGGCGACGGTACTGTGAACGAGATCGCGAAGCCGCTCGTGGACACCAATATTCCGATAGGCATCCTGCCGCTTGGCTCAGGAAATGGCCTCGCCAGGCACCTGGGCCTCCCGCTCACGCTCGACGCAGCCCTGAAAAGGCTCTTCGATGGCCAGTCTTCCACGATCGACAGCGCGGAGTTGAATGGTATACCCTTTTTCTGCACGGCCGGAATGGGTTTCGACGCCTACGTGGGGCATCTGTTCAGCCAGCAAAAAGCACGCGGGCTGATGACCTATGTCAATGTTTCATTCAAGGCTTACTGGTCCTACAAACCGCAATCGTTCCGCCTGGACGGTGTAGAAAAGCAAGCTTTTTCACTCTCATTCGCCAATGCGGGCCAATTCGGCAACAATGCCTGGGTAGCCCCGCAAGCCAGCTTACAGGATGGCCTGCTCGATGTATGTACGATCAGCCCCTTCCCCCAATGGTATGGCACGGCGCTCGCTTACGGGCTGTTTACCAAGCAATTGAAACAATCGACTTACATAGATTACCAGCGTGCCACGCATGCCGTGGTGGAAACCGATGCGCCTCCGATGATCCATTACGATGGAGAGCCTTTGCAGCTGGATACTACACGGATAGAGGTTAAAATAAAGCCGGGGAGCCTGAATGTGATCATCTGATTTCCCCTTAACATAGGAAAATATGTCGAAGAAAAACCGCTCGGGCATTGTGTATTCCACCAACCCGGAGTTTGAATACAACGATCAGGAAGATGAGCCAGAAACACTGGCCCCGCAGCAGCAGGACCTCCGCATCTGGCTCGACCGCAAAGGCGGTGGCAAGGTGATTACCGTCGTGAAGGGGTTTATCGGGACAAATACCGACCTCGAAGCGCTCGGCAAGCAGTTGAAAGGCCTCTGCGGCAGCGGCGGTACCGTAAAGGATGGCGAGGTGCAAATCCAGGGCGACCACCGCGACAAAGTCATTACGTGGCTCACAAGCAAAAACTATAAAGCCAAAAAAGCCGGAGGGTAGCTCCGGCTTTGGTTATAATGTCTTGGTGGTATCGATTTCCGTTGGTGCGGGTACCGATGATGCCGGGGGTGTTACTGCTTTCGTCGGCCCGAGCACTTCCACGTCGGTGACGAAGAACTTGGTATCGCCATTCCAGGGGAGTTTGAAAAACTTTTCTTCGTAGGTCAATGAAACCCTATGGCCGTTTTTGATTGCCTCTTCCAGTTTTGAGATTGCGTCCTTGTTCTTGCCGCTTACGGAGAACACCCATTGCGAGGAATTCATGGTACCGTCGCCTTCGAACAAGCCGCCCATTCTCAGTTCACCTTCGTAGGTTTTGAATAAATAGCCCCGGTTGCTGAGCCTCGTCACATATCCTCCCCGCTTTCCTTCGCTGTAATACCCAAAAGTGATATAATATAGAATCCCGAATACGATAGCCAGAAATACGGCGAATATGACCCATTTACGCATAACAGTCGATCAGTGTGATGGTGATAGAAGCGAACTTCGCAAAACAGTTTGATTTTTCCTAGTTATTATTTGGCCCGGATCGCGATCACCGGATCCATGCGTGCTGCGAGCATGGCGGGTACGATGCCCGAAAGTACACCAATAATGCTCGACACGCCCAACCCCAACAGCACGTTGCGCGGCAGCAGCAGGATTTCCAGGGAACCCAATTTGAGGAACGAGAGCAGGTACACCAGGAATATCCCTACCATCCCTCCAACCAGGCTCAGCATTACCGCTTCGAACAGGAATTGAAACAATATCGAATAGTTTTTGGCTCCCAGTGATTTCTGGATTCCGATCAGGTTGGTCCTTTCTTTAACGGACACAAACATGATGTTGGCAATACCGAACCCTCCCACGAGGATCGAAAAGCTGCCGATTACCCAACCTGCTACCGTAAGTACCGCGAATAGGCCAGAAATCGCGACAGCCGCGGCTTCGGGCCTGTTCAACGAAAAGTTATTGCCATCGCGCGGTTTGATACCTCGTTTGGTACGCATCAGGCCCACAATCTCAGCTTCCACTTCTTTCATCCCCACGTCGTCGGGGAAGCCCTTCACCACAATATCGGCACTGCGCCGGCCCGATTGGAATAGCTTGGAGAAGGAGGAGAACGGAATCAGGCAGATCTTATCGGGGCTACCACCAAAATCGACGAGGCTTTCGCCCTCTTTCTTCCGCACACCGATGATCGTAAACTTATGCCCCGCCAGTTTGAATGGTTTTCCGACAGGATCCTGGCCCGGAAAGAGCGATTCCGCAATGTCCGCACCGACAATGGCGACATTGCGGGCATTATTGGTTTCCAGCGGGATGAAGTAGCGGCCATTCTGCACCGGAATGTCGGAAATAAGATTGTACTCGAAAGACACTCCCTGAATTGTTGAGTTAATACTGTTGGAGCCATTTTTAAGCACGGTATTGCCCCTGAAATCCATTACAGCCACCGCACTGGCACTTTCCAGGTTATCATAGAGGTATTTATATTCGGAGTAGTTCGGTTCAGGCCACTGGAAGTATTTCCACCATTGGTATTCGCCACCGAAGCCCCAGGGCCATTTTTGTACATAAATCACTTTGTCGCCGATGAAGCTCAGGCTGTCGCGGATACTCTTTTCAAGCGAATCCACAATCGTAAAAACGGCTACGATCGCGAATATGCCGACTGTTACGCCAAGAAGCGATAGAATAGTGCGGGTAACATTGGTTTTGAGCGCTCCCCAGGCAAAGCGGAAACTCTCCCAGACCTGTCGTAAAAACTTCATCATGACGTTACGGACAATTTGAATTCAAAAGTTAGCGCATCGCCCCAATGCATCGAAATAAATTGGTATAAAAGGTAAGAAAAAGGGTTCGATTTAATAAATTACAGCATTAACCTGACACTCCTATATGAAATTACGCTATACCCTAATGCTGCTCGCCGGCTCGCTATCCGGCATTTCTTACGCCCAGAAACCCGTTCAGGAATCTACCGGTTTTTACCAGTTCCTGTCCGACGATCCCAATCAGAAGCCATTTTTCAGCGACCGCAAAGGCGTCCTCGCTCAAAACGGCATGGTCGCCTCGGCGCATCCGGTGGCTTCGCAAGTGGGTGTGGATATTCTGAAAGCAGGAGGTAATGCCGTGGACGCTGCGGTAGCCGTGCAATTTGCGCTGGCGGTGGTACATCCTTCCGCGGGCAACATAGGCGGCGGCGGGTTTCTGGTTTTGCGGGATAAAGACGGTAAAAGTTACAGCATCGACTTCCGCGAAAAGGCGCCCGGAAAGGGCCATGCCGATATGTATCTGGATAAAGACGGCAATATCATTCCAAAAGCCAGCACGCTGGGCCGCCTGGCATCGGGTGTGCCAGGCTCGGTGGACGGCATGGTGCAGGCTCACGCAAAATATGGCAAGCTAAGTTGGAAACAGGTATTGCAGCCTGCCATTGATATTGCAAAAAACGGTGTAGTACTAACCGAACGCGAAGCTCGCAGCCTCAATTCGATCAAAAGTGATTTGCTGGCGGTCAATCCGGGCTCGTCCTACTTCCTCAATCCTACCGGCAAGGACTGGGTCGCGGGTGATTTGCTGGTCCAGAAAGACCTGGCTAAGGTGCTGAAACGCATTCAGAAAAAAGGCCGCGATGGTTTCTATGCCGGCAAAGTGGCGAAGCAGCTCGTAAAGGATATTAACAAAAACGGCGAAGGCATTATCAGCAAGCAAGACCTCGCAAATTACCGCGCACAGTGGCGCGAGACCATTACCGAAAATTACAAAGGCTATAAAGTAATTACCATGGCCCCGCCATCCAGCGGCGGCGTGGCATTGCTGCAACTCATGCGCCTCACCGAGCAGCATCCATTACGGAAATGGGGCTGGCACAGCGATTCGACTATTCAGGTGATGATCGAAGCCGAACGCCGGGTGTATGCCGACCGCGCCAAATTCCTCGGCGATCCCGATTTCGTGAAAGTGCCTGTAAATGATCTCATCAGTAAAGAATACCTGCAAAAACGTTGGAGCGATTTCTCGTGGGACAAGGCTACCGACAGCAAAAATATCCACGGTGGCGTGCTCCCGGGCTATGAAAGCCTCGAAACGACGCACTTTTCGGTGGTAGACAAGGAAGGTAACGCGGTCTCCGTCACTACCACCCTCAATGGCGGATACGGCAGTCGCGTAGTGGTGAAGGGGGGCGGCTTTTTCATGAATAATGAAATGGATGATTTCAGCATTAAAGCCGGCGCTCCCAACATGTACGGGCTCATCGGCAACAAAGCCAATGCAATCGCGCCGGGCAAGCGAATGCTCTCTTCCATGACGCCGACGATCATCGAAAAAGACGGAAAACTGCTGATGGTCGTAGGTACGCCCGGCGGCTCTACCATTATCACGTCCGTTTACCAAACTATCCTGAATGTACTGGAACACGGCATGACCATGCAGCAGGCCGTGAATGCATTGAAATTTCATCACCAATGGCTGCCCGATAAAACCACTTTCGAAGCCAATGCATTTTCCGCCGAGGCCATTAAAAAGTTGCAGGATAAAGGGTACATCCTCGAACAACAACGTAATTCCATCGGCCGGATGGATTGCATACTCGTACTCCCAGATGGTAGCCTCGAAGGCGGCTCCGACCCACGCGGAGACGATACGAGCGTAGGCTATTAAGCGAAGACGCCGGGTTGGTCAGCACCAGGTGAGTTCTGCTATCAGCCCGGCGTGCTGTGGATAAAGCTGCGATAATGCATTTCGCTCAGCCATTTCAAAATCGGCAAAATCGAAGCCAGGCGCTACCGTACAGCCCACGAGCGCGTATTTGCTGCCGCTCGCAGGGCGCGATGCAAACCATGCCCCGGCCGGTACTACGGCCTGGAATGTTTCGCCATTGTCCGGATTGTTACCCAGCCTGATTATGTTTAGTTCTCCTGTTTTTTCATCTATCACAAACACTTCCAATGCTTCTCCGGCATAGAAATGCCACATTTCATCGGCCTGGATACGGTGGAACGCAGAGAAATTATGCGATTCAAGGAGGAAATAAATGCCTGTGGAAAACGCCCTGTCTCCCCCAAATCGCGCAGGTAATCCATGATGCGCGATGCTTTCCGACGCGCGGTAGGTTTCGGCAAAATGGCCGCCTTCGGGATGCGGCATCAAGTTATACTTTTCTATCCAGTAGGAAGCTGAATTCATGGAACGTCGGTTGAGATACAACCGCAAAGTAATCCGCATTGCTAAATATTCACCATTGGCTCATTCTTTTTTGCCAACAGAAAAGTTTTGATTAATTTTGATCATTATTAATCACAAATAATCATTTTTGATCAATGACTAATCCACGCGTCAATATCGCTTCCGAAGAAGTACTTTCCAATAACTGGTACACCCTTCGCAAATATACATTCGATTACCAGCGTGCCGACGGCTCCTGGGAACGCCAGGCGCGCGAGGCTTACGACCGCGGGAATGGTGCGGTGATTTTGCTGTACAATAAAGAGAAGCAAACTGTCGTGCTCACAAGGCAGTTCCGCCTTCCTACCTACACCAATGGCAATGAAACCGGCATGATGATCGAAGCTTGCGCCGGCCTGCTCGACAAAGACAATCCCGAAGAATGCATCAAGCGGGAAACCGAAGAGGAAACCGGCTATAAAGTGAGCTCGGTAAAAAAGATATTCCAGGCCTATATGTCGCCAGGATCCGTTACGGAGATTCTCTACTTCTTCGTGGCTGAATATTCCGACGATATGAAGGTTAGCGACGGCGGTGGCTGCGCAACGGAACAAGAGAACATCGAGGTAATGGAAATTCCATTTAAAGAAGCCATTCAAATGGTCGCAACCGGAGCGATCAACGACGCCAAAACCATCATGCTCATCCAGTATGCACAGATTAACGGATTGGTAGGGCAATAAAAATGCCGGAGAAAGTGCAGAACGTTCTCCGGCATCGGTTGTTTGTTGCTATCAGGAAATAGGATCCGGCGTCGGTGTAACATCCGTTTCGGTGGAAGCCGCGCCTTTGGTACCCTTGAACTTCTCGAACAAGTCCTTGAAAAATGCCTCCGCGTCGGGGAAATTACCTTTCAGCGTCTCAGCACCTTTCGTTTTAAGTTCTTCAAAATACTCAGGAGCTTTATCGATGGCCCCTTCGGCTTCGGCTTTCAGGTTGTTAGCCTTTGTTTTGAGATCTTCCAGAAGCTTCTCTCCCTCCTCGGTCTGAAGGTATTTGTGTGCAGCTACTCCCGCAGCGGCGCCCAAAATAAATGTGGCCAGGTGTTTCGCGTTAATGCTCATGATTTCCAGTTACTTAGTTTGAGATTGAATATTCAATTTAAAGAAAGTAATATTCCCAACAAAAGAACGGACTGACAAATCCGGATGCATCTCACAGAAAAAAATTGTGCCCGGTAAGCTATTTACCGGGCACCTGACAGGGAGTTTATGCGTGAAACAGCCTATTTGATTTCAAATGCAGCCTGCATACGATAACTGATCTTGATTTTTTGATACTGCACATCGCTGTCCTGAACGGCGTCCGCATCTTCCGCCGCAAAGGCACGCACATTGGCTTTGGCAAATACAGGCTGCGGGAAGTACAGGTTTTCATCCAATTCTTTGATCGACAACACCTTACCCAACTTTTGATCGAGCGATGCCACGAGGTACTCCGCTTTCACTTTGGCCGCTTTCAATGCGTCGATTTTCACCTGCTTCTTGAACTCCTCACGTTTCGAGTGATCTACCCGGGCAACGTTCGCATACTGCACCCCGCGGCTTTCAACCTTCGACAAAATGCCATCCAGCTTTTCGGCGCTCGATACTTTCAACTCATATTGCTTCGCTTCGAGGAAAGTAGCCGGCTTTTTCTTCTTATCCACATAATTCTGATAACCTCCTACTCCGCTGATCGACAATGCCTCCTTCGGCAAACCGGCATCTGCCACCGCCTTGATCAGCTGCTTTTCGAGCGTCGAAATGTTGACCTTGTCTTTCTGGTTTTTCTCGTCCTGGAAATACTCACGAAGTGAGATGTTGAAATAAATCTCATCGGGTACAACCTCCATTTCGGCAAAACCCGCCACTTCTATATTCGGTACCTGAACTAACTGTTCTGTTTTGACTTGTGAAAACGCAGGATTAATGAGTGATGAAGTGATGAGAGCGCCGAGCAAAAAATACTTTTTCATGGCCTTAAAGATGGATATAAATGAAACTGATATTAACCGGAACGGCCCCTATCAAACCTGCTGGTTTCGGAACCGTTCTATGGTTTAGATACAAAAACATACCGAAAGGTTTAACCGCATGCTCACTTAAATGCACCGCCGATGTCCTGCTTCTACACAAAAAAAGTGGAAGAACGACGTAAAAAGCTGTCATTCTTCCACTTAATGGCCTGGTAAAATTTTGTCAAATCAGGTAAAATTTTGGTAAATAGAATCCATGATCCGTACGAAATGCTGGTAGTCGGAGTCGCTCAGACTGCCCCAGCCTTTGCGACGGATGTCGGCCACGATCGGGAATGCCTGGTTATAGATAGTCTCTCCATTTTTGGTGAGAAACAGGTTGAATTTACGACGATCCCCCGCTGCCGGCCCACGTTCGACCATCCCTTTTTTTTCCAGCAAATCGATAATCCTCGTCACTGTCGGAGGATCCTTGAAAGTCATTTCCGCCAGCTCATTCTGGCTGATGCCCTGTTTTCTGAAAATATGGTCGATAAGTACCCATTGATCGACCGTGAGGTCAAAACCCGCCTCAGTCAGCTGCTTTTGTAAGGCATTACGAATCTTTTTGATAGTCGTATCTATCTTAAAAAAATAGGCACGATGATCCGACTGATGTGTCATGATGTGGAAGTAAATAGGATTGGAATGATTGCGTATTATCAAATATAAGCCTGTGCAACAATTCGTCTACTAATAATTGTGAGAAAAAGTTTGAGGGAAAGTAGACGTTGATAATCGGTTGAGGCCATTGGTCCGGATTGGGCAACCGAAAGATGGTTCGAAGCCGAAACGCTTCTTAAGCAGCAGAAATAATGCAAGATTTCAATTGGAAAATTACATTGACAGGCATTATCTAAGCTCTAAATGAAACGACTACTAACCATTGGTCTGACGATTGGGATTCTCACGCTATCATTCGGTTGTAAAATCATTGATGCAATCGTTGACAGTTCCGGCCCTCTTCCACGCCTGCCCAACTGGGGCTACCTAATAGCCGACATGAACGGTGCTGATTGGGGTCGGACATATAAAAATGGCTATCAAGTTACTCACGGGATCATTAGTCATACCGATGAACCGCAAGGCGTGTTCTTTGCCTTGAAATCTATTCTGTACACGCCGGATGGTGCCGAACGCCAAGAGTTGCTATTTCAAAACATACCATTTGCAGCAACGGCTGCCAGGCATCGCGTCATATCGTGTCTTCCATCCGCTGACTGTCAGCTTCACGAAGACGTTCAGGGTGTATTATACACATGCAACAGTGACGTGTCGTTGAATAGCTATTACACCGTCGATTCCGAAGATAATTATGTTCAGATCGACAGCTACAACGAGAGAACGCAAGAGGTAAAAGGAACCTTTCAGTTGACATTCGCAGTCCGAAAAAACCGATCGCCCGGGGATCCATTACCCGATACTTTACGCTTCCGCAATGGCCGGTTTCACACTAAAATTATCCGATACAAAGCAAGGGGTGAGTGACGACGAGTTGCCAGAAAACAACATGAGCCAGGCTTACACCCGGCTCATGAAATATAACTTTCGGAAAATCCTTACGCCGAATTCCGCGCTGCATTGATAATCCCGAACATTGCCCGGATAATCAGCTGATTATAAGTCTCCACATCCACGGGCAAGTCCTTCGGATCGCCGGCGAGCATTTGCAATGCATATTGCTGGATGGTGATCAACGGCAATACGATGCGTTCGCGGGTTTTGATCGAAACCTTGGTGACGTTGTTGCTATCGAGCAGCTCCTTCTGACCGGAAACTTCCAGCAAAAGTTCGCGGGTGAGCAGGAATTCCTCGTACATTTTATCCCAAAATTCGCGGTACTCTTCCTCGTCGCGGAGGTATTTCGTAGCAGGGAAAAATGCCTTCGAGAGCGACTGCATTGAGTTTTCTATCAACGTGCGGAAGAAGAGCGACTTCTGGTAGAGCTTCTTGATATCTTCAACCTTGTTCTGTTTTGCCAGTTCGCGGATAGCTGTTCCGAAACCGTAGAAGCCCGGCACATTCTGCTTCATCTGCGCCCATGAGCCCACGAACGGGATCGCGCGCAAGTCCTCGAACTTCAAGCCTTCGTCGTCGTTACCCCGTTTGGTCGGACGGCTGCCGATGTTGGTTTGTCCGTAAAAGCGCAACGGCGTCTTTTTATCGAGGTACTTGACAAACATCGGGTGGTTTTTCAGATCCAGATAGGAATTGTAGGCGATTTCAGCCATTTCCTCGATCAGGTCCTTGTCGGCATCTGTCAGTTCGTCGTCGCGGTGGCCTTTGAAAAGGTGATTTTCGAGGCCGGCGGTGAACAACCTTTCCAGGTTATACATGGCCGTCGTAACGGTACCATAGTTGGAACTGATGGTTTGCCCCTGAACGGTCAGCTGGATTTCTTTATCCTCGATATCCTTGCCGAGCGACGAATAAAAGTTATGGTTATTGCCGCCGCCACGTGCAGGAGGTCCTCCACGGCCATCGAAGAACGTCACTTTGATGCCAAATTCACGCGAAACCTTTGTCAGTTCTTCCTTGGCGCGGTAAATCGACCAGTTAGCACGCAGATAGCCGCCGTCTTTGGTACCATCCGAGAAGCCCACCATAATCGTCTGGTGATTCTCGCGGTTGGCGAGGTGGTTGCGGTAATATTCATTTTCATACAGCGTCCGCATAATACCCGGAGCATTGGCCAGGTCATCCACAGTTTCAAAAAGCGGTACGACGTCGAGCGCCAGCTTGCCTTCTTCGTCTGCGATCAGGTTTTTGGCCAGCGCCACCACTTGCATTACATTCAATGCGGAAGTGTTGTTGCTGATCACATATCGGTGCGCGCCTTTTTCGCCGTTCTTTTCCTGGATCGTTTTGATCGCGCGGATCGACCCGAGAATGTCCTTCGTTAGTTCATCCTCATAATCTTCATCACGAAGCGGTATATTCAGCGAGAGTAGCAAATCGATCTTTTTCGCTTCGTCCCAGCTCTGGTAGTCGCTGTATTTCAGGAGCGGGATTTTCTTTTCCAGCCTTTTCAGAACATCCTCCCAGGCTTTGCCGTGCTTGCGGCTGTCCTGGCGCACATCGAGGCTTGCAAAGAAGAATCCGAACAGATTGAGTTTAAGGATAAAATTATCCAGCAATTCCACGAAAAGCCCCTGATGCTTGTTCACCAGCACTTCCCGTGCTTTCAATAATTCGTCGATCAGCTCCTGAGCACTTCCGTAACCTTCCTCAAACGGCCCGAAAATGGTGCTGTTCATCTTTTTCTCCGCCAGCGAAACCGCATCGTCCACTCCTTTGAATGTAAGACGTCGCTTCAATTGGCGAATATCACGGTAGTATCCCCGCAAAAGCGTCTCGCGAAGGCGATCGGCCACTTTCAGTGTGATTTCCGGATTCACAAACGGGTTACCGTCGCGGTCGCCGCCCGGCCAGAAGCCCAGACGGAACACATTCGGGTAAGGCCAGTCATGCACGCTCATTCCAAGGCCATTAATGAGTTTTTCAAGAATGGACGGGATGGCATCATAATATACGTTTTCGAGGAACCAGCACAGGCTCACCGCCTCATCGAACGGTGTAGGTTTTTCATGGTTAATGAAAGCTGTTTTTCCGAGTTGCAACAGCAACTGGTTTACCTCGGTAAAGTCGTTGGCTTTGATCGCATCTTCCAGGTCATTGATAATGCCCAGCACTTTGCCCGAATAAAACTGGGTCGGGTGGGCAGTCAGTACAATGCGCACGCTGAAATCTTCCAATTTGGCGAGGAGCTTCTTTTTCAGCTCGTCGTTTTCCAGGCGTTCGGTCAGGTAAGTTACCGAGCCTTTGCCGGTCAGGTCGTGGGTCTCGTCGAAGGCCGCATCTTCCACCGAGTCGAAAAGTACGACCTGGCGTTCGATATATTGGATAAATGCAAAAAGCAGATCCGCACGTTCCTTGGGAGTAGCTGTTTCCAGGAGCTCTGAAAAAAAATGCTCGATGATTTCTTTGGGAGATTTGCCTTCCTGAAAGCCAATCTCGCTCTGCTGAGTCAGTATCGGAAGCAGGGAGCCTGTTTGAAATATACCGCGGTAGGGTAAGCTCAGAAACAGGCTATTAAAAATATTATACTTCGTTACAACTGCGTCCTGGAAACTATTATTCATAATGGAGTGACGAAATTATATTTTGAAATTTGCACTGAAGGCAAATATAACCTTAAAAAATGGGTTTCAGGCTTTGGGATGCGCTTGTTGATGTGATTTTTTAAGCTTTTCGATGGAGTTATGGGTGTAAATCTGCGTTGCAGCGAGATTGGCATGGCCCAGTAACTCCTTGATCGCGTTCAAATCCGCGCCGCGGTTGAGCAAATGCGTCGCATATGTGTGCCTGAGCACGTGCGGGCTCTTTTGCGACAACGTCGTAACGGCCGAAAGGTACTGCTTCACCTTTCGCTGCACAAAAACAGGGTAAATAGCTTTATTTGAATCGGTTAGCAGCAGAATATCCGTATTTTCCTCCGGCGCACGCTGCTCTATATATTTTTGAAGCAATTGTACCAAAGAAGTGGAAACGGGCACAATCCGTTCCTTCGATCGCTTTCCGAACACCCGAATGGTACGGGCGGGCAGGTTGAGGTCTTTTAATTCCAATTCCACCAGCTCCGAAAGCCGGATCCCGCTGCCGTAGAGCAGCTCCATAATCACCCTGTCGCGCAGCCCCTCGAAATCATCGGAGAATGTGCCTTCTTCAAAAAGCATTTCCATGGATTTTTCCTCTACAAATGCAGGCAGTTTCTTACGCGTTTTCAAAGCCGACAGGATTTTCGTCGGATCACTGTCGATATGCTTTTTCTTCCTTAAATAACCATAGAAAGTCCGGAGCGCGGCGATTTTCCGGTTAATCGACGACGGATTAAGGCCCTCTTCCATCAAACTCACCACCCAGGACCGCAGCATCGGCGCCTTGGCCGTTTCGGGTTCGGCGCAGTCGTATTGAAAAAGGAGGTATTTCTGAAACTGTTCGAGATCAGTCTGGTACGATTTGATCGTATGCGCACTGGAGCGCTTTTCGAATTGGAGGAATTCCAGAAACGGCGTTATCATAGTCCGAACATACAAAAAGGAGCCATCTAATTCAAGATAGCTCCTCTCGTATGATATGGATACAATAATCCTATAGAAGTCTTTCAGAGAACCATTCCGCTAGGAACTAGTCTTCTAAATGACCGTAAGTTTTCTCTTTGTAAACGGCACGCAAAACTTCGAAACGACGCTTAACAGATGGTTTTTCGAAAGCTGTACGGGCACGAAGCTCACGCATTGTACCAGTTCTTTCAAATTTCTTCTTGTAACGCTTAAGAGCGCGATCAATCGATTCGTTGTCTTTAATGTTAATAATAAGCATGCTTATAATTTCTAATGTTCTTTGAATTGGTTTCTGAAATCGGACTGCAAAGAAAAACTATATCCAACAGAAAATCAAGAAATAAGTCGTTAAAATTCGTTTATTTTTGTATCCATTGCATTGAAACACTAGTCATTAACAGATTAAACAGCCCAATATGAGTTCCAGACTGGGAATAATTGATTTAGGCACTAACACATTTCACCTGCTGATCGCGGAGCCTAACGGCGCTCATTTTAAGACTGTTTTCCACGAAAGCAGGCCTGCCAGGATCGGTTTGGGGGGTATCAACAAACGCTTGATCACCCCCGAGGCGCAGGACCGCGCGCTTGCCGTCCTGTCCTATTTCCGTGAAAAGCTCGACTCTTTTGAAGTAATGCCAGAAAAAACGTTCGCATTCGGCACCAGCGCGGTGCGCAATGCGGAAAACCGGCACGAGTTCTGCTCCGAAATTTTAGAAAAAACCAACATCGAGGTGACTGTCATCGACGGCAACCGCGAGGCGGAGTACATATATTATGGCGTCCGCCACGGGGCCGACATCGGTGACGTTCCTTCCCTGATCATGGACATCGGCGGCGGGAGCGTGGAATTCATCATCGGTAACCGCTCACAGATTTTCTGGAAGCAGAGTTTCGAAATCGGCGGACAGCGCCTGATGGAAAAATTCATGCGGAACGACCCACTTTCGCAGGCCGACCGCCGGGCACTCTACAATCATTTTGATGAAAACCTGATCCCGCTCGCGAATGCTGTGCACCAATATGCGCCCGAAAAACTGGTAGGCTCGTCGGGCACGTTTGATACCCTCGTCGATATCGATTTCCATTTCCGCACCGGTGATTGGCCGCCCGCATCTGAAACCGATTTCGATATCCCCCTGGAAGAATTTTACCGGGCCTACGCCCTCATCCTTTCCCGTAACCACGACGAACGCATGGCGATCCCGGGTATGATCGAGCTGCGTGTGGACATGATCGTCGTGGCCGTCTGCCTGATCGATTATGTGCTCAAAACGCACGGTATCCGGCAAATCCAGGTTTCCAAATATGCCCTTAAAGAAGGCGTCCTCGCTGAATTGATGGCCAAATAGCCCCCTAACCTCTCATTTAATTACACCTTTATACTTTATCCCAAAAACCAAACTCTATGAGATTAATGCGTTACCTTCTCCTCGCGGCGCTGGCATTCGTGTACATGCACGACGCGCACGCGCAACGAAAGAAAAAGAAAGACAAACAGGAAGATGTCAAAATCGACAAGGCCGTCGATGCGGTGGCTTCCGCTGTTAAAGACAAGCTGAAAGACGATAAAAAGAAAGGGCCAAAAGCATTCAAAGACCTCATCGACAGTACTAATGCCATTAGCCAGAAAGGCATGATCTCCGTCCACAAGGTGGATGACAAATGGTATTTCGAAATTCCCGATTCGCTCCTGAACCGCGATATTATGGCTGTGACCCGCTATTCCAAAACTGCGGCAGGCGGCGGCATCTTCGGGGGAGAGGAAGTGAACCGCCAGATGATCCGCTGGGAACGAGGAATGGATAATAACCTGCTATTACGTTCGGTAACGATTGTCGTGACAAGCCCTGACAGCACCAAACCCATCTTCCAGGCCGTCAAAAACTCCAATTCCGACCCCATTATCGGTGTTTTTGATATTAAAGCAATCAAAAAAGAGCCTGAGAAATCTTCGGTGATAGATGTGACTGAATTCTTCAACTCCGATAACCAGGTATTTTCGCTGAGTTCGGTGAGCAAACAGCTGCTGAAACTAGCCGCATTCAAGAAAGAGGCCTCATTCATTTCCAAAATCAGTACTTATCCGATCAATACGGAGATCAGGACGATCAAGACCTTTAACGTGACTCCTCAGCTGCTGACGCCCACGCCGGTACCTTCGATCGGCCAATACCTGCCGTCGGGTCTCGACGCGGGTGTTGTCACATTCGAAATGAACTCTTCGTTGATCCTGCTGCCGAAATCGCCGATGAAAAAGCGCATTTTCGATAGTCGGGTTGGCTATTTTGCCAATCAGTATGCCACATTCGGGGAGGAATCGCAGCGCTCCGATACAGAGGTGTTTGCAGTAAGATGGCGCCTCGAACCTAAGAATGCCGAAGATGCCCGCAAACAGAAAAACGGTGAGCTGATCGAGCCCAAAAAACCGATCGTTTATTACATCGACCCGGCTACACCTGAAAAATGGCGCAAATACCTCAAAGCAGGCGTAGACGACTGGCAGGTTGCATTTGAAAAAGCAGGCTGGAAAAACGCCATTCGCGGAGAATACTGGCCCGAGGGCGACACTACCATGAGCCTTGAAGATGCCCGTTACTCGGTAATCCGCTATTTCGCTGCCGACATTCAGAATGCTTACGGGCCCAACGTGCACGACCCGCGCAGTGGCGAGATCCTCGAAAGCCACATTGGCTGGTACCATAATGTGATGCGTCTGCTCCGCAACTGGTACATTATCCAGGCCGCGGCAGTGGATCCGAAAGCGCGTACCAAGAAATTCGATGATGAATTGATGGGTCAGTTGGTTCGCTTCGTGTCTTCCCACGAAATCGGCCATACGCTTGGACTCCGCCACAATATGGGTGCCAGCTCGGCCACACCCGTTGAAAAGCTGCGCGACAAGGCATGGGTAGATGCACACGGGCATACCTCGTCCATCATGGATTATGCGCGTTTCAATTACGTGGCACAGCCCGAGGACGGCATCACCAACCTCTTCCCACGCATTGGCGACTACGACAAATGGGCCATTCAATGGGGTTACAGCAATTTCCCCGATGCCAAAGATGCCCAAGCCGAGAAATTGGCTTTGAATACCCTCACCAAAGAGGCTTACAAAGACAACCGCCTGCATTTCGGAACGGAAATCAGCCCGTACGACCCGCGTTACCAGACCGAAGATTTGAGTGATAATGCCATGAAGGCTTCGGAATATGGTATCAAAAATCTGAAACGCATCCTTCCGAACCTGATTGAATGGAGCAAGGAAGACGGTGAAAGCTATAAGGAACTGGATGAAATTTACGGTAACGTGGTAACGCAATATCGCCGTTACCTGGGTCACGTGATCAAAAATGTGGGTGGTATTTACGACACACCGACGACCTACGACATGGAAGGCCCGACTTTCACTACCGTACCGAAGGCCACTCAGAAAGAAGCCATCGACTTCCTGAATGCCCAGCTTTTCAAAACGCCGACCTGGCTTCTGGACCAGAATATCCTCAACAAAGTGAAGCCCGAAACCGGTATGGAGGCCGTTAAGGCATTGCAGGATTACGCATTAACTTCTCTTTTCGCAGGCGACCGCGCGGTGCGGCTCATGGAAACCGGTATTTCCGCTAAAAACTACACGCTCGACGATCTTTTCACTGATCTGGAAGCCGGAATATGGTCGGAAGCCAAAGCCGGAAAGCCGATTGACCTTTACCGCAGAAACCTCCAAAAGGTATATGCCGAAAAGCTGATTTCGTTACTGAAACCTGGCCGCGCGAATGTCCAGTCTATTCCGGTGGGCATTACCTACGGCTTCTCGACACGCTCGGTGGAACTCGAAAAGACCGATTTGCCCTCCATCGCCCGCGCGCATTTGGAGCAATTGAAAACGACGGTGAATGCCGCCATCGTGAAAAGTGCTGACAAGAACACACGTTACCATTTGCAGGACGTGTCGCAAAGAATCAAGCAGGCACTTGATCCGAAATAATGTAAATTGAATCAGGCAAGTCGGAAATGGCTTGCCTGAATTGCTTAAAACCCATTGAAAATGTCAGAACTCGCCCGGCTCCTTCGAGCGTATCCCGCATTCAGTCCTATCGTGCAGAATGGCAAACCCTACCGCAAGCTGGATTTTACAGCTGCCAATAGCGGTTTGCTGACACGCGACCTATCGGAAACCGTTGATTTTTCAAACTACGTTTTCGATGAACTGCTTTCCGGAAGTGCGTTTAACGGAATTGGCGGCTATGGCGAAGACCGGGTCATTTACCGGCATCGGAAACATTTCACAACCGACGCTGAAAAACCCCGGAGCATTCATTTGGGCGTTGATATCTGGGCGGAAGCCGGGACGCCGCTATACGCGCCGCTCGACGCGACGGTGCATAGTTTTGCATTCAACAACCATTACGGAGATTACGGTCCCACCATTATCCTTACTCACGAATTAGACGGCATAACCTTCTTTACACTCTACGGGCATTTATCATTAACCTCACTGGAAGGCTTACACGAAGGCAAACCGATTCAGGCCGGCGAGCACATCGCAACCATCGGTCCCTACCCCGAAAATGGAGACTGGCCGCCGCATTTGCATTTCCAGGTTATCCGGGATATGGGAAATCTGAAAGGCGATTTCCCCGGCGTCTGCAATGCTGCGGATCGGGATTATTATTTGAATTTATGCCCTGACCCTGAGTTGATTTTGAGAATAAAAATCTAGGAATCATGCGCATGTTTGAAAATTTATGCGCATATTCATTATATGAAAACTCGCTTGAACATTACAATTGAAGAGGCTGTGCTAGCTTACATTAAAAGCTATGCGGCTGCACGGCAAATGAGTGTGTCTCAAATTATCGAGGACCATTTGAAGTCCATCGCACGGTCTGCCGAACAAAAGCGCAACATTCTCGAAGTAATTGATGAAATGGACGCGCCCATTGGTATAAATGCCGGTCAAGACCTTGTGAAAGCCTATCACGAAGCCCGTTCAGAGAAATATGGCAGTTAGTGTTTTTCTCGATGCCAACATTATTCTCGATTTTCTTTTGAAAAGAAAAGACTACGAAGATGCTCGAAAAATCATAGTACTTGTGTTGGAAAAGAAAATCAAAGCCTTTATTTCTCCTTCCATTTTGCATATTGTAAGTTACTGGTTAACCAAAGCTTACGGAAGTGCTAAGTCCAAAGATCTTTTATTGTTGATGCTTGCGGATGTCAGGATTGTTGATGCCAATCAGGATGTCGTAAATCTTGCTCTAACTTCTCAAATAGATGACATTGAAGATGCATTACAATATTATACCGCGGTTCATCACAAAATAGATTTCTTCCTTAGCAGAGATAAAAAACTGAAAAAGGATGCCTTAACGCTTTTACCCGTTTACGACATCCATGATTTTCTAAATCTGCCAGATAAGCAATCTGCCTGAAACTGCTCAGGATTTCTTCTCCAAATTCGGCAAGAACCCGGTCAGTAACCCGATTAGCGGCAGGAACGAGCAAATCCAGAAAACATATTCAATGCTGGTCTTGTCGGCCAATGTGCCAAGAATGGCGGAACCAATACCGGCAATGCCGAATGCAAAACCGAAGAACAAGCCCGCGATCATTCCTACTTTACCGGGAATCAGCTCCTGCGCGTACACGAGGATAGCCGAGAATGCGGACGACAAGATCAGACCGATAATGCAGCTCAATACGCCCGTCCAGAAGAGGTCGACGTAAGGCAGCAGCAATGCAAATGGTGCCGCGCCGAGAATCGAGATCCATATCACATATTTACGTCCGATCCGGTCGCCTACCGGCCCGCCGATGAATGTACCGGCCGCCACCGCAAAGAGGAATGCAAACAGGTAAATCTGCGAGCTTTGGATGGAAACGCCGAATTTATCAATCAGGTAAAAAGTAAAATAGCTCGAAATACTGGCCATATAAATGTATTTCGAGAAGATCAGCAGGAGCAAAATACCGATGGAAACGATTACTTTGGATTTGGACAAGGTTGCTTCCTGCTTCACCGCGCTGGCTGATTTCTTCACAACCGTTGCCAGGTTTTGCTTGTACCAGCCTCCTACCCACGAAAGGATAATGATCGCCAGCAATGCGACCAACGAAAACCAGATCACCTGGAAACGGCCATAAGGCAACAATATTAATGCCGCCAGCAATGGTCCGAGCGAGCTTCCCGCATTACCACCCACCTGGAAAAGCGATTGCGCCATCCCGTGCTTGCCCCCGGACGCCATACGCGCCACGCGTGAGGCCTCGGGATGAAATACCGCCGAACCAATGCCGATTAGCCCCACAGAAAGTAGTACAATGTGAAAACTGTTCGCCATCGAGAGGGATACCAGCCCCAGCAATGTAAAACACATCCCTACCGCCAATGCATAAGGTTGCGGCCTCTTATCCGTAAATGACCCCACCAGCGGCTGGAATACCGACGCGCTCACCTGAAATGTAAATGTAATGAGCCCAATCTGCGAAAAGCTGAGGTTGAACGAATCCTTGACCATCGGATAAATCGACGGAATGAGGGATTGCATCGTGTCGTTCAGCAAGTGGGAGAAGCTCAGCGCCAGAAGGATTGGAAATACGGTCTGGGAGGCGGAAACTGGGGCGGTCGCAGATTCGGCGGCGGCGGCCGCATCCACGGAGGAAGAACTCTGATCGAAACTTTTCATAGGCATTCAAAAATGTCCCCGACTTCCTGTTTATGCAAGTCGGGGCCTCAAAAAGAATGACAAAGGTATCCATTCCAGGCCGCATTATGGCCGGAAACCAAATAAAATTCTATTTGCGATGGATAACCGTAGCCGCAGACTGCGCTCCGGCGAGAATGGTAATGTCTGCAATCGTAACACGGTCAGGTGCATTAACTGCGTAGAGTATCGCATCGGCGATGTCACCGGCCTGTAATGGGTCGAAACCCTTGTACACCTTTTCGGCCCGGGCCTCGTCGCCCTTGAAGCGTACAAGCGAGAATTCCGTCTCCACAGCGCCCGGCGCTACATTGGTTGTTTTAATGCCATGCTGCGTTAGTTCGAGGCGCATTCCTTCACTGATTACTTCCACTGCGGCTTTGGAAGCACAGTAAACGGCACCATTCGCGTAGGTCTGTTTGCCGGCGATGGAGCTGATATTGACAATATGGCCTTTGCCGCGTTCGAGGAGCAACGGGATAATGGCTTTCGAAACATAGAGAAGTCCTTTTACATTCCCGTCGATCATGGCGTCCCAGTCGTCGGTATCGCCTTCGTCGAGCGTACCGAGCCCGTGTGCATTGCCTGCATTATTGACTAGAATATCGATGTTTTTCCAACTGTCGGGCAACGAACCAACCGCCGCGAATACCGCACCTTTGTCGCGGACGTCGAATACGAGCGTGGTTACTTTTACTTTCGGAGATAATTCAGCGGCTACTTCGTCGAGGCGTTCCTGGCGGCGACCGCACAAAATGAGGTCTATTCCGACCCCGGCGAATGCTTCCGCCGTAGCCTTACCGATACCGGATGTGGCTCCGGTAATAAATGCAATACGGGACATTGAGTGGATGGTGTGGAGTGAATTTTACTTTTTGCTTTTGGGAATATTCAAACTGCTGAACTCGCCTTTTTCCAGCTGTGCCGCTTGTGAGAAAAGCTGTACTGCACGCTGGTAGACGTTATCGCTCGGGTTGAGAACCTGGAATACCTCGTTGTTCAAACCATTCTTTTGCTTTCTTCCCCACACATAGCGACCGATGATCGCCTTAGTTTGCGAGGTAATGAGCGATTTAGACAAGTTCAGCTCTTTTTCATTGGGCTTAATACCGGCCTTCGAAGCGTCTTTCACCAACTCGGCCAGCATCGCATCGGACACCTGGAATGATTTCAGATATTCCTTAAATGGCTGTTTTTCGAGCCTCTTCTGGTTTTCGTTGGCGTAGCGCAGCGCATATTCACGGATAATGTTTTTGGAATACAGTTCAAACAGGTATTTGCTGTTCATCAAAGTATCTTTTGCCACGAAAATATCCGGGGTAATACCGCCTCCGCCGTACACAATACGGCCGCCATCGGTTTTATACACCTTGCTTTTATCAAACTTGATGCTGTCGACGTTGAATAATTCGCCGCTTTCATACCGGTGCGCCAGGTCCTGACTATAATCTTCGCCTTTGCCCATTTCATAGGGTTTCTGAATGCTGCGGCCGCTTGGCGTGTAATAGCGCGAAATCGTCAGGCGCAGTTCGGAGCCGTCCGACAACTTGATCGGCATTTGAACCAGTCCTTTTCCGTAAGACCTTCTTCCTACCACTAATGCACGGTCATGGTCTTGTAATGCGCCCGCAAGGATTTCGGAAGCCGATGCGCTGCCTTCGTCCACAAGTACGATCAATGGGCCCTGCTCAAAAAGACCGTCCACATGCGAGCGGGTCTTGCGGTCGAAGCGGCTGTCTTTGCCTTCGGTATAAACCAGTAGCTTATCTCCTGCGATAAATTCATCGGCCATGCTCGTGGCGCGTTCCATATAGCCACCGGGGTTGCCGCGAAGGTCCAGGATGAGGTTTTTCAGGCCTTCCGCCTTCAATGTTTTCAATGCGGATTTGAATTCATCGAAAGTGGTTTCCGAGAAACGACTCACTTTGATATATCCTATTTCCTGATCCACCATGTAGGAAGCGTCCACCGAATAGGTAGGAATACGATCACGCACTACGGCGAAATTCATTTTGTCTTTTAACCCAACCCTTTCTATCGACAGATCCACTTTTGTACCACGTTTACCACGCAACAGCTTGTACACCTGCGCATTGGTAACGCCCGGACCCGACAGATTTTCTTTATTCACCGAAATAATGCGGTCGCCGCTCTGGATACCGGCCGCCTCAGACGGGCCGCCGCTGAGCGGGGTTACCACATATACCGTGTCATTGTAAATATTGAACTCGACGCCGATACCGTCAAAACCCGATTCCAATTGCGACCGTGCCGCAGTAGCCTCTTCGGCATTGAAATAAGCCGTGTGGGGATCGAGCTTTTCGAGCATTTTGGAGATGGAGAAATCCACCAGTTCCTCGGTGTTCACAGAATCGACGTAATTATTTTCCACCAGCATCAGCACCTCCCTGAACTTGCCGTAACCTTTCGCCACGTCAGACAGTTTCTTCCCACCGCTGAAAAACGTACTTCCCAGCAGCACACCCGCCGCCAGCGTGATCGCGATGATGATAGGCAAACGAACTACGGATTTCGAGTTCTGAATGGGGGGTTGGGGGCTATGTGAATTCATACCTGTAAAAATTAGGAATATCGGCTGGCGTCGTGGGAATTGGCTATTTCCCCAACGTGAATTAAACGATTTTGGTTGCCTAATGCAAATGAATGCAAGGCGTTAACAGACCAACTGTGCGTATTTCTAGATGAATGCCTTCAATGATTCGGGATTGCGCATGGTATCGATATTAATGCACTTGGCCGGATCCTGCCCCATCAATATCCGCTTCATCGGCGCTTCCATCTTTTTGCCGTTGATCGTGTAAGGGATATCGCCCACCTGCTCAATCGTGTCGGGCACGTGCCGCGGGCTGTATTGGGTGCGCAAAGTGTCTTTAATCTGCTTCTTCAAATCTTCGGTAAGCTCCTTACCCATGGCGAGGACGACAAACAGCGATATCGTCCCCTCTCCGTTCGATTTTTCCAGGTAAACAGCCAGACTGTCCTTCACCTCGGGAATGCTTTCCACGGCCCGGTAAATCTCGGCGGTACCGATGCGGACGCCACCGCGGTTCAAAGTAGCGTCCGAACGGCCGTAAATAATCACCGACTTCCGGTCCGTGATTTTAATCCAGTCGCCATGCCGCCACACCAGCGGGTACATTTCGAAATAGCTGGAAAGGTATTTTTCGTCGTGCTCGTCGTTCCAGAAATAAATAGGCATCGAGGGCATCGGCTGAGTGATTACCATTTCGCCCAGTTCGTTCAACACCGGTTTTCCATCCTCACCGAACGCCTCAATCCTGGCCCCAAGCATCCGGCATTGGATTTCGCCCGAGTACACGGGCAGAAGCGGGCAGCCGCCTACGAACGCGCTGCACACGTCCGTGCCCCCGCTCAGGGAGATCAGCCACACATCTTTTTTGACTTGTTTATAAATCCATTCAAACGCCTCAGGAGGCAGCGGCGAGCCGGTTGATCCGATCGTTTCCAGATGATTCAAACGCTCGGAGGTAATGCTCACGCCACTTTTCATAGAGGCAATGAAGAATGCTGCCCCGCTACCGAAATGCGTGATTTTGGCTTTTTCGGCCAAAGTCCAGAGCACTTGCGATGACGGATAAGCCGGTGCGCCGTCATACATGACCAACGTACCGCCGCAAAGCAACGAGCTCAATGCGTAATTCCACATCATCCAGCCGGTGGTAGAGTACCAGAAATACCGGTCGCCCGGTTTCACGTTCTGATGCAACATGAGCGCTTTCAAATGTTCGATCAGGCAGCCGCCGACGCTATGGGTAATGGCTTTCGGTTTGGCCGTTGTTCCCGAGGAATAGAGAATCCAGATCGGATGATCGAATGGAACAGGCTCGAAATCGATACCGAAATTCTCGAAATGCAGGATATCGTCCCAGGCCGTAAAACGCTCGGGACGCGATTCGGAGAATATGTTATTGATCAGCACCGTATCGGCCACACTGGGGAGGGCCGCAGAAAGCTCGCTGGCGAATGAGGTAATGTCGTAGGTTTTACCATTGTAAACGTAGCCGTCTACCGTAAACAATACCTTCGGTTCGATCTGCGCAAAACGTTCGGTAATGGCCGGTTTGCCAAAATCGGGGGAACATGACGACCATACCGCGCCCACGGCATTGGCAGCCAGGAATGCGACTACGGCCTCGGGAATGTTAGGTAACACTGCCGCCACGCGGTCGCCCGGCTTCACACCCCGCTGTTTCAGCCAGGTCGAAACGGCGGCCACCTGCACTTCCAGCGTTTCCCAGGAGATCTCCACGAGTTCCGCTTTTTCCGACTGGAAAATAATCGCAGGCCGTTCTTTGGTTTTGTTTCTAAAAATATGTTCGGCGTAGTTCAGCTTGGCTCGGGTAAACCAGCGTGTGCCGATCATGCCGCTTAGGGGCTTTTGCAGCACTTCGAGGTACAAATCGTGTGATTTGATATTAAAGTAGTTCCAAAGACTCTCCCAGAAATCTTCCAGGTCGGTCACCGACCACTCCCACAGATCGTGATAAGAGCGGAAATAGAGGCCCTTTTTGACAAACAGCCAGTCCATATATTTTTTCAGATTGGACTGTTCCAACAGGTTCCTTCCCGGTTTCCACAACGGTTGCGCCTCAGCTGACATAATTCACTTGTTAATGAAGGTTTAGTTAGGTAAAAATGGCCATTTCCGACCGCATTTCTCCGATAGTACTTATAAACGTTTCTATATCATTTTTGACATAAACACATTCAAATATTTTTACCCGGAAAAATTCCCGTATCTTTGCAGGCTAATTTTTTTCAACACTAGTACTCTGACCATCAGATACGTTGGCTAACCAGTTTTAGTGGCAATTCATACCATTTTGTGCGAATTAAAGCACTAATCGGTTACAAGGTAAATTTGTAAGAGGAAATAAATCCAGTAGTGATACTGCATTCCTAATGAGAAACAGAAACAATTCCAAAGGCTCCCAAGGCGGAGGCGGCTTCTTCAAGCGCGCAAAGCCTGAAACCGAAAGCCGGTTCAGCAAACCCAGCATCAAAAAATCCAGTATGCGTTTTTCAGCCCCTGCCGAAAACAAGGGACAAAAAGCACGTCCGAGCTTCGATCATGAGCGGCCACGCGATGAGCGCTCAGGTTTCGGTAAACCCGATTTCAAGAAATGGGACAAAGGAGGTAATGACCGCCCCTTCCGCCGCGAAGGCGATTCTGCCGAGCGTGGCTTTAAAAAGGATTTTGGTAAAAAAGATTTTCGCTCCAACGACCGTGGAGGTGACCGTTCCGGCGACAGAAAGCCATTCGGTGATCGTCCGGAAAGAAGTAGCTTCGGCGGGGACCGCAACCGCGAGTTCAAACCGCGCTTCGATCGCGATAATGACGAGCGCGAGTTCAGACCACGTCCGGACAGAGATTCGCGTGATTTCAAATCACGCCCGGAAAGGAGTAACGGTGATCGCGAGTTCAAACCACGTTTCGACAGAGACCATGGCGACCGCGAGTTCAAACCACGTTCTGACAGAGACCATAGCGACCGCGAGTTCAAACCACGTTCTGACAGAGAAAATGGCGACCGTGAGTTCAAGCCGCGTGGCGATCGCAGCGAGCGTCCGGCCCGATCATTCGATCGCAACGAGGGCTCTTTTAAAAAAAAAGAAGATAGGGACGACAAACCCTACCGCTCCCGGTTCCAGGACAGTGAAGAGCAGGATCGCAGCGGGTTGGAGAGACGAGTAGGACGGTACGAAACGGCACCGCGCTATAATCTCGACAATTACGAGGCTAAAAAGAAGCCCTCGGCAAGACATAAGGATAAGGAAGAAACCGACGAGATTCGCCTGAACCGCTACATCGCTAATGCGGGCATTTGCTCCCGTCGCGAGGCCGATGATCTGATTTCTTCGGGCCAGATTTCGGTGAATGGCAAGATCATCACCGAAATGGGCTACAAAGTGCGCCCTACCGACGTGGTAAAATACGGCAAAAAGGCATTGAACCCGGAGAAAATGGTGTACATCCTCATTAACAAACCGAAGGATTACATTACCACTACCGACGATCCCGAAGAGCGCAAAACCGTGCTCGACCTGATCGCTGGCGCGTGCTCCGAGCGCGTGTATCCGGTAGGCCGCCTCGACCGCAATACAACCGGCCTGTTGCTGCTTACCAATGATGGAGAACTGGCTGAAAAGCTCACGCACCCATCAAGTGGTATCAAGAAGATTTACCAGGCAGAACTCGACAAGCCTATTGCAACAGAGGATTTTGAGCAACTGCAAGCAGGTGTCGAACTGGAAGACGGTTTCATTCGTCCCGACGAAGTAGGTTTGGTGACACCGGATGCGCAGGTCGTGGGCCTCGAAATCCACAGCGGTCGCAACCGCATTGTTCGCCGTATGTTCGAGCATTTGGGTTACGAAGTCCAGAAACTCGACCGCACCGTTTTCGCAGGTTTGAACAAAAAGGACCTGCCACGCGGCAAATGGCGCTTCCTGACCGAGAAAGAAGTGATTAAGCTCAAATTCCTGCTTTAATAGCAGCAAGTGGTCTTAAAACAAGAAGGGCTGCGATGGTGATCATCGCAGCCCTTTCTTTATGCATTCAATTTGAATTACAACCTGAATCCGAACGAGTAAACATCGTAAGGGGCGTCAGGGTAAAGTCCTTCAAACTGCACCATCGATTCTTCTTTGCCGGCAATGGCCGCTTCGAATTCTTTCACAGTTTTAACAGCCTTTCCATTCACTTTGGTGATGATGAATCCTTCTTCCACCTGGGAGCGTGCAAACTTGCCGCCGTCGATAGAGAGCACTTTCACACCCCCATCAATTTTGTAGCGCGACAATCTTTGTTTCTCCTGATCGCTCAGGTTGCCGAACTGCGCACCCAGCGAGCTCATTACCGCAGCAGATTCGTCGCGTTTGATGATTTCAGAACCACCAGTGCGGTTACGTAGCGTAATGGTCAGGTCTTTCTCTTTTCCATCGCGGTTTACGGTCACATTCACTTTATCACCAGGCTTGTGCAGACCGATCGATTGCTGCAATTCCGGGATCGAGTGTACGTTCATACCGTCTACCTTCACGATCACGTCACCTTTGTTCACTCCGCCTGCTTTCGCCGCGCTGTTTTCGGTGAAGTCACGTACGTACACGCCATCGTTCACTTTCACGCCGTATTCTTCGGCCTTGCGGCTGTCGAGGTCGTCGAGGGCAATACCCAGGTAACCACGTTGTACATTACCGAATTTGATCAGATCGCTCGATACTTTTTTCACGATGCTCGAAGGCACGGCGAATGCGTAACCTGCGAAGCTACCTGTTGGACTGGCAATAGCGGTATTGATGCCGATCAGCTCGCCTTTCAGGTTCACCAATGCACCACCACTGTTTCCAGGGTTCACAACGGCGTCTGTCTGAATGAACGATTCCAGCGGTGAATCACCCGCAGCGGCCGAAGTAGGCGTCATATTGTTACGACGGCTCGATTGGCCGATAATACCCAGCCCACGGCCTTTGGCACTTACGATACCGGCTGTCACAGTAGATTCGAGGTTAAAAGGGTTACCCACGGCAACCACCCACTCCCCTACTTTCACAGCGTCGGAATTGCCCAGCGTTACGGCTGGCAGGTCTTTTCCTTCAATTTTAATCACCGCAATGTCCGTAGAAGGGTCGGTACCAATCACCTTCGCACGGAATTTGCTTTTATTATGCAAAGTCACTTCCAGCTCCTGAGCTCCTTCCACCACGTGGTTGTTGGTAACAATGTATCCATCATTTGAAATGATTACGCCCGAACCTGTCGCTTCCGATTGCTGCGGGCCGCGTTGGCCGCCTCCGAAATCATCGCCGAAGAAATCCCGGAAAATATCGGGGATCTGTTGGCCGCGGTAGGCCTGGCGGGTAACGGTCGATTTGATGTGCACAACCGTCGGCGTGGTAGCCTCCGCTGCATAAACGAAATCGCCCGGAGCACCAGCCGGAGCTCCTGCCGACGTAAAACGTGCTATATTTTCGGAAGCCGCTTCTTTAAAAATTACATCTCTATCACTATCAGGACCAAGTAGTTTGTAGCCAGCTATGGTTGACGCACTTGAAATCAACCCAACCAACACCAAACCTTTCCAATTTGTTTTCATAGACATATGTTGGGGTTATATTTTTATGGACAAATAACGTAAATCGTTCAACAAATTATTCCCGTCGTAGATTCGTTTAACATCTTTTAACAAAGATATTTCATTTGGGAATTTACTAAAATATCCTGCCAGGGGATTATCCATCGGCGTCACAAAAAAGGCGTTATCCTTTCGAATAACGCCCATTATGTAAGTCCGGCCTATTAAGCGATCTCGATCAGGCGGGCTGGTTTTTCTTTCGCTTCCTCACGTTTCGGCAATGCGATGCTCAGGATACCATCGGCATAGTTAGCCTCGATCCTGTCGCCGTCAACGGTGTTAGGCAAAGTGAAGGTTCTTTGGAAAGAGGTGTATTTGAATTCTTTCCTCGTGTACTTCTCGTTTTTGTTCTCTTCCTTCTGCTCTTTCTCAGCTGAAATGGTCAGTTGATTTTTGTCGAGGTTCAGTTTGAAGTCAGATTTTTGAAGGCCGGGAGCCGCTACTTCGATGCGGAAACCTTCTTCGTTTTCAACCACGTTCACAGCTGGTACGGTGCCTGCAAATGCAGGAGTGTTGTACTCGTTAAAAAGATCCTTACCAAAAAATCCGTTCAAATAAGAAGGACCTGCGAAATGTTTGACTAATGTGCTCATTGCTATAAGGTTTTTGTTTTTAGTTTTTTCAATTTCTTCTAACCTCGCGGTTATGCCCTCTATCTAACAACTTCTGTTCCGGGCCTGAAAAAGCGAAAAAATAGCGACAAAATGGCCGATTTGAGCTAAAAACACTTTTCAATACAGACAAAATGACCGGTTGGCAACTTTGCAAAGTGACAAAAACGCCATTAGCCCATCGGAAAACCAATGAGCGGACATTCAAAAACAAGTAAGGTTATTTCAATTCAAGGATCGCACAGGCTTGCTCCGATGCGGATTGCTCGGCTTTTTTCTTGGTAAAGCCATTGCCTGTTGCGAAAGGCTCGTCGTTGACGAGAATTTGTGAAATGAATTCGCGGTGGTGGCGGGTGCCCCGTTCTTCGAGTATCTCGAAACGGATTTCCTTTCCCTCGCGCTGCGCCCATTCGATGATGAGGCTTTTGAAGTTCACATTGTTCTGGATAATGCTATCCAGATCGTAATGCGTGATGAGCTTACTGATAATGAAGGTTCGCGTAAAACGGAAGCCCTTATCGAGGTAAATAGCACCTACGAATGCTTCGAGCGCATCCCCGTACATGGACGAGCGTGGCGACATACCCCGGCGGTTGCCATCGTATTCGATCAGGCGGTCGAGGCCCAGCTTGCGCGAAATCTGGTTCAGCGACTCGCGATTCACGATTCGTGAGCGGATTTCGGTGAGGAACCCTTCGTCTTTGTAGGGATATTTGGTAAAAAGAAATTCCGCTACCACCATCCCCAGCACCGCGTCGCCCAGGTATTCCAAACGCTCGTTCGACTCCCTGAAACCTTTAATAGCGGTCTCGCGGGAAGCGGAAGTATGCCTGAAAGCCAGCTGATAAACGCCGAGATTAGAAGGCTTGTCGCCTATAACATGCGCAATCGACTCCTTAAATTTTTTGTCCTCAGCACTTCCGGTCCTGAATAGGGAAAGTATCGGTATAAGAATTCGCTTTGCCAATGGTAGGGATTTAATCAGTCTTCGTATTTCTTGAAAACGACTGACGCATTATGACCTCCGAAACCGAAAGTATTGCTCAAAGCGATATTTACGCGACGTTTTTCAGCTTTGTTGAATGTAAGCTTCAACCGCGGATTGATTTCCGGGTCGTCGGTAAAGTGGTTAATGGTAGGCGGCACGACCTGGTCTTTGATCGCCATGATACAGGCGGCAGCTTCAATCGCTCCTGCTCCTCCCAATAAATGCCCTGTCATCGATTTCGTAGAGCTGATATTCAGATCATATGCATGCTCGCCGAAGAATTTTTCTATGGCTTTGATCTCCTGCGGATCACCGATCGGGGTAGATGTACCGTGGGTATTGATGTAATCGATCTCCTCAGGCCTGATACCTGCATTTTCGACTGCATTCTTCATTACAATGTAAGCGCCGAGCCCTTCCGGGTGCGGAGCAGTGATGTGATAGGCGTCGGACGACATCCCCGCACCGATCATTTCGGCGTAAATTTTGGCTCCTCGTGCTTTCGCATGTTCGAGTTCTTCCAAGATAATCGCCGCTCCGCCTTCTCCAAGCACGAAACCGTCACGGTCCTTATCGTAAGGGCGCGAAGCAGTTTCAGGCGAATCGTTTCTTTCGGACAATGCCTTTAATGCATTGAAACCGCCCACGCCGGCAATCGTAACCGCCGCTTCCGAACCGCCGGAGATACACACATTCATCAAACCGAGTTTGATATAGTTGAATGCGTCGATCAATGCATTGGTAGCCGAAGCACAAGCCGATACCGTGATAAAATTGGGCCCCCGGAAACCGTACCGGATCGACAATACGCCGGAAGCGCTGTCGACGATCATTTTCGGGATAAAGAAAGGATTGAAACGGGGAGTTCTGCCGTTCTCGGAATAGTTCATCACTTCTTCCTCGAAAGTTTTGAGACCACCGATACCGGAGCCCCAAATTACACCGGCTTTGTCGAGATCAAGCGTATCTGCGTCAAAGCCGGCGTCCTTCATCGCTTCATCAGCTGCGATGACGGCGTATTGTGTAAAGGGGTCCATTTTACGGGCTTCTTGCCGCGGTATGTAATTAGTAACGTCCAATCCCTTCACCTCACAGGCGAAACGCGTACGAAACTTTTCAGCATCGAACCGCGTGATGGAGGCTGCACCGCTTACGCCTGCAACCAGATTTGACCAAAAGGTAGGAACATCATTGCCAACGGGCGTCAATGCGCCCATACCTGTAATTACAACTCGCTTAAAACTCATAAAATTGGGACAGAAATAGAAGATTGTACTGGTAAAAACCGGATTACTTCACGTTTTCTTCCAGATATGCAACAGCCTGACCAACTGTACCGATGTTCTCTGCCTGATCGTCAGGGATAGAAAGATTGAATTCTTTTTCGAATTCCATAATCAACTCAACGGTGTCTAGAGAGTCCGCTCCCAAGTCGTTCTGGAAGTTTGCTTCCGGTGTAACCTCCGACTCTTCTACGCCGAGTTTTTCGACGATAATTTGCTTAACTCTTTCTGCAATTGCTGACATTTTATAATCACTTTTTGGTTAAAATCGCCACAAAGAAAGATATTTCAGTTCACTTTTTCAAAAATTTTTTAAACACTTCATTTTATTGCACAATCCCGGTTTAAAATAAAAAAAAGCAGGAAATCAGCCTTTTAGAAGGGTTTAATTTCAAGAAATATCCACACTGCAAAGAGAACAGGACGGATAGCCGTACATTCGCAAAACATTTATCAATATCTATACCAACACCAGTATGATCTCGATACCGAAGTTGAAAAATACCGATTCGACCAACTTTTTCCTCTTGGCAGGCCCCTGTGCGATAGAAGGACGGGATATGGCCCTGCGGATCGCCGAGCATATCGTAACCGTTACCGACCGCCTTCGCATTCCTTATATATTCAAGGGTTCTTATCGCAAGGCCAACCGCACCAAGATCGATTCTTTTACCGGGATCGGCGATGAAAAAGCACTGAAAATCTTGCAGGAAGTACGTCAGGCATTCGGCATTCCTACTGTTACCGACATCCACGAATCGCACGAAGCTGCCTTCGCCGCTGAGTATGTGGACGTACTGCAAATCCCGGCGTTCCTCTGCCGCCAGACGGAGCTTCTCGCCGCAGCTGCACGCACGGGCAAGGCTGTAAATGTGAAAAAAGGTCAATTCCTTTCGGGCGCATCCATGAAATTCGCTGCTGAAAAAATCAATGAGGTAAATCCGGACGCGCAAGTGATCCTCACCGACCGCGGCAACAGCTTCGGCTACGGCGACTTGGTGGTGGATTACCGTAATCTCCCCGAAATGGCCGCATTCGGTGTACCGGTGGTAATGGACTGCACGCATTCATTACAACAGCCCAATCAAACATCCGGCGTAACAGGTGGCAAACCGAAGTTGATCGAAACGATCGCCAAAGCCGCCATCGCTGTGGGCGCCGATGGCCTTTTTATCGAAACCCATTTCAACCCCGCCGAAGCCAAATCCGACGGTGCCAATATGCTCCCGCTCGATCAGCTGGAAGGACTACTGGAAAGACTTGTACGTGTGAGAGAAGCTATTTTATGACTCCAAAAACTTTAAAGGCATATTTGATATGCCTTTTTCTTTGCATTCAAATTCTTCCGCAAACGGCATTTGCCCAGCAGGATTCTACCAAGCTTTGGAAAGTAACGGCCGGGGATGTTATTCCACCCGTCACACTCGGCCTTGCGGGCCTTATTGTTCAGGGCAAAATCAGCCGGCATTTGCAGGAGCGTGTCGTTTCCAATTATCCCGATTACCGCACGAAGGTGGATGAATTCCTGCCTTATGCGCCAGGTGTGGTGAGCCTCGGGCTGGCGTCCGCTGGCGTGAAGGGGAAGCATAAACTGGGAGACCAGGTCATTCTGGCCATACTTTCCAACGTGATCGCCCAGGGTGTTACGCAAAGCCTGAAACGCATTGTGAAATATCCGCGACCCAATGGGGAAGACAACCATTCCTTCCCTTCCGGCCATGCGACGACCGCATTCACCAACGCGACGATCCTGCACGAGGAATACGGCCAGCGGAGCATATTATATAGTATAGGCGGTTACGGCACTGCTACTACGGTAGGCGCCATGCGCGTGCTGGGCAATCACCACTGGCTCGCGGACGTGCTCATGGGTGCGGGCATAGGCATAGGCGCGACGAAAGTCGTGTACATCAGCTATCCCTGGATGCAGCAGCAGGTGCGCAGAATGAAAGCGCGAAGGCACGCAGAAAAAAACTGAAATGCTGCTGACATAGGGTTGTCACTCGCAGGTTTGTCTTTTGCATAAACATCTGTTAGCCATGCAAACGAAAACCATCCAGCCCATTCACGTTCTGTACTTCGAAACCCGGACTTCATTCCAGGAAATTTCCCAGTATGTGCGTGTAGAAGCCCGGAAAATGTATCAGGATGCCATCCGTAACGAGCTCGAAATCACCGGTCCGGTTTACTGGGTTTATGAAGGCGCCGACGGCCGGCCTGATACCGTTTTTACATTGACGATCGCATTGCCGGTCACACCACCATCACACACTATTGACTCGCCGTACCAGTTAAAGCAGCTTGAAACGTTTCAATGCATTAGCGAAGAACTTTATGGAAGCTGGGATGGGCTGGTTAGCACCTATGGCGCGCTGTTCGGCGAAATTATGTCGCAAAAGCTTGGTATGTCGGGGCAGAGCCGGGAAATTTATCTGAATATGGATTTCGAAAACCCCGACCGGAACATTACCGAGGTTCAGGTCGGCATTTTGAAATAAGCTATTTTAAAGGACAAGATCCTAACAATCACCGCGATGTCATATTGCACTTACATCATCAACAACCCCTCGGAGCAGGCTGACTACCTGCTCCACAAGCATTACCACGACAACCAGTACGGCTTCCCGATTGAAGACGATGACGAGCTCTTCGGGCGTCTCTTGCTGGAAATCAACCAGGCAGGCCTTAGCTGGACGCTGATGCTGCGCAAGCAAGACAGCTTTCGGGCCGCCTACGATAATTTTTCCATTGAAAAAGTAGCTGCGTACGACGAAGCCGACCGCGAGCGGCTCCTGGCTGATCCGGGCATCGTACGGAACCGTCTGAAAGTGAATGCAGCTATTGTGAATGCACAGAAGATCCTCGAATTGAAACAGGAATACGGCTCATTCAAAGGCTGGATCGACGCGCATCACCCGCTGACGAAAGAACAATGGGTCAAACTATTCAAGAAAACCTTCAAATTTACCGGCGGCGAGATTGTGAATGAATTTTTGATGAGTACCGGCTATCTGCCCGGCGCCCATGATGCCGATTGCCCGATTTACCAGACTATTCCGCAAGCATTACGCTAATAGTCGATCTGATCGGGGGATAGCAGTTCCACTTGATCTTTAATCTGCTGAAATGCCGAGGCACTCATTTCACCTTCGTTGACCGCCTTTTCCATCAGATCAAAGTGACGGCAAAGGACACTTCGTTTGCCTCGGTGATGCCAGATGATAAGCCAGGCCGTATCCGCGGCTTCTTCTCCGAAGACACTCTTGTATGGCCAGCCATGTTTTTGGATAATATTATCAAGGACCTTCAAATTCGCCTCGTCATTAGCCCTCATTTTTTGCAGGAAAAAGGTCTCATTTTCTTTCCGGCCATTGTTCAGGCTATCGCGGTATTGCTGGTCGGCCTGATACATTTTTGCGAAAAGCTGAATCAATTCGTTCTTCGTCAGGTCGTCAACGTGAATAAACGGATCAATATCGGCGTACATTAAACTCGAAGGAGCCTTTAAGGCAACAGGAGATTCGGTAGCTGTCGGATTATGTGTTGGCTTAGGAGCATTGCAGCGTGCCAGTAAGAGCATCATACTTATAACTATAATCCGTCTCATAACCGGCTCGCTTTGGTATTACTGAACGTTCTTCGCTAAATACGATACCATTTCCGCCGGCTTGTCCGTTTGCAAGCCCTGCACGCCCTTATGCAATGCCTCATTCCACGAGGCCGGGCCTTCGGTAGGACTCTGCACATCAAGCCACACGGAAATTCCGTGGTCGTGCGCAGCTTTCAGCAATTCAGGGTTTGTAACATTATCCACAACCTGAATTTGCATTTGGCTCAGAAATGAGGCTAGCTGTTCTTTATTAGTTATTTCTTTCGGGAGGCTGGTCATCAGCGGCACCTCAGGCGCTGCCTCTTTCCATTGTTTATACTGCTCTTCCTTATTCAGATAGACCACCACCTGGTGCTCCATTCCCGCAGCTTTAATCTGTTTCCAGGTTTCGGCCACGTCTGCATCTTTGAAATCGAGGTAAATATTGATTTTGCCTTTGCAAAGCGCAAGCAACTCCTTGAACTCGGGAACGCGGTGGGTCTTTCTGTTCCGGTTAAAAACCTGCAATTCTTCTACTTGCTGCCAGGTCATATCGGCAACTTTGCCCATGCCGTTGGTCGTCCGGTCAACTTTGGCGTCGTGCATCGCTACGAGATGGCCATCTTTGGTAGTTCTTAAATCGACCTCCACATAATCGGCGCCGCAGGTGATCGCTTCGCGCGTGGATGCGAGCGTATTCTCGGGTGCATTCACGTGGTTGCCCCGGTGCGCGATCACAACGGTTTTGTGTTTGGAATGCGGCAATGCCGGGTGTGCATGATGCTGCGCGAACGCGGGTGTAATGAGCGCAGCGCTCGCAATGAGGGAGCAGATTTTTTGTACAAACAATTTCATCTTGAATTTCAGGTTATCAGCGGGGTTACAGCATTTTGAATCAAACAGGCTAACAGGCCGGTAAAAAAATGAGTCTACAAGGAGAAACGCATTTCAACTCATAGACTCATTTACTCGGAACTTTAAACTTTTATTGTATTTCGAAGCTCGCCAGTTTCACAAATTCCTGAACGCGGGCATTGATTTCATCTTTCGAAAGATTCACGAGGCGCTCCGTACCGAATTTCTCTACGCAGAAAGAAGCCATAGCCGAACCGTAAATGATCGCGCGCTTCATGTTTTCAAAAGAAATATCATCGGTAGCAGCGAGGTAACCGATGAAACCACCCGCAAACGAGTCTCCTGCGCCGGTTGGGTCGAACACTTCTTCCAGCGGCAATGCAGGCGCGAAGAAGATGCGGTCCTCCTGGAACAGCAAAGCACCGTGCTCACCTTTCTTGATGATCAGCGTTTTCGGGCCCATGGCCATAATTTTCTTCGCGGCTTTGCGCAGCGAGTATTCTCCTGAAAGCAACCGGGCCTCTTCGTCATTGATCGTAAGCAAATCGACCAGTTTGAGGACGGATTTCAGATCGTCCAGCGCGATGTTCATCCACAGGTTCATCGTATCGAGCATGATCAGCTTAGGACGTTTCGCGAGGCGCTCGATCACGAGTTTTTGGGTCGCAGGAACCGTGTTACCCAGCATCAGGAACTCGGTACCTTGGTAGGAATCCGGGATAATGGGGTCGAAATGCTCCATTACATTCAGCTCCGTGATCAGCGTGTCGCGGGTGTTCATGTCCTCGTGGTACTTACCCGACCAGAAGAATGTTTTGCCATCCTGCACGATCTCCAAACCTTTGGTATCCACCCCGTGTTCTTCAAGCAGGTCGATCATTTCTTTTGGGAAATCGCCACCTACAACCGCAACAAGGTTATTTTGCTGGGTAAAATAGGAAGCAGCTAGTGTGATGTAAGTGGCTGCACCACCGATAATTTTGTCTGTTTTTCCAAACGGGGTTTCGAGCGCATCGAATGCAACAGATCCTACGGTAAGTAAACTCATAAGTGATTACTGTATTGATTTTAAGTTAGTTTCAAACTGGATTTTAAATGCAAAAACGCTGCGAAGATAAACAAAACGGCCGAATAGCCTCTCGCCGCCTGCTCATTCTCAGTTATACCTACAAATCAATCTTGGGTTATTTGCTATTTTTGTCAGAATCAAGTAATACACCACTCTAATCACATACTATCATGGAAGTAATCAACGAAGCTAAAAGGTATATTGACAATGCGAGGGTGTTCCTCAGAGACAATGCCCGAAAGGAAAATGGCGTGTACCAGGACACAAAATACGTGAAGATCGCAGGGCATACGGCTTACAGCGGCGTTTTGATAGCCCTTGACGCCGTACTTCCAGAAAAGGGATCCCGCAAAAGTGTGGAATGGTACCAGAAAGAACTGAGCGCTATCGACAAACGGGTATTGTCCAGTTTTCTGAATACATATCACATTTTGCATATTGGAATGGGCTATGACGGTGCTCCAAATGCTAAAACGGCCAATATAGGCTTGCAGGACGCAGAAAGGATTATCCATTGGGTAGAGAACCGGCTTGAAAAGAAAAAGAGATAATCAAGTAAAACACCACTCTAATCACATACTATCAATGGAAGCAATATCAGAAGCAAGACGCCATATCGACAATGCAAAAGATTTTCTCAGCAACAATGCAAGGAAGCAGGATGGACTCTATCAGGACAGAAAGTACGTTAAGATTGCAGGGCACGCAGCATACACCGGCGTGTTGTTGGCGCTGAACGAATTTTTAGGAGAGAAAAGTAAAAAGACACCAAAAAGCGTTGAATGGTACCAACACACGTTAAGTCGGATCGATAAATCTCTTCTTTCTAATTTTAACGAAGCTTATGAAATCCTCCACATTCATATGGGGTATCAAGGCATTAAGAGCTCTGAAACGGCCTCAGTAGGTCTGAAAAAAGCCGAAAAAATCATCAACTGGGTCGAAACCCGGCTCGAAAAGAAAAATCAGTAATCAAGAAAGTAAAACATATAAATGACCGCACAAACTTTCCAGCCACTTAAAATATTCAATACGCTTACCCGTAAAAAGGATGTTTTTGTTCCCATTGCTCCTCCCTATGTCGGCATGTATGTGTGCGGGCCGACGGTCTATAACAATGTGCATTTGGGCAACATCCGCACGTTTCTTTCATTCGATATCCTGTTCCGCTACCTGACGCACATCGGTTATAAGGTGCGTTACGTCCGCAACATTACCGACGTAGGCCACCTTGTGGGCGACGGCGATGCGGGTGAGGATAAAATCGGGAAGATGGCGAAGCTGCAAAAACTCGAGCCGATGGAGATCGTGCAGCGGTACACCAACGATTTCCACGAAGTTACCGCCATATTCAACCTGCTTTCTCCTAGTATCGAACCCACCGCAACCGGCCATTTGATCGAGCAGATCGAAGCGGTGCAGACACTGATCGACAAAGGGGTAGCGTACGAATCCAATGGCTCAGTGTATTTTGATATCAATAAATACCAGGCCGGCGGCAACGAATACGGCAAGCTTTCAGGACGCATTATCGAAGATTTGCTGAACGAAACCCGCGAGCTCGACGGACAAGCCGAAAAGCGTAACCCGCTCGATTTCGCATTGTGGAAAAAGGCTAATCCCGAGCACATTATGCAATGGGAATCACCCTGGGGCAAAGGCTTTCCCGGCTGGCATTTGGAGTGTACGTGCATGAGTGCCAAATATTTAGGTAAACAGTTTGATATTCACGGCGGCGGGATGGACCTTAAATTCCCGCACCACGAGTGCGAAATTGCGCAAGGCAAATCGCTGACCGACGAAGAGCCCGTCCGGTACTGGATGCATACCAACATGCTCACGGTCAACGGCCAGAAAATGTCGAAGTCGCTGGGGAACTCATTCCTGCCGTCGGAGCTGTTTTCGGGTAACCATGAGCTCCTCGACCAGGCTTACAGCCCGATGACCGTACGGTTCTTTATGCTGCAAAGCCAATACCGCAGCACGCTCGATTTCTCAAACGACGCATTGAAAGCGGCACAAAAAGGGTATAAAAAACTGGCAAACGGCCTGCGCATTGCCAAAATGCTCACGTATACGCATGAGGATGGCGTAAATGCGGATGAAGCGAAAAAAGCGGACATCGAAAAGTCGATTGAAGGTTTTTACAATGCCATGAACGACGACCTTAACACGGCCGTAGCATTCGCGAATCTTTTCAACATGCTGAAATACATCAACATGCTGAATATGGGTCAACTGAAATCGGCTGCATTGGGCGAAGCCGTGTTTACTTCGCTGAAGGAGCAATTCGTTGTTTTCTTCGAAGATGTGCTCGGTTTGAAAGAAGAGCTTGCCGAAGGGCACGCGATCCTCGACGGCATGCTGAAACTGTACCGCGAATTTAAACTCTCGCAGAACTACGAAAAAGTCGACGAAATCCGTTCTTACTTCAAAAATCAGGGGCTGGTGATCCGCGATACCAAGACTAGGATCGACTGGGCTTACGAGGAATAATCATGAAAAAGCGGCAGTCGGTTCTTGCGTTTATATTACTGGGGGTGTTTTTATTGGGCGGCGTGGCGTATTTCATCGCTTCGTTTTCCGACAAAAGTGAGCCGGTCGAAACATCTGCTCCGGCAGTTCCAACCCCGGTATTCAACAAAGAAGGCGAGGTGACTTTCTTGAAAAAGGGCCAGCCTTTCAAAAAAATCGAGGTTGAGATCGCCGAAAATGAAGCCGAACGCAACAAAGGACTGATGTTTCGTTCTTACCTGCCAGATTCGGTGGGTATGCTTTTCATTTTTGAACAGCCCGACGAACATTCGTTCTGGATGAAAAACACATCCATTCCGCTGGACATTATATATGTAGGGCCAGATAAAAAAATCGTTTCCATTGCAGAAAATACCCAACCGTATTCGGAAGAATCTATTCCGCCCTACGGCCTGGTGCAGTATGTAGTGGAGGTCAATGCGGGTTTTACCAAGCAAAACAATATTCAATCAGGAGATGCCATTTCTTTCTAATAAACTGTTTTTTAATCGCTTACCGATCGCATTAGCGATCGTCATCGGTATTTACGGGTGCAACAGCAACACCAGTTCCGAACAAACCGCAGAACAGGCACCGGTCGCATTGGTTAAAAGTGCGGATTTCAATGCGGACAGCGCTTTTCAGTTTGTACAAAAACAGGTCAATTTCGGTCCGCGTGTGCCTAACACAGCCCAGCACAGGGCCTGCGGCGACTATTTAGCAGCTACTTTGAAAAGATATGGCTGGACGGTGGTCGAGCAGCCGTTCACTACCACTACCTACGACGGTACCAAGCTGAATGCACGAAATATCATCGGGAGTTTCAATCCGCAGGCAAGCAAACGCATTCTGCTGGCGTCGCACTGGGATTCGCGGCCGTTTTCGGATCAGGATTCTTTGGTAAAAAACAAACCCGTACTAGCAGCTAACGACGGTGCGAGCGGTGTGGGCGTGTTGCTGGAAATTGCACGCGTACTTTCCAAAGAGGCTACCAAACCGGATATTGGCGTCGACATTATCTTTTTTGATGCCGAAGACTGGGGCTCATCCGGCTCGGAAGATACGGGGATGGAACACGGCGGCTTCTGCCTGGGCTCGCAGCATTGGGCTGCCAACAAGCATAATCCGAATTACACAGCCTATTTCGGCGTACTGCTTGATATGGTAGGGGCAAAAGGGGCAACTTTCTTCAAGGAGGGCTATTCCGTCCAATTAGCGAATGATACGGTACGGCAAATATGGGCAACCGCAAGCCGCCTTGGTTACAGCAACTATTTCATCGATGAGCCCGGCGCAGCAATCACCGACGACCACGTCCCGGTCAACAAAGTAGCCCGCATTCCGATGGTCGACATCATCCACACGCGCCAGAACAATATGAGCAAAACGTTCTTCGACCAGTGGCACACCGCACACGATACGATGGAAAACATTGATCCGAAAACATTGAAAGCGGTAGGTCAGACGCTCATCCAGGTGTTGTACCAGGAAGCGAAGGATCAGCCGCTTTAACGTGGTCAAATGTTGTCAGGTGTTGTCAGGTATAGTCATGAGTTGTCAGGTTTTGTCATTGATAGTCAGGAGTTGTCAGGTTTTGTCATTGATAGTCAGGAATTGTCGTTGGTAGTCATTGATTAAATCCTCAGTAGCTGACCACACCTGACAAGTCCCGTCCATACCTGACCACACCTGACAATACCTGACTACTCATGACTATACCCAACTACTCCTGACCATTTCTGACAACACCTGACCACACTTGACTACTTCTGACCGCACCTGACCACGATCAACCCGCACCTACAAGCGCTTCACGACAATCCAAACGTCCGCATTCCGCCCCTTATCATCGCTGCATGAAATCTTGACACGTCCCAGCGGCGGGCTTAGAAAGACACTTTCCTGCGGCGGCGATTTTTGGTATAGCTTGTCATTGACATACCAATACACTTCCTGAACATCATTCGCAGCCTGGCAAGCGAGCTGGATTTGCTGGGGCTCGTCCTTGCGGATATAATACTCGCTGCCCTCATTCGGGCTCACGATCAATGGCGCTCCTTCATGGAATACCCGCTCGCATTGCGGATTATGGGGAGGTATTTTTTGATAAGGTAGTTTTTGAAGTTCATAAAACGCGATCAGCTCCGGCGCCAGATTGGGATAAGTTCTTTTCTCAAAACCCTTTTCAGGAAGGCAATACGTACAATACGACATTTTCCCCGCCGGATCGGTAAAAACCCAGCGCATATGCTGGCATTTACGATAAGTCGACGTGCCGACGATGTATTGATCGGGCACCTGATGATCGCAGAAATCCGAGGGAATGTCGCCACTCACCGGGCACACATTCCGCAGCGAGATATTGGCCGGTGATTTGTACCAGCCCTTCGGCGAGTTGTAATCCAGCGCATTGAAAATTGAGAAAAGCAAAGGCGTGGCCGTATTAGCACCGCTTAGCTCGGGCACACCTTCCCCGGAAAAATTTCCTACCCACACCCCTACCGTGTACCGGCGATTATACCCAATGCTCCATGCATCCCTTTTACCGTAAGAAGTACCGGTTTTCCAGGCAATGCGGGGCAAATGATAGGTATTGTCAAAATTGGTGGGCAAATCAGGGCGGGTAATCTGCGTGAGAATGCCGGTCGTGAGGAAAGTGGCTTCCTCCGACAATATCGGTGTTCCTTTTTGATCCGGAACGTCGGCACCGCTCAACCGGAGATTCCGCAGCTTTCCTTCATTCGCAAATGCCGCAAAAAGCCTCGTGAGTTCTTCCAGGGTCACACCGCAGCCGCCTAATATCATCGAAAGTCCCAGGTCCTTGGCTTGTTTCTCCACGGTTTTGAAACCCGCTTTCCGCAATTTCGCGATCAATGCCGGAGTACCGATGTCTTTCAAAACCTTCACCGCCGGAATATTCAGCGAATTAGCCAATGCAAATTCAGTGGTAACCGCGCCATTGAAATGCTTGTCGAAATTCTCAGGTTCATACCCACTGAAATTCTCCGGAACATCGTTCAAAACCGATTTCGGGGTGATAATGCCTGCATCGAAAGCTGTGGCGTATAATAATGGTTTCAAAGTACTTCCCGGCGAACGTACCGCCCTTACCCCGTCCACCTGCCCCCCATCGAACGGATTATTGAAATCTGCGGAACCTACGTAAGCTTCCGCTTCCATCGTTTCGTTGTTCACCACGAGCACGGCCGCATTGTGGATATTCATCAGCTGCCGCCGGTTGATGTAATTCCTAACCTGCTCCTCGATCTGGCTTTGCGCTTGCAGATTGAGGTTCGTGCGGATCACCGGCTCATCGGGATATTGCTGCCGCAGGCGTATCGAAAGGTGCGGAGCAAGGCGAGGGGTTTGGAGCCGGCGGATATTCAATGGCTCGTCCAATGCATCGCGGATCACATTTGTGTTGAAAAGGCCGTCTTCTTCGAAACGTTTCAACCAGCTGTTCCTGGCCTCACGCAATGCCTCGTTACGTGTGCCGGGGCGCAAGCCCGACGGGCGGTTGGGCACGATGGTGAGCGCGGTAATTTCTGCGAGGCTTAAAAGTTGCGGCGCTTTGCCGAAATAGAGCAACGAAGCGGCCTTGATCCCTTCGATATTACCGCCATAAGGCACCAGGTTTACATAAAATTGAAGAATTTCCTCTTTGGAATAATGCATTTCCAGCTGAAACGCATGCCACATTTCGATTACTTTATTCAAATAGGTCCGTGGGCGAGGGTCCATCAGCCGCACCACCTGCATAGTGATGGTCGAGGCGCCGGAAGTCCTTCTGCCCGAAAACACATTCCTCACAGCCGCCCGCACAACCGCGAACGGATTCACGCCCGGGTGGTAGTAAAAATATTGATCCTCCTTATGAATGAGCGTTTTTCGCAGCAGCGGAGTAATTTCGTTTACGGTCGAATAGAGCCGCCATTTGTCCTCCTTACTTAAAAATGCATGGATTACCCGCCCCTTCTGGTCGGTTATTTGCGTCGCGTAATGGATTTCGGGATTGAAGGGAAAGGCCAGGTCGAGCACAAAAAACAGGAGTACGAGGCCAATCAATGCCAATAACCCTTTTCCGACCTTGCTATTTTTCATGGGAGAATGTGCGATAACCCGATTAGGCTGCAATATAATACAGCCAACGCCGACGAACGGTTTTAGCGTCTCCCGTTCAATAAAATTGCCCGTGCATTTGTCCTGATCGGTTAATTTTCCCTATTTACTTACTTTACTACAAATAAAATCAATCATAATACCATTATGTCCAAATACATTGCCGCCATTGACCAGGGTACTACCAGCACACGCTGCATACTTTTCAACCAACAGGGGAATATCGTTTCGGTAGGACAAAAAGAACACGAGCAGATTTACCCGAAACCGGGCTGGGTGGAACATAACCCGACTGAAATCTGGAAAAACACTCTGGAAGTGATCGCTTTGGCGCGCATTCACGTGTCGGCGCACGCTTCGGACATTGCGGCTGTGGGCATTACCAACCAGCGCGAAACGACAGTCGTTTGGAATAAGCGCACCGGCAAACCCTATTACAATGCGTTGGTTTGGCAGGATACGCGCACCACCGACCTCGTCGCGAAATACGAAAAAGAAGGTGGCCTCAATCAGTTCCGCGACATTACCGGCCTGCCCGTTTCAACCTACTTTAGTGGTTTAAAGCTCAAATGGCTGCTGGAAAACGTCGATGGCATCCGCGAAGACGCTGAAAAGGGCGAGGCGATATTCGGAAACATGGATACCTTCCTGATCTGGCACCTCACCGGCGGCACGCAAGGCGGTATTCACGTGACGGACGTTACCAATGCAAGCCGCACGCAATTGATGAATTTGCGCACGCTGCAATGGGACAAATCGATGCTCGCCGCTTACAATATCCCTGAAATCATGCTGCCGGCCATCAAAAGCAGCAGTGAAATATACGGTTATACGACTCACGAGGTACTTCCGGGCGTTCCCGTAGCCGGTGACCTCGGCGACCAGCACGCCGCATTGGTTGGCCAAACCTGCTTCGAACCCGGCATGGCCAAAAACACCTATGGTACCGGCTGCTTCCTAGTAATGAACACCGGTACCGAACTGAAAACTTCCGAAAATGGCCTGCTTACGACCATTTCCTACAAATTCGGCGACCAGCCGGTGCAATATGCATTGGAAGGAAGCGTGGCTGTCACCGGCGCACTCGTACAATGGCTCCGCGACAACCTCGGTCTGATCCAAAACAGCAGCGATATCGAGCCGCTGGCCCAAACTGTGGAAGATAATGGCGGAGCCTATTTCGTGCCCGCATTCTCGGGCCTGTACGCCCCCTACTGGCGCAACGACGCCCGCGGCGTGGTCGCGGGCCTTACGCGCTACGTGAATAAGGGACATATTGCACGGGCGGTACTCGAAGCCACTGCTTATCAAACGGCTGATGTAGTCAAAGCCATGGAGCAGGACTCGGGAATCAAACTTGCCAGCCTCCGCGTAGACGGCGGAATGGTGCATAACCAGCTGCTCATGCAGTTCCAATCCGATATTCTCGATACGCAGGTAGTTTCACCAGCCGTCGCGGAAACCACCGCCTTGGGTGCCGCCTACGCCGCAGGATTGGCCGTCGGCTACTGGAAAAGCACCGATGATTTGAAGAAAAACTGGGCCATCGCCCACACCTGGAACCCCGATATGCCCGAAGAAAAGCGCAATGCTTACTACAAAGGCTGGAAGAAGGCGGTTACCAAATCTTACGACTGGATTGAATAGCGCAAGTTGTTTCGGTATTGTCAGGTGTGGTCATTAATAGTCAAGAGTGGCCAGGTATTGTCATTTATAGTCACGAGAGGAGAATTTGCCTAAGATTCTTCAAAAATCACCCCAACAATTCCTGACTATCCTGACTACAAATAACAATACTTGACTACACCTGACAACAAATGACAATACATGACCACTCTTGACCACAAATGACAACACCTGACAACCTCCTGACCACAAATGACCCTTCTTTATAATTTGTATAAACAAGCCCATTCCTTGTGCTATCACGCCGTTCACCTTAACTTCGCGGTGCCAAATCAACCTCAGTAACCCATGCATACCCTCCATCTCAAAAAGCCCCTTGCTTTTTTTGATCTTGAGACAACAGGAGTAAATATTGTCCGCGACCGCATTGTAGAGATTTCCGTTGTAAAAGCATTGGTGAATGGCGAAACCGAGATCCGCACGCGGAGGATCAACCCCGAAATGCCTATCCCGCTGGAAAGCAGCCTCATACACGGCATTTACGACGAGGATGTAAAAGATGCCCCCACATTTAAAAGCATTGCCAAAAACCTCGCGTCGTTCCTCGAAGGATGCGATCTGGCGGGTTTCAACAGCAACCGTTTCGATATTCCGATGCTCGTGGAAGAGTTCTTGCGCGTAGGTGTGGATTTCGATATCAAAAACCGCCGGATGGTGGATGTGCAGCGCATTTACCACATGATGGAGCCCCGCAACCTGGGTGCTGCTTACAAGTTCTATTGCGGCAAAACGCTCGACAATGCACATAGCGCCGAGGCGGATACCATCGCGACATTCGAAGTACTCCAAGGACAAATCGAAAAGTATCAGGGTGTTACGATCACCGATGCACACGGCAAGGTGACCGAGCCGGTGAAAAACGACGTGGCCGCATTGCACGAACTCACCGCCTCTAAAATCGTGGATTTCGCAGGCCGGATGGTATTCAACGACAAAGGCGAGGAAGTTTTCAACTTTGGCAAGCACAACGGCAAGCGCGTGACCGACATCCTGAAAAACGAACCGTCGTTTTTCGACTGGATGATGAAAGGCGAGTTTCCGCTCGACACCAAACGCAAATTGACAGAGATTAAATTAAGGGGATTAACCCAACGTTGACATAATCTTACCTCAGGTTTGAGTAAGTAGTAATTATGTCTATTTTTGCCAGAAATCTATTTTTGACTATTTTAACCGGATATCCCATTAGGTAAACCTGCTATGATCCCAAACCCTATGATGCCAGAGGTTAACATACCAGCGGTTATTCAACATATCCCACTTCAAAGCTACCTAATTCTCAGCACCTTACTATTTGTGATCGGCATTATCGGCGTGCTTACACGCAGGAACGCCATTATCATATTTATGTCGATTGAATTGATGCTGAACGCCGCTAACCTGCTGCTGATCGCATTCTCTTCCTACCGGTCCGACCCTTCCGCGCAGGTTTTCGTATTCTTCATTATGGCAGTCGCCGCCGCCGAAGTGGCCGTCGGATTGGCCATTATCGTAATGATCTACCGTAACACCAGAAATACAGACATCGGGTTCCTGAACAAGCTGAAATGGTAGTTATCTGCGCATAACCGGTACATAATCAAGAGATTAAAGATTAAAAAATAGACATGTCTGCATCATTACTCATCCTGATTCCGCTGCTGCCGCTTGCCGGCTTTCTGATCAACGGAATCGGATTTCCTAATATTCCCAAAGGCGCAGTCGGCATTATCGGAACGTTGGCAGTTGTGGCCAGCTTCGTGCTGTCGGTCATGACGTTCAATGCATTTGTAGCAGCGGGCAGCCAGCCTTTCATCGTACCGCTTTTCGATTGGATCACGGTTGGTGACCTCAACATCCCGTTCTCGTTCCAGGTGGACCAATTGTCGTTGTTGATGCTGATGATCATCACCGGCGTAGGCTCGCTGATCCACATTTATTCGATCGGCTACATGCACCACGATTCGGGTTTCGGCAAGTTCTTCGCTTACCTGAACCTGTTTTTGTTCTTCATGCTCCTACTGGTGCTGGGCTCGAACTACGTAATCATGTTCATCGGCTGGGAAGGTGTGGGGCTTTGTTCTTACCTGCTTATCGGTTTTTGGAACAAGAACACCAACTATAACAATGCAGCCCGCAAGGCATTCATTATGAACCGCGTGGGTGACCTTGGCTTCCTGCTGGGTATCTTCACGATCATCGCTACATTCGGTTCTGTTGAATACTCGGAGGTTTTCAGCAAAGCTGCTGCCGGCTTCCAGGTAGGCGATCCGGTGATCATTACCATTACATTGTTCCTGTTTGTAGGTGCCATGGGTAAATCGGCCCAGATTCCATTGTACACCTGGTTGCCTGATGCGATGGCTGGTCCTACCCCGGTTTCGGCCCTGATCCACGCAGCTACGATGGTTACCGCGGGTATTTACATGGTGATCCGCTCCAACGTGCTCTATTCTCTGGCACCTTCCACGCTGGAAATCGTGGGTATTATCGGTGGTGCGACCGCATTGTTTGCCGCTTCTATCGGCCTTTTGCAAAACGATATCAAGAAAGTACTGGCCTACTCTACGGTGAGTCAGCTGGGTTATATGTTCATGGGTCTGGGTGCGATGGCCTATTCGGCTTCGATGTTCCACGTCATCACCCACGCATTCTTCAAAGCATTGCTCTTCCTCGGCGCCGGTAGCGTGATCCACGCCATGTCCGACGAGCAGGATATCCGTTCAATGGGTGGTCTTCGCAAGAAATTGCCTGTTACATTCCTGACTTTCCTCATCGCCACGATCGCGATTTCAGGTATCCCGCCATTTGCAGGTTTCTTCTCCAAAGATGAAATCCTTGCGCACGTTTTTGAGCACAACAAAGCATTGTGGGTAATCGGTGTGTTGGGTTCGGTAATGACTTCCTTCTATATGTTCCGCCTGTTGTTCCTTACATTTTTCGGGACCTTCCGCGGTACACACGAGCAGGAGCATCATTTGCACGAATCACCGGCTTCCATGACCATTCCGTTGATCATCCTCGCCGTTCTTTCGGCTGTGGGCGGTTTCATCGGCGTTCCCGAAGCATTGCACGGCTCGCACCAGCTGGCGCAGTTCATGAGCCCATTGTATGATCTGGCCAAAACAGCGAACCCCGCCGCATTCGAACATACTTCCCTTTCGCATTCAGAAGAATATATGCTGATGGCGATTTCAGTAGCCGCAGCATTGATCTCCGCGATCGCGGCATATGTGATGTATGTGCAAAAAGGTGCGGTACCAGCACCGGATTCGGAAGAAAAATCGGGCTTGCAGCGTGCGGTTTATAACAAATACTATGTCGACGAACTGTATGATGCCGTATTTGTGAAACCGATTAAAACACTGTCCAACATCCTGTACAGCTTCGGCGAGATCTTCATCGACCTGATTATCGATGCATTCGTAAAACTCGTGAGCCTGGGTGCCAAACTGTTGAGAAAAACACAAACCGGCTCTACCGGCGAATACGTGTTCGCGATGGTGATCGGCATTGTTGTCATATTATTCTGGAAGCTGTTACTCTGATCCGATCATCCATAAATCCGTTTCCTATTAGTTTCGGACCGTCGACTTGAAAATATGCTTACTCTTCTTTTAATACTTTTGCCGATAGCGGCAGGCGTTATCACCCTCCTGGCCGGCGAACGCATGGCGAAGCAGCTCGCGCTGGTTGGTGGCCTCGCATCATTGGGCGTCGCTGTTTTCACCTGGCTGCAATTCGACCCTGCGGCGGGTTCCCAGTTTGGGTTCAAATACGCCTGGCTGGCATCCGGAGGCATCTCCTTCGCTGCCGGTATCGACGGTATCAGCATGCTGTTGGTATTGCTTACCACGTTCCTGACGCCGCTGATCATCCTTTCGGCATTTAAAAACGAGTACAAAAACCCAGCGGCATTCTATTCGCTGATCCTGTTCATGGAAGCGGCGCTGATCGGCGTTTTTACAGCTACCGATGCATTCCTTTTCTACCTGTTCTTCGAAGCTGCATTGATCCCCGTTTACTTCTTGGCGGCGATCTGGGGCGGCGAGAACCGCATCAAGGTTACATTCAAATTCTTCATCTACACGATCTTCGGAAGCTTGTTCATGTTCGTGGCGCTGGTTTATCTGTATTACCAGACACCAGGCACGCATACTTCTGAAATAGCAGCATTCTACCAACTGCAACTGAGCCCCGCAGCACAAGGCTATGTATTCTGGGCATTCTTCATTGCATTTGCCATCAAAATGCCGCTTTTCCCTTTCCATACCTGGCAACCTGACACCTACACCGAGTCGCCTACCGCGGCTACGATGCTCCTGTCGGGTATCATGCTTAAAATGGGGGTTTACGGTCTGATCCGCCTGCTGCTGCCGATCGTGCCGCTGGGCATGGAGCAATGGGGCTTCCTGGCGATGATCCTTTCGGTGATCGGTATCATCTACGGTTCCATCATCGCAATCCAGCAGAGCGACATGAAAACGCTCATTGCCTACTCGTCCTTCGCGCACGTGGGACTGATGGCCGCCGGTGTATTCTCGTCTTCATTGAACGGCTTGCAAGGCGCATTGATCCAGATGCTCGCGCACGGTATCAACGTGATCGGCCTGTTCTTCATCGTCGACATTATTTATTCAAGAACCAAAACCCGCTACCTCGACCAGCTCGGAGGCATTACCCAGAGCACGCCGCATTTGAGCGTGTATTTTATGGTGTTGCTGCTCGGCAGCGTTGCATTGCCGCTTACCAACGGTTTTGTGGGTGAATTCCTGTTGCTTTCAAGTGTATTCCAATACAAAGGCTGGCTCGGTGCCGTAGCTGGTCTGACGATCATTCTCGGTTCGGTGTACATGCTCCGTCTTTTCCAGAAATCCATGTTCGGGCCGAAATCGAAGTGGGTGGAAGGCTTCCAGGACCTGACCGCCAGCGAGCGCGCCGTATTGCTGCCGCTGATCGTGATGGTATTCTGGATCGGTATTTATCCAAGCACATTCCTGAAAATAACAGAGCCTGCTGTAAGCCAACTGTTGCAACTGGTCAATAACTAAGTTAAGAATATGTATCCCATTATATTGTTGTCGGTTTTTGGAGTAGTAACGCTTTTTCTGGGCTTTTCGAAATCCAAGAACATCCTCCTGCCATCCACCCTGCTTTTCCTGGCCATCGCGCTGGGAAGCAACTTCGTCGATTGGGGCAAAGGGCCGTTCCTGTACTTCTACGACATGCTCCGCGTCGATAACCTTACGCTCGCATTCAACGGGATCGTGCTGATTTCGGCATTCATGATCGTCGCTATTTCGGGCGGTTTCCAGGACAATGCGGATGCCGAGCCGGCTGAATATTATGGATTGATGCTGTTCTCGCTCGTGGGCGCCATCATGATGATCGGCTTCGACCATCTGATCATGCTTTTCATCGGCGTAGAAATCCTTTCCGTGGCCATGTACGTGCTCACAGGAAGTAACAAGCGTAACCTGCGCTCGAACGAAGCAGCATTGAAATACTTCCTGATGGGTGCATTCGCAACCGGCTTCATGCTTTTCGGTATGACGCTGCTGTACGGCGCAACCGGATCTTTCCAGCTTGTCGCAATCCAGGGTTTCACATCGAATATGTCTGCCGCTTCACAATCCTACATTTTCTATGCGGGCTTGCTGTTGCTGCTGATCGGTATGCTTTTCAAAGTATCCGCCGCTCCTTTCCATTTCTGGACGCCGGATGTGTACGAAGGCGCACCCACGATCTTCACTACATTCATGTCGACGATCGTGAAAACCGCCGGATTTGCCGCGCTCTTCCGTTTGCTGAACCACACTTTCGCTATCTACAACTTCTGGTGGATCGTGATCGCGGCCATCGCGGTACTGACATTGCTCGTGGGTAACATCGGCGCTACCAGCCAGAACAGCTTTAAAAGAATGCTTGCCTACTCGGGTATCTCGCACGCGGGCTACCTGCTGATCGCGCTCACAGCCCTCAGCAAGCCGACTCAAAACGCCATTATCTTTTACTCACTTGCCTACTCTTTGTCGACCATCGCTGCATTTGGTGTGCTGATGCTCGTTTCGAAGGAGAAAACGATCGAAGGACAGCCTAACGAACGTTACGAAGCATTCAATGGTCTGGCAAAGCAAAACCCATTGCTCGCTTTCGTGCTGGCAGTGTCCATGCTTTCATTGGCCGGTATCCCGCTTACAGCCGGGTTCTGGGGTAAATTCTTCATCTTCACCAGCGCCGCCGAGCGTGGCATAATGTGGATCACCGTCATCGCCGTTCTGATGTCGACCGTCGGTATTTACTACTATTTCCGGGTGATTATTTCTTCCTATTTCAGAGAAGGAGATACTGTTAAGATCCGTGTGGCGCCATTTTACCAGATCATCCTGGTGTTGGCTACATTCCTGACGATCCTGTTCGGTCTGGCGCCGGGGATCTTCGAGAAATTGATTTAAAAAACCTGCAAATAATACCTTATGAAAATCGCCGTATATCCCACGGCGATTTTTTTGTTACCAACTCCCCAAACACACGTATCAAGGGTATCTGTAATTAAAAAGATATCCGTATGCAAACCAAGCGACACACCTATCTCCCATTCACATTCAGGCCGGAAGATCTCCTGGGCCGCGAACCCATCATCCCGGACTTACAAAACGCATTTGAGCGGGTTCGCCACCGCAACATCCTTATCACGGGTGCCTCGGGCACGATCGGCGGCGAGCTCGCCGTACAGGTATGCGCTTGTGCACCAGCAAGAGTGATTTTGGTTGACCAGGCCGAAACCGCGCTTTATGAGCGCGATTATCAGCTGAAACAACAATTCCCTGCAACGCATATTACCTGCCTGATTGCCAACATTACCGACGCACGGCGTATGGCCGATCTGTTCTCGAAAAATAAGATCGACATCATTTTCCATGCCGCGGCCTACAAACACGTGCCGTTTATGGAGCGCCACCCTTATGAAGCCATCAAGACAAACGTCTTCGGCACCGTTATCCTTGCCGACTTGGCAGTTTCGCGAAGCGTCGGCCAATTCGTGTATATTTCTACCGACAAGGCCATCAGGCCTGCCGGCATAATGGGCGCTACGAAGCATTTTGGAGAACTTTATCTACAATATCTCAGCCGTGAACATCCCGCGCGCACTCAGTTCATTATCACCCGCTTCGGCAATGTACTTGGTTCGAATGGCTCATTCCTCATTCGTTTCGCCCAGCAGATCCGGGAAGGTGGACCTGTTACCGTCACCCATCCGGAAGCCGAGCGGTACCTGATGACGGTCACGGAGGCTTGTCAGCTGGTACTGCTGGCTGCGGCGCAAAGCACCGGGAGCGAGGTGCTGTCCTTCGACATGGGAAAACCGGTATGTATTGCCAACATCGCACGGGACATGATACGACTTGCAGGAATGGAACCGGACAAAGACATTCCGATCGTTTTTACAGGATTACGAGCAGGCGAAAAACTGACGGAAGAGTTACACACCAGCGAAAATGAGGCCTTACCCGGACAGCTCTGCGCGGTACCCTTTCCCGACCGTCCGTACCTGTGCATGCGCGCAGCGCTGGAAAGATTGCAAAAAGCGCTCGACTCCGGCGAACCTCAGCAAATGGTAAGCGTGTTGAAAATGGTCATTCCCGAATACATTAGCGCCAATTCGCCTTACGAGGCTTTGGACACCCTCCGTGGCGGACAATCTGTTCCTGACCGCCGACAGCCGGCAACCGACGGCCGATGTTAGTTGGGCGCGTAATTATTGTGCAGGAAGGAAACCACTTACACGCATCCAGTGCAAACAACGGCCAAACCACTCTTCGAAAGACGGTGTTTGGGGATAGCCGTGCAGCCCCTGGGAATAAATGTGCATATCAGCGGAAATCCCTTTTGCAAGTAATGCTTCATAAAAACGAATGCTGTTCGAGACCGGCACCACTGTATCGTCGCCTGCGTGCGTAAGGTATGCGGGCGGCGTAGTGGCGGTTACCTGTAAATCGTTCGAGAAGTAATTAATACGTTCCGCGGAAGGCGAGGCACCCAGCAGGTTGGCCGACGAGCCCTTATGCCCGATTTTACCTTCAAAGCTGATCACCGGATAAACCAATATCATAAAATCCGGGCGAAGGCTTGTCGTTTGGGGGTTGTCAATGAAACTGCTGTCGTAATGCGTACCAGCCGTAGACGCAAGGTGTCCGCCGGCTGAAAAGCCCATAATGCCGATCTTCGCCGGATCGACCTGCCATTCCTTTGCCTTCTCACGAACCGTTTTAATGGCTTGCTGGGCGTCCTGCAAGGGGCCAACGGCCTTATCTTTCATAATCCGGTCGCTGGGTAGCCGGTATTTCAGCACAAATGCCGCGATTCCCGCCTTATTGAGCTCTTTTGCCACGCGATAACCCTCCCGCTCGATCACCAGTCCGCCGTAACCGCCGCCGGGGCAGACAATCACCGCTGCACCATTGCCGGTACCCGCCGGTGGAAGAAATGCTGTTAATGTAGGCTTCGATACATTTTTGATGTATCCCTTTTCACTGGTTTCCTGATTTCCCGCTTGAATGGCATTCGGGATACGATCCGGATAAAGTGCCATTTCGGTCTGCGCGTACGCCGATACTGTCAGGAGCTGAGCAAGGCCGACAGCGGCCAGGAGGCTGGATATTTTTATCATTTAATTTTTTTCTAATTCCTATTAAATATATTTTCTACCTAAATTTCGGTTACACTGTTGACCGCCCGGCCCAGCAGAACCCTTCGCTACGGCTAATGCCCGGTAAACAATGGGTTAAGACATGCATTGACAAATTTTACCTGCGCAACGCGCGCGGAAAAGCTTCGGAATGGAGCGAACAGAATTGCACCATTCTGTGTTATTCGACTAATTCTTTTAATATTAATATAATATTTACAAGAAATTCGAAACCCGTTTGTTACTTTGTCCCATTGAACAATCAAAAAAATAACTAGTTTTGTAGAGTAACCTAATCATGCACTAGTTTCTTTGATAAGTTATAAATCGTCTTAAATCCACAAAAGAATGAAATATACAGTACATGCAGAGGGCAGGTTTCAGTTTATCGACGAGGGAAAGGGCGAAACATTACTGCTTTTGCATGGCCTTTTCGGTGCATTAAGTAACTGGGACGGTATTATCGATCATTTTTCAGACCGTTACAGGGTCGTTATTCCATTGCTTCCGATTTACTCGCTTCCCCCGCGTGAAGCCGGGCTGGAAGCACTGCTTGCCTTTCTCGAAGACTTTGTTTCGTTTAAAAACCTTACTAACGTTACAGCCATCGGTAACTCGCTGGGTGGCCACATCGGCTTGCTTTACACCTTGAAAAACCAGGAAAACGTACAGCGACTGGTATTGACCGGCAGCTCAGGCCTGTTCGAAAACTCGATGGGCGGCTCATTCCCGAAACGTGGAAGTTATGATTATATCAAGGAGCGCGTAGCTTATACCTTCTACGATCCGGAAGTGGCAACCAAGGAACTCGTCGACGAAGTATTCGAAACGACTTCGAGCATCCCGAAATGTATGAGCATCGTGGGGATTGCTAAATCCGCTCAGCGGCACAACCTCGCCAAGGATTTGCACCAGATTACCGTTCCTACCCTGCTCGTATGGGGCCTCAACGATACCATTACCCCTCCGCACGTAGGTTACGAGTTCAATCGCCTGATCGCCAACTCCGAATTGTACTTTATCGATAAGTGCTGCCATGCCCCGATGATGGAGCATCCGCACGAATTCAACCTGATCCTGGAAAGCTTCCTGGAAAAAGATGTGTCGGTCCCGGTGGTGTAAAATCCGGGAATTCCGGGAAAATTTCTTTTGTTACGATAGTTGATCTATATATTGTTTTTTTATAGCTTCGAAAAATGACGTTCTGACCCATGCTCGCAGCCAATCTGATAAATCCAATGATCCCCGTACTGAAACCGAACGATTCGGTGGGTACGGCTTTGGACTGGATGGATGAGTTTGGTGTAAAACAACTGGTCATCGCCGATTCAGGCATTTACCAGGGCATCGTCTCGGAGGATATTCTCTTCGACATTACGGACATTTCCGAACAACTTTCGAAAGTCATTATCCAGCATAAGGACATCTTCGCGACCGAAGACCAGCATCCTTACGAGTTGCTCCGCTTGGTAAACCAGTTTGGTCTGCTAGTCATTCCCGTGCTTCACGACGACCGGTCATTTGCCGGCAGTATTCTTGTGAGCGACCTGGTCGAACATTTCGTGAATGAGCTGGGCGTACAGGAAAAAGGCGCCGTGATTGTCCTTAAAATCGCCGAAAGGAGCTACTCGCTTTCGGAAATAAGCCGGTTGATAGAATCCAACGGCGTCAAAATCCTGAGCAGTTACTATTCGTCGGGAGAAGTCTATAACCCAACCAATGAGGCCCGGTTAACCTTGAAACTGAACCGGACGCATATTACCCCCATCATCGCTACGCTGGAACGCTTCGGGTACGAAATCGAAGAAGCGCACGCCAACGACCCGATCGAAAGCCTCGACCAGGAGCGCCTCGATATGCTTTTACGCTATCTGGCCACCTAGCACCCGTGCCCAATGCCTGCACCTCAAATGTGCATTCGGCTTTTGAATCGCACCATTTGTCGTGTATCTTTCGGCTGAAACCACAAGTTTTATTTTTTCTTCATGAAAATCGCCATTCACGGACGCAACTTTAATGAGTCCGCAAGGCCGTTCATTGAAAACATGTTCGATGAACTGGCTCGCAGAAAAGTTGAGGTCCAGCTTTCGAAGTCATTCAGGACATTTCTGGATCAGGCCGGCATTTCGCATTATTCCGAACTGGTTTATGAGAAACCCGAAGAGCTTTTCGACCCCCGCCTGATCGTAAGCATGGGTGGCGACGGCACACTGCTTGAAACCATTTCGCACGTAGGCAAGCGCCAGACGCCCGCGATCGGTATTAATGTAGGTCGCCTGGGCTTTCTGGCCACGGTATCACCCGAGCGCATTACCGACATGATTTCCGCGCTCGAAAACAGCCAGTTCCGGATCGATGAGCGGACGCTGGTGGAAGTAGAGTCGAATATCGATCTTTTCGACGGCCTCAACTTCGGTTTGAACGATTTTACGATCACCAAAACCGATACGTCGTCGATGATCACCGTGCATACTTACCTCAACGACGAGTTCCTGAACTCCTACTGGGCCGACGGACTTATCATTTCCACACCCACCGGCTCCACAGGCTACTCATTAAGCTGTGGCGGCCCCGTACTGGTGCCGCATTCGCAAAACTTCATCGTGACGCCCATCAGCCCGCACAACCTGAACGTGCGCCCCTTGGTGGTGGAAGATACCGCCGTGATCCGCCTTGAAGTAAAAAGCCGCAGCAGCAACTTCCTCGTTTCGCTCGACGCACGCTCGCGCATTGTGGATGAGAACACGCAGCTGCTCGTGCGCAAGGCCGGGTTCATTGCGCGGTTGATCAAGATGAAAGACGACAGTTTTTTGAATACATTGAGAAGCAAACTATCGTGGGGGCTCGATATGCGAAACTAGGCCCTATAAATCTTCATTTCTGACACCCTATGCGCCTTACGTACCACACTTTTGACCTTCAACTCAAACATACCTTCACAATCGCGCACGACTCGCGCGATGTCCAGCAAACGCTGATCGTCCAGCTCAGCGACGGCGTCCATTCCGGTTTCGGCGAAGCTACTTCCAATCCCTATTACGGCATTACGATCGGTAATATGATCGCGACGCTGGATATGGTTAAAGACATTGTCGAAAAAGGAAAATATGGCTCCGCCGAAGATCTCTGGACCATGGTACATCCGCTTCTCAGGGACAATTCTTTCGCACAATGTGCATTGGACGAAGCCGCACAGGATTATTTCGCCCAAAAGAAAGGTCAGAAACTGTACGAAAGCTGGGGTTTGTCCCCCGATCATATCCCTATGACCAATTTTACGATCGGTATCGATACGGTCGAAAAAATGGTCGAGAAAATGAAAGAATTGCCGTGGCCCATTTACAAGATCAAGCTGGGTACGAACGAGGATCTCCGCATTGTTCAGGAACTGAGAAAAAATACCGACGCCCTGTTCCGCGTGGACGCCAATTGCGGCTGGACAGCGGAGAAAACGATCGAGCTCGCACCGCAACTTGCAGTATTGGGCGTTGAATTTATCGAGCAGCCGCTCCCTGCTGACGATATCGAGGGAATGAAAAAGGTTTTTGCAGCGAGCGCATTGCCGGTCATTGCCGATGAAAGCTGCATTGTCGAGGAGGATGTCGAGCAATGTCACGGCCTTTTTCACGGCATTAATATAAAACTAACCAAATGCGGCGGGCCGACGGCCGCGCTCCGGATGATCGCGCAAGCCCGGTCGTTGGGTATGAAAACGATGGTCGGATGCATGACGGAAACGAGCGTAGGCATTTCGGCAATCGCGCATTTGCTCCCATTGCTGGACTACGTGGATATGGACGGCTCCCTGCTCATCCGCAACGACCCTGCCACCGGTGTGACCTTTGACTTTGGCAAGGTGATCTACGCCCGGGGCAACGGCACCGGCGCAGCATTGAAACCAGAATTCTTATAGGTTTCGCTGTGAACACCTACCACACCAGTAAACTTCCCGGCAGGACCGTCACAACCACCGACGGAAGGGAATTTCTGTGGTTCAGCGGCACGGATTACCTCGGAATGGGACACAACGAAGACTTTCGTAGACATCTGCAATCAGCTACGGAAACTTTCGGAAATCATTATGGAAGTTCAAGAAACAATAGTTTGAGGCTGGACATTTATGAAGAGACCGAAGTACAACTAGCTGATTTCCTGCAAGCTCCGGCTGCTGCAATCGTTTCATCGGGAATGTGGGCAGGGCAATTACTGATGAAAGTGATTGAGCCTATCGCCGACGGCCATTCCAATTCCAACCGCTTCACTTATCATTACGCACCAGGTGTCCATCCGGCATTGTGGGGCAATACATTTCAGCGTACCGAATTGCACTGGAAGGAATGGGCCGAGCAAACGGTGAAAAAAATCAACGGTACGCCATCCGGGACGATCCATGTAATCTGTTCAGATGCGGTGGGCTCACCAATGGTCAGCGCATTCGACTTTTCTATATTCAATGCATTGAAAAACCCTTCGGAAGTCTGGCTGGTTGTCGACGAATCGCATTCATTGGGCGTAGTCGGCACTGGTGGCAAAGGAATCTCCGCTCAGCTTTCCGAAGCAATTTTACACCAGACGATTTTTGTGTCTTCCCTAAATAAAGCATTGGGCATTCCCGCAGGCGCAATCTGGGGTGCGAAAGGCGCTATCGACACACTCCGCAAATCGCCGTGGTACGCCGGCGCGTCACCGCCCGCACCTGCATACGCATATGCGTTGAAAGCACTTTTGAAAGACCGTATTTACGAGCAGCAACTCGCACAATTACTGAACAATGTATTCCGGCTCGGGCAGCAAATCGGAAACACCTTGCTTTTCAAATCCATCGCGGGTTATCCCGTATTCTGCTCTTCCAACGCCGCATTATTCGATCACTTGCTCGCAAACGGCATTATGGCCTCCTGCTTCCCCTACCCCTCGCCAGCCGATGCGCCCGTTACGCGCATTGCGATCAGCAGTTTGCACCAAAAAGAAGACCTCGACCGGTTGGCCGAGGTCTGTAAGCGGTTCATTGCTTAATATCTTTTATTGAAATCAATCTTCGGTTGTTGTCCCGCCCATTTTCGCGAGGCGTTTCTCTTCCCGCAATTTTTCACGTTCCACTTTCGCCGAAACCATGATACTGATCTCATAAAGCATGAAGAGCGGGATGGCCACGAGGATCTGGCTATAAATATCCGGCGACGGAGTAATCACAGCCGCAACGATCAGGATTACGATCATCGAATGCTTGCGATATTCACGCATGAAAGAAGGCGTAAGCACCCCGATTTTAGATAAAACAAATACCACGATCGGTAACTGGAATGCCACACCGCAGGCCAACGTAAGCGTTGCTACCAGCGATATGTAGGAAGAAATGCTGAATTCGTTGATAATCGAAGGGTCCAGCGTAAAGTTAGCCAGGAAGTTGATCGCCAGTGGCGTTACCACGTAATAACCGAAAAGCACACCGGAAAAAAACAGGAATGTTACATAGAACACCGCTCCACGTGCCGATTTCCGCTCGGAAGGCTTCAATCCTGGTTTTATAAACCTCCAAAGCTCCCAGAATGCGTAGGGAAATGCAAATACCAACCCGGCGATTACCGACGAGGTCATACTCATCGTAAACTGGTCGCCCATCCCGATTGCCTGCAATTTGAAATTCAGTGCTTTGATACACAGATCCTCATAACCAACGATTTCGGAGAGCTTACACAGCTGCTTGTATGTCCAGAAATCCGCTCGGGAGGGAGCGATGATAACGTAGTGATAAAGCTCTTCAATATATACGAAAGCGAGGATCGCAAATACCAGAATCGAAGCACCGGCGCGGATAACATGCCATCTTAGTTCTTCGAGATGCGACAGAAACGACATCTCTTTGCCTTCTCCTTCCTCTTCTTCGTTATCAAAATCCTGATCCAGGGACATATTTTAAATTATTACTAGAACTCAATCTACGTGGAAACTAAAAAACAGGATCACTCCCTGTTTACGAAAAGCTGAAATTACTTAAAAAACCCGTCGAAGTAGTCCGGCGGGTTTTTAATTCACGTGTTTTTGAATGGATTAGTCCATTACAAAAGGATAATCGTTTTCAACGTACACATCCGTGTAAGCTTCTTTCGGATCCGGCCACTCCGATTCCTCGGCGAACTGCACGGATTCGGCAACGATATCTTTTACTTTTTTATCAATATTTTCGAGATCCTCTTCGGTAGCAATCTTGTTTTCGAGGATCACCGCACGGATCTGCTCGATCGGGTCGCGGTGTTTGTATTCTTCTACCTCCTCTTTCGAACGGTATTTCTGAGGATCGGACATCGAGTGTCCGCGGTAGCGATAAGTACGGAATTCAAGGAAAGTAGGTCCGTCGCCTTTGCGTGCACGTTCCGCCGCGCGGGAAACCGCTTCGTGGATCGCCTCAACGCTCATACCGTCAACAGGCTCGGAAGGAATATCATATGCCTCGCCCAGGGTGTACAGCTCGGTAACGTTGGAAGTACGCGCCACGGAAGTACCCATTGCGTAACCGTTGTTTTCAACGACGAAGATCACAGGCAGCTTCCAGCTCATCGCCATGTTCAGCGTTTCGTGGAATGAACCCTGGCGGATCGCACCGTCACCGAAGTAACAGATACACAGGTTATCGGTTTTGTTATATTTCTCAGCGAATGCGATACCTGCACCCAGGGGAATCTGGCCGCCAACGATACCGTGGCCCCCGATGAAGCCTACTTCTTTATCAAAAATGTGCATGGAACCGCCCTTACCTTTGGTAGTACCGGTCTTCTTGCCGAAAAGCTCTGCCATGATCGCGTTCGGGCTCGTGCCCAATGCGAGAGGGATACCGTGGTCACGATAAGCGGTAATGTACTTGTCGCCTTTTTTCAGGGCACTCACCGCGCCGGAAGAACAAGCTTCCTGGCCGATATAGAGGTGACAAAAACCACGAATCTTCTGCTGACCGTACAACTGGCCCGATTTTTCTTCAAAACGGCGTTGTAAAAGCATATTCTCGAACCAGAACATGTATTGCTCCTTCGGATGCTGTAACTTTTTGGGGGCTGATGCTTTCTTTTTCTCAGTAACGGTGGCCATGTATTTGGTTCTCGTTTATAAAGACAGAACTTTGTCTTAAAGTTATGGTATGAACAGAGTCTGTTTTGCCGTACTCACGCAATGATGTGCGAAAATAAGCATAAACTAAATAACAAAGAAGTTCATGTGGCTAGAAAAGCTCCGTCTTACCTACTTTAAAAGCTATGAGGAGAAGGCCTTCACTTTTGGAAAACATGTGAACTGTATCGTGGGCGAGAACGGCAGCGGCAAAACCAACCTGCTCGACGCGATCTATTTCCTCACGCTTACCAAGAGCGCATTTCACAACCAGGACGCGCTGGGTATCCGCCACACGGCTGATTTCTTCCTCATCGACGGCGTTTTCAACGAGCATGACAAGCACATTCAGATCACATGCAGCCTGCAACGCGGCCAACGCAAGGTTTTCATGGCCGATAAAAAGCATTATGACCGTCTGAGCGACCATATCGGCCTGTTCCCGGTGGTACTCATCGCCCCGGACGACACGGATCTCATTCGCGACGGCAGCGAGGAGCGCCGCCGTTTTTTCGACGGCGTACTCGGCCAGGCCGTACCCGGTTACCTCGGCGATTTCCTGCAATACAATAAGATACTCACCCAGCGGAACGGCCTTTTAAAGCTCTTCGCCGAAAGAAATTACCTCGACGAAGACCTGCTCGAAACCTACAATGAGCCGCTGATCGTCCTCTCGCAGCGCATTCACGAGCACCGCGCGACGTTCATGCAAAAATTCATCCCGCTGTTCTGCAAATACTACGAATTCCTCAGCAGCGGCCACGAAAAAGTGGATGTAATCTACGAAAGCGAAGTCGCCAGCTCCGATTTCCCTACCGAATTCCGCCGCAACCGCAGCCGCGACCTGCACGCACAACGCACAGGCAAAGGCGTGCATAAGGATGAATATGTATTCGAAATAGACGGGGTTACCCTCAAAAAATTCGGCTCGCAAGGCCAGCAGAAGTCCTTCCTCATCGCATTGAAACTCGCGCAATTCGAACTTTTAAAAGAAGAAAAAGGCAAAACGCCCATTTTGCTCCTGGACGACATTTTCGACAAACTCGACGACCGGCGGATTCACAAAATTATTGAGCTCATTGATACCGGTTTTTTAGCTCAGGTTTTCATCACCGACGCCCGGCCCGAGCGCTCGCAGCGCATTTTGGAGCATGTGAAGGCGGATGTGCGGTTTTTTGAGATTGAGAAGGTGTTGAAGGGATGATTTTCATTTTGGGTGAATTCGCCCTAAATGAAAATCCGCTAGCGGCACTAATGCCTTCTTCTCGCTGAATTTAGAATATTTATAACCATCACCTTCCTGTCGTGTACAATATAGAACAAGCTGTGATGTTTGCTAATGACAAGTTCGTGAACTGCCGGTATGTGATCGTGTTGTTTTCCGGCAAAAGAAAATTGTTCCAGAATCGCCAAACTAGCTTCTAGCTTAGCGGTAAATTTTTCTGCACTGGCCTCTCCCCAGGTATCGAATAGATAACCTACTATTTCAGAGAAGTTTTCCTTTGCTGGATCTGTCCATTCTATCTCGTAAGCCACGCCTTATTTCTTTAAAAACTTCCTCATTTGTGTAAAGAGGACCAGTTTTGGCTTCGCGTAGAGATCTGTTGAGTTGTTCGATTACTTCGGGAGAGTTGCGATAGGCACTATCATCATAGTCTTGCTGCTCTCTGAACACACGAAGGCAAGACAACAAATCCTCCATACGATCTGCGTCTATTTCGTTTATCAGGCGAATTGCCTCGGTTTTCATTTCTTGGTCAGACATAGCGAGCATTGTTTTGATTCAACACTAATCAAATTTACAAATTTAAAAACAACAAATCCAGGCCAAATTGACCTGGATTTTCAAGCGGTATGCATTAATAATCAACCGCATTAAACATATTTGGGATCCAGCTCCTTGGCTTGCGCCACGAATTCCTTCACCTTCTGTTCATCATCTTTTTTGCAGATCAGCAGCACGCCGTCGAATTCCGCGACAATGAAACCATCGAGGCCATTCACAACTACCAGCTTGTCTTTCGGCGTTTTGATGATAGAGTTCGTGGTATTATGCAGGATCAGGTTCCCGTCCGTAACGTTCAGGTTTTCATCCTTTTCCGAAACTTCATACATCGATTTCCACGTTCCCAGGTCCGACCAGCCAAAGCTTGCCAGTACGACATGCACATTGGCCGCCTTTTCCATAATGCCGTTGTCGATGGAAATGCTACCGCAGTGCTGGTAGGCGCGTTGAATGAACGAATCCTCCGAATCGAGGTAGTAATGTTCTACCCCGCCCTGGAAAATTTCAGCAATGTCAGGCTGGAACCGGGTCAGCGCCTTTTTAAATGCATTGACATTCCAGACGAAAATACCGGCATTCCACACAAAATCACCGCTGTCGAGGAACTGCAATGCTAGTTCCAGATGCGGCTTTTCGGTAAACGACTTCACTTTTTTGACAGTCAGCTTATCCGGGATATACTGGATATAGCCATAACCCGTGTCAGGACGGGTCGGCTGGATGCCCAGCGTAACCAAGATATCCTCGTTGCGGGTCGCTCCCAGCGCCACTTTGATCGTATCCTTGAAAACTTCTTCTTTCAGGATAATATGGTCCGCAGGTGCTACCACTACGTTCGCGTTCGGGTTGCGGGCTGCGATTTTGTAGCACGCGTAAGCGATGCACGGTGCGGTGTTCCGGCGATGCGGTTCCAGAAGGATCTGGTCGTCGGTGAGCTCGGGGATCTGCTGTTTGATCAGACCCTTGTACTCCTGACTGGTTACGATATAAATGTTCTCAATAGGGCAAACGCCGTCGAATCGATCGACCGTTTGCTGCAACAGCGTCCTTCCTGTGCCAAGCACATCATGGAATTGCTTCGGGAAATCCGTCCGGCTGAACGGCCAAAAACGGGTTCCTACGCCGCCTGCCATGATTATCACATAAGTATCCTGCATCTGTGTTGTGTAAGGTATGTTTGTTATAACGTTAAATAAAATCCCTCAAAACTAATGATAAAGAGTCAGTATGCTCAATCCGGTCATCGGAAAAGTCCCGGAAAGTTAGTTCATGGCCCAGATGGCCATCTTTCGCCAATGCATTAAATTTCTTTCACATCGTCGAATTATTTAGTTTCCGATGACCTGTATTTTTGTTTTATGAATACCTAAAGAATTAATTGGATATTATGTAAACAAAATCGAATTCTTAGTAACTTGTTACAGACATCAACCCACTAAGCAACCATGATCCGAACTTCTGCATCCCCCGGAAATCTGCCTCTCTTGTTTTTCTTATTGTTGTTTTGCCAACATTCTTTCGCGCAGATTAGTTTGACAGGCAAGGTCACCGAATCGGTTACCCAGGAACCACTCGCCGGCGTCAGCATTCGTATACAAGGTAAAGTAGCCGGCACGATTACAGACACAAAAGGTGAGTTTTCCCTGAGTACCACCTCCAATCCGCCATTTACTATCATTGTCAGTTCGGTCGGCTTTCAAACCCAGGAAATTGCCGTCACTGCCAGCATGTCGAACCTGGATATCAAAATGGTGGAACAGCCTGTGCTCGGCAAGGAAATAGTGGTTTCGGCCTCCCGTGTAGAGGAAAGTGTGATGAAATCGCCGGTAGCAGTCGAAAAACTCGACATACGGGGCATTCGCGACACGCCTGCCACCAATTTTTACGACGCCCTCGCGAACCTGAAAGGCATCGACATGACGACGCAGGGGGTTTTGTTTAAATCCGTCAATATGCGCGGCTTCGGTGCGACGGGTAACCCCCGTACCGTGCAGATGATCGACGGGATGGACAACCAGGCCCCGGGGCTTAATTTTCCGCTGGACAATATCATCGGCATGTCGGAGCTCGACGTAGAGAGCGTGGAGGTACTTCCCGGTGCGGCCTCGGCGCTGTACGGCCCCAATGCGGTAAACGGGTTGATATTAATGAACAGCAAAAGCCCATTCCTCTACCAGGGCCTGAGCGCGAACCTCAAAGGCGGTATCATGCATGAAAAGAATCGCTCGAAAGCCACTACCCCATTTGCAGAGGCTACTATTCGCTATGCAAAAGCATTCAATAACAAGTTCGCCTTCAAAGTAAACCTTTCGTACATCCAGGCGAAGGACTGGGAAGCCACCAATTACACCAACCTGAACGTGGGCGGTAATGCGGATCCTGGCCGCGGAAAAGGTACCGACCTGGATTACGACGGGACGAACGTGTACGGCGATGAAATCCAGACGAATATCAATGCGGTAGCGAAAGCGCTTGCTGCGTCTGGGCAAATTGCTCAAGATAAGGTAGGCCTTGTGCCCAATATTTTTGTCAGCCGCACCGGGATTCGCGAGCGGGACCTAGTGGATTACGATACCAAAAGTTTCAAGGCTAATGCCGCATTACATTATCGCCTGAACGAAAAGGTAGAGGCCATTGCACAAGTCAATTATGGCTATGGAACGACGGTTTATACCGGTACCGGCCGTTACTCATTGCGTGATTTTAACCTTACCCAGGCCAAACTAGAACTTCGCGGCGACAATTTTACCGTGCGGGCATACACCACACAGGAGCGTTCCGGCAAGTCGTACCTCGCAGGCCTCGCTGCGGTTTCGATGCTCGGCGAGATCAAACCAAATAATACCTGGTTCGGGCAGTACGTGGGCGCCTTCGTACAGGCGCGTGATGCGGGCGCGGCGGAGGCAGATGCACACATAGCCGCACGGCAGTTTGCCGACCAGGGGATGCCGCAACCGGGCAGCGCTGCTTTTAATCAGATGCTGGACAAATACCGGAATATGCCGATTGTGAACGGCGGGGGCGGTTTTGCGGATAAAACCAATATGTACCATGCGGAAGGTTTCTATAATTTCAAAAACCAGGTCCACTTCCTGGAACTGATCGCCGGAGCCAACTACCGCCTTTACACGCTCCGATCAGCCGGGACATTATTTTCCGATACCAAAGAAGGCCGCAACGGCACGATACCTATTAATGAATGGGGCGCATTCGTGCAAGCCGGCAAAAACCTGCTTTCCGACCATTTGAAACTGACCGGTTCGATCCGCTACGACAAAAACGAGAACTTCGACGGCCAGTTCACGCCCCGGGTATCGGCGGTGACAACATTGGGGGAGCACAACATCCGCCTTTCTTACCAAACCGGCTTCCGTATCCCCACCACGCAGAATCAGTACATCGACCTTCGGACGCCGTCTGGAACGCTGGTAGGCGGCTTGCCTGAGTTTGATTCACGTTATAACCTTTCGAGCGGCATTCTCCGGCAAAACCTTTCCGAGGCCGCAGTAACCGCCGTTGTGCAGAGTGACCCGTCGGTGATCCAAAGCGCACAACAATATGCTACCGTGGTAGTGACTCAACAGGCTACCGCAGCCATTACACAACAGGTTACCACGGCGGTGACGGCACAAGTAAATGCAGGAGTAGCCGCTGGAACCATTCCGAACGACCCGGCAGTGATTCAGGCTGCTATTAAGGCGGGGGTCAATCAAACGCTTCCGGGCGTACTGTCGGCGCAATTGCCGGGTATTCTCGCTACCCAGGTTCCGGCACTGGTGCCCGATCTGGCGAAGGCATACGCATTGGGGAAACTGCCTAAATACCAGCCGGTAAAACTGAAACCGGAGCGCATTGCCTCCTATGAGATTGGTTATAAAGGCATTATAGCGAAAAAGCTCTTTATCGATGCCTATTATTATATCAGCAAATACAAAAACCTCATTGGCGGAACGGTGATCGTTGTGCCGACGGCTGCTGCCGCGCCAGGCCTGCCTATCGAATCAGGCATTGGTGTGGGCAGCTATCAGGGATACGCGCGAACCGTGAATACAACCGAGACAATTACCACACGGGGCTTCGCGATCGGGCTGAATTATGCATTACCGAAAGGGTTCAACATCGGCGGTAATGTGGCGAACAATGAGTTGAAAGACTTTACTCCATCGCCTGAAGTGCAGTATTCGCAATTCAATACTCCTAAATACCGGTATAATGTGAGCCTTGGCCGCCGCATTACCAGCTCTAACACTTGGGGATTCAATGTCGTGTACCGTTACCAGCAGGCCTTTTTGTGGGAATCGAGCTTCGTCGTACCTACAACCACCGACGTGCCGGTATTCTCGAACACAAGGGTGCCGGCAATCAGCAACCTCGATGCGCAGGTTAGCTGGAAAGTGCCTGCGATCAAATCGATCATCAAGCTGGGCGGCACGAACCTGTTCGGGAAATCGTACTTCCAGTCATACGGCAGTCCAAACGTGGGCAGCACGTACTATGTGTCCATTATGTTTGATGAATTGCTGAACTGAGCGTTGCAGGGGCTATTTCTCGCCAAAAGCCAGGTCGCCGGCGTCGCCGAGGCCTGGCACTATATAATATTGTTCGTTCAGCTTCTGATCCACGGCACCGAGCCAGAGGCGGCATTGCGGGATTCTTTCTTGCAGATATTGAACGCCCTCGGGACTGGCGATCACGGAAGCAATATGGGTTTGTGAAGGAATGCCGAAGCGCAGCAATGCATGGTAAACCTTCTCCATGGAGCGGCCGGTTGCCAGCATCGGATCGATCATCACCAGGATTTTACCCGTCAGATCCGGGCTGGTAATGTAGTCCATCTCAACCGTAAATTCCTCCTCCGCATTGATATGATGCCCGCGGTAGGCCCCGATAAATGCATTATCGGCCTTATCGAAAATATTCAGAAAGCCCTGGTGGAACGGTAACCCGGCGCGCAGAATGGTAGCCAGCACGACGGGCTGCAACATCGACCGGCACGGTGCGGTACCGAGCGGCGTTTCTACTTTCTCCGTTTTGAAAGTGAGCGTTTTGGACATTTCATAAGCCAGCAGCTCTCCTACCCGTTCCATATTCCGGCGAAATCGCATCCGGTCTTTCTGACAATTTACGTCACGCAATTCGGCCAGATAATGATCTGCTATGGAAGGTTTTTGGGAAAGTAAAAACATGGGAGTGACAGTTTTTTAGACTACTCCATGCAAGATAATACAAATTCATTGACGTAATTTGGAACACCATTTCTAAAAATTACGTGCAAAAGCTCCAATTGCGGTCGTAGTAGATTTTTGTTGCCTATGTATCAAGGAATTATCCGGCTTTTTAAATTACTGTTTTTAACACTGGTATCCTCGGCTTACGTACACGCGCAAAGTGCTTTCGTTCCGCTAAACGACGACTATTATCATCTCATCGATCGTCTGGAAATCAAAAGGGGCAAATTTTCCGAAGGTTTTCACTTCAATGCCAAGCCGTTTGAACGTAAAGCCGTAGTTGCACTTACCGACTCCATATTAAAAGAAGGCACCGTTGACCTGACCGACCGCGACTGGGAAACGATCGATTACATGCGGGAGGACAGCTGGGAATGGACGAAGGGAATGATCTCCACCGATTCGACCAAATACAACAAGCTGGCGCGGTTGGGCTGGTTCAAATCGCCGCCGCCAGGACAGAAGCGCAAGTTTTTCAACCATCCTGCCGATCTGTACAGCATTCACAACAAGGACTTCGACCTGCATTTCAATTTTACTACCACCAATTTCATCGGAAAAGACAACAGCTACGACACCACGTCGCATCAGACGCTGTGGTTTACCGGTCGTGGAGTCGAGATCCGGGGCATGATCAATGATAAGCTAGGCTTTTATACATTCGTTTCCGATAACCAGGGCCGGTTCCCGCGCTATGTGAATGCATTTGCGCCGAAATACAGCTTCCCGGGCGAAGGCTTGGCAAAAGCGACGCGGAACCACGGCAACGATTTCCTTTCGGCCCGCGGCTACATTACTTTCCGTCCGCTGAAAGCCATCAATGTAAAATTCGGGCACGATTACAACACTTTCGGCAGTGGCTACCGCTCGCTGATCCTTTCCGACAACAGCAGCCCTTATTTGTTTTTAAGATTGGATACCCAGCTCGGCCGCTTCCATTATACCAACCTCTGGACCAGCATGATTGATGGCGCCGAGGATGGTTTCTCCGAGTTTTTAAGAAAAAAGAAATTCGCTGCTATCCACCATTTGAGTGTTAACCTGACAGACAAAATTAATTTTGGGGTGTTCGAAGCAGAAGTTTTCAACCGTGACTCGGTAGGCGGCGGTTATGACCTTAACTATTTGAACCCCATTATTTTCTACCGTTACGTAGAATCCTACATCGGTAGCCAGGACAACGCATTGCTCGGCTTCGACTTCCGCTGGCTCGTGGGCAAAACCGCTTCCATTTACAGTCAGTTTGTGCTCGATGAGTTTTTGACCAAATACCTTTTCAATGGCAGCGGCTCGTGGACTAACAAATACAGCTTCCAGCTCGGTGCCAAATATGTGGATGCATTTGGCATACCTAATCTCGACTTACAGGCAGAATACAACGTCGTGCGTCCCTACACGTACTCGCACAAGGACGGCGGGCGCAACTACATGCATTACGGGCAGGCGCTCGCGCACCCGCTGGGAGCCAATTTCCGGGAATATCTAGGCATTATACGCTACAAAGCCACGCCAAGGCTGTCGATTTACGGTACCGTTATGTCGGCCATGCAGGGTAAAGATCCCAGCAACGATCCTTCTCTCAATTATGGTGGTGATATTTCGAAGAGTTATGAAACGAGACGGCCAGGCGACGAAGGTAACCTGAACCAGAAAATCGGCCAGGGCATTAAAGCGACCACATTATTTACCGATTTACGCCTGTCGTATTCACTGGCCCACAATCTGTTCCTTGATGGCCGGTACCTGATGCGGAAAGTAACCTCACAGGACGCGAAGGTCGCCACCAACTCCAATATCTTTTCGATTGCCATCCGCTATAATATGGCCTACCGGCAACAAACCTACTGATTTTAATTTCTACTAAAATGGAAACTGACCCCCACGAACTCCGGAATCTTCTCAGGCTTGCATTGCTGGAAGATATCGGCGACGGAGACCATTCATCCCTCGCCAGCGTACCCGAAAATGCCACCAAGCGCGCGAAGCTGCTGGTGAAGCAGGACGGCGTGCTCGCGGGTGTGGAAGTGGCGCAGATTATCTTCGATGAAACCGCTAAATATTACGGTTACCCCCTTCCGAAAATTGATGTGTTACTTTTTGACGGTTCTGTCGTATCAACAGGAGACATTGTTTTTACGGTAGAAGGAAACGCCCGTCTGATCCTGAAAGCCGAACGGCTGGTGCTCAACATTATGCAGCGCATGAGCGGTATCGCCACTTATGCACGGCAGATGTCGGATTTGATCAAGGATTTGCCCGTAAAACTGCTCGATACCCGCAAAACGACCCCTAATTTCAGGCTGTTTGAAAAAATGGCGGTGAAAATCGGCGGCGCGGTGAACCACCGGATGGGTCTTTACGACATGATTATGTTGAAGGACAACCACGTGGATTACGCCGGCGGCATCGAAGCGGCCATTACCGGAGCTAACAAATACCTGAAAGAAACCGGCCGGAAGATGAAAATCGAGATCGAAACGCGGAACCTTGCAGAGGTTGACGAGGTATTGCGTGTTGGCCAGGTCGATATTATCATGCTCGACAACTTTTCGCTGGATAACCTGCGGGAAGCGGTGAAGCGGATCGGAGGGCGATACGAAACGGAGGCATCCGGCAACATTACCGAAAAAACATTACGCGCAGTGGCCGAAACCGGTGTGGATGGGATATCCAGCGGTGCGCTCACGCATCAGGCGCGGAGTCTGGATTTAAGTCTGAAAGCCTTCTAACCTTTTCATTCATATCAAAAGCGTATGCTGAGATCGATGAAAACCACATACGCTTTTGATCTTCAAGGGTTTCCTGCCGGCTATTCCCTGTGGGCAACTGCATTGCTCGGCATTTGCATTCCTTTTCTATCCTTTGCTCAGGAACCGCCCCGGCCTGATATCGACATCAACCAGTTCATCTCCGAACTCTTCCCTGTCCCGCCCGACGATTCGGAAGAACTTTACGAGGCACTTTTGCAGCTTTATACCAGTCCGCTCGACCTCAACACCGCCACACCCGACGATCTGGCTGCAACATTTATTTTAAGTGAAGAGCAGCTCCGCTCCTTTTTCGACTATCGCGCAAAAGCGGGCGCCTTGTTGTCGCTTTATGAGTTACAAGCCATTTCAGGGTTTGATATTTACACGATTCGAAGGCTGCTGCCATTTGTAACAATCAGCGCCCAAGCGGTTTCCATTCGGGATGCATTGAAAAATCCGGGACAGCATTTCCTAATGGTTCGTTCGGGTAAATTAATGGAGCGGCAGAAGGGCTTCGCACCGCCGGATTCCAACTCGAATGCGACTACGCGCTATCAGGGCCCCCCTTTCAATGGCTATCTCCGTTACCGCAATGCACGGAGCGGCGCGTATAGTTTTGGGATTACATTGGAAAAAGATGCTGGCGAAGAAATATGGCACTGGAATGCGCACAGGCAGATTTTTGGCATCGATTATACTTCTTTTCATGCACAAATCCGCAACCGGGGAAGGCTCAAAAACCTGATCATCGGCGATTTTCAAATGCAAGCCGGGCAGGGAATGATCACCGGTGCAGGATTTTCACTGGGCAAAGGCTCTGAGGTGATCCGAACTGTTTACAGAAGTACAACCGGTCTCAAACCTTACACCTCCGCTACCGAAGCCAACTTTTTCCGGGGCATTGCAGCCACTGTCGGCATTAGTGCGCGCACCGACGTCACCCTTTTGATCTCCAAAACCAAACGCGACGCCACCCAGGAGCCGGACAGCGTTCATTCCGGCATTACCACTTCCCTACCCGTCACCGGTTACCACCGCACCCCTTCGGAAATCGGAAAACACAATGTACTCCGCGAGCAGAATATCGGCTTGCATTTATTGCACAAGTTACCCTCTCAAACAGGGCAGATCGGGCTGGTAATGCTTCGCACGGGCTATAATTCATTTATCCAAAAGCGCGATTTGGCATACAACCGGTATGATTTTTCGGGAAAACAAAACCTGATCGCAGGCCTGCATGGTGATTACCGCTGGCAAAACATGCACTTTTTTGCCGAAACCGCCATGTCAAAAAGCGGCGGCACGGGCGCTATCGGCGGCCTCATTGCCAGCATTGGCAGGAAGGTCGATGTATCGGTAATGGCGCGACATTATGCCCGCCACTTTCATACATTTTATGGTAACCCTATCAGCGAAGCCACCCGGCCCATCAATGAGCGCGGCGCCTATGCCGGAATGCGCTGGTCGCCCTCGCGGAAATGGCAGTGGAGTGCCTATTTTGATTATTTCCGGTTCCCGTGGCTGAAATACCAGGTCGATAAACCATCCAACGGCTTCGATTATTTCCTGCATTTGCTCTGGAAACCTTCGAAGCGGTTGAATGCATATTGGCTATTTCACGAAAAGCATAAGCAGGTTAATGATCCTACGGCCGAGGACAATAATCCATCGCTTATCCGATCTATTAAACGGACAGCCATGTTCAATATCGATTACGAAATTCCGCTCCGATGCGCGTTTCGGACCCGGTTGCAATATGGCGGGTTGAAAAACGGGCATTCCAAAGGCTCAAACGGCTTCACGATCGTGCAGGACGTGACCTGGCATTTTTCCAGACTGGAAATCAGCGGTCACACAGCATTTTTCAAAACCGACGATTACGACAGCCGGCAATATGTGTATGAAAAAGATATGCTCTACGCATTCTCGATCCCGGCCTATTATAACACCGGTACCCGACATTATTTAATGCTGCGGTATACCATTACAAAACAGCTTAAAATATGGCTCCGATGGTCGCAAACGCGGTATTCGGACATTGAAAAGATCAGTTCAGGACTCAACGAAATTAACGGTAACAAGCGAAGCGAGGCAAAAGTACAGGTGATGTATCAGTTTTGAAGCCCTATTTTTGCACCGCGAAAGGAAATTCTTTTGAAGTAAATACCATTAATCAGTACACCATGTCCATTAACAAACTTGAAGCATTAAAGAAATATTTCGGATACGACTCCTTTCGCCCCCAGCAATCCGAAATCATCGACACCATCATGGCCAACCGCGATTGCATGGTGCTCATGCCCACAGGCGGTGGTAAATCGGTATGTTTCCAAATCCCGGCTGTGCTCCGGGAGGGACTTACCGTGGTAATTTCTCCGCTGATCGCCCTCATGAAAGATCAGGTAGAGGCGTTGCGCGGGAACGGCATTACCGCTGCTTTCCTTAATTCCACCATTTCAGGTGCCGAGCAGGACCAGATCATGTGGCAAATCAAGCTGGGGGAATTGAAACTGCTCTACATCGCGCCGGAAAGGCTTTTTGCCGGTAATACCTTCGATTTGCTGCGCGAATGGAATGTGCAGCTATTTGCCATCGATGAGTCGCACTGTATTTCGTCCTGGGGCCACGACTTCCGGCCGGAATACCGCCAACTGAACCTGCTGAAAGTTCGCTTCCCCGACGTCCCGATTGTAGCGCTCACCGCCACCGCCGACCGCGTCACACGCCGCGATATTCTGAAACAGCTGAATATCGAACACGCCGAAACCTTCATTTCCAGCTTCGACAGGCCCAATCTGAGCCTTAATGTGCTGCCGGGAAGAAAGCGTATCGAGCAAATCCAGCGTTTCATTAAGAAGCATGAAGGCCAGCCAGGCATTATTTACTGCCTAAGCCGGAAAGGTACCGAAACCGTGGCGGCCAGCTTGCAAAAAGCAGGCTTCCGCGTCGCGTACTACCACGCGGGCATGACGGGCGACAAGCGCTCGCAGGTGCAGGAGAATTTTTTGAGGGATGATATTCAAATCATCGTCGCCACGATCGCATTCGGAATGGGGATCGATAAATCGAATGTCCGCTGGGTGATCCATTATAACTTGCCGTCGAATGTGGAGAGCTTTTACCAGGAAATCGGGCGGGCGGGCCGTGATGGCGCCAGTGCGGACACGGTACTATTTTACAGCTACATGGATATCATCACCCGGCAGGATATGATCAACAATTCGGACCAGTCGGCAGAGCAAAAGGAGCTTTTGCATGCCAAACTGAACCGGATGAAGCAATATGCCGAAGCCGACATTTGCCGCCGGCGCATTCTATTGAGCTATTTCAACGAGCCTGTCGATCATGATTGCGGCAACTGCGACGTGTGCCGCAATCCGCGCACCCGCTTCGACGCGACCATTATCGCGCAAAAAGCGTTGTCGGGCATCGCCCGCACGGAGCAAAAGGTAGCCATGGGTATGCTCATCGACATTCTCCGCGGCAGCCGCAACCGGAATATCCTGCAACACGGCTATGAGCGGCTACCAACTTTCGGCGTCGGGCACGAGCTGCGGGGCGATGAATGGTCGGAATACCTGAGCCAAATGCTCAACTCCGGCGTGATGGACATTGCTTACGACGAGGCGCATTCATTTAAACTGAACCCGGTAAGCTGGCAGGTTTTGAAAGGCGAGCGGCAAATCGAACTCGTGAAGTTCATCCCGCTCGCCGAACGCAAAGCAAAAGAAGAGGAGCTGATACCGAAGGAAAAACCAAAGCAGGAAATCATCCGTGACGCCCTTTTCGAGCGCCTCCGCCAGCTTCGCAAGCAGCTGGCCGACACGCTGGGCGTGCCTCCCTACGTTGTTTTCAGCGACGCTTCCCTTTCCGAAATGGCCCAGAAAAAGCCTATTTCCGAAGCACAAATGAAAGCCGTCTCCGGGGTGGGGGCCGAAAAATTCAGGCGCTACGGAGAGGCATTCATCAACGAAATCCTCAATTTCGCAAGAGAAAATAATGCGCCCGGCACGCGCATTGTGAAAGGAATGACGTTCGTGGAAACCTATGATCTTTACAAGGAGGGCTATTCCGTCAAGGTGATTGCCGAAAAGCGCAACCTTAACCCGGTAACCATCATCTCGCATTTGGTAAAACTCAAAGAAGATGGCCACGGCGTTGATCTGAAATCACTCATCGAGCCCACGGCATACCAAACCATCGTCGCAGCAGCAGAAGAAATTCACATAGGAAAAAATGACCCGCTAAAACCCTTGTTCGAATTGCTGAACGAACGGTACGACTACGGACAAATCCGGCTGGCGCTGGCGGTTTGGGAAAGTGAGAGGCCTTTTCCATGAACGAGATTTGGGGGGAATCTGTTTACTCACTGTAATTTAGCCAACATTATTTCGACATATACATGCTGCAACCCTTTTCAAATTCGGAGATTGACAAGCTAGGCAATGCGGTTGTTTACCTTGCCGAACGAATCAAGCCGTTATCGAAAACCAAGCTGCTGAAATTGATTTACCTGATCGAGGAATATGCGGTACGGACTTATGGATTGCCATTCTTCAACCTGGATTTTTCGGTGTGGAAACTAGGCCCGGTATCGCGTGATGTTTTTGTCGATTTGTCTTCCGATGAACCTGTATTGCTGGCAAATTATATTACACGAACTATTACAGACGGATCTGTTTTCATCACTCCCAAATCAGCTTTTTCCGATGACGAGTTTTCTGACAATGAGATAGAATTGTTGGAGCATATTGTTGAAACATTTCAGACTACTTCCGCTGCGGACCTTATTCAGCTCACGCACCGCAAGCATTCGCTCTGGTATATTACTGCGCAGGAAAATGGTGTGTTGGAGCACCTTGAAACCGGTCACTTGAATTCCACCGAAATCCCTATCGACTTTTCCAGGTTATTGGAAAGTATGCCATTGAAAAAGGAAATCTATCAGGATCAGCTAAGCTATTTACGGAATACAAAGTCGCTTAAAATCTGAACAAGATGGGCGGAGAGGGTGACATTCTTTACTTCGATCTGTTCTATTTCAAGAACGATAACGCTCCCAAAGCTAAATATTTCATCGTCCTGAAAACGATCGGTGCCAGTGCAATCCTTGCAAGCCTTCCATCGAGCCGCGATTTCAGGCCAACAGTTTCTTTGGAAACCTATGGTTGTATCGAAGTCCCCGAGGCATGTTTTAACTGCTTCGTTTTCAAAGCAGGCTTACCAGTCACAGCCAACAACTGGGCGTTTCCACTGGATACGTTTGTTTACGGACAACAAATCGACGAGTACGAGATCGCTGTTTTGAAGGATATTTACCCGGTAGAGGGGCTCGATTACAAAGTTGTTGGCAGATTAAAGGATGCCGAATTCAAGGATTTGAAAGATTGCTTTTGTCAATCAGCAAGTGTAAAACGCCGGTTCAGGAGGCTTCTCGCAAGCGATTGATCCTTAACTTTGGGTAATTTCTATTTTTAACAACTTAATATGTCAAGACAAAATATACTCTCTGGATCCCCTTGGGAAGACAAAATGGGGTATTGCCGGGCGGTTCGGATCGGAAATATCATCGAGGTTGCCGGAACGGTTGCTATCGTGGATGGCGATAAAGTGAAGGCTGATGACGCTTATGCGCAGACGAACAATATCATCGAGCGCATCGAAAAAGTATTGCAGGATGCGGGCGCCAGCCTGGCAGATGTGGTCCGCACGCGCATTTTTACCACGGATATTACCCTTTTTGAGGACATCGCCCGCGCACATGGTGCGTATTTCGGCGCCATTAAACCTACCACAGGTATCTACGAAATCAGCAAATTGGTATCGGCCGATTACCTTGTTGAGATTGAATTCACCGCAATAGTCCAGTAATGCATTGGAATATTTAAAAAAAGGCCTGTTTCTCAGCGGAAACGGGCTTTTTTTGTCACCATTTGAAACTGTGTTCCAACCTTCTGGCGCGAAATTTGCTCTTTGTGAAAGTGTTGTCTGATTTAGAACCCTGAACAATAGACATCTCTGGACATGAAAAATAGAATTACTCTTCTAATTGCCTCAGTTTTACTGGTTCTGTGTGTAATGCAAAAAGAAGCCCGGTATGGAACGGCCAAGCATACAGGTGTAGAAAAAATGTACAATTCTTCGCCACTTGCTCCAAAGGATGGAAGCACCTCAGCGCCGGAATATGCCGAGCTGACCGATTCACAAACATTCGAGTTCGCATCGGCCGATTCGGCGAAATCAGATCCTACGGCCAGATTGGTTAACCAAAGATTACTGCACATTTCGGCTGGCAGCAAACTGCTAAATTACTGAACCTACATTCGATTCAGTAATTTAGCTTCATCCGATGTTAGCTGAAAAGCCCCATAATATCTTCCTGGCTCAGTTTCTTGATAAAGCCGGATTCTCCGCCCACCAAATCTTCTGCCAAATCCTGCTTACGTTGCTGTAACAGCAGAATTTTCTCTTCAATCGTATCCTTACAAATCATTTTATAGGCAAATACCTTGCGCGTCTGCCCAATGCGGTGCGTACGGTCGATCGCCTGGCGCTCCACGGCCGGGTTCCACCACGGGTCAACGAGGTATACGTAATCCGCCTCGGTAAGGTTAAGCCCTACCCCGCCCGCTTTGAGGCTCATCAGAAACACGCGGCAAGTAGAGTCGTTCTGGAAGCGGTTCACACGTCCCGCACGGTCGACTGTCTGGCCGTCGAGGTATTCGTAAGGGATATTCATTTTTTCCAAATGCTTGCGAATCAGATCCAGCATGCCCAGGAATTGACTGAATATCAATATTTTGTGATTCGAAGCATTCTCTTCGATTTCACGAGTAATTTCTTCGAGTTTCGCCGATTCGTTTCCAAAATCTTCGTCACCCGACAAAATAGACGGCGAGTCGCAAATCTGGCGCAGCTTCAACAGGGCTTCCAGAATGAGGAAACTGCTCTTGTTAAGACCTTCCGTTGCGAGTTTTTCCGCAATTTCCTGTCGGTAGCGCTCGCGGAATGTATCGTAAACCTTCCGCTGCTTGTTACCCATCTCGCAGAAGAGGATCGTCTCGGTTTTATCCGGCAAATCGGTTGCGACCTCTTCTTTCGTGCGTTTCAGCATGAATGGGTACACGAGTTTCCGCAGTTCGGCAGCCTTTTCCTTGTCCTGGTACTTATCGATCGGCGTCGCATATTCCGTCCGGAAGAAATCGGCATGGCCGAGCATTCCGGGGTTCAGGAATTCGAACTGAGAGTACAGGTCGAATGTATTGTTTTCCACAGGTGTACCCGTCATGGTAAGGCGGTTGCGTGCGCGTAGCAGGCGCGAGGCCTTTGACGTGAGCGAATCCGGGTTTTTAATAGCCTGCGCTTCGTCGAGAATAATATAGTTAAAATCAAACTGACGGAGCAGCTCCACATCGCTGCGCATCGTACCGTAAGTGGTGAGGATAATGTCATATTCCCGGAAAAACTCGATGTCTTTCCTTCTTGCCATCCCCCGGTGAACGTACAATTTCAGATCCGGCGTGAATTTTGCAGCCTCTGCCTGCCAGTTGAAAATCAAGGTAGTAGGAACTACGACAAGGTTCGTATATTCCGGATCCAGGTTTTTCTGGTTTTGCAGGAAGGTGAGCATTTGCAGTGTTTTCCCCAAACCCATATCATCCGCTAAACAGCCGCCCCACTGGAACTCATCAAGGAAATGCAGCCATTTATACCCCTCTTCCTGGTACTGGCGAAGTGTCGCCTCGATGTTCTGCGGAAGTGGTACCGACGGGATTTGTTTAAAATTGAGCAGTTTCTGCTTCTTCTCCCAAAGCTCGCGGAACACATCCTCGTTATCGATCTCCGAAACGAGCTCATCGATCAGCGAGAAATGTATTTTGGACAAATGGATCTGATCATCCTGCACACGGCCAAACTGCATGAGCGGTTCTAGCTTCGCGATCCATTCATCGGGTAGCACGCCCAGCGAGCCATCCTGCAACTGAATATAGTTCTGCTTTTTGAGTAATGCCTTTTTCGCATCCGCCAGCGATACAGTCTGATCGCCGAAACTGATCTCGATCTTCATATCGAACCAGTCGATACCCGACGAAGTGTGCACCTTTACCGTCCCGCGGTTAGGGTTGAACTTCATTTTTTTCAGGTCCTTAAACCCGAAAATCTCGTAATGCTTCTTCTTGGCCGCATCCACAAAGTTGAACAGCCAGCCATCCTTCATCACCTGTTCGAAAGGCACATAGAAGAACGGTTGGCCGGTTTGATGCTCGAAATTCGGATGCAGCGCTTTCGTCCAATCCCAAATCGCATTTTCAGCCTGAACATCACGTTCAAGCATGGTAATCTGGTTGTTATCGAAGCTTGTTCTCGTACGGCGCTGGTCGTGCAAGAGTTCAAGTTCTTCGCCGGGCCGACGCTCGGTTTTACCATTTTCTTCCAGATACACATAGGAAGGCACGATGAGCAGGTTTGCCTCGTCTTCTTTCAGGTAAAACTTCGGTTTCTGGAAGACCAGCGGTGAAGTTTGTATTTCGTGCCGCGTCTGGAAAATCACGTCGAATTTCTCAGAGACCGGAATGATCCAGTTTTTCAGGAAATCGTCGCCGAAATCTTTCTTAACCCGTATTTTAAATCCATTCTGGCTCAGGTAAGCGACCATTTCGGCCTCGCTGATACCCGCCCAGCGGAACAATGTCTTTTCGTTATAAAGCCCCAGCCAGAAACTGTCGAGCGACACCACTTTCTGCAATTCCAGCGGAGTGCCCGGTTTGATCTCGACGTAAGGATTGAGCGTGATGAACTCCTTGTCTTCGGTGAGGACAAAAAACAGTTTTACCGGCTCGCGGTGCAGTTCCAGTTGCGTAAGCTGGTGGTTGCTGGTCACGTAGTCGCCATCGGCGAGGAAAAGGCGGTCGCCGTCGAGGTCGTTGAAAACCCGGGTAAGCTGCTTGCCTACATAGTTACGCGCTTCGTAACGCTGGTCTGCTTCTACATCATCGAAATGCAGGTAGGCATTGTAAGCCCAGCCTTGCTTGCGGATGAATTTCTGCAAACCCTCCTCCCAATGCTTCGCCATGCGCACCAGGCGCGCGTCCGACTCCGTGAGTACCGGGATTTCATCCGCATTATAATAGTGGCTAGAACCTCCGGCAATGTTGCGGATGTTGGTAACCTTCTCGGATTTGGAACTGAATTTGACCGAAAATACCCCGAAACCGATGTCCAGCAGGTGATTTTTTCCTTTTGGCCAAAACACAAAAATGGACACGCGATCCTCGTCGTCCTGGCCATTGTCCGTCAGCGTCACGGCAAATGAAGATTCCTGCACGGGCAATATGCGCTCGCGGAGCGACTGCCAATCCTGGTAAGCACCCACTTTCTGAATCGCCGGATCGAGCTTGATCAAATGCAGCCCGCCGTCCTCATCCAGCCGGAATTCGAATTTATCTTTGAATGCGTCTTCGAGGGAATAACCATATTCAGCGAGCAAATTACTCTTCTCGACGGTCAGATCGCGCATTACTTCGAATGCTTTTTCGCCCAACTCCTCGCGAAGTTTGAGCAATGCCGCGAGCTTGTGCTCGCAGAGTGGCACCCAAAGTTTCTGGTTACAAGTACAGGTCGTCTGAACCTGCCGGGTACCTTTTACGCGCCGGAAAGTGGTCATATACTCCTGCCCTTTATCCGTCACCTGGCATTCCGCCTCGCCTTCCTTGGCAGATACGATCTCCACCGGGCCTACGTTTTCACGGTTTTGCCAGGTTTCGTCGAGCACCATGCCTCGGAGCTGTATTTCGCGGATTTCTTGTAGCTCGATCGTCGTGTTGCCCATTTCGTGGACAACCTGCTTGATCGTCGGCATCTTGTCGAGAATGTACAAAATACTCGCCACGCGGTGTTTGCACAGCCCGGCTTTGTCGGGGCACGAACATTCGGTGTTTATCTGCGGTGTGAGAAAGTCGCGGATGAAAATCTGGTAATACTGGATCGAATAGTCGCTTTTGACCTTGAACTCAGCATTACCGGGGCCATTATAATCGAGTTTGGAAACTTTTAAGCCGCCACTGCTATAAATGGAACGCCCTCTTGACAATACATCCCGATCCGCCCGTCTTAGTAAGAAGTTGGATAATTTCTCCTTCTTTTCGTTTTCCATTTACCCTGCTGCCTATTAAAAACGCAAAAGTACGGTATGTTTCTGTCTTATAGAAACGAACGAAGAAGTATTGCCCCCAACTAACCCGTTTATGAGCGCACGTAAGGCTGGTCGATCACGCCGATGTGCCCCGAATGCAGCTCCTCATTGCAGAATGCGGCGATCTGCGGGCCGACATTGGGATACAAATGCCTGGAACCAAGCGATGCCACCGGAAGCCATACGATTTCGAGGGCCGTGGTATGCACCGGGTCAAGTGCCGGGGATCCCTTTGTTATTTTTGCGTTAAATACCATGTGCAGGGTCTCTTTCCGCACCTCCTGCCAGATTACCTCCCCGCAGGAGACCATTTTGCCAACTTCTATTTCCACGCCCAATTCCTCCATCAGCTCCCGTGCGAGCGCGTCCGAGAGCGATTCGCCGGGGTCGGGATTACCGCCGGGCAATGCGAATACTTCCTTTTCGCCGTACTGGTAGCGCAGGGTGAGGATCTTGTCGTTGTCGAGAATGATAGCGGATGGACGGACGTTCATAACGGTATGGGTGTGCTGGATGTGTAACGCATGTATTTTAGTCAGGGATTTGTCATGAATAGTCAGGTGTGGTCATGTGTAGTCATGCATTGTCAAGTGTAATTAGGAATGGCAATTTGTGGTTAGATATTGAAATGATTGTTTCTCAATAAACAAACTTCCTGTGAAAAATAACACCACCTTACAACAAATGACTATCCTTACCAGTGCCCGATAATTTTCTGACTACACCTGACAACCTTCTGACTACACCTGACTACTTCCTGACAATACTTGACAATACTCGACTACACCTGACCACAAATGACCTCCTGGCTACTCCTGACCAGTACCTGACGTCGCCTTGCCGCACACGCGTCAATCCCGCAGCACCATTTTTTCGATCAGCAGCATGAAAATGTGGATGACCTTGATGTGGATTTCCTGAATGCGGTCGGCGTAACCGAAATGCGCCACGCGGATCTCGACGTCGGCCACGCCCGCGAGCTTACCGCCGTCCTTGCCCGACATGATGATGATTTTCATGCCTTTCGCCTTTGCAGCCTCGGCGGCACGGATAATATTGGCTGAATTTCCACTAGTACTTAGGCCCAGCAGCACGTCGCCCGGCTGGCCCAATGCCTCGATATATCTCGAAAACACATATTCGTACCCAAAATCGTTGCTGACGCAGCTCAAATGGCTCACATCGGAGATTGCGATGGCCGGTAATGCGCGGCGGTTGTCGCGGTAGCGGCCGGTGAGTTCCTCGGCGAAATGCATGGCGTCGCAATGCGAGCCGCCGTTGCCGCAGGAAAGGATTTTGCCGTTATGGATAATGGCGTCGGCCATCAGTCCGGCTGCCTTTTCGATCTTTTCAATTTGTTCCGGGTCGCTCAGGAAGTTGTCGAGAACGGATTGTGCTTCTTTCAGTTCCTGGCTAATAATGCTTTGGTAATTCATGTGTATTAATGCTAATGAATGTCAGAGTTTAACGGCTTTGAGTATATGCGCTTTCCGGCCGGGGCCCTTGTGCCGCTCCACTTTAAAACCTGCGGCGGCCAATGCCCTTTTAACGATGCCCTTTGACGAATATGTCACTAATACGCCGCCGGGCTTGGTTTGGGCTGCTATTTTGGTGAAAATTTCTTCTGTCCAGAGCTCCGGCTGTGCCTGCGGATCGAATGCGTCGTAGAAAATGACGTCAAAAAACCGGTCCGGCGTGAAGTCCTGTAAGGTGGTCATTTCTTTCCTCAGGTTAAAAAAAGGAGAAATGGCCACCTCCTCGCCCCACGGCGCCTGATGAAGCTGCATAAAGCCTTTCTCACCGGTCGCTTCTTCGTAGTTGAGCTGTGAGGCTTCCAGCAACGAAACGGGATATGCCTCCACGGAAGTGTAGAAAACCTGCTTTTGAAGACTATCGGCAAGTTTCCACGCGAGAAATGCATTCAGTCCCGTGCCGAAACCCATTTCAAAAACAGAAACCGGCCCGTTTTCAAGGGCCGGCCTCAAACCAAGGTTGATATAAATGTGCTCCGATTCATTCAGGGCACCTTGCAAAGAATGGTATTGCTGATTGAACTGCGCACTGAACAATGAATGCGAGCCGTCTTCCGTGATAATGAAGCGTTTCAAATGGCCGGGTATTAGTTTGGCCAAAAGTACTAAATCATTCTGCGCAGTGTGATCTGGGTAAAGAAAATATCGCCTTTACGTTTCACAAGCAGGTCTATGTTTTTCCCGTCCCCGCGCTGCATCAGCTTATATACTTCACTCACATTCAGCTCGGCAGCGGAGTGGTCGTCGATAAACAGCAGCTGATCGCCCTCCATCAGGCCCGCGCGCGCCGCAGGAGAGTCCGCCACGATATGGTTGACAATGTAATCGCGCAAATCCCTTCCTTCCGCGCGGATCTCCATACCGCTCATGTCATGTTCAAATTTCTCGCGGAGGCGGCTCCGGATTGGTTTGAGCACCATGTAGCGCTCGCCGTAGTTGAATGTGACCTTGAAACGGCGAAGCAATTCGCAACCGATGTTCCCCTGCCGCTCAGCCCCGGCCCGTATTTTCGAGCCGAATGCGATGCTGTCGGGGAACGAGGCTACCACATTATTGAGCTCAAACCGGCCCAGCTTCATTTTATCGACCCGGCCCAGGTTTCCGTTGATCACGCCGTTCAGCCCCCGACCCAATTGTGCACGGATCACCTTTTCGGGCAAGCGGAAAGTTTCTTTGGGCGTATTGTTGAGCAGCAATGCATGCCCGGCACCGGTGTCGATCAGCACGCGGATCGGATGCTCGCGCCCATCGGCGAAAAGCGTCACGGCATCGGTAAATGGCTTGGTATCCTCAATAATGAGGGGGTGTTTATCGCCTTTACTGGTTTTGTACTTGTACCTGTCCGGCCGCATCAGCAATATTTCCTTTTTGGCAAAATCAATGGTTACAACAAAGTTGTTAAAGATCTCATACCCGAAAATCCCGTGTACCGGCACGCCCACATACTCGGATAGGCGCAGGAAGTCCTGTTCGAGGATCACGATGTTCTGGTGGTTGGCCCTGAGCCTGCCCATCGAAAATTTGTTGTCTATCGCCACATGTGCCGAAATGGATGCGCCTTCGCCCGCACCGGTGAGGTTAACCTTCCGGGTTAAACGCAGCTTGTCGGCTTTGAGGATGTTGGGGTCGGTAATGATAATCGAACTAACGCCCGTATCGAGGATAAAACGCAGCGAATCATTGTCGTTGATCTTCGCGTAGAGTAATATCAGGTTGGAGTGCAGCTCGAACGGAATGCGTGCTGTTTTATGGTTTTTATCCAAAAAGTAACCATACTTCTCCTCTGATACAGGGGGTACGTCGCTGGAATGGCCGAATGTCAGGGTGTGAGTAAAAAGTATGATCGCTGCTATAAACCACTTAGACGTTTTCATCGTGGCCTCCTTTCTTTAAATGGCTAATTTTTCTAATCCTGGGGTGACATATTTCAACACGTTGACTATAAACGACTTGAAACTCTATTTATATTCTTCGGTGTACGCTAAGTATCGAATTCAGTCCAATCGGTTAATTCAAGTAAAAATAGGTCTTTTTGCATTAATAAAACACAAAAAAATCTCGATATGTGCAAACTTTTCGACATTTTTTTGATCACATATATATAATCATGTAAATGAGGAAAATATGGTACTTTTGTTGCGTAAAATGACTTTTTCCCACAATAAAAATTTTCTCATGCGAAAAAAAATTGTTGCCGGTAACTGGAAGATGAATAAGGTTCTGGATGAAGCAGTTGCGCTTACTTCGGAACTCGTTAATATGGCCAAAGATGAGGTCCGTAATGACGCAAAAATCATCCTTTGCCCTCCTGCGATTTACCTTACTACGATTCAAAAATATATCGAGGACGCGCCTAACTTCGCATTGGCCGCGCAAAACTGCTCCGATAAAGTTTCGGGTGCATTTACCGGTGAGATCTCCGCACAAATGCTGCAATCGATCGGTGTACAATATGTGCTGATCGGCCACAGCGAGCGCCGCCAGTATTTCAACGAAACCAATGCATTGCTGGCTGAAAAAGTAAATACGGCACTCTCTTTCGGCGTATCGCCCATTTTCTGCTGTGGCGAGTCGCTCGAACAGCGTCAGAATGAAGATTATATCGGTTTTGTAAAAAACCAGTTGACCGAAAGCCTTTTCCACCTTTCGGAAGAGCAGTTGAAATCAGTTGTGATTGCTTACGAACCCATCTGGGCGATCGGAACAGGCCTTACAGCGTCGGCTGAGCAGGCGCAGGAAATGCACGCAGCATTGCGCGCGCACCTTGCGTCCAAATATGGTGCAGAAGTAGCCGACGAAATTTCGATCCTCTACGGCGGAAGCGTTACAGCCGCCAGCGCACCCGAGCTGTTCGCTGCACCGGATATCGACGGCGGCCTCGTAGGTGGCGCTTCGTTGAAATCACGTGAGTTCACGAATATTATCAAGGCGCGGTAGGCTTCGCCGTCATTAGTGGTCAGGTGTTGTCAGGTGTTGTCAGAAATAGTCAGGAGGGAGAATTTGGTTCCCGTTGATGACAATACCTGACTACCAATGACTACACTTGACCACCAATGACAATACCTGACTACTAATGACCACACCTGACAAAGACAACCGCTGCCGGACTACATTTCCGTAATCACAAACTCCACCCTCCGGTTCTTTTTCCGCTCTTCTTCGCTGCCTTTTGTGATTGGTCGCGTGCCGCCGTAGCCTTTTGCTTCAATACGGTCGCTTTCAATGCCTTTTTCGATCAAGTAGTTTTTCACCGACTCCGCACGTTGGCGGGAGAGTTCGAGGTTTTTGTCAAAATCACCTACATTATCGGTATGACCTTCTACGCGGATCTTCACGGTCGGGCTGTCCCGCATGACGTCTACCAGACGGTTCAGTTCTTCATACGACTCCGGTAGTAACGTGTATTTGGAGGTTTCGAAATAGATATTCGGCAGCAATATCGTTTCACCAACTATGAGCGGCATCAGGTATACGTCCTGATCGAATGATTTGCCGGTTGAATCGCCGGGCGTAAGGCTGAACGACGACCCGTAATAGCCGCGGGCCAGCACGCGGAATTTGTAGCGTTCGCCCAGGTCCACACCCACACGGTACTTTCCGGACGACGACCGGATTTGCAGCGTGTCGCCGTTTTCGATGTACGAGAGCTGTGCCGCAATCGGCTCTTTCGTTTTCGCATTGTAAATCGTGCCTTTCAAAACGGCCATTTCAGCATCCTTTTTCGGAGCGGGGGCCGGAGCCGGTTTTTGAGGTGCTTTTGCGGCCGGTTGAGCGGCCGGCTTTTTAGCAGGCGGCGTTGCCTTTGCTACCGGTTTGGCGGATTTCGCAGGCTCCTTTTTGAGCGGGTTTTTAACATGGATACCGTAAAAATTCCACGACTGGTTACCATTTGAACTACGGCCTTCATAAAAATCAAACTCCTCGATTCCCGGCGTAAGTCTTTCAAAATAGGCCACAAAATCGACGGTATCGCCATTGGCTACGCTCGTTTTGGTGGTAGTGGTAATGTTCTCAGCCCTGATGAACTTGAACTTTTTATCGATTTCACCGGGCTTGTAGAGCCGGGTTTCGGGATCGAGCCAGATTTGGCTCTGACCGATGCCTTGCTGTGGAAATTGCGGAACGCGCGAGTCTGGAAAAGGCGACATCCGGGGTTGCGAACGGAATTGTGGCTGTTTTTGCGCCTTGGGCTCGATAAATTGCAGGTAAATAACCGTGTTGGCGTCCGTCAGCTCCACCTTTTTGATTTTTACATACGGGACCGACGATTCCTCTACTTTGGGGTTTTCAGTAATTTGCCCGAAGCTGGTATGGATGGATAGTAAAATGGCTCCAAAACTGGCCGAAAGCAATTTGAAATGCATAGTGATATTGGGGTTTTACCTAAATATCAGCAAGAACGTCCGAAAACCGACGATAGTTTGTTAAAAATTGTTAAACGCAGGAAGTCACTGGTTTACAGGGATGAATGGCGTCCAAAATGCCGCACTGTAGCGCTCCCAGGCGTGGCAGGCAAAGGGTAATTGATGGTTCGTGAGCTCATAGCTTGCCGCCGGACTTTTCTCGAAGGCGAAACGCAGCGCCTCCCGCCATTCGGGCAGCTTCATGAAGAGTTTCATCGGTTTGAGGCGCGTCGCTTCCTGGCAGAAGAGCATATCTTCATTCCCTTTCCAGGCAGGATAAAAGATATTGTAAATCTTTAAGTAGCGTAAAAAAGAAGGAATCCTCCGCAGCGAAAGCCCGCCGTTCAGCACGACGCGCTGCGTCGATAATGCATGAGCAAAATCCTGAGCGGATTCCGCAGGAATGGTGTCGAATTCAGGCTGGTGCAGCGACGGCGCTCCGATATAATCATAACCCTTCGCGCACCATTCTTTCAGCTCGTCCCGAAAAACGAAGGCATCGAGCTGGTAAATGAGAATGTATTCGTAGGCGGTGAAAGTTTTGTAAAAATCAACAGACACCATCAGCCGGTTATAGGCGTCGACATTTGTGAAAAAACTGTCATCGAAAGATTGAAAACTAAGCGAGGGATATCGCTGCTGAAATGCGGAGAGGTCCAGGCTTTCAGGTTTCACGATAATCACCGGGTAATTGCCCAACACTTGCATGCATTGCCGTAACGACAGCTGTTCCGCCTCCGTCAGGTTTGCCTGATATACCGGTATCACCACCGCCACCAACGACTTATTTTCAGCCATTTTCAATAATCATCCAGTTCTTTATTCCAATAAATCCCCTACCGCCGGTAACCACCAGTCTTTACTGCTAAACCGGTAATAGCCCCGCAAGAGCTGGCCCAACACCGGGGTAAGTCGTTTGAAACGGCTTTCCGGCAGGCCGGCGCGGGTGTAAAAATGCTTTTGTGAAAGATATAATTTGAGCAGTTTCTCGCGCGGGACGAACGGAAGCGCACGCAGGAGCAAATACAGCTCGTGCAACTTGTTGGCCTTTTCTTCCAGCGGGATCAACTTCAACCGCCGGTCGCGCTTGAAGCGATCGGCCAGCTGTACTTTCTCCACCTTATTACCAAACCCAACCTGCTGGCTGGAATGAATGCGGTAGGAAATCAGCGGTTCGGGTATGAATTCGATCTTACCTTCGAGGCTCAGCACCATGGCGATCCAGGCATCGTGGATCAGATCCTGAACATGGGTAGGAAACGGCATCAGCCGTTCGAGGGCGGATTTCCGGATCGCCAGTGTGGCACCGGTTACCACAAAACCATTGAAAAGGATTTCGTGTGATTTGCCGCTATGCCAAAGCTGCTGCCGTGCTTGATTGAACTCGATTTCCTCCCAGATGGTACCGCCGGTCGGTCGCGAGTCGTCATCGATCTTGTCGGCATCGCTGAACACCGCGTCCAGGTTTGGATGTGCATTCAGGAAAGCAAGTTGCTTCTGAACTTTGTCCTTCCGCCAGCGGTCGTCCTGGTCGCAGAGAAAAATGACGTCCCCCTCGCACAGCGAAAGGCATTTCTCGAAATTCCGGGTTGAGCCCAGGTTCTGCTCGTTCACGTGGATGCGTACGGGGAATTTGCTGGTTGCAGCAAAAGATTTTATGATTTCAATAGTGTCGTCCTTCGATCTGTCGTCGCAAACAACCAATTCGTCCACCGAAACCGTCTGATCAGCAATGCTCTTCAACTGTTCGGGCAAGAACTTTGCCCCGTTGTAAGTACACATAGCCACTGAAATCATAATGTGTATCTGTATTTTATATTTTTGTAAAAGCTTCCCGGCCCGTTTATGGGCCATAAAGTTACGTGGTTGTGCCGGGAATTAAGCGAAAAGTTATTAAAAGCACCCGAATGGCGTTACCAGAACAGCTCAAAAAGGCGATTATCCAAATGCCTGCCAAAGAAAAGGATAAACTGCTCCTGAGACTGATCACGAAAGATAAAACCCTGAGCGACCGACTGCATTTCGAGCTTATCGAGGACAGTTCTACCATTCCCGAGCGGCGGGAAGAGCTCATGGGCCGGATTGTGCGGACATCGAAATTCAACCAGAACACGCCCGGCTGGGTTCTGATGGACATGCGCAGCCTCAGCGCGGACATTGCATACCATGTGAAAGTCACGAAAGACAAGATCGGGGGCATCGAGCTCAACCTTTTCCTGCTCAATACGTTCCTGGAAAGTTATTCGGATATTCTGCGGACTTATTCGTCCCGCGCCGATACCTGTGCGTTGTACATTGCCAAAAAGGCGCAGGTGATCCTCAACGGGCTGAACAAACTCGACGAAGATTACCGGACCGATTATATCAAAGACGCTAACCGGATGCTGCAATTGGTTTTCAGCCTCTGTTCCAAAATGTACGCGCGCCAAATGGAGCTGCCGCATGAACTCGAATTTTAAACACACCATGAAAAAGACCGCATTGCTGATCATCGACGCTCAATACGATTTCTGCGACCCTAACGGCACCCTGTATGTGCCCGGAGCGGAAAAAGACGTGGAGCGCATTGCTAACCTGATTGCACTCGAGGGCGACAAAATCGATGCGATATTCCTGACACTCGATACCCACAAGGTGCTCGATATTGCGCACCCGCTCTTCTGGGAAGATCAGAACGGCAATACGGTCGCGCCGTTCACCTTGATATCCGCACAATCGGTGAAAGCAGGTAAATGGGTACCGCGATATCAGCCCGAATATGTATTGGAATATCTGCAAACCCTCGAAACAGAAGGTGAATTCCAGCATTTCATCTGGCCGGAGCATTGCCTGGTCGGCTCCAAAGGCGCCGCCATCGACGATACCCTCATGCGCGCCGTACTCGCGTGGACGCACCGCACCCGCCGCGACTATCGCACCGTTTCGAAAGGCATTAACCCGCTCACCGAGCATTTCGGAGTATTCAAAGCGCAGGTACCAGTAGCCAATGCGCCTGAAACAGAGCTGGACCAACGCTTTCTGGCAGAATTAGGTGAATATGACCAGCTACTGGTGGCCGGCGAAGCACGCTCGCATTGCGTTGCGACCAGCATCCGGCAAATCGTGCAATACGCACCGGCACTAGCTGCCAAAACCATCGCATTAACCGACTGCATGTCCGACGTTCCCAACTTCGGACATTTTGCCGATCCGATATTTGAAGAAGCCGCCCAAAACGGCATGAAATTTGCGAAAGCGAACCAGGTTTTTAAAGAAAACTAAATGCCCCGGCTTTTGGTTATAATAGTATCACATCATCATTCAAACTAATATCATAATCCATCGATAACCCCGCTATGATGCAACTAGCTGTGCCCCGGATCGAGGCCGACCAGTTCGATGAACTGGATCCGAGACAATACATTCTCATCAAAGGTGCCCGTGTAAACAATCTGAAAAATGTGGATGTGGCGATCCCGCGCAATAAGCTGGTAGTCATTACCGGCCTTTCCGGCTCCGGGAAGTCGTCGCTGGCATTCGATACGCTTTTTGCGGAAGGCCAGCGGATGTACGTGGAGAGCCTAAGCAGCTATGCACGGCAGTTCCTGGGCAGGATGGAAAAGCCGGAAGTGGAATACATTAAAGGCATTTCACCGGCTATTGCCATTGAACAAAAGGTAAATACCCGTAATCCGCGGTCGACGGTAGGCACTTCCACCGAGATTTATGATTATCTCAAACTGCTTTTTGCACGCATCGGGCACACCTATTCGCCGATTTCGGGTGAAATCGTCCGAAAAGATTCCGTAACGGATGTCGTGAACTACATGCTCGCGCACGACGAGGGTACGCGCGTGATGATCCTTGCGCCACTGCTCATCCGCGACGGCCGCTCGCAAATCGAAGAACTTACCATCCTGCTTTCCAAAGGTTATAACCGCATTGTGCTGAACGAGGAGGTGGTTTCCATTGAAGACATTCTGGAAAAACCAGACCATTTCCCGCAAGCCGGTAACCAGGTTTCCATCCTCATCGACCGCGCCGCGATCCGGCATAACGACGAGGACACGCAATACCGCCTTTCCGATTCCGTACAAACCGCGTTTTTCGAAGGAGAAGGTACTTGCACGGTACATATTGTTGGGGGTGAAAAGAGGGTTTTCTCTGATAAATTCGAACTCGACGGCATCACATTCGAAGAACCGACCGTCAATCTTTTTAGCTTCAACAACCCTTACGGTGCTTGTAAAAGGTGCGAGGGTTTTGGAAAAATATTAGGCATTGACCCCGATCTGGTCATTCCCGATAAAAACCTTTCGGTGTACGACGGTGCCATCGCGCCCTGGCGAACCGAGAAAATGGGCGAATGGCTGATCCCGCTTGTGCGTAACGGCGTGAAGTTCGATTTCCCGATCCACAGGCCTTATAAAGACCTTACCCCTGCTCAAAAGGAGCTGCTCTGGACCGGCAACCAATACTTCCAGGGGATCAACGACTTCATTTCTGAGCTCGAATCCCAAACGCACAAAATCCAGTACCGCGTCATGCTCTCGCGCTTCCGTGGCCGCACCACCTGCCCCGATTGCCGTGGCTCACGCTTGCGGAAGGATGCTTCGTATGTAAAAATCGGCGGCAAATCCATCACCGACCTGGTACTGATGCCGATCCAGGATGTTTCCGGCTTCTTTAAGCAGCTCGAACTCAGCGACCACGACCGGCAGATCGCCCGCCGCGTCCTGACGGAAATCGAATCCCGATTGGATTATATGAACCGCGTGGGGCTGGGCTATCTCACACTGAACCGGCTTACGAGCACATTATCCGGCGGGGAATTCCAGCGCATTAAACTCGCTACTTCGTTGGGAAGCGCATTGGTGGGCTCCATGTACATTCTCGACGAACCGAGCATCGGCTTGCACCCGCGTGATACGCAGCGCCTCGTAGGCGTGCTCGAATCGCTCCGCGACCTGGGTAATACCGTGATTGTGGTAGAACACGAGGAAGAAGTAATGCACGCCGCCGACCAGATTATCGATATCGGTCCGGAAGCCGGTACTGGTGGCGGCCATGTGGTTTTTCAGGGTAACCAGCGTGATATTGAGGCGTTGAAAGTCAGTGGTAGTCATGTGGTTAAGAATGGTCAGGGAGTCATTGGTAGTCAGGAGATCAGGGATGTTCAAGGGGTCAGGAATGGTCAGGAGGTTGTTGAAGGGAATGTGCAGTCGCATACTTTGGACTTTTTGTTGGGGAATGATTCTATTCCGGTGCCTTCGGTTCGCAGGAAGTCTTTGCATTTCCTGGAAATCAAAGGGGCGCGGGAGAATAATTTAAAAGAGCTGGACGTCAGAATCCCTTTGAATAACCTTACCGTTGTGACCGGCGTGAGTGGTTCGGGGAAATCTACATTGATCCGGAAGATACTTTACCCTGCATTAATGCGCCTCAAAGGCGAGTTCAGCGAGGACGTAGGGCGTTTCGACGAGCTCACAGGCAGCATCGATCGCATTGAAGCCGTTGAAATGATCGACCAGAACCCGATCGGGAAGTCGTCGCGCTCGAACCCGGTTACTTACATTAAAGCCTACGACTATATCCGGCAGATGATGTCGGAACAGCCGCTTTCGAAGGCGCGGGGCTACAAACCTTCGCATTTCTCCTTTAACGTCGACGGCGGTCGCTGCGAGATTTGCCAGGGCGAGGGCCAGGTGAAGATCGAAATGCAGTTTATGGCCGATATTTACCTCACTTGCGAGGGCTGTAATGGCAAGCGTTTCAAACAGGAAGTGCAGGAAGTGAAATACCAGGACAAGGACGTTGCCGAAATCCTCGATATGACCGTGGATGAAGCGATCGAATTTTTCAGGGAGTCGGAGCCGAAACTGGCGGATAAACTGCTGCCATTGCAAGAAGTAGGACTGGGTTATGTGGGGCTTGGACAATCTTCGAATACATTGTCGGGCGGGGAAGCGCAACGTGTGAAACTGGCCTCATTCCTCGGCAAAGGCTCGTCCAACAAAGGCAAAACGCTCTTCATCTTCGACGAGCCGACCACCGGTTTGCATTTTCACGACATTAAAAAGCTCCTCAAAGCCATTAATGCACTCGTAGAGCAAGGCGACAGCGTGATCATCATCGAGCATAACATGGAAGTCATCAAAAGCGCCGACTGGATCATCGACCTAGGCCCCGAAGGCGGCGAAAATGGCGGCCAGCTCACCTTTGCCGGCACACCCGAGGAAATGGTGAAACTCGAAGGGAATTACACTGCGGAGTTTTTGAAAGAAAAGATTTGATAATTTAAAGTATGTCACTTAACTTAGTGACATACTTCACTTGAAATTGTTATGTCAACACCTGTTCGGTTTTTTGAGGAAGAATTTGTCCCCTACGGCAAACAGCCCGCTTCTGAGTATGCAGTGGTGAAAACGTCACGGGAGGGAATTTTGCGTTCCGTTGCTGATGAAGTTTCTGATCTCGTGGGACTGACTGACAATGAGATTGCTTATGCATTGGGCATGACACCGCGTAATTTGCATCGCATTCAAGGGGAAAAGCGGCTTGGTACCGATGCATCAGAGCGCCTTTTGCTCCTCCGGAATGTGCTTATTCATGCGCTGGACACCTTTGAAGGCAAGGAGCATGTGGTGAGGCATTGGCTGCGGACGCCAATCGTCGAGCTGAATGAGCAGTCGCCATTGCAAATGATGGATACCGTTACAGGTTTCGGGCTGGTGGATAATGTGCTTGGCCGCCTCGATTATGGTTTACCCGCCTGATCGCGTCACCCATGCCATTGGTATACAGGATCACACGCGAAAAATACCGGCATGAGGCGCTTTCTACCGAAGGGGCCAGGTTATTCGGTGCGCGGTGGAACCCAAAAGGTATTGGCGTACTTTACACTACATCCACTCCCGAGCTTGGGTTGGTAGAGACCCTCGCACACGCACCCGGCGTACGCTACGAGGATCTCCCCAAATACTGGCTTTCGTCTATCGAAATACCCGACAACATCAGGCATTACGCACGAAAAGACCTGCCCGACTTCTGGCAGGACAAAACCTATGGCCGGACGCAATTCTGGCTGAAAGACTGGCTCATCAAACCCGACGTGCTGGCCATCGGCATTCCGTCGGTGATCGTGCCGTTTTCCTCCAATATTATTCTACATCCCGAGCACCCGCTGTTTTCGGATATCAAGCTTATGGCTCAGGAGCGCATTCCAATTGACCGGCGCCTGTGGCGCAGCTAGCCATTCCTGCACTTCATTTTCCCGCAAATTTCAGTGGCCTGAAACACTTTCCTGTCCGTATTCATCAGTAAAGACGCCCCGTGGGGGACTTATTCAGGCAAAACCAAAATCTGCATTTCATGAAATTATATAAGACCGAAAATGGCATCCTCCTTGAAAACGAGGACATTTTCTACCGCCTCCACGAAACCGACTGGGATGTCGTGGTGAACAGGAATAACCTGTACGAATGGCTCGAAGGCCAGACGCAAAGCCTTATCCCCCTGACATTCAGCGATGATTTCCCCATGCCCGAGGCGCTGGCGCCTATCGGTACCCAGGAAGTGTGGGCATCGGGTGTGACGTATTTCAAAAGCCGCACGGCGCGGATGGAAGAATCCGAAAAAGCAGGAGGCGGCAGTTTCTACGACCGCGTGTATGAAGCCGAACGTCCCGAATTGTTCTTCAAATCGACCGCATGGCGGGTAGTAGGCCACCACGGTACGGTACGCATTCGTAAGGATTCAACCTGGGACGTTCCCGAACCGGAATTGACTCTTTTCGCTACTTCGGAAGGTGCATTGGTAGGTTATACCATCGGCAACGATATGAGTTCCCGAAGCATCGAAGGCGAAAATCCGCTGTATTTGCCTCAGGCCAAATCCTACACCGGCAGCGCGGCATTAGGACCTTGTCTTTATGTATTTAAAGAAAAGCTGGGGGCCGACACGGTGATCGATCTTTCGATCGTGCGGGCGGGCGAAGAAGTATTTAATGGAGAAGTTTCATTATCTCAAATGAAGCGCAAACCCGAGGAACTGCTGCATTTCCTTTACCGCGAAATGTCGTTTCCGCAAGGCGCCTATCTCATGACAGGAACAGGCATCGTGCCATCATCGGATTTCACATTGCAAGCCGGCGACGTGGTGCATATTACCATCGAGCCGATTGGAACACTCACCAATACAGTAGGCTAATAAGCAAAAAGCTGCGGGAGTTGATCCCGCAGCTTTTTGCTTTCACTAAATAACAGTATCGCTTACGAATGGCCCAGCTTAGGGATAAAGGTGTAGATCACACATCTCACCGCGCCCACCAGCTTGCTTACCATCGATTCACCTTCATTTTCTTCGGATTCATTTTCAAATAATGCCGCGGGTCCTGCTTCCAGAATGCGGGCATTCAATGTCATGATTTGAGAAGCCGGTGCGCCCGCGCTGGTGTTTTTGATCACTCCGGCGTGCTTCACCTGTACGGGTGCTTTCGCTTTCAAAGCAGGCTTGGCCTTCCTTGCTATTGCTCTTTCGGTTACACATTCCTTGCCTGATTGCAACTTTCTGTGCGCTACAAACATGTTGTGTACATAGCCTGTTGCGCTGGCTTGCAGGCTGATGATTGTAAGTAATATTAAGATTCTGAGTGTTTTCATGGCTTGTATGCAATCGTTAAGAATTCAGCGGAATTATGTGTAACTAATTGACCTTACAAATATATATGTTTCATTAGGTATCTTGCAATACATAGTACCTTGTTTTTAACATTTTTTTCGAAAATTCTTTCAGAAGTCTCTCAAAGTACCGTGGCTGGCCGGATAACAGATGTAAAAGTAATATAAAAGGTTGCTCGAGATTTGCTAAAAAAGACGAACCGTAGAAATTTCCGGCTGAACAGTAGCTGGTTACGGATAAATTGCAAAAGCGCCGACGGGAAAAAATCCCGCCGGCGCTTTCTTGCTTGTCTCATTTCCCTCCTATTTCTCGCGGAAGAATATCGTGATCGGTACACCCGAAAAATCGAAGTTCTCGCGCAAACGGTTTTCCAGATAGCGCAAATACGGCTCTTTCACGTGTTTGGGATGGCTGCTGAAAAACACGAATGTCGGCGAAGGCGTCGGCAGCTGAATCATGTATTTGATATTGATATACTTGCCGCGGTGTGCCGGTGGCGGATATTTCTCGATCTCCGCCTGCATTACCTCATTCAGTTTCGAAGTCGAGATTTTTTTGGTTTTGTTCTGATAAACTTCCATTGCCTTCTCCATTACCTGGTGAATGCGCTGCTTCTCCACAACCGACGCGAAGATGATCGGCATGTAGTTCATCGGTGCGAGCTTTTCGAGCAATGCTTTTTTGTACTGATCGGCCGTCTTGGAATCCTTTTCAACCAAGTCCCACTTATTGACCATGATCACAATGCCTTTCTTGGCCTTGTCAGCCTGGCCGATGATGTTCATATCCTGGCCTTCAAGCCCCAATGTAGCGTCGAGCAGGACAATGCAGACATCCGATTCCTCCATCGCTTTCACCGAGCGGAGGGTCGAATAGAATTCGATATCTTCCTTCACACGTGATTTTCTTCGGATCCCGGCAGTGTCGGTCAGAATGAAATTCATTCCGAATGCATTGTAATGCGTGTGGATTGCGTCGCGCGTAGTGCCTGCGATGTCGGTAACGATGCTGCGATCAGTGCCGGTAAGTACATTCAGGAACGAGGATTTACCTACATTCGGGCGTCCCATGATGGCAATGCGGGGAATGCCTTCTTCCGGGTTTTCGATACCTGCGGTTTCAAAATGCGTTACTACCTTATCAAGCAGTTCACCCGTACCGAAGCCGGTTTGTGCGGAAATCGCAAAAATTTCATCCCCTAAGCCTAGTTCATAAAATTCACCGGCTGATTGGTAACGCTCGGTCGTTTCGGCTTTATTGGCTACGAGGTAAACCGGCTTATTGAAGCGGCGGAGCACATTTGCGAAGTCTTTATCGAGGTCGGTGAGGCCGGTCATGGTGTCTACCATAAAAAGTACCACGGTCGATTCCTCGATCGCGAGCTCCACCTGATCGCGGATAGCGCCTTCGAAAATATCTTCCGAGCCTACCACATAACCTCCTGTATCAATTACTGTGAAATATTGGTCGGTCCATTCGCCGTAACCGTAGTGCCTGTCGCGGGTTACGCCGCTCTGGTTGTCCATAATGGCCTTCCGGCTTTCAGTAAGGCGGTTGAACAAAGTGGATTTGCCCACGTTCGGACGACCAACAATCGATATTACATTTGCCATTTTCTTACTATTAATATGATCCGAGCCGGTCTGGCACCTGCTCTTCATTCGTTTTATTTAAAATTTATTCCTGATAACCGAGCTGGCGCAGCTTATTCTCCTTACTTCTCCAATCCGGCTCTACTTTTACGTGTTGTTCGAGGAAAACTTTCTTGCCAAAGAAGTCTTCGAGGTCTTGACGGGCCTGCGTACCGACTTTTTTCAGCATTTCCCCTTTTTCACCAATAATGATCCCTTTCTGGCTTTTGCGTTCGACCAGAATTTCTGCGCGGATCACAATGATGTCGTCCTTGTCCTTAAATTCAGTGATTACTACTTCGGAGCTGTATGGAATTTCCTGGCGGTAATTCAAGAAGATCTTTTCGCGGATGATTTCCGAAGCAAAGAAACGCTCCGGCTTGTCGGTTAGTTCATCCTCATCGAAATAAGGCGGGTGGAAAGGCAGGCGCGTCACCACGGCGTCGAACAACGTGCCGATATTCGCTTTCTCCAATGCGGAGATCGGGATAATAGCCGCGGGATGGATTTCGTTCTCCCATTCAGCCATTTTCTGCTTCACCTCCTCGTCGTTCGACAAGTCGATTTTGTTCAACACCAAAACCACCGGTGATTCGGTACGTTTCAGCAGCGGCAACACCTCGTGCTCGGCGGCTTTCTCCCCTATTTCTACGACAAAAAGTACCACGTCGGCATCTTCGAGCGACCCTTTCACAAAAGTCATCATCGAGTCGTGCAGCTTGTACGACGGCTTGATTACCCCCGGTGTATCGGAGTACACGAGCTGGAACGGGATATCCTCGTGCTTCCCATTCAAAATCCCGATAATGCGGTGGCGGGTCGTTTGCGCCTTAGAGGTGATGATCGACATTCTTTCGCCCACGAGCACGTTCATCAGCGTCGATTTCCCTACGTTGGGCTTTCCGATAATGCTTACGAAACCAGCCCGGTGGTTTCGCAATTCGGTATTATTTTCGGCTTTTTCTTCCATAAAAATTACTTCTTCACTTTTTTCAGCTTCCCAAAAACGTGGCACCTAGGGTGTTACCGTCAGCCGGTCGTCCAGCATCCGGTTCGAATATTGCTGGATAAATGCCTTAACCTGCAATTCCATAGGCCCTTGAACCTCCGGAACCCGGCCTGCAAGGTTATTTTTCAAAAGCTTGTCTTCCTGATATTTATACAAACCTACGGTTTTCCGGCCATCAAATTGCAAAACATATGGCCCATTGAACCATTGATAGGCGCCATCATAGTTGACAGCGAAGTTGAGCGGAGGGTTCCCGAAGACATTTTTTCCAAAACTGAAATAAGGTTTGTCGTAATGCAGATAACTCAATACCGAAGGCATAACGTCGATTTGCTGCACGAGCCGGGAACTGTCCGTTCCTGTCATCGTGTCGTCATCCGGCGCATAAAAAAGAATCGGGATCGAGAAGTTTCCGACCGAGGTCTGGTACTTAGGGTAATGCGCAAATGTGGCCGCGTGGTCGGCGGTAATCACAAATAATGTATTCTTGAACCAGGGCTTATTTTTTGCTGATTCGAAGAACCGGCGTAACGCATTGTCGGTATAACCCATGCATTCATAAATCGGCAGTGGGCCTTTCGGGAACTTGCCCTGGTAGCGCGCAGGCACCTTGTATGGGTCGTGCGAGGAAACCGTGAACAACGTGCTCATGAACGGCTGCTGAAAAGTATCCAGCTTTTTGGACCAGAACTGCAAGAATTCTTCGTCCCAAATGCCCCAGATACCGTCGTAATCGGCATCGTTGTTGTATTCGGTTTTACCATAATAGTCTTTGATACCGATCAGGTTGGTAAATGCCTTGAAACCCATCGAACCGTTGGGCGCTCCGTGGAAAAATGAGGTGTGGTAGCCCTTCGCTTGCAGCATTTCGGGCAGGCTGGGAAGCTTGTTATCCGTGTAGCGCGTCAGAATGAACGGCTCCATAATGCCCGGAATGCTCGTAAGCACCGACGGAATCGCCTCGATCGACTTGGCGCCATTCGCGAATGAATACCAATGCACTTTGCTGTGCTGCATGAGGGAGTCGATAAATGGCGTGTAGCCTTTGTAGGTACCGTTTTCCAGGTCGCGGTTAAATGTCCCTACCATTTCCTTTCCAAAACTTTCCCAGATCAGGATCACGACATTTTTCGGACGAAATGCGGGCGCATTCGGGTCGGGATGGTGGATCGGTGAGTAAACCGCATTCATTTCCTGCTCCGATTTAAAAAAGTCCGCCCGCTGGTAATCGGAGCTTTTCAGGGTTTTGTAAATGCAGAAAGGTGTGTTCAGCACGATGAACATCTCCTTCGGCTTGTCGACGTATTCGCCCGCATTGCTCAATGTGATCGGGCGGGTACTGTGCCGGAAGCCACCCTTCACCCCTCCGATAAAAAGGAAAACCGCAACGGTCATCAATACACTGTGAACGAGGAATATCTGCCAGGCCGGGCGCAAGGGTTTAGCGCCAATCCGCCAGCGCCGCGTAAGGTACACTACTGCCATCACCAACAGCACCCATACGAGCGCCACATACCAGTAATTCACCAGAAAGCCGCCGAACAGCTTATGCATGTTGTTTTCATGCGAAAACTCCTGCAAAACCGACCACGTGCTCCTTTTGATCGTGAAACGGTAGTAAATGAAATCGGCGCAGTTAGCGAGCAGGGCAATGCTGTTGGTGAAGATAAAAAGGTAATCCAGAAACTTCTGGAACGCGGGCCGGTACTTGAATGTGACAGGAATGAGCGTCAGGAACACGTAAAGAATATTCGTATAAAGCACCGCCACGAGGTCAAAACGCAATCCGCCGAGGAATAAACGCGGCGCTAATGCCAGCGAAACATCCGGAAAAAACGATTGATTGAAGAAATAAAAGAGAATCCGGCAAACGGTAAACAGGATCATGATGCCGAGCAACCTGATCAGCAGCACCTGATGAATGCGCCATCCGAAACCGGAAGCGACTGAATATGAACTCATAAAATCGATGTCAGAACGTTAGAGGCAAACTTTTTTAAAAAGTTTTCACAAAAATAGTTGTTTTCTGTAAAACATTTGTTGTATGTTTGCACTCCAATTCAACGACACCGCGGGATGGAGCAGTTGGTAGCTCGTTGGGCTCATAACCCAAAGGTCGCTGGTTCGAGTCCAGCTCCCGCTACTAGGCCAAAGCCACTTTCGAAAGAAGGTGGCTTTTTTGTGTTTGTGATATTTATTTGCACTTTGCACCATCCCTGCACAATAAAGAATTGATGAGCCGCAATTTCCGCCTGAAATTTCTCAACGGCATTTTCTTTGCGCTGCAATTGCTGTGCATTATCCTTTCTTTAAACTACCTGCTTCCCCCTGCCAAAGCGCAGGAAATCGCATTTAAATCGGACAACTACTGGCTTACGCATTATACCGCCGAAACCGGTTTACCTCAAAACAGCATCAAATCCATCGCACGCGACGAGGCTGGTTTTTTTTGGCTGGCCACAGAAGACGGACTGGTGCGGTTTGATGGAAGGCATTTTCACACTTTTACGAATTCCAACTCAAAACTAGCTTCTAACCATCTCTTTCAAAGCTTTCGAGGCCCGTCAGATTTTAAACTCTATTTTCTTGACGAGACCAACACCGCACACCAGATAGCGAACGGCAAGATAACCGAAACCATCCCCTATCAAAAGAAATTCGGCGCCACAGACATGTACAATGCTCCCGAGAAGGGCACGATCATGGCATTCGAGCTGTCCAACCGGCATATTTACAACGACCACTGGAAGAATGCCGTTTTTACAGTAGGCCCAAACCGCTATTTCCGCTGCGACACGAGTGAAGTGGCCTATTTTAACCATGGCAAACAAGTATACAGGGTTCGCAACGCTGCACAAAAGGTCCTCGATTACTTTACCGTCGGGCAGGAGCTGTACCTGTTAAACCGGTCGCAGGGAAGCATTTCGCGCATCGACAAGGCAGGCCCACACCCCATTACTATTTCCGGTGATATGGCAGGAACCGCCCGAAGTACAATGCACTACCCAGGCATTGAGCTCCTGTGGAATACCTTCGCCCAGTCACCGCTGATCGCTTTCGGAGACAAAATCTACGACGTGTCCGTGCTGGGAAAGGACCTTTTTACGACCAGGATGTTGATTGAAGGTTTTGATACCGGCAAGCAAAATATTATCAGTTCTTTTTACGACAAAAACACCGGGCTGCTGATGCTCGGCAGCCATACCAAAGGGCTATTCCTTTTTACAAAAAAGCATTTTGCCGCTTTCAAGGGCAGCGAGGGCTTTTCCTTTCACGAGCAGAGCCTCTACAAAGACCGTTACATCCTGACCAGCTCGGGCACGTTCGACATTTTCTCAAAAGCTGCTGCAACACTCCCTTCTATCCAAAAAATAAGCAGCCTGAACCCATTCCTGATGAAAAACGGCTATTTGTGGACCAGCCTACGCGGCGGAACCCGCCACTTGTTCGATCGGGACGGGTCGAGGAGTCTGGGAAAATGGTATTTCGGGAAAGAGGTCACCATTTCCTATGCCGACCTCGACGGGAACCTCTGGTCGGGTTTCCGGCATGGAGAATTGCGGAAATTCGATATCCGGACGTTCAAATGGACAAGCGTCCGCATTGCCGGGCTCACTGCTCCCATTTCCTACATCCAGCAGGAAAAAAGGCGGGACTTACGTGAAAAAGTTTTCTGGGTCGGGACACACAACGGCCTGTACCGCCTTTCGATTCCGGGGTACCGTGCCGAAAAAATCAAAAACTTCGCCGGCCGGCACATTCGCTCGCTTATGGTGCGAAGGGTGGCCGACACGACGGAAATTTGGGGAACAACGTGGGAGAAAGGCCTTTTTCTGCTCAGAAACAACCGTATTACTACGTTCCCGCTCGACAGAAAAAGGCATCTGGCATCGGCGCATTGCATTATAGAAGATAAAAACGGGTTTTTCTGGGTACCTACCAACAAGGGTTTGTTTCAGGTCAGCATCAGTGACTTGCGTGCCTATTCACAGCACATTTCGCGGAGTCCGTACTATATGTATTATGATTATAAAAACGGCTTTCCCACCAATGAGTTCAACGGCGGGTGCACCCCCTGCTCGCTTACGTTGCCCAATGGGTTCTTCTCACTTCCCTCCATCAACGGACTGGTATACTTCAACCCTTCCGCGATCCGCCCCGAGCTGCCCAACAAAACATTGCTCATCGATGGGGTAGAATACAATGGAAAACGGCTCGACTACTCGGACACCCTAAGGCTCGACGAAAATTTTGAATTCATTAAACTTTCGGTGTCAACCCCTTATTTCGGGACCGCCGACAACGCGCAGATCGATTATCAACTATCGAACAGCCGTCAAACCGGCTCGTGGCTACCAGTCGCCGAGACAGGAGAGGTCGCATTCAACGGCCTTAGCAGCGGGAGGTACACGCTCTCGATCCGCAAACCAAATGGATTTGGCCCGAACAATTATACCACGAAACAGCTGGTTCTGATCGTCGCGCCGAAATGGTTTGAAACCTGGTGGTTCCGGATAGTGCTTCTGTGCGTGCTGCTGCTGGGGACTTACGCTTTTTCCAAATGGCGGACTGATACAATCCAACGGCAAAATGAGGACCTGGAACGCGCAGTTACCGAGCGCACCTCCGCCCTGAAAGCATCGCAAACCGAGCTGAGCCGCCAATTGAACATTCAGGCGCACCTGATCGCATCCATTACGCATGACGTGCGCGCGCCGCTGAAATATGTTACGCAGGCATCGCGGCAGATTCCCAAACTCAACGAATTGGGCCAACGCGAAATGCTGAACCAGGTAGGCAATGCGTTGGAGCAAAGCCTCGTGCAGATGACCAATTTCCTCGACAACCTGCTAAGCTATGTGCGGACGACACTTTACCACAATAAAGTGGAAATGTCAGAGACAGACCTTTCAGAGTTGATTGCCCGGAAACTGGAATTGTTTGAAAAGGTATTTCTGCTCTATAATAACGATGTGGCAACCGACGTGCCGCCCGGCCTCACCGTCCGCTCCAACCCGGAATTGCTGTCGGTAGTGATCCACAATCTCATCGACAATGCGAGCAAATATGCCCGCAATGGTCAGATCCGCATATTTTCGAATGTTTCGGGCCATGCGGTGCACCTCGTCATAGCGGATTCGGGCAAAGGCATCGATGAGGAAATCCGCGAATGGTTCAACAACCCGGATTCTGCGCATTCCGAATCATACGGCAATGCATCCCCGAAAGGTTTCGGCCTTGTGATCGTCAAGGAAGTGGCGCGACTGATCGGCCTTTCTGTTTTTGTAGACAACCACAACGGCTGCGAATTTCATCTCGTATTCGACACGCTCGCTTCCCGCGAGCAGCTACAATAGCACCCTTTCTGAATTTCGCCGTATTCCTATCATTATCAATCATTTACTTTTCTGCAATAAACAGTTAGATAAAAATCTATTTATCATCGGTGACATATTATTTTACACTTTTTTCGTTACTTTTGAAAGAATTAAGGGTGTGTATTAAATTTATTCTACATTTTTATAAAACAAAACCTACACTTTTGTATCTTGCCGTTGATTTATTCATGATGCCATGCGAATATGATTATGACAAACCCTTATTTCTCCGGCTTCGACCATAGTGCAGCGCAAATTCGCCGCTTTCTGCAAACACACAAAACTTTCACGCTTTTGCTCTCGGGAGGACGCATCGTTCACCACGAGGCGGAGGATGCCATCCGTTTCAGGACCTGGCTTCTGACGCATCAGATTGAAGACGTGCGCGAATCGTTTACTAAAAACTATTCGGCCTATAATTTGATGTCGGCCTAGGACAGTCCCGCCCTTTGCAGACAGTTCCCCATTCCGGCATTTGTTGCCTCACCCTTCTCATTCCTGACAATTTCTTTTCCCGCATTCCTGCCACCGGCCACGCGCCGCCCGTGTTGAAAATGTGCCTGGTTGTATCTTTGCATGAACGACGGAATGTGCCGACACCGGGGTTTCCACCGATGCCAATACTGGTTTTTTGAACCGTTTTGAGGAAGAAGTTCCGTCAGAAACAGTCTCGCTAACAGACTATTTCTGAAAAAAATACAGAAATTTTGACTTGATTAATTTTTTTATCTACCTTTGCAAGCCAAAATTACGGGTAGACAGAGATTTATATCGCAATAATTTGATACTGAGATGAAACGTACCTTTCAACCATCGAATCGCAAGAGGAGAAACAAGCACGGATTCCGTGAAAGAATGTCCACGGCAAACGGACGCAAAGTAGTTGCTGGCCGTCGTAAAAAAGGCCGTTGGAAACTGACTGTTTCTGACGAAAAACGTCACAAGCAATAAGCCACGCTTGAAGGTTTGAGTAGAGGACGGGAGTCTGGGACACATAGTCTTCATAGTCTGATAAGTTTGTAAATCACGAACTTATCAGACATTTTTTTCTACAAGAACTTGAAACAAACATTTGGTAAGAACGAGCGGCTGTGTAACCTCCGTATCATCGGCAGGCTTTTCAAAAAGGGCAGCCCGGAGGTTCAAACGTTCTACCTTTATCCATTCAGGGTGCTGTATATCTACGCCCCCGAAGCCCCCCCTCCGCTTCCACAAGTACTTTTCTCCATTTCCAAAAGGAATTTCAAGAAAGCGGTTGACCGCAATCTGATCCGCAGACGCTGCCGTGAAACTTACCGGCTGCACAAATCCGCGCTCGTGGCATTACCCGCCGAAACGCGCCCTTCCTACATTGCTTTTTTGTATCTTGCAAAAGAAATAACCTCGTACGACGTTATTGAAACGGCCATGAAGCAGTCACTCAAAAAGCTTGAAAAGCTGCCGCCTGCCTTTCTCAAAGAACAATCCAATTCCTGAACATAGATGAAAAAGTATCTTCGTTCCATTTTGCTGGCAGCTCCTGTCGTAGGCGGGCTGGCATTCGTTTCGTTCCGTCAGGACGACCGCCTTTTCGAAATCGCGCGAAATCTGGACATCTATGCCACGCTTTTCAAGGAATTGAACGCGTACTATGTCGATGAGATCAATCCCAACCAGCTGATCAAGACCAGCATCGACAATATGCTGCGTTCCCTCGACCCGTACACCGTATATTATGCCGAGGACGACATCGAGGATTACATGACCATGACCACCGGCAAATACAACGGCATTGGGGCGATGGTCAATTCCGCCGATGGCAAGCATACCGTGATGATGGTGTACGAAGACACCCCCGCGCAAAAAGCAGGATTGCAGCTCGGCGACGAGATTACGAAAATCAACGATATCGACCTGTCTACTCGCGAAGACTTTGATACCGGCAAACTGCTTAAAGGCCAGACCCAAACTGCCGTTAAACTTACTGTAAAACGCTACGGTATTACCAAACCACTCGAAATCACGCTGAACCGCGATATCGTGAAGGTGACCAACGTGCCTTACTACGGGATGCTGAACGAGGATGTGGGTTATATCGATTTGAAAGACTTCACAGCAACCGCTTCTCGCGAAGTCCGCAATGCATTCCAGGAGCTGAAAGGGAAGGGCATGAAATCCGTCGTGCTCGACCTGCGCGATAACCCGGGCGGATTGCTGAATATGGCGATAGAAATCTCGAATATATTCATTCCCAAGGGCGAAGAAGTGGTTTCGACCAAAGGAAAAGTGAGCGAGTGGAACAAAACCTACACGGCTTACAACCCGGCACTGGATACCGAAATACCCGTTGTCGTGCTGACCAATAACCGCAGTGCCTCGGCAGCGGAAATCGTTTCGGGCGTCATTCAGGATTATGATCGTGGCGTACTGATCGGCCAGAGAACTTACGGAAAAGGCCTCGTGCAAACCACACGCGACCTTTCATTCAATACCAAAATGAAGATCACTACCGCCAAATATTACATTCCAAGCGGCCGGTGTATCCAGGCGATCGATTACAGCCACCGCAACGACGACGGCAGCGTGGGCAAGATTCCCGATTCGCTCATGACCGAGTTCAAAACGCGCAATGGTCGCGTGGTATTCGACGGCGGCGGTATCTTGCCTGATATCATTACGGAAAAGGAAAACTTTTCTCCGTTGGCCGTTTCACTGGGTCGCAACCGGTTGTTCTTCGATTATGCGGTGAAATACCATTTCGAGCACCCGACCATTAAATCCGCGAAGGAATTCCAACTGACAGACGCAGACTATGCCGCATTCACGAAATGGCTGGGCGACAAGGAATACGACTATACCACCCAGGTAGAACGCGACCTGAAAGACCTGGAAGCTTCTGCCAAAAAGGAGAAATCACTGGAAGTAATTGAGGATCAACTGAAAGCATTGAAATCCAAACTGTCACACAGCAAGGATAATGACCTGCAAATCTTCAAACCGGAGATCAAAAAGATCCTGGAAGAAGAGATCATCAAGCATTACTATCTGGAAAAAGGCATGCGGGAAGCATCTTTCAATGAAGACCCCGAAGTAAAAGCGGCGCTGGCACTCTTCAAAGACCCGGCGCGTTACAGCCAGATTTTGAAAAAGAAATAATACCATCCGGCCCGTCGCTCGCGGCGGGCTTTTTGTTTTTATATGCTCTTACTCAGTATCGACACCTCGATCCGCGGATGCTCAGTGGCCGTTCACAGCGACACCGGCTTGCTGGCTGCCTACGATCTTTTTACGGATAAATCCTCGTCGGCCATGCTCACCACGCTCATGCGTGACAGCGTTACGCACGCGGGATTCGGACTTTCGGACATCGACGCGATCGTGGTCGCCAAAGGCCCCGGCTCGTATACGGGCCTGCGCGTGGGCGTATCCACGGCCAAAGGCCTGTGCTACGCGCTCGAAAAGCCGCTGATCGCCATCAATACATTGCAGGCAATGGCTTTACAGCTCGCGCCGTTCTACCCGGGACATTTGTTCTGCCCGATGATCGACGCGCGCCGAATGGAGGTTTACGCCGCGGTTCTGGATGAAAACAATGCATTTGTGCAGGAAACACAGGCAGTGATTATGAATGAAACTTCATTTGAAGACCTGCTGGCGAAGCGCCAGGTCGTGTTCTTTGGAGATGGCGCTGCGAAATGCAAGCCGATTTTGGAAAAGCATTCCAATGCGGTCTTCCCTGCGATCGATATTAAGCCATCTGCGCGAACCGTCGGTCAGCTGGGCACGATTGCATTCCAAAATGGCCAATTCGAGGACGTCGCGTCCTTTGAGCCTTACTACCTGAAAGATTTCATGTCTCCCGCGCCGCGGAAAGCCAGCACATTGGTACAGTGAACTGCGGATTTTAGGAGGTTTGCCAAACAATCGGCCACATTTTGTTGTTAGCCTTTTTGTAAATGGATTTTTAGCATGGAAACTGACGAAATAGTAAACCGGGTTGCTACCAGCGGCATTATCTCACTGGACCTGGAAGAGCTCTACCACCCCGGCGAACGCATTGTTTACGATATCAAAGACAACCTCTGGCAGGGCATGATCCTGCGTGAAAAGGATTTCCGCGACTTTCTCAAAAGCCACGACTGGGCACAGTACCAGGGCAAAAATGTGGCTATTATCTGTTCTGAAGACGCCATAGTACCCACCTGGGCCTATATGCTCCTGGCCGTGCAGCTCGAACCGTACGCGAATGCATTTGTTTTCGGTGATTTGAATGCATTGGAAGACAAACTCTTCGCCGACGCCATTGGCAAGCTGAATGCAAATGACTTTGCGGGAAAACGCGTGGTTGTAAAAGGATGTAGCAAGGTAGATGTGCCGGTATCCGCTTACGTAGCGGTAAGCAAACTTTTGAAACCCGTCGTGCAAAGCCTCATGTTCGGCGAACCTTGCAGCACGGTGCCACTTTACAAAAAGCCTAAATCTTCGGTTTCTTCCACCGACTGATCGCCTTCTTCCTTAATCAGCTTGAACGTCATCCGGTGATAGGAACAAGGGCCGTGGAGCACAATCGCTTTGCGATGGTGAATTGTGGGATACCCTACGTTTTGCTCCCAGCCATAATGCGGGAATTGCCGGGACAGGTTGCTCATCAGCTCGTCCCGGTAATTTTTTGCCAAAACCGAAGCCGCCGCAATGGAAAGGTAATGCGCATCGCCTTTGATAATGCAGGTGTGCGGGATCATCGGATAAGGCGTAAAACGGTTTCCATCCACCAGTAAATGCTCGGGGCGCACCCGCAGCTTGTCTACCGCCCGGTGCATAGCCAGGAAACTCGCTTTCAGGATATTGATTTTATCAATTTCAACATTATCCACCTCAGCCACCGCCCAGGAAACCGATTCGCGGATGATTTCCTTTTCCAGTTCCAGACGCTGCGCCTTCGTGAGCTGCTTGGAATCGTTGAGGAATGAATGCTTATAATCGCGCGGCAAAATCACGGCCGCAGCCACTACCGGTCCCGCCAGGCAGCCCCTCCCCACTTCATCCAGCCCAGCCTCGATGGCGTCGATATTGTAATAAGCTTTCAGCATTAATCTTCCAGAATATTGGCCATAAATGTACTTTTCGTCCCGATCGCCACAAGCAGCAATGTAACCGCCCAATAGAGGTAAACGCGGTAGTAATCCTTCACGTCGCGCGACAGTACGTCCCGCGACTTCACTTTTTCGAGCTGGTCGATCTGTTTGAAAACCGTTTCCAGCGTCGTGTTATCGGTAGCACGAAAATACTTCCCATTACCGATTCCAGCAATATTTTGCAGCTCACCTTCATCCATTAATGCACCTGCATGGGCTGTGGTGTCTGCTTTCGACATTTTTTTGGGCCGACCCACCGAAATCGTATAAACTTTCACCCCAAACGCATTCGCGAGCTGGGCGGAAGTCGTCGGGCCGAGGTTACCGGAAGTATTATCGCCGTCGCTGATCAGGATTGCTACCTTGCTCTCCCCAGGCGTATCACGCATGCGGTTTACGGCCACAGCCAGTGCACTACCGATAGCCGTTCCGGGCGTGGGAATGAGGCTCGGATTCACCTCGTCCAGGAAGCCATAAAGTAATTCATAATCGGTCGTAAGCGGGCAGAGCGACACCGCTTCTCCCGCAAAAACGATCAACCCGATGCGGTCCTGCAACCGGCCTTTGATAAACTGCCGCGCCATGCGCTTGGCAGCTTCCAGGCGATTAGGGCTCAGATCCTTTTCGATCATCGAATCCGAAATATCCAGCAGCAGCACAATATCAATACCTTCGGAATACTGGTCTTTCCGCTCCGAAACCACCTGCGGCCGTGCCAACGCCAACAGAATAAGGCATATCGCAAGGCCTACGCAAATAGGCTGGACAAACCGCAGCAATGTAAGCCAACTACGAAAACCCGTGACCGACGTGTAGGTGATCGTGAGCCGCTGCTTGTGCTTGCGGTGTAATGCATTTCTCAACCAAAACAAGAAGGGGACCAACGGCAGCAAATAGAGGAAATAGGGATATACCCATTCATACGACCTCAGCGTGCTGTATCCAAACCATTCCAGTGAAAACCAGTTTTCCATTCAATGTCCGGATTATGCGACGGGGCTGTCTAATACAAACTTCCTTTTGGCCCTGTACAAGCGTGTAGCTCCCGTTTTAAGCACTTCGAGATACCTTTCCATATTCCCCGACCGCCCTTGCCCGTACACAATACTGTCCATGTTTTTCAATGCGTCAGCCAGTTCGTCGTCGGGCATGTTATCAATAATTTCTCTTGTGGTGTAAGTCGCAAATGGCTTTTTCTCCAACCTTTCGAGGTAGTTTTTCCAGATAATGATCGCCTTTTCGGCGTCCTTGATATTCCCTTTTTCGCGCGCGCTACGCATGAGACGGTTAAAAGATCGCACGTATTCCAGGTGCCGGCGCTGCAATTTGAGCAGTTGCCATTGTTTGTAAATATCGCGACCAAAGACCCAGTAAATGCTTCCCACCACGCCGATAATCAACGCGACGGAGCCGATCAGCATCGAGAAGTTAAACTCCCGGCTCAGGGCAGCAAGCCGGGTTTCTTCTTTCAGTGCTGGTTTTTTACTGAGATCGATATTGTTGCTTTTGATGAGCAAAACCGAGTCAGCTGTCGTGAAAACGGCCGTGCAATCCTTTTTTTGGAATACAAAAACAGGTAACCGCAGCTTCTGCACCTTGGATACGTCGAAAGAAATGAGGTGGTAAACCGCGCTATCGAGCGTCCCGCGGGCGTCGGTGCTGGACACGTAAGTTCTTTGGGACACCAGTTCAAAAGGCGAGAAATCGTAGGTGCTGTCAGGAAAAAAAATCTCGGATTCGGGGCTGTGGCGTACGCTTAGGGAGAAATAAACAGGCTTACCCACTTCCACGCTGTCGGTCTGGAAAACCCCCTTGGGCGCGATCCGCTGTTTGTGCGCGTCTCTTGCAATGCCCGTAAAGCAAAGCAAAAAGCCTATTGCTACCGAAAAGAATACCTGAAAAACCCTAGCCATTGGATGGTGCCGAACTTTTAGTATAACGCCTCACCTTAAACAAATGGATCAGTGCCGGCACATAATCCTCCTGGGTATTGATGGAAATGTAGTCGGCGCGGTTCTGGTGGCACAGCCGTTGCAGCTCGGCACTTCTTTTTCCGAAGCGGTTGGCCATTTCCTCCCGGTACTGGCGCGAAGAAGTATTCACCCACACGGTAGTCTTCTTTTCGGCGTCGTAAAGCGGGATAATGCCCAGCCCGGGCAGATTTACCTCCCTCGAATCGTACAAATGGATCACGATGAGATCGTGCTTACGGGCGAGGGCTTTGAGGTTGTGCTGGTAATTACTATCGATAAAATCGGAGATCAGAAATATCAGGCTGCGGCGGCGGAGTACATTCAATGCCACGAGAATGGCCTCGGCGATATTGGTCTTCGTCGATTCGGGAACAAGTTTATAAAGCTCCGAAATGAGGCCGTAACCGTGCTTCATACCGTCGGACGGGCGGATATACCGCTCGTTTTTATCCGAAAAGCAGAGCAAACCCACGCGGCTCGCTTCCTGAATGGCCGAGAGCGTGAGCACCCCGCATATTTCCTTCGCAATATCGATTTTAAGCTTCTTGATCTCCCCTACCTGCTGCGACGCGCTTACGTCGAGCATGAAGAAGGCCGTTTGCTCCTTGTCCTCTTTGAAAATCTTGACAAACGTACCGTGGCCTTTCGCAGAAGTGTTCCAGTCGATCGCCCGCACGTCGTCGCCGTACTGGTACAAGCGCAGGTCGTCGAATTCCAGGCCGGACCCTTTGAAGACCGAGTGGAAATTGCCGTGACGCTCGCTGGTCACCGCTTTCCGCATTCGGATTTCATACTTCCTTAACTTTCCCAGAAACTGCTCAAACATAAGTTTTGCAAAAAAATCACCACCTTTGTCGTCTGGTGTACCTAAAACAAAGATAGGTATTTTGATAGTAAGCTACGCCCTGCGATGAAATTCACGACCGGTATAAGCCTCCTGGCCCTTTTTATGCTTCTGTTTTCGGCCTGTTCCGAGGATGAAACGCCGCCGGAAGGGACATTGTCCGAAGAAAAAATGGCTGTAATCCTGACAGACATCCACCTGGCCGAGTCGCGCGTGAACCGTTTGCAGCTGAAATCGCTCGATTCGTCGCTCATGATTTTCAACCGTTTGAAAAGTGATATCTGGAAAAAACACAAAGTTGATACCACGGCCTACCGCGAAAGCTACGCTTACTACATGAGCCACCCCGAACGCATGACAACCATTTACGAAAAAGTGAACAAGAAAATTGAGGATCGGGAGAAAAATAACAATATTAAGCTCTGAAATTTTTGTATCGCGCTCTATACTACGCATTTAACTTCTAAACTGGACAATTTCTGTGAACGATTGCATTGTAGTTATCCCTACCTACAACGAACTTGAAAATGTTGAAGCCATCATCCGGAAGGTTTTTAGCCTGAATCATCCGTTTGATCTGTTGATCATAGACGACGGGTCGCCGGATGGCACCGCAGGGGTTGTCAAGGAGTTAATGAAGGAGTTTTCGGGCCTTCACCTCGAAGAAAGAAAGGGAAAACTGGGCCTGGGTACCGCTTACATCCACGGCTTCAAATGGGCGCTCGAAAAAGGGTATAATTATATTTTTGAAATGGATGCCGACTTCTCGCATCCGCCCGAGGACCTGGTGCGCCTCTACAATGCATGTGCGAACGAAGGCCACGACGTAGCAGTCGGTTCCCGCTATATTACCGGGGTAAACGTGGTCAACTGGCCGATTAACCGCGTACTGATGTCCTATTTCGCGGGCTATTATGTGCGGATGATCACCGGAATGCCGATCATGGACCCTACCGCCGGCTTCATTTGCTACACGGCCAAAGTGCTGAACACGATCAACCTCGACAATATCCGGTTTATCGGTTACGCATTCCAGATCGAGATGAAGTTCAACTCGTGGAAATACGGTTTCAGCATTACCGAGGTGCCTATCATCTTCACCGACCGCACCAAAGGCGCCTCAAAAATGTCGAAAGGCATTTTCAAGGAAGCCATCTTTGGTGTGATCACTTTGAAACTCAATAGTTATTTCAAAAGGTATATTCCTAAGCATTCAGCTCAGAAATTGCCAGCCAACTCATAAGGCCGGTCGAAATTTCGAGCGCGCTTTCGTCGATATCGAATGTAGGTGTGTGCACGCCGGAAATAATTCCGCGCGCCTCATTACGCGTTCCGAGGCGGTAGAAGCACGAGTCGACTACCTGTGAGTAGAATGCGAAATCTTCGCCGGCCATCCACAGGTCGAGGTCAATCACGTTTTCGGCTCCTACATAACCCACTGCGGCTGTTCTGGTACGACGGGTAAGCTCCGGATGGTTTTTCAGGAATGGATACCCTTTCACAATCTCAAATTCACAACTTCCGCCCATGCCTTCGGCGATACTTTCGGCCATTTTCTTCATGCGGCGCAGGCCGTCCTCACGCCATTCCTCGTCCATACAGCGCCACGTTCCCTGAATTGTCACTTCGTTTGGAATCACATTCGTCACCCCATCGGCAATGAACCGCCCGAACGACAATACAGAAGGGTTAGCCGGATTGCGGTTGCGGCTGATAATCTGCTGCAATGCTACGATAATGTGCGACGCCATAAGCACAGGGTCCACCAGCTGATGCGGGGCCGCCGCGTGACCGCCTTTGCCTTTGACAGTCAGATACAGCTCATCCGTGCTCGCCATGTACATGCCCTCACGGAAACCAATTTTACCCACGGGAATATTGGGAGCCACGTGCTGGCCTACCATGCTCGCTGGTCTTGGATTTTCGAGCACGCCTTCTTTGATCATCAATGAAGCCCCGCCCGGTGCTTTTTCCTCAGCCGGTTGGAATACCAGCTTAATCGTCCCTTCAAACTCCTCGCGCAATGTGTACAGGATACGCGCAGTGCCCAGGAGCGACGATGTGTGCACATCGTGCCCGCATGCGTGCATCACGCCCGGGACCTTTGATTTATAAGGAACATCGTTCGCTTCGAGGATCGGCAATGCGTCCATATCCGCACGCAGACCAACGGTTTTCTTGCCCGGATTACGCCCTTCGATAATCGCTACCACGCCCGTTCCGGCAACGCCTTCTTCGGGTTGTAAGCCAATTGCTGTGAGTTCCGATGCAACGTATTTCGCCGTTTTGAACTCTTCAAATGATAACTCGGGGTTACTATGCAAATGATGGCGGTGAGCAATGATGTCTTGCGACTGATCCTTGGCAAGCGCTTTGATTTTTTCCTGAAGCTGGGACATGATATTGAAGTACTACGGGTTGTCTTTACAAAACATTCAAAGGTAATAATAAAAAAATGGCGTGGTATCGTTACCATACAACAGAAAACACATCGCCCATTTGCTAAGAACGCGGCCGGCATTGGCTGGTGTTCCAAAGAAAAAGGGTAATTTTGACCAGATATGAATCAATCAGACACGCAAAAATGAATCAACAGGAGTTTTTAGAATCATTGGTTTGTCCACGCACAGGAACCCCTTTAACCATAGCCGAAGACGGCAAATCTCTCAAAAGCGAAGACGGTACTGTCTATGAAGTTGGTGATACGGGCATTGTTAACATGCTATATCCCAAAGAATTGCTTCCCGAAGATGCCCGCGAACAATATCTGTACGACCAGGCTTTCCTTCGTTACGACAAAGGCGTTTCCTGGGTTTTCGAAACCCTGAACCATTCCGACGAAGCTGCTACCCGCCGCTTTTTTATTGATTTGATGGAGCTGAAACCGGGTATGAAAGCCCTCGAAGTAGGTGCCGGAACCGGTAAGGATTCTGCATTGATTCTTGATAAGGTAAGACCCGGCGGAACGGCTGTTCTCTCCGATCTTTCGCCTAACATGCTGAAACTGGCGCAGGAAAAGCTCGTTACCGACGACCTGAATGTGCATTACTTCCTCGGAAATGGCTCTTACCTGCCTTTCCCGGACGATACTTTCGACGCCGTGTTCCATTTCGGCGGCATTAACACTTTCTCGGAGCGCAAACGCGCATTCGACGAGCTGACCCGCGTAGTGAAACCAGGCGGAAAAGTGGTGGTAGGCGATGAAAGCGTGGCCCCGTGGCTTCGGAACACCCCTACTTACGCTACTTTGCTGAAAGCGAACCCGCTGTTCCGCGCCGAAGTGCCGCTGGAAGATGTTCCGGCTAACATCGAGAACTTCAAGCTGCATTATGTGTTTGGTAATGCATTTTATGTAATGGAATACCGCGTAACCGCGAAGGCACCGGAAGTGGATATCGATCTGCCGATCCCGGGCAAAGATTTCGTTGATAACTGGCGCCTGCGTGCTGAAAAAGCAGTCGATTAAGCATTACGCCATTACTCAATACCAAAATTCAACGTTCTAATGTGGGTTAAAAAAGGAGTTATTTATAAACCTGACGGCAGTCTGGCGCACAGTCAGAGCCATGCGCAGGTGCCATTTGCCTATAAACACAAAGATTTTCTGAGGATCTATTTCTCGACGAGAGATAACAGCACGCAATCGCGGCCGACGTTCATCGACGTGGATTATGATGATCCCAAGAAGATCCTGTACATACACGACAAGCCCGTGCTCGAACTCGGCGGCCCGGGTGAATATGACGAAACGGGCGCAATGCCCGCCTGGTTTGTGGACCGCCCGAACGGCGACATCTGGCTTTATTACACCGGCTGGAACCGCACCTGGAACTCCTACCGGCTTTCCATGGGCCTTTCCGTAAGCCACGACGGAGGCCTCACATTCAAAAAAATGTTCCGCGGGCCCATTATGGACCGCAGCATTCAAAACCCGCTCTGGGCCGCGCAGCCTTCGGTACTGATCGACGACGACGGTACCTGGCGGATGTGGTACATTTCGGGCCACAAATGTGAGATGATCCACGATTACCCCGAGCCTTATTACCGCGCACAATCCGCGACGTCGAAAGACGGTATCCACTGGGAGATCAGCGATATTCCTACTTTGGATTTCGACGATTTCCTGCACGCAGTAGGCCGCCCGAGCGTATTTAAGGAAGATGGTATTTACAAAATGTACTACTCCTACCGCCACTCCCGTGACTACCGCACCGACCGCAACCAGAGCTACCGCCTGGGCTACGCCGAGTCGGCCGATGGAACCACCTGGGAGCGCAAAGACCATCTGGTAGGCATCGCGAAATCCGACAATCCGGAAGATTTCGACTACGAAATGATCGATTATGCCAATTTCTACCAGCACAATGGCAAGCGTTACCTGCTTTATAATGGTAATGGCTTCGGTGCGGCGGGTTTTGGTTACGCGGTTTGGGAAGATTAATATTCTGAATCAAACTGAGGCTAGTCATAACCTCAGCAACAATGGCGAGATAATTTTGAAGAAATCACCATTAAATGTCACAAACGTGATCGCACAATGAGTACACTTCAGGAGCAGTTCAACCGCGATGGTTATGTCCTTTTGAGAAACTACCTCGACAAGGACGTCATTAATGCAATATACACCGATGCCCGCAAGATTTTTGCAACGCAAATTAAGCGCGTAACAGGCAAAACCGTCGATATCGACGACCGCGATACATTTGAAAACGCCATGTTCGAGTTCTTCGAAAAGGATTTCGATGGTTTTGTGAGCACCGGAAAAACGGTTCAGCATTCATTCCCGCTGCACCGCCTGGGCGTTGACCCGGTTATTGAAAAATTGTTGAAAGATGTTGGCCTCTCGGCGCCCATTATCGGTGCACGCGCGGCCATGCAGTTCAACAGTCGCTTTTTGTCGAAAGACGGCAGCAAGCACTGGAAACTCGATGCCCACCAGGACTGGCGCACCGGCCAGGGCTCGCTCGACAGCGCGGTGATCTGGTTTCCGATGGTCGATGCTGGGGCGGAGATCGGCGCATTGCAGGTGATCCCGGGCAGCCACAAGATCGGCTTGCAGGCTTCATCCACTTCCGGTTATCAGGGAGGTATTACTGTTGAATTAAAGGATGAAGATTTTATCCAAACCGAATTCAAAGTCGGCGATATCCTGATCTTCTCGGCGTTCCTGATCCACCAGTCGGGCAACAACATTACGAACAACATCCGCTGGTCGGTGCAGCTGCGCTATAACAACCTCGACGAGCCAACCTTCATCGAGCGTGGCTATCCGATGGCCTACATTTACAAACCCGAAACAGAGCTCGTAACACCGAATTTCCCGACGGTAGAACAGCTGAAAGAGGTTTTTAGCTAAAATTCGAATGAAACTTTCCGTTTGCGTACCGACATATAACCACGAGCAATACATTGGTCAAATGCTGGAAGGTGCATTCATGCAGCAGACCAGCTTCGACTTTGAAATTGTGATCGGGGACGATGCTTCGACCGACGCGACGCCGGACATTATTAGTGCATATTCCGCAAAAAGGCCTGGCTTGATCCGGGCTTTTTTGCATTCCGAAAACCAGGGCCCGAAAGAGCCGCGCGAGTTTGCCGGAAGAAATAATGTGCTGCAACTGTTGAAAGCCTGCCGGGGTGAATATGTAGCGATGTGCGAAGGCGACGATTACTGGACCGATCCACTGAAACTACAAAAGCAGGTCGACTTCCTGGATCAGAACCGTGATTTCGCCGTTTGCCATCACAATATGGAGGTCATTTACGAAGACGGCTCGCCATCGCACTTTTTCAATACGCCCGATCAGAAAGCCGTTTCTACCATTGAGGATTTGCTGGAAGACAAATGGTTTATGGCTACCGCCAGCTGGGTTTACCGCAACTATTTCCTAACCGAAGACTTCGCCGAATGGCACGCGAAAGCGGCAGCCGGTGATTGGGCGATCATGTTCCAGCTCGCTGCGAGGGGTAAAATCGGGTATTTAAATGAGGTCATGGGCGTGTACCGCAAGCATAGCGCTGGCCTGAGCAATGTACATGCGCACACAAATTTGAAATTTTTACAAAATAGAAGACAAATGTTCGTCAATGTGGGCAACTGGCTTGATGGGCGCTATGATGCGACCCTTTCCAAGACCTTGCAACGCTATGACGAGCTCCTTACCAGCCTTGAAAAAATTGGCAGTTCGAATTAATAATCTTTAATTTGTACTGTTTAACACGAAATACATTTATGAAGCTAAGCGTCGTAATACCAGCATATAACGAAGAAGAATCGATCACTCACACGCTTGTATCTTTACACAATACATTAAATAAGTACAATATCCCTCACGAGATATGTGTCACTAACGACAATTCGAAAGATGGGACATTGCGCGTGCTGGACGAGCTTTCCCTTCAAATTCCCACACTCGTTTATTATACCAACCCTGGCCCCAATGGCTTCGGTTATGCTGTGCGCTACGGGTTGGAACGCTTTAAAGGCGATTGCGTGGCCGTTTTCATGGCCGATATGTCCGACGACCCCGAGGACCTCGTGAAGTTCTATTACAAAATGCTGGAAGGTGATTACGACTGCGTTTTCGGCTCGCGTTGGGAAAAAGGCGGTAAAGTAATCGATTATCCTGCATTAAAAAAGGTGATCAACCGCGTGGCGAATGCGATTGTACGCATGGTGATGGGTATTAAGTACAATGATACCACCAACGCGTTCAAGCTGTACAAGCGCGAAACCATCGAGGGTATCAAGCCGTTTCTGGCCCCTCACTTCAATTTAACTATTGAACTTCCATTAAAAGCGATTGTGCGCGGCTATAACTACGCCGTGGTGCCTAATAGCTGGACCAACCGGAAATACGGCGAATCGAAGCTGAAAATCAAGGAAATGGGTAGCCGGTACTTCTTTATATTGATGTACTGCCTCATCGAAAAGTACTTCTCGCAAGGTGACTTTATGAAGAAAACCGCCGCGCCGAAGAAGGAAGTCAGCAGGTAATGCAGCGCAGAAGCCCGCACTCCTATTTGATCCACTCCTGGATAAATGTCATTTTGTGGGCGATGTAGGAAATAGCGAGGCCCCACACGAGCGCGCTGGCCGACATCCACAGGAATATCGAACCCTTCGGAACCCGGAATGCGACGGCCAGAATAGGCCCGAAAAGCGGCGTGAACAATGGGGGCGTCAGGAATGCAATCCCTACAATCCCGAATTTGCGCCAGATGTTGACGGCAATGCGGTTGGTTTTCGTGAATTTTTTGGGCGGCGTTTTGCGGTATTTCTGAATGAGGTTACGGATCGCGCCGCCTACGTACGTGAGCACGAACACCGTGAACATCATGCCCACAGCTGAGCAGAGGGCGGTTTCAATCCAGGTCAGTTTAAGCACGACCCCCGCAATCGGCCCTCCGAAGAATTTCAATGTACTGGCAAGCGCAACAGACAGGTATTTCAAAAAGGTGGTTTTCATTTAGACTTTAACCTGTATCATTTCAGAAGCAAAACGCCTTGTCGCCTCGTTCGTCTCAACGTAATCCCCGATTGAAGGATTCCCGATAAACGTGATTTTGGCAAGGCTCTCGACAATAACGTCCGAAATATCCAGAAAACCAATCTTATCGTGCAGGAATGCATCAACGGCAATTTCATTAGCCGCATTGACGATGCAAGCCGCATTTCCGCCTTTTTCCAGGGCTTCATAGGCGATGGCCAGGTTACGGAATGTTTCCAGATCGGGCTTCTCGAAAGTGAGCGTCGGGTAATCCATGAAATTGAACCTCGGGAAATCGGATTTCAGTCGCTGTGGATAGTATAACGCATATTGAATGGGCAGTTTCATGTCGGGAAGGCCCATTTGTGCTTTAATACTGCCGTCTTCGAACTGTACCAGCGAATGCACAATGCTCTGCGGATGCACGATCACATCTATTTGGGAAGCACTCAAATCAAACAACCACTTCGCCTCAATCACTTCCAGACCCTTGTTCATCAGTGTCGCGGAGTCGATCGTGATCTTCGCGCCCATGATCCAGTTCGGGTGTTTGAGCGCCTGTGCCTTCGTTACGTGCGCGAGGAACGCGCGGTCTTTACCACGGAAAGGGCCGCCCGATGCGGTCAGTATGATTTTTTCAACCGCATTGTCCTGCTCGCCCGCGAGGCATTGGAAAATGGCAGAATGCTCCGAATCGACGGGGTAAATGCTGACATTATGCTGTTTCGCCAGCGCGGTAATCACCTCTCCGGCCACTACCAGCGTTTCTTTGTTGGCTAATGCAATGTCCTTTCCGGCTTTGATGGCATGAATCGTCGGTAGAAGGCCTGCATAACCCACCATGGCGGTCAGTACCACATCCACATGATCCGATTCCACGACGGAAACCAACGCGGATGCACTGCTGTAAACTTTGATGTTGAATGGAAAAAGGGCGGCTTTGACCCTCTCATAATGCGTTTCGTTGCAAATCACAACCTCCTCCGGTTTGAATTTCACGGCTTGCTCGATGAGCAGGTCCGCATTGCCGCCGGCGGTTAGCACGGTTACCGAGAAAATTTCCGGATGCGCCGCGATCACCTCGAGGGCCTGGGTACCGATCGAACCGGTCGAACCTAAAATAGCTACTCTTTTTTTCATTGCATTCTCACTGTTAGGTTCGGTCAATTTTGGTTCAGCCGGATCAGTTCATCGGCGATTTTGCGGTCGTTGGAGAGGCGCGGCACCTTATTCTGGCCGCCGAGCTTTCCATTGGCGCGCATATAGTCGATAAAGGAGTTCTTGCGCAGCGGCGTCAGTTCGAGGCGGCGCAGGATACTTCCGGTGATCAGGTCTTTGTAATAAATGTTGAGTTCGGTTAGCCTGCGGTCGAGGTCGTTCGCGAATTGCTCCATGTCATTCGGCCTCGTGGCAAATTCCACCAGCCATTCGTGATAAGGAAGGCCGCCATCCGTCGAATTTACCATCGGCGCTACGGTCAATTCGATCACCTCTGTTTCGGGATGTCTTTCCAATGCGTATTTCAATGCTTTTTCAATTTCCTCACCGATCACGTGCTCCCCAAATGCCGAAATGAAATGCTTGATCCGGCCCGTTACCAGTACTTTGTAAGGGTCTGTCGAGACAAACTTGACGGTATCGCCGAGCGAATAGCCCCATAGTCCTGCATTATTATTGACAATCACCGCATAATTTTTGCCTACTTCCACTTCACCGATGGATAATCGGCGCGGGTTCTCGTCGAAGTAGTTTTCTACGGGAATAAATTCGAAGAAAATGCCCGTATCGAGCAAAAGCAGCAGCCCTTCATCGTTTTGTTTGTCCTGATAAGCCAGGAAGCCTTCCGATGCCGGGTACAATTCAATCGAATCAATGCGCTTGCCGATGGATTCGAACAATTTGGCGCGGTAAGGCTCGAAATTTACCCCGCCATAAATGAACAGCGAGAAGTCAGGGAACACGTCCTTGATCTTCTTGCCCGTCCGCTCGATAATGCGGTCGAAATACATTTGAACCCACGGCGGAATGCCCGAAATGAGCGACATGCGCTGGTCGAGCGTCTCGTCGATGATCTTGTCGAGCTTGGTTTCCCAGTCTTCGATGCAATTGGTTTCGTAGCTCGGCAGCTGGTTGGAGCGCAGATAACCCGGCACGTGGTGGTTGGAAATGCCTGACAGGCGCCCTGTCAGTACCCCGCCGGTGTCTGTCAGTATCGGGCTGCCAGAGAGGAAAATCAGCTTATTATCCAGGAAATCAGCCTTTTGAGTCTCTTCTATATACGTCAAAATGGCATTGCGCGCCGAGTCGATGTGATTGGAGATGGAATCTTTGGAAATCGGGATGTATTTGGTACCCGAAGTAGTTCCCGATGTTTTGGCAAAATAGAGCGGCTTGCCCGGCCACAAAATATCACTTTCCCCTGATTTTATTTTCTCCACATAAGGTTTCAGGTCCTCATAATCATGCACGGGAACAGCCTCCCTGAAATCGGAATAGCTGTGAATGTCTTTGAAGAAATGATCTTTCCCAAACTGCGTTCCGGCCGCTTTCGCTACCAGTTCCGCTCTCCATTTTTCCTGGACCTCAACACTTCGTGCGATCCATTCCTGCTGCTGTTTGACAATGTAACGGGCCAGCGGCCTGCTTAAAACTGATCTGATTCCCATAGTGAAAACAAATGTACGCAGGAATTACAAATTCCATGATTTCAGAACCATTGGAAAGCCACCTGGAACGCCTATCGGAAAGCCCATTGCAACTAGTTTTACGCCCTTCGGATACCGCCTACCGAAATTTTTTAAATGCCTTTGTTTGTGGTTAATAATCTGTAATTTTGCCATCCTGAAATCAAAGGGAGCAAAAGTTTTTAAAAATATATATGGGATTGTTTGATTTTTTGACGAGCGATATAGCGATTGATTTAGGTACTGCCAATACTTTGATCATCCATAAAGATACTGTTGTTGTTGATGAGCCGTCGATCATTGCCATGGACAAAACCACCGGCAAAGTGCTGGCGATCGGCCATACGGCAATGCAAATGCATGAGAAGACGAACGAGAATATAAAAACGATCCGTCCGCTGAAAGACGGGGTGATTGCCGACTTTACGGCCGCCGAAATGATGATCCGCGGGATGATCAAAATGATCGATACCGGCAGCCGTTTCTTCACTCCTTCTCACCGCATGGTGGTTTGTATTCCTTCGGGAATTACCGAGGTTGAAAAACGTGCGGTAAAGGACTCCTGCGAGCACGCCGGCGCGAAAGAAGTGTATATGGTACACGAGCCTATCGCAGCGGCGATCGGGATCGGGATCGACATTACGCAGCCTAATGGGGTAATGATCGTCGATATCGGCGGTGGTACTACCGAAATCGCCGTAATCGCATTGTCGGGTATCGTCTGCGAGCAGTCGGTACGCATTGCGGGTGACGTTTTCACGCGTGACATTGTCGACTATATGCGCCGCGAGCACAACCTGCTGATCGGTGAGCGCTCTGCGGAATTGATCAAAATGGCCATTGGTTCGGCGTCGCCTGAGCTGGAAGTGCCTTTGGACGACTACCAGATCCGCGGCCGTGACCTTATGACCGGTATTCCAAAGGAAATCCGTGTCACTTACAGCGAAATCGCTTATTCGCTCGATAAATCGATCTCCAAAATTGAAGAGGGCGTGATGAAAGCCCTCGAAATTTCCCCGCCAGAGCTTTCTGCGGACATTTTCAAGAACGGTATTTACCTCACGGGCGGCGGCGCATTGATCCACGGCCTCGACAGACGTATCGCTCAGAAAACCAAGCTGCCCGTACACATCGCCGACGATCCGTTGAAGGCGGTAGTGAAAGGTACCGGGGAAGTCCTCAAAAACCTCGAACTATACAAGCCTGTACTGATTTCGTAGGATCGGAGCGCGTAGTTCATCCATCTGCGTACAATGCGCCGGGCGTAAAAAATTTTCTATTTTTGCGCAATGTGCGCCATGTGCACCCATTGATGAACTGCGCGTGAACATTTAACCCCATGCTCCAACTCGTTGATTTCGTTGTCCGGAATCGTTTCTTTTTGGTATTTGTGCTGCTGGAAGTGCTCAGTGCCTGGATGATCGTGCGCAACAATACCTACTGGGGAGCCACCTATTTCAATACTTCCAATTACTACGTCGCCAAGACGCTCGCGTTCTCGAACTCGGTGCGCGATTATACCAAGCTTGACGAGATCAATGCGGACCTCGCTAGCGAGAATGCACATTTGCACGCGCAGGTAGCGCGGCTAAGCCAGACCAACCCGAGCCAGTTACCTGCGGGTTATGTGCCGGATTCTGCATTTGCAGCGCGGTTCTCTTACACCGTGGCGAAAGTGGTGGATAATGAAACCAACAAGGCGAACAACGTCATCACGATCGACAAGGGTACGGCGCACGGCATCAAACCTGGTATGGGCGTCATTTCCGCAACGGGTGTAGTTGGTAAGGTGCGGTTCTGCTCCGAACATTACTCGGTGATCACGTCGATATTGCATTCGAACTTTATGGTTTCGTCCAAGCTCGTGCGCAGCAAGGAAATCGGTTATGCCAAATGGGACGGGAAAGATCCTAACCTGATCGATATGATCGACGTGTCGAAGTATACCAAAGTCTTCAAGGGAGACTCGGCGGTAACTTCGGACCAGAACTCTGTTTTTCCTCCGAACATCATGGTTGGAAAAGTGCAGAGCGTTGCCGTGAACCCAAACCAGACGTTTTACAACATCGTGTTGAAGCTGGCGACCGACTTCCGGAACCTGTCGTACGTGTATGTGGTACAAAATCACCAACTTGTAGAACAGGAAAATCTTAAAGCAAGAACCATAGAACTGAAAAAATGAGCTTACGCGAGGCGATACAATATTCCCTGATGATCCTGCTTTACCTGTTTTTGCAGATCTTCTTCATGCGGAATATCGTGCTGTTCAACTACGCGTTCTGTTTCATTTACATCGCGGCCATCCTGCTGCTGCCCGCGGACATGGACCGGATGTATACGCTGCTCATTGCCTTCGCAGTAGGCTTTGTGGTGGATGTTTTCTCGAATACTTTCGGTATGCACGCCTCCGCTACGGTGCTGATCGCCTACCTGAGGCCATTCCTGATCCATTACCAGATGAAGTCGCGCGGGGCCGAACGCGCCGAGGTAGGCATACGTGCACAAGGACTGGGGGCGTTTGTCTCGTACATTTTCCCGCTGATCCTGATCCACCATTCGATGCTGTTCCTGATGGAGATGAACAACTTTGGAATGATCCTTTACACACTGATACGCATCGGTGCCAGCGCGCTTTTCACTACCATCCTCATTATCCTGCTGGAACTCTTCTCCAAACGCTAACATGACATTTTGGCGGAGCCTCCTTTTTGGCTCGGAATTTGATGTATTAACATTAAATTAACGATAGGAGGCGACACCGTCTGGGGAGGCAGTTTATTCATCCCCGCTCTTTTTAATTTTATCGTGAAATAAGGGCAGTTAGGACGCTCCATTCAGCCATTTATCAAATTTTAATTTGTACGAATTGGAGCTGTTATTAATCTTTGTAAATTCAGCATTCCTATGTTAGTTGCCATGTCAGAAACGCTCACGACTAATGAATACACGGACGATCTTCGTTATGAAGTATTTAACCGCGAGTTCATGCCACACATTGACTCCATGTACAACTTCGCCTTCCGACTTACCATGGACGAAGACGATGCAAACGACCTGGTTCAAGACACATATCTGAAGGCGTTCCGTTTTATATCTTCATTCGAACAGGGTACCAACGCAAAAGCCTGGCTTTTCAGGATCCTTAAAAACAGCTTCATCAACGACTACCGTAAAAAAAGTAAAGAACCTTCCAAAGTTGATTATCAGGAAGTTGAAACGACCTATAACTCCGAGGAAGCATCTGATACCACTTATACCGTAGATCTCCGTGCCGATGCTGTACAGGAACTGATCGGCGATGAAGTTGCGAATGCACTCAACGCCCTGCCTGTCGACTTCAGAACGGTCATCATTCTCTGCGACATCGAAGGTTTCACCTACGAAGAGATGGCCAAAATCCTGGACATTCCTATCGGAACGGTGAGGTCCAGATTGCACCGCGCACGTAACCTCCTGAAAGAAAAACTCAGAAGCTACGCGAGCTCAATGGGATATGATTCATAGGTTGTGAAACTTTTTTTGCAACCTCTTCGGTTATAGGGTACAACTGTACAATATTCCATTATTCTTTTTTCATTTTAACTAATGAATGCATCTTCCACGACGCCTTCTGTAACAGAAGTTGCGCAAAAACAAATGAAGCATACCTGCGAGCACCATGCTGAGTGTATGAAAATCATTCAGGCAATTCTGGATGACGAGGCGAGCGAAGCAGAGAAGGACCACTTCCGCGAAAACATGGATAAATGCATCCCTTGTATCGAATCATACCGACTCGAAAAGTGCATTAAGGATTCCCTCAACAACAAAATTGTGAAGAAGCCTTGCCCGGATAGCATTCTCAATACGATTATTTCAAAAATTAACAGTTAATCTGTTCGAGTGAAAGGTAAGCTTATCATATTTTCTGCCCCTTCCGGATCCGGAAAGACCACCATCGTAAGGCATCTTTTAGATAAATACACACAGCAACTGGCATTTTCTGTCTCGGCATGTACGCGCCCGCGCCGCGAATACGAGATAGACGGCAAAGATTACTACTTCCTGACCTTACAGGACTTTCGTCAGAAGATAGCGGATCAGCAGTTTGCGGAATGGGAAGAAGTTTACGCCGGTAATTACTACGGCACGCTCAAAGCAGAAATACAACGCCTTTGGAATGAAGGCAAACACGTCCTCTTCGATGTGGATGTGAAAGGAGGCTTAAAACTGAAAGAAGCGTATGGCGACGCTGCACTTGCCGTATTCGTGAAGGTTACCTCCGATGAAGAAATCAAACGCCGCCTGTCGGGCCGCGGTACCGAAACGGAAGAAACACTGGCCACACGCCTGGCCAAAGTGCGCTACGAACAAAGTTTCGAGCACGAATTCGACGTGGTCCTTGTCAATGATGAACTGAATGAGACGCTGACCAAAGCGGAAGATCTCGTTCAGGCATTCATCCAATCCTAAAATTTAATCTGAGCAATGAAGATCGGCCTGTTTTTCGGATCGTTCAATCCTATTCATGTCGGTCATTTGATCATCGCGAACACCATGGCCACGACCACGGACCTCGAACAGGTATGGTTTATCGTGAGCCCGCAAAATCCGTTCAAGAAAAACAATAGCCTCCTGCACGAATTCGACCGTTTCGACCTCGTGCAGCGTGCTATCTCGGATAACACACTGCTCCGTGCGAACGACATCGAGTTCCACATGCCCAAGCCGAGCTACACGATCGACACGCTCGTGCGCTTGCAGGAGAAATTTCCACAGCACCAGTTCAAGCTGATCATGGGAGAAGATAACCTGGCGCAATTCCCGAACTGGAAAAATTACGATAAGATTTTGGAATACACGGGCCTGTACGTATATCCAAGGCCCAATTCAAAGCCTCACGCATTCGGTAACCATCCGGATGTGAAATTCGTGGAAGCACCGTTGCTGGATATTTCAGCTACATTCCTTCGCGCTTGCATTAAGAAAGGCCAGTCGATCCGCTACATGGTGCCCGAGCCCGTGGAGCAGCTGATTAAGATCAAGAAGTTCTATTTGTGACCACATTAATGGCCTCTGAAATTACAACGGCCTGTCTTGATAAGTAATCTCGGATAGCAACCCCACCGCATTGAACTTCAATAACACTTTCCGGGCGTGCGATTTGGCTTGCATATTCTCGCATTGCGGACCCTTTTCGAGGAAATAGACGTAGAATTTAGTATTCCGCTCGCCGAGCTGATGAATGTCCGGCCGGCCCAGTATCTCGCCGATCGTGTCGGCAAATTTTCCCTTCAACTCCTTTTCGACACTCTTAAAATCGCCTTCCAGGCCCTTTCGCACGTCGTTGCAGCCTCCACGGTCGCCGCGCCACTTTTTAAGGTCCAGATTGCCTATTTTATCAGGAGCGCTCGAACAGCCGGCGATCATGCCGATCAATGCCGTCAAAAGGATTTTTATAGATAATTTCATTGTGCTGATTCGTTCATTCAAAACTGAGGCGAATCTAGCCATACAATGCGAGAATGTTGCAATACATCCCTTCAAACCATAGCCCACAACACTTGACTATATGACCGCAACTGACAATTCCTGACCATACTTGACAAACCCTGACCAAACCTGACCACATGATGAAACAACTCCTGACCATTTTCCTCCTGACATTCGCCTCGCTGGCGGCATTAGCCCAGGACAACGCCCCGCAGCCCATCGACGGTACCGACTGCTCTAACCTGTTTTTCCAGGCCATGCTGGATGAAAATGCAGCGGCTGTCGGCAACCTTATTTCCAATGATTTCACCGTCACCAACTATAATGGGCAGACCATCGACGGCCGCGCATTGCAGCAGGCTATCGGACAGGGCTACATTATCGTCGACTCGGGCATGCTCACAGGCACGCGCACGCGTACGTACGGGGATGTGGCGGTAGTACAGGGTTTCTGGAATGTGAGCGCGCGAATACAGAATAACGGCTTCAGTGGCAACGTCGCGTACACGAGCGTATGCGTGCGCTCTGGCGGGAAATGGAAGGTTACGACCGTGCAGCTAACGCCTGCGCAGTAAAGAATGCATTAAATGTAACATATAGGCATAAAAAAAGAGAACCGGAACCAGTTCTCTTTTTCAATTATAGTCTAACATTACATTCTAAACATTCATCAGCGATTCGCGACGACGCATTTTTCCGGCCGGGATACCGAACATCATCTTGAAGCGGCGGCAGAAATAAGCGGTGTCTTTGTAACCCACATCGGAACCGATCGCGCGGATGCTTTTCTTCGACGTGCGGAGCAGATCCACAGCCTTTTCCATGCGCTGGTATTCAATATAATCCTGCGGGTTGATACCGGTCAGCATTTTGAAATACTGGCCTACATAATCCTCAGAAACGTTCGCTACGTTGGCGAGTACCTTGTTCGACAGATCGCCGCCCAGGTTGTCTTTGATATAAGCGAAAATGTCGATCAGACGAGGATCTTTGAAATATGTACTGTTGGTAACGAGCTGCTCTACGAACAGTTTGTTTTTCAAAATGTAACGGATGATCTCGATCACTACCTCTTCGGTTTTGATCTTGATGATACGGCCTTTTCCAGGAGTATCGAGCATATCTTCCGTCAGGATCTGGTTGATCGTCGCAGCGATCTGGTCGTCACGTTTGATCAGGAACGGAGGCACGTCCAGGGACGTGAAGAAGTTTACAGTATCAAATACTTTCGCTTCGAAAGATATCAAACCGAAAGAGTTAGGCAGCTTTCCGATCAATGCCGGATCGTGGCCTGCTTCAATATAATTGTCACGGTTGGTCATGAACTCCTCGTTCGACACGGTTTTGGCTGATGCGCCGTTTCCGTATGTTACGGTAGCATGCTTACCTCCCGGAATGAAGAGCATATCCCCTTCCTCAACCCTCTGAGGCTCATCGGATCCGAAAGAAACTTCACCGTCGTACAGAATGGTCAAAGAGTTCTGTACGTCATAAAAGTTTTTGATTGTGATGGGCTGTAAAATCCTGATATGACGGGCCTTCACAAATTTCACTCCCAACGACTCAATAATCTTATTATAGTCTTCCATACTTGATCTATTTAAGGGCCGTTTTGACCGATTTTTCAAATTTTGTACAAATCTAATAAATTGTACAAAACTAATACAAGTATAGTTTCACAAAAATTTGAAAAAAAGTGATATTTTGATATTATTTTAATCCAACATTCAGAATAAAATCGACTTTTGGGAGAATTACTAATTATTTAAGAAGCTCCCGGGCGATTACAAGTTTTTGGATTTCGGAGGTACCTTCATAAATCTGTGTGATTTTTGCATCCCGCATAAGGCGCTCGACGTGGTATTCTTTCACATAACCGTAGCCCCCGTGCACCTGGACCGCTTCCGTTGTCACCCACATGGCCACTTCGGATGCATACAATTTTGCCATAGCCGCAGCCTGGATGTAGTCCTTACCTTCGTCTTTTAACCGGGCAGCCTTGTAAACAAGTAACCGCGCCGCCTCTATTTTCGTCGCCATTTCCGACAATTTGAACTGGATCGCCTGGTGGTCGGCGATGGGTTTGCCGAATGTCTTCCGCTCCTTGGAATATTTTAAGGAAAGCTCAAAAGCCCCCGCAGCGATTCCCAATGCCTGCGCGGCAATACCAATGCGGCCGCCATTCAGCACATTCATCGCAAACTTGAACCCAAAGCCGTCCTCGCCGATCCGGTTCGCCGCCGGCACCTTCACATCCGAGAACATCAAAGTGTGTGTATCTGAGGCCCTTATACCCATTTTATCCTCCTTACGGCCGACCGAAAAGCCAGCCCAGCCCTTTTCGACGATCAATGTATTGATACCCTTATGTTTCAACTCCGGGTGTGTCTGAGCCATTACTAAGCAAACCGACGAAGTGTTGCCGCTCGTGATCCAGTTTTTCGTGCCGTTCAATAAATAATGGTCACCGCTCAGAAAGGCGGTCGTGTGTTGCGAGGTGGCATCCGAACCGGCCTCCGGCTCCGACAGGCAGAATGCACCGATGATTTCCCCTGACGCGAGCCGCGTCAGATACTGCTGCTTTTGCTCCTCCGTACCATATTTTTCGAGCCCCCAGCATACCAGCGAGTTATTCACCGACATGATTACCCCGGCCGAGGCATCCACCTTCGATATTTCTTCCATTGCAACCACATAGGCAAGCGTATCCATGCCCCCGCCCCCATATTCAGGCGCTACCATCATGCCCAGGAAGCCCATTTCGGCCATTTTACGTAATAATGCAGGATCGAAATGCTGAGCGGTATCTCGTTCGATCACACCGGGTAATAACTCGGATTGTGCAAAATCCCGTGCAGCGGCCTGCACCGCCAGGTGCTCTTCGCTGAGGTTGAAATCCATTCCGGTTAGTGGTTGGGAAGCTGACATAGAAGACGTTGATTTTTGAGGATGAAGATTTTCAAAAATAGGATTTGCGAAAACAGTATGCAAGCATACAATTTCCTAACCGATTAAAACTTTGGGTTTTGCTGAGCGTTTTGAAGAAAAGTTGTCTTAAGTTTGCGCCCTGATCACGACAGATTACACATGCCCGTTCTTACCGTTTTTTACATTAAGCTGCTCATCAACCTTGCATTGACAATCGGAATCATCTGGACCATCAGCCGTTCGGATCTGTTTTCAAAATGGCAGCAGGAAAACGATAAATTGATCTTCACACTGGGTTTAGTGCTCTTCCGGCTCATTCCCTGGATCGGCATCTTCCTCATCATCAACGAGGAGCCCCGGGGTGATATTCCTTTCTTTTTCTACAAAGCAGAGGGCGCCAAAGCCGGTGGTTTCGTGTACCGCGACTTCTGGTCGTACCACGCGCCGCTTTACGCCTACATTATCAGCATTCCGGTCTGGATCTGGCATAATGCCCGGGCCATCGTGCTGTTTATGGTGCTGATGGAAACCGCTATTCTCTGGCTTACTTACGATACGTATAAAAGTCGTAGCCCCAAAGCACTGCAACTGGCTACGATTTACTATATGCTGCCTGCCGCATTCATGTACATTCTCGTCGATGGGCAGGAAGAAGTGTGGTTCTGGGGCGCTGCGCTGCTGATTTGGCGTTATACCATTAAGAACAGGAGCAATTACGAGGTCGGAATAGGCCTTTTATATGCCATGACTTTGCTGACGATCAAAGTCACATTCATATTCCTGCTGCCTGCATTGCTGGTAATGGTGAAAAAACCCATTAAAATGCTGCTCGTCATGGCGGCGATTGGTCTGCCTGCGGTGGGCTTCCTCTACTGGCAGATCGGCGACCTGTTCCTGATGCCGATCCGGCACACCGAGCAGCTCATGACACCCAACCTTTTCTCGGTATTCAGGCCGTTTGTAGAGATCGTCTTCCATGTCGACGAAAAGAAATCGACACTCATCAACTGGTTCGGGCTGCTGTTTACGGTTTTCATCCCCGTTTACATGGCCTTCAAGGCACGGCATCGGCACATTAGCGAAGTATTACCAGGCATTTTCATTGCCTGCTTCGTGTGCATGATGCTCTTCCAGGCCAGTGCCATGGGCGCGTATGTGATCGCCTATCTGATGGCCGTTTTGTTTGAAATCATCGATATCCGCAAAACCGCCCACGTGGTAGTGCTGCTCGCATTGAACTGGCTTACGGTCGTGCAGCCATTTGTGTGGGTGTATATCAAACAGCCCGCGTACACATCACTGAGCTTGTTTGCCAATACGTCCTACCTGTTCGAATACGTGCTGCAAATCCTGAATGTGCTTTGCTTTCTCTGGATTCTCCGCGAAACGTATCGTAAGGTGGTTCACACCCAAACTCTGGCAACGGCATGAATATAGTCCTTGCCAAAACCGCCATAAGCGTAGCCGCATTGCTGGTTACCGCCGCATTGCTGTTCAAAAGAGAATCACTAACCGACTGGCTGGAAAAAAAATCCGCGAATGCGGTAATGGCCGTCGCCTGGATATTTCTGAGGCTGCTGCCTTTCATCGCCGTGTACCTGATCGCCAATATGGAACCGACTTCGGATGTGAACGGCTTCTGGGACGAGGGGAGCAAAGCCTCATTAGGGCAAGTCGTGTACCGCGATTTCTGGTCGCCGTACTCACCGCTTTACGCCTATTTCCTCGGCATTTGGCTCAAACTCTGGTACAGCCCGAAGATGATCGTGCTTACCATGGCCGCCATGGACGGCATTGCATTACTCGTATCCTATCATTTTTTCAGGCCATTCCAATCGCGGGGTACCTTCCTGTTCCGTGCACTCGTTTACCTGCTATTGCCTGGCTCGCTCGTGCTATGCGTAATAGGCGCACAGGAAGATGTCTGGATGTGGCTTTTCGTGATCCTCGCATACCTGTTACGTGAGCGCACCTTGCGCGTGGAGTGGTATGCGGTCATCCTGGCCGTTGGTTTGTTGATGACCAAAGCCATTTTCGTGCTCATTATGGTGCCGTTGTTTTTACTGGAAAAACAGAAAATCCGCTTCGTCATTCCCATTGCCATTATCGGCATTATCTCGCTGGCTGTTCTGTACCCGTTGGTCGGGCTGGAATTCATGCAGCCGCTCGATGAAGCCAAGACACTACGTGCCCCGAACATCCCGTCGGTACTTAATCCGTGGTTTTACAATTCCATCGGCGTAGGTGAGAAGATCTGGAACTGGATCGGCCTCGTTGCATCGGTAGGTTTGGCCTGCATTTCCGCATGGCGCCTCCGCAATGCCGATTTCCGGGTGATGCTTTCGAAAGTATGGGTGGTTTTATACGCTACGATGATGATCGTACAACAGAGCGCTTACAGCAATTATATCTTCCTCTTCCTGCTTCCGCTGGTATTCTATGTGATTGATTGGAAGAACAAAACACAGGTTACGATCCTTTTCGTATTCAACCTCCTTTGCGTGGTGCACCCATCGTACTGGTGGCGCCTCGGAATGCCTTGCTACCTGACGCCTTCCGATCCCACTGCGTCGTCCGAACTGCTTATCGACTACCTCATGCAAACGGCCATTGTTATCCTCACAGGCTATTTCATCTGGCTTGCATTTCCGAAAAAAAACGAAGTCACGTCCAGCTAGCATTGGCGAGGAGCACCGTGTCCTCTTCGCGGCACGCATTTTCCGTAACCGCAAGTTTAACTTTCTTTAACACCCTGCATTAAGCGCCGGTTTTTACATTTGGAAAACCCCAAAAACGCCCGAATGCAGCCCGTAGACCGGCATACCCTACACGAACTACAACTCCTGCCCGAAAACAGCCGGACAGCCAGTATTTTTGCCTTCTACAACCGCACTGAAACGCTCGGAGGCGGTGATTATCTCAAAAGCATTATCACCCGGCCCAAGGAATCGCCCGAAGACATTATTCGTTTTCAGGACCTGTTAAAAGCCATTGCCATGCGTCCGACGGCCTGGCAGGTCAACATTGCCAAAGCATATGCCGCCGCAGCCGAGAGCTACTATGCATTGAGTGTGGCGCATTCGATGTCGCAGGATGTGATCAAGCATTGGTTTGATACCTGGCTGTATTCGAAGCGGAATAAGGGTGAATACTACCGCATTCAAAGCGGCGTGCTCGCAACACTTCGGCTGGTGAGGGCGGTTCAATCCACTTTGGATCATCTGGCGGAGGCCGCTATTCCGGATGAAATTTCCGAAGACATTGCCGAGCTCCGGAAGTTTATCTACTCCCCACTTTTGTCGGTGTTTTTGAGAAAAAGCGATGGAAAACTATCGAACAGATCAATTTTCTACCTCGACTATCTTTTCCGTGTCAGCCACCGGGACAAATTCCGGCAAATGCTCGACACGCTTTACAAGCTCGACGCCTGTCTAGCGATTGTCAAAACAGCAAGACGCCATCAGCTTGCATTTCCGATTTTTGATTTGCATTCTCATGATTTCAATGCCAAATCAGCCTGGCACCCGCTTATTACCGGCGCAGTCGCCAACGATCTGAACCTGGTCCATAACAACCCCGTCTGCATCCTCACCGGCGCAAATACCAGCGGTAAGACGACGTTTCTCAAAACCTGCGGCATTCTCGTATACCTCGCGCATTTGGGCTGGCCCGTGCCTGCAAAATCGCTGCAACTATCATTTACCGACCGGCTGTTCACTTCCATCCACCTCTCCGACGACCTCGACCAGGGTTTCAGCCATTTTTACAACGAAATGATGCGTATCAAACAGATTTCGGAGGCATTAAACGCGGGAAAGCGTTGCTTTGTGATTGTGGATGAATTATTCCGCGGTACCAATCAGGAGGATGCTTTGCATTGCTCCAAAACCGTACTGGACGGTTTTGCCAACTTCGATAGCTCCTGTTTTCTGGTATCAACCCACATTCACGAACTGATCACACATTACTCCGGCCATACCAAGCTCAGTTTCCGATGTTTCCGAACGCACATTACCGACAATCAATTTCAAAACACATTCAAAATAGAAGAAGGCGCGGCATTTGAGAAGGTGGGCAGACTCATTATGGACCAAACCGGAGTGACCGCATTGCTTCAAAACACAAAAAGGCTCTCACCGGAATGAGAGCCTTTCACTAATTAGTATTTCAAAAGCATTACTCGATCACATCGAAACCACAGAACGGCACCAGTACAGCTGGTACTTTAACGGTTCCGTCGGGCAGCTGGTTGTTTTCCAGCAATGCGGCCAGGATGCGCGGCAATGCCAATGCAGAGCCGTTCAATGTATGAAGAAGCTGCGTTTTCTTGTCGGCATTCTTGTAGCGCAATTTCAAGCGGTTGGCCTGGTAGGTCTCAAAATTTGAAACAGAACTGCATTCCAACCAGCGCTGCTGTCCGGCCGACCATACTTCGAAATCGTAGGTCAATGCGGACGTGAAACCCATATCGCCACCGCACAAGCGCAGAATGCGATAAGGCAGTTCCAGTTTTTCGAGCAGGCTCTTCACGTGCTCCACCATTTCGTCGAGGGCTTTGTAGGAATCCTCCGGCTTGTTGATCTGCACGATCTCCACCTTATCAAACTGGTGCAAACGGTTCAGCCCGCGTACGTGCGCGCCCCAGCTGCCCGCCTCACGACGGAAGCACGGCGTGAATGCCACGTTTTTCACTGGCAATTCGCTTTCGGCCACGATTACATCGCGGTAGAGGTTGGTAACAGGCACTTCGGCCGTAGGGATCAGATACAGATCGTCTACGGTCGCGTGGTACATCTGGCCTTCCTTATCGGGCAGCTGTCCGGTCGCAAAACCTGAATCGGCATTCACCACAATCGGCGGCTGCACCTCAGTATAGCCTGCATTGCCTGCTTCGCTGAGGAAGAATGCGATCATGGCGCGCTGCAAACGGGCGGCCTTACCCTTGTACACCGGGAAACCTGCGCCGGCAATTTTGTTACCAAGCTCAAAATCGATAATCGGAGCCTGGTTGCCACCCAATTTTTTGATCAGATCCCAGTGCGGCAATGCGCCTTCGTGCAATGTCGGTTTGACACCCGCTTCAAGGACGGTCACATTGTCGTCGGCTGTGCGGCCTTCGGGCACGCTTTCGTGCGGGAGATTCGGCAGCTTCACCAGCTCTTGCAGCAAGCTTTCCTCGAATGCCTTATGCTCTTCTTCCAATGCTTTGGAACGCTCTTTCAATGCAGCGGTGTCGGCTTTGGCGGCTTCTGCCTCGGCTTTTTGGCCGGTTTTCATCAATGCACCGATTTCCTTCGCTTTGTTGTTGGAAGCCGCCAGCACATCGTCCAAATCCTGCTGAATCTGGCGGCGCTTGCCATCGAGCTCGATAATGCGGTCTACCGCCTGCTCTGCATCCTTGAAATGCTTTTTTGTCAATCCCGCGATGGTCAGTTCCCGGTTTTCGCGGATAAAATTGGTTTGTAACATGAGGCTGTCGGCTGTCGGCTTTCGGCGATCAGCTTTTTAGTATTTGAATGTTTTCAGCTCAGGGAGCAGTGAAAATGTCCTTCATCGCATCCTCGTAAAAGAACAGGCGCTCGTTGAGGACGTTCAACGCTTCCGCTTTGTATTTTGAATGGATCAGCAGTGATAGGTTATGCTCCGATGCACCGTACGAAATCATTCGTATTGGAATATTTTTCATCGCGTCAAGCACTTTCAGGGCGATACCCTCTTTGTCGGCGCTGAAATTCCCAACGATACAAATGATGTTCTGATCGCGGTCATGCTCCTCCAAATCAGCGAATTCGCGCAATTCGGCACTGATCTGTTCCAGGTTTTCGGAGTTATCGATCGTTACCGACACCGATACTTCGGAAGTCGTGATCATATCCACCGGTGTTTTATATTTTTCGAAGATCTCAAACACCCTGCGCAGGAAGCCGTAAGCATTCAGCATACGGGTCGAGTGAATGTAAATCGCCGTGATATTGTCTTTTGCAGCAATGGCTTTGATGTCACGGTCGGAAGTCTGGGTCGCGATAAGCGTTCCCGGAGCTTCCGGCTGCATGGTGTTTTTCAAACGTACCGGTACGCCGCGCAATTTGGCAGGGGTAATGGTGCTGGGGTGCAAAATTTTCGCACCGAAATACGCCAGCTCAGCCGCCTCTTCGAACGTCAGCTCACGGATCGGGAAAGTACGCTTCACAATGCGCGGGTCGTTGTTATGCATTCCGTCGATGTCGGTCCAGATCTGGATTTCGTCCGCGCGGATCGCACCGCCGATCAATGAAGCGGTGTAATCGGAACCACCTCTTTTCAGGTTGTCCACTTCTTCCCGCGGGTTCCGGCAAATGAAGCCCTGGGTAACGATGGTCTGCTTGTCGGTATATTGGTTCAAAATCGTCACCAGTTTCTCTTCGATCGTCGCCAATTCGGGCTCTCCGTCGGCGTCGATGCGCATGAAATCCAATGCAGGCAGCAATACCGAGCTTTCCCCTTTTTCTTCCAGGTAAGCCTGGAACATTTTAGTACTCAATATTTCACCCTCCGCAACGAGTTCTTTCTCCTGTTTGATCGTAAAAGGCTTCACGCTTACCACGGATTTGATAAACCCGAATTCAGAATCTACGATCTGCTGACCAGCCGCCAATCCTTCCGGAGTCGAATACAATTCCTTGATAAACAGGTCGTAATGGTTTTTTAACTCTTCTATTAAAGCCGCAGCCTTGGCATCGTCATACGATTTGGCCGCTTCTCCGATAGCGATCAGCGCATTGGTAGAACCGGACAAAGCCGATAATACAACAATTTTACGATTAGGGTCATTGTTGAGGAGTTCGCGGATTGAGTGCATACGCTCAGGCTTCCCTACCGAAGTACCGCCAAATTTCCAGACTTGCATAACTAGTTTTGAATGATTGAATGATTGAATTTTGAATGGTTTTGTTAAAGGGTCAATGGTGGTCAGGTGTTGTCATTGGTTGTCAGGGGTTGTCAAGTATGGTCATTGGTTGTCATTGGTTGTCATCGGTTGTTTTAATAAAATACTATTAATGACCATCCCTAACAACTCATGACCACACCTGACTATACTTGACCACACCTGACTACAACTGACCGTTAGCGACCTGCCCTTTGAGCCCGATCATCTTGATCGCCGTAATGGCTGCCTCGTCACCTTTGTTGCCGTGTACGCCGCCCGCACGATCTAGTGCCTGTTCCATATTGTTAGGAGTCAGTACGCCGAAGATTACCGGTTTGTCGTATTTGAGGCTCACATTGGTAACACCTTGTGCCACCGCGTGGTTGATATAATCGTTGTGCTTGGTTTCGCCCTGGATTACTACACCCAATGCGATCACCGCATCGATATCGGCGCGTTGTGCGAACCATTGCGAGGCCATCGTAAGCTCGAAGCTTCCCGGCACATTACCTCTGACGATATTCGCAGGCAGCGCCCCGTAGGTAATCAGGGTTTGGTAAGCTCCTTCGAAAAGCTTTTCGGTCACCTCGCTGTTCCACTCGGCCACCGCGATCGCGAATTTCTTATTGCTGATATCCGGAAGTCCTTCCGTTGTGAATACACTTAAATTCTTATCGGCACTTGACATTGATTTTCAAGGGGTTTATGAAAAACAGGTATGATTTAAAATTTTGGATTAAATGAATAAAAAAAGGATAAAACCGTAGTCGGCTTTATCCTTTTTCAGAAACAGAATGGTTTAACCATTATTTGCCGACCTGTCCCTCTAATAATCCCATATATTTCTTCGCGTTCACCACTTCCGAGGACAGTGGGAACTCGTCTACAACACGTTTATAGGTAGCAACCGCGTCAGCAGGCTGGTTAGCCTTCTCCTGAGCGAGTGCGAGTTTCATCAGATAAACGGGTGTAAAATATTCGTTCTTCTCATAATCAGCAGCTTTCTGATAGTATGAGATCGCCTCAGCGGCTTGATTTTTTTCAAGATAAGCGTCACCGATCAGTGATTGAGCACGTGCGTGGATCAACAGGTCGGAAGAGCTGAATGATTGCAGACGGCTGATAGCCTCATCGTATTTACCTTGTTTCAGCAAAGCCACACCTGCATAGAAGTTTGCGAGGTTGCTGGCGTCGGTTCCTTTGTAATTGTCAGCGATAGACAAGAGGCCTTCGTTACCACCGGCCCCGTTCAATGCTTTTTGCAATGAATCGGCTTCAAAATCGTACACGACACTGGCAAGTGCATTCTGGGCAGTGCCTTCCTGACCATCTATATAGAAACGGTAACCCGCGAAACCAGCAATAGCAACCACAACCGCCACCCCGATTCCAAGAACAACCTTGCGGTTTTTAAGGAAAAAAACCTCAGCTTTATTGATCTGGCCTGCTAATGCCTCCGGAGATTCAATGATTTCAATCCCGGATTCGCCCGTATTTTTCTTGCTCATATCAAATAATTCGATTTTGGAGTGCAAAGTTATGAAAAACTTGTTAAGTCAAAACAAGTTAGGTCACAATTCTTTAAGTTATATATTTCCCGCCAACCGTTAGTTAACGAAAGGCTTACGGTGACAAATGCATTTCACAGCCTTTGATTTGTAAGTCAATCTATTATGCCACCCCGAAAACAAAAACTGCGCGGTAACAGTGTCACCGCGCAGCGTTTTTTTATTACTATTTTATATCAATACAATGGATATTGTTTCATCCATTCGTTCACTTCTGTTTTCACAGCGGCGATTTTCGCGTCATTGTCGTTGTTTACCAGAACGGTATCAACGAGGTCAACGATACGCTCCATATCTGCCTCAACCAATCCGCGGGTGGTCATAGCGGCAGTACCTACACGCATACCTGACGTTACCATCGGCGATTTGTCGTCGAAAGGCACCATGTTTTTGTTGATGGTGATGTCCGCTTTGATCAATGTGTTCTCAGCCAATTTACCAGTCAGGCCTGATTCCACACCATTTTTAGTGCGAAGATCGATCAGCATCAGGTGGTTATCAGTTCCGCCTGAGATAATGCGGTAACCTTTGTCAACGAATGCCTTAGCCATTGCCTGGGCATTTTTAGCAACCTGTGTAGCGTAGTTGTAATATCCTTCGCTCAACGCTTCACCGAATGCAACGGCTTTGGCAGCGATAATGTGCTCCAACGGTCCGCCCTGTGTGCCCGGGAATACGCCTGAGTCCAGAAGCGATGACAAGGTACGCAGCTGACCTTTCGGAGTTTTGATACCGAATGGGTTTTCGAAATCGTTGCGCATCATGATCACACCGCCGCGTGGGCCACGCAATGTTTTGTGAGTTGTAGTAGTAACAATGTGGCAGTGATCGAACGGATCTTTCAAAAGACCTTTCGCGATCAAGCCGGCTGGGTGAGAAATATCGGCCATTAGCAATGCACCGATTTTGTCAGCCACTGCGCGAAGGCGCTCGTAATCCCAGTCACGGCTGTATGCAGATGCGCCGCAGATCAAAAGTTTCGGACGCTCTTTCAAAGCAGTTTCTTCTACTTTATCCCAGTCGATCAGACCAGTTTCTGCTTCCACACCATAAAATACAGGCTGGAAATATTTACCTGAAATGTTTACAGGCGAGCCGTGCGTAAGGTGGCCTCCGTGTGCAAGGTTGAAACCCATGATTTTATCTCCTGGGTTCAGGCAAGCAAGGAAAACAGCCGTATTGGCTTGTGCTCCCGAATGTGGCTGTACGTTAGCCCAGGTAGCACCGAAAAGTTCTTTCAAACGGTCGATCGCGATCTGCTCGATTTCGTCAACGATCTCGCAACCGCCATAGTAGCGCTTGCCCGGAAGGCCTTCCGCATATTTGTTGGTCAACACACTGCCTGACGCCTCCATCACCTGGCGTGACGTGAAGTTTTCAGATGCGATCAATTCGATACCAGACTCCTGGCGATGTTTTTCTCTGTTGATCAAATCAAAAATGGCGGTGTCGCGTTCAACGCTGGTGAGTGTAGACATGGGATTTGTCAGAAAAAATGGTGTGATACTCGTGGAATAAGCCGCAAAAATACAAGCAATTATTTTGGAATAAAATATTAACACTTACTTTATATTTAAAGTGCGAACCAGCTGGTGAGCTTAATGCGGGCGGATAGCCCATAGCGGTACGGCAAGTGTAATTTTATGTGTAAGTTATTTCTTAAATTATTTTAAGAATAATTGTTTTCCGTTGTACTTTTGTGGTCAAATCGTTCGTGCGTGATCGAACACATGAGTAACTTGCAGTTTAATTCGAAGTCTATTCACGAAACTCTTAAATAATTTAACATTTAGTTATGAGCCAACAAACGGTAAGTCCACAAACAATCCTGATGCAAGCTTCCAGCAATGGAAAAGGCACTACCGGCACCATAGGGCAACCCATCACCTATGAAAAAATCCCGACGCAGATTTTTGCCGATTCCAAAGAAGCGTCCTATGCAGTTGCAAAAGAGATCTCGGACCTGATCCGTCAGAAACAAAAGGAAGGTAAGCCTTGCGTTTTGGGACTTGCAACCGGTTCTTCGCCGAAGACCGTTTACGCGATCCTCGTGCGTATGCACCGTGAAGAAGGTTTGAGCTTCAAGAATGTGATTTCTTTCAACCTGGATGAGTACTACCAAATGGAGCCAGACTCCATTTACAGCTACCACCGGTTCATGAAAGAGCAACTGTTCGATCATGTCGACATTCCAAAAGAAAATTATTTCCTACCGGACGGAACCGTACCTGCGCCATTACTGCGTGACTACTGCACGTCTTACGAGAATAAAATCAACGCGGTAGGCGGGCTGGATTTCCAGTTGCTGGGTATCGGGGGTAATGGCCACATCGGTTTCAACGAACCGGGCTCGCTCATCAACTCGCATACACGCCTTATCACACTCGACCACTCTACCCGCGCCGCCGCGAGCATGGAGTTCGGCGGGCTGCACAATGTACCGCGCAAAGCGATCACATTGGGTGTTGCGCCTATTTTGAATGCACGCCGCGTGGTGCTGCTGGCCTGGGGTGAAAGGAAAGCTTCGGTGATCAAGAGTGCTGTGGAAGGCCCGGTAACCGAGCTTAACCCGGCTTCTTACCTGCAAGCACACGCGGACGTAACATTCGTGGTAGACGAAAGCGCAGCTTCCGAACTGACCCGCATCAAGACGCCTTGGGCGGTTGATTCAGTGGTTTGGGATAATAAAATGATCAAGAAAGCGGTAACGCATTTGTCGCAAACCTTGAAAAAACCAATCCTGAAACTGATCGACAAGGATTACAACGACAACGGTATGAGCGATTTGCTGGCACAATATGGTGCTTGCTACGAGATCAATATCAATGTATTCAACCAGTTGCAGCATACCATCACCGGCTGGCCGGGTGGTAAGCCCAATGCAGATGACACGCACCGTCCGGAGCGCGCTCAGCCTGCGAAAAAACGCGTGCTGATTTTCAGCCCGCACCCTGATGACGATATCATTTCAATGGGTGGTACTTTCCAGCGTCTGGTTGACCAGGGCCACGAAGTGCACGTTGCCTACCAGACTTCCGGTAACATCGCAGTTGCTGACGACGAAGCATTGCGTTTCATCGATTTCGTGGTCGACTTCAACAATGGCTTCGATATCAACAGCCCGGATGCCAACAAGTTGTTCCTCGATGCGAAAGAATTTTTGAGACATACCAAAAACAGCGAGATCGACAGCCCTGAGGTTCGCAAGGTGAAAGGTCTGATCCGTCGTGGCGAAGCAAAAGCTACCTGCCGTTTCGTAGGTATCCCAACCAGCCAGGCGCATTTCCTTGATATGCCTTTCTACGAAACAGGTACTGTTCAGAAAAAGCCGATCGGTGAAGAGGATATCAAGATCATCGAAAACCTGATCGAGGAGATCAAGCCGCACCAGATTTACGCAGCCGGCGACTTCGCCGATCCGCACGGAACGCACAAAGTGTGCTGGGATGCTATCGAAGCCGCATTGCAGCGTTCGAAACATAAGAATTTCATGAAAGACTGCTGGGTATGGTTGTACCGCGGCGCATGGGCAGAGTGGGATATTTATGAAATCGAAATGGCAGTACCGATGAGCCCTGACCAGGTGCTGAAAAAACGTCAGGGAATCTTCAAACACCAGTCGCAGAAAGACGGTGTGGTATTCCAGGGCGAGGATTCACGCGAGTTCTGGCAACGTGCCGAAGAACGCAATGCAGGAACCGCGCAGCTTTACGATTCACTCGGCCTCGCCGAATACGAAGCGATGGAAGCATTTGTACGCTGGAAGTTCTAAGCAATAACTGTAAATGAAAAGAGCCCGGAAAATTCCGGGCTCTTTTCATTTTATATCTACCTGATACGCTGACTAAATGCGTCGGTGCCGGGAGTTACAATTCCATATCAACCCACATCCTGTGCGCCATTTTTTCAACCATATTCATGACGCCTTGCACGGCGCCAAAAATGATACAAAGAGGCAGAATGACTGGTAAAAAAATGAGCCATTGCAGTGCCATGGTAAAGTTAAATCTCTTGATAATTGGCGTTTTCATAACAGGATCAGGTGCTTAATAACATCGGTTAGTATCCCAAGTTATACAATTAATTAATAGTCAACAACTTTTTACACTACAAACGCTTCTGTTTTCTGTAAAATTTGAATTATTAATGTAATTATTTTAATCAGGATTCTTGATAAAGCAAAAACCTCCGATTTGTTACCCACCGATATTCGCCGGGCAGTAAAAAAAATTTTTGTTTATTTGTTATAGTAAAGTTAACTGCCAGCTCCGACATGCCTTCATCCGACATCATCCAACTATTACCCGATTCCATAGCTAACCAAATTGCCGCGGGAGAGGTTGTTCAGCGACCGGCTTCGGTGGTAAAGGAGCTGATGGAAAATGCGATTGATGCCAAGGCCACACAGGTGCAGGTGATACTCCGCGAAGCGGGCCGTACGCTCATCCAGGTGATCGACAATGGAACCGGCATGTCCGAAACCGACGCACGCATGAGTTTCGAAAGGCATGCGACTTCCAAGATCCGGCAGTCGGAAGATCTGTTCAGGATCAAGACAATGGGCTTCCGCGGAGAGGCGCTGGCGTCGATCGCGGCGGTAGCGCAGGTGGAAATGCGGACGCGCCAGGAATCGGACGAACTGGGCACGTTGATCCGCATCGATGGTTCGGAAATAAAAACGCAGGAAGCAGTGGCTTGCCCGAAAGGTACCAACTTCTCGATTCGTAACCTGTTTTTTAATGTACCGGCCCGCCGGAACTTCCTGAAATCGAATTCCGTCGAAATGCGCCACGTGCTCGACGAATTCCAGCGGGTGGCATTGGCGCATCCGGAAGTGGGTTTCACGCTTCATCACAACGATACCGAGGTATTTAACCTTACGCCTGTAAAGCTCGTACGGAGAATCATCGATATTTACGGCAAAAGCTACCGCGAGCAGCTGGCCTATTGCCAGGAAGACACTTCGTACATCAATGTGCGCGGTTACATCGGCAAGCCCGAATTTGCCCGCAAAACGCGCGGCGAGCAGTTCTTTTTCGTGAACGACCGCTTCATCAAGCATAATTATATGCATCACGCGGTGATCAGCGCATTCGACGGCACCATTCCCGAGGGGAGCCATCCGTTTTATGTTTTGTTTATTGAAATCGACCCGTCACATATCGATATCAATATCCACCCCACTAAAACGGAAATCAAGTTCGATGACGAGCGATCGGTGTATGCGATTATCATGGCGGCGGTGAAGAAGGCGGTAGGCGTTTACAATCTGTCGCAATCCATCGATTTTGAGGAAAATATCAATTTTCTTAATCCGACACCTACCGAACCGAACAATAACCTGATCCCGCGCACGGTGATGCCCGACTGGGCTGCGCAGCCCCGCAAGAGCGAGGGCAGCGCCTCCAAATCGAACCTGACCAATTGGAACAAGCTTTTCGAGGGATTGCAAAATACCGAAGACCGGCACCGCGAACTGGCCGCATTTGAGATGGGTACCACCACCGCTTCGCGACCGGTGTACCAGGAGCAGGCCAAAACCGTCGCCAGCAAGGTGAACAGGATGGCTTCCGAGGTTATTGCCGCGCCGGAGGCCGATGCGCTGCTATTCCAGCTCCATAACCGCTACATTTTGTCGCAGGTGAAGGACGGTATCATGCTCATCGACCAGAAGGCCGCATATGAGCGCATTCTCTACGAACGGTACCGTAAAATGCTGATTAATCGTAACGGCGCGTGCCAGCAGCTGCTTTTCCCGAAAACCATCCGGCTTACGCATTCGGATATGCAGCTCGTGCACGAAACGAAAAAGGAGATCCGCAGTTTGGGATTTGAGTTTGACGAATTCGGTGCCAATGAGCTGATCATTCGCGGTATTCCGGCTGATCTGCCGGAGGAAAGCGAGCAGGATTTGTTCGAAGAGCTGATAGAGCAACTTAAACAGAGTTATTCCGACCTTAAATTGAATAAGCCGGAAAGCCTGTCAAGGTCGCTCGCGAAACGTTTTTCGGTACGTTACGCGGTTAAGCTTTCGTACGTTGAAATACACACATTGCTCAACCAGCTGTTCTCATCATCGGACCCGAACCGAACGCCCGGTGGTGAACCGATTATCGTTTTGCTGACGATGGATAAGCTGGCGAACATATTCCGGGGTTGAGAAACAAAAACCGGATTTGTGAAGTTAATTGGAGATAAATCTTTGAATTTGAATCAAATATGTTAGCCATAACCCCCACGGTAAGAAATTTACTCATTCTGAATATTCTATTCTATTTTATAGATTCTTCCGTTTTCAGTCTGAAAGGCCAGTTTGCGCTCATGCCAGTGATGTCGCCGGATTTCCATATTTTCCAGTTTGTCTCCTACATGTTCCTGCATGGCGGCATTGGCCACCTTTTCAGTAATATGTTCGGTCTGATCATGTTCGGGCCGTTGCTGGAAAGGATCTGGGGGCCGAAGCGTTTTCTGATATTTTACTTTGTCACAGGTATCGGCGCAGGGCTTTTGTTCTCAGGAATAGGCTTCTACGAGAACTGGCAGTTGGCAAAGGCTGTTGAGATATATACCCAAAATCCCACACCCGACGGGTTCGCCGACTTCCTGAGCAAGCACGCCGAAGCGTATTATGAATACCGGCTCCAATTTGTGAATGATTTTGAAGCAAATCCGACTAATTCCATGTATATTCAACAGAGTATTAAGGATGTAGGGGATGTCTACACAAATGCGCTCAGCATCCCCATGGTCGGCGCTTCGGGAGCAATTTTCGGAATCCTGATGGCGTTTGGTTTGTTGTTTCCAAATACGGAGCTTTTTCTCCTGTTTGTACCGTTCCCTATAAAAGCAAAGTATTTCGTTGCTTTTTATGGGCTTTTTGAATTGTATTCAGGAATACAAAATGCTCAGTCCGATAATGTTGCTCACTTCGCGCACATTGGAGGAATGCTATTTGCATATATATTGTTGCGTTACTGGGGTACGCAAAAGTCAAATTTCTATTAGGAGAAGAAGATGAGCAATATTGTTGACGACGTTAAAAGGGAATTCGCGAAATCCGAGAATGCGCTTGTAAAGATTATTCTGATAAACACGGCAGTATTTCTGATTCTGCTGCTCATGAAGATTGTGCTTACCCTCTCCCAATCTTCGAACATATATGCCCTGGTGATCAATATGTTACAACTTCCGGCCGCCACGGAGGAATTCATATACAAGCCCTGGACGCTCATCACATATTTCTTCACACACGATGATATCTTTCATATTCTCTTCAATATGCTCTTTCTCTACTGGTTCGGGAAACTGGTGGATGAATACCTGGGCGCAAAGAGAGTCGTGGCGCTGTATATGCTGGGCGGGATTGCCGGCGGGCTGATTTACATCGTTTTATATAACCTGCTGCCTTATTTTCAGGCACATATCGAAGGTTCGAGAATGCTGGGCGCATCTGCGGCGGCATTTTCGGTGGCGGTAGGGGCATCTACCTTGCTGCCTAATTATACGTTCAATCTGATCTTTTTAGGGCCCGTTCGCATTAAATTTATTGCGCTGTTCTATATCATTCTGTCGCTTGCGCAAACGGTCGGTCCTAATGCCGGCGGTAACCTGGCACATTTGGGCGGGGCATTCACAGGTTATATATTCATCAAACTGCTGCAAAACGGGACAGATTTGGGTAAGCCTATTTACGGGCTGCTGTCGATATGGTCGCGCATTTTCCGGAAACGGCCATCCATGCAGGTTACCTATCGCGAGCGGCAGGTGTACCGTAGCACGAGCGTATACTCGTCATCATCATCAGGCACGATCGAAATGCCCGATCAGATGGAAATCGATTCGATCCTGGATAAAATCTCGAAATCGGGTTATGAAAGCCTGACGCGGGAGGAAAAGCAAAAGTTGTTCAAGGCAAGCCAGCAAAAATAATAGTCAGACTTAATGCGTATTTGCTTAATTTTGTGACTATTTAATAAAGCGGACAGCTAGTAAATTTGATTCAATAGCCCTACGGTATGCTTATAACGCCAGGAAAATTATTAGCAACAATTAATTCTCCCGAAGATCTTCGAAAACTGGACAGTTCTCAGCTTCCGCAGGTTTGCAACGAGTTAAGGCAGTTTATCATCGATAATGTGTCGGTATACGGCGGGCACTTCGGCGCAAGTCTTGGTGTGGTGGAATTGAGCGTAGCCCTGCATTATGTATTCAATACGCCCGACGATCAGCTCGTATGGGACGTAGGCCACCAGGCTTATGGGCACAAAATACTCACCGGCCGGCGTGATGAGTTCCATTCCAACCGCGTTTACGGCGGACTGTCAGGCTTTCCAAAAAGAAAAGAAAGCATTTACGATGCATTTGGGGTAGGCCACTCGTCGACCTCCATTTCATCGGCGCTGGGCATGGCCGTGGCATCTGCATTGGAAAAGAATTTCGAACGCCAGCACATTGCGATCATCGGCGACGGTGCCATGACGGCGGGTTTGGCTTTCGAGGGCATGAACCACGCGGGCGCTACGGATTCCAACCTGCTGATTATTCTCAATGACAACTGTATGGCCATCGACCCGAACGTCGGTGCGCTGAAAGAATATCTGACCGACATTACCACTTCGCAGACTTACAACAAGTTCAAAGACGAAGTTTGGAACCTGCTCGGCAAAATGAGCAACTTCGGTAAAAGTGCGCAGGAGATCGTTTCAAAGGTAGAAACAGCTATGAAAACGGCGATCTTGCGTCAGAGCAACCTATTTGAATCGCTGGGATTACGCTATTTCGGTCCGATCGACGGAAATGATATCAGCCATCTGACCGAAGTACTCAGAGATCTCAAAAACATCCCTGGTCCGAAGCTCTTGCATTGCCTTACCGTAAAAGGTAAAGGTTACGGCCCGGCTGAAAAGGACCAGACGAAATGGCACGCTCCGGGGGTTTTCGACAAGATTACGGGGGAGATTCAGAAAAAAGTCTACACTACGCCTCAGGCGCCAAAATATCAGGATGTATTCGGCCATACCATTGTGGAGCTGGCCAGACAAAATCCGAAAATCGTAGGTATCACACCTGCAATGCCATCTGGTTCTTCGCTGAACATTATGATGGAAGCAATTCCTGAAAGGGCATTCGACGTAGGGATTGCGGAGCAGCATGCCGTTACGTTCTCTGCCGGTATGGCAACGCGTGGGGATGTGGTGTATTGCAATATTTACTCCACGTTCATGCAGCGCGCGTACGACCAGGTCGTGCATGATGTATGTATACAGGAGCTGCCGGTAATCTTCTGTTTGGACAGAGCAGGACTGGTAGGAGCGGATGGTCCTACGCACCACGGCGTGTATGACATCGCTTTTATGCGTTGTATTCCAAATATGGTTGTTGCCTCGCCTATGAACGAGCAGGAGCTCCGGAATATGATGTATACCGCCCAGCTCGAATCTTTTCAATCGGGTAAGAACGCATTCACGATTCGTTATCCGAGGGGTAACGGCGTCATGCCTGATTGGAAAACACCATTTGAAGAAATTCAGATTGGTAAGGGAAGGAAAATCAAGGAGGGATCCGGGCTCGCAATACTTTCATTCGGACCGCTTGGCAACCTGGCATTGAAGGCTTGTGAAGAGCTGGAAAAGCAGGGCATCAGCGCCGGTCTTTTCGACATGCGTTTTGCAAAGCCATTGGATGAGGCTATGCTGCACGAAATCTTTTCTTCCTATGACAGAGTCATGACATTGGAAGATGGCTGCTTACAAGGCGGATTTGGCAGCGCTGTGCTTGAATTCATGATTGACAACGGATACACGAGCCAGGTAAAACGCCTCGGAATACCCGACGCGATCGTTGAACATGGTGAGCCAGCCGAGTTGTACCAGGAATGCGGCATAGATACCGCAGGCATCATTGCTGCTTCAATAGAATTCGTCCAACGGCAATCGCAGGTTGCTTCTGTTTTGCATTAAGAATAGGAATTTACTTCATGGAAAAGCCGGTCGGAAGATCGGCTTTTTTCTTTGCCAATATTTAGGACGTTTCTATCAAAACCTTGATTTAAGAGATCCCATTTACACAAACTGAGCAAGATTACATTCTAACGTCCGATATGCGCTTAAAACACAAAAAAGGGCATGTGATCGATGTGTCTGGATATACTTCGTTTCAGACACCACGAATTGCCGGCGCTAGTTCCAGCTTATAGTTCAAGTGCGAAGAATTAGGCTTATTAGAATTCCTAGGTAGAATACGGAGGAGTGAGGCATTCAAAACCCCTATAAACGCAAAAAAGCCTCACATTAATGCGAGGCTTTTTGATTAATAATTGTGGCGTCTAGGCTGCGCGCCCCGCCTACTTTACCGGGTTTGATCGGGGACGCCTAGTGGGGGACGCCTAGTCGGGGACGCCCAGTCGGGGACGCCCAGTCGGGGACGCCCAGTCCAAGTATGATCGGCGGATCCGGACATTCAGGCCCCAAACGCAAAAAGCCTCACATTACTGCGAGGCTTTTGTTTTAATAATTGTGGCGGCTACCTACTTTACCGGGTTTGAACCAAGTATCATCGGCGGATCCGGGCTTAACTTCTCTGTTCGGGATGGGAAGAGGTG